>NZ_KI866530.1:3195363-3246830 GCF_000511175.1 Sediminibacterium salmoneum NBRC 103935 | reverse complement strand
CCGAGGCTTTACGCAGGGTGGGGAAGGATAATTCCCGCTGCTGGCTTGGCCACTACTGACGCGATTAGTTAAAGCCAAATTACTGAAGCTCATTTGAAATACCAAAGCTGATGGGCTATTGCTGAAAGCCCAACTTGCGCAAAGCCTATTGTTGTACGCATACCTATTTGTCATGATGCATCTAATAAATCATTTAGACCTACATTCTCAAACAGAAGTTGTCCAACTTTTAGGTCTGACCATCCTTCTTTGACTTGATAATTAAATAGGGGTGTGCTATTTTCAATTACACAGTCAACATAATAAGTTTCAACCTCTTTTCTTTGCACTTCTTCAATCTGCTTTATTTGATGTAGATGTGAAGAGATAAAGAAAAATGATTTCTTGAATTTTGTTAGTCCCTTAATAGTGGTAGAACTAATTTGAACTGCATCATCAATACTTGTACCCTTAAATAGTTCATCAAAAATGGCAAAACAGCTTTTATTCTCCGAAGCGTCAACAACAACCTGTTTTAGTCTGATTATTTCATTCATAAATTGGCTATATCCATTTGAAATGTCATCATTATGATTAATAGAGATGGATACACGCTCAAAAAAAGGTAATTCCATTTTCTTTGCTGGTACAGCTACACCGAGTAGAGCAAGGTGAATGCAAAGACCAATAGATTTTAAAAGTGTTGACTTTCCTGACATGTTTGGTCCTGTGAGAAGAATCACATTTTTGTCTATTGTAAAGCTATTTTTTACTGGGTTCTTTATTAGAGGGTGGTAAACGTTTTCAAATAAAAGATGGAATTTGGAAAAGGATGGAAAACAAAAATGATATTTTATGATACATTTGCTAATTGAAATATATGCTTCAAATTGGAAAAACATTTTATAAAATACATCAAATTCTCCCTTTAACTTTTTGCCAGTAATAATTTTTGCAATTTCTAATAAATGCTTTATCTTAAATTTGCCTTCTCTTACCAACTCATCGTAGTACCTTAGGTTTAAAGATGTAACAAAGTTGTCTAATGAAACAAGTTCCTTTTTATAGTCATCTGGAAAGGAACTGACATTGATTCTTTTTAAATAGGTGAAATGGAGCTTATGAAAAAGTAAAATAAATTGAATAAATCTTGCTCTAGTCTGATGTCTTTCGTTTTCTAAAAATAGAAGCCTCATTTTTGAAGCTTGTATAATTTTTTGATATGAAGTGTCATTTAAAAAATTATATACTTCGTGAAAGTCCAATCTGGAATAAGAATAATTAGTGAATATTTCAGCGTTAGCAATAAAGCCTTTAAATATCTCTTGTCTTTTCTCGATATCGGCTAGTGTAGAAAGTGGCTCTTGGAATATTTGATAAAGTGTTTCTTTAGCAAAGTCATTAAGAGTGTAGTCGAACAATGGTAATATTTCTGTCTGTAGGTTTAAATCATTAATGTTGTTC
Source organism: Sediminibacterium salmoneum NBRC 103935 (assembly GCF_000511175.1). Lineage (GTDB taxonomy): Bacteria > Bacteroidota > Bacteroidia > Chitinophagales > Chitinophagaceae > Sediminibacterium > Sediminibacterium salmoneum. The sequence continues at coordinate 3,245,387 of NZ_KI866530.1, read as the reverse complement.
ATTCGGTCACTCTTTGCATTGTTGGAATAATCATGTGAGTTGCGTACAACGTCCGTGGCTTTACGCTGGTTGGAAATTCCGTGATACTACTGCTGGCTTGGCCTCTAAAGCCCCGATTAGTTAAAGCCAAATTACTGAAGCCCATTTGAAATACCAAAGACGATCGGCCATTGCTGAAAGCCCAACTTGCGTAAAGCCGTTTGTTATGGGCTGTGTAAGTTAGCCTTGAAGTTTAATTAACTGTTCGATCATTTTAGGAAGAAATGTCTCTTTTATTACCCAAACAATAGAATAATCTATTCCAAAATAGTCGTGAACAATTCTGTTTCTGAAGCCTCGAATTTTATGCCAGTCAATTTCTGAATGCTTCGCCTTAAAATCTTCGGGTAATCTGTTAGCCGCTTCTCCTATGATTTCGAAATTTCTGATTACAGCATCTACTGTTTTTGAGTCAGCTGAAAATTGCTCTAGAGTCAAGCCAAGAGTATAATCTAGGATTTTTTGTCCACTATCAAGGATATCGTCAATAAGCAGGTCTGTAGATCTTTTAGACATAAATGATATCGGATTCTATAGCTTGAAAATATTTCGTCTTGATTCCGTTTCTCGATACAAGATCTATTTTTCTTTTTATTTTCTGTTCGAGATAATCAGCCAAATCAATGAATTCAATTCCGATAGGCTTAGAAAAATCTACAATAATATCGATGTCGCTTGATGTTGGTGAAAAATCATCGCGCACAACTGATCCAAAAAGGCCAATAGAACTGATAGAATACTTTTCCATTAGCTCTGGCTTCAGCCTAAGTAGCAAATCTTTTAAGGATTCCAACTGTGTCATACTTCAAAGATACGAAACCTGATAATACATAGCCCATAACGTTGGGGCTTGCTGCTGTGCTGGTATTTTATAATGTCCAGCCCGGAGCCGCAGCCGATTGAAAAACTGATGATGAAGATAACAACTAAAGCTCATTTATATTCTTCAGCCCGAACAAAAGCTGATAGCGAACAGAATGATGAGTATATATTCGTCAGCCAGCATAGCAGCAAACCTCGCTGTTAGCTGCATACCCTTCGTCGCTACGAACAGCAGGATGTACCTAATTGCATAGGTGGACATTTTACTGTCCCGTAACTGCAATAAACGCAACAGTCGCCTTCCTTTGGTTTAAGTCGTGTCTTGCAACTTGAACACTCATAAAAATACTGGCAAGCATCTGTTGGCATTGTTTCTTCTTGTCTGTGTCCACAAATGGGGCAAGTAATAACAGATTGAAGTATGATAGTTTTTTCCATTAGTTGTTGATTACAGATTGAGAAGTTACTTTATAGCCAGTTTTATTAATGACGGATACAAGGCTGTCAACGGAAGTTTTACTGTTGTCAAACTTTACAAGACTGTTGCCTTTTTCGTAAGAAGTATTGAACTCAATCACTCCCGAAGTTTTTGAAAGTTCGTTGTTTATATGTTCTGTACAGCCTTCACAGGTCATACCTTTTATTTTAAATTCTGCTGTCTGTATATTGCTTTTGTCAACAATAATAACTTTTGTTTCTTGAGGCTTTGGATAAAATACTTTTGCATAGTAAGGAAATGCAATTAACAGTCCTGCAACCACTGTAACGATTGCTAAAAAAGATTTTGATTGCCAAAATGATTTTTTGTTGTCCGGTTCACAGTCGCAGTCAAGTTGCTTTTGTGGCTTTAGTTTTTGATACCACGCAAATGCAAAAACTGCAATTGTCAAACCGATTAAATAAGGACGAAAAGGTTCAATCCACGAAAACGAGGAAGCAAGTCCACTTGCACCACCAAAGAAAGCTAAAACTGGTGTTATGCAACAAAGCGAAGCTGCAACCGCTGTCAACAGACCTGCAACCCAACCTTTACTATTTTTTGTTGGCGTTATCATACTGTCACCAAATTTTGTTGATTAATAATTTTAAAAAACGGTCTTAAAGTTTTTAAATGTTCGCTGCGTAAAGAATAGAAAATAGTTTGTCCTGCTTTTCTGGCTTCAATGATGTTACCGTCTTTTAGTTTGCGTAAGTGCTGAGAAACTGCGGGAATGCTCATTCCTAAAATGTCGCTTAGGTCGCAAGGGCAAAGTTCATTTTCCTCTTCAAGCAGGAACAGTATTTTCAGTCGCACTTCGTTGCCCGTCAAAGCAAGGACTTGTCCTAACTGTAAAAATGATTTTGAGTTAGCCTTTAATTTTTCCCGGCAACTTTTAATTTGTTCAATGTCCGCCTGAAGCCGTATGCAAGTGTCGTTTGCCATTGTCAATTTTGTTTGTTGTGTCAAAAGTAGTAAAGATTACTTATTTAAGCAAATACTTAAATACGAAATTGTCGGCAGGGTTACAAAGTGTCCTTGAAGTGTCGCAAAAAAATGTCCGTTTGAATAATTGGGAACTGTCCAATAGGGCTGCAGCTAACGGTTTCGGGCTTTGCGTTCGGGCGGGTTTCGGAGAACAACACTGTCAACCAGCACTGAACTTGAATAGAAGCACAAAACTCCAAGTTTGCACGTCAGCCCGCCTGACGCAAAACCCGTGTTACCAGCAGATTTTCTATTCATTTTCAATGTTGTCAAGTCCGTAATTTTTAGCTGTCAAATTAAACTGGTCTCTTGCCCAAATATATTTTTTGTATGCACTACTTTCCTTTGGAAGTTTAAGTCCGTCAACTATTATCTGTCTTAGCTTTGAATAGTGAACAGAAGCTGTTCCTTCTCCGCCACCGACACGGTCGTCATAGTCTGTAAAGTAGTCCAAGTAATATTCACCGTTCTCTATCTGTTTGCAGTTTTTCTTAATGAAGTCAATTTCCCATTCTTCAAAGCCTTTGTTGGCCGGACCAGGGAAATGTTCAACAATCTCGAATATTTCTTTGTCAAACTTAACAATTGGTAGTTTTTCGTCTTCTTCAGCCAAATATGCGTCAACATAGGCTTGTCCAAATAGTGTTGTGTCCTTGTGATACATTTTTCCAAAACGAATTGCTCCTTTGCATAAAAAACCATTGCTAATTAAAAGGTGAATTGCAAAAGCACAGTCAGAAAGCATATAATAAATACCACCTTGTTCTTGAATTAATCGTGAAATTATTAAGCTGTCTGAAACTTGTAAAATTTGAGTGTCTGCACCAAGTTTTCGGTCAGCTTCAATCTCGTAGTGATCTTTCGGTTTTATAAAAAAGTCTTTTAACTCTGTCAATGTGTCGAGTATTCTATTAAATTCTTGTTCGTCTTCGTTGGACTTGTCAACCGAACTCTTGAACCCAAGAATGTCTATAAATGCTACTACTCTAATGTCGTATCCCATTGTCTTTATGTTGGTCTGTTAAATTTGCTGGTAACGGAAAAGCATTGGCGATGTGACGGCATTCCGTGTTCCGTCTGCCCATAACCGCTGCTAAATAAAGTTACAGAAGTTCATTGTTTATTCTGTTGCCCGGTGTTATTCGTCTGACGAAACCGAAGCTGAGTAGCGGACAAAAAGTTGAGAATATATTCTTCACCCGCCATATTGCCAATGCAATGTTACCTGCTGTGCTGTATTCCTTAGTCATTACTAAATTTATTATCCATGAGTTTTTCCTTAAAAGTGGTTCCAAAGGTGTAAGCAAATGTTAGCAAAGCGGCTCTTGTATCGACTTTGAAAATACGTTGGAATGAAAAATCATTGGTGTCCCAAATAATTCCACTGCGTTGAGTATTGAACACATCGGTAACAATAAAGCCGATTCTTGCTTTTTCTTTCCAGATTTTATGTTGAAACGCTATATCAGTATTATACACAGAAATAGTCCTGCCTTGTATGGTTGCAACAGGTGAATTATAGACAGATAGTACCTGTATTTTAAAATGCTTGTTTATTGTAAAATCATTTATCCATTTTGCATTCCAACTCCAAACGTTATTTACAGCATCAGCCTCTATATTTTTTGCATCGATTTGTTGATTAAATACCGATGCACTGATGTTTGAAGTCCAAAACGAAAATATATTGTATGCAAATATCATCTCCAGACCAGTTGTGTTGGTCGTTCCTGCATTAATAGGTTTTGTAAAGAGAACACCGTTGGTGTTGAGCTCTGTAAAAGGTAAGATGGAGTTAGTACTGTTTCTGTAATAGAGTCTGGTCAGCAAATTCCCCTTCTGAAAGGAAAACGAATGACTGAGTTCTGCATTATGACTTATCTCAGGCAACAATTCGGGATTGCCACTGCGTTGGGTAAGTGAGTCTGTGATATCTGTAAATGGGTTAAGTTGCCCAAGTCTTGGTCTGTTGATTCTTTTGGCAAGGCTTAATCTAAGATTTTGTTGACCTGTCAGCCGGTATCCGGTACCCAAATTATAAAACTGGTTGTAGTAGTTATTGTCGAAATTTAATTGCTGGCTTTTAACACTACCTTCATTTATTGTTTGTTCTCCCCTTAAACCAAATTCAAAATCCCACCGTTCTTTCGTTCTGAATTTATATTGTGCATACCAGGCATGAACCTGCTCTCTGAATTCGAGTTTTCCAGTCAGGCTCGGTATCGGCGTAAAGACTCCGTTGCTGTCATTTTCCTGTGAAAAGTCACTATCGAAAAATCTTAGCAACGCTTTATAACCTGATTCAAACAAGCCTTTACCCATTTTCTGAGTATAATCAACCCGGATATTCGAAACAGAACTTTTATCGTTAAAGCTGGTTCGTTGTAAAACAGGCACACCTGTTTGCTCATTTGAGATCGTCAGATATTGTGAATTAATATTGGTCCGTTCGATACCATCGCTGAAAGAATTACTGAAATTAAAATTCAATAACTGTTGTTCCTTATTAAGTTTCCTTTCATATTTCAAAGCAATCTCTGCTTGTTTTGCTTTTCGGCCTTCGTCTGAAAATCGCCTGTTTTTTGATTCAAATCCGCCAGCCTGATTCTGAAAAGTGCTGAATAGCGTTTCATTGTTTTGTTCGTTCTGCCATCCCAATAAAAACTCAGCACCTGCTGCATTTTTACCTTTCGTGTAATCTATACTGCTTCTTAAATTATGTATCGCTTCCTCACGGGCATCATTTCTATCTTGCGTTAACAGGTAATTGGTTGGAAGAAAGAAATTAACCCTCGTGCCTTCTGCATTTCTTGTTCTTTCTGCTAATCGGTTATCATACGAAAGTCCCACATTCCAGGCTCCTCTTTTATAATTCATCATAGCAGAACTGTTGAATCGCCAACTGGCCCCCCAACCGGTTCCGATGACTGCTGCACCATTTAAACCATCGGTTTTCTTTTTTTTAAAGATGATATTGATAATTCCGTTTTCCGCTTCCGCATCATAGTTGGAACCTGGTGATGTAATGATTTCAATTTTTTCAATACTTGTTGCCGGAATACTATTGAGGTTGTCAAGTTTTGAGTTCCTTCCGTTTATCAATATCAATGGTGTTTTTCCCCTCAAATTGATATTGCCGTCCGCATCTACAAAAACGGTTGGAGTTCCCCTCAGTATATCGGCAGCCGTGCCTCCTTGCTGCGTGAGCACTGCATCTGTATTTACTACCAATCCATTATTGGTTTGTTGAATAACCGGTTTTTTTCCAACAATGGATACTGTTTGCAGTTGTTGGACGTTTTCAATAATTGTTATAGTGCCCAATGTCAAAACGGGCAGATTTGTGCTTTCTATAACCAATTGTTTTGAAACATATCCAATGGAGTGAATTTTTAAGATGAATTCTGCATTTTGAACCTGAGTAAACCTGAAATTACCAAGACTGTCTGTAGTTGTGCCTTGAATAATCTTTAATGTGTCTTGCTTGTAATACAATAGAACATTTGCAAACGCAACAGGTTCGGCATTAGAATTTTTTACGGCACCTTCAATTTTGATTTGTGCAATTATGCCATCAGACAACAATAATAACAGATGAACTAAAATTAATCTCATTTCTTATTTTGTAAGTTTGATTGCATCAGCAAGTCGTTGGGATGAGTTGTCCCAATTAATAATGTTGAACAATGCGTCCACAAAGTCGCTCCGTTTATGTTTATATTTTAAGTAATACGAATGCTCCCAAACGTCAATTACAAGTAAAGGAATAACGCCCCACTGGGTCAGTTTTTCGTGGTTCTCACATTGTAAAATAGTAAGTTTGTCCGTGTAAGGTTGATATCCTAAAATGCCCCACCCGTTGCCGTCCACATTTTTGGATGTCTGTGCTAAATATGTTTTTAGTTTGTCGTAGCTGCCAAAATCTTTTTCAATTCGTTTGAGTAGGTCACCCTTCGGTGTTGTAGCTTTGTTGGTAAGGTTTGTCCAAAAGATAGAATGCAAGATGTGTGACGACAAATGATAAGAAAGTTTCTTAGTCCAGTAATCAACTGTTTCAAGGTTGTTGCTGTCCATTGCCTCTCTGATTTTTTTGAGGTCTGTATTTGCTGCCTTTGTCGCCCCACCGTGATGGAAGGTATAGTGCAAATGCAATGTCTCGCTGTCCATATACGGCTCTAAAAAATTTTCCGTGTATGGAAGTGCCTGTTGAACAAAGTTGCCGTTTGCGTCCACCAACTTATCAATGTTGTTGTCTGTCAGATTTTGCGAAAATGCGTTGTTTGTTCTGATAACTGTCGCAGCACTTGTCAACGCCCCAATTTTTAAAAAGTCTTTTCTGTCCATATTTTGAATTGTTAGAGATTGTCAATTAGCATAGCAGGTAACGTCCGTGGCTTTACGCTGGTTGGATAATCTGTGATCCAACTGCTTGCTTGGCCACTATAGACTCTATTAGTTAAAGCCAAATTACTGAAGTTCATTTGAAACTCCAAAGCTGATGGGTCATTGCTGAAAGCCCAACTTGCGTAAAGCCTTTTGTTGTGCACCGTCTATTTCTTCGCTTATATCAATTATAATATTTTCACTAAACGAGAGGGTATAATTACTTGACCTACAAAGACTAATTGCAATTATCTCTTACAATCAATTTTTCGGTGGCTGATAACTTTTCGCTTTACTTTTTAAAAATTCAGTTATCGCCATTTTTGATTGAAAAGTAGAGTCTGGTGAAACACAGGGCATTTTATCCAAAGTCATAGAATATAGATCTAAACCATTGCCAAGATTTCGCTCATATACCCCATTATTATCTATAATCAAAGTAGGCATCTTATGTTTAGAACCAAATGGCTTCTTCAGTGAATTATTATTAGGCTTAATTCTAATTAAAGTATCAGAAATTGTTCCCTTATTAAACTTCTGCAAATCATTAGGAACTTTTGAAACAGGTAATTGAGAAAAGCTATTGCTAGAGGCGAAGAATAGAAATATAGCTAAAAGTATTAGTCGCATAACTAAAATTTTAATCATTTAAATTTAATCAATTTATTCTGTAAACTTTCAACAGCTTTGTTAATAGTGCAGATTCTAGTTTCATTAAATATTTATGGTGCACAACGTTTGGCCACTTGGCGTTCGTGCGGGATTTCGGAGCACTTCACTGTCAACCCACCACTAAAGCCCAATAGGAGCACCGCACTTGAATTTAAGCACGTGACCCCGAATGACGCCAAACGGCTGTTGTGTGCCGTTATTCTCATGGTTTCAGTGGTGTTTTAGACCTATAAACTGTATGTGTTTGTCCACTTATTACAACATCCTTAGCAGTCCATACGTCTTCAGTACCATTTTTCTTAGCACTCATTGCAAGTTTATTGTAACATTCTTTCGAAATATAAACTTCATAAGGATAATCTCGAATGTCAGACAATTTTGCTGCAAATGCTGGAGCTTTACCAATCCAAATCAAGTCATTATTATTTCTAATTCCTGAACGAACAGCTCGTGCTTCACTTGTGTCTACACCAACGCAATGCCTAATTTTTATGTCATTGTCTCTAATTGATTTAAATTTTTCCTTTGCTTTTGGGTTTATAATGTTAGTTACAACCCAGTCTATATTTCTCGCACAAGTCACAGCCGTTGTATTGGGATAATCACCCTTAAAAATTCCCATTACTCTATCACCATCAAAACTTCTTACTTCACCATTATGGTGTCGAATTAGTCTTACAGCTGTGTCAAGATATGTTCTAATGATTTTAGCTGTCGTCTGCCATGGACAAGTTTTTGCTAATAAAGATGAACCAGCCAAGTCAGCATAAAGAAAAGTCGCTTCAATTTTTACTGCACCATCTTTTAGAGCTACGTCTGTTGTCTCTGGAATGACAGTTCCATTTCTTTCATTCCAATTTATGCTTAGAATTGAGTTTACTTCGCTTTCTAAAGTATCTAAAATTGCCATTATTTCAAGTATTCGTTGGATAGATAAATAGACGCCAACCATGGTAAAATTGAAATACTCAACATCACTAAAGCTAATTTCAGATACTTGAATTTTAGTTTTAGAATGACAGAATTTCTATGGATTTGATATAGAATATCTTCCAAATAATCTTTGTCCGATGTGCCTAGAGTTTTCTTTTTGAACTCATCAAACTTCATTTCAGCAATTGTCCCGAAATAATTTAAAGAATTGTTTGATGATTCTGTTTGTGGGTATTGGCATTTATAGATGAAAAAGAGTCCAGCTGCTAAAGTTACTCCAGTTACTCCATAAACTACGTAAGCAAATGTTGTCCATTCGTCAACTTTAGAACTTGAAGAAGCTAAAACCCCAAGCATTGCGATTAACATTCCTGCAACAAAAGTTGTCCTACTGTCATGTCGTCCAACCCAATCTAATTTTCTTTGCAGATTTGTCTCGGCTTGGTTTATTTGTTTTTCTATACTCATTTTTCTTTATATAATGGCACACAACGGACAGGTATTGCCGAAGTGCAGGGAATAGAACTACATCCGCCCGGCTGACCGCTGCTTAGTAAAGATAAAAAAGATGATGCTATGCACATAGCTAAATAGATAAGGTCAAGCTGGATATGCAGCCCAACAGAGTTACAACAGTTGAAACACGGCTTCCGTCAGCCTGCATTTTGGCAATACACTTGTTGTAAGCAGCTCTGTTATCTGTCGGAGCGTTAATTGTTACGTAATGTCCTCTGTCGCCATAAAGCTGCTTACCCTGCGTGGGCGAAAGACAGGCTCTTACCGCTGCTTGGCCTTAGTGTGCAGGCTTTGAGCGGCTGCGGTATGTGCCTGGCTTTGCAGCATGGCCGGTTACGAACTTACCCTATCATGTCGGCCCAGTAGCGGCTGTATAAATTGTCGGACTGCAGGAGTGTGTCATGGTTACCCGTTGAGGTAATAGAACCCCTGTCCAGCAAGTAGATACGGTCGCAAAAGGTTTTAAGAACATGCAGCCTGTGGGTTATGAGTATGATGGCCATTTGTGATTTCAGACGTTGCAGCAATTGCAATACAAAAAGTTCATTTTCTCTGTCCATTGCCGCTGTCGCTTCGTCTAACAGTAACAGTTGCGGTCGGTGATATAATGCCCTTGCCAGTGCAATCATTTGTTTCTGACCGCCGGAGAGGTTAATACCTTCCTCACCTACCAGAGTCATTACAGAATGAGGTAATGTGTCCATAAAAGAAGCAAAACCATAGTTGCGTAAAAACTCAATAACTGTTTGTGGATTTTTAGCAGCATCTTCAAAAGCAATGTTTTCCAAAACAGTTCCGTTAAAAATATGAACCTGCTGCGGCACTACGGCGGCAACTTGTTTCCAGTTAGAAATTTGAATGTCAGAAAACTTTGTACTACCATTAATCAGAACGTGTCCGTTTTCAGGAGTATAATGCTGCATCAGTAATTGAACCAATGTGCTTTTGCCACAACCGTTTTCACCCATTAGGGCGATGATTTCACCTTTGTTGACTTCAAAAGAAACATTTTGCAGAACAGGACTTCTACCGGGATAGCGAAAGGAAATATTCTTTACCTCCATTTGTTTGAAATCCGATAGTTCCAACTGCCCTTTTTCTTGTGGTTGTATTCCTGCAAACTCATACATGCGGTTAAAGGCGATACGGGCTTCGTTGATCGGTATGCTTAACAAGGCAAGATTCGCAACCGAAGGCAGCAACGAACCTACCATGCCCATTACAGCCATTAACTCACCTGCCTTTAATTGGTTGTGCAAGACCTGATAACTCAAAAAGAGCAACAAACCACACAACAAAAAAGCTGCAAATACATTGGCAACAAAGGAAAGCCGCATTTGTATTTGTCCTAAACGGAATATAGCCGATTGATATTGATTGTAAATGGCATTGTTTGTTTCTGAAAAAAGAACTTCCTTACTGTGATTTTTTACCGGCTCAATGCCCTGCAGCGTAGAAATATAATTGCTTTCTGCCATAGCATAACCAGCCATCGTATTACGCTGTGCTTCAATGATATTTTTATTGCTTTTGTAAATGAGCAAAAAGAAAACAGGCAAAGCGGCTAAAGTAATAAGGCCACTTGTAACAGAATAGGAGAATACAAATACCAGCGTAACCAATACTACAATGCTATCCAATAACGTGTTACCTGCAATCTGGCTCACAACCCTTTGAATGCGGTTGGTATCATGCAGACGGGCAGTGAGTTCACCTATTTTGCGGGTGTCAAAAAAAGGTTTGGGCAAAAAAAGCAGTCTGGAAAAGAAATCCTTTACAATTCGCAGGTTAAATTCTTTGGATTGGCGAAGCAGTAATTGAGTGCGAATAAGGCTAACGGCTTCTTTTGCCAGTAAGAGCAGAAACACAAAACCAATACCTGTATAAAGTTTGTTGTACAGTTTATTGGGTAAAAACTCATCAATTAACCGTTGGGAAAAGATGGCCATAGTAAGACCAAGCGCTGCTATAGCTATACCCATCGCTGCCACAATGAGGAGAAGTGGCATATCTGGTTTTACAAGTTCTCTGAACCATTGCTTCTTTGAACGATTGATGTTTTTCTTTTTTTGAAACTGTTCATTGGGAGTAAGCACCAGGCAGGCTTTTGATTGCCAGATGCTTTCCAATTCGGCAGGTGTCATATACACCATTCCTTTTGCAGGGTCGCCAATAATCAAAAGAAGTTTACCTTTGTTTTCCTTCTTACCAAAATACACCACATAGTGCTGTAAGTTGTTTTCCAAAAGAACATGTAAAATGCAGGGCGAAGGGTGGGCTAGTAAAGCATCCATATCTGCCTCACAACTTTCTGCATCAAACCCCGTAGCCTGTGCTGCTTGATATAATCCTAACAGAGTTGTTCCTGTAATAGATGTGCCGCTTAAACGGCGGAGGCTTTCAAAATCATTATCACCTCCGTAGTAGCGTATAAGGGAAAGTAGACAGGCAATCCCGCAATCTTTTTGGTCTTGCTGCGGTACTATTAAAGGTTTTAGCTCTGTTGATTGTATAAAAGATATAGGCATGAATTAAGATGATGTTACGGATTTACTCTTTTACCAGATAAGCTACACTGCACTCACCACTGTGCTTACGGAGAAGTTTACCATTTTTGTACACATAAAAAGATGGAACCGAAGCGGTTCCAAATGTTTTAATAAAATCCGATTCTGTATCATTCAGCACCGTTACGTTTTGAAGTTTCGCTATTTCCATACTATCTGCAAATCGTTTGGTTTTTTCAACGGAAGCTGATGTTATCATGAGCCATTTTACATTTTCTACAAGTTGTTGCTCCCGAAACAGTTCCTGTACCATGCTTTGGCAGTGGTCGCACTCGGGGTTAAAATAATTGAGTACTAAAAGTTGTTTATAAGTTTTGAAACTATCTGTATTGAAAATGCTGCCATCCATTTTGCGGAGCTGTATAGAGGGCAGGTACTGAGTAGCAGCTACTATTTTTTCTTTGGCTTCTGTTGTACTCCAGATTTTATAACCAAGGAATGAAACCAATAAAAGTAAAATTGGAGGCACAGTTATATGGATGATTTTTCTACGGTTCATGAAAAATTGTTAAGGTTGAAACACAACAGATAAATAACTTACCAATAACACCCAAAGTGCAAGACCCGGCAGGTAAGTAGATGCAACGAATTTCAAAGAAGGCAAAACTTTGCTTTTAGCCTCCTCTGCAATGAGGTAAGCTAAAACGAACACATAACCGAACTCAAAAATGTTGAGTGTATTAAAAAAGTAAAGGCTCCACTTGGGCACACTATCCGAAACAAATACCTGCAACGAAAACGGGTTTACCGATAATTGTTCCAAGGTTTCTACATCCACAAAAAACTCGGTGTAGAATAACCCTGCTACAGCACCAAATGCAAAAACAATTTCTGCCTGAATGGCTATTTTCCAGAAAGATGTTTCAGTAAACCTATCTGTAATAAAACTGCCAGCTTTTAAACAAATCCATGTAAAGGTGATGCGAAGCAGCAAGACAAGTGGAATAAACAAATAGCTTATCCACTGCCATTTTCTCACAAAATCAATTGAATCTTTGATATTATTACTTGTCAAATTATAACCAAGTGCTGAATTTATAAAATTGTCTGTCAAAATAAATTCGTGATTATAAAATGCTACTAAAAAATAGATGATTGAAATTGAAATGAAAATAACTTGTTTTGTCATTAAAAAATTATTGTTTCTTCAGTGAGCGAAATATTGAAATAATAAAAAATGTAAATAATGAAAATGAAGAAATTAAAACCAGTTTATCTACTATATTAGTTAATGATAAACCATTTATTAAAAAGTAAACTATTGTCCAAATCATTGAAATTCCAAGTAGGAAAGATAAAATTGCAGTCTTTCTTGTTGCCATAAAATTTAATTTTTCAAAAATTGAAGATTTACTGTTTTATTTAATATAGAGGGGGGTATGACACTACAAACTCATAGCCCCCCCCATTTTTTACTTTTCAGAACATGCAATTGCAGTAGTTGCAATTGAACCACCTAATGTAACACCAGCGGCTGTATTTGCGGCAATAGTTCCTAGTGCAGCGACAACGGTTGCTCCTCCTGTAGCAAAACCAGTGATTGCAAGTCCAAGAATAGCCATACCAGTAAAGAAGATGCCTGTTGCACATCCAAATTTGTCACCTCCATTGATTGTTGACATTTGTGTTAATTCCATTTTTTTCATTTGTTGCGATTTTGAATTGTTTATAAATACTCGTCTTGTGTTCGTTGTACTTTCGAACTGGGCATACAGTATTTTTATCCCTCGTACTTGCGGTACTCCTTGCAGTGTAAGCTGCCACTGCCATACAGTCCTTTGCTATTTTTCTTTGGGTCAACAAAGGCAAAATGTCCCTCAATTTGTACGTACTGAATAAGTTTAAAAAAGTTCTGTTGTTTATTTTTTGCACAACTGCTGATAGTAAAATGTTAGCTCGGTTGTGCGTTGGCGTTGCAGCTCTTACCGCAGCTTTGCTTTGTGTCTATCCATGTGCGGCTGCTGTATGTGCTGCAACGAAGCGTAGACAAAAATAAAATTGAAAAGTTCAAATTTCCAAATCAAATTTTGTAAAATGTCGGTAAGGGTTGCTTACAACGGACAGGGCTTGCTGCTGTGCTGGTATTCATTGAACGTCCAGCCCGGAACCCCTGATGATTGCAAATATGTAGTTGAAGTTAACAACTAAAAGCCAAATAGAATTACGTCGGCTGGAACTGGTGCTGATAGCGAACAAAAAGATGAGGATATGTTCGTCCGCCAGTATAGCAGCAAACCCCCTGTTGTACGTTCGCCCTTTTCTCTGTCCAGTAGTAGAGTGTTGCATTTTAACTGTGTCAACCTAAAGACTGTTACCCAAGCCGAGCAAGAAGGCAAGCTCTTTGGCAGGTTGGCTTCTGTGCTGTGGGTTTTGTGTGCCTGCCAATGTGCTTGCCTTGCGGCGTTGGCTATTGGAGACTTCGCTTATTGTCCTTTTGTCATTGTGTGTTTGGTCAATTGATTTTCGTTGGCTTTTTATTGTCGTCAATAGCAACAAATGTAAACTCTCCGCTTACTGCTTTTTGTCTGTCGTTAGAATACATCTGTTCAACAAAAATATCAACTCTTACTTTTAAGCTCGTATTGCCGGTATAAGATACTTTACCAACCAACTCTATTATAGTTCCTGCAGGTATGGGCATTTTAAAATCTATTCTGTCGCTGCTAACAGTTACCATTTTTTGTCTGCTGTAACGGGTTGCAGTTATAAAAGCCACTTCATCCATCAAGTGCATTGCTGTCCCACCAAATAAAGTGTCATAATGATTTGTACTGTCGGGAAATACAGCTTTAAATATTCTTGTGATTGATTTTTCAATTTTTTCTTCGTTCATCATTTATGCAACATTTTCAATTGCAATGAAGTTTACTAAATTCCCTTTTTTGTTGAAGACAGGATAACCTTCAATTTGGCATTTGTAAATACTCCCGTCTTTTTTATAATTTGTAATGATACTTTTAAATGGGTTTTGTTTATCAACCGCTATTTTAATTTTTTCTCTTTCTATAATTTCAGTTTTAGCACCTTGAAACATTGTGGGCTTTTTGTGAATTACATCCTCCTGTCTGTAACCATTCATGGCAAATATATTTTCAGTAGCATGAATGATATTGAGTTTCGTATCCGTAATAATAATCACTTTGTTTTCCCAAACCAATGTATTGTCAAGAGAAACGAGGGGTTTATGCCAGTTACCTGCATTCATTATACTTTGCATTATTCTCAAGTCATTGGCTAATTGCATTCTTCTGTGCAATCCTTCTAAACATATATCCCAGCATAAAAGTGGATGTGCCATAGTTATTAGTTTTAATCAGTTCGTTTCATCCTTGAAAATGGATAACCATTACATCCTTTACGGGGGTTAATCCTATCTGCCGTTGCTGTATTCATTGCTTCCTCCATAGTACTTGCTTTATATGTAGTAAGGCAATAACCCCAATGCCAGGGTTTCATGTTTTCAAAATACATTATGTCTATCCTTGTGTACAGCCCACCGTCCGAAGGATTAGCTTCATCATTCTTTGCAATAAAAAAATTTTCAGCCTTGTTGTACTGTAACAAGTGATACTTTATGCTTTTACCTTGCACCCATTCTTTGTTTGTAATAATATAGCTGCTTCCGTAATCATCTTTAAAGTTTCCAAGTAAGGCAGATGGCATCTGCTTTAATGTTTGCTGGCTAATTTTGGCAGTCGTATGACAAGCCGATACCAATAGCCAAAAAGCAACTATGAGATTTCTTATTTTCACTTGCTTATTTTACGAACCACAACTAATACAACCATCTTCCATATTGCAACTTGGGGCATCAGTTTGCGTTGGCTCCACATCATTATTTATTTGTGGTTGTTGATTTACTATTTCTGTTGATGGAACTACAGGGCTTATTTCATTGCTACCTTGCTTTTCTACTGTAAATTGAACAGCTTGTGTGGCGGCTTGTGTACGCAAATAATACATGCCAGTTTTTAAACCTTTCTTCCATGCGTAAAAGTGCATAGAAGTAAGTTTAGAAGTATTTGGGTTGTCAACAAATAAATTCAACGATTGGGATTGACAAATGTATGCCCCTCTGTCAGCTGCCATATCAATAATATTGCGTTGTTTTATTTCCCAAACTGTTTTGTATAATTCTTTTATGTCGGTTGGTATTTCTGCAATGTTTTGGATAGAACCATTGGCAGCAATAATTTTATTTTTCATACTGTTATTCCACAATCCTAAATTCACTAAGTCTTTTAAGAGATGTTTATTTACGATTATAAATTCACCGCTTAAAACCCTTCTTGTATAAATATTGCTTGTATACGGCTCAAAACATTCGTTGTTGCCAAATATTTGTGACGTAGAAGCAGTAGGCATAGGCGCTAATAAAAGCGAATTACGTACTCCGTATTGTTTTACCTCTTCTTTTAGCAAAGCCCAATCCCAACAGTCAGTTGGTGTTACACCCCACATATCAAATTGAAAAATACCTTTTGAAACTGGCGAATCTACAAAGGTTTCATAAGCACCTTGTTCTTTTGCCAAATCTTTACTGGCTGTCATTGCCGCAAAGTAGATGGTTTCAAAAATATTTTTATTTAACAGTTTTGCCAACTCACTTTCGAATGGCAAACGCAATAAAATAAATACATCTGCTAAGCCCTGCACACCCAAACCAATTGGGCGGTGCTTCATATTGGAAGTTCTTGCCTCTTCTATTGGGTAGTAATTATTGTCAATTATTTTGTTGAGGTTTTTTGTTACTTGATAAGTTACTTCATATAGTTTTTGCTGGTCAAACTTTCCATCAATAACAAAACGGGGTAATGCCAATGAAGCTAAATTACAAACTGCCACTTCATCAGGGCTGGTATATTCCATTATTTCAGTACAAAGATTACTGCTTTTAATTGTGCCTAGATTTTGCTGATTACTTTTACTGTTTGCAGCATCTTTATATAACATGTAGGGTGTACCTGTTTCAATTTGTGATTGTAAAATCGCAAACCACAAATCCTGTGCTTTCACTGTTTTTCTTGCTTTGCCTTCAGCTTCATATTTAACGTAAAGCGTTTCAAATTCTTTACCCCAACACTCACTTAACCCCGGTGCCTCATTGGGGCAAAACAAACTCCAATCACCATTTGCTTCCACCCGTTTCATAAACAAATCGCAAATCCATAAAGCAAAAAATAAATCTCTTGCCCTCATTTCTTCTTTACCATGATTTTTTCTTAAATCTAAAAACTCAAATACATCACTATGCCATGGCTCTAAGTAAATAGCAAAAGCACCTTTGCGTTTTCCGCCACCTTGGTCAACATATCTGGCAGTATCATTAAATACACGGAGCATTGGAATAATGCCGTTGCTTGTTCCATTTGTGCCGCCAATATAACTGCCTGTGGCTCTGATATTGTGAATGGCTAAACCAATACCACCAGCACTTTGAGAAATTTTTGCTGTTTGTTTTAGTGTGTCGTAAATGCCGTCAATGCTATCTTCTTTCATTGTTAAAAGAAAACATGAACTCATTTGAGGTTTAGGAGAACCTGCATTAAACAATGTTGGTGTGGCATGTGTCATCCATCGTTCACTCATTAAGTGATATGTTTTTATGGCACTCTCAATATCTTCTTTGTGTATGCCTATTGCAACTCTCATATACATGTGTTGCGGACGTTCTGCAATTTTTCCATCAACTTTTAGCAGGTACGATTTTTCCAAAGTTTTAAAACCAAAATAGTCAAAACCAAAATCTCTGTCGTAAATAATGGTGCTGTCCAGTAACTCTGCATGTTCTTCAATTATCTGCATCACATCATCTGCTATTAGTGGTAATTTTTTTCCTGTTGCAGCATCTGTATAATTATAAAGCCTTTGCATTGTTGCAGAAAAACTTTTAATGGTATTCTTATGCAGGTTGCTTACTGCAATTCTTGACGCAAGTATTGCATAGTCGGGATGTGTGATAGTAAGCGATGCTGCTGTTTCTGCTGCAAGGTTGTCCAGCTCTGTTGTCGGCACGCCTGCATAAATACCTTCAATGGTTTTCTTTGCAACATCAATTACATTCACCATTGGGCTTAAACTGTAACTTAATTTTTCAATTCTTGCGGTTACTTTGTCAAATTTTACAGATTCCTGCTTACCGTTTCTTTTTATTACAAACATGGGTGTAGTATATATTTAATGTTGTTCAAAAATCTTCTTCAGTTGAAAATACTTGAGTTTCTTTATTACCCATTACTCCAGCTTTTTGATAATCGCCAACTCTTTTTTCAAAAAAATTTGTTTTGCCTTGCAATGAAATCATTTCCATAAAGTCAAATGGATTGGTGGCGTTGTAAATTTTTGTACAACCTAATTCACTTAGCCAACGGTCTGCAACAAACTCAATGTATTGTTGCATCAATTTAGCGTTCATACCAATTAAATCAACAGGTAATGCTTCAGTAATAAATTCCTTTTCTATTGTTACAGCATCGGCAATAATATCCTGGACTTTTTTTTCTGACAATTTGTTTTGCAGCATACTATAAAGTAGACAAGCAAACTCACAATGTAAACCTTCATCACGGCTTATTAATTCATTACTGAACGTAAGCCCCGGCATTAAGCCTCTTTTTTTCATCCAGAAAATAGAACAGAAACTGCCGCTAAAAAATATTCCTTCTACTGCTGCAAATGCAACAAGGCGTTCAGCAAAATTTCCATTGTCAATCCAACGCAAAGCCCATTCTGCTTTTTTCTTTACTGCTGGTACAGTGTCAATAGCATGAAATAGTTTATGTTTTTCTTGTGGGTCTTTGATGTAAGTGTCAATAAGCAAAGCGTAGGTTTCGCTGTGTATATTTTCCATCATTATCTGAAAACCATAAAAGCATCTGGCTTCGGGTAATTGCACTTCACTCATAAAGTTTACCGCAAGATTTTCATTTACGATGCCATCACTTGCAGCAAAAAAGGCTAACACATGAGAGATAAAATGGCGTTCTCCATCATTTAGTGCAGCCCAATCTTTTAAGTCGCCACTTAAATCAATTTCTTCGGCTGTCCAAAAGCTGGCTTCATGTCTTTTGTATTGTTCCCAAATTTTTGGGTAATTAATTGGCAGGATAACAAAGCGGTCTTTATTTTCTTTTAAAAGTATTTCTTCTGTATGTACCATAATCAATATTTGTTTCAAAAATTTTTAGCTACAGGAGAAAAATATAGTGCTGAAAGAATGAGCCGCATGAAGCAGCGAAGACTGTCAGTACCATGCCTTTCACCCGAAAGCGTTGTTACTAAATGTTTGATTCTGGCAGGTCTTCTGACTTGCTCCATTGTTTAAAGCCTTCCCGTCCAAAATGACAGTGGCATGGGGATTAAACAACTTTGGTGGAGCTTACAGCTACGGGGATAGTTCAAGACTTAAACTTGATTCCCTTTTAATGAAATCCGCTTGTGGCGAATTGTCAACCAAAATGTGGTGTAAAATAATAACCTAAATTTAAAATTGGGGCAAGTTGTTATACACTTTATGTTGAAAACATTGGAAAGTCGCAATGGGAGGATGTTGTAAAATATTGTGGGTTGCTGATGGTAGTAATTTTTTCATATTTAAGGAGATGCCGATAAGAATTCAGTCCGCTGGGTGGTGGGTGGGCATGGGGCCTTGGCATTATTAGCTCTTGGCAAGGTTGGCTTTGTGTCGGGGTTTGTGTGCCTTGCCATGTGCTAAAAATAGCGTAGGGTCGGGTCGGCTGATTTTTGTATTTGTCGGAATGATGAATGTTAGCAGGAAGTTCGTTAGGGTGACGTACAACGGTTTGGGTATTGCCGAAGGCGGGGATTTTTAGCGCAAAAGTTCAAACGAAGGACGAATGTTGAACCTTGCACAAATGTCCAATCGAAGTCGTTCAGCCCCGCTTTTGGCAATACCTTGTTGTACGACGTAGTTATTTATTTAGTTTTTAATTCGTCCAAATATTTTCGTATGTCTTTTTCTAATTTTTTGGGATAATCATAATTTAGTTTTTTCGATAATTCAGTTCCAATTTTTGAAACTAAATCAGCCATTGCAAATAAAGCATCCCAATTATCATTTTTTTACTTCCTGAAAATGTTTGTTCTATTGTTTCCCACAAATCGGTAGTCAGGTATTTTTTAAAAAGTCTGCCGTATTTATTGGTTGTAATATTCCAATTATGTTCGCTTGAAATGTACCATTCGATTAAAGGGATTAAATAGTCTGTTCGGATATTATTTTCAGTCATAAACTTTGTATAAAACAAGTCATCCCTAATAATACATTTTGCGGTATGAGCAATGTCCCACCAAAAGTCATTTAAAACTTGTTTGAATTTTTTTTCTGTAGGTTTTTTTATTATAAAAATCTGGTGAGTAGGCTTTTTTAGACTATTTGTTAGCCCTTCTTTATCCACCAAAACTTTATAGCCAATATCCCAATCTTCGTGTAATTCATTTTTTTTTGCGTCAAGTAAAAATTCGGGTTTGCTGTATAATTTGAAATCTACTTTGACATAGTCAGCATATAAAACCATTTTCATAGCGTGTTTACCTTCGAAATAGGTTTCGTCTTCTTCAACCATTGCAATTGGATTTCCAAAATTTTCTGTCCAAGTATTGTCTGAAATATATTTGGCGTTATTTTCGAATATAAGTTCAATGTCTAAGTCGCTAAAATCGTCAACAGGTGCTAATGGATTTACAAGTGAACTTGTCAATAATACTGCTCTTATGTCTCGGTTATTTTTAGACCAATCAATTATTGCTTTTAGTTTTTCGTCACGAACTTTCATTTTTACGAGGTGGGTTTTACTATGTCGTACAACGTTTTGCAGATTGGCGATGGGCGGGCTTTTCAGCACAAATGTTCATTTGGAAAACTACACCTTCTGTAACCACTAAACTATCAAGCGGAGACGAAACCCCGCTTATTGCCAATGTGCTGTTAGCGGTTCGTTGTTTTATCTTCGGTTCGTTCTTTTATAGTTAAAACAGTAGTTCGCCAATAAAATTCTAAGTGCTTTCTAATCGTCTCTGTCGGAAAGTTTTCAATGTTTACGGTCAATCTCGTTTGTTTGTCAATGAGGGTTAAGACAAATTCAATAATAGTATAGTTTTCTTTTTTGTCTGCAAGTCTGGACACAGAACTGAGGTGCGTGAAGCTTAATCTGTTTTCCTTGTCGTATTGAAGTATAGTTCCTTTGTTTTCAAAATTTACGTGATGAAATCCACGAATAAAAATTGGCGAATTAATTTTCCAATCAGTCTGTACTTCAATATTCATTTCGGGGTCGCCCAACCATTTTGACATTAATTCAATGTCTGTCAAAGTCCTCCATACGTTTGAAGCTTCGGAACTTATTGTAACTGATGTAGAAAATTTGTCTGTCATTTTAGTAACGTATTGTATTATGTTATTGGGTTGCACGGTTGTCCGTTACAATGACCGCTAACGGTTTGCAGCTAAAAGAAGTGGCGGTTTTGGAACACTAAACTGTCTATACGCACCAAAGTTTATTAGTAGCACAACTGTTTATATTCCCACTTCCCCGCCATTTTTTTTAGGTGCTGTTAGCGGTTCGTTGTTTTCTGTCTATATGGTCATTACTTGTCCACCGATTTTAGCAATTGATTTGATGTTTTAAAACTTTTAAGAAACAAAATTAAACTAATTAATGTCAGTATTGAAGCAATTAAAAAAGGAATTCCTGGAAAATAAATTTCGGATTGTTTCCCCGTAAAGTAAGAAAAACTGCTTGTCATTAAAGGTGGTGCGAGCAGAGTTGTCAAGCCCATTAAACTACCTAAAGCACCTTGAAGTTCGCCTTGTTCGTTGTCGGGCATTGCTGAAGACATAATGCTTTGAATGGCTGTTCCCTGAATTCCACCAACTATGAAAAGTAATAATGCTGTAAAGAGTAACCATTGCCACGGTGTAAAAGCAAACAGAAAAAAGCCTGTCATCATAAGTACAAACCCTAATACTGCCATTCGTTTATCGCCCAGTTTTTTTGCCAAAATACCGACTAACCATAACTGAACAATAATTGATAGAATGCCTATAAATGCTAATGAGTAACCAACAAGAGAGTTACTCCACTTGAATTTTTCAATGGTGAAAAATGCCCAAACACTTTCCATACTGTGATTGGCGATGGAAACAAAAATCATTGATAGCACTAAAGTTTTTATCAATGGAAATTTCTGTAAGTGTTTGAGGGAACCAAATGGATTAGCTCTTTTCCAGTCAAATTTCCTGCGGTTATTTGCTTTTAACGATTCCGGGAAAAAGTAATAGCCAAAAATAAAATTGATAAAACTTAAAATAGCAGCAACAATAAAGGGTGTATGAGTTCCGAATTGTCCTAATGTTCCGCCAATTATGGGTCCAATTATAAACCCCAAACCAAAACCTGCGTTTATAAGCCCGAAATTTTTAGTTCTATTATCGTCTGTGCTAAAGTCGGCAACACAAGCAGATGCAACGGAATAGCTTGCTCCTGTTATACCTGCAATTGTCCGCCCAACAAAAAGCCACAAAATATTTGGTGCAAAAGCAAGAAAAATGCAGTCAATGCTGAACCCAAACAATGAGCTTAAAAGTACTGGTCGCCTGCCATATTGGTCGCTTAAATTCCCTAAAACTGGTGCAAAAACAAATTGCATAATTGCATAAGCAAATGAAAGCCAGCCTCCGTATTTGGCGGCTGTGCTGATGTCTGAATGAAGTAGATTAGTTAGTAGTTGTGGTAGAACTGGAAAAATTAGTCCAAAACCTGCGGTGTCAATTACGACAACTATTAATACAAATATGAGTGTTGATTTATGATTTGATTTCATTTTTATGAAGCGATAAATTATAGCATTACTCTGAAAAGTATAATGCAGTTTGTTAATAATAAATTCAATGGAAAGAAGTCTCAACCAGATTTGGTCAAGAAAAAAAGCGTTGAACGCTATGAAAATATTATTGCCTCATAATGGCACAAATATAGAAACAAAGGTCAATAAGTCGATATCGAGTTGCGAAAAATAATTAACAGGGTCAACGAAGTGCTAGTTTTTTTGTCGGTCATTTAATGCTTGCACTGTCGTCTTCACAATGACCGCTAATCGAGTCACGCAAGGGATTTTCACCCTTACGTTCTCACGGAACCGTGCTTGATAGTCTCCCATCACACGGCTCTTCTTGTTTATAAATCACAAGTTAATTATAACTTACGGATGTGCCACTTGCCAGTGTGGGAATAAATAAGGGTTGAGTTTGTATTGTATTTGCAACCATTTAACTGCTGCTCTTACCCCCAAATCCTTTTCCCATTTAACCCATTTTAATAGTCTCGCATTTAATTGTTTCCAGACATAGTTCATATGACCACTTGAGAACTTATGAAAGTAATTCATGATTCCCCGTATTTGTGGTGTTAAATATTGGGCTATAGTTACAAGTGGTTTTCGCCGCTTGTGTATATTCCAATCTTTAAACTTTTCCAGTAAACTAGTCCTGGATTTAGTACTTATGAAGATGCTTGGAACAATCAAAACCTTTTCTTTAAACTTTACACAATTGGGGCGTATAGTGAATCCTAAAAAGTCAAAGCCTTTGGGGTATTTCTTTTCTGAATACCCTCTCAGATTGACTATTCTTGTTTTGTAAGGGTGTAAGGTTAGTTTACACTTCTCCATTCTCTGCTTGATTTTGTTAAGCACAAATATTGCTTGTTTCTCCGTCTTGCAATGAACTACTATATCGTCTGCATATCGTTCAAATGGCTTCTCGGGATGCTCCTTTGCCATCCATCCATCAAATACTACATGTAGAAAAATATTTGCTAATAACGGACTAATTACTCCACCTTGTGGTGTACCCAACACAGTTCTTGTGGCTTTGCCATCCTGCTCTATTATTCCCGCTTTTAACCATCTCTCTACATACAAATGTACCCATTTATCTTTGCAGAAATGTGCAACCGCATTCATTAATAGTTCATGGTTAATGGTATCGAAGAAGCCTTGTATGTCAATGTCTATCACAAAATCGTGATTAAAACAATTACTGTTGGCTTTTGCAACAGCATCGTGACAGCTTCGATTGGGTCGATATCCGTATGACCCCTCATGAAAAACGGGTTCCACCTGCAATTCTAAATGTTGCTTGACAACTTGTTGTGCTATGCGGTCCATGATAGTCGGAATGCCTAAACTTCTTATTCCACCATCTTTCTTTGCAATAGCAACTTGGCGAACAGGTACTGGAAAATACGATCCTGAAGAAAGTCTGTTCCATAGCTTGTATAATAATCTATATGCATTCTTGTCTACATATCCCCATGTCATACCATCTATGCCAGCACTCCCGTGATTGGCTCTTACTTTCTTGTAAGCCTGCCACACCATTAACTTGGTAATTGGTTGTGATTTTGTCTCAAAATAATCTGTCATCCCATTCCTGGTTGTAAATTGGTTTTGATAACTAAACAAGCTTAATCCTTCGCTCCACTTAGTTTCTTAAGTTTCCTCACTACTATGATTAAGTCTGCCGCCATTGCTTCGCCTCATCCAAAAGCGTTTGTTCCTCTTTCGATTTTACAAAACAACAATGACTTCACTTGTTCCATAAAACAGCCTATAATACAGTCCTGCCAACTTAACCCCGGATGCCGTGTAACCTATAATCTGGTATCCATTACACTCTATTCGTAAACACAAACGTAACTGCTTACTTTCGACATCGCTATTGCCCTTACGAGGCTTCATCATTGGTTCACTTGCGTTCAGCTCTTGTATTACGCACCTACAGAAATCATCGTTCCTGTTTTTCTTTATCGCTCACTACAAAATCGTTTCCAATTATTGCAGCATAAAGTGGTTTGAAAACTACTCCAGAAAGTCGTCTTCGGAAGACCATAATTTCTCGCTATTATCAGAGAAATTCTTCCATCTGTTTTACAGCATTTAAACATTAATCTCAATAATGTTTAATTCAAGTCACACACGTTCGAGGCTTAACGCAGGTTGGGAATAGTTGTTACTACTGCTGGCTTGGCCACTAAAAAACTCGATTAGCTGAAAGCCAAATTACTGAAGTTGATTAGCACCACCAAAGCTGATGGGCCATTGATGAAGCCCAAATTGCGTAAAGCCTATTGTTATAAGCTGCTCATTGAATTTATATTAATCGCTCTAAAGAAATTGTTAGAGACTCCAATAATAATACTGCTATATTGTTTGGCCTTGTTCAATAGCTGGTTTGATTAAAACCACCTTGAAAAATCATTCGCTCTTTTGCCCAAGTTAACCAAACCAACAGCCAGGATCTACGCTGCAGCTGAGTAGCTGATAACGTCCGTGGCTTTACGCTGGTTGGATAATCTGTGTTCCTACTGCTGGCTTGGCCACTATAGACTCGATTAGTTAAAGCCAAATTACTGAAGCCCATTTGAAATACCAAAGCTGATGGGCCATTGCTGGAAGCCCAACTGGCGTAAAGCCTTTTGTTGGCAGAAGTATTCACTTATTCAATAATAATAGTCTTTACTTCTTCTCTCGCAATTAAATTCCGTAGGAATATTAAAAATTATATTCTAGAATAAGATTAATAAAGATAAGTCTTGAAAAGACATAGCTTCCTCGCCTAAAAATATTCACATCGCCGCAATGGGAATCTAATAAAGATAAGTAACCCTATAAGAGCAAAATCATTCTATTTTTTACGATTAGACTTAATTTAGAAAATTTATAAATTATCTATTTCGTGTCTTTGATATTTTTTATTGCGAGGTTTAAAGATTTCTTGGATATGTTTCCAATTAAATGGAATCATCATAAACAACGACATCCAAGTTGCATGTAAAATGTTAGACTTCCACGAATGCCTTTCGTCAAAAATGAATTGATCTGCAAGCAACCTCATGATTAGCCAAAAAGAGAAATTCAAAAAAAAAGATAAAACCAACCCTTTTAAAGGTGGCAAATCATTAAACAACTTGTTATATTTATTTGTAATCATTATCGAATAATAATTTCTCATTTAATATTTTCAGTCTATCACATTTGTAAAATTAAGAATTTAAAAATGTATTTCTGCCAACGTCCGTGGCTTTACGCTGGTTGGATAATCCGTGTTACTACTGCTGGCTTGGCCACTACTAACGCGATTAGCTAAAGCCAAATTACTGAAGCTCATTTGAAATCCCAAAGCTGATGGGCCATTGCTGAAAGCCCAACTAGAGTAAAGCCTTTTGTTGTGCACCGTTAAATTCTTCGCTTATATAAATTATAAAATTTCGACTAAACGAGAGGGAATAATTACTTGATCTGCAAAGACTAATTGCAATTATCCCTTAAACTCAATTTTTTGGGGGCTGATAACTTTTCGCTTTACTTTTTAAAAATTCAGTTATAGCCATTTTTGATTGAAAAGTAGAGTCTGGTGAAATACACGGCATTTTATCCAAATTCATGGAATATAGATCGAAGCCATTGCCAAGATTCCTATCATATACGCCTTTATTATCTATAATCAAAGTAGGCATTTGATTTTTAGAAATAAATGGCTTCTTCAGTGAATTATTATTAGTCTTAATTCTAATTAAAGTATCTGTAACTGCTCCCATATTAAACTTCTGCAAATCATTAGGAACTTTTGAAACAGGTAATTGAGAAAAGCTGTTGCTAGAGGCGAAGAATAGAAATATAGCTAATAGTATTAATCGCATAACTAAAATTTTAATCATTTAAATTTAATCAATTTACTCTGTAATCTTTCAACAGCTTTGTTAATAGTGCAGATTCTAGTTTCATTAAATAGTTATGGTGCACAACGGGCAGGGCTTTATGCAGGTTGGGAATTAGAATTCCGTCTGCCGATAACCGCTGCTGATTGAAAATATAAAGTTGAATTTAAGAACTAAAGTTCAAATTTGTTTGTCCTGCCCGAACCACAGCTTGGATTTGCAATTGGTTGAAGTTTGTTGGTCATGCCCGACTTGCATAAAACCCAATGTTAGCAGACGTTTTTCTACCATTTATAAGAATAGATTTCGTCCTTTTGATTTTTCCGTTTCAATAGAACAAACTCTTTTCGTAGTTCTATTGCATCATATACTGGCTCTTTAACGATATCTCCATCAATGTTGATTAGTCCTATTTTGCCCCTGTCCCTAATAATAAAATAACGCCAGTGCTGTGAAGATTTCACTTCCTCATAGGTTATAGGCACGATGGTTTGATTGCTTGCATTGATGACACCAAACTTGTTTCCCTT
The DNA here is from genome assembly GCF_000511175.1 of Sediminibacterium salmoneum NBRC 103935. Lineage (GTDB taxonomy): Bacteria > Bacteroidota > Bacteroidia > Chitinophagales > Chitinophagaceae > Sediminibacterium > Sediminibacterium salmoneum. The sequence goes on along the minus strand of NZ_KI866530.1, from coordinate 3,218,722 downwards.
CTTTACTATTTGATAAAGCTGTTCTCCCATTGAATAATGTCTTGTTGTTTCAACAAAAGCAATGTCTTTGTCTAAAATGATTGTCTCTTCTGGATTTTTGATGTTTAGGATTAGAGGTTGAGCATCCTTTACTGCGAAGATTTTGTAGCCGTCAATTGTGTAAAACCTGTAAATTGCTGGCAGTATATTTTCACCGTTGAAGTTGTAAACGCCATTTAAGTTCTTGTCATTCTTAGTTATATAAAAGCTATCATTTTCTGTTGAAGAAACACTTTTGTATTGAACAGGCAATATAGTTTTGCCGTCGCCATCAGATAAGCCAAAAACTGAACTTGGTGTCCACAGAAGAAATCGATTGTTACCCCTTGGTAGAATAAATTGATATTTAATTGGAATGATTAGTTTGTTGTTGGTGGTAAGTAAACCTTGTAAACCCTTTTTACGTACTATCAATCTACTGTTCTGGTACTCGATAAAATCATAATCAAAAGGAACAATAGTTTTATTCAAGGTATCAGTTAACCCATATTTACCATTCTTAACTTTCAATAATCTGTTTTCTTCAATTCTGTTCTGCTGGGAGAAGGTTTGTCCAGCAAGAGCGATGGTAAGTATGCTTAATAAAATAAGTTTCACTTTAAGGATTTAAAATGTCTGCTAACGTTCAAGGCTTTGTGCAGGTTGGGATTTCGAGTTCCGTCTGCTGGTAAACGTCAGCCTAATAGTTATTCTTAGTTCAAAATTAGTGATTTGCTCAATAGCGTTCCGTCACGCTGGAACAAAAGTTTAATAGTAGCACAAATGTTCAGGTTTATTCCGTCAAGCCCAACTTGCACAAAACCGCTTGTTAGTGGTAGTGCTTTTTGTGTCCTGGTTCGTAGATTAGTCTTAAAAATGTACTTAGCCTTTCATTTTTTCTGTCCACTGGAATCCCTGTCACAATCCCTATCAATAAGTTGTCTGCTATTCCAACTCTCATTTGTGGTCTTATTGTCATACTAAATTCGCCTTTATTTACCTCCTTATTGAACTCAATTCCTAAAAAATTTCTTGTACCGTCAATCATGTAGTGAAAACTTGAATTTATTTGCCAATTAGTATTTATGGAATTGTTAGAAAAATTTTGAATGAATTGTGGCCCTGTATAAAGTAAAATATGAAAGTTGTCACCCCATCTTTTGGCTGTTATGAAAAAGGGATTGTATACGTTTCCCGTAAATGTTCGTCCTTTACCGTAGTTTTTAAAGTCTGTGAGTTCAAATTCGTGTATGTAGCCAACAGCCATTGAAGTTTTTAATTTTTCCGATACAAAAAAAGAATACTGTCCTGCAATTTTAAAACTATTTAATTTACTATTTGGTGCTGCAATCCCATTTTGAGTCGGATAATATATTGAAAAAGGTAGCTCTACTTCTAAACCTAATCTATCAATAGGTGCCCATTCATATTCAACTAATGCTGTGTACTTATCAAATGTTTGATTGTCTGTTAAACCAAGCCCAATGTTCCATTCCTTTTCTCCTTTTCTCGCTCCAAGGTCACGAATTAAGTCTATGTACAGAGGTTCAGCGTGCAGAACTTTATCAGGTTTGTTTCTACCTTCAACTTCTTGAATAAAAAGACTATCCAATTTATCTTTTCTTGTTTTAGTACTGTCAGTAATTTGTGCTTTGAGGCTAGTAAATGCAATTACAATTAAAAGGGTCAAAACAGTTTGTCTCATATATTTAATGTGCTATTTTAAACCAGTCAAATTTACAATTAATTGGTTATTAGAGTTTGTCATTTAGCATTACCACTAACGGGCAGGGCTTTATGCAGGGTGGGCAATAGCATTCCGTCCGCCCAGACAACAGCTGCCGATTGAAATTATGATGTTGAAGTTAAGTACAAATGCTCAAAGTTGCTGGTCCAGCCCGAACCACAGCCTGGATTTGCAATTTGCTGATGTTTGCTGGTCATGCCCAACTTGCATAAAACCCAATGTTGCCTGCTGGCATATTAGAGTTATCTTGGAAAAAGTGAAAAGTCAATTTCCTCTTGAGTTGCTGTTCGCCATTCTATGTTATTTTGCTTCATCTCACCAACTCTTCCCGTTGATACTGAAAACGTGTCACCGTTAATTTCTAATAATTTAAAGCGTATAACTTTTTCAAATTTAAGATAACGGTCTACAACATTAGGATGTATAGCAAAGTTTGAGCTAAATGCTTTATTCGCAAAACTTGGATAAATAATGAAATCTTTCCAGGCTGTCCCGTACAGCAACTCATTTGAAATCCACGATGTAATTGGATAAGGTTGTTTCTCTGTCAAATATAGGTCTGCAATAAAGTCCAATGCCTCATGAAAGAAATTTGCTTTTTGCATTGCAACCTTATCAATATTTTTATTTGCAAATGAATAGATGTCCTCTGCTAAGACATACCACTCGTTTCCTTTATCAAGCTGTCTTGGAAGTAAAACTCCAGATTTCATTTCTCTATCCGTTATTCCTTGCCAAAAACTTAAGTAGCCGATGTCACCAACTTTTGGCTTGCTCTCCATAATTGCTGTCAATGCACAATTGGTTGAATAAAAAACACTTTTATATTTTATGTTAGCTCTCCCGTTTTCTTTGCAGAATTGAGGAAGCGGATAGGAATATGTTTGTACAAGGTTCAAATCCTCAATGTCGGTATTTACATTTAGTCTTACACGATAAAATTTAAATGAATTGAACTTTTCGGGGGCATACTTTCCAATCAAAGAGGGGATTACTGATAAATATTTAAAAATTGCTTCACCAATTTGCTTTTTGTCAAGCCCTGAAAAGTCAAGGCTTTTCAACTCTTGAAGTTTCTTTTTGAAGTCATCAAGACTTGAATATTCATAAAAGTCTTTATCGGTAATTATTTCGTTCGTTGTTGTCACACTTTAAATAATTTGGGTGTCTCGGAATGCTTGCAGGCAACGAACAGGGCTTTATGCAGGTTGGGAAATAGAATTCCGTCTGCCCGAAATCGCTGCTGATTGAAATTATAATGTTGAAGTTAAGAACTAAAGTTCAGCGATGTACGTCCTGCCCGAACAAAAGCTGAACAGAATTACAAAAGCTGATTGTTTTTCCGTCTGCCCAACTTTCATAAAACCCAATGTTAGCAGTAGTGCTATTTACTCTTCAATACATCCCCAAATTTCACTACTTGATACTCTGGGGAACATTCAAACAACCATTTTAAAATAGCTATATGACCAGCACCAAATAATATCAAAATCCTATCGTCACCTGTAGTTTTGATGCGTTGTATGTTTCTAAAAATTCTCAAGTTCCTATTCATCCAAAACATTGAGAGAGCATCAGGGCCTTCATCTTCAATGGAAGTAAATTGTCCCCCAGCAATATAAGCTCCGAAATACCTGTTTAGTACTTTATCGGAATTCAAATATTTAAAACTCTCTAACAAAGTGTTGTTCAGTTCATACTTGTCTTGATAGTCGTAAAATTTTTTGTATCTACTGTGTGTACTGTCGCTGCCCCCAAAATAATGCCGCTTGGTTATGAAATCTATGTAAGGAGTGCTTTTAAAAGATGTGTCATAAAGAAGATCCATTAATAAAGCTCCATCATCAACACCATAAACGGTATCCAGTTTTAATTTGTCCATTAAGCGAATACCGATCTGACTTCTTTCACTTGCATATAATTTTGCTTTCCCGGCTTTCCATTCTTTAAGGTTGTGGGTCAAATAGCCGGTAATAGCACCCGATTCCAGCATAATCTTTGTTGGCTTAAATGCTGCAATATAATTTATAAGTTTTGCCAGTTCCTTTTGTCTTTCTTCAGAATAAATATTGATGCGGTCTTTTTCTTTGGTTACATTGGCATCTAAACCGGGATAATCAAAATGCCAAGAACCAACCAATAATACTTTAGGTACTTTTTTATTTTTCTGCAATATTTTATCAGGGTCAATTTGGCAAAACCCTTTTTTATTAAAAGAAAAAATTGCTATGCAGGTAACAACAATTAAAATAGTACAGTTTTTCATTTTACTTTTATTTCAAAAGTACCTGCCAATAAATGTAGCATTAAATTTATTCTGCGAAACCGTTCTATTTGTCTGCAAATAGTTTGCAGATAAAATCGAATAGTTTGCAGACGTTACAGCCGTTTATAAACTAATTTAAAAGTATTCTATAGCTTATTCTGTAAGTTTGCTTATGCGATTTAAGTTTACCCAGTTGCTTCTTTATTTTTTACTCTTTAGTTTTATCTGGAGTATTTCTTTAGAAGCAAATACTGGTAGCTTAATCACATATTTTTCCGGCATTTTCAAAAATGCTGCTTCTTTTGGGTTGAAAATCACCACAACTGTATCTTTTTTTTTGTATGCCTTGGTTTCCTATTTTTTTCTTTGGTATTATTCTAAACCAAAAAAACAGGTAGCAGCATTTTTATTAATATTGCTTTGTATTCCGCTGGTTATATTATTCCGGTATTTTTTAGAAGAAATGATTTGTCCTGTCATTTTTGGGTTTCAAAATTATTACCCAGGTACTCATTTGTATTATTATATGCAGGACAATAAATTTTTTTCCATCCCATATACTGCTTTTGGTATTGTTTTTTATTTTTTACAAAGCAATCAATATAAAGATGTAGAAAAAAATGAGCTTGCTTTAAAAAATCGTCAGGCTGAATTAGAGTATTTAAAATCTCAGGTAAATCCTCATTTTTTATTCAATAACTTAAACAGTATTTATTCACTTATTTACCATAAGTCGGATAAAGCACTCAAAGCAGTTGAACAGCTTTCTGCACTGCTTCGATATATGCTTTACGAAAAAAATAAGGAAGTATTACTTACAGAAGATGTTACCTGCCTTAAAAGTTATATAGAACTGCAAAAACTTCGGTTTGATTATGAGCTGCCTTTGGTTGTAAATATCGATAACCAGGTTGGAAATGAGAAAATTGCTCCCTTATTACTAATTCCACTGGTTGAAAATGCTTTTAAACATGGAGATTTTAAACATCCTGAATCCCCGCTAATTATTGAATTACTCAGTATAAAAAGTGAATTGAGTTTTATAATAGAAAATAAAAAAGGTCAACATCAAAAAGATCAACTTTCCGGAATTGGGATTGCCAATTTAAAAAGGCGATTGGAGCTCATTTACCCCAAAAGATATTATTTTAATATAGAAGAAAGTGATGTTTCCTATAAAACAACCCTTAAAATTAAATGGTAAAAAAAGTCATTAGATGTATTATTATTGATGATGAACCTTTGTCGGTTAAGCTTTTGGAAAGTTATACCGATAGCTGTAGTGATACCCTTTTGTTACAGAAATTCACTAACCCTGTAGAGGCATTACATTTTTTAGAAAACAATATACCAGACCTGATTTTGCTGGATGTGCAGATGCCCGAATTAAATGGAATTCAGTTTATAAAAATTTTACAAAAAAAGTGTTTAATTGTATTGATAACTGCCTACCCGCAATATGCAGTAAATGCTTTTGACTTGGATGTTGTTGATTATTTGCTAAAGCCCATTGTTTATGAAAGATTTCTGCAAGCAATTAGCAAGGTAAAAGACCAGTTAGCTTCACAAAAACATATAGTGGAACCTAAAGACACCCTGGATTATTTTTTTGTAAAAAGCGAATACAAAATGCAGAAGGTTTATTTTAAGGACGTGGTATACTTAGAAGGCCTTAGAGATTATGTCGCTTTACATACTAAACAATTTAAGCTTTTAACCTTACAAAGTATGAAAAGTTTTGAGCAAAATTTACCTTCTAATTTTGTCAGAGTCCATAAGTCTTATATTGTCAATACAGATGATATTACAAGTTTTAATAGTAATACTATTGTATTAGGCAAAATAGTCATTCCAATAGGTTCAGTTTATGCACAAAATGTAAAAGGAAAATTTAAACAACTATAATTCATTCTACTCTGTCGGTAAGCATTACTGCTAACGTCCCAGGCTTTTCGCTGTTTGGATAATCTGTGATCCTATTGCTGGCTTGGTCACTACTGACGCGATAAGCTAAAGCCAAATTACTACAGTTGATTAGCAATACCAAAAGATGAATGGCCAAAAGTGGAAGCCCAAATTGCGCAAAGCCTTATGTTGTGTGTTCGCCCTTTTTGCTTAGTTAAAGTCAACAATTAAAGGTTTATGGTCGCTGTATTTTGTCCAAGCATCATAAGTTCCAATTTCTACATTTTTAACTTTGTCGATAAGGTTCTGTGATACAAAGCAATAATCAATATGATAAGGTCTGTCAAATTTTCTATGCATAAAAAGAGTACTATCTCTTTCCTTGCCTTGAGCCTGATTATGATAATGATGATAAGTACTAAAGATGCTTTTAGAATTTAAAAGTTCTACAAGATTCGAATGATTGTAAATACGTTTGGGTTTGTCCCAAATTGTGTTGCTATTGAAGTCACCTGCAAGAATTATGTTATCTCCTTTGAGTATATTACTATAATAATGTACAGCATTCCAAACTTGTTCTGTATAACAGTCATGGTGTTCAGGTTTCTGAGCCCAAATAGCGAAAAGTGTCCAACTTAAATTCCCGCTATGAATTTTAAGAGGTAAAATATATTTGAACTCTGGGTTGTGGTCAAGCAGTTTGATTTTTAGTCCGCCGTAAGAAAAAACAGCGAGTCCTTTGTTTTGATTGTGTCCGAACCAATATGTATCTGTCGGCTTTGGTAGATCTCCTTTAAAAATTATTTTATCTGGATGCTCGCATTCTTGGATAATTAGAATGTCTGGCTGATACTGCAAAATGAATTCAGCTTTGTTCCTAAATGCCATGTTACAGTTCCATGTAATGATTCTCATGTTTTGGAGTATTCAAATACGGTGACACACAATCGAGTCACGCAAGGGATTTTCACCCTTACGTTCTCACGGAACCGTGCTTGATAGTCTCCCATCACACGGCTCTTCTTGTTTATAAATCACAAGTTAATTATAACTTACGGATGTGCCACTTGCCAGTGTGGGAATAAATAAGGGTTGAGTTTGTATTGTATTTGCAACCATTTAACTGCTGCTCTTACCCCCAAATCCTTTTCCCATTTAACCCATTTTAATAGTCTCGCATTTAATTGTTTCCAGACATAGTTCATATGACCACTTGAGAACTTATGAAAGTAATTCATGATTCCCCGTATTTGTGGTGTTAAATATTGGGCTATAGTTACAAGTGGTTTTCGCCGCTTGTGTATATTCCAATCTTTAAACTTTTCCAGTAAACTAGTCCTGGATTTAGTACTTATGAAGATGCTTGGAACAATCAAAACCTTTTCTTTAAACTTTACACAATTGGGGCGTATAGTGAATCCTAAAAAGTCAAAGCCTTTGGGGTATTTCTTTTCTGAATACCCTCTCAGATTGACTATTCTTGTTTTGTAAGGGTGTAAGGTTAGTTTACACTTCTCCATTCTCTGCTTGATTTTGTTAAGCACAAATATTGCTTGTTTCTCCGTCTTGCAATGAACTACTATATCGTCTGCATATCGTTCAAATGGCTTCTCGGGATGCTCCTTTGCCATCCATCCATCAAATACTACATGTAGAAAAATATTTGCTAATAACGGACTAATTACTCCACCTTGTGGTGTACCCAACACAGTTCTTGTGGCTTTGCCATCCTGCTCTATTATTCCCGCTTTTAACCATCTCTCTACATACAAATGTACCCATTTATCTTTGCAGAAATGTGCAACCGCATTCATTAATAGTTCATGGTTAATGGTATCGAAGAAGCCTTGTATGTCAATGTCTATCACAAAATCGTGATTAAAACAATTACTGTTGGCTTTTGCAACAGCATCGTGACAGCTTCGATTGGGTCGATATCCGTATGACCCCTCATGAAAAACGGGTTCCACCTGCAATTCTAAATGTTGCTTGACAACTTGTTGTGCTATGCGGTCCATGATAGTCGGAATGCCTAAACTTCTTATTCCACCATCTTTCTTTGCAATAGCAACTTGGCGAACAGGTACTGGAAAATACGATCCTGAAGAAAGTCTGTTCCATAGCTTGTATAATAATCTATATGCATTCTTGTCTACATATCCCCATGTCATACCATCTATGCCAGCACTCCCGTGATTGGCTCTTACTTTCTTGTAAGCCTGCCACACCATTAACTTGGTAATTGGTTGTGATTTTGTCTCAAAATAATCTGTCATCCCATTCCTGGTTGTAAATTGGTTTTGATAACTAAACAAGCTTAATCCTTCGCTCCACTTAGTTTCTTAAGTTTCCTCACTACTATGATTAAGTCTGCCGCCATTGCTTCGCCTCATCCAAAAGCGTTTGTTCCTCTTTCGATTTTACAAAACAACAATGACTTCACTTGTTCCATAAAACAGCCTATAATACAGTCCTGCCAACTTAACCCCGGATGCCGTGTAACCTATAATCTGGTATCCATTACACTCTATTCGTAAACACAAACGTAACTGCTTACTTTCGACATCGCTATTGCCCTTACGAGGCTTCATCATTGGTTCACTTGCGTTCAGCTCTTGTATTACGCACCTACAGAAATCATCGTTCCTGTTTTTCTTTATCGCTCACTACAAAATCGTTTCCAATTATTGCAGCATAAAGTGGTTTGAAAACTACTCCAGAAAGTCGTCTTCGGAAGACCATAATTTCTCGCTATTATCAGAGAAATTCTTCCATCTGTTTTACAGCATTTAAACATTAATCTCAATAATGTTTAATTCAAGTCACACACGTTCGAGGCTTAACGCAGGTTGGGAATAGTTGTTACTACTGCTGGCTTGGCCACTAAAAAACTCGATTAGCTGAAAGCCAAATTACTGAAGTTGATTAGCACTACCAAAGCTGATGGGCCATTGATGAAGCCCAAATTGCGTAAAGCCTTTTGTTATAAGCTGCTCATTGAATTTATATTAATCGCTCTAAAGAAATTGTTAGAGACTCCAATAATAATACTGCTATATTGTTTGGCCTTGTTCAATAGCTGATTTGATTAAAACCACCTTGAAAAATCATTCGCTCTTTTGCCCAAGTTAACCAAACCTACAGCCAGGATCTGCGCTGCAGCTGAGTAGCTGATAACGGTTTCGGGCTTGGCGAAGGTGGCGATTTTCACCACAAATGTTGATGCGGAGAACCAAACTTTGATTAACCACAAATGTGTCTGCGGAGCACTGAACCGCCACTTTTGCCAAACCCGTGTTATATGCCGTTTATATATCTTTAATCATCTCAAACTGTCTACCTGTTATCTCAATATTTTTTGTCTTTAAAAAATCTACAATTGAACTACAGGCAATATCTGTGTTTATTAGTTTTGTTTTAGTATTCTTATTGAGTTTGCTAACTTCTTGAAGCAATAACGAAGCAATACCTTTCCTTCTGTGAGCTTTGTCAACAGCAATTTGAGTGATATCTCCAGAATTAGGCTCAAAAATGCAATATCCTATTATTTTTTTGCCTTCAAATACGCCTAAATTTATAAAGTCTTCTCTCATTCTATTAATTGATTCAAAACTATTCTGCCAAGAAGGAGAAAAATCCCAAAAATCAGAAATTGAATCATATTGATTACTATCAAATAGTTCTATTTGATAGCGTGTTCCAGTGTTTTTAATTTCATCCTTAATTTCTTCATTTTTCCAAACGAAATAATTTAACTCACGAGTAACTTTAAAACCGATTTTTCGATAAATGGAAACAGCTTTCGTATTATGTTGCAAAACTTCTAACAGATAATGTTTGATATTGGCCTCTTTTAAAAACGGTATTGAGTAGTCAAATATTTTTGTGGCTAAACCTTGACCCCTATAATTTTTAAGTGTCCCTGTCCCGGTGTCGTAAGCCATTTTTGTTCCGTAAAAGTTTCCAATTCCATTCAAGGTAAATGCCACAATATTTTCTTCCTCAAATGCTGCAAAGGATAAATCCGGATCAAAGCCACGCCTTTTGCACAGAGTTATGAGTTCGTTGGCGTTTATTTGCATTTCATAGTCGGCAAATGCCTTACTAAATGCTACAAATATTGTTTCAAAGTCTATTTTTCCAAGTGATTTTATTTCCATTTACAATACTTTTTCATTTCTATTGTGGGTTTGCGCCAAATGGCATATAACGGTTCTCGGCTTTGCGTAGTGGCGGATTTTCAGCACAAATGTTGATGCGAAGCACGAACTTCAAATTTAGCAAAAAGTTTCATACGAAGCACTAAACCCGCCATTACGCAAAACCGATGTTATCTGCTGTACTTCTGTCAGAGTTGAATTGTCAGGTTTATTTTTGTCTGCTCCAAAAAAGTTTCATCGTGGGAAACGACAATCAATGTTCCTTCGTATTCGTTAATTGCTAATGTCAATATTTCTATGTTTTGAATGTCTAAATTATTTGTTGGTTCGTCCAATATAATGAGGTCAGGCGATTGATTGCCGATGGTTAAACAACAAAGCATTAAACGCATTTTTTCGCCACCACTTAGTGCATTGCAAGTTTTATCCCAATCGTCTTTACCGAACAAAAAACGGTTGAGCCTTATTTTAATTTCGTGTTCTTGCAATGCAGTCGTATTGAACTGTTGAGCTTGTTCGTAAACTTTTAATCGGTTGTCAATAAGCGAATAATCTTGGTCAATGTAAACAGATTTATTTTCTGCTCTATAAACTGTTCCTATTTGTGGTTCTAATTTTCCTAAAATTATTTTGATTAAAGTTGTCTTTCCCGAACCATTCAAACCTCTCAAAGCAAGACGTTCGCCACTTGTAATTTGAAAAGTAAAATTGTCTTTCCAAAGCAATTGATTGTTGTAACTGCAATTAATTTCAGTTGCATTAAATAATATTTTGCCTTTGTGTAAATTAGAATTATCAAAGCCAAATTTCATTTTATCAATGTCGGGCAAAGTGGAACGCAATTCTTGTAACTCTTGCGAAATTCCACCAATTTTTTCAGCGTGAACGCCTTTCATTTTTGACGTACTATTTTCAGCATTGTTTCGCAAGGTGTTCATCATTATTTTGGCAACGCCTGCTTTTTCTTGCTTGGCTTTTCCTCTGCTGTCCAATTTATGTTGTCGCTCTGCTGTTTCCCGCTCTTTTTCTTTGGCTTTTCGCAACGCTTTTTCCTTGCTTTGCAAATCCTGATTTAAAGCGTTCTTTTCGATTAGTTTTTGTTCGGAATAAAATTCATAATTGCCACCATAAACTTTAATGCCGTGTTTGCTCAACTCGCAAACGGTGTTCAACAAGTACAATAATTTTCGGTCGTGACTTACTACAATTATAGTGCTTTTCGTAGTTTGAATAAAATCATATAAAAGTTGTCTGCCTGTAACGTCTAAATGATTACTTGGCTCGTCTAGCAATACCAATTCGGGTTGATGAATAGAAATACCAGCCAAAAAAACCTTCGTTTTTTGTCCACCGCTTAATGTTTCCATTTTTTGCGATAAGTCCAAATTATTAAGTTGCCAATAGTTTAGAGCTTCGGTACAACGGTCTTCAATCGTCCAATCGTCATTCAACACATTGAAATTATCTTCGGAAGTATTTCCATTCAAAATTTCTTTCAGGGCGTTCAATTTATCTTCAATTCGTAACGCCTGTGCAACGGTTAAATGATTGTATTGCCCAAAAATTTGTGGCACGTAATAAGGTTCTGCCAGCGAATTTATTAGTCCATCAACAGGCTGTAATTCCTTTGCAATAATTTTCAGTAAAGTAGATTTACCTGAACCGTTATTACCAATTAAGGCTATTTTTTCTTGTCGATTTACTGTTAGATTGATAGCGTCAAACAACAGATTTTTGTTGGAATGTGTGTATGAAATGTTTTGTAAAATAAGCATTATTTCTTTCTTTAAAGATTACGAAATAGTCTAACCACTTTGTGGCTCAACGTCTTTAATTGTCTGAAAGAAATTTTATTTTACATTTTTGTCGTTTAGATTTTGGTCTGCAAATATAGGAATTATTTCCTGCGTTTATTCGGTCTTCCAGTATAGCAGATAACGTTTTGGGTATTGCCGAAGGCGGGGAAATCGAAGCGATTCACTGTCAACCAAGCAGAAACTTTGGTAGAAGCACAAACTTTGAATTTAGCACATTAACCCCGCTTTTGGCAATACCTTGTTAGCGGTAGTTTTTTCTTATTTCATGTAGGATTTCTTTCATTTTTGGTTCAATATTTAGTTCGTCAAATAGTTTTTCCGATAAATTTAATGAGTTTTCAAAAGCTAAAATTATATTTTTAGGATTTAAATCCGATGTTACTGTTTTATACGCAAAATACCAAGTCGTATCAATATCCTTTTCAAGACTTTTAGTTGGACTTTCCCAATGTTGGGTTTTGTTTGTTCTTGCTCTAATAAGCCAAAGCAAATATTTCTGAACATTTGATAAACTATGATGAGCATGAGCAAATTCTTCTCGCTTAATTAAGTTGCTTGTTGTCAGTATAACATTCAGTAATGATTGACTTAACCACAAGATGTTTTCATTTGTTATTCTTTCGGGCGATTTCGTTTTGATTTGATTTAGTGTTTTCGTTAAATGTCCGTCTTTGTCGATTAGGTTCATTTGGTCAAAATCGCTAAATGCAACAATTCCGTCCCAAGATTTGATAATTTCAATTTCCTCCGTTTTTAAAAAATGAAATTCGCCTCTGACCATATTCTCAAAAATAGCAACTTCGCTTCCATATTCATTTGTAAAATATAATGCCACAGGATGAATTTGATTTACCCATTTTTCTGCTGAGAAATTTTCTTTATTTTTTACAAAGATGTAAAATTCGATGTCAGAATATTTGTCTCCTTCGTTTTTGGTAAATGAACCATACATAAAAACAGCGGAAATATTTTCGTCTTGTTGAGCTATAGATTTTGTTTTGTTAATCATTTGTAACTGTGTCATTTTTTCTAATTTTTAAAAGTTAATAATAGGAAATTCCATTACTTTTTGAAAGCAATGAAAAGGTTTAAGTTTATATATTTTGAACAGTTACTTATAGCTTCATCGGATTATATTTTTTTATGTTCAACATTCTGTTTGGTAAAATTACCGCTAACGTCCGTGGCTTTACGCTGGTTGGATAATCCGTGTTACTACTGCTGGCTTGGCCACTAAAGACTCGATTTATTAAAGCCAAATTACTGAAGCTCATTTGAAATACCAAAGCTGATAGGCCATTGCTTAACCTCCAACTTGCGTAAAGCCTTTTGTTATGTGCTGGCGGTATTAATATTTGATTTTTTCGTCTTTATTATATTCTTTGTCAAGTTCGTAGATAATCCTATCCGAAAGTTCAAAGTTGATTTGCTTCTCCTCGCAGATATTTTTTAGTTTTTCCAAATACTCTAGATAAAGAACTATTTGTGATTCGATTGAACCGAAATATTTAGGCATATTTTCTCCGTATATAAATCTAAAAACTCTCTGGTCAATGATTTGATAGAGTTTCGGATTTTTAAATCGCAAAATTGTAGAAGCCATTGGGAGTTGTATTCCTTTCGTTATTAATAACTGTTCTAAGATTTGTTTTGTTAAGCTTGTATTTAGAATTTCATCATCTTTTCTAATTGTATTTAATAACAAAAGAGTATCAATCTCTAATTCAGTATATCGATTTACTTTCCACAATACAATTTCATTAATTATTTCTTGGTTAAAATCAGATGAAATGGAGTCAAGTTTTTTCGTTAGTACAAGTTGAAAGCTATATTTTTCGTTTTTCAAATATTCATCAGTAATGTCTATGTCATTAATAGTTTTCATAGGCTTACTTCATTTTCATTAATGCCATTTATATTCATTATTGAGAAGATTGTTTCTTCAGCTTTTTTGCAAAGTGTAACTAATATTTGAACATTTTGATCTTCAAGGTCTTCAAAGTGAGAAAGCACAAAACCATATTCATCTCCAATATCAAAAGCATTTTCTAAATGTTTAATTTCCCCAGACATTGCTAAGTTTACTATTTGAGTGAAAATCATATCTCTTGCTTCGATAAGATTTTCAATAGTTTCTATTATTTGTTTTCTTCGTTCGCTCATTTTATAAATCGTCTGAAATTTTATTGGAGTGGTCAAACCCGCTTGCCCATAACGGTTTGGCGCTTGGCGAAGAAGCGGATTTCGAAGCACTAAACTGTCAACCCAGCACAAAAGTTGATACGAGGTAGAATGGTCAATTAACCACTGAACCCGCTTTTTTGCCAAACGCCTGTTAGCGGTTTGTGCTTCTTGTCGTTCAGTTGTTGTCATACGAAAATCTTCAACGTAAAAGTATTATTTGTCTGGTCGAGAAGTTGTAAAACGGAATAATCTCCAAGTCCTAATCCGAAATGTAAATAATTCTCTACAAGTTCTCTTTCACTGTCTGAAGCAGTCATTGAACCTGTGTTTTTAACTGCTAATTGTTCAGTTGAATTGTCAGGTTGCAACTCAACAGTCACAACCATATTATGTAGGTCAATTTTTTGTTTTGATTTTATTGAGTGTTTCATATTTAATTTTTTTCGTCAAGAACGTAAAAGTAAAAATTGTTTGTCCCAGGTTCTGTTGCGTTGACGTGAACGACTTTTACATTTTCAAACTTGTTACTGACGAACTTAACCATAAGTTGATTGGGAACTCTATTACCACCTAAAGCACCAACTGAACCACGAAAACCAAAAGGCTCTAATGAAGCCGAGTCGTAAGTCGTCTCTTCGGAATTAATGTGTGCAAAAATTCCACCGCCAGCGTCTTCAACGTCAACTTTTACTTTCTTGTCAGCTTTGTAATGAGTTGCGGTAATTGTAAATGCGTGGTGTCCCTTTGTCGGGTGATAAATTTTGTAAATGGTTACATAATTTTCTCCAACTGTTTTGTATTCTCTTGTGTATTTGAATGAAATGTAATCGTCTGAATTAAGAACATACTGATAGCCAGTATATTTTGTCTGTGAATAAGCATTTGTTAAGAATACAGTCAGCAGAACCGTAAAAATTGTTTTGGTTAAGATTGAAATTGTCTTTGTCATTTTTGTTTGTTTTTCTTTATGCCTACTCTGGTCGGTTTTCGGCTTCCCCGTTGTCGGTCTGCTGTGTTGTCATAGCATAACCGCTAATCGAGTCACGCAAGGGATTTTCACCCTTACGTTCTCACGGAACCGTGCTTGATAGTCTCCCATCACACGGCTCTTCTTGTTTATAAATCACAAGTTAATTATAACTTACGGATGTGCCACTTGCCAGTGTGGGAATAAATAAGGGTTGAGTTTGTATTGTATTTGCAACCATTTAACTGCTGCTCTTACCCCCAAATCCTTTTCCCATTTAACCCATTTTAATAGTCTCGCATTTAATTGTTTCCAGACATAGTTCATATGACCACTTGAGAACTTATGAAAGTAATTCATGATTCCCCGTATTTGTGGTGTTAAATATTGGGCTATAGTTACAAGTGGTTTTCGCCGCTTGTGTATATTCCAATCTTTAAACTTTTCCAGTAAACTAGTCCTGGATTTAGTACTTATGAAGATGCTTGGAACAATCAAAACCTTTTCTTTAAACTTTACACAATTGGGGCGTATAGTGAATCCTAAAAAGTCAAAGCCTTTGGGGTATTTCTTTTCTGAATACCCTCTCAGATTGACTATTCTTGTTTTGTAAGGGTGTAAGGTTAGTTTACACTTCTCCATTCTCTGCTTGATTTTGTTAAGCACAAATATTGCTTGTTTCTCCGTCTTGCAATGAACTACTATATCGTCTGCATATCGTTCAAATGGCTTCTCGGGATGCTCCTTTGCCATCCATCCATCAAATACTACATGTAGAAAAATATTTGCTAATAACGGACTAATTACTCCACCTTGTGGTGTACCCAACACAGTTCTTGTGGCTTTGCCATCCTGCTCTATTATTCCCGCTTTTAACCATCTCTCTACATACAAATGTACCCATTTATCTTTGCAGAAATGTGCAACCGCATTCATTAATAGTTCATGGTTAATGGTATCGAAGAAGCCTTGTATGTCAATGTCTATCACAAAATCGTGATTAAAACAATTACTGTTGGCTTTTGCAACAGCATCGTGACAGCTTCGATTGGGTCGATATCCGTATGACCCCTCATGAAAAACGGGTTCCACCTGCAATTCTAAATGTTGCTTGACAACTTGTTGTGCTATGCGGTCCATGATAGTCGGAATGCCTAAACTTCTTATTCCACCATCTTTCTTTGCAATAGCAACTTGGCGAACAGGTACTGGAAAATACGATCCTGAAGAAAGTCTGTTCCATAGCTTGTATAATAATCTATATGCATTCTTGTCTACATATCCCCATGTCATACCATCTATGCCAGCACTCCCGTGATTGGCTCTTACTTTCTTGTAAGCCTGCCACACCATTAACTTGGTAATTGGTTGTGATTTTGTCTCAAAATAATCTGTCATCCCATTCCTGGTTGTAAATTGGTTTTGATAACTAAACAAGCTTAATCCTTCGCTCCACTTAGTTTCTTAAGTTTCCTCACTACTATGATTAAGTCTGCCGCCATTGCTTCGCCTCATCCAAAAGCGTTTGTTCCTCTTTCGATTTTACAAAACAACAATGACTTCACTTGTTCCATAAAACAGCCTATAATACAGTCCTGCCAACTTAACCCCGGATGCCGTGTAACCTATAATCTGGTATCCATTACACTCTATTCGTAAACACAAACGTAACTGCTTACTTTCGACATCGCTATTGCCCTTACGAGGCTTCATCATTGGTTCACTTGCGTTCAGCTCTTGTATTACGCACCTACAGAAATCATCGTTCCTGTTTTTCTTTATCGCTCACTACAAAATCGTTTCCAATTATTGCAGCATAAAGTGGTTTGAAAACTACTCCAGAAAGTCGTCTTCGGAAGACCATAATTTCTCGCTATTATCAGAGAAATTCTTCCATCTGTTTTACAGCATTTAAACATTAATCTCAATAATGTTTAATTCAAGTCACACACGTTTTGCGGCTTTGCGAAGAAGCGGATTTCGGAGCACAAAACTGTCAACATACCACAATATTTGATGCGAGGCAGAATGTTCAATTAACCACTGAACCCGCTTTTTTGCAAAACCGCTGTTAGCACTTCGCCCTTCTTTTCTGTCGTGGTTGTTCGTTGTCATTTCGTGTGTCGTGGTGCGTTGGCTTGTTAGCTCTTTTGCATTTTTTTGTTTGGCTTTTGCGTTGGCAAAAAATGCAAATGTGCTACCAAAAACGTGGGCTATATTTTTAATGTGTCCTCCAATGTCTTTTTGAATTCGTTTTCGTTTGCATAGTTGTAGAAAGGTACACCAGTAATTACATAATTGTCTGTGTCAATTTTGATGATCTTTTCTTCTTCTCTGATTTGCTTTAAAAATTCTTCTTTCCATTTGTCGTTGGCAATTAAGTGAGCACCTTTTGGCTCAATGAAAACTTGATAAGTCAACTCTTTACCCTTTTTCTGCTTGCAGAATAAAACAAAGTCAGGTTCAAATGCTCTGCCTAATTTGTCAATGATTTTAATTTCTCTTTCGTTACGGATTAAGTAAATGTTAGTGAACTTTTCCTTTAGTCCTTCAAAGCGTCTTTGAAACAATTCAACAAATTTTTTCTCTTCGCTTGTTCCGTAGTTGGCATTGTAAACATACCAAGGTTCATTGGCAACAAAAGCTTCTTGTCCGTCTGCTCTCTCGCTGTCTTTGTAAACTTTGATTTCTTTGTCTTTGAACACTTTGTGAACATATTCTTTGATGTAGTCCGAACCTTCAAATTCTGTCAAGTTTGAATTTATTTCAGATTCTATACTTTGTAAAAGTCCTTGAATGGCAAGTAAATAATCGTTATTTGTTATGTCTGTAAGTCTTGTTTTTGAGCCATTAAAAGTAATTTCTAACCCTCCTAAATAGTCTGTGTTTTCAATGAAATTTGATAGCGAACCAACATTAGGAAAATACCTTTCTAAGCTGTCAAAGTAGAAATATGGATTTTGAGCCAATGCAAAACGGATGATATGTTTTGGAATAGCTGAAACTTTAATATCTTTGCTTTCTGTCTTTTCGGTTGTAGCTTCTTCCTCTTTACTAAATGCACTTGAAATTCTACCTGAACCCGATGAAAGTGTAAAAGAAAAATTCCGTTTTGAAAATCCTAAGTCTGCAAACGATTTTACATTGTTGTAGCTTTTCTCAACTTTCTTGTTGTAAACAACCTTACCAGTCTTGTAAAATTCAGTTTCTTTAAAGTCAAGTTTTAAAGTAAGTTGCTTTGTTACTAATTTATCCTCGTCCTCGTAAATTCCTGATTCAACAAGGGCTTTTTTCAATTCAGAAATATATCGACTGTCCTCTTTTGTGTGATAATAAAGTTCTTCAAGTATTTTTAAATCGTTGGCTTGGTCATCGTCATATTTTCTTGTGTATTTGTCTTGTCCTTCTTCCAATGCAAAGGGGAAATATCTTGCACCTCGTCCAATTAATTGGGCTTCTGCAAGTGTTGTTGCACCTACGGTAGTATTTGTTCCTCCTGTGTTCTGACCTTCATACAAACGAACAATATCATATAGATTTAAAACGTCCCAACCTTCGTTTAATTTTTGCACTGCAAAAACGGCACGAATCGGATTGTTCTCATCTTCCAAAGTGTTTAACAGAAGTTGATTTTTCTCTGCTTCTTCATCATTATTTGCACTTATACAATTTTCAAAACGGAAATTCGATTTTATTCTTCTTGAAATTTCGGCTGATGAAATATTGATTGAATCAAAAAAGTTGAACGCTTTTTGAACTATTGAAACTGTTGCAGTATTTCTTATTTGGTCAATTAATTGGGCTGACATTAAATCAATGAGATTGTGAAAATCTACTTTGTTTTGTTCAGATTCTTTAATTGTCTTTTTAGCTTTGAATAGAATTACAGGCTTTAAATTGATGTTGTTTGTTGTTGCCAATTCTTGACGATACAAGTTTAAAATCAATGCTTGTATTATTCTTTCTTGCTGGTCAAAGCCTGACCTTATAAGATTAATTTCTTTTGAATATTTATCAATTCTAAATTGAGCAAGGTCGTATTTGAAAATTACCTTGTCCTGATATTTTTTTAAAATTTCTGCATTATCGTAGTCAAGCGTAGCGGTAAATTCTAAAAGTATGTTGTCGAAATTCTGTTTTAGAATTTCAATTACAGTTCCTTCCCAACTGCCAAATAAATCAGCGTTGCTTTTTGTTGCAGAACTTAAATGGTGTGCTTCATCTGCTATTAGCACCATTTTTTTGTCTTTGAAATCTTCGTAAGTAACGATGTTTTCTTTGGTATTATTTAAGTCAATGTGAAGTTGCTGAATAGTCGTGAATTTGATGTTAATGTTTTTATCATCTGCACTTTCAAAAGTATCTGTTTCCTTTATGTAAACTTCTTTTCCGTCAATTACTATTTTGTCGTTGAACAAATATTTTGAAGCCTGTGGATTCAAAAAGTTGTCTTTTGTTTTTTTGATGATGTTGTTTGAGTTTACAAAAAACAAAAAGTTTCTAAAACCTTTTTCATACAAGTAAAGCATCAAACCAGCCATTACTACAGTCTTTCCGCTACCTGTTGCCATATTATACAACAAGTGAAAGGGCTTTTTAGGTCTGCCTTCAAAATCTTCGTTATGGCAAAGTATGTAACGCTGAAACGATTCTATTTGATAAGGTCGTTGACCAAACCCATTTTTAAGATTGTCGGTTATATAATTGGGAACAGGAACACGGGCAATTTCTCTTTTACCAAATTCCTGCACCAATGTGTCGTGTAAAAAACTCATTATGCTTATTTTTTAAGTTGGTAAAAGTCTTGTGTTACTTTCTTTTCTTCTGCTGAAACAGCAAAATCTTTATCGTTCAATGAAGAAAGATTTACATACAATTGGTTTTTGTCTAACAACTCAACCAAATGTTGCTTTTGTTCTTCTAATGACAATGCTTTAAATTCTTCAATGTGTTCTTCTTGTTTTTGTAAGTCCACATTATAGTTGAGGAAAGATTTAGCTTTCATTTCTGCCCAAATTTTCAATATTGCTTTTGAGTCTTTAGCAACTTCAATTTGTTCAATGAAATTTTGATTGTATTTTTTAAGTTCTAAGTAAACAAACTCACCGCCACCTTTCCAATTTACCGCTTTTGAAATTCCAGTGGCATCACCAGCAATTACGTTTTTCATTCTCGTAACGCTGTCATTGTCGCCATAATTTAGTTGCTCTAAACCAATATATTGTCTATTAAGTTTGTGCGCAACGGCTGTGGTTGTTCCACTACCTAAATGATAATCAAGCACAATATCATTCTCATTAGTTGCCAATTCAATTATTTGTTTTATTAGCTTTTCTGGCTTTTTACCATTTTTCAGCTTCACACCACCTTCATTTGCGATACCAGCCCAAGAAATGTGATTCCAAAAATCAGTCAAAAGTTCTGTAACTTCCATTTTGCCATCTAACTCTTGCATTTTATTAGAATAAAAAGCTAAAGCACCACCTTTATACAAATACATTGTGCTTCCATCTTCTCTCTGATATTCAATTACCTTTTCTTCATTCTTAGATTTTGCCATTAGTTCCTTGAGCTTTTCAGTAGGCTTATGAGGGTCACGGACACTAACAACATTTGAAGCATTTTTATAGGCAAAATCTTCTATCATCACTTTTATAATGCTACTCCATAAGTCACCATACTTTTTCTTTGCTTCTGCCTCACTAGCGAAACCAGCATCACTAATTACCTTTTCTTTGAGTGGTGTAAATTTCCATTTGCTAACATTGTCATCCTTGTCAAGATAAAGATTGTAGTTGGCATTATAGCTTACTGGCACATAACCTTTTTTAAACTCAAATTTCGATTTGTTTTTTGTGTAAAACAGGATGTATTCAGTAACGTCAATTGGGCCAGGATTTACAGTTTTAAAACCTGCTGGTGAAGCTGTTTTTATTGCTATTATTTGGACTTTATTTTCTTTACCGAACACTTCATCAAGTAACACATTTAAGTAACCTAATTGATGATGGTCAATGTGAACATAAATTGCCCCTTTTTCACTTAATAATGTTAGTGCAGCTTGAAGCCTATTTTTCATAAAAGTTAACCAAGTAGATTGGTTAAAAGAATCATTGTATTTGAAAGCATCGCTTCCAGTATTATATGGTGGGTCTATGTATATTAGTTTTACTTGTCCAGCAAATTCTTCTTTTAATGAATGAAGTGCTAAAAGATTGTTACCTTTTATTATTAGGTTGTCGGTAATTATTCCCTTTTCGTTTCGGTTAAACTTATCAAATGGCTTTTCTCCTTTTTCGGTGTAGCGTTTAGCATTGGTTAGAACCTTTGGTTCTAAAAGTTGGGTTATTTCGTCTTGTGCAAGTGTTTCATTAAAAAATATTTCTTCTCTTTTATCTTCTTCACGGCTTTGTCCACCTTCTAAAACGCAGTCTTTAAAAGGCCAAACTAAAGCAACTTCGTTGCGTTGCTTCAAATATTTTCCGTCAATGTTTAAACCAACTTTGTTTTTGTATGAAGTATAGCTGTCGTTCAAATAGTTTTTTTGCTCCAAGAACTGCACAAATAAAGATTGGTTGAAAACCAAAACACCTTTGATGTCAAGAAAGAATTTTGCTTTTAGTTCCTTGTTGTCAAGCAACAAGCCTATTAGTTCAGGATCATAATTCTGTGCTTTATTTATTACAACCCATTTCTTTAACTCTCCGTTGTCTGTAACGTAGTTGAGTTCTTTTTTAAGTTGCTTTTCAAGTGATTCGTATAACTTCATTTTCCGTCTTTTGCTTTAGTGAGTGTTACATTTCCATTTAGTTTCAGTAATGGAGAATCTGATGCGTAAGGCACTTTTCCAGATGGAACAACTTTAGAAGATTCAGTCAAATGAACTTCTTGGTCGTCAAAAAATATGTGTGCTCCAAATGCTTTTAAAACATTGTCTTTTGAAAGTCCGCCTAAAAAGTAGGCTTCGTCTACATAAACACCCCATTTGCGAAGTGTTTTGATAACTCTCATATGTGATGGAGCATTTCTAGCAGTAACAATTGCCAACCTCAAAGGAGAAAGTTCAATTGGTGGTGGCATTTCTTCTTGAATTTTTGAAAGTTTGATAAGCAATTTTGCAAAAGGACCTTCTGCCAAAGGTTCGTCTTGATATTCTTGCTCGTATTTGTGAAAAGCTTCAATACCTTCAGTTTTGTATCTGTGTTCTGATTCATCTGAAAACAAAACAGCATCAGCATCAAAGGCAATTTTAACTCTGTTATCAGTTGGTTTAAATTCAGTAGGTGGCTCGTAAATGTATGCAGCAGCCGACTTTTTAGAATCAATTACACTTTGAACATCTTTAAGGTCTTTACTTAAAAATAAGTCAATATCAAAAGCGTCAATATATGGAGCTAAAGGTTCGCCTCCACTAAACGCCATTCTTGTTATGTCCAAATTGTATTTGCCAACTGAGTTCATAATTCTTACACCTGTTTCTGGGCTGTTTCTCGACATTACAACAACTTCAACAATTCTTTTTTTAGCGTTTTCATTCAAGTGAAGCAAACTTTGAACTAGGTGAAATGCTGTTCCAGGTTCTAATGGTTCATCTTCGTGTTCAAGTTGATATTTTCTGAAACCTGAAATACCTTCGGTATTAAAAATTTCATTCTCCTTT
Organism: Sediminibacterium salmoneum NBRC 103935; assembly: GCF_000511175.1. Lineage (GTDB taxonomy): Bacteria > Bacteroidota > Bacteroidia > Chitinophagales > Chitinophagaceae > Sediminibacterium > Sediminibacterium salmoneum. The sequence goes on along the minus strand of NZ_KI866530.1, from coordinate 3,195,998 downwards.
TCAAGATTGAATAGTGCTCGGCTGGATACTCCAACTACTAATATGTCGGAAAAGTCTACTGGCATTATTTAGTTTTCTTTTTGTTGTATTTGATTTTCTCTTCTGCTACTTGCATTGCTTGTAATGCTAAATCTTCGTCTTGAACTTCGTAATATAGTTTGTCTGAAAGCCAAGCAATGATTACTTCATTCTTTTGGTCTTTGTAAAAGTTGGCAAGTGATTTTACTTGTTCCTTTGTCGGCATTCGTTTGTCTTGCTCAATTTTGCTCAAGATGGTTGGATCAAGTGAAAGTTTAGCTCCAACTTCTCTAAGCAATAGTCCTTTTGCTTCCCGTAATTCTCGTAATGTCGTCCCAATTGTTTTCAATGTGCTTTCTTTTGACTTGACAAATATTGGCAAATGTAAAAATTATTTTTTGAAAAAGGGTCAAAAGGTGCCTCCAAATTTTCAAAATTCCACTTGTCGGGTGGTGGGTGGGCTTTGGGTGTGGTTGGGCAAAATTAAATGTGGTGTTTTTGTGTCGGCAAGTGTATTGGCAAAACACCTCTTTTAATTTTGCGAAGCGTTGGCATTGTCTTCCTCTGTTTCTGTCGGTTTATTGATGGTCGTGTCGGTCTTTTAGGGTGAGTGCTAA
>NZ_KI866530.1:3191154-3193392 GCF_000511175.1 Sediminibacterium salmoneum NBRC 103935 | reverse complement strand
AACACAAAACTGTCAACCTGCACTAAACTTGAATAGAAGCACAAAGCTCCAAGTTTGCACTTCACCCCGCCTGACGCAAAACCCGTGTTACCTGCTGTGTTTCTGTCAGTTGTTATACGTTGTCCTTTAAAAAAGTAATAATTTTCTCTTTGCGTTTTTGAATTTCTTGCTTTGTCCAAGTCAAGTTGTCCTTAGTCATTTCTTGAATTTCTCGCTGTTGTGCCAAGTGATTATATGTTGCTCTCTTGTCGGCAAATGGGTTGTTACCAACGGAGCAGTTATGAGATTTTGAGAGTAATAAATAGTTGCCTAAACAGTCAATGTATTGTTGTTTGAACTCCTCGTCATATTCACAATAACCTGCGGCAACTGGCTTTCCGTCTGTCGGTGTCTGTGGTGCAATGTGTTCTAATTCTGGGCTAACTATTTTGTCAAAACGAGTTGGTGAATAACCGCTTTTGCCTTGCCCTTCTAAATGGTTTTCGTATTTCCAAAGAAGATATTTTGCTGTCGAGTGTGGGACTGCTGCCTGAATTGAACGTTCAAATTCTGTGTCATTCCAATATGCCCACCACCAAGAATCGCCACCAGTTTTTTTCATCCAGTCTATTCTGTCAATGATTGGTTTAATGTCGGGTTTTTCAGCGGTGAAATTTTGGAAAACATCATTTACTCTCGAAGTAATGTCTGCTCTTGTTCCAATTAAACGATGTCGTAAAACGATTGATTCGAGTTTACTGCAAAGTTGATTTATCGTATTTGTCGGCAAACCGAATTTGTAAGCCTTGATTACAAAAGGAATTGCGATTCCAATTCCTCCAAGTGTTATTAGTGAATGAATTTCTAATTGTTCTCTTTCGTCTTTGCCGAAGAATGTTGTTAGATGCTCAAAACTGATTGCTAACGAATGTGTGAATGATTTTATAAATGGAATTGGGTTTCCGTCTGAAAGTAGCTTATTGATTTTTTCAATTGCGTTTGTTTCCCAAAGTGAATTGAAATGAACTCTTAAAGTGTAAACCAAAACATCATCTTCGTTGATGTTGTATTCTATTGACGAAATAGATTTGTAGATTTTTTCAAAGCGGTTTTTGATTTCTTCAATTAGTGATTCCTTTTCTTCGCCACCGTAAAGATGAACGTTGAACATAAATTGAGCTTTGATTATTTCCAAGTTTGAAGGTTTCTTGCCTCTATTGTTTTGGAAAATAAACATCTGTATGGCTTCTGATTCGTCCTTAACCGGGTGTGTTGTGCAAGTAGCATTTTGCACTGTATTCAGCATTTTAAGCAAATAGGATTCGTCTTTGCTTTCTAATTGTGAAGTGAAGAAGTCAAAAGCGTTTACAATTCTTTTTGCTGAAGCAGTTTCAAGTCCGTTCTTGTCTTTTTTTGTTTGGTCAATAACATAATCTTTGAAAAGTTGTTTATCGTAGTCAACTGTTTCAAAACGATAGGTTGAATTTCGTTTGATAATGTCTTCAAAAATTTCCTGTTCGGTTTCTGTGAGTTTTCTAATAGAACTTAGTCGCTTGAAAAGTGCAGAAAGAAAAATTACAATTGTTGTAAGGCGTTGTTGTCCGTCAATAACGCCAAATTTTTTGTCGGGTTTTTCTTCAAATAGAAAGTGTCCGAAGTAGTAAAATGATTTTGTTGAACTTTTGTTGTAGTCCTCCAAATCCGATAAAAAAACATTAACCTGTTTTGGTGCTTTGCTTTTTTCAAATTCTGTGTCCCAAGAATATGCTCTTTGATAAGTAGGAACAAAAATTCTGTTCCCTGCTAACATTTGTTTTATTGTTGTTGATGCTTCCATTCTAAATTATTCGTGTCCTTAAAAAATCGGTGGTGGCGTAGACACCACCGATTAAATCTTTTAGAGTTTTGTCCAAGAGTGAAAAGTTGAACTTGGGCAACCCGATGTGCTTGGAGATGATTTGGTTTGAATTGTTGTGCCACACTTTTTACAACTGTAGTTCGTGTCGCCAACCTCACCCAACTTTGTCCAAGAGTGAAACGTTTTTGCCGAGCAACCAGAGGTGCTTGGGCTTGAGTCCTTCTTAATAGAAGTCCCGCAATTTTTGCATTGATACCAGCTTAATGCCATATTAAAAATTGTTTTTTGTTGTGCCTACTCTGGTCGGTTTTCGGCATCCCCGTTTGTCCGCTAATATAGAATGTCAGTCCGTCAAAACGTGTCGTTGTCTTGTATGGTCGTCTTTCTAACATAGCAGGTAA
>NZ_KI866530.1:3186461-3188487 GCF_000511175.1 Sediminibacterium salmoneum NBRC 103935 | reverse complement strand
TTTTGGCGCTTGGCGCAGTGGTGGATTTCGGAGCACAAAATTGTCAATACACCACAAAAGCTGATGTGAGGTAGAATTTTCAATTAACCACTTCACCCGCCATTGAGCCAAACGCCTGTTACCGGCTGGCGTTCTTCTGTTCAATGATGTCATTTTTTTGCTGTAACTAATAAGTGTTTAATGTGTTTGTCTAATTCCTTGTCCAGCAACTCTGCTAGAATTTTTAAAAATTTTATTGCTTCTTTTTGAGAAGCTTTTGTAATGTTAAGAGTGTCGGCAGTATGAGCCACAACGTGTCTAACATTAACTATTTCATTTAGCTTGTCTTCAATAAATGTCGCAGCTACTGCATTCCCCCACTTAGTCTCAAAATCGGCTTTGATTGTATTGAAAATATCGGGTAGCCCAACTTCTTTGAATTTTGTTTTGACCGTGTCTCCATTTGGGTTGCTGTTAGTGTCAGAAAAGGTTGCAGGATTAATATGTTCGCCAATCAAATGTCTACAAGCAGTTAGAATCGAGTCTATTCTATCAACTTTCTGAGTTGTAGGTCCATATTTTGGCCCCTTCATAGGTGCATTAAGTCCATCAAAAACTATTTTTACTTTTAGATTGTCCGGTAATTTTTGCAAGTCAATTGTTGGTGGGCTTGTATTTAGTCTTGCAATATTTTCTTCGAAAAGCCTTCTTATGTAAAACTCAAATGATGCAACCATTAAAACAGCTGCACCACCCCTTAATCCCATTTTGAAAGGTTGGTCAGCTTGTCTATTTCTTGCATACTTTTCTGTTTCAATTTTTCGCAAGGAAATAGCAAGCTCTATTGACTCTTTGAATTTGTCAAGTGCTATTCCCATATTACAAGTAGTTATTTAGAATTTCTTTCAGCTTATTAATTCTGTAATGAAAACGAACAGGAGTAGCTGTTGAGGATTCTATGGATTCAATGAATGTTTTGTCTTGGCTAAAAAGGTTTTTGAAGTCCGCAAGAATGGATTCTTTATGTTCAATTATCAGATCTTTATCCCTGCCAAATAGAGCAAACATTTGCATATCATAGATTGGAGCCGATATCTGCTGTTTCCATTTGCTACTTTGCGGAATCCATCGTCTAAATGCTCCTTCTGTTCCGAATACCTTTTGAACAACATCTAAAGTGTCTTTAAATTCTTTTTCGAGTTCTAAAACTTTGTCTTCCTTAAGGCTTTGATTTTTGTCGAGATAATTGTCGAGAATATTTTTAAGACCACCACCGTAATTTGAGAAGGTATCTTTGAGTGCAAAAAATCTTACTACTAATTCTGCATCTTTCATTTCTTGATAGATTCTGGATTTAGTTTTTGACTTAATTCCCATAATCTTATGAAACAATTTATCTTCTGATAAATCCAAAATTTTGTCATTTAAAAGTCCGGGAAAAGCACTGTTTCTGATTTCTTGAGCATTAAGTTTTACACCACCAGTATTTAACCGCTGAAACACTTCATACTTTATGTCCTTATCAGATTGCCTTAAAATTATTATCGCCCTTACAGTTGCTCTTATTTTTAATGAGTTTTGAAACTCAATTGGTAAATCAAAGAAATTCAAATCATTTAAGTCTTTAAAAACAATTAAACCATTTAAAGTAAGTTTTCCGGTTATAAACTCGTGAATTGCTGACAATCTTTGTTTCCCATCTATAACGCTATATTTTCCAAAGTCATCTTCATTTAAAAATATAGGTGGCACAGGAACATTCATTAAAAATGATTCTATCAGTTTTGATTTTCGAACATCATCCCAACGAAATCTCCTTTGATATTTCGGAGCAAGATCAATAACTCTTTTTGTGATTAGGTTAGTAAGCCCTTCTAAATTGTAGTCAATTGTGCTGGTAAGAAGTTCTCTTTGTTTTTTGTCCAAAAAGTTTACTGAGGAAACATCTTCCGATTGATTGTCAGTTTCTTCAATGTCGTTTTTATATTCTTCTGTCATATTAATCATTTATTTTAAGGTTGTCTGTCTTATACACGCTTGCCGGTAA
>NZ_KI866530.1:3102063-3184811 GCF_000511175.1 Sediminibacterium salmoneum NBRC 103935 | reverse complement strand
TCCGTGGCTTTACGCTGGTTGGAAAATCTGTGTTACTACTGCTGGCTTGGCCACTAAAGACCTGATTAGCTAAAGCCAAATTACTAAAGCTCATTTGAAATACCTACGCTGATGGGCCATTACTGAAAGACCAACTGGCGTAAAGCCTATTGTTGTACGCAGCCTTAGTAACCCATTTCTTTTAAAGCTTTTCGAATTGATGCAACGTCTTTATATTTAAACTTAAAATGTTTATTATCCCTATCACCTTCAAATCCAGTGAATTTAGAGCTAAGTTTTTCCAATTTTGTCAATCTGTTAGGTGGTATTAATACATTAGGATTGTCATAAAAGTAAGTGTCATAGAAGTCACCATAAACGCCAGCACTTCTATGAATTTGTGGTATCCTAACTATAATTGCAATTTCTCTTTCTTTATCCTTGTCTGTGTTTGCAAAGAATAAAGTCTCAATTCTTGGTTCTCCACCATCTTCGTGGAAAGTGTCAATTAAAGCCCTTTGATAGTTATTGGAATTTATCTTAAAAAAGCAATACCCTAAAATAATTGATTCCTTGTTTTCATCATATTGTCCATGAGATTGTGTATTAACTGCTATAAATGTAAAAATCGACCTTTTTGTACTATCCCATTCCTTGGTCTCTATTACAGGATGAGCTAGGTCTTCAACCTTGAATACTCGTTTTATAAATGAATCAGCACTTTCGTTTGTCAGCCTTGAAAATGTCTGTCCAAAAGAAAACGATGTAAAAAAAATAAGTCCAAATGTCAAAGAGAGTTTTTTCATAAAAGGTTGCGTTCAACGTCCGTGGCTTTACGTTGGTTGGATAATCTGTGTTCCTACTGCTGGCTTGGCCACTAAAGCCACGATTAGTTAAAGCCAAATTACTGAAGCCTATTTGAAATACCAAAGCCGATAGGCCGTTGCTGGAAGTCCAACTTGTGTAAAGCCTTTTGTTAGCTGTGGTTTTACTCTTGTAATCTGTTTTTCAAATCCATTTGTGAATGCAAGATTCTTGCTATTTCAACTTTGGTAATGCTCAGCTTTCTGTAGAATAGTATGTGCTGACCAGCTTTAAATCCTAGAATTTCAGTACTTACTTCTGGATAATATTTGCCCATAACCTTGCCATCTGCTATGTCTTGACAAGAATCTAAAAGCATGATGTAGTATTTGTCAGCTTGTTTCTCTGACCAGGTATCAACTGTATATTCCCAAATTGAAGATAAATCTTGAACTGCTTTGTTTGTTAGAGTGTAACTACCCATTTTTCCTTCTAGCAGCTTTTAATTTTTCTAAATGCTTTTTAGGGTCGAAGCCTCTTGCCACTCCACTTTCAATACCATCTGTAATTGCTTTTTTGAGAGCTTGTATTTTTGACTCTTCTTCTTCCAAAAGCCGAAGACCTGCCCTTATTACTTCGCTTGCATTCTTAAATCTTCCTGTTGAAACTTTGTCGTCAACGAAATCTTCAAAATGATCCCCTAGTGATATGGATGTATTGCGTCCCATTGATTAATATTTAAGTAAATGTACCAAAATTTGGTAACTTTTCAACAACTGAAGGGATAAAAAATCACAGCTAACGTTAAGGTATTGATGCTGTCGGCTAAAATTAGTTAATTAATAACTTTAGGCTTCGCCGATAGTGTCAATACCAATGTTGGGCGAAGGTCGTATGGGTCATATCCTTTCAGTTGTCTTAACTGACGACCGGAGTTCGTCAGCTGAATTACTATTCTGTATTTGATAGTACTACTAAAGCAATGACATAAAAGAAATTTATGTTGTTGCTTTAGTAGAGATGTTACTTTGAATATTATTGGGTGATAAAACACTCATGTTAAGTATAAACCCATTCTAAAAATTCAGATAGTTGAATTGAATTAGTGTAGCTTCATGCAAGCCTTTTGCCTACGGCGCTTCACTAGCAAGCTTGCGGCGCCTTCGTCTTAAGGCTTGCAGTATTAAGGCTTTTAACTCTACTCTTTTCAACACAAAAATTTAAATACCTATCGACAAAATTTAAATCAGCTGACGAATTTCGCCGCAACACTTAAATATACGCTACTCCCAAAAGAGAACAAAGGAAATAAGCCTTAAGTGTCATTGTTTTAATGTTATAGTTTTTGTATTGTTATTACGTAAATACACTTATACAATTTTCATTGTATTTCAAAGCAAAGCCTCCTGAGTCCCAGACATAAAAGTCATAGGTCAGTGATTACTAACAGCATATTAATTGGGAAGGAATATTTAAGTCACAATTGGGGCAGTGTGAATATAGTAAAAATTATTAAAATATCAATTTTTAAGCTAAAGCTTTAAATCTGCCTAAAAATTGACCGAAAACCAACCGTGAAAAAACGGTTTAAAATCCCAAGGAAGTATTAATCTCATAATTCAATTATAGCTAACTTAAAGCAAACAACCGCAATACCCTTGAAAGCTATTATTATTGAAGACGAGGTACATTCTCAGATTCAGCTTACAAAGCTACTATATAAGTTCTGCCCTGACATATCGATTGAAGGCATAGCGGATAATGTGGAATCAGGCCTTTCATTATTTTACGAAAAGAAGCCAGATACTATTTTCCTCGATATTGAACTAGGAACAGAAAATGGATTTAATCTTCTTCAAGCAATTAACACTTATAATTTCTCAGTAATCTTTACCACTGCACACGATAAGTATTCATTAAAAGCTATTAAATATGCTGCCTTAGACTATCTCCTTAAGCCAGTCCAGGTTCATGATTTAGTTATGTCTGTGGAAAAAGCTAAAGTTGCTGTAAAAAAGGAAAACTTAAATCAACAACTGGAATTACTACTTAACGGGATTAAAAATTGCAGTACAGAAAGCCAATCAATTGCAATACCACAAAGTAGGGATATTAGAATTATTAGGCTTAAGGATATTATTTATTTAGAATCAGAGAACAACTATACCAAATTCCATTTAATTGAAAATGAGCAATTACTAGTTTCAAAGGGTATTTACTATTATGATGAACTGTTATCAAAAAACAACTTCATCAGAATCCATCAATCCTATCTTGTAAATAAGGCATTTATCAAGTCTATTAGTTCTTCCAATGAAATAGTACTTTTTAACAAAGAACGCCTCCCTATTTCACGTCTAAAATTGGCTGCATTAAAGGAAGCACTACTCAATTACACTTTATAAAAGCCAATTACTGAACCTTACTGTTGCAGTTGCAGAGTCCATCAAAAGTTCAAAATCATAAACAATATGATTACCCTTATTCAATAAATTAAAATGATCAAGTCTTTCTTGCAAATATCTTAGACCATATCCTCCTGCAGTGCCGGTATTAGTCTTTATAACTGTATGATTATTCTTTATGATTATAACTAAATCATTAACGTCACGTTGTAACATAATCTCTAAGTATCCTTTTTCTTTTAACCCAGCTAATCCATGCTTTACAGCATTTTCAACGATGGGCTGTATCAAAAGCGGTAGCACCTCAATAGATGTCACATTAATTGACTGGTTTATACTAACATTATAATTGAAACCAAATCGAAGCTGTTCCACCTTACAATACTTATCAATAAGGGATATTTCCTCTTCTAGACTGATAAGTAACCTATCAGAGTTTTTAAGCGTTTCCCGCAGAATTGTAGAAAAATTCGCTAAATATTGACTAGCCAATTCATTCTCTCCATTTGAAATTAATCCCTCAATTGAACTCAGAGCATTAAAGACAAAATGAGGATTTAATTGAGATTGTACCATTTTCAATTTATCTTCTACCCTATTGCGCTGGGCTATTAAATTGGCAATTCGTCTTTTATAGTACCATTTAACTGCCCAAATAATCAATAGACAGATAAAAACAAACAGAATAGCTAAAAACCAGCCTTCTTGATAAATCTCCTTATCAGTAACTATCTCAATCAAACATGAGTCAGTTTGTCCTATGTATTTAATTTCTAGAAAGTAACTATTGCCTGGCTTTACATCTTTTAAAGTAATCAAATGTCCAGTATTAACCCATTTTGCTTTGGGCGCTGTAGATTGATCAAAAAACCTAAATTGAAGAACAGAATCCTTTAGAAGGTTTGGCCTGGGGATTAAAAGCTCCAAATTTTCAAGCGATCTTATTCTTATCAAATTGCCATAACTCTTTTTAAACTCTTTTGGAAAAGTAGTATCCCTATTCAACCGGCTGGCCTTATAAAATTGATTTATATGATCTACATTCTGTAATGTCCTAAATCCAATTACAGAAGGAAACAAATTGGAACAAGAAAATACTATTTTCTGAAGTATTTGTGATTGCTGATTTATCCAAACTACAGTTAAAGTATTTCCATTGTATAGAGTTGTATCTAAAATTTGATCTTTTTTAATTCCTGTAATATTTAAAAACCGGAGCTTTTGCTTAGCATATTTATCATCTAAGATTGCTATTCTGATTTGCTTTTTATCCTTTTTTGGCAAATCAACTTCTATCAGCTGATCAAATTGGTAATTAATTCCTCCTTTAAAAAGAAAAAGCTGGAGCCTACCTGTTTGAATCTTAAAAGAGTCTTTATAATCAAAGGAAAATAGATGATTATTAGATTTAACTATAACAGGAAATTTATGGATAATACCAGTTATTTTACTGAAATCATTTTGCGCGAATAAATGTGAAGAATTAATCAAGAAAAATAAAAAAATAACGAAATTTTTCATAAGCATTTCTATTTAATTATTGCATAATTCACATCACAATTCAGCGAATTCACATTAATAGATAGTATAGTTATTTTATCCAATGACTTTACAAAAAAATAAAGTCATGAAAATCAATATTCTATTTACAGTACTTTTTGTATTACTATTTGCATGTAACAAGTCGGACCTGAGTCACGAGGCTGATACTTTTAATAGTGGCCCATTTTTTATTAATAAAGCTGAGCTAAAAGAAAAGCTTTCAATTGAACTAAGTAAGAGATATAAATCTGAGAAACTAATAGATATAAAATCCATCTCATATATCAACTCTGATTCAACTCAATATGCGGTTATTTTTTACATTACAAATACAGGCAATCACAATGTTTTATTTGAAAAATCAAATTATCCAAGTGAGAATGAACAGTTTAAAATAACAACCTGTGATAGTCTCACTTGTGCCTGTAAAGTAAATGTTACAATCGATGATCAAGGAAGAGTCATTACAAACTGTTCTTGTGGTTCTTGTCTTATGATAACACAATAAAATGGAACTTATTCCAGAATCAACTCAACAAGAGTTATTATCAGCTAATATCCCGAAGGAATGGGCAAATAAGAGCGCGCTAATCAATGGGTTTAAATCAAGTATTAAACAATACACTTCCTTTAATTTACTTTGCCAATACTTTATTAGCCCTCATTTCGATATTTATATTTATCAGCTGCAAAACAAAGAGGCCGTTCGGGTATTCCTCCAATCCAATACTTGTAAATGGCTTCTATTTTATCAGGTAAAAGGACAAAATGGGCAATTTGAAATTGAAGAGCATCAATTTGAAATTTCGGAAAAGTCGTCCTTTTTTGCTAAAACATCTCCAGGAAAATCAATAAAATTAGATCTTGGTATTGGAGGTTTCCTGTTTATATGCTGCAATTTAAAAATGCCTTTAGCGTCTACTCTTCAAAACTATTATACCCCAGTTTTCAAGAACTTTGACCAGAATCCAATTCTATTAAAACATATTCCTATTAACCATCAAATGGAATGGGAAAAGATATTAAACCCTGAAGGTCCAATAGATTTACTTCCTAGTTCGCTACATTCAAAAATTCAGCTGGTCCTAGCTAATTTTTGTACCCACTATAAGGAGCGTATCAATATCGACCTTAAAGCTGGAATGAATCCTTTAGAAAAAGAAGTGTTTGAAATCAAAACCTATATCGATTGTTATCCCTTTAAACGCCACACTTTACAATCTTTATGTAGATTATGTTCCCTCACGAAAAATCAACTAAGATTATTTTTCAAAAGACAATTCGGGAAAACAGTATTTCAGTATTCAATTGACAAAAGGTTAAGCTATTCTGCTGAAATGCTAATTAATCAACCCAATAGAAGTATCAAGGATATTGCCATTAGTTGTGGATTTCGGAAATCGCAACATTTTATATATCAATTCCGGCAGAAATATCAACAAACGCCTTTAAACTATAGAAAAACAGTACTTAAAACAGTGTAAAGCTTTTATAGTGGCTTTTCTGGCAAAAAGTCTCTTGGGGAGCATTTGAAGATTTTAGCGATTTCATTTAGCTGCACCATGGAATATTTAGATACAAATTCAGGGCTCTCTATGTGTCCGACAAAACCTCTGCTGATTCCTAGATGAATGGCTAATTCCTCTTGACTCATACCTTTCTTTATCCGTAAATCCCGGACTTTATTTACGATATGCCAGTCAACACTACTTTTCTTTATGGTTTTAGCCATAAAATAAAAACGAGAAATAATATTTTTTTTGCCTATATATTATAGGCAATTCGTTATATTTGGGATAGAAGTATTATAAAAAGGTAATTTTGCGAACCTTCTTTTAAATGAAGCATTCGCTTTGAGTCTCGATTCTGAAACCTAGGAAATTTCAAGTGCACGAGACGATAAGTAGAATGCCCACGTTACGGCGTGGGCTCTCTTATTCGTGCACAGGTTCTCCTAGGTACCTTGAATCGATAAGTTGAGTTCCACGCTATTTTTTTGCCTGGACTTTACTTATCAGACTCCGATTTACCATTAAATACGGAGTATGAAAAAAGAACTGAAACAATGCACGAACTGTCTATCCCCCAAGTGGGCACTTCATCTATTGCTCACACAGTTCGCCAAAAAGCCTAAGAATCCGATATAGTACAGTTATAATAACTAATGGAGCTTACCCCCCATTTATTCATTAATAACTAAAACTAATCATATGCGATGTTTCCAACGCGTACTGGCCATTCTTTGCTTTGGCTTCACGTACACATCCGCTTCTAGTCAAAACACCAGTAATACTGGACTACTGCTAGATGCAATTACAAAAGTGCCAATTCAGTCGGCTACTATTCAAATAAAAGCTTCTAAACAAATAATCCTAAGTGATACATCAGGTAGGTTTGTTTTTAGGCAATTAAAAGCAACTGATACGCTTTTGATAAGGGCAGAGGGATATGCCAACCTTTCTATTCCTTACAAACAAGCCTTACGCCCTATCTTTCTTACCCCTATCTACGGAGAATCAAATGTTACAGTTCAAACTGGTTTCCAGTCTATACCCAGAGAAAGAGCAACCGGTTCTTTCGCCATACTAGACAATGAGCTAATTAATCGTAGGGTATCCTCGAATATACTAGACCGCTTAGAAGGAGTTACACCCGGTGTAATGTTTGGCAAAAACTCCGGAGAAGACCGAATCAATATTAGAGGCAGAAGTACTTTAGATAATGCAAATAACCAGGCTGCTCCCTTAATTGTATTAGATAATTTTCCTTATGAGGGGGATTTAAACAGTATAAACCCCAATGATATAGAAACAATCACCGTTTTAAAAGATGCAGCTGCTGCATCCATTTGGGGCTCTAGATCAGCCAACGGCGTAATCGTTATTACAACTAAAAAAGGCAAGTTCAATCAACCCTTACATATTGAGTTCAATCAAAACTTTACGATTACTGATGCGCCTAATTTAAAGTACTCCAGAAATTATGTTTCCTCTAAGGACTACATTGAAACTGAACAGCTATTATTTAATCAAGGTTACTATAATACTACTTTAAACAACAATACTACAAGAACACCAGTAACACCGGTTGTAGAGCTACTGAACTTACGCAGGCTCAATCGAATCAGCCAAGATGAATTAGACCAACAATTAGCAACCCTTAGTAAATATGACTTAAGAGACCAATTCAGTAAACATATTTATCGTAGTGAAAAAAGACAACAATATTCTTTACAATTGAGAGGCGGTTCCGAAAAACATAGTTATATTTTTTCAATAGGCTATGACAAGAATATTGAGCGGTTGATTGCCAATCAAAATAACAGATTAACCTTACAAACCCAACAGGTAATCAAGATAACACCAAAGTTAGAATTAAATACTTCGGTTTATTTCCTTAACTCAATCAATGAACAACCAAATTCAAGTTTTTACCGATCAACCAACCTCAACTATATATCATCAAACGGCCTTTACCCTTATGCAAAATTAGCAGATGAAGCAGGAAATCCATTAAGTACAATTAGAGATTATAGACCTAATTACCTGGATAGTGTTGAAGCTCTTGGCTTTCAACCTTGGAGATATAGTATTTTGAGTGAAATAGCTAATACTGAACAAAAAACAGATATCAGAAACTTGATTGCTAGAGTCGGATTGAAATATAAAATTAATAACAGATTTAACATTGATCTACAATATCAGCAAGAATACCAGACAACACAAACGAGACTATTAAGAAATGCTGAGACGTATGCTGCTAGAAACCTAGTCAATCAGTTTTCTGTCAGGAACAGCAATGGAACTTTCAGCTATCCAGTTCCCATTGGCGGCATTTTGGATCAGAGCCATAATTCAATGAACAGCCAAAATTTGCGAGGACAAGTCAATTACCAAGAAACAATCAATAACAATCATTCCATTAACGCCATTGCTGGATTTGAGATTAGACAGAGAAATACAACCGGGTTTTCAAGAACAGTCTTGGGTTATGATGAGCAATATGGAATAGGCAGAAGCAACTTGAACTACCAAAATTCATTACCCGTTCATCCATTTGGCAATCGTCTAATTCCTGCAAGCTCAAACTTAGAAACTGGACTCATCAACCGTTTTATTTCTTTTTACACAAATGCCGGTTATCTATACAAGCGAAAATATAGTTTTACCATTAGCGCTCGTACAGATGGAGCCAATTTATTCGGGGTAAGAACCAATGAAAAAATTGTTCCGCTCTGGTCAACAGGAATTGGATGGGAAATCAGTAAAGAATCATTCTATCAAGTTGACTGGATGCCATTTTTAAAATTAAGAGGAACATATGGATTTAATGGAAATGCTGTAAATGCAAACTCTCTATTGACTGCAACCTATTTCACCAGTGGAACAACAGGCCTTCCTACAGCCATCATATCTTCTCCACCCAATCCATTTCTGAGATGGGAAAAAGTAAAAACCATCAACTTGGCCATAGACTTTTCAACACGAAACAATAGAATAAGCGGAACTATCGAATGGTATAGTAAGAGAGGTCAAGAATTACTTCAAAACCAAGAATTAGCTGCCTATACTGGATTTAGGACAATTAGGGCAAATGGCGCTGAAACTATTACTAAAGGTATAGAAGCACAGATTAACACTAAAGTGTTAACCAGTAAACTAAAATGGAATATCAACTTTCTGATAAACACCATGCACGATCGCGTAATGATATTTGATAATAAGTTCTTACCCACACAATTGGTTACTGCAAACGGTGGCAACTTAGTAGCCCAAGTTGGAAAACCTTTGTTTAGCATTTGGAGCTATCGATTTGCAGGGATTGACCCAACGAATGGTGATCCAATAGGTATACTCAATGGTGAACAAAGCAAAAACTATACAGGAATCCTCGCAAACACCAATCCAGATAGCCTTCAATTTCATGGCTCAGCTAGACCAACATTTTACGGAGCTATTCGAAATGATTTTACTTATAAAAACTTTAGTCTTTCCGTTAATATGACTTATAAAGCAGGATACTTCTTTAGAACTAATTCAATCGGCCTCAATTACACTGATATAATTACCAACAGACATCATGTTGACTTTCCTAATAGATGGCAAAAACCAGGTGATGAAAAAATATCAAGTATACCCTCTGTAGTTTACCCTGTAAATATTCCTAGAGCAAACTTTTATAATGCCTCCTCAGAATTGGTAGAAAGGGCTGACCATATTCGACTACAAGATATTAGAGTATCCTACAGATTAGATACAAGAAATAGCAAAATTACTCAACTTGAAATCTATGGATATATCAATAATGTTGGAATTCTATGGAAAGTCAATAAAAAGGGCTTAGATCCTGATGCTAACGATAATTCTTTTGCATCTGACAATATCCCTCCCATGCGTTCTTATACCATTGGATTAAAACTTCATTTAAAATAAGATATATGAAAATTATATTAAACAAAATATCAAAAAAATTTATAAGTACACTAGTGATTTGTACTTTATTAATTAGCTGCAAAAAACAACAGGAATGGCTAGAAATAAAAGCCAATTTAAACAGTGTTACACCTGAAAGAATTAATGAATTTCAGGCATTGTTGGATAATGATGTAAACTTTATGGGAAAAGGCTTTCTGACAGTCATAAGTGCCGCCCCTTATTATCTAACCAATGAACAATTCAATGCAATTACAGTTGGCATAGAAAGAAACACGTATACCTGGAACAAACAAATCTATGAAGGCCGATTTTCGGCAGATTGGGAAAACAATTACAATACAATAGCTATTGCCAATATTGCTTTAGAAGGCATATCTAAAATTAAAATTACGCCATCTAACAAGAGTGCATACAACCAAGTAAAGGGAACATCGCATTATTTTAGGGCAGCTGGCTATCTGAATCTGATTCAAGCCTTTTCTAAGCATTATAATGCCAATACCTACAATACTGATCTCGGTGTAATCTTACAACTTACCCCAGAATTTAATGAGCAGCCAAAAAGAGCAACAGTTAAACAATGCTATGATCAGATTATTGAGGATTTAACAATTGCAGCATCTGTCCTACCCAACTTAACTGACAACCAAATTAGACCTTCAAGTACCGCTGCAAAAGCCCTTTTAGCTAATGTGTATTTGCTTTTGGAACGATGGGACTTAGCAGAAAAATACGCTTCAGAAGCCTTGAACACCTATTCATCCTTAATGGATTTCAATACTATCCCAATAACAAGCAATTTTCCATTTGCCACTTTACAAAACAAAAATCCAGAAGTTATCTATTATGCAGAAATGAGCAGCAGCTCAAATTTTGTTTCGAATGGTTCATTCATAGACTCAATACTATATCAATCTTATCAAACCAATGATCTCAGAAGAACTGCTTTTTTCAGGCTTTTTAATAACCGCCCAATTTTTAAAGGCTTTTATACAGGAAAAACAGGCACTCCTTTGGGCGGCATTGCCACCAATGAAATTTACTTAATAAAAGCAGAAGCATTAGCCAGATTAGGTGATTACTCAGGTGCTATGACTGTATTGAATAGCCTGCTACAAAAAAGATGGAGATCTGGAACTTTCACCCCTCTTACCGCAAGTAATGCCAATGAAGCTCTATCAAAAATCATAGAAGAACGGAGAAAAGAGCTTCCTTTCACAGGCAATATTGCCTGGAGTGATTTAAGAAGACTAAACAAAGATGTTCGTTTTGCTAGGACACTCAAAAGAACTATTCTTAATGCTACCTATGAATTGGCACCAAATAGCCCCAAATATGTCTTACCCATACCCGATGAAGAAATTAGATTAACTGGAATCCCTCAAAACATAAGAGAATGAAACAAATAATAATATTAATATTAAGTGCACTTTGCATAAACAGTCTAGATGCACAAGAAAATAAATTCAGATTAACTGGACAAGTAGCAGATACATGCTACTGGAATGGACAAATTATTTTGCAGTATAAAGAGCAGACTCAAAAGAATAGATTTGACACCTTAAAATTGAAAAAAGGAAGCTTTCAATTCGTGGGAACAATCCCCATTATATCTAGAGCTATTCTTCATGTTAAACCCAATACTGAAAAGACAAACGCTACTCAAGCAAGAGCATTTAGCTGTTATTTTATATTGGAGAATACTCATATGCATATAAAAATTGACGGGCCAGACAAATTCTTAGTTAGTGGTTCAAAAATAAATGATGAGCATTTAGCATTTTTATCTGGATATCGTGCAAAAGTAAAAGAATATAAAGGCATAGAATTTTTACAAAAGGAAAAAGCATTTACCGACTCTTTCATTCGGTTAAACCCTCAATCAGCATATAGTCTTCTTTTATTTGGCGAAAAAGTAGGAAGCGCCAAACAAGTTCATAGTCTAAGAGAAGAATTTGATGTATTCTCAGCTGAATTCAAAAGCAGCCCAATTGGCATTGAAATACAAAAAAAATTAGAGAAAATAAGCACCGTTACAGTTGGAAAACAAGCCCCCCAATTTTCCTTACCAGACCTAAAAGGTAATACAGTTCAACTTTCTGATTACAAAGGAAAATACCTGTTTCTTCATTTCTGGGCGAGCTGGTGCATTCCTTGCAGAGAAGAGAATATTTATTTGCTAAATGCTTATCAAAGCAAGAACAATGAAAATCTGGTTTTTCTGGGCATTTCTGTAGATGATGATAAAAAAGGTTTAGAAAACGCTATAGTAAAAGATAAAATTACTTGGCAGCAATTAGCTACTTTCATAGGATTTGATCAACCTATCATGCATGATTTTGGAATAAGGGGTGTTCCTAGAAACTTCTTGATTGATCCAAATGGAAAAATTATTGCTATGGATCTTAGGGGGCCAGGTCTTTTAAAAAAACTAAAAGAAGTAGTAGAATAAGTAAAGTGCCGGTTTTACCGGCACTTTTTAATAACTACTGAGCTGATGGAACGAAAATTCTTTCAGCTAATCCAACTGCCTGATAATTTCCTTCTAGCTGTGGATTACTAGGATCGGCAGCACCAGTCCATATATACTCACAATTAAACTGACCTGGATCACAATCACCTGGTGTTGTTTTTTCTATAAACACACCAGAAGCATTTCGATAATAAAGAGTGGTTGGTTTCTTAGTTGTAAAAGCACTAAAAACTGCAGTCATAATAACTGCCGCAAAGAGAAATTGAATCTTTTTCATTTTAGTAAAATTTAAATTTTCGCTTACTTATATTATGGAGGCATCAGCATTCCCCCAGCTTCCGTGGCCAGGAAATATTGTTACCATTTTTTATAATAGAAATAAGTGAAAAAAGCTAGTACTGTTAAAGCACTATTTACATAAAAATGTTGATCCCAGTCTAGACTGGAGAAAAGACCACCACAGGGACAGGTGGTAGATTCTAATCCAGATATTTTAATGTATCCAACGTAAAAAGTAAAAAGAAGCAGTAAAATTCCCGTACCTAATAAGCCAACCATTCTAAGTTCCCTTGCCATGAGAAAATAGACTAAAAGCCCTTCCAAGACTGGAATCAAATATGTCAAAATTAAACTCAACACAGATGGCAATGGCTGAGAGCGCATTGAGTTTACGTAGTAAGGGAAATTCAGCAGTTTTGCAGAGGCCGTATAAATCAGGACAAATATTAAGACATTAACAGAGAATAGAGAAATCCATTGATTTTTCATATAAAATCTTTGAAATCCTAAGGTCTAGAAGAAAAATTTGTAAAAAAGTGCAAACGATAACGGAAAGTGGATTATTGATAACGGAAAATGGATTTCTAAGTTGTAAGAGTTCTCTTAATATTCAAGAGATAATCATAATAAATTTCTGTACTTTCAATTAGGCTCCTTGTTTTTACTAACTTATATTCTGGCAATCCAATATACTCTGAAGCATCTAATTCTGCTTTTAGGGTATTAAAATCATACCAATGTTTATTGGTTTTACTAAGTAAGAGCTGCTTTATCTCGGAATATTCCTTATAGCGATATAAATCTTTTACTTCTTGATAAAGATTATTTAAGTCCTTTTGAAGAGAAGTAAGAAGCTCTAAATCTGCAATTAATTGATTAGTTGAATGAAGCATATATCAACTTTTTTATTAAAAAATCAAATTATAAATTTTGCATATAGCACAGTCAAGTTGAAGTAGCACTTTTTGTTTGCTCTGTACTGTCAAAATGCTTGTCTGTTTTTGGTTGTTCGTTAGTAAAAAAATAAAACACCGAAGGGTGGGAAAAAAAATGAATTTCTTCTTGGTTCGGGCAGGCACACTCTTTTGCAAACTTTGGTTGGTGCGTTGGCTTGTAGCAGTTTGCAAATGTGTGACTTTGGCATAGCAATTAATTTAAATTTTCTTTTTTAAGTTGTAATACTGAATCCTTACAATATAAGTATGATTTACCGCTCATTTTTATATTTCAACTTACCTGCTTGTCTTGTATGAGCCAAGTCGCAGTCTTGAATTTTTAAGTACGTTTTTACCTCTTTACTTGTATAATATTCTGCTTATTTCATTTAATCATTTTTCTTCTAATAAATCAATAAAGCAGTTATCGTTGTTCTCAAAAAAAGATGGGTCAGATTCAAGTTTAGCTCTAAGTTTGTCAAAGCCACCATTTGCATATTCTTCCATTAACTTCTTGAAATGCAGTATGTCTTTTTCTACTTCCTTATCCTCTTTGTTTTCGATTTCATAAAAATCTATGTCTGATTTTGCCATTATCCCCATTATTACAAATTCAGCAAGATCTGAGGGTTGCCAGGACTTTATTTCTATGAACTTACTTTTTTCATTAGATTTTATGGGTAAGCGGTAATTGCACCTCAAACCTAACAAAGTAACATACATGTAAATTTCATACTTAGTAGTAAAATACTTTCCTTGTTCCCAAGAAGTCCCCTCGCTAGCAGTTCCTGCCCTTCCACCTTGAACAACTGTGAATTTTGTGATTAAATCTTCTAACGAAGAGTCATATTCAGGAGCTCTATCTTTTATTTTCTTTAGTAGTTCCATTTAATTTAACTGTTCTATTTTGGTTGATAAATTATTTCTGTCTGCTCTTTCATTTTCGGGAATTGAAGGTGTAATCATATATACCTTACCAATTTTAATTTCTGAATTTGCCATCAATTCATTTCTTAAAGCTTGATTCTTATAAAACTCCTTACTCATTATAATGCTTTGTCTGTATACTTTACTCACTGTTTTACAAAAGCCAATTGTATAGTCCTCACCAAAAACGGATGTTGGGGCATCAGTAATAAGTGAGTAAAAGCTGACAATGCCATCATTACTTTTTGCTGAGATAATTGCCATGATTGCTGATAGTTTTACCAATATCAAATTACTTGTATTTGAACCTAAAAGTGGATTGCCGTTTGAATCAGTTATTTCAGGCATAAAGTTTCCATTAGGCAATTTTCTTAATTTGATTTGCCCCCTTGTTGATTTATTGCCAGATGTCATTGCTGTGTAATGATTATTCGCTTCTTTTTCTAATTGTGCAATTAGATTACTGAATACTCTATCTCTAGTAGAAGTAGCAATTTCATCAAAATCATTAAGAATTTGCTTCTTTTCAATTAACCACTTTGGTATTTCACCTGTAACTAAGTCTTTCAGTTGGATATTAATTGAATTTAGGTTTTTCCGATAATATTCAATTTGCTGAGTTATTTTGTTGACTTTTTCAGTAAAGTCTTTAACATATTTATTTTGTATCGAATACTCAGCTACGATTGATTCTGCATCTTCTGCTGATTGGGATTTATCAGATTCAAGTTTTTGAAGTTCATCTTCTACTTTCTTCATCTCATTGTTTACTTGCCTGATTTTACCGTTTATGTCGTTGATTTTTTTTAGCGTTTCAGTAATATCAGTATCAATTTCTGATATTCTATGTGTTAATGCTAATCCATTATGGTATAGTCTTTTGTAATCATCAGAAAAATTATGAAGTGTTGAAATCTCAGAAACTTTAAGCTTTGAATTATCTTTAGGTCTATCAATTAGTTCCTTAATTTTATTCCAAGCTTCTGAATCTCTTTTTGCCTCTCTATCGCAAACTAAACATCGCTCTTCTTCAAGCATTTTTTGAACATAAATTGGCTCCGGCACATCAATAGGTAAACGTGTCTGTAGTTTTTTCTGTAATTCAGCCTCTAAATCATTTTTAGCCTTTAAGTCTGCCGCTTTTTTGAGTTTTAAATTTTCATAAGCAGAATATTTAGAACTGAATTCTTCATGTAAAAATGCAGTGCCTTTTAGCACCCACTTATTTCTAAACATTTTTCTGTGAAAGCTAGTTTGTTCTTCGTTTAATGACTCATTCAGAGACTTTAACTGTTCAATGATTGACTTCTTACGCTGTTTTATTTCTGTGATTTTTGTTGCATCACTAAACTTACTTAGAAGACTTTCAGCTTTTTCCTCTGCTCTAGAAAGGTTTTCTTTTGCTTCTGTTTCGTCTTGAACAAGATCGGCAATTCTTGATTCTATTTGTCTTTTTTGATTTTCAAGTTGCTCACTCTTATCTAAATCTTTACTTAAACGTTTTACTTCTCTATCATATTCAGAATTCCCTGATTTAGCAGCAGAAGCAGCAATCTCAATCAATTCATCATATCTTTTGATACTCGAAAGTACATTGATAGCTTTTGTTAGTGAATCTTGTTTATTAAAGTCAATGATTGATTCTACTTGTTCTCCCTGAAACCATAAATAATCTTTTATGTGAGAGGGTAAAATGTTACTTACTATTCTTCTTTTCTCATCTTCATCAGTAACCATCTTAGCATTAAGATAAGATAAGTCTTTCTTCATAACAGTAAATTCACTGTCGTTAGATTCAATTACTTGGCCATCTTTTATTATTACAGAGTATTTACGTTCTAAGATGAAAACATTGTCTTTTTCCATGTTATGAAACGTAATACCTACACTTGCTGTGACACGCCCATCTTTTATTGCGGCTTTAGCCTTGTCAGAAATTATTTTCGATTTTACGGATTTTGTATTCTGAAATTCTTTCTTTTCCGGTACAAATACCTGGTCGTACATTACCCAATAAAATGCATCGTATAATTTTGATTTCCCATAACCATTATCCCCAATTATTACATTAATTCCTTCCGTAAATTCCATTGAATTTGTGCCAGCGTAGCACATGAAATTTTCTATGTCTATTTTTTCGATAATCATAGTCTCTATTTATTAAGATATTGATTAATCTTGCGACTTATTACACCTTCTGAGTCACCATCAACATTTCCATTGATTGCCATTTTGATGACCTCAATTAGTTTCACACCACTTTGGTCTATGAATTTTATTTTCTCAATTTTATCTTTTGAGATGTAGCCCTTTTCAATCAAAAGAGGGTCTTCCATAAAGTTTTTGAAAATGTTTTCCTTTGTCATGATATTGCAAGTTCGTTTTGGATTAAATAAATATTGAGGTTATAATGCTCACAGATTTCCCTAAATACGTCTTCTGTAAAATAAGGGTTCTTTGAAAGTGATGCGAAATACATTACTCTTTCAAGCTCTGATTTAATCATCTGCTTTTCTAAATCAAATGTTTCAGACCCTTCATGCTGATTTTCATAGTCTGATATAATAACCAAATCATGAATTACTGCATGATTTTTTGCAGGATGTTTTCTTAGAATTCTACCCCTTCTTTGAATAAATTGTCTTGGATTACCAGTGCTACTGCAAAATATTGCAGTTTCTGCTCTTGGAATATCAACCCCTTCATCTAAACATTTCATGGATGCAATCACATCGATTTCTCCTTTCTGAAATTGCTTAAGTACATCATCTCTATCATCCATTCCACTGATAAATTGATTTACAAGAATCTTTTCATTAATTCTTGCTATCTCTCTTGTATATTGATTTATAAGACGAATATTTTCTGTAACCAATTCATCTTCTTGTTCTCTTATTTCAAAAGTTTCACCCTCAGGAACATATATAAATGTGTATTTTAGGTTTCCTTTTTCTGTAAATTGTTTTTTTAAAATTCTTATTGCTGCCTCTAATTTGTTTGCTGCTTTATGAATAATACGTTTCCTTTTAAGCAATAACCTTTCGATGATACTCTCCTTTTCAGGATTATTTTTACCAAAACGATATAGTTTGGCGAGTTGATTACTGATTTCAACATATTCCTGCATTTCATCAGGAGTTAATTTAATTATATGGGGGTAGTAGTAATATTCACACAAAACACCTTCTTTAATTGCTCTTTCCATTGAAAACGAATAGGTGTAAGGTTCTTCATCACTAAAAAACAACTCCATTTCGGCTGTACCTTCGGGGTCATATTTTCGCTTTGGAGTTGCAGATAATCCTATTCGTTTTTCTAGCTTAAAATCTTTTAATCTATTTGCTACGGTTGGCGAAGCAAGGTTGTGACCTTCATCTGCAATGAATATTGTATCTGATGGTAAATCTTTTACCAAAGATTGAAACTTATCTTTAACAAAAGAGGCATATGTACTGATTAATACAAAGGATACAGGAATCCTTTTTGCAGTTGATACAAGTGTCGTTACTTCATTTTGCCAATTTATTTTGGATGAAATTTTATATATCTCTTGAAAGTTGAAAGATTTAACTTCTCTTTCCCATTGCTCAACTAATGTTATTGTAGGAACAAGAATTAAAACATGATAAATTTTTTCGGGATTCTTTTTGAACTCAGATAAAACACAATTCAATGATGTTATCGTTTTACCAGTCCCGGTTGCCATTGCGAATATGCCTTTATAACCATTAGCAACCCAGTTATTATATGCTTGTACTTGATATTCTCTTGGACCTTCTTTGTAGGGGAAACGAGGACTTTTTCTTTCTATCTCAATAGTTTCATAAAGCTTGTAAATGGTTTCTTTGAGCTTCCGATTTTTCGTTAAACTCATTTTCTTTTTCATGAGTTCTTCTTCTTGAACTACTAGTTCTTCAATACTTTTCTTCCCATACTTGTCTCTTATTGCAACTTCTATTTCATTGGCTGATAAGTATTCTACATCATCATCTTCCTCTTTAAAGTAACCTTCAATGATTTTAAGTTGTTTTTTAATTAGCTTGTTTGACCTGCCATTTTCCCAACTTAAAAAAGCTTCTAATTCTTCAAGATTTTCGGACAAACCGAACAAAGTGAAATTGCATGATGCTTTGTAACCAACAAAGTTTTCTCCATCACTGAAAACACCTGATTTATAGTGAGCTATTCCTTTACCGTTTTTGGGCTTAATTACTTTGATTTCAATTCTCTTTTCGGCAATCAAGTATGCGAGACATGCAAAGAAATGAGTATCATACTCATCTAATACTTTACCAAGAGAAACCACATCAGTCAAGTCAAAAACATTTTTTGAATCCTCAAGGTTCTCAGCTTTTTGAATGGCCTCTTTATCTTTTTCTGAAAGCAAATGATTGATAACCATTCGCATTTTACCTCCTTTACTTATAAAAGTTGCAAAACCTACCGACAGAAGATTGATAGCAGCAGAACTAAAATAACCTAAGAGTAATTGGAATTCAGTACTATTAGATAAGCCATCTAAATAGAATTGCAGTGGCTCATTTTCTGAACCTGTTTTATAATCTCTATCTGTTGACCAAACGCAATCCCTAAGCATCATTATACTGATTAGTGACTAACTCCGATATCAATTTTATTGCTGATAAGACTTCTTGTTGAGTATTAAATTTACCCAACGAAAATCTTATTGAGCCAAATGCTTCATCTTCACTTAAACCCATTGCTGTCAAAACATGAGAGGGTTTAACAACCGCTGATGTACAGGCAGAACCATTTGAAACGGCAACATTTTTCATTCTTCCAATCAGAACATTTGCATCCACATTAGGAAAACAAATGTTGGTGGTGTTACAAATCCTATGCTCTCTGTTGCCGTTTACAAAAGCACCGTCAATTTTCAGCAACTTACTCTCTAATTCATTAAGTAGTGCAGAAATTCTATCTGAATCTTGTTTCATTTCTGATTGAGCAATTTCACACGCCTTTGCAAGAGCAATAATTCCTGGGACATTCAGTGTTCCGCTACGAATTCCTTTTTCGTGACCACCACCATGCATAAATGTTGGCAGCTTAATCTCTTTACGCATATATAGAGCTCCGATTCCTTTGGGAACATACATTTTATGTCCACTCAAACACAATAAGTCAATTCCCAAATCATCAACATCAATTTCTATTTTCCCAGTTGCTTGTGTTGCATCTGTCATGAACAATGCACCTGCTTCATGGGCAATTGAAGCAATTTCTTTGATGGGTTGAATGACTCCAGTTTCGTTGTTTACGTACATAACACAAACTAAAATTGTGTCTGCTCTTAATGAGTTTCTAAGTTCGGTCAAATCAATCAAGCCTTCTTTTGAAACTGGCAAGTAGGTTATTTCGTAACCTTTGTTTTCAAGATGTTTGCAAGTGTCAAGCACTGCATAATGCTCTGTTGAATCGGTAATGATATGTTTTCCTTTTGCAGAATAATTTTCTGCAACGCCTTTTATAGCAATATTGATCGCTTCGGTAGCTCCGCTTGTATAAAGTATTTCGTTTTCCTCAGCACCAATAAAATCTGCGACTTGTATTCTTGCTTTCTTGACTGCTTCGTTAAGATTTATGCCGAAATGATGAGTGCTGCTTGGGTTGGCAAAATTATCTGATAAGAAAGGTGACATGGCATCCAACACTCTCTTGTCAATCGGAGTTGTAGAGTTGTAATCAAGATATATTATTTCATTAAGATTCATGAAGCTACTAACTTGCCAAACTCATTAATAAATTCAGAAACTTCCTTATGTCCACTTGCAGGTGAATAAGGAATTATTTGAATATTGAAGTTTTTTCTCCAACTCTCAGCTTCAACGCTATTCATTTCTTCTTCTGAAATTAATGCATAGTGAGAAGGGCCACCTCCATGAAATGAGCTGTGAATAAAACTTAAAAGCAATTTCAGTTCAGGGTCAGATAAAGATGAACCTAAAAACAAAACCGTTTTTGTTGTAAATAGAGATTGTAAAATACTTTGGTATCCTTTTTCTTGAAACAGAATTTGTCTGTAATCATTTTCAGTAAGGATTACACCTTGTTGTGCTTTATTTGCATCTCCATGTGCTTTCAAAATAAAAGGTCTGCCATTCCAAAGGTCATATGCAATATCTGGACTGTCTTTAAATGAATGAACTTTTGCCTGCTTTCCATGAACTTTAACGTAAGCATTTTCTAAAAGAGTGTCATAATTAGTTGTGATAATAAACTGATAAGGAAATTTAATGACCGCAATGTGATTATCAGTTGGAGGTGGACATTTGTCTGAATATTTTTCAATTATATATTTTCTAAACGAATCTTGTAAAAAATCCTTTAACTCTTGAGCAAGAATTAAATATTTTGATGGTTGTTTTACTAACTCCCTACAACTGTCAATGAATTCTTTGTTTGGCTTGTAACTTACTTTCTCAGCAAGTGTTATAAGGTCATTGAGCAGGCCTTCCCAATTTGGCAAACCGGCACTTTGTGAAAGTCCTGCTCCAACGAATAATCCACCTTTCCCTTGCTTAAAAGAATCAATTAAATCAATAGGTATTTTGCCTGAATCAAATCCCATAAATTTTTATTTAAATAGATGTCTAAATTGTGATATAAAGGCTTCATTTCTTCTTTTCATGTTAGCTTTCAAATTACCATCCTTTGTAAAAGAAGTTATGTATTCATACAATCTTTTGTCTTCATCGCTTGGTGAAGTTTTTTCAATCAAATTTCTTGGATTTTTGTTGTGTAATTTCCTTAATTTTTCAAATTGATTGAATGCATTAGCGAATTCCTTATGCATTACTTTTTTTGAATCCTTTCGATTTTGATAAATAAGTATGAATGAATCAACGAAAGCCCACTTATTTCTAAATATTCCAACAGAATGAGAATTGATTTTCTCAACATCATCTAAAACGTTTGCTACGTCCTTAATTAGCTGAGTAGCATGTAGGGCAGAAATATTAACATAAACATCCTTAAGGCTTTGACCTTTAAAATCAAATAAAAAGTCGTTAACCATATAGGCGATCACATGGTCTATATAATCTTGGTGTTTATTTCTTAAATCGGGGAAACCGCAATTTTTGAAAAAAACGTGATTATCAACAATTGATTCTACGTAAGAACCAATATGTGTTGATAGTGCTCTTCTTAACTCAGCTTGATTTAATCCCATTCCTTTTTGCAGTCTAGCAAATAGATCACGAATTTCATTATGGCTAGCTTTTACAATTAGAGCAATTGTCAAACTGAAATGTTTAAAATAATCTTGCGCTTGTTGATTTAGCTCTGAGAACTTTTTGCCGTCAAGAGTATTAGAGTTAAATGTTACATTTTTACCTAGACTGAATTTATCTTCATAAAACTCCCAAATAGTTCTAAGTCGTTGTTGCCCATCACAAACTTCAAAATCGTAAAAGGCGTTTCCCTTGATATCATTAAGATAAAATTTGGGTAAATCATAGCCCTTAAAAATTGAATCAATCAATAGTCTTTTTCTATCAATTTTCCAGACTGGAGTTCTTTGATATTGAGGTTTAGGATCAATTCGATTTTTGAAATTGTATATTTCCTCGATAGTATATTGTTTGCTCTTTACTTCCATATTTGTAAGTTAAATAAAACAAGCTGCACACCCTTCGCCTTCAGCTTCACCAAGGATGTCAACAAGGTAGGGTGATTTTATTTGCGACTTTCTTTCCATTCTTTTAACATACTCTTCCTTGATTGCAGCCATTCTTTCTGGCTGTATCAATTCTTCCAAGCTTTCGTGTTGTCCCCAAGTGTAGCCATCTTTTTCATATTCCATTGCTTTTTTGTATAAGTCTGGATGCTGTTCGTATAGCCATACCCATTCGATTTTTTGTTGAAAGAAACAAAAGAAACAACCGGAACGGCTTCTAGAATATTGTCCTGTTTTTCCGTTTATGTCGAAATCAATTTTTTTGTAGTAAGCCGGCACACCAACTCCACTTTCTTCCAGAATTTTAAAAATGTCATCCCTCACTAAAACATCTTCATTATCAAGTAAAACAAATGAAGATTCATTTGCTAATGGGTAATCGGTTGTTTTGAGGAAATCGAAAACCAAATGATTAAAAGCCTTAACATCTGTGTCAAGTAATGA
The DNA here is from genome assembly GCF_000511175.1 of Sediminibacterium salmoneum NBRC 103935. GTDB lineage: Bacteria > Bacteroidota > Bacteroidia > Chitinophagales > Chitinophagaceae > Sediminibacterium > Sediminibacterium salmoneum. Next base: position 3,161,886 of record NZ_KI866530.1, on the reverse strand, counting down.
ATTTAGTTTCTGTGCCTGCGTAAACGAACTATCTAGCTTTTTTGAAATGATCTGTGCTGCTTTGTCTTGGAACCTTCCAAAGTCAATGTTTTTTGCAAGTGATTGCAACTTGTCAAAGTTTTGATTGCTCAACATTTTGGAAATTACATCTTCACTCCAAATATTCTTTCTAAAAGGAAAAATTGATTGGATGTTTTTCTTGGTAGAAATGTAACCTTCTCTTTCTTCATCGCCACGAATACCAACATAAGATATTACAGGGTCGTTTCCTACATATTTTTCAAAAGGTTCAAGTTTTAGCTTTTTGGTGCACCACCTCGAATTAGATGAGGGTAAAAATCCACCATACATTTTCAGAAAGTGGTCAAATGGGTCTTCAGAGCTGTTTTGAGCGGCTTGCAACAAATTAATCTTGATGCCAAGATAAACTTCAAGATTCTTGATTAGCTGATAGGTTTCATCTAGTTCCTTTCCTGTATCACATGAATAAAACTCAATATCCAATGATGGATATTTTGTTTTCATATAAATGGCTAAAGCTGCACTGTCTTTGCCACCCGAAATTCCTAATACGTGCCTTACTTTACTCATTGCAATAGTTCTTTTAATAAATTTAATACAGCAGCAATATTAGATGTTTTGTCAGAGCCTAGTTTTTTCTTCAACGCTGTTTTCAGTTGTTCAATTTCTTCCGCTTTTTTCTTAGGTACTCTTACAATCTTCGGATTGATATTGCTAAAAAATGTATCAATCTTTACTCCTATAACTTCTTCAGTATTTTCATCAATATCCGCTTTTGAAATATTTGTTAAGCTGTCTAACTCTAAAATTACAGACTTGAATTTTTCATAAAGTGTTATTTCATCTTCATCATTGAAGTTCTCAAGCGTTTTGCCAACAACTGCCTGTGCTATTGAATTTAACCATGCCTTTTTATCATCAAGAGCTGAATCAATTCGTTGAACGAATGTTTTTTGATTGGCTAAAAGCAAATGCTTTTTAAGTTTTGAATATCTCTGCTGTAAATGCTCTTTATAGTCGTCAAAATCCACAGATTTACCTACAAACTCATCACAAATAAATTCCACAAATCGTTTAATAAGTCCATCATAAGAAGTACGTAACTCCCTTACAGCGTTTTGTAAATTATTTGTATAGTTCTGCAACTTTGATTTGTCCTGTTGCAATGTGTTTAATGAAATTCCTAAAGCGTTCGGAAACGATTCAAAGAATGTTTCTTCTGGGTCTTTGCTTGTAGCAATTGCCTGACGAATTTTTAAAGCTGCTGAAGAGAGGCGTTTTGTCTGTTTTGAGTACTCAGGAAGTTGTTTGTAGAAAACAATAAATGGTTTTATAGTCTCGATAAACGAATTGTTATCAAACTTTGTTTCCTTTGATTGATTTAAAAATGCCCTGTAACTATTGAAGATATCAAGTTTTACGCCTTCAATATCAAATGTTTTAATAGAATATTGTTGTGGATACTTGGCAATCAGTTCAAGATTTTCGTCTGAAAGTGTTGGGATGTAGCCATTTTCATTGAATAATGCAAAATCCTCTCTTTTTATAAATAGGAATGTTGGAACCCAAAAATCAATAAGCCCTTGTTTTAACTTAAAAGGTCTTTTGCTAAGTGTTTCTACAAAATCAGAAATTGTCCTTTGATCTGACTTTGCACTTTCAAGAAATTTCTCTGATACTTTCCAGAGTTTATTGAAACTAGAATGTTTATCAATAGTTATAACGTCAAAAGCATTCTCACGAATAGGAGAGATGCCGTTTTCTTTAAGCAAAGACAGGTAAATAGTCTTTTCAGGTGGAAACTTCGCTTCATCAAACCCTAAGTTTTCTTTATCCCAGTTATTTGCAAGAGCTTTAAAGTAATTGCGTTTAGCGGAATGAATGGAAGCACTGATTTTATGCTTGTTTACTAATTCGTTTTTGAAAACTGGTGTTGCATCGTAAATTGTGCTGCATACTTGTGAAAGTAACTTATTGAAATCTTTCTTGTCAGCAATTTTCTTTTCCTCTCCTTTAAAAAACCATTTAACTTCTTTACTACCTGAATAAATGCTGTCTGTAATGTAATGATTTAATAAACGTTTTTGAGCATCAGCAATGTTTTCTAATTCTCGTTTTGCAACTTTATCTTCCTTGTTCTCTTCAATTACTTTCTCAATTTTCTCAATCTCAAACAATAGGTTTTTAATCTCAGTTGAATTCTTGAAAAAACAGTACACTATAGCTTCCTTTTGACTTTTAGATGCTTCTTCAACTTCTGTAATTTTTAATTTACTATTGAAAACAAGATTGACAAAACCATCAATTTCACCCTCAGGCATAGCGTTTATTGGATGTTCTGATATTTTAAATTCAAAAAACCTAGGAGTTCCTGTTTCGTATGAATATAGTTTTGCAAATACTGGTGTAAACTGAAAATATTTGTTCAGCAACGCAGTAATGTCACTTACTTCTGATATTTTATTTCCAGCTTCAATTAATGCCGTTTGAATATCTAAGTCAGTTCCTTCAAATAAGATATAACGCTTGCTGTGTGAACGATAACGAATAATATTTTTCGTTTCGAGATTTTGAATTATTGTTTTGGCATTAGAAATACCGCAGGCAGTTTCAAGGTATCCAATTAAAAAGTTACCATCTAAAATTGAACCGCTTGCTGAAAATATATTTAATAAACCTATTGTCTTAATTGTTTTTGCATAGTCATTAATATGAGTGTCAAATGCTCTTTCTACTTCCTCTAACGAGGAACGAATTGAACTCCAAGATGAAAAATCAGGATTATATTTTGAAGTGATAAACGAATAGAAGTTGAAATTCAAGTAATCGTAAACACAACTTAAATTGTAAAAAGGATTTTCTCGCTTATTAAATTTTGAAAGTCCCGTGTGGTCGGTGCTTTCAAGAAATGAAAACAAGCTTCTTTCATTTTGGCCGTATCGCTGTAGTGATAGGGTAAGAATATTTGCTGAAAGTATATCTAAGGGAAAAAGCTTAGTCGAAATCTCTTTTACAAAATCCTTGTTAAAGTTAAATGCTTTGGTAGTTTCCGCTAATCTTAGACATTGTTCAATTTGCCCTTTTGAAGCCTTGTTGTCAAAATTATCGGCAACATATTCTGATGCTAAGAATAAAAGTTGCTCAACAGGTTCATTGAAAGTTATTTCTCTGAAACGGCCTTTAACCTTTGTCCATTCTTGTTTTTGTGTACTTGTAAGTGAATATGCATACGATTCAAAACTTTGATGCACAGTAGTAATTAAAACAATATTGTGCTTTGGATTATTGCAGAATTCAGCTAACTGCTGTATAAAGTAAAGTTCATTTTCAGGATTGTGTTTGCTTGCATACTCTAAAAATTTGCCAAACTCATCGAGAAGCAGAAACAAAATTCCATTGCTTTTTCCAAGTGCGTGATAGCGATTGAATATTTCAGAGAGTATATTCTCGTGTTTATTTTTGGTTGTTGTTACGTCAAAAATGTCAGCAAATTGTTCAACAATGGAACTGTATGAACCAACAATTTTAATAAAGTCAACTTTAGGTTTTGCTGCAATAAAATTTGGTTCAAAGTAACGTTTTGTTCCAATAATGCTTTGTTCTAAAGCCAAAAGGAATGATGATTTTCCCGTGCCATATGTTCCGATTATATTGAATGAACGAATGCCTCTTTTAAAGTCGTTCGCAATCTGACTAACAACTTGCTTGGCATTAGGTGTAGGGATGTAATTAAAATCCCTCTCTGTATCTCTAAGGATATTTACTGAAGTTGTGAAATTATTTGCCATAATAAGTGTCTAAAATTGAATAAGCATTTGGTTTGTTTTTGAATTGAAGTTCTTTTATTCCTGCATGGTCTGTGAACGTGATATCCTTGTAATCGCCTACTATATCTGCAATCTTATTTGTTAAGCCTGAACGATTCAAAGAAAAAATTGAACCCGGACTGTTGTTGTCATATTCGAGAGAATTAAGAGAAATTGAATTGCCGTAATTAGGATTGTCAATAATAGAAAAGAGCAAAACTGCCTCTGGCAGTTTGTCTCTTTCACTATTTTCTATTTGATATTGTTCCTCTTTTCCTTTTCCGATAGTTTTAAGCAATTCAATCTCTGATAAAATTCCTGAAAAGCTATCCTCAACATCTTTACTCGATTCGCTACCTTGATACATTTTTACAAAAACAACAAAATCGTCTGCTACTGTATTGTCATTAAAAGCTAATGAAGGTTCTGTTTCCTTTCTACGCTTAAGGTAATTTACATAAGTTTCTTTATTGAAGAACAGTTTTTCTTTTCTGAATTCATTGAAAATGATACTGTAAGTTGATGCAAGTCCTGTCTTTACTAGTTGATAATGTAAAAGCCAGATACTTGCCTCATCTTCCAAGAATGGGTCGTAGCCTTCAATGTTGTCAAGGAGCTTGATGCCAAATTCAGTTGGTTTATCTTTATTGTCAATGATGTTGAATGCTTTTAACCAATAACGAATGGCAGAAACCATATTTTTTCCCACGCCAAGTTTAACCACAGCATCTTCATTATTGAATGATTGTCCGTCTTGAACAAAGTCAAAACCCTTTTTCAGCCAAAGTTGTCGGCACTGAAAAGAGTCATGGCCTGAGAACGTATATTTTGTTATTTCTGAACTTACTAAACTCATTTTTTAACTGCTTGTCTAACTGTCATTTTAACCTCGTAAAATAATGAAAATATTATCGAATAATTACTCTGTATGAGATACATCTTATTAACAAAAAGCAAAGTATTGTTTTTGCTGATACACCCGGCTGTTTTTGTTAATATTTTGTCTAATGCTAATACTTTCAAAGCGTTGGCAAAAATTGCACTCTTTTGGTGGCTGCATTGCGTGGGGTTTGAGGGTGGGGCAGCCACCAAATGTGTGCAATGTGGGTAGCCATAGAAATTCATTTTTTTTGTGCGGTGGGGTGTTTTAATTTTTTTATTGCGTTGGCTTGAGGGTCTGCCTGTAAAACTAATGTATCACGAAGCCGAGTTTCTGTTATGTATGTGTCCACCTGTCAAAATGTTTTTTTCTTGCTGCTCAGTTTAAGTTTTTAGTCATCTGTTTCATAGTTGCGATGCTATCAAATACGCTTTCTGCTAACGTCGAAGGCTTTGCGAAGGCTGGGGAAGATGTTCCTTCTGCTTGCTTGGCCACTAAAACCTCAATTAACTAAAGTCAAATTACTGAAGCCTGGTCAGAAATCCAACAGCCGATGGGCCGAGTGCAATAGCCCAGCTTTTGCAATGCCGATGTTGGAAGCAGTTATTTACGCTTTAAGTTTGTTTGAAAGCTTGTTGCCAAGATAGTTACAGAGTTTATTGTCAGAAAAATCTTTCGCAATTTGATCGGTAATTAGCTTTCCGATAGTCTGACCAACTGCTATCTCCCATGGTTTCGCTGAATTCGTTAAGCCTATTAAAATATTTCTGATTTCTTTCAAATCAAACTCCTTCCTATTATACCCAGAGTTTTTAAAAGCTTGCATGACTGGAAATTTTTCATGGGTATTAAATGCTAAAAGCCATTTTTCAATTTCCTCTTCTATTTGTGGCCATGTGGTTCCTAGTGTTACTAAAACTTCGTCACAAATAATAAGATTTTCTATGGCTCTAAATGAAATTTTGAACCTAACCAAAGGGGGCAAATCGTCAATGTTTTCATAACCTTCATCTCGGTCTCGTAATGAATATGCAACTGCATTATCGTAAACACCGTTAATTATTTCTATAACTGCAGCCTCGTACGCCGATAAATTCCCAACGCCATCAACAGAACAGGGATATAACTTTAGTTGTCCATTAGTACTTCTAATTGCTTGTTGAAAAATTCGTGCATCATCTTCACCTTCAACTAAAAAAATAGGGCTTTGATTAAAAATATTTGAAAGCGGGTTTGCTCCGAAAATTGGCAATATGCCTTGGTACATGTTGTTTATAGGCTTAAAGGTTGCACTCGAACTTTTGTTTGAGAGAATCGAAAACCTTGCTTCAGCATAATTAAATAGTGATCCAAGAATAGCAGTACTATGTGTCGCAATGATTATAGAAAACTTCTTTGTAGCAACTAATTCAATGAGAAAGGAAACAAATTTAGATTGCAAGTCAGGATGCAAGTGTACATCTGGTTCGTCTAATAAGAGAAATTTTTGCTATGTGGCATCGCATGATTTTTCAAAAGTTAAGCATTCGATTGCAAGTGCAATTATTTCGGACTCACCACTACTTATTTGCTGCGGTTCTATTTTAGCTTCGGGGTCGATTGTGAAGATGTCAAAATCTCCTTTAGTACCCCTAACAATTTTTACATTTGTCAACAGGTTATTAATCTTCTGAATTATAGTATCAAATGTTTTTGTGAAATCAGCTCTTATTTCATGATTTTTTTCGATTTCTCTTAGTGATAGAGTCTCAAGTCGTCGGTACTGTGTAACTGAATAATGCTTGAATGAGGGCCATTGGTTTTGTCGTTTTTGATCTTTTGCCCAATTTTCACCTGCAATTACATTTTGTTCAACCCCTGCCTCATAACGCAAAGAACCACCTCTCTCTGGGGTTACATAGTTTATTTCACCATTATTTTGTTGAGTTAGAAAACTTTCCAATCTTTTAAGTAGTCCACTTTTTCCACATCCGTTTTTTCCTAAGAGCACATTGATTTTGGATAAGCCAGTTAAAATAAATTGTCCTTCTTGTATTAAATCCATAAAATATAATTGCTGCCAACGGGCAGGTATTTGCGAAGGCAGGGAATTCATTGCTCGTCCAGCCCGGAACAAATGCCCAATTGAAGATATGTTGTTGAAGTTAAAAACTAATGATGAAGATTGAACGTCGAGCCCGAACTGCTGTTGATGCTTGCACATAGTTGCGGTTACAAAGTCCAGCCCTGCTTTTGCAAATACTTTTGTTGGCAGCTGGGCTATGTGTATTTTTTTTCAAGTTCAATTCTGTTTGGTGTCGGGGCATTATCAGTTTCAAAAAAGATATCAGGAAAATAATCCTTTGGCTCAATTTGTCTTGTGAATCCTATCGGTATATTTTTAATGAAATTATATTTTGTAATTAGTTTTTTATCGGGGTCAGTAATTTGTTCAGAAAGCTCCCAAGGTTCACCTAATGTTGAAATTGAATTATAAAGAAAAATAGCTTGCTCGTGAGTGCTAAGTTGTGCTCTTAACGTCTTTATGTAATCATATTTTTCACGATAATTTAGTAATCCATTTTGGTCATTAATGTAAGTGACCGTTTGAAAAAGATGTCTAAAATAATGACCTAAAACGGATTGGTAGCCGTCATACTTCAAAAATTTTCTTTGTGAAGGTTCCTTTGACTTATTTTCATCTTTTGTAGTCTGATGCTCGTTAATTAGAAATTCTAAACAATTTTCTCTAAATTCTGTATACAATTCATCATTGGAAATAATCTCCTTAATTTTTGATTTTAAAAATCCAGTAACAGAATTATTGACACCGAAGAATGTAATTAGATAAGTAATTTGAATGACATTTTTTTTCCAAACTGACTCTGAAATATTTGCTTTTTCTAAGGGATACCAAATAACTACAAATTCATATAAGTCGTGAAATTCATCTTTGATATCAATAAATACTTTTCTCCCAAATGTTTTTTTAGATTGCATCTCTGATGCATTGTCACGGTGTAATTTTAGTAATTCAAAAAAACGGGTCTCAACTTGCAGTCTTGAGTTTGCTCGTCGCTGTTGTTTTAATGTTTCAAAGAGTAATAAAACTCCAACGAGTGCCACTATTGTTCCAACAAATCCACCAACAATATCACCAAATTGTCCCCAAATGCTAGGTTCAATTTCTCCACTACTTAATTCACCAGTGTTAAAAATGAAAGCAATTGCAAAGAATACAGTAAAGCAAATTCCTACTATTATCAGAACTTTCCCATTTTTTTCATTGTCTTTAAACATATTCTGTTGAGTAATTAATGACCAGTTCCTGTTGGTCTTTTTTTTTAAAATCATTAAAATGTTTGTATGACAAATAAAGTAACGAAATGATAATTATTCCAAATAGTAGAATTGTGTCAATCCAAAAATTCCAATTCTTATATAATCTATTCAAATTATTCTTTTCAACGAACCATTTAGCTACCGAAATTAACACCAATGCCAAAGGAAATATTATTGTATAAATCCTGTCAACTACGGAGGAAAGCCAAGGATAATGGTCTAAATAATTTTTACCTTCTCTTAATATTTCAAAAGGCTTCAACTTGTCTGTTAGCCTTGCCTCAATTTCGTGTATGTATGAGTAGTGTTTTTCGATTACAAAAAGAATTTGGAAGTACATTATTACAACCCACAATAAAGCGAATAAAAGTATGTGAGTTATGTATTTGAAATTTATAAGGACATCACCAACATTTTTTTTGACGATTTCATTTGAAATTTCAACTGTCTTTTCAGGGTTACTAATTTGAAATGATAAAAACATCAACAAACAAAGAATTGTAATTGTATAATAATTACGTCTTTGAATGTATGTCTTTATATTTTCAAATGTATCCTTATAGTGGTCGTAGTATATTTCAACTGATTTTTCTTCCATTACTTTCTTGAAGCTTCATTTAGAGCATTAATAATTGAATCTTTTGTAAAACTCATAGCCCAAGAAGCATTTGCACCTAATAATTCATTTGGGCTTTCATACTCTCTGTCCAATTTAACCGCTACAAGTCTATTGCGATTGGCTTTGCTTTGTGCAATTTCAAAATTTATCCAGTTCTTATATCCAATAAAATCCGCTTTAGGATGCCTTTTGTTAGCATTTTTTCCAATAATGACAAGGGTATACGTCGCATTTCGGATTGAGGCTGTTAAAGCAGCTTTTATTCTGGAGACGTCCCAAGTATCAATTTCTCCTGGGGTTAAATCACTTATATAAAAATCAAATTCGGGATTTGCGTCCCACGCCTTTAAAAGGTTCCTATAATTTTTGTCGTCATCATAGTCAAAACTAACAAACACTTTTTTCTTTGCCATATTCTTTATGTTTAAGTTATCAAAATTAAAATTTATCAAGGTCTTTTAAATAATTATTAAATGCTCAAGTTTTGCTTTCACTTTTAAGTATACTGTGTCTTGAAAGCCTTGCTGCCAACGTCCGTGGCTTTACGCTGGTTGGATAATCTGTGTTCCTACTGCTGGCTTGGCCACTAAAAACTCGATTAGTTAAAGCCAAATTACTTAAGCCCATTTGAAATACCAAAGCTGATGGGCCATTGCTGAAAGCCCAACTTGCGTAAAGCCTTCTGTTAGCTGTAGTTAACATTAATCAGAATCTTTTCCCTATAGAAAATCCAAACCAAGGTACTAGTCCATACTTATTTGCAATTGGTGTCAAACTAATTCGCCATATTAAGTTATTATTTGTGTGTCTTCTATAACCTATACTAGGAACAAAGTTTACAAAATGATCTCCATTTAAATTTTTCGAGTCACCAAATAAATTACCATCAATTCGGGTCCATGTAGCACCAAGGCCTGCGTCAATAAATGATTTTTCATTATTTAACTTAAACAGATAATTTATGCCTACTGGAATCGTCAAATAAAAAGCATTTTCTGAATAAACCCCAACTCCTAATCGCAATCCAAGTCCTGGCTGTTTTGTTAATTGTCTCTCATAATTTAAAGATGTAAAAAGTCCATTTCCAGCCGCTTCGAAATAAATGTCATTCCTTTTAAATCCTGTCTGTCCGTAAGAACATACTACATAGAGTGAAAAAAATAATAAAAATGTAAATTGCTTCATAAGTCTTTTTATGTCATTTAAATTACAGCTAACACTTAAATTTACGCTACCCCCAAAAGAGAACAATGGAAATAGGCATTAAGCGTCATTGTTTTAATATTATAGTTTTTGTATTGTTATTACGTTAATGCATTTATACAATTATTATTGTCGGCTAATTCGCTTTCAATTATACAAAAGCAATTGTCAGTAACTCTGAAGACTACCATTCTATCTGCCGCTTCTTAAATTAGTCATCTAAAGGGCTTCCAATATTAACCAGTTGCTTTTTGCTAACATGCAAATAACGCTCTGTAGTCCTTATATCAAGGTGGCCAAGTAAATCTTTAATGTATCGTATATCCGTTCCCTTATCTAACAAATGGGTAGCAAAACTGTGCCTTAAGCTATGTATACCCACATCTTTAACAATACCTGCTGCACTCTTTGCATTACTAAAAATCTGTTGAACCGTTCTTGTAGGATAAGCATCCCCTGTCTGTTCCGATTCAAAAAGAAACACTTTGGGTCTTGGCGTGTATTGCTTAAAATATTCCCGCAAAATATCCAGTAATACTGGGCTTAAATTCACATAGCGGTCTTTCTTTCCCTTCGCATTTTCAATAAATATCTGCAGCCGCTCACTGTCTATATCTTTTATCTTCAAACGCACAATTTCACTTACCCTCAAACCTACACTATACGAGGTAAACAGCATTGCCTTGTGCTTTTTATTGGTGAGTGCATTAAATAATCTGCATAGTTCGTCTTCGTTCAGCAGTTTAGGAAGCTGTAATGGCTTCTTAGGTCTTGGAAATTCCCAGAAGAACCGATCCCTTCTTAAAACTTGCTCAGAATAGAACTTAATGGCATTGATCCTAGTATGTAACGTATTCTCAGAGAGTTTCAATTTTTCAAAACAAAAGACCAGGTATTTTTTCAAATGTGCTGGCTGTAAATCATCCGCAGGTATATTGCCAGGTAATTTTTGCATAACAACAGTTGGTTATTTTCATAACCATTGGTTTGTAGGGGTTACTGTTGTTTGTTAAATATAGCAAAGCTTCCTGAGTCCCAGACATAAATGTCGCAGGTCAGTGAATACTAACAGTATATTAATTGGGGAGGAATATTTAAGAAACAATTGGGGTAGTGTGAATGTAATAAAAAAGATTGTAATATCAAAAAATCAGCAGGGATTATTGCAAGAATGCTTCTACCGACAAATCTTCATCAATCAATGGCCAATGAATACCGTAACCAGACGGCGAAATTTTAAAGTATGACCTTTCTATTTCAGTAGCATTAACTAGTTTCTCTGAAACTTTAGAAATTGGCAACTCGAAAAATTGACCATCTATTTTTACTCGAATAGTGGCGCCTTCAAAAACCAATGATTCTATATGATGCACATGTAGAATTTTAAATTTTTTTAAAAATGGGAATTTGAAGTTAGGGAAATAAATGCTGTTTGTGATGTGATAGGGAATTGTCGTCGCAGCGGAGCTGCGCCGACTTTCTTGTTGGGGGGCTTTACAAAGCCCCGCGGCTGCTCCGCAGCCGCTACTTGTTATTCCCTCCCGCTTACAAAAACAAGTTTTTGACGCGGTCGGAAACAACAAGCCCCAACTCCATGTGAAGTCAGGGCTTTGTAGCGAGGATGGGAATTGAACCCATCACCTCAGGGTTATGAATCCTGCGCTCTAACCAACTGAGCTACCTCGCCGTCCTTTCGGGGTGCAAATATAGGGGGTTTCGGTAAAAAGAAAAAGCTAGTAGTTCAACAATTTGCCGATTCTTTCGGCTACTTTATTGGCAGTGGGTAACATGGCCGACTCCAGGGCTACGTTTATGGGTACTGCGGGTAGGTTTTTGGAGCCCATTACTTCTACTTTGGCGTCCAAAAAGTGATAACAATCGTTGGATATTCTTAATGCCAATGCTTCGGCAAAGGAGTTGTTCTGTTGTTCCTCGCTTAACACCAGTACTTTTCCGTGTCTTTTTACTGCGGTAAATACGGTTTCTTCGTCCAGTGGAAACAGGGTTCTCAGGTCCACGATTTCTACCTGGCCTGCATATCTTTCAGCTGCGGCTTTGGCCCAGTAAACGCCCATTCCATAGGTGATTACGCATAGGGTCTCGCCCTTGCGGACCATATCTATATCGGCCGATTGTACCACATTGGCTTTACCCAATGGCAATACATAGTCTTTAGAGGGTTCGGTAGTGCGGGCTGTGTCCGTTCCGGGTACCTTGCTCCAGTAAAGTCCCTTGTGCTCCAGCATGATTACCGGGTTGGGGTCTAGGAAGGCAGCTTTCATCAATCCCTTCATATCTGCCGCATTCGATGGATACACCACTTTGATTCCCTTGATGGTTAACAAAGTGCTTTCAATGCTTCCGCTATGATAAGGTCCACCGCCGCCGTAGGCGCCTACGGGTACACGCAACAGCATTTGTACCGGATATTGTCCGTTTGATAAATAGCAGGATTTGGATACTTCCGTTACCAGCTGGTTAAAGCCCGGATAAATATAATCGCCAAACTGCACTTCCACAATGGGTTTCATGCCCATGGCCGATAAGCCCACGGTAGATCCAATGATATAGGCTTCCTGTATCGCGGTGTTGAAGACTCTGTTGTCTCCGTATTTCTCTGCCAGTGTTGCGGCTTCTCTGAACACACCGCCCAGTCTTCCACCCACATCCTGTCCGTATAGTATCGCTTCTTCGTGTTCGGATAATATTTCGTCTATCGCATGCAATGCCGCGTCTACCATGAGTATGCGCTCTGCTCCCTTCGGTACGCGCTCTCCCACTTCTTCTCTTACCGGTGTAGGAACAAATACATGTTCTTCTACTGATCTGATGTCGGGTTCTGCAGCTGCCTGTGCTTTCTTAAAATCTTCTAATACCAATTCCAATGCATCGGCTTCTATCTGATTGATCTCTGCATCGGTAAAACCCACGCCCGTTAACAACAATCGTAGTTTTGGGATGGGATCGTATAAGCCGTGTTTTAATAAGTCTTCGCGGCTACGGTAAAATTCTTTTCTTACACCACTGGTATGGTGCCCCAACAAAGGCACTTTCGCGTGTACCAGCACGGGCTTGCGCTCATTGCGGGCATAGTTCACGGCCTGCTCCATGGTTTCAAAACAGCGCATGAAATCGCTGCCATCTACCTGCATGCGCTTTAATCCCTTAAAGCCGCTTGCATATTCGTAAGCATTGGTGGTTCTGATTTCATCGGCTGTGGCACTGATGCTCCACTGGTTATCTTGTACCAAATAAACAATCGGTAATTCTTTCAATACTGCAAACTGCAAAGCTTCACTCACTTCCCCCTCACTCATACATCCATCTCCCAAGGAACAGACTACTACAGGAGATTTGCCATCTGCCGACTTGCGCAATCGGCCCGGTAAATTCTTTTCTAAATGTTGTACGCCCTGCGCCAAACCCGTGGTGGGTATGGCTTGCATGCCGGTTGCACTGCTCTGGTGTATGATGGAAGGACGATTCGGATCCTTACTGCTCGGATGACAGTAATAAGATCTACCGCCCGAAAAGGGATCGTCTTTTTTCGCTAGCAATTGCAGCATTAACTCGTAGGGAGTAAAACCAACGGCCAGCATTAAGCTGTCGTCTCTATAATAAGGGCTTACCCAGTCGCAGGGCTCCAATTGCAGACCCGTGGCCAGTTGTATGGCTTCGTGTCCGCGCGATGTGGAGTGCACATATTTACATACCGCACGATTGGCATCGTAGGTTTCACTCATAGACTTGGCAGTCATCATGAGTTTATAGGCTTGTAATAATATGCTGGGTGTTAACATTATTTAATCTCGAGTTCGAACATTTTTTGATCCGCTAAAAATCCCTGCAGCTTGTCTCCTACCAAACACTCTCCTACACCGGCAGGGGTTCCGGTATAAATCATGTCTCCTATATTCAACGAGAAATAACGGGAGATATGTGATACAATATGATCAAACGAAAAAATCATGTCCTGTGTATTGCCCAACTGTACCTGATTCCCATTCTGGTTTAAAGAGAATACAATGGGCCCTTTGCGCATCTCTTCACTAAAGAGTACCCAATTACCGGCTACGGCTGAATTGTCCCAGGCTTTGGCTTTTTCCCAGGGCAGTCCTTTCTTTTTCAGATTGGCCTGTATATCGCGGGCGGTAAAGTCGATACCCACGGTAATGGCATCGTAATATTTATGGGCCTGGTCTTCGCTTACGTATTTGCCATTCTTGCAAATGCGCAATACCAGCTCTACTTCGTAATGTAATTCGTTGGAAAACTCAGGATAATAGAATGGAGTATTGGGCTGCAATAATGCAGTCTTCGGTTTCATGAAAATAACCGGCTCTTCAGGAACAGCGTTGCCAAGTTCTTTTGCATGATCGGCATAATTTCGGCCAACGCAAAATATTTTCATAGTACAGCTCATTATATTCCATCACTATAACTATGAAAGGGTGTATTTTATTATGTAAAGCTTAAATTATTTGCCGTATTCATAGTTTTTTCCAGCCCAATAGCGGCAAATGACTCTATAATCTCCCCACAGGCCACTATTTTCTGGTTCACGATATACTGTTCTTCGGCCAGCCATTTGCCCAGCACAAAGTCTACCTGTCGGCCCTTGGGGAAATTATTCCCGATGCCAAATCGTAGTTTGGGATACTGGTCTGTGCCCAGCACCAGCTGGATATCTTTGAGGCCATTGTGTCCTGCATCCGATCCTGATCCCCTTAACCTTAATTTATTCAATGGCAGGGCCAAATCATCTACAATAGTAAGGGTTTGGGCCGTGTCTATCTTTTCCTTGTCCTGCCAGTATTTAAAAGCCCTTCCACTCAAATTCATATAGGTAGTGGGCTTGATGCAAATAAAGGTTTTGCCCTTCCATTTCACTTCTGCCACATCGGCCAGCCGGTCGTTTTTGAAAAACCCATTGTGCTTGCGCACAAAAGCATCCAGCACGTCAAAGCCGATATTATGGCGGGTATGTTTATATTCTTCGCCGATATTTCCTAATCCTATAATTAAAAACTTATTCATGGTCTGCAAAAATAACGGCTGTGAACAGATAATGTTATATTTACACTATTAATAAACTGTTTGAACCGTGATTTCCTTTATCCTGAAAGGCTGGAATGCTTTAGCCAATATTGGCGTTACCGATGATTTGCCTTTTCTGGAAAAGAAAAAAACCCAGGTGACCAATCTGGTTATCGGTATTGGACTTCCGCTGTTTCTTTATTTTTCTATAGTAAATGCGCTCGACGGACTTCACCTGCTGGCGGTAATGAATTTCACCCTTTTTGTGGGGGGTACCCTGATCCTGATTATTCAGTCGAGACGGCAATTGCACCTGGCCCGTTTTATAGTAGTGGTGGTTACTTCCTCTATTTTCACTACCCAGAGTTTATTGTTTAGAAACGGTAATGAAATATTGTTGCTGGTTAACCTGATTGTTACCATTATTTATTATTCCGAAAAGCGTTTTATCGTTTTCATTACTACTGTTAATGTTATTTGTTATGTGTGGGTTAAATACGAGTCATTCAATCCACCCATTTACGAGACAGTATCGAACGGAAGGGTTATTTTTAATGTGTGTTGCGGACTACTGTCTTTTGTAATTGCCCTTCAATATTTCAAGTTTGAGCAATTGAATAGTCAGCGTGCTATCCAACAGAAAAACGACGAACTGGAAGCCCTGAATAAAACCAAGGAAAAATTATTTTCTATTATTGCCCATGATCTGCGCTCTCCTATTGCGCAAATTAAAAGCACACTCGATCTGGTAAATCGCGACTTTATTTCCAAAGAAGAATTCCACGAACTGTCTCATCATTTTACCAAACAGATCGATCAGCTGCAGGACAATATGAACAACCTGCTTACCTGGAGCCAGAGTCAGCTGAACGGTATTGTTACCAAGCCCCAGGCCGTGAATGCTTCCATCATTATTAAAGAAGTAATTGAGCTGCTGAAACAACAGTGGTTGGCCAAGGATTTGCAGATTCAGTTTGAAGCTTTTGACGATTTGGTTTGGATGGATCCCGACCACCTGAAAGTGGTTGTTCGCAATCTTTTATCGAACGCCATCAAGTTCAGCAAAAAGAAACACAGCATTGTAATTAACCATTCCCGTAATAATAAAGAGTTAACCATTTCGGTTCGGGATACGGGTATGGGAATGCCCCAGAAACAATTGGATTCCCTGTTTACTGCGGAAGAAATTATTTCAACCCATGGTACCGATAAGGAAAGAGGTACGGGCTTGGGATTGAAATTGTGCAAGGAGTTTTTAGACAAGAACAAAGGAGAAATCTGGGCCATCAGCGAGCAGGGAATCGGTAGTACTTTCTTTATTAATATCCCATTGTATCAGCCATAAAAAAATCCCGATTGTATAACAACCGGGATTCTCTTGTATAAGAAGTTGTAATTATTTCTTCTTTTCGTCTTTTGCTGCAGAAGCTTCTTCTTGCTTTAACTGACGAGTCATTACTACAGAAGCAATTGGAATACGTGGAGAGTTCAAGATTTCCATGTTAGCCGCTTTCACGTCTTCAACACGGATATTTCCGTTTAACTCAAGGTTGGTAATATCTACTTCAATTGCAGAAGTTAGATCCTTAGGAAGTGCTTTAATTTTTAAAGACTTCATTTTGGTTACCAACTTACCACCACTCTTTACACCCACTGAAGTACCAGTGAACTTTAAAGGTAATGTAGCGATTACTTTTTTGTTATCTACTAGCTCCAATAAGTCTACGTGTAGTAGGCTATCGGTTACTTTGTCGAACTGTAAGTCTTTCAAAATACATTTGTATTTTTTTCCACCTACAGAAACTTCTGCCAACTGAAATTCACCAGTGTACACTAATGGCTTGAAAGCCTTAGCCGGAGCATAGAAATTAATCTCCTCGGCACCCCCGTAAATTACACCCGGCACATTTTCCTGAGAGCGAATCTGGCGGGCGGCTTTTTTGCCATGTTCGGTCCTCAGAACACCTTCGATTGTAATTGTATTCATGTTTTAAAATTTTGGACGGCAAAAGTAAGGAAAATCCCTGTTATCTGCGGTTTTTTAACTGAGAATGTATGAAAAGACTGGTTATGCTCTTGTTTTCATAGGCATTCCGGATGGCAATAGCGAACAAATCAGCCACGGAAATGACTTTTATTTTGCTCGACTCCTGCTTCAACGGAATGGTATCACATACCACCAGCTCTTCCAAAACGCTATTTTCTATATTTTCGTAGGCTTTTCCACTTAATACTGGGTGGGTAATCAGGGCTCTTACGCTTCTGGCTCCCTTTTCCTTTAGCAAAGCTGCTGCTTTGGCAAGGGTTCCGCCTGTATCGCAGATATCATCTACCAATACAATGTCTTTACCTGTTACGTCACCAATTACCACCATACTGGCGATTTCATTGGCTCTTTTGCGGTGTTTGTCGCAAATCACCATTTCTGCATTGAAATAGCTGGCTACTTCACGCACCCGGTTGGTACTACCTACGTCCGGTGCGGCAAATGCCAAATTTTCCAGCTTCAATTGTTCTATATAGGGGATAAATATCGCTGAACTGTCCAGGTGGTCCACGGGAACATCAAAGAATCCCTGGATCTGGGCGGCGTGTAAGTCCATGGTGATTACACGGTCTGCACCCGCAGCTTCCAGCAATGTGGCAATTAACTTAGCGCCAATGGCTACCCTGGGCTTGTCTTTACGGTCCTGACGGGCAAATCCGTAATACGGAATTACCGCAATTACCTTGTAGGCACTGGCTCTTTTAGCCGCGTCTATCATTAACAACAGCTCCATTAAGTTGTCGGTGGGAGCATACGTGCTTTGCACTAAAAAAACATAATCACCGCGGATACTCTCTAAGAAAACGGGCTGAAACTCGCCGTCGCTGAATTTCTGGATATTGATTTTACCAATGGAGGCTCCAAAACGCTGGGCAATTTTCTCGGCCAATTTCTGCGATCCTGTACCAGAAAAAATTTTAACAGAAGGATTCATATGATTGTGGGTAAGGCGCAAAGGTATTTAAATAAGAATGGTTTTCGTATTTTGATTTAAGCAATGTTTATATTATGAGGAAATTTTCTATTAAAGATTGGGCGGTGGATGATCAACCCCGCAAGAAGCTGATGCAGCGCGGTTCTTCGGCCCTTTCCAATGCCGAACTTCTGACCATTTTAATTAATAACGGGAATGCATTCCTCAGTGCCAACGACATTGCCAAACACTTATTAATGGCCAGTGAAAACAGTTTACAGAAACTCGCTGCTATGAGTGTGAAAGACATGGTTAACCTGAAAATAAAGGGCCTGGGCGAGGCCAAAGCCATTGCCATTGCGGCTTCCCTTGAACTGGGCATCCGCCGCCAGGCAGATCCCATCCAACAAAAACAGGTGAGCAGCAGCAAAGACGTTGCCGGCTATTTGCAGAATACCCTTCAATTTTTACAAAGAGAAGTTTTCGCCATTTTATTACTGAACCGCGCCAATCGCATCATTCATTTTGAAATTGTGAGCGAAGGGGGCATCACCGGTACAGTGGCCGACCCGCGCATCATTTTAAAGAAGGCGTTGGAGCGCAATGCCACCGGAATTATTCTATGTCATAACCACCCCAGCGGCAACCTGAAACCCAGTCATGCGGACGAAATGCTGACCAAAAAAATTAAAAATGCGGCTTCTTTTTTAGACATTTTGGTGACGGATCATATTATTGTGAGTCATGAAGGATATTTCAGCTTTGCGGACGAGGGGATGCTTTAGATTAAATTATAAGGGAGTTCAAATAATTTGATCACTAGCTGCTTTTTAATAGAGCTGTTTCAAAAATTTGCTCACTCGCTGCCCTGAATTGCTTCATTATATATTATCAATCCATGTTTATTTATCTTTTCAGCAATTCAGAAATGCTCTTTCGCAAATTTTTTGAAACCATCTTTTATCTATAAATCCAATAGCTAAGTTCGTTCACAAATTATTTGAAACTCCCCTAATCAATTATTAATGCTTTGTCGCTTCCCTTTCGGTAATTCAGAAATGCTCGATCGAATTTTTAAACTAATATGATGAGTTAATTAAAAGGGAAATCTTTTTCTTAACTGCTTCAGAACAAAATGAATGTTTGACTGCTGCTAAGTTACATTTCTTAAAATGCGCTACATCCCATTTGAATTTTTGGTTTAATAATTGATATTCTGAGCTTAGTGTAACATTTGAAATTGTTCTTGCATCTGTATTCACACTCATTGAAACTCCGTGATTGTATATTTTTTCAATAGGATGATTTTCAATTTTATCTACCACATTCGTTTGAACATTGCTTGTAGGGCAAATTTCAAGATGAATTTCATTCTTTCTTAAATAATTCAAAAGATTGATGTCTTCTGCACTTCTGACACCGTGCCCAATCCTTTTCGGTTTAAAAAATTTCAATGTTTCCCATACGCTTTCTGCACCCTTTGCTTCTCCGGCATGTGCTGTGCATGGTATTTTATGTTGATTAGCAAACTCAAATGCTTTGATATGATTATTAATCGGAAACCCAGCTTCATCTGCTGCAATATCAAAACCAACTACATGAGTCCCTTTAAACTTTTTCACTAACTCAGCAGTCTCCATACTTTGGGCTTCACTGTAATGCCTTAGTGTACATAAAATTATTCCTGCTTCAATTCCATATTTTTTAATCCCTTCTTCGGTAGCATCATTAACTGTTGCTACAATTTCAGTTGGCATTAACCCTTTCATTGTATGCTGTAACGGTGCGAATCTAATTTCCGCATATACTACATTATCTTCTTTTAACTGTTTGAACAAGTCCAATGTAACTATTCTTAATTGTTCTTTTGTCTGCATCAATTCAAAGCCCTTGATTGCTCTTGTAATATAATCGGCAAGATCTGTACACTTTGGGGGAGCTATAAATGATTCATTGTACTCCTCTTCAGTAATAGTTGGCTTTAATTGCTTAACACATTCATAGCTCAAGGAACAGTCTAAATGCAAGTGCAATTCTACTTTTGGAAGTTTTGCAAAAGGATTTTGAGTAAATGCTTTATTTACAGTACACATCAGAATAATAATTAGTAAATGCTTCATATGTGAATTATCTAAAAAACAAAGCTATTCGTAAAGTTTTGAAATAAATAGGACATTTGTCCTATGATACTTACAAATACAAAAATTCTTGATTTTTTTGATTCGCTTGGTGAAAGTCATCAAGAATTCATCCAACTAGTTTCTATTAAAAAGAATAAAAACATAATTGAACAAGGCAAGTATAGTAAATTCATTTATGTACTAAAAGAGGGTATCATGAAATGTACTATTTCAGAGGAAAATAGCAAATCATATACCTTAGAATTTTTAGGTATAGGTGAAATTATGGGTGAAATAGAAACATTGTTGAAATGTAAAAATCTTGCAACCATCAAATCATTAACCGATTGTGAATTGTATAAAATCGAAATTGACTTTTTCAGGAAGGAGCTACTAAATGATCCGAATTTCAACCATTTATTAATGGTAGAACTTGCAAGAAGATTACAAAAAACCGCAACAAGAGCCTCTAGCCAACAACTCAATACCTTACAAACTTCTTTAAAAAATCTCCTTTATTTGTTGGAGGACCAAAAAGTAAAGTTTAAAAAGAGCGATCTAGCAGAATATTTAGGAATAACTGTACGCAGCTTAAATAGGGAATTAAAGAATTATAATCAGACTTTAGAGAGACTAAACTCCTGAGTAAATTCGTATCATACATTTAATTACTGGGTATTCGTTATCTGTACTGAATCAGAACAAGTATTTAGAATAAATTTAATCCAATCATAAAGCTTGATTCTCATAACCTAGAGAAAAAAAATAATGTCCATATTCTATGCTTATTGAACCGATAAATAAGAGCAACCTAAAAGAACTCACCAGTCTTTTCGTGGAAATGTTTCCCGAAACGGATTACGAGGAGGAATACCAAGTATTTGAAAAAAGCATTGGGTCTTCAACAGAGATATGTTTTTTAGCGAAGGAAGAAAACCAGTATATCGGGTTCATTCATTTAACCCTGAGATCCGATTATGTAGAGGGATCGGAAGTGTCACCTACCGCATATGTAGAAGCGATATATGTGAAGCCTGCTTTCCGGAAAAAAGGGATTGCAGAAGCCTTATTAAAATCAGCAGAGGAATGGGCTATTAGCAAGCATTGCTATACACTGGCATCCGACACTGCAATAACAAATGCTAATAGCATTCAATTTCATCACAAGGTTGGATTTGAAGAAACCAATAGAATTGTCTGCTTTATAAAAAAACTAGGCGAATAAAATGTTTCCCTAGTTTTGAATCCTATGAAGAAGACTGCCTTACTATTTGCGATACTACTTTCTGCTTTTTATGGTTATGCCCAGCATTCCATTGAACTGTCTGTTAAAAACAAAGAAGACAAATCTGTTTTGGCTGGCGCTACTGCCCTGCTTGAGCAACTCAATAAAACAGTCATTGCCGATAGCAATGGTATTGCCCTGTTTAAAAATATTCCTGCTGGTAAATATTCTGTCCGGATTACTTATATTGGTTTTGCCGCTAAAGAAATAGAAGTGCAGGTTCCACTTGCTGAGCCGACTAAGTTAGAAGTATTACTTACTGCGCTTGCAAAAAAAGGGAAAAAGGAAGAGGGCGAGCATAAAGATGAACACGGAGACGAACATGGTGACGAGCACGAACACGAAATGGAAGAAGTAATTGTGAAAGCTACGCGTATCAGCCGTACCATTGCCAATATCCCTACCCGTGTGGAAGTGATTTCCGGAGAGGAATTGGTGGAGAAAGGCAATATGAAACCGGGCGATATAAGAATGTTGTTAAATGAAAGTACCGGTATTCAAACCCAGCAGACTTCGGCTACTTCTTATAATGCAGGCATCCGTATTCAGGGTTTAGACGGTCGTTACACACAAATTCTTCGCGATGGATATCCTTTGTACGCTGGTTTCTCTGGCGGCTTATCCATTCTTCAGATTGCTCCCCTCGATTTAAAACAGGTGGAAGTAATTAAAGGTGCTGCCTCTACCCTCTACGGAGGTGGTGCCATTGCCGGATTGGTGAACTTGGTTTCTAAAACGCCTACCGAGAAAAAAGAATTGAGCTTTTTAGCCAATGCCACTTCTGCGGGGGGATTAGACCTGAGTGGCTTTTACAGTGAACGCTACGGGAAAGCTGGCCTAACGGTTTTTGCTTCCAGAAACAGCAACCGCCCTTTTGATCCGGCCAATAATGGATTCACGGCCATCCCGAAATTTGAGCGGTATTCCATCAACCCCAGACTTTTCCTTTATGGTAAGAAAACCAATGCCGACTTTGGCGTTAACTACTTAACGGAAGACAGGATTGGTGGAAGTATGAATTATATCAAAAACGGCGGCACGGATTTTTTTGAAAAAAATAAAACCGAACGCATCACTACTCAGTTTGGCATTACCCATCAACTGAACGAGAAAGAGAACCTGCAGTTTAAAAACAGTTTCAGCAATTTCAACAGAGATATTCGTATTCCCAATTACCAGTTTGATGCCCTGCAACAATCTTCCTTCTCCGAGTTTACCTGGAACCGCAACAGTGAATCTTCTGATTGGGTTATTGGTGCCAATGTGCTTACCGACAAACTTTCTGAAAGAGGTCAACCTTTATCTGGTAAAAGAGATTATCAGTTCAACACTTTCGGTTTGTTTGTGCAGAATGCCTGGACGGTTTCTGAAAAATTGGTGTTAGAAACTGGGCTTCGTGCTGACCATGTAAACAACTATGGATGGGAACTTTTACCGAGAATTTCTGCAATGTTTAAAATCAGCCCCGCATTTACCACTCGCCTGGGTGGTGGATATGGCTATAAAACGCCCAGCATATTTACAGAAGAAGGTGAGCGTTTGCAATTTCAAAATATTCTACCCATTAATGTTAACAATACCAGGAATGAAAGATCCATTGGTTTTAACTGGGATTTAAATTACAAAACCAGAATTGGAGAAGTAGGGGTCAGCTTTAATCATTTGTTCTTTTACACGCGTTTAAATAATCCGTTGGTATTGGTGGGTTCTCCCAGTGGGTATTCTTCTTTTGAAAATTCAACGGGTTATCTCGACACAAAGGGCATGGAAACCAATCTGCGCTTGACGTATGGCGACTTCAAATTATTTCTGGGTTACACTTATACCGATGCCAACACCCATTTTGCCAATACCAAAGCCTGGTTGCCACTTACTGCCAAACACAGACTCAATAATGTATTGATGTATGAAATTGAAGGCAAACTAAAAATTGGTCTGGAAGCCTATCACTTTAGTCAGCAGAGATTAAATGATGGTACTACCGGACAGCCATACTGGATTGTAGGATTAATGGCCGAAAAAATCTGGGATAAGTTTTCGCTCTTTATCAACTTCGAAAATTTCAGTAATACCCGTCAATCCAAATTCGGACCCATTTATACCGGCACTGTAAACAATCCCAACTTCAAAGATATCTATGCACCCGTAGATGGTTTTGTGGTAAACGGTGGTATCAAAATTCGATTGTAAAGAACCTGGCTTTTAATTCGGCGCGATGATCTGCTTATGGTAGACCACTTTGAAGTTATTGTCATTGGGGTTACCATCGGGAATATCTTCCTTGTTCATAACAGCCACATGTAGTTTGCCATTAAAAAACTTCAGTCCCTGAATATTGGTATTGAAAGCCAAATCGGATTCTTTCAAAATCACTTCTGTTTGTCCGTTGGTTAAATATTTTCGAATGCCATAGTAGGCTTTGTTGTTTTCATTTCTGGATTCCACCACATACAAATTGCCCTTATCGTCTACTTCTACCGAATGAACATTGTTCAGTACTACATATTGGGTTCCGCCAAATGCCGCTTTTTGCTCCGGTGCCTGTATTAGTTCTGCTGTATGGTTGGTTAAATTCACTTTTACTACCCCAAAGCGGGTATTGGAAGTATGACTGTGAAAAGCAACAAATACCTCATCGCCATAGGTTGCGGAATGAATCACCCAACCATATTCACCCGGTATATACTTAAGGTTGGTCATTGGGTAACGAACTGTTTTGATAGTAGGAATTTGTGGATCCTGTGTTTCAACGCGGTTATTCGACTCTTCCCAAATTGTTATTCCATTGGCGCTGGTGAGGCGCGTAAAACAAATTGCATAGGTTAATCCTTTGTAGCGAAGTGTTACAAAATTATTTCCCGTAAAAAAATTACTCTTCCATTTTTGGGTGGCATAATGATAATAGCTAACGTAGTTGCTGGTATTGGATTCAGAACAATTGAGCATTCCGTCTTCTGTTGCCTGTATCCTTATAATTTTTTCCTGACCTTCAGGGTATTTTGACAGATCTACCAACTGATCGTTTTTGAATGCATAAATCTGGTTGGCTACTTCTCCTACATTGATCTTCCAGATATCACTGCCAATAAAACCTTTGATATCACCTCCGTAAGATGGATGTGTAAAATTGGAATTAATGGTTACCTCCCCTTTTGTATTCAATATCATTTCATTGTGTCCGCTAATATTCGACATGGTTCTATGAAGCGAGTACCACCTAAGCTCATCTGGCTTCTGTGTGGTAAAAGCAGTGGCTCCTCTCCCTCCCCCAAGCACTCCTTCATTCATGGGCAAACTTTGCTGTGCCAGCACTTTCCATTGATTACTCTTTAGAATGGTGAAAGTGGTAGGATTTGGATTTGGCTGCTGTGACGAATTGGATGCCGTGTCTTTTTTGCAGGAAGACAAGAGGCTTATGGCAAGCAGCAGACCTATTGAGCCCAATTGAACTTTTTTCATTCTGTAATAGTCTATTGATTATTTTTTGGGATTATTTTTTTATGGAGGATCCTCTCCCGAAACAGCTGCCGCAGATGATGGGCCAGGTATCATGTGAAGTACCGCGGAAATAATAGTTGTCGCCTCTTTTTTCGTACACATTCATTTGATTGGCCGTGGTTTTAGCCGTTCTCCCCAGCATACCGGTACCATTACAGTCATTGCATTTTGTAAGGGTTCCCCTGGAAACCAGGTGATCTCTGTTCCACTGTCTTACGGCTTCTTCTTTCTTCAGTCTTTCTCTATTTTCTTCCTCCCGCTTTTGTTGCCACATTGCATAATCGTTTTTCTCTGAGAGCACATTGGGATTCGTAAATGCGTGCACCACTTTGTTGTCGGTTATTAAATACACCTGGGCTTCACTGTAACCCAACCCCACTACACATAATTGACTATTGGAACTTAACAAAGGAATACTAACAGGAAATATAAATTGACCGTCTAAATAATGACTGTAGCTGATTCTTCCCAGATAGTGCTGGGTGCGCAAATGATAGGCTTTTATACTCCCCCCATCGTCTATTTTCAGTATAGTAGTTTCGGGATCATAACTTCCGTATACATACCCTTTGGCATGTCTTGCATTATGATCCATTTTGAAGGCTTCTCCGGTTTGCAGATTGATGACTCTTCCATCTCTGTCAAACACATATTGCAAATCCTTTGTAATAAAACAATACCCAATATCAAGATTGGCGAAAACAGTTCGGTGGTGAATATTCCTTTTGGGATCTTTCTTTTCCATATTGCTGTAATGATCAACCAGCTCTACCCTTCTGCCGTCCGGATGCACAAAAACCAATTGGTCTTTTTTTTCAGGAGTTCCATTACAATGCCTGTTTTTTTTAATGGCTTCACTTCATTCTTGTAAGGATCCTTTTTGATGGAGTACAATTTTTTGCTTCCTTCATACAAAGAGAACTCATTCCCGCTCTCATTAACGGTATAGTTGGGAAGTGGATACTTGTTGGTATGTTCCGCATACAATCGGTAGGCTTCTGCTCCAACTGCTTTCAGTTTTCCTGTTTTAATTTCAAAAAGCACACTTAGATTGTTCATCCGCTCGAGTAAAAAATATTCCTCATCGTCTGTAATCAGGTACCGATCGTTACCCACCATTGAAATTAAGCCTGCATTGCCCGGCAAATCAATCCGATTTTCCTGACTCCTTACCAGGAATTGCAGCATCAGAAAACATAAAACAAGGGAAAATTTTTGCAGAAAAATTCGGGTTGGAAGTATCTGAATCATTGGAATGTTTTTCAAGATTATAGCCTTTAAATGGTGCAGCTAAAATCCCGAAAATCTCAAACGAAAAAATGGGCCGTTCAGCCCATTTATAACCTTTACTCCCCACGCATAAAGCTCCGTGCTACCAATGGCCTCAAAGTGAAAAGGCATCAGTAATTGAAATTCCCATGAAAAGTTAAGAATTAACTGTGCAGGCTTTTCTTCTTGATTAGAAATAAAAAAGTGTTTCAAAAAATTTGAGGAGTGAGCATTTCTGAATTGCTGAAACTTTAAATAAAAATGCATTAATAATTATTAATGAAGCAATTCAGGGCAGCGAACGAAGCAAATTTTTGAAACACTTTCTATTCTATACAGCATAATTAAGCCTGCGCAGTAGGACCGCCGAAGTTCATGGGAATTTCAATCTGCTCCAAATCCTGAATAGGGCCATTGGCAGCTTCAAAGCGATGGATGTTTTCTTCCAGCGCCTTCATAAACCGCTTGGCATGCATCGGCGTAAAAATAATACGCGACTTCACTTTGCTCTTGGGCGTACCCGGCATCACATTCACAAAATCAATTACGAATTCCGCATTGCTATGGGTGATGATGGCCAGATTGGCATAAGCCCCTTCTGCTACTTCCTCGGTAATTTCTATGTTCAACTGGTTATTCGGTTGCTGTTCCATTTTTTCTTGTATTGATTATGGCACAAAAATAGGGCCTGTAAGAATACAGGCCCCCATGAGAATTAAAAACTGAGAATGAAAAACTCGTTATTTATCCCACCATACTTTTGCATCCTGAGAGTTGCTGTTAAACAACGCTGCAGCAGCTGCATAGTTAGTTGGATTATATAAAGGTTCGTTTGGTCCGTAAGGAATTCTTCTTGGAATGGCTTTACCAGCACCTGGAGCAGGAGCTAATACAGGGAAACCTGTTCTTCTCCACTCAGACCATCCTTGTAAACCATCAGGATAATGTGCCAACCAGCGCTGTTCGCCAATTTTCGCGTTATCTGCTGCAGAACCATCCAATGCTACAGTAGGCTGAGCAAGGTAGTTGGTAATAGCAGTTGCGTTGGTGATTCCCCATCTGTTCATTTCTGCAGTTACACCATTGTTGTACATGGTGGTTGCATTTTCAGAAGTCCATCCCAATTTAGCAGCTTCTGCTCTGGCCAAAAACATCTGACCCGCAGAGATAATGCTCAATGGCATAGTTTGAGGAGTTCCGGTATATCCAAAAATGAATGCAAAGTTTGGATTGCTTGTTTGCCAAGCTAATGCATCAGCTCTGGTTAAACCATAAGGGAAACCTTTGGTGTTGTTACCGTATTTATCAATACGAGGATCACCCAAAGTTGTCAATTTATTGGTTATAGTAGAGCTTACTGCATAGTCAAAACGCTGGGTAATTACATAATACTGGTATACAGGATTATTGTAGTTACCACCTGGATAAGCAATAGTTGCATTGTCTGCGTTTGCATCAATTACACCAGCAGCAACAGCAGCAGCAAATTCTGCTTTACCCAAAGTTGGATTGGCTTTTGACATACGCAATGAAAGCACAGCAATCAAAGAGTTGGCAAATTTTTTCCACTTGGTTGTGTTACCAGCATACATGATATCACCCTGAACAGCAGCACCCGTAGTAAACTGTGCGTTAGCCGCTTTTAATTCTGCAATCAATGCAGGGTAAATGGTCTCTTGCTTATCGTAAGGAATGGTACCATTGCCTTTTAAAGCCTGAGAGTAAGGGATATCACCGTAAGCATCTGTTAATACAGAGAAGTAGTAAGCTTTTAAAATACGGGCAATGGCAATTTGATTGGCATTGGCTCCGAATTCTGCAGCTGCTCCTGCTGTAGAAGGATCGCTATTGGTGTTGATAATGTTCTGTAAATCGTACATCGCACCCGCGTAGAAATCATCCCAGTTCTGGGTTGGAGCTGCGTAACGGGAAATATCGGTGTACTGGGTTTCAGACATATACTGCGCATACAAGCCTGCAGTAGTGTTGATGGCATTGCCCCAAACGTTACCGCCAATAAGGGACTGTACGTTGGTCAATAATGCTGAAGTAATAGGAATGGTTGTTGCGTTCGGATTACGGTTGATATCGCCGAAATCACTAATTCCCTTGCTACAACCCACCACTAAAGTGGCACAAACCCCTAACGACAGCACTGCTTTTTTTATATTCATACTTTTCATGATAATTGTTTTAGGGTTTTAGAATGATACCTTAACGTTAAATCCAATGGTTCTTGCACCTGGCATCTGACCATCTTCCCCTTGAACACCACTGATTTCAGAAGGATCAAAGTTCTTAGAGTCTCTGTAGATGAAGAATAGGTTACGAGCAGTTAAAGAAACTGAAGCACCCTGGATAGATTTACCAAACTTCCCTAGTTTGTTGGTTGGAATTGAATAGCCTAAGCTAAGCTCGCGCAATTTTGCATAAGACAATTTGTGTACAAATGGCTCAGCAATTTGCTGATAGTAGAACTGGTGGAAGTAATCGTAAGCATCTACATAGATGTCTACAGGAGTTCTTCCGTCTCTTGCATCAACACCGGTAACACGTACACCACCACCTGCAGAAACTGCATCGCGGATTGGGTTACCCTTGTCGTTCAAGCCAGCTGTTTGCTCCATCAAGCCAGAGAAAGTTCCCCACTGCTCAGATAGAGAGAAGAAACGTCCGCCAAGCTGATAGTCAAATGTTAAACCTAAGTTGAAGTTCTTGTAGCTGAAGAAGTTTTGTAAACCTCCGGTAAACTTAGGAACAACAGAACCCCAGTCTTTGGTTGCATCAGCCTGGTACCAGCCTAATCCACCGCTGAATCCGTTGGTAGTAATCAATGGTTGGCCATCTGCATTACGCTTGATACCACCACCTCTTAACATACCCCACTGCTGACCCACAAAGTGGAAAGCACGGGCAAAACGAGTTCCGAAAGAACCACCTGCTAAAGTATAACTGGTTAAACCTGGAGCCAATGCTCTTACTTTATTATCTAGTAAGTAAGCAGCTGTTGTATTCACAGTCCAGTTGAAGTCTTTCTTCTTCATGATGTCTACACCCAATTCCAATTCAATACCCTGACGGCTAATCCAGGCAGCATTGATGGTTTGAGAAGTGAAACCAGAAACACCAGAAACAGAAACCGCTAGAGGTTCGTTCTTGTTGTTCTCGTTATAGTAAGTAGCATTCAAACGAACTTTGTTTTTTGCAAAACGCAAGTCGATACCTGCTTCCCAAGTGGTTGTTAATGCGCCACGTAGGTTTGCATCAGGAGAACCATTCGGTGTACTCATTAAGAAGTTGGTACCCCATAACAATGGGTTAACAGAGTAGTTCAGGTTTAAAGCATAAGGATTTAAAGCCTTAGGCTTCTTACCCCAAGATCCAAATACTTTACCAAAGTTTAACCAAGGCAAAGCAGATTTTGTGAACTCAGAGAATACGAAAGCACCACCCACTGAAGGAGACAACAAGGAGTTGTTACCTGCTGGTAAGGTAGAGAACCAGTCGTTACGAACTGCCCATGTTAAGCTTAGGAACTTCTTGTATTCTACGTCACCAAAAGCAAACAAGGAATTCGCCTGCTGATCTGATCTTGTATTCGTAATTGTAGGTACAGTTTTAGAGTTGCTGATAGCATACAAACCTGGTACGTTCAAACCATTATTGGTATTCATTGCTACTTCTCTCTGACGAATATTCAAACGGTTAGCACCCACGTTAGCAGCTACTACGAAATCTCCGAATGTATTGTTGTAAGACAAAATACCTTCAAAGTTCCACTCACTGTTAATGCGATTGTGCGTAGCATAAGAAGCCAACAAACCAGTTTGTCCGCCAGAAGTCTGTAGAATATTAGGATCAATATTCTCTAGATTTCTACTGAACTGATCCTTACGGATGCTACCCTTGAACTTTAAGTTCTTAGAGAACTTAACAGTCATATTGATATCTCCGTATAGACGGTCTCTGCGCTGATCACGCTGAATATTGTTAAAGTAAGTAAATGGATTGTACCAGTAGTTACCTGCCCATACACTGTTCTGTGGTGCTGCTGCACTCCAAGAACCCGGGTTTCTACGGAAGTTCCAGGAAGGAATGGTTCCGATTGGAGTTCTGATATCAGCAAGTTCTTTCAGGATATTGATGTCCAGATCTCTGTGGAACCACTGGCTAAAGTTACCAGAAGAGTTGTTAGAGTATCCGTCGTTGAAATCACCAGAGATCAACTGATTGGTATAAGTAAGGTTAGCTCCGATAGTTAAGAAGCTACCCAAATCCATAGAGAAATTGGTATTCAAAGTATGTCTCTGACTCTTTGAATTAGGCAACATACCTTTAATGTTCTGGTTGGTATAAGATACTCTTAAACTTTGACCAGCACCATTATTTTGTGAGAAACTAACGTTGGTATTAGAAGTTACCCCAGTATTCCAGAAATCTCTGGCATTGTTTGGCTGAGGAGTAAAGCTTGCCGTTTTACCAGATCTGGAATGTCCTGGAATAAAAGCATACCAAGGAATATATTCAGATCCGTCAATTTTGGGTCCCCAAGAAGCATCATCAGTAAAATCGCGGTAACGCTTACCGTTTAATGCCTGCCATTCTGCTGGCATGGTTGGGTTATAGGTAAAAGTTAACCAACCACCGTCACCACCACCATACTCATTCTGGTATCTTGGCATGAAAGCAGCTTTGTCGAACATGGTAGACTGATTTACCTCTACACCAATGCCCTTGCCTTTTCTACCTTTCTTAGTAGTAACAACAATAGCACCGTTACCGGCACGGCTACCAAACAAAGCAGTAGCGTTAGCACCTTTTAGTACAGTAAGGTCTTCAATGTCGTCAGGGTTGATATCGAATGAGCTGGTAATGGTACCATCAACCACATAGATAGCTCCATCGCCATCGGTTAATGATCCACCCCCTCTGATACGAAGGAAACCCTGATCGTTCAGCTTGGCTGAAGACTGACCTCTGAACTGCACACCCGCAACTTTACCTGCCAATGCGTTGTTCAGGTTCGGCTGACGGATTACGTTCAGTTGTTCTGAGTTAATTACTTGAGAACTGAAAGGAGTTGTTCTCTGAGACTTTTTTACACCGAAAGCACTGGTAACAAATACCTCTTCCAGTTCGCCAGCTACAGTAGCTATTTTAACATTTTGGAATCCGGTTGTTGCTGCAAACTCAAAAGGCGTATGCCCTACAGCTGTTACCACAACAATTGCTCCCTGCTTCACTTTAAAGCTGAATTTTCCCAGCTCATCGGCACGAGTGATGTTTTTTGTGCCTTTTTCCTGCACGGTTGCGTTAGGCACTGGACCTCGGTCGTCGGTCACCTGCCCCTGCACAAGAACTGTTTGAGCGAATGTTGCTATGCTAAATAGCAACGAAGCCGCCAACAGTGTCAGACTTTTTCTCATGTGTTAGATTTTTGATTTAGAAAAATTGTTAAAATTTTTAACAATACCGCTAATATAAATCAATTTTTAACACTACCGTCTATATAAATTGACTTTTTCTTAATATTACTGAATTTTAATCGCTGTTGCATTTTTTTAACCGTTCCTCCTTAAAATTGGTAATTTTGCGCCATGTTAGTACTAGATGGCAAGCTGGCTTCAGCAGCAGTAAAAGAAAATCTGAAAGCAAAAACCGCTGAATTACATGATAAAGGCCTTCCTGCCCCACACCTGGCAGCTATTTTAGTGGGAAACAACGGAGCCAGCGAAACCTATGTTGCCAGCAAAGTCAAAAACTGTGAGGAGACTGGTTTTGAGTCAACTTTGATCCGCCTGCCGGAAGAATGCACCGAATCTGAACTACTAGAGACCATACAATCGCTGAACCAGAACCCAGCTATTGATGGAATACTGGTGCAACTTCCCTTACCGAAACATGTTAGTGAAGAAAAAGTCATAGAAACCATTGATCCTCGCAAGGATGTGGATGGTTTTCATCCCAGCAATATTGGCCGTCTGGTTCAGGGGCTTCCGACTTTTATTCCTGCCACTCCTTACGGAATCTTATTAATGCTGGAACATTTTAACATCCCTACCAAAGGAAAACACGCGGTAGTAATTGGTCGCAGCAATATTGTGGGCAGACCCATGAGTATACTATTAAGTAGCAATATACCACAGGGGAACTGCACGGTAACCCTTTGTCATTCTCATACCCCCAACCTGAAAGAGATTTGCCAGCAAGCCGATATATTAGTTGCTGCTTTGGGTAAACCTGAATTTGTAACCCCCGATATGGTAAAACCTGGTGCGGTTATTATTGATGTGGGCATTACCCGTGTAACAGATGCCACCGCTAAAAAAGGATTCAGGATAAAAGGAGATGTACACTACGAATCTGTTTCAACCCTTGCCAGTGCTATTACACCGGTACCAGGTGGTGTGGGTTTAATGACCATTGCAGGTTTGCTTAAAAATACTTTACAAGCTTATTTAAATAACAGAGGATAATGCAATTGCCCGTGGGATCAGAACTGCCGGTTATGGAAGCCTTCTACACTTTACAGGGAGAGGGCGCCCATCAGGGACGCGCTGCCTATTTTATCAGACTCGGCGGATGCGATGTAGGCTGTGTTTGGTGCGATGTAAAAGACAGCTGGGATGCCAGCAAACACCCGGTAATTTCCGTAGAAGAAATAGTGGCCAAAGCAAGCAGTTATCGGGGAAGACTGGCCGTGATTACGGGTGGAGAACCTTTACTGCACAAGCTGGATATTTTAACGGAAGCCTTGCATGCCGCAGGTTTCGAAACCAATATGGAAACCTCCGGCTCTTCGCCGTTGAGCGGCCATTGGGATTGGATTTGCTTATCACCCAAAAAATTCAAAGCACCCCTGCCCGAAGTAGTGGAAAAAGCCAATGAATTAAAAGTGGTCGTTTTTAATAAACACGATTTTAAATGGGCAGAGGAATATGCTGCAAAAGTTCCTGCTAATTGTCATTTATACCTGCAACCCGAATGGGAAAAAGCCAATGAAATGACCCCGCTGATATTGGATTATATCAAAGAAAACCCCAAGTGGCGATTGAGTTTGCAGGTACACAAATACTTGAATATCCCTTAATCGTTACCAACCCTTCTGCAGTGCAATTGTCACTGCTTTGTAAAAAGCAAAACAAGGGTTCTTCTTCTACAGTTCTGTGACAATTCACGAGGAAGGCGAGTGCAATTTTGCACTCTAATTAGTGAGTATGATGAAGCGGTTTATGTTGCCCCTTTGCGCGGGATTTCTTTCACAAACCTTGATTGCACAAAACAAGGCTGCACAGCAAAAAGATACTTTGGTTGGTGAGAATGCCATCACTGTTTTCACCGCTACCAAAACAGAAAGAAAACTAACCAATGTAGCCGTTCCCGTTCAAATCATTTCTCAAAAAACCATTCAACAAGCCGGCTCTCTTCGTTTATCAGATATTCTTTCAGAACAAACTGGGTTGTTCATGACCAATGGGTTCGGTACAGGCGTGAGCATGCAGGGTTTAAATCCTGATTACACGTTGATTCTGATAGACGGTGAACCCCTGATTGGCAGAACCAGTGGCGTACTAGATTTAAGAAGAATTGCAGTAGGCAATATCAAACAAATAGAAATTGTTAGAGGCCCTTCTTCCAGCTTATATGGGAGTGAAGCCATGGCCGGTGTTATCAATATTATCACTGACAAATCCAAAATCAATTCGCTTGGCCTAACTGCCCGATATGGCACTTACAACACGGCAGATATTGGATTAAAAGCTGGCATCAGAAGCAGTCGTATTAATTATCAGGGTTTCGGAAACTTTTATCGCACCGATGGATTCAGTATCCGCCCGAACAGCAGGGAAAGAAGCATTGCACCCATTGAAAGAATTACGCAACAACACCAGTTAGGCTTCCGCATCAGCGACCGTACACAGGTAAGTGTTTCTTTCAGATTGAACAATGAAACCATCCAAAATAATATTACCGTTACCAATAATGGCAATGCGATTAATTCGGTGGGATATGAAAAAAACAATGACCTCAATACCAGTTTGCAACTGGCGCATAAGTTCAATGAAAAAGTAAAAAATACTACCCGTCTTTACGGCACTTTTTTCAAAAGCATTCAAGACCTGATTACCGACAACGGCGCACCTTATGTAGATGAGTTCAGACAAAGTTTCGGAAGAGCAGAAAACCAAACTGATATTCAATTCAACAAACGATTAGAGATGAATGTGGGTGGAGGCTATATTAATGAAACTGCCAGAAGCACTCGTTACGACAACAGCAGCAGTGTTAAGACCAATCGAATTGGGTATGCCTATTTGCAGACAGAATGGAAAGCCCTGGATCAATTGATTTTGATTGGAGGTGCCCGTTACGACCACAACGAATTATTTGCTGCCGCTTTCAGTCCCAAACTGGCTTTGCAATATAAAATAAACCCTAAGCTCTCGTTAAAAGCCAGTGTGGGAAGAGGTTTTAAAGCACCTGACTTCAGACAGCTTTACTTAAATTTCACCAACACAGCTGCTGGCAGTTACAGTGTATTCGGTTCGGTGGAAGCACAAAAAATTATTGGTGAACTCAACAGACTGGGACAGATCAGCAGCCTGGAACCTGCTTTCTATGGTTTGAATACCCTGAAGCCCGAGTTCTCTACTGGATTCAATATTGGGATACATTTTCAGGATAGTAAATGGTTGGTTAGTGCCAATATTTTTAGAAACAATATTGAAAACCTAATCGATAGCAGACTGGTGGCTTACAGAACTGGTGGTGCACAAATTTTTAGTTACCTCAATGTAAAAAATGCCTTTACTCAGGGCATTGAAACCGATGTGCAATACAAAATGAATAAAAATCTTTCCTTAACAGCAGGCTATCAGTTTTTATTGACAGGTGATCAGGCAGAGATTGATGCCATTAATGCCGGAAAAGTTTTCACCAGAGATCAGAATGGCTTCAGCAGAAGAATGAGCAGAAGCGAATATGTGGGCTTGCCCAATAGAAGCAAACATATGGCCAACTTTAAAATATTGTATGCAAAGAATGCCTTCTTTGCCAACACCCGTGTGGTTTACAGAAGCAGATGGACTACCACCGATACAGATGGCAATGGCCTTTTTAATTCCAACGACGCATTTGCAAAAGGATATGTTCAAGTAAATGCAGCTGCAGGATATGAATTCAACAAAGGACTTAGCGTGCAGGCAGGCACCGACAATTTACTCAACTATACTGACGTAATTAACCTCCCCAACTTACCGGGAAGAACTTTTTATCTCACCGTATCCTATCAATTTTTTAATAAAAACCCTAAATAATGAGCAAGATGAAAAAGATGATTTTAGTGTTAGGCATTGCAATTGGATTTGTGGCGTGTACTAAAGATGACAATGGAGGATCTACCAATGTAGTTTCAACCATTACTGTAAAAGATTTGCCTGCTGATACCATTATAGGTATTACTCCGGGAGTTCCGCCTACAGGTGGCTTCCCTTACGGTGCAGGTCGCTATACTTTCTTCAGCTTGGAATCCAACAAAATTGTTCCAGCTTCTGATAGTGCCAGCAACAAATGGGACTTGGCTTTTAAAGGAACCACCATTGCTACCAATAGCGGAAACAGTGGTCCAGGCGGAGCTGGCGCATTTGTATTCGTGGGTTTATTCGACGATTTAAAAACCATCCCTGCGGACTCTACGTTCAGAATTGATAATGCACCTACTGCATTCGCTATTCCTACCGGAAGCAACAGAGCCTGGTATGCATATGATGGTATTAACCAATTGGTAAATCCAATTCCTGGTAGAGTATTGGTGATCAGAACAGCTACTGGCAAATATGCCAAAGTAGAAATCCTGAACTACTACAAAGGTGGTACTACGCCTGCTACTACTGCTCCGGATGCTGTTAAATTAAGCACACAACGTTATTATACTTTCCGTTATACTTTCCAGCCAAACGGAACCAAAACTTTCTAAGGAAAGGCTTTTAAAATCCAATACAGAACCCGGCCCCGTGCCGGGTTTTTATTTTTAGCAAATCGAGACACTCAATTACAGCCGCCAAAAATTTTAACAGCAATCAAAATGAAATTAACAAAGCAACTCCTGAATTTTTCCGAACTTGTTCCCGATGAAAAAATGGCTTTGTTTTCTTTTACTGTTTCCCAGCTGTTTTATACTTACAGCTCAACAATACAACCCTGATAAAGTGAATAAAAAAGCAATGGCTTTATACGATAAAGCCATTGGCCTATTAAAAGAAGACGCATTAAAAGAAGCTGTTCCTGTTTTGCTCGAAAGTATTCAGGCAGACAAAAATTTTGCAGATGCCTATCTATCGCTGGCAGGTGTTTTCGGAGAATTAAAACAATACAAACGCTCTCTACAGTTTTATGAATTGGGAAGAGCCATCGATACCATTTATTTTCAGCCTTATCTACTTCCCTACTCTATCAACCTTGCGGGGGATGGACAATTTGATGCGGCATTAAAAGCCGTAAATCTATTTCTGCAAAATCCCAAACTAAACGACAGAAGTATCCGAAGTGCTGCGTACCGAAAAAAGACCTATCAGTTTGCCATTGATTATGCAAAGCAACAGGCAAACGATTCCAGTTATGTTTTCCTTCCTGAAAATTTAGGGGACAGTGTAAACTCAAGTTCTTCCGAATATTATCCTTCGGTTACCGTAACCGACAGTTTACTCGTATTTACCCGCAGGGGGAAATTCATGCGCGAAGATTTTTATTCCAGCACCATTCTCGGAAAGCAATTTTCAAAATCGGTTCCTATAGGGGGCCGCATTAATGAGGAAGCACAGAAGGGCGCCATTACTGTTTCTCAGGATGGGGAATGGATGTTGTTTACCGGAAGGTTTGCCGAAAGCGGTTACGATCATTTTGATTTATACATTTCTTACTATACCCCGGATGGATGGAGTGAACCTGAAAACCTGGGACCTTCCATCAATACTGAATTCTGGGAGAGTGCCCCCAGTTTAAGCCCCGATAAAAGAGTTTTGTATTTCAGCAGCAACCGGCCTGGAGGCTATGGTAGCAGGGATTTGTATTACAGCGAAAGATTGCCCAATGGAAAATGGTCTCCTGCCAAAAATATGGGACCGCATATAAATTCAGCCGGAGACGATCAGGCCCCGTTTATTCATGCAGACAATCAAACTTTGTACTTTACCTCGGATGGATTGCCGGGTTATGGAGGTGCTGATTTATTTGTAACCAGAAAAAACAACAATGGAGAATGGAGTATTCCCGAGAACCTGGGTTATCCCATAAATACCATTGAGAATGAAGGGAGCATGGCTGTTTCAGCAGACGGACTTACCGCCTATTATTCCAGTGATCGTTTCGATAGCAGAGGTGAACTCGATTTGTATCGTTTTCCATTGAAGGAAAAAATAAGACCCATCCGAACACTGTACCTCAAAGGAATTGTTTCTGATAAAATTACAGGCAAGAAATTGCCCTCTTTAGTAGAGTTAATTGAGAACAAGGATCGTGTGGTATTAATGAAAATTCAGACCGATGAAACAGGTGGTTATTTTGTAACCCTTCCGGTTGGCAAAGACTATACCTTATCTGTTAACAGGAAAGGGTATCTGCCTTATAGTGCTCAATATTCGCTGGCAAATAAAGAAGCCGACAGTGTATATATACAGGATATAGCGCTTGAACCCATTCAGCTTCATGCAGTGTTTACTTTTAAAAATATTGAGTTTGCCAGCAATGCTTTTGACTTGCCCCCAGCTGCATCCATTGAATTAGACAAGTTGGTGAATCTATTGAATGAGAATCCTTCCTTAAAAGTTGAAATCAGCGGACATACCGATAATACTGGCAAAGAGCCTGACAATATTTTACTCTCTAAAAACAGGGCATTGGCCATTGTAGATTATTTGCAATCCAAAGGCATTGCAGCTGAAAGACTCACGCACAAAGGATATGGAAGCAGCAAACCTATTGCCGGCAATGATACGCCCGAAGGCAGGGCTAAAAACAGAAGAACTTCCGTTGAAATAACCGGACTCTAAAGTAGAAATACGTAAGGCATTTCTTCCACTTGTTTTAGTTTTCGCAAAAGCTTGTATGGATGATTCCCTGCTCAATCAAATTGCCTTTACCCAAATCCCTTCTATAGGACCGGTTACCCGGAAATTATTACTGGAAGCATTTGAATCGGTTGAAAATATTTTCAGCGCTGCTGTTGCGGATCTTTGTGCAGTTAAGGGGGTAAGAGAAAAAATGGCCAGGGAAATCAAAGCCTTTCTGCCCAATGAAAAAACAAAAGAAATGTTGCAGTTTATTCAGCAGCACAGAATTGTTCCGCTCTTTATAACCGACCCTGGTTATCCGCAGAAATTAAAAGAATGCCCAGATGCACCAACCTTATTGTTTTACAAAGGAACTGCCCATCTTAATGCGGTTAAAATCATTAGCATAGTGGGTACCAGAATGCCTACTGCTTATGGATATCATATTATTGAAACCCTGTTGAAAGCCCTACCCAAAGAAGTATTGATTGTAAGTGGTCTGGCCCTGGGCATTGATACCATAGCTCATCAGCTGGCTTTGGAAAACGGACTGCAAACCATTGGTGTATTGGCGCATGGTTTGGATGAAATCTATCCTCCCCCCAATAAAAACTTGGCCAAAGCTATGATTCCACAAGGAGGATTATTAACCGAGTTTCATTGCAATACCATTCCCGAGAAATACAATTTTCCGAAAAGAAACAGGGTAGTAGCGGGTATGGCTGATGCCACCCTTGTGATTGAAACGGCTTTAAAAGGAGGCAGCATCATTACAGCAGATTTTGCTTCCCAGTACCACCGCGATGTGATTGCCGTACCCGGCAGAATTACCGATCAGCGCAGTAGGGGCTGCAACAAACTGATTCAAGAAAACAGAGCTTCTATTTATACCAATCCTGAAGATCTGTTACAGCAATTGAATTGGGTACCTGCTTTTGCTCCTTTGAATGAAACAGAAAAAAAATGCATTGCGTTTTTGAAAACCAAAGAACTGTTTTCACAAGATGAATTATTAGCATTTACTCAATTGAGTTTTGGCGAATTGGCCAGCCTGATTTTTGATTTGGAAATGAAACAAATTATTCAGGTATTACCTGGCAATCAGCTTACGCTGATGCCCGCTTATTATTCCATTTAATCAGTAACAGGCATGCCACCAAAGAAAGCACTGCCGGAGTAGCAAAAGCCCAAATAAAATATCGGGCATCATTGTGATAAATCCAGCTAGAAAACAATGCACCGGTGCCAATGCCTACCTCGAGTGCGATGTACATGGAAGCTATTGCTTTACCCCTGTTTTCTGGCTCACATAAATCTACCGTCCAGGCGGTTATCACCGGGCTGTTGATACCCCAGCTCAGGCCATACAAAACGGACCCTGCCAACATAACCGGCACCGATCCTGCAAGAGATAAAATAGCCATGGCAACCACCAATGCGGCACTCGATCCTATCAGCACAGGCACTCTTCCGTATTGATCAGAAATTTTTCCGGCAACAAAACGAATGAATAGAGACGCCACGGTGAAAAAGGCAAAAAAAGTCCCTTTGTTGTGCAGTCCTAGGTGTTCACTAAAATCCGGTGCAATGGTTAATATGGTTCCAATGGAAAAACAAAGCAATAAGGTTATGATGGCTGGCCTTAAAGCAGAAGCGTCAAAAATATCGCTGCGCTGAATCTGCAAATCATTCCACTTAAATTTACGGGCAGTAGGCAGGGTCTCTCTTACATTGTATAAAATAATTACCGAACCAAGGGCTAAAAAAGCAGATATATAAAACATGGGATTGTATCCGAAATTATTTACCAGGTAACTTCCCAGCATAGGGCCTGCTGAAGCCCCGATGGTATAGCCAATGGCCAATGCCCCCATGGCTTCTCCCCTTCTGGATTCATGCACCACATCGGCTCCGTATGCGGCTGTAGCAGTGGGCTTGAACCCGGTTGAAAATCCATGCACAAAGCGCAGCAATAAAAAGCCTACCACAGAAGTTAGCACCGGATACAGCAAACTACACACTACACAAACAAGCGAGCCAAATACCATTACCGGCACCCTGCCAATGGTATCGGTCAGTTTCCCGCTAAATGGACGGGAAATACCAGCCATCAACGTAAATAAAGCAATGATCAGCCCCTTGTATTCCGCTCCGCCTATTTTGGTTAAATACCCGGGCAATTCAGGAATCATCATATTGAAGCTGGCTGAAAATAAAAAATTACTCACGCAGAGCAATCCAAACTGAAAGGTAAAATAACGATGATGCGGTTGTAGCGTATTGGATTCCATTGCGTAAATGCGCGAATTACTTTGATCAATTGAATGAGCTGCTGCGAAGGTAACAGAAATAATTTTGGAAGAAAGTTCTGGCATCTGCTATCTTTGCCTATGGCAACAAATCTCAATCAATCCCGCAAAAGCAGTTCTGCTTCTCGTTTATTTGGTGAAGGTTTAACCTTCGATGATGTTCTTCTGATGCCCGCTTACAGTGATATTCTTCCCCGCGAAGTAAACATCAGTACCCATTTAACCAAAGACATTATTCTGAATGTACCCATTTTATCTGCAGCCATGGATACGGTTACAGAAGCCAATCTGGCCATTGCTTTGGCCAGAGAAGGTGGACTGGGTATTCTGCACAAAAACATGAGCATTGAAAAGCAGGCGGAACAAGTGAGAAAAGTAAAGCGCAGTGAAAGCGGAATGATCATTGACCCCATTACTTTATTGGTGGATGCAACCATTGGTGATGCGCTGAAATTGATGAGAGAGAATAAAATCGGGGGCATTCCTGTGGTGGACAATGCTGGTAAATTAGTTGGCATTTTAACCAATAGAGATTTACGCTTCGAAACCGACAACAAGAAAAAGGTTAAAGAAGTAATGACCAAGGAAAATCTGGTGACTGCTCCAGAAGGTACCGACATGAAGAAAGCAGAACATATTCTTCGTCAGTATAAAATTGAGAAACTTCCCGTAGTAAATAAACAAGGAAAATTGATTGGGTTAATTACCTACAGAGATATTTTACAAATCAGAAATTTCCCTAACGCAGTAAAAGACAATCTCGGAAGACTGAGAGTGGGAGCGGCTTTGGGCATTACTAAAGATTTAATGGATCGCGCTGCTGCTTTACAGCATGTTGGGGTAGATATTGTTACCCTCGACTCTGCACATGGTCATAGCAAGGGAGTAATTGAAGCACTGAAAGCTTTGCGTAAAAACTTTAAAAAATTGCCCATTATTGCTGGTAATGTAGGTACCGGTGCAGGTGCAAAAGCACTGGCTGAAGCAGGAGCAGATTGTGTGAAAGTAGGGATTGGACCTGGCTCTATATGTACAACGCGCATTGTAGCCGGTGCCGGGGTTCCTCAGCTAACCGCTATAATGGAAGCCACCAAGGCTTTAAAAGCCAAAGGCATTCCGGTGATTGCAGATGGTGGTATCCGTTACACGGGAGATATGGTTAAAGCATTGGCAGCGGGTGCCAATATGGTGATGATGGGTAGTGTGTTTGCAGGAGTAGAAGAAAGCCCGGGTGAAACTATTATTTACGAAGGAAGAAAATTCAAGGAATACCGTGGCATGGGCAGCTTAGGCGCCATGAGCCAGGGCAGCGGCGACCGATATTTCCAGGACGTGGAAGCCGATATTAAAAAATACGTTCCAGAAGGTATTGAAGGACGTGTGGCATACAAAGGAAATTTGAGTGAAATCATTTATCAGTACGTGGGTGGTCTGCGTTCTGGTATGGGTTATTGTGGTGCCAAAGACATTCCTGCTTTGCAAAAAGCCACTTTCGTAAAAATTACGAATGCAGGTATGAAAGAAAGCCATGCACACGATGTAGACATTACCAAAGAAGCTCCGAATTACAGCAGAAAATAAAACAGTTTCTCATGAAAAAGGGATCTGCTTTTTCTGCAATCGGATTAAGTATTCTTTCTGGCTTAATGCTCATATTGGGTTGGCCTGAATGGTCATTTACCATTGCATTGTTGTTTGCCTGGGTGCCCTTGCTTTGGGTATTGGATCAGCATACCCCTGCATTTAAGTTATTGAAATATCCGGCCCTTACTTTATTGGTCTGGAATACAGGCACTACTTGGTGGTTGTGGAATTCTACGGGCTTTGGTGCAATTGCTGCCATTATTATCAATACCAGCTTAATGTGTTTGCCTTGGTGGGGATACATTACGCTGAGAAAAAAAATGAACCAATCGCAGGCTTTATTGGGATTGGTTGCTTTCTGGTTATGCTTTGAATGGGTACATTTAAACTGGAGCATCAGTTGGCCCTGGCTAACACTGGGCAACGGATTAAGCCCAATTACGCCAATGATTCAATGGTATGCCTACACAGGTGTAGCAGGGGGTTCCTTACTCATCTGGATCATGAATATCCTGGCTTTTCAGTTTCTTTTGGCGCAGAAAAAAAGGAAGCTTGTTCAAGTGGGTATTTTCAGTGCTTCGATGTTTCTGCTGTGGTTATTTGTAGGATGGATGAGCTATCTCTCACAATGGGACAATGGCAAGGAAAACACAAAAGAAAATATTGTTGTGGTTCAACCCAATATTGATCCTTACCAGAAATTTGAATCACTTACCACCGCACAACAAATTGAGAAATTAGTAAGCATTAGTAAAAGCAAAATCAATTCCAACACCAGCATGTTGGTTTGGCCGGAAACCGCCATGAGTGCGGCAGACTGGCAGGATAATATTCCTGTAAATCCTTATTACCAACCCGTGTTTCAACTGCTGCACCAGTACCCGAATCTGCAACTGGTTTCAGGAATTGAAACTTTTAAAAGATATGGAACCACGGCTGCAACTGCCACCGCACGTAAAACAGAAGAAGGCATTTATTACGATGCATTTAATGCAGCTGTTCAATTGCAGGCAAGAAAAGACAGTCAACCCATGGTTGCAATTCAGCCACCTGTTTTTTACAATAAAAGCAAACTGGTTCCAGGGGTAGAGACCCTTCCTTCCTTTCTTCGTTTTATGGCACCGGTTTTTGAACAGTTTGGCGGATCTACCGGTGGTTATGGGGTTTCAGATACACCAGTTGTATTTCGGCATCCCTTGTATCAGCAAAATGCAGCACCCATTATCTGCTATGAAAGTGTGTATGGCGAATATGTAGCCAACTATGTAAAAAGAGGAGCCAATCTGTTAACCATTATGACCAATGATGGCTGGTGGGGCAATACAGACGGACACAAACAACATTTGCAATACGCAAAACTAAGATCCATTGAAACCCGAAGATGGGTGGCGCGTTCCGCCAATACAGGTATTTCTGCTTTTATTGACCCAACTGGGAAAATTGTTCAACAACTGGGATGGGATCAGGCAGGTGCATTAAAGCAAAATATTTACACCAGTAATGAATTGAGTTTTTATGTGCAGCACGGCGACTATATTTTTAAAATTGCAGTTACCTGCAGTGTATTCCTACTACTGATATCTTTGCGTAAACGAAGCAAATATGTCCGTAAAAACCAGTCAGCTTAAAACTCCTTATTACTCGCTGCACTATCGCATTATGGGTAAAGGGCAACCCGTTTTTTTGGTGCATGGATATGGAGAAGACAGCCGTATCTGGAATAACCAGATTGATACGCTTTCTTCCATTTGTCAATTGATTGTACTGGATTTACCTGGCTCGGGACAATCTTTTATTACTCCTAAAGGTTATGCCGAATGGTTGCCCAAACTAAGCATGGAAGACCTGGCCGAATGCATTCATGAAATTGTTCATGTTGAAGATTTGTCACCTGCCATTCTCTTGGGTCATAGCATGGGCGGATATATTTCTCTGGCATTTGCACGTCATTATCCCAATCACCTGAAAGCCCTGGGACTGGTTCACAGCACAGCGTTTGCAGATACTGCAGAAAAAAAATCGGTTCGCCTGAAAAGCATAGAATTCATCAGAGATAATGGCGGATATGCTTTGTTTAAAACGACCATGGTGAATTTATTTGGTGAAGCATTTCGCAATGCAGCCCCTGAAAAAGTGCAGGAACTGGTAGAAGCAACCAAGGCATTTGACCCAACCGTTTTAATGGCGTATACCCGAGCCATGATGCAAAGACCCGACCAGTCCAACTTATTGCGATACCTGCACGAGCCGGTTTTGTTTGTGGCCGGACCGGAAGATATTGCTGCTCCTTTGACAGATCTGGAGCAACAAGCAACAATACCCAATAAATCGTATCTTAAAGTGATGGAGGGTGTGGGCCATATGGGTATGCTTGAAGCTCCCAATGAAATGAACCGGCACTTATCCGGATTCATTCAACTCTTTATCTGATATGAAATTTTTCCGGCTATTGCTTTTTTTATTGCTGATCTGCAATACAAGCCAAGCAAGACATATTGCCGGAGGAGAATTGTATTACAACTATATAAGTCCTGATGCAAACAATCCGGCCAATAGTATTTATGTAATCACTTTGCGTTTATTCAGAGAATGTAATTCGCTGGGACCAACCCTGGAATCAGAACAGGCTAACGTGGGTATATATGAAGGGGATATTTTATTCAGCAGTTTGCCTTTACCGAGAGTTTCGGATGTTAACACGATTTCGCTGAATACAGCGGCCTTCCCTTGTCTGGTGGGCAATGTTGGTGCCTGTTATCAGGTGGCTCTTTATTCTGCAAGCATTTCCTTACCCAATAGTCCTATTGGTTATACTTTGTCCAGACTGGGATGTTGCAGGATAGACTTTATTACCAACCTGGCACAACCTGCAAGTGTGGGCAGTAATTATGTAACCAAAATTCCCGGAA
This sequence comes from Sediminibacterium salmoneum NBRC 103935, assembly GCF_000511175.1. Classification (GTDB taxonomy): domain Bacteria; phylum Bacteroidota; class Bacteroidia; order Chitinophagales; family Chitinophagaceae; genus Sediminibacterium; species Sediminibacterium salmoneum. Next base: position 3,117,018 of record NZ_KI866530.1, on the reverse strand, counting down.
GGAATGCTTTATCCGGAGGTTTTAACAGCAGTCCGCAGTTCAATGTAAAAGACACAGCCCTGATTTGTTCCCAAAAAAAATTCACACTGGATTTTGGTGCAACTGATCCGGATAGCGATTCACTAACTTATAGTTTTTGTGATGCGTTTAGCTCTCCCGGAGGTAATCAGAATGCTGGTCCTCCCGGTATTTTATCCAAAGACCCGCTACCCTACCGATTCCCTTTTAGTGGAAGCCTGCCGCTAGGTGATAAAGTAAGCATTGATCCAGCCACAGGCGTTATCAGTGGAATTGCACCTGCACCTGGCAACTATGTGGTTAATGTTTGTATAACCGAATGGCGCAATGGCAAAGCTTTTAATGAACACAGAAAAGACTTTATCATGGCGGTGCAAGGTTGTGATTTTATTGAAGCGAATTTGCCCGATAAAATTATTCAGTGTAAAAATTTTACTGTGCTGTTCGAGAATGAATCTACTTCTTCGAGTATTACCAATTATGTCTGGAATTTCGGAGACTCCCTCAACAATACTTATCCGCAATCGGGTTCTGTTCTGCATACTTATAAAGACACAGGTGTATACAAGGCTAGTCTTACGGTAACGGGTCCCAAAGGTTGTATTGGCACAGATACGGTAGAAGTGAGGGTATTTCCCGGATTTAAATCAGCATTGTCAATTGACGGAACTTGCTTTTTGAATCCCTATAGCTTCAATGATATCAGTACTTCTGTATATGGTGTGGTAAATTACTGGCGATGGAATTTTGGGGATGAAACCCTTCTGTCGGATACTTCAAGAAATAAAAATGCACAATACCAATATTCCACCACTTCGTTAAAAAATATTCAGTTAATGGTGGGAGATTCAAAAGGATGCTTGGATACCTTAAACCGAACGCTATTGGTTTCAGACAAACCTTTGCTACAGGTACCCTTCAAAGACACATTAATTTGCAGTATTGACAGTTTGCCAATTCGCGTTAACAGCAGTGGTATTTTTAACTGGGAACCCAATGTAGATATCAGCAATACCAATACAGCCAGTGTAGTGGTGTATCCCAAAGTAACCACCCAATACACAGTTAGTATCAACAACAACGGATGCATCAGCAAAGACACCATCACCGTAAACGTTTTGCCATTTATTACTGTTCGTGCCGGTGAAGACAGCACCATTTGTTTGAACGATTCAATTGTTTTGCAGGTAAACAGCCAGGCCCTGCAATACAGATGGACCAACGAATCCGGACAATTTGTTTCCAATGAAAAAAATCCCAGGTTACAACCCTCTCGAACCACTCACTATTTTGTAACCGCTAATCTGGGCAAATGCGAAGACAAAGACAGTATCCGCATTGTTACCGTTCCATATCCTTCCGTAAATGCCGGCATGGACACCAGTATCTGTTTTGGAAATGCAGTAATGTTGAATGCACAGATAGCGGGCAGTAGTTTTCGTTGGTCACCCACGCTGAATATGATGCAGGCCAATTCCTTAAACCCGCTGGTTACCCCTGCCAGCAGCAAAACCTATTACTTAACCGTTAGTGATACTTTGGGTTGCAATAAATCAGTTACGGATTCTGTACAAATTATCATAATTCCCAAACCACTTGTGTTTGCCGGAAGAGATACTGCTGTAAGCGTTAATCAACCCCTGCAGTTAAGTGCATCCGGCGCGCAATTGTATCAATGGTCTCCTTCAACCGGTTTATCAGATGCCCGGATAGCCAATCCGGTTGCCCTATTGGGCAATAATATAGACTCTGTTGTTTATCGTGTAATGGGCAGTAACAACCAATGTTTTGGTGAAGATTCCATTAAAGTTCTTGTATTTAAAAACGGACCCGACTTATATATCCCTTCTGCGTTTACTCCCAATGCAGATGGCAAAAATGATTTGCTAAGACCCATACCCGTGGGCATTGCTCAACTGAATTATTTTGCAGTGTACAGTCGCTGGGGGCAACTGCTTTATAGAACTACCTCAATAGGCGCAGGATGGGATGGTATATTTAATGGAGAGCCTCAACCGGCAGGCACTTATGTTTTTCAGGCCGAAGCAAAAGACTTTTCAGGAAAAACCGTTTATAAAAAAGGAACCGCTGTTTTAATCCGTTGATTGATTTTAACGGATTTTTACTGTTTCAGGCAACCGCCTGCCCCATTTTTGTTTCTTATTGGTTTAACTTGCTACTATGTACAGGATTTGGATTGTTTTAGTGTTTTTATTGAGCTCCCTGACCCATTTGTATGCAGATCACTTAAAAGGAGGCTGGATTCAATACGAATACCTGGGAGATGGAGCAACTGCCAATAGTTCAAGGTATAGAATAACCGTTCGGCAATATTTGCAATGTAACCTTCGTGAGGGTCAAACCGATAATGCCGTTAATCTTGGTATTTTTAATGGAGCAACAAATGCCTTAATTAATACAAGAACCATTGGCAGAAGCGGAAGGGAAACCCCGGACAAAACAACTTATGATCCCTGTTTAAGTTCCAGGCCCAGGGTCTGTTATAATATTGACTTTTATGTAACTGAAATTGATTTACCCAATATTGCTGAAGGTTATTACTTTTCGGTTCAACGCTGTTGCCGTATTGGAAATATTGCCAATGTAGGTGCCATTTCTTCAACCATTGGTGTAAGCTATACGAATACTATACCGGGTATTATAAATGGAATTAGCTATGCCAAAAACAGCAGCCCGGTTTTTGCTCAAAGAGATACGGCCATCGTTTGTTTCAATGCCCCGTTTACTTTTGACTTCGGAGCTACTGATGCAGATGGAGACAGTTTATCTTATTCCTTTTGTTCCGGATTAACGGGTGGTTCTCAGACGAATCCTGTACCAACCACCCCTTCTAATCCGCCCTATGCAGGAGTACCCTATCAAGCTCCTTTTTCAGGATTGGTACCCATGTCGTCGAATGTAACCATCGATCCAACTACAGGTTTAATAAGTGGTATTGCACCAGATATCACCGGAGAATATATTGTTGCAGTCTGTGCCAGTGAATTCAGGAACGGTGTAAAAATTGGAGAGACCCGGAAGGAAATTCATATTCAGGTGGCCGATTGTTCCCTATCTGCAGCAGAACTAAAACCTACCTATATTAGTTGCAATGGGTTTACCTTAACTTTTCAGAACGAGTCAACCGGACTGGTTAATAATTATCTATGGGATTTTGGCGTCACCAATAGTACAACGGATATTTCAACCAATCCTACTCCTACATTTACTTATGCAGATACCGGCACCTACCGCCTAAAATTAAAAGTAACCAATGATGGCGGATGTCAGGACTCTGCGTTTGCTGATGTAAAAATTTATCCCGGCTTCACTCCTGATTTTACCATTACGGGTTCCTGTTTTTTAAATGAATATAGTTTTAAGGATGCTACCCTTACCCGTTATGGCGTAGTAGATAGCTGGCGATGGAATTTTGGAGACAATACCAGCACAGCAGATACTTCCCGCGCCAAAGATTCTGTATGGAAATATCCGGCTCCTGTTAATACCAATGTTTCGCTGATTGTTACCAATAGTAAAGGTTGTATAGATACCATTACGAAACCCCTGATGGTGCTCGACAAACCTTTGCTGAATCTGGTATTCAAAGACACGTTGATCTGCAGCATTGATACGCTTCCGCTTATTGCCAATGTAGGTGCAGGTATTGTAAACTGGACACCGGATATCAGTGGCAGTTTGCTAAGAATCTCCAACAGAAATATTGCGAATCCACTGGTGTATCCGGTTGATACCACGCGATACATTGTAACAGTTAACAACAATGGGTGCATTAATAGTGATACAGTTACCGTAAACGTGCTCGATTTTATTTCTGTGGACGCAGGCCCTTCTGCCATCATTTGCCAAACCGATACCATTCAGCTGCAAACAGTAAGTGATGCACTGAGTTATCAGTGGACATCTGCATCCGGTGCCCCCGTTGACCCCGTGAAATTTCCGAAGCTGGCTCCCTTGCAGGATGAAACCTATTATGTAACGGCCAATCTTGGATATTGTCAGGCAAGAGATTCTGTGCGAATAAGGGTTGCTCCCTATCCTCGCGTAAATATTGGACCCGATACCACCATCTGTTTTGGAAGCCGGTTAAATTTACCTGCAACAATTGTGGGTTCTGCTTTCAGTTGGTCGCCAACCAATTCCATGATTAACGCGAACACATTGAATCCATTGGCCGGACCTTCCAGAAGCACTGCCTATACATTAACCGTTACCGATACACTGGGATGTAATAAACCCGTATCAGATACCATCATTGTCCGCGTAGTTCCGCCAATTGAAGTGAATGCAGGATCCGATACTGTAGCACTGCCCGATCAACCCCTGCAACTGAATGCCAGTGGCACTGGCAGTTTTAACTGGACTCCGCTTACCGGACTCTCTGATCCAACCGTGGCCAATCCTATTCTCACTTTAGCAGCAGGGACAGATTCTATTACCTACCGGGTAAGAGTAACAGGTGAAGCAGGTTGTTACGGCGAAGACGATATTACCGTTCGTGTTTTTTCCGGAGGACCTCAACTCTTTATCCCTACTGCATTTACACCGAATGGGGATGGAAGAAACGATATTCTCAGACCCATTGCAGTAGGAATTACCCAGCTGGTTTATTTTTCTGTTTTCAACAGATGGGGTCAGCAAATTTTCTATACCAATGAACTCAATAAAGGATGGGACGGCAGTTTTAAAGGAGAGCCCCAACCTGCAGGCACTTATATTTTTCAGGCAGAAGGCATTGACTATTTAGGCAATCGTGTTTATAAAAAAGGGACTGCGGTTCTCATTAGATAGTTAATTTTGCACCAAGCCTTCTTTATGAAAAAAACAATTTTGATTACCGGTGCAACAGCCGGATTTGGGAAAGCCACTGCTGAATTATTTGCAGCATCCGGCTGGAACTGCATAATTACCGGCAGAAGAAAAGACAGATTAACCCAACTGGCAGCAGCGTTAACGGCTCAACATTCAATTGAAGTTCTTCCGCTTTGTTTTGATGTACAAAACAGAAAGGAAGTATTTGATGTAATAGAACAATTGCCTGCGCAATGGAAAACCATTGATGTGTTATTGAACAACGCCGGACTGGCATTGGGAAGAGATTCTTTTGAAGCAGCTAATTTAGACGATTGGGAAACCATGATTGATACCAATCTGAAAGGATTGATGTATGTAACCAAAGCGGTATTACCTTTGATGATTGAAAAAAACAGGGTCATATCATTAATATTGGTTCAACCGCTGGCAAAGAAGTGTATAAGGACGGCAACGGATACTGTGCCACCAAACACGCTGTGGACGCCATTTCCAAAGCCATGCGTATAGATTTACTTCCACACCGCATTAAAGTAACTGCCATTCATCCCGGCGCTGCTGAAACAGAATTTTCCATTGTGCGTTTTAAAGGAGATGAACAAAAAGCAGATGCCGTGTATGATGGATATAAAGCATTGCAGGCAAAAGATGTTGCGGACATCATTCACTATGTTGCTCACTTGCCGGCACATGTTTGTATTAATGATTTAGTAGTTACCTGTTTATCCCAAGCCAATTCTTTTTACCTGCACAAATAACCTTATGCAAATCATCGGCCAACCCAATCAGCTTACCGCTTTATTAGGCATTCAATATCCCATTATACAGGCTGGCATGATCTGGGCCAGCGGATGGAAACTGGCCAGTGCAGTAAGCAATGCAGGAGGCCTTGGTATTATTGGCGCAGGCTCTATGTATCCCGATGTATTGAGAGAACATATCCGTCAGTGTAAGGCGGCGACCCTTAATCCCTTTGCTGTTAATATTCCTTTATTGTATCCGGACCTTGATCAGTTGATACAAATTATCATTGAAGAAAAAGTACCCATTGTTTTTACCAGTGCGGGAAATCCAAAAACCTATACCGGATTGTTTAAATCGCATGGCATCAAAGTGGTGCATGTAGTAAGCAGTTCCAAATTTGCATTGAAGGCACAGGAAGCGGGTTGTGATGCGGTAGTAGCGGAAGGTTTTGAAGCGGGCGGTCACAATGGTAGAGAAGAAACCACTACCCTGGTGTTGATTCCTGCTGTGCGCAAAAAAATTACGATTCCCTTAATTGCTGCCGGTGGCATTGCTACCGGTCAGCAAATGTATGCAGCCATTGCACTGGGTGCAGATGGCGTTCAGGTGGGTAGTCGTTTTGTTTGTACACCGGAAGCTTCTTCCCATATTCATTTTAAAGAAGCAGTAGTAGCCGCAGGAGAAGGTGATACCCAATTAAGTCTGAAAAAACTGGTACCGGTTCGTTTACTGAAAAATGAATTTTTTCAGCAGGTAGCAGATGCAGAAAAACGCGGAGCAGATGAAGCAGAACTTTCGCATTTGTTAGGCAGGGCACGCGCTAAAAAAGGCATGTTCGAAGGAGACCTGAAAGAAGGGGAACTGGAAATTGGTCAGGTAGCGGCTTTAATTCATGAAATAAAACCTGCAGCAGATATAGTTGCAGAAATGATTGCAGACTATAATGCCTGCGCAGATCGCATGCCTAAGCTTTAACCAAAATCAATTTCGGTATTGTCTCCAATGTTCAGACTGCGGCTTAATCCTTTTACCGAAGCATCGCTTCCAATTAAGGAATTATCCAATACCACTTCAAACAAACTGGTATAAGAACCAATAATGCTGTCTCTGATAATGGAGTGCTTAACCGTAGTATTGGCACCAATGGCCACATGCGGCCCAATGATGGAATGCGAGATATCGCAACCCGGCGCAATACTTACCGGAGGTATAATAATGGTGTCTTTAAAGTCGTGTATATACTGAATATTACCCCCAAATTTTTTCAGGAGTGTAGCATTGCTCTCTAACAAACTTTCCTTCTTGCCACAATCGAACCAGTTTTTCACTTTAAAATACTGGAACTTGGCGCCTCTTTGTATCATGCAATCCAGGGCATCGGTCAGGTTGTATTCTCCCTGTGTTTTAATATCCTGCATAAACAAGTGATGCAGGCATTCGAACAGGTATTGGGTTTCTTTAATCTTATACAATCCCACCAAGGCCATATTGCTTTTCGGTATGGCGGGCTTCTCTACTACCTGTTCTATAAATCCGTCTTCTCCAATGGTGGCCACACCAAAATTCCTGGGGTCATCTACTTTCTTTACCCCTAACATACTGTATGGACTTTCTACTACTTCCTTAACATCGTATTCGCAAATGGTGTCTCCTAAAACCACAAACACTTCATCGTTCCCTACAATCGACTTGGTTAATTCAATGGCATGTCCGGTACCCTGACGTTCGTTTTGAAAAACAAAATGGGTGGTCAGGTCAGGATAGGTCTGTTTAACATAGTCCTGAATTTTCTCTCCTAAATAGCCAACAATAAAAATAAATTCGTGTATCCCCGCCTCTCTTAACTGATCCACAATAAAGCTCAGAATGGTTTTGCCCGCAATTGGAATCAAAGCCTTGGGTTGGGTATAGGTATGGGGTCTAAGTTTTGTTCCTGCTCCTGCTACGGGTATAATCGCTTTCATAAGGTCAAATGGGGCTGTAAAATAGTAAATAACGCGTAAATTTGACAAAAATACACTTCATGCAGAGAGATACACTGGTTTTTGACCTGATTAGAAAAGAATTAGAAAGACAGAGACACGGAATTGAATTAATTGCTTCAGAAAATTTTACCAGTCTGCAGGTAATGCAGGCCATGGGCAATGTAATGACCAATAAATACGCTGAAGGGTATCCTGGCAGAAGATACTATGCCGGCTGTGAAATTGTAGACCAGACCGAACAGCTGGCCATTGATCGTTTAAAAGAAATTTTTGGTGTTGAATATGCCAACGTACAACCCCATAGTGGTGCGCAGGCCAATGCAGCCGTTGCACTGGCCGTATTGCAACCAGGTGACGCAACTTTGGGCTTAGACCTGAGTATGGGCGGACACTTAACCCATGGCAGTGCCGTGAACTATTCCGGTAAACTATATCGTCCGCATTTTTATGGTGTTACCAGAGAAGAGGGGTTGATTGATTATGAAATGCTGGAAGCAAAAGCCCGCGAAGTAAAACCGAAATTAATTTATTGTGGTGCTTCTGCCTATAGCAGAGACTGGGATTATGCCAGAATTAGAAAAGTAGCTGATGAAGTAGGTGCATTGGTGTTGGCAGATATTGCACACCCTGCCGGATTGATTGCTAAAAAATTATTGAACTCTCCTTTTGAACATTGTCACTTTGTAACTTCTACCACCCATAAAACCTTACGCGGCCCCAGAGGTGGCGTAATTATGATGAACAAGGATTTTGAAAATCCTTGGGGACTAAAAGATGTAAAAGGAAATATCAGAATGATGAGCAATCTGCTCGACATGGCTGTGTTCCCGGGCATTCAGGGTGGACCTTTGCAGCACGTGATTGCTGCAAAAGCAATTGCTTTTGGAGAAATTTTATCCGATGAATTCCTGGTTTATCAGCAGCAGGTGCAAAAGAATGCACAGGCAATGGCAAAAGAGTTTGTAAACAGAGGCTATCATATCATCAGCGGCGGTACCGATAATCACCTGATGCTGATTGACCTGAGAAATAAAAATATCAGCGGTAAAAAAGCAGAACAGGTATTGGTTCAGGCAGATATTACTGCCAATAAAAATATGGTTCCGTTTGATGACAAGTCTGCGTTTGTTACTTCTGGTATCCGCTTTGGTGTTCCCGCCATTACTACCAGAGGAATGAAAGAAGAACATATGCCGTTTGTGGTAGATGCCATTGATAAAGTTCTGATGAATGCAGATGATACCGCTGTTATTGGTGCGGTTCGCAAAGACGTGAATGCCTTTATGGAACAATTTATATTATACCCTGAAATGGGCTAAACCCTATTTATGTTACAAAGAATTCAAAGTATCTGGTTATTACTGGCCGCCAGCCTGAGCGGATTGAGTACGCAGTTCTCCTTTTTCAGTGGCAATAGAATCAATACCACTACCAACGAAAAAGAATGGGTGGAATTTACTGCATTAGAAAGCAGCTTAACTTCTATCATTGCCATTGCATTGGCTGTTGCTGCATTGGTAACCATTTTTATGTACAAGGATCGTAAAAGACAATTAATGGTTACCCTTGCCATATTGGTGGTGTCCGGCATTCAGATTGCCCTGTACTTCAGTGCCAGCAATGGTTTTACGGAATCCAAAACAGATTTAACTTCATTGATCAGTTTTGCCATACCGGTATTTTTTGTATTGGCAGCACTGGGCATTTACAAGGATGAACAGCTGGTAAAAAACGCCGATCGACTTAGATAGATAGTACGGCTAAAATAGATAGATCTAAAAGAAAGCGCAATCAATGATTGCGCTTTCTTTATGCTACAATAAAGGGTTTGGTAATGCTTTTTTTACTGGATTTAATTCCGGCAGGTATGCCTGCATAAACCAGCTCACCTCCTTTATCACCCGCTTCAGGTCCTAATTCAATTAACCAGTCGGCAGCCTTCAATACATCTGTATTGTGTTCAATTACAATCAGCGAATGGCCTTGTTCAATTAATGCATTGAACGAGTTGAGCAATTTCTGTATATCATGAAAATGCAATCCGGTTGTGGGCTCGTCAAAAATAAAGAGCACTTGACCAATGCCTTTTCCTTTTCCCAGGAAGCTGGCCAGTTTTACCCGCTGCGCTTCCCCTCCACTTAAGGTATTACTGCTTTGTCCTAATTTAATATAGCCCAGACCCACATCCTGCAAGGTCTTGATGGCCTTCTGAATTTGCTTTTCTTCTTTAAAGAATTCATAGGCATCGTCTACACTCATTTCCAGGATATCGTGAATGGATGCCTGTTGGTATTTTACTTCCAGCACTTCTTCCTTGAAACGCTTGCCGCCACAGGATTCACAGGTTAAATGCACATCGGCCAGAAATTGCATTTCTACAATAGTCTCGCCTTCTCCCTTACAGGTATCGCATCTTCCTCCATCTACATTAAAGGAAAAATGCTTGGGCTGAAAGCCGCGCATTTTGGCCAGTCCCTGTTTGGCAAACAAATCCCTGATGGCATCGTAGGCTTTGATATAGGTGATTGGGTTACTACGGGAAGATTTACCAATCGGTTGCTGGTCGATCATTTCAATATGAGATATGCTGTCGATATCTCCCGTAATTGCTTTATGTAAGCCTACTTTCTCCGCTGCTTCCCCTTTTATTTTCAGAATGCCGGGATATAATATTTGTTTTACCAATGTTGTCTTTCCGCTACCACTCACCCCTGCTACCACACAAAAACAATGCAGAGGAAATTCAACGGTGATGTCTTTTAAATTATGCTGTCTGGCTCCTTCTACTTTTATACTGCTGTTCCATTTGCGCAGTGTTTTAGGAACCTGAATCTGTAGCTGACCACTTAAGTATTTTCCTGTTAAACTTTTTTTGTCTTTAATGATGGTGGCATAATCGCCGCTGGCTACTACTTCCCCTCCTAAATGAGAAGCCAGGGGGCCCATATCAATAATATGATCGGCTTCACGCATCATCAGTTCATCGTGTTCCACTACCACAACCGTATTACCTAAATCGCGCAGTGTTTTTAAAACACCAATGAGGCGTTCAGTATCCCGTGAATGTAAACCAATGGAAGGTTCATCTAAAATATACAATGAGTTGGTCAGGTTACTTCCCAGGTTTCGGGTAAGCTGAATGCGCTGACTTTCGCCCCCACTCAGGGTATTGGCCAGCCTGTCCAGGGTTAAATACCCCAAACCCACATCCAGTAAGGTTTGCAGACGCTGATGTACTTCTACTAATATTCTTTTTCCAATGGCATATTCATGATTGGTCCATTCAATACCATCTATCCATTGCTTCAGATCGGCTACCGGCATATTGCATAACTCAGCTATATGCCTTCCTCTTATTTTTATATACAATGCATCTTCTCTTAACCTGTAACCATTACAGGAAGTACAGGTGGTTCTTCCCCTGTAGCGACTCAATAATACCCTGTACTGTACTTTATATAAGTTCTGTTCTACCTCCTTAAAGAAATCATGGATACCCAATGCGCCGCCTGCACCGTTCCACAATTGATCCAGTTGCGTTGTTGTTAAATCCATGATAGACTTGTGGATAGGGAATCCTGTTTTAGATGCGCTTTTCATGAACTGTTCTTTCCACCAGCCCATTTTTTCTCCCTTCCAGGGCGCCACTGCATTTTCATACAAAGACAATCTTTTATCGGGAATCACCAGATCCTGATCAATTCCCAGCACTTGTCCGAAACCTTCACATAGCGGACAGGCGCCATAAGGATTATTAAATGAAAACAAATTGGGGCTGGGCTCTTCAAATACCTTCCCATCTGCTTCAAACTGATTACTAAAGTGTACCAGCTTTTCTCCGTTAATTTCAATGAGCATTTTTCCATGTCCTTCAAAAAAAGCTGTACCGATTGAATCGGCCAGCCGATGCAGGTCTTCTTCTTCCAATGCTTTAACAACAAAGCGGTCAATCAGCACATAGTAATTGGATGCATGCAACTTCCAGTCTTTAGCCAGTTCCGCGTTGTTCATTTCAAGCAACTCTTCTATGCGCACAGGTTTTCCGGGTTTGCCTTTCTGCATCAGGAACATTCTGGAAAAACCTTTTTGCATCAATATATTTAGTTCCTCCCTGATTTCCCGGTTGGCGTGTTGTTGAAATGCTACCAGAAAAACAATTTTATCTCCTTCTGCCAATGCCTGCACGGTTTGCAATACATCTGACACTTCATCTTTTCTTACTTCCTTGCCACTAATGGGTGAAATGGTTTTACCCACCCTTGCAAATAACAAACGCAGGTAATCATAAATCTCCGTCATACTGCCTACTGTACTTCGGGGTGTACGGGTTATTACTTTCTGTTCAATGGCAATAGCAGGACATAATCCCTTTATATAATCCACATCGGGTTTAACCATACGCGACATGAATTGTCTGGCGTAGGCACTTAAACTTTCTGCATATCTTCTCTGTCCTTCTGCAAAAAGCGTATCAATGGTTAAAGAGGATTTTCCACTGCCCGATACGCCGGTTACTACAATCAGTTTATTGCGTGGAAAAGAAACGGTAACATTCTTCAGGTTATGGGTTCTTGCTCCACAAACCAATATATCGGTGGATTCTGCTGTGTTTTTGCTCTTTGCCATAGGGTTCACAAATTAAACAGATTATTACAGCTTTGGTTGAAGAAAAGAGAAATAACGGCCAAAAAATCAATCACTTAGGATGTGAATAACCTAAAGCCTCTCCAACTTGATTTCCACAAAGGATTTCCGTAAGCAAAACATTTCTATTTTGTTCAGGATTTAAAAAATCGTTGTCCAATATCCTGATTTTAATCCTGACTCAAAAACCTAAACTATGAGAACATTAGACCATGCGTCTGATACAGAGCTGATAAGGGCATTTCAAGATGGGGACACCGATGCTTTTGAAACCCTTATCTACCGTTATAAAGACAAAATATTTTCCTCTATTTTGTTTTTTGTTAAAGACACTTATCTGGCAGAAGATCTTTTCCAGGACGTCTTTATCAAAATTATTGATACCCTGAAAAACAAGCGCTACACCGAAGAAGGCAAGTTCTTACCCTGGGCATTGAGAATCTCTCACAACCTATGCGTAGACTACTTCAGAAAAGTAAAGCGTACTCCGGCCATTAAAACCAGCGACAACAAAGATATTTTTGATGTACTGCAGATTTCAGAAGAAGGTCCGGATGGCAAAATCATGCAGGGCCAAAGCCATGACCGTGTAAGAAAAATGCTGGATCTGTTACCGGAAGAACAAAGAGAAATTATCGTACTCAGACATTATGCCAACCTGAGCTTCAAGGAAATTGCTGAAATTACCAATTGCAGCATCAATACGGCTTTGGGCAGGATGCGCTATGGTTTAATCAACCTTAGAAAAATGATGGTGGAAAAACAAATCGCTTTATAGTTTTGCATAGGATAAACAAAAAGCCCCGAAAACTTCGGGGCTTTTTTATTAGTTGTATACACTTTGCAAATGATTGTATTGTTACTACCAATCCTATTTGCCTTTTGCGTCAAATGCGGCTTTCGCTGCATCCAAGTGTGCTATGAATTTTTTAATGTCCGGATCGTATCCGTATTTAATACTACTTAAGGGTTTACCATCTAAATCTAAGAACATGTACAGAGGCTGCGCATTAAACCCGAACTGTGTTATTTCATAATCGAGGTTCTTGTCTCCTTCTGTTAACACTTTGTCTCCGTCTTTTTTGGTGTATTGCTCACCGGCAGGTAAAGGAGTAGATTCATCCACATATAAACTCACCAGTACAAAGTTCTCCTTCATTCTCTTCAATACTTCCGGATCTTTCCATACTTCCTTTTCCATCTTGCGGCAATTGGCGCAGCTATGCCCCGTAAAGTCGAGCATTACAGGCTTATTCAATGCTTTGGCCGCAGCCATTCCTTCCTCCAGTGTAAAATAGGCAACCAAACCATAAGGCACGTGCAGTTTATCCGCAAGTCTTTTGGGTGGTGCGGCCAGTGAACCCGTATTGGTGCCGGATGCCGGGGCATTTCCAATCTGATACTTCAATGCATCCAGGTTAAATTCCTGCGTTCCATCCGGAGGAATGAATCCACTCAAGTGTCTTAATGGTGCTCCCCATAAACCCGGTAATATATACAAGGCAAAGGAAAAAGAAGCCATGGCAAAAAACAAACGGGGCACTGATATATACGGCAGATCACTATCGTGTGAGAACTTCAGTTTGCCCAATAAATAAATACCAAGCAATACAAAAATCACAATCCACAATACCAGAAAAACATCTCTGTCTAATAAACGCCAGTGATAAATTAAATCTACGTTCGATAAAAATTTCAATGCCAGTGCAAGCTCAATAAAGCCAAAACTTACTTTCACTGAATTCAGCCATCCTCCGCTCTTTGGCAATGACTGCAGCATCGATGGAAAGAATGCGAATAGTGAAAACGGCAATGCCAATCCCACCCCAAAACCCAGCATACCTATAATGGGTGCAGTACTTACCCCACCTGTACTGGTTTGTCCAAGCAATGTTCCTACAATAGGACCCGTGCAGGAGAAAGAAACAATTACCAGTGTAAGCGCCATGAAAAAGATACCACCCAATCCACCCTTTCCTGCTTTCTGATCTGCCTTATTGGCCCAGCTATTGGGCAATTGCAGTTCAAAAGCACCAAAGAAGGAAATGGCAAATACCAAAAAGATGGCAAAGAATAATAAATTGGAAATGGCACTGGTTGAAATCTGATACAGAATATCATCGCCAAATAACAAGACCAGCAATATGGTTGGAATGGTGTAAATGCCAATGATGGAAATGGAATACCACAATGCGTTGCGAATGCCCTCTACCCTTGTTTTACTTCTTTTTAAAAAGAAACTCACCGTAACAGGAATCAATGGAAACACACAGGGCGTAATTACTGCCAGCAACCCGGTTAAAAAAGTCAGCAGAAAAATCTGCCATAAACTCTGGTTCGCAATATCATCCTCCGCACTGGTTTCTGTTGCAGTAGCAGCCGGTATATCAACTACAAAATTTTCTACTCCACTCGGATACTGGTCTCCGGATTTGGCCAGCCAGTTAAACTGACCGCTAACAGATACTTGGTCTGCTGCCTTTACACGCAAACCATACATAAATTGTACACTGTCTTCAAATACTTTTAATGAAGGCTGACCAGCATCAGCAGGCAGTGCAAGCGCTTTTCCTTTCTCTTCCACCTCATTGGTAAGCAAGCCCTGCAGGGAATCGCTCAATTGCAAACTGGAGAGGAACTCCTCTTCTGCCGATTGTTTTTTTACACCAAAGAGCTGATGATTTTTAGCGATACTGGTTTTTACTATCAGCTGAACAAGACTATCGTTCAC
>NZ_KI866530.1:3048407-3102038 GCF_000511175.1 Sediminibacterium salmoneum NBRC 103935 | reverse complement strand
TGCCTCCCACGACTTCACACGCTGGGTTGAAAAAACAAATTGCACAGGTGAGTTTTCCTGTGCAATTCCCTGTTGTGCCAGTAAACTCAGTACCAGCACCCAAATGAATTTCTTCATATTATAATAACTTAATGTCAAATTGTTTTTTGGTTGGAGGCAGGCATTGCTCGTCGTCGCAAACCATATAGTTTACATATCCTGCTACATTGGTCTTGATTCCTGGCTTCACTTTCACCACCTGTGTGTACACCACTTTGCCACTGTAGAACAACACTTCCATATCGAAAATCTTATCATTGATTTTTTCCAGTTTCCCTTGTTCTTTGGGCTTGCCCTGGGGCTTTATCAATGGATTAGGGTTTAGAACAATCTTGGTTGGAACAGGACCTCCGCTTGGCATATTTTGTGAATACATATGCCAGGGCTTGGGGATATTGGCCGTAATTACCAGCTCGTAAATATCAGCTGTTTTTTCTTTGCTTCAAATGTCCATGACACCGGATCTTTTATCTGTGCGCTTACAGAACCCAGACTCATCAAAACAACCAAAACGCTTAGTAATTTTTTCATTTTTTCTTATTGAATAGACAACAATTCAAATACTTTCAATCCATCCAGGTTGTGCAGACTAGGTGATGTTGCACGTTCCGGATGCGGCATCATTCCAAAAACATTGTTTCCTGCATTTCTAATACCGGCAATATTTCGGGCCGCTCCGTTTGGATTGGCTTCTGCTGTAATATTACCTGCTGCATCAGAATAATGGAATAAAACCTGGTTGTTTTTTTCCAATTCGTCCAGGGTAGCTTCATCTGCATGAAATCTGCCCTCTCCGTGTGCAATAGGAATCTTCATGGCGCCAGTTGCAGGATTGGTTATATAAACGTTTTTACAGATAAATTGTTGATTGGCATTTTGTAAAAGCACACCGGGTAAAAGGCCGCTCTCACAAAGAATCTGAAATCCATTACAAACACCCAGCACTTTACCTCCGCGATTGGCAAAATCAATCACCGATTGCATCATTGGACTAAAACGGGCAATGGCACCACAACGCAGGTAATCTCCGTAGGAAAATCCACCAGGAAGTACAATACAATCTTCTGTTGAGAAAGCCGACAAATCTTTGTCTTTGTGCCATAACATAATCACTTCCTTGTTCAGGTCGTTCTGTAATGCATCCTGCATGTCTCTGTCGCAATTGGATCCCGGGAAAACCACCACCCCTAGTTTCATGTAATTTAGATTTAGGCACAAAGGTACAATCCAGAAAGAGAAAGAATGCCTAAAATTTAACGATTTGCCAATTATTGTACATAACTGCGGCCAAAAGCAGCCAGAATATCAAATTGGGGAAAAGCAATCGCCTGGGATAAGAAAAACCAGCCGCAGCAAATGGAACCACCGGCACCAGACAAAGCAGGGCTGCTTCAAATCCGGCATGATGAAATGCAACAGGGGCAATGGCCAGAATTAAGGTCATCACCAGCAGGGAAGACCAGTTCTTCCTCATCTGAATCACCAGTCTGCTGTTGAATTGCTGCCAGAAAAAAAGACCGATAAAAAAGCTGATCAGAAAAGCCGACAACCCAATCCATTCAGACTGCGTTAGCGGAGTTAGCTTTGTGGGAATTTCCAAATCTGGCAGCCAGTTACTGATCAGGGGTAACTGATTCGTTAAATACAATCCGGATGCCAGAAAATAATAAGGCAATACCATCCCCATAATCAGGGTAAACCATTCCTGTAATTTGAAAGCCCGCATGATACCCAGTGCAAACAAAACAACCGGAACAACCAATGCTGTAGGATGATAACAGAGTACCATAATGGCAACGAGTAATCCTATATTAAACAATAGTGTTTTGGGTGCGGGATTGTTGTAGAGTCTGGTTAATTTAATGTATATCCAGATCAGCAGAAAATTGGCCAGCAAAGCTGGTGAAATAACAGACCATTCCGGAAACAATCCGGTGAGCAACACATAAGTCATGGCCACGGTATAACTAGACTGTGGATACATTTTCTGTTCTGCCAGTAAAAAGTTTAGCCGTATGGCCTGTACCATTACAATGAGGATATACACCCAGAAAGCGGCTTCTCCCAGCAAAGGTTTCAGATAATGCTGCAACAGAAATCCCAGATAGCCAGTGTTCAAGTTAGCTTCTACCGGAACCGGTAAAAAGAAACCATGCGCGTGCACCAGCAAACTGAGCAGCAGTAAAAATAAAATATTAATAATCGATTTGTCTCTGAATAAAAATACCACGGACGCAAGTTAATAATCTATTTTGGCAAAACAGGTGAACCCCCTGTACATACAAGGAATAATCGCCTGTCTGGACCCGGTTTGCTTGGCATGTCTGGGCATGAAATCGTATCCTCTTTCCAGATTCTTAAGGGTTGGATTGCGGTCGATCTGTCCCTGAGGAGACATTGCCTGGTCGGTTAAAACATTGTTGCGTTTCTCCTGAATATTAAACAGAAAACGAATCTGGTCTCCTGAGTTCATTAAGCCATACCCAATATAATTATCGGTATTGTCGTCGAACTGGGTTTTACGTATTACATTACTCCACTCCATTTTTCCATCTGGTTCAAATGAAATGATGGCAATATTATCCGAGAAATACCGGGTAACATTATTTCCACCCATATTATTCATTCCCCAGGGCGATCCCCAGGGATAAGCATTGAAGCCGGATCCATAAGGATAGTAGCCACCGAATCCCATCCCCATCCCCATCCCAAACCCTGAACCAAAATAAGGGTTATATAAAGGACTCCGGTTCATCATATCCCAGCGATTGAAATTGTTTCCCCTTGAATTCATGTAGGCAGATTCTGCTATCATCATGAATCCACCGTCTCTGCGCAGAATAAGGTTCTTTAAATAAAAATCATTGAAAGCAGTCTTGGTAGACCCTTCTCCCTTTACATCTGCTCTGAATTCATCGGTAAAAACCGTAGTGGCATTCAGCAATTCAGTACCGTTTTTCTTGTCCCAGAGGGTATAGTACAAACCATCAATATTGCCTCTTTTCTGCTTACTGAAAAAAGAAGTAATCAGAATTTTTTTATTCAGGTTGTCAATCTTTATTCGGATATCGTCGAGAAACAGGTTTTTTACTTTTACTTCACTGATGGTGGGATTGATGCTGCCGAGTGATTTTATCACCAGACTCACTTTAATAACACTCTCATTAGCCGCTACCGAAGACTCTCTTAAACAAACCAGATTGCCCTCATTGTCTAAACCAAACTCACCCAGGTAATCGTTTCTGTCTGGCATGGGAACCGGAATCCTTACTTTCTCCAGCTGATTCAGTTCCTTATTGAATACACAGGAAGTAATCACGTGTTCTTTTTCGTTGCGGGTACTGATTTTAAATGCGCCCAGCTTCTGTTTGTCTTCGCTGTTAACAATAGTATAGATTCTGTTATTGGCCGTGTAGCCAATACCGGATGTAGTATCCAGCATGGTTACCTCCCCCATAATTTTTCCTTCCGGACCAATTTTGGCAGCCATTACATAGTAGATATTTCTTTGCTGATACTGATAAATAAAATAGGTAAAATCGGGATAGGCCAAGAAATCTGTTCCCAGTATTTTAGTTCTGGAAGGCAGAAAATCTGCTTTAACCTTTGCGCTCAATTTCATTTCCGAATCGTAAACGGAAAAGAAATGGTCGTCCCTGGCATTTTTATAAATCAGGAACTTACCGCCTATTTTACCAACCACTTCAAAATTCAACGTGCGGGGGTCATCCCGGTCTGGTTCAGAATAAACGATGCTCTGAGCAGACACGGATGCACAAGTTGCTAACATAGCCCATAAAAAAACAGAAATGACCTTTTCATACGCACTATCTTTATAGTTCAAATGTACGGTTTGTACCAATCATTTGGTTTATACAAATTACCCATACATTTGTTAAAGATTGATTCAATTTAATGCTTCAACGCTTCTTTTGTGAGTAAAAATATCAACAAAGTTACCGGTGCTGGTCTCTTGATTGCTTTAGGGATTATTTACGGTGACATCGGCACATCTCCTCTTTACGTTTTTAACGCGATTATTACCAACAGGGTTATTTCAGAAGAACTGATTATTGGTGCCCTTTCCTGTATTATCTGGACCATTACGCTGCAAACCACGGTGAAGTATGTATTGATGATTCTGAATGCAGACAACAAGGGTGAAGGGGGAACTTTTGCTTTGTATGCCCTGGTAAGACGAAGAAAAAATGGCTGGTTATTCCCGCTATGATTGGGGGTGCAGCACTGCTGGCAGACGGCATTATCACTCCGCCAATTTCGGTTACTTCTGCCATTGAGGGCCTGAAGGAATTACCTGCTATGCAATCTATTACAACAGACAGCATTGTTTTCATTGTAATCGGCATATTGGCACTTATCTTTTTTATGCAACAATTTGGTACCGCAAGTATTGGAAAATTGTTTGGCCCCATTATGACGATCTGGTTTACCATGTTGGCCATACTTGGACTGGCTCATATGGGAAATGAATGGTCCGTCTTTAAAGCACTGAACCCTTATTACGGCATTAAACTGCTGATTACTTATCCAAATGGTTTCTGGCTACTGGGTGCTGTTTTTCTTTGTACTACCGGTGCAGAAGCTCTCTATTCCGATTTGGGACACTGTGGAAGAGGAAATATCCGAATTTCCTGGATTTATGTAAAAATCTGTCTTTTACTGAACTACTTTGGACAGGGTGCTTTGTTGTTAAGTACACATAAAGGGTTGATGGTAAATGCAGCTAATAAAGCCCAGTTTGGAATCAATGCTTTTTACGACTTAATGCCACAGTGGTTTATCATTTTCGGAGTTATCATTGCCACTTCTG
The DNA here is from genome assembly GCF_000511175.1 of Sediminibacterium salmoneum NBRC 103935. Taxonomy (GTDB): domain Bacteria; phylum Bacteroidota; class Bacteroidia; order Chitinophagales; family Chitinophagaceae; genus Sediminibacterium; species Sediminibacterium salmoneum. The sequence goes on along the minus strand of NZ_KI866530.1, from coordinate 3,097,168 downwards.
CTGCCATCATTGCCAGCCAGGCCATGATATCGGGTTCTTTTACCTTAATAAGTGAAGCCCTACGCCTGAACCTATGGCCCAAAATGAAAGTCAGATACCCTTCTGAAGAAAGAGGTCAACTATTTGTTCCCGGCATTAACCTGATTTTATTTCTGGGTTGTCTGGGTGTGGTTTTGTATTTCAGAGAGTCTTCCAGAATGGAAGCTGCTTATGGATTGGCCATTGTAGTAACCATGCTAACAACTACCATTTTATATTCCAATTTTTTAGTTCTCAAAAGAACCGCTTCTGTCTGGATTTATATATTCCTTGTATTCTATCTAATATATGAATCGGCATTCCTGGTTGCACTAATGGAAAAATTTGTGCACGGAGGCTATGTTACCTTATTGGTGGGCGGTGCTTTGTTTGCGGTTATGTATGTATGGTACAGAAGCCGTAAGATTAAAAACCGTTACGTAGAATTTGTTCGGCTGGAGAATTATATTCCAATGATTCAGGAGCTCAGCAACGACAAGAGCATTCCCAAATATGCTACTCACCTGGTTTACATGACCAGTGCCAACAATCACAATGAGATTGAGCACAAAATCATTTACTCCATTCTGAACAAAAAACCCAAGAGAGCAGATATCTATTGGTTTGTTCACGTAGATGTGTTGGACGATCCCTATTCCTGTGAATATACCGTTGAACATATTATTCCCAACGATATCATCCGTATTGAATTCAGACTGGGATTCAGGGTAGAACACCGCATCAATCTGATGTTCAGAAAAGTGGTGGAAGAACTGGTGAAGAACAAAGAAGTAAATATTACCAGCCGCTACGAAAGCCTGGAGAAAAACAATATTGTTGGCGACTTCCAGTTTATCGTGATGGAAAAATACCTGAGCCAGGACAACGAGTTACCTTTCTTCGAACGCATCATCATGAAACTTTATTTCTGGCTGAAAGAAATTTCATTAAGCGAGGAAAGGGGCTTTGGACTGGATCCCAGCAATGTTACCATTGAGAAATTCCCATTGATTGTGGCACCGGTTTCCAAGTTGAAACTATCCCGTATCTTTCCGGAAGGGGAAGAATAAAATCAATTCATTTGGGTACCGTTCTATTGTATGTATTAGGGGGTTACTTACTTATCGTAATCATAGGATACTTTATCCAGGAAAAACTCATTTTCAAACCCGAAAAATTAGCCCCTGATTTTGAATACAAATACGATGCTCCTTTTGAGGAATTGTTCTTTAATGTAGCACCCGGAGTTCGCATTAATGGGTTACATTTTTACGTTAAAGAACCCAAAGGGCTGATACTTTACTTTCATGGCAATTCCAGAAGCATCAAAGGCTGGGCAAAATATGCCAAGGATTTTTACCGCTTTCAGTACGATGTAGTACTGGTAGATTATCGCGGCTTTGGAAAGAGCACCGGAAAAAGAAGTGAAAAGGAAATGCTGGCCGATATGCAGTTTGTTTACGAACAACTCAAACTAAAATATCCTGAACACCATATGCTGGTATATGGCAGAAGCCTGGGCAGTGGATTCGCAACCAAAATAGCGGCAGACAATTCCCCTCGATACCTCATATTGGATGCCCCTTATTATAGTTTCATTAAAGTAGCAGAAAGATTTACGCCCTTTATTCCACACAAACTCACTTTGCGCTACAAATTACAAACCGACCAGTGGATCAGAAAAGTGAACTGTCATACTTATATCATTCACGGCACTAAAGACTGGTTAATTCCCATAAAACACAGCAAAAATCTGCAAAGACTGAACCCACATAAAATAACCCTGATCAGTATTCAGGGAGGCGGGCATAATAACCTGCCGGGTTTTGCAGAGTACCATAATTTTATCAGAGATATCTTAAAATATTAAGCAGGCAATCTGCTTACCTTTGTTCCGTGAAAAAAATTACATTCTTTTATTACCTGAAAATAGGACTTCTGCTCTATGCGTTAATTGGCTCTGTATTGTTTATTCTTCAGGATCATTTACTCTTTCACCCCAAAGCAGTGGAAGCAGACAGCAGCTATGGATTTACGCAACCTTTTCAGGAGTCGGTAATTCCGCTGGATGCCAAAACCCAGTTTCATGTAGTACATTTTACGGTGCCAGACAGCATACGAAAAGGGGTAGTATTGTATTTTCATGGTAACCAGAAAAATATTGGCCGATATGCTCCTTACGCGGAAAATTTCACCCGCAATAACTACGAAGTATGGATGATTGACTATCCCAAATTTGGCAAATCAACCGGAGAACTCACTGAAGAAAATTTGTACGAAGGCGCATTGCAATTGTATATGCTGGCTAAGATTCGGTTTAAGCCGGAACAAATTATTATTTACGGAAAGTCGATCGGAACGGGTATTGCCACCCAACTGGCATCTGTAAGGGATTGTAAGGCACTGGTGCTGGAAACACCATATTTCAGCATGAAGTCTTTGCTTGGGCGTTATTTATTCATGTATCCCCTGCAACAACTATTGCATTTTAAATTTCCTACTGTTGACTATTTACCCAAAGTAACAGCAGCCGTTCGTATTTTTCATGGTACTGATGATGGCGTTATTCCATATAGCAATGCAAAGAAATTAGAACCTCTATTGAAAAAAGGAGATGCATTCATAACCATACCAGAAGGCGAGCACAACAATTTAACTGAAAGCAAAATCATGCAGCAGGAGTTGAATAAACTCATGCAATGATGGGTAAATTTGAGCAAAAGGGTTAAGGCTAATTTTTTTCTACAGCTCCTTCATTGTAACAGACTGAGCGGATACATTCAAACTTACTGGTATACCTACTTTCAGCGCAACATTGGCTTTGGCATGACTTACCGGGAAATGAAAACAAACCGGATAATTGTATTCGGCAATATGTTCCTGAATAATTTCTTCGAGTTTTTTACCGAAAGGCCTGGTAGTGTCTTTGCATTCGGTAAAGCCACCGATAATCAACCCACTCAATTGCTTTAATACACCCGCACGTTTTAACTGAATCAACATGCGATCTATATTGTAGAGATATTCGCCTACATCCTCAATAAATAAAATGGCACCCCGGGTTTTATATAACAAAGAAGAACCTGCCAGATGTGCCAGCAGCGCAAGATTTCCGCCCACTAATACTCCGGTTGCCTTCCCCAATCTGTTTTTGGAATAGGACTTGCATTCGTATTGATTTTTCTTTCCTGTAAGGGCTTTTTGGAGCGACTGTACATAGGGCCCTTTTGCCCCCCCCTTATTAAAAGCATTGGCCATCGGCGCATGCAGGGATGCTATTTTGCACTTGCTGAATAAATAGGAATGTAATACGGTGATATCGCTGAAGCCAATGATCCACTTGGGCTGTTTGCGAAAAGCTTTGAAGTTGATTTGTTCAATAATACGCGTAACACCGTAACCTCCCCGTCCGCAAAGAATGGCTTTGATGGATGGCTCATCCAGCATGGCTTGCAATTCATCTCTTCTTTCTTCATCTGTTCCACTGAAATAGTTGCTGGAACTACTGCCCACTGTTTTCCCAATCAACACCTGAAAGCCCCACTGCTGAAGGGTTTTCACACAGGTTTTAATATTCATCGCATCCATGTATCCGGCCGGACAGGTAATGGCGATGGTATCTCCTTTTTTTAAATAGGGCGGGATGGTAATCATGGTTTAGATTTCTTGTAGTTCAACTTTATCGGGACCTACTGTTAAGCGATGTGGGATTCCCATTTTCAGTGCAAAATTATTTTTGATATGCCCTACCGGAAAATCAAAACAAACAGGATAATTGAAAGCTCCGACTTTTTCCTGTACAATCGTGTAAATATCTCTTCCGAATGGAACGGCAGGGTTGTCTAATTTAATATTGGTAAATCCACCAATAACCAATCCGCTCAGCTGATTAAGTTTGCCTGATCGCAGCAAATTGCAAAACATGCGATCAATATTGTACAAGGGCTCCCCCACATCTTCCAACACCAGTATTTTCCCTTTGGTTTCAATCATGGAAGCCGACCCATTCAGGTTCTCTAAAATTTTTAAATTGCCTCCGATGATTTTCCCTTCTGACGTTCCCAGGCGATTGGATGGAGTAACAATGGCAGGATAATTTACTTTTCTTCCTTCCAGTACATCCCTGATGGACAATATTGTTGCCTTTTGTATTTCATCAGCCAGCTCCCAGTCATTGGGGAAACTGCCGCACATTTTGGCATGGATACTGGCCACTCCCACCACCTGATGCAGATGACTATGCAGTACCGTAATATCGCTGAAGCCAATAATCCATTTGGGATGTTTTCTGAAATTTTTGAAGTTGAGTTGATCAATGATGCGCACCGTTCCATAGCCTCCGGTTGCACAAAGGATGGCATGAATATCCGGGTCGTCCATCATGCGCTGCAAATCGGCTGCTCTTTCTGTGTCTGTTCCGCCAAAAGTATGGTCGGTTTTACCAACCGTATCTCCTAACCGTACTTTATAACCCCAGGATTCTAAAATGATTTTGCACGGCTGTATGGTTGCTGAGAGTGCAAAACCTGCAGGACAAGTTATACCAATGGTATCACCGGGTTGCAGGTTTCGGGGTTGTCTGATTTTTCTGGCAGAACGTTCAGCAGCCATTGCATGCAGCGGTGCACCGAAAAGAGGCACCGACATCAATCCCATTCCCGCCATTTGTAAAAAAGAATTTCTCTTCATCAGGAACTTTTCTTGGGTTTGGTTTTTATAACAGTGCTTTCTTTTTTCCGGCCTGCCGCTTTCAAAGCCTGATCAATCAGCATTTCAATTTGACCATTGACACTTCTGAACTCGTCTGCAGCCCATTTTTCCAGGGCGGCATAGGATTGCTGATCAATGCGTAAAACAAATGACTTTTTACTCAAAACAATTCCTTTAGATTATTGATACAAACTGCCGGTATTCACCACAGGAGATGCTGCACGGTCTCCACACAATACTACTAGTAAATTACTTACCATCGCGGCTTTGCGCTCTTCATCCAATTCCACCATTTGTTTTTCGGACAATAAGTCCAAAGCCATTTCTACCATACCTACCGCACCTTCTACAATCTTACTTCTGGCAGCTACAATAGCCGTTGCCTGCTGGCGCTGTAACATAGCTTGTGCAATTTCAGGCGCATAAGCCAGGTGACTGATACGGGCTTCCTTAATAACAATACCTGCTTTGAACATGCGCTCGTTCAATTCAGACTCCAGCATTTCTATCACTTTTTCTCCACCATCCCTTAAGGTAACAGCAGCATGCTCATCTTCAATGCTATCGTATGGACAGGTAGATGCCATATGTCTTAAAGCAGCTTCACTTTGGTTGGTCATATAGTTCGAGAAATTCACCACATCGAAGCATACCTTGTACGTGTCTTCAATCTGCCACAAAATAACAGCAGCAATTTCAATGGGATTACCCAGCTTGTCGTTCACTTTTAGCTTAGTACTTTCCAAACTCTGCAAACGCAAAGAGACTTTCTGTTTGGTATACAAAGGATTTACAAAAATCAATCCATTGTCTTTTACAGTACCCACATACTTACCAAAGAAGGTAAGTACTACACTGGTATTGGGTTGCACTACCACCAATCCTAATAACAAAAAGAAGGAAGCAATAAAATCAATAACCACGAACCAGATCAACATTGTTCTGGTTTGGTCCTCAGCTTCCTTAAATTGGGTTATTGCATATATGCCTGCAGCCACCATAACAGTAACCAGTAATAAAACCAGAAACCCTTGTGCCGCTTTAATGGTCTTTTCCATAAAATTTATTTTGATATTAATTTGATATCAAATATACATCCAATTCTGAAATTTCCAAATAAACTTGCATTTAGTACCTTTGCCCACTGCAAAAGCAGGATAGAACATGAAGCAACCGAAGCGATATTTAATTACAGCCGCCCTTCCCTATGCGAACGGGCTGAAACATATTGGACACTTAGCCGGGGCTTATTTGCCCGCAGATATCTATGTACGTTATTTAAGGGCCCAGAAAAGAGATGTGGTTTTTGTGTGCGGCAGCGACGAACACGGAACAGCCATTCCCATCCAGGCTACCAAGGAAGGTACCACGGCACAGGCCATCATAGACAAGTATCATCCCATTATTGAACAGAATTTTAAAGACCTGGGTATCTCTTTTGATATTTATCACCGCACCAGTTCTCCCATTCATCACGAGACAGCCAGTGAATTCTTTACTGCGCTAAACAGCAAGGGCGATTTAATTACAAAGGAATCAGAACAATATTACGATGAACAGGCACAGAGCTTTCTGGCCGACCGATACATTAAAGGAACCTGTCCCAATTGCGGCTTTACTGCCGCATACGGAGATCAGTGCGAAAGCTGTGGCAAGAGTTTAAGCCCGGATGAACTGATTAATCCGGTGAGCACCCTAAGTGGCAATGCCCCTGTTAAAAAGACTACCAAACACTGGTACCTGCCTTTAGACAGACACGAAGATTTTTTACGTAAATGGATTCTGGAAGAACATGCCAATGACTGGCGTTCTACCGTTGTTGGCCAGTGCAAGAGCTGGATTGATGGCGGCTTACAACCCAGGGCGGTTACCCGCGATCTGGATTGGGGCGTTGCTTTACCCGCTGATGTGGAAGGCAGTGCAGGGAAAGTGTTGTATGTATGGTTTGATGCGCCCATCGGCTATATAAGTGCCACCAAGCAATGGGCATTGAATGCAGGCAAAGACTGGAAACCTTACTGGGAAGACAAAGAGACCAAACTGATTCATTTTATTGGCAAGGACAATATTGTTTTTCACTGTATCATTTTCCCGGTGATGCTACAATTGCACGGAAATATTTTACCGGACAACGTTCCTGCAAATGAGTTCATGAATCTGGAAGGGGACAAAATGAGTACCAGCAGAAACTGGAAACTCGAAATGGAAGATTATATCAACGATTTTATTAAGCCAGAGAACGGGGGATCACAACTGGCCGATACCTTACGCTACTATTTAACTGCCATAGCACCCGAAAGCAAGGACAGTGAATTTACCTGGAAGGGTTTTCAGGATGCCAACAACAGTGAGCTGGTTAGCATCTTCGGCAATTTCATTAATCGTGCATTGGTATTGATGCACAAACTATGTAAAGGAAAAGTACCCCCGTTGCATGCAGAAGTAATGGATGAGTTGGATCATGCTACCATTGCAGAAATTAAACAGACCAAAGAAAAAGTAGAGAAACTGCTGGAAGACTATAAATTCAGAGATGCCCAATTCGAAGTGATTAACCTTGCGAGAATAGGGAATCAGTACATGCAGAAAAAAGAGCCCTGGATTATTGCGAAACAACTGGAAGCCAATCCGGAAGCGCAAAAGCTGATTGACAACTGTCTGCATATCTGTTTACAGCTTACGGCAAACCTGGCGATTCTGATCAACCCATTCCTTCCCTTTACTGCCAAGAAGATCTGCTATTTACTAAAAGTAGTAGACAAAATACTGGATTGGGAAAACGCAGGCAGCATGAAATTGCTGAGTGTAGGTTATAGTTTAAGAGCACCGGAATTGTTGTTCAGAAAAATTGAAGACGAAGAAATAAGCAAACAGATTGAGAAATTAAAAGCAGCAGCCGTGAACAAAGAAAGCATTGCACCATCTAACAATAATAATCAGCCTGCTTCTGCATCAGCCACCACAGGTGAAACTGCATCACAATCTCACGTAAAGCCCGAAATTGTATTCGACGATTTTGCAAAGATTGATTTGAAAGTAGGCACAATCGTAGCTGCAGAAAAAGTAGAGAAAGCGGATAAGCTATTGAAACTACAGGTAGACCTTGGTTTTGAAACCCGCACGATTGTTTCTGGTATTGCCATGCATTTTTCTCCGGAAGATATTGTTGGCAAGCAGGTAACGGTAGTTTGCAATTTAGCTCCCAGAAAAATGCGCGGCATTGAAAGCAATGGCATGATTCTGATGGCTGAGGACGCCAATGGCAAATTACATTTTGTGAATCCGGAAGACAAGATTAATCCGGGTAGCGGGGTGAGTTAGTTCCCTTTCTGAATTTTCGATACAGGAACCACACAACAAGACCCGCAAGAATCAATGACCATGACTGGATTAGGATTAGAAACAGCCATTCAATCAGCTGCCATCCTTTTATAAAGGCGGTGAGGATTTTGCGACCAAAGCCCGGTTGATACTCCATCGCTTTTTCTTCATTGGCTATCACCGTTTGTTTCACCAGTGATCTTTGCGAAAACACAAGTGATATATCACTGTAGCGGATACGATCGCTTAGCGAAAGGTTGTCTACTTTGGCCCGGTCTGCTTCTTCCTGTTGATAGGCACTTAGATCTGCTGATTCCTTTTTGTTTTTTCTTGCCCCACCTACCGCTCTTCGAATGGTCATATGATTACTCAATACTTCAAACGAAACATCATCCAATTGAACAATCTGATTGTCAATAAAATTGGCAAGTGGCAATATGCTGGAGAGTACCGTATCAAAACGAACGGTTGGTACACGGATCTTCATATTGTTCTGCACGGTATACCTAATAAATTCCAGGGATGAATCTCTGCTCAATTCCGTTTCAGCCATTTGATTAATCTGGCTACTCAATTTGCTGTATATAACAAACCCTCCGGCTTTTTGAACAATCTCTTTGATGTCTTCTGTTGCTTCTCTTACATTGTCCACCTTGAATTCAAGTTCTGAACTGCGGATGAATTTTCTATCTGTAAAACTTCCATTTGATAAGGCAGTCATCTGCTTATCTACTGAATCTGCAGATGCCACTTCACTGGCATCTGCGGCATTGCCTTTTTCTTCGGAACCGCTACCCACGCGCTGATTGCAGGCAACTGATAACAGTAAATAAAAACAAATCAGAAGCAAAAAAGAAAGGATACGCATAACAAAGAATATTAACCCTAAAATAATGTTCCGTACAAATAACTGAATACCGTTGAGACGGTATTTGGGGTTAAAAAATATACAAGACTTTTATTGCATGATTACAAGAACCCTTCTCGCCACTTGTCTTTTATTCGCAGCCAGTATGCTGCATGCGCAGAAAAAAGCCTCCATCAAACCTGTTCTTCAAAAAGACGCGCGCAATAAAGTAAGCTTCGCCTGCAATTTTTTTGGTAATTCAACCCACTACGAACCTGTACCCGCCGCTGAAGTATCAGATGAAAATGCGGAGAAATGGATGAATGAACTGATTACGAAAATAACCGCTGTTGTAGGTTTACGCAACCGCTTCAGACTGGTGGCTCTTCAGAACTTTAACAACTGTGCTGCCGTTTGTTTTAATAATGAAACCGGACAGGAAAGATTCATTCAATTTGACAGACAGTTCCTGGAAAACTTTCAAAAGCGAACCAATAATAAATGGTTTGTAACAGGCGTATTGGCGCATGAACTGGGCCATCACTTTAATGGTCACTCGCTGGATGGAATTGGCAGCAGACCCGATAAGGAAATTGAAGCGGATGAGTTTGCCGGATTTATTTTACAAAAGCTGGGAGCAAAAGAAACCGAAGCCGAATCTATCTTTAGTTTCTTAAACGAAACCGATGGACCTCCCACCCATCCCATTAAATCCAAAAGATATGCTGCCGTTTCCAGGGGATGGAACAGTGCGGCAGGAAACAATATCTGGGTTTCTCTTTTGTTAGAAAACGATGCAGATAAAAAAGAGATTGCTTATGAAGCGTTGATGAATGCAAGAAACAACAGCAACCCAACTTTACAGTTGGAGCTTATAGACAAAGCCTTAAAGAAAGTACCTGCCTATGCAGAAGCCATTAGCGAAAAAGGCCTGGTTTATTTACAACTGAACCAATTTGCCTTGGCAGCTAAATATTGTGAAGAGGCGTTGATACTGGAACCTTATATCGGAATTCTCCGCTTAAATCTGGCCAAAGTAATGATGGCTTTGAATAATAATGACAGTGCGCTGAGTCTGGTACAGGATGCCATTTACTTAAGGCCGGTATTTCCTGAAGCATACCACCAGCGGGCAATGATATTTCTGAATAAAAATAATTTTGTACAGACAGCAAATGATTGCGCTATTGCGTTGCTGATGAGTCCGGATAATCTGGCAACCAAAGCAGATATACTCATTACCAAGGGAATGGCTCATACAGAATTAAAACAAGCAGAATTGGCTTCTGCTTGTTTTACTGAGGCTAAAAAATTAGACCCTTATAACAGTAGGTTGGCTAAATATCTTTCGGAAAAGAAAAAAGAGTAAGCTAGGCTTTATCGAAGCTTACGCATTCCTTCAATTCTTTTTCAGTGTAAGCCATATTGTATTGCTTCAATACATCATCTGGCACACCATTCCATTGATTCGGTGCATTACCCACATACCCGAGATCCTTAACCCCCATTTCTGTGGTGTAGAATCCGGTGGTTACCAAATCCCTTATGCTGTTAAAAAAGGCAACACCCTGCGCCAGTTCCTTGGGTGCTTTGTTAGGATAAGCAATGGAATCTACCACGGTTAATTGCTGTGCAGCAGATAGGTTTACAAAAGCCTTTTCATATAATTTATAGCAATGTAAATCTAACCAACGCAATCCGCCTCTGAGTGGGGTTTGGTGAGAAGGCATGTCTTTTACAATGAATTCAATGAACTCAGGAACTTTGGCTTCACTGGCACTACCACTCACTTCGTCTTTTGGAATAATAATATCTCCCAAAACCGTGATGGTTGCCATTTCATGTTCGGTGAAGAACTTAGGCTCTTTCTCTATTTTAGCCAGATAGGCTTTTTCTTCCTGCATGCGATCTGCTAAAGCAGCGTCTGCAGAACTGGCTATATTTTTTTTATCGGCACTGGTGCAGGCTTCCACCAAAACACCGGCACCAACGGTGCCAATCATCAGTGCTTTAATCGATTTTCTCCTGTCCATATTATAAGTTTTGTTTTTTCATTTCATCAATAATGTATTCACTCGCGCGCATACTCAATGCCAGAATGGTCCAGGTAATATTCTTATCGGCCTGAGACACAAACTGAGAACCGTCCACACAGAACAAGGTTTTACAATCGTGTGCCTGACTCCACTTGTTCAGGGCAGATGTTTTTTTATCGTTCCCCATTCTTACAGTACCCGCTTCGTGAATAATATTTCCCGGATTAGACAAGCCATAATTATTGGATGCATCGTCATCGGCTCCCCAGGTAATCACAGCACCCATATTGTGCATGATTTCCTTAAAGGTTTCCTTCATATGCTTGGCCTGTTTTATTTCATAATCAGAATGTCGGGTATTGAAACGCAAAACCGGGATGCCCCATTTATCTACTACCGTAGGATCTATTTCGCAGTAGTTGTTGATATCGGGCACCGACTCTCCTCTTCCTGCCATACCCACACCCGCTCCGTAGAAAAAGCGAACGTCTTCTTTTAAGGAAGCACCATATCCACCGGCTTCCTTGGTTTTACCATTCACCTGGTACTTGCCATTCAGTCCCTGCATGCCCATACCAAATCCATAAGCCGGCTGACTCATACCACCCCAGTATTCAATATGGTAACCTCTTGGGAAATCCAGTTTCTTATTGTCTAACCACCAGGGGGTATACACGTGCATACCACCAACACCGTCTTCGTTGTAACGCTTTCTGCCAAAGAGTTCCGGCAGAACACCGCCCATGGCCGCACCCGTAGAATCGTGCAGGTATTTACCTACTACATTGCTTTCATTGGCCAATCCATTCGGATGTCTTTTTGATTTTGAGTTCAACAACAAACGAGCGGTTTCACAAGTACTGGCAGCCAGAATAACTACGCGGCCATTTACCTGGTATTCCTGACTGTCTATTTTGTTTACATAAGAAATTCCGGTAGCCAGCCCTTCTGCATTCGTAATTACTTCACGGGCCATGGCCTGGGTAATTACATCAACGTTTCCGGTTTTTAATGCTGGCTTCACCAACACAGAACCGGAAGAAAAATCACCATACACTTTACAACTTCTGTTACACTGTGCACAAAAGAAGCAGGCACCTCGTTCTTCGTTAATTTTTTTGGTAAGAATGGATAAGCGGGAAGGAATTACCGGAATACCAATTCCGGTTGCCGCTTTCTTAATCATCAGTTCGTGCAATCGGGGTTTGGGTGGCGGTAAAAAAATTCCATCCGGATCATTCTCCAATCCCTCATTACTTCCAAATACACCAATTAGTTTATCAATCTTATCGTAGTAAGGTTTTACGTCTTCGTAACCAATGGGCCAGTCTTCACCAAGGCCATCAATGCTTTTTCTTTTAAAATCTTTGGGACCAAAACGCAGAGAAATTCTTCCCCAGTGATTGGTACGTCCACCCATCATACGGGCTCTCCACCACTCGAACTTCTGACTGCCCGGCGCCTGCGTATAAGGCTCTCCATCAATTTCCCAACCCCAGTAACAGCCATCAAAATCACCAAAAGGTCTGAACTTGGTACTGGCCCCTCTTCTGGGGGATTCCCATGGATTTTTTAATTGAGAAGAGTTGACTGCCGGATCATAATCTTCTCCTGCTTCCAGCAAACAAACTTTTAATCCGGCCTTAGACAAAGTATAGGCAGCCATTCCACCACCTGCACCTGAACCAACAATAACTACATCGTATTGTTTCGGTTGTTTTTTAATTTGAAAATCTCCCATATAGCGTTTTTAAACTTGGTCGTTAGAACTATGAATGTAATAATTTTAATGGTATCGGAACTGAGTTTTTGATGAATGCATTCACTTATCTAACAAAGTATTCTGTAGGAAAAGACCGAAGGGTAGATTGCCTTATATCTTCCGGTATTTCTTTGGCAACTACCTTATTGGATCTGTTGTCTACTTTCGTCCAAAAAGGGTAACCAAAATCCTTGGAAACCATTACCAGCGAACCGTTGATCCAGTTGTATACATTATAGACCCAGTAGTTATGACCTTTGTAATTGGTAGTGGTACAGCCCAATATTTCTGCAATACCATCTTTATTGAAATCGTATTCCTTTTCTGCAGAAAAATCTACAAAGCTGAACACGCGGTATTTATTTTGCTGACTCATTAAAAAGACTTTGTAATTCAGCAATGCAGCTGAGCCGTTCCCTCCTGTATAGATGCGGAACTTAATATCAGGGATTCCGTCTGCGTTAAAATCGGCAATTTCTGCTAAAGGTAAAATATGACGAAACCAAAAGGGGACCTGCAGTTTTTGTACCACTTTATTTTGCTGATACAGAATAATCTGCGAAGCTTCTGTGGTTCTTTCTAATTCCAGCAACTGAATTTGATCTACCACCATTCCTTTAATACCCTTCACCTGAATCTGAAGTAATTTATTTTCTATAGTGGTATCAATAAGCTGAGTAATTTTTGCTTTTTGATAAATCAATGGTTTATGGGTGGCAAAAAAGAAAGAGGGATTCTCTTTTTTTGTTGTCCATAAACAGAAAGGGTAAGAAAAATAATCCCGAAAATGAGACAGATTTTTTTCATAAAGAAATGATTGCTACAATTTAAACAATGCTGTTGCTTATGCAAAAAAAATCTCCTCCGGAGCAAGTCCAAAGGAGATATTAGGGCAGGGATTAACTGCTATCGAATTAACTGCAACCCATGCTGGTACCGCAGTTCAAACACTTGTAACAGGTTCCGCTTCTGATGGTTAAATGACCGCAGGTACTACAAGCAGGCGCATCGCTCTGCATGCTCTTGGCGGCTGCATTTACTGCATCCATTCCACTATTACCTGCAGCTGCTGTTGTGGTAGCTGCTCTTTGTAATTTAGGAGAAGCAGGTCCTTCTGCAGGGCTTGCATTCGGAGAGGGAGCAGTTACTCTTACACTACTCAACTCAGGCTTTCCCAAAAAAGTAGCATCTCCCTCCTCTCCTGTATTACCTACAGTGGGTCTGTCCAGCACATGAACCAAATCGGTTCTGTTCAGGTATTCATAGCCCAATGCACGGAATACAAAGTCTACCAACGAAGTAGTGGTTTTGATATTCGGATGGTCTACCATACCAGCTGGTTCAAAGCGGGTAAACACAAACTTATCTACAAACTCTTCCAACGGAACACCATATTGTAAACCTACAGATACGGCAATGGCAAAGCAGTTCATTAAGCTGCGAAGGGTAGAACCTTCTTTTGCCAGATCAATGAAAATTTCTCCCAATGTACCATCGCTGTACTCACCGGTTCTTAAGAAAACAACCTGACCGCCAATCTTGGCTTTCTGTGTAAATCCTCTTCTTTTGGCTGGCAAGGATTTTCTTTCTACGATTCTGGACAATGCACGCTTTAACTCCGTATCGGTAGAAGCAGTCATTCGCTTGGTTACTTCTTCCAATAATTCATCTACGGTTAGCTGACCCAGATCAACAATGGTGGATGCTTCAGCCACTGTAGTTTCTTCTGCAGCAGCTTCTGTAGAGGTATCTTCTGTTTTCTTTTTCTTCTCGCTCTTGTTGCTTAAGGGCTGGCTTAGTTTAGAACCATCACGGTATAAAGCATTTGCCTTAAGACCCAACTGCCAGCTAAGCATATAGCAATCAGCAATTTCTTCTACCGTTGCTTCATGAGGAAGGTTAATGGTTTTGGAAATAGCACCGCTTAAGAATGGCTGACAAGCGGCCATCATTCTGATATGTCCGTAAGCATGAATATATCTTTCTCCTTTCTTACCACATTTATTGGCACAATCAAACACAGGCAGATGAGCATCTTTTAAATAAGGAGCCCCTTCTATTGTCATGGTACCACATACATAATCGTTGGCTGCTTCAATTTCATCTTCTGTAAAGCCTAATGCTTCCAGCAAATTAAAGCTCCAGTCTTCGTATTGTGCAGGACTAAAGCCCAGACGCTGCATACATTCATCACCCAAAGTGAATCGGTTAAAGATGAACGCAATTTCAAAAGCAGATCTGGCTGCTCCGTTTAATTTTTCTATTTCAGCTGCAGTAAATCCTTTGGCTGCCAAACTTGCATTGTTAATGAAAGGTGCATTTTCAAAGCTGGCTGAACCAACTGCATATTGTTCAATGGCTTTTGCTTCCGCATCATTGTACCCTAAGTTCTTCAAGGCCTGAGGAACAGACTGGTTGATGATTTTGAAATATCCACCACCGCTTAGTTTTTTGAATTTCACCAAAGCAAAATCCGGTTCAACACCTGTAGTATCGCAATCCATTACCAGACCAATGGTACCGGTTGGTGCAATCACAGTTGTCTGAGCATTGCGGTAGCCGTATTTTTCTCCTAACTGAACTGCATCGTCCCATGCACGGGTAGCTGCTTTCAGCATATAATCAGGACAATACTGCGCCTTAATACCCTGAGGTTTAATTTCAATACCTACATAAGCTTCTGTTGCATCGTAAGCAGCAGCACGGTGGTTGCGCATAACGCGTAACATATCTTCCTTGTTCTCTTCATACTTATCAAATGTGCCAAGGAAGGAAGCCATTTCCGCAGATGTTTTATAAGCAACCCCGGTCATGATGGCCGAGATAGCACCTGCAATGCCTCTTGCTTCTTCGCTATCGTAAGCAATACCACTTACCATTAGCATAGAACCCAGGTTGGCAAAGCCAAGTCCCAGTGTTCTGTAGTCGTAAGACAATTGCGCCACTTCTTTAGAAGGGAACTGTGCCATCAATACAGAAATCTCCAATACAGTGGTCCACAAACGGGTTGTGTATTCAAATCCTTCTACATCAAAAATATTGGTATCATCATCGTGGAACTTACGCAGGTTGATGGAAGCCAAGTTACATGCGGTATTGTCTAAGAACATGTATTCTGAACAAGGATTGGAAGCATTGATGCGACCACCTTTTGGACAGGTATGCCATTCGTTGATAGTGGTATCGTATTGTGTACCTGGATCTGCACAACGCCATGCTGCATAAGCAATTTTATCCCAAACTTCTCTGGAAGGAATTTTCTTCATAACTCTGCCATCGGTTCTGGCTTTCAATTCCCAGTCTCTTCCTTCTTCCAAAGCATGGAAAAATTCATTGGGGATTCTAACAGAATTGTTAGAGTTCTGGCCAGACACGGTTGCATATGCTTCTCCTTCGTATCCATTATCGTAACCGGCAGCTACCAGGGCAGCTACTTTCTTCTCTTCTTCTACTTTCCAGTTGATGAATTCCATGATTTCCGGATGATCTAAATCCAGACAAACCATTTTAGCTGCACGACGGGTTGTTCCTCCGCTCTTAATTGCACCTGCAGCACGGTCACCAATTTTCAGGAAGCTCATTAAACCACTGGAAGTACCACCACCGCTTAATTTTTCACCACTTCCACGAATCTGAGAGAAATTGGTACCCACACCTGAACCATATTTGAAAATTCTGGCTTCACGGGTCCACAAGTCCATGATACCACCTTCGTTCACCAAATCATCGCTTACACTTAATATAAAACATGCATGCGGCTGAGGGCGTTCGTATGCGTTGGTTGATTTCTTTAATTTACCATCTTTCGGATCCACAAAATAGTGACCCTGCGGCTTACCGGTAATGCCATACACTTCGTGTAGACCGGTATTGAACCACTGGGGTGAATTGGGAACACATGCCTGATTCAGAATACTGTATGCCAATTCATCATAAAATACCTGTGCATCTTTTTCACTGGCAAAATAACCATAGCGCTCACCCCATACTCTCCAGCAATGGGCCATTCTATGTGCTACCTGCTTCACACTGGTTTCTCTTCCTAAAGAACCATCGGGTTGTGGCACACCTGCTTTCCTGAAATATTTCTGAGCAAGAATATCTGTAGCAATCTGGCTCCATTGTTTGGGAACCTCTACATTATTCATTTCAAAAACTTTTTCACCGTTTGGATTCTTGATTACGCTGTCGCGGTAATCGTATTCAAACATATCATAAGGACTTACACCTTCTTTGGTGAAGCGGCGGCTGAATTGCAAGCCTTTGGGAGTGCGTGGATTAGGCATATCGAAATTGTGGTTTAAGATGTATTTAACAGTTTTCCCAAAACCGTGTTAAATCGGTCGGTTGACGAAAATATCCTTCCATTTTCAAAATCCAATAGTGGAAATATGCACAGCTTGTGGATAAGGAAGGTGGATAATTTCAGAGCTCAAATCCACATTGAATTTCCCTGATTATACACAGGTGTCAATAAGATTTTTAGGTAATATTGCAGAAATGAAAGGTTGATGTTTTTAGCCCAAAAAGTTAAACAATCCTGCATTTACCTCCCCCCGACATTGGCAACCGCATTTAAAATGCTTTAAACGAAAACTTTTCTGCATTTTTGTACCACCATCCTATAAGAATGAAGCAAAACATTTATCATCAATTCATTACCAAAAAAAGTTCGGGGAAAAAATCCTTTGCCGTACTGATTGACCCTGATAAGGTGAATGCCAAAAGCATTGCGGAATTGGTAAAATTGTCGATTGAAGCGAAAGTGGATTATTTCTTTGTGGGCGGCAGTCTGGTCATTTCTCATCACTTGGATGAATGTATCCAGCAAATAAAAGCCGCCTGTTCCATACCTGTCATCTTATTCCCGGGCTCTCCTTCCCAGGTAAGCAAATACGCAGACGCATTGTTGTACCTGTCTTTGATTTCCGGAAGAAATCCCGAATTACTAATTGGACAACATGTAATTTCTGCACCCTTCGTTAAAAAATCCGGTCTGGAAATTATGCCAACCGGGTATATGGTAATTGACGGAGGTGCACCCACAACGGTTAGTTATATCTCCAATGCCTCTCCTATTCCTGCTGACAAAAGCGAAATAGCCATGTGTACAGCCATGGCAGGCGAAATGCTGGGCATGAAACTGATATACATGGATGCAGGTAGCGGAGCCAGAAGACCCATTACCGAACATATGATTGAAAAAGTGGCCCAGCATATTGATGTACCACTGATTATCGGAGGAGGTATTGTTGATCCTGAGAAAGCATACCTGAACTGTAAAGCGGGTGCCGATATCATTGTGGTTGGCAATGCAATAGAAAAAGATTTCTCCCTGATTTCCGAAATCAGTGCTGCCATTCATTCTGTTGCCAATGTTAATGCAGGTTAATTAACCATGTTGAGCCTTTTCCCCATTGCAAATGAACCACAACAACTATTACCTTTTGATGGTCTGGCCATTTATTATGGTAGTGTTTTTTCATCCATAGAAATACAGGATTTCAAGAAACAGCTTTTAGAAGAAATTGCTTGGGAGAACGACCAGATCCGCATGTTCGGCAAAGAGATTATTACCAAAAGAAAAGTGGCCTGGTATGGAGACCAGCCTTTTTTATACCGATATTCCAACAGCACAAAAACAGCTTTGCCATTTAACGGCACACTGAATCTTATTCGACAATCCATTGAATCCATTTCCGGAGAAAGCTACAATTCCTGTTTACTGAATTTGTATCATAACGGTGAAGAATCCATGGGCTGGCATAGCGATAATGAAAAGGAATTAAAGAAAAACGGAGCCATTGCTTCTGTTAGTTTTGGAGCAGCAAGAAAGTTTTGTTTTAAACACAGAAAGACCCAGGAAAAAAAGAAATACTGCTCGAAAACGGAAGCCTGCTGGTGATGAAGGGCTCTATACAGGAAAACTGGCTGCATCAGTTGCCCCCGTCCAAAAAAATAAAGGAGAACAGAATCAATTTAACTTTCCGAACCATTGTATCATGAAGTCATCCCCCAATATGTTTCAAAAATTCTGGAAGAACCTGGGGCCGGGGCTGGTTACCGGATCCAGCGATGATGATCCCTCTGGCATTGCTACTTATTCTCAGGCAGGGGCACAATTTGGACTGGGAACACTCTGGGCGGCTTTATTAACTTTCCCTATGATGGCTGCTGTTCAGGAAATGTGTGGCCGGATTGGTCTGGTTACCCGGAAGGGACTCACGGGAACCTTGAAAGATCACTATCCCAAACCTGTTTTGTATGGCGTAGTCATGTTGAGTTTTCCTGCTATCATTTTAAATATTGGAGCCAATATTGCGGGTATGGGCGCCGTAGGAAATTTATTGTTCCCATCCATCGATGCCAATTTTTTCAGTGCCGGTTTTACCATGATGCTGCTGATTTTAATTATTTATCTGCCCTATGAAAAAATTGCTTCTGTTTTAAAATACCTCTGCCTGGTGCTGTTGTTTTATATCATTGTTCCCTTCCTGTACAAACAGGATATCAAAGCAATACTAAAGAGTACTTTTTTACCCGATATTCAATTGAATAAGGAATACCTGGCCGTGCTGGTAGCCATTCTGGGTACTACTATTTCTCCATATTTGTTTTTCTGGCAAGCCACGATGTCTATTGAAGATTTAAAACACCGGAAACAAAAACTGGTGGTAAACAAGAAAGTGATTGCAGCCATGAAACAGGATATTGATACCGGTATGCTGTTTTCGAATATTGTGATGTACTTTATTATTTTAACCACGGGTACGGTTCTATTCAATGCAGGCATTCATCAGATAGACACTGTTGAAGATGCGGCCAAAGCACTGAAACCATTGGCCGGAGAGGCTGCTTATATTTTGTTTGCCCTGGGTATTATTGGAACCGGATTCCTGGCCATCCCCGTACTGAGTGGTGCCCTTTCTTATATGATAACAGAAATATTCAACTGGGAAAACGGACTGGATAAAAAATTTCATGAAGCCAAGGCTTTCTATACCATCATCACCCTTTCACTTATTCTGGGTCTTGGTATAAATTACTTAGGCATATCTCCTATAAACGCGCTTATTTATGCTGCCATTTTATATGGCTTAACAGCCCCTGTATTAATTGCCGTGATTCTGCATATTTCGAACAATAAAAAAATCATGGGACGATATAAAAACGGGCTATGGAGTAATGTATTTGGCGTGCTGGCCCTGGTGCTTATGTTGTTGGCTTCCATTGGCTTATTCCACTTTCAATAATTTTAAATTGCTGTATCTTTAAACAGAGGGAAGCTAATTGCCCTGACATTATGTTTTTAAAGACAATGCATCTAACTGTTGTTTTAACCCTTCTCTGTTTCAGCAGTTTTTCACAGCTGAAAGAAGAGGAAGGTTATGTTCCGGTTACAGGCGGAAAAATCTGGTACCGTGTTATGGGAAAAGGCAAAGGACTGCCACTCCTGTTAACTCATGGAGGTCCCGGAGGAACCAGTCGTTCTTTTTATCAATTTGTATCAATGGGAAAAGACCGACCCATTATTTTGTTTGATCAACTGGGCAGCGGAAGATCAGGATACCATACCGATACCAGCTTATTGAAAGTTCCTTTTTTTGTTGAGCAGGTAAAAGCATTGATAGATCATTTATCACTGGATTCGTTTTACCTACACGGTCATTCCTGGGGTACAGCACTGGCCCTTGAATATTATTTAAAATACCCCAAAGGCATCAAGGCAATTATATTTAACAGCCCGTATTTCAGCACAGAGGTCTGGAAAAAAGATGCAGATACTTTAATCAGCAGTCTGCCTTTATCTATTCAGAAAGCTATTGCAGAAGGAGAAAGAACCCGTGACTTCAATGCCGAAGCTTACCAAAATGCCAATACCGTTTTTGCGAAAAATTTTGGTGTTCGCAATACCAGACTAACCAGTCCTTGGGATACGGCAACTGCACCCAGCAATGGTTTTATTTATAATTATATGTGGGGGCCAACTGAGTTTACGGCAACCGGCACTTTAAAAAACTATGACCGTATCAGAAGTTTATCTTCTATAACTGTACCTACACTTTTTATTACCGGCGAATACGATGAAGCCCGGCCTGCAACGGTTGCAAGATTGAGCAAACTGGTAAAGCAAAGTCAGTTTGGAATAATAAAAGGTGCAGGACATGGAACCATGCACGACAACCGGGCCGAGAACATTCGTTTTATTGAATCATTTTTACAATCTTTAGAAAAAACCAATCCAAGAACAAAATGAAAATTTTAGTACCCACCGATTTTTCAGACAATTCCAAAGCTGCACTGTATTTTGCAGCCAGTCTGGCAAAGCAGATTCCCAACACCGCCGTTGTATTTTATTCTGCAGTTGCCTTAATGCAACCAGACACCTGGAATCTTTCCTTCTACCAGGAATATGAAAAAGAAGAGAAAAAAAGATTGACACAGTCACTGGAAAAATGGGTGAAATCTACCTTAGGAAGTCAGTTAAAAAATATGTCTTCCTGCAAATACCAGATTGATTTTGTGACAGGAACCGAACAGGCCATTATACAGGCTTCTCTGAAAAACAAATGCCAATTTATCTGCATTGCCACCAATGGTGCCAGCGTATTAAGAAAGCTGATGGGCACACACACGGCTTATCTGGTGAATCATTCCAGTATACCTGTACTGGCCATTCCTTCCAAATACAAAGCAAGTCCTTTGCAAAGCATTCTCTATGTTTCCGACTTTGAAAACCTGAACAATGAATTAAAAAAACTGAGCTCCATCACCAGCGCATTAAAAGCCAATATAAAAGTATTGCACTATGCCAGAATGGGAGTTAATCATCCGGAAACAAAAAAGAAAGCAGCTTTATTAGCACAGGAAAAGTATCAACATATAACACCTGTTATCCTTCCAACCCATCTTGAATCTTCTTTGATAGAACGGCTTACTAAGTTTATTAAAAAAGAAAAGCCCGGATTGGTTGTACTGTTCACCAAACAGAAGAAAGGATTTTTCGAAAGATTATTCCTTCCCAGTAAATCTGCTGAATTAACCTATTCTACCAAGGTCCCTACTTTGATTTTTCCCAAATAAAGCAGACATGAAAACAGGGTTTATTGTTATGCTGTCGATGGGCTTGCTGGGTAACAGGCAGGAATTGGTTGCGCAGGAAAAGCAAAGACCCAGGGATATGGGGATTGTAATTGGTGTTTTACCTACCGGCCAATACAATAGCATCATTGATGTTAAGGGTGTGGCTGTTGGTCATACCACACTTGTAAAAGCAGACTCCGTAAGAACAGGCGTAACAGCAATTCTGCCACATACCGGCAATCTCTTTAAGCGCAAAGTTCCAGCAGCCATTTATACTGGTAATGGATTTGGAAAGTTGGCGGGAAGCACGCAGGTAAACGAATTGGGAAATCTGGAAACACCCATAATTTTAACCAATACCTTAAGTGTACCGAATGCCATGAATGCATTAATCAGCTATACCCTTAGCTTGCCAGGCAATGAAAGAGTAAGTTCTGTAAATGCAGTAGTGGGTGAAACCAATGATGGCTATTTAAATGATATCAGGGGTAGACATGTACAGGAAGAACATATTTTATCTGCCATTAAAAATGCAAATTCCAATACCCTGGAAGAAGGCTCCATTGGTGCCGGCACTGGAACTGTATGCTTTGGTTTTAAAGGGGGGATTGGAACTGCCTCCAGAAAACTCCCCGCGAAACTGGGCGGATACACGGTTGGGGTAATGGTACAATCTAATTTTGGAGGCGTACTCAGTATTGATGGCATTCCCGTTGGTGAGCATTTACAGAAATTCAGTTTCAGGAATGAACTGTTGAATAATGTGGATGGATCCTGCATGATGGTGCTTGCTACAGATGCCCCGCTGGATCACAGGAACCTCATGCGACTGGCCAAAAGAGCTATGTTGGGATTGGGAAAAACAGGAGGTATTGCTTCGAATGGTAGCGGAGATTATGTGATTGCTTTTTCTACTGCTGCTGAGAATCAGATTCCGCATCAGCCTGCTACTGCAACACAAACCTTTCTGAATCTGCACAACGACAACACTTCCCAGTTATTTATGGCGGCCATTGAAGCTACTGAGGAAGCCATCATTAATTCATTGTGGATGGCCAATACAACCATCGGTATAAAAGGGAACAAGGCAGAACGCATACCGGTTGAAAAATTATTGCCCCTATTAACAACAGAAAAAAAATGACCAAGTTGTTTGTATTTATAAATAATGAATTGCTACCTGCTGAGGAAGCAAAACTTTCTGTTACCGACCTTGCCATTCAAAGAGGGTATGGGATTTTCGATTTTCTGGTAGTAGTGAAGGGGAGTCCTATTTTTTTAGACGACCACCTGAATCGTTTTTATCATTCTGCTGCCGCCATGCACCTTCCGGTAGCCCTGAACAAAAATGAATTAACCAGGGCTATTCATCTTTTAATAGAGAAAAACCAGCTATTGAATGCAGGCATACGAATCACCCTAACAGGTGGCGATTCTCCGGATGGGTACAGTATGGGAATTCCGAATTTAATCATTACACAAAATCCATTTCAGTATACCTACACTTCACCTCTGAAAGGCATCCGTTTAATTACGCACGAACACCAGCGACAATTGCCGCATATTAAAACCATTGATTACGCAAAAGCCATTTATTTACAACCCACCATTAAGGCTGCTGGGGCTGATGATGTATTGTACCATAACGCAGGAATAATTACCGAATGCCCCCGTTCTAATTTTTTTATTGTAAACAACAAACAGGAAGTAATTACACCTGACAAACAGGTATTGGCCGGTGTAACCAGAGCAAAAATATTATTGAATACCCAGTTTGTAGTAAAGCAAGGGCCCATTGATTTTGAAGACCTGGCGAATGCGAAAGAAGCTTTTGTTACCAGTTCTACCAAGAATGTATTACCCGTGGTTTCAATAAACGGGAGGCCCATCGGAGAGGGCGTTCCGGGTGTTGTTACCCAACAATTACTCCAGTGGATGATTCAGAAAAAAGGTATTTCATTAACCAATTCATAAAATATGAAAAGACTGTTTACGCTATTCACATTGGCAGCACTAAGTTTCCTTAGCAGCTGCAAACAAGACCTTGCAACAGCAACTGCCGGCAATGATTATTTCAAACCCCATTCAACAGGTCTTCAGAATGGAAATATTCAGATGATTCCCATTCAAACACCCAAAGGAAGTTTCAATGTCTGGACAAAAAGAATCGGGAATAATCCCAAAATGAAAATCCTTTTAGTAAACGGAGGACCTGGAGCCACCCATGAATACTTTGAATGTTTTGAAAACTTTCTTCCTGCTGAAGGAATTGAAATTATTTATTACGATCAACTAGGCTGTGGCAACTCGCAGAATCCGAAAGACAGCAGCTTTTTCGATTTAGCCAGGTATGTAGATGAAGTGGAACAGGTAAGAAAAGCCTTGCAACTGAATAAAGATAATTTTTACTTACTGGGACATAGCTGGGGAGGCATTCTTGCCATGGAATACGCACTCAAATACCAGAACAATTTAAAAGGTGTAATTATTTCGAATATGATGAGTGATGCAGTTGAATATGGTAAATATGCCGATGAAGTATTGGCCAAACAAATGGATCCGGCTATACTGAATGAAGTTAGAGCACTGGAAGCCAAAAAAGAGTACAGCAATCCTAAATACATGGAACTGTTGCAATCTCATTTTTATACCCAGCATGTGTTAAGACTGCCATTGAATGAGTGGCCGGAACCAGTGAACCGTTCTTTTGCCAAAATGAATCAGGACCTGTATGTAACCATGCAGGGGCCCAGCGAATTTGGCATTGCCGGCAAGCTGGCTACCTGGTCTGTAAAAAATCAACTGAATCAAATTAAAGTACCTACCCTGGTGGTGGGTGCAGCACATGACACCATGGATCCCAATCATATGAAATGGATGGCAGAAACATTACCCAATGGCACTTATCTGTTTTGCCCGAATGGTAGTCATATGAGTATGTACGACGATCAGGAAACCTATTTTAAAGGGTTGATTCATTTTATGAAAGGAGTTAATAAAGGAGAAACTAAAAACATTGTACCGCAATCCTAAAGTTTAATCCAGAACTTCAGGTCTTCATTGGTACCAGTGCCCACCACTTCATAACTGGTGGGCATTTCATTTTCTGTACTATGAAAAGTGGCAATGCGTGTACCGGCAGGCATTTTTTTTAAGGCCTTGTACAAATTGCGATTATACCTGTGAAACAACTCATTGGAAATGGGAACCGAGTCATCAATCAGATCACTTAGCTCCAGGTGTTCATAAAAGGAGTTATAAAAATAAAAATGATGGTAAGCCGAAAAATCAATGGTACTGAAATTTCCTTCAAAGAAATGGGTATTCATGATACCCAACTGACTTGCTAGTTGGGTGGCGATGGTATTCAGGGCAACCCGGTGTTCAACTCCCGCAAAAAAAGCTTTGGGATAATAATGGGCTCCTGTTAAACAAAATTTTCCAACGCCACTTCCTATATCAAGTATACGGGGGGAGTCTCCTACTGCCAGAAATTGAGCTGCTTCCTTGGCAACTGACAAGGGAGTCCAGTGACGACTGGCCAGCTGCGCAATATGGGCAGGATACAGGGAATCGAAAGCCGCATCCGAACGAAAGGGATCCATTCAGCAAAGTTCGCAAATTAAAACGGGGTAATGCAGATAATTTACAAGAGGGTTTTGATTTGGTAATTACTCATGGTTAAATAAATGGCGCCGGTTTTGGATCCGGCGGCACGCATTTTTTTTCTGTCTATATCGGTATCCTTGCCCATGAAATTAATGGGTATCCTGATTTTCTCAATTTCAAAATTAACGGTCACTTTATCTGGTAATACCTTCTGATCCTGATTGTACTGGAAATGCACTGTATAAGAACCGTCTTTCTTGGTATTGATTTCTGAAGCTACCAACCTTCTGAGCCGGGTATCCATCCAGACGGTGGCTATAGAAAAATCAGCCCGTTTATCGGTCGGAATAATATTGATCACTTTACAATTTTTACCATCCTGCATTTCCATTCCCCTATCCACGGTAATGAAATCGTATTCCAGCAAACTATTCAGGGAAAAGTCCAGCCCCCTTTTGGGGAGCATCACAAAATCACCTGAAGAAAATTTTACTTTCTGTCCCTTGGTATACATCATCTGTGCCTTCTTTACCGGCATATTGATGAAAGAAA
The DNA here is from genome assembly GCF_000511175.1 of Sediminibacterium salmoneum NBRC 103935. Taxonomy (GTDB): domain Bacteria; phylum Bacteroidota; class Bacteroidia; order Chitinophagales; family Chitinophagaceae; genus Sediminibacterium; species Sediminibacterium salmoneum. The sequence goes on along the minus strand of NZ_KI866530.1, from coordinate 3,071,229 downwards.
TATCCACCGACAAAGTCAATTGGGTGGTAAAGGATTGAATAGAATCGAGCCGGCTCTTCAATTTTAATAAATCAGGATCTACCGGTTGCGCAAAAACATTACCCAGTAATACCTGAGAAAACAGCATTAAAAATAATTTTCTCATTATCCAATATCTTTTCGATGAAACCAATAAATACCTGCGCCCATAAACAACAAACTATAGCCAATGGACAATAAACTATTGAAATGAATTTGTTCCCAGTTAATCTGGTAATAAAAAAAATACTGCCAGGTATCATTCAACTTGGCAAAGAACAATGCATTGAACCAATTGTCTCCAAAATCAACCTTCAGCAGAATATTCGATAAGATCAGAAAAAAGGCAGATACTATCCAAGTTTTTGCCGCCTCCTTAAAAAGGATGGCAATGGTTAAACTCGCAACCGAAAAAAAGACCATGGACAATGCCCCTGAAACGAATGACCATCTTAAACGATAATAAGCATCTGATGCATCAAAGAAATTCAATCCATTCAGATATACTACCAAGTCGCCCTTTCCGAAGAAAAAATAGGAAAGACCAAATGAACTGAGGGCCAATGCCAATACAACCAGCAGGGTAAATACAATCGCAACGATGTATTTACTCAAAATAAATTTCCATTTGCTCACAGGTTGCAACATAATGGTCTGCAAAGTGCGGTCTTTGTATTCTGCGGTTAGCATACCGGAAACCACAATCATCAGTATCAATGGCAAATGAAACCAAAGGGTGTTCAGAATCAGGTACACCAGTAAATTTCCATTTAACAGGGTGCCCTCAAAATAAAATCTTTGCTTTAAATTTTCCAGTAACAAATCAATAATATTAGTGCCCTGAAAATAGGCACTGAGTAAGATGATAGCTTCAATGGAAAACAAGGCCCCAATAGCATAATAGGTTTTTCCCTGTCGGAATAGTTTAAATATTTCTGCTTTAATTAAGGCGTACATTCCGTATTGGTTTCAAATAGTTTTTCCATACTCAATTCCGGAGTACAGGACGTAATAAAAATATGCTCCTGGTGCAATTGCTGAATCAATGCCGGCACTTGGGTTGCATCAATGGTAACCATTGCACAATTTCCTTTAAAAACAACCGGATACGATGCAAGACAGGCAGCAGTATGAATGCCCGGTGCACAAATACTAAAGACCAGGGTATTGGCTGCAATTAAATCCTGTGTTGGTCCGCTGTTTACCAACTGGCCGTTTTTCAACACATAGAGTTTATGGCAAAGCTTACTTAACTCTTCAATGATATGCGAGGAAAGGATAATGGCCAGCCTTTCTTTTTCTGCCAGGGTGGCAATTAAATTCCTGAGTGAACTTACTCCCATTGGATCCAGTCCGGTAAAAGGTTCGTCCAGTACCAGACAGGAAGGATTATTCAACAAAGCAATGGCAATGCCCAGCCTTTGTTTCATGCCCATGGAAAAATGGGCAACGGGATCCATTCGGTCTGTGGGCAAACCCACTTTATCTAATTGTACGGCAATCTCTTTTTTCGTCAGTTTCAATCCCTGAATACTCGAAAACAAATGAATATTATCATAAGCATTTAAATATTCGTACAAAGCAGGTTTTTCAATGATTCCACCAATGGGCTTCACTGCGTTCTCCGGTAAAATCACCTTTCCGCTGTCGGGCGTTACCAGACCAAAAAGAATTTTAAATAAGGTAGTCTTGCCGGCACCATTGGCACCCAACAAACCGCATATCTCTCCTGCCCCACAGCTGATACTTACCTTATCCAGTACTTTACGACCCTGGTAGGTTTTGCTTAGATCAATGCCTGCTATACTCATGCCTGCAAAGCTAATTGTTCATAATCGGAATAGTTGAAGCGGGGCTTATAATTCGGTTCCAGAAAAGTTCTGGACCAGAAATGCTTTTTGAATCCAAACCAGGGATCCTTAATCATAAAATAGGGAACATAGTGATACCACTTAACTCCTTTTGCTTTGTGATAGGCTTTTACTTCGTCTTCTATGCCTAATTCCCTGGCAGCTTCCAATGCCGCCATACGTTGACATTTAGAGCCAATATAGGTATCTACAATTCTTCTGTTAAATCCATGCATAAAAAACTGGTCCTTGGCCCTTTTGTAATTCTGATAACGGCTCCAGCCATCTGCCAGCACCAGAAAAATATGAATGAAAGAAAACATAAAACTCCAGGCCCAGAAAAAAATAACCCAGGCTGCTGCAAACTGAATGGCTTCATTCAGTTTAACCCAGTAAAACCAGGATTCAACAATGAATATGAAGAGTGAATAATACAAAAGTCTACCTACGCGCAAATAAGAAACAATGGGATGCGGTTGTTTAGGTAAAAAAGGAATTTGCATAGTATTAAAGTTAACAAACCCCACTATTCAAATCAAATATTTTCTTACTATTTATGCCGATGCTATATGCCTTACCTTCATATGGAAATCCATATAACAGGTCATGTCATCTACACCATTTGAATTAAAAGGGCTATCCGAAGAGGAGGTTAATGAAGCCAGACAAAAACACGGCAGCAATCAGCTTCAGTTTGCTTCTAAAAATAATTTCCTGGAAACCATCAAAACGGTTTTGAAGGAACCTATGATTATCCTGCTTTTTGCAGCAGCCTTTATTTATTTTATTACAGGTAATGCCGGGGATGCTTTGTTTTTATCTGTGGCCATTTTACTGGTGGCTGCCATTTCTATTTTTCAGGACTCCAGAAGCAAAGCCGCATTAGAAAAGTTACAGGATTTTACACAACCCTTTTGTAAAGTGATTCGCAACCATGAAATTGTTTCTATTCATGTTGACGAACTGGTGATTGGCGACTACCTGATGATGGAAGAAGGCAGTTCTGTTTCTGCAGATGGCACGGTTATCCGATCGAATGATTTTTCCGTAAACGAATCTATTTTAACAGGTGAAAGTTATGCAGTAGACAAAACAGCAGAAGCTGGAAATAATGAAGTGTACAGAGGATCCTATGTAGTTGGGGGATTGGCCATTGCCGTTGTTACGGCAGTGGGTAATGCTTCCAAACTGGGCAAAATTGGCAAGAGCCTCTCTGATATTGATACAGAATCCACTCCGTTGGAGCAGCAGATTAATCGCTTTGTAAGAAATATGGCCATTGTGGGGATCATTGTTTTTTTAATTGTATGGTTAATCAACTTTCAGCTATCAGGTAATGTACTGGCCAGCCTGTTGCAGGCTTTAACCCTTGCCATGAGTATTCTTCCTGAGGAAATACCAGTAGCTTTTACCACTTTCATGGCACTGGGTGCATGGAGACTCATGAAAATGGGGATTGTAGTAAAACAAATGAAGACCGTTGAAACACTGGGCAGCGCCACTGTAATCTGTACAGACAAAACAGGAACCCTTACCGAAAATAAAATGAGCATTGCCGGATTATACAATGCACAAACTGCTAAACTTTTCCAGACCGATGATTTGCCCAAAGACATAACTGAAAATGAATCTTTAATCAGTTATGCCATGTGGTCCAGCGAACCCATTCCATTTGATCCCATGGAATTGTCTATCCATGCATTTTATAAAGATAATATTAGAGCAGACCGTCGGGCAGAATTCAAAATGGTGCACGAATATCCCTTATCGGGAAAGCCTCCGATGATGACGCATATTTTCAGGAACCAGCAAGGCGAACAAATCATTGCTGCCAAAGGTGCACCGGAAGCCATTCTTTCCTGTTGCAATCTGGATCACGAAAAAAGAATGGCAACTGAAAATGCCATTCAGGCTTTTACAGAGAAAGGATATCGGGTGCTGGCAGTTGCGGAAGCCATTTTCAGCGGAGATAACTATCCGGCTCAACAGCAGGATTTCATTTTTGAATTAAAGGGGGTGGTTGCATTTTATGACCCCCCAAAGAAAAATATCACCCATGTTTTACAGGATTTTTACCGTGCAGGTATTCAGGTTAAAATTATTACCGGAGACAATGCAGCTACCACTCATTCTATTGCACAGCAAATAGGATTCAGGAATACAGGCTCTTTAACCGGTGATGAATTAATGGCAATGGAAGATGCAGCCATCCAATCGGCTGTTGCCAAAACATCCATTTTTACCCGTATGTTTCCAGAAGCCAAGTTGCGTATTATCAATGCGCTCAAAAGCAATGGAGAAATTGTTGCCATGACTGGTGACGGAGTAAATGACGGACCCGCTTTAAAAGCTGCCCATATTGGTATTGCCATGGGAAAGAAAGGAACGGAGATTGCCAAGCAGGCGGCTTCCCTAGTTTTGGTGGAAGACGATTTGGCCAAGATGGTGGAAGCCATTGCTATGGGAAGGAAAATTTATACCAATCTTAAAAAAGCCATTCAATATATTATCTCCATCCATATTCCAATTGTGCTCACCGTATTCATCCCATTGATGTTGGGCTGGATTTATCCCAATATTTTCACACCCGTCCATGTAATTTTCCTGGAATTAATTATGGGGCCTACCTGTTCTATTATTTATGAAAACGAGCCCATGGAAAAAAACACTTTATTGCAGGCTCCCCGTCCATTCACCAGTACTTTTTTTAACTGGAAGGAATTAACCACCAGTATGATTCAGGGATTATTAATTACCGCAGGTACATTATATACCTATCAGCTTGCAGTGAAACAGTCCTATGATATTGAAACCACCAGGGCCATGGTATTCAGCACACTGATATTTGCCAATATTTTTCTCACTTTAATTAACCGCTCTTTTTATTATTCCATTTTCAGTACCCTGTTTTACAAAAACAACTGGATCTATGGAATCATCTTTACAACCCTGTTGCTATTAGCAGCACTGATATACATAGAGCCCTTTGCCCGGTTCTTTGGATTCAAGCCCTTGTTAATAGCAGACCTTATCAGTTGCTTTTGGATTGGAGCAGCATCCGTACTCTGGTACGAAATAGTAAAATGGATTAAACGATTAAACAGCCGTTAACGCAAGCTGCTGGCATCTACTCTGGAAGGAGTTTCCTTACCACTGATAATCCCTCTTGCACTCAACGCGATGGAGCGAATGATTTGTGTCATGTTCGGAATATCAATGGTACTTAACTCATCAGAAGCTTTGTGATAGTAAGGGTCTACATCAATCTTGGTGGTTGAAATGGTATGTGCCGGAACGCCAAGACGTGCAAGGGTTGCATTATCTGAACGGTAAAACAAATTCTGAGAAGTGTAAGGATCAGGATAAAAAGTAAAATCGGTACCCGCCAGGTTCTGCTGCAAAATTTTACCCATATCGGTTTTTTCATAGCCAGTGATGAAAGCACTGTTCTTGCCCCATTTGCTTTCACTACCAATCATTTCAATATTGAACATGGCTTTTACCGCTAATGGATCAAACTGTCTGGAGAAATACTGAGAACCAAAACCACCCACTTCTTCTGCAGTGAAGGCAACAAAAATCAAGGTACGTTCATTGTTTTTGGCAGCAGCATAATACTTAGCCAATAACATCATCGCTGTGGTTCCTGCGGCATCATCGTTGGCTCCATTGTAAATAGAATCGTTATTCACCATATTACGGCTATTGATACCCAGGTGATCGTAATGTCCGGAGAAAATTACAAATTCATTAGGCAAAGACTTACCGGGAATCATACCCGCTACATTGGCCAGTTTCATTTCCTGGATCTCGTGCTTTGCGTCAATGGTTAATGATTTAACTGCTGTTTCAGTAGTTAATATAAATACAACAGACTTATCAGAATAAAACATATTTCCTTTCAACTGAGCCAGTCTTCCAAAATTGCTACTGAAAGAAGTATCCACCAATACAATTGTATTCTTGGTTAAGCCGCTGTATTTTCTGGCTTCTGCAAAGAGGTTGGCTCCTTTGGCAATTTGTGCCACTTCGTATCCTGATTTCTCAGTCACTTGCAAATCTTTGCTGCAGGTAACAGCCATAATTTGTTTGGTATCCAAAGCAGATTCATTCAGCATACCTGAAGCACTGATGAACTTTGGACGAATCATTGCAAAAGATTGTAAAAAATCCTTGTTGCCTTTTAATGGCTGTATGCCATAAGACTTGAACTCCGAAGCAATAAATGCAGCTGCTTTGTCTATACCCTTGGTAAAGGTTCTTCTGCCTTCCATTTCATCAGAAGCCAGGGTACCCAATACGCGCTGCACTTCTGCATCAGTAACAATGGTTTTTAAATCCTGCGCAACAGTAACAAATACAGATACCAGTAATCCGAGGGATAAAACAATCTTTTTCATATTGAGGAATTCAATTCATTCAGTTAAATAATAAATAAGAATTGGAAATTTATAAACTCATCATCTCCTTGAACTTAACGGTTTGTCTGCGACTCACTTCAATCTTCTCACCTCCTTTCAAATCCAGAATCAATCCTCCGTTAAAATAAGGTTCAATTTTTTCAATCCATCTCAGGTTGATGATATGCTTGCGATTGGCTCTGAAAAACATGCGATCATCCAGTCTTTCTTCCAGTGCATTCAGTGATTTTAAAATCAAAGGCTTATTGGTACCAAAGAATACTTTGGCATAGTTGCCCACACTTTCAAACAAACGGATTTCACCCAGCTTCACAAACCAGCAACGCTCTCCGTCTTTTACAAAGACCTGATCGTGCTCAGTAAGCGGTCCGCGATTAGATCCGGTAAGTCCTATTCTTTCTTTGTAAAGTTCAGCCTGTAGTTTTTGAATGGCATCCGATAAACGTTTGGGTTCAATCGGCTTTAACAAATAGTCCAGGGCATTTACTTCAAAAGCCTTGATAGCATATTCGTCGTAAGCAGTGGTAAATATCACTTTGGGCGCTTTCTCTACTTCAGCCAGTAAATCAAACCCGGTTTTACCGGGCATCTGAATATCCAGAAATATCAAATCGGGATTCAGGGTTTCAATTTTTTCAATACCCTCGTCTACATTGGTTGCTTCATCTATCACTTCAATGTCACTGTGATCCTGCAACAATTTTTTCAATTCATTTCTCGCCAGTCTTTCATCATCAATAATAATTGCTTTGATTGCCATAATTGCTGATTGTATTATTCTAATTAAGCCGGTACTCCCTGTACGGGCATGATAATTTTTGCTTCTACCCAATTGTTCCCCTTATCCTCAATTGTAAACCGGGCTTTGTCGCCGAACAACAATTTTAAACGGCTGCGGGTACTCTTTAATCCAAAACCCTGTGCGTCGGCAATTTCGGAAATAGTTCCGGTATTCTGCACAATCAATTCGTGATGAGATTCACGGAAGTCCGAAATAATTCGGATGACCCCTCCCTCTTTGGCCTTGCTCAACCCGTGTTTAATGGCATTTTCAACCAGGGTTTGCAACATCATGGGAGGTATGGGTTGATCAAGGGTGTCTTCATCAATATCGTATTCCACTTTCAGGCGATCTTCAAATCTAATATGTTCCAGTGCCAGATAATCTTTTACAATATTCAGTTCTCTTTCAAAAGGAACCGTCTCCTGTTTTTCGGTCTGCATACTGCTGCGGAGTAAATTACTCAGTTCAGTAATGGCGGTTCTGGCTCTTTCCGGATTTTCATCTACCAATGCCCGGATACTATTGAGTGCATTAAAAATAAAATGCGGATTGATATGGCTCTTAATGGTTTTTAACTCCATTTCCTTTACCAGGCTTTCCAGTTTAATTTTCTGGAATTCTGTTTTGGTGCCCAATTCTATATAATGCCACAAATAATAGATGGATGTCCAAACCAAAATAAGGGGGGAATCGGATACCAGGTTTACCAGGAATCTTTTTTCAACAGAAACCTTGGTTTTGGGATTGAACAGACCCAGCCACTCCGCAATTGCCGAATTAGTCAGGTTAAATAACACCAGAATAGATAACAGCACAACCGTAAAAGGAACCCATTTGCGGGACAGATCAGGTGGCAATAAATGAAAAAGCTTAATCAATTGCCTTAAAACATGGGTAAATAACAAGCCTGAAACAATAATTACAGATAGCTTGGGATAAAATATGCTATTGATTTTGGTGTCGAATACAAAGGCAAAGAACACCATGGTAACACCATAGAGCAGCCAGCCACCCAGTTGACACCACCAATACAAGACTGCTTTGCTTTTCGTTCTCATCTTTACAAAGCTAAATATAGCTAAGCCCTTGAAAAGGAACAAATTGGATTAAAGGCAAAATCGGGGGGTGGTTGGCTTAAATTAAAGTAAGCAATGGGCGAACCTTCCTTTTTAAGCTTTGTTATTGTATTTTTACTTACTAAATAACCCAATAATGGAGTTTGTTCCTGGTCCTTTACTCAAGAATATCAATAGCCCTGAAGATTTAAAGAAACTCAGCAGGGCTCAATTACACCAGATTTGCGACGAATTAAGACAATATATTATAGATGTTGTAAGCGTGCACGGCGGACATTTTGCCGCCAGTCTGGGTGTAGTGGAACTTTCCGTTGCGCTTCATTACGTGTACAATACGCCCTATGACCAATTGGTTTGGGACGTAGGTCACCAGGCTTACGGACATAAAATTCTTACCGGAAGAAGAGATCAGTTCCCCACCAACCGTAAATACAAGGGATTGAGCGGATTCCCGAAAAGATCGGAAAGCGAATACGATACTTTTGGCGTAGGACATTCCTCCACTTCTATTTCTGCTGCTTTGGGGATGGCAATCGCCGCTAAATACAAGGGCGAGAACAGGAAATCAGTAGCCGTTATTGGTGACGGGTCCATGACCGCTGGTATGGCTTTTGAAGCTATGAACCACGCAGGGGTTGCCGACAGCGATGTATTGATTATACTGAACGATAACTGCATGAGCATCGACCCGAATGTAGGTGCGCTCAAGGAATACCTAACCGATATCAGCACATCCCCAACCTATAATAAAGTAAGAGATGAAATCTGGAACCTGATGGGCAAACTGCCTGTTGGAAAAAATTTCAGCAGGGAAATGGCTTCTAAAATGGAAGCCAGCATTAAGGGAGTTGTAAACAAGAGCAGTAATTTATTCGAAGCATTAAAGCTTCGTTATTTTGGTCCGATTGATGGGCATAATATTACCAAGCTGGTAGATACTTTAAAAGATTTAAAAGATATACCGGGTCCTAAATTATTGCACATCATTACCACCAAGGGTAAGGGTTATGAACTGGCAGAGAAAGACCAGACCAAGTGGCATGCACCGGGCTTATTTGATAAAACAACGGGAGAAATCTTCAAGAAAAAAATGGATACCCCACAGCCTCCCAAATACCAGGATGTATTTGGTTATACCATGATTGAACTGGCAGAAGCGAACCCAAAAATCATGGGGGTTACACCCGCCATGCCCAGTGGTTCCTCTTTGAAATTCATGATGGACAAAATGCCGGACCGTGCTTTTGATGTGGGCATTTGCGAACAACATGCAGTAACCGTAAGTGCAGGTTTGGCCACACAGGGTTTGCGTGTGTTTTGTAATATTTATTCTTCCTTCATGCAACGTGCTTACGACCAGGTAGTTCATGATGTGGCTTTACAGAAATTACCTGTTGTATTTTGTTTAGACCGGGCTGGATTGGTAGGAGAAGACGGACCCACCCATCATGGCTGCTACGATATTTCTTTTATGCGTTGTATTCCTAATTTAATTATTGCAGCGCCAATGAACGAAAAGGAATTGCGCAATCTCATGTACACTGCTCAGCTCGAAGAAACACAATATCCTGTTGTAATTCGTTACCCAAGAGGAGAAGGAACCATGCCGGAATGGCGAACGCCTTTTGAAGCTTTATCCATAGGTAAAGGCAGAAAACTAAAAGACGGAAAAGACGTTGCTATTTTAAGTTTTGGTCATCCGGGCAATTTTGCACAGGCAGCTATTCGTAGTTTAAGAACCGAAGGCATCGACCCTGCGCATTTCGACCTGCGATTTGTGAAACCCATCGATGAAGATTTATTACACGAAGCTTTCAGCAACTATTCCAAAATTGTTACCGTTGAAGACGGTACGGTTGTAGGAGGATTCGGATCGGCTGTACTGGAATTCATGAACGCAAACGGATACAAGGCGAATGTAAAAATCCTGGGTATTCCGGATCGTTTAGTAGAACACGGCAGTCCGAAAGAATTACACAGAGAATGTGCCTATGATGCAGAAGGTATTGCAGAAGCAGTGCGAGAGCTAATGAAAGACAAAGTAAATATCGCTTCAAGCGTATTAGGATAATTAAAAAGGGTAGTGAAATCACTACCCTTTTTTTATGCTTCTTCTGAATCAAAATCGTTTTCCTGTTCGTTTCTTTCTTCTTCGGTCAGCCCTTCATCGGCAATATCCGCTTCGCGGTTTTCATTCCATTCTACAATGAAGTTATTCATGCCCTGCCCAACCAGCAGCTTCATGTATTTCTGCTGAGACAATTCTAAAATAGATAAGAATAAAAAGATGGCGTGAATTCTGTCTTCACAGATTTCAAAAACTTTTTCAAAAGCAACTGTTTTTTCCCTGCCAATAAAATCCAGCATATAATCACGGCTGCCTTCCATGGTGTAATTGTAACGAACCACTGTATGAACGGGCTTGTTCTGACGATCGTGCACACGCTGCATTACTTTTTCAAATGCTTTCATCAGTTTGAACAACGTAATATTCTGAATCTCCGTTCCTTCAGAAGCTTCTTCTCCAATAGATGCCACTTCTTTCTGCAGGTTACCTCGCTTCACCATCAACATACGCATGGCTTCCATTTCTGCCATCTGAACAGCTGCTTCCTTAAACTTCTTGTACTCAAGAATTTTGTCAATCAATTCCTGACGGGGATCAATTTCATTACCTGCTGCATCCACTTCTTTTCTTGGCAGTAACAATCTGGCCTTGATGCGCATTAAAGTTGAAACAAATAAGATAAACTCAGAGCTCAGTTCAATATTCAATTTCTCTGAACCATGAATATATTCCAGAAAGTCATTGATGATTTTGGTAATGGGAATATTATAAATATCCAATTCATCCCTTTCAATAAAGAATAGTAAAAGATCAAAAGGTCCTTCAAACTGATCTAACTTAATCTGATAATTAACAGTGCTCACGTTCCGGTTTTTTACAAAGAAAAGAAAACAGGGCCTATTTTAGCCCTGTTTCCCGAATAGTTATCCACTAAAAGGTCTTAATCCACTTTTTTGAGGGAATCCCTGATTTCGGCCAGTAATTTTTCGGCTTCTGTAGGACCCGGAGGGGTAGCCGGGGCTGCCGGAGTAGCTTCCTGCTTTATTTTGTTAAGGGCCTTGATAACCATGAATACGGCAAAAGCCACAATCACAAAATCGATCAGGTTGGTAATAAATGCACCGTACTTAACCGAGACTTCGGTTACTTCTGGGGTTACAACGGTACCCGCTGCATCTTTTACTGCAGCAGCAGCATCCTGTAATACCCATTTCTTGTCATTGAAATCTACGCCACCTGTAAGCATCCCAACCAGGGGCATAACCATGCCATCTACAAAGGAGGTAACTATCTTTCCAAAAGAAACCCCCATTACAAAGGCAACAGCAGTATCTACCAGATTGCCTCTTACGGCAAACTCTTTAAATTCTTTAATCAGACCCATAAAAATAAGTTTTGTTTATCCAATATAATAAAATCTTCAGAACCATTCCCTTTTGAAAGCGTTTATTATTGCATCTTTGAAAAAATTTTACTGTGCCGAAACAACTGATTAACTGGGGGATTTTTTGTTTACTGTGTTTGATCTGGGGTAGCTCCTTTGTATTAATGAAAGAAGGCATGAATGTGCTGAGCCCTTATCAGGTTGCTTCTATTCGTTTAATTAGCGCAGGCATGGTACTGTTGCCCTTTGCAGTAAAGGCCCTGAGAGTAATTCCGGCCAACAAAAGAGGGGTGGTGGTATTATCCGGATTATTAGGTAGTTTTTTCCCGGCCTATTTATTTTGTATTGCAGAAACCAGAATTGACAGTGCACTGGCTGGTATCATGAATGCCCTCACGCCATTGTTTGTTATTATTACCGGGGTTTCTTTCTTTCAGCTGAAAGTAAAAACCCTTCAGGTATTGGGTATTATAGTAGGATTTATTGGTTTGTCTCTGTTGGTAGCAGCTGGCTCCAAAATAAATATGGAGTATTTTTCCTATGCGCTTCTTGTTTTATTGGCTACCCTTTTTTATGGCATTAATGTAAACCTGGTAGGGAGGCATATGCAGGGCATTGGATCCATTGAAATTGCCGCACTGGCTTTTGTATTTCTGATGATTCCCTGCGGCATCATTCTTTCTTATACAGGCTATTTTTCACTGCCACTTACCGAAACGGTTTACCTGCAATCAACACTGGCATCAGGCGTATTGGGAATATTCGGAACTGCAGTAGCTTCCGTTCTTTTTTACATGCTGGTAAAAAGAGCCGGAGCTTTGTTTGCTTCAATGGTTACCTATGGAATTCCCTTCGTGGCAATTGGATGGGGAATCTGGTATGGAGAGCAGGTGAACTTTTTACAGATCACCTGCTGTGGAATTATATTGATTGGCGTTTATCTGGCCAATAAGAAATAATTAAACAGTCATCATTTCTTTTTCTTTGGCAGCCAGGTGCTTTTCTACCAGGGCAATATGCTTATCGGTTAATTCCTGAATCTCTTTCTCCGCATCTTTGGCTGCGTCTTCACTTAACCCGTCTTTCTGTAATTTTTTTACGCTTTCAATAGCATCTCTTCTGATATTACGAATGGCTACTTTGGCGTGCTCTCCTTCCCCACCTGCTTTCTTCACCAACTCTCTTCTTCTTTCTTCCGTTAACGGAGGCATGAACAAACGAATCTGTACCCCATCGTTTTGTGGAGTAATGCCAATATTGGCTGCCATAATAGAACGCTCAATCTGTGCCAGCATATTTTTTTCCCATGGCTGAATGCTGATGGTTCTGGCGTCCAGAACGGTAATATTGGCTACCTGCGCTATAGGCGTTGGTGAACCATAATAATCTACTGTAATACCATCCAACATATTGGGATTGGCTTTTCCTGCCCTGATTTTAACCAGCTCTACCTCTAAGTGTAAAATGGCTTTCTTCATAGTATCGGCGGCATCGTCAATTATTAACCCTAATTCTTCTGACATACAATTTTATTAATTGGCGCAAATTTAATGAATGAATCCTAACCAAATGCTTTTATCTTCGCCGTAAAATTAACGGTTCTGTATGGCAAGTATAGCTGATTTACAAAAGACGGCAACCCAGGTCAGAAGGGATATTGTCCGCATGGTACATGGGGTTCAAAGTGGACATCCGGGTGGATCATTGGGTTGTGCCGATGTGGTTACTGCTCTTTATTTCCATGCCATGAAACACGATGTGGCATTTTCCATGGATGGAAAAGGAGAAGATCTTTTCTTTTTATCGAATGGTCATATTTCTCCTTTGTATTATTCAGTGTTAGCCAGAGCTGGTTATTTTGATGTTAAGGAACTGGCCAGCTTTAGAAAAATCAATACCCGTTTGCAGGGGCATCCTACCACCCATGAACATTTACCTGGTGTTAGAATTGCCAGTGGTTCTTTGGGGCAGGGAATGAGCGTAGCCGCCGGTGCTGCACTTACCAAAAAGCTGAACAATGATCCGCACCTGGTTTTCTCTCTGCACGGAGACGGAGAATTACAGGAAGGACAAATCTGGGAAGCAGTAATGTTTGCTGCCCACCATAAAGTAGATAACCTGATCAGCATTATTGATGTGAATGGTCAGCAGATTGACGGACCTACCAGTAAAGTAATGTCTTTAGGAAATCTGAAAAGCAAATTTGAATCCTTCGACTGGACGGTGTTGGAAATGGACGGCAACCAGATGGAAGAGGTGGTTGCTACTCTGGATAAAGCCAAATCGATGACCGGTCAGGGAAAACCGATTTGTATTTTAATGAAAACAGAAATGGGCAAGGGAGTAGACTTCATGGAAGGCAGCCACGAATGGCATGGTATTGCTCCTTCCAATGATCAACTGGCCAAAGCTTTGGGACAGTTGGAAGAGACCTTAGGGGACTACTAATTAAGCATTTACTGTATAGTCAGTAATATAAAGAATACATAAGATCAAGTGCGCAACTGAAAAGTCTGCGCACTTATTTTTTGCGCAGTTACCCAGGCGGCCGAAAAGGCAATGGCAGCAACCGTTGCAGCTACCAGCATAAAATCGGTCCATTGTACCTGAACCGGATAATAATCTATGATGAAAGTAGTACCCCCTAATTTAATCAGGTGAAAGCTTTCCTGCAACCAGCAGATTAATCCGCCCAGTAGGATTCCGGAACCTGCTCCAATAGCAGAGAGCAATAATCCCTCTAATAAAAAAATTCTTCTGATTCTGGCGGGTGTTGCTCCCAGTGCACGTAATACAGCAATGTCTTTTTGTTTCTCCAGAATCAACATGCTCAGGGCACCAATCATATTGAATGCAGCAACTACCAGTATCAGGGATAGTATGCAATAGATTACCCATTTTTCTAGTTGCATCACCGAATACAGAGAAGCGTTTTGCTGATACCGATTTTGAATTAGCACCTGATTGCCAAAAACAGATTGGAGTTGCTGGCGGATGGTTTCTTCTTTTCCTTTGGCATTGATTTCAACGGCACTGTACGTATTTGCGGGCAAGCCCAGCATATACTGCATAAAGCGAAGGTTGGTAAACGCATAGGTATTGTCGAAATCCTGTTGCACAATAAAAGCGCCGGTGGGTATAACAGAAAAAGCATTCAGTCCATCGGTCTGAGTTAAACTAGACTGAGGATTGGGAAAATAAAGCGTAGCCGCTTCAAATACTTTTTCGGTATTGATGCCTGCGGCGTTTTCAATCCCCCCTCCCATTACAATACCCGGAATGGTATCATTACCAATATTGAAACTGCCTCTGCGAATGTATTTCTGAATAGGATTTACCTTGGTATAACTTTCTTCCACCCCTTTTAAAGTGACAATGGTTTGATAAGCGCCTGTTAACAAGGCTTTTTCTTCTACCACATAACTAAATGCCTGCAAGCCTTTCAGCTGTTTTAACTCCGTCTGTTGTCTGGCATTTACGGTAAAAGTTTTACCACTTGAAGGCACCACTTTATAGGCCGGGTAAAAATCTCCGTACAGTCCTTTTACCAGAGACTCAAAACCATTGAATACACTAAGAATAATAATTAAAGAAGCAGTGCCTACGGCGATGGCCATTACCGAAATACCTGCAATAATATTGATGGCATTGGTTGTTTTTTTAGATCGGAAATATCGCCAGGCAAAGAGAAGATTCATTTCTCTTTATCATTTATTTTCTTGAAGATCTCTTCCATCTTAAATACATAGTCCAGGGTATCGTCGTTATAAAAATGAATCACAGGAATTCTTCTTAACTGATGTTTCATTTTATCTGCGAGTTCCTTTTTAATTTCCCAGGCTTTGGATTCAATTTTCTTCATTACTGCGGCTTCGTCTTTTACCTGGAATAAACTGATATACACCCTGGCTTCCAGCAGATCCGGTGTAACTTTTACATTGGATATAGACACCATTCCGCCATCAATCATAGCCAGGTTTAATCTTCTGAATATATCATTGAATTGCTCCTGCAATGCCCCTGCTACCTGTCTTTGTCTTTTTCCTTCCTCCATATTATAAGGTTTATGGGTGTAAAATTAGTTACTTTGCCTTGTTTCACCATTTATTCCTGTATGAAGCGTTTTGAGCGGATCTTATTTTACCTGCGTAGCCAGCGGAAAAACATTGTATTATATGTACTGTTTAATCTGTTGTCCATTGCCTTTTCCCTGATTTCACTGGTGATGCTGGCGCCTTTTCTGGGGCTTTTATTTGCCAAGGAAAAATTAATTATGGCTAAACCCACCTTGCGTTTTCCGCAGGACGGTGCCGATGCTGTTTTAGCGCATTTAAAATATTACCTGAGTATGTTGATTCAGGAACAGGGCGAAGTATACGCTTTAGGCGCCATCTGTATCGTAATTATTATTGCCATCTTTTTTAAAAATGCCTTTACCTATTTGTCATTCAGGGTACTGGCGCCCATGCGCAACTATGTAATGACCAAACTTCGTTCCGATTTATACGCCAAGATATTACAGCTGCCCATTGGATTTTTTACAGAGCAGAAAAAAGGAGATATCATCAGCCGCATGAGCAACGATGCCAATGAAATTGAATGGAGTGTAATGAGCACGCTGGAAGGGCTAATAAGGGATCCGCTGAATATTCTGATTATCCTGAGTGTGCTGGTTTACATAAGTCCAGTACTTTCTGTTTTCTTATTGGTGCTGCTTCCCTTAACCGGTTTTATCATAGGACGAGTGAGTCGTTCACTTAAAAAACAATCCACTGCTTCTGCAGAAGAACTGGGAAGTTTAATGAGTATCCTCGACGAAACCCTCGGAGGATTAAGAGTCATCAAAGCATTCAATGCAGAAAAGATTTTGCGCAACCGTTTCTTTTCTACCAACAACAACCTGAACCATATCCGCAACAAAATGAATTTCAGAAAAGACCTGGCTTCACCCATGTCTGAATTCATGGGGGTGATGGTACTCAGCTGTATTTTATGGTTTGGAGGAAGACTGGTACTGAACAATGAAGCAGGATTGGAAGCCACTGGCTTTATTAACTATATCGTGATTTTCACACAGATTATTAATCCGGCCAAGTCTTTGTCTACTGCATTTTATAACGCACAAAGAGGCAGTGCAGCCATTCAGAGAATTGAAGAAATTTTACAGGCACCCATCCTGGTTACCGACGAACCCAATGCCAGAGAACTCGCCAGCTTTAATTATTCCATTGAATTCAGGAATGTAAACTTCGCTTACAATGATACTCCCATTCTGAAAAATATCAACCTGACCATTGAAAAGGGTAAAACCATTGCCCTGGTTGGATCTTCCGGCGCAGGCAAAAGTAGTCTGGCCGATTTAATTCCTCGTTTTCACGATGTTAGTGGTGGAGAAATTCTGATTGACGGAATCAATATTAAAAATTATTCCTTACACAGCATTCGTGCTTTAATGGGCATTGTTACACAGGAGCCCATTTTATTCAATGATACCATTGCAGGCAATATTGCATTGGGGGTAGACAATGCACACCAAAAAGATATTGAACAGGCGGCAAAAGTGGCCAATGCACTGGATTTTATACAGAAAAAAGAAAATGGTTTCGAAACCAATATTGGAGACAGGGGCAGCAAGCTGAGTGGAGGAGAGAGACAGAGAGTTACCATTGCCAGGGCTGTCTTAAAGAATCCTCCTATTTTAATTTTAGATGAAGCCACTTCCTCATTGGATACCGAAAGTGAAAGACTGGTGCAGGATGCCATTAACAATATGATGCAGAACAGAACTTCCATTGTTATTGCACACAGACTTAGTACCATCCGTCACGCCAACGAAATTATTGTTTTACAGAAAGGTGAAATTGCTGAAAGAGGCACCCATGATGAACTACTGGCCAAGGGCGGCATTTATAAGAAGCTGGTAGATATGCAGGAGGTAAAATAAAATCCCGGTTACTTTGTAACCGGGACCTATCTTTTAATTTGTATTTCAGTTATTAGTCCTGATTGGGCTTTACCAATCCCAGCTTTGCTTCCAGGCTTAATGTAGCATGAGGAACAGCACGCAATCTTGCTTTGTCAATTAAGCGTCCGGTAACTCTGCAGATACCATAGGTTTTATTTTCAATGCGCATGATGGCTTTTTCCAGGTGGTCAATATAGGTAATCTGACGACTCGCCATTTGACTCAACTGTTCTTTTTCCATGCTCATGGTTCCGTCTTCCATGGTCATGTAACGGGCATCATCATTGTCTCCACCCATTTCATCTTTACGGGTAATTAGCCCTTGTAAATACGCCAATTCTTTTTTAGCTGCCTCCAGTTTCTTATTAATCAGCTCTCTGAATTCAGCCAAATCGGTATCATTGTATTTCACCAACGGACCTTGTGGCTTTGGTGCTTCTACTCTTTTCTCTAATGGAGTGTAACCGGGATTATAGGTTACGCTCGATTTGGTATTGATTTTGGGAACTTTTACATCTTTAATAGGACCTGGCACTTTTTTTACGGGTTTAACTGGGGGAGCAGGAGGCGCTTTAGGAGCGGGCTTCTGAACTACCACTGGTTTTGCCGGAGCAGGAGCAGGAGCAGGCTTAGGCGCTGCAACGGGTACTGGCTTGGCAACCGGTTTAACAGGTGCTTTTACCGCTGGTTTAGCAGGCGCTTTTGCTACTGGCTTAGCAGCTGGTTTGGCAACCGGTTTAACAGGCGCTTTGGCAGCAGGTTTTGCAGCCGGCTTTGCCGTTGGTTTATTTCCCCCTTTTACTGGTGCTTTTGCAGCTGGTTTAGCAGCAGCTTTTACCGGTGCCTTCTTGGCAGGAGCTTTTGCAGCAGGTTTTGCAGCAGCTTTAACTGGTGCCTTTGCAGCAGGTTTAACCGCAGCTTTGGCCGGCGCTTTTTTTGCGGGGGCTTTAGCAACTGGTTTAGCAGCAGCTTTTGCTGGTGCCTTTGCAGCGGGTTTTGCTGCAGCTTTGGCTGGAGCCGCCTTTACAGCTTTTTTGGGAGTTGCTTTGGGGGCTGGTTTTTTTGTAGCCATAGGTCTTATCCTTTTTTGTTTACAACCACGTTTAGTGCAATGTCATTTACTTCAATAGGGGTTCCATTCTCTAAATGGGACTTCCATTCAATGCCATCTGCCAGAATTTCGCGGCAAATATAATCGTTAAATTTAATAATAGAAGGCTTAAGGGGGGTGCCTTCGGGTAACTCTACGAATATACGGTCTGTTAATTCAAATCCGGTTTCTTTTCTAATATTTTGTATACGATTGACGAATTCCCTAGCTTCTCCCTCCAGTTTAAGATCTTCTGTTAAGGTAATATCCAGGGCAACGGTCAATTTCCCTCTGGAAGCCACGCTCCATCCGGGTATATCTTCTGCTGTAATTTCCACATCTACGAGTTCAATGGTAAAACTACCATTAGACAATACCAACTCACAATGTCCATTTTGTTCCAGACCTGCTATCTGCTCCTGAGTAAAACCAGCAATTAAACCTGCGGCTTCTTTCATGGATGCACCCAGTTTGGCGCCCAGGGTTTTGAAATTGGCCTTTATTTTTTTGCTGATTACCCCCTGTGTGGCTGTCAGGTATTCTATTTCTTTTACATTCACTTCAGCCTTAATGAGTTCTTCCATTTTTTCCAGCTGGCCTTTCATCTGAACATCCAGCACCGGAATCATTACTTTCTGTAATGGCTGACGAACTTTAATATTTACTTTCTTTCTAAGTGATAAAACAAGAGAACAGGTTTCCTGCGCCAGTTCCATTCTTTCTTCCAATAAAGCGTCTACCATATTGGCATTGTAAACCGGGAAGTCTGCATGGTGTACAGAACCAACATCAAATCTGTTGGTTACTGCATTCAAATGATTGAATACTGCATCGCTGAAGAAGGGTGATATGGGCGCAATCAATCGCACAATGGTTTCCAGACATTCATACAGGGTTTGATAGGCACTGATTTTATCTGCTTCGTATTCTCCTTTCCAGAAACGCCTTCTGCACAATCTCACATACCAGTTACTCAACTGAGCATCCACAAAATGTTCAACGGCTCTTCCCGCCAATGTGGGTTCAAAGTCGTTCATGTATTCGGTTACTTCTTTAACAAGACTGTTTAAAGAAGATAAAATCCAGCGATCAATTTCAGGTCTTTCCGCCAGCGGGATCGGGGCTTCCTTGTAAGCGAAGCCGTCTACATTGGCATAGAGACAGAAGAACTGATACGTATTGTATAAAGTGCCGAAGAATTTTCGCTGCACTTCCTGTATACCTGCTAAATCAAATTTTAAATTATCCCAGGGCGATGCATTGGTAATTAAATACCAGCGGGTAGCATCAGCTCCGTATTTCTCAATGGTTTCAAATGGATTTACCACATTGCCCAGGCGCTTACTCATTTTGTTGCCATTCTTGTCAAGCACCAGACCATTACTCACCACCGCCTTGTAAGCCACATTATCGAACAACATCACGCCCAATGCATGCAGGGTATAAAACCAGCCGCGTGTTTGATCCACCCCTTCTGCAATAAAGTCGGCAGGAAAAGCTTCTCCCTTATCAATTAAATCCTTATTCTCAAATGGATAATGCCACTGTGCATAAGGCATGGCACCACTATCAAACCAAACGTCAATTAAATCGGGTACTCTATTCATGGGTTTTCCCGAAGGGCTTACCAGTATAATTTCGTCTACATAAGGCTTATGCAAATCGAGTATTCCCTGATGTAAGTAGTTCTTATTGATTTCCCCGCCCAATACTTCATTGGCTTTTCTTATTCCTTCATTCAGTTCAGCAATAGAACCAATGCATACTTCTTCGGTACCATCTTCTGTACGCCATACCGGTAAAGGCGTTCCCCAGTAACGGCTTCTGCTTAAATTCCAGTCTACCATGTTTTCCAGCCAGTTTCCGAATCTTCCTTCTCCGGTAGACTTGGGCTTCCAGTTGATGGTTTTATTCAGTTCAACCATTCTGTCTTTCACGGCAGTGGTTTTAATAAACCAGGCATCCAGCGGATAATACAAAATGGGTTTGTCGGTTCTCCAGCAATGCGGATAACTGTGTTCGTATTTCTCTACTTTAAAAGCACGGTTCTCTTTCTTCAAATGAACACAGATGTCTACGTTTACGTCTACATAATTCGGATCATCCTTGTAATTTTTTACATAGCGATTGCTGAATGGACCCAAACCGTCTACAAATTTTCCTTCCTTGTCTACCATCGTTAAAATACCGATGTTGAACTTCTTTCCTACTTTAAAGTCGTCCGCACCAAATGCAGGTGCTGTGTGTACAATACCGGTACCATCTTCCGTGGTAACAAAGTCGCCTGTGATTACCCTGAATGGTTTGGCGTCAGGAGTGATGGCCAGAATTTCATTCAACGAATTGGCTTCATAAGGCAGTAACTGCTCATACTCCATGCCTGCGATATCGGTGCCTTTAAACTGGGTTAATACCACCCATGGCAAAATTTTGGTTTTTTCATTGATTCCCTCAAAAGAAGCATTTTCTCCTTCTGCTTTAAAATACTTGCCCATCAAGGCTTTGGCAAGAATTACATTCACAGGAAGCAGCGTGTATGGATTCACGGTTTTAACCAGTACATACTCAATATTCGGCCCTACGGTTAATCCTAAGTTAGATGGTAAAGTCCATGGCGTAGTGGTCCAGGCCATGAAGAAAACTTCTTCTTCAAACCCAATGGCTGAAGAACTTGCCTGCATTTGCTGATACCAGGCAGCACTATTTAAAGAAGTCTGTGTTGCTTTAAACATGGCTACTGCAGATGTATCTTTTACTTCCTTGTAAGTACCGGGCTGATTTAATTCATGGGAACTCAAGCCTGTACCCGCTGCAGGAGAATAGGGCTGGATACTTACACTCTCGTATAGGTATCCTTTTTTATAGAGGGTACTTAATATCCACCAAAGGGTTTCTATATAATCGTTTTCAAAAGTAACATAGGGTTTTTCCAGATCTACCCAGTATCCCATTTTGGTAGTGATATCGTCCCATTCTTTTTTGTAACGAAGTACGGCTTCGCGGCATTTTTTATTGTAGTCTTCAATGCTGATTTTCTTACCAATATCTTCCTTGGTTATGCCTAATTCTTTTTCTACTCCCAATTCAATGGGCAATCCATGGGTATCCCAACCACCCTTTCTCTTTACCTGAAAACCCTGCATGGTTTTATACCGGCATACCATGTCTTTCAGGGTTCTTGAAATAACGTGGTGAATACCGGGCATACCATTCGCGCTGGGTGGGCCCTCAAAAAAAACAAAGGGCTTTTTCCCTTCCCTTAAAGCAATACTTTTCTCGAAAGCGGCATTGGCTTTCCAACCAGCCAAAACTTCTTTTTCAATCAAGGGTAAATTCAATCCTGAAAATTCTGCATACTTAGCACTCATGGTATTCCGCAAATAAGGGTTTAAAAAATTCGGGCGAAGGTACGAATCCTGACACGAATAATCACGGTTATCCCTTCGTGGCTTAGGCTTTCTGAACTATATTTGGGTATGAAAATTGTTTTTTTCAGCTCACAACCTTATGACAAACTCTTTTTTACCCAATACAACCAACAGGGGTTTGAATTGATTTTCCAGGAAACCCACCTGGATGAACAATCGGTAAAACTGGCTTCTGGAGCAACCGCTATCTGTGTTTTTGTGAACGACAAAGTGAATGCCGGCATTATAGATCAACTGGCCCAGATGAAAGTGGGGATTATTGCCCTGCGTTGTGCGGGGTTCAACAATGTAGACCTGGAAGCTGCCAAAGCTGCCGGTATTAAAGTATGCCGTGTTCCAGCTTATTCGCCTGAAGCCGTAGCAGAACACGCAGTGGCCATGTTACTTACCCTGAACCGAAAAACCCATAAAGCCTATAACCGGGTAAGAGAGCAGAATTTTGCCTTGCAGGGGCTGCTGGGATACAATTTATTTGGCAAGACCATTGGAGTAATCGGAACCGGAAATATTGGTAAGGCTTTCTGCAAAATCATGCTGGGATTTGGCTGTAAAGTGGTGGCATTCGATTTAATTGCCAATCAGGAACTAATGGCAGCAGGGGTAGATTATCAGCCCCTCATGGAAGTGCTGAAGGCCGATATTATCTCATTGCATTGTCCTTTGAATGAACAAACCAAACATATCATTCAAAAAGACACGATTGGGCTGATGAAGCCAGGTGTGGTGATTATCAATACC
>NZ_KI866530.1:3016687-3048382 GCF_000511175.1 Sediminibacterium salmoneum NBRC 103935 | reverse complement strand
TGATTATCAATACCAGCAGGGGCGGATTGGTAAATACCAAAGATGCCATTCAGGCCTTAAAATCGGGCCATATCAGTGCATTGGGCATTGACGTATACGAGCAGGAGGACAAAATATTTTTCAAAAATCTTTCTGAAGACATCATTCAGGATGATGAAATTCAAAGACTGATGAGTTTTCCGAATGTATTGATTACTGCTCACCAGGCTTTTTTTACCCAGGAAGCTTTGGAGCAAATTGCTACAACAACGTTAAATAACATTCAGCATTTAACGGAAAACACTAACTTAATTTCTCAGGCTGCATTATTGACCTAAATTTTATCTTTACAGGAATGAAAGGATTGTATACTCTGATTGCTTGGTTGGGCATAATTGCCCTTGGATTCAGTTCCTGTTCCAAAGAACTTAGTTCAGAAGGACCTGGTTTTGGCGGCACTGCTGCCGGTACACTGCTCGATAGTATGGGCAATTGCCAGACCGTTGTGGTAAAAGGGCAGTACAAGGAACTGGAAACATTAACCGACAGCAATTATATCCTGGTTAAAGTAAATTTAACCACCCAGGGCAAGTACACTATTTTCTCTGATACCACCAATGGTATGTGGTTCAGGGATTCCGGTTTTGCCTTTGTTCAGGGTGCCAATACCATCAAGCTTAAAGGAAAGGGACAACCCATTCTGCCCGGCACTTTTACATTTCAGATTAATTTTGGCAACAGTGCCTGTCTGGTAAATATTACCACCATCGGAAGCGTGAACAATGGATCATCCACGGCAGACTATCTTCCTGTAAGGGCCAATGGATATATTGATTACGAATTAAGCCCGGCATTTCCGGCAACCAACGGAGGATTGATTCCTGAATTCCGGGCAACCATTGCCAGCAATTTATTTCAGGGAATTTACAACAATGTAAACAGGACCTATAACCGTTATTCAACCAGTGCAGGGGACCAGTTATTTGTAAGAAAAGACGGAACGGGCAAATACTATCAATTCGGATCACCGGAATTCGACTACCTGTATATTTACGATACCATTGTGAATAACGAAAGAATGGACTTTGTTTATCTGGACGAATCTAAAAATCCGGGTCAATCCTTTGATACAGACAGCTTACGAGTAGGTTTCTTTGACTCTAATACCAATGCATTAGTTTACGGTTGGGCTAAACTCAGAATTACTACTTTATTTAAGGGTAGACAAATGTCATTATTGGGAACTTTATACACAGATATCATAACAGTAAAACGAGAGCTGTATTTTAAAGCCGATGCTGCAGGAAGTTATAGTCCTCTTAATTTAGTGGCAGAACTATCCTATGCCAAGGGAATCGGATTGGTAGATCAAAGGGTATTTGAAGCTACCGCTTCAGGCACAACCGTACAATCCATTACCATCAAGGGCTGGAACGGTTTGTAATAAGCGGAAGGCATTATTTCAAAAGCTCACAAGGCTTCAGTCCGGTATGCTTTTTAAAAGCGGCCGAGAAATGAGAGATAGAGGAATATCCAAGCAAAGCGGATACATCCGTAACACTTAAACTTTTTTCGTACAGCAAATACTTGGCGTGTTCCATTCTTTGCTGCTGATAGAAATCGAATATGGTGGTTCCAAAAACTTCCTTGAATCCCTTCTTAAGATAACATTCATTCATGGCAACCTTGCGGCTCAATTCCTTGATAGTAATGGGATCTCCAATATGTTGCAAAAGAATATCTCTTGCCTGATATATTCTTTCCTTGCCACTGTCATCTGCCAAAAACTTACAGGCAAATCCTTCTTCTTTTTCGTGCACCAGACAGTCCATACTGTACAATAACAACTCGTGTACTTTGGCATTCACATAGATATTCTCCATAGAACCCGAATAACTATGGTTCAATAAAGCATCCAGTACATTTCTGTTACGGACACATAATGGAAACAACTTGGTGAACGCGTTGGGATGTTTAAAAGCCAGCACTTCGTCTTTTCGGTTGGCTAATTTTACATTATGCACAAACTGCTTCAGGAAACTGGCAGTAAAATGAAAAGTAAATACGTCCATGGTATGCATTTTACCACTGCAATTCATGGTAGGCAATTCATTACAGGATCCGCAGCTTCTTTCCGCACAATATTTGTTTCCGGAAATACAGAAACGAAGTTCCAGAAAGTTTTCCTTAGGCTTCTTTTCGTTATAATGGTAAACCAGCATACCGCTGTCGTCTGTAATCCAGGCTGGCTGGGCATAATACCGGCGGATGGTATACTGAATTGACCCTGGAATATGCTGCTCTTTCTTGTAAAGCAGGTCCATTCCGGCATCCAGTCCCCCTTTTTGCGCTTGTTTCAATATGTCCATTACGGTATTCATGCAACAACAAAATTAATGTATAAACATCTATTTGGCAAATCCCGGGTGCTCATTAGCAAATCTTTTGCATTTCCGAAGCTGAAACAGCCCTGGTTTCATTCATGAAAAAATGGGGAAAACTCAGCCTGTAAAGCGGTCAAAATCCCCCCGAAAACGCCTACATTTGTAAGCTTGCATAATATAACCAAAACGCAAGTGAGACAAGACTTTATGAGCGACGAATTAGAACAACAACACGCAGCAGAAAACAAAAATTACGGGGCAGATAGTATACAGGTTTTAGAGGGATTGGAAGCGGTTCGGAAAAGACCGGCCATGTACATTGGCGATGTAGGCGTAAAAGGATTGCACCACCTGGTTTATGAAGTAGTGGACAACTCCATTGACGAAGCCCTTGCCGGTTATTGTAAAAATATATTTGTTACCATTCACGAAGACAATTCCATCAGTGTTCAGGATGATGGCCGTGGTATTCCAACTGCCATGCACTCCAAAGAAAAAAAGAGTGCACTGGAAGTGGTAATGACAGTTCTGCACGCAGGAGGTAAGTTCGATAAAAACACCTATAAGGTTTCCGGAGGTCTGCACGGTGTTGGGGTGAGTTGTGTGAACGCTTTGAGTACCAAATTGCTGGTAACTGTTCAGAGAGAAGGAAAAATATTTGAACAGGAATATTCTATTGGTGTTCCTAAATACGCGGTTCGCGAAATTGGCACCAGCGATATTACCGGAACCAAAGTTCATTTCTGGCCGGATGCTACCATTTTCCAGGAAACCGTTTACCGCAAGGAAATTCTGGAAGGCAGATTGAGAGAACTGGCTTACCTGAACCGTAAAATCAATATTACCCTTACCGATTTAAGAGAGCTGGACGAAGCAGGAAATGCTTACAGCAATCATTTCTACAGCGAAGGGGGGATTATTGAATTCGTAGAAATGCTCGACAGAAATGCCAACAGAAATCCTATTCTAACAGCGCCTCTATTTGTGGAAGGACACGACGAAGCCACCAATGTGGCAGTGGAAGTGGCATTAACCTATAACGACGACTTTAAAGAGAATATCTTCTCTTATGTAAACAATATCAATACCATAGAAGGTGGCACCCACGTTACCGGTTTCCGTCAAGCCCTTACCCGTGTATTCAAAAGTTATGGAGATAAGGAAGGCTTGTTTGAAAGAGCAAAAGTTTCGGTTGAAGGGGATGATTTCAGAGAGGGCTTAAGTGCCATTATCTCTGTTAAAGTGCCTGAGCCACAATTTGAAGGACAAACCAAAACCAAGTTAGGTAACAGCGAAGTGAGCGGGGTAGTTCAAACAACTGTGGCGCGTGCTTTGGAAGCTTATCTGGAAGAAAATCCTAAAGAAAGCAAGCAGGTAATTTCTAAAATTATTCTGGCAGCACAGGCAAGAGTGGCCGCGAAAAAAGCCAGGGACATGGTACAAAGAAAGACCGTATTGTCTGGTGGTGGCTTACCCGGTAAACTGGCAGATTGCAGCGAAAAGGATCCGGTTAAATGCGAACTATACCTGGTGGAAGGAGACTCGGCAGGTGGTACAGCCAAACAAGGCAGGGACCGCAGCTATCAGGCTATTTTACCTTTAAGAGGTAAAATCCTGAATGTAGAGAAAGCCATGGAGCATAAGATTTACGAGAACGAGGAAATCCGCAATATGTATACGGCGCTGGGAGTAACCGTTGGAACCCCGGAAGACCCGAAAGCACTGAACACAACCAAATTAAGGTATCATAAGTTAATCATCATGACCGATGCCGATGTGGACGGATCGCATATTGCCACATTGATACTTACTTTTATATTCCGTTATATGAAGGAACTGGTAGAACAGGGCTGTGTTTACATTGCTCAACCCCCGTTATACCTGGTTAAGAAAGGAAAGGAACAGGAATATGCTTATAGTGAAGAACAAAGAAAAGGCCTGATTGAGAAACTGGGTGGAGGCAAGGAAGACAGCGTTACCATTCAGCGATACAAGGGTCTGGGTGAAATGAACGCCGAACAACTTTGGGAAACCACCATGGATCCATCCAGAAGAACCCTTAAAAGAGTTACCATTGAGAGCGCCGCAGAAGCAGACCGTATTTTCAGTATGCTGATGGGCGACGAAGTGGCTCCGAGAAGGGAATTCATTGAAAGTCATGCCAAATACGCCAGAATTGACGTTTAGGCAAAAAAGCAGTATCTTGTTTACCTAACCCAAACCCTATTCATTAAAATTAAATTCAACAAACAATGGACACTTCAAAAATGATTAAAGCATATTGCCTTAAAACAAAGGAAAAAAATGTACCCATGCACGACGCTGTTATCACCAAAACTGCAAAAGGCGGTTATATGGCAGGTGGACACGATGGCAAGGGAAATAAAATGGCAGCTA
This sequence comes from Sediminibacterium salmoneum NBRC 103935, assembly GCF_000511175.1. Taxonomy (GTDB): domain Bacteria; phylum Bacteroidota; class Bacteroidia; order Chitinophagales; family Chitinophagaceae; genus Sediminibacterium; species Sediminibacterium salmoneum. The sequence continues at coordinate 3,043,622 of NZ_KI866530.1, read as the reverse complement.
TCATGAGTGAAGCAAAAGCCTTACAGGCAATTGCAGATGGCGTTGCGAAAAAAGGATTCTAATTCCTCTTTTTAAAAAGATTGAAACCCCGGCTTGTCCGGGGTTTTTTATTTTGGTTTCTACCTATTAACTGATAGATAAAGTTTCTGTTGCCTGCTTAGCTAGAACAGTCTTATGCATATGCGTCAAAAAACGATGCATTTCTTCCATTCCCTTCACGGGCTCTACCACCAGTAAAAACACTTTTCCGGTTTGTTTAAGCCTTCCTTTATTGGTACCTGTCTGCAGATAAGCCAGTACATTTTTAAACAGTTCTGATTCAAAATAGGGAGAATCGGGCTTATTAATAAAATAGCAACGCAGCACTTCGTCTTTCAGGGTCATTTTTTCAAATCCCATATCTACTGCAAGTTTCCGGCATTTAACGGTTGTAAATAAATCTTCCACTGCGGCAGGTACCGGCCCAAAGCGATCCTGTAGTTCAAGGTGAAAGTTGGCCAGCTCATTATCATCTTCACAATTGTCCAGTCGGGTATACAGAGAAAGTCGCTCTGTAATACTTTCTACATAACTATCCGGTATAAGAATTTCCAAATCGGTATCAATAGTACAATCGCTTACAAAATCGTCCTGCTTGCTAATTTCTTCCTTGAATAAATCCTTGAAAGAAGAACGCTTTAATTCCTTAATGGCTTCTTCCAGAATCTTCTGGTACATTTCAAAACCAATTTCGGCCATGAATCCGCTCTGCTCCCCTCCCAGCATATTACCAGCCCCTCTGATATCGAGGTCGCGCATGGCAATCTGAAACCCGCTTCCCAAATCGCTGAATTGCTCCAATGTCTGCAATCTTTTTCGGGAATCCACGGGCAAGGTACTCATAGGAGGCGCCAGTAAATAACAAAATGCTTTTTTATTGCTTCTGCCTACCCTGCCTCTTAACTGATGCAAATCACTCAAACCAAATTGATGGGCATTGTTAACGATAATGGTATTTACATTCGGAATATCCACACCGCTTTCTACAATATTGGTACAAACCAGCACATCGTATTTACGCTCTATGAAGTCCAGAATTTTTTCTTCCAGTTCGTGTCCTTCCAGCTGACCATGAGCATAGCCGATACTGAGATCCGGACATAGTCCCTGAATCAGGGCACTCATTTCTGCCAGCCCCTGAATCCGGTTATGAATAAAGAATACCTGTCCTCCTCTTTCTGTTTCAAAATAAATGGTGTCCCTTATAAAGTCCTGATTGAATACCTGCACTTCCGTCTGAATGGGCTGACGATTCGGGGGCGGTGTATTAATAATACTTAAATCCCTTGCCCCCATTAAACTAAACTGCAGGGTCCGGGGGATGGGAGTCGCCGTTAAGGTTAAGCAGTCCACATTGGTTTTTAGCGTCTTCAGTTTCTCCTTATGCGCCACCCCAAATTTTTGCTCTTCATCAATAATCATGATGCCCAGGTCTTTGAAAGAAACTTCTTTGCCCAGTAAACCATGGGTTCCCACAATAATATCAATCTTGCCCTCTTTTACTTTTTGAAGGGTTTCTTTCTTCTCCTTAGCCGATTTAAAACGGTTGATATAATCCACGGTTACCGGAAAATCCTTGAGTCGGTCCTTGAAGGTTTTATAGTGCTGAAAAGCAAGAATGGTTGTTGGAACCAGAATAGCTGCCTGCTTTCCATCCACCACCGATTTAAAAGCAGCGCGAATAGCAATCTCCGTTTTTCCAAAACCCACATCACCACAGACCAGCCGATCCATGGGTGCTTCCTGCTCCATATCTCTTTTTACATCTGCGGTTGCCTTACTCTGATCCGGTGTGTCCTCGTAGATAAAAGAAGCTTCCAGTTCGGTTTGCATATAATTGTCCGGCGCATGGGCAAACCCTTTCTGTGCTTTGCGTTGCGCGTATAGTTTAATCAGGTCAAATGCAATCTCCTTTACTTTTGCCTTGGTCTTCTCCTTTAATCTATTCCATACATCACTGCCCAGTTTATTTATCTTGGGCACGGTTCCTTCCTTACCGGTGTACTTTGAAATCTTGTGCAGGGAATTGATGTTTACATACAGTATATCGCTGTCTTTGTAAATAATTCTGACCGCTTCCTGAATTTTGCCGTTTACTTCCAGCTTTTGCAAGCCACTATAGGTTCCTACACCATGATCAATATGGGCTACATAATCACCGGGCTGTAAATCACGGAGTGTTTTTAAAGTAAGTGCTTTGTTCTTGTTGTATGCCTGCTTTACCCTGTACTTATGATAACGCTGAAAAATCTGGTGATCGGTATAACAAACCAGTTTTAATGCATGGTCAATGAATCCTTCATGAATGCTGGTACCAATAGGCGTAAACTGAATTTCAGTTTGAAGATCCGTAAAAATGGTATGCAGTCTTTCCAGCTGCTTTACCTGATCCGCAAAAATAAATATGCTGTAACCCGCACCCTCCAATGATTTCAGGTCTTTAATCAATAACTCAAATTGTCTGTTGAAAGCAGGTTGCGGTCTGGTATCAAAAACCAGCTCCTCTGTTGTGAGTTGTGGTTTAAATCCAAACTCAATCATTTTTTTCTGCTGCAGAATAGGTAATAAACGGCTGGCTGTAATGAAGTCAGCCGCTGATACAGACTTTAAAATATGTTGTTCTTCTTCGTCCTGTTGTTTGGTAAAATAGCCTTCCGCTTGTAATTGCAGAAAACTGTCAAAATCAGATTCCTGTGTTTTTATTTTCTCTTCAATCACATCCCAGTCTTTTAACCACACAACGGTGTTATCGGGCATAAATTCAAACAAGGAAATTTTTTCACCTGCATCCGCACCTGCCGTATCCGGTAAAATATCAACGTTGGGAATAATATTCACCTGCAATAGTTTCCGCTCACTCAATTGTGTTTCAGGATCAAAAATCCGGATGCTGTCTACTTCATTCCCAAAGAGTTCAACACGATAGGGCTTTTCATTTCCAAAAGAATAAATATCCAGAATCCCTCCTCTTAATGCAAACTGACCAGGTTCATACACAAAATCGGTACGTTCAAATCCATACATGACAAACAGATCCATCAGGCTCTCCGGCTGAATAGTGTCATTTGTTTTGATGCTGATGATATTACTGCTGATGGTACCGGGCAATATTACTTTTTCAAAAATAGCTTCGGGATAGGTTACTACTATTTTCTTGTTTCCACCACCGGACAATTTGGTTAATGCTTCGGTGCGAAGCATTACATGAGAACTATTGAGCAGTCGGAAATTTTTCCTGTTTTTAAAACTGGAAGGAAAGTAAAACAGATCTAAGGCGCTGGTAAGATTTTCGAGTGTGTTATGAAAATAAGCAGCTTCTTCAGCATCATTCAATACAATCAGGTGATTCAGGTCTTTCCCCTCATCATGCTGAAATACTGCACTTACAATAAACTCAGCACTGCTTCCCTGTAAATTTTTCAAATACAACTGTTGTGGATCGGCATAGCTTACCCGTTTCACCAGCTGTTCTACCAGGGGTGATTGCAGGTATTGATGCATTAGATGCGGCAGATTCATGATCACAGTCCTTCAAAAGGAGTGCAAAGATAGGGGAAGCCTAATAGCTCGCTGCAAAATTCACAAGTATATTCAACTCGGTTAGTTTTCCCTTTTCTACAGCAACCAGGTTAATATTGTTTCTGATATCAAACTGATTGGCAAAGAACTGCTGTCCGGCCTGTACAAATACCGAATAAGTTCCTTCGGGCAATTTAGCAATATAATTTCCCGTGCTATCGGTGTCTACCGTCATCACAAGTTTGGAGTAAATATTCGTGAATAAAGGCCCCTTATTCCATTGCTGTACTTTAGTAAGATCGGTAGGCTCATAAAAAAATACGGTGGTCGGATAAGGTTTGGGTTCAGCTGCAGGGGCACCAATCCTGGGCATCTGGTTTCCGGCAACTGTCATCACCCGGCCTTTTACCCCCTGCAAAATAGGTGCAGATTCCTTTTTTTGTGGAGGTTTACAGGCCGGTAAAAGCAAAAAAGGTAAAACTGCTGAAAAAAGAAAAAATCGCATACTACAATTTGAACCTTGAAAGTATCTAATTTAGAGCAGAATAAATTAAGAAAAGCTGTACATAAGCTAAAAAACATTTGTATGATTAAACGCCTGGGGATTGTCTCCTTTTTGTTGGCCACATCTTTTGTTGGGTCATTTGCACAAACTTTTACCAACGAAAAACTGCTTAAGATTTCATCTCAGAAATTAAAGCTGGAGCAGGAACTCAACTATGCCAAAGCCCTTGCTATGGCTAAACAGAAGAATTGGGAACTAAGCATCAACAGCAATGGCAATATTGCCAAATTAACCGGTGTTGATGATTTCGGCTTCCCGGTTTATACGCAATCTTATAACAATACCATTGCCGCCGCAACAACCAGAGCCAGTCAGCTTTGGCCGGGAGGAGCTTCAGGATTAAACTTATCAGGAAGCACACCAGCCATGCGGAACAAGCTGGGCGTCTGGGAATTCGACGGGCTTCCCTTAGCCAGTCACGTTGAATTTGAGGGCAGACTAGTGCAAAAAGATATACCTACAGGCAGCAGTGGAAACGACCATGCTACCCACGTAGCCGGCACTATGATTGCTGCAGGTAAAAACCCTATTGCCAAAGGAATGGCATTTGGAATCCCCAATATGATTTCCTATGACCACCTGAATGATATTGCTGAAATGACTACAGAAGCAGCAGCAGGAATGCTGGTGTCTAACCACTCCTATGGTTTTATTGCCGGCTGGAATTTTAACAGTGCACAAAGTCGTTGGGAGTTTTACGGAAGACCTGGAGAAAATGAAGATTATCGATATGGTTACTATGGCACAGATGCACAAAGAGTGGATTCCATTGCATTTAATGCCCCATATTATTTAAAAGTTTCTGTGGCCGGTAACGACCGCAACAATAATGGACCTGCTGTTGGACAGCCTTATTTCAGAAGAAATGCACAGGGAGTTATGGCCGACGCCGGAGCAAGACCAGCCGGTATAAACAGCAACGACGGTTTCGACATTATTTTAGGATATGGCATTGCAAAAAACAACCTCACAATTGGTGCCGTAAATGGAATACCGGGAGGTTATAATAAACCTGCCGATGTGGTAATGAGCGCTTTCAGTGGGTGGGGGCCCGCCGATGACGGAAGAATAAAACCCGACCTGGTAGCCAATGGGGTGAATGTAACATCTGCCAGTACCAATGGCAATACAGCCTATAGTACCAAAAGCGGTACTTCCATGGCCGGACCCAATGCTTCGGGCTCATTGATTCTGTTGCAGGAACATTATTCCAAACTGAAGGCTGGATTGTTCATGCGATCCTCTACTTTAAAAGGCCTGGCCATCCATACTGCTGATGAAGCAGGTGGTACCCCCGGACCCGACTATACATACGGCTGGGGTTTATTGAACGTACATAGAGCGGCAGCTGTTATCAGCAGTGCAATTAGCAATAACAATTCCACCAGCAGCGACCATTTACTTTACGAGAATTCATTAAACAACGGTGAAACATTTACCAAGACGGTTGTTGCTACCGGTAAAGTACCATTGTCTGCAACCATTGCCTGGACTGACCCTCCCGGTACCATTAACACGGATGCCACAAGCAACTTAAACGACAGAACCCCAAAACTGGTACACGACTTAGATATTAAAATCACCAGAAATACACAGACATTCCTACCCTGGGCACTGGATGCAACCAGCCCCTCTTCCTCTGCAAGCAGAAGAATCAATTCTGTAGACAATGTGGAGAGAGTAGATGTAGACAGCACTATCCCGGGTGCAGTGTATACAATTACTGTGAGTCACAAAGGAACATTGGCCAGAGGAACGCAGGCTTATGCATTAATTGTTAGTGGCACTGGAGGCGTTTCATATGGCAGTTCAGCTTCTTTAACCAGCGGAGCAAAAATTGACAGTTTATCGTTAAGCAATATCCGTTACAGCAGCCCAACAGGTTGTAAAACATATACAGACAATACCAATATAATAGGTAATATACAGGCCAGACAGGTACTTCCCATTTATTTCCGTACCAGCTCCTGCGATGCAACGGTTAACTCAAGAATTGTAAAAGTTTATATTGATTACAACAATGATGGTGATTTCAATGATACCGATGAACTGGCCTTGACCAGCACAGTGCAATCTGGCAACAGAAGTGAATTTACCAGTAGTATAACCATACCGTCCACTGTAACCATTGGTACCATTCATAGAATGAGAATTATTACCAGAGAAACCACCAATGCTTCCGATATTACGCCAACAGGTGAGTACCCAAGAGGTGAAACTCAGGACTACCTGTTAAGAGTTGAAACACCTTCCAATGATGTTTCCATGAGTAATATAGTATCCCCCGCTGCAGGAAATTGTGGCAACGATAAGCAATACATAACCGTTGCTATTTCAAATAACGGGGCTAATCCACAAACCAATGTTCCTATTACGGTAATTGTAAAAACAGGAGCAACCACTGTGGCAACATTCAATGCTACTTATCCCGGAACCATTGCAGCATTGTCAACCGTAGACTATACTTTACAAACACCATTCAATGCATTGGCAGGAACCAATTATATCATTTCAGGAGAAACCAAATTAAGCTCGGATCAAAACAGCACCAACAATTTCATTGAAGTGGCTGTTCCCATTTCAGCCAATGCAGATGTGCCTGTTGCAGAAGGAGTGGTTTGCAACAATTCTGCTATTTTACGTGTACTGAATCCGGGAAACAGCAATTATTTCTGGTATGCTGATGCAACAACGAATACCCCATTTGCGGTTGGCAGTTCTGTAACTACCACCAATGTTCCGGCTAACAGAACCTATTATGTAACCAGAGAAGCAAGAGGTTCGGTTGGTGCAGCTTCCAAATTAACTTTCCCCAATGGTGGATACAACGGTCTTTTTGGGGGGAATTTCATGAAGTTCACGCATGAAGCACCCTTTACTTTAGAATCTGTGAAAATGTATACCTCTAATCCGGGTACCATTAAAATTACAGTGGGAGATAATTTAACCCCGGGAACTGCAGCAGGTAGTTATTCTTACCGGCCTATTGCATCAAAGACATTTTCCGTTTTTAATTCCAGACCCTCAGCTTCTGGTCCTCTTTCAACAGCGCTGGTAGAAAATAATCCCAATGACTCCGGATTTGTTTACAATTTAAATTTGGAAATCCCTGGCAACGGAGAAAAAATAATGATTGCAGAACTTTCAGATGATGCAACCATCTATAGAAATAACGGCATAACCGGAACAATCTATCCATTTGGCATTAATGGTTTAATGTCTTATTCCGGCAATAGTGTTTCTTTAAATAATCAAAATGAAAATGCCTTCTGGTACTTCTTCTACGACACCAAAGTATCTACCGGATGTCCCAGCAACCGGGTACCTGTTGTGGCAGCACCTAACACTCCGCTTACCGTTTCACAAGTGGGTGATTCATTGGTAGCCAACTTAAAAACAGGAACCTTCCAGTGGATTTATAACGATACTGCATTTGTTGCAGGAGGAAACGGATCTTCTATAAAACCTACCCGTACCGGAAACTACAAAGTACAATTACTGGATGCTTTAGGATGCAGCAAAATTTCTGCGAATGTTAGCTATACGGCAACTGCCATTACCACCGTGGATCCAAGAGAAATTAAACTAACGGTTTCTCCTAATCCGAACAATGGTATTTTCCAACTGAGCTTTGAAGTAACCAAACGCAGTGATTTATCTATTGAAATACTGAATGCCGCAGGGCAGCGGGTATTCCTGAATACGCAATCAGGATTCCTGGGCAAATACAACAAGCAACTCAGTTTAAAACAGTTTAGCAGTGATGTGTATTTGTTGAAAATACAACACGATAAAAAAACGTATCTGCAGAAAGTTATCGTACAGAAATAAATCTTCAATATTTTGTTCAATGCCTCTATGAAAATAGGGGCATTGTTATTTATGGGTATTTCGTACTTTGTGTAAAACAATGCTATGCTACAACCCTGGTTAAAATGCGTGGTAATTAAGACCGAAGACATTACCCATAGCACGCGCAGATTCTGGATACAGATTCCTGAGCTGGAGAAATTTAATTTTGAACCAGGACAGTTTGTAACATTCGATTTACCCATTCACGAGCAAAGAAACAAAAGATGGAGATCCTACTCTATTGCTTCATCACCGGATGGCAGCAATATTTTTGAACTGGTTATTGTTTTAATGGAAGACGGTCTGGGCACACCTCATTTATTTAATGATGTTAAAGAAGGAAGCGAACTACTGGTAAGAGGCCCTCAAGGCAAATTCACCATGCCACCGGTACTCGACAAGGATTTATACCTGATCTGCACTGGTACTGGTATTGCGCCATTCCGCTCCATGGTGCATTATATTCATCAACAACAAATACCACATAAGAATATACATCTGGTATTTGGCTGCAGGGAATTTAAGGACAGCCTTTACGAAGCCGAATTGAAACAACTGGAAAACAAATTGCCAGGATTTTACCACCACCCTTGCTTCTCCAGGGAACTGGTAGTTGGGCCCGGCCAGTATTCAGGCTATGTTCATGCCTGTTACACCCAGTTGGTAGAAAAGCACAAGGGTATGACCGGTGCCATTCCCGAAGCGAATTTCTTTTTGTGCGGATGGAAAAATATGGTGGATGATGCCAAAGCAAAAATTCTTTCCCTGGGTTACGACAAATCGGCCATCCACCTGGAATTATACGGTTAGTTATTTTTCTGAGCAATCAGAATATAGTAATCAAAAATCAACTCCCGCTTAGACCTGATTTTTTGTACCAATTCAGATTGATACTTTTCCAGATAAGCTGCATACTCATCAATATCCAATTGAATAGGGTGCAACATATCTCCCGGTAAAAGTTGAAATATTTTTTTCAGCAATTTGCTCCTGTGAGCATCTGTACTCAATACCAATATTCCACCTGGTTTCAATACCCTTAAAAGATTTTGATAACAACGCTCTAAATCATTCACGTGATTGATGGCATTCATACAGAAAACAACATCATACTTCGCCTGCTCATCCAAAGCTTCAATAGGCAGGGTTCTAAAACTTGTCCAAGGATACTGCTCAGGCACAAATACCTCCAAGTGCTGGTATTTATTTAACAGTGGGTCAATAGCCTCTACCTTGTACTCAGACAAACTCATATAAATGCCAGAAGGTCCGCAACCTGCATCCAAAACTTTATACCCTTCAGACAACTTAACGTAAGGTTGTATTTCACTTAGTATTTTATCCCAGTATTGCTTTTTCTTCAACAGATATTCTGATGGATTTTTTTTCTTCAGGTATCGCTTCCACCAGAGAAATTCCAGTTTCTGTGCAAGCTTCCACTTTATATTTATTTTATCCATCCTGAGTTTACTTGTTTCAGCTGATATGCGATAATACCAACTCTTTCACTTTACTAATAGGAATGCGTTCCTGCACCATGCTGTCTCTGTAACGAATGGTTACCATTTTGTCTTCCTTGGTCTGATGATCAATGGTTACACAAAATGGAGTACCAATGGCATCCTGACGACGGTAACGCTTCCCAATGGCATCTTTTTCTTCGTAGAAGCATTTAAATGCACCCTTGCATTCATCCATTAATTCACGGGCAATTTCAGGTAAGCCATCTTTTTTAACAAGAGGCAAAATGGCGAGTTTATTCGGAGCAATTTTAGCAGGGATTCTTAAAACCACTCTGCTGTCGGTGGAGCCATCTTCCTTGTTAATGGTTTCCTCTTCGTATGCATGACTCAAAATCAATAAGAACATACGATCCAGTCCAATCGAAGTTTCAATTACATAAGGAATATAATTGCCGTAAGGCTTGCCAGTGGTTTCATCAATATCATTATCAAAATATTGCTGCTTTTTCTTACTGAACTCCTGGTGACTCTTTAAATCAAAATCTGTTCTGCTATGAATACCTTCTACTTCTTTAAAACCAAAGGGAAATTCAAATTCAATATCTAAAGCAGCATCAGCATAATGCGCCAGTTTAACGTGATCGTGATAACGGTATTTTTCAGCAGGCAATCCTAAACTTAAATGCCAGTTTAGTCTTTCCTGTTTCCAGTAGTTATACCATTCCATCTGTGTGCCGGGTCTAACAAAAAACTGCATTTCCATCTGTTCAAATTCTCGCATACGGAAAATAAACTGACGGGCAACTATTTCATTCCGGAATGCTTTACCAATCTGGGCTATACCAAATGGCACTTTCATTCTCGCGGTCTTTTGCACATTCAGGAAATTCACAAAAATACCCTGCGCAGTCTCGGGTCTCAGGTAAATCGTATCTGATTCTTCTGCTACCGAGCCCAGCTGAGTAGAGAACATCAGATTAAACTGACGGATATCGGTCCAGTTACCGGTTCCGCTAACAGAACAAACAATCTGATAATCAGCCAACAGTTGTTTTAATCCCGCAAAATCTTCTGCTGCCAGCAACTGATCCATCTTTGCCAGTAATGCATCCGCTTCTGCTGATTTACCCGCTTCTCTTAACTGATCTGCCTTGGCTTCAATAATATGATCTACACGGTATCTTTTCTGACTGTCTTTATTGTCAATCATCGGATCACTGAAATTGTCCACGTGACCGCTGGCTTTCCAGGTGGTAGGATGCATAAAAATGGCTGCATCTATACCCACGATATTCTGGTGCATCTGCGTCATGCTTTTCCACCAGTAATCCTTGATATTCTTTTTTAACTCACTACCATAAGGACCATAATCGTAAACGGCACTGAGTCCATCATAAATTTCGCTACTCTGGTATACAAAACCATACTCTTTGGCATGTGAAATAATTGCCTGAAAACTGTTTTCTGTTGCTGTGCTCATACAGCGGCAAAAATAGGTGATTACCCGTTTATCCAGTAAAATGGGTAATGTTGATTAAAAAAATTAGTTTAGGGATTCAAAACTCAACAGAATAATATGAAAAAAATCCTGTTCTGGTTGCTGCTTCTGCCGGCAATGGCTCCTGCACAGCAAACCAATGTACAAACAACAGAATATCCGAATGACTATTTAAGTCCTGCCTTTCATGCAGGCAGAAGAGCTGCTTTTAAAGAGAAAATGCCGGCTAAGTCGGTGGGAATTTTCTTTGCCAGTCAGGTAAGACTAAGAAATGACGATGTAGACTACCAATATGCACAGAACAAGAATTTTTACTATTTCACAGGGCTGGAAGAACCCAATGCCATGTTATTGTTGTTTAAGGAGCCTACCACCATCTTAGGTAAAACGGGTACAGAATTCATTTTTGTTCAGAACAGGGACCCGCAGCGCGAAATGTGGAATGGCAAGATCCTGGGTGTGGAAGGTGTTACCAAACGTTACCAGTTTACCAATGTATTTTTAAACCGTGATTTTAAAAACAATACCCTTGCACTGAATGAGTACGATTCTGTATTGACTTCCTTCCGATCCGAAGATATTTTTCAGACTTATCCCAGAACCAGGGATGAATTAAGCAGAATGGCAGGCATTGTTGACAGTTTAATCAAGGCGCACAACAAACCCATTGCCGGCAGAACCCAACTGCAGATTTTAACGGCTTTAAGAGGTATTAAACAACCTGAAGAAATTGCGATTCTGGAGAAAGCGGCAGCCATTAGTGTGGAAGGACACAATGAAGTAATTAAAGCGGTTAAACCAGGCATGACCGAATACCAGGCACAGGCCATCATGGAATACGCTTTCAAGAAAAATGGTTCTGAATTTCCAGGCTATCCCAGCATCAATGGCTCTTCGGAGAATGCCTGCGTATTGCATTATGTAACCAATTTAAGATTAATGAAAGACGGAGATTTACTATTAAGCGACTGTGCGGCTGAATACCATGGATATACTGCCGATGTTACCCGCACCGTGCCGGTTAATGGCAAATTTACTCCTGAACAAAAAATGATTTATGAGCTGGTATTGGCCGCTCAGGATTCAGCCATTGCAGTTTGTAAACCAGGCATGCCATACAGTGGTTCCGATGCAGCAGCCAGAAGAGTCATCAACAGAGGTTTAATTCAGTTGGGAATTGCAGCCAATGAAGCAGAAGCCAGAAGATATTTTCCTCACGGAACTTCCCATCATTTGGGTTTGGACGTGCATGACTTAGGCATCAGAGGCAATCAGGCTTTTGAACCCGGCATGTATTTAACGGTTGAACCTGGTATCTATATTCCACCAAACAGCAAATGCGATCCGAAGTGGTGGAATATCGGCGTAAGAATTGAAGACGATATTTTAATTACCAAGGAAGGCAACCGCAATCTTTCTGCAGGTGCGCCCAGAACGGTAGCTGAAATTGAAAAGCTGGCAAAAGCCAAATCTAATTTCAACTAAAAAATAAAGACTACAACTTGGGGTTATTCTTATGGCGGTCCTTGTCTCTTAGGGTTTTCTTCTCTAGGTTTTTTTCAAGGGCTTCTGTAAGATTAACCCCGGTTTGGTTAGCCAGACAAATCAATACCCACAACACATCTGCCATTTCATCTGCCAGTTCGTGAGATTTATCGGAATCCTTAAATGATTGCTCTCCGTATTTTCTCACCATTATCCTGCTGAGCTCCCCCACTTCTTCCATCAGAATACCCAGGTTGGTTAACTCGTTAAAATAACGCACCCCAACGGTTTTAATCCATTGGTCTACTTGTTTCTGTGCAGCTTCTATTGTCATTATTCCTTGTTTTTTGAATCAATTAAAATGGTAACGGGCCCATCATTCACCAGGGCCACTTTCATATCAGCACCAAAAATTCCCGTCTGAATTTTTTTACCCAACTGGGTTTCTATTGCTATAATCATTGCTTGATACAATGGAATGGCTATGGGTGGTTTGGAAGCTTTGATATAAGAAGGCCGGTTGCCTTTTTTGGTACTGGCATGCAGGGTAAACTGACTAACCAGTAAAATATCTCCATTTACTTCTTTAATGGAACAATTCATTACGCCATCATCATCATTAAAAATCCGCAGATTCACCAGCTTGCCTGCCAGCCATTCAATGTCTTCCTGCGTATCCGCATCTTCAATCCCCACCAAAACCATTAATCCCGTACCTATTGCCCCATTCACTTTTTCCTCAATGGTTACAGATGCACTGGAAACTCTTTGAATAACTAACCGCATAGAAAGAAATTTAACCGAAATTTGAAAAGACTAAGATAAACATTCAAAACAGAAACCCTTGAATAGAATACCTCCATACAAAGCCATTTTCCTGTTTGGAGTATTGTTTGCCGCAATAGCTTCAAAAGCGCAGCACAGCATTGCATTCATTCCTATGTATGGCGCTGAAAAATGGCATCCCGACAGCAGCTATACCAACTTCGCAGGAGAAAGTTTACAAATTAACAAGTGTCTTTTTTATACCACAGGATGGAAAGCGATACGCTCTTCTCAAAATAAATCCCAAGAACCCGATACAATCCTATTAAGTGATGCCCACTATTTAATGGACCTGAATAACCCCAATAGCCTGAAGCTTCCTTTTACCCTGCCTGCCAATTGCACTCAACTTATTTTTACGTTGGGAGTAGACAGTATCAAAAACACAACAGGTATTCAATCAGGTGTGCTGGATCCGGCAAATGGTATGTTCTGGACCTGGAGAACAGGTTATATCATGGCCAGGATGCAGGGTACTTCACCTTCAGCCAACACGGCTGGTAAACGTTTCAGTTATGATGTGGGGGGATTTGAATCGCCTTATAATGCAGTCAGAACCATTACGCTCAATCTGGCCGAAAAGAAAGGATTAAATAGCCAAGCAAAGGCCCCGCACTATATTCTTACCGATTTGTCTTTCTGGTTCAAAGGCAAGCATACCATCAGCATTGCCCAAATGCCCAACTGTCATAATGCAGGAAAGCTGGCGATGCAACTGGCAGATAATTATCAGCAAATGTTTCAACTTAGTTTACAGTAATGAAGAAGATAGGCACCATATTGTTTTTTGTGTTCATCGTTGTTGCAGCGCTGGGATTTATGGAGCAGCCTGAAAAAAGAACCGTGCCCAGAAAAAAAGCTTTTATAGTCCCCAATGGATGGCCTCAACCTGTATACGATTTTTCAAAAAATCCATTAACCGAAGAAGGCATTGAATTGGGAAGACAATTATTCTACGAAGGTCAGCTTAGCAGAGACGGAAATATCTCCTGCGGAACCTGCCATCAGCAATTTGGCGCATTCAACAATTTTGATCATCCCTTAAGTCATGGGATAGACAATAGCTTAACTACCCGTAATGCACCCGGATTATTTAACCTGGCCTGGCAAAAAGCATTCATGTGGGATGGTGGCATCAATCACCTGGATCTTCAGCCACTGGCCCCCATTACGGCGCATAACGAAATGGGGGAAACCATTGAAAACATCATACAGAAACTGCGTAAAAGCAAAACCTATCCCAGGTTGTTTAAAGAAGCATTTGGTGACCCTACCATTAATACGCAGCGTTTGGGCAAAGCATTGAGTCAGTTCCTGTTAACCATGGTTAGCAGCAATAGCAAATACGACAGAGTGTTGCGGGGTACAGATAGTTTTAATTTACCGGAGAAACTGGGTTATACTATCTTCAAAAGCAAATGCAGCAGTTGTCATACAGAACCGCTGTTTACCGATTTCAGTTATAGAAATACAGGCATGCCTCTTGAACCCTACCTGCAGGATATAGGCAGAATGACCATTACACAAAACCCGGCCGATTCACTGAAATTCAAAGTGCCCAGTCTGCGAAATGTAATGGCAACATTCCCCTATGGTCACGACGGAAGATTTTTTTCGCTGAACAATATATTTGAACATTATCGCAGTAATATGCAGGTAATGGCCAACACAGATACCTTATTAAAAAACAAACTCCCGTTGAGCAATTATGAAATAGGGCAACTCAAAGCATTCCTGCAAACCCTTACCGATTCTGTTTTTCTGCGGGATCCCCGGTTTGCAGCACCGGGTACCAGCCCATCAGCAACCCGGCCCTTAGACCTGCACAACTGATGACAATACCCTATTTTTGAACAATAGTTTATTCAATTGAGCGAGATAAAAAAACTGGCAAGTCAAACAATCTGGTATGGTGTACCCACTATAGCCAGTCGTTTTTTGGGATATCTGATGAATCTGTCTCTTCCGTTGTTTTTTGCACAACCTGCTACCACTGCCGACTTAACTCAGATCTATGCCATCATACCCTTTTTGAATGTATTGTTCACTTACGGATTAGAAACGGCCTACTTCAGATTTATCAAAGAAGAAGATCCCGATAAACTATACAGTACCTTGTCTATTTCTTTACTGGGCAGTACCTTGTTGTTTACTACTATTCTCTGGTTATGCAAAGAACCCCTGATGCACTGGGCCAACCTGGAAGCGCAGCCAGCATTCATTAACTGGATGATTGGCATATTGTTTTTTGATACCATCAGCACCTTGGCATTTGCCAGACTCAGACAGGAAAACAGGCCCCGCAAATACGCAGCAGTAAGGCTATCCAGCGTGCTCATCAATTTTATTACGGTGCTTGTTTTTATTGGTTGGATACCACAATATGTGCAATCCAATCCTGCTTCTGCACTTCGTTTTTTTACAGAGCAAAATATTGGCATCGGCTACTACCTGATTGGCAACCTGGCGGGCAGCATCCTCACTTTTATATTGCTCTTTTCAGAGTTCAAGAAAATTAAATGGAACTTCCATATTGATGTACTGAAAAAAATTCTACACTACAGTTATCCATTGATTATTGTGGGGATGGGCGGTATGGTAAACGATATGCTAAGCAGATTAATTTATCAGCATGTTGTAGATCTGCCGGTTGAAGAAGCCAAACACGAGTTGGGTATATTCGGGAATATTTATCGGCTGGCAGTTTTAATTACCATTATGATTCAGGCATTCAGAATGGCGGCTGAACCCTTTTTCTTTAAACAGAAAGGAGAAGAGAATGCACAAAAAACCTATGCCCGCGTAATGAAATTTTTTGTGATTGCCTGCAGCTTCATGTTGCTGTTCATCAGTTTGTTTATTGAAGTATTTGATTGGTTTTTTATAGCCATTGATAAGCCTTTGTGGACACAGGGATTACAGATTGTTCCGCTGTTGGCACTGGGCAATATATTTCTGGGCATCTATTACAACCTGAGTATCTGGTATAAACTAACCGACAGAAATAACTATGGCGCCTTGATTACCGTTGGAGGTGCGGTTATTACAATTGCATTAAACATTCTACTGATACCCTCCCTGCATTATTTAGGGGCAGCTATTGCCACTTTTAGTTGTTATTTGTTCATGATGCTGGTAAGTTATCAGCTGGGACAAAAATATTATCCGGTTCCTTACGCTACCAAAAAAATCATAGCTTATCTAGTGGTGGTGTTGCTTATGTATGGCATTCAGAAAACACTATTGTATTTTATTCCTCAGTTATGGCTCGGCATCTTTTCAGGATTCATTTTCATTGGATTATTTGGCTGGCTGGTGTTTTGGGCAGAAGAAAAAGAATTCAAAAAACTGCTTAAGAAAACCAGCTGATACAATCGTTTGTTTTATTAAAAACAGGCGGTCAATAGAATTGACACAACGGATGTTTTGTAATCAATCCCTGAACTTATCTTTGCATTATGGCAGAAGATTTACAAATTATTAAAGGAACCAAGGCAGAACAATACGAGGCATTGATACCTCAAATAAAGGGTTTACTTACAGGTGAAAGCAACCTGGTTGCCAACCTTGCTAATACAGCGGCTGCATTGAAAGAACAATTCGGCTGGTTCTGGGTAGGTTTTTATCTGGTAGAAAATGACGAACTGGTTTTAGGCCCTTTTCAGGGACCTGTTGCCTGCACCAGAATCAGAAAAGGCAGAGGTGTTTGCGGAAGCAGTTGGGAGCAGGCTAGAACATTAATTGTTCCGGATGTAGAAAAATTTCCTGGCCATATCGCCTGCAGCAGTTTATCTAAATCTGAAATTGTTGTTCCGCTTTTCAAAGAAGGAAATATATGGGGCGTATTAGATGTAGATAGTAGCGAATACAATCAGTTTGATGAAACCGACCAGCAGTATTTAGAACAAATTGTTGCGCTACTGGCATAATCTTAAAATTGAATCTGCAGCATCGCCAATACCCATTTTTCAAAAGCGAAATCATGCATATTTGGGCTTCTCCCCCAATTAATGTACCTTTACACAATTCGTATATGTCTCAGTTAGACTGGAATCTACTTCAGTGACAAGGTAATCCCATCAATATCAGGTTATATACCACTTGAAATTTCAAGTGTTCATTTAAATCACATTTTGTGTTATTCAAAGAATTAGAACTCATTGAGCCTATATTAAAAGCGCTCGAAACCGAAGGGTATACCAACCCTACCCCCATTCAGGAACAAGCTATTCCATCTGCCCTTGCAGGTAAAGATATTTTGGGTTGTGCCCAAACAGGAACAGGAAAAACTGCTGCTTTTTCTATTCCCATTCTTCAATTGGTTTGTCAGTCTCAGCTAAACGGAAATTTTACCAGAGGCATCAAGGCATTAATACTTACACCCACCAGGGAACTCGCCATTCAGATTGACGAAAGCATTGCAGCTTATGGTAAAAATCTGCGCATTTCTCATGAAGTAATTTTTGGAGGTGTATCGCAACATCACCAGGTAATCAACTTAAAGAAAGGAGTGGATATTTTAACCGCTACTCCGGGCAGATTACTGGATCTGATGCAACAGGGATTTATCCATCTAAAAGATATCCGCTTTTTTGTATTGGACGAAGCCGATCGTATGTTAGACATGGGCTTTATTAACGATGTAAAAAAAGTGGTGGCTAAACTGCCAGAGAAAAAACAAACCTTGTTTTTTTCTGCAACCATGCCCGATGAAATTGAAAAATTAGCCAATACGCTTTTAAAGAATCCGGTAACCATTGCGGTAACACCTGTTTCTTCTACTGTTGAAAAAATTGAACAGGCTATTTATTTTGTGGAAAAGGAAAACAAAAAAAATCTGCTACAGGATTTACTGCAAGACAGTGCAATAAAATCTGCGCTGGTTTTTACCAGAACCAAACATGGTGCAGATAAAGTAGTGAAGAACCTGGTTAAACAGGGAATAACATCTGAAGCCATCCATGGCAATAAATCTCAGAATGCCAGACAAAGGGCATTGACGAATTTTAAAAATGGCAATACCCGAATTCTGGTAGCAACTGATATTGCTGCAAGAGGTATTGATGTAGATGGATTATCACACGTGTTCAATTACGAATTACCGAATGTACCGGAAACCTATGTTCACAGAATTGGCAGAACAGGCAGAGCGGGAGAAAACGGCATGGCCATTTCATTTTGTGATACAGAAGAAAGAGCTTATCTGAAAGACATTCAGAAGCTGATAAAAATTGAACTTCCTGTTGTAAGCAACCACGAATATCATTCGGCAACACCGCAGAAAGCCAATACCAATCAACCCGAAAAAATTAAGAAGCCAGCACCGAGAAACAGAATGGTTAAGCAGAGTTATTACAAGTCTGGCAGAAGCAGCAAGTAATTTTTCTGATTTAGGCATTGTCTGCTCAGATTAGCAATAGTTTTTTTAGATTGTAGCATGATTAAACCTATTTATTTATTCATTGCTACAATTTTTTTTGCCCATACCGGAAATGCTCAGACAGCAAAGAAGGGAGCGAATGAATTGTATTATCCAGAACGTGCTAACTGGGAATTCAAAGCTCTCGAAGCATTGGGTATTGCCCCAACAGCCATAGAAAAAGCAATCGCTGTTGCCAGGGCTGCGGAGACTCCCAATCCCAGAAGTATGGAAGAAAATCACTACAAGACTTTTGGTAAAGAACCCTTTGGAGACGGCATTGGCCCTTTTGAAGACCGGGGAGATCAAACAGGTATTATTATTTATAAGGGTTATAAAATTGCAGAATGGGGTACCCCACTAAAATTGGATATGACCCATAGTGTGGCAAAAAGTTTTTTATCGGCCGTTGTGGGTTTGGCAGTAGATGCGCAATTAATTCGGTCGGTTCAGGATCCGGTGTATACCTATGTTCCGCCTGTTGAATTATTTCAACCCGAGCCGGCTAGCAAACCAGCTTCACTTTTTAATCAACCCGAATTACTTCACCCCTTTGAAACTGCCCACAACAGAACCATTACATGGGAATCCATGCTAAGACAAACCAGTGATTGGGAAGGTACTTTATGGGGCAAACCCGATTGGGCAGACCGGCCTGATCCCGACCCGAAAAAATGGTTGAGCAGAAACCGTCATCCACAGGGGACTGTTTTTGAATACAATGATGTTCGGGTAAATGCACTGGCATTGGCGGCTACCAGTATTTTCAGACAACCACTTCCTCAGGTATTGAAAAAGAATATCATGGATCCGATTGGAGCATCCAACACCTGGCGCTGGACGGGCTACCGGAATGCATGGATTGTATTAGATGGCAATCCGGTTCAGTCTGTTAGCGGCGGCGGTCATTGGGGCGGAGGTATGTTTATACACGCGGAAGACATGGCCCGCTTTGGCCTACTTACACTTCGTAAAGGCAGATGGAAAAACCTGCAGCTTATTTCAGAATCATGGATTCGTCAATCAACCACACCCGGCCCTGCCAATAAGGAATATGGTTACATGAATTTTTATTTAAATACAGACCAGAAATTAATTCCAGGTGCCCCAGCTGAAGCATTTGTGCATCTGGGGAATGGAAATAATGTGGTATATGTTGATCCGGTTAACGATCTGGTAGTGGTATTAAGATGGATTACCCAAAAAGGTATGATAGATACCCTATCCACAATACTGGAAGGTCTCAGAAAATAACAATAATTCGTCAGGAGACGAATTATTTATAATTACTTAAATCTCAATGATAAATACCTAATTTTAGGTAACGGCGTTCCCCCAGCCGATGATACGCCATGATTAACCCTACTCCAATAGCAACGGAAAGCTTAGAAGAGCAAAACCGAAAATTGCTGAAAACGCAGCATGCCCTGGAAAAGAAAGTAAGTCAGCTAAAAGATTTTGCTGGGATTATTACGCATGATGTAAGAGGACCTGCTCATAATATTTCTAAAATGCTGGAAATGTATGAGAGCACCAATGATCCGGAACTGAAGAAAGCTTCCATGGATTATTTAAAAAAAATCAGCAAGGATCTTACCAACAACCTGAATGAGCTGATTCAAATACTGCAGATTCACCTGGAAAAAGATATTCCTGCTTCAGAATGCTCCTTTGAGGAAGTGATTAACAGCGCGCTTCTTCAGCTACAGGACGTGATTCAACAGAAAAATGCTGTTATTGAGCAAGACCTTGGAGTGGCACAGATATATTATCCCAGGGTTTACCTGCAAAGCATTGTTTACAATTTGCTGAGCAACAGCCTGAAGTATACCAGACCCGGGACGCCGCCTGCCATTCGCATTGAAACCTACGAAAAGGAAGATGCCATTCATTTATCGGTTACAGATAACGGATTAGGTATCGATATGGGCAAGTTCGGGCACCTGTTGTTTAAATTTCAGAAGAGCTTTCACAGCGGATTCGACAGCAAGGGCATTGGCCTTTATCTCATAAAAAATCAGATTGAAGAACAGGGCGGAAATATTTTTTGTGAAAGTGAATCACAAAAAGGAACAAAATTTACTGTTCGTTTTTAAAAAATTCCCCTATTTTTGCCGTCCCAAATGCGGATGTGGCGAAATTGGCAGACGCACTAGACTTAGGATCTAGCGCCGCGAGGCATGTAGGTTCGACCCCTATCATCCGCACTGAACCACCTTTATAGGTGGTTTTTTTATGCGAAACCCCTACCTTTGCAGCCCGATTTTAAGTATATAAAACACCTATATGGCTACAATTACCAGAGAAAACATTGGCTTATTAAATGATAAGCTTACCGTTACCCTTACCAAGGAAGACTATTTTAGTGGCTTTGAAACCAGCCTGAAGAAATATGCAAAGACTGCCAATATACCTGGCTTCAGAAAGGGTATGGTACCCACTGGTCTGGTTAAGAAAATGTATGGTCAGGGTGTATTTTCTGAGGAAGTTTTGCGTAAAGTAGAGCAGGAGATGAATGCTTACATGACCAAAGAGCAGATTGATATTTTTGCTCAACCCTTACCACTTGAAAATGACGCAAACAAATTAGACATGAACAATTTGTCTGATTATGTTTTTTCTTTTGAAATTGGATTGAAGCCTGATTTCGAAGTAAACCTGTCTAAGTTCGAAGCAACCCGTTACGTAGTAACAGTTACTGATGCCATGATTGACGATGAAATCGCAAGATTGCAAACCCGTTTTGGTAAAATGACAGAACCGGAAACAGTTACATCCGAAGACAATGTTTTGAATGTTTCTTTTACAGAAACCGATTCAAAAGGAAACCCTGTAGAAAACGGTGTAAGCAAAGACAACAGTGTTCTGGTTAAATATTTTGCAGAAAAGTTCCGCAAAAATTTAATGGACAAGAAAAAAGACGATGTGGTTCTTTTGCAAATCAAGAAGGCATTTGAAGATAAGGAAGCAGAAACCATTTTGGCTGATCTGGGATTAACCAAAGATGATGCTGACAAGTATTTCAATATGTTAATTACCAAAGTAGGTTTGGTAGAAAAAGCGGCTTTGGACGAAGAACTATTCAAGCAGATTTATCCAGGCAACGAGAATATTAAAACCGAAGCAGACCTTAGAAATGAAATCAAGGCTGAAATAGAAAAATACTATGCTCAGTCTGCACGCAATCAGGTTCAGGACCAGATTTATCACTACCTGGTAGACCATGTTAGCATGGAATTACCAGAGAACTTCCTGAAGCGCTGGTTACAAAACGGTGGAGAAAAACCTAAAACTGCAGAGGAAGCGGAAGCAGAATATCCAAGCTTCTCCAAACAATTAAAATGGACTTTAATCAGCAGCAAATTATCACAGGATAACAAGATAGAAGTGTTACCTGAAGACATCCGCAATTTTGCTAAAATGCAATTGTTCAGCTACATGGGTAACCAGTTAGGTGCATTGGGCGATAACCAGCAGTGGATTGATGATTATGCAAACAGAATGATGCAGGATAAAAAGTTTGTTGAAGATAGTTACCACAGAATCAATGCGGAGAAATTATTTGATGCATTGGAATCTCAGGTGAAGGCGAAAGATGAAAGCATCAGCGCGGATGATTTCGCTAAAAAATTAGAACATCATCATCACTAATAACATTTTTTCTTTTTTAAAGCCAGCCTCTATGGGTTGGCTTTTTTTATTTGCATAACTGATGTTCCTGCAATCCGGCATCAATTTTACGTAGTAAGTAATTGGCTATATACCTATTCAGGAAAACATGGCCACTCAACTGCAGGAGCCGCTTTCTGAACCAGTGATCGGAAACAACCGATAAAATGGCTGCTGATCTTTTTTGAATAGCCGGCTTTAAATCATCAATAAAATTACCTGACATTACCGGCCATTGAGGCGCCGGCTTGGACATTTTAAATACAGGTATTATTTGCACACTTACTTTTTTCTCGCATAGAAAAGGTTGCAGATCAATACCCTCGTATCCTTTCGAAAACAGTGGATGCTGCTGGAAATGCTTTAGTGGAATTGTAAAATGATTTTGCAAAAACCGAAGACAATTGTATTGACCCAGTGCATAATCATGCTCCCTGAAACGCTTACTCAGGAAGCCGCCAAATCCGTGCAGCGAACCTCCTGCAATTGCCTTTGCTCCTTCTATTCTTTGCTCCGGGCTTCCCTGGTACCGAACCGGTGCAATTAAAAATTGTCCTGCTTTTTCCTTATTCATCATATCTGCAATGGGCAGGGGTTTGGCTTTCATCTGGTGCATCATGGCAAACAGAATCTGCTTTGCAACACCGGTTAAACCAACTGAATCCATGTCTTTAAAACCAGTTGATTCCGGAAATGGGTCAATCATCAGTATGGTATGAGTAAAAGAAGAAAATGAATCACGGGCATCACTCCCGTAATGTGTTGCTGCCGCTTTCTCCTGCAGCAGCTCTCGTACCTTTTCAAAGGGCTCATTGTTCATCAGTCCCCCGTCTACCTGTAACGATGAATGATCTGGAAAATCGTCGAGCATTAAACCCTGCTGGTTTAACCATTGATTTTCCTGAATCATCTTTCGGGGTCTGTTCAACCTTACAGGTTTTAGTACCAGGGGGAATGCACCTATTGCCATGATAGCCTGTTGCAACACGCTCGCATTGACTCCGCTGGATAAATTCAAGGGCATCCAACCCGGATCTGCAGATATAGGGGCGTCTCTCTCATGCTGCTTTCCATTTAACAATTGCGGGCCTGCCAACTGAAAACAGGCAAAATCGCGATGGACCGACATCCGGTGTGTTGTCTTTTTTAATTCGGACCTGAAAGAAATATTATAAGGGTAGCCTGCCAGATTGGTTAAGGTTGCAAATAATTTCAAAGCAGGATCCATATAAGCAGGCAAAGCAGAAGAGGGATTGGTTGCCGCTGATATAGCCTGACTACTTAAACGCTCAATAAAACTGCCATTGAGCAGAGAGGAAAGTGTTTGGGTTGCAGCAATATCAGCCGTATCCAGCAAGGAAGGGGCCATGGAATCTGCTTCCATTTCTACCCAGCTTTTATATAAAATTTTTGCAGCGGGTTGCTGAATGGCAGCGGCAGACAGAAGGCCGGTCATTCCTCCTGCAGAAGCACCTCCCACTACCGATATCGTTACCCGATGAGAGGGAGTCCCTGACAGACTGCGTTTTTGCTCCCACCCTTCCAAAGCTTCCAGCAAACAATCCAGCACACCTGCCGTATATGCGCCGGCCGAAACAGCTCCTGCCATGCATATTCCCAAATGAAACGGCTCGTTTTGCATATCTTAACAAATAACGTTTCTGAACTTATCTAAAATGAACGACCTTTGCAACCGTGTTTTAACGGTAATTCACGGGGTATGTCAAAATGCCATAGATAAAGCTTTGCACAGTATTTGAACAGGCTTGATACCGATTTAACAAAACACCTAACTTCAAAGCGAAATATAGTAATATGAATATTGAAAAAGAATTTGAAAAATACGCGGTAAAGCACCATGGAATCAGTAGCGGGGTTTTACACAATTACAGACAGTTTGGTCAGGTAACCAATCTTACTCCCTACATAATAGAAGAACGCCCGTTGAATGTGGCCAGCATGGACGTATTCAGCCGTTTGATGATGGATCGTATTATTTTTCTGGGGGAAGGCATTAACGATTATGTTGCCAATATTGTAACGGCTCAGTTGCTTTTCCTGGAGAGTACCGACCGCACCCGCGATATTCAAATGTATATCAACAGCCCGGGTGGCAGCGTTTATGCTGGTTTGGGCATCTATGATACCATGCAGTTCATTGGTCCTGATGTGGCAACCATCTGCACAGGTATTGCTGCCAGCATGGGTCAGATTTTATTATGCGCCGGTGTTCAGGGAAAAAGAACCGCTTTAAAGCATAGCCGAATCATGATGCATCAGCCAAGTGGTGGTATTGGTGGACAGGCAACCGATATTGAAATTACCGCAAGGGAAATTAAAAAACTAAAACAGGAATTATATACCATCACTGCCAGTCATACCGGCAAATCAGTGGAAACCATTGCAAAAGACAGTGACCGCGATTTCTGGATGACCGCCATGGAAGCCAAGGAATATGGCCTGGTTGATGAAGTTTTATTAACCAATCCCCGCAAAGAGAAGAAAGGATAACCCATTCAAAACAAAAAACTATGAGCGCTAAATATATATTGAACCCTTATTTGTCTAACGACGCTGAAGAGCCCGAAGAAAACAAAGATGATAAGCCTGAAGCCATGAGCAGCTATCTGACCAAAAAAATGGAACACCTTTTTTTTGAGAAGAGAGCCGTGTATTTATGGGGGGTGGTAGATGACAAATCAGCAAAAGATGTTGTTTCTAAATTGTTGTTGCTAGACGCAGACAAACCAGGTGCAGAAATTAAATTATACATCAATAGTCCCGGGGGTGTTGTAACCAGCGGAATGGTTATGTACGACACCATTAAAATGATTCAGAGCCCTGTTAGCACCATCTGTATGGGACTGGCTGCGAGTATGGGGTCTATTCTTTTAAGTGCAGGCACCAAGGGCCGCAGATTTATTTTTCCTCACGGGGAAGTTATGATTCACCAACCCAGCTTAGGAGGATATTATCAGGCAACCAGTGCAGACATTGAAATTCAGGCCAACCAGATTTTAAAAACCAAACAACTGGGAGCGAAAATACTGGCTGAGAATTGTGGTAAATCAGTAGAACAAATTCTGGCTGATTTCGACAGAGACTACTGGATGGATGCCGAAGAAGCAGTTGCTTATGGCATTGCAGACGGTATATTAAACAAGTTATAAGATTATGGCAAAGCAAAATAATTTACACTGCTCTTTTTGTGGGAGAAGTAGAGATGAGGTTAAAATTTTAATCGCCGGTCAGGAAGGGCATATTTGTGAAAATTGCGTTGAACATGCCGAAGAAATCATAGCGCAGGAATTAACTGCAAAAAACAATCCTGCCTCTACTGGCGGAGCTGTGCAAATCAGAAAGCCAAAGGAAATAAAGCAGTTTCTGGATGAATATGTAATTGGTCAGGACGAAGCAAAAAAAATACTTTGTGTTGCTGTTTACAATCACTACAAGCGTGTAAACAACAAGCAGAAAGTAGATGATGTTGAAATAGAAAAAAGTAATATCATCATGGTGGGTGAAACGGGTACCGGTAAAACCTTACTGGCAAAATCTATCGCCCGTTTATTGAATGTGCCATTTGCTATTGTAGACGCCACTGTGTTTACAGAAGCCGGTTATGTAGGCGAAGACGTAGAGAGCATGCTTACCCGTTTATTGCAGAATTGCAATTACGACGTTACTGCTGCAGAAAGAGGAATTGTTTATGTAGACGAGATTGATAAAATTGCACGTAAGGGAGACAACCCGTCCATTACCCGAGATGTTAGCGGAGAAGGCGTGCAGCAAGGTCTTCTGAAGATGCTGGAAGGAACAGAAGTTCTGGTTCCACCACAGGGAGGAAGAAAACATCCGGAACAAAAAATGATTAAGGTAGATACCAAGAATATTCTGTTTATCTGCGGCGGTGCTTTTGATGGTATAGACAAAGTTATTGCCAGAAGAATCAATACCAATGCCATTGGTTTCAGTGTAAACAAGGATGAACAGGAAATGCAGAGAAGTAATCTGCTCGAGTTCATCAATGCACAGGACCTGAAAAGTTTTGGATTGATTCCAGAACTATTAGGTCGTTTACCCGTGGTTACCCATTTAAATCCACTGGACGCTGCTACCTTAAGAAGCATCCTAACGGAACCCAAAAATTCATTGATTAAACAATTCACCAAATTGTTTGAGATGGAAGGAATAAAGCTGACTATTGAACCGGCCGTACTGGATTTTATGGTAGCCAAAGCCATGGAGTACAAACTGGGTGCCAGAGGGTTGAGAAGTATCTGCGAAAGTATTTTAACAGAAGCCATGTTTGAGTTACCGGGAACAGAAACAACCTCCCTGAATGTAACCCTAGACTATGCAGAAAAAATGTTCAGCAAGAGCAAACTGAGTGCTTTAAAAGTTGCCTAACCCTTAATTAAGTATACATATGAACGAATTAATAGAAAAATTAGTAAAGGAAGCTGGCTTGTCCGAACAACAGGCCCAACAAGCCATTGCTACCATAGCAGGATTTGTAAAAGAAAAATTTCCCATGCTGGGAGGTGCCGTTGATCAGATTTTTGCAGCTAGTCGTGGGAGGCGAAGGCACACAGGGGGAG
>NZ_KI866530.1:2993879-3016662 GCF_000511175.1 Sediminibacterium salmoneum NBRC 103935 | reverse complement strand
CTCCAAAAGCGAAGATTAATTAAGCTTGCATATGGGGGAGCTTGATAACAAACCTGCTCCCCTTTCCAGGCATACTTTCTATGGTTAAACTACCATCGTGCCTGTTGATTAAATCGCTACATAGCATTAAACCAAAACCACTTCCTTTCTCCATAGATGTTCCGGCAGTAGTGTAATACTGTTTGGCATTCACTTTCTGAATGGTTTCATCAGACATACCAATACCGGTATCTTCCACCAGAACAATTGTCTCGGATTCTGTTTGCTCTGTTTTTATTTCAATCATCCCTTTTTCAGGGGTAAACTTAATTGCATTACTGATTAAATTCCTCAGTACAATTCTAATCATTTCCTTGTCTGCATAAATATGCATCTGTGGATTTACCAGGTTATGAAATAGAATCTGTTTACGATCAAGTAACATTCTATGTTCATCCTCTAATCCTTTTACCAATTGGAATATCACTACTTTAGAACGATCCAGATTTTTACCAGCCATCTGTCCTTTTAACCAGAACAGCAAATTATCCAATAAGGAAGTGGTTCCCATATACTGGGTTTCTAATTGAAGTAATAATTGCTTGGCCTGATCTTCAGGTACAATTCCCTGGTTCACTAAATTCAGAATACCCTTGGTGTTTACCAATGGATTTCTAAGATCGTGCGATATAATTGAAAGTAATTTGTCCTTTGTTTTATTATCGGCTTCGAGCATTCTGTTCTGATAAGAAATTTCCTTATTCAGGGTTCCCATTTCTTCAATCTGGGCTTCTATCAGAATATTCTTGGCCCGAAGTTCACGGCTGAAATGTTTTTGTTTCTGATAGTTAATAAACACCATCACCACCAGAACAGCTAATATAATTAAAATAAAAGTTCCTACTGTTAAAATGAATAACTGTTCATCAGAAGCCCGTTGAGCACGAATGAAAGCGTTCTCCTTGTCTAATCTTAAATTCTGCTGATTCTTGATGATATCAATAAAATTAGACGCGTACTCATTTTCTTTAATGCGATGCTGATTGGTAACTGCAATAATAGTATCCTGCCAGGCAATGGCTTGATCCGGATTGTTTACCTTCTTGTAGTAACTAATTATCTGAGCAACACTTTGATAAGTTAAATCATAAGCATTGATTGATTTTGCAAAGTCATAAGAAGTTTTTGACAATGCATACATCTCGTTCAACTGTCCTCTCTTCAAAGCAACCTCGGCCAGGGCAATATTATTCAGGGCCATTCCATAGCGATCATTAATTTTTTCATCAATTGCCATAGAGGCATTGAAGAAACTGACAGCCAGATCCAGGTTTTTACCATTCAAAGCCAGTTTGCCTAAATGATACAATGCTTTCTTTTCACCATAGCTGTATTTTATTTTCTTACTCACATTCAATGCCTGATCAAATAAAATAACAGCAGAGTCTGGTTTATTTCTGTATAACTGAATTAAACCAAGACTATTTTTAACATTAACAATTTCTTCTTCTTTATTGTACTGTTTAAAAATACTCAGGCACTCATTAAAGACAGTAACGGCGGTATCGTAACGTCCTTCCAGTAACAACGCGTTTCCAATTTGCTGCGTTACTTTGGCCAGGTTAAAAGTATCTTTGGTTCTTTTAAAGATATCAAGTGAAAGATAATAATCGGTTAATGCCCTTTTATTAAATCCTTGTTGCTGGTAAATTCCCCCTTCGTATAAATAGGCAATTGCCAACCCTTTTTGATAATCAATTTGCTGTGCTGTATTCTGCGCAATAATCAGGAGATTCAGCGCTTTGGAAATATCAGATCTTTTGCTTGCAAAAGCTTCCTGATTCAATGAATCTACAACAGCCGAAGTTCCTGTAGACTTTTGGGCATAAAGCTGATTCAAAAAAACAGATAGAGCAAGAATGATTAGTATCCGCATATAGCTGAATATAGAAAAGGATATAATGGATTTATGCGATTCAATATACAAAGTTTTGTGAGAACCTTATCAATAAAAAAGAGACCCAGGTGGGTCTCTTAATATGAGCAAGCAATCGAAAAACAGTTTATTGCAGTACTTCTCTTGCTATCACCATTTTCTGAATCTCGGAAGTTCCTTCCCCAATAGTACACAATTTTGCGTCACGGTAGTACTTTTCTACAGGAAAATCTTTTGTGTACCCATATCCGCCAAAAATCTGAATGGCTTCTGTGGCAGCCTTAACTGCCACTTCACTGGCATAATATTTAGCCATTGCTCCTTCCTTGGTTACTTTTTGGCCTTTGTTTTTCAGATCGCAGGCCTGGTGTATCAATAAATCGGCTGCCATGATTTCCGTGGCCATATCAGCCAGTTTAAAGCTGATTCCCTGAAATGAGGCAATAGGTTTGTCGAATTGGTGACGTTCCTGTGCATATTGCAAAGCCGCTTCATAAGCCCCTTTGGCAATACCTGCAGAAAGGGCGGCGATGGAAATTCTTCCACCGTCGAGTATTTTCATCGCCTGTCTGAATCCATCTCCTACTTCGCCTAAACGGTTACTATCAGGGATAATACAATTGTCAAAAATCATTTCTGCCGTTTCACTGGCACGCATTCCCAGTTTGTTTTCCTTTTTTCCGGCTGTAAACCCGGGTGTACCCCTTTCTACTACAAAGGCAGTTGAATTTCCGCTGGTTCTGGGCTCTCCGGTTCTGCAAATAACCACCGCAATTTCACCTGACTTACCGTGTGTAATCCAACTCTTGGTTCCATTCAACACCCAGTTATCGCCTTGCTTAACCGCCGTTGTTTTCATGTTGCCGGCATCACTTCCCGTGTTGGGCTCCGTTAATCCCCACGCTCCAATCCATTCTGCTGTTGCCAGTTTAGGCAACCAGCGTTGTTTTTGTTCCTCATTACCGAAGCTCAGAATATGATTGGTACAAAGAGAATTGTGGGCAGCAACGCTCAATCCAATACTCCCGCAAACCTTCGCGATTTCCTGAATGATGGCATTGTATTCAAAATAGCCTAAACCGGCACCTCCGTATGCTTCCGGCACCAATACGCCCATTAATCCCAGTTTACCCATTTCTCTGAACAATGCCTCAGGGAAAAACTGTGCTTCATCCCATTCCATTACATGAGGCTTAATAGATTGCAATGCAAAATCTCTGGCCGTGGCGGCTACCTGTCTGGTTAATTCTGTTTCCTGAAAGTTCATAATTAATTCTTTACAATAGACGGGGGCTGGATAGTGCAAGCGTACTATTCAGACCCCCTAAAACAAACAATCGTTAGTTAGTTTGTGGGGCAAATCTAGGGGATTTTAAATGAAAAAAATGGTTAAAAAAAGAGAGAATATATTCACAGCTTAACTTGTTGAACCAATTGCTCATATTGGGCCGTCTGAATAAAAACAATCTTTCTTAAATCTTCCAGTTGTTGAAATAATCCGTACTGTTTTCTGTATTGCACAATGGCCGAGGCAATGGCAGGAATCACCCCCGCTTTAATTAGCATGGCTTCGCTGGCTGTATTAATGGAAGGAAGGGAACTTGTTGATTTATTCGAGTTATTAGAGTTTGCATTATCCGGATTAAGCTGGAGAAAAGGCGCTATAATAGAAAACAAAGAATCTGAAAGTCCATAGGTTTTTCTGATTTCATCAACCCCACTAAACTTACCCAGATAATTTCTGTATTTGACAATTCTGCCTGCCAGAACCGGACCTATTCCGGGCAATTGCTCCCAGGTTGCCTGGTCAGCAGTATTGATATCAATTTTTTGAGGTATTCGCTTGTTATAATCTTTTCTTACATAAGTAAGGTCTCTGGTTAAACTGCTCTCGGGTTTGTCCAATGTCATTACAATGCGTACATAAGGCATCAGCGAACTGGTCAGGCTTTGGGATATACCCCAGATCTTTTGCAAATCTGCAGCTTCTTTAAATCTGCCTCCCTTATTCCGATAGTTGCTTAATGTCCTTATATTTTTTTCGGTGAAGCCCAGTTCAGCAAGTGTTTCAGAACTGGCAGTATTGGGATCAAAGAAAAATCGACGGACAGGATTTTTTGTTGAATGTGAAGTTGCCTTTAAATAGCTGTTTACCTGGTTGTTTTCCGTTGGATAGTCTACCTGGTTTGTCCATTGCAACAACTCTTCCGGTAATGGCCGGGGGGATTCTTTCAAAAAATAAGGGGCAGCAATAAACAATCCCAATAATATCAACAGGCCCAATAATCCAATACGCTCTTTCTGAGAAAAGCTTAGATACTCTTTCATCCATTTTTTCATCTCCGCAAAATTTGCGGGATTACAAACTAATTTCTAATCCATCAAACGCCAGTTGTATATGCGATGGTAGTTCCTGATTAATTTCATCGTGCAAACCCAGCTGGTGACTAATATGGGTAAAATATACTTCAGGAATCTCAAGCATACCGGCAATATCAATTGCTTCTTGCAAAGTAAAATGAGACAAATGTTTTTCCTTCCTCAATGCATTCAACACCAACACTTTTGATCCTTTTATTTTATCCAGTTCGGACTGTTCAATAAAATTCGCATCCGTGATATAAGTAAAATCGCCCATTCTGAAACCCAGCACCGGCATCCGGTGATGCATTACCTGTATGGGTTCTATTTTAATATCGTTAATAAAGAAAGGAGCTTCTCCTATGGTATGCAGTTGAATTTCCGGTGTTCCCGGATATTTGTTATCGGAAAAAGCATAATAAAAATCACGTCGGATGGCTTCCTCCGTTAAGGAGTTGGCAAATACATTCATAGCAGATCCGGAGAAAAAATTAAAAGCACGTATATCGTCCAGGCCGGCAATATGATCTTTATGCGGATGGGTAAAAAGTACAGCATCCAGATGCCTGGTATTTGTCCTGAGCATCTGATATCGGAAATCCGGTGTGGTATCAATCACCAGTGTGGTATGTTCCGACTGAACCATAATACTGGTTCTTAGTCTTTTGTCTTTGGGATTTTCAGAACTGCAAACAGCGCAACTGCATCCAATCATAGGAATACCCGTACTGGTGCCCGTACCTAAAAACTGAACCTTGATTGCACTTGATTTCACTGAATAAAACTAAGGTAAATTTGTGCTGAGCAGCAGGTATTTTTCTAACTTACTCAGTAGTTATCACCGACTTCCTTACCACTTCTTCATAAAGTTTCTGAGACTCCAGGGTTAATTTATCAAACAGAATATCCAGCTGCGGAATCAATTCCATTAAAGTATTAATCCGGCCTTCTATATTTAAAAACTTGTTGAGAACCACCACCCTTCTGGACTCCAGCAAACACCATCCGCTCTGGAAAGTACCTCTTTCGTAACGAACCACGTAGTCAGATTCACCTAATATATCTTCTAATTTATTGAGTGTAGATTGCGTGTATTTCATAAGGACAAATTTAACCCTAGTACCCTGCAATTGCACAGGGTTTTATCCACAAACTGGGTAGAAATAGGGATAATCAGGCTTTTGACTCCATTTTAATCAACGGAACAATCATTTCCTCAAGGCTAATGCCTCCGTGCTGAAAACTATTTCTGAAATAATTAACGTAATGGTTGTAATTATTGGGATAACACAAATAACTGTCTTCCCTGGCAAAAATAAAGGAGGAATTCAGCGCGGGAACTGGCAGACCTATTTTAGCGGGTTCTCTGAAAGCCAGCACTTCCTTATCGTCGTAATTCAGGTTTCTTCCATGCTTGTACCGGAGATTGGTGGTAGTCATTTTATCTCCAATCACTTTAATGGGTGATTTAACCCGGACACTCCCGTGATCGGTTGCCAGAATAATTTTAATTTTCTTGTCTGCTACTTTTTTTAAAGCCTGATGAAGCGGACTGTGTTCGAACCAGCTTCTGGTTAAACTACGGTAACTGGCTTCATCGCTGGCCAGTTCTTTCAGCACTTCCATCTCGGTTCTAGCATGGCTGAGCATATCCACAAAATTGTAAACAATTACATTTAACTGATTACCCAGCAGATTATGCATATTGTTCACCAGTTGTTGCCCATCCTGGTGATTCAGAATTTTATGGTAACTCATTTTTATGGAGTCCTTCTTCAACCTTTTTAACTGTGCTTCCAGAAATTCCTTTTCATGAAGATTCTTTCCGCCCTCCTCTTCATCGTTCTTCCATAAATCAGGAAATTTTTTTTCTATTTCCACAGGTAATAATCCGGCAAAAATAGCATTGCGGCAATACTGTGTGGCAGTGGGAAGTATGGAGTAAAAACTATCTTCTTCCAGAATTCTGAAACTTTCTGCAAAAACCGGCTCAATGGCTTTCCACTGATCGTAACGAAGATTGTCTATTAAAATAAAAAACAAAGGAACCTGCTCTTCAATATGTGGCAGCACTTTAAACTGAAATAGCTGATGACTCATTACGGGTGCATCAGCTGCAATATGGCTGACCCATTCTTCATAATGTCTCGTAATATATTTACCAAACGCAGCGTTTGCTTCCTTTTTTTGATTCAGGAGAATTTCCCGCATTTCAGGGCTATCACTTTTTTCCATCTCCAGTTCCCAGAACACCAGTTTTTTATAGAGATCCATCCATTCGGTATAGTCCGGATTGCCGGACAAAGCCATAAATAATTCCGAGAACTTCTGCTGATAAGAGACCGTTGTTTTTTCAGCCACCAGCCGCTTATTATCGATGATTTTTTTTAAACTTAATAATACCTGATTCGGATTTACCGGCTTAATTAAATAGTCTGCAATCTGACTACCGATGGCTTCATCCATCAGATTTTCGGTTTCATTTTTGGTAATCAGTACAATGGGAAGGCGTTGCTGTATTTGTTTCATTCGGGTAAGGGTTTCCAATCCCGTTAATCCAGGCATGGATTCATCCATAAGCACCACGTCTACTAAATTGTTCTGAATGTATTCGATTGCATCATACCCATTGGTTAAGGTATGAACAGCATATCCCTTTGCCTCAAGAAATATTTTCTGAGACTGAAGACTTTCAATTTCGTCGTCTACCCATAAAATCTGTGCAATTGCCATAGTGCTAAGCTATTTATAATTTTGTTTGTGCTACTAAATACTACCTTTATTAACAATTCAACAACAGCATGGACAAAGCGAAGCGCAAGATTATCAACGATCCGGTGTATGGGTTTATCACCATTAATCATCCCCTTATATTTTCCATAATCGGTCACCCTTTTTATCAGCGTCTCCGGAGAATTCAGCAAATGGCAATGGCGCAGCTGGTTTACCCGGGCGCAGTGCATACCAGACTGCATCATTCTCTTGGGGCATACCACCTGATGTGCAATGTTATTACCGAGTTGAGAAACAAGGATATTGAAATTACCAAAGAAGAAGAAATTGCCGTTAAAGCAGCAATTTTATTACACGATATAGGCCATGGTCCTTTTTCACATGCGTTGGAGCATGAACTGGTACAGGGTGTGCACCATGAAGATCTATCCCTGCAGATAATGCAGCAGATGAACAATGAGTTTAACGGGCAACTAACCCTTGCCATTGACATTTTTACCAACCAGTATCATAAACCCTTTTTGCATCAGTTAATCAGCGGTCAGCTCGACGTAGACAGAATGGACTATTTAAGCCGGGACAGTTTTTTCTCCGGAGTAAGTGAAGGGGTAATCGGGTACGATCGGATATTAAAAATGTTAACGGTACACAATGGTCAGCTAATGATTGAAGAGAAAGGAATTTACAGTGTAGAAAAATTCCTGGTAGCCAGGCGGCAAATGTACTGGCAGGTGTATCTGCATAAAACCGTTTTATCTGCTGAAAAAATGCTGGTGAAGATTATACAAAGAGTAAGAGCAATTTATCCCAGCTATAAAAACGAGCTGGCTACCGGATCTGAAATTGATTATTTCCTCGGAGAATTTTCCTTACCTATGACCAAAGCTTCCATAAAGCGCTTTTGTTTAATGGATGATTTTGACGTTATCAGTGCAATCAAAAAATGGAGTAATCATTCAGACAAAGTGCTTTCCATATTGTGCACCCGATTACTTAATAGGGAAATTTATAAAACCACTATACAGTCAACCCCTTTTGATGAAATATTTATAGCGGAGAAACAATCAGAGACCATGAAGAAATTTGGAGTAAGTAAAGAAGAAGCAGCCTATTTATGCTTTACCGGAATTGCCTCTAATACCACTTATCAAAGCAAGGAAGAAAAAATTAATATACTTTACAAAGATGGCAGCGTAAAAGACATTACAGAAGTAGATAATTCTATGATACAACAGAATTTATCCTCCCAGGTAAAAAAATTTTACATTTGTCTGTTAAACTAATATAAATATATGCAGTTCACCGCAGCACAAATTGGCATGCTGATTAATGGAAAAGTAGAAGGAGATGCCAGTGTAACCGTTCAGTCTTTTGGAAAAATTGAAGAAGCCAAAGCTTCTCAGATTTCTTTTTTGGCCAATCCTAAATACGAGGATTTCCTATATACAACTGCCGCTTCCGTTGTAATTGTGAACGACGCTTTACAGCTGAAAAAACCGGTAACTGCAACACTTATCAGGGTATCCGATGCTTATTCTGCTTTTTGCTGTATTGATGACTAAACACCAGGAAATGGCGGCCAGCCAGCTAACGGGTATACAGGAACCCAGTTATGTTTCAAAAACGGCTCAGCTGGGTAACAATGTATTCATTGGCGCTTTTACCTATGCAGGTGAAAACGTAAAAATTGGCAACAATACCAAAATCTATCCAGGTGTATACCTAGGTAACGATGTGGTTGTTGGAGACAACACCACTATATTTCCGGGTGCAAAAATTTATACGGGTTGTGTTGTTGGCAATCAGGTAATTATTCATGCCGGAACCGTTATAGGAAGTGACGGATTTGGATTTGCCCCACAGGCAGATGGAACTTTTCAGAAAGTACCCCAACTGGGCAATGTGGTAATTGAAGATTATGTGGAAATAGGAGCCAACAGCACTATTGACAGAGCTACCATGGGTTCAACCCTGATTCGTAAAGGGGTAAAAATCGACAACCTCGTTCAGATTGCCCACAATGTGGAAGTAGGAAATAATACAGTAATTGCTGCACAAACCGGAATCAGCGGTAGTAGTAAAGTAGGCAAATATGTAATGATGGGAGGGCAAACAGGGGTTGCCGGACATTTAAGCATTGCAGATGGCACCAAAATCGGGGGCAAGAGCGGCATTACCAAAACCATCAAGGAACCCAATAAATCAGTCAACGGAAACCCTGCATTTGACTATACCAGTTCTCTCCGGGTTCAGGCTGCAACCAGAAACCTGCCTGAGATGGAAAAACGAATCAAAGCACTGGAAAAAATGGTAGAAGAACTGGTTTCTGAGAAGCTTAAGTCTTAAATGAAGCATAAACGGTCGGGATAACTTAATTTCGCATATTAAAGCGCGGAAATATGGATACCAATTTTAATCCCGAAAAACAGCATACGCTAACCCAGTCTATACAAATCAGTGGAACTGGCTTGCATACAGGTGTGCTGGTAGATATGATTTTAAAACCGGCGAACCCTGGATTTGGCATTCAGTTTCAGCGTACCGACCTCCCCAATAAACCCGTAATTAAGGCCGACTGCGACCTGGTAACCGATACCAGCCGTGGAACTACCCTGCAGGTCGGAGATGCCAAAGTGAGTACCGTTGAGCATATACTGGCTGCCTTGGTTGGCATGGGAGTAGATAACGTACTTATTGAAGTGAATGGCCCGGAGATTCCTATTATGGATGGTTCATCTGCCCCCTTTATTGAGTTGATTGAAAAATCAGGGGTACAGGAGCAAGATGCTGCTAAAATCTGGTATAGCCTTGACGAAAATATTTATCACTACGATGATGGTAAAAGAGTAGAAATGGTAGCCTTGCCTGCCATGGACTATCAAATTACCACCTTAATCGATTTCAATAGTCCGGTATTAGGTACACAGCACGCAGGATTAAAATCCATCAAGGATTTTAAATCTGAAATAGCTCCCTGCAGAACATTTTGCTTTTTACACGAACTGGAAATGCTGTTAGAAAATGACCTGATTAAAGGAGGGGATATCAACAATGCAATTGTAGTGGTAGACAAGCCCATCACCGATGCAGAGATGAGCAGATTGGCCAAGATTTTCAAAAAAGATGAAATAGCAGTAAAAAGCGAAGGTTACCTGAATAACCTGGAACTACGCTTTCCCAATGAGCCTGCCAGACACAAATTGCTGGATGTGGTAGGTGACTTAGCTTTAATTGGTTATCCTATTAAAGCCAGAATCATTGCCAACAGACCCGGACATAGTTCCAATGTGGAATTTGCCAAAAAAATAAAACAGTACATCAAAAAGAATAAGCACGTTAAAGGTGTTCCAACCTATGACCCAACAATTCCTCCGGTGTACACTTTAGAACAAATTGAAAAGACCCTTCCTCATCGCCATCCGTTTTTACTGGTCGACAAAATCATTGAATTAACAGATACTTATATTGTAGGGATTAAAAACGTTACGTTTAACGAGTGGTTCTTTCCGGGCCATTTTCCGGGGAATCCGGTAATGCCGGGCGTATTGCAGATTGAAGCACTTGCACAAACAGGTGGTATTCTTTGTATCAATTCTATGCCAGAAGGAAAATACGATACTTACTTTCTGAAAATAGACAATTGTAAATTCAAACAAATGGTTCGCCCTGGTGATACCATGGTATTGAAGCTTGAATTCATGGGTCCTATCAGAAGAGGAATCTGTGAAATGAGAGGCACTGTATATGTTGGTGGAAAAGTAGCCACAGAAGCAGACCTGGTTGCTCAGGTTGTCAGAAGAGCAGACAACTAAAACAGCCAAATTAGTATCTTACATACGAAAAGAAAAATATGACGCATCCATATACCTATATTGATCCCAATGCAAGAATTGCACCGAATGTAAAAATTGATCCTTTCACGGTGATACACGGGGACGTTCAAATTGGAGAAGGAACCTGGATTGGGAGTAATGTAACCATCATGGATGGAACCAGGATTGGAAAAAACTGC
Organism: Sediminibacterium salmoneum NBRC 103935; assembly: GCF_000511175.1. Lineage (GTDB taxonomy): Bacteria > Bacteroidota > Bacteroidia > Chitinophagales > Chitinophagaceae > Sediminibacterium > Sediminibacterium salmoneum. The sequence continues at coordinate 3,005,641 of NZ_KI866530.1, read as the reverse complement.
AGGGTATTTCCGGGTGCTGTATTGGGTGCCATTCCACAGGATTTAAAATTTGTAGGAGAAAAAACTACTGTTGAAATAGGAGACCACACCACCATCCGTGAGTTTGTAACCATCAACAGAGGAACAGAGGACAGGGGGAAAACGGTTATTGGAAATCATTGTTTAATTATGGCTTACAGCCATATTGCCCACGATTGTATCATTGGCAGTCATGTAATCATGAGTAACAGTGTGCAGGTAGCCGGACACGTAACAATCGGAGACTGGGCTGTAGTGGGCGGAGTAAGTGCCGTTCACCAGTTTGTAAATATTGGACAGCATACATTTGTTGCAGGTGGTAGCCTCGTGAGTAAAGATGTACCTCCTTATATTAAGGCAGTTAGAAATCCGCTGAGTTATGGTGGCGTAAACAGCATTGGATTAAAAAGAAGAGGCTTCCCGCTGGAGCAGATTAACCATATTCTGGATGTATATCGCACCATTTACAATAAAGGATTAAATACCACACAGGCATTGGAATACATAGAAGAGGAACTTCCAGCCACCGATGAAAGAGATGAAATTGTCACTTTTATCAGAGAAAGCGGCAGAGGAATCATCAAGCGTTTTACCAAGGGTGCCAATGACGAAGAGTAATTATTTTATTCAACTGGACAATTGCGGAAAAAAATTCAACCGCGAATGGATATTCAGAAAACTGAGTTATTCATTTGAGTCAGGAAAATCTTACGCTATTACTGGTTTTAACGGATCCGGGAAGAGCACACTCCTGCAATGCATTGCAGGCAGCATGGAACTGAACGAAGGCCAGATTAATCTTCCTGTTAAACCCGAAGTGCATTTTCAGCAGATAGCCATCTGTACACCTTATCTGGAATTAATTGAAGAAATGAGCGCCACGGAATTACTGCGTTTTCATCAGCAATTCAAATTGATAAACCCTTCCATACAAATTAAAGAAATACTTTCACTGGTTGGGCTGGAGAAAGCGGGCACCAAACAAATCAATCGTTTCAGCAGTGGTATGAAACAAAGATTAAAACTGGCTCAGGCCGTTTTTTCTGATTGCCCGGTTCTGCTACTGGATGAGCCATGCACTAACTTAGATAAACAAGGATATCAATTATACCAGCAGCTAATTACTAATTTTTGCAAAAACAAACTGGTTATAATCTGTAGCAATGAAGAAGCGGAAATTCAATTTTGTCAGGACCGCATTCATATTAACGACTACAAGCCCTTAGCGTCGGCTGGCAATTAGCAGATTCAAATCGGTGTATTTTAAATCGAATTTCTGACTGATATAAATATCGGTTAACGCGCCTTTAAAAAGATATACCCCTTCGCGCAAATTGAATTTGTGCCAGATCATTTCTTCCAGACCGCCTTCATCGCTAACTTCCAAAAGAAGGGGCATCAGTACATTACTGATTGCCTGCGAAGCGGTTCGGGCAAAACCGCTGGGAATATTGGGAACACAATAATGTATTACGCCGTGTTTAACAAAAGTGGGTTCTTCGTAAGAAGTGAGCTCACTGGTTTCAAAACAGCCGCCGCGGTCAATGGCCACATCAATAATAATACTGTTGGGACGCATGGCAGCCACCATTTCTTCCGTAACAACAACCGGAGCCCTTCCATATTCGTTACTCAACGCACCTACAGCCACTTCACAGGTTTTCAACTGCTTGGCCAAAATGCGGGGTTCCAACACACTGGTCCAGACACGTTGTCCCAGGTTATTCTGCATCTGCTTTAAACGATAGATATTATTATCAAACACTTTTACGGAAGCGCCCATGGCCAAAGCATTGCGGGTTGCACACTCTCCAACAATGCCTGCTCCAATCACCACCACTTTGGTAGGAGGAATCCCACTGATTCCACCCAATAAAACCCCCTTCCCTTCATTAAAACTACTCAGGTATTGGCCGGCAATTAACATGACTGCACTACCTGCTATTTCACTCATACTCCTAACAATGGGATAAGTGCCGCTATCATCCTTGAAATTTTCAAAACTGAGGGCAGTGATTCTTTTGGCCATCATTTTTTCAATGATGTCTTTTTTTAATGCAGAGTGATGAATGGGAGAAATAATAATCTGATTCATCTGCAAAAGCGGAATATCTTCTTCTACCGGAGGCGCACTCTTTACCAAAATCGGGCATTGATATACGGCAGCTCTGTCATAAACAATCTGTGCTTCTGCTTCTGAATAATCCTTGTCGGAATAATGGCTTCTCTCTCCTGCTTTGTGTTCAATGGTAACCTGGTTTCCATTGGCTACCAATACGCCCACTGCATCCGGAGTTAAGGCAATTCTGTTTTCCTGAAAAGCAATTTCTCTGGGAATACCGATATGCAATTTTGCCCCCGGGGTTTTAATGTCCAGGGTTTCTTCCATTGCTTCATATAAAAGTGAAGGACTAATACTGGGTCTGCTTGTTGCCATTGTTTATGTTGAAGGTTGAAGTTAACAAATTATGACGATGTGTCTTCCTTAAATAAACGTCTGGTAGATGGGTCCAGCACTTCAAGGTTTAAATGCAACACCTCCGGCCCAAGCAATCCTGGCGCGTTTTCAGGCCATTCTACAAAACAATATCCGCCACTGTGCAGTATATCTTCAATGCCTGCATCCATGGCTTCAGCTTCAGACTGCAAACGATACCAATCCATATGATATACAGGCCCTTTATCAGAAGCATATTCGTTCACGATAGCAAATGTGGGACTACTCAAACCAACTTTCACCCCTAATTGCTTGCAAAGCGCATTAATAAAAGTGGTTTTTCCTGCTCCCATGGGTGCGTGGAAAGCCCAGATTTTCTGTGAGGGGAATTTTTTAAGAAAAACCGCAGCAACGGTTTCTATCTGATCCAGGCTAAAAATTGCATCCATGATACAAAGATAATCAGGCTTCTGCGAATATTATTCCAATATCGCAAATGAAGGAGGCAGGGCTTTTGTAAATTTGAGTATGGAAAAAGTTAATTGGAAAGTAACAGGTATGAGTTGCACCAATTGTGCCCTCAGTATAGATAAATTCCTGAAAGAAAAAGGGATGGAAGAAGTAAAGGTGAATTTCATCGGAGGTGATGTGAGTTTTGCCATGCCTGAGCATACAGACAAGCTAAGTTTACAAAAAGGCATACAGGGAATGGGTTATCAGGTAAAGGGATCAGAACTGGAGTCCGGCGCAAAGAAGCCGCTGTTCCGCTCACACCTGCAAAGATTTGCCTTCTGTTCTATTTTTACCGTCCCGCTGATGGTTCATATGATACCAGGCATTCATATTCACTGGCTAATGAATCCCTATGTACAGTTGGGATTAACCTTACCGGTTTTTATTTTAGGGATGGATTTTTTTGGCAGAAGCGGATTGAAAAGTCTGTTGAAAGGAGTACCCAATATGAATGTATTGATTGCGATGGGCGCACTCTCTGCATTTGTATACAGCTTATATGGCACCCTTACCAATCAGGCAGCCGACTACCTTTTTTATGAAACTGCTGCCACCATTATTACCCTAGTTTTCTTAGGCTACTGGATGGAAGATAAATCGGTAGAGCAAACCCAGAATGCCTTGCGTAAACTGGCACAGTCTCAAAAGACCATGGCCAATATGATTGCCTACGACAACGAGCAGAATGAACATATTTTTCCTGTAGAAAGTACCTCTTTAAAAACAGGGGATCTTTTATTGATTAGAAACGGGGAAGCGGTTCCCATGGATTGTAAAATATTATCCGGCGAAGTGTCCGTTGACGAATCCATTATTACCGGCGAGTCTGTTCCGGTTGAGAAAAAGTAAAAGATATATTGATAGGTGGATCAACAGTAGTAAACGGTTCTGTTAAAGCATATGTAACTGCTGTAGGAGAAGACTCTGTTTTAGGCAATATTTTGTCCATGGTAAAAAATGCACAAACAGAAAAACCACCTGTGCAATTATTGGCGGATAAAATCAGCGCCATATTTGTACCGGCTGTTATCAGCATTGCAGTGTTAACTTTTATTCTGAATTACACAATTGGCTCACAGGACTTCACCAACAGTTTAATGAGAAGCATTGCCGTATTGGTAATCTCCTGCCCCTGTGCCATGGGGCTGGCCACGCCTGCAGCCATAGCAGTAGGTTTGGGAAGAGCCGCTAAAAACGGGGTCTTGTTTAAAAACACCAAAACACTTGAATTATTTAAAGATATTCAACAGGTAGTATTCGATAAAACAGGAACCTTAACCACGGGAAAATTCAGCATTCAAAAATTGGAATTAACAGAGGCAGGGAAAGCACTGGGAGAAGACACCTGTAAAAAGATTGCCTATTCGCTGGAAAAATATTCCACACATCCACTTGCAAAAGCCATTGCCCTGCATTGGAAAACAAAAGAAGAAATCAGATTCAGTAAAGTAAGTGAAGAAAAGGGATTGGGAGTTACCGCAACAGACAAGGAAGGAAATGTACTTATGGCTGCTTCGTATAAAGCAGTTGCGCATTTAACTAAGGATGACAGCTTCAATATTTACCTGGTAAAGAACAATGAACTACTGGCCTCCATTCTTTTGCAGGACGAAATAAGACCCGAAGCAGGTTCAATAATAAATGCACTGAAGCAGAAAGGGATCAAACCCATTTTGCTTAGCGGTGATATTCAGGCAAAATGCCAGACGGTAGCCAACAAACTGGGCATTCAGGAAGTTTATGCAGAACAAAGTCCGGCACAAAAACTGGAAAAAATTGAAGCATTAACAGCAATAGCGCCAACAGCCATGGTTGGGGATGGTATCAATGATGCACCAGCACTTGCAAAGGCAACGGTAGGGGTCTCTCTTAGTGATGCAACACATATTGCCATGCAAAGTGCAGAAGTGGTATTGATGAATCACGGAATCAAAAATCTTTCACTTGCACTGGGTCTGGGCAAGCATACTTACAAAACCATACAACAAAATCTTTTCTGGGCTTTTATTTACAATATAGTGGCCATTCCGGTTGCTGCAATGGGATTTCTGAGTCCTACAATTGGCGCATTAGTAATGGGACTCAGCGATGTAGTATTAGCCATCAATTCGGTAAGACTGAACTTTAAAAAAGTGGATTAATTCATTGCCTACTCCACTTTCCATATTACAGCAATACTGGAAGCATTCGGCTTTCAGACCTTTACAGGAGGACATTATTCGTTCTGTGGTAGAAGGTAAAGATACCCTTGCCCTTTTACCAACTGGTGGCGGAAAGTCGGTCTGTTATCAGATACCTGGCATACTCAGAGGAGGAACCTGTTTGGTCATCAGTCCGCTGATTGCTTTGATGAAAGATCAGGTTGATGCATTGAACGAAAAAGGTATCAGAGCTGCTGCCATACACAGTGGATTACAAAAAGAGGAAGTAAAAAATATTTTGCAGGAAGCTGTTGAAGGAAACTATGCCTTTTTGTATTGTTCTCCGGAAAGACTGGAAAGTAACTTATTCAATGAGTTCCTCTCTCATATTCCTGTTGAATTGCTGGTGGTTGACGAAGCCCATTGCATTTCACAATGGGGATACGATTTCAGGCCTGCCTATTGTCGCATTGCAAGCACCAAAGAAAAGCTACGTGATCTTCCTGTTATTGCGGTAACGGCATCGGCTACTCCACTGGTATTGGCAGATATTCAGGAACAATTGAAGCTGAAATCACCAGCTGTTTATAAACAAAGTTTCTTAAGGCCCAATATCTCGTACAGCGCTTTTAATACAGAAAGTAAAATCAACAAAATTCTTGAAATCATTCATAAAATTCCAGGCTCAGGAATTGTCTATTGCAACAACAGAAGACAATGCAAGAAAATTGCGGAAGCCATTTTATTACAAGGAATTTCTGCAGATTTCTATCATGCCGGACTGCAGCAGTCTGTAAGAGAGCAGAAACAACAGAACTGGATCAACAATAAAATCCGCATCATGGTTTGTACCAATGCTTTTGGCATGGGCATAGACAAGCCGGATGTAAGAACCGTTATCCATCATGATATTCCGGATTGCCTTGAAAATTATTATCAGGAAGCAGGCAGAGCAGGCAGAGACGAAAAAAGGGCATTTGCTGTTTTATTATGGCAGGAAAAAGACCTGACCACTTTAATGGAACAGGCTGAAATAAAATTCCCTCCCATACCGGTTATTCAGCAGGTATATCAGGCGATTGCCGACTTTTTGCAAATCCCGGTCGGAAGTGGTGAAGGTATTTACTACAATTTTGATTTTGAAACTTTTACCAAACGGTTTTCTCTGGAGCCATTGTTGGTAGTAAATGTGTTGAGAATACTGGAACAGGAAGGACATATTCAGTTTAACGAACAAATATTTTTACCCACCCAGGTAAGCTTTACCACCGATACCCAATACCTTTCTCAGTTCGAAGAAATGTATCCGGCACTGGAACCGGTTATCAAAGCTCTATTAAGAACCTACCCGGGCATATTTAACAATCGGGTATCGGTTTACGATCAGCAACTGGCCAGAATTTGCAGAATGAATCCGGAACAGTTACAAACAGCACTTAAACAGTTGCAGGCATTGGGTATCATTGAATATTTACCTAAAAAAGAAACCCCGCAAATACATTTTATGCTGAACAGGGCTCCTGCAAAATATCTGCATATTCAGCATGAAGCCTATCTGGAGAGAAAAAAACTGCACGTAAACAGAGTTGGTCAGATGATTGACTATGCAAGAGAAAAAAACAAATGCAGAAGCCAGTTTATTGGCCATTATTTTGGTGATGAAGTGGCAAAAACCTGTGGCGTTTGCGATAACTGCCTGCAACAGAAAAATAAAAATGTATCCCAAAAGGAATTCAATGCCATAGAAATAGCTATTCAAAAAAGCCCAGAGAAATCCATTGCTGTTGATGCATTAATGAATGCCTGACGAAAAAATAAACCCAAAACGTATCTGGGAGATATTGAACTTTCTGCAGGCTGAATCTAAAATTGAAATTTCAGAAGAGAAACGCATCCGGTGGCTGCATTAGCTTCTTCTGGATGTTCTACCCGAAGAAGAACGTCCCCCCAAACCCAATGCACCCAGCAAACTGCGTGTGATAATGCTGGCAGCAGTTCTGCCCACTTGCTTAACAATAGGATTATCAAAAAAGGTTTCTGTGGCAGAAGCAGTTTCCTGCGATTGTTTCTCCTGTGCTTTTTCAGCTGCCCGCTCAGCAGTAATTGCCTGGGCTTCTGCTAATTTCTGATTCAGGATTTCATAAGCACTTAAACTGTCAATCTCCTGATTATACTTAGCAACCAGCTTACTCTTTGCATTGATGGCATTGATTTCTGCATCGGACAAAACATCCATCCTGCTTTGTGGTGGATTCAGTAAGGTATGTACCAATGGTGTGGGTATACCTTTTTCATTTAACAAGGTAACCAATGCTTCTCCAATGCCCAATTGAGTCAAAAGTTCATCCACCTCATAAAATTCAGACTCCGGAAAATTTTCAGCCGCCTGTTTAATCGTTTTTCTATCCGCCGCTGTAAATGCCCTCAACGCGTGTTGCACTTTCAAACCTAACTGACTTAAAATAGAAGGAGGTATATCCTGAGGGTTCTGCGTACAAAAGAAAATACCAATACCTTTGGATCGGATTAACTTAATTACGGTTTCCAGCTGTTGCAACAAAGCATCAGAAGCTTCCTGAAAAATCAGGTGCGCTTCATCTATAAACAATACCAGCTTGGGTTTATCCAGATCACCTTCTTCCGGACAACTGGCATAGAGTTCAGCCAGCAACTGCAGCATAAAAGTGGAAAACAATTTGGGTTTATCCTGCATATCCGTAACACGAAGTATATTAATCATCCCCCGACCTTCGTCATTGATGCGCATTAAATCATCTACTTCAAAACTTTTTTCACCAAAAAAAATGTCTGCGCCCTGTTGTTGTAATTCAATTACTTTTCTAAGAATCGTACCCGTAGAAGTGGTGGATATTTTTCCATAGTCTTTTTCCATTTCCGCCTTTCCTTCATTTCCAATAAACTGAAGTACTTTAATAAAATCCTTCAGATCCAGCAACGGCATGGCCGTATCGTCGCAGTATTTAAAAATCATGGAAACCAGTCCACCCTGCGTATCGTTCAGTCCAAGAATTTTACTAAGTAATACAGGACCAAATTCTGAAACAGTTGCTCTTAGTCTTACCCCATGATTACCTGTTAACGTAAGTAATTCCACAGGGTATGCAGTGGGCTTCCAGGATAAATTCATTTTACTTACCCTTTCCTGAATTTTATCGTTTAACATTCCTTCTGCAGCAATGCCGCTCAAATCTCCTTTAATATCCATGAGCATTACAGGTACACTATTGTCGCTTAAACATTCACTGATCAGCTGCAGGGTTTTGGTTTTACCTGTTCCGGTTGCCCCTGCAATTAATCCATGTCGGTTCAGGGTTTTTAAAGGCAGGTAGACATTGGTTTCCGGCACTACTTCACCGTTCAGCATACCACAACCTATTTTTACAAATTCTCCTTTAAACTGATAGCCTTTTTGCATGACTTCCGTAAACAACTGTAGATTACTCATACCAATGATTTGTTGTAAAATAGCCAATGCAGGAGTGGGTTCAAAATAAATTTTATGAGCTACCTCCACATTGTTATTTTCATTCAAAGAATTCCTTATGTTACGTAATATCTTTAATTCAAACTGGTTAATCTACAAATTTGTAGGATTCATTTGTATTGTATTGGGCGGATGGGGGTTTTTCAGTTCATTACTAAGTGAAGAATATATCCTACACCTGCCAGTGAAGCAAAAATTAAGTATTCAGGAACCTCAGACCTTACTTCGTTTTAACAAGGCAACACTTATGACACAAGAGACTGTGTTGGAAATCAAAAATCCTAGTGTGATGCAACGTTTATTTTGGCCCAATCTGAATGCATTTGAACCACTTGTCTGGTTGGTTGTCTGTATTGCAGGAATAACGGCCCTTAAACTATTCATGGGACTGGGCAATACTTTAGAAGTATTTGAATCCAATCTGAAATGGCTGAAGTTGATATGGGGGAGTTGTATTATTTGCTTTTTCGTTTTTTACATCAGCAGCTATTTTATCAACACACAGGTTGAGGCCTTAACAAACGGTCAAATTGAGTTTAACAGATATGGAAATAACCATTCCTCGGATATAGTTTGGATTGGTATTCTTTTTGGGCTACTTCATCGTTTTTATGAAAAAGCGGTGGAATTGAAAAAAAGCATGGGCTAAGTTGTATTTTTACACAATGAAAAAATGGTGGATTACAGGAGGATTGGGACTGGCTATTGCCTTTAGCGTCGGCTTTAATCCCCCCGCCCCAATAAAGACCAAAGCGCAATTGGGTAAGAAACTTTTTTCTGACCCCATTCTCTCCAAAGACAATAGCATCAGCTGTGCAACTTGTCATATTCCAGCATTTGGTTTTGCAGATACCTTATCTATCAGCTTGGGTGTGGGAGGCACGCCAGGCAGCCGCAATGCCCCAACTGTAATGAACTTAAGAGGGCATGATCCTTTTTTCTGGGATGGCAGAGCGGCAACACTGGAAGCGCAGGCAATCATGCCCATTGAAAATCCGGTTGAAATGAATTTGCCTATCAGGGAAGCCGTAAGAAGATTGAATGAAAGCAAAACCTACCGATCTCTTTTTCTGTCTATTTTCAAACAAACACCGAACGCAAAAAATCTGGGACAGGCATTGGCAGCTTTTCAGAATACCCTTGAAACCGATGAGTCAGACTTCGATCTGGATCAGATGAGTGAGTCAGCTGAAAGAGGTCGTCAATTATTTGTAAGCGATAAAACCAAATGTTTTGATTGCCATAATGGTACGGATTTCACCAATGATGAATTTAAAAATATAGGTCTTTACGACGGGGTTTCACTGGTAGATGAGGGAAGATATGCCATCACCAAAAACAAGGAAGACCTGGGTAAATTTAAAACACCGGGACTTCGCAATGTGGCTGTAACAGCGCCTTATATGCACAACGGGATGTTTAAGACTCTGGAAGAAGTAATTGAATACTACGACAACCCCTACAAATTTGTTCCCAAACCCATCAATATAGACAGTACTTTAAAAGAGCCCCTGAACCTGAGTATGCAAGATAAGAGCGATCTGGTGAATTTCTTAAAAGCCCTTACCGATAAGCAATTTGTAAAAAAATAGCTGCTTATATTTAACAAAAGATTGCAGCCCCTCAAAGGGATATTTTTCGTAAATTATTGTTGTTTCACTCAAAATAATTCCGATGGAAGATAAAAGACAGTACAAAATTCTACTTTGCGAAGACGATACAAACCTGGGTATGGTATTAAAGAACTACCTGGAACTGAATGAGTACGAAGTTACTTTAGAGCGCGATGGCAGATTGGGTCTGGCCGCATTTCAGCGCGAGAAATTCGACATCTGCCTGCTGGATGTAATGATGCCCAATATGGATGGATTTACGCTGGCAGAAGAAATCAGAGATATTGATCCAGATGTTCCTTTGTTTTTCCTGAGTGCCAAAACCATGAAAGACGATATTATCCAGGGATACAAATTGGGTGCTGATGATTATATTACCAAACCCTTCGACAGTGAAGTATTGTTGTTGAAAATAAAAGCGATTCTGAAAAGAAACGAAGAAGAAAATAAAATCAACGACAATGTTGAATTCGATTTAGGCACTTATCATTTTAATCCGAAGCTGAGAGAATTAAAAAATGGTGCTACCATGCAAACCCTTTCTCCTAAAGAGAATGAACTTTTAAAAATGTTGGCGGAACACAAGAATGATTTGTTACCCCGTGAAAGAGCATTAAAAAAAATATGGGGTAGTGACACTTATTTTAACGGAAGAAGCATGGATGTTTATATTGCCAAACTCCGCAAGTATTTAAAAGAAGACAGCAATATTGAAATTGTCAATATTCATGGAAATGGCTTCCGACTGGTTGCCCCATAGTAGGTTTACATAAGGAATGCCTTAACTGAAAAGTTCACCGGCTTCTCCTCTTTTCATAACAATCCCCAGGTGATTATAGGCTTTCAAAGTAGCTTCTCTTCCCCTGGGGGTTCTTTGTAAAAAGCCTTCCTGAATTAGAAAAGGTTCATACACTTCTTCAATGGTTCCCGGCTCTTCCCCCACAGCAGTTGCTATGGTAGTAATACCTACCGGGCCTCCTTTGAATTTATTGATAATAGCAGATAAAATACGGTTATCCATTTCATCCAATCCATGCGCATCCACATTCAATGCTTTCAACGCATGCTGTGTAATGCCCAAGTCAATTTTTCCGTCATTCAATACCTGAGCAAAATCACGGACTCTTCTAAGCAAACCATTGGCAATCCTGGGTGTTCCCCTGCTCCTGCCTGCAATTTCTGCTGCTGCATCAATGGTAATTGCGGTACCCAGTATGGACGCACTTCTCTCAATAATTTTTTGCAGAACGGTTGCTCCATAATATTCCAGGCGCGATTTTATTCCAAATCTGGAAAGCAGTGGTGCGGTTAAAAGACCACTACGGGTAGTTGCCCCTACCAGTGTAAAAGGATTCAGGTTAATCTGAATGCTTCTGGCATTTGGACCGGAATCAATCATGATATCAATCTTGAAATCTTCCATGGCAGAATACAAATACTCTTCAACCACTGTACTCAGTCTATGAATTTCATCTATAAAAAGTACATCGTTGGGTTGTAAGTTGGTCAGCAGACCGGCCAGGTCACCGGGCTTT
>NZ_KI866530.1:2975356-2993627 GCF_000511175.1 Sediminibacterium salmoneum NBRC 103935 | reverse complement strand
TATGAATTTCATCTATAAAAAGTACATCGTTGGGTTGTAAGTTGGTCAGCAGACCGGCCAGGTCACCGGGCTTTTCTATCACCGGTCCGGATGTTTCCTTAATGCTTACCCCCAATTCATTGGCAACAATTCGGCTCAAAGTAGTTTTACCCAAACCCGGAGGGCCGTGAAATAATATATGATCCAGCGCTTCTCCCCTGATTTTGGCGGCTTTAATAAAAATCACCAGGTTTTCAATCAACTGGGGCTGCCCGGAAAATTCGTCGATCTCCCTGGGCCGAATGGTATTCTCAAACTCCCTTTCAGAAGCATTTAATCCATTCAAATCGCTATTCAGATTATTATTTGACATAACTCTTCAAAAGTACAAATAAAGCAGTCCTTATCTTTGATAAAATTAAAGCAAGGTGCAAAGAAAAGCGTTGGTATTAGGAGCAAGCGGATTAACCGGGTCTTATTTGCTTGAAATGCTGTTAGAGTCTGACTTATACAGTCAGGTTACCATTTACGTGCGCAATCCATTAGGAAGAGTGCACCCCAAACTGGTGGAACAGCTGGTCAACTTTGCTACCATTGAATCCTGGACAGAAGCCGACGATGTGTATTGCTGTTTAGGCGCAACCATCAAAACAGTAAAAACCCGGGAGGCATTTACACTGATTGATTTACATGCTCCCTTACATATTGCCAAACTACAGTTATACGGAGGCAGTAAACGATTTCTGGTAATTACTGCTGCCGGAGCCAATCCTAAATCAAGTGTATTCTACAACCGGACCAAAGGAAAATTAGAAGAAGCTTTAAAACAGCTTAATTACAGCTCCATTTATATTTTCCAACCTTCGTTTATCCTGGGGCCCAGAAAAGAATCGAGATGGCTGGAAGAGCTGGGAATTTTCTTTGCATTGAAAGCCATGCCCATTATGAAAGGCCGGTTTAAAAAATATATACCGGTGCATGCCAAAGCCATTGCAAGAAGCATGCTCTATTTTGCAGGGCATTCCAAAACAGGAATTCACACCATTCAGTCTCATATCATCAAGCAATGGGAAAAACCTGATTTTACGCCAACTATCTTATAAGGAGAAGTTTATTGAGCCCATTGAAGTAAATTCAATAAAACATCTGGATCAGGGCAATTATGTAAATACTTTTCTCTATCCCTTAAACTACAAACACCTGGATAGTCTCCCTTTTTACCCTCCATATCTAGGATTATTTGAAAATGCAAATGGGGTGGCCATTGACCATTCTCATTGGGTTCACCAAAATGTGCAAATACTTTTCCTGCCGAAATAAAATCGCCTTCCTTCAAATTGGTAATATCACGTAAAGAAAGGTGTCCATACAATGTATAGAATTGTACGCCAGCAAGTTGATGTTCCAAAATAATGGTTGCGCCATAATCACCATAGGCATCATTGAATGCAAAGCTATGCACAGCAGCATCCAAGGGGGCTGCCACAGGAGTGCCCGCTTTACCCCAGATATCTACACCCAAGTGAACGCATCTTGCATCGGCCGGGTCAACTCCATCAAAAACCCTACTCCTGGCATAAACGGTTCGGTGTTCATTGTAACCACCAATTCCATAAGTTGCAGCATGATCTTTTAGCTGTTGATTCACATAGGCTGAGAATGTAATTGTGTCTTCAATTAAAGCGGTTGTTAAGGCCGTATTCCTTTCTGTAAAATCCAATGACAATAGTTTATGCTTAGCGGGTATAAACGGGACTATGGGTTCAATTGCCAACACTGTTTGCTGACTCAACCAGAAATAAAAACTTTCTGTGTGCATATGCTAATTATTTCAATTGCTTTAAAACTTCTTCTATGGCTTTATCTAACTGCGGATCGCGTTTATTTATTTTGTCCTGAAAATTCAATGGCACAAATATATCAGGCTCTACTCCTGTTAACTCAAGATCTTTTCCATCTAAACTATAACAACCCCAGCTGGGTAGTCTTACAAAAGAGCCATCAACCAATCCTGCACCACTGGTAAATATAATCCAGCGATAGGTGGGCATTCCAATTACTTTACCCAGCTTCAAAGCCTTGAATCCTGCAGCCGTCATTTCTGCATCACTTAAAGACTGTTCATTAATCAATAAAACAATGGGCTTATCGGATGGACCAAAATTGGATTGAGGAGTTAATTTCCCTTCTCTGTATTTCCAGCGTAAATAGGTTTTCTGACTTAAAAACTTCAGCACTTCATCGTGTACATTACCTCCGGTATTGTAGCGTAAATCCAGAATCAATCCCTCTTTCTGATACAAATCCTGTGTCATATCAATCAGGAATTGCTCTAATTCTCTTGTGCCCATATCTTTCATATGATGATAGGCAATTCGTTGCTTGGTTCTCGCATTTACCTCTTCCTGATTGGCTTTACTCCATTCATTGTATAATTCAGGAGCCACTGATCTTTGCGGATGGATATTTACAGCAATGGTTTTCCCTTTTCTATCAAAAACCAAATTGATTTCTCTGTCAAAACTAGCTTTACTAAAATAACTGTTCCTGTCTTTGGCCATATCAACTGCTTCGTTGTTCACTTTAATTAAAACATCGCCAGGTTGTATATCCATGCTTTTTTTATCGGCTTGTGAATTGGCAATGATTCTTTTTACCACATAAGGCTGATCATTGTCAAATACAATCCCTGTTTCCATGGTACGATTCACCAAACGAATGGATTCCTCTTCACCGCTTGAACTAAAACCTTGGTGCGATGAATTCAACTCGCCCAACATATCATTTAGCAATACCCTTAAATCGGCTCTGGTATTTAAGTATGGCAAATAGGAAGCATATTTTTTCTTCGTTTCGGGCCAGTTGATTCCATGAAATTGCTCATCATAAAAATTTTGTTCTACCTGCGCCCAGGTTTCCTGAAAAATCTGTTCAAACTCGCCCTGCAGGCTTCTTTGAAAACTTTGTGAAATGGTTACCGCATCTGCCTTATTGCCATCCAAGTTCAATTTATAAAGGGTGCCATTCCCCAATAACATCAATTTATCTCCAGCTTCCGCAAAATCAATGCTGTTGGCATCAATGCCTGTAATTTTTTCCGTCTTAGGATTTTCAAAGGGGTCGAGCACTGTTTTCCAAAGTGAAGGCTTACCTTCTGCATGATCACTCAAATAAAGTACAGAAGTTTTATCTCCTTTTTGTAATACGTTCAAGAGATACTGCGATCCGAAACCCGGGCCTACCTGTTCCAGCCTTTCCATTAATCCTGTAAAATCAATGGACACAGATATTGTTTTAGCAGAATCTTTTTTAGCCGGTTTAAAGAGTTCATCAAATTTATCGGAACGGTAAGGATCGTCCAGTTTCTCCAAAGACATTTTAAAAATCCTAGGATTGCTCATGCCAAATGGATAAGCAGGCTTGGTTCTATTACTGATAAAATATATTGTTTTGCCATCAGGACTCCAAACTGGATCGGCTTCAGATACGCCGGTATTGGTTAAATTATAGGTTTTGTTTTGAGCAATATGGTGTATGAAAATATCCTGCTCAAAATTGCGCACTGCAGTAAACAACACATATTCATCATTGGGAGAAAAGCCAGGACTTGAATTTTGCATTGCCCATATTTCTTCCTTGGCAATAACTTTGGATTCATACGATTTAGTGTCCATTAAAACCACTTCATCTCTCCCGCTCAGATAGACCATTTTGGTTTTGGATTTGTTCAATACTAGAGAACGGTTATCCTTATTTGACTGTGTAAGTTGTTTGGGAGCTGAAGAACCATTGGCTGCTACAGAAAAAATATTCAGGTACCCGCCTGCGGTTTCATTATAAAGCAGGGTTTGATTATCCGACAACCACTTTACTTCTCTTGCTCTTTCTGTATTATTACGCTGAATTTGTTTAATGAATTTCCCGTCTGCATCACTAACAAACAATTCTCCTCTGGAAACAAAAGCCAGTTTCTTTCCATCCGGGGAAAGATCAAAAGCGGAAATTTTTCCTCGTACCTCATATTCTTTTTGTGCTGGTAAAACCTGATTTCTATACAGCTGAATATTCAAAGGCAAAGCTTTTTTACCTGCCACATTGTACAACCACAATTGATAATCCTTTTCAAAAACAACACTGGTTCCGTTAGCACTTACCATCGGTGTTTTAATAGAAGTAGTAAACTGTGTGAGCGCTGTTTTCTTCCCATTCGCTAAACTGTACAAATTGTATTCTCCATTCGCTTCATCAGAAATAAAATAAATATTGCCCTTCTGGTCAATCGTAGTAGCAAAATCCTTGCCTTCCCAGCTGGTATGCTTCTGGTATTGCTTTGTTTTCAAATTATAGGACTGAATATCTGGATTGAATGGTCCCTTGTACCTTTTTCTGGCCACCTGATTGTTGCTTTCCCAGGTATCATTAAAATAAATATCCCCTGAAACAGGATGCTCGGCAATCAGATGATCCATCAGGAAATAATGATCCCCAAACAATTTTTTAGGCGTCCCTCCATTAATAGATACCGTATATGCTGAAGCAATCCCATAACGATTAGAGGTAAAATAAATGGTTTTACTATCCCAGCTAAAATTGGCAACCTGATCAGATGCACTGTGAAAAGTCAGTTGTTTCACATCACCACCTGCCAGAGGCATTATATAGATATCGGCATTGCCCATTTGCTCTCCAGTAAACGCCAGCCATTTACCATCTGGCGAAATACGGGGTGTGGTTTCATAGCCCTGCATGGCGGTTAAGCGAGTAGCCTGGCCATCCTGAACCGATGCCTTCCAAAGATCTCCTTCATAACTAAATACAACGGTTTGCGCATCTGGTGTTAAAACCGGGTGCGATAAAAAACGCGGTGATACAGTTTGTGCAAAAAGGGTTTGAACTGTAAAACCCAGTAGGACTGCTATTATCCTGATACTCATAAAATAAAATTGAATATTGAAAGTAAGTGTATTTGTATAACAAAAAAAGCCACCCATATAAATGGATGGCTTTTAATATACTCAGGTTACCGTTTATCTTAACATGCCCTTTGGCACTTCTTTCTCCAATAAATGTTTATAGATAAACTTGGTTTTCAGGTTATTGAAATGGTTGCCCTTGGCACCACCCCATCCATGTCTGCCGCCAGGATATAGCATGAATTCAAAATCCTTGCCCTTATCCTGTAAAGCACTAGCCAGCTGAATACTGTTCTGCATATGCACGTTATCGTCCATAGTACCGTGAACCAGCTGTAAGGCTCCCTTAAACTTATCAATATGAGACAACACACTGCTGCTCTTATATCCATCCGGATTTTCTGCAGGTGTGTCCATGAACTTCTCTGTATAGTGACTATCGTATAAACTCCAGTCTACCACAGATCCTCCAGCCATTGCATGGGTAAATACAGATGAACCATATGTTAATGCATAAGCACTCATATACCCACCGTAGCTAAATCCAGTTATGGCAATTTTGGTTGGATCTGCATAGCCTTTTTGAATAAACCATTTAGCCATTTGCATATAATCCTGCATTTCCCAGAATCCTAAATTACGGTGCATATAATTCACGCCAGCCTTACCAAAATGTCCACTGGCACGATGATCAAATTTCACATGAATCAATCCTTCCTGTGCATACATTTCACGAGTTGCATTCCAGGACCATCTGTCCCAAGTATTGCCAGCATTGGGGCCACCATAAATATCTACCAACATAGGATACTTCTTATTGGGATCCATATTGGCTGGCCAGGTTACTTGGGCAGGCAATTCAAACAAACCATCAGCGCTCTTAATGCGAATAAATTCTGTTTTTGCAATCTGGTACTCGCCCATGGCTGATCCTTTTGCATCACCCAGTTCGCGAACGATTTTACCCTTATTGTCTACCAGACTCATTTTGAAAGGAGTGGTAGTATTACTGTAAGTAGTAACAAAGTATTTACCATTCGGAGAAAGCCTTACCTGTGAATGATCATACTCACCAAATGTCAAACGCTTTAAATCTGCACCGTTCAATTTAACACTGTATAGATCTATACGTGCAGTATTCTCCTTTCCTCTGGCTGTAAAATATACCAATCCGTTTTTCTCATCAATCAACTCTGTGCTCAAAACGGTAAAATCTCCTGATGTGATTGGGTTAATCAAGCTGCCGTCATTGTTGTGCAGGTATAAATGGTTCCAGCCGGTTTTATCGCTCTCCAGAATAAATGCAGGTTTGGATTTCAAGAAGGTAAAACGCTGACCCGCTCTGTCTTCCAAATCCACCCATGTTTTCTGTTGTTCTTCGTACATGATTTTTTTGCCACCCGAACCTGGATTTACATCAAAGATTTTCAGATGATCTTGTCCTCTGTTGATCCATTGCACCAACAAACTGCTACCATCCATTCTCCAAACAGGCCAACCAAAGTATTGGTCTTCTTTGGGATTAAAATCGGCCCAAGTGGTATTGCCTCCGTCAGCAGACACAAATCCTAATTTAACTTCCGGATTTTTATCGCCTGGTTTAGGATAACGTGTCTCTTCAATGAAACCATGTTGTCCTTCGCTGCTATAGATAGGGAACATCGGCACCATGCTCTCGTCAAAATGCATATAGGCCAATTGCTTACTATTGGGATTCCACCAGAAAGCACGATAACGGGTTCCTCTACCAAAAATCTCTTCCCAGTATACCCAGCTTGCATACCCATTCAAAGAAGTGCTTGAACCTGTGGTGGTTAAGCGGGTTTCTTTAGCGCTAGGAATATGGTAAGTATATAAGTCGTTAGATTTTGTGTACGCGATATAAGCGCTGTCCGGTGAAAAAGTTGGATTTTTCTCTTCAGCAGCATCAAACGTAATTTGCTTTTCCACGTCTCCGTCCTTGTAAAACAAATCCCCTTTTCTTACAGAAACAGATTTTGCCGGAGGTGCAGCCCCTTTCATTTGATCAGGCGTTGCCAAAATCAGCTTGCCCGATTTAACTTCCATCACATAGTTTTTGCTGGCCGAATCCGGATGTATTTTCTGATTCAGAATTACACGGTCGTCATCCAGCCATTTCATGAAACGAGGAAGAGGATTCTGAAAATTTTCAGGCAACTTATTTGCCATCAGATCAGCTTTACTAATCATTTTGTTCTGCGCCATGGAAGGAACTGCCAGCAGCATCATCCCCATGGAAAAAATATATTTATTCATGGAACAATTTTTGAACCGTGAATATAATGAATCTGCAGGAAGCAGGTGAAGATTGAATTAAAATGCCTCGTTTAGTCTGATGTAATAAGCACCGCCCTCGGTACCGTTTCTGGCATAATCCAAGCGGAGTATCATTCTGTTTTTCTTATTCACCACAAAACGCAAACCCATTCCTCCGGCTTTAATTAAATTCGACGTGGAATAATTCCCGATAGAATGATCAATAAATCCTGCTGAGCCAAAGGCAGCACCAGAAATCCATTTCCAGATGGGGAAGCGGTACTCTGCCTGTAAAGCGGTATAAGACTTGTCTCTGAAACGACCGGTAAAATACCCACGCATTAATAAGGATCCACCAACACGGGGCAATTCCCGAACAGGAACATTGCCAGTTGTATGAATACTATTTAACTGAAACGCCAATGTGCTTTTGGGACTCAAGGGAAAATATTTCCGGAGGTCCAGGAACCAGGTATTAAAATCAAAAGGATTATTCTTAAATGAAATATTGCGGGCATAATAGAATTCCGCATAACTACCACTATGAGCGCTGAATGGAAAATCACGACCTTCGTACAAAATAGCAGGTCCAATCCCCAAAGTCTTACTACCATTGATTCCGGCTACGTTTTGTTCTGATGAGCTCAAAGCTCGTTTATTAACCACCTGATACACATCATTGTAATCGAGCTTTAAACCGGCATACCATTTATTCCTCAACAACCGATAGGTTCTGGATTCCAGAAAAATACGACTATAGTCCTGCGGTAAAAAATTGGCTTCAGCAACCGTATTGTTACCAATGCCCCAAAAACGATCGTTATAAGTGCTATATCCGGCAGACCCCCGATACACAAATCTTTCTCCTCTGGTAAACACCTGCCAGGTTCCTTTTACTTCAATCTGCCCCTTGGTACTGTAAGTAAATTGTCCATGCAAATAAGACCCCCTTGCTTCGCTGTCCTTTTCCTTGGCATTAAAAAAATATTCTAATGCCCCACCAATACGAATACCTGTTTCTGGTGTAGAGGTGAAAATGGGAATGGGAACTATTCTCAGGTTCATCAATGGCAAGGAGTCGGGATTAATGAAATTCCTGAACGTCTTTTTAGGCGTTGGTACATCTGCTTCCTGGGCATTCACGCTAACACTCACTGCAAGGGCAAAGCCCAGAAAAACTTTATACAACGACATTGATCATTCTACCTTTTACAAAAATGAATTTTTTCACCGGCTTTCCTTCCAGCCATTTCTGCACCAGCTCATTGGCCAGTGCTGCTTTCTCGGCTTCTTCCGATTCCATATCTACCGGTAAGTTAATATTGGTTCTTACGCGTCCATTAATGCTAACCGGATAATCTTTGGAAGACTCCTGTACATAAGATGCATTAAACACAGGGAACGTTGCATCCAATACGGAACCTTCGTTACCAATCAGGTGCCAGAGTTCTTCACTGATATGCGGCGCATAAGGTGTTAGCAAAATCAACACTTGCTCCAATATGGCTTTCTTATTGCACTTTAAATCGGCAAGCTCATTCACACAAATCATGAAGGTACTTACTGCCGTATTAAAACTAAATCGCTCGGTATCTTCCTGAATTTTTATAATCGTCTTATGCAATACTTTCAGTTCTGCGGGATTAGGACTGTCTTCGTTCCAGACCTTTCCTTTCAACTCATCGTAAAACAAACGCCATAGCTTTTTCAGAAAACGGTGAACGCCTTCAATACCCTTGGTATCCCAGGGTTTGCTCTGATCTACAGGCCCTAAGAACATTTCATACATACGGAAAGTATCCGCTCCGTATTTTTCAACCAACACATCCGGATTAACGGTATTGAATTTACTCTTCGACATTTTCTCTACTTCTGCACCGCAGAGGTATTTGCCGTTTTCCAACACAAAAGTTGCGTTGGCATACTCCCCATTTCTCCATGATTTGAAAGAAGCAATATCCAATTCAAATCCATCCACAAAGTTTACATCTACGTGCAATGGAATGGTTTCATATTGATCAATTAATCCGGCAGAAATAAATTCATTGGGATTCTGTTTGTTTCGATACACAAATCTGGAACTACCCTGAATCATTCCCTGATTCAATAATTTCCTGAAAGGCTCGTCAAATCCAATATGCCCTAAATCGAACAATACTTTGGTCCACATTCTGCTGTACAGCAAGTGCCCCACTGCATGTTCTGTTCCTCCGATGTATAAATCAACCTGATTCCAGTAATCGCTTACTTTTCTATCGCAGAAACTATCCTTGTTGTGCGGATCCATATAACGCAGGAAATACCAGCTACTGCCCGCATAGCCAGGCATGGTATTGGTTTCGAGTGCGCCGCCCGGAACAACCGCATCATACTGATGAATCCATTCCGGAATATTGGCCAGCGGTCCTTCTCCCTCCGGACCAGGTGCATAACTATCTACTTGCGGCAATGTCAATGGCAGTTTAGCTTCGTCCAAAGGATAAGCGATTCCATCTTTCCAGATAATTGGAAATGGTTCGCCCCAGTAACGTTGTCTGCTAAAAGCAGCATCCCGCATTTTATAATTCACTTTGCGTTTGCCAATACCCATTTCCACCAACTTCTCAATCACAATGGCAATGGCATCTTTCAACAAAATACCATTCAGGAATTCAGAATTACTCAAAGCCACTTCTTTGGTGGAATTGGCTTCCTCTCCGTTGAAATGTTCTCCGATAATATTGGTGATGGGAATATTGAAATGTTTGGCAAACTTGAAATCTCTATCGTCACCACAAGGTACTGCCATGATGGCTCCGGTTCCATAACCCGCCAATACGTATTCAGAAATCCAAATAGGAATTCTTCGCTGGTTAAACGGATTCAATGCATACGCCCCTGTGAAGCAGCCGGTAATTTTCTTTTCTGCCTGACGTTCTCTGTCACTGCGGCTCTTTACATAAGCTATATAAGCTTCAACTGCTTCTTTTTGCTCCGGCGTAGTGATCTGATCAATCAATTCGTGTTCAGGTGCCACCACCATAAAGTCTACTCCGAAAATGGTATCGGGTCTGGTAGTGTACACTCTTAGCTTACTGCCTGCTTCGTAATCTGCAATGGCAAAATCTATTTCTGCCCCATAGGATTTACCAATCCAGTTGGTCTGCATTTCGCGCATGGCTTCGCTGAATTCAATCTGATCCAGCCCTTCAATTAACCGGTCTGCATATTCAGTAATGCGCAAATACCACTGACGCAATTTTTTCTTAACCACCGGATGACCACCGCGCTCACTTAAACCATTTACCACTTCATCGTTGGCCAGTACGGTGCCCAATGCTTCACACCAGTTCACTTCACCATATCCACAGAAAGCCAGACGGTACTGCATTAAAATACCCTGCTGTTCTTTTTCGGAAAAAGCTTTCCATTCTGCAGCGGTAAAAGCTAATTGGTCGTTGGCAGGGCAAGGATGCACACTGTTTCCTTCTTTTTCAAAAGAAGCAATTAGTTCATTGATGGGCGTAGCTTTTTGAAGCTGACGATTAAAAAAGGAATTGAACAATTGCAGAAAAATCCACTGGGTCCATTTGTGGTAATCCGGCTCACAGGTTCTTACTTCCCTGCTCCAATCGTAAGAAAATCCTATATTGTCTAATTGCTTTCTAAAATTATTGATATTCTGCACGGTACTCACGGCCGGATGTACACCGTGCTCAATGGCATATTGTTCAGCAGGCAATCCAAATGCATCATATCCCATGGGATGCAATACATTGAACCCCTTGAGTCTTTTGTAGCGACTGAAAATATCGGATGCAATATACCCCAACGGATGTCCCACATGCAATCCTGCACCGCTTGGATAAGGAAACATGTCTAATACATAATACTTGGGTTTATCGCTCTTATTGGGAACCGTATATGCCCCGGATTCTTTCCAGGATTCCTGCCATTTTTGTTCAATCGCTCTGAATTGATAGTCCATCTTGCCTGCCCTTTTTATTTATTTGCGTTTCTTTAACGCCTGCCGGAAAATATTCGCTTATTTTCAAGGCAGGTTTAAGGGTGCAAATGTAAGTCATTAGCCGTCAAAACCCTACATTTGTAACGTTTGAAAGCAGACCACCGTTGCCCGGCAGCGGTTAAAAAAGGAATACAATATGGCGCAGGCAGGAAAAGCATCACTCAAGCGGGGAAAACCCAATTATATCTATACCGTTGTGGGCGTGGCCCTTGTTTTACTGATTATGGGAATCATGGGCTGGTTCTTTTTAAATCTGAACGCAGTAGGTAATACTTTCAAGGAAGATATTCGTTTAAGTGCCTATATGCGTACCCTGAACAAAGATACCATTGCACAGATTCAGCAATATATTGCGGGCAAGCCCTACGCCAAGAATGTGGTGTATGTAGATAAAAACACTGCAAAGGAAATCTGGAACAAAGAGAACAACGAAGACTGGGCAAAAATCCTGGACGTAAACCCCCTGCCAGAGAGCATTGACTTCTATGCTAAAGCTGAATACGTAAATAAAGACAGTCTGGCCCTCATTAGTGCAGATTTAATGGCTGCTTATGGCAATCAGATTACCGATTTACAATACCCTCAAAGTCTGGTAACCAGTTTAAATGAAAGAGCTTCCAAAATTGGCTTAATCTTTCTGGTGGTAGCCATTACCCTTTGTGTAATTGTTATTGTGAGCATTGACAATACCATTCGTCTGGCGATGTTCAGCAATCGGTTTTTAATCAAAACCATGCAGATGGTGGGAGCAACACAGTCGTTTATAGCCCGACCACTCAATATCCGCGCCATTATCAATGGACTCATCAGCTCGGGTATTGCCATTGTATTAATGTTCTCGTTAATTGGCTGGGCAGAAGCACAGTTCCCGCAATTAAAAGCCATCCGCAATACCAATCATACTCTATTATTGTTTGGGGGGTTGATTATACTTGGTGTTGGTATTTCTGTATTGAGCACACACAGAAGTGTGTTGAAATACCTGAAGATGAAACTGGATGATTTGTATTAATCTGAATCGTTTAACTTATTTCAAATAAGAAGAAAATTTAAAAATCTATAAAGAATTCATATGAGCGATAACAATAAAACCACTCCGCTTTTTGCTAAAGAAAACTTTTTATTTATGTTGATTGGCGGCCTTGTCATTGCCCTGGGAATGTTTTTAATGAGTGGCGGCAAGAGTGACGACCCCAGTGTGTTTTCGAATACCGAAGTCTATAGCAAAACCCGAATTACAATTGCACCTATCTTAATTGTAGTAGGTCTATTAATTGAAGTGTACGCGATTTTCAAGAAACCAAAGACTGCATAATGACCTATTTAGAAGCTGTCATCATCGCTATCATCGAAGGCCTCACCGAGTTCCTTCCTATCTCTTCAACGGGTCATATGATTATTGCCAGTTCCTTTATGGGAATTGCCAAAGACGATTTCACTAAATTGTTTGAAGTAGCGATTCAGTTAGGTGCTATATGTTCGGTAGTGATATTATTCAGGGGTAAATTCTTCCCACTCAATCGTTGGCAATTTTATTTAAAATTGATTATCGCGGTTCTACCTGCGCTGATTTTGGGTGCTTTGTTTTCTGACACGATAGATGCTTTATTAGAAAGCCCCATGGTGGTTTCTATTACCATGGTATTGGGTGGTGTGGCCTTGATTTTCATAGATTCTTTTTTCAAAAACCCTACCATTTCAGTTGATGAAGAAGTAAATAATAAGAAAGCGTTTATCATTGGCTTCTGGCAATGCGTGGCCATGATACCAGGTGTTAGCAGAAGTGCCGCCAGTATTATCGGAGGTATGCAACAGGGATTAACCAGAAAACTTTCTGCCGAATTTTCCTTCTTCCTGGCCGTCCCTACAATGGCTGCTGCAACTGGCTACAAATTATTGAAAGCTTACACAGAAACCCCTGATTTAATATTCACCAGAAACAATATGATATTATTAGGGTTGGGAAATGTGGTAGCTTTTCTGGTGGCATTACTGGCTATTAAATTTTTCATCACTTATTTACAGAAATACGGCTTTAAACTATTTGGCTGGTACAGGGTAATTGTTGGACTGATTCTAATAATCCTTATCTTAACAGGACACCTGAAATAAATACCATGTCTGTTACTACAGCCAGCAAAAAAGTAATCAATGGTTGGGCGATGTACGATTGGGGCAATAGTGCTTACAATCTGGTTATAACTTCCACCATTTTCCCTGCTTATTACGAAGCCGTTACCGGAGACGGTAATGACCAAACCCTGAATGACACTGTACCGCTTTTTGGTAGAGAATATGTAAATACCGCATTGTACAATTATGCACTGGCCATTGCATTTATTGTAGTTGCCTTATTATCTCCAATTCTCTCTTCCATTGCAGATTACAAAGGAAATAAAAAACAGTTTTTATTTTTCTTTTGTACACTCGGTAGTGCAGCTTGTTCAGCACTTTATTTTTATGACAAGACCAATCTGGCATTTGGACTGGCTTGTTTAATTATTGCCTGCATAGGTTTCTGGAGCAGTCTTGTTTTTTACAATTCATTTCTTCCAGAGATAGCTGCACCAGAAGACAGAGACAAAGTAAGCGCCAAGGGATTCGCTTTGGGTTATATTGGGAGTATGATTTTACAGGTCATCTGTTTTGTATTTGTACTTTCTCCGGATACATTCGGCATTACCGTAGGTAAAGCTTCTCAGCTTTCTTTTTTACTGGTGGGCATCTGGTGGTGGGGATTCGGACAACTGGCTTTAAAAAGACTACCTAAATCTGTTCCTGCCGGCGGAACCAAATCGAACAAAGAAGTATTGGCAGGAGGTTATAAAGAACTGAATAAGGTATGGAAACAGATACAGTCAATGCCTGTTCTAAAAAGGTTTTTATTCTCCTTCTTCTTTTACAATATGGGTGTTCAGACCGTTATGCTGGTAGCCACTTTATATGGCAAGAGCGAATTGAATATCCCTACCATGAATTTAATCATCGCCATTTTGATTATTCAATTTATTGCCATACCCGGTGCTTATACCATTGCATGGTTGTCTAAAATCACAAGCAATTTCAAGGCATTGATGATTACTATTGCTTTCTGGATTGTGCTTTGCGTAATTGGTTACACATTACCCAGAAACGGCATTTATGAATTTTATGGATTGGCTGTATTGGTTGGATTTGTAATGGGAGGCATTCAGGCACTCAGCAGAAGTACGTATGCCAAACTGATGCCAGAGACCAAGGATACCACTTCTTATTTTAGTTTTTACGACGTAACTGAAAAGATATCGATTGTAGTGGGCATGTTCAGCTTTGGTTATATCAATGAATTATCGGGCTCACAGAGAAATTCTGTACTGGTATTGGTTATATTTTTTGTGATTGGATTGTTGATTCTGTTTTCAGGCGCTAAATTGCAGTCTAAACAGAAGGCCCATGAAACTGCATAGCATCAATCATAGTTATTTCAAGTTAGATGGCGGAGCCATGTATGGAGTTGTTCCCAAATCATTATGGAACAAACTCAATCCTGCCGATGAAAACAATCTTTGTAACTGGGCATTGAGAAGTTTGGTAATTGAAGACGAAGGTCGTTTGATATTAATTGATACCGGCATGGGCTTTAAACAGGATGCCAAATTCTTTGGGCATTACGGAATGTCTGAAACCAAGCAGATGGACGATGCATTGGCTCAGATTGGATTCAACAGAAAGGACATTACAGATGTTTTTCATACCCATCTGCATTTTGATCATTGCGGGGGTAGCATAGAAAAACAAGGAGACAAACTGGTTACGGCATTTCCCAATGCTACTTATTGGAGTAACCCCATACACTGGGATTGGGCGGTGAATCCCAACGACAGAGAAAAAGCCTCTTTTTTAAAAGAGAATATTTTACCCATTCAGGAGAGCGGACAATTAAAAATGATTGATGCACCTGTTAATGAATTTACCAACGATGGTTTATTGGAATCGGTTCCCTTTACCCATAATATCAGCATTCGTTTTGTAAACGGTCATACCAGGAGCATGATGTTGCCTCAGATTAATTACAAGGGAAAGACCATAGTTTATATGGCAGACTTATTGCCTTCAGCTTCTCATATCCCCTTGCCCTATGTAATGGGCTATGATATGTTTCCACTTACTACCTTGAAAGAGAAAAAAACTTTCCTGACAGAAGCGGTAACCAAGGATTATATTTTATTCTTTGAGCACGACCCAAGCATTGAATGCTGTACCCTGCAGCAAACAGAAAAGGGTGTCAGAATGAAAGAAGCGATTCATTTAGCAGACCTTTAATAAGGAGCAATTATCTTTCAGAAATCATTGAACTGAAGGGGTATCGTAAATTCTTGTACCCCATCATGTCTACTTTTACGCTACCCACTACAATGGGGCTTTCTATGCGTAAGGGTACATGATTGGCGTCGTCGCTTACCCAAACCGTCATTTTCTCTCCTCCTTCAAACAAGGTACCTTTTACCAACAATGGTTTGAACTTGATGGCCCTGAATTTGCCAAATCTTGTTTTGATGGTTTCCTTACCGAGATACTTGATATACAGGTTGAAGATTTCATTGTCCAGAAACATGGTGAATGGAATTTTATCTTCAGGCTTGTACTTTTCAAAATTGATATTCCTGGCATAATAAATGGCACTCAAAACATCCTGAATACAGTTGGGCACTTTCACTGTTCCTTTTTCACTGGTAGCTGTATTCGCCTGCCTGTTAAAACTTACGTTCTCATTTATTTTGTATCCGCCCTCATTCACATTGCGAATGAACTTGATGGGCTGCAGATTATTGGTATCTATATAACTTTCATACTTATCTCTTACCTTGAAAATCCAGTCGTATCTTGAATTGGATGTTCCCTCACCAACCAAATGATAAACAGGTTCATTATTCAATTTCTCCGCATTCACTGAAAACGTTGCTGTTCCTGCATTCACATACAAGCCAATCACATTATAAAAAACAGTAAAAGAGATTTGTTCTCCTGACTGAAAAGCATAATTGCGAATACCACAGAATTCATCCCCCGCCGTTAAGGGTCGGGAAAGCAGGATTAATAATAAAACGACCAGTGTTTTTTTCAGCACGATTATTTGTTTCTAAATATTCTTAGTCCTAATATAAACAAAGTCCCGAGAATCGCAGGCAAGATTAAGTTAATTAACCAGATACCCGCGGCTGTGGCAATAATTCCAATTGAATTATTGCTTAACAAACCAAACAACAATAAACTTACTTTTCCCCTGAAGCCTAATTCTGCTAAAGCCATAGAAGGAATAACTGCCAATACGGTAAGCATTACACCTACCATTGCAAATGCATCCAGCCAATATAGGTCTACTCCAAAAACCTGAAACAACAAAAGATACTGAAACAGAAAAACCAGATATCTTCCCAATGAAAGAGAAAGCAGTCTTACTAATTCTTTTCCTTGAACAGACTCTAGCTTCTCTATGAAAAACCGATATCTGGCAACCCAGGGAATTCTTTCCAAAAGCTGAATAATTCCCGATAATTTAAAATAAGCCAGTGTAAAAAGTAAGATGCCTGCACCAATGATATAAATAAAACCGTCCAGCCAAAAAACAGAAAGGCCTTCCAGCTGGCGATCTGCATTGAGAATATACCAACGCATATACAACATCGACAAAGTACCCATTAAAAAAGTAACAATAATCTGTGCCATGCTACCCGTTATGGAAAGAACAGCACCTCTTATTTTATTGCCCTCATTTAAATAAGCAGCTCTGGCGGCCGGTTCACCAATTCGATTGATCGTATTGAAACCCATTGCCTGACCGGCAAGTATAGCTTTAAAAGACTGTAAAAATGAGATGGTCTGAAGGCTCACTACCTGTATCTGCCATTTGCGGGCTTCAATCCCCCAGTTCAGAAACATCAAAACAATCACGATGCCGATTTTCCAATTATGGGGACCGTTGATGGCTGCAACTATAATATCCCAGGATTCTTTTAAATCTGTCTGCTTATTTAACTGATTATAAATAGCCCAGCTAAGCCATATAAATAATGCCGGACCAACTATATAATTCAGAATATTTTTCGTTCGTTTCGTCAATCCTTCTTTTTTGTAAAGTTAAGGGTGTATGTCATTTATTATTTATCCCTATTTTCACAAAGCAATGAAATATGATTCAGTCATTTTAGGAATTGATCCGGGCACACAGATTTTAGGTTATGCATTATTGGGTATTCAAAAAGGCAAACCTTTTCTGATTCGGATGGACACATTAAAGCTAACCAAAGAAAAAGATATTTACGCTCGACTCGAAATCATCTACAGAACCATCACCGATTTAATTAAACAATACAGGCCCGATAGTTTTGCCATTGAAGCCCCGTTTTTTGGAAAGAACGTTCAAAGTATGCTTAAGCTGGGCAGAGCTCAGGGTGTTGCCATTGCGGCTTCCATGCAATCCCAGATTCCGGTTACAGAATATGCACCTAAAAAAGTAAAGCAATCTATTACAGGAAATGGTAATGCAGATAAGGATCAGGTTTGGAAAATGTTACAGCTCACTTTAAACGTTGAAAAGAAACCTGCTTCTTTTGATGCAACCGATGCATTGGCAGTTGCGCTTTGCCATTTTTATCAAAGCAATAGTCCGCTGGCTATAAAAGGAAAAGCACTAAAAGGATGGGATGATTTTCTCAGTAAGAATCCTGACAGAGTTAGAAAATAATCTTGAGAAAAAGGGAGGTATTGTTACACGAAATTAATTCTTAGTCAGGGATTACAAGGCCGCCAGTATTTTTTGCTGAGTCTGACTCAGTTCTTCAGGCGTCATTTTCAATTTTCCTCTGGTAAAATTTAAATCATCGGCACTGTTAATAGGAACAAGATGCAGATGTGCGTGCGGCACTTCTAATCCTACCACACTAATACCACAACGATTGCAGGGAAATACATTTTCAATGGCTTTGGCAATGGGCTTGGCAAAAAGTAGCATTTCAGATAAATAATCATCCGATAAATCAAAGAAACGATCGGTCTCTGTTTTGGGTATCACCAGCACATGGCCTTCCACTAATGGAAATATATCCAGGAAGGCAAA
>NZ_KI866530.1:2912704-2975195 GCF_000511175.1 Sediminibacterium salmoneum NBRC 103935 | reverse complement strand
CAGCACATGGCCTTCCACTGATGGAAATATATCCAGGAAGGCAAAAAACCGATCGTTCTCTGCTATTTTGTAAGAAGGAATTTCTCCCGCGATTATTTTAGCAAAAATAGTCATGTATAAAAATTATACAGTTATATCTTCAACTTTAAACTTAATGATGCCGTTTGGTGCCTGTACTTCAGCTACTTCTCCTTTCACCTTACCCAACAATCCCTTCCCGATTGGAGAAGATGCGGAAATTTTTCCCAATTTCAGGTCGGCTTCTTTCTCACCCACAATCTGATAAGTTACCGTTTTCTTAGTAGCCATATTGGTAATGGTTACTTTGGTCAGGATGGTCACTTTACTGGTATCAATGGTACTGGTATCTACAATTTTAGCATTGGCAATAGCACCTTCCAATTGTTTGATTTTGGCCTCTAACATGCCTTGCGCCTCTTTAGCCGCATCGTACTCTGCATTTTCCTTTAAATCACCTTTCTCCCTGGCTTCAGCAATGGCTTTGGAAGCAGCAGGACGGTCTACAGATTTCATTTTCTGCAATTCCTCGCGCATCTTATCGAAAGTCTCTTTCGTAACATACATGTTGGTTTCACTCATAGTTCCGGCTTTAAGATTGGTAAAAAAAAATACAACGCCACATTTGACTGCGGCGTTGCATAAATACAAAGGTAAGAAATTAATCTAATTCAATGTAAAATGGTTTTCTGATAAAAATTTGGCGGATTAAAAAAAACAACTACATTTACTGTGTACTATTACACTAATACACTAATCATGATTCATTTTAACAATGTAAGTTTTGGATACACTAAACAAAAAAAGCTGTACGACAATATTCACTTGGAATTAAAATCAGGTAGTGTTTATGGTCTACTTGGCAAAAATGGAGCGGGCAAATCAACGCTGTTAAAATTAATGGCAGGATTGGTGCACCCACAAAAAGGAGAATTAACTGTATTCAATGCATGCCCCATGAAAAGAGAACCTGATTTCCTGAACCAGGTATTTTTTATCCCGGAGGAAATTGATACGCCTAATATCCATGTACTTGAATTTGCTGCAGAGCAAGCGCCATTTTATCCACGGTTCAATCAAACCCAGTTTCTGGATTATTTGAAGGAATTAGATGTACCGATGACGAACCTGAATAAAATGAGTTTTGGACAAAAGAAAAAAGTATGGATTGCCCTTGGCATGGCATCTAATGCATCTCTCATCATTCTGGATGAACCCACAAATGGTCTGGATATTCCTTCTAAGAGAATACTAAGGAAACTGATTGCGTCTATTGTGAACGAGGAGAAATGCATCATCATCAGTACGCATCAGGTAAAAGATTTAGACAGCTTAATAGATCAGATTATTCTGGTAGACAATGGTGAAATTATTGTGAATACAGATACGAATACAATCATTGATAAAATCATTTTTCAGCATAGCAATCGTTCTGAAATAAGCAAGAACTGGATTTATCATGAAACAAGCTTAGCCGGACACCTAATTGTTAAAAAAAGAGAACAGGAAGAAGAAATCTCAAAACTAGACCTTGAATTATTCTTTAACGCAGGCATTACAAATAAGCATGCAATACAGGAACTTTTTAATCAGAAATCATGAACAACCATTTTAGTTTGAATAGAGCATTGCTTTTGCTTAGAAAAAACTTCAAAGAGAGCGGCAGTAGTTATTTACTCATGTTCCTGGCAGGATTGGGCATTTTACTTCTATCCTATGGGTTGTTAATTGTTGCCAGTTTCCACACAATGTTTCCAACAGGTGATAGAAAAATGATATTCGTAATTGGTCTCCTTTTAGGCGGAACATTATTTTCCTCCAGCTTTTATGGCTTCTTTAAATCGGAGGCAAAAACCATTCATTTTTTGTTATTACCAGCCACGGCAGGAGAAAAGTTATTGGTGGGTTTTCTTTTAACACAAATCATATATTTAATCATTTACCTGAGCATATTTACGGGAATTGATTGGCTTATGTGTTTGACATATAATGAATTCGTATCTATTCCTAATTGGATTATAGAACAGGAAAAACACTATTACCATGCCAAGCCTATCTTTCAGTCTGACACTCTTCTTTTTAAAGAAACAGTAATTTTATATTTTATCACTACTTCCATTGCTCACCTTGGCTCACTTAGTTTTATTCGCAATGCCTATGTAAAAACAGCCATACTATTTGTGATTGCATTTATAGGTGCTTTTTACATGAATAACAAAATGCTGGTGTTGTTAATACCAGAGGAAATTATGCCACATGGAAAATATTTTACAGACTCTTTCAGAATAGGACCACTACAGCAACCAACCGGCATTGTAACTTTACCTGAAACATGGCAGCTTCGCATCACTTGGTTCCTGCCAATTTTTCTTTATAGTAGTTGTTGGATTATGAGTTATTATAAGATAAAAGAAAAGCAGATTTAAACAACCAGCCCCCATGAATTTCCATTCTAACAAAGCCATATACATTCAGATTGCTGATCTTATTTGTGAAAAGATTCTGCTTCAAGTTTTTAAAGAAGAGGAAAGAATTCCATCAGTAAGAGAATTGGCTATTGACCTGGAAGTCAATCCCAATACAGTAATGCGAACCTACGAATACTTGCAGGATTTAGAAGTTATTACAAACAAACGGGGGGTTGGATTCTTTGTGTCAATTAATGGATTAACAAAAGTAACAGACTATCTTAAAAAAGAATTCACAGAACAGGATTTACCTGCTGTTTTCAAGAATATGCAATTGCTGCAAATAACAATTGGAGAAATAGAAGCAAACTATCAACAATATTTAAAAAGGCATAAAAAAACTTTATGAAAATAAGCAATCAAATCCTGGTCATTACCATCGCAGCAATTTGCGCCTGCTTTATAATGATCAATTTTAAATTAAGGGCAGAATATAAAAAAGGGAATATACAATCTTCAGTAAAAAAGATAATTCTGCCAACCTTCCATCATATTAAGGAATTAAAAAGCGATAAAAAAGAAGAATATGCTTATCTCCCAATAATCAATATCAATCAACATTCAGACTCAAGCATATTAACATACCATTTTTATAGTCCAATTGGTTACAAATACTTTGTTGAAAACGATACGCTTTTTTTAAAAAGAGATTCAAACACTGAGGGGGGATTACCCGTAATAAACCTGTATTGTAATAATTTGAAATCCATATCTAGTATTGAATCTCGGATAACTGTACACCATTATCAAACAGACAGCTTGCAATTAACTTCCCAAAATAATTCTACAATTGAATGTGTTGCATTGAAAAATAAATATTTGAATATTACCGCCACCAATAAATCTGCAATCATTCTATCGGCTATTGATACTATTCAAAAGTCTACTATAAAAGTTTTGAATAATGCTGAACTGAAACTATCAGATGCTTTCTTTAAATCATATGCACTCAACATAGATTCAACGGCAACAATTAGCACAACTGGAAAATCATTAAAGGGTTTGAATGCCAGGGATTTTGATTAATCAGAGATGCAGTTTTTGCAAAACTATATCAGCCATTTTATAGAAGGCCTCATGGCTATAGCCGGCAATATGTGGAGTAATGATAACATTCGGATAATCCAGCAATTGATTCAGCTGGGATTTTTCGGTTTCGTTATAAGAATCCAGCTTTTCATTTTCCAGCACGTCCAGACCAGCCGCCCTGATACGTTTGTTTTCCAAAGCCTTTAAAACAGCAGCTGTATCCATTACTTTTCCCCTGCAGGTATTTAAAAAGTAAGGCTGTTTTTTGAGTTGATTAAAAAAGGCTGTATTGGCAAAGTGGCGGGTTTCTTCTGTTAGAGGAAGGTGAAGACTAATTACTTCTGCTTCATTCATGATCTGTTCAAGCGTTGATTCTTCAATAAAGCTATTTCCAAAACCCTTCTTATACTTATCATAAGCAAGCAGTTTCACCTGAAATGGTTCAAGCAATCGGGCAAAAGCAAAACCCGTATTACCATACCCGATAATACCCACTGTTTTACCAGTCAACTCATCAGCACGGTTCTCGTCTCTTAACCAAAGCCCTTTCTTAACTTCATTATTAGCACTATTGATTCTGTTCATCAGGTTGAGCAACAACCCCAATGCATGTTCTGCCACTGCATTTCGGTTTCCTTCCGGACTGCTTTCGCATTGGATACCCCTACTTTGGGCATAAGCCACATCAATCAATTCCATACCACTTCCCAGTCTTCCAATCCATTTTAACTGTGGGGCTGCATCAATAACAGGGCGGTCAATGCGTAATCGGGTAGTTACAATCAATCCAACTGCTTCTTTTATTTGCAATAAGAGTTGTTCATAAGTAATGGCTGGCTCATAACATACTTCATATCCTTTCGCACTTAGTGTCTCTATTAAATAGGGATGGACTTTAGCAGTAACAATTACTTTCATTCGCTTCTATTTTTTAAGCCATTCTATAAGTCAGCGCAGCAAAGTCCTCTACGGTTAATTGCTCTGCTCTTTTGGTAAAAATTTCTTCCTGTAAAACAGCTGCATCAAAAAAAGGTTTCATTGGATTACGCAACATTTTTCGCCTTTGTCCGAATGCTGCTTTCACCAGTGTGAATAAGGCTTTTTCGCTTCTCACTGCTACCGGATTTTCTTTGCGTTTCAATTGAATCACACCACTCATTACTTTAGGCGGAGGATTAAAGGATTCCGGTGGCACATCAAACAAATACTCTACTTCATAAAAAGCCTGCACCAGCACACTAAGGATGCCATATACTTTGGTATTCGGTTTAGAAACAATTCTCTCGGCCACTTCTTTTTGAAACATGCCTATCATTACCGGAATCTGTTCTTTCCACTCCAATACCCTGAATACAATCTGTGTAGAAATATTATAGGGAAAATTGCCCACCATGGTAAACTGTCCTGCAAAAGGTACCGGCACATCCAGAATACTACCCTCGATAATAGCCTTGGAAAGAGCCGGATACTGGCGCTGCAAATACAGTACTTTTTCATTGTCCAGCTCCACTGCCCTGAATTGCTGAATCGGTAGTTCCAGCAAATACTTGGTAAGCGCACCTGCACCGGGTCCTACCTCCAATACCTGCTGCAGGTTTTCCGGCCTTTCTTTCATAACAGCCACAATCTGCTTACAGATATTTTCATTGGTAAGGAAATGCTGTCCCAGCGACTTTTTGAGCGTATATTGCATGACTGCAAAAGTAGTATTTTAGCAACCTAAATCGTGGTAAATGAGTAACGAAACACAAAAACCCATTATTGGCTTCACTTGCGGTGATTTAAATGGGATTGGATTGGAACTAATCATTAAATCTTTAATGGATCAGCGGATCCTTGACTTTTGTGTTCCTGTTGTTTTTGCCAATAATAAATGCCTGAATTTCTATAGAAAAAGCATACCCGATTCTAACTTTAACTGCACCAATATCAACCAGTTTTCCCGTCTGAATCCCAAGCAGGTAAATATTTTTACCGTTTGGGAAGAAGAAGTTACTATTACCCCGGGAGAACTGAACGAAACCGGTGGAAA
The DNA here is from genome assembly GCF_000511175.1 of Sediminibacterium salmoneum NBRC 103935. Classification (GTDB taxonomy): domain Bacteria; phylum Bacteroidota; class Bacteroidia; order Chitinophagales; family Chitinophagaceae; genus Sediminibacterium; species Sediminibacterium salmoneum. The sequence continues at coordinate 2,969,648 of NZ_KI866530.1, read as the reverse complement.
ATATGCGCTGAAATCATTGGAAGAAGCCACCAAAGCCCTTCAGGAAGGACATATTCACGGTTTAGTTACTGCTCCTATTCACAAAAAAAATATTCAGTCCGAGCAGTTTCAATATAGTGGTCATACTCCTTACTTCAAGGCGTTTTTCAACGTAAAGGATGTGGTGATGTTTATGGTAGCTGAAAATATGAGAGTGGGGTTGGTTACCGAACACGTAACTGTTGAGGAAGTTGCCAAACATATTACGAAAGAATCTATCCTGAGCAAATTGCAGATTATGTATCAGTCTTTGCAAAAGGATTTCGGAATTGACAAACCCAAGATTGCCGTTCTGGGATTGAATCCGCACGCCGGAGACGAAGGACTGATTGGCAAAGAAGAAATTGAAATTATTAAACCTGCTATAAAAGAAGCTAAAAATAAATCACTGGTATTTGGCCCCTATTCAGCAGATGCATTCTTTGCGAGAGGGATGCACGAGAAATTTGATGCCGTTCTTGCCATGTATCACGACCAGGGATTGATTCCCTTTAAATCTCTGGCAATTGGCGAAGGGGTCAACTATACAGCAGGCCTTCCTGTAGTTAGAACCAGCCCCGATCATGGAACTGCTTTTGATATTGCAGGTAAAGGAAAAGCCGATCATACCTCTTTCCTGGCTGCTACTTTTGAATGCATTGATATCATTCATCACAGAATGGGGCATGCAGACAGAAACAGAAATCCACTTAGAAAAATAAGTGCCCGAATGCTGGCCAATGCAGTGGATGAAAGAATTGAAGAAAACGAAGGATAATCACCATGATAGTTATAGAAAACAGCAACCTTCGCGTATCCATTTCAGAGAAAGGAGCCGAATTACAGGAAATATTCAGCAAAGAAACCCAGCTAGAGTATTTGTGGAGTGGTGATCCCGTGTTCTGGGGCAAAAAAAGTCCGGTACTGTTTCCAATAGTAGGAACATTAAAGAATGACAGCTTTCATCACAATGGCAATTCCTATTCTTTAAGCAGACATGGATTTGCACGTGATATGAACTTCAAACTCACGGAATCAAAAGAGAACAGGGCTTGTTTAACCTTACAGGCAAATGAGCAGACGCTTGCTCAGTTCCCGTTTTTATTTAAACTGAATATCATATACGAGCTAAACAAAAACCAGCTCAGCTGTACTTACGAAGTGGTGAACATTGATATAAAACCTATGTACTTTTCAGTGGGTGCACATCCTGCTTTTAAAGTGCCACTGGAATCCGCTTATGATTTCAGTGATTATCAATTGGTTTTCAATGAAAAAGAAACAGCAGGCAAATGGCCTATTTCTGCCGGAGGTTTAATTGAAGAAAACCCAATTCCCTTTTTTGAAAACTCCAGTGAAGTTGCCTTAACCAAAGAATTGTTCTATGGTGATGCCCTGGTATTCAAACACCTGAAATCTAATTCCATTGAATTAAAAAACAAGCAATCCAAACATGGATTTGTATTTTCCTGGAAAGACTTTCCTTACATGGGAATCTGGAGTGCCAAAGATGCCCCCTTTGTTTGCATTGAACCCTGGTGTGGTATTGCAGATCCGGTAAATACAACGGGAGAACTGAGACAGAAGGAAGGCATGAACCTGTTGGTGCCGGGTGAAATTTTCAGGAGGTCCTGGAGTGTTACCCTTTATTAATTCCGGCAGATTTTTTACTGATTATTGAAAATACTATTGCTTAAACCAGTATTGATGGTATAGGAACTGTAGTTGATTTCTACTCTACCCTTCCTGCCTTTCATTTTATCTTTAATGGCTTTATCTGTATCGTCAAACTCCAGCGTTATGCCTTTAGGTAACTTGTAATCTTTCGCATTAAAACTAAAAATTACTTTATCCGGCAAGCCATATTCGTCATATTTCCCATAAATTAATTCCATCTCGTAAGTTCCATTCTCCCGGGTAGTAGTAACCGATTTGCGAATCAACAAGTTCTGTTCGTCAATATATAAGGTAGATAAAATAATATCACCTGCATCTGCATTTGGTAATAGTTTCACCACCCTTACCGGAAGATTCTGAACCGTACTCATTCCTGCGTCAATCGCTACAAATCCCGTTTGCATTACCATGCTTCCAATATTAATGCTTACGCCACCCTTCGGTAAAACAGAAATCCCTCCATCTCTTTGCAATTTAAATTTATCAGGGCTTTTAAAAAACACTTTTACTTTGCCGATGGGTGCTTTAATAAAAGCCACATCGGTTTTCATTTTACCATCAGCGGTGTAGTCTTTTACCTTGTCTAGTTTGGCTTTTACTTTTATCACCAGTGCATTCATGTCTTGGGCGTTAGCACTTAACCCTCCCAAAAAAGAAAACAGTACAAACAATAATATTTTCACACTTGAATTTTTCATAAAACTAACTGAGAATATCTTTTTTTCTAAATAAGGCAATGGCCGTTCCTACAAATAAAACAATATGAATAACCAATATTGTAGCCGACTGAACAATCTTCTGTGGATTTTGAATACTGCCTATAATGGCTTCATTGGCATCGTTTACCTTGAAATCGAAAAACTCTTTCCAGGTAATCATATGGGTAGTGAACAGATAGGGTTTAATTAGATTGAATAGGGGAATATTCATGGTACTCAGAATGGTGCTAACAATAATTACACTCATGGTGGCAACAATGGGACCAATAGAATTTTCTGCAAAAAAAGACAAGAGAAATCCCAATGCTGCTACGGTTATCATAGCCAGCGCAGCAAAACAGAAAGCTCCTGCATATCTCCAGAACACATCAGACTCTTTTACAATTACCACATAACTGCTTTTCATCAGGAACAAATCATCGGTTCCAAAAATCAGCATACTTAAAAACAAACCCATAATAGCAATCCAGATCAACAACAAAACCGTGTAAATAGAAGAAGCCAGAAATTTTGCCAGCACAATAGAGGTTCTGGATTGTGGCTTGGTCATTAACAGGCGAAGGGTTCCCATATTGGCTTCACCTGAAATCATATCTGCTGCAATCAGGGCAATAAGCAAAGGAACATGCACCAGCAACAATTGCAGGATTACATAGCAGATAAAATAACCATTCAGAATTTTTCCATCCACGCTAAATGAGCTGGCAAAGTCGGCCATTACAAATTCGGCATACTCCTTTCCATCCACCCATAAGCCCAACTGAATAACGCCAATCAATGCAGTAATGGCTGCAAAAGACAAATAGGTTCTGGGTCTTTTAAAGACCTTGTATAATTCAATTTGTAAATGTTCCCACATATTGTTTTCCAGCTGTTACTTGTAAAAAATAATCTTCCAGATTATTTCTGGAAGCCAAAGAATATATATCAACTCCATTAGAGGAAAGCATTCGGTTAAAAGCAGGGATATCCGATCTTTTAATTTTTACCAACAGCTTGCCGTCCCTCTCCGGAAGCAAATCATTGCTCCATTCAGAAGATGCAATCACCCGATTTGCGGAGTCTTTGTTGGCAACTTCCATTTCCAGAATTGCCTGTTCAGCATTAATCAATGTAGATGCAGCCCCCTCTACCAGCTTCTTCCCCTTGTCAATAATTAAAATGCGGGTAGCTATCTGTTCAATTTCATTTAACAGGTGAGAAGACACAATCACCGTTTTCTTTTGCTCTCTGGAAAGGAAGAGTATTAAATTCCGGATATCTGCTATGCCCTGAGGATCCAACCCATTGGTTGGTTCATCCAACACAATTAATTGCGGATTGTGCACCAATGCTATACCTATACCCAATCGCTGTTTCATTCCCTGAGAAAAGGTTTTGACAATATCGTGCGCTCTCTCTGCCAGCCCTACTTGCTCAAGCTGGTTCATCAACAATGCACGGGAGGGATTGATACCACTTAATTTGGCAAACAATTTTAAATTTTCATACGCGCTCAGGTACTTGTATACATCTGGCTTCTCAATTACTGCACCAACCTGCTGAAGAATTTCCTTACGATGCAGTTGAAGCGGGAGGCCGAAAAGTTCAATATCACCCGCAGTAGGAGTAATTAATGTTAGCAGCATTCGGATAGTGGTACTCTTGCCAGCACCATTCTGACCCAAAAAACCATACACATCGCCCTGCTCCACTGAAAAGGAGAGCTGATCCACCGCAGTAAAGGATCCAAATTGCTTTGTTAAACCTGATACTTTTACTATCTGTTGCATTGACCTGTATAACAACAGAATAAGGCAAGATGTTTAAACTTTCAGGTATTGTTGTAATGCCTGTACATAGGCTTCAAAGGCTTTGACGCCCTCCGGAGTTACTTTACAGGTAGTTTGGGGATAATTGTCTTTAAACTGCTTAATTACTTCAATATAACCGGCGTCTTTTAGCTTTTGAACCTGAACACTTAAGTTACCGGCAGTAGCATTGGTTTTCTCCTTTATAAAAGTGAATTCAGCTTCCTTTACACTAATGAGCAAACTCATTACTGCCAATCTTAGCTGCGAATGCAATATGGGATCTAGTTCTTTAAACATTCACAGCAGCCTGACGCAGGTATTTTTTTCTTAAAATAATACCTGGGATAAACCAGCAAACCAAAGCAGCCATAGATCCCAGCAACATATCGTATCGGCTTTCGGTAAACAAACTCAGGATAAACAACCCATAAGTGATGATGGCGCCTATTTTCATAGGTACAAATTTCTTAACCATAGCTGTTACCATGGTTGGAAAAGCATATAATAAAATATAAACAGAATATAAAGAAGGCGTAAATGGCCTGATGACTTCGTCTGGTCTGCCATCTGCATAGTGTTTCATCATGGTCCATCCTTCTTGAGCTATGATTTTCTCAGTTTGCGCCGGCACAATATTCTGATAAAAACCCATGGCAAAAATACTGATTCCGAAAACCAGCCAAACAGAATCAATCAAATCATCATCATACTGTTTCGCTTTCTTTATTTTCTTTTCTCTAATGGATAAATAAACCTGAGGAATAATGGCAGCCAGCACCAGCCACCAGATATCAAAACCCAGTTTAAAATCATATTCTCTTTGCAAAAAATTTACGCCGGAAGCAATAGCAACTACTGCTCCCCACAATAAAGATCCAATGCCCGTATCGTGGTAACTGCCTTTTGCCTTTTTAATCATTTCAGCAATCAGCTGTAAACTTTCCTGTTCTGAGAAGGTAGACTCCTTAGCCATTGATTGATTTTTTAAATTTTGCTCTTAAGAGATATCCCGGAATAATCCAGGCACCTAAAACAGCAGGTATCAGTAACAATATAATTTCGCGGCTTTGAACATAAACAGAACAAACTGCCAGTGCCCAACATAGAATCCCTCCAAACTTAAGAGGTGTAAACCGCATGATAGCACCCGTTAAAAAAGTAGGCATGCCATAAAAAAGCAGAATGAATGCATACAGCAATTGCCAACTACCTATCTGAGAAATAATAAAACTTACCAGACCCATACAGACCCCAAATACAATCCACACATATCCAATAATTTCATCCGTATAGTTTTTTACCTGTGCATTTTTTTGCTGTCGGGCAATGTAATAAAGTTGATAGGCCATTGCCAGCAAGGTCAACAGCCAGACCAAACTGGAAGACTTACCCAATTGAGTAAATGTTAGTAATCCATAATGCAGAACGGCACATAAAAAAACTACCCATCCCCAAAGCAGATACAATGTTCCGTTTTCGGAATATTTGTTTTGAGCCTTGTTAATCATGCTTTCGATTAAAGCAAGGCTTTCAACTGCAGAAAATTTTTCTGTCTGACTCATTAGAGGTGAATTAATTGGTTAAAGATACCCAACTGTATGAATGATAAATTAGAATGGATACACAAATTATTGACAAGCCGCCAACAATTGTTCAGCCTGTTCTTTACCCCAATTTGGATGCAGGGCTGTTAATGGCTTGAAACTGGCAAATAATTCCAGCGATTTTTCAAAAAGTTTTTTTGCAACGGCTTTACCACCCCCGAAAGCTTCCGGCACATTCATTAAATACTGCCCCTCCAGTAAATAAGGTCTGGGATTGCCTGGCTCAAGTTGCTTGGCTTTGGCAATGGCTTCTGATGCCTGTGCACCATAGGTTTGCCAACGAGACATAGGATCTACCACTAATTGCATTACAGCAGTTTGTTGTTTTAAACAATAAATTTCTGCATTGGAAGATTCAATAGCTTCTGCCTTTGCAATTAATTCTGCAACCTTGGTAGCTGCTTTGTCTTTATCGGCAGCCGGATTCATAAATGCTGCAATGGTATAATGTCGGGCTGCATAATAATAAGGCAACCACTGTGTTTTTTCTGCTTCTGCAATACGCTCATAGTAAGCCCCTAAGGCTTGAAAATCTTCCGCCCCCTTGCTTTCTTTCAATTTGGCAAAACCATTTTGCATGGCAGATTCGTACTTCGTTTGCGCATTCAATGCTAAAACAAAGAAAAGCGCAATTAGGGATAATATTTTTTTCATACTATATATTTTAACTGGTTATTGTTGATTTTTTAGCTTCTGATATTCTTTTTCTACGCTGTTGATTTGATTACCATGATAGGCTTTAGCATACTGAAATGCAAGTCCTATACCCCAGCCTAATATGGGCCAGATAGGCCAGAAATGACCTAAATCACGAGAAGAATTATACCAGATACCTGTTAAGAAAAGGTTTACAATAATATAGCTGACTAAGCTCCATTTAAAGCCTACTCTTTCTTTGGCAATCTGCCACAGAATTTCATCCTTGTTTTCGTTTAGATTGTTCATGTTGTTTGTTTTAGTTGTTTATAAATTGCTATTGATATTTTGTTGTGTTCTGTCTACACCCCAGCTAAGAAAAATGCCGAGGAAAAAACTACGGGAAGCAGGTGGATTTATTTCTGAACGAATCAATAATCCGTCCGCATCTCTTACCCTGCTGCTGTAATTGTATCCAAAAATTTGTCGCTCGTTAAAAACATTATTAACACCCAATACCACAACTGCATTGGCTTTCCCAATTTTAGGCAACCAGTTTAAACTGAAATTATTGGTGCTGTAAGCAATGGTTTTATCGGTTAAAAACTCTTTAGGTGAACGGTTGGGATTAAAATAGGGTCTGCCTGTACTCCAGTTATAGCTCCAGTTAACGCCAAACATATTTTTGACCCAGAATTTTTTCAGAACCACACTACCACTATGTGTTGCAGCAAAACCCGGCTGTACAAAAGCTGGATAATTATTATACTCTCTTTTTGTATCCAGATAAGAATAGCTGATCCAGTAATCCAGATTTTTAAACGTCTTTCGGTCTCTCCAGAATAGCTCAATTCCCTTAGCATAACCATATCCGTTATTATTTACACTTACCGGAAATCCGCTGGATGTTTTCAATAAACTTATATAGTCTTTATAAAATGCCTGCGCTCTGAAAGTGTAACTGGATGAAATATGCTGGTAGGTTAAAATGTAATGATCTGCTCTTAAAAAGTTTACTGAGGGCTGGTTTATTAAATATCTCCTTTCAGGTGTCTGATAGAAAATTCCATAGTCCGCAGAAACCTGACTGTTCTTTGAAAGCTTATAAGACAATGCAGCCCTGGGAGCAATATTAACTTTGTTTAACAGACTGCTGTATTCTAAGCGAACCCCGGGACGAAAAGCCAGTTCATTGGTAATATACAAATCTGCTTCCGCAAAACCCGCTGTATACCTGTCTTTCACCAAAGATGGATACAAACCCAATATACTCTGGAAACGGGCACTGTCCTGGTTATTCCAGACCTCGGCGCCAAAGCGCAATGTGTTAATGGATCCGAATCTTTTTTCGGCCACCGCCCTCAACTGAAACATCCATTGGGTAGCATGGTTATTAAAAGATGCCTGATCAATTACCGGAATCTGTGTTTGAGGAACCGATAGATATTGCTGATTCTGAACCTGACTTGCTATCTGATCTTTGTTGTAACTGATACTTCCCGCCAGATTCAGCTTCCAGCCGTTTCCTAAAAATTGACGGAAACTCAGGTTGGTAAAAAGGTTCTGATTATTCAGCTGAAAAGCATTCCACAATCCAAGACTGTCGAGCGAAGGATTTCTTACCCCCAATGATCCTGAATTATAATAAGCATATATCTTGAATACCCCATTTTTCCTGGTTTTAAAACGATAATTGGCATCTGCTGTATGAAAATCAGGGACTTTAAAAAAGTCAGGCGCCTGTGGCACCAGTTTCTGATACACGGTTAAATTTGTCCAGTTATAACTGAATCCGTAGCTGGATTTTTTGTTGTTAGCAACCTGCTGCAAACCAACTGATGCAAACAGAGGAGATAAGCCCAGTTGTATTTCAGACTTTTCAGGAATGTCAAGGCTTTCCAGATTCAACACACTGCTTAATGCCTGACCATACAAAGCAGAATAACCGCCACTGCTGAACACCGTTCCATTGAATAAAAACGGAGAGAATCTTCCTCGTTGTGCAATACCCGGTACGCTGCTGTAAAAGAAATTATTAACCACTGTTCCATCAATGATAATTTTCGCTTCTTCTGCGGAACCACCACGAATAAACAGCCCTTCCTGCTCACCCACTTTCTGGGCTCCTGGCAAAGTTTGAATTGTGGCCGAAATATCCGCATTGGCTCCTGCAGTAGTGGCAATATCCAATGCTTTCAAAACAGTTCCTTTTTTCTTGTCACTGGCCTCATAGGAACCGGCGGTTATAATGACTGCTTTTAGCTCACTGATTTCCTCTTTTAAAGTGAACAAAAGAACCAGTGAATCTTTTCCCAAATCAACCCCCTGTTCCAGGGTTTTAAAGCCAATATTGCTAACAACCAAGATAACTTTCCCTTTCTCGGTGGTCTTGAAAGAAAAAGAACCTGTAGAATCTGTAAGGGTTCCATCATAGCTATCCTTAATTACAATATTAGCTCCTGCCAAAATGCGTCCTTTCTGATCTTTTACCGTCCCTTTTACCAATACCTGCCCTTTCAGTAAACTGGCCATCATAAGTCCTGCTATAAATAGGAGAATTGCTTTCATTGTATCGTTTTGCAAAACAAACATAAACTAGTTTATTTTATAAACCAAACTATTTTATAGAATTATATTAATAATTGGTCATTTTTAATCATTTTTTAATCTGCAAGGAATATCAGGAACATAAAAAAAGGCCGCCATTTGGCGACCTTTTTTATTAGATCAACTTTATTATTTGTACTGCTCAGCAATTCCTTTTGCCAAATCAGTCATTTTCTTCAATCCATCTTCAGGCAGATTACCTTTCTTGAACTCAGCTAAAACATCCGGTAATTTGTTCTCCATTTCCATTAAGAAATGAGCTTCAAATTCCTTCACTTTCTTAACCGCCACTTCACGTAATAAACCTTGTGTACCCAGGTAAATAATAGCCACCTGCTTTTCTACTGTATATGGAGTGTACTGTGCCTGCTTCAATACTTCCACGTTTCTTGCACCCTTGTCAATTACAGACTTGGTTGCTGCATCCAGGTCACCACCAAATTTAGAGAAGGCTTCCAACTCACGGTAAAGAGCCTGGTCTAATTTAAGCGTACCCGCAACTTTTTTCATGGATTTGATCTGAGCGTTACCACCCACACGGCTTACAGAAATACCAACGTTGATTGCCGGACGGATACCTGCGTTAAAGAGGTTACCTTCAAGAAAAATCTGGCCATCGGTAATGGAAATTACGTTAGTAGGAATATAGGCAGATACGTCACCTGCTTGTGTTTCAATAATTGGTAAAGCAGTTAAAGAACCACCACCTTTTACCAAATGCTTGATAGATTCAGGTAAATCATTCATATTCTTAGCAACATCGTCGTTGGCAATTACTTTCGCGGCTCTTTCCAACAAACGGCTATGCAGATAGAATACGTCACCAGGATAGGCTTCACGTCCCGGAGGTCTTCTTAATAGAAGAGAAACTTCACGGTAAGCAACCGCCTGCTTAGACAAGTCATCAAATACAATCAAGGCTGGTCTGCCGGTATCTCTGAAGAACTCACCAATGGCTGCACCGGCAAATGGAGCATAGAACTGCAATGGAGCAGGGTCAGATGCAGAAGCAGATACAATAGTGGTATAAGCCATAGCACCATTGTCTTCCAGGGTTTTCATTACTCCGGCAACAGTAGATGCTTTTTGTCCAATGGCAACATATATACAATACACAGGCTTACCTGCATCGTAAAATTCTTTCTGGTTGATGATGGTATCAATACAGATGGCTGTTTTACCAGTCTGACGGTCACCAATAACCAACTCACGCTGACCACGACCTACAGGAATCATGGCGTCGATTGCCTTGATACCGGTTTGTAGTGGTTCTTTAACAGGCTCACGATAAATAACCCCGGGTGCTTTACGCTCCAAAGGCATTTCGTATAAATCACCACTAATAGGACCTTTACCGTCAATGGGTTCACCTAAAGTATTAATAACACGACCAACTACTCCTTCACCTACTTTGATAGAAGCAATCTGACCGGTTCTTTTTACTTTGGCACCTTCTTTAATGCTTCCGCTTTCACCCATCAATACCACACCCACATTGTCTTCTTCAAGGTTAAGTGCAATTGCTTTAACACCATTCTCAAATACTACCAGCTCACCGCTTCGTACACCGTTAAGGCCGTACACGCGGGCAATACCATCACCCACCTGCAATACGGTTCCTACTTCTTCCAGTTCGGCAGAAGCATTGAAATTGCTGAGTTGCTGTCTCAGTATCGCTGATATTTCATCTGGTTTAATATCTACCATTTTGTATGATTTAAAAGTTGATCTTAATGTATACTATTATCTAATATTAGAAACAAACTGATTGTCCATGAACTGCTTTCTGATGGCACGTAAATCACTGGCAATGCTGGCATCAACCTGCTTATTATCGAACTCCAGAACAAACCCACCAATCAGTTTCTCATCCACCAATGCTTCCAGTTCAACGGTTGCAAAATTATTTGCTTTTTGAACACTGGCTTCAATGGATTTTTTCAATTCATCAGAAACAGGTGCTGCAGTAATCAGCTTTACCTGATGTATTCCTTTTAACTTGTTGTACTGCTGTATAAATGCATTGGCAATTTCAGGAAGATCGCTTTCGCGTCCTTTCTTTACCAAAAGATTACTGAACAAACCAGTTAATTCAGACACTTTACCATTAATAACTGCAGAAACAATTTTCTCTTTCTGGTCAGCTTTAATGATCGGGCTTTTCAACATGTTCAGAAAATCCCGGCTGGTTTTACAAACAGCCTGAATATATAGCATATCAGCACGAACAGCGTCCAGTTGATTTTTCTCTATAGAAAGATCAACCAGGCTTTTGGCATAACGGTCTGCTAATCTTGGGTTCGACATGCTTAGTTCAATTTAACGCCTTCAGCTAATTGTTTAATATAATTCTCTTGTTCACTCTTATTGCTCAACTCTCTGCTCAACACTTTCTCTGCTACTTCAATAACAAGAGAGCCAACCTGATTTTTTACATCGGTTAAAGCAGCATTCTTTTGTTGTGTAATGGCAGTTTGTGCTTCAGCAACAATACGATCAAACTCAGCTTTCGCTTTTTCTTTCGCATCTGCAACCATTTTATCAGCTGTTTCCTTGGCTTCCTTAATCATCACGGCTCTTTCTTCACGGGCTTTGGCCATCATTACTTCATTCTCATTTTTCAAGGCAGCCATTTCAGCTTTAACCTTATCAGCAGAAGCAATTGCATCAGCAATACCTGTTTCTCTTTCTTTTAAAGTAGACAGGATGGGCTTCCACGCTAAGCTTTTTAACAAGAAGAATACAATCAGGAAAGCCAGTAAAGTCCATACCAACAATCCTAATCCGGGGTTTAACAATTCCATATTATAGTTTTAAAACTTCAATAGTTAAGGTAAAGATTACTGCATCGCTTGCCCTGTGCGCACGATGCAGTAATAAGTTGGTGCAACTAGGCTTTTAATACAGCCAAGATACCTGCGATTACCGCGAAAAGGGCAACACCCTCAACGAAAGCGGCAGTCAGGATCATGTTTGCACGGATGTCGTTAGAAGCTTCTGGCTGACGAGCGATGCTTTCAACAGCACTTTTACCAATTTGACCGATACCAATACCGGCACCAATTGCAGCTAATCCTGCGCCAATAGCACCACCAAAGTGGCTCATGCTTACATCCAACAAAGTGTTTAGAACTGACATATTGTTTGTTTTAATGATGAAAAAAATTAATGATGCGCTTCATCGTGGTGAGCACCTTCCATTGACTGGCCAATAAATACGGCAGTTAAATTAGTGAAGATGAACGCTTGAATAAAGGCAACCAATATCTCTATAAAATAAATGAAAATGGTAAAAGCAAGGGAAACCGGTGCAAATCCCCATCCGGCAACCTTACTCATGGCACCGAAAATAAAAATCAACATTACAAAGCAGGTAATAACTATGTGTCCGGCAACCATATTGGCAAACAAACGGACAATCAATGCAAAAGGCTTGGTGAAGATTCCGAAAAATTCTACCGGCACCAAAATAGGTTTCACAAAGCCTGGAACCGGAGGATTGAAAATATGTCCCCAGAAATGCTTGTTGGTACTGAAAAGAATTACCAGAAAACTGATGAATCCTAAAACAATCGTGAAGGCAATATTACCCGTAACATTCGCTGTTCCAGGAATAAGTCCTAAAAGGTTATTAATAAGAATAAAGAAAAACACCGTTAGCAAATAAGGCATGTATTTTTCGTATGCATGACCCAGGTTGGGTTTCCCTACTTCGTCTCTAACAAAAGTAATTACGGGTTCAACTGCATTCTGAAAACCAGATGGGGCCACTTTGGCACCATTGCGCTTGTATTTATTGGCCACTTTTATCATTAAGAAACAAAGCAGGAACACCCCAATAAACATCTGAACCACATTGCGGGTTAAACTTAAATCGTACACTTTTACAGTAGTATCATGCTCACCTGCAGCATTCACAGGAATGATATGACCTTCTTCTGTTTTATATCCTTCATATACATCGTGACCATGATTGAATTTGGAGTAATTGAATAGGCTCCATCCACGCTCAGGAGAATATAAAATAACGGGCAAAGGAATGCTTACATGCTTTTCGCCAATGGTAGCGAAATGATATTCATGTGCATCCATAATATGCTCCATGATAAGCTTAGAAGGATCAAAAGCAGTTTCTTCGTGTTTTTCACCGCCGGCAGGTGTTTCGCTGGCAAATGTATTTACAGAAAAAAACAGGCTGAACGCGCTGAAAGCAGCTACTAGTAAAGATTTTAAGCTTCTTGAGGCCATACCCATCTCTAAATTTGCGGCAAAGATAAGGGTAGATGGGGTATATTTATTGCAAAACGGCTTTCTTTTTCCCAAACTGCATTTCGTGTAATCGGGCATAGAATCCTCCCACCCTCAGCAGCTCGGCATGATTCCCTTTTTCCTTTAATTCTCCCTTGTCTAACACAATGATTTGGTTGGCTTTACGTATGGTGCTCAACCGATGGGCAATCACAATGGAGGTACGGCCGGCAATCAGGGTATCAATGGCTTTTTCTATCAGCAACTCGCTCTCGGTATCAATAGAAGAAGTGGCTTCGTCAAGAATTAAAATAGCCGGGTCGTATAATAAAGCCCTGATAAAGGAAATCAACTGCCTTTGACCCAGACTGAGTGTACTCCCCCTTTCCATTACATTGTACTGGTATCCTCCGGGTAATTGCATAATAAAATCATGAACCCCAATCATTCTGGCGGCTTCTTCTACCTGTTGGATTGAAATCGCCGGGTTTCTAAGGGTAATATTGTCCATTATAGTACCCGAAAACAAGAAAACGTCTTGTAAAACAACGCCAATGCCGCTGCGCAGACAGTCCGTATCCCAGCGGCTGATATCCACCCCATCAATAGAAATCTCCCCTTCCTGAATCTGGTAAAGTCGGTTGAGCAGGCTGATGATGGAAGTCTTTCCGCTCCCGGTATGTCCTACCAGGGCTACGGTTTCTCCTGCTTTTACTTCAAAATTAATTCCATGCAATACGTTCTGTGTGCCCGTATAGGAAAAACTAACCTCCTTAAAACGGATATCCCCGCGAATCTTTGCAGGGCGGTAAGCATCTGCCGCACTGGGCTTCAACTCATCTGTATTGTCCAACACTTTCAAAACCCTTTCACCGGCAATCATCCCCATTTGCAACACATTGAACTTGTCGGCAATCACCCGCAGCGGGCGGAAAATCTGGTTCAGGTATAATATAAATGCCACCAGCAAGCCTGCATCCAGGGTTTGATCTGCAATCCACCATACCAGAATACCCATGCTCAATGCCAACACTACTTCTACCACAGGAAAAAACACACTGTAAGCAAAAATGGCGTGAATATTCGCATCCCGGTGCTTCTTATTGATCTCCTGAAAAGCTTTGGCCTCTTTTTCCTCTGCTGCAAAAGCCTGCACCACCTGCATTCCGGTAATATGTTCCTGTACAAATGCATTCAAAGCTGCCACCGCATTGCGAACCTGAATAAAACTTTTATTAACGCTTTCCTTAAAATAATATGTGGCAATAATCATGATAGGAAAGGGCGTAAGACAAACCAGGGTTAGCTTCCAGTCCATATAGAACATGGTGCCCAGGGTAATAATAATGGTAAGCAGGTCGGCCACGATGGGTATTAAGCCATCTGAAAAAATTTCGTTGATGCTTTCAATATCATTGATGGTTCGGGTGGTTAAAGTTCCAATTGGGGTTTGATCGAACTGCCTGAGGTTTAAGCCCAACACCTTTTTATACACAGTTACCCTTAAATCCTTTACCACATGCTGGCCCATCCAGGCTGTGATATAAGAAAATAAGAAACGGATACTGGTTTCCAGGAGAATAAAGGCAATCTGAAAAATGGTTACCGATATAATAAAACGGCTGACATCGCTTAAATCATGTCCGAACAAAACAATGCGAACCCAATCGGGCACCTGATTTACCTTACCGGTTGCCCCGTTTACCGTGAGCTGAATCAGATAAGGTCTGATGGGGGCTGCAATCGCCATGAAAATGGCCAGCAATAAGCTGAGATAGAAATATTTTTTATAGGGTTTAACGAAAAAAAAGATGCGCTGTAAAACACTAAAGTCAAATATTTTCTTTTTTTCGGCTGCACTCATGGAGCGCAAAGGTAAACAGAAAATAAAATCAGGCATTTTGTATCTTTGTAAGGTATGGATGCAGCCCCAATTCAGCCTTTAGAGCCCGCTTTAGCCAAGTATACCCTGAACGAAGAGCAGGAAAAAAAAGAAATCATTCGCCATTACCGTGCTTTATTAAAAGCGCTGAGACCCAAATTAAAAAAAGGGGACAAGGAATTATTGCGTACCGCTTTTGAAATGGCAGCCAATGCCCACAAAACCATGCGCAGAAAAAGTGGGGAGCCCTATATTCTGCATCCGATAGCGGTGGCCATGATTTGTGTGGAAGAAATTGGACTGGGGGTAAGAAGTAGCATCTGTGCACTTTTACACGACACGGTGGAAGACACTGATATTACGCTGGAAGATATTGAAATGGAATTTGGCACCGAGATTGCCAAAATTGTGGACGGACTCACCAAGATTTCCGGTGTTATGGACACCAATACCAGTCAGCAGGCAGAGAACTTTAAAAAAATATTGCTGACACTAACCGATGACCCAAGAGTAATACTGATAAAGCTTTCTGACAGACTGCACAATATGCGTACTCTGGACCATATGAAGCGGGAGAAGCAATTGAAGATTGCTTCGGAAACCGTTTGGGTCTATGCTCCCCTGGCTCACCGCATGGGATTATACAATATCAAGACAGAGCTGGAAGACCTTTCCATGAAATACATGGAACCAGAGGCTTACCGGGATATTGCGAAGAAACTGGCGGAAACCAAAAGAGAAAGAACCCGTTATATCAATGAATTCATTCGTCCGATCCGGGAAAAACTAATTGCGGCCGATTTTGATTTTGAAATTTACGGAAGGCCCAAGAGCATTCACTCCATCTGGAATAAAATCAAGAAAAAAGCAGTTGCCTTTGAAGAAGTCTATGACTTGTTTGCCATCCGTGTTATATTGAATGCCCCTCCCGAAAAAGAGAAGGAACAGTGCTGGAAAGTGTACTCTATGATTACCGACGAGTACAATCCCTCCCCGGAAAGATTAAGAGACTGGTTAAGCAACCCAAAGAGCAATGGATACGAAGCCTTGCACACCACCGTGATGGGGCCCCAGGGTAAATGGGTGGAAGTGCAGATCAGAACCAAAAGGATGAATGAAATTGCGGAGAAAGGACTTGCCGCACACTTTAAATACAAGGAAGGGAAAGAAGGAAACGATGAAGACCGCTTTGACAAATGGTTCGGGCAGATCCGCGAAGTATTGAGTGCACCTGACACCGATGGTGTGGATTTCCTTCAGGACTTTAAAACTTCTTTTTTAGCCGAAGAAATTTATGTTTACACGCCCAAAGGGGAAGTGAAAATGTTGCCTACGGGTAGTACCGCACTTGATTTTGCGTTTTCCATCCACTCTGCCATTGGCACCAAATGTATTGGCGCAAAAGTGCACCACAAACTGGTTCCGATTGGGCATAAATTAAGAAGCGGCGATCAGATTGAAATCATAACCAGCAACAAACAAAAACCTTCAGAAGACTGGCTGAATATGGTGGTTACCGCCAAGGCCAAGAATAAAATAAAAGACAGTTTAAGGGAAGAAAAAAGAAAGATTGCAGAAGACGGCAAATACGTTTTACAGAGAAGACTGGAATCGCTGGGAGCCGCTTACAGTCAGTACAATATTGAGGAACTGACCCAGTTTTACAAAGTGAATTCTGCACTGGACCTGCATTATAAAATTGCCACCAAAGCCATCGACCTGAAAGAGCTGAAAGACTTTCAGATTCTGGGCGACAAAATTGAAATTCCCAAACCCAAAATAGTGATTCCCGAAACGGTGGTAGATTCCAGCAAATCCGTTTCTAAAAAAGACTCTGAATTAATCATATTTGGCGAGAGCAGTGATAAAATCATGTACACGCTTGCCAAATGCTGCAGCCCCATTCCTGGCGACGACGTATTTGGTTTTGTAAGCACAGGAAAAGGATTGATTATACACCGAACCAACTGCCCCAATGCCACCCAGCTACTGGCCAATTACGGACACAGAGTGGTGAAAACCAAATGGGCGAAGAACAAGGAAATCTCTTTCCTGACTGGTTTAAAGATTGTTGGGCTAGATGATGTGGGTGTTATTAATAAAATCACCAATGTAATCAGTGGCGATTTGCGCATCAATATTTCCGGGCTTAGCATTGATTCTAAAGAAGGTTTGTTTGAAGGCATCATTAAGGTATTCGTACACGATAAAGAAGAACTGGAAGAACTGGTGAACCGTCTGAAATCTTTAAATGGTATTCAAACCGTTGACAGATTCGATACAGAGAAAGAAGCCTAAAGTTTTACTGTTTACTCTTCTTCTTATCCCTTATTTTTGCCCCTTAGAAAATAAACTATGGTTGACGTAATATTAGGCTTACAATGGGGTGATGAAGGAAAGGGTAAAATAGTAGACTATTTTGCACCGAATTATGATATCGTAGCCCGTTTTCAGGGTGGTCCAAATGCCGGACATACATTGTATGTAGAAGGCAAGAAAATGGTATTACACCAGATTCCCTCAGGTATTTTTCATCAGAATAAAATCAATATCATTGGTGGCGGGGTTGTATTAGATCCGGTTACCTTGAAAAGAGAGTGTGATGCGGTTGCTGCTCATGGCATTGATGTTCGCAAAAATTTGTTCATCTCTGAACGTACCAATATTATTGTTCCTACTCACAGAGCACTTGACAAAGCTTCAGAATTATCCAAGGGAGAAAGCAAAATTGGTTCTACCCTGAAAGGCATTGGCCCGGCATACATGGATAAAACCGGAAGAAATGCGTTGCGCGTAGGGGATTTACTCGATAAGAATTTTACCAGTCAATATATTAAGCTTCGTCTGAAGCACCAGAAATTACTGGACAATTTCCATTTCATTGAAGATATTTCCAGCTGGGAAGATGAATTCTTTGAAGCTTTGGAGTTTTTGAAAACATTAAATGTAATCAACTGCGAATATTTCATCAACAATGAAATTACCAAAGGCAAGAAAGTATTGGCCGAAGGTGCGCAGGGAAGTATGTTGGATATTGATTTCGGAACCTTCCCGTTTGTTACATCTTCCAATACCATTTCTGCGGGTGTTTGCACAGGTCTTGGGGTATCACCTAAAAAAATCAATGATGTAATGGGTGTGTCCAAAGCGTATTGTACCCGTGTGGGTAGCGGTCCATTCCCAACTGAACTGGAAGACGCTACAGGAGAAGAGCTAAGAAAGATAGGCAGCGAATTTGGCGCAACTACCGGCAGACCAAGACGTTGTGGCTGGATAGATCTGGTTGCCTTAAAATATACCTGCATGATTAATGGGGTTAACAAAATCATCATGACCAAGGCAGATGTATTGGATAGCTTTAATCAACTGGAAGTTTGTACTGCCTATGATGTTAATGGAACCATTTCAGAAGAAGTTCCTTACCAGATTTCAAGAGCAAAAATCAGTCCTGTTCTGAAATCATTCAAGGGATGGAATACAGATACTTCCCAGATTAAGACGGCAGATGCTTTACCAACAGAAATGAATACTTATATAGATTTCATCAACAATTATGTGGGTGCACCTGTTAAGTTTGTATCGAACGGACCAGGAAGAGACCAGATTGTACCCCTGTAGTTTTGGCATTTGATTTGATATTGAAAAATTTATTTGGTTAATATAATTTTGCGTACAAATTTTACGCTCTAAATCTTATTAGAAATATGGCAGCGAAGTCTGATAAGGATAAGAAATCCTCCACCCCGAAAGTGCCCGCTAAAGCAGCGGCAAGTAAACCATCTCCTAAAGCAAAAAAGAAGGAAGATGATGACGATGATGATGATTTTGAAGATGATGAACTGGAGGTAAAGTCTACCGCCAAGAAAACAGGCAGTAAATCATCTGCAAAGAAAAAGTCTGATGACGACGACGACGACATCGATGACGAAGCAGAAGATGTTGAAGACGATTGGGAAGCTTCTGAAGAAGACGACAGTTGGGATCCCGACTTCGATGAATTTGACCTGCCTAAGAGCAAAGGGAAAAAAGCAACCGGAGGTAAAAAGAAAGACGAGGAAGAAGATGATTTTAAAGTAGACGAAGACTTTAAAGAATTTGATCTCTTCAATGATAAGAGTGGTGGTTTTGATGACGACGAAGACGATGACTTCTAAATAAGAATCATTTTTGAAAAGAAATAATAAGGCATTCTCTATAAATGAAATGCCGCATGTGAAAGAGCAAATACTACAATGGATTCAACCATTTGGTGTTTGCTCTTTTTTAGATAATCATCAATACCAGTTACCTCATCACTCTGTGGATTGCCTGGCTGCGGCAGGTGCTTTGCAGGTAATCAGGGGCGCCAACACTGCAGCAGCCATTGACGCATTTTACAAAGAAGAGCAAGACTGGCTATTCGGTCATTTTTCCTACGAATACAATACACTTCAAAACTTAAGAACCCAGCCTAAGCATCCGGCAGGATTCAGTGATGCTTTTTTTTTCAGACCCGACCATATTCTGCATTTAAGCAATCAGGAACTTATTATTGAGTCTTATTCCAAAGATCCGGAACTTATCTTCAGCGAAATCAGCAATATAGCAATCAAGGAAGGGATGCAGCATTCCATTCACTGCGCCCCCAGAACCAGCAGAGAAGCTTATTTGCAAACTATTCAGGATTTATTGAAGCATATTCAGGATGGAGACTGTTATGAAATTAATTTCTGCCAGGAATTTTTTGCTGAAAACATTGAATTAGATCCGGCTGCTGTATATCGTCAGCTAACCCGATTATCGCCCAATCCTTTCGCCTGTTACTACAAAGAAAACAATGCACATTTACTTTGTGCCAGTCCGGAAAGATGGTTAAAAAAAGAGGGCAGCCAAGTATGGTCGCAGCCCATTAAGGGCACGCTCAAAAGAGACCTGAACAATTTAAATACAGATAATCAATTAAGGGAGCAGCTGTCGAACAGCCTAAAAGACAAAAGTGAAAATGTAATGGTAGTAGACCTGGTAAGAAACGATTTAAGCCGGGTTTGCAAAGCAGGTTCTGTTTCTGTTTCAGAATTATTCGGCATCTATAGTTTTCCTCAGGTTCACCAGATGATTTCGACCATAACAGGTGAACTCTTGCCTGAAAATGGCATGAATGAAATTATCCAGGCAAGCTTCCCGATGGGTAGTATGACTGGCGCACCCAAGAAAAAGGTAATGGAACTAATTCGTCAATACGAACCTATAGAAAGGGGAATCTTTTCAGGTGCAGTAGGATATATAAAACCCAATCAGGATTTTGATTTTAATGTTGTAATCAGAAGCATCTTATACAACAACGCAAATAAATACCTGAGCTATCTGGTAGGCAGTGGCATCACCATTTACAGTGATCCGGAACAGGAGTATCAGGAATGTTTATTAAAAGCCAAAGCCATTGAAAAGGTACTAGGCTACTGATTCATTCTTTTGGTCAATAAAAGAGAGCAACTCGTCTCTTCCCTGATTTTTCTCTGCACTGGTAATAAAATGTTGTGGCAGAAATTGCCAGCTGCTTTTTAAAATGTTAAAAAAAGCTTCAATATTTCTGGCAACCACGGCTGGCTTCTCTTTATCGGTTTTGGTGAAAACCAGGCTAAAGGGAATCTGCCATTTGTCCAATTGACTAATGAACTCCAGATCAATTTTCTGTGGTTCGTGTCTGCTGTCGATTAATACAAATACATTAATGAGGTTTTCTCTTTTGCGCAGATAATTCTCTATCATCTGTTCCCAACGTCTTCTGGTGCTCTGTGCAATTTTGGCAAAACCATAGCCGGGCAAATCTACCAGGTACCATCTGTTAAATCCCTTGGCATGCTTCTGAGAACTTTCTATTTCAAAGTGATTGATCAGCTGTGTTTTTCCGGGCGCAGAAGAGGTCTTTGCCAGCTTGTTATTCTTACAAAGCATATTAATTAAAGAAGACTTACCTACATTGCTTCGCCCAATAAATGCATATTCAGGTCTGTCGGGTTTGGGGCAAGCTTTATAGTCCGCATTTGAAATCAGGTAAGTTGCTTTTTTAATTTCCATACTGCAAATTAAACAAAAGCCCCCACCAACTAACTATTGGCAGGGGCTATTCTTTTCAAAACAATTTCTTGACTTACCAATGCTTTATTGTAAAGTAAGTCATATAACCCATTAAAAACTCGCTTTCAGGCTTAGGGAAAGATTTCTGCCTGGTGCAGAAATACCACTGGCAAAATAACGGTAATTCTTATCGAAAATATTCTCCAGTGCCACCTGAACCTGTAGGGCAGACTTAATCTGCAATGCAGTTCTCATATTTACCGTATGCCAGGCAGGCATCCCATCTGGTGTTGCATATTGCAGGTTATCTTCTCCGTTGGGATTATAATCGGCCAGTCTTTTCCAGCCATTAAACAATATAAAACACTCTGCATTCCATTTCTCACCCGATTTTTTTAGTGCAATTCTTCCGTGTGTTGGAGGCACATGATCCAGTGGAATACGGCCATTCACAGCATCTGTAAATTGTCCTTTTGTAAAATTGACTACTCCATCAACACTAAGCTTGGGTATAATTTGTACAGATGCATTTACGCTAAAACCATAAATATGGGCTTTGGCCTTATTCTGCAATGCATATACAGCGCTTTTAACTCCACTGTACATAATGCTGTCCTGGTTATTAAATAAAAATTTGTCTAAAACCAGTGCATTGGTAAATGAAGTGTAAAATACTGCGGCACCAAAACTGAAGCGCTCCCCGTATTGCTGAACATTGGCTTCTATATTATAGGTGTACTCCGGCTTAATCTGCAAATTGGGAACAACTACCAAACCAGTTCTGGAATCAAATACCTTAGCCAGATCATCAATATTAGGAGATCGGAAACCCGTACTAAACACCAAAGCAGCACGCAAATTCTTCGGACTGGCATAAACGATACCTATATTTCCGGTGATTGCTTTATTTACCTGCCTTACTTTCGTGAAAGGGAAACGGGTTAGTCCTGTATCCACAAATTGTGCATTCAACTGAACCAGATTAAATCTCAGTCCTTGATTCAGGGTAAAATGCGGATTGATTTTATAGGTATGCTGCGCAAATACAGCATGGGTACCCATACTGGTTGGACCATCCGAGTAACGGGTAGTTATTCTGGATTTATTCCCGGAAACAATATTGACTCTTTCAGCAGTAGAACGCAGAAAATTAGAATAAGACTCTGCACCCACATGCAGTTCATGTTTTCCATGATAATGCTTGGCATCAAAGTTTACGCCAAATACCTGAATTCTTTCCCAACGAAAATCTTTATTGTTGTTCTGAAATCTTCGGGTAATTCTGCTTTCTTCAATATCCTGAAAACTGGTTGTTAATTTAAGGTCCTGGAAAAATCCATTCTGTTCTTTTGCACTTAACTGATGGGAAGCCATATTTCTAATCTGCGGCCCATAATACCATTCAGCAAATACAGGTGTATTACCTGTTTTTTCAGATAACCGGTCATACCTGGATATATCACTGCTATTAGAAAATTGAAGATTGAATACATGCTGAATTTTTTCACTGGCCTGATACAAAAACTTCTGCGTAACATCCACCTGCTTATAACCCGAAGCTATTTGTTTATTCGGATCAGGATTGGGTACAGAGATATCAGTATTGCCGGAACGGATTACGTAAAAATCCTTTTTACCAAAATGAGGATAGGCCGCAGAACGTTGGTTACCCTGAATTAAATCACCAAAGCTTCCGTAGGTTACCGAAGTAAAAGAAGCCCATTTTTTCCCTCCAATATTAAATTGAATATTTCCTCTGTTCTCCTGAACGGCAGAACCGTAACGCAAAGTTGCAGAGCCGGTTACTTCTGATTTATTCTTCGAAGACAAAACCGGATTCCGCGTGGTAAGGCTGATTACGCCGCCCAAAGCATCACTGCCAAATAAGGTAGAAGAAGGTCCATATAAAATTTCTATCCGGTCCAACACCATATTATCCACAGTAATAATATTCTGCAAATGTCCCGCACGGTAAATAGCATTATTCATTCTTACCCCATCCACCACTGTTAAAATTCTACTGGCTTCAAAACCCCTGATAACAGGACTTCCTCCACCCTGCTGACTTTTTTGAACAAATAGTTTACCCGACTGAATAATGGCATCTGCAGTGTTATTCTGAAAATTCAATTGTGGTTTGTTATTGATGATTTCGATTGTTTGTGCCACTCGTTTAAGCTTTTCTGCAAAACGGCTGGAATACACCATTACATCATCTAACAAGGTTACTTTGTTTTGAACACTATCCTTTGTGTTTTGCGCATCTGCAATAGATATAGCAAAAAGCATAGGAATAATGGTCAATACTCTCTTGATCATTGATTCTATGTTTAATAATAAAAAATAGCCTGAGCTAGGTTGCAATAAAAAAACGTGACATAGAATCAACCCCTCGGTGGAGGCACATTAATATCAAGATAAATATGTTTGGTCCATTGAGATGCAGTAAAAAAAACCCGGACATGAGAAATCCAATAAACAGGCAATTGTAAACCCTGTTGCACCACACCCATCGACTGAATAACAATAAGCTTAACCAGAAAATCCTTGAACTTCCCCTTATGGTGTACCAGATGATTGGTTTTTTCATTAATAGCCTGTTCTCTGTGATCCGTTAATCCATCTACCTGATAGCGACCATCGGATAATGGAGTGAAAGCTACAACGTCGAACATAACCCCGCGAATCTTCATTTCCCTACCCTCTTCTACCCATGTAAATTCATGGCGTTCTAATACAAATCTTTCCAGTTTGTCTGATGCAAGTGCCTTCTCCATTTCAAGTTTAACCCTTTGCTTCTGCAATTGTAAAAATGCAAATAACAATAAAGGCAAAACCTGAATGGCTAGTAAAATTCCAACAACCAGTTTGCGGGGAGTCAATCTCTGCTATTTCTTCTTTTTCATAATAAGGCTATCTGCAGGATACCTTGCTTTCATGGTATCTCTAACTGCAAGCGACCAGTTCATCAGCATATCTTTCTCCTCATTTGTTAAAATGGCGTTTCTGTGAACTACAGTGTACGATTCCAAAGGCATTTCACCTCCTTTTACCTCATCGAACACTTCTTCCAGTTTATGAAACTGTTTGGCCAGTCTGTAGCTGGCAAACTCATTAAAATTCAAATGCTTCTTGCCATCTTTTACATGGTCATCCAACCACCAGGCCAGGGGCTGGATTTCAGCATACCAGGGATACACGGTTTGGTTACTGTGGCAATCGTTACAGGCTTTCACCAATATCTGATCTACTTCTGCTGGTACCGCATAAAGCGTACTGATATCATTTTCTTTCTTTCCGGAAAGATTTTTCTCTGGTCTGAATGCCTGAAGTACCAGTATTATTACCAATAGCGCAATCAATACTTTTTTAAACATGGTTTAAAGTTTAGTGGGTTAAGATGGTCCCTGTCATTTCTGAAGGAACCGGAATATTCATAAAGGAGAGAATGGTTGGAGCAATATCGCCTAATTTACCAGGTTTTACTTCACCTTTCCAGGTCTTATCTATCACAAACAGCGGAACAGGATTCAGGGTATGAGCTGTATTGGGCGATCCGTCATCATTTATCAGATAATCTGCATTACCGTGATCGGCAGTTAAAAAGATGGCATAACCATGTTCCAGTGCCAGTGTAACAATTTTTGCCACACATCGGTCCACTGTTTCAACAGCTTTTACTACCGCTTCAAAAACCCCTGTATGACCCACCATATCGGCATTGGCAAAATTCAGACATATAAAATCCGCAGACTCTGCGGCAATTTCAGGCAACAATTTATCGGTAAGTTCATCTGCACTCATTTCAGGCTGCAAATCGTAAGTGGCCACTTTGGGTGATGCCGCCATAATACGGGACTCACCTTCAAAAGGCAGTTCCCTTCCGCCACTAAAGAAAAAAGTAACATGTGGATACTTTTCCGTTTCTGCAATCCGAATTTGCTTTTTACCATGTGCTGCCAACACTTCCCCAAGCGTATTGGTGAGATTATCGTTTTCGAATACAACATGAACATTTTTAAATGTCTGGTCGTATTGTGTCATGGTTGTATAATGTAAAGGCAGGGGCTGCATTTGATGCTCGGGGAAAGCCTGCTGTGTAAGCACTTCTGTAATTTCCCTGCAGCGGTCTGTTCTGAAATTGAATGCAATAACCACGTCTCCTTCGGCTATGGTAGCAGTAGGCTGACCCTTAGCATCAGTAATTACAGTAGGCAAAATAAATTCATCAGTAACACCAGCTGCATAACTGCTGGCAATAGCTTCTGCTGCAGAACTTGCCTGATTCCCTTTTGCATTTACCAAACAATGATAGGCCAGTGCTACCCTTTCCCAACGCTTGTCTCTGTCCATGGCATAATAGCGGCCGGATACAGTGGCAATGGTGCCGGTTGAAGCTTTCAGATGGTTTTCCAGAGATTGAACATATCCCATTCCACTTTTGGGATCCGTATCCCTGCCATCTGTAAAAGCGTGGATATATACATTCTGTAAACCCTGTTCATGAAAAATACTGCAAAGGGCTTTTAAATGGTTGGTATGAGAATGCACACCTCCGTCACTTACCAAACCAAGCAGATGCAGTTTTTTCCCCGGTTTTCTGGCTTCGTTAATAGCGGCCAGTAACGCAGGGTTATTGGCCAAAGACCCATCTCTGACCGCCACATTTATCCGCTGTAGTTCCTGGTACACAATTCTGCCTGCTCCCAGATTCAGGTGACCTACTTCACTGTTGCCCATCTGTCCTTCGGGCAAACCCACTTCTTCACCACAGGTAATTAAAGTTGTATTGGGATATTGATGATATAATGAACTCACAAAAGGCACATGGGCATGTTGGATTGCATCTGCCGCTTTAACCTGGCCCAATCCCCATCCATCCATAATAATTAATATAACTTTCTTACTCATGCGTTAAAGTTAACTTTTTTATCATTCGGCTTTTGGCTGTACATTTATCTGACAGAAAAAAAAGGCCGATTTTGGCATGATTATAGCAGATTTTAAGGTTAAACGGATTTTATGAAGCACTGGATAATGACGATTTGTTTTTTATTGGGGGGTTTAATTACAGCTCAGGCACAATCAGACACTGATTTGGTCGTAAGGGCCTTAAAGACGGGTAACCCTGAAATGATTACTACTTATCTGGATGATTTTGTAGATCTGAAGCTATTAGATAAGGATGAAGTTAAAAACATGAGCAAAAACCAGGCTGCCATGGCTTTAAAATCATTCTATGCCGATCAGAATGTGAAAGGATTTGAGAAAGTATCCGAAGGAGGAAAAGGTACACTGATTTATATATTGGGCAAATTAACCACTTCCGGAAAAAGTTTTAATATAACGGTTCAGTTAAAACAAAAAGCGGGTAATTTCTACATTATTACCATGCGAATCAGTTAAGCCATTTACATGAATTCATTTGATATTGCCTTAGCCAATTTAGTTGAACAAGCAATTAAAGAAGATGTTGGAAATGGAGACCATTCCACATTGAGTTGTATACCGAAAGATTTAGAAGGGAAAGCCGTACTGAAAATTAAAGAAGATGGTATTCTGGCAGGCGTATCTGTTGCTGAAAAAATCTTTAAACAACTGGAGCCCAATGCGGCAATAACTATTTTTAAAAAGGATGGAGAACAAATGACGGTTGGAGAAACTGCATTTGAAATTGAAGCAACGGTGCATACCATTTTAAAAGGGGAAAGGCTGGTTCTGAATTGCATGCAGCGAATGAGCGGAATTGCCACGCTCACCAGACAGTACACCAGCCTGCTCAAAGGCTATCATACCCGATTATTGGACACCAGAAAAACAACCCCGAATTTCCGATTACTCGAGAAAGAAGCAGTAAAAATTGGAGGAGGAATCAACCACCGTTTTGGCTTATACGATATGATTATGCTAAAAGACAATCATATTGACTATTGTGGCGGAATTATCAAAGCCATTGAAAAAGCCTATGCTTATTCGCAATCGCTGGAACACCCGCTTAAAATTGAAGTGGAAACCCGCAGTCTGGATGATGTAACCATCATATGCAATCAGGCGCCGGGCAAAGTAGACCGCATCATGCTCGATAATTTTCAACCTGAACAAATTAAAGCTGCACTGGCCATTATTCAGGGCAGGGTAGAAACAGAAGCAAGCGGGGGTATTCATCTTAAAAATATTGTTGACTACGCAAAAACAGGGGTAGATTTTGTAAGCGTCGGAGGGCTCATTCACCAGGCAAGAAGTTTAGATTTAAGCTTAAAAGCCAGTTTTGTGAAATAAATGGGGGGATTCATGAAATAATTATTTAACAGCTTTCTAAATTTTGTAATTTTCCGGCATCAGAAAATCCAGCATGAAGCCAGGTATTAAAAAGATATTTTATCTTTTTTGTTTTGCCCTTTCTTTTTTCGTGATTAATACAACTCATTCGCAATCCTTTTCTAAGGACAGCATTGATGCTTTAATCAAAAAAGAGAGAGGAGTGAATGAACGGGCAGTATTATTAAATTATTTCGCTGAACTACTGGCCGACAAAAACACAGTCCTCGCTACCAGTTATGCCAACCAGGCATTAGTGCTGACTACCCAACATAAACTACATAAGGAAAAAGGCAAAGCACTTAATAATCTTGCCTGGGTT
The DNA here is from genome assembly GCF_000511175.1 of Sediminibacterium salmoneum NBRC 103935. GTDB lineage: Bacteria > Bacteroidota > Bacteroidia > Chitinophagales > Chitinophagaceae > Sediminibacterium > Sediminibacterium salmoneum. The sequence goes on along the minus strand of NZ_KI866530.1, from coordinate 2,941,767 downwards.
AAATACCGGAAAGGAGACTTCACTTCGGCATTTGAACACAGTACACAAGCGCTGAAATGGAACGAAGAAATGGGAAATCTGCCAGAGCTGGCAGCTTCCTATCGGTGCATGGCTTCTGTATTCAATAGTCAAAACAATTACAAAAAAGCAATTGAATTATTTAAAAAAGACCTGGAATTACATGACCGTCTTTCAGACAAACGAAGCGTAGGAAGAGCATTGAACAATATTGCCTTTTGTTTCTTAAGAGAGAAATTAATTGACAGCGCTCTTCACTATAATCAAATAGCATTAAGCTTTAATCAGAAACTCAAAGACGATTATCTTTTGGCTTTCTCTTATAGAAATATGGGCGATCTTTTTGAATTCAATGGAAAGAATGATAGTGCCAGATTGTATTATTATAAAGCCATTGATATGGCTGAAAAAGTCAATAGCATCCAATTACAACTTACAGCCAGGTATAGAATTGGCAGAAATTTAAGCAGCGATAAAAAATACAGGGAAGCCATAAAAAATCTTGAAAGGGCGCTGGAACTGGGAATTCAGATGGGTGCCAAATCTGAAACATCGGTTATTTACAATTTACTATCTGATGCTTATAAAGGAAATGGACAATTTAAGGAAGCATATACAGCACAAAAGAAATACAGTGCGCTGAACGACTCGTTATACCAGGAAAGAAGCAGGTCCAGACTGGCTGAAATGCAGGCAAAATTCGAAGCCGAAAAAAAACAATCCGAAATAAACCAGCTTAAGAAAGAAAAACAACAGCAGGATAAGGAAAGCCGGCAAAAAACTTTTCTGAATATTTCACTACTTATTACTTCTCTGATTTTTATTATCATGCTGGTAGTAATATGGAGAAAAAATAAATTTAAAACAGCTACTAATTTATTACTGAACCAACAGAAAGAAGAACTGGAAGAAACCTTATTGTTAAAAGATAAAGTCTTTTCCATTGTATCACACGATTTAAGATCGCCTATTGCTTCCCTGAATGCGGTATTACCTATGTTAGATCCGGATACATTAGACAAAGAAAGTTACAATGAACTAAAAGATAAACTAACCCAACAGGTACAAAACCTGCATTATGTTCTAGACAATCTGTTAATCTGGTCAAGGTCGAGGATGAAGGGTATTGCTGGCATTGAAAGCACTAGTTTCTCACTGAAAAATCAGGCAGATTTTTCTGTTAATCTTCTGAAAGCGCTGGCACAGCAAAAGGATATAGCTATTCATAATCAGATTGATGCAAATCTTTTTTACACGGCAGACCCCCAGCACTACGATATTATCATCAGAAATTTAATATTGAATGCCATCAAATTCACACCAGAAAAAGGCATTATTCAGCTAAACAGCGAAGAAAATGACAACCATATTCTTATTTCCGTTTCAGACAATGGGGTAGGCATGACACAGGAACAGGTAAATCGGCTTTTTCAATTAAAAACCCATTTTACCACGCCTGGCACACAAAAGGAAAAAGGGACTGGTCTGGGACTCTTAATTTGTGCAGAATATGCAGCTGCCAATAACTGGAATATTCAGGTAAAAAGCGAACCGAGCAAGGGCAGTCAATTTTCCGTTATTTTACCAAAAAAAGCAGTATGAGCAAGAAGAATACCGCAGACAAAGCTGGCTTTGTATATAGCACTAATCCTGATTTTCAGTTCAGCAGAGAAGAAGACAATCTGGTGGAAACCCTTCCCCCAGCCGATCAGCGATTATGGATTGAGCTCGACAAAAAACAAAGAGGTGGGAAAACAGTTACCCTTGTAACTGGTTTTACCGGAACAGAAGAAGACCTGGAAAAACTGTCCAAGCAACTGAAGAACTTTTGCGGAACCGGAGGAAGTGCCAAAGACGGGGAAATCATTATTCAGGGAGATCAGCGCGACAAGGTGCTGGCCTGGCTACTAAAAAACGGATACTCAAAAACCAAAAAAAATAGACCCCTGCTTAATTATTTTTTGTTAGGAAAAAATTCTAACTTACTGTCATTCTAAAACTTTTCATTCAAACTAATACCATCATGGCAAAAGCAAGTAAAAAGAAAGCTGCTAAAAAAGCAGCTCCTAAAAAAGCCGCCAAAAAAGTAGCCCCTAAAAAAGCAGCTAAGAAAGCCGCTCCTAAAAAGGCTGCAAAAAAAGCTGCTCCAAAAAAAGCTGTAAAGAAAGTAGCACCTAAAAAAGCAGCTAAGAAAGCCGCTCCTAAAAAGGCTGCAAAAAAAGCTGCTCCTAAAAAAAGCCGCCAAAAAAGTAGCCCCTAAAAAAGCAGTTAAGAAAGCCGCTCCAAAAAAGGCTGCAAAAAAAGCTGCTCCAAAAAAAGCTGCTCCAAAAAAAGCCGCCAAAAAAGTAGCCCCTAAAAAAGCAGTTAAGAAAGCCGCTCCAAAAAAAGCAGCACCTGCTAAAAAGCCAGTCGCCAAGAAGCCAGCCAAAAAAGTAAGCGCTCCTGCGCCAGTTGCAGTAGCAACACCAGCTGCACCAGCTCCGGCACCAGTAGCTACTGAGGCACCCACGCTGTTTACTCCTGAAACATCAGGCACAGAAAACAACGGTTAATTTTTAGCTGAACCAATATATCCGACCCTGTTTTTATTCAATAAGAGCAGGGTCTTTTATTTTACTCTGTTCAAATACTAAATAGAAAAAAATGAAAAGATGGCTAACTATGCTAACCTGTTTGTTGGCAATTGCACTACAGGCACAAGTAGTTTCACCAATTACAGAAAAAACAAAGTCCATGAAAAAGATGGATGGCTTTTTTCCCTTTTGGTACGATGCAGCAAATGGCAAAATCTGGTTGCTGGTAAATAAAATCAATTCTGAATTTTTGTATGTAAATAGTTTACCTGCCGGACTGGGATCTAATGATATAGGCCTCGACAGAGGACAACTGGGCGACACACGTATTGTTTATTTTCACAAAGTCGGAAAAAAATTATTGCTGATTCAGCCCAACTATAATTACCGGGCAAGTTCAGCAGATATCAAGGAACAAAAAGCAGTTGCTGAATCCTTTGCCTCGTCCACACTGGCATCCTTTACCATTGAGGCTGAGGAAAATGGGAATTACCTGATAGATATGAGTGCATTCCTGTTAAGAGATGCCCATGGTGTAGCAGATAAAATCAGAAGCATGCGTCAGGGGAGCTATACTTTTAACGAAGCCCGTTCTGCTGTGTATATCAATAACACGAGGAATTTCCCGCTAAATTCTGAATTTGAAGCAATAATTAGTTTTGTGGGTGGATCAGATGCCGGAAGACTGGTGAGATCAGTCAGTCCCTCTACTGAAGCCATTACGGTAAGGATGCATCATTCTTTTGTTCAACTACCCGACAATCAGTACAAGCCCAGAAAATATGATATCAGAAGCGGATATTTTGGAAAGACCTATTTTGACTATAGCAGTGATTTTACAGAACCCATCCAGCAAATGGTTATATCCAGGCATCGCTTATTTAAAAAAGATCCTAAGGCAAGTATCAGTGAACCCGTTAACCCCATTGTCTATTATCTAGACAATGGCACGCCGGAACCCATTAGATCTGCTTTGCTGGACGGAGCAAAATGGTGGAATCAGGCATTTGAAGCAGCAGGATATAAAAACGCGTTCATAGTAAAAATACTTCCAGACTCTGCAGACCCGATGGACATCAGATATAATATGATTAATTGGGTACATCGTTCAACCAGAGGATGGAGTTATGGAGCATCCGTAACAGATCCACGCACAGGGGAAATAATCAAAGGACAGGTAACCCTGGGGTCATTAAGAGTAAGACAGGACTATTTAATCTTTGCCGGATTACTTTCACCATACGAAACCGGCAAAAAAGTACCGGAAACCATGCGCCAGGCTGCATTACAGCGACTAAGACAATTATCGGCACATGAAATAGGACATACATTGGGATTGCAACACAATTATGCTTCCAGTGTTAACAACAGAGCTTCAGTTATGGACTATCCGCATCCCGCAGTTGTATTAAACAATAAAGGTGAAATTGACTTCAGCAATGTTTATACCAATGAAATTGGAGAATGGGATAAAAGGGCTATCCAATATGGCTACTCGCATTTTGCGGAAGGTATTGATGAGAAAAACGCACTCAATGCATTATTAGAGGAGAATCAGCGCAAAGGTTTATTGTTTATTGCCGATGCAGATGCAAGGGCAGTGGGGGGATTTCACCCGGATGCGCATTTATGGGATAACAGCACTGACCCTGTAGCAGAATTGGATAATGTACTTGCAGTAAGAAAAAAAGCATTAGAAAAATTCGGGGAGAACGCCATTCGTCCCAATGAACCCATGAGTTTACTGGAAGATGTATTGGTTCCTGTATACAATTACCACCGCTATCAGTCCGAAGCGGTAAGTAAATTAATTGGTGGAATTAATTACAGCTATAATGTAAGAGGAGACAAGCAGGTGCAACCTACTGTAATTCCTGCTGCAACTCAACAAAAGGCTTTGCAAGCAGTTTTAAAAAGCTTATCTCCGGAAGTATTAACTATTCCCAATAAGATTGTTCAAATGATACCACCCCGCCCTCCTATGTATTATGGCGTTGGTGAAACCTTCCCGAAAAGAACGGGCATGAGCTTCGACCCATTGGCTGCTGCAGAAGCACTTGCCCATTTTCAATTGTCTTTCCTTTTTAATGCGGAACGAGCCAACAGATTGGTTCAACTAAAAGCCATGAACGGAACGCCTGGCTGGGATGATGTATTGGATGCCATTATCAATGCAACCTGGAAAGCTACACCAGAAAAAGGTTTGGCCAGAGAAGTGCAAAAACAAACCCAGCAAATGGTACTAACCTGGTTGCTTGCATTAAGCAAAAACGAACAGGCCAACTATGCAGTACAGGCCATTTGTTTTAACAGACTGGACGCATTAAAAAAGTATGCAGCTGCTCAATTGAATAGCCCTAATGACAAAGCACATTTTAGTTATGCCATTGAGAGAATCAATAATCCCAAAGAGATTGCACTACCACAGCACAGGGAAATTCCTCCGGGAGCACCCATAGGATGCGAGTGGGATTGAGTAATAAATTGTTTTGCAGATTGCAGTATATAATAACAACGCTTCTGCAAGACGAAACATTTCTAATAAAAGAGGCTGCCTCATATGAGACAGCCTCTTTCATTTATTTCAAAAGCTAAACGCCTTAGATAGTATTGATTATACCAACATTCTTACAGGTTCTTCCAGCAACTGCTTCAAGGTTTGTAAGAAAGCAGCTCCTGTTGCTCCGTCTACTACTCGGTGGTCGCAGCTTAAAGTAAGCTTCATGATATTTCCGGGAACAACCTGACCGTTCTTCACAACAGGTTCCTGAGAAATACCACCCACAGCCAAAATACAGGCATCCGGAGGATTTATGATGGCCGTAAACTGATCTATACCAAACATACCCAGATTAGAAATGGTGAAGGTGCTGCCCTCCCAGTCGGATGGCTGTAATTTTTTATCCTTGGCTCTTTGAGCAAAGTCTTTAACTTCTGCACCAATCTGAGATAGAGACTTGCTGTCTGCAAACCTTACAACAGGCACCAATAATCCCTCGTCTACTGCTACCGCAACACCAATATTAATATGATCATTGTAACGGATAAAATCACCCATCCAGCTACTATTAATTTTAGGATGCTTTTTCAGCGCCATGGCAGTGGCTTTCACCACCAGATCATTAAAGCTCACTTTTACAGAAGCCACTTCATTAATCTTGGTTCTGGCCGCAATGGCTGCATCCATGTCAATTTGCATGGTTAAATAAAAATGCGGTGCAGTAAATAAGCTTTCGCTCAAACGCTTGGCAATTACCTTACGCATTTGTGAAACAGGCACATCAGTATAGCTAACCTGTCCAACTGCAGCGTTGCTTACAACAGGTGAAGCAGATTTTGCAGCAGGTGCAGATGCAGCAACAGCCGTAGCAGGCGTATACTGATCAATATCTATTTTAGTAATTCTGCCATTGTCTCCTGAACCTTTTACATATTTAAGGTCTATGCCTTTTTCTGCAGCAATTCTTTTGGCCAATGGAGAAGCAAAAATTCTTCCTGTATTCACCACTTCAGGCTCGGACACCGAAGCGGAAGTAGCTGCCGATGGTGCAGCGACTGTACTTGTGGCAGCCAGAGCCGGAGCAGCAGCTGGTGCTGGAACGGAAGCAGCAGAACCTGATCCCGCTTTTACGGCAGCTACAATAGCCGCAACATCCAATCCCTCCTTACCTATAATACAAAGTAAATCGTTTACTAAAATTTTTTCGCCCGGCTGAGCTCCCTGGTACAATAAAATACCATCCTTGTAGCTCTCCAGTTCCATAGTGGCTTTGTCGGTCTCAATGTCTGCTAGTACTTCTCCCTTCTTTACTACATCTCCTACATTTTTTTGCCAGGAAGCAATTACCCCTTCCGTCATGGTATCACTTAAGCGAGGCATTAAAACCACTTCTTCCATTGCAGAAACATCAATTCCTGAAGTTGCGCTAGAAGTTGGCTCGGGGATGGAAGCTGTAGCAGGTGCAGCCGTCTCAACAGTGGCAGCAGGTGCCGGAGCAGCAGAGTTTCCACCGTGAATCTTTAATAAATCACTGATATCTTCCCCTGGCTTGCCAAAAATGGCCAGCAAATCGTTTACCTGTAGCTTTCCGCCATTAGGAGTACCTATATGCAATAACACGCCATCCTGGTAGCTTTCCAGCTCCATGGTTGCCTTATCTGTCTCAATTTCTGCAAGAAGATCACCTTTTTTAACTGTGTCTCCAACGTTTTTATGCCATGCGGCAATTACCCCTTCTGTCATGGTATCACTCAATCGGGGCATTAATATCACTTCAGCCATTGTTCGTATCTGCTTTAAATGAGCCGTGAAATTACGTTAAAAATCAACTCAATTACTGCCCCTGTGCCAGACTGTAGGCTTTTTTATCGCCCCACATATTTAAAATTTCTGTTGAGCATACTTTAAAATCAGCCGTAAGGCGCTTATATAATTCAATGATATCAATCTGGGTCAGTGGCTGGTCTCCCACACTCTCAAAACGACAACGGTATTGATTTACCAGATTGGTGAAAACAGAACCTTTAGGCCATACCTGCGTACCGCGGTTACTGATGGTTACCAGCTTAAACAGATCCAGTGTATGTTGCAAACACTTGTCTGCCACAACAGTAGGCTGTTCATTGCTCTCAATAAACATATCTACCCCAACAATAAATTCATTCATTTCCTCATTGGATTCCAACATGGGGTTGTGCTCCAGCTTAAATACAGTTGGAGTAATCGCTGCATCCTGAAGCATTGGCTTAGGGTTATGCGCGGGTTGTTTACCAAAATTGGCAATGATGGCATTGGCAAATTCAGTTGTATTTAAAGCCGGTGTATTCTTATCTCCGAAGTCGCCAGTATGTTGACCAGACTCCAGGGTATACAGTAGTGCATTTTCAATCATTGCAGCTGACTGCATTAATCCTAGGTGACGTAACATACCAAATCCACTTAACAACAGAGCGGTTGGATTGGCAATATTCTTACCAGCTATATCCGGAGCAGTTCCATGAACCGCTTCAAAAATAGAAATATGATCTCCGATATTGGCAGAAGGCGCAAATCCTAATCCACCCACCAAACCGGCACAAAGATCACTTACAATATCCCCCTGTAAATTGGTTAGTACCACCACGTCAAATAAATCGGGGCGGCTAACCAGCTTCATACACAAATCATCTACAATTACATCATCCGCTTTTAATTCCGGATATTCCTTGGCAATTTCATAAAACACTTCAAGGAACAAGCCGTCCGTCAACTTCATAATATTGGCCTTGTGTCCGCAGGTAATTCTTCTGCAGCCTTTCTTTTTAGCCATTTCAAAAGCATAGCGGATAACCTGAGCACTTCCCGGACGGGTAATAAATCTTCTACTCAATGCTACGTCGTTGGTAAGCATATGCTCAATTCCGCCGTAGGTATCTTCTATATTCTCTCTAACAATGGTAATATCAATAGGCACTCCTGCTTTACTAAAAACGGTATCAACACCATGCAGGGTTTGGAAAGTTCTTTTATTGGCGTAGGTATTCCAGGTTTTACGGGCAGTTACATTTACACTTTTCACTCCCTTGCCCTTGGGTGTTTCCATAGGACCTTTAAATAAAATCCCCAACGATTCAATGGTTTGCTGCGCTTCCGGCGTCATTCCGTTGCTATATCCTTTGTCGAATACCCATTTTCCCATTTCTACCACTTCGTATTCAAGAGGAACTTTAGCAGCATTAAATATGGACAAAACGGCGTCCATAATCTCAGGACCAATTCCATCTCCTTTAGCTACGGCAATTTTAGTCATAATCGTTGATTTTTGTGGTGCAAAAGTACAGCCGAATCAATGATTTTAAGCATTTATTCACAGGTTAATTTCTTAAAATTGACCATATAGAATGTTAATTTACCTACATTTACAATGATCAATAACAATATCTATGGTTTCTAAAATTTCAGCGGGAATTGAAATCACAGTAGAAGTTTTCTATCAGTCCGATTACAGCAATCCACTGAAAGGAGAATTCATGTTTGCCTACCGAATAACCATAGAGAACCACAATAAATTTTCGGTACAATTACTCAGAAGACACTGGTTTATTTTCGATAGCAATGCAGAACACAGGGAAGTAGAAGGAGAAGGTGTTGTGGGAGTACAACCGATACTGGCTCCGGGAGAGCAGTACACTTATGTAAGCGGCTGTAATTTAAAAACAGAAATGGGGAAAATGCAGGGAACTTATACCCTCATCAATCAATATTCGCAGGAAACATTTAAAGTACCCATTCCGGCTTTCGATTTAATAGCACCCTCTAAAATGAATTAACCTGTTACAAGGTTAACCAGGCTTGTACCTGGATTCTTCAAATAATTGAACGGGATCTTTCTTCATGAGGGAGTCCATGCTAATCCCTTTATTTTTAGCCGCCCATTTTTTTACAATTTGCCAGCCAACAAATTGCCCGATATTACCGGGGGAGTCTTTTCCCAGTGCATTGGTAAATGGTCCGTCAGTTACATATTCCCGAATCAGTTGCGGATCGGTTTTGTATAGCATATCATTCTGAACAAAGAAAGCCCAGATATTTTTTTCATTGGCATAACAGGCATCCAGTTGTTTTTGCTGATAACCAATAATTAAAGAGTCGGCAGTTGATGGAAGCAAATGATCTGTCAGATAAATTCTCTTTCCTGATTCCACCATTTGTGCAATTAATGGTTTTCCGAAATACTGACCAGGGTAGAGGTCCATTACAATTGCATTCATGGCGTTAACCGGAATATAGGCCGGTTCAAATCTTCTTGAAACATAAGCAGGATAAAGCATTTGTCCCTGTTCGCTGGTGTAAAGAGGATGATCTTTACCCATGAACAATTGTAATCCAATGGCAATAGCATCTTCTGTTATAATGGTAGCAAAGCTGTTAACAGGCCCCACAAATGAGATGATTTTTTTGGGCAAAGGGTACTCAGGAAAATAATATTTCACTAGTTGCAACCCATTTTTTACTGTATTAAATTCTTCAGATTGCTTTTTAAAAATGGCTGTGCCCGATTTGTACAGGGGTAAATAGGCTTTGTAAAAACTTTTCAGATCTGTGGTTTCTCTTTGCGGCAAGAGTTCCAGTATATTAGACAGAAAGTCGGTAGTAAATCCGGGATATTTTTGATTCAGGCCCTGAATAGCCGCTTCCAGTTGCGTGGTATCAATAGAAAAAAAATCGTCTTCAAAATGCTGAATATCCACTTTCACTTTTATATGAGATACATCCGGAGAGGCTTCCCGGTTGTTGCAGGAAACTAAACCAAGGGCTAGTACGGATATCAGGAAAAATTGTTTCATATGCGAATTAACGGAAAGGATTGCCATCCTATTGTTAAATTGATGAAATTTGCAGCATGAAAATATTCATAGCCCAGCAAAATTATCATATTGGCAACTTTGCATACAACACGGCCAAAATAATCGAAGCAATTAAAGCAGCCAAAGCTGCAGGTGGAGATTTGATTCTATTCAGCGAAATGACCGTTTGCGGATACCCTGCCAGGGATTTTGTTGAGTTTGAAGATTTCATTGAAAAATGTACGGAAGCAATAAATACCATCAAGGAATATGCAGATACCATTGGGGTGCTGATTGGAAGTCCGGTTAAAAATAATCACCAGAGAGGGAAGGATTTGTTTAATGCCGCCTACTTTTTATATGAGAAAGAGGTAAAAGCTGTAGTGCACAAAACCCTCTTACCTACTTACGACGTCTTCGACGAATACCGATATTTTGAACCTGCATACGAATGGAATATCATTCACTTTAAAGGGAAAAAACTGGCAGTAACGATTTGCGAAGACATCTGGAATTTGGGAGACAATCCCTTATACAGAATTTGTCCGATGGATGAATTAATGAAATTCAATCCGGATATCATGCTGAATCTAAGCGCCTCTCCTTTCGACTACACACACGACGAAGACAGAAAAGCAGTCATTAAAGCGAATGTGCAGAAATACAGGATTCCCCTTTTTTATTGCAATGCAGTAGGAAGTCAAACAGAAATAGTTTTCGACGGCGCTTCGCTGGTTTTTGACAAAGAAGCCAACCTTATGAAAGCTTTTCCCATGTTTGAAGAAGCATTGGATTATGTTGAGTTAAATGATAACGGAAGCATCAACGGTCCCATATTGGAACCAGCCAGCAGAATACCGGAAAAAGAATTGAATCCGGCCAAACTGGAACCCGAATTAAATATTGAACAGGTCTACAATGCACTGGTATCAGGCATTCGGGATTATTTCAGCAAAATGGGCTTTACCAAAGCCATATTGGGTTCATCCGGCGGGATTGATTCTGCTGTAACCCTTGCCATCGCCTGTGATGCACTAGGGGCTGAAAATGTAAGAGCCATTTTAATGCCCTCTCCTTACTCTACTGATCATTCAGTAAACGATGCGGTTGCACTCAGTAAAAATCTGAACAACCCTTTTGATATTATCAGGATAGATTCGGTTTACCAATCTTTTTTGCAAACACTGGAGCCACTGTTTAATGGATTGCCCTTTTCACTGGCAGAAGAAAATATTCAAAGCAGAAGCAGAGGAAACCTGTTGATGGCCATCGCTAATAAATTTGGATACGTACTATTGAATACTTCCAACAAAAGTGAACTGGCCACCGGATATGGAACACTCTATGGAGATATGGCAGGAGGTCTGGGAGTATTGGGAGATTGTTATAAACTGCAAGTGTATGAACTGGCTAAATTCATCAATCGCAACAAAGAAATTATCCCGACAAATATTATTTACAAAGCACCCAGTGCAGAATTAAGACCCAATCAAAAAGACAGCGACAGTTTGCCGGACTATCAGGTATTAGACAAGCTATTGTATCAATACATTGAAAAACGCCTAAGTCCGGATAATATAAAAGCTCAGGGGTTTGATGCAGCATTGGTTGACCGTACCATTAAAATGGTCAACAACAATGAATACAAACGTAACCAGTTTTGTCCAATCATACGTATTTCGCCCAAAGCATTTGGAGTGGGTCGCAGAATGCCGATTGTTGGAAAATACCTGAGTTAATAAAAGTACACCGGCATTAATCCTGACGGCTTAAAACCAGTACCGGTACATGACTATGGAATGCCAGTTTTTTGGTATGACTGGAAGAAAAAATTCTTTCAAAGAAATTATGTTCCTTGGGCACTGTAATCACCAGGTCAACGCCCTGTTCATCTACAAATTGATTGATACCATCCAGAAAATTCTTTGCGTGAGAAAAGTGATAGCTTGGATTCAGTTTATCCATCACGGTATGTACGGCAAAACTCTCCCCCATTACAGTACCAGGAAAAGTTTCTTCAAATTCACTGGGTTCCCCTTCAATATTAAACACAGCTAAGCTAGCACCTGTTATTTGTTGAAAAGCAGCAATCTGATTAACCGGAATGTATTTTTCTGCATCATTGAAGTCGCAGGCAAACATGAGTTTTTTTACTGGCTTAAAAACACAATTGGCCGGAACGATAATTAAGGGCAGAGAAGTATTTTCAGCTATATGAACCGTGTTACTGCCAATTAAAGTTTCTTCCAGCGCCCCACCTCCGGTAATACCCATCACAACCAATTCAATAGGATCTTTTTCCTGTAAATCTTCCAACGCAGAAAGTATGGAACCATAAACGGCAAGTGTATCAAAAATTAAATGGCTATCAGAATATTTTACGAGCAAATCAGCTCTGAACTGCAAGAGTCTGCTTTCAGCCGTTTCCCTGAACCCATCCACTTCCGGTATTTGAATACCGGGCATCATTGGATCAATGGCAACAGGTATTTCATAAGCATGCAACAGGATAATGCGTTCAGCATTTACCTGCTTGGCAAAATGAACCGCATAGTCTGCAGCATTACTGGCAGTTGCTGAAAAATCGGTAGGTAAAACGATGGTTTTCATGTTTCGGTGATTTAGCATGAAGTTCCTACTAAATTTCTACACAAAAAATGAAAAAAATCATGAATTATAAGTTTTCTATAATTCCGGCAATTCCTTGTCCGCCGCCCACACAGGCAGTAACCAATCCGTATTTTTTATTCAATCGCTTCATATCGTTTAGCAGTTGTACAGTTAGTTTACAACCTGTGCAACCCAACGGGTGTCCCAATGCAATGGCACCTCCGTTTATATTTACTCTGGATGGATCCAATCCCAATTCTCTTATAACAGCCAGAGACTGAGAAGCGAATGCCTCATTCAATTCAATTAAATCTATATCAGCCAGGTTCATGCCGGCTTGCTTCAACACTTTAGGAATGGCAGCTACCGGACCAATTCCCATGATTCTGGGATGCACACCTGCAGAAGCACAATTCACCAGTCTACCAATGGGTGCCAAACCAAGCGACTTCATCATTCTCTCACTCATTACAATAGCAAAAGCAGCGCCATCACTGGTTTGAGAGGAGTTACCGGCGGTTACTGATCCGTTAACTGCAAAAGCTGGCTTTAATTTAGACAGCCCTTCAACGGTGGTATCCGCTCTTAATCCCTCATCCGTATCAACAACATAGGAACGGGTAGCTTTTTTACCCTTTTCATTTAAGTAAGTTTCTTCCACAGTAATGGGAAGTATGCCCGATTTAAAATAACCATTCTCAATTGCATTCTTTGCTTTCATATGAGACTGATAGGCAAACTCATCCTGGTCTTCTCTGGAAACATTATACTCATTGGCAACTGCTTCTGCAGTTAAGCCCATACTTAAATAATAATCAGGTTCATCTTTTGCAATGGCATAGGAAGGAACGGTTTTCCAGCCGGCAGTGGGAACCATACTCATACTTTCTGTTCCACCTGCAATAATACATTCAGCCATGCCCGTTCTAATTTTAGCAGTTGCTGTAGCAATACTCTCTAACCCACTTGCACAATATCGGTTGATTGTGATACCGGCGGCATCAATACCCAATGCTTTGGCTGCTATAATTCTTCCAAACTGCAATCCTTGTTCTGCTTCAGGAACAGCATTACCAACAATCACATCATCAACCAGCTTCGTATCCAGCTGAGGCACGGAAGCAACCAATCCCTTGATAACTTCTACAGCCAGATCATCGGGTCTGAAAAACCGGAATCCACCTTTCTTACTTTTCGTTACTGCGGTTCTGTAACCTGCTACAATGTAAGCTTCTTGCATAAACTGAATTTATTAATACCAAATGTAAGAAAAAGGTTTAAAAGTTGTTTATGCAACTAAATTTTAAATGGTCCTTTGGGGGTATTTTCGCAAAAACTTATCAATTGTATACGTTAATAAGAAATCTGCTGTTCAAGGCGCCTCCTGAAAAAGTGCACTATTTTTCAATGAATAGCCTGAAAATAGCTACTTCTCTTGGCCTGGGGGATACCTTAATCAGAAATTCCTTTCAATACAAAGGGACCGATCTGGAGAAAACCGTAATGGGAATTCGTTTTAAAAACCCTGTAGGATTGGGTGCCGGATTCGATAAAAATGCAGCCTACCTGCATGAACTGGAGGCATTGGGATTTGGATTTGTAGAGATAGGAACTGTTACACCAAAAGCCCAGGCAGGCAACGACCTTCCGCGCCTGTTCAGATTACCGGCAGATCAGGCATTAATTAATCGGATGGGGTTTAACAATGAAGGGGTAGATGCCATAAAAAAAAGACTGGTAAACTGGAATAGCCGTGGTAAAAACAGCGACCTGGTTGTGGGCGGAAACATTGGTAAAAACAAAGTGACTCCCAACGAAGAAGCCTGGAAAGATTATACCATCTGTTTTAATGAGCTTCACAATGAAGTTGATTATTTTGTTGTGAATGTAAGTTCTCCCAACACACCTGGCCTTAGAGAACTTCAGGAAAAAGACGCACTTAGAAAAATATTCGGAGAACTCCAATCCATTAACGCAGGAAAAAATCAACCCAAACCCATCTTATTAAAAATAGCTCCGGATTTATCTCAGCCTCAACTGGATGATATTGTAGCCTTATCCATGGAAATGAAATTAAGTGGTCTGGTAGCATCCAATACCACATTGGACAGATCTAACCTTAGCCCGGCATCTGCCGCATTAAGCAATGAAATTGGCATGGGTGGACTTAGTGGAAAACCCGTGAGGGAAAAATCAACCCGGATTGTCCGCTATATTGCAGAACAAACAGTTGGAACCATCCCCATTATAGCCAGCGGTGGCATATTCACCGGAGAAGATGCAAAGGAAAAATTAAAAGCAGGTGCGGCTTTAATTCAGGTATGGACCGGATTTGTATATGAAGGCCCATCTATTGTAAAAAACATTTGTACTTACTTAGCAAAAAATAAATAACCCCATACATGGAGCACTTATTCACCACGGAGAGCTTAATCAGCTTTTTGATTCTTACCATTCTTGAAGTGGTACTTGGCATTGACAATGTAATTTTTGTCAGTATTATCATGAACCGGATGCCCAAGGCATTTCAGAAAAATGCAAGACTGATCTGGATGGTAACCGGCATTATCACAAGAACTATTTTATTGTTTGGATTAAGCTGGCTGCTATCTCAAAAAGGCAAACCAGTATTCAGTGTAGCAGGAAAAGATTTTGATTTGGCCAGCCTGGTAATGCTGGCGGGAGGATTGTTCCTTATTTATAAAACAGTAAAGGAAATTCACCATAAGCTGGAAGGAGAAGAAGATGCTTTGGCAGGAAGAAAATCAAAAGAATTAGGAATTGCCAATGGTATTGCACAAATCATCATGATCGACATGGTCTTCAGTTTCGATAGTATCATTACTGCAGGTGGTACAGCCAAGCACCTGGAAGTAATGATTGCCGCTGTAGTAATTGCAATGATTATTATGTTTTTATTCAGCCCCAATATTTCTTCATTTATACATAAGCATCCAACCCTTAAAATGCTTGCTTTGTCTTTTCTGGTAATGATTGGTATGGTCCTATTGGTAGAGGGATGGAATGCAGAACAGGCACATGAACTCCACTTAAAGCATTATGTATATTTTGCCATGGCATTCTCCTTTATTGTTGAGTTGCTGAATATGAAAGCCAGAAAGAAAACAGTGCCAGTTAAACTTAGAGAACATCATATTGAAGTTCCTCAGGAAGGATATAATGATCAGGCAAAATAAATAGCCTATTATAAACAGAGCATAAAAAAAGCAGGTGACTAACTATTCACCTGCTTTTTTATTTTTATTCTTTAGTATACTTAAAAGTCAAAACCCAGTGCGAAATAGTATACCGGCGCGCCTTTAAATATTCCTTTCATTGGCCAGCCAGCGTCGAACTTCATAAAGTAGCCCAACAATGTACTTCTTACACCAAAGCCGTAACCGCCGGCAAAAGGTCCCAATCCGCCAGCATCAATTCTTACTACAACTGGTGTTTGGTTATTGGCAATTACTTCACCCGGACGTTTGATACCGTTGTACTTGCCATTCCATGCAGTTCCCAGATCAACAAACTGTACCAACTGAAAATTACGCAGGAATGCATTGTTGATGGGTCTGTCGAATAAGGTAGAGAATAAAGGCAGACGGAATTCACTGTTAATTACAAAAGCATTGTTACCGTTAGCTATATTCTGCCTGTAACCGCGCATATTTACGGCAAGAGACTGGAAAGCATAGCTTTGATCTGCAGCCGGCTGATTACCATTATTGAATTTAGGTCCAATCCAGCCATCTACTCCTCCCAGATAATAAATAAGCTTTTGATTCCCCCAAGAGAAATCAGCTGCAACTCTACCTGCCCAGATAAAGTTGCGATAAATTTTATGATAGTACCTGCCATCAAAGCCGAAGTTCATAGTGGCTTTGCCATTATTCAAAGCTGTTTTCTGAGTAGGCATATTAATGTCCAGGTATACCTTGTATCTAAGACCATTCCAGATATTCTGTGTTGGATTAATGGTATTATCGTGCACATACTCTAATCTAGATAAGATATACTTGGATACAGTATCATTATATGCCAATGCAGCAGGATTAGGTTGACCAGCCAAATTATCAAATGATTTTATAACGCCTCTGTCCGAACGTAATCCAATGGTAGCCCTGATGCTTTTTACTTCATTAATAGGATAAGTTACATTAGCCTGATACAAATTGGTATAGAGCATATTGTTAACCTGTATATTGTAGAAGTTTGTGATATTGCTTCTATAATAAGTAAGCCCCCAGTCTAATTTTCTGCGGTTGTTCTGAAAAGAAAGTAAAAGGTCCTTATCGGAAAGGGAAGTACCGAAACGCATACCTGCAACAAATTTCACATCTTCCATCAGGTCGCTAACTCCTACACGGAAAGTGAAGTTGAAATCATTCCCATTGTTCAGGCGAATCGGACCAGCACCACCTGCATAAGGTTGATAACGGTTAATCAAAACATTGTTAGAGAATCCACCCAGTAAATAATCTGAACTGAACTTTAAACGGTAATCGTACAACTTAGATCTGGCCAATGAAGACTGCCTTTGTTGTGGATTTGCCGCTGCATTAATTTTTACTGTAGTATCCGGCAATTCATCTGCAAACTCATTCTGAAAAACAATTACTTTTTTAGCCGTATCATTTGCAGGCTTATTATTATTGTATTGTATGGCTTTTCCCTCTACCAGTTTTTTCTCATCTAAAATTTTCTTTACATACTCTGTATTTCTTGCCGTAACATTTCTTCTGGCCAGTGCCTGTTCATCTACTTTGAGCTTGTAAACAAATTTAAAATCGCCCTCTCTTCTTACTTCACTTACCTGACCGTTATTCCCGGCAATTCTTGTTTCCAGTAATGAGCTCTGATAATTGGTGATCGGGAAAGTATAGGTAGAATCTTTGAACACCTGAAAATAACTTACACTGTCCGGTTCTTGTTTTTGCCAGGCCATCAATGTAGAATCAAATTCCTTAGGTGCCGGATTGCGCAAGATTTCTTCTCCTATGTAGTACAAGGTATCCAGACCATTCCTTTGCGTAGAAAAGAATCCTGCCCATCGGTTGCCAATTCCATTTTCATCAGACACAAATGTGAAGTGATTGGTATTGTATTGCATTGGATAACGGGCATTCCCCATTTTTACATTGGTCAACTGAGAAATCTGCTTTTCGTTGCTGCTGTTCAGAATATCAACCATGTAAATATTAAAAGGATAACGGCTGGGTAGTACAGTGTCTTTATTAGGCGCATTGTTACCAGGTCTGTTCGAAGCAAAAATAATTCCTACCCGGTTTGGAAAAGATACAATGGTGGGATCCAGGTCGTCGTAAACGTCATTGGTAATTTGTGTTGCTTTCTGCTCCTCAATTTTATAAGTATAAATGTCCGCGTGACCATTTTTTACTGCACTTAAAACCAGGGTATTGGCGTCCAGCATAAAGCTGGCATCCAGGATCTGATCAAATCCATCAATGGTTTGCTTGAAGCGTTTGTATCTGGCTATCAAATCGTATACAAACATGTTAATTTTTCCTTTTTCCCAGTAAATCACAAGTAAGCGAGTGCCTTTACCATCCCATGCCATGATGGGATAGTTTGGATTTACATCCTGACCATTGGTTAAAACTCCACTTTTCAACAAAACTTTTGAATCATAGAAATTCTCCATCAGCTTTACTGTGTAGACTCCTTTCTTGAATTCAAGAACAGAATAGGTATTGCTTCGCGGATTGGGATTGGCCTGAAAGCGGAAATAATCCCTCTTACCAATTTCCTCTGTAACTGTTAGTTGTCCTTTTAACTGATTTCTGCGCTGACGAATGTCTTTAATATATCGGTCCTGTTGAAACTGCATAAAATCGTTCAATACATCATTGAATTTTTTCTTGCAAATTCTAAGACAGGCGTTATTGATATTCTTGTACATTCTGGCCAGGTACAACAAATAGGTAATATTTTCTCTGCGATATTTTTCACCAATATAATTCCAGAAAGCATGACCGGCAAGGACAGGCTTTTCAAATGCAAACTGATAAAATGAATTATATCTGCCGCTCAACATGGCACTTTTTAATTCATCGTCCTTTTCTGTACTCCACGACTGACCTGCATAAGCTACATATCCATCTACCATCCATTTAGGCAAATCCAGCAAAGCCTGGTTACTGGCAAACTCGCCAATATCGTCGCCAAATAAGAGATTATCAGTAAGCACTTTGGCTATACCCTCTCTTATTTGTGTTTTTAATTTATTGTGATTCCCGTTGTAATAAACGATAATTTTATTGTTCACCAGTTTGGTTACTCCTCCCGCATTTTGCCAGTCGGACCCCAATCCAATATTGCTGCTTTTAAAATCATTGTAGTTGTTGTAAACCACAATATTGGCTCTTCGCTGCAATGAATATTCAATGAAGTTTTCAATGGATTTTAATTCTTCCTCAGCCACCTGGCTAACAAATTTTCCAAGTTCAACACCTCCCTGCGTAATATAGGTATTGAAATTAGGAGACTGGTAAAATTTCCAGTTGAACTTCTGATGCTGAATTCTGTTCTTACCAAATTCAACACTGTTTACCTGTGCCTTCAGTTCTGTTGAACCAAGGATTCCAAGAAAAAAAATGAGTTTACTGATTCTATTCAATTGCATATCCGAACTTTGGTCTTTAAAATTAGTCATTTACCATTAAAAGCAGGTAAAATAGGTGTATGTTAAAGGTTAAGGTTTTTACATTTAGTCCCATTCAGGAAAATACGTATGTGGTTTACAACGAAGATCAAAAAGCAATTATCATTGATCCGGGTTGCTATTTCCCTGCAGAAAAGGAACAATTGTTCCAGTTTATTCAAACAAATGAACTGGAAGTGGTTAAATTGTTGAACACGCATTGTCATTTGGACCATGTTTTTGGAAACAAATGGGTTTATGAAACTTTCAAGACGCCACTTCATATACATCCCGATGAAGAAGCCATGCTAAAAATGGCCCCTCTCTCCGGCGAAAAATGGGGGCTTCCCTTTGAAAACTACCAAGGACCCTTACAATTCCTTCATCCAGGAGATACTGTTTTGCTGGGAAATGATGCCTTGAAAGTGATATTTGCTCCCGGTCACTCCCCTGCCAGCATCTGCTTCTACAGTGAATCACAGTCATTTTTAATTGGGGGTGATGTGCTGTTCAGAGAAAGTATCGGAAGAACTGATTTGCCGGGAGGAAATCATGAACTACTGCTTCAAAGCATAAGAAACAACCTGTTTACCCTGCCAGATGAAGTAAAAGTTTATCCTGGCCATGGTTTAACCACCACTATTGGCTACGAAAAAAGAAATAACCCTTTCCTTCAATAAATCAAGTCGGCATTAAAGGTCTTGTTGCATAGATGCATTGAAAGCGGTGATGAAAATGGCACCCAGATTTTTATGAGGTGGCACGTAGTCATCAAATTTTTCTCTGGCACTGCCACTGAATCTCACAGCTAGATTGTTCCATAGATTGGGCCACTTTAAATTTTTACCTAAACGGATGTCTTCACTAATCACATTAATTAATCCCTGATTAATAACTCCGGTTCCAATTTGCTTGGAAGAAATAATATGAGCTCCGGGAGCAATTTCCAACACTTCATTTAAACGCTGATAACCACCGCAACTGCCCAATAACACCAGTTTGGCAGAAGAAGGCATTTTGTGAACAGTCTGATTCAGATAATAACTATGTCCCCGGTGAATAACCACACTGGGATGGAGTTTCTGTTCATTTAAATAGGCAATTAAACTATCCTGAGACTGTGTATCCAAATCTTCTGTTTCGTCTAATGGCAAGTTGGCAAAAATGGTAATGGGAACTCCTTTTCTGGAACTCACTTCCACCCACTGTGATTTTTTGGTGATTTTCCAGTTGGGATTTCTGAACCTGTTTAAGAATGCATTGAAGATAACCATCCCGTCCTTATCACCGTAAAAGAATTGCTGCATAACTACCCTTCCATTCAACTCATCCTTCAACAACTGATTCGGCAATTCATACACAGGCATGATTCCCAGCTTCGCAGATAAATCAATTTTGTTGTTCGGCTCCAGGGAGGAAAAAATAGTTTCGAGTAACTCATAAATCACTTTCCCTCTCTTGTTATTGATTTCAGTGCAACGATTTAATTCGGCGCGAACCTGATTCAGCATTAGTTTTTTTAGAGAAGGATTATAAATGCTTGCATAAGAATCCGCCACATCAACCGCATCTTCCAGTGAATTTGTTTTTTCCAATCCATTCACAAATCCCTTCATCAGCTTCTCTGCATCCTGCTTATCCATTTTGGCAAGAAAATCGTCCAGTTTATTATAAGCAGCTGCAATTTTTTATAAACTTTTTATAATAATCATAATTAACCCATTTCAAAATAGAATCTGCCCTGGGAACTTTCATTCCCGAAAAAATCCTTGGATACACTCCGCTAACATAACTCGAAGTATACAGTTCTTCCTCTCCGGTTACAGCCAGGTAATACAATTCCTGCGGACTTAAGCGACTGATTATTTTAAAACGGACCGCCGGATTATTTTCATCGTGTAAGGCATTGATTTCATTGATATATAATTCAATGCCTTTTGATTTTAATTTGGCACTTAATACTTTAGCAGCCATAGGGGTATCTCCGGCCTGCATTCTGCTTGCATAATCTATTCGGGTTCTTACCAGCAAACTATAATATCCAGATGAAGTATCATTTCCTACATAACGGGTAATAGAATCCATTTTTAGTTTGCCTGTATACAGCTGATCTAAAAAAGGAAAATACATTCTGCCAGTACTTGTTAAAGCCAGTTGTGCCACAATTTTCACAAAAGGATGATTCACAGATTGAATCTTTTTACCAAGGGGATTGGGGGCCGCCGCATAGCTATATAATTCTTCCGGATTTCTGAATGCAGCCTGTATAATTAAACTTTCAGCAGAAGCGGTGGCCGGGCTTTTTACCAGAATGGGTAAAATTCTATCCGGGTTTCTAACACATTGTTTTACTACTATACTGTCTTTAACTTCATTGATACCCACATTCTTTACCAGGCCAATATTTTCTGCAAATAGTCCTGCTGACTCCAGGTCAAGAACCTGCATCAGAGGGGCAATTGATTCTCCTTTCAACTGAGAACGCATAGCGGTTTGATACGTCTCCAGGAGTTTCACAATAGAGGTTGGCGCCGGCCTGTTCACTGTACTATTATTCAAATAGCCGGTCAATATTTCATTTACGCCTCTTAACCAGGTATATTTTCCATTGTTATCAATCAATTCACTTCTTTCAATAAAATTCCTCAGCTGAAATAATATCCGGTCAACATTACGTTGATCTTCCTCTGAAATGGGAACAAGTTGGGCTTTATTGGCGCGGATGGCATCCCACGATCTAACAATGTACTCATGATGTAATTGTCTCATTGCCGGTATCTGGGGCATTGAGTCTGTTTGCTGGCCAAAGCCAGTATTCATACTGAATAAAAAGAGACAGAAGAAATAGAAATATTTATACATATTGGCTGTAAAAATAGTCAATCAGTCAGTTAACAATTAGATAATAATACAAAATGCCATTTATGCCGTGGAATGAAATTAACTTTGTGTAAACAGAATGTTAATATGGAAGTGAAGCCGAAACAGATTTTAATTGCGGATGACGAACCGGATATCCTGGAAATTATCCGCTATAATCTGGAAAAGGAAGGCTACGATGTGCATACGGCAAAAGACGGAAATGAAGCCATTGATAAAGCCAAGCAGCTATATCCCGACCTCATCATTTTAGATATCATGATGCCCAGAAAGAATGGGGTTGAAGTTTGCTCCATATTAAGGACCCAACCCAGCTTCCAGGACACCCTGATTATTTTTTTAACCGCAATGAGCGACGAAAGTTCGCAAATCAAGGGATTGGAAACAGGGGCAGACGACTATATCAGTAAACCCATCAGTCCGAAAGTACTAGTTAGCAGAGTGAATGCATTATTCAGACGTGTGTCTACCAAAGAAGCAGGAAAAACCTTACAGATTGGTAATATCAGCATAGATCCGGTTAAGTTTCTGGTTACCATTAACGGCAACGAAGTGGTACTGGCAAAAAAAGAATTTGAATTAATTTATTTGCTGGCATCCAAGCCGGGAAGGGTTTTTTTAAGAAACGAAATCCTCACCCAAGTCTGGGGCAATGAAGTAATAGTTGGTGACAGAACCATTGATGTACACGTAAGAAAAGTAAGACAGAAACTAGGTATTGACTGCATTACTACCGTAAAAGGGGTTGGCTACAAGTTTGAAATTTGACAAAAGCTTAAGTTTCAATTGTGTAATTTGCTTACATGCTGAACACCAAAAACCTATCTCCCAAACAGTTATCAGCCTTTACTGCTGCCATTCTGGCCATACCTATTTCATTGGGTATCTGGCTAATACAACCAGACATAACCATTGCATTTATATCCTTATTAGTAACCTTTCTGGGAAGCTATTTTTTAATTGGCTTTGTACTCGAGTCTTTTATTTACCGAAAAATCAAATTGATTTACAAATTCATTTATCAAACCAAAGCCAGCAAAAGAGAGGAAACCTATTATAAATACATTTTGCCTCAAAAAGGAATTGATGAAGTAAGAGAAGATGTAGAAAAATGGGCAGAGCAAAGAAGCGCAGAAATAGAAATGTTGAAACAGAATGAGGTTTTCCGAAAAGAATTTTTGCAAAACCTGGCCCATGAGTTTAAAACACCCATTTTTGCCATTCAGGGTTATATTGACACGCTTAGAGACGGGGCCATCGACAATAAGGAAGTTAGTCTGCGTTTTCTGGAAAACACTTCCAAGAATGTAACCAGAATGGTAAACCTGGTTAAAGACCTGGATGCCATTTCCAGATTAGAAACGGGTGAACAGCCCTTACACAAGGAATACTTTGTAATTCAGGAATTAATCAAGGAAATTTTTGAAACACTCTCCATTAAAATTGATGCTAAAAAAATCAATGCCAGCATTAAAAAAGGTTGCGAGTTCCCCATTACTGTATTTGCAGATAAAGAGAAAATAAGACAGGTAATTAATAACCTGGTGGTAAACTCCATAAAATACGGAAAAGAAAACGGCCAGATTATAGCCAGTGTGTATAAAACAGATGAAGAACATGTGCTCGTAGAATTGAGCGACGATGGAATTGGAATAGCCGAAGAGCATTTGCCAAGGGTTTTTGAACGATTTTACAGAACCGACCGGGGAAGAAGCAGGGATGTTGGAGGAACAGGTTTAGGCCTGGCAATCTGCAAGCATATTATTGAAGCCCATAGTCAGACCATACATATCCGGTCGAAAATTGACGTTGGCACTACAGTAGGTTTTACGCTCTCTATCAAATAAATACAAATTTGGTTTTATTTGTATATTATCTAATTATTAACTTTTCTTAAACGAATGTCCCAACCTGCCCATTAAGGTACTTTTGCTGAAAATAAACACTATGGGCATAAACAATATCGGCCGTTTTTTCATGCCAAAAAACCAGCTATTCTACGAGTTATTTGAAGACGTGGCAGAAAAAGTTCACGAGATGGGTGGCAAACTAAAGGAAATGGTCAGTGAAGCAGACCAGGACAAGAGAAGAGCAATCCTTGCTCAGATTGAAGACCTGGAGCATAAGAACGACGATAATACCCATAAAGTGTTTACAGAATTGGGCCGTAATTTCATTACTCCTTTCGACCGCGAAGACATTCACTATCTGGCAACAGCATTGGATGATATTGCTGACTATATTTTTGCGTCAGCTAAGAAAATCAATTTCTACAGTGTAAACCCTAACGATACCGGCATACAGAAAATGGCGGATCTTATACTACAGGGCACCGTTGAAATTAAGAAAGCGGTTATGGGCTTAAGAAATATGAAGAACCTGAGAGAGATGACAGAAGCCATGGTAAAAGTAAACAGTATTGAAAATCAGGCTGATGATGTATTTGATATGAGTATTGAAATGTTATTCCAGCAGGAAAACGATTTCAAGGAAGTAATCAAGAAAAGAGAAATCTATCAGGTTATGGAAATTGCTACGGATAAGTGTGAAGACGCTGCCAATGTAATTGAGTCCATCATTATTAAATACGCCTAAGAGGCATTAAACATAGTTATGTTTACACTATTAGTGATCATTATTGTTTTGGCCTTTATTTTCGATTATATCAATGGGTTTCATGATGCGGCCAATTCAATTGCAACCATTGTTTCAACTAAAGTATTAACTCCATTTCAGGCTGTATTGTGGGCTGCGGTTTTCAACTTCGCTGCTTTCTTTATTTCCAAATACATTTTTAAAGAATTTGGTATTGGTAATACTGTTGCTAAATGGGTGAATGCTGATTTCATTACGCTGGAAGTATTAATGGCTGGTATAATGGCCGCCATCACCTGGAACCTAATTACCTGGTGGTTTGGTATCCCTTCCAGCTCCTCACACACATTAATGGGTGGATTCATTGGAGCCGCTCTGGCACATGCAGGTGGACTAAGCGGAGAAGCGGGCGATGTTATCAACTATGCAAAAGTGGTTCCCACTTTTCTGTTTATCTTCTTCGCGCCATTAATTGGTATGTTCATTGCATTTGTTATTACCATTATTATCGTGCATTTATGTAAACGATCGAACCCCTACAAGGCAGAAAACTGGTTTAAGAAACTACAGCTGGTTTCTTCAGCTGCATTCAGTATCGGGCACGGTGGAAATGATGCACAAAAAGTAATGGGGATTATTGGAGCAGCCATCATTTTCTATGAAAAGAATGCACATGGCGTAATCATGGACTTCAATACATTCGTTACAGCCTATCCATGGGTTCCATTTACCAGTTTCTTGTGTATCGGTCTTGGTACATTAAGTGGTGGCTGGAAAATTGTGAAAACCATGGGTACCAAAATCACTAAAGTAACCCCATTAGAGGGGGTTGCTGCAGAAACTGCTGGTGCTATTACCTTATTCATGACCGAACACTTTAAGATACCAGTGTCTACTACACATACCATTACCGGTGCTATTATTGGGGTTGGAGCAACCAAAAGATTAAGCGCTGTAAGATGGGGTGTAACCGTAAATCTTTTGTGGGCATGGATTTTAACCATTCCAATTTCTGCAATGATTGCCGGAATATTCTATGCCATTATTAAATTGATTGAGTAAAATAATCAACCAAAGCATTCAATTAGCGTATATTGCAGAAAACATTATACGCTTTTTTTATGGCAAAAATTTTAGTTACAGGAGGTACAGGTTATATAGGTTCCCATACTATCGTAGATTTAATTGAGAATGGATTTGATGTTATATCTATAGATAATTTTTCCAGGTCAACAACCATTGCATTAGCTGGTATAGAAAAAATTACAGGTAAGAAAGTAAAGAACTATACCGTAGACCTGAAAAACTTCGATGAAACACAGGCAGTATTTCAGGAGAATCCGGACATTGACGGTATCATTCATTTTGCTGCATACAAAGCAGTGGGTGAGTCTGTAGAAGAGCCCCTGCGCTATTATGAAAACAATATGTTCGGGTTAATTAATTTATTGAAGTGTGTTCAGGAATTCTCCATACCTAATTTTGTTTTTTCTTCTTCCTGCACTGTTTACGGAAATCCGGATGCCATACCGGTAACAGAAAACTCTCCTATTAAGCCAGCAGAATCTCCTTATGGAGCAACCAAACAAATGGGAGAAGTTGTAATTAAAGATTTTACTAAAGCAATACCTACTAAAACAATCTTATTAAGATATTTTAATCCGGTAGGAGCACACCCGTCTTGTAATATTGGAGAACTGCCAGTAGGTAAGCCGCAGAACTTAGTACCGGCCATTACGCAAACAGCAATAGGCAAACTACCTAAAATGTGGGTACATGGAAACGACTACCCTACCAAAGATGGTTCCTGCGTAAGAGACTATATTCATGTTTCTGATATTGCACATGCACATACACTGGCCATTCAGTATTTAATGGACGGGAAAAATGAAACCAACTGCGATGTATTCAACCTGGGAACAGGCGATGGCGTTAGCGTATTAGAAGCTATCCACACTTTTGAAGAAGTTAGTGGTGTAAAACTAAACTATGAAATAGGACCTCGCAGAGCAGGTGATGTTATTGCTATTTATGCCAATAACGATGCGGCTGTTAATAAGCTAGGCTGGAAAATTAAATACGGCATTAAAGAAATGATGGACACAGCCTGGAAATGGGAGTTGAAGATGAAACAGGAAGCGGATCAGGCTGTTAACAACTAGTTTTTCAACTGATTATAATAATTGAAAAGCTTTTCCAAATCAGATTGCTTTCTGAATTTTGTTTTTCTTTTTTAATGAAGGCAGTCATTTCTGTAGCCTTATCTGTCATAAGAGCAAGCACATGTTCTTCTTTGGTAATTTTTACCAGTTTTGTACCAGCTGCTGCATAAAAATTAACCAGTTTCTCAGTTGTGGTAACGGCTCCGGTGCCAAATACTTGTTTGGTTTCAGTTTCAAATTTAGTATCCATCAGCAATCGCAATTTGCCATTGGCTAAAATTTGATAGAAGTTATTCTGATCCAAACCATCAATTGGGTCAAATCCCTTTTCAAACACCGTGATGCTTCCATTGGGCATTTCAAATTCAACCTTGTAAATAGGACTAACGACTTCCATATCTGCACCTGAAGGTTCCTGATAAAACAATCGGTTGAAATGCAGTAAAAGTTTGTATTTAAAGTCACCGGACAGTTTGCCGGTCTTGGTATATAGATTGGCTTTCAGGTATTCAGGATGAAACAAATAATCGGCATGCTCAATGGTAGCCGACTTAGAACGCACATCAACACCGTTCTCATCTTTTAAAAAGATACGGGTTCCCAAACCCTGAGCATTAGCAGTGTACATGAAAGCAACTGCAAACAATACAAACAGAATTTTCATACTGTTAATATAATAAAGATTATTGATTAAGCATTTTCTCCGCATTTTCAGCCATCTGCAATGCTTCAATAAACTCATCAATTTCACCATTAATTACGGCATCCAGATTGTAAGAAGTTAAACCAATTCTATGATCCGTAACCCTTCCCTGCGGCCAGTTATAGGTTCGTATTTTAGCACTGCGGTCACCGGTACTAACCAGGGTTTTACGCTGACGGGCAATTTCATCCTCCTGCTTTCTCACCTGCTCTTCGTATAGCTTGGTTCTTAACATAACCATGGCTTTCTCCCGGTTGGCCAACTGAGAACGCTCGGTCTGACAAACTACTACAACACCGGTTGGAATATGCGTAAGGAACACTTTGGTTTCTACTTTATTTACGTTCTGACCACCCGCACCACCACTACGGGCAGTTTCCATTTTTACATCACTTTCCTTCAATTCAAAATCCAGTTCTTCGGCTTCCGGCATTACCGCAACAGTAGCTGCAGAAGTATGTACCCTACCTTGGGTTTCAGTATTGGGTACACGTTGTACACGATGCACCCCACTTTCAAATTTTAATGTTCCGTAAACATCTTCTCCGCTCACTTCTACTACTACTTCTTTGTATCCACCTACAGTTCCCTCACTTTCACTCACCACGGAAGTTTTCCATCCTTTCTTTGAGCAATATTTCAGATACATACCTAATAAGTCACCGGCAAATAAACTGGCTTCATCTCCACCTGTTCCTGCCCTGATTTCCAAAATGGCATTCTTATCATCCTGTGGATCTTTGGGAATCAATAACTTGGTAAGCTCCTTTTCCAAAGCCTCTTTTTTTCTTCCAGCTCAGGCAATTCCATTTTGGCCAATTCGCGCATTTCATCATCGGAACTATTCAATGCCTCTTTGGCATATTGATGATCTGCCAATACTCTTACATATTCCTCGTAAGGCTTAACAATTTTTTCCAATGAACGGTATTCCTTGCTGTAAACGCCAAACTCCTTCTGGTTATTAATAATTTCCGGATTGGTAAGGGCAATTCCAACCTGGTCAAATCTGGCTTTTATGGCTTCGAGCTTATTCAGCATAATGTGGGCATATTTTGGGAGTGCAAAAGTACGGTTTTAAAGGGGTTTTACGTGCCGGAAAAGCTGTCAATTGAAGGTTTTACCCCCTAAATATTAACGAATCATCGGGAGAAATACCTTGAAAATGAAGTAGGTTTGAGGCTGCAAAAGAGCCACATGTCAATAGAAGTAAGTCAGTTACATAAAAAATACGGTACACAAACCGCAGTGAACAATCTCTCTTTTACCATACAGAAAGGAGAGATCGTTGGCTTTTTAGGACCTAATGGAGCGGGAAAAAGTACAACTATGAAAATGATTACAGGTTCCATTGAACCGGATAGCGGAACCATTTTGGTAGCTGGAATCAATATGGCAGAAAACCCAATGGCCTGTAAACAGAAAATCGGCTATTTATCAGAACTGAATCCGCACTACTACGATTTGTATGTAAAAGAGTACCTGCAATTTGTTGGCTCGGTGCACCAGTGTAATAACCTGACACAACTAAT
>NZ_KI866530.1:2830669-2912679 GCF_000511175.1 Sediminibacterium salmoneum NBRC 103935 | reverse complement strand
AACACAAAAAGATTGGCCAGTTATCCAAAGGCTATAAGCAGAGGGTGGGATTGGCAGCGGCTATTATTCACAACCCCGAAGTACTGATTTTAGATGAACCCACAACAGGCTTAGATCCTAACCAGATCATAGAAATCAGACAACTCATTCAGGAATTAGGGCAGGATAAAACGGTTCTGTTTTCCAGCCATATTTTACCGGAAGTAGAAGCCATTTGCAGCAGGGTTATCATTATCCATAAAGGGAATTTAATGGCCAACCAGCCCATTGCCGAACTCAATCAAAAAGAATCCCTGGAATCGGTTTTCAGAAGCCTGACTGGCCCTATTCGTGTATAAACTACATATTACTTATATTTGAACACATAATTAAAACAAAGAACATGAGCTACATTATTGACGTGCACGCAAGACAGATATTAGACAGTAGAGGAAATCCTACTGTAGAAGTGGATGTATTAACCGACGACGGTGCTATTGGCCGTGCAGCAGTACCAAGCGGTGCGAGTACCGGCATTCACGAAGCAGTTGAATTGCGTGATAACGACAAGAAAAAATATGTAGGCAAAGGCGTTTTAAAAGCCGTAAAAAACGTAAATACAACTATTGCAGAAGCATTAGTAGGCATGGAAATTTCTGAGCAAGCTGCCATTGACCAGGCTATGATAGATTTAGATGGTACGCCTAATAAAGCAAAACTAGGTGCCAATGCCATTTTAGCGGTGAGTATGGCAGTAGCCAAAGCAGCTGCAGATGAAGCAGATTTGCCTTTGTACAGATATATTGGTGGAACCAATTCCAAAACATTGCCCATCCCGATGATGAATATCCTGAATGGCGGGGCACATGCCGACAATAAGATTGATTTTCAGGAATTCATGATTATGCCCGTAGGCGCTCCTAGCTTTAGCGAAGGTTTGCGTTGGGGCGTAGAAATCTTCCACACGTTGAAGGGTGTACTAAAGAAGAAAGGATACAGCACCAACGTAGGGGATGAAGGTGGATTTGCTCCAAATATCCAAAGCAATGAAGAAGCCATTGAAACCGTATTGGAATCCATTCAGGCAGCAGGATATAAAACAGGATCACAGATTGTAATTGCCATGGATGCTGCCAACAGCGAACTATGGGATGCCAAGAAAAAGAAATATGTATTCCATAAGAGTTCCGGAAAAGTAATGAGCAGCGATGAGCTGGTGAAATTCTGGGAAAAATGGGTAAAGCAATACCCAATTGTTTCCATTGAAGATGGCATGGCCGAAGACGATTGGAATGGATGGAAAGCTTTAACACAGGCGGTTGGAACCAAATGTCAGTTGGTAGGTGACGATTTGTTTGTAACTAATGTGGAGCGTATTCAACAAGGCGTTGACAAGCATATTGCCAATGGCTTATTGGTAAAAGTGAACCAGATTGGAACCATTACTGAAACCATCAATGCCGTAACCCTTGCGCAACACAACGGATACAATACCATCATGAGCCATAGAAGTGGTGAAACAGAAGATACCACCATCGCTGATTTAGCGGTAGCCTTGAACTGTGGTCAAATTAAAACCGGTTCCGCTTCCAGAACAGACCGTATGGCGAAGTACAACCAGTTAATCCGTATTGAAGAAATGTTAGGCGATACTGGCATTTATCCAAAAGGAAAAATCAAGTTCGGTAAATAGTTTATTGCACACTGTGCACAATTCTTACTTGGCAGATAAAGGTTTCTTACTACTTTTATCTGCCATTTTTTTATGAAGAAATCAATTCCCTATATCACCAATAAATATTTTATTGCAGCTGTACTGTTTATTGTATGGATGTTGTTTTATGACCAGCGCGATTATTTTCAGCAAAAGGAAAGAAGGGACGAATTAAAAAAACTGGAGCAGAAAAAAGCCTATTACGAGCAGGAAATTGAAAAGACCAAAAAAGAACTGAACGATTTACAGAACAATCCTGCAGCCATTGAGAAATATGCCAGAGAAAGGTATCTGATGAAGAAAGACGGCGAAGACATATTTATTATTGAAGATTCGGCAAAAAATTAAGTTTTACAATAATTTAATACTGATACCGTTTTAATAAAGACCGTATCCTCTTGTTCACGCAGCCAAACTGCTTATGAAAAACTTTAAAGAAGAGGAATTGATTATGTACGTATACAAGGATTGCACGCCTGCGCTTACCAAAGCCATCGAGAAAGCTATATCAGAAGACGCGGAATTAAAAAAACAGGTAGAAACTTTACAACGGTCTAAAGATCAGCTGGATAAGCTGAAACTAAAGTCTCCCTCCAAAAAATCAATCAAAGCTATTTTGGATTACGCAAGGAAGAAAGATAATTAGTGCTCTTTTTTTGAGCCATCATGCAATTTGAAATCAAACGAAGAGGGATAATAATAGAAAAAAACACAAGATTACGCTAATCATTGTAGAATTGGGGGCGGATAAATAATCAACGGTAATAATCCAAATAACTATTACACTCATTAGTTTATAGATATTTTCAATCACCCTAACCATAACTTGTGTTTTAAGAGTATTAAATTAGCGAGATCCCTGCTTGATTAGCAAATTCAGTATTAAATTTAACAAAAGCTATTAATAGAATTATACCATAAACTTGAAAATGACCAAGAAGCAACGTTACGAGGAAGTCATCAACTATTTTCAAGAAACCACACCCGTTGCAGAAACGGAATTAGTGTACGATAATCCCTTTCAGTTATTGGTGGCTGTAATCCTTTCAGCCCAATGCACCGATAAACGGGTTAATCTTACAACCCCAGGTATTTTTAAAGTATATCCTACGCCACAAAAAATGGCCAAAGCCAGTTTTGATGATTTGTTCCCTCTAATCAGAAGTATCTCCTATCCCAATAATAAAACCAAGCATTTAATTGGCATGGCCAATATGTTGCTGGAACAATTTGGTGGTGAAGTTCCCATGACTGTGGAAGAACTGGTGAAGCTACCTGGAGTAGGAAGAAAAACAGCCAATGTAATCACCAGTGTAATAGATGAACAACCCAATATGGCCGTGGACACACATGTATTCAGGGTAAGTCACCGATTGGGATTGGTCAGCAGCAAAGCCACTACCCCACTGGCAGTTGAAAAGGAATTGATTAAGCATATTCCGGAAGAACTGGTGCACAGAGCGCATCATTGGCTCATTTTGCATGGCAGATATACTTGCTTAGCGCGTAATCCAAAATGTGAAGAATGTGGTATACAAAACAGCTGTGCCTATTTTGCGAAACAAGCGAGGAAGCTTAAATAATATCCTATCCTTATGAAAAAAATCAGCTGTATTGTTTTGCTATTCGCTTCAACATTTGCAACCATCGCTGCTCAGGAAATAAAATCAGCAAACCAAAAAAAACAGGTAACCCAATCATCGACGGATGGTATGCTGATCCGGAAGCTGTAATACTCAACAAACAATACTGGATTTTTCCAACCTATTCAGCCAAATACAAAGACCAGGTTTTTCTGGATGCATTTTCTTCAAAAGATTTAACCAACTGGAAAAAGCATTCCCGCATTATTGATACCAGTGTAATTAAATGGGCCTATATGGCCATGTGGGCGCCTTCCATTGTAAAAAAAGACAAGCAATATTTTTTGTTCTTTTCAGCGAATGATATCCAAAGCAAAAAGCGAAACGGTGTAAAAGACGATCACAACGGAGGCATTGGTATAGCAGTAGCTTCTAAACCGGAAGGACCTTATAAGGATTACCTGGGCAAACCTTTGATCAATCAATTTTACAACGATGCCCAACCCATTGACCAGTTTGTATTTCAGGACAAAGACCAAAAATATTATCTGATATACGGGGGGTGGGGCAGGTGCAATATTGCACGGCTCAATAAAGACTTTACTGGGCTTACTCCTTTTCCAAATGGAGAACTGGTAAAAGAAATTACACCAAAAGGCTATGTAGAAGGACCCATTATGTTCATTAGAAAAGGAACTTATTATTTTATGTGGTCTGAGGGTGGATGGACCAATGGCACTTATAAAGTAGCTTATGCAAGAGCCGATAATTTGTATGGGCCTTTCGAAAGAGAAACCACCATACTGGAAGCAGATAGTTCCATAGCAACAGGAGCAGGACACCACTCAGTAATCAATATTCCCGGGACAGATGAATGGTATATTATTTACCACAGAAGACCCATACCCAATAAGGACAGGGATCACAGGGTTACCTGTATAGACAAGCTACTATTTAATGAAGACGGCAGCATTCAAAAAGTGAAAATGACTTTTGAAGGGGTTGCTCCGAGAAAATTATAAGCTCTACTTATTTCAACATCGCAGTAATTGCATCCACCAATTCTCCTTTGGTAATCGGCACGCCCATGATTTTGTTGTAACCCTTGGCATCCACTAAATACTGATCGCGAATAATCTTAATCAGCTGACCATTGTTGATTTCTGGAATCAATACCTGATCAAAGCTGGAAATGATTTCGCCTAAGTTTTTAGGGAATGGACGCAGGTAACGAATATGTGCATGGCTTACAGCATGACCTGCTGCCTGTAATTCAGTTACTGCACTTTTAATAGCACCATAAGTAGAACCCCAACCCAATACCAATACTTTTCCTTTGGAAGGACCGCTATCTATCGTTTGCAATGGAACATAATCGGCAATCTTATCCACTTTGGCCTGACGCACTTTCACCATATGTTGGTGGTTGTCCGGATCGTAGCTGATATTACCGGTGATGTCCTGCTTTTCCAATCCACCAATGCGATGTTCTAAACCAGCCGTACCAGGCACTGCCCAGGGTCTGGCTAATTTTTCATCACGCTGATACGGCATGAACTTGGCTTCTCCTTCTGCCAACGCTTTCTTAAAGCTTACCGGTATTTCCGGCAAGTCTGCGCTCTGCGGAAACTTCCAGGGTTCTGCACCATTGGCAATATATCCATCACTTAATAAGATAACCGGAGTCATATGTTGGATCGCAATTCTAACGGCTTCAAAAGCCACATCAAAGCAATCAGAAGGGGTTGCAGAAGCAATCACAGGCATCGGACATTCGCCGTTTCTACCATAGTATGCCTGCAACAAATCACTCTGCTCTGTTTTGGTAGGCAAACCTGTAGAAGGCCCACCACGTTGAATATTCACAATCACCAAAGGAATTTCCAGCATCACGGCCAATCCCATCGCTTCTGTTTTCAAAGCCATACCCGGACCGGATGTAGTGGTTACGCCGATGGAACCACCGTAACTCGCACCAATCGCGGCCGTAATCCCCGCAATCTCATCTTCTGCCTGAAAAGTTCTTACACCAAAACTTTTGTATTTACTTAAATCGTGTAAAATATCAGAAGCTGGTGTAATCGGGTATGTTCCCAAGAACAAAGGCAGCCCTGCTTTTTCGCCAGCTGCAATCAACCCCATGGCCAACGCCTGATTCCCCATAATGCTGCGATACAAACCAGCTGGCATTTTGGCTTTCTCTACGGTATAACGGGTAGTAAAAGTTTCTGTAGTGTCACCGTAATTATATCCTGCCTGCAATACTTTAATATTACTCTGCAGGATACTTTCTTTCTTACCAAATTTCTCTTGCAAGAAATCGATGGTATTGTCCAGCTTTCTATTGTACATCCAATAGATATATCCCAGCACAAACATATTCTTTGCGCGGTCTCTTTCCTTGGTACCTAAGTCGGTAAATTCTTTTAGGGCTTCGCGAGTTAGTTTGGTAACATCAATCTTGATTACTTCAAATCCGTCAAGGCTTCCATCTTCCAAAGGATTCACTCCATCGGGATAATTGGCCAGACGTAAATTCTTGGCATCAAAACCGTCAATGTTCACAATGATTTTTCCACCCTTTTTAATGGCTTTCAGATTCACTTTTAGCGCAGCCGCATTCATCGCCACCAACACATCGGCAATATCACCAGGTGTATACACTTTGTCCGAAGAAAAATGCAACTGGAACCCACTCACTCCCGGAACGGTTCCGATCGGGGCCCTGATTTCTGCCGGAAAGTCCGGAAAAGTGGCCAGATCAATCCCTAGTAAAGCGGTATTATTGGTAAACTGTTGACCCGTTAATTGCATTCCATCCCCACTATCTCCTGCAAACTTGATTACTACACTCTGTAATACGGTTTCGTTATTGTTCATCTGCGCTGATTAAAGTGGCAAAGTTACCATTTTTGGAGGGCATCCAAACTGTCCTTTCGGCATCTTTTGTGCAATTATTGCCATTTTCGTAAACAAAACGGGGTTTATAACTTGTTAAAGCGCAGCCAAGACCCCTTGGAATGAAATTTGTTTATAGTAGATTTGAAACAGAAAAAATTTCACTATGGCAATTTTTAAATCGGGTAACCCTACCCTTACAGAGAAAATGTTTGATAAGAGCCACGAAATGGCGGCCAACAATATGGGCACCATGACCGTAAGAGGCGCTATCAACAAATTTGGTTTTATGATGCTGATGTTGATTGCAGGGGCAGCGTATAACTGGAACCTTTACGAACAACTGAAGCAGGATACCATGACCACATTAATGTGGGTAGGTATCATTGGCGGATTAATTTCTGCATTGGCCATTAGCTTTAAACCCAACTGGGCACCCGTATTGGCGCCACTATACGCATTATTAGAAGGTTTATTCATTGGCGCCATTTCAGCCATTATGAACGCAGCATTTGCAGATTCTTATCCAGGTTTAATTATGCAGGCAGTCGGCCTAACTTTTGGTGTAGCCCTTGCAATGTTCCTATTGTATAATTTCAGGGTGATCAGTGCCACCGAGCGCTTTAAATCGATTGTATTTACGGCCACGCTGGGTATTGGTATCTTTTACCTAATCACCATGGTATTGCGCATGTTTGGCGTAAACGTAAGTTTCATGTACGATAGCAGCTTGTTAAGCATTGGTATCAGCTTATTTGTGGTTGGTATTGCGGCTTTAAACCTAATCATGGACTTTGATATGATTGAGCAGGGTGCTGAAAGAGGTGCGCCTAAATTCATGGAATGGTACGGTGCATTCGGACTAATGGTAACCATTGTTTGGTTGTACATTGAAATGCTTAAATTATTGAGTAAATTGAGCAGCAGAGACTAATTATTTGATACAGAAATATTGATTAGCCCCGAAGATTTTCGGGGCTTTTTTGTGTCATGGTTTTCACGTTTTCATTCGGGAAGCTGCACAAATAGGGTTAACTTTATAGCCTAATAATGACTTTACGCCATGGATTTTAATCGCGACGCATTCAGCAACGAAGAATTGATTCATCTCTACCGCAATTTGTTACTACCCCGCATGATTGAAGAGAAAATGCTGGTACTCCTGCGTCAGGGAAAAATCAGTAAGTGGTTCAGTGGGATCGGACAGGAAGCCATTGCAGTTGGTACTACATTGGCCATGGCTAACGATGAATGGATCATGCCATTACATAGAAACCTGGGCGTGTTTACTTCAAGACATATGCCCTTGAATAAATTATTCAGACAATGGCAGGGTAATAAAGACGGGTATAGTAAAGGGAGGGAGCGAAGCTTTCACTTTGGTGCCAAACCCTATCATATCTGTGGAATGATTTCACACTTAGGACCGCAGTTAGCCATTGCCGATGGGGTTGCATTGGCCTACACCCTTAAAAACGAAGCCAAAGCATCTGTTGCCTTTTCCGGAGATGGCGGAACCAGTGAAGGAGATTTTCATGAAGCTTTGAATGTAGCGGCAGTATGGAACTTGCCAGTGATTTTCATTATTGAAAACAATGGCTATGGATTAAGCACGCCTGTTAACGAGCAGTACAAATGCGAGCAACTGGTAGACAAAGCCAAAGGTTATGGAATGGAAGGTATTCGCATTGATGGCAATAATATTTTAACGGTTTACAATACCATCAAAGGAGTTAGGGAATACTGTATAAAAAACAGAAAACCTTATTTCATTGAGTGTATGACATTCAGAATGCGTGGTCACGAAGAAGCCAGCGGCACCAAATATGTTCCCAAAGAATTATTTGAAGAATGGGGGCATAAGGATCCGGTAAAAAAGTATGAGCAGTTTCTGATTCAATCGCAGGTACTTACCGAAATGGGCGTAGCGGATATCAGAAACGAATTCAAGCAATACATAGAAACCGAATTGGCGGATGCATTCACGGCTGCAGAAATGGTAGTGGATACAGCAGAAGAAGTTGCCGATGTATTTGCACCTGTTCCGGTTTTATCAGATCGTGTTGTATTGGATAGCGTTGCTGAAACACCCATAGAAAATACCCGCGAAGCCCGATTGGTAGACGCCATATCGGAAGGATTGAGCATGAGCATGGAGAAACACCCTAATCTGGTATTGATGGGTCAGGATATTGCTGAGTATGGAGGTGCATTTAAAATCACCGAAGGCTTTGTAGAAAAATTTGGGAAAGCAAGAGTGCGCAATACGCCGCTATGCGAAAGTGCCATTGTAGGATCTTGTTTAGGAATGAGTCTGGAAGGATTTAAAACGGTGATGGAAATGCAGTTCGCAGATTTTGTTACCGTGGGCTTTAATCAAATCGTAAATAATTTAGCCAAGATTCATTACCGCTGGGGACAAAATGCAGATGTAGTAGTTCGTATGCCAACCGGTGGCGGTGTAGGTGCAGGCCCCTTTCATTCACAGAGCAATGAAGCCTGGTTCACGCATGTGCCTGGATTAAAAGTATTGTATCCTTCGAATCCACATGATGCCAAAGGATTACTCATTGCGGCTATCAATGACCCCAACCCTGTATTATTTTTTGAGCACAAAGCTTTGTACAGAAGTATCAGTGGTAAGTTACCACAGGCCTATTATGAAGTAGAGATTGGCAAAGCCATCACGGTAAAAGAAGGGGAAGATATCAGCATCATTACGTATGGGGCAGGCGTGCATTGGGCAATGGAATACCAGGAAGCTCATCCGGAAATTTCCATTCATATTCTGGATTTAAGAACCCTGGCACCGCTGGATTATTTGTCAATCAAATCTGCCGTTGCACAAACTGGGAAAGTATTGTTGTTACACGAAGACAATTTAATAGGCGGCATCGGTGGAGAAATCAGTGCCTGGATCAGTGAGCATTGTTTTGAATTGCTGGATGCACCTGTATTGCGTTGCGCTTCATTAGACACCCCTATTCCATTCAATATGGAACTGGAGAAAAACTATATGGCGAAAAGTCGTTTACACCAACAGGTTCAACAATTGCTAAACTACTAAGCATGAGAAAGTACAGCAGGGTAAATAATATTTTTGCGGGCATGATTGCCGCTTTTGTTGGGTTAACCACATTTGCGCAGAAAAATCCCAATGCCGGATACCAGCCTCCTTTTTTTGCCGATAAAGAAAGAGCAGCAAAAGTGAAAGCGCTGGCACCAGTGATTCAATCCATGTACAGCAATTATGCAAAAGCCAACCATTTCCCAAGTTTTTCCTTTGGAGTGGTAGTAGACGGAGAACTGATTGTCAGCGGCAGCGAAGGATATAGCGACATTGCCAATCAAACCAAAGCCAATAGCAGAACCATGTACCGCATTGCTTCCATGAGCAAAAGCGTAACTGCTATGGCCATTGTAAAACTTAGAGACGAGGGGAAATTAAAATTAGACGATCCTGTTGCCAACTATATTCCTGAACTTAAAAATCAAGCACTCACCAAAGATGCGGCCCCCATCACCATCAGAGAATTACTTACCCATTCCACTGGTTTACCTGAGGACAATCCCTGGGGCGACCGACAACTGGCCGATACGGACGAAGAACTAATTGAACTCTTCAAAAAGCAAATGAGCTTTTCCAATGTAAACGGAACCACTTACGAATACAGCAATGTAGGATTTGCCACTTTGGGACTAATCATAAAAAAAGTAACAGGCCTTCCCTATAGTGAATACATTAACCAGCATTTTTTTAAGCGACTGGGCATGCAGGCTGCATGGGAGTATTCAAAAGTACCAGCAGCCCAACTGGCCAAAGGGTATCGTTATGTAAACAATAGCCATAAAGAAGAAGCCCTACTGCACGATGGTATTTATGGGGCAATGGGGGGATTAATCACCTCTGTAGAATCGTTCAGTAAATACATGGCATTGCACCAACAAGCATGGCCGGCAAGAAACGACGAGGAGAATATCATCATTAAGAGAAACAGTGTACGAGAAATGCATCAGCCTTGGCGCTATGCTTCAATGAACCCCTATTTTAATTATGGTAATGGTGTAGCATGTCCCGCTGTTTCAGCATATGGATATGGATTAAATATTTTCACTGAATGCAACAACAGGGTATTTGTTGGGCATAGTGGTGGATTACCCGGCTTTGGCAGCAACTGGCGCATATTGCCGGAATATGGTATTGGTGTGGTTTTACTGGCCAATGTAACTTATGCACCAACAGCGAGTATTAATTTAAAAGTATTAGACAGTGTGATTAAACTGGCAGGACTGAAGCCCAGACAAATACCTGTCTCTTCCGTTTTGAATCAACGTAAAAATGAATTGGTGAAGTTGTTGCCCCATTTTACCAATGCGAAAACTTCCGGCATTTTTGCAGAAAATTTCTTCAATGATTATTATACAGATTCATTGGTAAAACAGGCTAATGCTGCTTTTGAAGCCATTGGCAAAATCACAAAAGTAGAGGAACTGATTCCGGAAAATCAACTCCGAGGGTCATTCATCATCAATGGAGAAAAAGGGAAATTGAAAATCTTCTTTACCCTAACGCCGGAGAATCCTGCATTGATACAAGAGTATCGGTTGAGTGTGGTGAAGTGAGGCGTGAAAGAATAAAAACCTTAACTGAAATCATTTCTAAAATTAATATTTAAGGATTTGAATTGCGCTTGAACATAAACAATTCCTTTATCGCTTTCCAATTAAATGGCATAGTCATGAAAAAAGACATCCATGTAGCATGAAACAAATGATACCGAATGGAGTGCTTTTCTTCAAAGAAAAACTGATCGGAAATAAACCAGGCGGTTAGCCAGTAAAGCCAATTCAATATAAATGATACAGCTAATCGTTTAAATGGGGTGAGGCTAGAATGCCAATCCTTGTATTTCTTTATCATTGAGTTTTAGTCTTTTTTTGGCCAATCGATCCAGACTTTTATCTGTCAACTTTTGCATGATAAACGCTAGGGGTCTTTTTCCGTGTGCTCCTTCCGCCCGATTTACGCCTGCTATTGAATCAGTTTTTAAATAAGAATTATCTAAAGTAGTTAAGCTATCTATAATTTTAAAATCTTCTTGCGTTAAAATAGGCTCAGTAAATCCGCTATAATCACTATTGAAAATCTCCCGAACTGCACTTGAATTGTTAAAGCTTTTTATTAAAAGTTGCCGAAAATAGGTTAGTTTAAATTGTTCTATATAGATATGCCTATACTGCTTGGTTAACGAACGCGACATTCGAGTGCT
The DNA here is from genome assembly GCF_000511175.1 of Sediminibacterium salmoneum NBRC 103935. Lineage (GTDB taxonomy): Bacteria > Bacteroidota > Bacteroidia > Chitinophagales > Chitinophagaceae > Sediminibacterium > Sediminibacterium salmoneum. The sequence continues at coordinate 2,901,235 of NZ_KI866530.1, read as the reverse complement.
TGAGCATGAATTAGAAATAAATAATACTAAAAAAAGAATGGAATAAACGAACTGTCTATTCGGAATTCGATCTGGTTTTATTTTCATTGGCAGAAAAAATTAATCAAAATATTTCCTTATAAATTATTTGAATGCTTTCCTTATACATTTTAACAACACTAATCCGTTCAACTTCTTCCCGTATAATTGGTATTTGTATTTCAATAGTTTGGTTATTCAGCCAATGGGCTGTCAAAAGCGGATTTGTCCCTTTCATACAATAAATGGAACCGCTACCAGTCGGTAACTCTATAGAAACGAAAGATAAACTTGTTTCATTTTTACCTGAATACCCCACTCGAAGGTTTTTTTCGGTTGAAATAGATTTAAATTTAGGAGGAATAGGCTGAAGAGTATAGCCAGTTGTCTGTAACAAAACTGATGCAAAATGCTGATCATAATTGACCTCAAAATATATAATTAAGTCATTCAACATTTCCTCCAATCTTTCAAGGGTTTTCCTCTTAACAAACCTATTTAAGCGATTTCGAAACATCTTATCACAATCAACTGCCGGATCAAATTCATCAAGAACAAATCCGCCTCTGAGTGCTGCCATGCGCTTGTCCAAACCAAGCGTAATGACCTTAGCGTATTTATCGATATCTGTAATGTCCATTTGAATCTTTTAAAAGGTTCAACTACTAAAGTTTAAAGCATTAACAGGCTATCCAATAATCAACTCTTACCAGTTTGCCAGCTTTAAAAAACAAAAGCCATCCATCATCAGAGTTTTTCCGAGAACTTGCTAGTTTAATACTTAATACAGTCCCCTTTTTTTCTACAATTAGTTCCTTAGCATATTTAGCAGAATTTGGGAAAACTCTTTTAATTTTTTCAAAAGTAACAGAGTTGTCAAGCGTGATTAAAGGCGATACTAGTTTAATTATTCCTGATTCAATATCAACAGAGCTAATTACAGCTTGTGAATTAGTAGATTCAAATTTGCAATCGCCCCAAACCAAATAATTAAAGTCCTTTTCAAAATAGGAAGCGCATATATCTAGGTATTCGGGATTTATTATTTTATCAGGATTACCTAATAATTTTATTAGATCCAATTTCTTACAAACCAGAGGTAGTTTATTGTTTATGCGAATTGAATTCCAATCCAGCATTTCCGTTGAATTATTCTGCCTTCCTAATGATGTAAAAGCCATCATTATAATGAGAAATAAAATAGATAGTATTTTTTTCATTTTTCTAAAGTATTGCTTCCTGAGTCCCAAGCATAAGAGTCACCAGTCAGTATTTACTAACAATATAATGAATGAGAAATACTATTTAAGCAACAAAATGGGGTGGTGTGAATATATTAAAAAGAAAGCGCATAAAAAAACAAGCTTACCGAATAATTTCCAACGACTTCCCCTCCCACTTAGGAAATAAGACACTGTTGTTGTTAATGCCTAAGTGCTTATTCGCTACCCCACTAAATACCGATCTGAAATCGGTGGTAACAGGCAGGTCGCGCTGATCTTCCAACTGGTCTTTTGCCAGTGATCCTATTTGATGGTAAACCTTTCCACCTTGTACTGCATTGCCCAAAACAAATGAGCAGCTGGCTCTTCCGTGATCGGTTCCTCCGGTTCCGTTCTGGGCTACGGTTCTGCCAAACTCTGTCATGGTCATCAGGGTTACATCGTCCTGGTAAGCGCTCATATCATTCCAGAATGCCGCGATGCTATCACTAAAGTCACGAACATTGCGAGCGAACACTCCATTCAGGGTGCCCTGATTAAAATGCGTATCCCATCCCCCGTTCTCTGCAAATGCTACTTCTAATCCAATATTCATTTTGATCAGCATGGCAATCTGTTTTAAAGAATTGCCCAAGGGACTATTGGGATATGCAACACCTGCAAGAGGCTTGTAATTTTTAATATCGTTCGGGTTCAGCATTTTCATGGCTTCAAAACTTTCCTTGCCCGCCCGGTTCAACAAACGATTGCTGGTTTGTTCATATAGTTCTTCAAAAGAACCTGCCGTTATATTCGCAGCCATCGGATTACCCTTGGTTTGCAAGGCAAAATCTTCCAGGTTGCTAATTGCTAATGCTTCCTCGTTTCCATATAAACTTCTTGGTAAGGCTCCGGTAATACTAACAGCTCTGAACGGACTAGCATCGTGCCCCATCAATCCTACTGCTCTGTTGAGCCATCCACTAGAAGTGCTTTTACTAAAGGGAGTTCCCGATTCCATATAGTCCTGTGCATCAAAATGGCTGCGTGTGTTATTAGGGCTGCCTACCCCATGTGCAATGGCCAATCGTTTATCTGCAAAAAAAGGCTGTAAAGAAGCAAAGCCTGGATGCAATCCGAATTGTCCATCCAGGTCAAATAGTTTGCCTGAACTATTCGTAGGATCCATAAACAAAGTAGGCCTTGCTTTTTTCAATTCCATATCGGTAAAAGGCGTCACCGCCATAAGTCCATCCATTGCACCTCTTTGAAAAATACAGACCAGCACTTTATTCCTTTTGTAAGGAGCAGGAGGAAGGGCTGCTGCAGCAGCACGGGTAATAAATGCAGGAATCCCTCCTGCAATGCCAGTGGCAAATAGGGCCATGGCCCCTGATCGCATAAATGCTCTTCTGCTGCTCATATTATTTTCTTTGAAATTCTGGTGAACCAATAATGATGCCTACTACTTGCGACAATAAAGTTTTGCTTCCCTTCTCAAGAGAAATTTTTTCTTCTGCAGGATTGGTTTTATTAAGATCCATCATCGTTTCTCCTTGTTTATTGGCAGACAAATCTGAAGCCTTATTAATTTTCTCTTCCACCGCCTCATCGTTCACCAATGGAATCAAGCGCTTAATATTGGCACTATGGTCGCGTTGCGGCAACAACAAATTGCTGTATACATTTAATGCATCTATGGCACTCTCTGGTTCATGGTAATTATTTAAAGCTGCTAAATCCATCCGAACACCGGGGATTTTTTGTGATGCAAATGCCAATCCAAAATTCATTCGATTCAACAAGGATCCGGTATTAATCCAATAAGAAGCCCTGTCGGGAAAACCAGTGGGTGCCTGGTAATAATAAAAACGTTGTCCCATTTTAGTACACCAGTTAAATAATTGAAAAGGCTGAACTATCTGTGCATTGGTAGCCCTAACGGCGCTGATCACTAATTCAAAAGGCGATTTTACTTTTTCATGTGGTGCCGATTTTTTCCAAAAAGAAGGATCATGCACCATGGTGCGCAATACCTCCTTTATATTTCCGCCAGTTGACTGAAAAGTCTTTACCATATTCTTAATCAAAGAAGCAGAAGGTGTATCACTCACAAATCGGGTGGCCAGTTTGGTACAAATGAATTGCGCCGTGGAGGGATGTTCTGCCAACATCGTTAACACATCTATCCCTTCCTGGTAGCCACCATTGGCTGGAAAATTTTTATTTAAAATAGTCTTGGCCTCATTGTCATGCATGCGCGGCCGGAAAAGAAAATTTCCTTGCATCACCGTCCAACCCGTTAAAGCCCTTGCAACTGCGGTAACATCCGCCTGTGTATATCCACCATCCACGCCAAGGGTATGCAATTCCATTACTTCACGGGCATAATTTTCGTTCAGGCCTCTGGCATTTCTCGGTGCATTGTTATACATCCTTGGCGCATTGCGCAGACTCACACTACTGGCATTGTCTAAATATTCCAGCATAGCCGGATGCTTTGCGGTTGCCAATAACAAGTCTTTGAAACTTCCCAGCACATTGGGTCTGATGGCATCTCTTTCGTAAGTATAAATAAATTGCTGACACTGGTTCTTGGTGGCAGATACATTAAAATGATTGAACCAGAAATCCGTTAATACTTCCTGTAATTGATTGTTACTATAGGCTGCTCTCAAAACTTTTTGCACCACCAGTTCGCGATGCAATTCCTGTATGGGCAAATAGCCTTGCTGTTCCATTAATTGTCTTACCTGCGCCCGGTAAGCGGCCTGATCGGCCTGTATGGAATCTCTGTTGAGCAAACCGTTTCGTGTAGCGAGTCGGATTACTTGTCCTGCATTCAGATAACGATTCACGATACTATCGTTATTCAATTGCAGGGATTTGAAATTAGCTAATCGCTTGTCCAACGCAGCATTGGGTTGGTTACCTTCCAGTTGTTGTTCAAACCAGTTGTCTATACCCATTGCCACCACAGCCGCTACCTGCCCGGGTTTGGCGCCAAAACTAAATCTATCTATAAGTCGGGCTGCTGCCTGCGCAGGAGTATAGCCATATTTTTTATAGGGAATTTCATCCGCCGCTTTTGCAGAGAACACCAACAGAAAAAACAAACCCAACCAACCACAGAAAGGCCTTGCAAATTTCATAGCCTGAATTTGCAGTAAGATAGAAAATCAAACCAAAGGTTTAATGCTAGTTGGGTTATTTTTTGGTAGCTACTTTGTATAAAATGCCCGCCATTGCCGTAAAGAATATAGTTCCTAAAACGAAATAGCCATTCTCTGAAAGCAATTCTACCAGATTGTGCTCCTGGCTTACTGCAGCAAGGAATTTCTCACCACCCGAAGAGCCCGCAATAAAGGCAATGACCACACCAGCAACCGCACCACCTGCCACTAATCCAGTAGCAAATAAATTACCCTTACCCAGTTCCTCTTCTTCCGCGCTTATCTGTACATTTTCTTTCTTCTGCTTCATTTCAACTATGCCTCTGATAGCACCTCCTAAAAAGATTGGCAAAGTAGTAGCCAGCGGCAGGTATGCTCCCACCGCAAAACTCAACGACTTAATACCACAAAGTTCCATGGTTACCGCAAGAAATACACCAGCAAACACATATTGCCAATCCAGGTTCTGAGAAAGAATCCCTTTGATTAATGTTGCCATAAGTGTGGCTTGTGGCGCAGGATATTTTTCTGTTCCAATGGCATGGTTAATGCCCTGGCTCAGCATTTCTGTGCTGGGCTTATCTAAAAATTTAACGGTTAATCCTATAACAATAGAAGAAACAATGGCACCCACAAACAAAGCTATCTGCTGATTGCGAGGCGTAGCCCCTACAATGTATCCGCTTTTTAAATCCTGTGAAGTAGCGCCGGCATTGGCTGCTGCAATACAAATCATACCACCCACTACCAATACCAATGGTTCAAAACTTTGACCCGTCCAGCCCACACTTAAGAAAATTAAACTGGTTCCCATAACGGTGGCAATGGTCATACCGCTGATGGGATTATTAGAAGATCCAATCAAGCCAACAATTCTGGAAGATACGGTTACGAAAAGCGCACCGAATAAAATCACCAATATGCCAATCAATAATTTCTGTAAAATGCTATCGCCAGGAACTTGTGGTAAAACAGTAATTAATAAAATCAACCCCACTGCACCCAACCCTACTACTTTCAAGCTTAAATCTCTTTCGGTTCTTGCAATCGAGCCTGCGTTGCCACCACTTTCTGCTTTTAAGGAAGCAACAGAACCCTTTACCGATTTTACAATCGTAGGAATGGTTTTAATTAAAGTGATGATACCACCCGCTGCTACCGTACCCGCTCCAATCTGTCTGATATAAGCATAATAAATGGCAGAAGAATAATCGGCAAATGTATGTGCTACCGGATCCCATCCTCCCTTACCTCCTGCTACTGCAACATCTGCCAGATAGCCCAGTTTTACCAACTGCGCGGCAATTACATCCGGTGGCACCAGGGTAGAAAACAAAGGAATAAATACCAGCCAGCTCAACACCCCGCCTGCTACCAATACGCCCCCAATTTTTGGACCAATAATATAACCCACCCCCAGGTACTCAGGAGTAATTTCACCACTCACTTTAGCAGAAGGAAAAAATTTATTGATCTGCTGCGTAGCATAATAAGGGGTCTCTGCAATTACATGCAATACTTTTTGCAAAAGCGCATATACAAATGCAACTCCCAGTCCCCAGAAAGCCGTCTTGGCAAAATCGCCTCCCTTCTCTCCTGCTTTCAATACATCGCCGCAAGCCGTTCCTTCAGGGTAAGGCAGGTTATCGTGTTCGTTTACTATTAAAGCTTTGCGTAAAGGCACCATCAATAAGGTTCCCAATAATCCCCCTACAATCGAAAGAATCAGAATAGTGAGATAATTAAAATAAGAAGCACTATCCGGTGCGGATAAAAATAAAAATCCAGGTAGGGTAAATGCCACACCCGCTGCAATGCTTTCCCCTGCAGAGCCTGTAGTCTGAATGATATTATTTTCTAAAATGGTGGTCTTTAAGAACTTTCTTCCCAGGGTGATTGCAATCACCGCTATAGGTATAGACGCCGATACGGTTAAGCCTGCTTTCAAAGCCAGGTACACCGTGGCTGCACCAAAAATTACACCGAATAAACTGCCGACCAGAATAGACTTAACCGTTAGTTCCGGCATGTTCGACTCTGGAGCCACAAAGGGTTTGAATTGCTTGGTTGGTTGCGACATAATTGGGGGTATTTAAAATTAATCCATCATTTTTTTCAACTTGCTGGCAATGATAAACAGGATGACTGAAGCCGTTCCTGCCATTACTACAAACATCATAAAATAGTCGTATAAATTGGTAATGGCATAGCCCAGTACATACGTGGTTTTTCCATCGGGATACAAAGCACTCAATACACCTGCTAGTTTATTCGCAAACGCATTCGCGGTAAACCATACTGCCATTAACAAAGAAGCAAATTTTAGTGGTGCCAGCTTATTCACCAGCGATAATCCAATGGGCGACAAACAAAGTTCACCGCTGGTATGCATAAAGTACATGCCTGTCAGCCACATCATACTCACTTTTACACCGGGCTGTACATCCTTTACACCAAAAGCAATCCACAAATAACCCAGTGCCAGCAAAAACAAGCCCATGGCCATTTTCATAGGAGAAGAAGGTTCGCGCTTACCCATTTTCAACCAGAGGAAGGCAAAGACCGGCGCCAATACCACCACAAATGTGGAGTTCAAAGATTGAAAGAAACTGGCAGGCACTACAAAGAAGCCCAGATCTCTGTTGGTTTGCTCTGAAGCAAAAAAGGTAAGGGAGGCTCCTGCCTGCTCAAAAGCACTCCAGAAGAAAATCACAAAGAAAGAGACGGTAAAAATCACCGCTACTTTTTTCTTTTCTAATGACGTCAGGGTTTTATCGGAGAATACAATAAAAGCAATCAGCAGAATACTCGCAATTAACAGATAGAATAAGTAACTGAATATTTTTACGTCGGCATAAATCAAGCCAATACAAATCAATGAAAAGACCAGGAGGGAACCCACAATAAATGCAGGTTTCAAAAACTTAGCAGGAGCATTTTCAGGGGTCAATCCTAAAATTTTTCCCTGCGGATCCAACACGTATTTATTGTGCAAAAACTGCAGGGTGGCTACTCCCAAGAGCATTCCAATCCCCCCGGCTAAAAATGCCCATTTAAAATCGGCGGGATTGCCTGTATCGCCTACCAGTCCACATACAAATGGCCCCAAAGCCCCACCCACATTGATTCCCATGTAGAATATGGTATAGGCTGAGTCAGTTCTGCTATCTCCTTTTGCATACAACTGACCTACCAGGGAAGAAATATTGGGTTTAAAAAATCCATTTCCCGCAATCATGAAACCCAGGCCCGAAAAGAACAGCCAGGCCGATGCATCCGGATTGGAATTGTATAAAGCACCACAAAAAAACAAGATGAATTCTCCAATCGCCATTAAAATACCCCCCATTAAAATGGAGCGCTTATTTCCCCAGTAACGATCGGCCACATAACCTCCCACCAAGGGTGTCAGGTAAATCAGTCCGGTATAACTACCATATAAATTAGAGGCAAATACTTTATCGAACATCAACGCCTTGGTCATGAACAATACCAGGATGGCGCGCATGCCGTAGTAGTTGAAACGTTCCCACATTTCAGTAGCGAACAAAACATAGAGTCCTTTCGGATGGCCAATGGATTTGGTCTTCTCAGTCATAGCAAACATTTTCGTTATTGGCTCAAAATAGTAATAAAAATGAAAGGGATAGGTTATTTTCGCAACCAATTTAGTCTACATGAATATTCTTTTAATAGGGAGCGGAGGACGCGAACATGCATTGGCCTGGAAAATGGCCCAGAGTCATCACTGTGATCAATTATATATCGCACCCGGAAACGCAGGCACAGCAGGGTTTGGCACCAATCTCAACCTTTCGGTTACCGATTTTGAGGCCATCAAAGCAACCTGCATTGAAAAAGAAATTCATATGCTGGTGGTGGGGCCGGAAGAACCACTGGTAAAAGGTATCTACGACTTCTGCAAGAACGATGAAGCTTTGCAACATATCATTGTGGTGGGCCCCTCCAAAGCCGCTGCGCAATTAGAAGGCAGCAAGGCTTTCAGCAAAAAATTCATGGAAAGACAGGGTATTCCAACGGCCAGTTATGCAGAGTTTACGGCAGACAATTTTGAAGCCGGGAAAGCCTATATTCAACAGCATTCCTTGCCGGTAGTGTTGAAAGCAGACGGACTGGCTGCAGGTAAAGGGGTGGTAATTGCCACCACAACCCAGGAAGCACTGGACTGTTTCAGCGAAATGATTCTGCAGAAACAATTCGGGGCTGCCAGCGAAAAAGTAGTGATTGAATCCTTCCTGAAAGGGATTGAAGTAAGTGTTTTTGTATTAACCAACGGCTCGGCCTATCATATTATCGGGCATGCCAAAGATTATAAGCGCATTGGCGAAGGCGATACCGGATTAAATACCGGTGGCATGGGCTGTGTTAGCCCGGTGCCCTTTATGGACGCGGCTTTCATGCAAAAAACCGAAGACCGGATTATACGCCCAACCGTGGAAGGTCTTGCCAAAGAAGGGCTGGAATACCATGGCTTTATCTTCTTTGGCTTAATGAATGTAGGCGGAGAGCCCTTTGTAATTGAGTACAATTGCCGCCTGGGTGATCCTGAAACCGAAGTGGTATTGCCCAGACTGCAAACCGACCTGGTGGCTTTATTCGCGGCCATGGACAATGGCACCCTGGAAGATGCCAATATCAGTTTTGATCCGCGCAGTGCCGCCACTATTATGGCCGTTAGCGGGGGGTATCCGGGTAATTATGCAAAGGGAAAAACCATTGAACTGCCCGCTGCTGCTGAGGTTCCGAAAGATACCCTGGTATTTCATGCCGGAACTATTTCCAGCGGAGAGCAGGTTTTAACAAATGGTGGCAGGGTTTTAGCTGTTACCGCCTATGGAGAAAATATCGGAGATGCCGTTGCCAAATCTAAGCAGACCCTTGAAAAAATAAGTTTCGAGGGAATGTACTACAGAAATGATATTGGCTTTGAATTCCCTTGTTAATTCCACTATTTTCAAGCACCTTTGTACACGTTGCAATTCAAATACTTAAGAACCGAACCATACAATGGGATTATTTAATTTTTTTACACAGGAAATAGCCATGGATCTGGGTACTGCCAATACCCTGATTATTCATAACGACGATGTGGTGGTGAACGAACCATCTATTGTGGCATTGAACCGCAACAACATGAAAGAAGTGTTGGCGGTGGGCAAGAAGGCATTGATGATGCACGAAAAAACACACGAAAGCATCCGCACCATTCGTCCATTAAAAGACGGTGTTATTGCAGACTTTAACGCAGCGGAATTAATGATTCGTGAGTTGATGAAAATGATTTATCCTAAAAAGCCATTGTTCCCTCCAAGCTGGAGAATGGTAATTTGTATACCTTCTTCTATTACGGAAGTTGAAAAGCGTGCGGTAAGAGACAGTGCAGAGCAGGCGGGTGCCAAAGAAGTGTACATGATTCACGAACCCATGGCTGCTGCCTTGGGTATTGGCATTGATGTAGAAGAGCCGGTAGGTAATATGATTATTGATATTGGTGGAGGTACTACAGGTATTACGGTAATTGCTTTAGCAGGTATTGTATGCGATCAGAGTATTCGTATTGCAGGTGATGAATTTACTGCAGACATCATGGAAGCATTAAGAAGATACCATAGCTTATTAATTGGTGAGCGCACTGCTGAACAAATTAAAATTAATGTGGGTGCTGCTATGAAAGATTTAGACAATCCGCCAGATGATATGCCGGTAAATGGCCGTGACCTGGTTACTGGTATTCCCAAACAAATCATGGTAAGCTATCAGGAAATTGCAGAAGCGCTGGATAAAAGTATTTTCAAAATAGAAGAAGCAATTCTGAAAGCATTGGAAACAACGCCTCCTGAATTGGCTGCAGATATTTACCGGAGGGGATTATACCTGACGGGTGGCGGAGCCCTCTTACGCGGATTAGACAAGCGTTTGAGCGCGAAGATTAAACTCCCTGTTCATGTTGCCGACGATCCATTGAAGAGTGTGGTAAGAGGTACAGGACTGGCGCTTAAAAATTATCAGCGTTTTCCATTTATCATGAGATAGAACTGCGAATAGGCATTGAAAAATATTTACCTGTTCATACGGCAATACTTTAATTTCCTCAGCTTTCTGCTGCTGCAAATTCTTTGTATTGTAATGCTAAGTAACTCCAGCAAAACGCACGAGACTTATTTCTCCGGAATTACTTTTGAAGTAACCGGCTATTTCAATAGTCATTATGCCAACCTGCAACAATACTTTCAGCTAAAGGAAACCAATCAGCGGCTGGCTGCTGAAAATTCCCGTTTAAGAAATGCATTGTCAGGCAATTTTATTTCACCCGATACCACGGCTTTACAAATTACCGATACTACTTACAGAGATACGCTGGGCAGAAACAGAAAATTCATTTATCTGCCGGCAAAAGTAATTGGCAACTCTTACACTTTGCAGAACAACTATCTAATGCTCGAAAGAGGAGAAAACCAGGGCATTAAAAAAGGAATGGCCGTTGTAGGTCCCGATGGCATTGTAGGTGTTGTGGTGGATGTTTCAGCCAACCTGAGTAAAGTAATGAGCCTGTTGCACAGAAACAGTAAGGTTTCTGCCATGTTGAAAAAAGACAATACCACCGGTAGCATAGAGTGGGACGGAGCAGATCCTTCCTTGCTGATTTTAAGAAACGTATCTAAAAGTGCCAAAGTGGTACAGGGTGATACGGTTTTAACCAGTAATTATTCTGCCAACTTCCCTTCGCATTTAATGATTGGCAGAGTGGCTTCTATTACCGAAGATCCGGCTACGAATTATTATACACTGAAAATAAAAACCGCTACGAATTTCTTTACCGTTCAGGACGTAGATGTTATTTACAATACCCGATACAACGAACAAATAGAACTGGAAAATCGCAATAAGAATCAATGAGTAATTTGTTAACCAATATATTCAGATTTGCCTTTTTTATTCTGTTACAGGAATTTGTACTGAATAAGATTCCTGCATTGCATCAGTTCATTGTGCCCTCACTCTATTTTTTATACATACTCTGGCTGCCTTTTAAAATGGGTAGATGGGGTGTATTGGTAGTCTCTTTCCTTTTTGGACTTACCATGGATTTCTTTACAGGAACCATGGGCTTACATGCTGCCGCCTGTACATTAATTGGTTATATCCGCCCCTTCCTTTTAAGTTTATTAATTCCCCAGGAAACAACCGAACAGAGTTATGTAGAACCCAGTATCAAAAGCATGGGCTGGGCACCTTTCGGCCTATATGTAGGCTTACTCACTTTTGTACACCATTTTTACCTGGTGCTTTTAGAATGGCTGCAGTTCGGCAGTTTTGGTTATTTTCTGGGTAAAGTGGCGGGCACTACGGGCATCAGTTTACTGCTGATTTTTTTAACCGAGCTTTTATTTAACAGAAAAGCCAAGTACAGAACCAATAGCTAAAATTATTCCTGCAAACAACCCTGCAGATTACTTAATTTCACGCTGTCAAAACCATTGACAGTTTCCTGCATATGTCCGTATTTAATCAAAGCCGTGGAAGGGTTATCCAAATTATTATCGGGGCTGTATTCATAGTCATGACTGCTCAGCTCATTAACCTGCAGATTTTTTCATCACAATACAAACTGGCAGCAGAAAACAATGCCATTTATCGGAAAATTATTTACCCCGACAGAGGAATTATTTTCGATCGCAAAAAAAGAGCGCTACTCGAGAACACCATTAGTTTCGATTTAGTAGTTACCCCGGCAGAATCAAAAGGCACTGATACAGCTACCCTCTGCGCCATTCTGGGTATTGATACTTCGGAATACAAAAAGAGAATGCTGGACGCTATATTTAAAAACACAAGAGTTCGTCCCAGTATTTTCGAACCCCTGTTAACGCCGGATCTCTATGCAAAGCTTACAGAAAACATGTATAAATTTCCTGGCTTTGTGTTGAGTGAACGTTCTGTTAGAACCTATCCCTTTAATACAGCAGCACAACTGCTGGGCTATATTGCTGAAGTAGATACGGCCTATTTAAGAAAGAACAAACACCTGGGATATGAAATGGGCGACTATGCCGGAATGAGTGGACTGGAGAAAACCTATGAGTCGGTACTCATGGGGCAAAGAGGAATTAAAAGATTTATCAGAGACAATAAAAGCCGCATACAGGGACCATACGAAAATGGCATTTTCGATACCATACCTGTTGCAGGCCGCAACCTGTACACCAGCATTGATGTAGAAGTACAACAACTGGCAGAACAATTATTACAGAATAAAATTGGAAGTGCAGTTGCCATTAATCCGCAAACAGGAGGCATTATCAGCATGGTTTCCAGCCCTACTTATAATCCGAATGTACTTACCGGAAATGCCAGAAGAAAAAACTGGGGAAGAATGGTGATGGACACTGCTAAACCCATGTACAATCGCGCCATCAAAGGACAGTATCCTCCCGGTTCTACTTTTAAACCGCTGGGAGCCTTGGTGGCATTGGATCAGGGATTAATAACTTCCGATTATGGTATTGGTTGCTCCGGTGGTTATGGTGCTTGTGGCGGTGTATATGTAAGATGTGAACACGGCAATGCAGGACACGCTGCCAATTTAAGACTGGCACTGGCCAATTCCTGCAACTCCTATTTTTCTGATGTATTCAGAAAAGCACTGGACAATAAAAAATGGGGCAACCCCAATCAGGGCTATTTAAAATGGAAGGAATACATGAATGCTTTTGGTTTGGGAAGAAGACTAGAAGTGGACTTACCCAGTGAAGACAAAGCCAATATTCCAGACACCAGTGTGTACAATCGTTTTTTTGGCGGAGCCAGAAGATGGAACAGTTGCAGCGTGCTTACGCTTGGAATTGGACAGGATAAAATGACGGCTACCCCCTTACAAATGGCCAACCTGATGTGCATCATTGCCAACAAGGGATATTATTATCCTCCGCATTTTGTAGATAGCATAGAGAGTGAAAGTACAGCTGATACGGTGTTGATGAATAAGTACAGAACCAAACATACCGTAACTAATATTTCCGACAGAGACTATCAGGCGGTTAATGATGGTATGCACGATGTAACTGTGTATGGTACGGCTTCTCATATTAAAATACCAGGAGTGGAATATTGTGCCAAAACAGGAACAGCCCAAAACCCTCACGGAAAAAACCACTCTTTGTTTGTAGCATTCGCGCCCAAAGACAATCCAAGAATTGCAGTGGCGGTTGTGGTTGAGAACGGAGGATATGGATCCGTTGCGGCAGGTCCCATTGCGGGATTAATCATAGAGAAATTCCTGAATGACACATTAAGCACTGCAGGTAAAGCTACAGCGGAGAGAATCACCAAAATGGATCTGGTTCCTCAGGCTATTAAAAACTGGTACACGCGAAAAGATGCGGAAAGAGCCGCCCGACTGGCCAAACTGGCATTGGAAGAAGCTGCTGAAAAAGAAGAAGCCGAACCCAACAGAGAAGCCCCTAAAAACAACACCGAAGCTATACTTGAACAAGGAAGCAAGCCGGTTGGCAATAAAAAAGACAGTACGGAAAAATATAAAATCAAAGCTGCTCTGTTAATTTCTGAATCTAAAAAGAAAAAAATGGAGGGCAGAAGACAATGACAAAAAATAAAAGCATTTCACAGGGAATAGACTACCCGGTTATCTGGCTATATGCCTCTTTGGTAGCCATTGGCATTCTATGCATTTTTATGGTTGAATACAGAGAGGGCGTAAATGTTTTCAGTTCCTTTATTGGTGGAAAAACCAATTACAGCAAGCAATTATTTTTTGCTGGATTCTGTGTGCTGGTTGCAACTTTCATCCTCTTAACAGACAGCAAACTCTTTACTGCTTTTGCCAATCTGATGTATGTGTTTGGCCTACTGCTCATGCTGGCCACTTTTGTGATTGGTAAAAATATCAATGGATCTAAAAGCTGGATTCCTTTGGCAGGTGGATTTAACCTGCAACCGGCAGAACTCTGCAAAATATTTACTGCGCTTGCTTTGGCAAAGTTTTTATCGAGACAGGAAATTGATTTCAGCAAACTGAAATACCAGTTAATCGGAGGTGCCATTACACTGGCCCCTGCAGTACTTTCAATTTTACAGCACGAATTAGGACTTGCCCTGGTATATACTTCTTTCTTAATAGCCATGTACCGTGAGGGATTGCCTGCTCAAATTCTGATTATCGGATCTTCCTTTGGCGCACTGGTGATTGCCTCTTTAATTATCGAGCCCAATACCCTGTTGATTGCATTAAGTGTAATTGCCGTATTCATGATTTACATCGCCAGAAGACAGGCAAAAAGAAACAAGGGCGTTATTACCATCATCTTTATTGCCTGGTTAATCAGTGCAGGAACCCAGCGATTCGTTATCCCCTACATCTTTAATAATGTTCTGGAGTGTTACCAAAGTACCCGTATTTACAGCATGGTGGGCAAGGATTACAATTGTTCGGAGAATGTAAAGTCGATGAAGAAACAACAGACGGGAAATGAAAAAGCACCCAGAAAACCAGACGACTACAATGTTCGCCAAAGTAAAATTGCCATTGGCTCCGGAGGCTTTACCGGAAAAGGTTTCCTTAAAGGCACACAAACCCGTGGAAAATATGTACCCGAACAACATACCGATTTCATCTTCACTTCTTTGGGAGAAGCATTCGGATTTTTGGGCTGCTTCTTCTTTCTGATCTTATACATTGCACTCTTATTCAGGATTGTACGAATTGCTGAAAGACAGCGAAGTACTTTCAGCAGGGTTTATGCCTATAGTGTGGTAAGTATTTTCTTTTTCCATATAGCAGTAAATGTAAGCATGACCATTGGCTTGTTTCCAATTGTAGGTATTCCATTACCGTTGATTAGTTACGGAGGTTCTTCCCTGCTTACTTTTACCATTTTGATTTTTATTTTATTAAGACTGGATGCAGACCGCCAGATGGTGCTGCGCTAATTGAATATTATGACCATTATACCTTTATCTGAAGGAAGTTTTACCATTGATAAAACCAAGGTTTTTGTTCCTTTCGACACTACTAAAGAAGAATTAAACAGCAGACCAATCGGAAGTTTACTGGTAGAAATTCAACCCTTTCTTATTATCACATCCAAAGATGTAATCTTAATTGATACAGGTCTGGGGTATAACTTGTCGAATGGGGTTCCTCAGATTTATTATAACCTGGAAAAAGCCGGGTACAACCCCTCACAGGTTACAAAAGTATTGATGAGTCATTTGCACAAAGACCATGCAGGAGGTATTACAACCAGAAACCATAGTACCGGAGAACAATTCATTGCTTTTCCCTATGCTAGTTATTTTGTGCAGAGAAGAGAATTTGAATATGCCATGGGAATTGGCTCTGCCTCTTATGTACAGGAAGACATTGCCATGCTGGAAGAGTTCAGCAAAGTAATCTGGCTTAATGAAGACCAGGGTATCATAGATGGCTACATTGAATACCAGTTAACGGGTGCGCACTCCAAATACCACCAGGTATTTACCATTACAGATGGAAATGAAACCGTCTTTTTTGGCGGAGATGACGCACCACAATTACAGCAAATGAAAAGCAGGTTTGTAGCCAAGTATGATTTCGATGGAAAGAAATGCATGGAGCTTCGCAAACAATGGTGGGAAGAGGGAAAAGAAAAAGGCTGGAAATACCTGTTTTACCATGATATCTCCAGCCCTGTATTTAATCATTCAACCTAATTATTCTAAAGGCTTACAAGAAATCTTTCTTGATTAATTCTTCCGTAAAGATGAATCCCGCTGATTGCGCTCCATCATTCTCTTGCGCAATGCAGGTCTGTCGGGTTTTTGATCCGGACCTTGTGGGCCTTGCGGACGCATTCCACGACGCATCATTTCCTGGCGCATCATGTCGTTGAAATTGCGGTCTAGCTTAAAAACAGTATTTACTCTTTCTTCGCTGTTCAAAACTTTTTTGAAGTCGTTATTGTACTTCTTTCTGATAGAAAGCGCTTGCTCTTCAAATGCCAGTTCTGCATCCTTATTGGCTTCTCTGGCTTTTTTTAAGTCAGCCATATAGCTATTGTGAACGGGCCAGAATTTCTGTGCTTCTTCAGCTGTTAAATTGAGTTTCTGGGTTATAAAAGCTACTTTCAGTGCTTCTACATGTGGAGGTCTGGGGCCTCTGGGTTTGCCAGGAGCACCGGGCATTCTGTCCATTTTACCAGGAGGTGGTGGTTCCTGTGCATGTGCAGCAACAGCCACACTCATTACCATCAAGAAAAGAATCTTTTTCATTTTACTTTTTTTAAAAATTTTCAATTAATCATTCAGATAAAGCTGCAGTTCCTCATCTGATATCTCATCCACAGTTGTTCCGGTTACCCCATCTACCGTGTAGTGGTGTAAACTATTCTCCGATCCTGCCAATGCATTGGCAGATTGCAGATATTCATCTATTGATTCATTAGGCATTTGTTGTACCCAGTCTGTAACATTCAGAGAAGTCAATTCCGCATAATTCATCCCCACTTCGCTTTCCAGTGGCTTCAGTGATTCGTTCATCATTTGCCATCCACCCAAAACCAAAATACCGGTAACAACAGCGGCCGCAGCCAATCGATACCAGTTTGTAGCTTTTTTCATGCTTACCACTGGCGCTTGATTGCCGGGTATTTGAATATTCAATTGTTCAAGATAGCCCGCAGGTACCGTTTGAACAGGCTTCTTGCTGATCCTGTTCAAAAGAGGAGCAATCTCCTCTAGTTCTTGTGCTATGTCTTTTCTGTTTTCCATGTTCGGTATATATGACCAATTACCTGTCAACTGGTTTAATGTGTTTTAATAAATTCTTCAATTTTTTTGGCTGCGTGATGATAACTGGCTTTCAGCGCACCCTCACTCGTATCAAGGATTTTGCTCATTTGCTCATAGCTCATTTCATCGAAATATCTAAGTCCGAATACCAGCTTTTGCTTCTCCGGAAGTTGCTGAATAGCCAGTTGCAATTTCCACTCCAGCTGATTGGCATCAAAGTTGGGATCGGCTTTTACTTGATTTGCATAGGTCTCAGAAATATCATCAAATGAATCGGCCTGTTTTCTGTTTTTCTGCGCCAGAAAACTCAGGCTTTCATTGGTTGCAATTCTGTATAGCCAGGTGTACAACTGACTGTCTTCCCTGAAATTATCCAGGGCATTCCACACCTTAATAAAACTGTTCTGCAATACGTCGTTTACATCATCATGATCCACAACGATGCGCCGGATATGCCAATATAATTTTTCCTGGTATTTCTTAACCAGCTCCGTGAATGCCGAATCTTTTTCAGAAGGGATTTTTAACCGCTTCACCAACGCTGTATCCTGGTTCAAACTTTTACAATTGTATTTTAAGTTAGATAAAAATTGGCGGTATGGGTTTAATGGGCTGAAAAAAATTTGTATATTCAGTTGAATCAATATGAACTCAAAAAAAGCCATACAGTCTTTCAGACAGAATGTTACAGACAAATACACTATCTATAATAGCTTGTTTGCAGCCCTTCCCTTTTCAGGAATCGCCAATGTAGGGGCCTTGCTTCCCATTTTATTGCAAGCCTGTGTAGACGGTTACCAGCAAGGGAAAAGCCCCATGGCTATTATAGATCAGTTCTTTGAACGACATGCCATGGCAGACGATGAAAAGGACAAAATAGGACGTCTTTTTAAATTTGTTCAATACATAGAAAGGCAGGTGGTACTTTTTGATGCAATTGAAGATGCGGCATTCGATTCAGTGAATCAGCTGAACGGAACAGGCAGCCTGAAAGCATTGTACAACGAAGCCTATTTTAAAGGAAAGTTGCCGCTCTTAAAAGAAAAACTACGATCATTTAAGGTTAGGGTTGTTTTAACTGCCCATCCAACACAGTTTTATCCGGGCAATGTGCTGGGTATTATTCATGATTTAGGTGAAGCCATTGCCAGGAATGATTTTGAAACCATTAATCTGTATATACAACAGCTGGGCATCACTCCTTTTTTCAACAAGAAACAACCCACTCCTTTTGATGAAGCCGTCAATCTGATGTGGTACCTGGAGAATATTCTTTACAAGTCTATCGGAAATATCTACAATTTCATTCACGAAGAAATCCTGAACGAAGAAAACAATAACCCCTTTATTGAACTGGGTTTCTGGCCGGGAGGAGACAGAGATGGAAATCCTTTTGTAAATGCAGCCACTACTTTGCAAGTAGCGGAATCACTTAGAAGTGCCATCATTGTATGCTATTACAGAGATATCCGTTCCTTAAAAAGAAGATTAACTTTTGCAGGTGTGGACCAACTGGTTACTCAGCTGGAAGCACAATTGTACGAAAATGTGTTTCGTCCGGAAGAGAGCAGAAGAGTGCAGCAGAAAGAATTACTGGAAAAACTGAACGCCATTAAAGCTTTGGTAATTTCGGAACATCATGGTCTTTACCTGAACAGGATCAATAGCCTGATAAATAAGGTTACCATTTTTGGGACCTGGTTTGCTTCGCTCGATATTAGACAGGATAGCAGAATACATACAGCAGTTATTGCAGACATAAACGAAACACTAAAGAAGCAGGATCAACAAGGAATACTTCCAGATGATTATGCTACTCTAAGTGAGGCCGAAAAAATTAAAGTTTTACTTTCCATAAACAAGGTAATTGAAACCACAGACACAAGCAGCACCATTGCAAAAGATACGGTTGAAAGTATTTTTGCCATTCATTCCATTCAGCAACTGAATGGAGAACAAGGCTGTCATCGCTATATCATCAGCAATTGCCAGTCGGCCCTGAACATGATAGAAGTCTACACGCTTTTTAAGCTTTGCGGTTGGAATATTCAGCAACTTTCGGTAGACATTGTTCCTTTGTTTGAAACCATCGACGATTTAAAAAATGCAGAAGGAATCATGACCTGGCTATACGAACTGCCCCTGTACCAGCAACATATTAAAGCCAGAGGACAGGCGCAGACCATCATGCTAGGATTCAGCGATGGTACCAAAGACGGAGGATACTTGCAGGCCAACTGGAGTATTTATCAGGCAAAGGAAAACCTTACAGGCATTTCAAGAAAATACGGCATCAAGGTTAAATTCTTTGACGGCAGGGGTGGTCCTCCTTCAAGAGGAGGTGGCAAGACCAATAAGTTTTATGCATCCCTGGGGAATGCTATTGAAAACGAAGAAATACAATTGACCATTCAGGGACAAACCATTACTTCTAATTTTGGCACTTTAAAATCGGCCCAGTACAACCTGGAACAACTATTAAGTGCAGGAGTCAGCAATACCGTATTTGCAGAGAACAGAAAAGATATCAGGGCTGAAAACAAAAACTTATTGGAAGAGCTTGGTAAAATAAGTCACGAAGTATATCAGTCTTTTAAAAAACATCCTCAGTTTCTTCCCTACATGCAGCAATTCAGCCCGCTGAACTATTACAGCAAATCGAATATTGCCAGCAGGCCCGGCAAAAGAGGCAATTCCACTCAGCTGGTTTTTGAAGACCTCAGGGCCATTCCCTTTGTAGGAAGCTGGAGTCAGTTAAAACAAAATGTTCCCGGATATTTTGGAGTGGGTACGGCACTACAGAAAATGAAAGAAGCGGGCAGGTGGGATGAAGTGAAAACACTTTTTAATGAAGTGGCGTTTTTCAGAACCCTGATCGACAATAGCATGATGAGCATGTTGAAATCCTTTTTCCCCTTAACCGCCTGTATTCAGGAAGATGCCACTTATGGGCCCATCTGGAAATTAATTAAAGAAGAATACGACCTTACACAGGCATTGGTACTTGAATTGTCCGGCAATCAATTGCTGATGGAAGAAGATGCAACAGGCAGGGCTTCTATTTTGATGCGCGATAAAATTGTACTTCCCTTGCTTACCATTCAGCAGTATTCACTGCATCAGTTAAAAAAAGACACCCTTTCTGCAGAAGAAAAAGCCAATTACGAAAAATTAGTAACCCGGTCTATGTTTGGCATTATTAATGCGGCCAGAAACTCTGCATAATCAATTGTCTTTCCATTGCCACAAATGCATACAGGCATAGGTTTGATAGGGAGACCATTTCTGAGCAATGCTTTGCATGGCGCTTTTCATGGCTTTTTTATCGGCAGGGTCTAATTTGTATAATTTGCACATAGCCTGTTGTATGCCTAAGTCGTCCACCGCAAATACATCTTCTCTTCCCAACGTAAACATCAATAACATTTCTACCGTCCATCTTCCAACTCCTTTAATTTGCACCAGCAAATTAATGATTGCCTCATTGTCCATTTTAGCCAGAGTTTTATCGGTGATGGAATGTTCAAGGCAAAAGGCTGCTACATTTTTTACATATCCAACTTTTGCATTGCTTAATCCGATGCCTCTCAATTTTTCATCCGGAGTTTTCAGAACAACTGACAATTCAGGATCCTTACCATTGTACAAATCCAGAAACCGCTGGTAAATAACTGCTGCTACTTTCGTGCTCAGCTGCTGGCTCATGATGCTTGCCATTAATCGTACCGGAACATTCTTTCGTTTTGATATTGTTAAATAGCCTGCCTGCAGCAAAGGTTTTAATTTTTTATCCTTTTGCAAATGTTTCAGATACTCCATTCAAGAAAGTTAGTTAATTTACTATTGACTAATGCTGAAAAATGACAAAGAAACTCGCTTTATTAACCCTACTTATTCTTAGTGTTTATGGTTTCAGCTTTGCACAGGCAGGCCCGGAAAAACAAATCAGAAAAATGCTAGCAGAACAAACAGCTGCCTGGAACCGTGGAGACCTTGACGCTTTTATGAAGGGCTACTGGAAAAACGACAGTCTTTTATTTGTTGGAAAAAACGGTCCCACTTATGGTTATACCAATACCTTGAACAATTACAAAAAGAACTATCCAAATAAGGATTATATGGGTAGCCTGATGTTTACCCTTCTAGAGGTAAAACCCTTGGCAAAGCAATTGTGGATGGTTTTAGGCAAATGGGAACTCACCAGAAATGCAGGTAATGTAAGCGGGCACTATACCCTGCTGTTTAAAAAGATAAACGGCGAATGGGTTATTATTATGGATCATAGCAGTTAGAACGAGCAATAACAATTACATCCGGTTGCCCAAAAAGGTTAGCGCTCAAAATGAATGGGCTTACTCCAAAGCTTGATCAGCCAGCGCATGAGGAAGAAAAAACTGATGATAAACCAGCAGTAGAAAACAATATTACCGGTAGTAATGGTATCGTGAAAAAAAGCATGGTCGTACATAATGCCTGCCGTGGAATTAATGGCCAGCCATAATAAGCCCACAGAAATGGTGTTTACAATACGTAACAGATATTCTCTTACCCCTGGTTCCAAAATGTTTTTATTGTATTACAACTGATTAAGGATTTTGTTCTTCCTAATCAAAGCTTTGGTTGCTGGCTGCTGCTAATTTCAATATCCGGTCGAATTGCGCCGGCGTTAAATCGTTATAAAAGAAGTAAATGGGATCCAGCGGAGTTCCATTTTTATGAACTTCATAATGCAGATGCGGGCCAGTACTTTTACCGGTAGACCCAACATATCCAATTACTTCGCCTCTTTTAATACGGGCTCCCACCCTGGCTTTAATCCGAACCATATGGGCGTACAAAGTTTCGTAACCAAACCCATGATTTACCACAACCCTGTTTCCGTAACCGCCGGTATTAAATCCGGCGTCTTTAATCACCCCGTCTGCCGCCGCATAAATAGGAGTACCGATAGGTGCTGTAAAATCAAGACCAGCATGCAGTCTCCGGTCTTTATAGATGGGGTCAATACGATAGCCAAAACCAGAAGCCACTCTGTTCAAATTTCTGTTGCTAATGGGTTGAATAGAAGGAATGGCAGCAACTAGTTTTTCCTTGTTCTTCACCATATTTTCTATGGCATTGAAAGATTTTACCTGATAAGCCATTCGCAAACTCAGATTGTTCAGCTGGGCTGCCATACTGGTTACCAGTTCAGTTTCACCCATGCTCTGCACCAATTGCACTTCTTTCTTTTTCTCCATTTCTTTTACCCTGGCACTGTCTGGAATGGGGCTCGATTCAAATATGGAACGGTACACATAATTGTCCCGGTTGGCAATTTCGTCCATCTGAAGCTGCAATTGCTTGATTCGCTCTTCCATCACCCGGTAATTCTGCTTTAAATCGTCGTTTTGCTGCCTTAATAGTTTCTCTTTCGGGGAATCAATGTAGCGGAAAGTAATGGCAAAAATGAGGATCCCGGTAACAATAGATGCGGCTATATATCCAAATACCTGAAGCAACCTTACCCTTAGGGGGGTGGTTAGCTTCTCAAAGCGCATATTATGTGTATTATAGTAGTATTTTACCTTTTTCATGATCGGTTTTCAGCCCCTTAAATCCGTACCTTTGCCGTCTTAATTAACAACAAAGATAGTTTCTACAGCCTGAATGGCATATAAAAAGTAATTCATCATGACGAGTGCCGAAATTCGCCAGCAATTCCTGGATTTTTTTGCTTCCAAACAGCATCAGATTGTACCCTCTGCTCCTATTGTGGTAAAGAACGACCCTACCCTCTTGTTTACCAATGCGGGTATGAATCAGTTTAAAGACTATTTTCTGGGAAACAGCCAACCGAGTAGTTCCAGAATTGCAGATACCCAAAAATGTTTACGAGTGAGTGGCAAGCACAACGACCTGGAAGAAGTGGGGGTAGACACTTATCATCATACCATGTTCGAAATGCTGGGTAACTGGAGCTTTGGTGATTATTTTAAAGCAGAAGCCATTGCCTGGAGCTGGGAACTATTAACTGAAGTGTATAAGTTGCCGAAAGACCGCTTATATGTAACCGTTTTTGAAGGAGATCCTGCAGAAGGAATTCCTGCTTCAACCCTTGCATTGGCAGAGTGGAAAAAACTGGTGGCTCCCGATCATATTGTTTACGGAAATAAGAAGGATAACTTCTGGGAAATGGGCGACACAGGCCCCTGCGGACCTTGTTCTGAAATACATGTAGACTGCCGATCAGAAGAAGAAATTGCAAAAGTTCCGGGAAGAGATCTGGTAAATAAAGACCATCCTCAGGTAATTGAAATCTGGAACAATGTATTCATTCAATACAACCGTTTAAAAGATGGCTCCCTGGTTGAACTGCCTGCCAGACACGTAGACACAGGCATGGGCTTTGAAAGACTGGTAAGAGTAATTCAGGGCAAACAGAGCAACTACGATACCGATGTATTCACCGGAACCTTCAGAGCTATTGAAAAAATAACCGGTAATACATACGATCAGTCGGATTCAAAAGAAGCCATTGCTTTCAGGGTAATTGCCGACCATATTCGTGCGATTGGATTTACCATTGCCGATGGTCAGCTACCTTCCAATACAGGAGCAGGTTATGTAATCAGAAGAATTTTAAGAAGAGCTGTAAGGTATTATTATTCTTATCTGAATTACAAACAGCCCTTATTGTTTCAATTGATTCCTGTTATTGCAGAACAGTTTAAAAATGTGTTCCCGGAACTGCATCAGCAACTCGACTTTGTTTGCAAAGTAGTAAAAGAAGAAGAAGATGCATTCCTGAAAACCCTCGACAAAGGGTTGAAAAGAATGGATGATATTATTAAAAACAGCGGAGCGGTAATAGATGGCAAAGCTGCTTTTGAATTGTTCGACACTTTTGGTTTCCCGATTGACCTTACCCGATTAATTGCTACAGAAAATAATAAATCAATTGACGAGCAGGGCTTTGAAAAGGAAATGCAGGAACAAAAAAACAGAAGCCGTGCCGCTACCACTTTGGATACGGAAGATTGGGTAGAAATATCAACCGAACAAGGAAATGGATTTGTTGGTTACACCGAATTGAGTACAACAAGCAAAATAACCCGATACAGAAAAATCAGTGCCAAAGGAAAAACACAATTCCAATTGGTATTAAACACTACCCCATTCTATGCAGAGAGTGGAGGTCAGGTAGGCGATACCGGGAAATTAGTTTTCAGTAACGATACAATCGCAGTAACCAATACCAAGAAAGAGAACGACCTGATTGTACATTTTGTAGATCAGCTGCCTTTGAATCCTTCAGCTGAATTTACGGCTGAAGTAGACGCAGCAAAAAGATTGTTTACCTGTTATAACCACACTGCTACCCATTTATTGCATGCTGCATTAAGACAGGTTTTGGGAACACATGTGGCTCAGAAAGGGTCGTTGGTTAATGAAGACAATCTTCGTTTCGACTTCTCTCACTTTGCCAGATTAACAGAAGAAGAAATTATTGCGGTTGAAAATATAGTGAATACAAAAATCAGAGAAAACATTCCTGTAGTAATCAAGGAAATGTCTAAGGACGAGGCTTTGCAATTAGGTGCAATGGCTTTGTTTGGAGAAAAATACGGAGATCGCGTGAGAGTGGTAATTGCAGACCCAACTTACTCGGTGGAGCTTTGCGGAGGAACCCATGTTGCTTCTACCGGAATGATTGGATTAATGAAAATAAATGCTGAGTCTGCAGTAGCAGCCGGAGTAAGAAGAATTGAGGCATTAACCGGAAAAGCAGCATTTGATTATTTGTCCGCTCAAAACGAGACTTTAAAGCAGATAGGCAATGTTTTAAAATCACAGGATGTACTCAAGTCTATTGAAAAACTTGTTGCGGAAAAACAGGAACTCGAGAAAAAACTGGAGAGCCTGGAAGCCAAACAATTACAATCCCTCAAGTCTGAATTAATACAAAAAATTAAAACTTACCCATCTGGTAATGGCCAGTTTATTGGAGAAGTATTGCAAGTGAGCAGCCCTGATCATTTAAAGAAAATCTGCTTCGACTTAAAAGCAGATCTGGGCGAAAATTATGTGGTGGTGTTATGCGCCAACATTGCAGGCAAAGCTGCCGTTTGCATTTTACTAAGTGATAATGTTGTTGCACAAAAAGGATTGGAAGCTCCGCATTTAATAAAACAATACGCAACCCCTTTAATCAAGGGTGGTGGCGGCGGTCAGAAAACCCTGGCAACTGCTGGTGGTCAGGATGCATCTAATTTGTCAACACTGATCCAACAAATTTATTCACTGCTATAATGGGTTATCCAGAGAAATACCAGGCAGTGATTGGCCTTGAAATTCACGCACAACTGGCCACGAAAAGCAAGTTGTTCAGTGGAGACAGCACGGCTTTCGGAAACACACCCAATACGCAGGTGAGTCCGATTTCTCTGGCATTTCCCGGCAGCCTCCCCAGGCTGAATAAGGAAGCAGTAACCATGGCGGTTAAAATGGGACTGGCTTGTAACTGTACCATTGCAGAAGAAAGTTTTTTTGCAAGAAAAAATTATTTCTATCCGGATTTGCCCAAGGGATATCAGATTTCTCAACATACACATCCTATATGCATGGGGGGACATATTCCTATTAAATCCGATGAAGGAAAAAGAATGGTGCAGTTAAACCGGATACACCTGGAAGAAGATGCAGGCAAAAGTATTCACGATATATTAGATGCTGATTCCTGCATTGACTTAAACAGAGCAGGTACTCCACTCATTGAAATTGTAACTGAACCCGATTTGTTTTCAGCAGAAGAAGCCTGGCAATATGTAACCGAAATCAGGAAACTGGTAAGATGGATTGGCGTTTGTGACGGTAATATGGAAGAAGGGAGCTTGAGATGCGATGCCAATATTTCTGTGAAATTAAAAGATTCGGAAAAACTGGGAACCAAGGTTGAAGTTAAAAACCTGAACTCCATCCGGAATATCAAAAAAGCCATTGAGTTCGAAATCAACCGAATCATCAACGAACTGGAAGCCGGAAATAAAATTATACAGGAAACAAGAAGCTATGATGCAGACAAGGATATTACCTTTAGTTTGCGCGAAAAGGAGGAAGCCAACGACTACCGGTATTTTCCTGACCCTGATTTGCCGCCTATTATCCTTACGAAAGAAAAGATTGCAGACATTAGAAACAGTCTGCCGTTATTGCCCAACGAATGGCATGCAGTTCTTCAGCATAACTACCAATTGAACGAGTACGACGCTTCTCAGTTATGCGAAGAAAAATCAATAGCTGAATTTTTTGAAGCTACTGCAAATGTATGCCCGCAATATAAAATGATTGCCAACTGGATTCTTGGACCTGTAAAACAGCTGATGAACGAACAGCAAAAAACCATTGCCGAACTAGGGTTGAGTCCAGGGAATCTGGCAGAAATGATTCAGTTAATTGAATCAGGGAAAATTAATTTCTCAACAGCAGCATCCAAACTTTTGCCCGCCCTTTTACACAATGAATCAGATCCGGAACAACTGGCTAATTCACTGAATCTGCTGCAAACCAGCAACACTGCTGAATTAGAGGAATGGGTAAATAAAGCCATAGAAATGATGCCCGATAAAGTGCAGGCTTATCAGAAAGGCAAAAAAGGATTGATTGGTTTGTTTGTAGGAGAAGTAAAAAAATTGAGTAAGGGAAAAGCCGATCCAAAAATCGTTACCCAACTACTGGAACAAAAATTAAACGCATAAAATTCCATTATGAAAAAATCCATTTACCTCTTATTGGGGACTGGACTACTGCTAAGTGCCTGTAGTCAGGAAAAAAAATATGGTGAGTTTACCGTAAAGGGTACCATTAAAAACGCCATTACCCCTAAAGTCTATTTACAGGAACTGCCTTATGGAGGAGACCAGCCTGTTATTCTTGATTCTGCCAGCCTGCCTGCAGATGGCAAGTTCAGTTTAAAAGGAATTGCGAAAGAAGAAGGTTTGTACCGACTGGTGTTGGAGAATGGTCCGGATGTATTAATTGTAAACGACAACAATGAAATTGAAGTGGACCTGGATGTAACCAGATACAGAGTGTATGAGGTTAAAAACTCTCCGGCTTCCGCAGCCATGCATACCCTTTTTGAGGATTACAGAAAAAAAGATTCTGCATTGTATGCTGTATTCATGGAGCTGGATTCTCTAAAGGCTCAACCCAATACCGATTCTCTGGTGAAAGTAATGCAGGTAAACAGAGATGGCAAAGTGAAGGAAATGAACGGAATGGTTAGAAAATTTATCAATGAAAGCGAAAGCCCTGCTGCCCGATATTATGCATTGGGTATGGCTTCCAGAACCATGACACCCGACGAATTAAAAGCCCTGGTAAATGAATCTGCCGAAAAATACAAATCTCATTCCGGCTTAAATAAAATCAAAGCAATGCTCGACGCTAGTGCTAAACAGCAACCTGCAGCACCACCTGCTTATGCTTTATTGGGCAAAGACGCACCAGAAATTACCCTACCCGATTTAGATGGCAAACCCTTCTCTTTAAGTAGTCTGAAAGGAAAATATGTATTGGTAGATTTCTGGGCCAGCTGGTGTGGTCCTTGCAGAAAGGAGAACCCAAATGTAGTAGCTGCATTTAATCAGTTCAAAAAGAAAAACTTTACCATCCTGGGTGTTTCACTAGACAACGATAAGCAGGCCTGGTTAGATGCCATTAAAATGGATAAGTTAAACTGGAAGCATATCAGCGATTTAAAACAATGGGAAAGCGAAATGCCTAACCTATATCAGTTCAACGCTATACCTTTTAATGTTTTAATTAATCCTGAAGGAAAAATAATTGCTTCTGATTTAAGAGGTAATCAATTGTTTAAGACCTTAGAAGAGCTATTGAAATAATCTGATTATTTCAATTCTGTCCCTTGCTGTACCAAGAAAGTTAAAGTGCAGGTTTCTATACAAACAAAAAACCCGAATCAAACGATTCGGGTTTTTTGATGATAAGCTTTCCTATCAATTACCATCCTGGGTTCTGAACCAAGTTTGGATTAATTGAAATATCATTGGTAGGAAGACCCCATACAAACTTCGGATCGTTTGCAGGTACTGATAATCTTTCATAGTTATCTCCTACGTTAATAGCATTGATATTTTGTGGCGCTCTTCTGGTAAAGCCAAGTCCCCAACGCTTCAAATCTTGTAATCTGAAACCTTCAAAGGCTAACTCTCTGGTACGCTCATCTCTAACAGCCTGAACCAAAGCAGCTCCGGTAGCAACAACTGGAGTTAATCCTCTTGCTGCTCTTAGCTGATTTAAACGGGTTGTTGCTTCAATTGCTGAAGCACCACCTGCATTTGCTCCTGCTTCAGCAACAATCAAATACATTTCAGCCACTCTGAATAAAATTGGAGTATGCTGATAGTTAGTTGCTGCTGTAGTAAATAAAGCTGGGTTACCAGGATACTTGTCTACTAGAATCATGTTTGGATACTGAATACCCTGAATCAACACAGCTTTTGCACCGAAATATACATCCTTACGGATATCTGTAGCTTCGTATAAATCAATCATCCACTGGCTAGGAATGAAATCAGGTGTAAAACGGTTGTTACCAGCGTTGAAACCTAAATAAATATTATTAGTATTAGGTGTCTCATTGTTTCTAACAACTGCTAAACGCATGATTACTTCTCTGGGTAAATCATTTACCCACATATTTCTCAAATCGGTCAACGTGCTAATTAGAGGGTAGCGATTGGAATTAATCACTGCATTTGCAGCAGTGATAGCTCCGGCCCAATCCTGCATATCTAATTTTACTCTAGCTTCCAAAGCTAAAATTGCATCCAGTGTAACACGCATTGCACCTTGAGTGCTGGTACGTGCAGCTGAACCAGTTGCATTGGTTTTAGCCGCAGCAATATCAGCCAAAATCTGATCATATACCTGCTTAACAGTAGCTCTGGCAGGTAGGGCATTAATGTCATAAGTTAACACCAACGGAACTGCTAAATCAGAATTTGCTGTTGTTGGATTGTAGGCTTTTGCATAACGCTGAACCAATTGATGATAGTAATGTGCACGGGCGAAAAAGTTATCGGCCTTGTATCTTCTTAAAGAATCAGCCTCTGCCGGATTGTTACTTTGAATGGTTTCAAAGCCAGCAATTGCAGCATTCACGTTTCTTAGTGCAAAATAATATCCAGACCATACGCCGCTCAACAAACCATCTTCTGCTAAGAAGCTTTGGCCCCATCTGTGTGGGTTACCATTTCTGTTACCAAAGTCTAGGGAAGCGTTTAATTGATCAGCCTGTACATCAGTAGCGAACATATAGGTACCGTAAGTTCTGCCTCTTAAGTCTGCATACAAACCACCATTCCAGGTAGATGCATCTTTTACGGTTTTAAAAGATTGAGACAGTTCTATTGCATTGAATGGAAACAGGTCCAATTTTTTCTGGCAGGAACCAAGCAAAATAACTAAGCTCAGTACTGCAATTGTATAAGTTAAATTTATTCTTTTCATTTTGATTCTTTTCATTTTGATAAATACTTAACTAGAACTGTAATCCAAGTCCAAATGCCACCTGACTTGTGTTAGGGTTAGCACCTAAACTTACGTTGGTATCAACTTCAGGATCAGGTCCAGTATAGTTTGTCAAAGTCCAGATATTTCTGAAAGTAACAAAGAATCTTGCTCCTGTGATAGTCTTAGTTCTTGCCAAAACATCTTTAGCAACATTGTAAGCTACAGTTAAGTTCTTCAAACGAATGAATGAAGCGTTCTCAATTAAGCGGCTGTCAAACTGAGTAAACTGTACTCCGTATCTTGGGAAACGAGCTACATCACCTGGTTGCTTCCAGTAATCCAATACAGTAACTGACTGGTTAAATCCAGGGAACTGGTTAGGATTCTCAAAGAAGTAACGATCGTTATTGATCATGTACTTACCACTTGCAAATGAGAAGTCTGCATTAAAAGAGAATTGCTTGTAACTACCGCTCAATCCAAATCCACCGGTTAAAGGCGCATAACGCTTGATACCTGTGTTTTGCTGTAAAGCATTGGTATTGAAAGCTGTGGTTACATTTCTAGGATCCTTATTTGTCTGTACAATCAAGTTAGGATCAGCATTAGGTCTGAACCATTCTGGGTTACCAGTAGCTGGGTTAATTCCAGAGAAAATAGGATAGAAATAAGAAACTGGTTGACCTACAGCCCAGCTTACACCTGTATTAGGGATGATGTAGAACTGCTTTCCTTGGAACAATTCAGTAATCTTCTGTGTAGTGTAACCAAGGTTCACGTAAGTATTTAAACTTGCGTCTTTCTTCTTAATAATAGCATAGTTTAAATTAGCGTTAATACCTCTGTTGCTTAAGCTACCAACGTTAGATGTAATACTGCTGAATCCGGAAGTAAATGCATAAGGTACACTTACCAACATGTTAGAAGTTTTTCTATCGTAGTATTCAATGTCGAAGTTCAAGCGATTGAAGATAGTACCAGATATACCTAAGTTAATCTGACGCTGAGTTTCCCAAGACAATAATGGGTTACCCGCAGATGAAATACCAAAAGTAGTACCTGCATTGTACAAAGAACTTCCTACAGTAGCCAACGCCTGGTAGTTACCAATAGAAGAGTTACCTGAAGTACCAATCGTTGCTTTTACATTCAAGTCGTTTAACCAGCTGATATTGCTTAAGAAACGCTCTTTAGTTGCTTTCCACATGAAACCTGCAGAGTAGAAAGTAGCTCCTCTTAAGTCTCTACCAAAACGAGAAGATTGGTCATTTCTTACAGATAGATCTAAGAAGTACTTAGAATCTAAGTTGTAGTTAAGTCTACCGAAGTAAGAAAGGAATGCATATTCAGTACGGCTTGAAGAAGCAGAGAAGTTGGTTGGACCAGCAGAAATGGTAATCAAACGATCATCTGTTTGACCAGTAGAACTACCTGCAAATGCAGTAGTTGCACTTTGAATGAATTCCTGACCTGCCAATGCAGTAAAGTTATGTCTGTTCTTAAAGCTGAACTTGTACTCAGCTGTATTGGTGAAAGTTTTTGTACTTCCTCTTGTGAAACCTTCACTAACCGCACCATTGTTCAATGATCCAATGAAAGAAGGTAATCTTACACTGCTTTCTCTGAAATCGTAGAATTCAAGACCAGCCTGAGCTTTAATAGTCAATCCTTTTAATGGACTCAACTGAATATAACCACTTGGGTTAAACTGAAGGTTATTAGAATTTCCTCTGTTGGTGTTAGCCAGGTATTCAGGATTGTATCTAGCCCAACCAGGAATCAAATTCGGATAAGGTCTACCGCTTGGGTCATTAGGAGAATAGAAAGGAGCAGCTAATAAAGCCAAACCACGGTTGGTACTGTTTGTACCATAAGGGTTGGTTTGTCTTTCATCATATCCTCCAAACATATTGATTCCCATTTGGAACCAGTCGTTCACAGTTGTAGTTACGTTAGTACGCAAAGTATAACGCTTGTAACCAGAGCGGAAAGCAAGACCTTCCTGATCAAAATAGCTACCAGAAACATAGTAGGTAGTTTTACCACCACCACCGGAAATATTCAAGTCTACCTGAGTGGTAGGAACATTTTCACGATAGTAAGTTTTGTACCACTTGGTATCAGCATTGTAAATGCTTAATAGGTTGTTAACCTGAGCCTGTGTTTGGTATCCGGTTGCAACCCAGAAATCAGTTAACTGCTTGGTGTTCATGAAGCCATTGAACATATCCAAAGTAGGCTTAACTAAATTAGAAACGCCATACTGAGTGTTCAATGAAATCTGAGAGCGGTTTACTTTACCTTTTTTAGTAGTAAAATAAATAACCCCGTTTGCAGCTCTGGAACCGTAGATAGAAGTTGCAGACGCATCTCTTAATACAGTAACAGATTCAAAATCTTCAGGGTTTAAGCTCAATACGGTACCTGCATCAATAGGCACACCATCCATAATATACAATGGAGTTGAGCTGGCTCCTAATGAACCCACACCATTCAATCTTACTGAAGGAGTAGAAGAAGGTTCACCAGAACTGTTATACACTTGAAGACCAGGAACCTGACCTTGCAAAGCGTCTAAAACGTTTGCAGTAGGACGATCCTGAACACGCTCACCGCTAACCTGAACGGCAGAACCGGTTACGTCTGTCTTTTTCTTGGCAGTACCGTAACCAATAACAATTACTTCATCAAGGTTAGAATCTTCTCTAACCAAATTAGCGTTAACAACGCCGCTGGCAGGAATAGAAACGTCTTGACGAGTATATCCAACCGAGCTAATGTTAAGGCTCTTAGCTGTGGTTGGCACTACAATTTTGAAAGAGCCATCTGGCTGGGTAACTGTACCCGCAGCTCCTTTCACTGTAATGGAAACACCTGCTAGTGGTGTACCATCTTTCGAGTCTGTTACTTTACCCGTAACAGTCTTTGTCTGTGCGTTTACTTGCAGCACTGCAAATAACAGCACATTGAAAAACAATGTGACTAGTTTTCTCATGATTCAGTTTTTAAATTTTGGAGTGCTAATATAGTTAAAGAAAGCTTAAAAGCCAATATTTGTTAAGCTGTTAGTGATAAACGGCGAACTCTTACTTAATAAAGTATTTTTTTATGCGTAGTAAAATGATTAACAATTAAATAATATTATCAACTCTCTAAGCGAATTAAAAAAATCTAAAAACTGACCTGATATTTAAAAAATATTCTTATGCTTTTGCCTAATTTTTAATATTCATCCAAAAAAAAGCCCGGCAAAATTGCCAGGCTTCTAATCTTGAGTGCTACGGCAGTATACTAAGGATTGTGTAACAGTAAAGTTGCGCCCAAAGTCTGACCTGCAGGGATAGCAGGCCTTCCCGGAGCAAACCCACGTGCAACCACACTGTAGTTTTTTCCTTCTCTGAAATTGATGGTTGCTGTTAACACAGAAGTAGTTCCGGAAAGAACCGTTACTGTGTATGTGCCAGCAGGTATATTGGTAAATGCAGACAATGCACTCTCATTGGGGGTTGCTGCAGCTCCTATATATGGCACATTGGATAAAGTAGTAGTGCCAGATGCAGTTAACCCAAACTGATCTAAGGTTCTTACCAGATTAACATTCACCGGACCCGCATTCGGAGAAAAATGCAGGAAACGGATATTACTGGTTCCGGCAGCAGCAGCTTTCATGTCATTGTTCAAAGCAATCATTCTAGCTGATCCCCCGGCAGTCAAGGTATCAAAGGCAAAGAAAGAAGTATAGGATAATCTTTCTACATTGATATTTCTGGATGCATAGTTGGTAGTACCAGTTGAAGTTCTAACACCAACGGTTATAGCACCTGGTGTTACACCCACATAGGTTCCAAGCAAACTTCCACCTACAGCTAATGCCACATTGGAGCCACCCAGTGCCAGTTGATTTCCATTAACAAAAACAGAGGAGGAAGTTCCTGCCAGCAAAGCAAAATTATGAACTGCTACATAGGCTTGCGGAGTTGGGTCTGCTTCAGGAACCGGCAATTCTTTTTTACAGGAACTACCCAGTGCCATGATCCCCAATAGCATTCCGTAAAAACCTGATTTATTCAAAAACGTATGTTTCATGCTTAATTAAGTTTAAAGATTAGTAACCGGGATTTTGAACAATGATTGGATTCTGAGTTACTTCTCCAACCGGAATTGGCCAGATAAAGCGGAAGTCGCTGTAAGGAATGGCAGGTTGAGCTGCATTCACAGCCAATCCAAATCCATATTGACCCATACCTGTTGTACCATTTGGAATTTTAGCAGGAATACCTACAGGTCTTAAATTCGCAATAGGATCTCTGGCAGTTCTGTGAATATCTGCCCAGCGCTTTCCTTCGGCAAGCAATTCAATTCTACGCTCCAATAAAATAGCTCCAATTTCTTCTTCATCATTTGTAAAACTGGAAACGGTATACTGCGTAGTTGCAGGAGCCACACTGGCACGGTTACGTACCATATTTAATAAATCAACTGCACGCTGTGAAACAGCACCCACAGACAACCGAGCTTCTGCTTCAGCCTGCATCAACAATACTTCTGCCCAGCGAATGATTGGATTGTTATCTCCTCTTCCTACGTAGTCAGTGTACTTGGTAGTCATGATAGCCTGACCAGTTGCAACAGAAGTACCGTTATTGGTTGAGCCTTGTCTGTATAAAGTGGTTCTTCTTAAATCATTGGCCAGCCAGCGGTTATTGTTCCAGATAATGGGTGAAACACTCACCAATCCTCTACCTGCCAGATCGCTTGAACCATACTGAGATGCCAATGCGCCGTTTACAGAACCATTGTCCAATGGATCATTCTTAACAGTGAAAATATTTTCAGCAGTAATGCTGTTGCCACCTGGCAAACCAAAAGAACCGGCAGGGGTAGCTGTCAATGCATATCCACCCACCAAACTGGTTGCTGCACTTGGCGTTAATGGATTGATGGAAGCTGGTATTAATTTGTTACCCTCAAATCTTACACTATCCCACTGACCCATATGCATTCTTACGCGCATCTTTAAGGCAATAGCCGCACCACGGGTTGCTCTCAATGGCCCAAGTGTTTGTGTTACCGGTAAATTGGCTTCTGCAAAATTCAGATCGGCAATAATTTGCTGGTAATCAAAAGCAACAGTAGGTCTGGGTTCTGTTTTCAAACGATCCAATGCTGCAGATCCTGCAACCGGATAATCCCTGTAAGGAATTCCCAACTGAGACCCATTTCCATCCAGATACGGACGTGCAAAATGAGTAACCATTTCATGATGACCCAATGCTCTCAGAAAACGGCATTCTGCTTCGAACTGAGTAGCCAATGCAGGAGTTATAATATTAGACCCTCCTGCTCTTCTAAAGCCATCAATTGCAATATTGGCTTTATTGATCATGTTGTAGGTATTATCCCAGAAAGCAACATTGTTGGCAGATGTAGGGTTATAAGTGCCCTGATAGGTAAACTGATAAAAAGCTGCAACGTTTACCATGTCTTCACCACGACAGTCTCCCTGCTGAACATTGGCTGCTCCAAAAGGATAACCTCGACCAGCAAGTGTAGGACCTCCGGTTTGCGCAGCGTCATAAACCCCATTTAAAGCAAGGGTAGCCCTTTCTGGTGTTGTAAATATGCTTTCGTCTGTAAAAGCATTGTAAGGTGCTTCATTTAAAACTTTCTCACAACCTACGCTGCCAATTGCAAGGGCGGAAAAGAATGTAGCTGTTATAAATTTATTGAATCTCATTGTATAAGTTTTAAGTGATCAGGTTTTATTAGAATCCAACATTAATGCCGGTAGAAAAAATTCGCAACTGTGGAGTTACTGCATTATCCTGACCAGCCTGTGAAGCATTTTCAGGATCTAAACCAGTGTACTTGGTCCATACAAACAGGTTTTGACCCTGTACAAAAAACTTCAAAGATTTAATGTAACCGTTGGTTTTTTCACTCAATTGCTGGCTGTTTAATGTGTAACTGAAAACCAGATTTTGTAGACGAATAAAATCACCTGGCTCTACAAATCTTGAAATGGCCAATCCATTCTGGTTAATAGCATTACCCTGTCCCTGTACTGCGCGAGGTACATTGGTAACCTGACCAGGAGTGGTCCAGCGATCCAAAATTTCTTTTCCATTGTTGTGGAAGTTCTGGCTTAACAATGCTTCCTGACGGGTAATATTCATGATTTTATTACCACCAGAATAACGAATTAAAAATTCCAGACCGAAATTCTTATAACGGAAAGAGTTGTTGATACCGCCAAAGAAAGTTGGTAAGCTTAATCCAAGATTTCTTCTATCCGCAATTCCCAGTGAAGTTTGCGGACCAAAAGTTGGATCATTCATATTATTGGCAAAGTAGAATGCGCCATTGGCAATATTATGTTGTACCAATCTGCCGGCAGCATTAAAGTACATTGGATTACCATTTGCTGTATTAACTCCGGCATAAGGTAAGCCCCATAAAATATTCAGTGAACTTCCTACTTCCAACAAATTGTAGTTGCCTGGGATATTGGTTACAGGAACACCTCCAATGGAGTATAAAGAAGTAATCTTATTGTCAATTAATGTGTGGTTCCAGCTCATATTCCAGGTGAAATCTTTCTTGCGAATAAGATCACCACCCACGGTAAATTCCCATCCTCTGTTACGGGCAGTACCAATGTTCTGAGATATAGCATTACCCGGGATACCAGCAGAGTTAGGAGTTGGAACAGCCAACACCAGTTTATCCAGATCGTTCAGGAACCAGTCAATACCAATATTGTATCGGCCACCTTTTAACCCAATCTCAATACCAACATCATACTTTTTATTTTGCTCCCACTGTAACGCACGGTTACCTACTAAGTTGGGTGCCAGACCTGGAAGGTTACCGTATGCAGCAGAACCAAATGTGCTCAGGTAAGGGAAACCGCCAATCTGGTTACCTACTACAGCATAAGAAGTTTTTAATTTCACTTCATTAAACCACTCTTTCAGGAATGGCGAGTTCTCCCAGAATTTTTCCTGAGAAATTCTCCAACCCGCAGAGAACCCAGGGAATACCCCAAAACGATTTTCAGGAGCCAGCGAACTTTGTCCGTCTCTTCTTACTGTTGCCTGAATAAAATACTTGTTAGCAAAGTCATAATTCACTCTGGCAAAAAGCGACTGGAATCCGGAACGACCGAATCCACCACCCGCAAATTGTAATCCACCTGAACCTGAAATAAGGTTACGGCCAATAAAGAAAGGATCAGAAATTTGTTGTAACTGTCCTTGTATAAAACGGCTCTGATCTCTTTGTGCTTCCTGACCGGCTGTTACATAGATATTATGTCTTCCGAATGACTTATTATAGTTCAGATAGTTTTGTAATACCCAGCGCCAGATATTCTGAGAGGTATTGGTTACAGAACCTACTGCACCAAAACCATCCCCGTGAATGGGCGACAGAGAAGTGAATGCATATTCATTCAACACATCAAAAGTAAAAGAAGAACGGAACTTCAATCCTTTGAACAAAGAAAGTTCTAAGTAAGAATTATTTACCGCTCTGATCTTGTCAGATACAAATTGATTCTGTGTTAAAGTGAATGCAGGGTTGGTATAGTTATCATCTACCCCAATTAAGTTGGGTCCAAAACCCACTGAGTTCAATCCTGGTCCAAGGATATTGAAACCAGTTCTGTTATTCGGATCAAACGGATCCACGTTGGGAAGCATTCTTAAAGTAGAAGCCAGACCTCCGCTCAAAGCATTGGTACCATCGTTCTGACCATAGTCTTCCTGCTTAGATAAAGTAAGGTTATTACCAAACTTTACAAACTTATTGATTTCTGTATCAAAGTTAAAACGAAGACGATAGGCTTTGTTTCTGTTGCTGATCAAAATACCGCGCTGATCAGAATAGTTGAAAGAGAAGAAATAAGCTGATTTCTGTGTACCACCAGAGAAGCTAATATTTTGTTGTACTGCCAATGCGTTTCTGTTAAATACAACATTCTGCCAATCGGTATTGGTACCTGTTGTACTTAATCGCGCAGCTGCTGGTAATCCGGCATTTGCTCTTTTTTCGTTGGCAATCTGTACAAACTGTTCTGAGTTCAATAAGTCAAAACGGGAAGCAGGTGATGAGTAACCAAAAATAGCATCGTAGTTTACTTTCATCTTACCAGACTTGTCGCCTTTTTTGGTAGTAATCATGATTACCCCGTTGGCTGCTCTGGATCCAAAAATGGCTGTGGCAGAACCGTCTTTCAGTACTTCAATATTCTCAATATCATTAGGGTTAATATCACCCAATGCGTTTGAGTTAACGTTTGCTGCCAGGTTTCCTGTAATCAATGGAACACCATCCACCACAATCAATGGTGCCTGTCCCTGACTGATAGAGTTCACACCACGAATTCTGATACGAGCCGGAGTAGAAGGGTCACCACCCGGATTGGATACCTGAACTCCAGCTGCTCTACCCGCCAACTGACGGTCTACAGATGGAGTAACCAGATTGGAAAATTCCTTGGTGTCAATTTTAGAAGCAGAACCCGTGAAGGATTTTTTCTGCTGAACACCGTACCCTACCACAACTACTTCAGACAAAGCCTTAGATTCGGTCATCATGTTTACATCAATGCTTTGTTTGGCACCAATGTTGATTTCCTCTTCTGCATACCCTACGAAAGTAAATTTCAGGGACTTGGTTTTGTCTGTAACCTGAATGGAATAAACCCCTTTGGCATCTGTTAAAGAGGTTTTTGATAAGTCGGAAGCTGTTACAGTTACACCTGCAAGCGGTTTTCCAGACTCATCAGAAACTTTACCGATAATGGTTCTAGTATTTTGAGCACTTGCCGTTGTAATCAGCCCAACAACAAGCGTCAAAAGAACTACTAATTTTCTCATGCGCTTTAATTTTAGTTAAAAATGTTGCTTGTTAAGAACATTTAAAACTATCAACTAGCTGCATCACATGATAAAGTTATATATACATTCTAGCTATACAAATCGGTGATTTTAAAATTATTTTACAGATATATGTTTAATTAAAACAGGCAATAATACCAAATTCGTTATTGTGCCCACCACCAAAGTCAATGAAGTCAGCCATCCCAGCGCTTTGGTTCCTCCAAAATCGCTAAAACTAAAAATGATAAATCCGGCAATTAAAACCAGGGAAGTATAAATAATGCTGATGCCGGTATGGCGGATTGTGGCAATTAAAGTAGGATCAACCTGGTTTTTGTGAGCGGGCAATTCCTGTTTATAATTAATTAAAAAACGAATCGTAACATCAATTACTATGCCCAGCGCCACGCTGAAAACAAGCACAGTAGAGGGTTTTAGCGCAATCCCCATCCAGCCCATTACACCGGCTGTTACAATTAGTGGAATTAAATTGGGTATCAGAGAGCTGATTAAAATCCGGAATGATTTAAACAGATAAAGCATGCAGAGGGCTATTAATAAAAAAGCCCAGAAAATACTTTCTTTCAACCCATTGATAATAAAGCTGGAACCTTCCAGAAAGCTGACACTACTGCCGGTAAAACTTACTTTGTAAGAACTAGAGTCAAATATTTCGTTGGCCCGGGTTTCAAATTTGGTAAGCAAAGCCGGCAATTTCGCACTGCCTATATCTTTCATGTTCACACTAATTCTGGCCTTCTGCTTATTGGTATCAATAAAATTATTGACCAGTTTGTTAAAAGCATTGGGTGATTCAGTTTTAACCGTGTCTTTCTTGCTTCTTAAATAAGGACCAATAAAAGCCAGATCACTTTCATAAGGAATAGCATAGCTCATGGTATCGCCATCATAAAATGCCTGTTTTGCAAATTTCAGGCCTTCCACAAAAGACAATGGCCTTGCAGTATATTCAGAAGAATCCAGATAGGCTGAAAATTCGTCAATAGCTGCAATGGGTTTAACCGAACGAACCAGTCCGTTTTTCTTTTTGGTGTCTACAATAATTTCAAGTGGCATAACCCCGCCAAAGTTTTCTTCGAACCACTTCAGATCCGTATAAATTTTATCTGCTTTGGGCAAATCATCCACAATAAAACCCTCACTCTTGATTCTGAATATTCCGATGATGGAAAAAATAGTAACAACTGCAGTAATCAGGTAAACCATTTTTGCGTGATGGAAGGTCCATTTTTCAATGCGCACCAGAATAGCTGCTAAAAATGCATTGTCCAGGTACCTGGTATGTTTGGCTTTGGGAGCTGGTAAAAAACTAAGCACAGGCGGAATAAAAAACAAAGAGATAAAAAACAACAAAAGAATATTAATTCCTGCCACTGCTCCGAATTCTTTTAGTAGTTGACTCTTGGTAAGCGCGAATACTGCAAACCCAATGGCTGCAGCAATATTGCAGAACAATGTTACAATACCCATTCTGCCAACCATGGTAATAAGGGCTTCTTCCTTATTCAATTTTTCTCTGTAAGCCGTATGGTATTTGTTTAAAAAGTAAATGCAGTTTGGAATACCAATTACCACCACCAACGGTGGGATCAAAGCTGTTAGCAAAGTAATCTTGTAACCAAAGAGCACCAGGGTACCTACGCTCCAGATAACGCCCATGCCAACAACCAGCAAGCTCATAATGGTAGCACTTACCGATCTAAAAAACAGAAACAGTGTAACAGCAGACAACAATAATGATCCAATCAGAAACCAGTTCATTTCATCCTTGATACGATCTCCTATTATGGTTCTGATAAAAGGAAGTCCGCTAATACGCAACTCAGATTTTGTATTCGACTCAAAGATGTTGGTTTCCTTTAAAATATCATTGATAAGTATAGATCTGTATTTACTATTAATAGAGTCCTTGCTTACTGTTACGCCCAATAAATAGGCATTTTTTTCAGGAACGTGTAACAAGGTTTTGTAAAAGGGAAGGCTATTGAAAAGTAATCTGGCAGAATCCAGCTCTGACTGACTGGAATAAGGTGGATTGAAAATCCGGGAAGGAACCAGTTGCTGGTTCACCTCGTCGTTTAAAAGATTCATGGCATCCGGAACACTAAGCACACCATTAACTCCGGGAACTTTTTTCAGCCTTTGACTCAATGCAAAAACTTCATTGAAATATTCTTTCTGAAAAAACTGGTCGGCTTGCAAGCCAATGACTACCGTATTGCCATCGGTACCAAACTCTTTTAGAAAAGCCTGATACTCTACAAACTTTTTATTATCGGTTGGCAGTGCCCTGGTAAAGTCATAGCTCAATTGAACTTTAGAAGCCTGCCAGGCCATGAATGCTGTAACAAGTAATAATACAAATAGTAAGCTAACTCTGAACCGTAGAATTGCTTTTCCTGCCTTATACCACATGAAATTTAGTTGGATAAGCTG
Organism: Sediminibacterium salmoneum NBRC 103935; assembly: GCF_000511175.1. GTDB lineage: Bacteria > Bacteroidota > Bacteroidia > Chitinophagales > Chitinophagaceae > Sediminibacterium > Sediminibacterium salmoneum. The sequence continues at coordinate 2,860,174 of NZ_KI866530.1, read as the reverse complement.
CAAAGAAACAAAAAATCGCCCAATGCCCTGAGATTACATAACAAAGTAGTAGGCCAGCAACTGACTTAGCACACCTGCCGCCAAACCCGTATAGATTTCCTTAGTATTGTGTTCATTCAATAACAAACGGGCCGTAGTAACAGATCCGGCCAATAGAAGTGAAGCGGCAATGGCCGTGCCATCCATATGCTGATAATGCAGGGTCGTTAGAAGTACGGCGGTTACCAATCCCCCCGCCCCCATGGCATGCATGCTTATTTTAAACTGATTATTGGCCAGCAAACCCATTACAGAACAAACAAAAATTCCGGTGTAAAAAAATTGCAGCACGATGGGCTGATCTAAAAAATTGCGGCTTAAATAATGCATCCACCAGTAAAAAAACATGGTAATGATATAGGGAACAATTCGCTCTTTTTGAGTTCTTAAATAAATGCCATCACTGAATTTTAATCGCCACAACAGAAATACTGCAAAGGCAGGAAAAAATGCCGTCATCCAAAATACCCCGAACAGGCGCAGCTTCAACTGCCAGTCTGTAATACCGGCAAACTCATAGGGATAGGCCTGCATCAGGTATAAAAAGAAATAAGTGGGAATAAACAAGGGATGAAACAGAAAGGACAATGCTTTAGCCATGAATTGCAAAAGCCAGGGTCTTTGCGCAACCGCTTCAACGGGGATGGGATTGGTTTCTGTTATATTAGACATGATGGTTATTTATAGTTCCTTGCGCAATCTGGCAACGGGTACATTCAGTTGCTCTCTGTATTTAGCTACGGTTCTTCTGGCAATATTGTAACCTTTTTCCTGTAACATTTCTGTTAATACTTCATCGCTGAAAGGTTTGTGCTTATCCTCAGACTCAATCATATCACTCAGGATTTTTTTCACTTCCCGCGTACTTACTTCTTCCCCGCTTTCGGTGCTGAGCGACTCACTAAAGAAAAATTTCAGGCGATAAGTACCAAATTCAGTCTGTACAAATTTGCTGTTAGCCACCCGGCTCACTGTTGAAATATCCAACCCGGTAACTTCTGCAATATCTTTAAGAATCATGGGGCGAAGCGTAGTTTCGTCACCAGTCAGGAAAAAGTCCTGCTGGTATTTCATAATGGCTCCCATGGTGCCTATTAAAGTATCCTGACGCTGCTTAATCATATCGATAAACCACTTGGCTGCGTCTATTTTTTGTTTGATAAAAAGCACCGCCTCTTTCTGCCTCTTATCTTTTTTGCTTCCTTTCTCATACTCTTTCAACATATCCCTGTAACCTTCGCTCACCCTTAAATCAGGTGCGTTCTTGGAATTCAGAGAAAGTTCCAGTGAGCCGTTATTATTGATTACAAAAAAATCAGGAACAATATAGGTTTCTGCCTTATTCATTTCACCCAGATTTCCGCCAGGCTTAGGATTCAGTTTAATAATCTGACCAATTACTTCCTTGAGTTGTTCATCTGTTAATCCCAGACTCTTCTGAATTTTTTCGTAATGCTTTTTAGTAAATTCTTCAAAATATTTAGTCAGTATCTGAACGGCCAGTTCCACACTCTTGCCTTCATCTGTTTTTCTTTTCAACTGCAATAAAAGGCACTCCCTTAAATCCCTTGCAGCAATACCGGCTGGATCAAACTGTTGAATTTGAGAAATAATATCTTCAATTTCCTTCTCTTCAACTACTAAACTTTGTCTGAAAGCAAGATCATCTGCAATAGAAGACAATTCTCTTCTGAGATAACCATCATCATCCAGACTCCCCACAACCTGTTCTGCAATTTTATAACTTCTTTCATCCAGTTCCAGCATGCCCAGCTGATTCAAAACCATTTCATGAAAACTGGTTTCAACCTTAATAGGCATTATTTTCTGATCATCCATTTCCGGATAATTATCATCCTTTGTTTTATAATCAGCAATCTCGCCGTCATCATCCATTACGTATTCGCTGATATCTACATTGTCGTACTCTTCCAGGCTGCCGTCCGGATCCATATCATCATCAGATGAATTATCAAACTCGTCCTTCAGGTCATCCTGAAAATCTTCTTCATGTCCTTCTTCTCCCTGCTCCAGCGCCGGATTTTCTTCCAGTTCCTCTTTAATTCTTTCCTCTAAATTGGCAGTAGGCACCTGCAATAGTTTCATCAACTGAATCTGCTGAGGAGACAGTTTTTGAAGTAACTTTTGCTGTAATGATTGACTGAGTGACATCTATTAATAATTACGCTGTAAATTTACACAGATTTATACCGAGACAATGCGTAAAACAATTTGTTTGTTTGTGAATTTATTCCTAATAAGTGCAGCATTGAATGCACAGTTGCAACTATTGCCCCGGAATCAGAGGAATATTTCTTCCAATACTTTTATGCAGAAAATAGACAGCTTAAAACAACAACCTGTTAAAATATTGCCTCCCGACCATTATGTGAAAGGCCTTGGATTTTTCTGTAAAAAGGAATTGCAATTAGAAAAAGCTACCAAAATTCCCTTCCGATTCAGGTTGGGAACCTTAGACTATGTAAATAAAATGGAAGGGAAAAGCCAATAATTACTTTCCCAGCACCTTATTTATAATCGCCGCCATCTTAGTGCCTTTTTCCTGAATCTGTTCTTCTGTCCAAACCAAACTGATAGCTGTTGAAATGCATCTGCTCATAATAGCATCACTTTGCGGAAATGTGGTCTGAGCCAGTTGTAACAATGCATTGGTTTGATCGGCACTCAGGCGATTCAAGGTTTGCGCATTTTTCAAATGATCCCATTTACTGATATAGTGCCAGTTATTGGCAAACCAGTAAAAATTACCTGCCAATACGCCTTGATCTTTCATTTCCTGCACAACAGCCTGAGTAAGTTCCTTGGTTGGTAAAAACCAGCTAAGGAAACTGCAACTATCATCCCCCCCTTCAGGAACTACCCTGAAACTCACTTCAGGTATGGCTTCCAGGTGTTTGCGTAAAGCAGCATTGTTCTTTTTTTGCAGCTCCAGAAAACGACTGAGCTTTCTGATCTGAGCAAGTCCCACTGCTGCATGTAATTCGCTAATACGATAATTGTATCCAATAAACGGATGCAAATCTGCACCTCTGTCTACGCCTAAATGATCATGTCCATGATCGGTATAACCATCCGACTTGGTATATATTTCCTGATTGTTCGTCATAACCACTCCACCCTCTGCACAGGTAATCATTTTTACAAAGTCGAAACTGAAAGTACCCGCATCGCCAATGGTTCCTAATGCCTTGCCTTTATAGGTTCCGCCAATACTTTGACAGGCATCTTCCAGCAAAAGCAAATTATGATTCTTACAAATGGATTGCAAAGCATCAAGGTCAGCCATACTGCCACACATATGAACAGGCATCACACATTTGGTTCTGGGCGTGATGGCATTTTTTACTGCTTCCGGATCCAGGGTAAGTGTTTCATCTACTTCTACCAACACAGGAATTGCACCCACACTTAAAACGGCTTCAAAGCTGGCAACGAATGTAAAACTGGGCATGATGACTTCATCACCCGCTCCAATTCCCAATGCAGCCATTGCAGTTGTTAAGGCAGCAGTTCCGGATGAAGTAAGCTGAGCATATTTGCAACCAAAGGTTTCTGTTATAGCCTGTTCCAATTCTCTGGCTTTCCAGATACCTTTTCTGGGACCGTCAAATCCATAGCGCATTAAAATGCCTGTCTCTAACACATCATTTACTTCTTTTCTTTCTTCGGCACCAAAAAGTTCAAAACCTGGCATAACCTGATATTTACTTGTTAAAACAATGTGCAAAGCTATAGAATCCCTGCCTATTTTTGCAAAATGAAACCAATACTCTTCTACTGTTACGATGCCTATTGCGGATGGTGCTATGGCTTTAGCCCCGTTATGAAGCAATTGTCAGCTGCTTTTCTGGATATACAAATTGAAGTACTTTCCGGAGGCATGGTTTTACCCGAAAGCCCGGTACATATCAGTGCAACTGCATCCTATATTCAATCTGCCTACAAAACAGTGGAGGAATACAGCGGTGTAAGTTTTGGCCCGGACTATCTCTGGCATATCAACAATCCTGACCTGAGCGACTGGTTTCCTAATTCAGAAAAGCCTGCAATTGCGCTATGCATTTTCAAGGAAATGCATCCGGACAAACAAGTTGACTTTGCAGCTGATTTGCAATACGCGCTTCATTTTGAAGGAAGGGATTTAACAGACAACGAAGCCTACCGACACTTACTGGAGAAGTATGCAATTGATGCGGATGAATTTTATGAGAAACTAAACAGCGGTGAGTATCAGGAAAAAGCCAAATACGAATTTGCACTCGTGAAACAATTACAGGTTACCGGCTTCCCTTGTGTATTACTTCAGGAATCGGCCACCAAGTTCCATCTGCTGGCTAGAGGATACACTCCATTTGCCGATTTAAAACTCAGACTGGAAAGAGCATTGGAAACAATTGGGCAATCCTAACCATCGGGAGAACAAAATCCTTTACTTTGCAACTCAATTTTAATAAAATGGAATACAACAAACTGATATCGGTTACCGGAATGAGTGGATTATTTGAAATGGTCAGCAGCAAAAATGACGGCGCAATTGTGAAATCACTGGAAGACAATAGCACCAAATTCGTGAGCAGCCGAGTGCATAATTTTTCTCACCTCGAGAGCATTGAAGTGTATACTATCAGAGAAAATGTAAATCTGGCTGATGTATTCAAAGCAATGGAATCAAGCACAGAAAACTTACCTTCCGAAAAAGATCCCGCAGCTACAAAAGCTTATTTCCAGAAGATTTACCCTGATATGGATTTTGACAGAGTATATGCAAGCGACATGAAGAAAATGGTAAAATGGTTTCGTATACTGAAAGCCAATGATGTAAAGATTGAGTTGACCGAAGCCCCTGAGGAAGCCGAATAATCCCTCGCTTTTCATACCTTGTGCCATCAATTGCACTTTGTATGAAAAGATGGATCTGCTTCTTATTGTTACTGGTATTGGCAAATACCAATATGATGGCACAAAAGTTTTATGAAGAAACTCCCGAAGCCACCAAATGGGTCAATAAAAAGTTTAAAAAACTCAATAAGAACGAAAAAATAGCACAGTTGATGATCATTCGCGCCCATAGTAATCTGGGAGAAGATCATGTAGCTAAAGTAACTGAGACTATCCGCAAATACAATGTGGGTGGTCTTTGTTTTTTTCAGGGAGGTCCTGTAAGACAAGCTATACTAACTAATAAATATCAATCCATCGCCAAAACCCCTTTGATGATTAGTATCGACGGAGAATGGGGACTCGGCATGCGCTTAGACAGCGTAATTAATTTTCCAAGACAATTAATGATGGGTGCAGTAAGCAATGCAGACCTGATTTATCAGTTTGGTAAAGCAGTGGGCGAGCAATGCAAAAGACTGGGTATACACGTGAATTATGCGCCGGATATAGACATCAACAACAACCCCATGAATCCGGTTATTAACGACAGAAGTTTTGGGGAAGATAAATTTAAAGTTGCCCTATTTGGAACAGCCTATATGCGGGGCATGCAGGATGTGGGCGTAATGGCAACGGGAAAACATTTTCCCGGCCACGGAGATGTAGCCGTAGATAGTCATTATGATCTTCCGGTAATTAATAAATCCAAAGCGCAACTGGACGAATTAGAACTATATCCTTTCCGTGAACTAATCAAAGCTGGACTGGGCAGTATGATGACTGCACATATTTTTATTCCAGCACTGGACAGCAGTGCCAACAGAGCTGCCACACTTTCCAAAAACAGTATCAATGGACTGTTAAGAAACGAACTTGGCTTTAAGGGATTAAGTTTTACCGATGCCCTGGAAATGAAAGGCATTACCAAGTTTTTCCCTTCGGGAGAAGCTTCTGTTGAGGCATTAATAGCCGGTAATGATATGTTGTGTTTACCGGAAGATATTCCTGGCACCATTGCAAAAATCAGACAAGCCATTGACGAAGGAAGGCTCAACTGGGAATCAATAGATGCAAGTGTGAAAAAAATCTTACTGGCCAAATATCATCTTGGATTAAACAAGGTTTCAAAAATTGACACTACTAATCTGGTTAACGACTTAAATGTTCAGACTAATCTTATAAAAACGCAGTTAAGCAAAAATGCCATCACGCTTTTAAGAAAAGAAAACAGTAATGCCTACCCAATAAAAAAAGGACAGAAAATTGCCTATGTTGCTATTGGGGCTCCCGGTGAAAATACCATCACAACAGAGTTAAGTAAAGCCTATAATGCAACGGTTTATTTATTTGGAACAAGAGCCAGCATAGGCAAGCAGCTAATGGACGATGCCTCTGCCAATCAGATTCCTGCCGACAAGGCAGACAGCAGTTCTGCTAAACAGCTGATTGATAAAATTAAAAAACAAGGTTATGATCTTGTAATTGTAGGCATGCATAATTACAGCAGAAGACCTGCCAAAAACTTTGGTCTGAGCAATGCAGCCGTTTACCTTTTGAACGGTTTGCAATCGTTCCAGACCCTTACGTTGTATTTTGGCAATCCCTATGCTATTTCCAATTCTACCAGTGCCCCTAATTTGATAGCATGTTATGAAGACGACGAAATTACCCAGGAAACCGTATTTGATATTCTGGCTGGAAGATTAGACGCAAAAGGAATTTTACCCGTGACCATTTCACCAGAGTTGGTTTATGGCACTGCCATCACCTACCAGCAGTTTTTACCAAAAGTACAACCCTGGGAAGTAGGATTGGATGCCAACAAACTAAGTAAAATTGACTCTATTGCCAATGACGCCGTGGCAAAGGGAGCAGTACCCGGATGTGTGGTATTGGTAGCCAGAAAAGGGAAAATTGCTTATCACAAGGCATTTGGATATACCCATACTGATAAGAAAGAGCCCGTTAATAAAGACATGATTTACGATTTGGCTTCCGTTACAAAAGTATCTGCTACCACAATGGCCATTATGAAACTGGTAGAAGAACAAAAAGTAGACCTGGAAAAAACACTGGGAGATTATCTTCCCATAACTCGTAATACAGACAAAGCCGGATTAAAAATAAAAGATGTTTTATTGCACCAGGCCGGGCTGAAGTCGTTTATCACTTTCTACAAGGAATTAATTGACAGTATTACAGGCAAGCCTTTACCTGCTTATTTCAGAAGCGAAGCAACAGAAGGTTTTAATACCCGTGTGGCAGAAAATTTATACCTCAGAAACGACTGGAAGGATACCATTTATCAGCGAATTCTGGCTAGTCCGCTAACTCCTGCCGGCAATTATATTTACAGCGATAATGATTTTATATTCCTGGCTGCAGTTGTGGAATCTGTTACAGGAAAAAATATCCATGCCTATAGCAAGCAAATGTTTTATGATCCGCTGGGAATGACAACGACAGGATTTACCCCCAGAAATTATTTCCCCTTGAATACACTTGTTCCCACAGAAGAGGAAAAACATTTCAGACAACAAATGATGCGCGGAGACGTGCACGATGAAGGGGCTTCCCTGTTTGGAGGAATTGCAGGACATGCTGGCTTATTCAGCAATGCCTATGATCTGGCTAAAATTTACCAGATGTTGCTAAACGGTGGATCTATCAACAACCAACAATTTTTACAACCAGCCACCATTAAGAACTTTACAGCCTACAATAGCAATATCAGCCGCAGAGGCCTGGGATTCGACAAACCTGAAAAGGACAACGATAGCCGAAAAGACCCCTATCCTTCCCGGTTTGTTTCGCCAAATACATTTGGACATACCGGATTTACAGGAACCTGCGTTTGGGTGGATCCTGACACAGATTTGATTTATATTTTTCTGTCTAACAGGGTAACCCCAACCAGAAACAATACGTTATTTGGCAGAATGAATGTGCGTCCAAATATCCAGGAGGCCATTTATCAGTCAATTATGAATTAACATCATATTTCTGAATAAATCTGTCAGCAAGAATTATCTTCATGGAATAATTCTTAGCACATGAAACGCTGTTTATCTTATATCTTACCAGCCGGTATACTATGTATCGTATTTGCCTCCTGCAGTAATAAAGCGCCAAAGGAAAGCAGATTCATCCCCAAAGATGCTGCTGTTGTTATCAGTATTGACCCCGGGGCCTTGAAAAATAAACTTCAGAATGGAGGCATAAGTTTAGATAGCATCTGGGCTAAAGGATTCGAAAAAGACTCAACCAGTAAGGAAGACCAACAGAAAATAGCTGATCTTAGAAATGCAGCAGGTATTAACTGGAACGAAAAAATTCACTTCTTTAACTTTTTACAAAAAGAGAATAAGAAAGGAAATGTAATGAACCTGCTCTTTAGTATTTCAGACAGCGCTGCCTTTAAAAAATACATGGAAGGGTTAACCTGGGAAGGCAAAAAGGCAATTGAGAAAAGCAAGGAATTTAATTACCTGAATTTATCGAATGATAATATACTGGCATGGAATGACAAAAATGCCATAGTGATGTTTTATGAAAACAAAATAGTGCCTTACTATGATTCGGTGAATATGCGATTTGTTATTCCTGAGAAAAAAGACAAGAAAAAAGAAGTCCTTGAAGAAATCACCAGACTATTTACACAAAAAGAGTCTGAATCATTGGCATCTGTAAAAGAGTTTAGCCAATTGTTTTCTGAAAAATCAGAAGGCTATTTCTTTGGCGGAACAGGAAGCACACTGAATGCATTGAGCGGCATGCCTTTGCAGTTACCCAAACTGGAAGAGCTGATCAGTAATAATTATACAACAGCAACCCTAAGCTTTGAGGAAGGTAAAATAATTGCCAAATCAATAACACATACCAATCCGTTGTTAAGCAGTATTTTAAAAAAATATGCAGGGCCCACTGTTAATACTTCACTGATTAACCAATATCCTTCTCAGAACATCAATGCCATTATTATGGCATCATTTAACCCGCAGATATTCGGAGGATTGCTGAAAGAACTGGAAGTAGAAAGCCTGCTAAATCAGTTTTTAGCTAAATCAGGAATCAGTTCAGCTGAAATGTATGGTGCCATTAAAGGTGATATCGCAGTTGTTATTTCAGATCTGGGTGTTGGCAGCAACGAACCAGATAAAAGAAAAGATGAACTGGCTATGATAAAGAAGAAACCCATGGGAAAAATGATTCTGAACATTCCTGCCGGCAATAAAGACAATTTCATGAAACTAATGAGTAAAATAGCCGATCAGGGGTTCATTAGAAAAGTTGGCAACGAATACAAATCAGCTGAATTATTCGGGCAGATGGGTATTTACCTGGTTGCCAATGAACAAGGCGTAATTATTGCAAGCGATTCATTAACCTACACTCAATACAAGTTAAATAACAATAAATCCACTATCAACAAAGAAGCCCTGGATTACTTCAAGGGTAAGTCAACAGTCATGTATATAGACATTGCCAATACCCTGAACGGATTCCTGAAAGACAGTAGCAATGGATACAATAATTCCCTGTTAACAGCCAGAAATACCATAAAAGACATCATTGGCACTTCAGAAAATTACAAGGACAATAAAGTAACTTCTGTACTGGAAATCAACATGCAAAACCAAAAGCAAAACAGCCTGGTTACGCTGGTTAGCCTGCTTACCAATATTGCCGTAGATACTAGAGCTATTGCAAAGCGGGAAAAAGAAATGGAAGAAAAAATATTTCCATCCAGTATCCCAACTGTAATCAGAGCTAACTAATGCAATTTGAGTTATCGTCCATAATTCCAAAAGCGATTGCCGACAGACCATCCGTGATGCAATCAGATATTTGGGGGCTGAAAATCAATTTTAGTAAGGGAAAAAACATAAAAATTACCGCCCCCAGTGGTACAGGAAAAACCACTCTTGTGAATATACTGTATGGTTTAAATAAAAACTATACGGGTCAGCTGCTGTACAATCAAAAGGATTTAGCAACTATTACGCCTGCAGAACTTTCTAATTTGCGGCAAATCCACTGGAGTATTGTTTTTCAGGACCTGAAGTTATTTCCGGCCATTACTGCCAGAGAAAATATTGAATTGAAAAGAACCATGCAAAAACCTGTGGTCGCATCTTCTGAAATGGAGCAAATGGCGAAAATGCTGGGCATTGATTCCATCTTAAATCAGCCTGCAGGCATATGCAGCTATGGAGAGCAACAAAGAATTGCAATAGTAAGAGCCCTGATGCAGCCCTTTGATTTTCTGATTCTGGATGAGCCATTCAGCCACCTAGACATCAATAATAAAAAAAAGGCAGCTCAACTTATACAAAGGGAGTGTGAAAAACGAGGAGCGGGCATCATTATCACCGATTTGGACAAGGATGAATATTTTGATTATCAGGAAAACTTAAAACTATAAACTTGTTTAACAGTCTTCTAAAAAAATTAATTCTTAAACAATCGGGTAAAACCAAAATTTGGATTGCCAGGGGCGGGCTGGGCATTGCCATATTTTTATTGCTGACTGCTATTCAGATTCAAAGCAATTATGATTTTCTGTTAAACAACCAAACCAACAAAGACAGCATTGGAGATTTTCTGGTGATTAATAAGATGCTCAATAATGAAACCATTGGCAATACTGAAATTGACAGTTCACTAATTTTAAAACTGAAAGAACAGTCCTTTACGGAATCAATTGGCATTTTAACACCAAGTCGCTTTAAAGCCAGCATACAAAGCATCAGCGACCGGTTTCCCTTTTATACAGACATTTCATTTGAGAGTGTTCCGGATTCATTTATAGACATAAGAAATATTAATTTCAGCTGGAAGCCTGATGCGGATTTTGTTCCGGTAATTGTTCCCAATATGTTTCTGGACATTTACAATTTTCAATTTTCCATTTCTCAGAATTTGCCACAGTTAAGTCCGGAAATTGTGAAAATGATTGTATTTAAAATTACTGTATATGGAAACCGGGGACCTGTTCAATTCAATGCTAAAATTGTAGGTTTCAGCGATCGCATAGCATCCATGCTGGTGCCTACTCAATTCATTGAATGGGGAAATCAATATGCGGATACAAAAGAGTCCAATTCGGTATCAAGGCTGGTCATTAAAACCAAAGACCCGTCAGACCCTTCCATTGCCCGCTTTTTAATGGAAAACCAGCTCAACACAAACAATGAAAAACTACGCTTTAGTAAGTACAGAAAAATAATAGACACAGTGGTAAGTATTGCCGGATTTACCGGCTTGATTATGCTGGCATTTTCCCTTCTTATATTTACCCTTTTTATTCAACTGAATATTGCCAACAGTAAAGAAGAAATCGGGCTTCTAATTATCCTTGGTGCTTCCCCAAATCAATTATCCAGGTTCTTATTCCGTCATTTTTTCCCAGGCAACCTCATCAGCATTTTGGCAGGAATATTCCTGGTAAGCCTGCTTCAATTTTTACTTCAGCAGCTGCTTCAGACTCAGGCAATACTAATTCCAGCCTTTATCTCTAATACAACCCTGATTTCTGGTATTGTTTTAATTGCTTTACTATGGTACATAACCGTAAAAACAATTAAGAAATATATCTATTGGTAAGTATTTAATATTTCCCTGACCATCTCCAAAGAAAGGGGCTTCGTAATATAATCTACCACCATTGGAAATTCACGTGCTTTGTCTCTGTCGTAAGTATCTATGGAAGAAGAAAGCACAATTACTTTTGAACTCACCGAATAGCGCTGATAATTCAAGAGAAAATCCCAGCCACTGCTGAAAGGGAAATTTACATCGAGTAGAATTAAGAAATCACCTGAATTATCGTTGATTTGTAAAAAGGCTTCAGCGGTAGAAATGGTATCAAAAACCAATACTTCCATATTGGGATCAACCATCTCAATGATGCGTTTATTAATGATATTGGTGAACGCATCATCATCAATTAAAATAACTTTTTTATACTGTTGATTCCGTTTGTAGAAATTAAAATATCCATCGGTTTGATTAAAGGAAAGCTTATGGTTGATTTTGAAAATGGTACTATTGATAACCTGAATAGATTTTCTTGCAGCACTAATCATTTCGTTTCTTTCTTTCAGATTAATCTCAGGATTATCAAGCATTTGAACGATCGACTGAATTTTAGCATATTCATGTCTCAATTCATGTGAAGTAATAAACGACAACTCACGAAATGTTTTATCACTCTTCTTTTGCTGATGTTCAAACCATAAAATATCCGACATATCTGTCATGATTCCTGATATGCATTCAACATTATTCTCCATGATTAATTTACCGCAGCGAACATTGTAAACTTTGTTGGTATGTTGCTTACTTACAAAGCGGATATTTTCTCCCTCCGGATTAAAAATAATAGGATCCGAAGAGGTAAGTAATTTTTCCAGAAGATGCCTGTCATCTTCATAGGCCAATTGGAATAATTGTTCAAAAGAAATAGCATTGACACCACTCAATTGGTCGCTGAATAAAAGTTCGAAATGGCTATTGTAAAATAAAAATTCACGCTTTTGCTGATTGGCTATAAAAAGGGCATTCTGGGAAATACTAAAGAAAGATTTCAAAGCCTCAAGTGCACAGCCCGGTTGTCCGTTTAATAAAATACTATTATCCATAAAGTCAGCAAAAAAGGACCTGAATGTTGTGGTAAGCCCTTTCAGGCTGTAAAGGTTATTTGCTTTGGATTAATATACTGTGGTACATATATATATATACATAACGTGATTTCACCCTATTTTTTGTAGTGGTAAATTTATAACATTGATTTTTAGTTAATTATACTTATTTTTTTATTTATATTCAAATTTGCTTGATTGTTTGCGTCTGATTATGGACTAATTTACATTCACAATCCATGCAAACAATAAAATCGCTAATTATGAAAAACCTTATTTCAAAACACTTACTGGCTCTGGGAGTAATTGCATCGCTAAGTTTTACGGCTTGTCAAAAAGCGGAAACAGAATCCAATTTGATGCAATCAAACAACGCTGACAATGAAACGAATATGGTGGGTTCAGCAGCCGCAGGAATTTCAATCAATGGTCTGATTACAGAAAATGCCGCTGAAGCTATGCAGAATGCTTATAAATCCAAATTTGGTGCATTAACCAAGACTGAATATGTTGAGTTTGATGTTAACGAAATGGAGAAATTTATCAAACAGCTAAAAAATAAATACAAGTCTGATAAATTCAGGGTTTATTTTGGCGTGTATGATGATAAAACTACAACCAACCCTAATTATATCGGAAGAACTACTGTTTTCTTCCTGGGCAATAACAAAAAGGCTAAGAATGGCAATATCAGAAGCCAGAATACAGAAGACGGTACTCCTGGAGAAGGATCCAACTACCTGAATCATGGAACTATTTGGCCTTAATTGAACTTATTTTCTTAAGTTAGCTTATAAACTAATCCAAAAGGATGTTAACTAATGTATACCTGCTGGTGCAAGCCAGCAGTTTTTTAGTTTGTATACTGTTATACAAAACTTTAAGAAAAACACACTTTAAATACTTTTTACCGTTTTTGTTTATAACACTTTCGGTAGAACTAACTGGCTATTGGTTAATTACCCAAGGCATACGCAACTACACCCTATTTAATGTATTCACTACTTTTGAATTCATATTTTACGCATTTCTTTTTTCAAAGCACCTGAAAACAACGGTATTTAAGAAATTGACAATTGGCTTTATGCCATTCTATGCTGTTATGGTTTTTCTGAATCTGCAGTATGTTCAGGGCTACAATAACTTTCATACCTACACATTTTTACTTGGGTCTTTTTTTGTAGTACTTTTCTGTTGTTTATTTTTTTACGAATCGGTACTACCAGAACACCTTGACCATCCTTTGGCCAAACAGCCCTTTTTCTGGGTATGTACAGGACTACTTTTATTCTACATGGGCTCTGTTATTATCAATGCACTTTTTGAATACCTGAGAAGCTACGATTTACAACAGGAAGGCAAAAAGATTTACGGCTTGATTAACCAGAGTTTAAATGTAGTTTTATATTCATCCTTTATATACGCATTCATCTTATGCCGGAAAACCAAGAAGACATTCTCGTCACAATAATTATCTCTTCTGTATTCTTCGTTTTATTGGCTGTTTTCCTGCTGGTTTTGCTGTATTTATTTTTAAGAAAACAAAGGCAAAATCAGCGTGAAAAAGAGGAGATGAAAAATCAGTTTGAGCAGACCATTATCAGATCCCAGCTGGAAATTCAGAATCAGACGCTTACTTATATTGGATCAGAAATTCATGATAATCTGGTACAGATTATCTATTTATCCATGCTAAGAATTGCGAATCTAAAAAAGGAAATTGATGAAAAAGACAAGGATGAAATTTACAATTTGCTTAAAAAAGTGTGGCACGACTTAAGAAGCATAAGTCATAGTCTTATTAATACCAATTTTCACCAGGTAGGATTTATTGAATCACTGGAACATTTATTCCATAACATTGAAAAAACAGGAAAGTATAAAACTAAATTACATATTGATGAGGATGTAAACATAGATATGCTTGATAAAAGTGTAGACATCATCTTATTCAGGATGATTCAGGAAATTATCAACAACACTTTGAAGCATGCAGCCTGTGATACCATTGAAATTACCCTTAAGAACCTGAACAGTCAACTGAATATTGAAATAAAGGACAATGGAATCGGGTTTGATGTTAATAAAGTGAGAGAATCCAGTGAAGGAGTAGGCATTAACAATATAATCAGCAGAGCAAAATTAATTAATGCAACCGTATCTTTCAATAGCATTATTAATGAGGGTACAACCGTAAATATTTTACTTAAAGCCAAAGCAGCATGAAAACAACCGTAGCATTAGTAGATGATCATGAATTACTTAGATCAGGATTGGTTGGCATCATTAATTCATTAGGAGATTTTGAAGTAATATTTGAAGCAGGAAATGGATTGGAGTTTATAAAAAAAGTAGACCGGAACAATCCGCCCGATATTGTTTTATTAGATATCACCATGCCTGAAATGGATGGATATGAAACGGCTGCCTGGATTAGAAAAACCCTCCCATCAATAAAAATACTTGTGCTAAGCATGTTATCTAACGACATGGCAATTATCCGAATGCTTAGGAATGGCGTAAAGGGATATATTATTAAAGACAGTAAACCTCATGTATTTAAAGAGGCTATGGAATCTATCCAGAGAAATGAATTTTATGTAAACGAATTGGTAAGAGACAAGCTAATCAACTATGTTTCAAATGAGGAAGAAGACGGTAAGCAAATGCAGTCTTTACTTAACATAACAGAGCAGGAAGCTCATTTTCTGGAATTACTTTGTGCAGATAAGTCGTACAAAGAAATTGCCGATGAAATGTGTGTAAGTGTAAGGACCATTGACAATTACAGAGACAATCTTTTTAAGAAACTGGAAATCAAAACAAGGGTGGGACTGGTACTATTTGCTATTAAACAGGGCATTGCCAATATTCACGAATAAGCTCTCCAATGATGTGCAGAATTGCCAATATAATCATAGCATTGCTGTTATTGGTGGGTAATATCACAGCACAAAAAGCACCAGTACCTATTGGTCAGTGGAGAGAACACTTAAATTACCAAAATACATTTCAGGTAGTAAAAGGAGATAAAATATATGCAGCAACAGAAGCTGCTCTATTCTCCGTTGATACGGATTCGGAAATAAGCCGTTATACTAAAATAAACAGACTTTCTGACATTGGTGTTCAGCAAATAGGATGGGACGAAACCCATCAGCAATTGATTGTTGCATATAAAAACAGCAACCTTGATTTTTTAAAGAATGATCTTACTAAGAACCTAAGTGACATACAAAAAAGCAGTATCGCAGGAGACAAAAGAATCAATGCCATTTACTGTTCTGACGGTAATGCCTTTTTATCAACTGGTCTGGGAATCATTGTTGTGAACACCATTAAATATGAAATCAGGGATACCTGGATAATTGGCAATAACGGCAACCAGGTAAATATTAATGCATTCTGTCAAGACAATCAACGCTATTATGCAGCTACCGCTGAAGGCTTAAAAAGTATTGCCAGAAACAATACCAATCCGGCCAATTTCCGGAACTGGAATACAGTGTTTACACCCTATACTGGCAACCTGAGTTTTGTGGGCCTTTTAAATAATCAGCTTGTCATTACTCAAAGAGACAGGGTATTTATACAGGAAAACAACCAGTGGAAATTGCTTTTTCAGGAATCTGGATGGAATATTCTCAACACCACTATTTCTGAAAATCAAATTAGCATTTGCCTGCGAACTATTTCGGGCAATTCAAAAGTAGTATTCCTGAATAAAGAAGGCAATATTCAGAAATCCATTGCAGAACCCGGTGTTATTTCATTTCCAGGGAGCGCTATTCTTTCGGATGGAAAAGCATGGGTTGCTGATCAGTTTGGCGGACTCTCCTCCTTTGGCATCACTGGCGGCAACACAGAAAGTTTTATTCCCAATGGACCCAATGGCATTCCTTCAGGAGATATTCATATTTCTAATGGCAGGTTCCTGCAAGGAACAGGGGCGGTAAATAATGCGTGGAATTATCTTTATAAAAGAGAGGGCTATATTGAGTTTACAGATGGGATATGGAAAAACACTGGCTCCATCAATACGCCGGCGCTGGACACAGTATTAGACATCATTACCATCACCAGTAACCC
Source organism: Sediminibacterium salmoneum NBRC 103935 (assembly GCF_000511175.1). Classification (GTDB taxonomy): domain Bacteria; phylum Bacteroidota; class Bacteroidia; order Chitinophagales; family Chitinophagaceae; genus Sediminibacterium; species Sediminibacterium salmoneum. Next base: position 2,843,501 of record NZ_KI866530.1, on the reverse strand, counting down.
AATAGATGAAACAATTTGGGCAGGCAGTTATGGAGGAGGCCTGATTCAAAAAAAAGACAATCAGTTACAGATTTTTAAACAGAATAGTTCACTTGAAGCAGCCGTTGGGGATCCGGGTAATTATCGCGTAAGTGGCCTTGTACTGGATAATCAGCAAAATTTATGGATCAGTAATTACGGAGCCCCAAAGCCCTTAAAACTTTTGTCTAAAAACAACGAATGGGCAGGCTTCTCACCTCCAGTCACGCTTTTGGAAAATGCATTGGCTCAGATTATTTCTGATGATGAAAACAAGCAGCTATGGATACAGAGTCCGAAAGGAAACGGCTTACTCGTATATCAGTATGGAAACAATATTCTATCAGCTGCAGATGATCGCTGGAAACTTTTTAAACAGGGTGCCGGAAATGGAAATTTACCCTCAAACAATGTGTTGAGTCTGTCAAAAGACAGGGATAATACCATATGGATTGGCACGGATGATGGAATTGGTATTATACAATGTACAGACAATCCATTCAGTAGCTGTGATGCCATATTGCCTATCATTCAACAGGATCAATTTGCGGGTTTTCTGTTTAAAGGACAACAGGTACAAAGCATTGCTGTTGACGGGGCTAACAGAAAATGGATAGGCACCCAAAACGGCGCATGGCTAATTAGCCCGGATGGGAAAAATATTGTTCATCATTTTACCGTTTCGAACAGTCCTTTACTAAGTAATGATGTAAAAAAATTAGCATTGATCCGCAAACAGGCGAAGTTTATTTTGCCACTTTCAATGGATTGTGCAGCTACCGGTCAACTGCAACTACTGCATCACAAGAATTCGAAAATGTACTGGTTTTTCCCAATCCCGTACCGCCTCAATACAATGGACAAATTGCCATTAGAGGACTAACTGAAAATGCAATCGTAAAAATTACTGAATTGAATGGCCGCCTGGTTCACCAAACCAGAAGCCTGGGTGGACAAGCCGTTTGGAATGGCCTTGACTATAACGGAAAAAAGATTGCATCGGGTATTTATCTTGTATTGGTAAGAGACGATAAGGGAAGGGAAAATATAGCCACTAAAATTATTATAACAAGCGGCAGATAATTTTAACCATTATATGGATAAACTGGAATCAGATCGTTTATTAATCAGACCCATCAGTATTATTGATGCAGCTTTCATGCTGCAGCTTATGAATACACCAGGCTGGATTGGATTTATTGGAGACAGAAACGTAAAAGACAGAACGGCAGCCAGCAACTATATTCTAACCAGAATCATTCCCAGTTATCATAGCAATGGATTCGGATTGTATTTAGTTCTTTTAAAAAGCAAAAACATCCCAATTGGCATCTGCGGACTGGTAAAGCGGGAGGGGCTCGATCATCCCGACCTTGGATTTGCTGTTATGCCTGAATATGAAAGGCAAGGATACATAACTGAAGCAAGTAAAAAAATATTGGAATTTGCTGAGAAGCAATTACAGCTACCAACAATTTATGGTATCACCACTCAATCGAATATTGCCGCCATTAGAGTACTCGAAAAACAGGGGTTAAGTTTTCAACAAACAGTCCAACTCCCTCAGAACAAAAATGAATTTCTATTATATGCTAAGGCCTTGCATAAGGAAGACGTTGCACCATAGTTGCATGGGCATATCCATCCAGGCCCAATGATAACATGGATCCGGCCTGCTCCAGATTAATAAATCCATCTGCTTCCACAAGCGTTTCACTTAAGAAAACAGCCTGCAATGCACCAATTACAAAAAAAGTCTGGTTATGTGCAATCGGTACAATTTCAACCAGCTTAAGATGATATTTTACCGGAGACTCCTGAACAAAGGGAGCAATGATACCTTCTTCATATGATGCATGTAATCCAACCGTTTCAAACTCATTTATCTCTGGCGCATATTTGGCACTATACTGATGCGCTTTTGTAAAAAATGCTTCTGTAATATGATTCACTGTGTAGTGCCCGGTATCACTGATATTCTGAATGGTATCCGGTGCTGCTGCAAGCGGTCGGTTGATATAGCCAATTAAAGCAGGATCAGCACCAAGATGTACAACACTACTAACCACAGATAAATTAGGTACTCCCTCTTTGCTTACCGTTCCTACCAAACTTACCGGTTTAAATCCCGTAAGACAATTGATAAAATTGGCACGATAAAACCGCTCCCAGTTTTTAATTTCATCTAATGAATAATATCGCATGCTATATATAATGCCTGAGACATTGAATTGTTGACTAATCCTTGTCTGCTTTTTGTATAGGCTTATAAAATGCGGCTCGCTTGGGTCCGGGGAATGGAATATCATCCCCTTTTAGTCCATGCCATAAAACTTTATTGAATTCAAGATCGGGCACATCGTCTTCCTTGGCCAGGCTGAATGCTTCAGAGCGACGTTGCCATTCGTTTTTTGCGGTATTTCTTTCTTTCAAATCTATTTTGGGCAGTATAGATGTAAAGGGTGTAAGATCGGGAGTAGAAGTAAAACAGCGCCACATAGGTGTAGCTGCTGCATCATACTGACTCATTGGAGGCATGCCTAAAATTAACTCCATCGTCCTGAGTGCAGAAGAAGTACTATACATGGTATGATCCACATATCCTCTTTTTACAAAACCACCTGCAACAAATGCAATGCTTCTGTGTGCATCCACATGGTCTGCTCCATTCTGTGCATCGTCTTCCACAATGAATATTGCAGTCTCTTTCCAGATAGAACTCTTGCTCAGGTATTCAACAAAAAGCCCTACTGCATAATCATTGTCGGCCACATGCGCATAAGGAGTGGGTCTGCCCAGTTTTAAACCTTCTGTATGATCATTGGAAAAACGGATAGAATTAAACTGAGGAACTTTGTTAATGGCAATTAAAGAATCAAAATCTCTCTTCCACTGAGCATAACGCGTGGTATCCATTACCGAATTATTATAGCCCGTAAAATATTTGCAGAAATTGCCCTCCAGCACCGGAATATTCGCCTTGTAATTATCTACAAATTCACCGTAACTTCTAAAACTAACACCGGCACGCTTGGCGTGATCCCAGAAAAATCCTCCTTTGTTATTGGCTACTTTTCTGTTCCCTTCCCCATCGTAACTGCCACCTCTTCCTCCATAACTACTTACCCAGCTTTTCTCCAGAAAATCTGAGGCATAAGCACCCATTGTCCAATTATGCCCATCCATGCTTACTTCTCCATCCACGTAAAAGTTGTCGAGTAACACAAAATTTCTGGCAAGAGCATGCTGGTTAGGGGTAATATTTTCACCAAAGAGGGTAAGTCTTGGATCGCCGTTGCCTTCCTTCATATCCCCCAACACCTGGTCATAGGTTCTGTTTTCCTTAATTACGTAGAATACATATTTGATAGGGCTTTTATCTCCTACTTTTCTGGGAATGGGATTGCCTGCTTCTCCCTGTGCCAGTTTTTCTTTCACTTTGTTGTAAGGTGTATTCTGATAAACAACCTGCGAATACACACTCATTTGTTTTGCGGTTGGTATATTTAAAATACTCATGGTACCCATGAACAATCCACCTATATACTCCACTTCTTTCGGTTTATTCGGATCCCCTTCGTGATGCAAAACAATTTGCTTGTTAGCGAAAGGATTGGGACCATACACATTGGCTTTAGATGAAAATCCTTTTCCATTGGTAACAAAAATTTTATTGCCAACAACTTTCACATTGGTCGGATACCAGCCAACAGGTATAAAGCCCTTGCTCTTGCTGGATATAGGTACAGATACATCATATACAGCCAGACAGTTATTATCTGCATTGGCCACAAACAGTGTTTTTTCGTCTTTACTTAAAGCCAGCCCATTGGTAGTAGACCCGTTAGGTGCATCAGGATACAAAGCCACGTTTAATACTTCCACTACTTTCAATTCCTTTGTATTAATTACAGAAACGGAATTGTCATTGGCATTGGCCACGTATAAAACTGTGCCTTTTTTATTCAGGACAATTTCATTGGGATTATCTCCTACAGATACAGATGCAGTGATTTTTCTTTCTGATGTATTGAACTGATACACTTTATCGCATCCCCAGCAACTGATATAAAGGAAACGATTATCCGGTGATAAAACGCAGGTATAAGCTTCCCCTTCCAGTGCTTGCTTGAACAGAATTTTTTTGGTTTGTAAATCAACAATGTAAAGTTGATTGTCTTCTCTGGTTACTATGTACATCCATTGCTTGGTATGATCAATGACTATACCGGCCGGACTGATTTTGTTGGGCCATTTTTTTCCGAGAACAATAGAATCAACCAGATTCAGCTTTTTATTTTCAATGGAAAAAATGTCAATGCGGTTATTATGTCCGCCGGAAGCATATAACTTTTTCTCATCACTGCTGAAAGCCAATCCGTACCAGCTTCTTTCTATAATTTTTGAATCGAGAATTTTCTCTGTTACAGGATCTATTAATTGAATGCTCTGTGTTCCTTGTCCGTTATTGGTAACTGCCATTAACTGTTGAGATTGGCTCACTACCATATTCAAAGGCAGGTCTCCCAATGGCAAACTCCTTCCTACTGGTGTTAAGCCCCAGCCATTGGGCAGGGTTACTTTTTTTGCCAATAGTTGCTGAACCGTCTGTGCAAAGGAGACCTGAGTAGAAAAAAGGGCTAAACCCAAAAAGAGTAATCTGAACATAGTGCAATCTTTAGTCGGCTAAAGGTACACTTCTGTTTAAAAGAAAAAGCGGCTTATCAATTATTTAATACACAAGCTACTGCTTGGCAAACTCATAACTTCTTACTGGCTTAAAAGTCTGCATCCCCCTTTCGCCAGGAAACACTTTGTATTGAATTTGCCGGTACATACCGGTTCGTACAGCGCCAACCGTGTCTGCAGTGAAAACAGGAAACCTTCGCATCAGTGTTCCCTCCATCAACATGAAAGTATCAAAGCCCTTATATCCGGTTCTTAACTTGGGATCGTCTACTATATCAGGAAAAACAATAGCAGCGAATGACTCATTTTTTACAGAAGATACGCCAACCACAGTTCCTTTTTCATCATTCCCGTTCAGGTATACATATATAACCAAATCCGGAAACAAATCTCCGTTTAAATCATCTACTTCGGCCTTCCGGATTCTCCCCTTTACCTCAAAGCTTACGTCCCTGGAGCCACTGCTGAACCCGATAGGGCTAACCGTAACATAGTTTTTATCGTCGTTCTTATTGTTGCAAACCAATTTGAAACCAACATTACCCAATTTCATGATGGTATCAATTTTCCTTTGCTGTGCATTCAGATTGGTCAACACAAAGAAAACCATCAGTAAACCAAAGCTCAATTTTTTCATCATGATTCAATTTACATATTTCTGCGATATTGACCACCAACCTGGTATAAGGCATTGGTAATTTCTCCAAGAGAACAGTATTTCACGGTTTCCATCAATTCTTCAAATAAATTACCATTGTTGATTGCAACCTGTTGTAACTGTAAAAGGGCGGCCTTGCTTTTTCCTTCATTCCTATGCTTAAAGGCTTTCAGATTCTGAATCTGCTGCTCTTTCTCTTCGGTAGTACTTCTGATTACTTCTCCGGGTAAAACAGTGGGACTACCTTTTTTATTCAAGAAGGTATTCACACCTATCAATGGCAATTCACCTATATGCTTTTTGGTTTCATAATAAAGGCTTTCCTCCTGAATCTTATTCCGTTGATACATTCTTTCCATGGCACCCAGAACACCCCCTCTTTCAGAAATTCTTTCAAATTCAATCAGTACTGCTTCTTCTACCAGGTCGGTTAATTCTTCAATGGCAAAACTACCCTGAATAAAGTTCTCCGTATTGGCTGTCCCCAGTTCTCTGTTAATAATTAACTGTATGGCCATTGCCCTTCTTACACTCTCTTCTGTTGGGGTAGTAATGGCCTCATCATACGCGTTTGTATGCAAACTATTACAGTTATCATAAATAGCATATAAAGCCTGCAGAGTGGTTCTGATATCATTAAAATCTATCTCCTGTGCATGAAGGCTTCTTCCGCTGGTTTGAATATGGTACTTCAGTTTTTGAGAACGATCATTTCCCTTGTACTTCTGTTTCATGGCTTTGGCCCAGATTCTTCTGGCAACCCTTCCAATCACACTGTATTCAGGATCCATACCATTACTAAAGAAGAAAGATAGATTCGGTGCAAAATCATCAATATGCATGCCGCGGCTCAGGTAATATTCAACAAAAGTGAATCCATTTGCCAATGTAAATGCCAGTTGTGTAATTGGGTTAGCACCGGCTTCTGCAATATGGTAGCCGCTGATACTTACACTATAAAAATTACGAACTTTCTGATCTATAAAAAATGCCTGTACATCACCCATGAGTTTTAGGGCAAACTCAGTAGAAAAAATACAGGTGTTCTGCGCCTGATCTTCTTTTAAAATATCTGCCTGAACCGTTCCTCTCACTTGTGATAGTGCTTCTGCTCTCAATTTTGCATAAACATCTGCTGGTAAAACCTCATCACCACTTACACCCAACAAGCCAATTCCTAACCCATTATTACCTTCCGGCAAACGCTCGGGCAAAGAAGGATTGTAATAAACCGGTCTAGGCATTTTATTAAACTTAGCGGCAATAATGGCATTTACTTCTTCCCACTTATTATTCGCCGTAATCCATTTTTCGCAAAGCTGATCTATAGCCGCATTCATAAAGAAAGCTAGCACAATAGGAGCAGGACCATTAATGGTCATACTCACCGATGTTTTGGGATCGCAGAGATCAAACCCACTATACAATTTTTTAGCATCATCCACGGTAGCAATGCTCACCCCGCTGTTACCCACTTTTCCGTAAATATCTGGTCTTAAATCAGGATCTTCTCCATACAAGGTAACACTGTCAAAAGCGGTAGATAAACGTATGGCTGGCTGACCCAATGAAACATAGTGAAAACGCTTATTGGTTCTTTCCGGACCACCTTCACCGGCAAACATTCGGGTCGGGTCTTCACCCTGTCTTTTCAGTTCAAATACACCAGCTGTGTATGGAAACTGACCAGGAATATTTTCCTGCAACTGCCATCTTAAAATATCACCCCAGTCTTTGTACCTTGGTAAAATTACTTTTGGAATACGGGTGCCGCTTAATGATTGAGTGGTTAAAGACTGACGAATGGTTTTATCTCTAACTGTATATTCAAAATAATCAGCCTGGTATTTTTTTACCAGTTCCGGCCAGCTTTCAATCATTTGTTTACAATCCGGATGCAGGGATTGCACAAAACTATTGGCAATATTTTGCAACTCCACAGTTGAAGCTGCATTGGCTGGTAATGATTGAATAGTTCCATGCACCTGGTACCACTTGGAAGCAATTACACATTGTTCATTCGCCCATTCATTATAACTGCGATTCGCATCTGCAATTTCAGCAAGGTATCTCACCCGCTTTGCAGGAATAATCTGAGCACGGGTAGTAGTCTCTTTTAGTCCGGTATGAATGGCAGAGTCATTGGTAAAGTGTACACCACATTTATCCTGAATGGCCTGCATAATTTTTCCAAAGAGCTGATTAATGCCACTGTCGTTAAACTGAGCAGCAATGGTTCCTACAACCGGAAGATCCTCATCTGCAGCTGACCATAATTCATGATTACGCTTGTATTGTTTTCTAACATCATGCAATGCATCCAGCGCACCTGCCTTATCAAATTTATTGATGCAGATTAAATCTGCATAATCAAGCATATTAATTTTTTCCAACTGGGAAGCAGCCCCATATTCCGGCGTCATCACATACAAACTCACATCACAGAATTCAAGAATGGAAGCATCACTCTGTCCTACACCGGCAGACTCCAGAATCACCATATCAAACCCTACCATTTTGCAGATATTGATTGCTTCCTGAACATGGGCACTGAGAGCCGTATTGTCATCGCGGGTAGCCAGGCTTCGCATATAGGCACGATTGTGTGCAATGGCATTCATTCTGATTCTGTCTCCTAACAAAGCACCACCGGTTTTTTTCTTGGAAGGATCAACTGAAATAACGGCAATGGTTTTATCGGTATAATTATTCAGGTACCTTCTTACAATTTCATCGGTAACAGAGCTTTTACCGGCACCACCCGTTCCGGTGATTCCCAGTACCGGCACAGATCCTGTATCAAGCGCCATTTCTGCAGCATCAATGGTTCCCAGATTTTCCGCAATAGTAATTTTACGTGCAATGCTTCGGATATCTTTTGCTTCACCCAGATTCATTGAGCTACTGGTATTGGCAGGTTGATCCAATGCAAAATCACACTGTGTTAAAACATCTTCAATCATTCCTTCCAGTCCCATTTTTCTTCCATCATCCGGACTGTAAATTCGGGTGATTCCATATTGATGCAACTCTCTTATTTCTTCCGGCAGAATAGTTCCACCTCCACCACCAAATATTTTGATATGACCGCAGCCATTCTGATCCAGTAAATCTTTCATGTATTTAAAAAACTCCACATGCCCTCCCTGGTAACTGGTAATGGCAATTCCCTGCACATCTTCTTCAATAGCACATTCTACAATTTCTGCCACACTTCTATTATGCCCCAGGTGAATAATTTCCGCCCCTTTCGATTGCAGAATTCTTCGCATGATATTAATAGCAGCATCGTGCCCATCAAATAAACTCGCGGCAGTAACAATCCTAACTTTATTCTGTAAAACAAAAGCCATAGCTGTTCTTTTAAATTGGCGCAAAAATACTGCAATAATGCAAGGGGTGAACAGTTGTTAGTTTTTTTATTGCAAGAAAAAGGATCAATTTGGATTATCTTGACAGCAAAGAAAAAATATGCGTTTTTCAGCTACTGTTTCAGACCATTTATCAGCACCGATTATTCAACTTGCCGATAACCAGAACCAATGTAGGGCAGAAATCTATGCTTTTGGCAGCATTTTAAATCATTTCAGCATTCCGGTAAAAGGGGAATCCTTTAATTGTATTGATGGATTTGAATCGCCTCAACAGGCAGCCCGCGAAATAACGGCGGCCTTTAAAAGTGCTAAAATCAGCCCTTTCGTATGCCGATTGCATAAAGGGACTTATACATTTAATCAGGATAGTTATACCATACAGAAAAACTATCTGAACGAACATGCCCTTCATGGTTTATTGTACGATGCTTCATTTGTCATTGACAAAATTCAGGCTACTGAAACAGAAGCGCAATTAACGTTAAGCTATCACTACACTGGAACAGATGCAGGCTATCCTTTTCCCTTTGATATGCAAATTACCTGGACACTTGCTGAAAATAATCAGCTTACTGTTACCACTCAGGTGCAGCATCAAAACCAAGTTGCCATCCCCTATGCAGATGGATGGCATCCCTATTTTAAACTGGGCAGCAAAGTAGATGAATACTTACTTCAATTTAACAGTGATATCCAGCTGGAATTCGATGAAACCCTTATTCCAACAGGGAAACAGCTTGCAGACAAACGTTTTCTAAAGCCTGCATTACTGGAAGGAATTTTTCTTGACAACTCATTTTTATTAAAAGAAAACGGAACCTGTACACTCAGCTATGGCGCATTGAAATTAACAGTAAGTCCCGATCCCTCATACCCCATACTGCAAGTATATACCCCACCGCACAGAAACAGCATAGCCATTGAAAATTTATCAGGTGCACCGGATAATTTCAATAATCAGATAGGCTTATTGCATTTAGTACCGAACGAGTGGCACGCATTTACAACCCGATATCAGCTTACCGGTTTATAGGTCAACAACGGCCGTCATGGAAATTTCCACATTCACCCCTCTGGGCAAACCTTTCACAGCAACGGTTTCCCTGGCAGGATAATCGCCTTTAAAATAAGAGCCGTATACTTCGTTTACCTCTGCAAACAAAGACATATCACTCAGGAAGATGGTTGTTTTAACTACATGCTCAAAGGATAGTCTGGCTTCTTTCAGTACCGCTTCAATATTCTTCATTACCTGGTGTGTTTCTGCTGCAAGGCTTTCCTGCACCAGTTCTCCGGTTGCCGGATTAAACGCAACTTGCCCGCTTAAAAAAACAAATCCATTGGCTTTAATGGCTTGATTGTAGGGTCCAATTGGAGCTGGAGCCTGACTGGTTTTAATCACTTGCTTTGGCATATAAATCATTTGAACCGGCAAATTGGTGTTTTTTAATCAACCTGCCAACCTAAATTTGCTGACCAATTAAGCGTATGCATATTTTAATTCACGGAACTCCGGAACAGGTTGCAGTATTAACTAATAAAATAGATACTTCAATTCATCAGGTATCTGTATTTAAAAAAGATGAATTACTTATTCCGGAAGCAGACTTGTATATGGATGCCCTTTTTGAAGACGAGGGTCCGGTTTTTAAAGAGATTGAAAACAAGCCGGTTCTGGTAAACGCAGTTATAACCACTTCCGTACAATTGGCAGCAAATACAATAAGATTCAATGGATGGGGCGGCTTCATAGGTCAGGAAAAAATGGAAATTGCAGGCAACGAAAACAATATTCAACTGGCTGCAAAACAACTAGCAGATGCAGGCATTGAAACCGTAATTTCTGCAGACACCTGTGGTATGATAGGCCCCAGAGTCGTTGCTATGATTATCAACGAAGCCTATTTTGCCCTTGCCGAAAATATCAGTTCCAGAGAGGAAATAGATATAGCCATGAAATCTGGCACCAACTATCCTTATGGTCCTTTTGAGTGGTGCGAAATAATTGGCATAGAAAAAATAAAGAACCTTCTTCACCACTTAAGATTAGAGAATACCCGTTATGAAATTGCACCTGCATTAATTAAAAACTAGCACATGGCATTACTGTTACATATTGATACAGCTACCACCTATGCAGGAGTGTGCATCAGCGAAAACGGAAAAATACTGGCAGAGCGCTCACATGCGGCGCAGAAAGACCACGCCAGTTTTTTGCAGCCGGCAATTGAAGCAATATTTTCAGAAACCGGATACAGCCTTCATCAGATAGAGGCAGTGGCAGTAACAGGAGGACCAGGAAGTTATACCGGAATTCGGGTAGGCCTGGCATCTGCAAAAGGCATTTGTTTTGCGCTGAATAAACCACTAATCATCATCAATACGCTCGCAGTTATTGCCAATGCAGCTAAAGCCAATCTTGCACCTGAAGACCAGGAAAAAGAACAGGTTTTTTATCCCATGATTGATGCCAGAAGAATGGAAGTTTTTGCTGCAAAGTATAGCCCGGAGCTATTGGCCCTCACTGAACCCAGCCCGATTATCCTGGAACAGGCGTTTTTAGACGAAATAAATTGTCATTCTAAAGTAATATTTTGCGGAGACGGAGCTTCCAAACTCCAATCGTTTATCCTACCAAAAAACTATACTATTTCAAATTCGCAACACACTGTAAATCATATGGTTGCAATTGCAGAGAAGGAATTTGCGGCTAAAAATTTCGCTGATTTGGCCTATTCTGAGCCCATTTATGTTAAGGATTTTTACCAGCCTGTCAAATCAAACTTCAACACTACAGCAAACTAATGAATACAACTACATTGTATAGATTACAAATTGACTAACTTTGTATTTGTCATTTACCCCCAATATTACAAAAAACATGAATCCAACAATTCAATCCATCCTATTGACAAATGGAGAGGAGCCTGTTAAGGTTGACTTCCTGCAGGCAAAGAAGGCATCTTTGATCCTTCGCTCCATTAATCACAAGCTACGACAGCAAATCATCAAACTGTTAGACGACCACAAAAAGATGACTGTTACCGAGCTTTATGTTAAACTCCGCCTAGAGCAATCCGTTGCTTCCCAGCATTTAGCCATTTTAAGAAGGGCAGGAATTGTGAGTACTACCCGAGAAGGGAAATTCATTTATTACTCCGTTAATTACACAAGACTGAACGACGTAGTGGCTTTTGTGAAAGCATTGGTAGATTAATTACCTTTGCCGAAAATCACTGCATGTTTATTAAGCAATTATACACTGGTTGTATCAGCGAAGCTGCGTACTATATTGAAAGCAATGGAGTAGCGGCAATAATTGATCCACTAAGGGACATTGAGCAATACATTGAACTGGCTAACGAAAGAAAAGCCAGTATCCGGTATATTTTTGAAACACATTTTCATGCAGATTTTGTGAGCGGTCATATTGACCTTGCTGCTGCAACTGGTGCTACTATTGTATATGGTCCCAATACGGTTACCAATTATCCGGTTCATGTAGCTAAGGATAAGGAGGTTTTTAAACTGGGCAACCTTAGCATTGAGGTATTGCATACGCCAGGTCATACGCTGGAGAGTAGTTGTTATTTATTGAAAGACGAAGCGGGTAAAGACGTAGCAGTATTTACCGGAGATACCCTGTTTGTGGGTGATGTAGGCAGACCCGATTTAGCACAGAAAGCCAATGAAATTACAATGGAAGACCTTGCGGGTATGTTATATGATAGTCTGCATGCTAAATTAATGCCATTGGCAGATGAGGTTGTGGTATATCCGGCACATGGTGCAGGCAGCAGTTGTGGTAAAAGTTTAGGAGCAGAAACCCATAGTACCATTGGTATTCAGAAAGCAACTAACTATGCTTTACAGGCAGAAAGTAAAGAGGCTTTTATAAAAGCAGTTACAGAGGGATTGGGAACACCTCCTCCTTATTTCCCCATCAACGCCAGCATTAACCGCGAAGGCTATAGCAGCCTGGACTCCTTACTGGATAAAGGACTACAACCCTTAACCGTTGCGGAATTTAAAGCACAGATAAACGACAATACCCTTATACTAGTCGTGGGAGGCAAGGCACACAGGGGATAGG
>NZ_KI866530.1:2791421-2830644 GCF_000511175.1 Sediminibacterium salmoneum NBRC 103935 | reverse complement strand
CCCGTAGCCGATTTTACAATGGGCTTTGTTCCGGGATCCATCAATATTGGTTTAAATGGAAGATATGCAGAATGGGCAGGAACCCTTCTATCCTTTGAAGCCCCAATACTAATTGTTGCTGAACCAGGAAAAGAAAGAGAATCCCTGATTAGATTAAGCCGGGTTGGATTTGAAAAAATTGCTGGCTATTTATCCGGTGGATATGCTGCCTGGCAGGAAGCAGGAGAACCCATCGATATGATTATTGATGTGGAAGCAGATGAACTGGCCATGGATATGCCCTTTGACGATAACCTGGTTATTGTAGATGTAAGAAGGGAAACAGAATATGCCAACGAACATGTAAAAGAGGCCCTTAATATACCATTGGACCAGTTAAATGATCCGGGTAGTATGGCCAACCTGGAAGAACAGTACAATATTTACATACATTGTGCAGGCGGTTACAGAAGTGTAATTGCAGCTTCACTAATCAAGCGCCAGGGCATACACAATATCCGAAATGTAGTTGGCGGATTCGATGCCATCAAACAATTACCCGGTAAATTCAAATTTGAAAAAACGGAAGCGGCGCTAAACTAAATTATTCATTAGGCTTTAGCCATTGGATGGCTCCACTACTAAATGTGCATGCTTTGCAGCATCATAAGTGAACTTCCATCTGCGATGGCTCCATAAATAATTGGCTGGCTTTAGCCGTATAGCTGCTTCTACTTTTTGTGCAAACAATCGGGTTAGTTCTCCATCTTTAAATGAACGGGGGGCATCTGTTATAAGTTCAAAGTGAATCTGATAATACCCGCGTTTTACTTTGTAGAAATGACAAAACACCACATGGGTATCCTTCATTTTTGCCCCTTTTTCCGGACCCGGTATAAAAGGAGTTAAACGATTGAAAAATGGTACCCAATGGGCTTTCAGGTCACTTGGCGGATTCTGATCTGCAGCCAGACCCAACGCATATCGATCCTTCACGTAATGATGAAACTGATTTTTAAAATGTTTGGTTGGAATTAATATGGTTCCGTTGATTGCACGCATATTGTAAAGAATCCTGTCCATTGTTTTATTAGACATAGGCTGATACACACCAACAAATGGAAATTTACTATGCAGGGGTAACCAGCGGTTAAGGTACTCCCAGTTAAAAAAATGTCCGGCCATTAACTGAACATTTTTGCCGGTATCATACAATGCATTCAACACCTCAATATTCGCACCCATCCTTTTATTCAGCGTGCGATTACTGATGGATATCATTTTAATGGTTTCAACAATGGTATCAATGAAATTGTGATAAAAATCCTTTGCAATTCTCTCTCTTTCCTTATCCGATTTCTCAGGAAAAGCAATCTGCAGGTTATGAAAAACCACTTTCTTCCTGTAACCCAAAAAGTAATAGACAATTACATACAACCCATCTGCAATCAGGTACATCAGCCACCATGGCAACAACGACAGAAGATAGAATAAGGGAAATATTATGTAATACATTGCTAGAGAATAATGTTCTGTAAAATAGCACTCTTTTCCTGATGATCCGTATTATAGTGCAGGCCCCTGCTCTCTTTGCGGAACTGTGCTCCTTTTACAATAAGGTATCCAACAGTAATTAAATTTCTCAACTCGCATAACTGTGGCGATACTTTGGTAGACCGATACAACTGTTCTGTTTCCTCAAACAACAAATCCAGCCTTTTCATAGCTCGGCTGAGTCGCACATCCGTTCTTACAATCCCCACATAATCACTCATGATCTGTTGTAGTTCTTTCAGACTCTGTGTAATCAGAATCATTTCACGAGGTTCAGCTGTGCCCAGTGCATTCCAGTCCGGAAGACTATTCATAAATGAGAGCTGATCTATTTTTTCACAACTATCAAGGAAACAGCGATGTCCAAATACCATCGCTTCCAGCAAACTGTTACTGGCCAGGCGATTGGCTCCATGTAATCCCGTGCTGGCACACTCTCCACAGGCATATAAATTACGGATAGAGGTTCTGCCCCATTCGTCGGTTTTAATCCCCCCACAACTATAATGTGCAGCAGGAGCAACAGGAATCATTTGCTGCATTACATCAATACCAATCATCAAACACTTCTGATAAATATTCGGGAAATGATGGATAAATTTTTCCTTATCCATATGTCTGCAATCCAGGTATACATACTCTGTACCGGTGCGTTTCATTTCGTTATCTATGGCACGGGCTACAATATCACGGGGAGCCAGATCTTTTCTGGAATCGTATTTTTCCATGAACGCTTCGCCCGATTTATTTCTCAGAATACCGCCATCCCCTCTTACCGCTTCGGTAATTAAAAAAGAAGGAGATACGCCCGGTTCATACAATGCAGTCGGATGAAACTGAATGAACTCCATGTTCTCTATTTTACCTTTTGCTCTGTAAACCATGGCAACCCCATCACCCGTTGCAATTTTAGGATTCGTTGTAGTTCTATACGCCTGGCCACAGCCTCCTGTGGCAAGCAGTACAATTTTGGCAACTATTTTTTCAATCTGATTGCGTTGCAGATTCAATACATATACCCCATAACAGGTAATATCCAACGTAGACTTTGTTACCAGGTATCCCAGGTGATGCTGCGTAATAAGGTCTACTACAAAACAATGATTCAATAATTGAATATTTGGTAATGCAGACAATTGAGAAAGCAATGCCCTCTCCATTTCCATACCTGTAACATCTTTGTGATGTAATATTCTGTTTTCACTATGGCCGCCTTCTTTTCCTAAACTATAAATACCCGCTTCGTCTTTATCAAAAGCAGCACCATACTCAATAATTTCTCTGATTCTTTCCGGACCTTCTTTAACTACAATCTCAACAATCTCTTTATTACACAAACCATCACCGGCAATTAATGTGTCTTCGATATGCTTACTGAAACTATCTCTTGTTTCGTCCCACACACCTGCAATACCTCCCTGGGCATATTTGGTATTGGTTTCGTCCGTCTGTGTTTTGGTAATGACCGTTATGGTCTTCTCAGGATATTTCTGCGCAACTTTTAATGCATAGGTCAGCCCGGCAATACCAGATCCTATTACCAAAAAATCAGTTTGTATCATATCCTTGATTAATTGCTCACTAAGCTGGTTCTACCCAGGCATCGTGTTCTTTTAGCAAATTGATTAATTCTGTTACGGCAATTTCACTGTCAATATTTCGCTTCATGATGTCTTTGCCTTTGTACAAAGTGATTTTGCCAACTCCGCTTCCTACATATCCAAAATCGGCATCCGCCATTTCACCCGGACCATTTACAATGCATCCCATGATGGCAATTTTAACGCCTTTCAGGTGATTGGTTACTTTTCTGATTTTTGCCGTTGTTTCCTGCAAATCAAACAGGGTTCTTCCACAACTGGGGCAACTGATGTATTCCGTTTTGGAAATTCTTGTTCTGCTGGCCTGCAGAATACTGAAGGCAGAGGAATTAATAAACTGCTCTACTGAAGTATTGCTCAGATAATTTCTTCCTGAGGTAGAAAGTCCTTCCTTTTGCTGCAGTGCATAGCTGTCTGCATGCATGCCTAAACAAATTCCATCTCCAAAACCATCCAATAACAAAGAACCTGTTTCTGTTGCAAAATGTATCAGGTGTTCGTCCACTGAACTCCAGTTACTGTCTGTAATCAATACAACCGGATTCTGAATTTGCTGCACCATCAGTTCCATCATCATTCTTCTTACAGACTGAACGGCATTGCCATTGGTACTGCTTAAACAAAGTACCACCGACTTGTCGTTGGCAAAATCTGTTAAGAAGCTATAATCATTAATAGGTGTGACATCGTTAAAACAATCAATCATTACAAAATTGATTCCTTCACTTTTTACTGTAGCACTTGCAAAGCCCACTCTGTCGAAAATAGGGAAATAACTTTTTTTATCTGCTGCCTGAGCATAAGTAGCCGGATAAACAATCACTTTTAATGTGCCTGGTAAAGCAAAACTAAGCAGCTGATGTCCGGTAAAAATATAATCCGCAGCAGCATCCCCAATGGCCCATTTATCCGTAACCGGATCGTACTGGTAACCAATTGACTGAAGATGTTCGGGAGTAATATTTTCAATTTTACTGAAATCTGCAATCACAACAGGCACCTGATTCCCTCCTATATTATTAACTGCGAAAGTTTTTCTTCTGGTGTAATGAAAGGGATCATAAGGCAGTTTCTCAATGTCCGGCACTTTACCTGTTGTAATACCCTTTCTATTGGCGTAATCGTAGCGTTTAACCAGGTCCTTGCAAACAGGAATTTCCAGTTCGGGATCTTCGGTTAGGCTAACACGTATGGTATCCCCAATTCCATCTTCCAGTAAGGTTCCGATACCTGCAGCACTTTTTACACGACCGTCTTCGCCATCCCCTGCTTCGGTTACCCCTAAATGCAAAGGATAGCATTCTCCAAATTCAGCTTGCATTTGCTGTATCAGCAATCGGTATGCCTGCACCATTACCTGAGGATTACTGGCTTTCATGCTCAGGATAATATTGTGATAGTCTTCTGCACGGGCAATTCTTAAAAACTCCATGGCACTTTCTACCATCCCAATTGGAGTGTCCCCATAGCGGCTCATGATTCTGTCGCTAAGCGATCCGTGGTTGGTACCAATACGCATGGCTGTTCCATGCTCTTTACAGATTTTTACCAGTGGGGTAAACCGTTCACGAATGCGTTCAATTTCCTCCAGGTATTCTGCATCTGTATAATCTATCTGTTCAAACTTTTTCTTGTCTACATAATTGCCTGGGTTCACCCTTACTTTTTCTACAATTCTCGCGGCAATTTCAGCGGCATTCGGCGTAAAATGAATATCCGCAACCAATGGGGTATTGTATCCTCTTTTGCGCAATTCATTTTTAATATTCAGCAGGTTCTCTGCTTCTTTTTTAGAAGGAGCGGTAATTCTTACCAGTTCTGCACCGGCTTCTATGCAACGGATGGTTTGCTCAACCGTAGCCATGGTATCCATGGTATCGGTAGTTGTCATTGTCTGTACCCGAATCGGGTGGCCATTACCCAGCAATAAATCCCCTATTTTAACTTCACGGGTTTTCAGTCTTTTGTATTGAGTAAGTGAATGACAGTAATGTTGCATAAAATATCGTTCGGTTTATCTTTTGCCTTCAAAGAAACCCTGATTCGCTAAAATTTTTCTTAGCAGATCTTTGGATATTCCGGTCATTTGACTGTTTGAAGGACCTTCCAGATTCAAAACAAAGAAATACGGGTGTTTGTTCTC
Source organism: Sediminibacterium salmoneum NBRC 103935 (assembly GCF_000511175.1). Taxonomy (GTDB): domain Bacteria; phylum Bacteroidota; class Bacteroidia; order Chitinophagales; family Chitinophagaceae; genus Sediminibacterium; species Sediminibacterium salmoneum. Next base: position 2,825,367 of record NZ_KI866530.1, on the reverse strand, counting down.
TTCAATCCAACCTGCCACCCAGGCCAGCTGCTTTCCGTTTTCCAGAGGGGTTAATCCATCCTTATAGCTGAGCTGATAGTTGGCATTGGATTCCTGCAACATCATTTTTTTTACAATCTCATGGGTCCTCTTTTGAAAAGGCAACTGATTAAAGAATAATTTCTTTACCAAACCCAGCTGCTCATCCGCAGTAAGCTTAAGGGTATTATTCAGCCAGAAACTATCTATGGATTTTCCAATCTGATGATTTCCGTAAGCAAGGCTATCCAGCCAGAACTGCAGGGTATCCTTCCCAATTCTTTTGGCTACTTCCTGAAAATAAGGATCAACGGATTGTTTAAATGCGGTCTCCATGGAAACAGCCGAATCCAGCTGAATGGTCATGTTTTCATCTGAAACAACACCCGTTTCCAAGGCAATTAAAGAATGCACAATATTATAAGTTCCTGCCGGAGAATAGGCAGAGTCTTTGTACCTGTTTAAATTATAAATGGCAAAGTCTCCCGTACCATTATTAAATAAGGCAAAGCTTCCTTTTACACTGGCAGAATCAAAGTACTTACCCAATTCATTGTTTACCTGAACATTATTCGGAGAGCAGGCATTTAAAAGAAAAGCTGCTAAAACCGCACCAATAAAATATCTCATTGTTGTTAGTATTATTTAATTACGCCTAGCTCTTTCCCAACTTTGGTAAAAGCAGCAATGGCTTTGTCCAGGTGTGCCTGTTCATGTGCCGCACTTAACTGAACCCTGATTCTGGCCAAACCTTTGGCTACTACAGGATAAAAGAAACCAATTACATAAACACCCTCATCCAATAACCTGGCAGCAAAATTCTGAGCTACTACTGCATCGTATAACATGATGGGCACAATGGGATGGTCACCTGGTTTAATATCAAAACCAGCTTCCGTCATTTTGGTTCTGAAATATTTGGTATTGTATTCCAGTTTATCTCTTAAGGTGGTTGCAGAGGTAAGCATATCAAGCACAGCAATTGAAGCACCTACAATACTGGGCGCTACTGTGTTGGAGAAAAGATAAGGACGGCTTCGCTGACGAAGCATTTCAATAATCTCCTTTCTGCCTGAAGTAAAACCACCACTCGCTCCACCCAGCGCTTTTCCTAGTGTACCTGTAATAATATCAATTCTTCCCATCACTCCTCTGTACTCATGTGTACCTCTTCCTGTTTTACCAAGGAAACCCGAAGAATGGCATTCGTCTATCATCACAATGGCATCATACTGATCAGCAAGGTCACAGATTTTATCTAACTGTGCAATGGTACCATCCATACTGAATGAACCATCGGTTACAATAATCCTGCTTCTGCAACTGGCAGACTCTTTTAGCCTCGCTTCCAGGTCTTCCATATTGTTATGTTCATAACGAAAACGTTTGGCCTTGCACAAACGAACCCCATCTATGATAGATGCATGGTTTAATGCGTCACTTATAATGGCATCTTCTTCACCAAACAAAGGTTCAAATACGCCACCGTTGGCATCAAAGGCAGCCGCATATAAAATGGTATCTTCTGTACCCAAAAATTCAGCTAATTTCTTCTCCAGTTCTTTATGAATATCCTGCGTGCCGCAGATAAAACGCACACTACTCATACCGTAACCATGTGTATCAATAGCTTTATGTGCCGCTTTAATTACATCCGGATGCGAAGAAAGTCCCAGGTAATTATTGGCACAAAAATTCAACACATTCTTCCCATTTACCACAATTTCAGGCCCCTGTTCACTGGTAATAATTCTTTCTTTTTTGAAAAGACCGGCTGATTCAATTTCTTTTAACTCAGCAGCTATACGGGAAACAAATGCTTCATTCATAACCTTGGATTAATTGATTATTTAACTTCTAACAATTCAACTTCAAAAATAAGCAGGGATCCGGGTACAATTTTATCTCCTTTTTGCTGATCACCATAAGCTAGATCAGAAGGAATATAAAATTTCCACTTGCTGCCAACTGTCATTAACTGCAGACCTTCCTGCCAGCCTAAAATCACATTACCTAAAGGGAAGCTAACAGGCTCTCCTCTTTCAACTGAACTGTCAAAAATATCTCCATTAATCAAAGTTCCATGATAATGACATTTTACGGTATTGGAAAGGGTAGGTTTAATGGTATCGGTACCGTTTTTAATAATCTCGTATTGTAAACCGGAACGCAGGGTTACCACTCCGGGCTTTTTAGCTAACTGAGCCTGAAAAGCTTTCCCGGCATCTTTGGCTACGGATGCTTTTGCTGAACTTAATTTTTGCTGGTAATTCCCAATGCAAAGGTCTAATACCTCGTCGGCAATCTGGGTTTTCTTACCTCCAAAAGCGTCTGACATACCTTTCTGAAACTGAGCTGCCACCAATGGATCTAATCCCTGGGATTTTAAGTTCTGGGCAATTCTGAAACCCAAAGCATAGCTGGCACTATCCGCAACCGATTTAAAGGCAGAAGGAGCTGCTTTGGCATTGGTTGCCGGCTTAACAGCAGCTTTTGATTTGGCAGGGGTTGAAGCACCCTTATTTACTGGCTTCACCTGAGCCATTACAAACTGAGAATAGCCGCCTAAAAGAAATAGGAAAAGAATTTTTTTCATTTGATTATTTATATATCTGATTAGTTAAATAGGCGCACAAGTTAAGCCAAAAGTGCGTTGATGGCTGTTGTGGCTTTGCTAAATTGGAACCTTTTCAATACGGTATCCATCATTTGGTCAATTTCGGCATTACACAAATTTCCAATACTCCCTTCGTGGGTGTGGTTAATCTGGGTTGAATAAGAAAACTGGCCTTTTTCAATGGCATTTCCTACCTGCTGATAGGCATCTCTGAAGGGCACGCCCTGCAGAACCAGCTTATTAACTTCTTCTACACTAAACATGAACTGGTATTGTTCCGCATCAGCAATATTTTCCTTTACCGATATATTACTGATCATCAACTCCATCATTTGCAAACAATTATTCAATTCAGTAAATGCAGGGAACAAATGTTCTTTTAATAATTGCAAATCACGTTGGTAGCCAGAAGGCAGATTGGCAGTCATTAATGTAATTTCATTGGGCAGGGCCTTGATTCGGTTACAATAGGATCTGGTTAATTCAAAAACATCCGGATTTTTTTTGTGTGGCATGATGCTCGAACCAGTTGTTAGATGAGCAGGGAAACTAATAAAACCAAAATTCTGATTCAGATACAAACAGGCATCCATACTCATTCTGGCCAATGTATCGGCTATATTGGCGAGTGCTGCAGCAACAATTCTTTCTGTTTTACCTCTACCCATTTGCGCATATACAACATTGTAGTTTAAATGCTCAAATCCAAGCAGTTCTGTAGTAAGAGTCCGGTTAATGGGAAAGGAAGATCCATATCCTGCAGCAGACCCCAGCGGGTTTTTATTTACAATCTGATAAGCTGCTTCCAGCACAATCAAATCATCTACCAGGCTTTCTGCATAGGCACCAAACCAAAGACCAAAGGAGGATGGCATGGCCAGTTGTAAATGCGTATACCCCGGTAATAAATGATTCTTGTACTTTTCACTTTGTGTTTGTAACAAATGAAACAAAGACTGAGTTTGCTCTGCAATCTTTTTAATTTCATTTCTCAGGTATAATTTAATATCAACCAGCACCTGATCATTTCTGCTTCTGGCACTGTGAATTTTCTTTCCCAAATCACCCAATTGCTGAGTCAGTAACCATTCTACATATGAATGTATATCTTCTACGCCTTCCGGTATGGAAAAACCGGACTCAGCAACCTGCAGATATATCTTCTGCAACACCTTTACCAACAGATTTTTTTCGTCTGAAGTTAACAGACCAATCTGCGATAGCATCGTTACATGTGCAATGGAACCCAATACATCAAAGGGTGCCAGCAGGGCATCAAAATCTTTGTCTTTGCCTACAGTAAATTGTTCAACAGCAATGGTAGTGGCTGTATTTTCCTTACTCCATAATTTCATAGCACCTGCTTTAAAAGGTTTATATAAAATTCAATTCCATTATTAATTTCATGCAAATAAATAAACTCATCTGCTGTATGACTTCTTGCACTATCGCCAGGCCCTACTTTTAATGCAGGAAAAGGCATCAGCGCCTTATCACTCGTGGTAGGACTTCCATAGCAGGTTTTACCCAGTTGTAAACCAGCCTGCACTATTGGATGATCAACCGGAATACCAGTAGACTTTAAACGGGTACTCCGGGGCGCAAACTCACTCTGCAAATTGGCAGACAGGGTTTCCAGTATTTCGTCGAAACTGTATAATTCATTTACGCGGATATCAATTATAAATTCGGCAGTAGCAGGAACCACATTGTGCTGTTTATTATCTGTATTAAATGAAGTGACCGTCATTTTAACCGGACCCAGCCATTCACTTACTTTTTCAAACTGATACTGCTGCATCCACTGAATATCTTTTACGGCTTTGTACAAGGCATTTTCTCCCTCTTCCCTTGCCGCATGTCCGGCAATTCCTTTTGCTTTGGCGTCAATTACCAGCAATCCTCTTTCAGCAATAGCCAGATTCAACAAAGTAGGTTCTCCTACAATGGCGAATGCAGGTGAAGGCAACAGGGGGATCAAAGCTGCTATACCATTGAGTCCCGAAATTTCTTCCTCAGCGGTTGCAGCCAATACAAGATTGTACCTCAGATTTTGTTGTGGATAATAATAAATGAAAGCAGCAATTAAGGATACAAGAGAGGCACCTGCATCGTTACTGCCTAAGCCAAATAACTTGTCTGATTCAATTAGCGGCGCAAAGGGATCTTTTGTATATCCGGCATTTGGCTTAACCGTATCATGATGAGAGTTTAATAAAATGGTGGGCTTATTCGCATCAAAATACTGGTTCACTGCCCATACATTGTTTAAATGTCTATTGGCAGGAATGGCCTGTTCGATGAGGAATTTTTCAATGGCGTTTGCGGTATTTAATTCTTCTTTGCTAAAGGAAGGAATGGAAATCAGCTCCCGCAAAAGAGTAAGTGAGTCATTATATAGTGCTTTTATATCAGCCATATTGAATAGTTGTTCCAGCCTTACCTTCCATTAAATCGGGAAGTACGGCAGCATTACCAATAATCACTTTGGCAACCCCTGCATCAATTGCGGCAAAGGCATTGTCTAATTTAGGAATCATTCCTGCAAAAATGAGCTGCTTTTCTTTGAGCGATTGATAATAGTCCGGTGTTAATACAGCAATACAGGAAGATTCATCCTGCACATTTAACAAAACGCCAGACTTTTCAAAAGAATAAATTAAAGTAACATCATACAATTTGCCCAATGCAGTGGCAATGGATTGCGCCATTGTATCTGCATTGGTATTTAATAATTGTCCTTCACCATTATGGGTAATGGGAGCAACAACCGGCACCATATCCTTCTCTAATAGTTGCAGAAAAAAATCAGTATTTACGCTATCCACATCTCCCACATATCCATAATCAATTTTGGCAAGGCGTTTATGTGCAAGAATGGCGTTTGCATCCGCACCGGTTATTCCAATTGCATTATTGTTTTGAGATTGAAGTTTGCCAACTATATTCTTGTTAATATAACCTGCATACACCATGGTAACAATTTTCAGGGTTTCTGCATCGGTTATTCTTCTTCCCTCTATCATCTGTTGCTGAACCCCCATGGCTTCTGCCACCCTGGTAGCGAGTTTACCTCCACCATGCACCAGTATTTTAGGCAATTTTACTTCAGCAAAAGACTTCAGGAAATATTCCAGTGCCATTTCATCATCAACAATATTGCCGCCAATCTTTATGATGAATAAGGGTTTCATACAATTTATTTATGTGCATTTAGTATTTCAGCCAGAACAGCCTGTGCTGCCCAGACCCGGTTGCCTGCCTGCTTTGTAACCAGACTGTTTTCACCGTCCAAAATCTCGTCACTCAGTTCAATATTTCTACGAACAGGCAAACAATGCATCACTTTTGCTTCATTGGTAATTTGCATTGACTGATTGGTTAACATCCAGTTGGTATCTGAGCAAAGCACCTGACCATACTGCTGATAACTGCTCCAGTTTTTTACATATACAAAATCAGCTCCTGATAAGGCTTTTTGCTGATCATATTCAATGGTTGCTCCATTGGTAAATTTCTCATCCAGCTCATAGCCCTCCGGATGTGTAATAACAAAATCGGCACCACCCCATGCATTTACCCACTCTGCAAAACTATTGGCAACACACTGAGGCAATGGTTTAATATGTGGAGCCCAGGTAAGCACTATTTTGGGCTTTTTATTGGGCAATGGATGCTGAACCAATGATTCCTGAATGGTTACCAGATCGGTTAATGATTGCAAAGGATGGAGGGTAGCACTTTCCAGGCTAATTACAGGCACCCCTGCAAAACGGATGAATTGCTTAATAAACAACTCGCTATAATCATCTTCCCTGTTTTTCAGAGAAGGAAAAGTACGAATTGCCAGTATGTCGAAATACTGACCTAAAACAGGGGCAGCATCCTTAATATGTTCAACGGTTGTTCCATTCATCACGGCACCTTCCTGAAATTCAAGCGCCCAGCCTTCTTTGTCTACATTAAAAACAATGGCTTCCATTCCTAAATTGCTCGCAGCCACCTGTGTACTCAATCGGGTTCTCAGGCTTGGATTTAAAAATAACAAGCCAATTCTTTTACCTCTTCCCAAATGCAAATCTGCATAAGGACTTAACTTGTATTGTAATGCTTTAGCAACCAAAGCGCCAACATTATCTACATCCGATACCGAAATAAAATGCTTCATTATGCTACTGGGGGATTTTCAAGTTCAGCTATTGCTTCTGTTAATGCTTCCAAAAATTCATCGGCCTGTTTTCTTGATAATGCCAGCGAGGGTAATAGTCTTATTACATTCGGCTTGGCTTCACCTGTGAAAACATTGTATTTATCGAGCAATAATTTTTTTAACCCTTTTAAACGTTCAGGCACATCAAATCCAATCATGAGTCCTCTGCCTCTTACATTTTCAATCGCCTCAATACGCTTTAGCTGATTCATCAGGTACATGCCTCTTTGCTTGGCCATTTCAATCAGCTGTTCTTTCTCCATTACTTCCAGTACTGCAAGGGCTGCTGCACAAGCCAGGTGGTTACCCCCGAATGTAGTACCCAGCATGCCATGCTTAGGCTGTATATGGGGCGCAATCAATATACCTCCAACAGGAAATCCATTTCCCATTCCCTTGGCCATAGAATAAATATCCGCGTTCACACCTGCAATATCATGTGCAAAGAACTGACCCGTTCTACCATAACCACACTGCACGCTATCTGCAATATAAACGGCACCTGAAGCATCACACAAAGATCTTATCAGTTGCAGAAAAGAAACGCTGGCTGGAACAATTCCACCTACTCCCTGAATTCCTTCTATGATTACTGCTGCAATTTCATTTCCGTGATTTTTAAAACAATCCTGTAATGCGGCTTCATCATTAAAGGGAAGAAATAGTATATTATCTGTTTCATTAACAGGTGCAACAATGGCGGGATTATCTGTTGCCGCAACTGCCAGAGAAGTTCGTCCGTGAAAAGATTTGGAAAAAGCAACCACTTTTTTTCTGCCCGTGTAAAAAGACGCCAGTTTCAATGCATTTTCATTGGCTTCTGCTCCACTGTTGCAAAGAAATAACTGGTAATCTGTTTTCCCGCTTAACGCACCTAATTTATCAGCCAATTCCTGTTGCAAAGGAATCTGAATAGAGTTGGAATAAAAAGCAATGGCTTCTAATTGTGTTTCAATTCGCTGCACCCAATGTGGATGTGTATGACCAATACTTATTACGGCATGGCCTCCGTACATATCCAGATACTGAACACCTTCGTTGTCCCATACATAAGAGCCCTGTGCCCTGGTAATGGTAATATTGTTCAACGGATATACATCAAATAATTTCATGACTAAAAATAACTGGCTTTTAATTTTAACCCGGCAGATTCATTTAAACCAAACATGAGATTCATATTCTGAACCGCCTGGCCACTGGCCCCTTTTAATAAATTATCAATGGCAGAATGCACAACGAGTTTGCTGCCCTGCTTTTCTGTAAAAATCAGGCACTTATTGGTATTGACTACCTGCTTTAGATTAATCATTGAAGCCGAAACCAATGTGAATGCTGCATCCGCATAAAAATCAGCATAGATCTGCTTAACTTCTTCGTAAGGAATACCAATTTCAATGGTAGAACTGGTATAAATGCCTCTGGTAAAATCGCCTCTCCAGGGAACAAAATGCAGTCCCCGGCCAGAACCGTCTGCCGTTAATGCATCGCCTTTCTGTAATTGATTCAAAGACTGCGTTATTTCTTTTACATGCTGATGTGCCAGTGATTTATACGCTTCAATATTATTGGCTCTCCAGCTAAAATGAGAAGTAGCACTAAAACCCTGTCCCGCACCGGTTGAACCTGTAATACCCGTTGTGTAAATATCTCCCAACACACCTGCATTGGCCAATGGCAACAATGCCAGCTGAATTGCAGTAGCAAAACAACCGGGATTGGCAATATTTTGGGCAGCGATAATCTCGGCTTTGTTTATTTCAGGTAACCCATACACAAATTGGCGGTTACCGAAAGTGGAAGAATGATGAAGTCTGAAATCCTGTGAGAGATCAATGATTTTTATAGAATCTTTAATGGCGTTTTTCTCCAGAAATACTTTGGCATCTCCGTGTCCCATGCAAAGAAACAAAACATCTATATCATTACTCAGAACAGCACTAAAAACCAGTTCGATTTCTCCTGCCAAATCAGTATGAACCTGATACAGAAATTTACCTGCATTACTGGTGCTTTGAACAAATTGTATCACTACATCAGGATGATTCAAAAGAATACGAATCAATTCTCCGCCCGTATATCCGGCACCACCAACGATACCCGCTTTAATCATGGGAAGCGTTTTTAATATGATGATAAATAGCTGTTTGGTTACCAAAAATTTTAGAGAATCCTCTTACATCGTTCCCTGTCCATCCTGAATTCATTTCACCATATTTTCCAAACTGACTGCTCATTAAATCGAAGGGCGACTCAATACCAATAATCTGAAAACGATGTGGAAGCAACTGTACAAAAACAGAGCCGGTAACCTGCTCCTGCGAATCATTCAGGAATGCTTCAATATTTCGCATCACAGGATCCATTATTTGTCCCTCGTGCAACCAGTTACCATAAAACTGAGCCAGTTGATCTTTCCAGTTTAACTGCCACTTGGTTAATACATGTTTTTCCAAAGCATGATGGGCTTTAATAATCACCATGGGTGCGGCAGCTTCAAAACCAACCCTGCCCTTAATTCCAATAATGGTATCTCCCACATGAATATCTCTTCCAATACCGTAAGGAGCAGCTATAGATTGTATATATTGAATAGCATGTGAAGGATGGGTAAAATGCTGATTGTTAACCCAGGTAATCTCCCCCTTTTCAAAATGTATTTTTAATTCCTCTTCTCCTGTTTTAGTTACAGGGGTGGGCCATGCTTCTTCTGGTAATATGCCTTTTGAATAGAGGGTTTCCTTTCCTCCCACACTGGTTCCCCATAAACCTTTATTAATGGAGTAAGCCGCTTTCTGAAAATTCATCTGAACACCTTTCGACTGCAGGTATTCAATTTCTGCTTCTCTGCTCAGTTGAAGGTCTCTGATAGGAGTTATGATTTCAATTCCGGGAATCATAATATTGAAAATCATATCAAATCTTACCTGATCATTTCCAGCCCCTGTACTTCCATGGGCTACAGCCACTGCGTTCATTTTTTTTGCATGCTCAGCTATATGCAATGCCTGACTTAATCTTTCCGCACTTACGCTTAACGGATAGGTATTGTTTTTTAAAACATTTCCATAAATCAGGTACTTAACAATTGAATCGTAATAGCTCTTGATAGCATTAACCGTTGTATGCGTTTTTACCCCCAGGGCATAGGCATGTTTTTCAATATGCTTCAATTCCTCTTCGGAAAAGCCACCTGTATTTACAATAACACTATGAACTTCATATCCTTTTTCCTGAGACAAATAAATTGCACAATAAGTGGTATCTAATCCACCGCTAAATCCCAGAACGAGTTTTTTTGCTTGCATGTTTCACTTATTAAAAATGAATAAAATAACTTTTCATTGCTTTTTTTCTAAACCATTTAAGAAGCTTGCTTTGCTTCACTTTCATGAAACGTTCGTATAGTTTAGAATTCTGTTTAAAGTCTGCAATGGTTTCTTCGGGTTCATAATGATCAGCGGGATCATACAACATGGCCGTACACATACAATTCTTTCTTTCCTTACTCATCAATATATCATAGTTAACACAGCTCTTGCATCCCGCCCAGAACTCTTCGTCATCTGTTAACTCACTATAAGTTACGGGTTCGTAGCCCAATTCGCTATTAATTTTCATTACCGCCAAACCAGTAGTTAATCCAAAAATTTTGGCAGCAGGATATTTTTTTCTGGATAAATTAAAGATTGTCTGCTTAATCTGCTTGGCAACGCCGCTTTTTCGGAAGACAGGCGATACTATCAGGCCACTATTGGCCACGAATTGTTCATGCCCCCAAACTTCTATATAACAAAACCCTACCCATTCGCCCTTCGGCGTTAAAGCAATAACTGCCTTTCCTTCCCTCATTTTGTTTGCTACATATTCCGGACTTCTTTTGGCAATTCCCGTTCCTCTGGCTTTTGCAGAAGACTCCATTTCATCGGTAATAGTGGAAGCAAAATGCACATCATCGACAGTAGCTACACGAACAATAATTGACTGTTCCAACGTATATAAATAAATAAAAAGTGAAAAAAGATAAATTTTGGCTAAGTGCCCTGAAACGTTTCGGAGATATTTTCACTGATAGGGGCAAGTGCCAGTTGCTCGTCCTATCAGAAACCACGTCGCGGCCTCGGTAATACGATAAATGGCAATCGCAACTGCTCCGTAAAATACGAACAGTTGTTAGCGTAAGAATTGTATGAAATGCTTGCTACCATTGTTTCAAATGAGACGCAAAGTTACATTTCTTTGAAATACAAAGGGTAAATAATTTGATTCGGCAGTAAATAGCGCTTATTGTCCAAATCGCATCATCTGCATACCAGGTCTACCCTGGAACATCATATTCCCCGGACCACGTTGCATATTGGCAGCCGGAGATCCAAAGCTTCTTAAATTATACGTAAAGCTAATCATGAAGTAACGCTTCAGCACAACAGTAGACACGTCCTGAATGGTATTTCCAACCACATTTCTACTTAAACTCTGGTTTTGATTCAGCAGGTCAAATACATAGAACTTAATTTCCCCTTCTTTTTTCTTGAATAGCTGCTTGGCTATGCTGGCACTCCACAAAGGAATATTGGTATTGAATCCTTCTGCGCGACCTGTATTTTTAATGTAGCGGAAGTCGGTTGAAAATACCCATCCAGACTTGGTGTAAATAGTAGGTTCAGCAACAAAAGTCTGGGTAAAAAAGTCTCCGTTTTGCTGAGGCTGCAAAGTATAGCGGGCAAAGCTGAAACTGGAGTTAGAAGAAAAGTTCATATCAAAACCTTCCTTGATATTGGTTGTCCAGGAAGCATTGAATCCTGCCGTAGTATTTCTGGTATAGTTGCTCAGGTCATTCACTAAAGTCTGACTTTGGCTTCTGCTTACATTAATACCCAGATTGATATTGCTCTTTGGCTTTTTCAGAGGGAAACCATAATTCACAAAGCCATTGATATTATAAGTTCCGCTCAGGTTAACCGGTCTGGTAAACTGTGCTCCATTGGGTAAATAAGTAGTAGAGTTCTGAATATCATTTGCGGTAAAATTGGCATTGATGGTTGCAAAAAATAATTTCTGACTTACCACATCAAAGGAATTGTACAGCACACGGAAAGTATGAATGAACTGCTGTTTCAGGTTCGGGTTACCTGTGGTAATATTCAAAGGATTTGAATTGTCCACTACAGGCTGTAATTGCTGTGCAGAAGGCTGTGCGGTTCTTCCGTTATAAAAAACACGCAGATTCTTGGTTCTTGAAAAATCGTACCTGAAATTCATGGTAGGGAAAAAATTCACGAAATTCTGCTTGATAGAACTGTCTCTGGTAATATTTTTACTCACCAGTTCACCTACCTGCACTCCGGATCCTATACTGAAATTAAATTTCTCTTTCTGAATTCGCCAGTTTAATCCCACACGATTCGAATTAAAACTATTCTCAAATACGTTGGTTAAGTTGGGGACCACTAAATCGTATTGTCCGGTTGTTTTATTGAATGCAAAAGTTCTTGTGCCGGAATTATTTACATTATTGTTATAGTTATAATTGAATTCCAAGATCTGATTCTTGCCAATTGGTTCGGTGTAAGACAAAGTAGCATTCATCGTTTTGCTATCTCTGTTGGTTACGCCAATCTGATTAATGGTATCAGAATAGGGAATTGGCGTATTAAAGAAGTTGTTGATGGAATAATTGGATGTATTACCATCATTCACATTCTGACCAGGATTAAAAGCTATAGAGTAAGTTCTGCCTTTCTTTTTAAAGCGGTGTCTGAAAGTAGCTTCCAGACTGGCGTTATAGCCACTATTGGTTCTGTCGGTTGAAGCAATGGAATTATTTAAATTCTTGCTGATTCCCCTGGTTGAAAAAGTAGTTACATCTGTTGCCGACTCAGATTCCTGATAACTGATATTCGGACGAATAATCAGGGAGTTGGATGAATCGAACTGATGTTCAATATTTAAATTGATTCTGTGATTCATATTTCTGGTAACAGAATTATTTACCTGACTATTAAAAATGGAAGAGTCTGGATTACCGGGAATCAGGTTTTGCGTTAAGCTATTCTGCTCTCTGAAAGTTTTCAGGTCATTGTAAAAATAACTGCCCGAAACTTCTGTTTTCTTGCCCCATATATCCTTGTAATTTAAACCAGCAGCCAGGGTTTGAACAATACCACCACTACCACTTGAGGGTGCATTGGAAATGGTAACGGTTCTGCCGCCGCCACCGCCGCCACCGCGGGCACCGCCACCTGCTCCACCACCGCCACCGAATAAATCCTGAGCGCTGAAGTTCTGTTTGTTAACGTTATTGGCCTGACCTGTAAAAGTCAATTGCATGTCACCGTTAAAATGACTAAGATTTAAATTATTATCAAAGCGTCCTTCCTGAGAATCGGAGCCTCCTCCAAGCACTGCTCTTCCGAAATATCCTTTTCTTTTATCTTTCTTGGTTGTGATATTAATGGTTTTGATTCTGTTACCATCATCAAATCCGGTAAATGCACTTTGATCATTCAAGGCATCAAATACCTGAATTTTATCAATCATATCCGGAGGTAAATTCTTAGTAGCCAATTTGGGGTCGTCTCCAAAAAAACGTTTTCCGTCTACCAGAATTCGTTGTACATTCTCTCCCTGTGCCTTAACCGTTCCATCTGCTTCTACCTGAACACCAGGCAACTTTTTCAGCAAATCCTCCATTACTGCATTGGGCTTTGTTTTAAAACTGGAAGCATTAAACTGAACCGTATCTTTTTTTATTGTTACCGGAGATTGCGTTACCACCACTTCACCCAGGTCTGTAGCAGCTAATTTTAAATAAATAGTACCTAAATCAACATTTGCATTTGCTTTTGAAAAAGTGATTTTTTTGGAAAAGGATTCGTAGCCTTGAAACTTAATCATCACAATCATTTCTCCAAATGAAATCTTCTCTACTACAAAACTTCCGTCGGGTTTTGCCAATCCAAAAACATCCAGCGTAGAGTCTTTTGCTTCCAATACAGTAATAGAAGCATCTTTCAATGCCTGCTTACCCACACTATCCACCAATTTTCCTTTTAAAGTAGCTGTATTTTGCCCCATTACAGAAAAAGAAGCAACCATCCCAATCAATAAAAACAATATGCGCATAATGCTGAATTTGAAAACATAAAACTAATAATGCTTCAAGCAGAATGCTTGAAGATTAATTTTAATGGCAAGCTACCATGATAATAGGAAACTTAAGAGTCTAAATCGGTGAAAACCTTAACTGAATAGGTACTCTACGTCTTCTTTTGTTAAAGTTTTAACAAATCCTTCGTCGTCAGTAATTACTTCTTTCGCAAGGTTTCTTTTACGTTCCTGAAGTTTTAAAATTTTATCTTCCACCGTATCTGTACAGATCATACGGTAAGCAAAAATATTTTTGGTCTGGCCAATCCGGTGGGTTCTGTCAATAGCCTGTTGCTCAACAGCAGGGTTCCACCAGGGATCTACAATATAAACATAGTCGGCAGCTGTAAGATTTAAACCCACACCTCCGGCTTTTAAGGAAATCAGAAAAACGCGGCAGCTGTCTTCATTCTGAAATCTTTGTATGGCCCGCTCCCGTTCAGCAACAGTGCTGCTTCCATCAAAGTATTCATAGTCTACACCCAATTCTTTCATTTTCTCTTTAATTAATGAAAGCATGCCCAGAAACTGAGAAAACACAAGTGCTTTGTGATTGCTGATATTCTCGGTGATTTCTCGGCCCAGTTCTTCTAGCTTTACTGAAACATTGGGATAGCGTTCTTCTTCTTTTATAATGGCAGGACTATCGCATATTTGTCTAAGTTTCATCAAGCCCTGTAAAATTGTCAACTGCGATTTCTGAATTCCCTGGTTCTCAACCACCCCCAGTATCTTATCCCGGTAATCATTCCGGTAAGCCTCATAAATTTTACGCTGCTCATCACCCATTTCACAGAACAACACCATTTCCTGCTTTTCAGGCAAATCTTTAGCCACTTGTTCTTTGGTACGTCTTAGTATAAAGGGATATAATAATTTCCTTAAATGGTCTTTCTGCTCTTTTTCTCCAAACTTATCAATGGGTATGGAAAACTCCTGCTTAAAGAATTCCATGCTTCCGAGCATACCCGGATTCAGAAAATTCATTTGCGCATAAATATCAAATGTGTTATTCTGCAAAGGAGTACCACTTAAACAAAGTCTGCTCTTGGCCTTTAATAAGGAAGCCGCTTTGGTTACTTTACTCGAAGGATTTTTAATCGCCTGGCTTTCATCTAAAATTACATAATCAAAAGCAACATCCACAAACTGCTTGATATCACTTCTCAGTGTTCCGTAAGTAGTTATAATTACATCATAGGCTTTGTTGCTGATTCCGTCTTTTAACCTGGCACCGCCGTGATGCACATAAAAACTGATATCGGGTGTAAATTTCCTGATTTCATTTTGCCAGTTAAACATCAGGGTTGTAGGACAAACCACCAATGCTTTTAAATGCCCGTTTCCCATTTTCAGGTGGTGTAAAAAGCAAAGTGCCTGTATGGTTTTACCCAATCCCATATCATCTGCCAGGATTCCTCCCCACTGTACTTCCCTTAAATAATTCAACCACTGGAATCCGCTTTCCTGATAAGGCCTTAGAATGGATTGTAAGTGTGCAGGTGCTGGAACAGGCTTTATTTCATGATTGCCTTTAATTCGCTCATATTTTTCTTCGAGCTGAAAAGAAAGTTCTTCCTCATCTCTTTGCAGATAGAGTTCTTCAATTACACTGAAATGATACTTGCTCAGTTTCATATTACCCGCCTTTCCTTCACCTACTCTGAACAACAGCGCATATTTCTTAACCCACTCTTCCGGCAGTATTCCCAAAGTACCATCTGTAAGTTGCACAAACTGTTGCTTGTTAGCTAACGCTTTTTTAACATCATCAATGGTTACCTTCTGTTCTCCAAACTGAATTTCCACCTTAGCGTCGAACCAGTCTGTATTGCTGCTGATGAATATTTTGGTGGAAGGTTTGGCTGTATTGAATCTGAAATTTCTTAACGCCTCAAAACCATAAACAGGAATATTCATATCCTTTACCGCATCCATAAAAAGGAAAAACCAGTTATTTTTTAAAACATCTTTCCCTTTTAAGGCCAGTACATTGGAATCCAGAGGTCTTACAAAACCTGAATGTAACTGCTCAATCCTACTCATCAGTTCTTTCTCTGCAGCAATATTTCTATGAATCACGAGCAGACGGTCTGCCTGCGGGAAAAATAATTTTTCCTTATCAGTAGACTGAATATCAATTCCCTTATAATTAAATACAGGCTGAAACAAGAGATATTCTCCCTTCTCTTTCAGCATTATTTTAATTTCAGGCCTTGCATCCCTGATCTCTTCTTTTTTAACATTCGCAAACTGTACAGAGTGAGTTCGGGAAAGAGGAAGAATAAAATGAGTAAGCTGTTCTGCCCATTCGGCAGCAGGTATAATGATTTTACCTTTTGGCAGAAACTTCTCTGCCAATAAAATGTCTTCCGCTTTTTTCCAGATAAAGAACTCATCCTGAAATTGAAACACGAAAGATGTTTCCATTGCATTCTCACTGAGTGAAACGGTTTTGGATGGAAGTTCTATAGTACAGGTTATTTCGTATTGTTCATCCTTGAAATTGATGCTGAAAGAAGGCTGAATAAAATGATCGGAAAAACGGGCCTTAACCAGATTCTCCGTAACAAATCTTTTTCCGGAGGGCAGATAAAACACAAAGGCAGAAGCTGCGTTCTCAGCAAAAAGTTTTTTGAATTTGGGATGCAGGTACTCGTTAATTAAACCCTTTGTTTCTTCGGGCAATTCATCATTGTGTTGTTGAATTATATTTTCCCAGATGCCACTAAAGGGAGAGTTTCTGTTCAGGTATCGGTTTACTTCTGCTGACATTAGCTTACGAAGCTGCTGAATCAGCATTTTATCATCTTCAGAGAATACAGCAGTATTAATGAATTTGGTTAGATCCAGTTTTTCTGTTTTTCCCAGATATTTCAATAGTTCTTCGTCTGGTTCACCCTGAATTACTTCCATTTGAATAAAGGGGTATTGCGCAGCCGTACTGGTTACAACCAAACCAAGTTTATAAGTTGCCTCCTGCTCCGACTCCTGCTCAATAACAGCAGGAGCATCCGCTTTCTCCTGTAGCAAAGGCTTTACTTCCTGGTTCCCTGAAATACCCACTCGTTTAATGCTGCTATCCAGCACACGCAGAAATGGTTTGCCATCTGTATAGGTGAACTCGAACTTTCCTTTCAGATCATCCGCCAGCGAATACCCGTAAAGTGCCAGCAATTTATTTTTTTCCTTATCCCAGTTGCGGATTGAATCAAAATAATTGGCACCGTGGTTTTTCAACAATTGTAAAAAAACAATGGTTTTATGAACACATAGCGGATGAGAACTGTCCGAATTGCAATTACAGCTGGTATCAAAATTTCGCTCTTCATTTTTCTGGAGTACAACCACATGCTGTTTACCTTCCATCTCCAGCTCTGCAACAACTCTTTCGTTTTTTGCTTCCTTTATGGTTGCTGTATTAGTCCTCAGGTATTCTTCCGCTTTTTCAAATGATTCAGTTGCACTTAACATTTTAATCAGCTTCAGATCGAGCAACCTGATTTTAACTACCGTATGTTTCTGATCGTAAACAGTCTCCCTGTCCCCGAGCAAATTCTTATCTAGCATGTCCTGCAAATGAAACAGGGCGCCAGCCTTGTGTCTGCATACTTCAGAAAGATTATAAGGACAACTGCAACGCAATGAAATGGTAGCCGGATCTTTAAACTGATTCACATGCACTTTGTAAAAAGTACTGTACCCGTCATCTTTCACCCGGAAAATAATATTACCCATCAGATCGTCATACTCCACCAATTCTACCTGACCTAATGAATGAATTTTCTTTCCTCTTCGAATTACTTCATCGGTACCAAAATTGTATATATGTTTAACTAAATACGGTAGTGCCATTGCATTGTATCAGTCCCAAAAGACCAATTTGCAAAAGTAAAGAAAAGGGTTAGGAAAACCGCATTCAAAATTAAAATAAGCCGGAATCTACTGTTATTTAACTCTCTTTTATTACCAGGTCGCCATTCTTATAAAAAGGCAAAATATTTGCCCGATCAGGAGTTACGCAATATTCAAGATCTTTTTCCAGACCGTATTGTGCCAGTCTGTGCCAGTGCGTGGTATTTCTGATAAAGGATATTAAATCGTCCTTGTGCAGTTCGTACATATTTTCGGCCATTAAACTGCTGTCGCAATGAATGGTAAAATGCTCTTTTATTCTACTGATAACGGCCCCCGCAAAAAGCGTATCCTCCAGATTGAACTTATCCTTCCACGCAGAACAACCCAGTATTACATTTTTCTTTGATTCAATTAAATGCTCACATACAGCAGATAAATTCGGAAAAGACCCGGTGATAACTTCTGAAGCGCCATTCTGCAAAGCCATATGCAAGAGCTTGGTGCCATTGGTAGTTGTTAAAACCAGGGTTTTGCCCTCAACAAATTCCCTTGGATATTCGGCGGGTGAATTGCCGTGTTCAAGGCCTGCTATCACTTTGCCATCCCTTTCGCCAGCTGTAATCCCCCCCGTATTTTTTCCTATCTGTATACACTTGTCTACCGTATCTACAGGAATTACCCTGGCAGCCCCATTGAAGAGTGCAGTGGCAATGGTTGAAGTAGCACGAAATACATCAATCACCACCACAATGCTGTTGCTAACATCGTATATATCTAATAATTTGGGAGAAAGTATGGTATGTAATACAGGTTTTGTACTCATGGGGCGCAAATATAGTTTAAGATAATTCTACAGAGGGGTCCCAGAATATTTTTTCGAACTCAAGAACCTGATCCTCCTTTACTTTAACTTTTTCTTTAGCCAGCCGCTCTTCCATTTCAGTAGGCGTGGCAAAATGCATTTTACCGGTTAGCAATCCTTGTCGGTTTACAACCCGATGTGCAGGAATTAACGGATTGGAGTGTGCGGCATTCATGGCCCAGCCAACCATTCTGGCACTCAATTTAGTACCCAGAAAATTCGCGATGGCTCCATAACTGGTTACTCTGCCCCTGGGTATCCGTTTTACCACTTCATAAACCTGTTCAAAAAAGGAAATGTCTCTGGCTCCACTGGGAAGCACTTGCTTCAACTTTGCCATAAACAAGTAGAATTATGCATTTTCAGGAGAACTTTTTTTCTCCTGTAACAATTGTGATTTCTTAGGTTCAGGTACAGATTCATATTCATAAGGGCAATGACGACAACCATATCCACAACAATAACCCTTTTCCAAATGATAGGCCTCGGTAAGGACCATATACCCCTTATCGTCGTAATAAAAATCCTTGCCCTCAATCAATTGCTGACTCACTGATCAATTGTTTTAAAATTTCATCTTTTTCCACCGGAATAGGCTGATTCAATTTAAAGCAACAATAATGTATCCGGTTACTGCCTGCTATATCCAACCCTTCATAGTGTGTTTTAATGGTAAGCTCCGGAGCAATTTTGTCCATAGCATATACATTATCCGATGAAAACAACAACTCAAACTGAAATAAGTTGATAACGGTCATGGTAAATTGATACAAATCGGGGCTGTCTGTTTTAAGGTGAATTAAACCGCCGGTTTTAAGAATGGTCTGATACAATCTAAGAAACCTGGGATGGGTTAGCCTTTTTTTAAATCGGGATCCCCTAAGCTGCGGATCAGGAAAGGTAATCCAGATTTCAGCTACTTCACCCGGGTTAAAATAGTCGGTTATTTTATCGATATGAGACCGGACAAAGCCAATATTGGTCAGATTTTCATCAAGAGCTGTCTTTGCTCCACGCCATATACGATTCCCTTTTATGTCGATGCCAATAAAATTGCGATCGGGGTACATTTTACCCAAACCCACTGCATATTCTCCCTTGCCACAGGCCAGTTCCAGGGTAATCGGGTTATCGTTTTTAAAAAAAGTAGCCCATTTCCCCTGCATATCCTGAGGATACTCTAAAACATTAGGAAAAGTTTTAATTGCTTCGAATCGAATTAGTTTTTTCTGACCCATAAGCGCGAAGATAAGTGGCATTTTAACAATTCCCCGCTAGGCAATTTCAAAAACAATGGTAGTTTTGTAAAGTGAAGAAATGGGGCCTCATAGTATTACTGACTATTTATGCTACCGCCAGTTTTGGGGTAAGCATACAGCAATTCTATTGTTGCAACCAACTAAAGTCTACCAGCATCAGTTTTGTTCCTGCAGAAGAGAATAGTTGCGGAATGAAACACAAAATGAAGGATTGCTGTAAAACCAAGGTGAAATTTGTAAAACAGCAGGACACGCATTTTGCTCAGTCCGCAAAAACAGTAACTCCTTTCCTTGAGCATTACGAGCCGCTTCACTTTTTTACTGATGCTGAAATCACTGAATTAAACAGTGGCAACCAACTAAACAGCCCCATCCACGGTCCGCCCCTCATTCATTCCGGCGTATCGCTTTATCAGTTTTATTGCAACTACAGAATTTAATACCGTAGTTAATCTCCCTTTATGCCCCTAATCAATTAGACGGGCATTTTCGCGTTCCATCGCATCTTCTTTATCATTTATAAATTAAACCAACATGAAAAAAACAATCATGCTTGTATTAGCAGGTTTCCTAAGCCTTGCTACTTATGCACAGCAAACTGCTCCAAAACAGGACAGCACAAAAGCTACGCATTCCTGTCCAATGCACCCTGAAATTACAGGCTCTGAAAAGGACAAATGCAGCAAATGTAAAATGGCATTAACGCCGGTAAAAAGCTATGTATGCCCTATGCATGCAGATGTAACCAGTACCAAAAAAGATGCTAAATGCACCAAATGCGGCATGGCTTTAAAAGAAGCCAAGCCTGCACACAGTAAGCACTAATTAATCAGTTCCCGGTTGCTGAAAAGGCAATCGGGAACTTGTAAAAAAGAAGAAGATGAAAAAATACATACTAGGTTTATTAGCACTTATGATGGTAAGTTTTACCCTAAGTGCTCAGCAGACAAATAACAAAACTGCTACAGATACTACTTATACAACTGTTCAATTCAGGGTAGAAGGCGCCTGTGAAATGTGTAAGGAAAGAATTGAAGAAGCGGCCAAAGGAAAAGGCGTACAAAAGGCAGAATGGGATATTGATTCTAAAATACTCACGCTACAATATTTCCCAACCATTGCCAACCTGAATAAAGTGAAAGACAGGATTGTGGAAGCAGGTCATGATCTGCTCAATAAAAAAGCAAAAAACAATGTCTATAATGCTTTACCCGAATGTTGTCATTATCGCGACGAAGGCAAGAAAGCACATGAGGCAGAAAATATCAATACCGACGAAGTAAGAGGCATTGTACTGGAAGCAGATAAAAAAGGACAGTTCAATCCACTGTTCCAGGCAAGTATAAAATGGCTCAATACAGAGAGAGGTGTGCTTACCGATAGCCTGGGTTACTTCAGCATCCCGTTAAACAGTGCATCCAATCGGCTAATCATTAGTTATATTGGATACAAGGCAGATACTTTTACGGTAGAAAACCCATCTACTTTAAAAGTAATACTAGCAGATGACCAGGCTTTGCACAACGTAACGGTTACCAATACACGCAGATCCAGTTATATCAGTACAATCAGCCCTATTCGCTCAGAGATTATGACAGCAAAAGAATTATTAAAAGCAGCCTGCTGTAACCTGAGTGAGAGTTTTGAAACCAACCCTTCAGTGGATGTTTCCTACAACGATGCGGTAACAGGTTCCAAACAAATTCAGTTATTGGGGCTTAGTGGTAATTACACACAGCTGACAGTAGAAAATTTACCGGGCCCAAGGGGATTAGCCACGCCGCTTGGACTGAACTCCATTGCAGGACCATGGATTGAATCCATTCAGTTAACGAAGGGGGTTGGATCGGTTGCCAATGGCTTTGAAAGTATTGCCGGACAAATTAATGTAGAGCTCAAGAAGCCAGGAGTGGGTGAGAGACTATTGGCGAATATGTATATTAATGAATTTGGCAAGACCGATTTAAACCTGAATCTGCAAACACAGCTCAGCAGCAAATGGTCTGCAGGATTGTTACTACACGACAACTTTTTAAACAATGCCAATATAGATTTTAATAAAGATGGTTTCCGCGATTTACCAACCGGCAACCAGTTTAGTGTGGTAAACAGATATCAGTACAATGATTCAAAAGGATGGATGGCACAATTCGGATTCAAAGTAATGAAGGACAACAAAACCGGAGGCCAAACCAATTTTGATCCGAAGCGTCACCAGAACTCGAATAGTATTTATGGTTTGGGGATTAATGTTAACCGTTATGAAGGATTCGCCAAAATCGGATACGTGTTTCCACAGAAAGTGTACAAAAGCATTGGCTTGCAAATAGCAGCCATTCGCCACGATCAGGATTCTTATTTTGGTAAAACCATTTACAATGCAAAACAGAATAGTTTTTACAGCAACCTGATTTATCAGAGCATCATTGGCAACACCAATCACAAGTTCAGAACAGGAATGAGTTTGCAGCATGATACCTATGACGAGGTATTCAATGTAACTCCTTATAAAAGAACAGAAACCGTGAGTGGTGCATTCTTTGAATACACCTATACACCAACGGAAAAATTCAGTTTGGTTGCAGGTATCAGAGGAGATTATAATAGTTTATTCGGGGCTTTTGCAACTCCCAGATTACATATCAGATACGAACCGGTGAAAGGAAGCATTTTCCGGTTCAGTGCAGGAAGAGGACAACGCACCGCAAATATATTTGCAGAGAATACCGGCATTCTGGTTAGTGCAAGACAGCTCAATATTATTGGTGGCGTTGCAGGAAAAGCCTACGGGCTCGATCCTGAAATTGCCTGGAACAGGGGCATCAGCTTTGATCAGTCTTTCAGACTCTTCAACAGAAAGGCAAGTCTCGCCATTGACTTCTACCGAAATGATTTCACCAATCAGGTAGTTACTGATCTGGAGACCACCAATGAAATTCGTTTTTATAATTTAAAAGGCAAGTCTTATTCCAATAGCTTTCAAACCGAAATCAGTATGGAGCCCATCAGTCAGCTGGAATTAAAAATGGCCTATCGCTTTTTCGATGTAAAAACAACTTATGGAAATGAATTGCTGCAAAGACCCTTTGTATCACAACATCGTGCTTTCCTGAGTTTGGATTACACAACCGAGAACAACTGGAAATTCAATTATACCGTAACCTATAACGGACAAAAACGAATTCCTTCAACCGCAAGCAACCCCATTGCTTTTCAGCGCGAGACCCAATCGCCCGATTTTTACCTGATGGCAGCACAAATCAGCAAGACCGTTGGTAAGAATAAGCATATGGATTTTTATGTGGGTGCTGAAAACCTGACCAACTTTTTTCAGCAGGGGGTGATTGTATCCGCCGCCAATCCATTCAGTCCGTATTTTGATGCGTCGCTGGTTTGGGGACCCATCAATGGAAGAATGTTGTATGCAGGCTGGAGAATGCGCTTGAAATAGTGTATTGAAGAACATGAAAACGTTCTAAATAGAAAAGCCCCGGTCTCAATTGAGCCGGGGCTTTTTAATGCTGTAGGGGGAGGGATCGAACCTCCACGAGGCAGTTAGCTATAGCGCAAAGTTCAGTGGTCGACCCTGGTCGTTCCAATATTGCTACCGAAACGGCTCTACACTACGTTTATCCTGTTATCCTCACCCCCGAGACAAGAGGGTATGTCTGCCAAAAATTTCATCACCCCACAGTAAAAAGAACTAATTTGTTACTTTGATAAATCAAAATTAAGACAAAAAGCCTTTCGTTAATTAATTTTCAAACATTTTAGTCAAAATATAGATATTATCTAAAATTTAAGATATATATTTGAATATTATTTAAATAAAAGCGGCAAAATGACCACTAAATTGAATCTTGACAAACTCGATTTCCAGATAATTCAGGAAATGATGGAGGACGCTGAAATCTCCTACGCAGATTTAGGCAAGAAATTATTCGTTTCGGGTGGCACCATCCATGTACGAATAAAAAAACTCGAAGAACTAAAAGTAGTGAAAGGTAAAAAATTATCCGTAGACCTCAAATCACTGGGCTATGATGTTATTGCCTTTATTGGTATATACCTGGAAAAAAGTTCCTTGTACGATTCCGTAGCCAAGGAGTTAAAAAAGATCAAACAGATTGTACGTTTAAACTACACAACAGGCAATTACAGCATGTTTGCAGAAATCGTTTGTAAGGACATTCAGGAATTGCGATTTGTTTTACACGATGAACTTCAGAAAATAAAAGGAATTGAGAGAACAGAAACTTTTATTTCATTGGAAGAAAGTCTGGATAGAAATGTAGTTGTTAGTCCAAATTAATCATTCAATCATGAACACCGCAACGTTTAATATAACAGAGCTAAGCAATTTATTAATTAAAAAATGGAAAATAATTCTATTGTTTTCCTGTCTATCAGTGGCTGCAGCTGCGGGTTTCAGCTTGCTGATAAAACCGGAATATACCGCAACAACCAAATTGCTTCCCGGCAACTCCGTTCTGGCAGATAAAGCAAGGCTGATGAATCCTTCCATACAGCACTTATACTCTTTCTTTGGCAATGGAGACGATGTGGATAGATTATTGAGTATGGCAGAAACCGACACCAGCTTAAAACAGGTCATGAGACAATTCAACCTGAAGGATTATTATACCATCAACGAAAAAGACGAGCAACTTACCGAATTCAAAACACTTGAAAAATTCAGGAAAGATATCTGGTTGGGTAAATCAGTCAATAATGAACTGATTATTCGTAGTACCCATCAAAACAGAGATACTGCAGCAGCTATAGCTAATTTTATTGCTACGCAAACAGGTAACTCACTGCAGGCTATCTGGAAAAACATCTACCAACAAATCAGTGTTCAACTGGATAGCAACATCCAGCAACTGAAGAAACAATATCTGCTGACTTTGCAGAATAAAAACAGTGAAGAAAAACTGTTGCAAACTGAATCTGCTGCCATTCTAAAACAAATTAATAGTTTCAACGAACTCAAAATAGAAACAGATCTGGCAGTTTCTACTACCCCTGCTGCTATCATTGTAGTTGAGAAAGCAAGTCCTCCGGCAAAAAAAAGCTGGCCCGATCTTGCTGTTATCCTGCCTTTAGCCGCATTATCTGGAATGCTTTTTAGCATTGTGTTAATCTTAGCCAGCAACAAACCCAGAACCTTTTAAATGCTCACCAAAATCCATCAAAAATGGCTTTGGGCAATTGCAACAGGCATTTATGCATTGTGTTGCTTTGCTGCCATTTGCTGGAAAGAACCGCTTTGGCTAATGGTTCCCTTTATTCTGATTACTGCCACGCCAGTAACACAATGGATTACGAAAAACACAGAACAATTGTACTGGTGTTATTTATTGGTACTACCCCTTTCCACTGAATTTAATTTTACACCCAGCCTGGGTATGGACCTCCCCGGAGAACCCATACTCATTGTATTAACACTGTTACTTTCTGCCTCTTTTATTTATCAGCCCCATCTCTTTTATTCCCTGATTAATTCAGTGATAGGAAAATGGCTGATTGCATACGTTTGCTGGATGTTCATCAGTATGAGCTATGCAGAAAATACATGGCTGGCTACCAAATTTATACTTGCCAAAATCTGGTATATTCTACCGCTTGTTTTTTTAACAGCCTGGATTCATATCAACAGACCCAATTTTAAAAAGCTGGCATTATTGCTCTGTATTCCTATGCTGTTCGTAATAGTACAGGCGCTCATCAGACATGGGATGTATGGATTTGAATTTGTAGCCATTAAAAAAGCAATGGCTCCTTTTTTCAGAAACCATGTAAACTATTCTGCCATGCTGGTTTGCCTGTTACCTACAGGTTGGTTGATTCTTTATTTTACAGACAATGCAGTCAAAAAAAAATATGTAAAAATTGCTTTATTTACTGGCCTGGTAGCTTTGTTCTTTGCCTATTCCAGAGGAGCCTGGCTGGCTTTACTGGTAGGTATAATTGGTTATTATGGCATCCGGAAAAACCGTATGGGTCAACTATTGTTTGCAGGAATTATTACTGCCAGCATTAGCATTGTCCTCCTGGTCAACAACAATCGTTTTTTAGCTTTCGCCCCGGAACACGATGAAACCATTTTCCATGAAAATTTCTCCGCACATTTATCGGCAACTGTTGGCTTAAAAGACATATCCAATGCCGAGAGGTTTCACCGCTGGGTAGCAGGCTTCAGAATGATTGCAGAAAAACCCATCACCGGTTTTGGTGCCAACAGTTTTTATCCATCCTATCAACCTTACACGATTGCCCCTTTTAAAACCTGGGTAAGCAATAACCCAGAACATTCCACTATACACAATTATTACCTGCTGCTGGCTGTGGAACAAGGCATTCCAGCCCTGATCATTTTCGGGGGGCTTATCATTTATTTAATTCTGCAGACACAAAAATTGTATCACAGTTTTCAGCAAAATTATTACCGGAAGATTTCCCTGGTTACCGGAATTGTTTTAATGATGATTGCATCACTGAATGGTTCAAGCGACCTGATTGAAACCGATAAAATCGGAGGACTGTTCTGGCTATGTACAGGAATGGTACTAACCCTTCAGCAATTATTAAAAAGAGAACAATCCTCTATTGCCAGTTAAGCAGGATAAATCAGGTCTTGACCGATTATTGCCAATTTTAATCAATAATTAATGAAAAAGGGATAAACACAAGGATAGATTTGGTATCTAATATAGAAACGGAAAAGTGAAAATGTTCAGATTACTAATGTCACCCTTTATACTAGCAGGTTTATTTATTTACGCATGGTTTCCTGATAAGTCAAAAGAAAATTACCATCAGCGGGATTATTGAACTTTCCTGCTTTTCCACTGATAAGATCCAAACTTACCTAACCAGCCGGCAATTACTGTATATACAATATGGAATGGTTGCATTAAAGGAAAATACAGCAACCATTTTTTCAGTTGAAAAAAATGGGCAACAGGCAAAAGGAATCCTAGTTCTGCAATGGTTTTAATTGCAATTAATAAAAGCACATGCGGAAACAAAACCGGATAAAACAAACTGGCAATCAGTCCGGCAAATAATATGGCATTCAGCAGATATACCAGCCAAAGTACCAGCAATATGCCCTTGTCTTCATAATAACTGGCTTTGCTGGCCCAACGGATGCGTTGGTGTAAAAATTGTTTCCAATTGGGCATAGGAGCGGTTAGAACAATAGACTTGGCTGAAAATAAATAGGATAGTCGATTGCCAAACTCCCTTTTCATTTTATGCATGAGCAACATATCGTCTCCACTGGCCAGATGATCAATCCCCCTGAATCCCCCCACCTGTTCAAATGCCTGCTTGCTGTAAGCCAGATTAGCCCCATTGCACATGGTATGTGAACCGGCTGATACAGCGGCAGCAGTAATTCCCTGTAAACTCATAAAATCGAGCAATTGAAAAATGCCACTGAACTTTCCATTATAAGTAAACATTACCGGTGCCGCAATAAAAACCGGATTCTCTTTGGCAATCATGGCACTAAAATGATGCAACCATAAAGGGGGCACAATACAATCCGCATCCGTTGTTACCACCCAGGTACCCTTACTTTTAGAAATAGCCAGTTCAATTGCCTTCTTTTTATAGGCCAACTGATTACCATCCGGATAAAAATCCTGTAAAGAGATCAATTGTAAATGCGGAAACTTCAAAGACAGACTCCTGACTATTGCAGCCGTATCATCGGTTGAAAAATCATCAACAACAATAATTTCATAGGAATCCACGGGATATTGTTGTGCCAGAATACTATTTAAGCATGCTTCAATAGCTTCTGATTCATTTCTGGCAGGAACAATTACAGAGAAAAATACGGGTGTCTGCAGTGCTTTGGGAATAGGCTCGAAAGGTTTCAGCCGGTTAAACCAAAAACGATACAACCAGATCAACCCGCTGTATAAAGCGGCCAGTATTATCCCTATAATCAGAAACCAGGACTCCATTACGGCAAAGAAAACCAATCTATTCCAATAAAACAGATAGTTAAAAACCAGCTTGCCCAAAAGTTTCATTCAAATTTTATCTATTAATTCTTGGTTTTATGAAAGAAACGGGTCAACTTTGAATTAGTTGCATAACTAACTATATGCCAAACAACCATTTTAAAAGAGGAGAATTATACAGCGTCATCAATGGGATGGCTTCCACCGCCGTGGCAAGAAGATTGCAGAAAAACTTCCGCAATGCGGGATTGGAAATTACGATTGAGCAGTGGAGCGTTTTATACCATTTATGGAAGGAAGACGGATTAAGCCAGCAGGAGCTCTGCAACAGAACTTTCAGAGACAAACCCAGTATCACCCGCTTAATAGACAATTTAGAAAAACAACAACTGGTAAAAAGAGTAGCCTCTCCTACCGACAGAAGAATCAACCTGGTTCAATTAACACAGGCGGCCAAAGATCTTCAGCAAATTACCATCGACCTTGCCAACCAGACTATGTCGGAGGCTTTGGTAGGTGTTGACAAGAAAGAAATTGAAATTGTTAAATCGGTTTTTCAGCGCGTATACGATAACCTAACCTTAACACCGGTAGAACAATTGAATTAAGAACTTTATAAACACATTAAACAATTAACGATGGAAGCCACAAACAAAACAAAAGCCCTCTTGGGTGGAGAATGGATCATCAAAGAAAGCAATCCCCATGAAACTTTTATTCCAGAGGATTTCAATGAGGAACAGCAGATGGTGATGGATATGTGCCATCAGTTTTTGAACACAGAAGTATTACCCATTGTAGACCGTATCGATAAAATGGAGCCCGGACTGGTAGCTTCATTAATGGATAAGGCTGGTGAACAAGGGTTACTGTCTACTTCTTTTCCGGAAGTATATGGTGGGCTGGGTAAGGACTTTATTACCTCTACCATTGTAAATGAAGGTATGGGTGGTGGATATTCTTTCTCTGTTGCAGTAGCAGCACATACCGGTATTGGTTCATTGCCTATTTTATATTTTGGTACAGAAGCACAGAAACAAAAATATATTCCCAAGCTGGCCAGCGGGGAATGGAAGGGTGCTTATGGATTAACAGAGCCGAATAGCGGTAGTGATGCATTGGGTGCAAAAACAACAGCCAAGCTAAGCGAAGATGGAAAATATTATATTTTAAATGGACAGAAATGCTGGATCACCAATGGTGGTTTTGCTGATGTGTACACCGTGTTTGCTAAAATTGATGGCGATAAATTCACCGGATTCATTGTTGATCGTGGCACCGAAGGATTCACACAAGGACCGGAAGAACACAAAATGGGAATTAAAGGGTCTTCTACCGTTCAATTGTATTTCCAGGATTGTAAAGTGCCTGTTGAAAATGTACTGGGTGAAATTGGCAAAGGACATATCATTGCTTTCAATATCCTGAACATTGGTCGTTTAAAATTATGTGCAGCAACACTGGGCGGTGCTAAAAGAGCAACCGACACTTCTGTTCAGTACGCCAAAACCAGAGAGCAGTTTAAATTACCCATTGCCAAGTTTGGTGCTATTCGTCATAAAATGGCTGAAATGGCCATTCGCTTATGGGTTTGTGAATCTGCTTTATATCGTTCTGCAAAATGGATTGATGATAAAGAACATGAACTGGCTGCCAGTGGCAAATCATTTGCAGAAGCCTTATTAGGTGCAGCAGAAGAATACGCCATTGAGTGTGCTATTTTAAAAGTATATGGTAGTGAAGTGTTGGATTATGTAGTAGACGAAGGAGTGCAAATTCACGGAGGAAACGGTTTCTCTGATGAATACGATATTTCAAGAGCTTACAGAGACAGCAGAATAAATAGAATTTATGAAGGAACCAACGAAATCAATCGTTTGTTAACCGTAGATATGGTATTGAAGCGTGCCATGAAAGGTAAACTTGATTTAATGGGACCCGCTATGGCTGTTCAAAAAGAACTGATGAGTATTCCTGATTTCGGATCGGAAGAAGAAGGTACTTATGCAAAAGAATTGAAAGCCATTGCTAACTTCAAAAAAGCCATTTTAATGGTTGCTGGAGCTGCCGTTCAAAAGCTAATGATGCAATTAGACAAGGAGCAGGAAATTTTAATGAATATTGCAGATATGGCCATTGAAGTTTTCCATGCAGAAAGTGCATTGATGCGTGTTATGAAACTGGCTTCTTTAAAAGGAGACGCAGCAGTTGCAACACAAAATGATATCATGCGCACCTATTTGTATGATGCAGCTGACCGCATAAACAAAGCAGGTAAAGATGCATTGAACAGCTTTGCAGAAGGCGATGAACTTCGCATGATGCATATTGGACTGAAGCGTTTTACCAAAGTAGAACCATTCAATACCAAGGATGCTCGCAGAAGAATTTCAGATCGTCTGGTAGCAGACAATGGTTACAAAATATAATCAGCCTTATTTGCAGAATTAAAATAAAAAGCCCCTGCCAACTGGTCGGGGCTTTTATATTTCATTTAATAGTTTTTAGTTCCGCATTCTGTTGTGATAATCAGCATATCCCGGTCTATCAAATTAGCGCCTGATTTCTACTCTGGTTCCAACTGGCAGCATTTCAAATAATTCCTGCACATATTTATTCTTTGTACTGATACAGCCTTCTGTCCAGTTACGATATTCATCAATGGCAAAATCATCGTGCGGTACTGTTCCGTGAATGCCTATATCACCCCCTATTTTTGCATTGGGAGGAATAATACCCAGTGCTTTCCGTTGATTGAATTTGGCATAGCTTTCTGCTGTTGGATAATCAATCAGCATGAATCTTTCCCACCTGGCATGCTTGCGTTTTCCGGTAATATGAAACACTCCTTCCGGCGTTCGTCTGTCTCCCTGGTACAATTTATCTCCCAGGTCTTTGCTTCCAAATACAACCGGATAAGAAGCCAGCCACTCTCCTTCTTTGTCATAAATCTTTAGCTCATACTCGCTCTTGATAATATACACGGAATAAGTGTCCTTATCTGCTTTGGAAGGATCCAGCACCCTGTGTTTTCTGAAAGAAGTGGTCAGGGTAAAACCAGCAAAAAATAGTGTCCAGTAGATTGCCCTTTTCATATTATCTGACTAAGAAACGAAAATTAAGCATTTGAATTGTGCTTCAACTGTTAATTCAAATTCCATTAACAAAGATAAAACTTTGGGCAAAATTTTACCAGGTACTCAATCTTACGCCCACTACAAACGGATATTGCTCTAAACGGGTAACATCTTTTTGCAATTTATTCAGGCTATAGGATCCATACAGACGAACCGGACCCAGACCAATTTCACCAATGGCAGCCAAACGGAAGGGTTCCATATAGAAATCTGCCTTTTCTTTCACTTTACCCCTCTCTGCACTGATTTGCTTATTCCGGCTCGCAATTAAATAGCCGGCACTAACACCTGCACTAAAGCTGAATCCTTTGCGCTTATCAGGGGTAGTATTAATATTAATCATGAAAGGAACTGTAAGGTATCCGGCGTATAATTTATTCTTGGTAAAACTAATGGAATCATTGAATACATAAGGTGTTGGACTATTGTTGTAGCTTAATCTGGAATCGTACCTGAAATTGTACATTTCCAGACCCAGGCCATATTTCAGATTCAGCACATTCTTGCTCACATTCAACTTTTGCATGAAGAACCAAAGATTCACGTTAGAAGACTTACCGGTATTCAAACGATAACTGTTCTCATTTACCGGACCGTCCTGAGGTCGGAAGGTTCTGAAATAAGAACCAGCCTGTGCATACCCATAATCGGTATTGTCGCGCATATTGGCAAAACCCAGGTCTACAATCCACCAATTGGTACTTAAGTTTTTACGCTTGGCGGGTCTGCGTTCAACTCGCAGCAGATTGTAATTGTCTTTATTAATTCTTACCGATCCTGCGCTGTTATCGTCAGAACCTTTTTTCTTAATGATAACAAAATTTCCCACTTTGATGGTATCGGTCTCAGAACTTGATTGTGCACTTCCTGATACTGCAATGCATATCATTGCTACCATGCTTACGATGCTTTTCATATTGTTTGCTTTATGTTAACTGATTATTTTCTTTGTCTGCCGTCTTCTTCATTTTGCTTTGCTCTGGAACGGAAAATACTACCTGCTTTTCGGAACAATCCGCGTAGTCTGTCCTTGTTAATTTCGAGAGCACCTATGTAAAGACTTTTATCTTCATCCGAATCTTCCAAAGCAGTGTAAATGGGCTTTGGTTCTTCCGGGGCTGTATCTGTTTTATCTTCCCTTGTTTCTGAAAGCATCGGCTTTTCAACTGCTGCCATTACAGGAACCACTCTTTCCGTATTAACTGGAGTTATGGTTGGGTTGGGTTGCGTTGATACCGTACTATTCACGGGAACGGCTTCCTCCTGATTTTTTACAGGTACGGTTTCTACCATTTTAATGATTGGATTGTTATTGGCAATTACCGGGGCTATTACCTGCCCTTGATTCATTTTATTATTACCCTTTACCGACTGATTGTCTGCAGCAATAATTTTTACAGTAGGATAATTATCCCCTTCACCTTGTTTTACTGAGCTTTGGTCAACTGAATTTGCATTGGAAACCGGATCTGCACTTTCTGCCTGACCAGCAGATTTACCGGGAGTTCCCACCAGCTCCGGTTCTGCTCCCCCCACTTCTAATGGTGTTTTTAATGTATTGGTTGGAGCAAGCATCCAAACGGTTGCCATGATACCTATTACTGCTGCAGCCGCTGCATAACGCATCCAACGCAGGTAGAAAATCGGGCTTTTTCCGGAAGCTTCTCTTCTGTACAATAATTCTTTATTGGCAAACACCATTGTTTCCGCAGGCAATCTCGTTTGTTGCAACCATTCAAATTCTCTTTGCAAAGAAGGATGCTGTAAAACAAAAAGCTCAACCTGCATTTTTTGCTCAGCAGACAATTCATTATCTGTGTACATCAGGAACCACTCTTCATAATTATTGAGTGAAATATCCTGACCTTCTTTTTTTAATAAAGCTTCCTTACCTTCAAAAACCAGATTGTCTTCCGGTTGCAGTAGGGTGCTTTGAAATAAAGCCAGCTCCTCTGCCAAATCAGGATTTTCTGCTACAAACCTTTCTACAGCTACCTTTTCCTCAGAACAGAGTTCACCATCTACATAAAGCAGAAAGTAGGTTTCGTAATTATTTCGGTTAATAACAATCATTATAAAATATTTTCGGCGCTAACCAGATAATTTTTTAAAGTAAGCCTGGCCCGGTGCAGATACACTTTTACCTGACTCTCGCTGAGGCTCATAATCTTGCCAATCTCTTCGTAACTATAGCCTTCATAATCTTTCAACATCACCAGACTTTTCTGGGTTTCATTCAATCTGTTCAACGCCTCCATCAGCGTTTTCCTTATTCCAGACTGGGGCTGATACTGAACACCTGTTTGCTCTTCAAATGTTTCTTTTAAATGAATCCTTTTGTTTTTCCGGATATGATCTATCATCTGATTATATCCCACTGTAAACAAATAAGACTTTGACTTTTCTGCTTCAACCTGATCCCGGTTTTTCCATAGTTTTTCAAAACTCGACTGTACAATATCCCTTGCGTCTTCCTCGTGCCGAAGATTTTTCACGATAAACCTGAAAAGGCCATCGGCATGATTGGTTACACATTCATTGTACTCAAACTCGGTCATACAAATTGAAACAGTTAGTGGTTTTGTATCTGTAATACGGATTAACAGCCGTAATGTTACAGATGCCGAAAATTTTTCATAAAATTAGAAGCAAAGCGCTATGTAGTCTTACCAAATTGGTACAAAAGGGGATAAATCTCCTTAATTGGTAGATAATTGAAAAACATCCAGTAAGCCCCACTGAACAAATAACCAGCTAAGAAATGCATAAACAAGAATAAGCACCCAAAGGGAACCGATAAAATAGCGGAAGCCTCTTTTGGCAATCTTAGTCGTGGGAGGCAAGGCACACAGGGGATAGG
>NZ_KI866530.1:2775149-2791366 GCF_000511175.1 Sediminibacterium salmoneum NBRC 103935 | reverse complement strand
TAAGCACCCAAAGGGAACCGATAAAATAGCGGAAGCCTCTTTTGGCAATCTTCTTTTGCCTTTCTTCAGTCTGACTGAGCGTTTCAGTTATAATATGCTGATAAACGGCAGGTATTCTGTAAAAAAAATATCCCAGTAAAAAAATCAGCAAAGACCCTAAAAAAAAGGACAATTTAAAAGCATGGAACCATTCCCACATCATTCGGTTTAATACAACAGGATCTTTAAACCGGTAGAAGTCCATCTGGGTATATAAATAAAGGCCGAAGAGACTAAGCGCATTGGCAACCCATGCAATACCAACCATAACTGGTCCCTGTGTTTTGGCCAATCCAGACCTGTTCCTGTATTGACACCAAAGAAAATTATGGGCGATAATGGTACCAAAAACGGTCATAAAAATTAATACACGTACTTAATTAAATAAACTACTACACCTGCAACAATAAAAAAGAAAAGAAGGGAAAAATAAAAATACCTGCCGCCTCTTCTTGCCACGGCATGTTTCTCTTCTTCCTCCAGTTTGCTAAATCTTCTGATAATGTCTACGAATATGGCTTTGCCGCCATAAGCGCCAAAACTCATAAAATAAACCACTGCCAAAAAGATAAGAATTCCCAATCTACCGGCTAATTCCCAGTATCTTATCAGTGCCAGTATTTCATAGACCTGATCACTTTGATTGGTAAAGAGTAAATAAACAATCCCTAAGCCCAACAAAGAAAGCACATTACAAACCCAGGCCAATCCTACCATATGTATACCATTGGTTTTAATGGCTAACATTTCACGATGCGTTCTCACGACCGTGTAATCATGACAGATTACGGATTCGAAAATGTTCATTTAATAAAATTCAATGCGATAGAGTGAAATTTGCTTTAAAGTTAATTGAATTTTATTACATGTACGTTTATTAATAATTGATCGTTTGTTCTTCAATTGTTGCCGGAATCTCCCTCCACTCGTATTGCTGATTCCTGAGTTGTGGTTCAAATCCACCTTCACGTATGGCTTCCTGAATGGTTTTATAGGTGAAGCGATGGGGCGCCCCCGCAGCGCTTACTACATTTTCCTCAATCATAATTGAACCAAAATCGTTGGCTCCTCCATGCAAACACAATTGTGCCGTTTCTTTTCCGACCGTTAGCCAGCTGGCCTGAATGTTTTTAACATTGGGGAGCATAATACGGCTGATGGCAATCATTCGCATATATTCATCCGGAGTAGTCAGGTTCTGAACCCCTCTGATTTTAGTTAACAGCGTATCTACATCCTGAAACGTCCAGGGAATAAATGCCAGAAAACCCTTTGCTTCGGCAGGTTTTATTGCCTGAACCGCTCTTATTTTTTCTAGGTGTATAAAACGCTCTTCAATGGTTTCCACATGCCCAAACATCATGGTTGCACTGGTAGTAATATCCAGCTTGTGTGCTTCGTGCATAATAGCCAGCCATTCGTCTGCACCACATTTACCTTTCGAAATCAATCGGCGTACGCGATCCACCAGAATCTCCGCTCCTGCGCCAGGCAAAGAGTCCAGCCCTGCTTCTTTCAATGCTTTCAGCACATCGTGGTGACTCATTTTCTCTAATTTGGCAATATGCGCCACTTCGGGTGGTCCCAACGCATGTAATTTGATGGTTGGATACTCATTCTTAATCTGACGGAAGGTGGTTGTATAAAAGTCCAGTCCTAATTCAGGATGGTGTCCACCCTGTAGTAAAAGCTGATCTCCGCCATATTTAAGGGTTTCTTCAATTTTTTTCCGGTAAGTCGGCATGTCGGTTATATAAGCCTCCGCATGACCCGGTATCCTGTAGAAATTACAGAACTTGCAATTGGCGATACAAACATTGGTTGTATTTACATTCCGGTCGATCTGCCAGGTCACTTTTCCGTGAGGAACCTGCTTTTTCCGCAGTTCGTCGGCTATATGCATTAAATCTGCCAGAGGAGCATGTTCAAACAGATACATACCCTCTTCTACAGTCAAAAACGAAAAATCAAGTGCTTTCTGGTATAAATTGGCTAATTCCATCATAATTGTATAAGCAACAAAGTTAACACAGATATGGTTCATCGCCGCTGATATCAACAAAACAGCAGGGTTATCAAATAATTCTTCATTTTGCGCTAAAACGGATTAAATTACTACAGCGTGAAAAAAATCTTTTCCATCATACTGCTGTTGGGGAGTCTGCAGCTAAGCGCACAGGAAGAATTTGTGCCGCCCGACGCCCGCTTTATTTCTAAAGTGCCTTTTTTTCAGTTAAGCGGAGGGATTATTATTTTAAAAGCCCAGCTGGATCAGTTTTCCGATTCACTGAATTTTGTTTTGGATACGGGTAGCGGAGGAATTTCACTGGATTCCACTACTGCGGAGAAACTCAGTATACCAACGCAGCAGACCGAGAAATCCATCAGGGGTATTGCCGGAATTAAAAAAGTTGCTTTTGCCTACGACCATTCCCTGAGCATGCCCGGAATTCAGGTAAAACACCTGGATTTTCACATCAATAACTACGATTTGTTAACCAGTGTATACGGAATCAGGATTGATGGTATTATTGGTTATAGTTTTTTAAGACGGTATATTGTTCACCTAGACTTCGATAAAAGGGTAATGGAAATATATACTCCGGGACGATTTAAATACCCAAAGGGCGGGCAATTGATTAGACCCAATTTCAGTACTCTGCCTTTGATGCAGTCAACTTTACAAGATAGCAAAACGCTCTTAAGCCGGTTTATTTTTGATACCGGAGCCGGTTTGTGTTTCCTGCTCTCGAGAGATTTTGTAGATGACAGTATGGTATTTAAAAGCAAAAGAAAGTTTTTTTTAACACAGGCTGAAGGACTGGGGGGCAAAAAACAAATGGAAATTGCCGTGATGAAATCCATTAAAATCGGTAACTACAAATTCAAGAAAGTACCCGTTCATATTTTTGAAGACGACTATAATGTTACCAACTATCCCACATTGGGCGGATTAATTGGCAACGACTTATTAAGAAGATTCAATATTACCCTGAACTATCCCGACCAAAGTATTCACCTGAAGCCCAATAATCATTTTAATGACCCCTTCGATTACAGCTATACAGGTCTGGGTATTTATTTAATTGATGGCCAGATTAAAGTAGTAGATATTATTGAAGGATCTCCAGGTGATAAAGCAGGGTTTAAAACAGACGATATTATTTTCTCCATCGAAAACAATGCTTCCAATAATATTCAGGCATATAAAAACCTGTTTCAGAATTCAATAGGAAAAATAAAAGTGATTGTTCTAAGAAACAATATTCCTTTACTGCTGAACATGCAGGTGAAAGACA
Organism: Sediminibacterium salmoneum NBRC 103935; assembly: GCF_000511175.1. Taxonomy (GTDB): domain Bacteria; phylum Bacteroidota; class Bacteroidia; order Chitinophagales; family Chitinophagaceae; genus Sediminibacterium; species Sediminibacterium salmoneum. The sequence goes on along the minus strand of NZ_KI866530.1, from coordinate 2,788,028 downwards.
TCCGGAAGTAAATAAGATACCCTAATTTGCATCCTTTTACAGATTGCTATGATAGACTATAACAGATTTACGCTGGACAATGGATTAACCGTTCTGGTTCATGAAGATACAGCTACTCCAATGGCAGTAGTGAATGTATTGTATGATGTGGGCGCAAGAGATGAAAACCCATCCAAAACAGGATTTGCCCATTTATTTGAGCACCTGATGTTCGGGGGCAGTATTCATATTCCAGACTACGATGAGCCTTTACAAAGGGCAGGCGGAGACAACAACGCTTATACTACCAATGATTTAACCAACTATTACTGTCAGTTGCCGGCACAAAATATTGAAACGGCTTTCTGGCTCGAAAGTGATCGCATGCTTAGTTTGGCCTTTAGCGAAAAAAGCCTTGCTGTTCAGCGAAAAGTGGTTTGTGAAGAATTCAGAGAGCATTATATCAATAAACCTTACGGCGATGTTTGGAAACATATGCGTGAGTTGGCCTATACGGTACATCCATATCAGTGGATGACCATTGGCAAGGAATTGAGTCATGTAGAAAATGCTCATATTGATGACGTAAAAAATTTCTTTTTTAAACATTACCGTCCGGTTAATGCCATATTGGTAGTAGCCGGAAATGTAAAAACAGAAGAAATAAAAAGACTGGCAGAAAAATGGTTTGGCCCCATTGAAATGGGAGAAAAATATATTCGTTGTTTGCCGAAGGAACCTATTCAGGACCAGGCAAGAAGAAAAACAATTGAAGCCAATGTACCGCTGGATGCTTTTGTAAAAACCTGGCATATGGATGCCAGATTAGAAAAAGGATATTATGCCGCAGACTTAATTACAGAAATACTGGGCGGAGGAGCTTCTTCCAGAATGTATCAGGCACTGGTTAAAGAACAAAAATTGTTTTCTAATCTGGATTGCTACCATTTTGGAAGTATGGACGCCGGTTTGTTAACGATTGAAGGAAAGCTGGTGAAAGGAGTGGACATCAATAAAGCAGAACAGGCTATAACAGAACAATTACAGCAATTACAGGAACACCTGGTTCCCATTGCCGAATTAACCAAAGTGAAAAATAAAACCGAAAGTGTAATTGCATTTGAAGATATGAGTATCATGAGCAGAGCAAGTAGTCTGGCCATGTACGAATTACTTGGAGACGCATCACTCATGAATACTGAACTGGATAAATACCAGGAAATAAATTCGCAGGATATTCAGCAGTACAGTAAAAATATTTTCAGGGAAAGCAATAGCAACACATTGCATTACCTGGCTAAATAAAGAAATGATTCCATGTTAGATAGAAATATACAACCTTCCATTGTAGATGCGGTTAGCTTCGACTTGAAGCTTAGAAAATGTGAGCAATACAAATTGGACAATCAGGTTCCGGTATACAGCATGAATGCCGGCACACAGGATGTACTGATGATTGAGTGGGTGTTTAAAGCAGGTAATTGGTTTGAACAAAAAAATATTGTTGCCGGTACCACTAATTTTCTATTGAAAAATGGAACCAGTAATAAAACTGCTTTTCAGATCAATGATCATTTTGAATTTCACGGAGCTTACCTCAACCGTGCCTGTTACAATGAAACAGCTACTATTACCTTGCATTGTCTGGCCAAACATATCAATGAGCTTTTACCGGTGGTAGCAGAACTAATAACGGAATCAATTTTTCCCGAAGAAGAGCTGGCTACCTACAAACAAAACCAGAAACAAAAATTATCGGTCAGTTTAAAGAAATGCGATTTCATTGCCAACCGCTTGATTGATGAATATATTTATGGGTTTCATCACCCTTATGGTAAATATACTTCTACACTAGATTATGATCAGCTGAACAGAGAAGAGCTTATTGCCTATTTTAACAGGTTTTATGCCGAAGGACATTGCACCATTTTTACTGCAGGAAAAATTCCATCCGATTTACAGCACCAATTGAATAGGTATTTTGGCAAGCTTCCGTTGCAGCAAAGACCTGTTCCGAATATTCAATATAACCTGCAGCCCGCTTTAGAAAAGAAACAACAGATTATCAATGACGAGAATGGCGTGCAGGGTGCTATCAGAATTGCCAGACCCTTTCCGAACAAACATCATCCTGATTATCAGCAAACACAAATTCTAAACAGTGTTTTCGGCGGTTTTTTTGGATCAAGACTGATGAGTAATATCAGAGAAGACAAGGGATATACTTACGGCATACATAGTTATATACAAAATCATGTAGGAGAAACTGCCTGGATGATTAGTACCGAAGCCGGACGTGATGTTTGTGAAGCAACCATTTCAGAAGTTTACAAAGAGATGGAGATATTACAGAATGAACTGATTGATGAAGAAGAACTAAGCCTGGTTAAAAACTATATGCTTGGGACTGTTCTGGGAGATTTAGATGGCCCGTTTCAGTTAATTGCCCGCTGGAAAAACTATGTTTTAAACAATCTGGATGAAAACTATTTTTACAATAGTGTACAAACCATCAAATCTACCACAGCGGAAGAATTACAGGAGCTTGCTAAAAAATACCTGAACCCTTCAGAATTTTATGAACTGACTGTTATTTAACTTTTGAAAAAATGTACAGCATTTCTATTCCGATTTGCTTACTCCTTTCAAGATAAACTTCATTTTGCTTAGGAGTGCCATCGGACAATTTAGGGTCTTCATAGGGTAGTTTGAATCTTGCATCAGCTCCCTGAACAATCGGGCAGGAAGCGTCTGCACTGGAACAAGTTAATACAGCCCCATATTCCTTTTGTGGATTTTCCTCGTGGGTATATAGTTTTGAAAATGCCATCATTTTACTGGCATTGGCGGCAAAAACAACTTCATATACCGGATTACTAGTAGCATCTTTAGCAATAACTTCAAATCCTATTTGTTGCAAAGCCTGAACTGCATTTTCATTAAACGCAGTAACTTCTGTACCCCCTGAATAACAATAAACATTATCAACTCCGTAATAAACAGCAGCAGCCTGTGCCATTAATTGAGATATATGGCTTCGTCTGGAATTATGGGTACAGATAAATGTAAGCTGCACTTTTTGCTGTGCTTTATTCTTTGTTTTTATGTAAGCACTGATTTCTTCCAAAGCCATTTTTCGCTCTGCAGGTATTTGATCAAAGCTTAATGCAGCTTTATCAAAAAACAATTGTAACCCTGGCAATAATATTAGATGTTGATCTGGTGTTTTCATAACTTTTAGTTGACTAAATAACTAATTTTAAAATTTCATTTATACCATTTTTTTCTAAACCAGAATGCCAGATTCACCAATGCAATTAAAGCTGGCACTTCTACTAAGGGACCAATAACCCCTGCAAAAGCCTGCCCGCTGTTAATTCCAAAAACGCCTATAGCCACTGCAATAGCTAATTCAAAATTATTTCCTGTAGCAGTGAAAGCAATTGAAGTATTTCTGGAGTAATCTGCTCCCAATTTTTTGCCAATGAAAAAGCTAATAAAAAACATCAGTGCAAAATAGACAACTAACGGAATGGCTATACGCAAAACGTCCATAGGAATTTTCACAATTAATTGCCCCTTTAAACTGAACATAAGTATAATGGTAAAAAGTAAAGCAATTAACGTAACAGGAGAAATGAAAGGAATAAACTTATTATTAAACCAATCCATTCCTTTCCATTTAATTAAAGTAAAACGGCTGATGACACCGGCAGCAAAAGGGATACCCAGATAAATACCAACCGATTTTGCTATTTCACCAATAGTGATATTTACATTCAATCCTTTTACGCCAAAATAAGGTGGGAGGAATGTAATAAATAAATAGGCATAGAAACTGTAAAATAAAACCTGAAAAATGCTATTCAGGGCAACCAGGCCTGCTGCATACTCTCTATTGCCTTCCGCCAAGTCATTCCAAACCACCACCATGGCAATACACCTGGCCAAACCAATCAGGATTAATCCAATCATGTATTCAGGATAATCTTTCAGAAAAACAATGGATAAAAAAAACATCAATATGGGGCCAATCACCCAGTTCAATAACAAGGATAGACTCAATACTTTCGTATTACTGAACACTTCGCCAATTTTGTTATAATTCACTTTAGCTAATGGAGGATACATCATCAGTACCAACCCTACTGCCAGTGGTATATTGGTGGTCCCTGAAGAATATGATTCAATCGTTGAAGAAACAGCAGGCACAAAATATCCCAATCCAACTCCCAAAACCATGGCTAAAAAAATCCATAATGTTAGGTATTGATCTAAAAAAGACAATTTTTTGCGATTAAAAGCAGGGGCACAATGCTCCATTTGATTCTTTTTAAATTATAGAATTAAAACTATAAAAATTCAAACCACAATACAATTAACAACATCCACCACCAGGCGTGCAACAGCTGGCTGCTGCCTTAGCATCAGTTGCATCAGCAATAACAATAGTATTGGGTTTTTCAGCATAAACTGTTATGCTGAAGATACCTGAACCACCATTATTAAATGCAGCTATTTCTTCTTCTGACAAATAGTTTTTAAGAATATCATTGGGAATAATGATAGGTTTTTCTTTCTGTACAATGATATTTTCAAAATGATTCAAGTGAATCAGTTCCAGGTACACATCTTTTTGTATTGCGCCCGCAACACAACCTGCATACATTTCAGCATCTTTCTTTAATGATTCTGGTAGCTGTCCAACAATTACCACATCGGAAATACTGAAATGTCCGCCTGGTTTTAAAACTCGATAAATTTCTTTGAATACGCCATCTTTATTCGGCACCAGATTCAAGACGCAATTACTTACCACTACATCAGCTATATTTCCGCCCAATGGCATATGTTCAATATCGCCCTCTCGGAATTCCACATTATTATACCCTAAGGCATCTGCATTATTCCTGGCTTTCTGAATCATGGCAGGTGTAAAATCAATACCAATCACTTTACCTTTTTCTCCGGTTTGTGCCCGGGCAACAAAACAATCATTGCCTGCACCACTTCCTAAATCTACTACCACATTTCCTGGTTTAATCTGAGCAAACTGTGTTGGAAGTCCGCAGCCCAATCCCAGATCTGCATTTTCATTATATCCTTCCATTGTTGTATAATCATCGCTCATGATATTATATACCTCTGTGCTGCAGCCACCAGCTCCACAACAGGAAGCTTTATTGTCTGCTACAGACTGATTGGCAATTTCTGCGTATTTCTCTTTTACTATTTGTTTTAACTGTTCATCTGTTTGCATAAAATAAATTTTAAGATGTATTAAATAAATTAACAACAGGATTGCTGTTGTACTTTTAGTTTAGAAAATAATTGATTAAAAGATTGATTGAATTTTTCAAAAGCTTTCCAGTTAATACAGTAACAACTTCTTGGGCCATCTACTGTTCCCTTAATTAAACCTGCTTCTTTTAATTCTTTCAAGTGTTGCGAAACAGTAGACTGTGCCAATGGTAAAACTTCTACAATTTCTCCGCATACACATTCAGTTTTGCTTGCCAGAACTTTTAAGATTGCTATGCGTGCAGGGTGCGAAAGTGCTTTGGCAAATTGTGCCAGTTCCTGTTCTGCCTTTAAAAACTCTTCTAATTTAGGTGCCGCCATATTTCATCGTTTTTATACGATAGAACAAAGCTAGGAAGATAATTTCATTTCATCGTATTTTTACGATTAATTATTTTAAAATACCACCGCTGAATTGATCAGGTAAGAACCCCTGTATTGTCCTATATTATGATTGACCGGAATTCATACATATATATAGTATATGTACTGCTATACCCTATTTATAGCCTACCGCCATTCATCCCTTATTGGAACCGATTATCCCTTTCTTAAAATCCTGAAAATTATTAAATAGTTGATTTTCAGATAATTATACAAAACCAACATCTAAACTCAGCCTATTACCTAAAAAAACTAGGTACTATGTGTTGCATAGTACTAAAAATATCCCCATCTTTGTGTTGTCAAAGTAATTAAACAAACAAAACACTTAAAAATACTTACCATGAAACTGACAAACACAAACGCACTGGTTCAGCTTAATCAAAAAGCCCTGAACAATTTAACCCAGGTTGTAAATGAAACCATTGCTACCAATGTAAGAGTAGAAAACAAAACAAAGAAAAGGTTCACAGTAGCCCAGCTTTGGAAAATTCAGCGCTTTAGCAGAATTGCTCCTGTAAAACCTATCCTTGTTTATTAATCCAATAAAAATCTAGACCATGGATATTCAAAACACACAAAGTCAGATGCGCAAGGGCGTGCTGGAGTTTTGTATCCTTTCAATCATTCGCCAGGGAGAAGTTTACCCCAGTGACCTGGTTGATCGGATGAAAGCAGCCAACCTCCACATTCTGGAAGGTACCTTGTATCCGCTGCTTACCCGACTTAAGAATGCTGAATTGCTCAACTACAGATGGGTTGAAAGCAATAGCGGACCGCCCCGAAAATATTTCGTGATGACTGAAAAAGGTCTAGCCTTCTACAGTGAACTCGAAAGAACCTGGAAAGAACTGGCAGGTGCCGTTCAAGTACTAACAGAACCCCTAGCTCCCCCAGCCACCGAAAACCAAAACCAACCTTAACCAAGCAAAATAAACATACCATGAAAAAGGTAATTAATATAAACTTCCAAGGCAGAGTAATTCCCATTGAGGAATCGGCTTACGACGTATTGAAAGTATACGTTGAAAGTTTACGCCGCTTTTTTGCCAATGAAGAAGGAAGAGATGAAATCATCAACGACATTGAAGGTCGTATTGCTGAACTATTTGGTGAAAGCCTGAAAAAAGGCAGCACCTGTATTACTGAAGAAGACGTAAATAATGTAATCAATAGTATGGGCAGACCCGAAGATTTTGAAGGTGAAGAAACCAATATGCAATCTCAGCTGGGCGGTCAGCATGAACAAAAAAACAATAGCTATACCGAGCAGGATCCTCATACTTCAAGAGGTCGCTTATACAGAGACACCAACGATAAAATGCTGGGTGGTGTTTGTAGCGGTATGGCCGCCTACTTTAGAATTGATCCTACTGTTGTAAGACTTTTATTCCTGGTATTATTCTTCGGCGGTGGCTCAGGTTTCTTACTGTACTTATTGCTATGGATCTTCCTGCCTGCTAAACCATTAGACCATGTAAGCAGCAACAGAAGACTGTACAGAAATCCGGAAGAAAAAGTAATTGCGGGTGTTGCCAGCGGTATCGCCACTTATTTTGATGTAGCGGTTTGGATCCCCCGTTTAATATTCTCTTTACCATTGGTAATTGGTATATTCTCTTCCTTTGTAAGTTCATTATTCTGGTTCGAGTTTAACCCATTCCCCGGATTCATCTTTGGCTCTTTTGGAGGAACCTTATTTGTAATCTACGCTGTTCTGTGGGCTGTAATACCTGAAGCAAAAAGTGCTTCAGAAAAACTGGAAATGCGTGGTGAAAAAGTAGACCTTAACACCATTAAGAATACCATTCAGGAAGACTTAGAAGGATTTAAAGCCCGCGCTGAAAAATGGGGTGGCGAATTCTCTCAGAAAGCAAAAGAATTTTCTTCAGAATTCAGCAGCACCGTAAATGAAAAAAGCAAACAATTTGCTTCTGAAGCCAGTGCGGTATCCAAATCTGGTGGAAGCAAATTAGGTAATGCCATCGGCATCCTGTTTAAAGCATTCTTCTTATTCCTTGCGGGCATATTGGCTTTCACCATTCTGGTTGCACTATTGGGAATGATTGCAGGTAGCGTAAGTGTATTCCCTCTTAAAAGCTTTTTCTTAGAAGGATTCTGGCAGAATGTATTGGCATGGGCTACATTGGTATTATTCCTCTTTGTACCAGCGATTGGTTTACTTACCTGGTTGGTTCGCAGAATCATCGGAGCCAGAGCCGGCAGCAAGTACCTGGGTTTCACCTTCGGTGGATTATGGACCCTGGGATGGATCAGTGTTGTATTACTGATTGCATCCATTGCACAAAACTTTGATGCAGGTGCCAAAGACAAAGGCGAAATAAAAATTGTACAACCTACTACCAATAAAATCACGATTAAAGTAGCAGATGCCAATGTAAGAGTAGTGAGTGGAAAATGGTTTAAAATGGATGGATTATTAAGACTGGATGACGATAGCATTGTACTCAATAATATCCGAGTTCGCATAGCCAAAAGTCCGGATTCCTTGTACCGTGTTAGCTATGTAAAATTCAGCAACGGTTCGGATGAAAAGACCGCGCTGAAAAATATTGAGCAAATTAAATACGGGGCAGTTCAACAAGACAGTGTTCTCTATTTAGACAGAGGCTTTAAGTTGAACAAAGGATCTAAATTCCGCAACCAGGGTGTAACGGTTACCATTTTTGTTCCGGTGGGTAAGAAAATTGAAATTGATGAAAATGTTTCCAGAAGACTAAATCATTTCAGCTTTAACTCTGGCAGAAACGACTACGACTGGGACGATGAGTGGAACAATGAAAGCTATGAAAGCTGGATGTCTAACCAGGAATATATCATGACCCCAGGTGGTTTGGAAAGAGTAAAAAAACAAGGCGATTATAATAGTGACAATGATAATGAAGAAGAAGATTCTGACAAAAGCGCCATTGAAGAATATAAAAAGAGCAGAGAAGAATTGCGCAAGGAATACGAGCGCAAGCAGAAGGAAGCAGAAGAACTAAAAAGGAACTGGATAAGCCGGTTGACACAACCCGCTACCGTTACCAGAAAGTAGCTATTTTGGATCCACATATCTCTGGTCCTTCCCGAAAAACCAAGAATTCGGATAACCCTGAAATCATTGAGATTGGAACAGAATTGGGAAGATTTTCCCTGCTGAATTTACAATCCTAAAGAAGGTTGGCACAGGTTGGAAAAGAACCCTGTCTCTAATTTGAGATGGGGTTCTTGCTTTTTACCATCGGTTCGTGGCTTTCACCTATTTTTGCAGCCTAATTTATTGCGCAATGAAAAACACACCGTTTACCCATAAACATATTGCTCTGGGTGCAAAAATGGCTGAATTTGCCGGATACAATATGCCGATCAGCTACACTGGTATTAATGATGAACATGCCACTGTAAGAAAGAACGCAGGCGTATTTGATGTGAGCCATATGGGCGAATTCATTTTAAAGGGTGAGCATGCCCTGGATTTAATTCAGCGTGTTACCACCAATGATGCTTCAAAACTGGTAGCTGGTCAGGCGCAGTATAGTTGTTTACCCAATGAAGAAGGTGGCATTGTAGATGATTTAATTGTGTATTGCATTGAGCCCAATAAAACTTATATGCTGGTGGTGAATGCCTCCAATATAGAAAAAGACTGGAACTGGATTTCTAAATTCAATACGCAGCAGGCAGAAATGCATAATATCAGCGACAAAACCTGTTTGTTGGCTATTCAAGGGCCCAACGCAACCAAGATATTGCAGCCTTTAACCGATTTGGATATCATGAATTTAAAGTATTACACTTTTGTAAAAGGAACTTTTGCTGGAGTAGAAAATGTATTAATCAGCGCAACTGGTTACACAGGTTCTGGAGGTGTAGAGATTTATTTTGAAGACAGCAACGGAGCTGCGGATAAAATCTGGGATGCCATTTTTGAAATTGGCGGACCACAGGGATTAAAACCTATTGGTTTAGGTGCAAGAGATACCTTGCGATTGGAAATGGGTTACTGCTTATACGGAAATGATATTGACGACACCACATCTCCATTAGAAGGAGGACTAGGTTGGATTACCAAATTCACCAAAGACTTTACGGCAAAATCTATCATTGAAAAAGTAAAGGCAGATGGTGTTAAACGCAAGTTGGTAGGATTTGAACTGCTGGAAAGAGGTATACCCCGCCACGATTACTTAATTAAAGATGCAGAAGGCAATACCATTGGAAAAGTAACCAGCGGAACCCAGGCACCTTCTTTAAATAAAGCCATTGGTTTGGGTTATGTTGCTACTGCACATGCTGCTATCGACTCCATTATTTACATTGAAATCAGAAATGCACTGGTGAAAGCAAAAGTGGTGAAAGCTCCCTTTGCTTAATCGGCAATAATCAAATATTTCTAAGGCTTTTTCGTTTTAAAAGAATGAGAAAGCCTTTTTTGTTTTTCATACTGTTTATTGGAATCTGCGGACTAAGTTCCTGTTTCAGAAAAGGTACAGAAACCGGACTGGCCTCCTTCTATGCAGATAAATATGTGGGAAGAAAAACGAGCAACGGAGAAACCTTCAGACAAAATAAATTAACGGCAGCACATAAAACACTACCGTTTGGAACGAAAGTAAAAGTAATCAATCAAAACAACGGCAAATCGGTAAAAGTAAGAATCAATGACAGAGGACCTTTTATCCAGGGCAGGATTATTGATTTGAGTAAGAAGGCTGCCCAAAAAATTGATATGGTAAACGATGGTGTAACCAAAGTCAAGATTCGATATTAGCTTCCTGAATAATTTTTACTGCATCTTTTCCAACCTGAGAATAACCAAATTCATAACAATAATTGTAAATGCTTTTACTGGAATGTTTTGCCTGATGGGTAAAATGCTGAGGCGTGAAGCCCTTTATATACAGCTCACTTAAAGGAATGGGTGCTCCTTTTCGTTGCAAGACAAATAAGTCGGAAAGTATCTTTCTGTTTCGCAAGAGTAAGGCATTGATTCTACGCATATAGTTGGTTCGGTTGCCATAAATAGCATTGTGATAACTGCTTCTGCAATGATTGCTGCAGAATTTCTTGTCTGTTCTCCCTTGCATTTTTTTATTGCAATACATACATTGTTTAATTAACTGATCCATAGTAGTAAATTTTCAACTACCTGAATTTACCCGGAGGATTGTATAAAATACTTGTAAAAATACCAGTCGCTTTGGGGTATTTAACGGTAAAAGTGTTTGCAAACGTTTATAAACGCCAACAGATGTTTATTATACCCAATTGCCGGAAAGGGTTGTTCATATTTGTTGGGTTAACGGCAGTACGCACTGCTCTTTAAAAAATCAATTTAACTGAACCGTTATGAACGCAGTAAAAAACAAAGTCCAATTAATTGGCAATCTGGGTCAGGATCCCGAAGTAAAAACCATTGGTGAAGACAAAAAAGTAGCACACTTAAGTTTGGCAACCAACGAAAATTACAAAAACGCCAAAGGTGAAAAAGTAACTGAAACCCAGTGGCACAATGTAGTTGCCTGGGGCAAACTGGCAGACATTGCCGAGAAGTACCTGGTGAAAGGAACAGAAGTAGTGATTGAAGGAAAGCTGGTCAATCGTAACTACACCGACAAGCAAGGTGTAAAGCGGTATGCAACAGAAATCCAGGCCAATGAACTGTTGATACTTACCAAAAAAGCCTGAGCATTCATCACCCCCCCCAATTCAGCTATACCTTATTTTATCAGTAGTTGCAGCTGGAATCCCGTCCACACTGCGCTACTGGTAGTAAGGGCTGATCATGAAATAAACGATGGGACCGGTTACTGCAACATAAAACCAAAGCGGCCAGGTAATTTTTGCCAGCTTTTTATGTGCAGGAAATTCACTGGTTAATCCTCTGTAAGCAGTAAATAAAATAAAGGGCAAAATAATAGCTGCTAAAATAATATGCGTTATCAATATAATCAGATACACCACTCTCATGGTGCCTGCAGCCAGCTTCTCTGCTTCATCCACTATGCCATCGTGATTGGCATCGCCATACTTTGCTTCCCCTGCCAATAAATGATGCGCGATATAGGAAAGAAGAAATAATACAGAAAGCACCAATGCCCCCATCATTAATTTCTTGTGCAATTCATAGTGCTGCTTTTTTACAGCAATCAAGGCAGCCACCAGCACTACAGCAATCGTTGCATTTACAAATGCATTAATCGTAGCAAAAATATGTACATCAAAGCCCAAATCAACATCCAGCTTGAACTTGCCCAGAATCACAACAACAATAAAAACCACTAAAGAAAAAATACCAATCAGCCAGTTGGCCAAACGATCGTTTTTTTGAAATACAGGTTTCAACATGTAAAATCTATTTTAACTTCTTAATTTTTAGTTCCCCAAATAATTATATATCAGCTCTGGCCTATATCTATTTGGCAAATTGGCTCTTATTGATTTTTATCCACTACTTTTCGTCTGTTCTGCATATAAGTCACAAAGAAGATGACAGCAGTAATGATGATTAACCATAACCAGCTTAAGTCTAAAATTTTCCTAAATACCCCACTCTTCTTCTGTCCATCTTTCTCCAGCATCAATAATCCAATATCTCTGGCCAGCTTTTTCATGTCGGCACTATCCAGCCCATTGTAATATCCCCTTACCTTATATGCTTTATCAATTAAAACAAACCGGCTGGTATGCACAAAATCAGGACTTACCGGCTCTTCACTAAACTGATCTACTTTTAATTCTTCAAAAGCAAACTGATAAATATCTTTTTTATTCCCTGTTAAGAACCACCAGTTATCGTGAATGACCCCAAAGCGATCTGCATATTTTTTCAATACTGAAACTGAATCGTTTTCCGGGTCAACCGTAAACGACATAAAATGAACAATGGAAGTATCTATCTTGTTGCGAACATTGCCCCCTTTCTTAAAAGATTGCTGCAAAGTTGACATATTACGGGTTAGTCTTGGACAAATACTCCGGCAACTGGTAAAGAAGAAATCAGCTACTATAATTTTACCCTGCGGGTCATACAGGCTAACAGAGTCTCCCAACTGATTCACCAATTTAATGTTCTTGGTGGTATGCCATACCGTGTCACTAACCGATTTGCCATCCTGCACTTTTTTCAATTACGGTATCCAGCAAATAATGCCTTGGCATTACTACTGCTGTTTCACTGAGTCGTGGGAGGCAAGGCACACAGGGGATAGG
>NZ_KI866530.1:2764990-2775124 GCF_000511175.1 Sediminibacterium salmoneum NBRC 103935 | reverse complement strand
AGTAGTAATGCCAAGGCATTACTACTGCTGTTTCACTGGCTGATTTCAATATCAGATAACAGCTGATGGGAATTCCCAGCGCTACCAATAATCCTAAAATGGCTTTCTTTTTCATAATTGTCCTAATAAAAAACCATCGCAATGCAGCGATGGTTTAGAAATCAAAAAATATTTATTGAGCAAAGACCCAATTAGTGAGCTGCTTTTTCCTCAACTTTTCCTTCTTCATGCTTTCCTGCTGCTCCGTGTTCTTTCTTCTCTACCTTCTTGGTGCTTTGTTCCTTGAAATAAGGATCATAGGTATTACGTAAATTTTTGAAGGAGTTTCCATCATATAGGAAGGCAATAATGAACCAGATAAACAAAGCCAATGGAACTACAATCGTCATAATCAGGTTCTTCATTTCATGCTTTAAGTGCATGAAGTAAGCAACAATGTAAAACGCTTTCGCCATCATTAAAATTACGATTGCTCCTTTCAAAGCCATTCTCAAGCCTACGCTGGTTAATGGAATGTCAATCATCCAGAAACCAATTAAAAGTTCAATGATGGTAAGTACAGTCAGGTAAACCGTGATCTTGATTACTTCCTTGGTACCTCCACCTGCATGTTCGTTGTGCTCAGCTGTATGTGACATATGCTTAAATTAACTTTTGTGAATGAATTAAATCAAATAGAAACAAGTAAATACAAATACCCAAACCAGGTCTACAAAGTGCCAGTACAAACCAGCTTTTTCAATCATTAGATAATGACCTCTTTCTTCAAACTTATTGTTAACGGCCATAATCAACATGATTATATTGATAATTACACCAGAAAATACGTGGAATCCATGGAAACCAGTGATGGTAAAGAAGTAGTTGGTGAAATTGGTTGAAGAAGCAGTTCCATCATGATTCAAGAATGGATTGCTACCCCACCATGCACCTTCATGGTGTAAATGGTTCCACTCCCATGCCTGACAAGACAAAAATGCAATACCACCAATAATGGTCCAGATTAAATTCTTAACTACCCCTTTTTTATCCATATTGTGTCCTGCCTGTACTGCTAGTACCATGGTTACAGAACTAATAATCAGGATAAATGTCATAATACTTACAAACACCAACGGAGCATTCATTCCTTCCGGAGCAAATGGAAAACTCTTAAACACTTCATTTGGGTCAGGCCATCCATTCGTAGAAAAACGAATGGTACCATAAGAAATCAGGAAAGCACCAAATGTAAAGGCATCACTCATGAGGAAATACCACATCATTACCTTTCCATACTCTACGTTAAAGGGACTCTTACCTCCACCCCAGGATTTGGTGGTAGGTGCTGTTGCAGTTGTTGCCATGTTAAAGTAAAATTTCGTACACAAAAGTATTGGCTAGAGTTGAAAAAAGGTGCATAAAACGCAACTTTTTTGTAATTAACCAATCCAATTATAAAATATGAATAAATAAATCCAAAGTATGTCTACAAAATGCCAGTAGGTACCCACTAATTCAATGGATAAACTGCTGTAATTTTTGACGCTGCTTACATAAGCTTTAATAAACATTACCAGCAATGCAATTACGCCGCCCAGCACGTGCAGCATATGCAAACCGGTGATCACCAGCAAAAAGGATGCTGCTGAATTGCTTTTGGCACCTGTTAAGGCAATATTGCGCGCTTCCAGATCCATAAAGCCAAGTATCTGCAAACCCATGAATAATACACCCAGCAAGGCAGTAACCGTTATTAAAGTTCTGTATCTGGCCATTTCTCTTGCTTTAAAGGCTTTTACCGCCAGATGAACCGATAAACTACTGGCAATAATCACCAGTGTTGAATACATAAAAACAACAGGCAAATCAAATTCCAGCCAGCTGCTCTGATTCTTCTTTACAATGTAAGCACTGGTTAATCCGGCAAACATCATAATAATACTTCCCATGGCCACCCATAAGGTAAATTTATGGGGGTGAATTCTTTTCGGGGCTTCGTTCACAATCGCACTCATCTTTTTTTAATTTAATTGTTTCCCAAATGGTTTAGCCAGTATGGTTAAATCTTATCTGCCAATAAGGCTAACAAAACAATTGGCAAATAGATATAACTACTAAACATCACTCTTCTGGCTGCTTTTACATCCATTTCTTTATACAGTCTGGCACTTTGTACCACCATAAACAAATTGCAGACCAAGACAATCCATAAACTCGTAATACCCGTAAGTCCAATAAAATATGGAACCATACCAATCGGAATCATTAATACTGAGTACATAATGGTCTGAATGGCAGTAAATTTAGTGGGTCCTTTATCAGCGGGCAATAATTTAAATCCGGCTTTGGTATAATCTGCATGTGCCACCCAGGCAATGGCCCAGAAATGGGGAAACTGCCAAAGGAATTGCATGCCAAATAATACCCATCCACCCAAAGAGAAATCATCGTTTCCGGCAACCCAGCCAATTAAACAGGGTAATGCACCCGGAAGAGCTCCAATCAATACCGCAATGGAATTGATTTTCTTTAAGGGCGTATAAATAAACGCATATAAAAACAAACTGAAAGCGGAAACCAATGCAGAAGAGAGGTTAAAATAATACCACATCATGGCAACTCCCACTATCCCAGCAATAATGGCAAAAGCATAGGCTTCGTTCTGACTCATACTTCCATTCGCAACGGGTCGCTTGGAGGTACGCTTCATTAAAGCATCCGTATCTTTTTCAACTGCCTGATTAATGGCGTTGGCACTACCGGTGATTAGCATGCCTGCTACAAAAAGCAGTATAATCATGCCCCAGTCGTATTCTACCACTTTTGGCGCCAGCAAATAACAGATGACACAGGAAAAAACCACGGTAAAGCTCAAGGTGAACTTTATCAATAACATGTAGTCCCTTAGTTTGGCTACTACTGCTAGTGATGGAGTTGGTTTTTTGGTTTCGATGGATTTTGTCATTCCTGATTTTGCTTAAAAACAATGCTCCCGTAATTCGGGAGCATTGGAATATAATCACTGAAATAAATTCAGTTTTGAATATTAGTGACTGCTTTCGTCGGCTCCTACTGGTGTGGTTTGAGAGATAAAACTCTTTACCATCTTTACCATAATCGTAAGCCCAGCGGTGTACTTCAGGAATTTCTCCCACCCAGTTACCGTGACCAGGATTGATAGGAGTAGTCCACTCTAAAGTATTTGCATTGTAAGGATTCTGAGAAGTAACTTTTCTTCCTTTGAAAACAGAGTAGAAGAAGTTGAACAAGAACAATAACTGAGCAGCAAATACAATCATAGCAACAGTACTAATGAATCTGTTTAATTCAGCAAATTGCTTGAAGCTTTCCCATACACTGTAGTCATAGTATCTTCTTGGCATACCAGCTAAACCCTGGTAGTGCATTGGCCAGAAGATCATGTACGCACCACCTAAAGTAATCCAGAAGTGCAAATAAGCCAATGTATTGTTCATGTAACGACCATACATTTTAGGGAACCAGTGGTAGATGCCGGCAAACATACCGAACATACTAGCCACACCCATTACAATATGGAAGTGAGCAATTACGAAATAAGTATCGTGCAAGTGAATATCCAATGCAGAGTTACCCAACCAGATACCTGTTAAACCTCCTGAAATGAATAAGCTAACAAATCCAATAGAGAATAACATACCTGGCGTGAAGCGGATATTACCTCTCCACAAAGTAGTTAACCAGTTGAACACTTTAATAGCGGAAGGAACGGCAATTAACAAAGTCAATAACACGAACACAGAACCTAAGAAAGGATTCAACCCTGTAACGAACATATGGTGCGCCCATACAAGGAAGGCAAGGATGGCGATTGCGAATAGAGATCCCACCATCGCAATGTATCCAAAGATGGGTTTTCTGGAATTTACAGAAAGGATTTCAGAAACCATACCCATCGCAGGTAATAAGATGATATAAACCTCAGGGTGACCAAGGAACCAGAACAAGTGCTGATAAAGAATAGCGCTACCGCCTTCGTTTGGCAATGCACCCACTCCATTAATAAAGATATCAGACAAGTAGAAGCTGGTACCAAAGTTTCTATCGAAAATCAACAAGATAAAACCAGAGAACAATACAGGGAAAGATAAAACCCCTAATACTGCTGTGAAGAACAATGCCCAGATGGTCAATGGCATACGAGTCATGCTCATTCCCTTGGTACGCATATTCAATACAGTAGCAATATAGTTAAGACCACCTAACAAAGAAGACACAACAAACAAAGCCATGGCAATCAACCAAAGGTCCATACCAGTTCCTGAACCTGGTGAAGCAGCTGCCAATGCACTCAAAGGAGGATAAGCAGTCCAACCACCACTGAAGGGTCCAAACTCTACAAACATAGAAGATAACATTACTATGCTTGCAGCAAAGAAGAACCAGTAACTCAACATATTCATGAAGGGAGATGCCATATCTCTTGCTCCAATTTGCAATGGAATAAGGAAGTTGGCAAAAGTTCCACTTAAACCTGCAGTTAATACAAAGAATACCAATACGGTTCCGTGAGTGGTAACCAATGCATAGTAAGCTTCCGGAGTAATTTTGCCACCTTCGGCCCATTTACCCAAAATGTCCTCAAGGAAAGGGAAAGTGGATTCAGGATAACCCAATTGTAAACGGAAAAGCACGCTCATTAAACCACCCAGCACTGCCCAAACCATACCGGTAATCAAGAATTGCTTGGCGATCATTTTATGATCCATGCTGAAGACATACTTCGAAATAAATGTCTCGTGATGATGCTCATGATGATGGTCACCATGTGCGTCATGTAAACCTGCTCCGGCAGGTGCGTGCAATACGGCTTCGTTACTCATACACTGATTCTTTATTAGTTATAACAACCTGATTTTTTGATGGTTGTTGATTGTTCTACAATTTCGCGGTTACTTTTGATGCCAGTTCAACAGGCTTTGCAACTGTTTTAACAGTATCAGCTTTTGCATTGGCCGGATCCTTATCAGGATTCGATGTATAGTAGTAAGGAGACTGACCCGCCATTTTAGCATCAAACTCTGCCTGATCCAATACTTCAATAATACCTTTCATTGAATAGTGACCGTTTCCGCACATCTGATCACAACTGATTTCATATTGAAAATCCGGATTACCGGTAATTTCCTTCATTTCTTTAGTTGTGTATTTAGGCGTAAACCACATGGTTGTTGGAATACCAGGAACCGCATCCATCTTCATTCTGAAATGAGGTAAACCCACATCATGAATTACGTCTCTTGAACCGATGATTAATTTAACCGGACGTCCTTTTACAATGTACATCGTTTGTTCCATTACCAGGTCGTCATGGCCTAATTTGTCGTCCCAGATTAAACCCAGAGAGTTATTAGCGTTATCGATGTTCTTGTAATATTTTTTTCCGAAAGCACCGTCTTTACCCGGGTAACGATAGATCCATCCGAATTGTTTACCAGTAACTTCAACTACCATCGCTTCTTTTGGAGGTTCACCTGTGAAAAGGAACCAGTTTCTTAAACCAATTACCACTAAAACAGTAAGGGCAATGGCAGGAATAACTGTCCAGATTGCTTCCAGTTTATTACTGTGCGCAAAGAAGTACACTTTACGGGTTTCGCTCTCCTGGTATTTGTAAGCAAACCAGAAAAGAACAATTTGGGTAAGGATAAAAACAAATCCGGTTACCGCCAGCGTTAACCAAAGCATTGAGTCTACGCGCTCACCTTCCACACTGGCTGATTCATAAGGCAACAAGGTTTTATCGTATAAAACTTCATTACAATACCAAACGCCCACTAGTCCCAACACAAGGAAGACTACCATCAGAAAACCATTAATCTTGTTGTTCTGCTTACGGCTATGCTCTTCCCCTTTCAAGATTGCCACATACTCACTTGCTTTAGAGATCTGAAAGATCACTACAAAAATGAGTAACGATACCGCGGTGATTAATAAAGCTGTCATAATGCTGTATATATATTATCTAATGTCTTAACAATTTTTAAAAAACGCAGGTTCATTAAACCTGGTGAATCACACTCTCCTTCAGGTAAGGGTGGTACTTTGAAATCAAAGGTTTCTTAGACAACGCAGTACCTACAAATAAAATCATTACTCCTACAAAGAAGGCTAGTATGCCAAAATCCATCCATCCTAAAGTAACGTGATCCTGCATTAAAGAACCCATCACCATCTGATAAAAGTCGATCCAGTGACCAAAGATGATTAAAACTGCCATAAAAGTTACCAATGTATAATTTCTCTTGGCAGAACGCTTCATCAGGATCAACAACGGACATAGGAAGTTAACAATCAGATTGAAGAAGAAAATTCCCTTGTATGCACCCTGTGTTCTGTGTTTGAAGTAAACAGTTTCTTCAGGAATATTTGCGTACCAAATCAACATATACTGAGAGAACCATAAATAAGTCCAGAAGATAGAGAAAGCAAACATGAATTTACCAATATCGTGTAAATGCTCCTGACTGGTTAATTCAAGATATCCTTTATTCTTAAGGTAAATAACCCAAAGAGCAATTAAAGACATACCTGCAACAAATGAACTTACAAAAGTGTACCAGCTGTACATGGTAGAATACCAGTGTGCATCAATACTCATCATCCACAACCATGGAACAGTAGAACCAACAGTTAAACCAAACCATACGGTGAACATTGCTGTTCTAACGGTTCCTCTGTGTATGAACTTTTCGCTGGTTTCGCGATCCATTGGACCCGCATCAGCTTCATCATTTAATTTACGGATTCTCCATCCAAGGAAACTCCACAACGCAATCGTAAGGGTTGTCCAGATAACGAAGAAAGTAGGATTCAAAAATCCGGCTTTACCTTTTAAGATAGGATCAGCAGCTACTGCTTCTGTATCCAACCAATGGTAGATATGGTGTTTGTGACCAAAAACGATGTACAATAATACCGCGAATGTAATGGCACCAAAAATGGGAACCAATGTAGAAATTGCTTCAGGGATTCTGCGGAAAGTCTGTGTAAATCCGGCTTGAGCCAAAGTAGTAACTGATATAAAGAACATGCTCGCATTGCAAATCAATGTCCAGAATATGGTATTATACATTAGTGTTCCCCAGAAATGCACTTGCTCGTGCTCGTCGGAACTAAAACCTTTGGTGAACATCCCGTACAATAAAGCTGCCAAGCCTAAACCTATCAAGGCGTAAGACCAGGTTTTCATTTTACCGGGAACTTCAAATTGTGTTCTTAAAGATGCCATTGTTACTCTTTTAGTTCAGTTAGTATTGGTCTGTTATCAAGACCCTTTGCTAAATTTATTTTGTTGTTGCAGTAGCTGCTGCTGCAGGAGCAGGAGCTGCTTTTGCTTTACTTGCCTGTTGTTTTGTCTTGATGTAGGCAATTACTTCCCAACGCTGCTTGCGGCTTAATTGAGATGCATAAGAGCCCATCAGGTTTTTACCATAAGCTACTGAGTAGAACATCTGACCTGCAGGCATTGCTTCATACTTTGCATCACCTACCAATGCAGCTGGCTTTGCAGCATAAGGTCCGTTGCCGTCTTTGTAAAGAGGCCCATTACCTTTTAAATCAGATCCATGGCAAATACCACAGTTAATCAGGTATAAACGCTCAGCTTCTTCCATACCAGCCTTACTTAATGAATCATAAGGATTAGGAACTGCTTTGGAAGCAGTATAGTTGGTGGTATCACCCGGTTGATCCATTGGAATATGGAAAGGCATTTCTTCTTCACGGGAAATGGTTCCTGCTACTGGACGACTGTTGTAATTGATACCTTTTTCTGCAAGATTGCTATGATCTGCATAAGATTCATAAGCACGGCTCTCCGCCATATCCGGCATGTAAATTTTACCAGGCGTGCGCTTAACATCACTGCAGGCACTGAAAGCAACCAGGGCAGACAAAGAAGCTATGATAAATTTATTCTTCATGATTCAATAGTTCTAAATAGTTCTAAATTAAGCGGCAACAATTTGCTTTTCTTCAAAAGGCATTTCGTCTTTATCGTATCGGCCTAACCACCAGCCATCTTCAGCAACTTCAACCTTTGTTTCCAAAGCACCATTGCTGGCTAAGAAAGCCTGAAGATCATCGGTATTGGTTTTATCTGTGCATTCAATTACCATAACAAAAAGATCATCGGTAGCTCTTGCATGAAAATGATGCTTCTTTACAAAAGGAGCCAACTGACACAGGTAGCAGAAAGTAAGAACCATTCCTACAGCAGCAAACAAAACCGTTAATTCAAACATGATTGGAATCCAGGCTGGTAAAGCAAAGTGAGGCTTACCTCCGATGTTTAAAGGCCAGTCCTTGGTAAAAATCCAACTGATAGAGCTTAATGCAGTTGCAGTACCGGTAATTCCATAAATAAATCCTGCTGTGTGCAAGCTGGTTTCACGAAGACCCATTGCATGGTCTAATCCGTGAACAGCAAATGGCGTGTACACATCATGGATTTTATATCCAGCTGTACGTACTTTTTTTACTGCAGGAAATAAAACTGCTTCGTCATCAAAACAGCCCACTACAAATTTCTTTTTTGCCATACTTTATTTTTTTTCTGCCCCGTATTAAAAGGAGCAGTCAATCATACGATTATTAATGGTGTGCATGTTCGTGCACAAAATCTTCCAGTTTCTGATCTTCAATCTTAGTCATCTGATTCTTGTATCCTTCACCCGTTGTTTTTAATACATACTTGATTTCTGCAATTGCAATAACAGGGAAGTATTTGGCGAATAAGAAGAAGCAAGTGAAGAACAATCCGAAAGTACCTGCATAGAAACCAATTTCCCAGATGGTTGGGCTGTAGTAAACAGACCAGCTGGAAGGCAGGTAATCACGATATAGAGAGGTAACGATGATTACGAAACGCTCGAACCACATACCAATGTTTACAATAATACTCATGAAGAAGGTAACGAAGATGTTTCTTCTCATTTTGCGGAACCAGAAAATCTGAGGGCTTAATACGTTACAAGCCATCATACCCCAGTAACTCCATCCGTAAGGAGAGAACAAATAAGCACGGCTATACCAGAATGTGTATCCTTCATATTTATTCTGGCTATACCAACCCATGAACAACTCGGTTAGGTAAGCAATACCCACGATTGAACCGGTTAATACAATTACTTTATTCATGGCTTCTATGTGACCAATGGTTACATAGTCTTCCATCGCAAATACTTTACGAACAATAATCATCAGGGTTTGCACCATGGCAAATCCGGAGAAGATGGCACCCGCAACGAAGTAAGGAGGGAAGATAGTAGTATGCCATCCTGGAATAACAGAAGTAGCGAAGTCAAAAGATACGATAGTGTGAACCGATAGTACCAGCGGCGTACTTAATCCCGCCAATACCAATGATAAGCTCTCGTGACGCTGCCAGTGCTTGGTAGAACCAGTCCATCCGAAAGAAGCAATACCATATAAACGCTTACGTAACTTAGTAAATGCACGGTCTCTTACAGTTGCGAAGTCAGGAATTAAACCTGAATACCAGAATAAAAGAGATACAGTAAAGTAAGTAGAGATCGCAAATACGTCCCACAATAGCGGAGAGTTAAAGTTAACCCATAAAGGACCGCGGGAGTTAGGGTAAGGCAATACAAAGAAAGCCATCCATACTCTACCCATGTGGAAGATAGGAAACTGACCCGCACACATTACCGCGAAGATGGTCATCGCTTCTGCTGCACGGTTTACCCCTGTTCTCCATCCCTGACGGAATAACAACAAGATTGCAGAAATCAAGGTACCAGCGTGACCGATACCCACCCACCATACGAAGTTGGTGATATCCCATCCCCAACCCACTGTTTTGTTAAGGTTCCACTGTCCAATACCGTAAGTAACTTCACGGTAAACGCTGTAGACACCAAACATGAGTAAGGCAACAGCAATATAAAAACCTACATACCATAATTTGGTAGGCTTGGCTTCAATAGGGCGAACAATGTCTTCTGTAACCTGCTTGTATGTTTTGTCGCCATACACCAGTGGTTCCCTGAGCTGTGATTCGTACTTTAAATGCATCTGTTCTTATTTTGGTCCTTGATCTGCCCGAAGGCAGAATCTGAGTCGTGGGAGGCAAGGCACACAGGGGATAGG
>NZ_KI866530.1:2760423-2764965 GCF_000511175.1 Sediminibacterium salmoneum NBRC 103935 | reverse complement strand
GATAACTTCGTATAATGTATGCTATACGAAGTTATTACGGAAGGCAGAATCTGGTTATTTCAAATTCTTTAATTATCCGTGTGCTTTTTCTGATTTTGCTTCCGCAGCTTCGTGATGAGGCATATCATCTGTGTTTCTAATTTTAGCCATATAGGTAACATTAGGTAACACGTGTAATTGCTCTAACACATAGAACTGACGGTTAGGATTTTCCTGTCTAGCCAAGGTAATTGCACTCTCCTTGCTGTTGGCATTACCGAAAGTAATTGCGTGTGTAGGACAAGCCTGCTGACAAGCTACTTTGATATCGCTGTCGCTTAAAGGACGGCTATCCTTCTTCGCTTTCAACTTACCTTCCTGTAAACGCTGCACACAGAAAGAACATTTTTCAATTACCCCTCTTGCACGAACAGTAACATCAGGATTCAACACCATTCTGGTTAAATCGTCGTTCATGTCTAGTACCACATCGTTCACAATTCCTTTCTGGTTGTCACCAAAGCTATCAGAGCCATTGTAGTCGGCCCAGTTGAAACGACGTACTTTATAAGGACAGTTGTTGGCACAATATCTGGTACCAATACAACGGTTATAAGTCATTTGGTTTAAACCTTCACTGCTGTGGTTGGTTGCAGCAACCGGACAAACGTTTTCACAAGGAGCGTTGTCGCAATGCTGACACATCAAGGGCTGGAATACCACATTTGGATTTTCCAAATCGCCACTGTAGTAGCGGTCAATACGCAACCAGTGCATTTCGTGACCACGCAATACTTCAGGCTTACCAACAACAGAAACGTTGTTCTCTGCATTACAAGCCACTACGCAGGCACCACAACCGGTACAGGTATTCAGGTCGATGCTCATACCCCACTTAGCACCTGGTCTGTCGAACACAGGATACAGTGTACCCTGAGATTCAAACTTCTCCAATCCACCCCAAGGCTTTAATTCCTTGTCACGCTCATCGCGGATTTCAGTTGGATGGTGTTTATAGGCAGCTAAGCTTAATTCTTTTACTACTTCGGTACGATTTCCTTGTTCAGTATCGTAACGGCTATGTGTTTGTGTTAAGGCAACCGGATACTTCTCATCAGTAAGGGTAAGGGTAACTTCTCCATTAAAGAAGTTTACGGCAGAACCACTTAAAGAAGCAAGAGGAAACGCATTCTTACCAACACCGGCAGCAGACTTTCCTACTTTTTCACTGCGGCCGTAACCAACAGCAATACCAACGGTTTCAGGATGTGTACCCGGTATAATTAATGCAGGTAACTCGATGGTTTTCTGACCTACAGTTACTTTAACTACTTTCTTAGGAGGATTCACTTCGTAAGCATCAGCCTGACCACCATTGCTGATATCAATACCCAACAATGTTTTAGCCATAGCAGGAGACACCACGAGGTAGTTATCCCAGGTTGCTCTGGTAACCGGATCAGGTAATTCCTGTAACCATGGGTTACTTGCGCCCTGACCAGCACCAATACCTACTTTTTCATATAAAACCAATTCAACCTTACCGCCCTTCTTTGCAGAAGAAGCAGCAGCCAATGCACCTGCAACTGCAGCGCCATTGAAGCTTCCAGCGGATTTAGCTGATTCACCCAATACTACTACTCCATCTTGTAAAGCTTTGTCCCAACCATTTACGCCACCCAATTTAGCAGACCAGAAATTCTTTAAGTACGCTAAATAATCTTCAGTTGCACCGCTCCATTTTAAAAGGCTATCCTGCCACTGACGGGTTTTGAATAAAGGATAAATAGTAGGCTGTATAAAAGAGAAATGACCGGTTTTAACTTCCGCGTCACCCCAGCTTTCCAAGAAATGATTGTCAGGTAAAACGAACTTAAATAGTTCAGCAGTTTCATCTACTTTACCAGCAAAAGAAACCGTTGTTTTAACCTTTGCCAAACCAGCTTTGAACTGATCAGCAGCAAACCAGCTGTAAGCAGGGTTTGCACCATGAATCAACAAGGTTCCAACAGAACCTGCATTCATGTCCGCAACCAGTTGAGCAAATTCTGCGTCCACACCAGCGCGTGTATTTAATAAAACACCCCAGTTGATGGTAGAACCACCAGCACCAATGGCGTTGTTAATTGCATTTACAAGAATCTGAACATTTACATCATTGCTTCCGGCAACCACCAAGGCAGCGCCTTTATTGGCAGTTAATGCTTTAGCAGCTGCTTCAACACCTGCTTTTAGTTTTGCATCCGCAATTCCAGTAACACCTGTACCATTCACTGCACTTAGCAAAGCAGCAGCAATAGCAAGGGTTTCAGAAGGACGGTGTAAATATTTTTCATCAGCGTTAGAACCAGTTAATGAAGCAACAGATTCAAAATGAATATGCTTGCTCATGCTTGGGTTCTTCTCATCTAATTTTTTACCAGTAGCATACTGTCTTGAGAATTCAACCGGATTTAACCAGGTTCCCAGGAAATCAGCGCCTAAGCTTACGATAGCCTTGGCATTTTCAAAATGGTAAGAAGGAATACCTCTTACACCATAAGTAGCTTCGTTCGCTAAAATCATTCCACTATAAGAAACCGCATCGTAGGTAACGTGCTTGCTTCCGGGATATTTAGCTAAAAACTGAGCAATAACCGCTTTGGTTGAAGGAGAGTTAATCGTGCTGGTTAATAAAACCACATTACCGCCCATCTGAGCAGCAATGGCTTTATCAGCCGCTTCAAAAGTTACTTCCTTACCATCAATAGTAGGGAAACGCAAGCGGGAAGTATCATATAAATCAAGTACAGAAGCCTGAACGCGGGCAGATGTACCTCCTTTAGTAACTGGAGAAAGGTCGTTACCCTCAATTTTAATAGGACGACCATCACGAACTTTTGCTAAAATACTTACTGCATCTCCATCCTGTACGTAGGTGGTAGCATAGTATTTAGCAATACCGGGAACAACATCCTCAGGCTTATTCGCAAACGGAATTGCCTTTTTTACAGGCATTTCACAGCTTGCAGCAGCTGCGGCAGCAGCTGTACTGAACCCTAGGTATTTCAGGAAGTCTCTACGAGGTGCTTTTGCTTCGAGAAAGCTTTTGCTTTCATCTTCCACCATTGGAAGCTCTTCATTGAATTCGTCTTTTACATCCTTGTTAAACGCTGCAGACTGATTCAGCTCTCCAAAACTTTGCCAGTGCTTTTTTTGCTCCATAATTATTGATTAACAGTTGGAATCCGCGGGCGGAGTCCACGTTCGAATGATATATTTTAATAAACCCTTTTGGGATGAATAAGAACTAGTAGTGACATTTCTGACACTCGGTACCACCAATCATTTCAACGGTTACACCCTTGGTGCTATCAATTTTACCGCTCTTTAAATCAGCGTGATACTTTTCATAAATGCTGTAGAAACCGTTGTCTTTAAACTGCACTTTGGTTTCGCGGTGACAGTTCACACACCAGCCCATGCTTAAATCGGTAAACTGCTTTACTTCTCCCATTTTCTGGATATCTCCGTGACAGGTTTGACAGGCAACCTGACCCGCTTTTACGTGTTGGGCGTGGTTGAAATAAACATGGTCAGGAAGATTGTGGATACGAACCCACTCAATTGGCTTAGCCTTACTTGGATCCCAGGGTTTACCCTCTTCAAAGCCAGCGTATTTGTATAATTTCTTGATTTCTGCGGTACCGTCCACTTCTTCACCAGCTTCGTTATAGATTTTTTCGCCTTTGTACTCGTTGATGGCCTGGTGACAGTTCATACAAACGTTTACAGAAGGAATGGTAGCCTGCTTACCCTGAGCAGCACCTGAGTGACAGTATTGACAGTTGATCTGGTTGGTACCAGCGTGAACTGCGTGAGAATAATAAATAGGTTGTTCAGGCTGATAGTCCTTGCTTCTTCCATATGCCATGGCACCTTTGGTGGTTAAATAACCACCCACCACAAACAATACAACAGTAACCATTGCTATATAAGCTTTGTTTCTCCAGAAAGGAATTGGTTCTAAAGCAGGCAAGCCAGCTTTATCATCAGCTAATTTTTTCAGGTTAGAGTTTACCTGCAACATGATTAATGCCACAACAGCAAGAATCAAAGTAAGAATTCCAAATAACAATGAATTATCAGCTTCAACATTAGAAGCAGCAGCAACTCCTGCACCAGCACCAGCAGGTGCTTTAGAAGGATCTGGTACACTGTTTACATAGGCAAGAATCGCGTCAATTTCCTCATCTTTCAAAGTAGGAAATGCGTTCATCGCAATTTTGTTGTACTCATTGTACAGGTTAACTGCGTAAGGATCGCCTGTTTTTAAGTAGGCAGCACTGTTTCTAATCCAGGAATACAAGTTTTCCTTACTGGACCAACGGGCTTCAACACCTGCAAGCGCAGGACCAGTTAGTTTTTTGTGGGGAGCATGACAGGACGCACAATTGGCGCTGAAAAGCGCTTTCCCGTCCTGGGCATTGGCGGCTACACCGAAACTAAGACTCACAATAAATAAAAAAGCGGCAATGCTGGCTTTTGCTATGGATCTTGACAATATCATATGCACAACGATGG
>NZ_KI866530.1:2693422-2759742 GCF_000511175.1 Sediminibacterium salmoneum NBRC 103935 | reverse complement strand
TAAAAAAGCGGCAATGCTGGCTTTTGCTATGGATCTTGACAATATCATATGCACAACGATGGTTCTGGTGTGGAAAAATATCCTTAAACGGAGGCAAAAATATGATACGATTGTGACAATTACGCAATAGGCACAGAATTTTTTTAGCCTTATCCCACTTAATTTTCAATGAGTTCAACAAAATACTGTTGGGAATTGTCATGAAATGAACTTTTTAAAGCACTTTTGCACGCATGCTACATCGGTTAAAAAACAAATGGCAGGTAAGCTGGTTTCAGTTCACCTTAATTTTCAGCACTTTCGCTTTGGGCGGAAGTATGTGCGGATACCTAGGCAGATTACTGCTTTCGTACGCAAACCTGGAGAGAAACCTGCTCTATTTTGTAATTTACGTAGTTGTAGTAACCGTTTTGTGGCCTTTCTGTGTGCTGCTAATCAGCATTCCATTCGGACAATTTTCATTTTTCAAGCGCTACCTGGGCAGAATCAAAGACAAAATGGTGAATAAAAGAAAGTAGTCATGATTAAACTGGCCATTTTTGCTTCCGGAGCAGGCTCCAACGCTGCTAAAATAATCGAGCACTTTAAAAATAGTTCAACAGTTGTAATTGACCTGATTGTTTGTAATAAAAAAGAAGCAGGAGTTTGGGGGATTGCAGCCGCCAATCAAATTGACACCCTGTACATTAACCGGGAAAGCTTTATAGTATCGGATACCTGCGTAAAAGAGCTACAAGCCAGAAGCATTGATTTTATTGTGCTGGCGGGGTTTTTATGGAAGGTGCCGGAATCTTTAATTAACGCATATCCAGGCAAAATCATCAATATTCATCCGGCATTATTGCCCAAATACGGGGGGAAAGGCATGTACGGCATGCATGTTCACGAAGCAGTGATTGCCGCAGGTGAAAAAGAGTCGGGTATTACCATTCATTATGTAGATGCCCATTACGACGAGGGAGACATTATTTTTCAGGCCAAATGCACTATTGAACCCACCGATACACCAGCCAGCTTAGCCGCTAAAATTCATGTATTGGAACATGCGCATTTCCCAGTAGTAATAGAAAATCTTTTGAAAGAATTGAAATAAAAATTTACTGGCAGACCAATGTTTTTTTCTCCCCACGATAAATTTTTAATCTATTGAAATTTTCTTTTCCATATAAACCACTTCGGGTAAGGGATTGTGGTAATACGCGGTAGTAATTTCAAAACCATGCTTTAGGTATAATTGTATCGCAGGCTGTAATCTTTCCAGCGTGTCCAGCTTCATTTTTGCATAGCCCAATCGCTTGGCTTCTTTCAGAATGGCCGCCACCAATGCATCTCCTATTTTGAACTTTCTGAATGCAGGTTGTACATAGAGTCGCTTCATTTCGCAAACACCCTCTTCCGGCAAGGGTTGCAGGGCAACACAACCAACAGGCTTTTCATCATAATAAGCAATGAGTAATGATCCTGCCGGAGGTCCGTACTTTTTAAGCGGGTCTTTTAGTTCTACATCAAAACTTTGAAAACAAAGATCAACGGCTAGTTCATCGGAATACTCCTTAAACAAATGCCGGGCTGTTTCCAGTCCGGCACTCTCTGTTGTAATATGTTGAATCGTAAGCATGACTAACCAGGAATACGGGAAATGTATTTTTCCACTTCTTTAATCTGATCCACTACTTGCTTGGTAGTGGGCTTACAGGCTTTTGCCTTTCTGAAATAATCTTTAGCAGCTCTGAACTCTCTCTTGTTCATAAAAATCTGACACATGCTGATATAAGCAACTGCTTCGCTTTCCTTATCCGCAATTCCAGCTCTGATAGCGGCTCTGATATAGCTTTCACCTTGTTTTAAATCGCCTCTCTGCATACACATCATACCCAACTGAAGCTTATTGGCACCTTCTGCTTCCGGCATGGGAGCACCCAGTTCAGAACTCTTCTTCAGGTGCTTTTCAGCACTGTCAAAGTCTTGTTTCATCATAGCCATATTGCCCTTAATGGTATAATAAGTAGAACGAACAGGCTTGTAAAGCAAGTTAGGATACCACACAGAATCCAGAATTCTTTCTACTTCATCCATATCTCCTCTTTCCATTGGCTCCTGAATCAAACGCAATGGCCCAATAAAGAAATGGCTGGCCAATCCAATCACCCCTACAAAATACAAAATGAAAGCAGGCCAGAAACCGCTGGAAATATTAACGCCAACAGCCGCCACAAGGGCCAGCAAACTCAGCCAAAAACGATACTTAATAATGGTATTATAGAATTTCATGCGCTTAATTTGGGGGGCAAAGATAAGCGGAATTCATGAGCAGTCAATAAGCAGACAGAATCGCTTGGGAAGTTTCGGCTTGCGGCTTACCTTCAGCAAAACATTTTTATGGTTAAATACATGCTTGCCCTTGTATGCCTGATGGTAACAATTCATTCAGGCGCACAGATAACACCAGCACCCTTGGTGAAGGAAGGTCAGGGACCTTATACCCAACTGATTCTTCGTTCAGCCATGGTGATAAACGGAACCGGTTCTCCCGCTTATGGACCAGTAGATATTATTATAGAAAATAACCGCATTGTGCGCATTGCCAATGTAGGTAATCCTGGCATGCCCATTGATCCTAAGTCAAGACCAGCACTAAAAGCTGGCGGTAAAGAAATTGACTGTAGTGGCAAATATGTATTGCCTGGATTAATTGATATGCACGGACATATCGGAGGAAAAGCACAGGGCACACCGGCTGAATATGTATTTAAATTATGGATGGCACATGGTATAACTACCATTCGCGATCCTTCAGCAGGCAATGGTTTGGAATGGGTATTAGATCATAAAAAGAAAAGTGCAGCCAATACCATTACAGCACCCAGAATCTTTGCCTACACAGCATTTGGACAGGGAAGTAAAACACCTATTGTAAACGCTGAACAAGCCAGGGCATGGGTAAATGAAAATGCAGCAAAAGGAGCAGATGGCATTAAATTTTTTGGAGCATCGCCGGAAGTAATGGATGCTGCCATCAGAGAAAACAAAAGACTGGGATTAAGAAGCACTGCGCATCATGCACAGCTGGATGTAGCCAGATGGAATGTGGTACAATCTGCAAAAGCAGGCATGACCAGTATGGAACACTGGTATGGTTTGCCGGAAGCCATGCTTGAAAACGGAACCCTACAGAATTATCCTGCAGATTATAATTACAACAATGAGCAGCATCGTTTTGAAGAAGCAGGTAAACTCTGGAAGCAGGCAGCAGCTCCTTATTCAGAGAAATGGAATAAAGTGATGAATGATTTGATTGCAGCAGATTTTACCCTGGACCCGACCATGAATATTTATGAAGCCAACAGAGATTTAATGCGTGCCAGAAGAGCAGAATGGCATGAAGACTATACCCTACCCGCTTTATGGAAGTTCTACGAACCCAGCAGGGTATCACATGGATCTTACTGGCATAACTGGGGCACAGAGCAAGAGACAGAATGGAAACACAATTACAAACTCTGGATGACTTTTATTAATGAATATAAAAACAGAGGCGGTCGTGTAACAGCAGGGTCCGACAATGGATTCATTTATCAGTTATACGGTTTTGGATTTGTACGTGAATTAGAGTTGTTACGCGAAGCGGGATTTCATCCGCTGGAAGTGATACGCGCTGCCACCATGCACGCATCTCAGGCATTGGGCATGGAAAAGGAAATCGGAACCATTGAACCAGGCAAGCTGGCTGACCTCTGCGTGGTGGATGGTAATCCATTAAAGAATTTGCAATATTTCTACGGCACAGGAGCAATAGAGTTGAGTGACCAAAATGAAATCATTCGTAAAGGTGGAGTTGCCTACACCATTAAAGAAGGCATTGTATACGACGCTAAAAAATTACTGGCCGATGTGAAGCAAATGGTAGACGAAGAGAAAAAGAAAACCGGATGGCAATTAAAGCAACCCGGAATAAAATAAAAATCATTTAATTTCGCGCCGATTCCAGCGCTGCAATACGCGCATAATGAATCAGGGTCCCGTAGTTCAATGGATAGAATAGGAGTTTCCTAAACTCTAGATCCAAGTTCGATTCTTGGCGAGACCACAAACCCCCGCAGCGAAAGCTGCGGTCTTTAATTTGAAGCAGCGGCGAACGCTTGCGTTCGTGAGCTGATGAAAATGAAAGACCAGGCTACCGCAGGTAGCCGTAAGGGGTTTGAGTAAGTTCAATACGGGAAGAAGTCGGTCGCAGACCGACAATCTTGGCATTTGAAAAAAGACAATCTTGGCTTGTGACTTATTTATCAATTCTGGCTCACTTACTTAGGTATTATAATACTTCTTTTAATTTACCGCCTAGCAATACTGGTTTATTTTAATATGAATTTATTCAAGCCTAATTTGTCAACGCAATGTAAAATAATGGAGTTATTTGTCATTCAGTTGTCACTTAATGAATCTTGACAATTATCTCAAAAGCTACAGGATACTTTTGTTGAAATTGCTCAAATAGGATGGAAAAGTTTCTTGTGGCTGGAGTCAATTACAAAAAAACTATCGTTAATGTACGCAGTAGATTTTCAATTAGTCATGAAACTATCAAAGAAATTTATGCGCACTTTAAACGTGAGGGCCGAAGCAATATTATAATACTTTCAACCTGTAATCGCACAGAAATTTATGGATACGAATTAAGTGAAAAGGAGGCTATAAATATATTTCAAAAATACACATCTGCAGATGATATTGATATTGAAGCTCATGTAATTATCAGAAAAGGGCGCGAAGGAATAAAACATTTATTTAAAGTATCATCTGGTCTAGAATCTCAGATTATAGGTGATTACGAAATTGCAGGACAGCTCCGCTCCTCTTTTAAAATTGCGAATGAATCGGGTATGACAACCGGTATTTTTCAAAAAATATTTGAAACTTCTCTACAGGTAGGTAAAACAGTTAGAACACAAACGAATATTTCTGATGGAACAACATCAACCTCTTACGCAGTCATACAAAAATTGAAAAAATGTGAATTCAACCTTTTAAAAATATGTCTCATTGGTTGGGGTAAAATAGGAATAACTACATTTAGAAACATTCGTCAACATCTTCCTGAAGCAGAACTCTCAATTGTAAATAGATCGGTAGACAAATTATTGTCGCTAAATAATTCACAAATTGAAATCTATTCACTCAATCATATTGAACAAGCACTAAGCCATATTGATATAGTAATTGTTGCAACAGCTGCAGAAGATTATTTAATAAAAGCATCAATGATTGCAAATACATCGGTAAAAATAATCTTTGATCTTTCAGTTCCATCTAATATATCTCCTGATGTGTATGAATTAGAAGGTTTATCCTTGTACAATGTGGATGATTTATCAATAGAAATTAATCAGAATTTAGAAAGAAGAACCAAAGAAATCCCAATTGCCGTTAAAATAATCGATACTCATATTGAACAGCTGTATTCTTGGCAGGAAAGAAAAAAAGCAAGAAGTATCTACGCATGAAAACTATTAGAATAGGGACACGTACTAGTCCATTAGCAATGTGGCAGGCCAATGCAGTCAAAGATGCATTGTTGAGCAAAGGCTATAGGGCTTTATGTATAGGTATTGAAAGTTCTGGAGATTTAGACTTGAAAACTCCGCTTTATGCAATGGGTATAGCAGGCGTTTTTACTAAAGAATTAGACACTGCACTCTTGAATGATAAAATTGATATTGCTGTACATTCACTAAAAGACGTTCCTACTCTGCTTGCTTCTGGCCTTTCTCTTAGTGCTGTTTTACCTAGAGGATCTTTCGAGGATGTGATTGTAACTAAATATGCTGTTGACTTTATTGAGAAAGGATTGACCATTGCCTCAAGTAGTATCAGAAGAAAATCACAGTGGCTTGAACGATTTCCTACACATCAAATTGTTCCTGTTAGGGGAAATATCCAAACCCGCTTGAATAAATTAAATGATCAAAAAGAATTATCAGGAATGATTTTCGCAAAAGCAGGTCTTGAGCGATTGGGATTATTAAATGAAAATACAACCACTTTAGATTGGATGCTGCCTGCCCCCGCTCAGGGGATTATTGGAGTCTTTTGCAGATCAAATGATACAACAATTCAAGATATCTGTCAAAAAATCAATCATTATCAAACTTTTGTAGCTGCCTTAATAGAAAGAGAGTTTATGTATACTCTCCAAGGAGGTTGCTCTGTACCTGTAAGTTGTTTAACCAGATTTGAAGACAATAATATATTGATAGAAGGTGCTATACATAGCATAGATGGGACAAAATCATATAGAAGTAAAAAAAGATTAACCAATGATCAAATAATAGGGGCTGGTGCTTCTTTTGCGAATGATATGCTGGCAATACCAGGTGCCACTTTATTGATGGAAGAAATTAGAAAGAAATGATGGTATTGAGTACAAAGCAATTAAACATGGATATCAAGAGAAAGGCCAAAGAAGAATTTGGCTTTAACTTGGTTTGTAAATCATTTACTAAAATTAAAAAAACGATTTTGTTTGTACACCCTTCACGCTAGAATCATATGATAGCTATGCTTTTACAAGTGCAAATGCTGTTCAATACTTTCTTGAAAATATTGATAAAAAATTATTAGCCGAAAAAAACATTTTTGCTTTACAGGGTGCAACACGAGATGAACTTTTGCTTTGCAATTTAGTACCAAGAATTACTGCCCCAAATGTAAATGAATTGGGTAAATTAATTAAGCTGAACAAAGCAGTTTTAAATATTCAAAAAATTCTTCACCCAATTGGGAATCTTACGCTGCCCGATTTAAGATATGTAGTTACAGGTTCAGGAATGTCTTATCAAGATCTTACTGTCTATCAAACCGAATTAAATCCAATACCGGTAGATGCTATTCCATTTGAAGCAATTCTATTTTTTAGCCCCAGTGCAATTGACAGTTTCTCCGTCGCAAATAGATTTTCTTCAGAAAGAATATATATATGCATTGGCAATACAACTTTTACGCGCCTTCAATACTATACGGATACCTATAATGCAGTGATTGCGAAAAATCCAACGCCTGAAGCCATGTTAATGGCCTTATATAAAAAAATGAAATATGATAAAAAATAACCTGTTATTAAGTGCTTTAAAAGGAAATGTGGTAGAGCGCCCCCCGGTATGGATGATGCGTCAAGCCGGAAGATATCTACCAGAGTATATTGCACTAAGAAAAAAATATGATTTTTTCACTCGTGTACAGACACCTGAATTAGCTGCCGAAATTACAGTTCAGCCTATTGACATAATTGGAACAGATGCTGCCATATTATTTTCAGATATTTTGGTTGTTCCACAAGCAATGGGCTTAGAAGTGCAAATGGTAGAAACAAAGGGGCCAATACTACCAAAAACAATATCAAATTCGGCTGATCTTGCAGCTTTAATTGTAAATGAAGCAGCAGAAAGTCTTTCTTATGTTTATGAAGCAATCAAGGTTACAAAACAAAAGTTAGACAATCGAGTACCATTAATTGGATTTGCCGGAGCTCCATTTACCATTCTTTGTTATATGGTAGAAGGAAAGGGTTCAAAATCTTTTGATAAAGCAAAACAATTCTGCTTCTCCCAGCCAGAATTGGCACATGACCTGTTAACAAGAATAACGGAGGTTACCATTCAATATTTGAGAAATCAAATTAAAGCAGGGGTTGATTGTGTACAGATTTTTGATAGTTGGAGCGGACTACTTTCTCCAAATGATTTTAAAGAATTTGCTCAGCCTTATTTACTTAAAATAGCAAATGCACTTAGAGGGGAATCACCTGTTATTCTTTTTCCGAAAGGGAGTTGGTATGCGTTAGAAGATTTATCTGATTTAAATATAGCTGCTTTAGGCATAGACTGGACAATCCATCCAGCATTAGCGCGAAGTCTAACACATAACAAAGTTACACTACAAGGAAATTTTGATCCCAACCATTTGCTAAAACCGATTAGTGAAATTGAAAAAGAAGTAAAACAAATGATAGATGCATTTGGGAAAGACAGATATATCGTGAATCTGGGTCATGGCATATTACCCAATGTGCCAGTTGAACATGCAAAAGCTTTTGTACAGGCTGTTAAATCTTACAAATAAAAAAGGTAGAAATTATGATCCATCGCCCAAGAATACTTCGCGCATCTGCTTCAATACGAAAAATTGTTCAGGAGACAATTTTACAACCGCAAAATTTAATTGCTCCGCTTTTTATTGTTGAAGGTGAAAATATTGAAGAAGAAATTCCATCTCTTCCAGGTTATTATCGGCGAAGCTTAGACAAAACATTGGAGGAGGTATTTGTTTTATTCAATTTAGGAATACGATCTATTCTAATATTCATAAAATGTCCTGATGAAAGAAAAGATAATGAAGGAAAAGAAGCCCTACGTGCTGAGGGATTAATGCAAACGGCCATAAGAGCAATTAGAAAACATATCCCGGAAATGATTATCATGACAGATATTGCTTTAGACCCCTATTCCATGTATGGTCATGATGGAATAGTGAAAGACCAGGAAATTGATAATGATACAACCATTAAAATATTGGCAAAAATGGCAGTTAGTCATGCTCAAGCAGGAGCTCATTTTGTTGCTCCCAGTGATATGATGGATGGTAGAATTGCTGCGCTTCGTCAGTCGCTAGAAAATGCAGGATTTCATAATACAGGTATCATGAGTTATAGTGCAAAATATGCTTCCTGTTTTTATGGTCCATTTAGGGATGCACTTGATTCAACTCCTGGATTTGGTGATAAAAAAACATATCAGATGGATCCGGCCAATAGAAAAGAAGCCATTAAAGAGGTTCTTTTAGATGTTCACGAAGGTGCTGATATTGTTATGGTTAAGCCTGCTCTGTCTTATCTGGATATTATTCGAGAAGTAAAAAATGCCACTAATATTCCGGTAAGCGCTTATCATGTGAGTGGTGAATATGCAATGATTAAAGCGGCTGCTCAAAAAGGCTGGCTGAATGAAGATCAAGCTATAATGGAAACTACTTTAAGCATAAAAAGAGCAGGTGCAGACCTAATAGCCTCCTATTTCTCTAAAGATATTATTCGCATTTTAAATAATCTATAAAATGAATTTGATTAGTAATAGGCAAAAGAGTGAGGATTTATTTTCTTATGCAAAACTTTCAATTCCAGGCGGGGTAAATTCTCCAGTACGTGCATTTAAAAGTGTAGGCGGGAATCCAGTTTTTATGGAAAAGGCAGAAGGAGCCTACATTTATGATGCTGATGGAAACAGTTACATAGATTATATAAATTCATGGGGTCCTATGATCTTAGGGCATAATCATCCAGTAGTAGTAGAGGCGGTAAAATCACAAGCCACAAAAGCGTTTTCCTTTGGTGCACCAACAGAAATGGAGACAAAGATGGCAGAATTAGTAAAGTCATTGGTGCAAAATGTTGAACTAATCCGTTTTGTCAGCAGTGGAACAGAAGCATGTATGAGTGCTTTACGTTTGGCAAGAGGATATACTGGAAAAAATAAGTTTATCAAGTTTGAAGGTTGCTATCATGGACACGCAGATCCCTTTTTGGTGAAAGCTGGAAGCGGAGTTGCAACATTTGACATACAAACGGTACCAGGCATTCCAGCGGGAGCAGCAATGGATACACTAACCGCAAAGTATAATGACCTGGACGGAGTTATTTCTTTATTTGAACAGAATAAAGATGAAATAGCGGCCGTTATCATAGAACCAGTAGCAGGTAATATGGGTTGTGTGTTACCGAAAGTAGGTTTCTTAGAAGGGTTGAGAAGTTTATGTACAGCTCACAATACAGTGCTCATTTTTGATGAAGTAATGACAGGTTTTAGATTAGCTGCTGGAGGTGCTCAGGAAAAATTAAATATAAAAGCCGACCTTATAACATTTGGTAAAATTATTGGAGGCGGACTTCCTGTTGGGGCATTTGGAGGGAAAAAAGAAATAATGGAATGTTTGGCTCCACTTGGAAAGGTTTACCAGGCGGGCACACTAAGTGGAAACCCTTTGGCTATGGCAGCAGGAATTGCAACGCTATCAATGTTAAAGAGTAACCCTTTGTGTTATAATCAACTTGAAGTCAAAACAATTCAATTAGCTAATGGAATACAAAATACCTTTTCAACAAAAGGAATCCCTGTAGTAGTAAACCAATTGGGGAGCATGATTAGTGTTTTCTTTTCTGAGCATCCAATAAACAACTTTGATGATGCATTAGCAACAGATATCCCTCTTTTTAATCGTTTCTTTCACCATATGCTCAATCAGGGTATCTATCTTCCACCTGCAGCATTTGAAACCTGGTTTGTCTCTACAGCAATCTCAGATTCAGAAATTGACCGAACTATCCTAGCCTTAAAATCATTTTAAATGAAAAAAGACCTTATTGAGTTATTAAATAAATACGACGTTCCGGTACCCAGATACACGAGTTACCCAACGGTACCTTACTGGAATAAACAAGCATTTAATACTGATAAATGGTTAGAAATAATCAAGAAAAGATTTGTAAATGAGCAAAATGAATTATCCCTTTATATTCATTTACCATTTTGTGAAGAGTTATGTACATATTGTGCCTGTAATAAAAGAATCACTAAGAACCATAGTACTGAAGCACCATATATTGAAGCTGTTTTAAAAGAATGGGAAATGTACTTGAACGTGTTCCCAGGCAACCCTATTATTCGTGAGATTCATCTTGGTGGGGGGACACCTACATTTTTTTCACCTGAACATTTGAAAAAATTAATTCAGGGGTTAGTCAAAGATTTTAAGATTTTCAAAGATCATGAATTCAGCATAGAAGTTCATCCTAATTACTCAACATTTGAGCATTTGCAAGCGCTTCGATCCGTTGGTTTCAATCGTATTAGCTTGGGTGTACAGGATTTTAATTATGATGTACAATATATAATCAACCGAATACAAACATTTGAAGAAACGAAAAGAGTAATTGATGAAGCTCGTCAATTGGGTTTTGAAAGTGTAAATCTTGATCTTATTTATGGCTTGCCTAAGCAAACACTTTCCTCAATTGAATATACGATAGAACAAACAAAATTATTAATGCCCGACAGAATAGCTTTTTATTCGTATGCACATGTTCCATGGAAATCTAAAGGACAACGCAGATATAGTGATGAAGATGTACCAGCTGCTGCAGAAAAAATTGCTATGTATAGCTTGGGGAATGCCATGTTGAGTGAAGCAGGTTTCAAAAGCATTGGTATGGATCATTTTGCATTGCCTTCTGACAAATTAGTAAAATCATATAACAATGGCAGCTTACACAGAAACTTTATGGGCTATACTACAACAAATAATAAATTATTAGTTGGCTTAGGCACCTCCAGTATAAGTGATAGTTGGGAAGCATTTGCCCAAAATGATAAAGAAGTTGAGTCTTATCAGGATAAAATTAATTCTGGTAATTGGGCTTTTGTTAGTGGTCATATTTTATCAGACTTAGATATTAAGATTCGCAAACTGATAATAGACATAATGTGTCAGGGGAATTTAGCATTAGATACTTCATTTTTTTCAGAACAGCACCTTTTTTATATACAGAAAAAATGGAATGAAATGGAAGAAGATGGATTAATCAACTGGAATGAATTAAGATTATTCGTACAACCAGAAGGAAGATTATTCATTAGAAATATCACATCAGTTATAGATCAATATCTATTTGAAGCAGGTATATCAAAAAATCAATTCAGTAAAGCTTTGTAATACAATGGGAAAGAAAATTTTATTGCTTGGAAATCTAGGATCCCCTAATACTCCTACTACAGAAGATGTTCGAAGATATCTAGATGAATTTCTGATGGATGAACGAGTAATCGATATTCCATTTCTATTAAGATATATTTTGGTTAAGGGAATAATTGTGCCTTTCCGAGCTCCGAAAAGTGCAAAGAAATATAAAACCATTTGGACAAAAGCAGGTTCACCATTGATAACAATAACCAATCAATTAGCTGCATTAGTTCAAGAAAAAACAAGCATGCCGGTTTATGTTTGTATGCGTTATGCTAATCCAACTCCAAAATTTTCCTTAGATGCCATTCAACGAGAACATCCTGATGCAGAAGAGGTGATTTTTCTCCCCTTATATCCACATTATGCCATGAGTAGCTATGAAACAGCTGTTGAGCACGTTAAAGCAAATCATGAGCAAGGGAGTTATTCTTTTAAGCTTTCAGTTATCAAGCCCTATTACAAAGATGAAAAATATATACATGCTTTAGCTGAATCCATTCGTCCATTCTTGAAAGAAAAATACGACCATATATTATTTAGTTATCATGGCATTCCGGTTCGACATCTCAAAAAAACGGATTCAACAAAAAAACATTGTATTACTTGTGATAATTGTTGTAATACAGCTTCAGAAGCACATGAAGTATGTTATCGTCATCAAGTAAAAGTTACAACTGAACTTGTAGCTCAAAAACTAGGCATAAAAGAAAACGAATTTAGTTTTTCATTTCAATCGCGCCTGGGTAGTGATAAGTGGCTACAGCCTTATACAGCTGAGCAGTTGAAGCAATTTCCCCAAAAAGGAATTAAAAATCTACTTGTTGTTTCACCCGCATTTGTAAGTGATTGTTTGGAGACACTAGAAGAAATACATGTTGAAGGCAAAGAAGAATTTGAAGAAAGTGGAGGAGAACATTTTGTAACTGTTCCTTGTCTCAATACCGATACATTATGGATTGAAGCTATTGATCATTTAATTAAAAAACATCTGTCATGAGCTTTTTTTATATAAAAGCTTTACATATAATTTTTGTAGTCACCTGGTTTAGTGGAATGTTTTATTTATGTAGGCTCTTTATTTATCAGCGTGAAGCAATAGGCAAATCTGAGATAGAAAAAAATATTCTGCTATCTCAATTTGAAATTATGACAAAGAGACTGTTATATGCCATAACATTACCCTCAGCAGTAATTACATTAGTACTTGGCACTTCGCTTCTTTCTTATTATCCTGTAATTCCTGGTTGGCTATGGATTAAAATTTCATTTGTTGTATTACTATTTATTTACCATTTATCGTTACATGTTATTTATAAAAAACATTCAAAAAGAATTTTCATTTATACAAGCCAGCAGTTACGGCTATGGAATGAAGTGCCGACTGTATTATTAATGTCAATAGTTATGCTAGTAGTTGTAAGAGAAAAGATGAGTTTGGTTTATGGGCTAATGGGAATTGTGGGATTAAGTTCAATAATAATTATCACAATTAAGATTTATAAAGTAATAAGAAATTAAACTTGCATAGTATAATTAATAGGACAATGCTATTTCTGCATTAGGTTCTCTTATAATAAGTTGCCAGAATCCATCTTTCCAATGAGGCTTAACAAGTTTATTATTCACTTTACAGATTGAAAAATTACTGGTTGGCAATCTAAATATTACACGCCATCCTGATTTTTTGCTTTTGAATTTATAGGTTAGCCTGTTATTTGTCTTGCTGAAAGAGAATGAAAATACATTACCTCCAACTGGTATATTTTCCAGAGAACCTTGGTTTAATGAATCTGGCAATACAGGAGCAATCCTTATCTCTTTTTTAAATGCCATTGGTTGTAGTCCGAAGAACTGCTTTACAATAGGCACACCATAAGCATAAACATTCCAGGCCTGCGTCATCATGCCATAATCGGGAGAAACTTCATACATGGACCCAGGCAGTGCATAACCAAATGTCTTATCTACTTTTTTCAAAAGCGCATAAGCTTCATTAGGCCTGCCGTAATTATTTTCGGCAATAATCTGAACGGCAGTGGGCAAAGTCATTACGGTACCGGTATAAGTGAAATCATTTTTTCCCACCGCTGCTGCATAGGAATATTCCTGTTCATCCCTTTTTACATTCTTATCAATACCTGTAACATACATGCCAAAGGGATTAGAAAACTGTTTGGCCGTATTCAAAGCTTTTATTGCGATTTCCCTTGGAGCAATCCCTGTTTCCAGAGGCGTGTTTACTACCCAATTATGATGCAATACAAAGCCTTTTGGCAGGTTACTCGTGTCTTGAATTGTCTGGCGCTGAAGTTTTTTCAAAGCATTTACCGCCCAATCATTCCCTAATGTATCTGCCCGAACAATTGCATCTGATATCAAATGCAGTGCTTGTGATTTTGTTGCAATAAAATCTGCATAGGACTGATCTTTCTCTACCCAAAACTGCGCATTGATTTTCTTTTTTATCAAATCCGCTTTTTGCTGATAGTCTTTTGCCAAATCGGTTTTTCTAAGAATTAAAGCCATCTGCGCCGCATCGGAAAATGCTTTCTGCGTATAAGTGGCAAC
Organism: Sediminibacterium salmoneum NBRC 103935; assembly: GCF_000511175.1. GTDB lineage: Bacteria > Bacteroidota > Bacteroidia > Chitinophagales > Chitinophagaceae > Sediminibacterium > Sediminibacterium salmoneum. Next base: position 2,745,387 of record NZ_KI866530.1, on the reverse strand, counting down.
ATCTATCATTTCAGAAGTGAGACCGTGAATTTCCATCATGCCGGCTCCATCTGGTAATAAATTATGGTCTGCATCATTTTCGTTCAAAACCCAGTTCAAACCTTTTACTACTGCAGGAAAATATTTCACAAGAAAGGCCATATCGCCAGTCCAGCAAAATACTTCCCAAAGCAGGGAAATAAATTGAGGTGATTCGTTCACATTACCCGGATTGAATACGGCACCATTGGTTGACACTTCATGCACAATTCTTCCATTCCCATTTTGCTTCTGAGAAATGCGCTGTATTAAATCAATGGAACTATACACCAGGTCTTTCTGGCCCATAGCAATCAAAGCCTTTAATGTATAAGCCATATCACCGCCAAACCACCAGGGATAATCGGGTAGTCCGGCTACAATGCCTCTTCCCATTCCATCAACATCTGCTACTAACCAATCGCTATTGTACTTCAACCATTCAAAACTTCGCGTTAATGAAGCGTCATTTAACTGTAGTTTGGCAATCTCATTCATTTTGTGCAGGCGCTTTATTTTGTTTTCCAACAAAACATAAGCAGATCTTTGCAGTGTTTCATAAGCAGCGATGGCACGCTCTTTAGACTGTGCAGATCCTGCAATCACGAAAGGCAAAGAAACCGATTCATTGGGGGCAATGGTCAATTCGTAATTCGTTAAATTTATTGTTGTATTGACTTTTCCAACTACTTGTCTTTTTACTGGAACAGCAGAAATATTGGCAGCACTTCCGAATACCAGCCACCAGAGATTTAATGAATCCTTTACTATCCAGCGCTGTTGATTAACCTCATAAGTAGCCTGATCTTTTGAATTAAGCATACCGGTTCTCTCTCCCAGCCAAACAGGCATTAGGTTGGAAATAGCTTCAAATTCAAAATTCAAACGCTTGGCATTTTTACCTTTATTAGTGATTTTATATTCAATATACAAAGCTCCCAATTGATCAGGAACAAACTGAAAACGCTCCACAATAAGTTCTGAATCATCAATATTAAAAACGTGCTTATTACCAAAGGGATAATTTACAAACAAATTAGCCTTATTAAGAATTACGGATTTCTGACCCATGTATAAAGTAGCCGTAAAACCATCCATCAGTTTAATTGGATGATGCCAGATTCCACCCATTTCTCCCTTAACATGCCAGCCTAGGTCTGGGAAACTGCCATCCTGGTGCCCTATCATATACAATTTATCACCTGCCGTATTGTAAGGAGTTGATAAGAATGCAGGCCTCCCGGCCAGAGAAAATTGGGTTTCAAATAAAGAACTAATTGATTGTACAGCCGGGCTTTTTGCGTTAAGAATTAAACAGCAAAAACACATGGCACTGAATAACAGGATTGACTTTAGAACTGACATAAATAACAGAATTAAGAATACCGTTTAGACGGTATCTTATTAAAATTAATGGAAGTTAGTTTTACTTACTAATTATCTCATCATGAACATAAGAAATTCCGGCAAACTAATCCTGCTCATGCTTTTTACAGCATTAAGCAACCTGACCCTTTCTCAAAAAGGGGAAGTATATATTAGTGAGATGTATAAATACAGAATTCTAAGTGCAAAAGGAATTGTAATAGATGCACCTATGGTAAAGGATAAAGAAACAAAGAAAAAAGTTAGCAAAAGTTTACAGGATGGTTGGGGATATTCTGGATCAGAGGCAAAGAACCTCTTGAATGGGTTAGAAAAAGAATGCCAGCCAGAATGGATTCAGGATGGCATTAATGAAGAAGAGGAAAAAATTATTCAAACCCTAAATGGTTATAGCGTAAGAGCACTAACAGACGAATATCAGGTTTTACTATTTTTTCCATCAGTGAATGGTCATGTACCCGCTGAATATCAATTCAAGAAATCATTTTCTTTAGTGGTAGGGCATTACTATGTTGTTCTAAACAGTTACTATGCTACAATACAAGAAACTGCTGATACCAGTAAGCCAATAAAAAAATTACACGCTTATACAAATTATCCTGTTCAACTAAATAAATTAAACACTTATAAAGAATCAACTTCCTACTATGTTACAAGACCCCCTAATTGGCAATTAAAAGCAGCCAGAATGAAAAGACTTTTTCAAGTGGATTCAACTGGTATTTTAAGAACAGAAAATGCCAACCTCTGGCCGAAAGAATTAACCACTTTATCTTCTGAAAATTTAGCCAAACTAAAAGCCTATTACCTATTTAGTTTCTGGATTAATAAAACAGAGTATTTGTATATCAGAATACCAGGAAAGGAAAACGCATCCATTTTCCCGGAAATGGGATTCTTGCCCAACCATGATTTGTATTATACCATTGAAAATAATAACAATTATATTACCTGGTCAGGTGCAAAACCCCCAAAAGATTTTAGGATAAAGAATATTATAGACCTCATGCAAAAAGGCTTGGTTGCCTATGCCAATCACGACGATTTTAGAGATTTATATAAATCCGGAACAACCTGGGATGTAAATAAAGGCGGATCAATGATTCCTACTGAATTATATGTATTGGAACCAAAAGCAGCTGCACATGTAGTATTTAAAAAAAGCAAACTAAATACTTATCAATTAATGGCGCCGCTAGAAAAAAGTGCAGATCGATTTGATGCCGAACAAACTGCTTATCAATTGGCTTTACAAGTAGCAGCTGAAGCAAAACTCTTTTTGAAACCTAACGGCGAACCCATTGAATTTTACATGAGCGAGCCCAAATCGTTCACTGGTGGCATAATCTATGTGTTACAGTATAAAAACGATACTTTATTAGGCAATAATCAATATCAGGTATTTAGCATCCATAACGTTGACAATGTGGTTTGGTTAAACTATATTTTCAGAAATGAGATTTATGGCTACTGATTCTAACCAATAAAAACACAATCGTGTATATTGTTTCAAATTCCCAAAATGAAGTATGCTGAGTTCAACAGATAAGTGCAATTTTTAAACAAAAGGCAAAAAAGCTTTTGAGGGCTTTTTGCCTTTTGACCAAGTAGTGCGACCTTTTGGTTACTATGACAAAAAATTACACTCAACTTAGTTTGATACAAAGATATCAGATTGAATCGTTCATTACTTCTGGAATGAAACAAAATTGGATAGCGGAGCAACTTGGGGTAAATCCATCTACCATAAGTAGAGAGATCCGCAGGAATACTGCCCAACGCGGAAGGACAGCAGGAACGTATTTGGCGGCCAATGCACAACGCAGAACAGAACAAAGACATCAGCATAAACCCAAGCTGGTGAAGTTTGATTTGTCTATGAAAAAACAAGCTGTTCAATGGTTGTCTGTTGAAAAGTGGAGCCCTGAGTTGATTAGTGTTAAAGGCAAAGAGACAGGCAAATGTCCTTTGAGTATTGAATGGCTTTACCAATGGATTTGGCAATCGAAGCATGGTAATAAGGCGGCAGATAAACCCTACAAAAGAATATATCTGCACCTGAAACACGGTAGACGAAGAAGAAAGCGGGGCAATCAAAAAGATAGCCGTGGTATTATTCCTAACCGAGTGCCTATAGATAAGCGACCTAAAATCGTCAGCAAAAGAATTAGGCCAGGTGATATTGAAGTTGATTTTATGATGGGTAAGAACCATAAAGGTGCATTATTGGTTATGACAGATAGAGCTACTTTACATACTAGTCTTCACAAGCTTCGTAACAGGCGCAGTGAAACAGTGAGTAAAGTCATTATTAAAAAACTTGAGCAAGCAGCTTATCCAATGCATACAGTAACTTTTGATAATGATCTAGGATTTGCTAATCATACAGAAGTTGCAGAAGCGTTGAATGTTGACACCTATTTTACCAGACCTTATACCAGTCAAGATAAAGGAACGGTAGAAAATAGAATCGGACAGATCAGAAGGTTTTTCCCTAAAAAGCTGACCTTAGTATGGTATCAAATTATCAAATAAAACGTGTTGAACAATTATTGAATGATAGACCAGTTAGAAAATTTAATTACTTAACCCCTAATCAAGTGCTGCAACAAAAAATTGCACTTATTACTTGAACTTAGATATATACTATTTGTTGTTTTCTTTATTTCCTTAAAAGGACTGGCTCAATCACCTGTAAGTAAATTAGATAGTTTCTGGACTACGCTTCAACAGCATTGTGGCAAAGCTTATGAAGGAACCATTGTAAGTGGCGCTACTCCTGATTTCAGCAACAAAAAACTAACCATGCATGTAAAAGCCTGTGCAGAAAATAGCATCAGGATACCTTTTAACGTGGGAGATAACCGATCCAGAACCTGGGTGCTTACGCGCAGTAAGAATAATATAACACTAAAGCATGACCATCGACACGAAGATGGTTCTGAAGATAAAGTAACCCAATACGGTGGCACAAGCACCAATCAGGGATTTGAGCACATGCAGATCTTCCCTGCTGATATTCAAACACAAAAAACAATACCTGCAGCCGCTTCCAATGTATGGTGGATTACCATCAATGATAGCAGCTGCACTTATAACCTGCGAAGGATTGGGTCTGACAGACTATTCACTGTTTCCTTTAATCTAAAGCAACCTATAGAAGCGCCATTGGCTCCCTGGGGCTGGAAGGATTAATGCAATACCACAGTTCCACCCATATCTTCCAGCGCAACACCTTTGGTTTCGGGCATCATTTTCCACACATACAATAACTGCAACACCATCATAAAGGCAAAAAATCCAAATATCACCGTACCGGAAACATTGGCGGCAAAATAAGGAAACACCTGTGCAATTAATGCGGCAAAAACCCAGTGCACCAGGCATCCGAACGAAGTACCGCTTGCACGCACAGAATTGGGAAATAACTCAGACAGGAATACCCAGATCACAGCGCCCTGACCCACTGCATGCGCTGCTATAAACATGAATACATAATAGACTACCATGGAATCATCAGTACTATTAAAAGAAATCGCAATCATGGATAGTGAAATGATATATCCAGCAGATCCAATAAACATCAATACCCTTCTTCCAAAACGATCAATCAGGTACCAGCCGGCAATGGTAAAAATCAGATTCATCACGCCAATTCCAACAGTAGATAGCAATGCACCTTCTCTGCCAATCCCTGCCATTTCAAAAACCTTGGGAGCAAAATAGATGATTGCATTGATTCCGGATAATTGATTAAAGAAGGCTATCAAAAACGCCAGTAATAAAGGTTTAAAAAACTTCTTATTAAACAAAGGCTCTGTGGTAGCTTTACCAACCGAAGCCTTAATTTCTGCAATTACCTTGGGTGCATCTTCCCCCGTTAAAGCCAGCACTTTTGCTGCAGCTGCATCGTCTTTTTTAAAGAGCACTAACCATCTGGGTGTTTCAGGTGTAATCACCATTAATAAAGAGAAAAACAAAGAGGGAATTGCCACTACACCCAGCATCCAGCGCCAATCGTTCTCACCTCCAACACCAGCCAATAAATAATTAGAGAAATAGGCAATCAAAATTCCAGCCACTACATTCAGCTGAAAGGAAATCACCATCCTGCCTCTATATTTGGGTGGAGCAATTTCAGAAATGTACACAGGTGCAACTACTGAAGACGCTCCAATGCTCAGTCCACTTACAAAGCGGAAAAACATAAATACATACACATTGGTTGCTAAGGCTGCGCCTATAGAAGTAACTAAAAACAATATACCAATCCAGATAAGGGTTTGCTTTCTTCCGATTTTATTCGCAGGGATATTTCCCAGGGCAGCACCAAAAGCCGTTCCGTACAATGCCATGGCAATCGCCGTTCCATGCATCCAGTCAGACAAAGACCAGAGTTGTTGAATGGCTTGTTCAGCTCCGGATATTACCGCTACATCTAATCCAAAAAGAAATCCTCCCAGGCCAACGGTAATAGACCAGATTGCTAATTTATTATTCATGGCAAGTTTTGTTCAAAGTAATTTATTCAATAAATGAATGCTGAACAAAATAAACCGAAATTTGATGCCATGAAAAAGATATTAGCCATCTGTCTGCTTTTTGCTTTGAATAGCTATGGACAAAATGCTGCAAGCCAGCAACTGACTGCACTAAAAGAGAAAACCCTTTTGATGCTGGATGCCAGTTATGCTGCTGATAAAAAAACAGCTTTGCAGATCTGGGATTATGCAGAGTTGGGGTATAAGGAAACCAAAAGTGCCGCTTTGCATGTACAGAATTTAAAAGAGGCAGGCTTTAGCGTAGAAACAGGCGTAGCAGGCATTCCAACGGCTTTTGTAGCGACCTATGGAACAGGCAGCCCGGTCATCGGTATTCTGGCTGAGTACGATGCACTCCCTGGTTTGGCTCAGGAAGCGGTACCTGAAAAAAAATCAATTGATGGAAAAACAGGAGGCCACGGATGCGGTCATCATTTATTCGGAACCGCTTCTGTATCTGCGGGGATTGCCATTAAAAAATTAATAGAGGAAAAGAAGATAACGGGCACCATCAAAGTATACGGTTGTCCTGCAGAAGAAGGGGGTAGCGGAAAAGTATATATGGTTAGAGAAGGATTGTTCAAGAATGTGGATGCCGTAATTCACTGGCATCCTGCCAATCAGAACAGGGTAATCATGACCAGTTTCATTGCGAATAAATCTGCCAAATTCCGTTTTAACGGAATTGCTTCCCATGCAGCCATGTCTCCTGAAAATGGCCGCTCTGCCTTGGATGCAGTGGAAGCTTTGAACCATATGGCCAATATGATGCGGGAACATATTCCGCAGGAAACCCGCATTCACTATGTAATTACCAATGGAGGGAAAGCACCGAATGTGGTACCGGATTTTGCGGAAGTATATTATTATGTACGTCATCCAAAAAGAGAAGTAGCCGTAGATGTGTTTGACAGAATTACCAAAGCCGCAGAAGGAGCAGCATTGGGTACCGGCACAAAAATGAGTTATGAAATTGTGGGTGGTACACATGACTTACTGATCAATAAAACCCTCGCTGAACTGATGCAAGAAAACCTGGCTAAAACAGGCGGAGTAAGTTATACAGAAGAAGAAAAAGCTTTTGGTAAAAAAATTCAGGCCAGCTTTATTGGAAATGCCCCACCCGTTGAAGAAGCAGCTAGTGTTAAACCATTGCAGAAAGAAGCAGACGCAGGTGGCGGATCCAGCGATGTAAGCGATGTTAGTTATGTGGTTCCTACAGTGGGATTGGAAGCTGCTACCTGGATTCCGGGAACTTCAGCGCATAGCTGGCAGGCAGTTGCTTGTGGTGGCACAGAGATTGGTACCAAGGGCATGTTAGTAGCAGCCAAGACGATAGCATTAACAGCTATTGATTTATTCAACAAGCCTGCTGTAATTCAAAAAGCAAAAGAAGAATTCGTTAAAGGCGTGGGTAGTTATCAGTATAAGCCTTTACTAGGAGATAGAAAGCCTGCTTTAAATTACAGAGATTAATCTTCCATTCAAATCAATAGCCGACTTCTAACAAACGGCTAATTGCTTAATAAATATTCCTTAAAAGAAGCATAGTCCTTTTGCATGGGTATGCTTCTTTTTTGTTTAGTAAATAATTCTATCGCCGTTGGCGGGATGGAAACCTCCTGTCCAGTAGCCCTTTTCACGGCTTCGGGAAACTTAACAGGATGGGCAGTTTCCAGAATATATCCTCTTACACTTTTGTTTTTCTGCTGATACTGCGTTAATGCTGCATAAGCCACCGCCCCGTGCGGATCCAGCAAATACCCATATTGCTGATACACTTTTTGAATGGTAGCTAATGTGGTTTCATCATTAATCGTATAACCGGACATCATTGCTTGTAAACTATCATAATCCTGATTCATCAATTCCATGATACGGATAAAATTGCTGGGATTGCCTACATCCATTGCATTGGACAAGGTTGACACACTGGGTTTCACCTGATAGTCTTTGGTTCGTAAGTAAGCAGGCACCGTATCGTTTACATTACAGGCAGCAATAAAATGTTGAACAGGCAATCCCGTTTTATAAGCCATCATACCAGCACATAAATTCCCAAAGTTTCCACTGGGAACTGAAATGACCGGAGGCTCATCATGCTCCCATTGCTGATGGGCTAAAAAATAATAGATCTGCTGAGAAAGCCAGCGAGCCACATTGATAGAATTGGCAGAACTCAGATTCATAGTGGCAGCAATATCGACATCCATGAACGCTTCTTTCACCAGCGCCTGACAATCATCAAAGCTTCCGTCTATTTCCAACGCAGTAATATTGGATCCGCAGGTAGTTAATTGTAATTCCTGCACTGGACTCACTTTTCCCGAAGGATATAGGATGATCACTTCAATCCCATCAACATCTAAAAATCCATTGGCAACTGCCCCACCCGTATCCCCTGAAGTGGCTACTAATATGGTAGTAGGCTTTGTTTCATTTCTTGAAAAATAGGCCAAACACCTGCTCATAAATCTTGCACCCACATCTTTAAAAGCGAATGTAGGGCCATGATACAATTCTAAAGAGGCAATATGCTCATGGATAGCATACAATGGAAAAGGGAAAGCAATTGTTTCTACAACTATCCGTTGCAATTCATTCTTTGGAATGGTGTTACCAACAAAAGGCTCCATCACCCTGAAAGCAATTTCTTCTTTTGAAAAACTCCGAAGCTGCTCAATGAACGTATTCTCATGGCGGGGAATCTGTTCAGGAAAATACAGACCCTTATCAGGAGCCTGTCCTTTTAAAGTTGCTTCTCTAAAATCTACAGAAGGAGATTGATTATTTAAACTATAGTATCTCATGAAGCTTCACTTAAAAGGATTCCACTTGTATTAATGGTTGTTAAATAAGTATGATACCCCAGTCCAATTTTATCATAAATCTGTTGCATTGCCAACTCCACAGATTTGGCTGTGCTTTCGTTGGTACTTAGCATGAATATAGAAGGACCTGAACCTGAAATACCTCCTCCGAGTGCCCCTAATTCTTTACTCACTTTTTTAATGGCTTCAAATGCAGGAATGAGAATGCTGCGGGTAGGCTCAATCAAAAAATCTTCCAACGATCTTCCAATTAAATCATAATCGCCTTGTTCCAACCCAGCTACTAGGCCCGCAATATTGCCCCATTGTTTAATAGCATCTTTTAATTGTACTTGCTGTTTAAGTATGCTGCGTGCATCGGAGGTCTTTACTTCAATCTGGGGGTGGATAATGGTTACATATAAATCAGGCACATTTAATTTCACAATGTCTAATGGAAAAACAGAACGAATTAAAGTAACGCCGCCATAAATGCAGGGAGCAATATTATCTGCATGCTTAACCCCTGAAGCCAGCTTCTCGCCGTTCATGGCAAATTTCACCAGCTCCTCATTAGAAAAAAGATTGCCCAGCAATGCATTCGCACCCACAACAGCACCAGCAGAACTGGCAGCACTGGAACCCACTCCGCTTCCTGGTTTAATTTGCTTGTTAATCGTCAATTTAAATCCCACCGGCTTTCCATATGCTTCCATTAAGGCAAGTAAAGCCGCACCAGCTACATTTTGCAAAGGGTCTGTTGGTAAATTAAAGTCGTCCTCATTCACAATTACTATACCAAGCTCCTCTGTAATTTCCATATGCATAATATCATAGGGCTCATGCACAGCAAAACCAAGTACATCAAAACCACATACCATATTGGCAACAGTAGCCGGACTATGTATCGTAATTTTTTTACCCATCTAAGCTACCCGTATTATATCTGCAAAAACACCAGAAGCTGTAACTTCTGCACCCGCACCTGCGCCTTTTATTACCAAAGGTTGCTCGGGATACCTCTCCGTATAAAATAAAACAAGATTATCCTTACCATACAAATGATAAAAATCGGAGTGGGCAGGAATTTCCTGTAATCCCACTTTTGCAGCTCCATTATAATACTCGGCAACAAACTTCAATTTGGCATGATTGGCATGAGCAGACGCATACAAATTTTTAAAATGATCTTCCTGCTTTTCCATTTCTGCATAAAAGTCATCTACTGTGCCTTCAAAACAACTGGCGGGCAAGAATGCCTCATTGGCAATCTGATTCATCTCTATCGGCTCTCCTGCTTCTCTGGCAAGAATCATGATTTTACGCATCACATCTGTACCTCCTAAATCCAGTCTGGGATCTGGCTCTGTATATCCTTCATCCTGTGCACGCTTTACTACCTGTGCAAAAGGAATGGTTCCGTTATAATGATTGAATACAAAATTTAAAGTACCCGATAAAACAGCCTGTATTCTGGTGATCTTATCTCCACTTCTCATCAGGTCATTGAGCGTCCCAATAATTGGCAAACCAGCTCCTACATTGGTCTCAAATAAAAAGCGCGTATTGTAGGTTCTGGCCAGATGCTTTAGCTTTTTATAATTTTCATAAGTAGAGGAGCAGGCAATTTTATTGCAAGCAACCACTGCAACACTTTTGGCTAATAAAGTACCATACACAGACGCTACAACTTCATTGGCTGTAACATCAACAAAAACACTGTTGCGGAGGTTCTTTTCTATAATGGCAGTAACAAAACCATGTATATCTGTTTCAGGTGATTCTTCTAAAATCGATCTCCAGTTATTCAAATCAATCCCTGCATCATCCAATATAGCACGTCTGCTATTTGCAATACCTACTACTTGTATTTGCAAACGCATATGATCTTTTAAATACTGCAACTGCTGATTCAACTGCCCCAATAATTTTCCTCCCACATTACCTGCTCCAGCTACAAATACATTCAACTGCTTATAGGTTGTTTCAAAGAAGTCTTCGTGTAAAACATTAATGGATTTTTTAACATCAGTTGCAGCAATTACGGCAGATATATTTTTCTCAGAAGATCCTTGAGCAATGGCTCTTACATTTATGCCGTTTCTGCCCAAACCGCCAAACATTCTTCCACTGATACCTGGTAAGCTTTTCATTTGTTCTCCTACTACTGCTACAATACTTAACCCAGTTTCTACTGATACAGGATTTACTTTCCCATTTTCAATTTCATAGGCAAAAAAAGCGTCAATTGCCTGTTGGGCAGTATTTGCATCTGCTTCATTTATGGCAACACAGATAGAATACTCAGAGGAACTTTGGGTAATTAAAATAACATTGATTCTATTCAATGCCAACACTTCAAACAATCGCTTACTAAATCCGGGTATACCAATCATACCACTTCCCTCCAAACTCAACAAAGCAATTCGGTTAATGCTGGATATACCCCTTACTACATCAGAGTTGGCAACCGCATGTTGTTGAATAACTGTGCCTGCTGCATCTGGTTCAAAAGTATTCTTCACCCAAACAGGAATGTTTTTTTTCATCACCGGCTGAATGGTGGGCGGATAAATTATTTTAGCCCCAAAATGAGACAGCTCCATGGCTTCCTCATAAGAAATAGCTTCGATAGGTCTTGGATTCAAAACCAAACGAGGGTCTGCCGTCATCATCCCAGTAACATCCGTCCAAATTTCAAGTGCAGTGGCATTGGTTGCGGCAGCAAAAATGGCTCCTGTATAATCCGAACCGCCCCTACCCAATGTAGTGGTATATCCTTTTTCATTGGTAGCAATAAACCCAGGAGCAACATACAAAGAAGCGGAATTATTTTGTATAAAGGAAAGAATCCGTTGATTGGTCTTTTCAAATTGCACACTTGCATTTCCATAGAAATCATTGGTAACAATGAGATGTCTGGAATCGGTCCAGACAGGATGTGTATTCAATTCCTTCAATGCAGCAGTAATGATATAAGAAGAAAGTAACTCTCCATAACTTACCAGCCTATCCTGTATTCTGGCAGACAATTCTCCCAATAAAAAAATACCATCACAAATCCTTTCCAGTTCATTTAGTTGCTGTTTCACCCAACTTAAAGTTCCACTTTGATTTTGTATTGGCAATAACCCTCGTACTGCTTCCAGGTGTTTTACTTCAAGCTCCTTGATTTGATCTTTATAACTTTCGTCACCACCAGCAGCTTTTGCGCCAATTGCAATTAATTGATCCGTTACCCCTCCCAAGGCAGATACGACTAAAACAACAGGCTCTTTTTCTACAGCCTTTGCCACTATGGCTATTACCTTGCTGATATTAACAGCATTGGCAACAGAACTTCCTCCAAACTTTAATACCTGCATAACCTTATATTAAATTAAGTACCCAAATAAATTATCATTCTTGTTGATGGGAGTAAAATTGATATGATAGCGTTGCATATTTTCCAGCAAATGCTGATAATGTGCCTTATCCTGCATTTCAATACCTACCAATGCAGGACCAGTTTCTTTGTTATGCTTTTGTATATATTCAAAGCGAACAATATCATCCGTTGGTCCCAAAACATGATTCACAAATTCTTTTAATGCCCCCGGCCGCTGCGCAAAACGGATTAGGAAAAAATGTTTCAGCCCTTCAAACTGCAAGGACCTTTCTTTAATCTCCTGCATACGATCAATATCATTGTTGCTTCCGCTCACAATACAAACCACTTTCTTTCCCTTGATGGCTTCACAAAAATTATCAAGTGCAGCCACAGACAAAGCACCTGCAGGCTCCACCACAATAGCATCTTCATTGTATAATTTCAAAATGGTTGAACAGACTTTTCCTTCATTTACCAGAACCATCTTATCAATGACTTCTTTACAAATTTCAAAAGGATAATCCCCAACCCGCTTTACGGCTGCACCATCTACAAAGGGATCAATGCTGTCCAACTTCACAGGCTTCCCATATTTCAAAGCTTCTGACATGGAAGGTGCGCCTTCTGGTTCCACCCCAATAATTTGGGTATTGGGTGATACAGTATTAAAATAAGCTCCCACTCCTGCAATTAAACCTCCCCCTCCAACAGGGGCAAAAACATAGTCAATATCTTGCAAATCTTCCAGCACTTCAACACCAACGGTTGCCTGACCCTCAATTATTTTTAGATGGTCAAAAGGTGGAATAAAATTTAACCCATTTTCTTCAGTAAATGCTTTTGCTGCTGTAGCACAGTCATCAAAAGTATCTCCAACCAATCTTATCTCTACATTTCCATCCCCAAACATTTTAGTTTGTCTAACTTTTTGGTTAGGAGTAATGATGGGCATAAAAACAACCCCTTTAATATTAAGTACTTTGCAGCTATAAGCGAAACCCTGCGCATGGTTGCCGGCACTGGCACATACCACCCCTTTGGCCCTCTGTTCTTCAGGCAAACTACTGATTAAATTATACGCGCCTCTCAGTTTATAAGATCTTACTATTTGTAAATCTTCTCGTTTTAAATAAATAGTACAATCATATTTTTTTGACAGTGAGGCATTGTAGGTTAGGGGTGTATGCTTTACTACATCCCTCAATTTTTTAACAGCCGCATCAATATCTAATTCAAACAATACTTGTGCAGATTGACTGTCAACTGTAGATTGATTCCCTGTCGTTGTATGATTCGCCATTTGTTTAATCCTTCTTACTGATTGGTTGCGATGGTTTTCATATCGGTCATCGCTTGTCTTAATTTTTCTCCTACTATTTCTACAGGATGGTATCTAATCACTGCATTCACTGCAATCAGGGTTTTATTGTCTACGCCATTGTCTTTTCCGTCATTGAAGTTTTTCCCAATCACATCTGTATCAATATGGCTCATAAAATCTGCTAATAATGGCTTACAGGCATGATCAAATAAATAACAGCCATACTCAGCCGTATCAGAAATTACGCGGTTCATCTCGTATAATTTCTTTCGTGCTATAGTATTAGCAATCAAAGGAGTTTCGTGCAATGATTCGTAATATGCTGACTCTTCTTTAATACCAGCCTCGACCATGGTTTCAAAAGCTAACTCTACACCAGACCTTACAAAAGCAACCATTAATAACCCGTTATCAAAAAATTCTTGCTCGGTAATCTTCATATTACCTGGAGCTGTTTTTTCAAAAGCCGTAGCACCAGTTGCTTCTCTCCAGGTCAATAATTTTTTATCGCCATTGGCCCAGTCTTCCATCATGCCTGAAGAAAACGCACCACTCATAATATCGTCCTGGTGCTTCTGAAATAAGGGGCGCATAATTTCTTTCAATTCTTCTGAAAGTTCAAAGGCTTTCAGCTTCGCAGGATTAGACAAGCGGTCCATCATTGCAGTGATACCACCCTGTTTTAAAGCTTCTGTAATCACTTCCCATCCGTACTGAATTAATTTAGCAGCATAGCCTGCATTGATTCCTTTTTCAATCATTTTATTGAAAGACAAAATAGAACCAGTCTGTAGCAAGCCGCATAATATTGTCTGCTCACCCATTAAATCTGATTTTACTTCAGCAACAAAAGAAGATTTCAATACACCTGCTCTATGACCACCTGTTGCTACACAATAAGCTTTAGCATAATCCCATCCCTTTCCTTCTGGATCATTTTCAGGATGAACCGCAATTAGCGTAGGAACTCCAAAGCCACGCTTGTATTCTTCACGCACTTCTGTACCCGGACATTTGGGAGCAACCATGATCACCGTAATGTCTTTTCTGATCTGCATGCCTTCTTCTACAATATTAAAACCATGGGAATAAGAAAGTGTAGCGCCTTTTTTCATCAAGGGCATAACAGCTGCTATTACCGAACTATGTTGTTTATCCGGAGTCAGGTTGATTACTACATCAGCCGTTGGAATCAATTCTTCATAGGTTCCCACTCTAAAATTATTCTCTGTTGCATTTACATAGGAAGCCCTTTTTTGATCAATCGCTTCCTTTCGTAACGCATAGGAAATATCTAGTCCGGAATCGCGCATATTTAATCCCTGATTCAAACCCTGTGCTCCGCATCCAATAATCACCAGTTTTTTGCCAACCAAGGCATTTATGCCATCCGCAAAAGCAGCTTTGTCCATGAATTCACAAACACCCAGCTGATTTAGTTGCTCACGTAAGGGAAGAGAATTGAAATAATTTGCCATAATATATTTTTTGAAAGCGTTTTTAAAATTGTTTTGATTAATTATAAAGAGTACTCAAATTGTATTTTGATAAATAGGATAATTCATTACATGGTAAAAACGGCCTGTCCTTGATTAAGGAATTCGTTCTCAATTAATTCTTCTGCAGGCTCTACTGCTTCAAATTCTTTAATCTTTTCATGAAAACCGCTACTGGCTTTGATGATAGCAATTCTGGCAGTGCGGACAAATTCAATTAAGCCATATGGTTCCAGAAAATGAATCAGTCGATCAGTCTCTTCCCTATGACCTGTTGTTTCAAAAATGGTATAGTCTTTTCTAATCACTACTGCTCTTGCACCATATTCACGAAGCAATCTTTCTACTTTTAGTTTTTCAGCTACTGCATCCGTTGGAACTTTGTAGAGTGCCATTTCCTGCCAGATGATTTCATCATTGGTATTAAAATAGGCTTTCAATACTTCAACTTGTTTCTCAATCTGGAAGCAGAGTTTTCGCACTACTTCTTCTGTTTCGTTTATAACAATTGTAAAACGATGAATGGATTCCACTTCAGAAGGAGAAACATTGAGGCTATCAATATTGATTTTTCTTCTGCTGAAAATAATCGCAATACGATTCAGCAGACCAACCTGATTTTCTGTATAAACCGTTATCGTAAATTCTTTTTTCATTGCCTGTTATTTTAATCGGATTTCTGAAACACTGCAACCCTGTGGCACCATTGGGAATACATTGTTTTCTTTTCCCACCATTACTTCCAGCAAATAAGAACCGTCTGATGCCAACATGGAAAACAAAGCAGATCTTAAATCATTTCTATCAGACACACTGGATCCGGCAATGCCATAGGCTTTGGCCAGCTGAACATAATCGGGGCTTTGTATGTCTACAAAAGAATAGCGTTTGTCGTTGAACAATTCCTGCCACTGACGAACCATGCCTAAGAATCGGTTGTTCAGGATCAGGATTTTTACATTCAGTCCTGTTTGCATAATGGTTCCGAGCTCCTGTAAGGTCATCTGAAATCCACCATCTCCAATAATGGCAACCACCGTTCTTTCCGGTGCGCCAAGTTTGGCGCCAATAGCGGCTGGCAAAGCAAAACCCATGGTACCCAATCCACCCGATGTAATATTACATTTAGAAGCATTGAATTTGGCATACCTGCAAGCAACCATCTGGTGTTGTCCCACATCGGTTACAATGATTGCCTCTCCACTGGTTAGTTCATTCAATTGCTGAATTACTTCACCCATGGTCATTTCACCTGACTTCGGAAATAATTCCGCATCCATCACGGCTGCTTTCTCTTCGGCAGTATACTGGTTAAATAAAGACAGCCATTCCTTGTGTTGCTTTGCTTCAACCATCTGGGTAAGCATTGGTAGTGTTTCCTTGCAATCCCCCCAAACCGGTACCGTTACTTTTACATTCTTATTTATCTCTGCAGGATCAATATCCAGATGAATAATTTGAGCCTGCTTGGCATACTTGTCTAACCTGCCAGTAACACGATCGTCAAAACGCATCCCTACGGCTATTAAAACATCACAGTCATTGGTTAATACATTGGGTCCGTAATTGCCGTGCATGCCCAACATCCCTACATTCTGCGGATGATCCGTTGGCAAAGCACTTAAACCCAGTATGGTCCAGGCTGCAGGCAAGCCTGCTTTTTCAATAAAGGCTTTGAATTCTTTTTCCGCCTTACCCAAAATAACGCCCTGCCCAAAAATCACAAAGGGCTTCTTCGCTTCATTAATCAGTTTTGCAGCTGCTTCTAAATATTCTTTTCTAACAATCGGCTTGGGACGATAACTGCGGATATGGTTACAACGCGTATATCCCTCGTAATTGAATTTCTGAATCTGTGCATTCTTACTAATATCAATTAATACCGGACCCGGCCTACCGGAGCGGGCAATGTAAAAGGCTTTTGCCAAAACATGCGGTATTTCTGTAGCATCGGTAATCTGGTAATTCCACTTGGTTACGGGTGTAGTAATATTCACTACATCTGTTTCCTGAAAAGCATCCGTACCCAACAAATGCGCAAACACCTGCCCTGTAATGCAAACCAGCGGCGTGCTGTCTATCATGGCATCTGCCAACCCGGTTACTAAGTTGGTAGCACCAGGTCCACTGGTAGCAAATACTACGCCTACTTTACCGCTGCTTCTTGCATATCCCTGACCGGCATGAATACCACCCTGTTCATGTCTTACCAATATATGTTTCAGCTTGTCGTGGTAATCGTACAAGGCATCATAGATGGGCATGATAGCACCACCAGGATAACCGAAAATGGTATCTACCCCTTCAACAATACAGGCTTCCAAAACTGCTTGTGATCCGGACAATTCACGAACAGGCTTTGTTTCAACAGCTAGTGTTTCTTTTTCAATAGTTGGGTTCAGTGTAGTACTCATAAAAATATTTTAAGCTTCATCGGTTACACAACCCTGAGAAGCGTCTTTAACAGATTTGGCGTATTTAAACAATAGACCTTTGGTGGCTTTCAAAGCAGGTTTACTCCATTTTTTTCTCCGCGCTTCAATAATATCTTCTGCTACTTTCAGTGTCATTTTTTTGGTGGCAACATTCAATTCAATGATATCGTCGTCTTCTACCAATCCAATTAATCCGCCATTCACCGCTTCCGGTGTAATATGCCCCACTACAAACCCATGCGTACCGCCACTGAATCGGCCATCGGTAATTAAGGCAACTGACTTCCCTAATCCGGCCCCAATAATGGCAGAAGTAGGTTTCAGCATTTCAGGCATACCGGGAGCTCCCACCGGACCTACATTTTTAATGACAACCACATCACCCGGTTGAATTTTTCCGCTATTGATTCCTTCAATCAACGCATGTTCGCCATCAAATACCCTGGCAGGACCTTCAAACAATTCTCCTTCCTTGCCACTGATTTTGGCTACGCTTCCACCGGTTGCGAGATTGCCATATAGAATCTGTAAATGCCCGGTAGCTTTTACGGGTGATTCTATTGGAAGTATAATTTTCTGTTGATCAAAATCCAGATCCGGAACTGAAACCAGATTCTCTGCCAATGTTTTACCAGTGACCGTTAAGCAGTCCCCATGCAAGAATCCTTTCTGCAATAAATATTTCATTACAGCAGGTACACCGCCATACTGATGTAAATCCTGCATTAAATATTTTCCGCTCGGTTTAAAATCTGCCAACACAGGAACCCGGTCGGATAGGGTTTGAAAATCATCCTGTGTTAATGCAACTCCCACACTCTTTGCCATGGCAATCATATGCAATACGGCATTGGTACTTCCGCCCAGCGCCATGATAATCGTAATGGCATTTTCAAATGCTTTACGGGTCATGATATCTGAAGGAAGAATATTTTTTTCCATTAATACTTTAATGGCTTTACCTGCTGCCAAACATTCGTCTTTCTTCTCAGCACTCAAAGCCGGATTGGACGAAGAGAAGGGCAAACTCATGCCCAATGCTTCAATGGCAGATGCCATGGTATTGGCCGTGTACATACCACCACAAGCTCCGGCTCCGGGACATGCATGCTTGATGATTCCTTTGAAATCATTTTCATCCAATTGTCCTGCCAGTTTTTGCCCCAAGGCTTCAAAGGCGGAAACAATATTTAAATCCTGTCCCTTATAATGACCTGGCGCAATGGTTCCACCATACACCATAATCGCAGGCCGGTTTAAACGTCCCATGGCAATTAAGGCACCAGGCATATTTTTATCACAACCAGGAATGGCGATGAGTGAATCATAATACTGCGCACCACAAACCGCTTCTATGGAATCAGCAATCACATCCCTGCTCACCAAAGAATAGCGCATTCCATCGGTACCATTGCTCATTCCATCACTTACCCCGATGGTATTAAAGATCAATCCTACTAAATCATTTTCCCAAACACCCTGCTTTACCAGCTTAGCCAGATCATTCAAATGCATATTACAAGTGTTGCCATCATAACCCATACTCACTACTCCCACTTGTGCTTTCTGCAAATCTTCATCGGTTAAACCAATCCCATAAAACATGGCCTGCGCAGCGGGCTGCGTAGGATCCTGGGTAATGGTTTTACTGTATTTGTTCAATTCCATTGTATCGTTTTAAAAACTAATTAGTCAAAGGTTTAACCACCAGTTGCTTGTAAGCCTGCTGTACCTGAAAGCTTTTGGTTTCCGAAAAAGGTTTGGGAAAAATATATTCGTCCAGCGATTGCCATCCAATAACCTCAGCCGCAGTGCCACAGAAAAAAGCAGCATCGGCAGCTTTAATATCCTGCATTGTATACGTCCCTTCTCTTACTTCAATACCCAATTGAGCACAGATTTCTAAAACAGTAG
This sequence comes from Sediminibacterium salmoneum NBRC 103935, assembly GCF_000511175.1. Taxonomy (GTDB): domain Bacteria; phylum Bacteroidota; class Bacteroidia; order Chitinophagales; family Chitinophagaceae; genus Sediminibacterium; species Sediminibacterium salmoneum. Next base: position 2,726,096 of record NZ_KI866530.1, on the reverse strand, counting down.
CCCTGGTTATACCAGCCAGAATATGTCCGGGTTGGGGCGTGAACAAGACACCGTCTTTTTCAAAAAACAAATTGGCTCCCGGACCTTCTGCCAAATGATCATTCATATCCAGCAAAAAAGCTTCATCGTAACCTTTGTCTTTTGCTTCCTGACTGGCTAAAATGGAATTCACATAATGCCCGGCTGCTTTTGCATGAATCTTAAAAGCTTTTGGATTGGGGCGCTGAAAAGAAGAAGTCATCATGCGCAATAATTTATCCCCTAAAAAAGGGGCCATTTCCCAGGCTTCAATAAAAACAAAGGATTCGGTATTGCGTGCAAAACTCATATTGGCAGGCGCATACACAACAGGACGTATATAGGCATCTCCCAGATTGTTTTGTTTCAATACTTCGTAGGTAGCATCAATTAAGGTTTGCGTGTCAAAATCATAAGGAAGATTAATGGCTTCCGCAGAAATCTTCAAACGTTCAAAATGTTCAACTGCCTTAAAGATTGCAGTAGAACCGTCCGTTGTTTTGTAGGAGCGAATTCCCTCAAAAACAGAATAGCCGTAATGAAGCGACTGGCTGTATAAATCCATCTTCGCTTCCGCTGCTTTTACAAATTCGCCATTATGATAAATAATGGTATTCGATTGGTAATAATTCATTTCAATAGATTTAAACAAAAAAGCCCCGCTGATGAGGCGAGGCTTTATATTAAGTTATTCAATACTTAGTTAAGTCCACCTCCTTGCAGAGCGGTAATAATAATAATGACAATAGCAATCGTGTTATAGATTGTATTGGTTTTTGTTATTATCGTATTTCCTTTATTCTGCATGGAGCATTTACTATTCTTCCGAAGGTAAGTCTATGCAAGAATAAAAACAAAGAACTTTCTAAATTTTTTTTATTTAGATTATGGTCGACGCATTCAAAGCAGCATTATTTCCTTGTTGGGTCTCATGCTTTTTATGAATAAAGTCTGTGAGTAAATCCCCAATGGCTTCTGTTCCGTAATTGTTAATTGGATCAATATCGCGGGTAACAAAAGCATGGGTCAAAGTCCAGTCAACCGCTTCTCTTACTGCGTTTGCTTCCGCAGCCAATCCAAAATGATCCAGCATCATGGCAGCAGAAAGAACAGAACCAATGGGATTGGCAATGTCTTTACCAGCAGCCTGCGGATAAGAACCATGAATAGGTTCAAACATGGCAGCGGTTTTACCAATAGAAGCAGAAGGAAGTAAACCCAATGAACCACTCAGCACACTGGCTTCATCGCTGATGATATCGCCAAACATGTTTTCCGTAAGAATTACATCAAACTGGGCAGGATTCACAATAATCTGCATGGCAGCATTGTCTACAAACATATAATCCACTGCAACTTCAGGAAACTGCATGGCCATAGCCTGCACAATACGGCGCCACAAGCGGGAAGTCTCCAACACATTGGCTTTGTCAATCAGGGTCAATTTTTTTCTACGTTGCTGGGCATACTGAAATGCCATTTTAGCAACGCGCACAACTTCCAGTTCATGATAAGCACACTCATCTGTAGCATAGGTCTTATCTTCTGTTACTGTTCTTTTACCAAAATAAATTCCGCCGGTGAGCTCTCTGAAAATGACACAATCTACTCCTTCCAGCTGCTTTGCTTTTAAGGGAGACAGATGATGCAAAGAACGATAGGTAGTAATGGGTCGGATATTGGCAAACAGCCCCAGTTCCTTCCGCAGTTGTAATAAACCTTGTTCAGGCCTTACTTTGGCAGAGGGGTCATTGTCAAACTTTGGATGTCCTATTGCACCAAACAATATAGCGTCACTTTCTTTACAAACCGCCAGTGTTTCATCAGGCAAAGCTGATCCGGTTGCATCAATGGATACTGCACCCATTAATGCATGCGTATAACTGAACTGATGTCCAAACTCTTCTGCAATGGCATTAAGCACTTTAATTGACTGTGCGGTAACTTCAGGTCCAATTCCATCGCCATTAATGACGGCTATTTTCTTTTCCATATTATGCTTTTGCTGATTCAAATTGTTCAATCGCAGATTTACGACTGATGAGAAAATCTATATCATCGTACCCGTTTAGTAAACAGGTTTTCTTGTAAGGGTTCAATTCAAAAGATTCCTGCTCTCCGGTTTTCTCAATGGTAATGGTTTGTGCTGTTACATCAATATGCAATGCATCGGCAGGCGAAAGCGAAAAAGTTTTCTGCAGAAAAGACTCAGAAACAATAACAGGTAAAACCCCATTGTTCAAGGCATTGTTCTTAAATATATCCGCAAAAAAACTGGAGACAACGGCTTTGAATCCATAATCTAAAAGTGCCCAGGCAGCATGTTCTCTGGAAGATCCGCAACCAAAATTTTTACCAGCCACCAATATGGTTCCGCTGAACTGCGGTTGATTCAAAACAAAATCAGCTTTGGGTCTTGTTTCATCATCATTTTCATATCGCCAGTCGCGAAAAAGATTTTTCCCAAATCCATCGCGGGTAGTGGCTTTTAAAAAACGGGCAGGAATAATCTGATCCGTATCCACATTCTCTGCGGGCAGAGGAACAAATGAACTATGTATTTCTTTTAATGCTTGCATGATTGCGCTAACTGTTTATTGCCATTATTTAATCAATTCTCTTACATCTGTTACTACTCCGGTTATGGCTGCAGCGGCAGCGGTTAAAGGACTTGCCAGTAAGGTTCTGGCACCAGCGCCCTGTCTTCCCTCAAAATTTCTATTAGAAGTACTAATACAATATTCACCCGCGGGCACTTTGTCTTCATTCATTCCCAGGCATGCACTACAGCCAGCCTGACGAATCTGAAAACCCGCTTCGGTAAATATTTTATCCAACCCCTCTGCATGCACTTGTTTGGCAACCTGCTGCGATCCGGGTACAATCATCACTTTAACAGAATCATGTTTTTTTCTTCCTTTCACCAGATTTGCAACCAAACGCAGGTCCTCAATTCTTGAATTGGTACAGCTTCCAATAAAAACATGTTGTACAGGCATACCTAATAAGGACGCGCCACTTTGTAAATCCATGTAACGAAGTGCCTGTTCCATATTCTTTCTCTCTCCTTCATTAGCAATGCTTTCTAACACTGGCATATGAGCCTGAACAGGAATACCCAATCCAGGATTGGTTCCATAAGTAATCATGGGCTCAATTGCACTGGCATCAATATGCAATTCGGCATCAAAGACGGCATCTGCATCGGAGTACAATTGCTTCCATTCGGAAATTTTTTGCTCCCATGCATTTCCCTTAGGTGCGTATACTCTTCCTTTTAGATAATCAAATGTCACTTGGTCTGGTGCAATCATTCCACCTCTTGCGCCCATTTCAATACTCATATTGCAAATGGTCATTCTGGCTTCCATGGAAAGCGAACGAATGGTACTTCCTGCGTACTCAACAAAATAACCCGTAGCACCACTTGCAGAAATTTTGGCAATGATGTAAAGAATAATATCCTTGGAAACCACACCTGGCTGCAAAGCACCTTCAATATTGATGCGCATGGTTTTAGGTTGGGTCTGCAGTACGCATTGTGAAGCAAAAACCATTTCTACTTCGCTGGTTCCAATCCCAAAAGCAATGGTTCCAAAAGCCCCATGGGTGCTGGTATGGCTGTCCCCACAAACAATCGTCATGCCCGGTTGGGTAATCCCCAATTCCGGTCCAATCACGTGTACAATCCCCTGGTAAGGATGTCCCAATCCATATAACGCTACTCCATGTTTTTCACAGTTCTCAATCAACTGATCTACCTGCATCTTACTCAACTGATCCTTGATAGGCAAATGCTGATTTAATGTAGGCACATTATGGTCAGCCGTTGCAATGGTTTGCTTGGGTCTGAACAAAGAAAGGCCTCGCTTTTCAATTCCTTTAAATGCCTGTGGGCTAGTTACTTCGTGAATAAAATGCCTGTCAATATACAAAACAGAAGGACCGTCTTCTATTTTCTCCACTACGTGTGCATCCCAGATTTTATTGAATAATGTTTTACCCATAATATTTCATTAAGCAATTGCTCTCTGTTTTTTATATTGATTAGCTAAAAGATGTAAATCGGATTCTTCCACTTCTTTCTTGCTATCAGCAACCAGCAAGAAATCTTCGTACAAAACATCTATATCGTCTCTGTTAAAATCATATCCCAGTTTCTGTAAGCGGTGAGCCAATGCACTTCTGCCGCTTCTGGCAGTTAAAACAATTTTACTTCCCTCTGCACCTACCAGTTCCGGATTAATGATTTCATAGGTTTCTGCAGACTTTAAGAAGCCATCCTGATGAATGCCGGAAGAATGAGAAAACGCATTGGAACCTACAATGGCTTTATTGGGCTGAACCGGCATGCGCATTACTTCAGAAACTTCTCTGCTCAAAGGATTAAGCAATTGGGTTTTGATATTGGTGTATAAATCCAGTTGCTTGTGCTGAGCAATAATCATGACTACTTCTTCCAAAGAAGTATTGCCGGCACGCTCACCCAAACCATTGATGGTACATTCAATTTGTCTGGCACCATTAATGACACCACTAATAGAGTTGGCTGTAGCCAAACCCAAATCGTTGTGACAGTGACAGGAAATAATGGCTTTGTCTATATTGGATACATTGTTTTTCAGGAAAGCAATTTTCTCGCCGTACTGATGGGGCAGGCAATAACCGGTGGTGTCCGGAATATTCACTACAGAAGCACCTGCTGCAATCACCGCTTCAATTACCCTTGCCAGGTATTCATTCTCTGTTCTGCCTGCATCTTCTGCATAGAATTCTATATCATCTGTAAAATTGCGGGCCCACTTAACACATTGAACAGCTCTGGCAAGTATCTCTTCTCTGGTAGAATTGAACTTTGCTTTGATGTGAAAATCGGAAGTACCAATACCCGTGTGTATTCTGGGGCGAACCGCATACTTCAGGGCCTGTGCAGCCACTTCAATATCTTTTTGTACTGCTCTGGTTAAACCGCATACGGTAGCGTGCTTAATGGTTCTTGCAATTTGAGAGACAGACTCAAAGTCTCCGGGACTGGACACAGGAAATCCAGCTTCAATAATGTCTACGCCCAATTCTTCCAATTGCACGGCCAGTGACAGTTTCTCTTTTGTGTTGAGTTTACAGCCAGGCACTTGTTCTCCATCACGAAGGGTAGTATCAAAAATGTGAATCTTATCGGCCATTGTCTTGGTTTTTATAGATAAAAAGACAGGCGCGTATCCATTGCTATTGATTGCCTTAAATAACAACAGTACGGCCTGTCGTATTCGAATTTAGATTGCCTTATCTTTAGTGTGGAAACAAAATAGCACTGGTTTTACAATGCGTAACCGCAGTTGAAAACCATGAAACCCAATACAGTATTGAATTCTAGCTTAATATTTTTACGATGCCCAACCGGAATACAGACCCGCTTCACCAATTGATTCATTCCCTGGAAAGGGCAGAGAAGCGCAATTTTAAATTGTATATCACCCGGAATTCTGCATCAGGTAACTTAAAAGTGGTTCAGTTATTTGATGCGCTCGATAAAATGAGTCATTACGATGAAGCACAACTCCTGAAAAAAAATCCGGCTTTTCAAAAACAACAGCTGTCTAATTTAAAAGCCCATTTATACCAGGAAATACTAGCGAGCGTTCGTTTGTTACAACAAAACGAGAATATTGATTTGCAGTTGAACGAACAGCTCGACTTTGCCAGAATACTCTACAACAAAGGCTTAAATATCCAGAGTTTAAAAGTACTGGACAGAGTAAAAGAACTGGCTAAAGCCAATAACCAGGTTACTTATATTCAACAAGTTTTGTTTCTGGAGAAAAAAATTGAAGCCCTCTATATTACCCGAAGTATGCAGGACCGGGCGGCAAAACTTTGCAAGGAGTCGGACGAGACCAATCTGCGGTTGAGCAATATCAGTACCCTTTCGAATTTATCCTTACTCTTATACGAATGGTATATACGGCACGGACATGCCCGAAACGAATCGGACAAAAAAGCCCTGGCTGTTTATTTTAATCACCCGCTGTTGCACGAAAATGAACAGGAGAAAGGGTTCTATGAAAAATTATATGCTTACCAATGTTATTGCTGGTATGCATTTATTACACAGGACTTTCTGATGTATTATCGCTATTGCAGCAAATGGACGGAACTGTTTAAGGCAGAGCCTAAAATGATGGAAATTGAAACAGCCCACTACATAAAAGGTATGCACAATTTGCTGGGGGCACATTTTGATTTAAGAAATTACCGGAAATTCAATGAGACCATAAAAGAACTAGAAGCATTCATGGAAATGCCTTTTGTACAAAACAATATGAACCATACGGTACAATGTTTTACCTATCTGTATACCGCAAAGCTGAACAGGCATTTCATGGAAGGCAGTTTTACCAGGGGATTACAACTGATACCAGAGATAGAGGAAAAACTGGAGGCATACGAAGATTATCTGGACCGGCACAGAACCCTGGTATTCTATTATAAGATTGCTTCCTTGTATTTCGGAAGCGGTGATCCTGCCAGTAGTATTGACTACTTAAATAAAATCATCAATCTTAAAGTAGACCTTAGAAGCGACTTGCAATGTTATGCCCGATTGCTGCACCTGATTGCGCATTACGAGTTGGGCAATAATGATTACCTGAAGTACCTGTTGAAATCGGTATATCGATTCATGGGTAAAATGCAACACCTGAGTGCCGCAGAAGAAGCCATTTTTAAATTCTTAAAACAAAGTTTTCATAGTCTCCCCAATGAGACCAAACCCTTGTTTGAGCAATTACTGGCTACATTAAAAGATATGGCAGACGACAAAATGGAGACTAGGGCATTTATGTACCTGGATGTAATCTCCTGGCTGGAAAGTAAGATTCAGCGGAAGCCGGTACAGACCATTATCCGTCAAAAATTTCTGTCGGCCAAGAAAAGACTTAGTGACGCATGATTGCCTGCGTAATAGGGAAACTCATATGCATGGCGCAACCTGCAGTGGGAGCCGTATGAATACTGATGGTTCCGTTAAACAATTCAACACGGCTGGTAATATTGTACAAACCAATTCCCTTCTTCTGAACAGAGGCGTCGAAGCCTACTCCATTGTCGTAAATAGACAAGTAAATGCTGTTTTGGTTTCTCCCCAATTCTACTTTTAAGGTACTGGCCTGTGCATGTTTCAAAACATTGTTTACCTGTTCCTGCACAATACGGAATAGACTCAGTTTAAAATCGTAATGAATATCGTCTTCAAAAAAAGTATCGAATAAAAACTCAATCTTCATTTCCTTAACTGCCTGCACATCTTCCAGTACACTTTCAATGGCTTTTACCAAACCAAAGTCTTTAATCAACGGGGTTACCAAACCCTTGGATAATCTTCTGATTTCTTCAATGGCATGCAAAATATAATCGGCAGATTGTCTTAATTGTTCTGAACCAGGCACCTGCTTTTTTTCAGCAGAAGCAATGTACATCATGGCAACGGTGAGTTGCTGGTTAACATTGTCGTGCAGTTCTCTGCTGATATCGTGCCGCTCGGTTTCCTGGGTATTGATAACTGCTTCTGCAATTTCTTTTTGTTTGATCAGTCTTTCCTCTTCCAGTTTTTTCTCCAGCAATAATTTGGCAGTTACGTTCTGTGCAATGGCCATCACCGCATCTTTACCATTGTATTGAAGACGGTGCGAGTAAACATTCATGAAAATGCGTTCACCGGTTTTGGTCATATGCTCCCAGGTACCTCCGGAATCCATATCAAGCGCACTAGCAATATGCTCAATAAACTGTTTTAGTTTGGCATAATGCTCAGGGGATCTTAAATCCCAAAGCGTCAATTGTAAAAACTCTTCCCTGCTATAACCATATTCCTTCACTGCCATATCGTTCACTTCCAGAATGTGCTGGGTTTGCAGATCCCAGATAAAAATGGCCATGGGATTATAATAGAATAAACTACGATAGCGCTTTTCTGAAAGCAGAATTTTTTCTGCACTTTCCTTTCGCTCTGTTATATCCTGCATGGCACCAATCATTCTAATTGGCCGATCGTTCTCATAAAGAATATAGCCCCGATCTAATACGTAGGCATAGGAACCATCTGCTTTTAAAAAACGATACTCTTCTTTCCAGTAAGGACTACCTGTTTTAGAGTATGCATCGGTAATACTGGTCTGCACTCTTTCTCTGTCTTCCGGATGAATTTTTTGTACCCAATCGGCAGCATCCACATATACATCTACCAAATCATAGCCGAAGGTTTTCTTGAAATTATCTCCCACCCATAATACCGACTGATTATCCAAATTCATTTCCCAAACCGCATCGCTTGTGGCTTGCACTACAATATTGTATCGCTCATTGCTAACGCGCATATTTTCAAGATTGCGCTTACGTTCAATACTATACTGAATAGATTTGGAAAGTAGTTTCTCGTCAAACTCACCTTTCACCAGATAATCCTGCGCTCCGGCTGCCATGGTTTCCAAAGCGGTTTCCATATCAGACAAACCTGTTAATACAATAATTGGAATGGCTGGAGCCACTTGATTAATATGCAAGAAGGAATCAATACCAACACTATCAGGCAAGGAAAGGTCGAGTAATATTAAACCGGGTTTTTCTTTTTTCAACCAGGCATCTGCTTCAGCATTGCTGCTGGCACGCATGATCTGATGAATGGGCAATCGGGTTTTCCACAATAAGCCCTCTAAAACAACCTGATCAGCGGGGTTATCTTCTACCACTAAAATGCGCAACAAGGCGTTAGGCTCAGGCATAGATTCTTTCTATGGCGTCTTTGAATTTCTCGTTCACCACTTTTCTTTTCAGGCTCAACTTGGGTGTCATTTCGCCTGTGTCTACCGTCCATTCGTTGGGCAGCAGTTCAAACTTTTTAATTTGTTCTACGTGGTTAAAGAACTTATTGAAACTCTCTACCAGTTCACGATAGAGCTCCAGCACTTTCGGATGATGAATTACATCTTCATTGGTAGTGAAAGGAATCTCCTTCTCTCTCATCCACTCTTTTAAGGTAGCAAAGGAAGGGACAATTAAAGCACCCACAAACTTACGCTCAGAGCCAACTACCATCACCTGTTCTACAAAAGGACTCTCTTTTAATTTATTCTCAATTGGCTGAGGAGCTACATATTTTCCTCCGCTGGTTTTAAACAACTCTTTCTTACGATCGGTAATCTTCAGGAATTTATCTTCATCCCAAACGCCAATATCACCCGTTAACAGCCAACCATCCAACATGGTTTCAGCCGTTAAATCCGGACGTTTATAATAACCTTTCATAACACAAGGGCCGGTTACCATAATTTCCCCATCTTCTGCCAGTTTCACCTGAATGCCTTCAATAGCAGGGCCCACCGTTCCAAACTTGGTACCGCCTTTTTCCTGACGGTTCACGCAAATTACCGGACTGTTTTCAGTTGGGCCATAGCCCTCATATATCGGAACTCCTGCTGCATTAAAAATGCGCAACAGCTTTACCTGACAGGCAGCTCCACCGGTAATGATGAAAGAGATATTGCCTCCCAGGGCTTCACGCCATTTGGAGAAAATTAATTTATTGGCAATGGCCAGCTGAATATTGTACCAGAGACCACCACTGATTCTGTTATCGTATTTCTCAGCAAGGTCAACTGCCCAGAAGAACAGTTTTCTTTTGGTACCCGTTAACTCATTGCCCTTGGCCATGATTTTTTCAAATACTTTTTCCAGCAAACGAGGTACCGTAGTGAAACCGTTTGGTTTAATTTCTTTCAGGTTGTCTCCAATGGTTTCCAGGCTTTCCGCATAATAAATACTAATGCCACTGTACAAATAAATATAGGTACAGGTTTTTTCAAAAATATGATTCAACGGAAGAAAGCTCAGCACTTTAGATTCCGGTGCATCATGGAAAGGAAAACTCTTTTTGCTGAATTGCACATTGGTATAAATATTCGAGTGCGACAACATTACGCCCTTAGGTGTTCCGGTGGTACCGGAAGTATAAATAATGGTAGCCAGATGCTCAACAGGCACGGTTGCTTTAACGCTTTCAACATCCGCCAACAAAGCTGGTGTGGCCAATTCTGTTACTTCGGACCAATGTTGTGCTCCTGCTATGGTGTCAAAAGTATAGACTCCACGAATGGAAGAAACTTTATCCAAAATGCTATTGACTTTGGCCAGCAATTCTTCGTTGCTGACAAAAATATATTTAACGGCAGCATCATTTAAAATGAAAGCCAGTTCGTTGGGATTGGTGGTTGGATAAACTGGAACCAGGATAGCGCCAATTTGTTGCACAGCCAAGTCGGTAAAAACCCATTCAGGACGATTGTTACTAATGATGGCAATTTTATCGCTGCCTTCCGGTGTAAATCCATTGGCATGCACGCCCAGGGAAAGCAATCCAGCACTAAAGCGGTTTACGGTTTCGGCTACTTCCTGTGTACTATAGGATTTCCATTGTCCATTTATTTTAGCCGACAACATGTCCTGCTTTGGAAAATGTTCAAGCTGGTAATTAACGGCATCAAAAAGTCGCTTAATAGTCATAACGCAATCGTTTAAAGTGAATTCACTTTATTTGAACGGTCAAATTAGGCAAATAACCACAAAAAAAAAGCCAGTTTGCACTGGCTTAACAACTTAAAGGGATATACTTAATTTAAATAATATTGACCGCCCGGCTGTCGGTACACCCGGCTCCGCTGAAACTCCTTGAATTTATTGGCTTCATCCGCATGGGTTTCCTGCCATTTTTGATAGGCATCTGCATCGTAAACAGCTCCGAATAACCATTGATTGTAGGCTTCAAAAATGTCTTCCCGAATCATATGTTGCCAATGTTGAAACAACTGATACGGAAAAGCAGTAGCATTCTCAGTCATCCACTCGGTAAGCAATCGGGTTCTTATACTGCCAATATGATCAATGGTTAAGCCATCTGCTACCATGGGTCTTGTTTTTTCGTAAATGGCCAGTTGCTTTTGCTCAAAAGCTGAATATTTGGGAACCAGGTGATAAGGCGTTTTCACAATAGGACGCAATACATTTCGGTAGGCATCCCAAAGGGCTTTTTTCACGTCTTCTGTTCGGGTGGAATAGCTTTCGAGGTTTACAAAAAGTTCCCCATGAATCAAGACCCGGATCCAGTTCATTTCCTTGTAATAGTATTTAGCCGCGTGATAGTAATTACCACTGTAAGAAGGGGCCAGTTCAATTCCTTTTTCCCAGGCAGCAATGGCTTCTTCCTTTTTATTCTCTTGCATTAAACTCTCTCCGTACTCACTGTAAATAACGCCTCCGTCAGGAAATTTTTTCAGGGCGCGTTTGTATATTTTGTTTGCTGCTGCATAATCCGCGATGGATTTATAAGACATGCCCAGTATCTGAAAACTTTGCTGATCGGCATTGGGATGTTCAATAGCAATTTTCCCGGCATCAATGGCCTGTGCAAATTCTCTTTGCAGGAAATAGCAGAAAGAAATATTCTTCAGGACTTCCAGGTTTTGCGGCTCCTGTGCTTTTGCTTTTTCCAGTGCCACCATGGCATTGGTAAAATCTCCCTGTTGCATCAGCGCCATGGCAGATTCCTGCAATTGCTTAACAGTGGGGGTTTGCGCAGATAGCTGCAAGGCCAACAAAAATCCACAGCATCCTAAAAATATTTTTTTCATATTCATGCTATATTGAATTGCATTAATCATTAATCATTAATCAAGTGCGTTAAGAGACCATCTCTCAACTTGGGTTCAAACCAGGTACTTTTAGGAGGCATTACATTTCCGCTGTCTGCAATGGCAAACAACTGATCAATCGTAACCGGATACAAGCTAATGGCAGCAGCCATTTCACCGCTATCCACTCTTTGTTCCAAAGCAGACAAGCCTCTGATACCACCTACAAAATCAATGCGCTTGTCGGTGCGTTGATCTAAGATACCTAAAATGGGACCCAATATTTTTTCTTGTAAAACCGACACATCCAATACACCAATCGGATCGTTGGAATAAGTGCCAGGCTTTGCCGTTAGCAAAAACCACTCACCACCCACATATAATCCCATGGTATGCAATTGCTCAGGCTTCACCATTTGTTTACCCATCGAAACCACATCGAAAGAACTAGCCAATGCCGCTAAAAAGTCAGCCTTGCTCAACCCATTCAAATCTTTTACCACTCTATTATAATCCATGATATAGAGTTGATTCGAAGGGAACAAAGTCGTTAGAAAATAATTGGCTCCTTCTGGTACTTCGCCACTGATTTGCTTGCGCACTTTTGCAGCAGAAGCTGCACGGTGATGTCCGTCTGCTATATAGGTACAGGGAATTTCTTTTTCAAAAACTGCAGTGATAGAAGCAACGGCATCTGAATCGTTCACGATCCAAATGCTATGCTGAATCCCATCTTCCGCAATAAAATCATACACAGGAGATTTGGCCTGCTTCCACTTCTCAATAATAGCATCAACAGCAGCATGGTTGCGATACGCTAAAAACACATTGCCCGTTTGCGCACCCGTTGTTTTAATATGATTGATGCGATCCTGTTCTTTTTCCGGACGGGTAAACTCGTGTTTTTTAATCAGGTCATTTTCATAATCATCCACACTGCTCACGCAAACCAGACCTGTCTGGCTTCTGCCATTCATAATAAGCTGGTAGATATAATAGCAGGGTTTGGATTCTCTGAACAACACATCACGTTTAATGAATGCATCTAAATTGTCTTTAGCCTGTGCGTACACTTCTGCACTATGAATATCTATTTTATCAGATAAGTCAATTTCACTTTTGGTGATATGTAAAAAAGTATGCGAATTGCCTTGTGCAGCAATTTTTGCTTCTGCACTGTTCAATACATCATAAGGTAAGCTGGCTACTTGCTTGGCCAGTTGTGGTTGGGGCCTGAGCGCCCTGAAAGGTTTGATTATTGCCATTCGGCAAATATCGGTGAATATTTACAAATGAAAAGTTAGGATAATACCCTACTATCCGTGCTTCTGCGCAAAATAATGCAACAGGTTACAAAATTCAGTAACACTATCCAGTGGCAAAGCATTGTACATGCTAACCCGAATACCTCCCACGGTTCTGTATCCCTTTACGCCTACCATGCCTTCCTGTTTGCAAAGTGCTAAGAAAGATTCCTCCAGTGAAGCATCCTTTAAAAAGAAAATCGCATTCATTTCACTCCTGTCTTCTTTGGCCACAGGCGCATCAAAAAGCGGAATGGAATCAATGGTATCATATAAAAGAGAAGACTTTCTGGCATTGCGCATGCCCATGGCATCCAAACCGCCTTCCTGAATAATCCAGCGAAGCGTAAGCATGCTCACATACACAGCAAACACAGGAGGCGTATTCATTAGAGAACCCGCTTCAATATGTTTCTGGTAATTCATAATGGTAGGAATCTTTCTTGCAATTTTTCCGAGCAAATCTTTTTTCACCACCACCAGATTCACACCAGCAGCGCCCATATTTTTTTGAGCCCCTGCATAAATAAGAGAGAGTGTATTATAAGGAGCAGGTCTGCTGAAAATATCGCTGCTCATATCTGCCACCAGTGGCACAGAAGTTTCAGGATACTGATGCCATTGGGTACCTTCTACGGTATTGTTCGAAGTAAAATGCAAATAAGCGGCATCATTGGGTACTTCAATATTTTTAGGGATGGATCGGTACTGGCTGCCGGATCCGTCAGACACTATATCCACTTTACCGAACAGGCTGGCTTCCTTCCAGGCTTTGTTACCCCAAACGCCGTTATCGCAATAAGCCGCCATGGCATGGCTGTCCAGTAAATTCATAGGTACCTGCATAAACTGCGTGGTTGCTCCCCCATGCAAAAACAACACTTCATACGAATCATCTAATTGCATGAGTTCTTTCACTGCATTTCTGGCTTCGTCTAGAATTTCCAGAAACCAGGGCGTTCTATGACCAATTTCCAATAAGGAAAGACCCGTGTTTTTATAATTCAACACCGCTTCAGCAGCCTGCTTTAGTACAGGCGCCGGCAAAATAGAAGGACCAGAATTAAAATTATGCAGCTTCATACACAAAAGGTAAAGCACAAAGTAAACCGATTATCTTTACAAAATGCAACTCCCTTCCACCTTATTAGAAAATGCAGTAGCACAATTTGCCAAGCTACCGGGCATTGGAAAAAAGACCGCGCTCAGACTGGTCTTACATTTATTGAAGCAGGATGTAAATGAAGTCGCTTTATTTGGAGACACTTTAACCAAAATGCGAAAGGAGATACAGTTTTGCAAGCGATGCAACAATATCAGTGACGGAGAAATCTGCAGTATCTGCAGCAATACTGCGCGCAATCAGCATATTGTTTGTGTGGTAGAAAATATACGGGATGTGATTGCCATTGAAAGTACCCAGCAATTCAATGGAACTTATCATGTGCTCGGGGGGATTATATCGCCGTTGGATGGCATAGGCCCCGACCAACTAACAATTGAGCTGCTGGTGAACCGGATTACGCAGGAACGGGTAGAGGAACTGGTATTTGCCCTGAGTCCGAATATACAGGGAGACACCACCATCTATTTTATTCAGAAAAAAATTGCCCATTTGTCCTGCAAAATCACCACCATCGCCCGTGGCATAGCATTTGGAGGAGAACTGGAATATGCAGACGAAATGACGCTGGCCCGAAGCATTGCCAACCGACTGCCCGTACAACAGTATGTGCAATAAGATTTCGGGAAATTTGACAACAAATTCATAATTTCGTTGTTTAAACATTAAAATAGGTCCGTTATGAAAAAATGGGTTAAAATCATATTGATACTTGGATTGGCAGGAGCCATTACCGGGGGGATTGTAGTCTACAAAATATTGACCAAGCCGCACAGGGATGTAACCACCGAAAAAGCAATCGCGATAAAGGCACAGGCATTGTTTGAAGCTTTCAAAAACGATGAAGCTGCAGCCAATGCACAATACCTCGACAAAGCCATTGAGATTGAAGGAGAGATTGTTGATTTCAGTACCAACCAGGATGGCCAGGTAGTGGTGAATTTTAAAACAGACGATCCGTTCTTTGTGATCAACTGTACGTTTAAAACCAATCCGGGTGAGCTGAAAGCCGGCAGTACCATACGTTTCAAAGGAATATGCACCGGTTATATTCCGGACGCTAACGTGGTGATTAACGAAGGAGTATTAATTCCTTAGGCAAAAAAAGTTCGCAGAATAATTAACGTAAAATCTCATTTTGTAAAAAATAATTCAATGAAAAAGTTTCTATTCATAGCGCTATTAACCTTCGCATTTACACAAACACAAGCACAAAAAATATACGGCACGCGCAATGCCAAAGTAAGCTTTATCGCTACCAACGATGAAGACGTTAAAGCCGTAAACAATGAAGTAGCCAGCCGCTTATCCGATAAAGGAGAGATCAGCTTTAGCTTGCTCATCAAAGGGTTTAAGTTTGAATACGCAGAAATGCAGGAAAAGTTCAACAACGACTATGCAGAGAGCAACAAATTTCCCAGAGCAGAATTCAAGGGCACTATCAGCAATATCAAGGATATCAATTTTACCAAGGATGGTAATTACAAAGCAGTGGTAAAAGGAAATTTAACCTTACATGGCGTAAGCAAACCCGTTACGGTAAATGGTACCATCTCTGTTAAAGGGGGCAAAGTATCCGCCACTGGCAAGTTCCCAATCGTAATGAAAGACTTCAAAATTGACGCATCTGCTGTTACAGAAAAAGTGAACGCAGAAATCAATGCGGTTTATCAATAGCACTCCAACCGCTTTCGCGGCTATATTTTGACGGAATACAATATGGGTGTATCTTTGCACCGACTTTGGTGGATTTGTTTATTGTTCAGCCAAAGTCCTGGCCATAGTGGTTATGTACCCTTATGGCTTGCCAACTAGAACTAATAAACGTTGAAGTGCTACTCCCCCACATTCCTTCGTTTATTGGTTCATTCAATCACCAGCGGTGTAAGAACCAATACTATGTTACTAAAAGAAGAACTACAAAAAAGAATTCTGGTAATTGATGGAGCCATGGGCACCATGATACAGAAGCATCATTTAACCGAAGCCGATTACAGAGGCGAGCGATTCAAAGATTGGCATGTAGACGTAAAAGGCAATAACGATTTGCTTTGCATTACGCAGCCACAAATCATCAAAGGCATACACTTACTGTATTTAGAAGCAGGTGCAGATATCATTGAAACCAATACCTTCAGTAGTACGGTCATTGCCATGGCAGACTACGATATGCAAAGTTTGGCTTATGAGTTGAACGTAGCCGCCGCTAAATGTGCTCGCGAAGCAGTAGGGGAATACCAGCAAAAACATCCGGAAGCAGGCCCCCAATTTGTGGCCGGTGCCATTGGCCCATTGAATAAAACCTTGAGTCTGTCGCCAGATGTAAACAATCCAGGATACAGAGCAGTCAGTTTTGATGAAGTAGCCAATGCCTATTACGAACAAATTGATGGATTGGTAAATGGTGGCGTAGACATCCTATTAATCGAAACCATTTTTGATACCCTGAATGCAAAAGGCGCTATTTATGCAGCCAAAAAATATTTCAGAGACAAAGGCATTCCAGAATTGCCCATCATGATCAGCGGAACTATTACCGATGCGTCGGGTAGAACCCTGAGTGGCCAAACTTTAGAAGCATTTTATACTTCCGTAATGCATGCGAACCCTATCAGCATTGGATTGAACTGTGCATTGGGCGCTGCTGAAATGCGCAGTCATATAGAAGAGTTATCTCAAATAGCTGCCTGCTATACTTCGGCCTATCCCAATGCAGGATTACCGAATGCCATGGGCGAGTATGATGAAGCACCCCACCAAACCGCACACTTTATAGAAGAGTGGGCAAAGGAAGGATTTGTCAATATCGTAGGTGGCTGTTGCGGAACCACACCCGACCATATTAAACATATTGCAGACAACGTAAGAAAAATGCAACCCAGACCCTTACCGGTGGTTGAAACAACTATTTAAGCAATGAGTACCATCAAACCCTTTTTAAGGCTTTCCGGATTAGAGCCTTTAGTCATAAGACCAGAGACCAATTTTGTAAACGTAGGCGAAAGAACCAATGTAACTGGTTCTAAGAAATTCGCACGTTTGATTAGAGAGAACAAATACGAAGAGGCTTTATCGGTTGCCAGACAACAGGTAGAAAGCGGAGCGCAAATTTTAGACGTGAACATGGACGATGCATTACTAGATGGAGTAAAAGCCATGACAACGTTTTTAAATCTATTACAAAGCGAACCCGATATCGCGCGCATTCCCATCATGATAGATAGTTCCAAATTTGAAATCATAGAAGCGGGATTAAAATGTGTGCAGGGGAAATGCATTGTGAACTCTATCTCCATGAAAGAAGGAGAAGAAAAATTCATTGAGCAGGCATTTATCTGTAAATCTTTTGGTGCAGCGGTGATTGTAATGGCCTTTGATGAAATTGGCCAGGCAGATACCAAAGAGAGAAAAGTAGAAATTTGTCATCGTGCTTATAAAATATTAACGGAGCAAGTAGGTTTTGCTCCACAGGATATCATTTTTGACCCGAATATTTTTGCCATTGCAACGGGAATAGAAGAACACAACAATTATGCAGTAGATTTTATAGAAGCCACCAGAGAAATCAAGCGATTGATGCCATTGGCAAAAGTTTCAGGAGGGGTATCGAATGTATCATTTTCATTTAGAGGCAACGACCATGTAAGAGAAGCCATCCACTCTGTATTCTTATTACACGCCATTAAAGCGGGTATGGATATGGGGATTGTAAACGCTGGGCAGTTGGTGGTGTACGACGAAATAGAACCCACCCTAAGGGAACTATGCGAAGATGTTATCTTGAATAGAAACAACGACAACAACGAAGCCACAGAAAAATTAATCCAACACGCAGAAACGGTAAAAGCGAAAGGAAAAGTTGAAGTAAAAGACGAAGCCTGGAGAAAAGAACCTGTTGAAAAAAGATTGGCGCATTCCTTAATCAATGGCATCACCGATTATATAGACCAAGACACAGAAGAAGCCAGACAAAAATATCCAAGACCATTGGATGTAATTGAAGGACCATTGATGGATGGCATGAATATCGTTGGCGATTTATTTGGAGCAGGAAAAATGTTCTTACCACAGGTGGTAAAAAGTGCCCGTGTAATGAAAAAAAGTGTGGCTATTCTTACCCCTTATATTGAACAAGAAAAAGAAGACAGAAAGCAAGCGCATTTAGCCGCAGGAACCGTAAATGAAGAAACAGCAGGTGCTGCCAAAATTTTGTTAGCAACCGTAAAAGGGGACGTACACGATATTGGAAAAAATATTGTGGGCGTAGTACTAGGCTGTAATGGCTATGATATAGTAGACATGGGGGTGATGGTACCTGCCGATAAAATATTAGACGCAGCAGAAAGAGAGCAAGCAGATATTATTGGATTGAGTGGATTGATTACGCCTTCCTTAGATGAAATGGTGCATATCGCACGCGAAATGAAACGCAGGAATATGAAGCAGCCCTTATTGATTGGAGGGGCTACCACTTCCAGAATGCATACGGCTGTAAAAATTGCGCCGGAATATGTAAATGGCGTAGTGCATGTTCTGGATGCATCCAGAAGTGTAACTGTTGCAGGATCATTATTGAACAAAGAACAAAAAGACCCCTTCTTGCAAGAAATTTCCCAAGAGTATAGCAAACTCAAAGAAGGATTTGATAACAAAAAATCCGTGAAGCAATACCTGCCCTATGCAGAAGCTTTGCAAAATAAGGTGGCTATTGATTGGGACAGTTATACTCCCCCTACGCCCAGCTTTACAGGCACCAAAGTATTTGACCAGTACGATTTGAATGAGTTAAGAACTTTCATTGATTGGAAACCATTTTTCATCACTTGGGAAATGCATGGAAATTTTCCAGCCATCTTAACCGATGAAGTGGTAGGCGCAGAAGCAACGAAATTATACAATGATGCCAATGCTTTGTTGGATAAAATCATTGCAGAGAAATGGTTGACCGCCAAAGGGGTGATAGGATTTTGGGAAGCAGTCAGCAATAACGATGATGTAGAAGTAAGTACTGGAAACAATAAAGTGCAATTGTGTTTTCATCGCCAACAAATCAAGAAAGCACCCGGACAACCCAATTTATCATTAGCCGATTTTATCACCCCCGCAACTGCCAATAAAAAAGATCATATAGGTGCATTTGCCGTAAGCATCCATGGCATTGAACCCCATCTAGAAAAATTTGAAGCGGCACACGACGACTACAATAAAATTATGTTGCAAGCATTGGCCGATCGCTTTGCTGAAGCATTTGCAGAAGCATTGCACTTGCATGTGCGTAAAGAATATTGGGGATATGATGCACAAGAGCAATTGAGCCCAGAAGAATTAATTAAGGAACAATACAAGGGTATTCGCCCCGCACCAGGCTATCCAGCTTGCCCTGATCATACAGAGAAATATAAATTATTTGATTTGCTGAGTGCACAAGACAAGGCGGGCATTTCCTTAACGGAAAGCCTGGCTATGTATCCAGCAGCTTCTGTTTGTGGTTGGTATTTTTCGCATCCGCAGAGTCAGTATTTTGGAATTGGCAAAATTGAGCAAGACCAATTTACAAACTATGCTGCCCGCAAAGGGATGGACGAAGCAACAGCAGAGAAATGGTTGAGGCCGATATTGTAGGTTTATGTAATTTTTTTTGATAATAATCGGAAATTATCCGATTATTGCATAATAATTATACATAAATGGATTTTATTTATGCCCTCAAGGAATTTGAAGAAGAGCCAATCACTAGACAATTGGTAATGGACTTACTTAAGGAGTATAAGAGACCCAATGATAAAATCAATGAATTGGTTAAGCAAAATATATTGACCTCCATTAAAAGAGGGCTATATATGCCTGGGCCCAATAGTCATTTAAATCCACCAGATCCATTTTTAATCGCGAATCATTTATGGGGGCCGAGTTATATTTCACTTGAATCTGCCTTGTCTTATTGGGGAATAATTCCAGAACGAGTATATGAAATCAGTTCTGTTACCCTAAAGCCAACCAAAATATTTAAAACAGCAATTGGGCGTTTTAATTATGTACATGCCAAAGCACCGTATTATACATTTGGCATTCAAAGCATCGCGCTAAGTGCTAAACAAATGGTAATGATCGCATCCCCTGAAAAAGCATTGTTCGATAAAATCATCATGACTTCAGGCATTGTAATTAGGAGTACAAGCCAAGCAAGAGAATTACTGATAGAAGATTATAGAATGGAGGAGAACCTTCTAAAAAAATTAAACTTAGCAATGATGAAAAGCTGGATAGTTGACTCACCTAAGCGGAGCAGTTTAGCTATACTAATAAAAATGATCGAACAATTATGATTAAAGAGTGGCTAGAACAATACCAACCTAAAAACAGAATCGAAGCTGAATCTGCATTACGCGAGATAATGCAAGATGTTGCTTTGGCGGGATTAAACCGCAGTGGTTTTTTTGAGAAAGCTGCATTTTATGGCGGTACAGCTTTAAGAATTTTTCATGGATTAGATCGATATTCTGAAGACTTAGATTTTTCATTATTAGCAATAAACCAATTTTTTTCCTTGGAGCCATATTTTGAAGGAATGTTACAGGAATTCGAAGCAGTAGGTATGAAAGTGAGTGTGCAGGAAAAAATAAAAACAAAGGCTACCAATATTGACTCCGCATTTCTAAAGTCAGAAACTATTTGGACAGAACTGGTACTTGAAAAAATGATTCCTCAACTTGGTTTAGACCTATCGCCAAGAATTAAAATCAAAATTGAAGTTGACACTAACCCACCCTTAGGATTTGAAACAGAAGAAAAACTGCTTTTACGTCCTTATTCATTTTACGTAAAATGCTTTACCCTTCCTCATTTATTTGCAGGTAAAATGCACGCATTATTATTTAGACAATGGAAGCAAAGAGTGAAAGGAAGAGACTGGTACGATTTAGAATGGTATATTAAAAAAGGCGTGCCATTAAATCTTTCACATTTTGCATTAAGAGCAAATGATTCAGGTGATTGGACAAAACCTAGTATTAAAGAAAAAGAAATTAAAGAACTGCTGCTATCAAAAATCAACACTGTTTCATTTGAAGCCATAAAGGAAGACATTATTCGCTTTATACCAGACGATACAGGTCTTAAGATTTGGGGGCCAGATTATTTTAAAGAATTGGTGGAAAAATTGAAGTTTATTTAAATTTATTTTGTCGTCTGTATTCGACAATTTGAACACTATTTTGTCGTTTGCAGTCGACAAATAAACTAGGGGTTTAGGCTTATTTATCTATCTCAATTCCGTTATTGTTAACGTTGAATTTTATATTTAATAGCAAATTACGATGCGTTTCTATTTGATACCCTGAATTAAAGCATTCCGCATTGATTGAGTCTATAAAGTATTTACCAGTATGAACATCTTTATTATACATATAATCATACTTGTAAATTATTTTATCTGATATCAATTTTGTAACACGATTTGCATTCCATGTTTTAGTATGAAATAAATTGGTTGTGACTCTATTAAGAGATTCAACTTTCATTTCCCAGATATACATCAATCTAATAATTGAATAATCTAATTCTTTTATCCTGATTTCTCCTTTCAGGTACCCTCTTGCTAATCCTCCGACAGTTCGACCTAAAAATGAATCTTTAAAAGATTTATTTGGTATGAAACTTACAATATAAACAAGACCATATTTATCATCTTTGTATTGGGATATAAGTTTAAAGTCTAATCCTTTATTATTATTTCCGTCAATTGGTAACCCTTTTCGGAGCATATCAAACCATGGAATAATATCACCTGTACATAATTGGGGAACTCCAATAAAATTGGTGAAAAATTTATCCTGATATAAAGTGTCTTTAATCCAATTTGGAGTTTTCATGCTTTTATCAGCATTTCGATAATATACCTTTACAAATTCTTCAGCCTTTTCTTTTAAAGTGTCGTAATTATAAATTACGGAGGAAAACTTTAAATTTTGATTAAAAGAAAATTTTCCATAGTTATCCTCAAAGCGATTGGCTACGTTTTTAATTATTGCGTTTGCGCTCTTTGTTTTCTTTGCCTTACTTCTAACGATAATTTCAGGCAATAAGCTCTTTAATGGCTTTAAAAACAACCGATTAACATGAAACAAATAAAACAGTTGTTCTTCATAACCAACTGCTGAAATTTTGACCTTTTTGGGGAAGCTTGAATTTGGAATAGAAAATGAGCCATCTTCATTTGAAACAATAGACATTTTATTTGTGTCATTCTCAATAAAAATGATTGTTGCAAATGGAATAGTTTCCTTTGAAATAGAATCAATGATTTTAAAGTAAATAAGACTATCCTGTAATACATAACTTTTATTATAAACAGGATTATTGTTTACATAGATGGGATTCCCCTTTACAGCTAATTGTGGGAATATTGAATTAAGTAGTAAAATAAATAGAATAGAAATATCAAGTCTTAATTCATAATTAGTTTTATTTAACATAGTAGTTTTTGATGAGAGCAAAAATTATAAATTAAGGTCATATTTAATTGTCAGATAAGTATCGGCTAAACAAGAATTATTTTAAATTTTTTGTCAGTGCCTCCATTAATGAATTATTTCCTTGTGTTCCTTCATAACGCATTAATATAGTGCCATCTTTCCCAATAAGTAGTTTGGCTGGAATTGGTTGAATACTATATAGTTTACCTAAATCATATACGGTTCCTGCACCTTGTAAAATATGTCGCCAAGCTCCAGTTTTGTCATTTTGAATAGCTTTTTTCCATGCTTCCTTTCTTTCATCATCATTGGCTATGCTTATAATTTCAAGCCCTTTTGATTTAAATTTTGTATGTAACTCTATTAAAAAGGGAGATTCATCTCTGCAGGGTTTACACCAAGTAGCCCAAAAGTCTAACAATACATAATTTTTACCTTTAAACTGCTCTACAGAGATAGAGTCTCCGTTGATGTCGATGGTATTGAAATTTTTAGCTTTAGAACCCGGACTACCTCCTTGAATCGCTCTTATATTGGCTGCGATTCTTTGGCCATAATAACTATTTTGAATTTCAATAGAAAATGAATTAAATATTTTTATTACTGTGTCAAGTGGAAGTCGATAAAGAAGAACTTGCAAATAAAAGGCACTATAGTAAGAGTTAATATTTTCATTGACAAATTTTTCAGTTCGCATATTAATATCACGATAATATGGTTCTAATTGCTGTCTGATTTCTTTTGCCCTATCCTTAAATTGAATTTTTGTTGGATCATATTTATATGCCAAATCAAAATAAAAAATTCGTTTATCCAAAGAATCTACTATTTTCTTGTGGATATAAGTATTATTAAGAGAATCAATTTGATTTTGTGTGTTTGAGCCGCTAAGTTTTAAATCTTTGAATTTATCTTTTTCCAAAACAAGGTGCATGATACCAGGTTCTATGAAAATGGAATTAGAATTAATGTCACTGGTATTTTTGAAAGCCCTATCACCATAAATATCTGCATTTATAGGATGTGGGATATACCCTTTGAAAATAAAAGACTCGTTAATAACCTCAGCACTGTCTGTTATATATTCGCCCTCATAATTTATATATTCTAATTTAATAAAACCTGAAGATTGATTTTTTATTATACC
Source organism: Sediminibacterium salmoneum NBRC 103935 (assembly GCF_000511175.1). GTDB lineage: Bacteria > Bacteroidota > Bacteroidia > Chitinophagales > Chitinophagaceae > Sediminibacterium > Sediminibacterium salmoneum. Next base: position 2,702,352 of record NZ_KI866530.1, on the reverse strand, counting down.
GTATATAGTAAATTGCTTGGGGGATAATTGAGCTACTAAGTCAGAAGTAAATAATACAAATAAAAAAGAAAGAAGTGCTTTCATTTGATACATTTTAACTAAGATTTATTCAATACGATACTTATTCGATAGTTTAAGAGGGCAGTTTATTTTAAAAAGTGGTGACTAAGCTAAAATTTATTTAATCTCGTTCCTTATAGTTTCTTCAAGGGAGGAATTAAATCCTGTAAATGTATTGATGAGTTGTTTTTGTGAATTATAAAGATAGCTTTTAGGAATGGCGTTTATTGCATAGTGCTCATTTAACTGCATACGAGAACTATCGATAGCCAATAACTGCTGCCAGTTCATTTTTTCAAACGCTAATGCAGCTAACCAATCCTGTTTATTACCATCTATAGAAATACTTGTTATTGCTAGTCCTGCATCTGAATATTTAGCAAGAATTTTTTTGAGTTCGGGGATTTCCTTTCTACAAGGAAGACACCAACTCGCCCAGTAGACAATTAAGTGTACCGATTGATTATTTGTACTTACTTTTTCCTTTTCGCCTTTTGCATTTTCAAATTTGATGAAAGAGGGATATTTAGTATCATATAATTTATTATCAACCAAGTAGTTTTGTAATGACTGATACAAATCATACTGTTTAACTGCCGGATTAAAGTAACTAAGCAATTTTTTAATCTCCTCAGGAGCAAAAAATTGTTTGTAGCTGTAAAGCTGCTTTAGTATCAAATAAGAATCTGGGTAAGACTGTATAATTTTCGTATTGTGTTCATGTATCTTTGTATCAAAGGGATTACTCGCTTCTGGATAGTTTAAAACTAAATCTTTAAAATAAGGAGCATTTTGCTTACTACCATTAAACCAGGACTTTTCTAATTTTGCTGTATCAAATACTACTATTTCAGTAGATGTCTCATCAGCATAAAATAGTGAATAAACATGATTCTGTGTAGAAAGTTCTGAACAAAATCCAATCGGCCGCAAACCTTTAAAACCGTTGTAAACATCATAATGCTTAATGCTAAGGAATAAAGGATTCAAATTTAACCGTTGAATCTTAGTGAATTGCAGTTCTGGCTTATCCACTAATACCGAATCTAATGTAGCTTTACTTTGCACATCTATCAAATAAAGATACTTACCCTCTAGCTGTTTAAATCCGCTTTTTGGTAATTTGATATGTATATCGCCATAAAATTTTGAGTTGTTATTAGTAGTGCATTTTAATGATAGTAAAACAAGTATAAGTACAAAGTATCGCTTCATAGTAAAATTTAAACTATGATAAGACGCAATAATGGGAGAATTCCATAAACTTAATTTGTATTCTAATAAATATTTGGAGTTTGAATCCTATTTTGTTGTAAGTACTTTATTTTATTCTTGTTTAGATAAAAGGATTCCCTTTGAATTAATTACTAAACCCAACAACTGGAATGGTTATTTGATTCCCGACTTTTTTAGACTGAAATGGATTTTGTTTTGTGTAAACTACTATATGTGCAGTTATACCCGCATTTGCAGATGTTAAAAAACTTCCACCCTCGTTTAATCCACGGAATGAACCTCTTATGAATTTTATATAAGCAATGTCTTCCATAGACTCAGGAACAGGTTTATTCAAAACCTCATCAACAATTACTTCAACTGTTCCAAAACGATATTTAAGCGCTTTTGATCTTGCATCAATACTGACTCCAGCAATATGCTTCAATATATATAGATTGAAATTATTGAAATAAGTATATGCTAAAGGATCATCTTCAACAATAATATCCGTACTGTTAATATTTTTAAACATGAAGTTTTTTACATACCGCTCTTCCATTTCTTCTTTTCGAGATTTGAGTTTACTCTTAACAACAACAGAAGGCAAATAGATACTATCGCTTAAAATAGAATCTTTAAGATTGCTTCTAATACCTTTGTATGGCTTTAAGGAATCAGACAGTGAACTGTCTGGTGGCGATTGATTTAGTTGTGCATTATAAGGAGCATTCATTAATTCAGATTCAATTATTTGATCTTGATGCTTCGCATTTAAGTAGAATACGACCGAAGCTTTACCAAGAAAACTACAACGAGGTATAAGAATATAATGAGCAGGATTTACTTGCACTTCACCAATATCAATAATGGCGTTCAATGAATCAATAATTTGATAACTAACTTTCTCTCCAAGGGGTATTGAAGTTTTAAATCTCAATGGAAAATAAGGTGAGGTATTAAATTGGCTTGAATCATCTAAAAATAATCTTAAACTAATTGCAGCAGTTGGATAGTATTCACTTAACCAGTACAACTTACTTGAAAGTGCTGAATCATTATGGTTGACTAATTTAAATAACAAGGCGCGTCCTTTGAATTGACTTAAGTTCATTTGGGTTTCTATGATTCCAACATCATGTTGAAACTGTAACAGCGTCTCATTAATTAAAGTACTATCATAATAAACTTTTAAAATAGGATTCAAATAAGTCTCTGCTTCCGCTTTGTTAATTGAAATAGAGACTGTTTCTGAACCGGAACAATGCGTTGAAAAACCTAGATTTCTATAATCCTTAAATAGTGTACTTACACAATTTTCTGCAATTACCTCAAAACCTTCGCCTTGTTGATTGGGTATTTCAATCAATGCAACGCCATACTCGTTTGTTTTACCTTTTGCAATGAGCAGCCCATTTACAGTTTTTACAAAGAAATTTCTTGATAATGGGGATGACTGCTCACTTAATATCCGCACAATAAACTTATTGGTAAAGTTTTGTAACGCAAATTTAGATTCTGGCATTACTTCAATCATCCCTTTTTCAATAAAATTGTCTTGATTGGAATTTGCTTTTCCATAGTAAAAAGCAATACGACTCATATTTTTATAAGAATCTTTTATATCACTAAACCCATAGACTTTGCAAAAATATTTTCCTTGCTTACATGAATCCGGCAAAAACAAGTTTAAAGTAGTTGTTAAATCATTCAGTACATACTTCGCTTCAAAGACTGTTTTTGAATTTGAATCTGTAATTTGAAGGTTACAAGCAACTGAAGATTCCAAAGATTGGGAACCTAAAACATGTAAATTGAATGATATTGGTGTGTTTATATCGTAAAATTCTTTTGCAGAAGTAATAACAATGACATTAGGGTCTGCATAACCATAATTAAATGAAATTAACAGAAAGTAAATTAGCAAGTAACGCCTTTTCATTCAAAGTTTTTTACTTAAATCGTTTATCAATTACTAATCTAATAGGGCTGCTCATTACACATATCGTCCCAACAATTAAAAAAAGAATTTCGAATGCTACTTTCACAATTATCATTCATTATTATACCAGTATTCATAAAATGTTGCATGGAATTCATACAACCAGGATAACTATAAAAATAGTTATCATAACAAATTGCAGCGGCAGCACAACCGCCAATAACTTTCCTTAATTTTTCTTTTGGCAACAGAAATCCTAAATGAGATACCTTCTGATACATAAATATGTGTTTTGATGAAAATCAAATTTGATAATTTTTTATGACATTATTGAAATTGTTCGGGGGGTATTTTTACCCCCCGAGATTAACGAGCAAATAAGCCTCTCCATTGATACAATAACCGATCGGCTAAACTTGCTTCAGCTGTAATGATATCTGCAGTTCCAGTCAAACTATTACTAAAATGAATGGTCTTTTGATAATTTGTTTGCAAGCCGTTGTTGAGTTTAACCTTTATCAAAAAACTGGTGTCTTTATAGGGTACTTGTGGTATATTAATGATAGTTCCTTTTAACACACCAAATTCATTTCGTTGATAACTATTAAGTGCAATATTCACCTGTTGACCTTGCTTTAATTTTCCAAAATTTTGTTGAGATGCAATCAGCTCTGCAAAATAGGTGGGTTGCTTTGGAATAATATAAAAGAGTTCTTGACCCGTTTTGATCCAACTATTCTCTTGAAAGTAACTGGCAAACTGCAAAGTACCTGTTTCACTGGCAACTAATATGTATCGATTTGTCCATTCGGTCAACGAACTTTTGGCATTAAAGAGAGCTGCAATAAAATTTAGTTGGATATCCGCAGCATCAACTTGCACCAATTGTTGTTTTTTGGATAATATTGTTGATTTATCCTTAATTAAATCAAGCGGTGCAATCACTTTTTCATTAGCCAGTTTTTCATTAATGGCCAATAATCCTTGTTGCATTGCTAAATCTTGAAGAATCAATTGCTTTTGATTATTCGCATTCTCCTTAGACAGATTAATCAGCCTAATATCTTGAGCAATGGCATCACGCTTTTGGTTAAAGTACCCTTTAGTCTTTGCCCAAGAGAGCTGATAGATTTGTTGGGCAATATCTTGATAATTTTTTTGTAAATCTCCTAATTGATTGAGTGTTCCTAACTGGTTAATCGAATTCCAATTATTTCCTTTTAAATCAAGTTCAGTTTGATCAATCCATTTTTTAAACAACAGCACTTGTTTGTAATCTGCATTACTTTGTAAAATGGCTAAAACATCACCAGCAATTACTTTTTTATTTTCAAGTGCATTTAAATAAACAATTCGTCCTTCAGATTTACTTATAATTTGCTTGGGTAAATTATCCCCAACAATCTTTACTGGTGCTTTAACGATATCTGGGTATTGAATAAAAAAAGTTAACGTAAATAACAAACCAATAATGACAAAAAACATTGCAATGCCATTTCTTACTATCCATACAGGTTTACTGCTAATGATTTCACGAACCTCATGGCTATAAATACGATCTGCTTCATCTAAGCGTTCAATATTAGCCGCTTCAAGCATTGCATCTAAACTATATGATTCTTCTTGTTGAGGCATAATTCGTCTTTAATCACCTAATTCTAATTGATTTTTAACCAAAGTAAAATATTCACCCTTCATTGCTGTTAATTCAGCATGTGTTCCTTGCTCAGTAATCACCCCATTGTGCAACACCACTATTTGATCAGCATTACGAACAGTGCTTAAGCGGTGTGCTACCACTACAACTGTTTTACCTTCAAAAAACAGGTTTAAGTTTTTTAAAATAGTACTTTCATTATTGGAATCTAAAGCGTTGGTAGCTTCATCTAGTAAAATTAAATCCGGGTTTTTGTAAACAGCTCTAGCAATTAGGATTCGTTGTCTTTGCCCTGCGCTTACCCCCGTGCCTTCTGCACCAATTTTTGTATTATAGCCCAATGGCAAACTTTCAATAAACGAAGTGATATTGGCAATTTTTGCAGCATATCTTAACCTTGCCTTATCGGGATAATCTTCCCCGACAGCTATATTCTTGGCAATACTATCAGAAAAAATAAAGCTGTCTTGCATTACTACTCCACACTGTTTACGCCAGGCACGATGGCTAATATTTGACAAGTTCAAACCTGCTGATTCTGCTTGATCACCAATATATATATCCCCAGACTTCGCCTCATAAAATTTAAGCAATAACTTTAGTAAGGTGGTTTTACCACTACCACTAGACCCTACAATTGCTGTTATTTTTCCTTGTGGTATTTGCATGGAAATATTCTTAAGCACAGGCTCATTGCCAGCACCTGGATAGGTAAAGCTGATATTATGAAGATGTATAGATCTATTTTCTGGAAGCTCAGTAACCATGACTGATGGAGCATCACTGTTCAAATTGACCGGTTCTTCATCGGCCAATTGATGAATTTCATTCAATCTTTCCAGACTGATTTTAGCCAATTGCCAATTTTGAACGAACCCAATCATTTGCTCAATTGGGGAGTTTAATTGCCCAATAATGTATTGAATCGCAAGCATTGCGCCAAGGGTTATTTGTCCTTGGATCACTGCTGTTGCTGCCACAAATGTGATGAATATATTTTTGCCCTCGTTAATAAAGAAAGCACCCGCCTGTTGCCATTGATTTAGAGCAAGCCCTTTCATTCCTACCCTAAATAGTGATGCTTGCAAGTGTTCCCATTGCCATCGCTGTTGTTTTTCGCTGCCATGCAACTTAATCTCCTGCATGCCTTGTACCAATTGAATGGTACTACTCTGTTCTGCAGCTGCAATATCAAACTGCTGGTAATCAAGCTCTTTTCTTTTCTTTAAGAAAATTAAAATCCATAAAATGTATAGCACACTCGCAGCTGTAAATACGCCAAAAATGAGTACACTATAATTAAGCAACACAACAGAAAATACTAATAAATTGAATAGAGAAAACAAAGTGCTAAGTGAAGTACCAGTCAAGAAATTTTGAATGCGTTTATGGTCATTCATTCTTTGAAGTATATCCCCTGTTTTTTTGCTATCAAAATAAGCCAATGGCAACTTCATCAGCTTTATCAAAAAACCCGTAAGAATAGAAATATTGATTCGACTACTGATATGGTATAAAATCCAACTGCGAATAAATTCTACACCCAAACGCCCAATAAACAAAGCCAGTTGGGCTAATAAAACAATATAGACAAATTGAATGTTTTGAGTGTTGATACCTACATCAACTACACTTTGTGTGAGAAAAGGAAATACCAATTGCAGTAAACTGCCGAGCATAACCCCTAGAAAGAGTTGGAAAACCAGTTTTTTATGTGGCTTTATATAACCCCATAGTTGGTAAGCATGGTTGTTTGTTAACTCATTAAAATCATGTCCGTAATTGGCATTGTAAAAATTTTGGCCAGGTTCCAGAATTAAGGCAATACCGGTAGACTCTCCATCCTCATTTTTATCACTTATCCATTTTTGTAAGAACAGCTCTTTGCGGATGGTAATAATTCCTTTAGCGGGATCAGCTATTGTTATGTTTTTTGGCTTTGAAAAAAAAACCCTCTTTTGTGGTGGTAAAACAATGAAATGATTTTGACCCCAATGAAGTATGGCGGGTTTTGGTGCTTCTTCAATTAATTTTTCAAAACTCAACTTTAACCCAGAGGTTTGAAAACCTATCTTTTCGGCGGCATCACTTATACCTAATAAATTAACCCCCTCCTTACCTATCTCTGTTAACTCCCTTAACTTCTCTAAAGCAAACACACGACCATAATACCTGCTTATCATATACAAACAAGTAGGACCGCAATCCATTTGGTTTTGTTGAGGGTGGAAAGAGAAATTAGTTTTAATAGTAAATAAGTTAGACATTTAATAATTAATCAACTCCATAGATAATCAAAAGAGTGTTTTTTTATATTCTTGCAACTTATTTTCATACTTTTTTAAATCACTAACTAATAGATTTTTATTTCTTTTGAGAATATCTATTGCCAATTGTTCAGATTCTATTGCCTTCAGGGGTTCATTTGCCCGAATATGCCAATCTGCTTTAATATGATAAAATTTAGGCGCTAAGTCAATAAATTGCTCTGGAACAATTTTACTAATTTTCATTTCGTACGCTTCAGTTCCTAGATTGTAAATCTTAGGGAGAAGAGTAAGTTTATCTGAATACCAATCAATTTGATCAATTATAACATAATATGCCGGTTCATCAAAGATTTTATTCTGTAGAAGTTCTTTGCCAAATTTATAAGCCAGTTCTTGATCTTTTCTAAGTAAAGCTTTAAATGTGTTTGAACCTATTAATGGAGCATATTTTAATCTTGGCTCAATTTTGATAATGTCATTGATTGCAGAAATTACTGAGTCTGGATTTCCCAAAACAATTTTATTTTGATAATCTACATATTCAGAATATTTTAATAGTTCAAACCTTAGTGAATCATCTAACATTGCAAGATACTTATCATCATTTCTTTTTTTCAGAGCTTCCTTGATATTCCATGTTTTGTTCAGCACTTTTGTTAATACAGAATCTAACCCTCCTCTTGGGTGACCAATCCATGCAATCTTTCCTTCATCATTTACTATAAAAGTGACAGGAATACCTTGTCCACCAGAAGCGTCTAGCCATTCTGACTCCATATGGTTACTTTCTTGCAATGCAACATTATAATCCATTTTGCTTCCCATACTATCAACAAATGCCTGAACTTGATTATCAGTTTTTTTAGACATCTGTTCGTAAACATTAATTGCCAAAAAAGTAACTACATTTTTATATTTACGAGATAATATAGAAAGGTGCGGCATTGCAGCAATACATGGTTTACACCATGTTGCCCAAAATTCTATCACATAGAAATTTCCTTTTTCGAATTTTTTAACATTATTACCTTTCAATATTTTTCCCAAATACAGTGGAGGTGCAATGTCTCCAAAATTTAACTTAGGTACTTGATAATTTTGCGCATTAATATTATTGCAAAAAAATGAAAAGTATAAACTAATTAAAACTATCAACTTTACCATTGGCATTAATTTTAAAAGAAATATTATGCTTGCTTTTACATGTATTTTGTTACGCTATGAAAATAAAGTCAAGTAATCTGATGTAATAATTACAAAAGATTACTTGATAAAAGTTCAAATTAAAAATATATTCTAGCAACCTGATACACAAAAACATTTTGTAAATGTTGAACTCCATTTACAATGACCAGTTACGTTTGTGCCATTACATTTTACAGTACATGATGTAGATGCTGAACATGTTTCACTACCAAGGCCGCTGCAACTTCCGCCTTCTCCATCATCACCTATTGAACCACCAACAAGTTTCTTCTGAGCATCTCTGCTCAATGCTGTACCTAAATTTAATAACTTACTTTTCATGATAATAGTTTTAGCTATTCACTTATAATGAATAACGGTTAATTAAAATTGTTTCTGCAGCTTTAAGCATCAGCAGATTATTGGCTTGCCAAACCACTCATTCGCGATTAAGTCTAGTACCATTTGGCTTTTCTTTTCGGGTACTAGTCGAGAAGAAATATGTTTATTCTTTCTCATGAAAGAAAATAATTAATGTCCTTTATTTGATATCCTTTTGGTAATTGATACCCATTTATAAAAATGGTTGGCGTGAATTCAA
>NZ_KI866530.1:2674452-2692303 GCF_000511175.1 Sediminibacterium salmoneum NBRC 103935 | reverse complement strand
GGCTACTTTCCACTGGTAATAAATAGAAAAAATGATATAAGGCAGGGCTAATAAGGAGATTATACTTAAAACAGGCAATGCCGTATTAATACCAGCGAGCGCTGAGAATAATAATGATCCTGCAAAATATACAAAGCCAACTTCACTCCAGGTTACCATACCTCCAAGCGTTGCAGCTTTGGTATTTAGGACAGCACTGCAATTGGCTTTTTGTATGCCTGAACAGATTTGTTTCAATAAAGGGTTGCCTTTATCTATATCATACCATAATAATAATACAGATGCAGTTAAGCCTATTAACTTCGCCAATAAATACAATGTGGGCAAAAGGGTAATGGAGCCATTCATGTATGGAATAAATAAAGAAGTCAAAATTCCTAGTGGGATTAAACTATAAACAACCGTTTTTACATTTGTAGCATTAATCTTTTGTTGGTAATTGATTTCTCCAGAAAACTCATTTGCTTCAGCAACTAAGATATTTTCAGTCCACTGAGATAAAAATACATTTTTAGCAATCGTTTCTTTTTTGCCCTGTTGGTTTACAATAACTATCTCATTTTCTAGAACTTCTAATACCGCTACAAAAACACCTAGTTTAAAACTTGTAATAAATGGTGTTGGGATCTCTGATAATTTTTCTGCCGAAGTTTGTATCACTAGGTTTTCAACCTTCCAATTATTCAATGAATCTGAAATAGATAAAAAGCTTGGATAGTCGGGATGTGATTGTAATGTATCATTAATCGTTTCCATGTTTAACTTCACTTTTAATCCCTTTAATAAAGCGGCAACAATTAATGGTTGATTTTCATGTAAACTATTAAATAAAACACCCAATAACATAATCTCTAATTATTGAGTAAACTTCATCTTAAAATTTCATATTAAAAAAAACACCGGGGGGTATTTTTACCCCCCGCGCATTCTTGAAAGCAATTTTCAGACGTAAAAATTAACTAAGGGGGTAAAAATACCCTCCACTAGAAACTCAAACCTTGTAGTATTTGACATTAAAATAATGTAAAGGTTACTTCATAATATTTTTTAAAAGGCTCGTTGAAAAGACAATAACTATAGACTCCCTAATAGCATTTTTATCATTTAACTATATTTACAAAAAGAGTTCTTTGCTAATTGTGATAATATCTTTTGTCGGGCTTTGGCGCCTCTTCATATAATTTTTCAAAACTCAACTTTAAACAAGAAGTTTGAAAACTATACACAACCATAATACCTGCTTATCATATACAAACAAGTAGGACCGCAATCCATTTGGTTTTGTTGAGGTCGGAAAAGGAACATTTATTTAAACAATAAATTTTTTAACGGTTAGAAATGAACTGAGGTATAAATCTGATTTACCAGTATCCTCAAGAATTAACAAATATTATTTTGTTTAATTGGTTGCAGTAAATGAATCATAATTACAATTTGATTTGATAAATTAACATATGCTCTACTATCGATAAACTTACACAACATTAATTACGGGTGGGGAATTTCTACAACGTAATTTTCTAAAAAGCAATTTTTTGCACTTCCTTTAAGAATTGTACTTATTAATGGAACTTAGTTTTAGTTTTCATAGGAATTTGTTTTAAAAGAAGTTGCAATGAGCTGTGTGAACTTATCAGCTGTTGGCTAGAATTATATAACAAATTATAAGGAATCCCGTATTTCACATTTTCAGTATATAATTTACTATTTGCACCACCAATTAATAAAAAATTTGACCATTTGCATGCATCTTGTTTTAAAGCTAATTTCCATTTTGATTCATCATCATCTATTGAAAGTCCAATAATTTGAATTTTACTCGTATCAATCAAATTGAAAATGCCATTTAACATCCGATTCTCATGTCGGCAAGGTGAGCACCAAGATGCACCAATTATAAATAAGTAGTATTGTTTATTTGAATTAAAAATTTTTGAGAGTTTATAAACTTCCCCTTTTTGTCCTTTTACATAAGAGTCTGATAAATATTTGTTTGCAGTTACGAGATTCAGCTTATTTGAATAATCTAACAACTGATCATGAACCTTTTTACCATCTTTTGAAGTTCTTATTTCTAATGGGAAAGTATTAAAAAGTTCTATTCGATCATTAATAGAAATTAAATTAGAAAAAGATATATTATAAGTAATAGCATATATATTTTTAGCTTCTTTTTTTATCTTTCGTAATGTCTTAAACAAAAGTACAGTATATAAATCTTGTTGAAATAAAATCACTGAATCAGAATAAAATCGAGCTTTATTTTTCTCAGAATAACTAGATGGTATAATTTTAGAGAAGTTATAAATCTTTTTATTTTGAATTTCCCAATATTTGTTTAAACTCGTTAAGTTATTAAAATCAAGAGTTGTATCTACAAATACTATATTGTCATTTTCCAAGTTTTTAGAATATATTTTAGAAATAGACAAATGAAAAAACAGTATGAAACTAAATATTTTAATAATCATTTGAAATGAAATTATACAATTAAATATATTAGCCACTTATAATAGTCAGTGGCTAATATTTTTTCTTAATTCATGTTACATCCATTACATGGAACAACCCCAGAACTAGCAAAATCAGTACAATTAGGGTAAACCCTTGCACACAATTCAGCTGCTGAACCATTTGTATACCAGCATGAAGACATACTTCCACAAACACATCCAACACATGCACCTCCTTCTCCAGGATCATCCATGTTTCCACCAATTAATTTCTTCTGCGCATTTCTGTTTAATGCAAAACCCAAATTTGCTAATTTATTTTTCATGATAATAGTTTTAAGCTATTCATTTATAATGAATAACGGTTAAATAAAATTATTCCTGCAGCTTTAAGCATCAGCAGTTTTTTGGCTTGCCAAACCACTCATTCGCGATAAAGTGTAGTACCATTTGGCTTTTCTTTTCGGGTACTAGTCGAAAAGAAATATGTTTTTTCTTTTTCATGAAAGAAAATAATTAATGTCCTTTATTTGATATCCTTTTGGTAATAGAAAACCATCAATAAAAATAGTTGGAGTGTATTCGATTTTCACCTTTTCACACCAATCTTTCATTTGATTGATTTTGTCTGTTTGTTTATCTAGTTCTGCATTCATTGGGTATTTGTTGGCAAAAACATCATAATTCTTTTCTTTAGCTAAATACCAATCATCTAATGCTTTATGAGTATTATGTTCATTGCCTTTTTCAGCAATAGCTAATAAATGTTTAACTGGTTTTGCACCTCTATCATTCTCCTGATTAGTTGCTGTAAAAATGATTTGTGCCTTTACATCTGGGTTCAGTTCAATAATTTTCTCTAACTCAGGATGTGCTGTTGCACAAGGCCCACAATAAGGGTTACAAACTTTAATAATAGTATGTTTTGCTTTGGGGTTACCAATTGTAATACCTAATTCACTTGTAGAATGATCAACTATAGACGGCTGGTCCTTAAGCAATGACCAAAATACTTGATCGTTATACTTAAGCATTGAGTAACTTCTCTTTTCATACTTAGCAACCTGTAATCTTTTCAACAAAGGCTTTAATAAAAACCAAGATATTGCGGGAATGAATAAAGCGTAAAGTGCAAAAATGAAATTGTTTGCAAATGCTTCCTTTGTCTCAGTGAATGATAAACTGTTATTTGCTATAATCAATATTCCTTCAGCCAATAAAACAGCCTGAACCATTAAGCAGAGTACACACCATTGTTTAGCTACTTTCCACTGGTAATAAATAGAGAAGATGATATAAGGCAAGGCTAATAAGGAGATTATACTTAAAACAGGCAATACCGTATTAATACCAGCGAGCGCTGAGAATAATAATGATCCTGCAAAATATACAAAGCCAACTTCACTCCATGTTACCATGCCTCCAAGCGTTGCAGCTTTGGTATTTAAGACAGCACTGCAATTGGCTTTTTGTATGCCTGAACAAATTTGTTTCAATAAAGGGTTGCCTTTATCTATATCATACCATAATAATAATACAGATGCAGTTAATCCAATTAACTTAACCAATAAATACAATGTGGGCAAAAGGGTAATGGAACCATTCAAGTATTGAATGAATAAAGAAGTCAAAATTCCTAGTGGGATTAAACTATAAACAACCGTTTTTATATTTGTAGCATTAATCTTTTGTTGGTAATTGATTTTTCCAGAAAATTCATTTGCTTCAGCAACTAAGATGTTTTCAGTCCACTGAGATAAAAATACATTTTTAGCAATCGTTTCTTTTTTGCCCTGTTGGTTTACAATTAGAATCTCATTTTCTACAACTTCTAATACTGCTACAAAAACACCTTGTTTAAAGCTTGTAATAAATGGTGTGGGAATCTCTGATAATTTTTCTGCCGAAGTTTGTATAACCAGATTTTCAACCTTCCAATTATTCAATGAATCTGAAATAGATAAAAAGCTTGGATAGTCGGGATGTGATTGTAATGTATCATTAATCGTGTCCATGCTTACGTTCACTTTTAATCCCCTTAATAAAGCAGCAACAATTAATGGTTGATTTTCATGTAAACTATTAAATAAAACACCCAATAACATAATCTCTAATTATTGAGTAAACTTCATCTTAAACTTTCATATTAAAAAAAACACCGGGGGGTAATTTTACCCCCTGGCATTCTTGAAAGCTATTTTCAGACGTAAAAGTTAACTAAGGGGGTAAAATTACCCCTCAATTATTTTGTATGATTAGTCTATAAAGTCATTTCATTCTATGGAAATTGATAAATCTTAATCAAAAATGGAAGTACTTCATATTAATATAATAACTTACAATCGTTAATTGCGGACTCTCCATCCTCATTTTTGTCACTTATCCATTTTTGTAAGAACAGTTCTTTGCAGATAGTCATAATCCCTTTTGGCGGGTTTGGGCGCTTCTTCAATTAGTTTTTCAAAACTCAACTTTAACCCAGATGTTTGTGTACTTATTAATGGAACTTAGTTTTAGTTTTCATAGGAATTTGTTTTAAAAGAAGTTGCAATGAGCTGTGCGAACTTATCAGCTGTTGGTTAGAATGATATAACAAATTATAAGGAATCCCGTATTTCACATTATCAGTATATAATTTACTATTAGTACCACCAATTAATAAAAAATTTGACCATTTGCATGCATCTTGTTTTAAACCTAATTTCCATTTTGATTCATCATCATCTATTGAAAGTCCAATAATTTGAATTTTACTCGTATCAATCAAATTGAAAATGCCATTTAACATTCGATTCTCGTGTCGGCAAGGTGAGCACCAAGATGCACCAATTATAAACAGATATAATTGTTTATTTGAATTAAACATCTTTGAGAGTTTATAAACTTCACCATTTTGTCCTTTTACATAAGAGTCTGAAAAATATTTGTTTGCAGATAAGAGATTCAACTTGTTTGAATAATCTAACAACTGATTATAAATCTTTTTACCATCTTTTGAATTTCTGATTTCAAAAGAAAAAGAATTAAAAAGTTCTATTCGATCATTAATTGAAACTAAGTTAGAAAAAGATATATTATAAGTAATAGCATATATATTTTGTGCTTCTTTTTTTAATTTACGCAGTGTCTTAAACAAAAGTACAGTGTATAAATCTTGTTGAAATAACTTTTTGCGAACAGAGTTTAGTACAATGCCTTGTAAAATCAATTGTAATTGAACGGCATCAATCGTAGCACTGTTACTATTAGCGGCAATAGCAGGTAGTTCATACACGCCTCTTTCTAACCTTTTATAATAAATGGCCAGGCCATCGCCTTCCCAGGTAAGCAGCTTTATTTGATTGCGTTTCTTATTGATGAAAATATATACGCCGCCTTTTAAAACAGTAGTTTGGCAGTGTTGGTTTACCAACCCACACAAAGCATCAAAACTGCTTCGCATACTTACTGCACCATTATACCAATAGTAAACAGTAGAACTATCTAAATGTAACATGATCAACCTTGTAATAACTGCTTTACAAACTCAATGGATTGATTGGTTAATGGCAACTGAACTTTTATACCATTAGTGCCTATAACAGTAACTTGTTCTTTACTTGGAGTAGATGTAACCTTCACTGGTAAAAAGACTCCAGGAGCGCTTTGCTTTTTCCTATATAACCCATACCAATAATGAAATACTGAATACGAAACTTCTTTACTTGCACAATACGCTCTCTGATTTAATCCACTGGATTGCCAATCATCAATCATTGATAGCATCTGTTCATGTTGTTCCTTTCTATTTTGCATATTTAGTCTTTCCTGCAAATCTCAAATCTTCTAAACAACTTTACAATATGGTATCGGTGGGGGGCTTACCAAGCTAAAGTAAAAGGTACTTCATAATCTTTTTTAAAGGCTCATTGAAAAGACAATACCTGTAGACTCCTTTTCCTCATTTTTGTCACTTATCCATTTGTGTTTCATTCCAACTTCAATAAAGGCTTCAATCTGATATCTTTGCTTCAAACTAAGTTGTGTGTATTTTTTTGACATAAGCAATCCAAAGATTGCACTACTTGGTCAAAAGGCAAAAAGCTCTCAAAAATCTTTTTTGCCTTTTATTTAAAAAATCCACTTATCGGTTGAACTCAGCAATCAATAAAATCAGCAAAAAATAGCTTTTCAATATCACTCAGAATCCAAAAATTTCGAAAAGCTTCTTATCTAAGAGAGAATCATTTGCACCCTCATAACGAAAAACAATGACTCCGTTTTTATCAATAAGAATTTTAGTTGGCAAAAGACCTATAACATATTCACTATTGATATTTTTTTGATTAGTTTCTCCTTTTTGAAACTTAGTAGTATCTAAATCATCAAGTACGTGACGAAACATGGTGGTTTTATCCTTCAAAATAGCTTTTTCCCAATCTTCTTTATTTCTATCAGAACTAATACATATTACAGCAAGTCCCATTGCTTGGTACTTTTTATACAATTCCTTCAAGTGAGGGCTTCCTTGGCGGCATGGTATACACCAGCTTGCCCAAAAATCTAAAAGTACATATTTCTGGCTTTTTATTATTGAAGATAGTTCTACGGCCTCGCCTTTTACATCGACAGATCTAAAGTTAATGGCTTGGTTACCCTCGCCAACTCTAAACTTTTTTAGCACCTGATCTTTCAATAATTTTCCAGAAAACGAATTCTGAATATTGTAATCAAATGATTCATATATTTTTTTTAAAGAGTCAGGAGACATTTTGACATAATAAAATCGCATTAAATATGGGCTTAAGTAAGACTTTGGATGACTAATAATAAACTTAATTTCACTATTCTTTAGTGCTTCTCTAAAAGGTTGAAGTAAGTTATAAGCATTTTGTGTACTATTTTGCAACTCTTGATTCTCTTTATCTTTAGCAAGCTTATAAGCAAGTTCCATATAGACAGATTGCAGTTCTTGAACTTTCATTATCCTAAATAAAGAATCTTTAACACTTCTTATATAACTCATTTCTGTTTGAGTCTTAGAACCGATTACTTGAAGATGTTTAAAGTCATTAAATGTTAAGTAAATTGTCATATTTGAGGGTTCTATAAACAATTCCGTTCGATTTGGGTCATCCATTGTTCTTGATTTAGTTTCGCCACTTAAAAAAGCTAAAGTAGGCTCAGATATGAATCCAGTAAAGGAAAAAGCTCCATTTGTAATAATACAAGTATCATTAATTACTTGATTTTTCGAATTAGAATAACCTAAAACTATTGAACCTGAATTTTGACCTTCAATTTTTCCATTTATTTTAAATATTTGAGCAAATAATTCATTGTATAAAAAAGAGTTACCTAGCAAAAAAAGGAAAATAAAAAATAATTCAATTTCATAAAAAGTTTGTTAGTCTAGTAAGATAATATTTAAATTATTTTTTATGTTGATACAGATGTTTACATAAAATCAAATAATTTAAGCTTTAAAAAAGAATGAGGCTGTAAAAACACAATTACAGCCTCATAAATGTTTAGGGAATAGGCACACAAATAGTTCCTGTGTTTGTAGCATTTTGCTGACATAAAGAAGTACAACAAGGACTTGCTTCACTGCAATCGTAAGCCCAATCCACGACACAGTCACCAATTATTCCTACTACTCCACCTTGACCCCCAACTAGTTTCTTCTGAGCATCTCTGCTCAATGCAGTACCTAAATTTAACAATTTGCTTTTCATGATAATAGTTTTAGCTATTCACTTATAATGAATAACGGTTAAATAAAATTATTCCTGCAGCTTTAAGCATCAGCAGTTTTTTGTCTTGCCAAACCACTCATTCGCGATTAAGTGTAGTACCATTTGGCTTTTCGTTTCGGGTACTAGTCGAAAAGAAATATGTTTATTCTTTCTCATGAAAGAAAATAATTAATGTCCTTTATTTGATATCCTTTTGGTAATAAAAAACCATCAATAAAAATAGTTGGAGTGTACTCAATTTTCACTTTTTCACACCAATCTTTCATTTGATTGATTTTGTCTGTCTGTTTATCTAGTTGTCCATTCATTGGGTATTTGTTGGCAAAAACATCATAATTCTTTTCTTTAGCTAAATACCAATCATCTAATGCTTTATGAGTAGTATGTTCATTGCCCTTTTCTGCAATAGCTAATAAATGTTTAACAGGCTTTGCACCTCTATCATTCTCCTGATTAGTTGCTGTAAAAATTATTTGTGCCTTTACATCTGGGTTCAGTTCAATAATTTTCTCTAAATCAGGATGTGCTGTTGCACAAGGTCCACAATATGGGTTACAAACTTTAATAATAGTATGTTTTGCATTGGGGTTACCAATAGTTATACCCAATTCACTCGTAGAATGATCAAAAATAGATGGCTGATTTTTAAGCAATGACCAAAAAACATCATCGTTAAACTTTAGCATTGAATAACTTCTCTTTTCGTACTTAGCAACCTGTAATCTTTTCAACAAAGGCTTTAATAAAAACCAAGATATTGTGGGAATGAATAAAGCGTAAAGTGCAAAAATGAAATTGTTTGCAAATGCTTCCTTTGTCTGAAAAAATGATAAACTGTTATTTGCTATAACCAATATTCCTTCAGTCAATAAAACAGCCTGTACCATTAAGCAGAGTACACACCATTGCTTGGCTACTTTCCACTGGTAATAAATAGAAAAAAAGATATAAGGCAGGGCTAATAAAGAAAATATACTTAAAACAGGCAATACCGTATTTATACCAGCGAGAGCTGAGAATAGTAATGACCCTGCAAAATATACAAAGCCAACTTCACTCCAAGTTACTATGCCCCCTAGCGTTGCAGCTTTGGTATTTAATACAGCACTGCAATTGGCTTTTTGTATACCTGAACAGATTTGTTTTAATAAAGGGTTGCCTTTATCTATATCATACCATAGTAGTAGTACGGATGCAGTTAAACCTATTAACTTCACCAATAAATACAATGTGGGCAAAAGGGTAATGGAACCATTCAAGTATGGAATGAATAAAGAAGTCAAAATTCCTAGTGGGATTAAACTATAAACAACCGTTTTTATATTTGTAGCATTAATCTTTTGTTGGTAATTGATTTCTCCAGAAAACTCATTTGCTTCAGCAACTAAGTTGTTTTCAGTCCACTGAGATAAAAATACATTTTTAGCAATCGTTTCTTTTTTGCCCTGTTGGTTTACAATAATTATCTCATTTTCTAGAACTTCTAATACTGCTACAAAAACACCTTGTTTAAAGCTTGTAATAAATGGTGTTGGAATCTCTGCTAATTTTTCTGCCGAAGTTTGTATCACTAGGTTTTCAACCTTCCAATTATTCAATGTATCTGAAATAGATAAAAAGCTTGGATAGTCGGGATGCGATTGTAAAGTATCATTAATCGTTTCCATGCTTACATTCACTTTTAATCCCTTTAATAAAGCGGCAACAATTAATGGTTGATTTTCATGTAAACTATTAAATAAAACACCCGTTAACATAATTTCTAATTATGCAGTAAACATCAATCATAATTTTCAAAATAAAAAAAATCAGCGGGGGGTATTTTTACCCCCCGCGCATTCTTGAAAGCTATTTTCAGACGTAAAAATCAAATCAAGGGGTAAAAATACCCCCACATCTATTGAATTATTTGCTTACAAAGTCATATCATACAATGGAAATCTATAAATCTTACCCAATAAAAGAAGGACTTCGCATTAATATAATGGTATACAATTGTTGATTTTCAAAAATTGATGTTTTTTGCTATCAAAATAAGCCAAACGCCCAATAAACAAAGCCAATTGGGCTAATAAAACAATATATACAAATTGAATATTTTGAGTGTTGATACCTACATCAACAACACTTTGTGTGAGAAAAGGAAATACCAATTGCAATAAACTACCCAGCATGACCCCTAAGAAAAGTTGGAATACCAGTTTTTTATGTGGCTTTATATAACCCCAAAGTTGGTTAGCATGATTGGTTGTTGACTCTTTAAAATCATGCCCGTAATTGGCATTATAAAAGTTTTGACCAGGTTCTAGAATTAAGGCAATACCGGTAGACTCTCCATCCTCATTTTTATCACTTATCCATTTTTGTAAGAACAGCTCTTTGCTGATGGTAATAATTCCTTTAGCTGGATCAGCTATTGTTATGTTTTTTTGCTTTGACAAAAAAGCCCTCTTTTGTGGTGGTAAAACAATGAAATGATTTTGACCCCAATGTAGTATGGCGGGTTTTGGGGCTTCTTCAATTAGTTTTTCAAAACTCAACTTTAACCCAGATGTTTGAAAACCTATCTTTTCAGCAGCATCACTAATACCTAGTAAATTAACCCCTTCTTTACCTATCTCAGTTAATTCCCTTAATTTTTCTAATGCAAACACACGACCGTAGAACCTGCTTATCATATACAAACAAGTAGGACCGCAGTCCATTTGGTTTTGTTGACGGTGGAAAATGAAGCGTTTTTTAATAAAATAAAAATTAAAATAGAAGTTAATTATTGATTTTTTTAAGATACAAATCAATGTGCTGATTTAATAAGCCAGTACTAGGATAAGGGGCATTATCATTAATTATCTCACCATTAATTCCTATAATAACAAAACGAGGTATTTGATCAATTTTGTAAATATTCGAAAATAGAAATTTTGAATTATCTACAACTCTATAACTATTTAGAATAATATCATATTGATAAGAAGCTTTTTTCCAACGCTGTGATTCAACATCGAGTGATAAACTGATAAAAACAACATTGCGTGACTTGAACTCTTGTTTGATTTTTTCCAAATACTTGATTTCTTTTATGCAAGGCACACACCATGAAGCCCAAAAATCGATAATCAAAACCTTACCAATATTATCCTTCACTATTTTATCAAAATCAATAACCTTATTATTGTGCAATGGGACTAACAATTGATTACCCGAGTATGATGTATTTTCAATTAAGTATTTTTTCTCTCTTAGTAAGTTCTTAATAATTTTTTTATACTCAGGATATTTATTATTTCTATAAAAATTACTAAGACAGCTATCAGGTATTTTAATTTCTTTTTTTAAAGCAGTATAAAAAAGTTTAGTAGTTAAGAAATATTGAGATAGATTTTTGAAATATGTATTTATTGTATCATAATTATTAATGAAATCAATTTGACTTGTCATTTTTTCAAACGGAGTTTTCATTAATCCATTTGCAACTAAGTTGACTTTATATTTTTTACTATCATCAAAGGTGTTTAATTTATTAAAATTATTATATTCATCAAGATAACCTTTAAGCTTTGTCACATAAAGATTATAAGCAATTAAAGTATCTTTCTTCGAATTCAAATAATATAAAATTCTTCCGCTTGACCTTGAAAGGAGATAAGATTTTAAGTACTGCTTATCTTGTGATTTTATTTTAACTGACTTAATAGTTGAATCAAATAATTTTGAGACATATAATTCAACAGAATCTATTCTTTTAAAGATCTTTTTTTCAACATCTAATATAGATTGAATAGTGTTGTCGTCTAAAATAGGTTTGAAGCTAAATGTATCTTTTGAAATAAACTTATTTAAAAAATTTAATCTATCGTTATCCTTTTTTTATCAATGGTAAATTCATAATTCTTGAAGTATTTTTGTGTATCGTATCTCACCTTTATGTTATCACCACCTTTCACATACCAAACTCCGTCGCCAGTAAATACTGAGTGCCTCCTAATTGGGATTCTGACTATATTATTAACAGATTTTAAATCAATGGCGCCATTACTTATACCAAGTAAATCGGAATAACCAATTAAAGGAAAATTAAGATAAGTATTCTGAATGAAAGAATCTTCAAATCTAAAGGAAGTCATCTTTGATTTTCCATCTAACATTCGACCTGACCCGCATGATACTAAAAAAATAACTACAAGAATTAAGTTTACTATTTTCATAAAATAAATTAAAGACCATATATAAAAAATATATGGTCTTTTTTTTAATAAGGACAACCAGCCCATCTACAAACACTATTTATACAATAACCACGAAAAGTGTTTGTTTCTCCACTATTGCAAACTCTATCTTTCGGAGGACAATCTGCGTTACTTTGACAGGGAGTACCATCAATAATTTCAATTACTTCGCCCCCAATTATTTGCTTCTGAGCATCTCTGCTTAATGCAAAACCTAAATTTGCTAATTTATTTTTCATGATAATTGTTTTAGCTATTCACTTATAATGAATAACGGTTAATTAAAATTGTTTCTGCAGCTTTAAGCATCAGCAGATAATTGGCTTACCAAACCACTTTTTCGCGATTAAGTGAAGTACCATTTGGCTTTTCTTTTCGGGTACTAGTCGAGAAGAAATATGTTTATTTATATAATTTAGATAATGCGATATCTAGCATTGATAAATCTTTGTCCTTGTCTTGATCTCTATCATAAATTAATTGACCATTCTTATTAATTGCGTAAACCCTTGGTATAGCTTTATAACTGCCGTATGAATTGATTAAATCAATATCATTAAATATATGAATCCAATCCATTTGATATTCTTTAATCTTAGAAAGAAATAATGACTTGTCAGTATCGTAGGAAATAAAGATAAACTCGAGATCTTTATATTTGCTTTTCAATGCTCGAATCGTAGGAATCTCATTTATGCAAGGAACACACCAAGTTGCCCAAAAAACGATTAATACGTTACTTTTATATTTATAATCAAGTAAAGAAACAAACTTATTAGTAATATCTTTCGCTTTAAAAAATGGCAATTCTTCTCCTTTTTTAAAAGCTGTAAAACTGTTTAAATAATTATTAATAAAAATACCTTCCTCACTATCAATATAAGATTTTGGAAATCTTTTAAAAACATTATATACAGATTTATTATCAATTAGATTCGATTTTAAAAGATTCCTTCTAAAATACCACTTTAAATAATAATCACTTGAATTCATAGAAATGTATTGCATTTCTTTTGTTGACAAGGCTGAAAATTTAGAACGATAAATACTATCAATTAAAGGTTTATTAATAAAAATACTATCTGAATATTTCTCAAGAAATTCTTTACAATCTTGAAATTCATTTTTTGTATACTCTAAAAGTTTATTTTTTTGAATTTTAAAATCATACGCATTTGATAATGTATAATTCAATTTAGTAGTTTCAGCGCTCGAATAGAAATACTTTATGACTGATGGTTGATCATTCACAAAAAATAGGTCATTAATTAATTCGCCATTACTTAGGTTATAACTAATCTTAATTGAAGCATATTCAGATATGAATTCTTTATTGATAAATCCGTCAATATCGTTATGTAATATATTTTCTTCTTTTTTCCCATCATCTAATAAAATCCTTAAAGTCTTTAACACAATATTTTTTGGAAGTATTAAATGAGTATTAGTATGTTTTTGAGAATTACAAACTATTGAAATAAAAAGAGAAAAAGTGAAAAAATAAATTTTGCACATATTTTAAAATTAATTTCCTACAAGAAATTCTCTTGTAGGAAATATTTAAGTATATTATTTTACACACGAGTAAGCACCACCTGGACAATCACACCCACCTAATACACCAGTATTTTTAGTACAAGCTCTTTTATTAGGCAATGTATCGCCCCAAGTACAACTTCCACAACTATCATCTATGATTCCACTTGGGTCATCTGTTCCACCAATTAATTTTTTCTGAGCATCCTTACTTAAAATCAGACCTAAATTTTGAAATTTCTGTTTCATAAAAAAAGATTTAAATCATTCATTTATAATGAACAACGATTAATAATATTGTTTCCGCAGCTTTAAGCATCAGCAGATTATTGGCTCGCCAAACCACTTATTCGCGATTAAGTGTAGTACCATTTGGCTCTTCTTTTCGGGTACTAGTCGAAAAGAAATATGTTAATTCTTTCTCATGAAAGAAAATAATTGATGTCCTTTATTTGATATCCTTTTGGTAATTGATAGCCATCTATAAAAATGGTTGGAGTATAATGAATATTTACATTATCACACCATCTTTTCATTTCGTTTATCTTAACAATTTCATCAACAAAATCACTAAATACAGGATATTTTTTTGAGAGGAAATCATAATTCTTATCTTCAGCTAAGTACCAATCATCTAAAACATTTTTAATTAAATCCTTATCATTTTTTGCTGCAATAGCAAGGAAATGTTTGACAGGTATAGAAGTCATATCTAATTCATCATTAGAACTATTGAATATTATTTGTAGATTAATTTCACTATTATTTTTTATTATTTCTTCTAAATAAATGTGTGATTTTGCACATGGCCCACAATAAGGATTGCAAACTTTGATAATCGTATGTTTTGCATTGGGGTTACCAATTGTTATACCTAATTCACTCGTAGAATGTTCTAAAATAGATGGCTGAGTTTTAAGCAACGACCAAAATACTTGATCGTTATACTTTAGCATTGAGTAACTTCTCTTTTCGTACTTTGCTAACTGCAAACTTTTCAACAAAGGCTTTAATAAAAACCAAGATATTGAAGGAATTAACAAAGAGTAGAATGCAAAAATGAGATTGTTTGCAAATACTGCTGTTGTTTCAGAAAAGGATAAACTATTATTTGCTATAACCAATATTCCTTCAGCCAATAAAACCGCCTGCACTATTAAGCAGAGTACACACCACTGCTTGGCTACATTCCATTGGTAATAAATAGAGAAAATGATATAGGGTAGGGCTAATAAGGAGAATAGACTTAAAACAGGCAATGCCGTATTAATATCAGCGGGCACTGAGAATAGTAATGACCCTGCAAAATATACAAAGCCAACTTCACTCCAGGTTACCTTGCCTCCTAGCGTTGCAGCTTTGGTATTTAAGACAGCACTACAATTGGCTTTCTGTATGCCTGAACAGATTTGTTTCAATAAAGGGTTGCCTTTATCTATATCATACCATAGTAATAAAACAGATGCAATTAATCCAATTAACTTAACTAATAAATATAACGTGGGTATAAGGGTTATGGAACCATACAAGTATGGAATGAATAAAGAAGCCAGAATTCCTATTGGGATTAAACCATAAATGGCTATTTTGATTTTAGCCTCTTTAATGTTTTTATGGTAATTGATCTCTCCAGATAATTCATTTGCTTCAGCTACTAAGATGTTTTCAGTCCACTGTGCCAAAAATACACTTGTTGCTATTGTTTCTTTTTTACCATGCTGATTAACAATAAGTAGCTCATTTTCTGCAACTTCAAATACAACTACAAAAACACCTTGTTTAAAGCTTGTAATAAATGGTGTTGGAATCTCTGATAATTTTTCTGCTGAAGTTTGTATAACTAGGTTTTCAACCCTCCAATTATTCAATGAATCTGAAATAGATAAAAAGCTTGGATAGTCGGGATGCGATTGTAAAGTATCATTAATCGTTTCCATGCTTACATTCACTTTTAATCCCTTTAATAAAGCGGCAACAATTAATGGTTGATTTTCATGTAAACTATTAAATAAAACACCCGATATCATAATTTCTAATTATGAAGTAAACATCAATTATAATTTTCAAAATAAAAAAAATCAGCGGGGGGTATTTTTACCCCCCGACTAGTCCCAATAGTTATTTTCAGACATAAATTTCTTCGCGGGGGGGTAAAAATACCCCAATAAAGAATTAATTTTTCACTAAAAAGTGATTACAGTCTTTAACACTCTAAAAGTTTGAACTAAAAGAAGATTTGTTTCATTGCGAATTAAGCAACAATAGTAGTTGATTCGCATGATTGGTTGTTAGCTCTTTAAAATCATGCCCACAGTTAGTATTATAAAAGTTTTGCCCGGGCACCCCGGGGAATTTTACCCCCTTTATCACCAATTAACCTTATTATTCTGTTCGTTCTTAAATGTCTTGAAATTATAAGAAAACGTCAACATGAAATACCTGCCTAAAACATTGGTATTTGTTTCAGTAATATTGTTTCCTATGACGTTTCTGCTAAAATTATTATTTCGATTGAGCAGGTCGCGAATAATAAATTTTATTTCACCTTTATCTTCCTTTAAACAATAAACAGATACAGAGGGATTAATAAACAGATTGACTGGCAAGGCTGGTAGATTATCATAAACAATTTTATTTGCCAGTAAAGTGGTATTAAAAGAAATCTTCTTAAATAAGCGAGCAGTAAATTCTACATCAAGATTTTGGACATTCGATAATACATCAGCCGTAAAATTATTCGTGAATCGATTGACATTAACTCTGTACGTATAACTATAGTAAAAACTGAACTTGTCCTGCCAGTTAAAACTATTGCCCACGGTAGTGCTAAACACATTCACTTTCTGAGAAAATTCAGTTTCATTAAATACTGTAGGTGTAACCATATTTTGGTAACTCAGATTTAAGTTAACTGAGTGATTATAACGATTAATTTTTTGGAAGTTTTTTGTTATCCCAGCATTTAAAATCAATGAATACCTATTACTTGCATTCATTGATTTGATTTCCTGCTTCCCAGTATTTAAGATTTTAACAGATTGAATGATTGGATTTTCAGTGAGTACATAATAAAAAGATGTATTAAGATTATACTGCTGTTTAACATGAAATTTATTATAAATAATACTAAAGGTATTTGCCTTTTCAGCACTTAAATTAACATTGCCACGAATAACAAATAAAGGGTTAGTATTATCAAGAATTGGATTTAAGTCTCTTGACAGAGGCAAACTCATTTTTTGATCAAATGTGAATCTTACACCACCTCTTTTATAAAATGAGGCTGCAAATAAATGATTAGTATATACATTTTTATAATCATTGAAATTTTTGTTACTTAAAAATATACTCTGTTGTGCATTAAAAAAAGTAGCTCTTAATGAAAGGGTATAGTTATCTATCTTAAAACTTATATTAGGAGTTAACTCAAGAATTGAATTC
This sequence comes from Sediminibacterium salmoneum NBRC 103935, assembly GCF_000511175.1. Lineage (GTDB taxonomy): Bacteria > Bacteroidota > Bacteroidia > Chitinophagales > Chitinophagaceae > Sediminibacterium > Sediminibacterium salmoneum. Next base: position 2,674,909 of record NZ_KI866530.1, on the reverse strand, counting down.
TGAATGCCAATTTCACTACTTAAATTTGTAATTATACTATCATAATTAAAACTACTAATTGGCTGAAGATATGTTAATATATTATTTTTTTCATTTATAAAATTGTAAGACCCCGAGAAATTTAATGTTACTTTTTTTTGATCAGAACCAAAATAAGTTATAGAGTTATAATTATTTTCAATTTTGGGATTTAATAAACGCAGCTGTCTAAAATATGTAATTGTTTGTGAAGGAATATAGTTCAAATTATCAATTTCAGTTAAAAAAACTAGAATTGTTATTTGAATGATCAAATCGGTGAGACAACTGTATTGACTGATTTTGTTTTTCAATTTTGTATAATATAATATTGAATGATAATAGTTATTTGACTTATTAATCTGATTAAACAAACCATTTGAGGTAATAATAGTATCCGTAATAACTTCGTATAGCAATACATTATACGAAGTTATAC
>NZ_KI866530.1:2582958-2674427 GCF_000511175.1 Sediminibacterium salmoneum NBRC 103935 | reverse complement strand
AACCATTTGAGGTAATAATAGTATCCGATATGAACTTTGAATTAAGGGTTTGATTGAAAGTTGATGAATTTTGATCAGTCCATTGATTCCCCATATATATTGATAAAGAATGATTACCAGATTTACTTTTCATTCTTGCTCCTATATTAATATTATTATTGGTTTTGACAAGTGCTAACTGATTTTTAATTCTATACTCATTTATAGTGTCATTACTGTAAAAAAGTGTTTTAGTTTTTTCATTCGTATAACCATCTTCGTGTGATACAAAATATTGTGCATAAAATGATGTAATCTTTGTAGGTGCATGATTAAAATTAATACCCCCACCAATTGACTCTGTTTCGGCAGTTACTCCACCACCAAAAGAAATATTATTAAAAGTGTAGGAGTTTCTATCCCCATTAACACTCATTTTGTATTGACTTCTATTAAAAGCTCCTAATGCTCGCATCTCTGAACTATTAAATACACCTCTATTAAGATTGTTTTTATAGCCTATTAATGTAAGTTGAACTGTATCGCGCAAAAAATTGACTGCACCAGCAAGTTCATATCGATTATCCGTTCCGCCCGAAGAAGACACTTTGCCAAAAGTACTTTTCTTGACATTTTGCTTTAGTTTCAGATTAATAATCTTATTGTAATCAGTATTTTTTTGGGTAGCATCTAATTGCTCTTTATCGTCATAAACTTGAACATTGGCCACAATTGCACTTGGTAAAATTTGTGTGGCTGCTTTATAATTGTCATTAAAGAAACTTTTTCCATCTACATATATTCTTGAAACTGGTCTGCCGTTATAGGTAATATTGCCGTCCCGATCTACCTGCATTCCTGGCAGTTTTTTAAAAAGGTCTTCTACCAATGCGTTAGGTAATGTTTTAAAGGCAGTTGCATTAAATTCAATAGTATCCTTTTTTACAATAATGGGTGGTCGCTCTGATTTTACAATTACTTCATCTAATGATTTTGATGTAGGCTTTAACAAAATGGTACCAATAGGGTAATTAGTAGAAGCAGTTAATCGCACTTCTCTTCGGTCTACCTCATACCCTTCAAAAGTGGTAACAATTTTTAAGGTTTGATTGATTGGTATATTCCTAATTTCAAAACCGCCCTTATCATCACATAACTTAAAGGAAACAATACTTGAATCCGATAACTTAAAAACGGAAACAGTCGCCAAACTCAATCCCTTTTTTGTAACACTGTCTTTTACAAAACCATTTAGTACGCCAATATTTGGTTGTTGAGCATATGTTTGACCAAAAATTAAAATAACTAAACAAACAGAAAAAGCTTTGATACCCATAAGTAATTGAAAATCTTTGTATTAAATCGAAAAAAGGCACTATAGCTTTTCTTTGATATTTTAAATATCTTACAAAATAATTATATATTCAAAAATAACCGGGGGGTATTTTTACCCCTCGACAAGAACCAAAAGCTATTTTCAAATAGCAAAAAACAACTAGAATGTATATCATACCCCCCCCCATATAAAGTAAATTTAACATACTATTTTTTATTTATATTTCACTTTACTCTATCTTCATACCCCCAATTGTTTCACTATATGCTGACGTAACAAAACATGACATGAAGAAACAAAAAAGATAAATGAATAAAATAATGATGTGTGATGACCATGTTATGGTCATGGATACAATTGGGGATTTATTGAGAAAAGAGAATTTTGAAGTTATTGCTACTACATTATCAGGTGAAGCTTGTATCAAAGCCATTGATAGTGGACTAATTCCAGATGTATTAATTCTGGACATCAACATGCCAGAAATGCCGGGCTATAAAGTGGCACAACATTTTAAGAAACATTATCCAAATGTTAAGATATTGGTCTTTTCAATGATAACAGATGAAAATGCTGTTAAAGCAATGATTCGCATTGGAGTGAATGGTTTTGCCTTTAAAAACCTAACTGCTAGCGAACTTGCCGAAATTATTCGCAAAATTATAAGCGGTCAAGAATACTATCCACCTGAATTTATTTTTAGCACTGAAGAAATAGCATCCATCAAGCAACAAAAATTTCCCTGGGCTGAACAATTAACGAAAAAGGAAATTCAAGCTGCACAGTTACTCGCTAATGATTTATCAAGAAAACAAGTGGCATCTGATATGGGCATTTCCGCCTCTTCCATTAATAAAAAATTGGAGCGCATCTTTAAAAAAACCAACCAGAATACTACTATTGGTATTATTCGCTTTTTAAGAAAAGTGGGTATAATTAAATAACCTATCGTTTCTCAAAAAACCACCACAAACGCTTGCGGGGTTTTACTTTGTAATTCTTGCGAACATAGGTACTGATATGGTGACCTGCTTCGTGAACATCATCGGTTAGTAAAACCAGTTTCAAATCTTCTTTTGAAATAGTGCCTTGCTCTGCCATATAGGCACAATAGTCCATCAAGGGCTGGTAATACTCCTTTCCAAATAGAACCATGGGGAAATCATTGATGGTTTTAGTTTGAATCAGGGTAAGGGCTTCAAAGTATTCATCCATGGTGCCAAAGCCACCAGGCATGCATACAAATGCATAGGAGTATTTTACCAACATTACTTTACGTACAAAAAAGTATTTCAAAGTGATAGACTTGTGTACATAGGGATTTTCATGTTGTTCAAACGGAAGTTTGATATTAATCCCAACCGACTGCCCACCGTTTTCAAATGCTCCTCTGTTGGCAGCTTCCATAATGCCCGGACCTCCCCCGGTTATGGTGGTAAATCCCAGTTCGGCAATATGTTTCCCAATATCCTGAGCAGCTTTATAATAAGGATGATCTTCTTTGAAACGGGCACTTCCAAAAACAGTTACACAAGGACCCAGAAAATGTAGGAATCGAAAAGACTTGATAAACTCTGAAAATACGTCCCAGGCAAAGCGCAATTCATTGATCCTGGGTTTGGGTCCATCTAAATAAACGGGTTGTTCCGCCGGAATAATTCTCTTCAAGGCCTCACGCTTACTCTCCTTCATTTTTATTACATTTAAATTCCATTCAAATTAATACTTTCTGTTAAGTCTAGCCCGATATTTGTAACAACCTGATTATGATTAAATCTATTTTTAGCATTTTGCTAACCTCTTGCTCCCTCTTATCGCTTCAGGCACAAACCATGGCAAAGCCAGGCAACTTTCATTGCATTTCTATTGAAGGCCCCATGATGCAATATTGGAAAAACCCTGTTGTATTGCAGCAATTTAAAGAAGCACTGAATCAGCAATTAGGAACACATAAGAACTTGAGTCTGGCTAATCTGGATTTCGAATTTACCCAATTAAACAATTTCAGGGATTTCAATAGTCAACAAAACACCACAGTTACTGCCCCTGTGGTAAATTTTAAAATGGCGGAATATTCTGCCAAAGTGTTCTGGAACCAAATCAACAACAATCAACCCCTTGACTCAAATCTGTTTTCTATTCAATCTGTGGTGATGATGGAACTGAGCATACAACAGCCCGCTCCTGCACCCACTTACACCAAAAGTTTAGAAGTATATATCAAAAGAGCCAAAGCCAATGGCATTGGTGTTCCTTTTGGAAACCTGCATTTCAGTGCCAAAGGGTTCGCGGAGTTAATGAAGAAATCAGTTGAAATTCTGTTGGACAGCAGCATTGAAACAGAGCAGATTGAAATCAAAGCTTCCCCGCCTTTCATGGGAGATAATTTCATTATCGGCGCCATTGCCAATGCTCCAAAAATCAATATAGAAAGCAAAAATTTGTTTAGCAAATACCAGTTAAAAGGACAATCTGAACTGTTACGCTGGGATGAACAGCGTTTTCTGGAAATTATTCTTAAAGGAAAAAACAGAACCCAGTTATCAGCGGATATGGCCAAGGCGGTTGAGAATTCAGTTAGAGAACATGGCAATGAAATTCATGTATTCTTGTTACAGGATGCCAGAAATATTATACTGAATAAAAATTATCAGTTAATTATTCCTGCCCGTGTATCATCCAATAATGCCATTGCTTCATCAGGAATGCCCCAGGTTGAACCGCTGGAGGGCTACAACAATTATTTGTTGAATGAAAAAGATACCATAGCCAAATTCAGTATCCTGATTGATAAAAAAGATTTTACCAAAAAGCTTTATCCGCATATTGCCACCAATGGTATTGACAGTAGTTCTGCAGTAGTAATTAGCGACAAGGAAACAGAAATGACTTATACCAGTAAGTATTCCATCACAGGAACTTTCCGTAACCAGCCCTTTGGAATTGAAATAGGACAGTATTTCAGAGAAGTCTATTTAAATAATGAGCGAATCTTAATTATCAGCGGAACACAAGAACCAGAAAAAATGGTCGTGCTGAATCCGAGTATTCCCAGCGATTTACTGAATGAGCTAATTTTGCTGGGCTTTAATCGTTTCTTTCAATAATACCATATGCGCATTATTTCATACAATGTGAATGGCATCAGAGCTGCCATCAAAAAAGGATTTTTAGAATGGATTCAGACCAATCCTGCCGATATTCTCTGTTTACAGGAAACCAAGGCTAATCAGGAAGATATTGATACTGAAGCATTTGAAAAAGCAGGCTATCATAGCTACTGCTTTTCTGCCCAGAAAAAAGGATACAGTGGCGTGATGATTATGAGCAGGAAAAAACCAGATGCAGTGCATTATGGGAGCAATATGGAGCAGAGTGATTTTGAGGGCAGAGTCATTCGTGCAGACTATGGAGACATTACTGTAATCAATGCCTATTATCCCTCTGGCACCAGTGGCGATGAAAGACAGGACTATAAATATGTATGGTTGAATGAGTTTCAGGAATTTCTGAACACATTAAAAAAGGAAAGACCCAAACTAATAGTGGTTGGCGATTACAATATTGCGCACGAAGCCATTGATATTCACGATCCAAAAGGAAACAAAAAGTCTTCCGGATTCTTGCCTGAAGAAAGAGAATGGATGACGCAATTTTTAGCCAGTGGCTGGATCGACAGTTTCAGGCATTTGCATCCGGAAACAACAGGAGCCTACAGTTGGTGGAGTCAGCGTTTCCCTTCCGTTCGTTTAAACAACAAAGGCTGGAGAATCGATTATATCTGCGTAACCAAAGCACTGGAGAAACAAATTAAAAGTGCTGCGATTTATCCGGACGTAAAGCACAGTGATCATTGTCCTATTTATGCTGAAATAAAATAACCATGTATATATATAATGTAACCACCAAAGTTGCCCACGAAATTCATACCGACTGGTTTCACTGGATGAAACAGGAACATATTCCTGCTGTGATGCAAACCGGATGTTTTACCAACTTTCAGTTTGTGCGTTTATTGGAAACAGATGAAGAAGACGGAATCACCTACGCAGTGCAGTATCAGGCAGCAGCCAAGGCGGATTACAACCGCTACATTGAATTGCATGCTCCTGCGCTGCGCAACGAGTCTATACAGAAATGGGGCAATCAAATGATTGCTTTTAGAACATTAATGCAGGTTGTGAATTGAGTGTGGATAGTTTTTGAAAACAAATTTGGAATTTGAAAATCTTCCTTATATTCCCTTGAAAGCCTTGCAGGGATTGAATTACAGAAGAAAAATCCTGAAATCCTTTACTGGCAAGGGTTTCATAGAATAGAGGTGTTGTTTTTACACGATAATCAAGAAACAGAATTTCGCTCCAAGCCTTTATTTATAAGGGTTTTGAGCCGAAAAAATTAAAAAAGAAAAAAGAATAAAAATTTTGTTGGTAATGAAAAGCCAATAAATTTGTCCCGTTATCAAAAATTATTAAAAATCACATCTATGAACAAAGCTGAATTAATTGCGCACCTAGCTGATGATGCAGGTATTACCAAAACACAAGCAAACGCTGCATTGGATTCTTTTATTGATGCAGTTACAAAAACCTTAAAGAAAGGTGATAAAGTAACCCTAGTAGGTTTCGGTACTTTCTCTGTATCTAAGCGTGCTGCACGTACTGGTCGTAACCCTCAAACTGGTGAGACTATCAAGATTAAGGCTAAGAAAGTTGCTCGCTTTAAAGCTGGTAAAGAATTAAGCGGTAAGTTATAATTCTGACCCAAAAAAAGAATTGAACCCCGCTTTCGCGGGGTTTTTCTATTTTTACACTTTATTAAACAACTTATTCAAATTATTACCATGGGTAGAGGTGACAAAAAAACAGCAAAAGGAAAACGTTTCCAAGGGTCTTTCGGTAAGTCCAGACCAGCTAATCCTGCAACAGCTAAGAAAGCAGCCGCTAAAAAAGCAGCTACAAAAGCTTCTTAATCAAATTCAATAGCAAGTGGATCACTTCCTTTATTGAGGTTGCTGATCCACTTATTATTTTACCCCCGCCGCTATTTGCTGGATGGCTTTGACCAAAGTATCCAAATCGGATAAGCGGGTATACACATGGGGCGTAATTCTAACACAACTGATATTTTCCCAGACGATTCCTACCGTATGTATTTTATACTGATTGTACAATTGCTGATCCAATTGTGCAGGGGTCAATCCTTTTACACTTACCCCGCAAATAGCGCAAGAATAAGCTGATTGTAATGAAGTATGCAGCTGCACGCCCGGAATATCTTTCACCCTGCTGGCCCAGTAATTTTTTAAATAGCGAATGCGTTCTTCTTTTCTTTTTGCTCCGATGGCATTGTGAAAAGCCAATGCCTCTCCTATTCCCTGTTCAATGGGAAAGCTTCTGGTACCAAGGGTTTCAAACTTTCTGATATCAGGGCTTTGTGGCTTATCGTTACAAACCAATGGCCACACTTTAGAAATTTTTTCTTTTTTAATCCAAAGCATTCCGGAACCAATGGGTGCACTTAAAAACTTGTGCAAACTGGTTCCAAAATAATCGCACTCCAAGTCGGGAATTGCGAAGTCTAATAAGCCAAAAGAGTGTGCTCCATCTACAATCACTTCCAATCCACGCTGATGCGCCATCTGACAAATCTTTTTAACCGGCAATATCTGTCCAACCCAGTTAACAATATGGGTTACATGCAATATTTTGGTTTTAGGCGTAATGGCTTTTTCAAAAGCTTTCACAATGGCATCATCGTCTTCAATGGGAAAATCAAAACTGATTTGCTTGTACACAATACCATCTCTTAAAGCCCTTTGACGCCAGGCCTGTATCATATTGGGATAATCCTGCTTGGTACCAATAACTTCATCACCCCTTTGTAAGTCCAGACCAAAAATGACACTGTTCAGCGCTTCCGTTGCATTGCGGTTTACCGCAATCTCATCCGGTGAACAACCGGCCAGCAATGCTAGATTTCTTCTTAATGGCTCTCTTCCCTGGTCTAAAATCCGCCACATGAAATAAGAAGGGCCCTGGTTAGAAAGTTGATTGTAGCGCTCTACTGCCTGCTGCACCACTATCGGAGAAGGACTCACGCCCCCATTATTCAGGTTGATAAAATTGGCAGGGACTGAATAGGCCTGTTGAATGATCTGCCAGTAATCTTCATCTGAGGCCGCTACAAAGGGATCTGCAGAGGTTTGGGCATTGGCAGCCGAAAATTGGGCCGCCTGCAATTGATTAAAAATGCCATATCCGGCAAAAACTCCTGCTAATGCACCTGCTTTTTTAATGAAATTCCTTCTGGGCTCCATGATTCAATTTTAACGCTTAAGTTAAACAATATCATGGTAAAACGGTTATATCTTTGTGCTTTAAATCTAATGGGTATGAAGAAGAAAGGGCTTTACTTGTTTTTGGTGATATTCTTGGTATTGGCTGCACAGTCATTGAATGCCCAATGTTCTATCTGTACCAAAACCGCTTCTCAATTAGGAGAAGGTCCTGCCAAAGCCCTGAACTCTGCCATTGTTTACCTGGCATTTGCTCCTATCGCTATTATTGGTTTCATTGGTTTCCGCTGGTGGAAAAAAGAGCAGACTATTATTGCAGCCGAAGAAGGTCGCAATTCATAATCATTCCAGCGTTTTAATCAGTAACGCTTCCAATTCGTTGGCTTTGGGATCAATGGCTACAATTTTTCCCTGCTGGTCTACTACCACCATCATTCCAACTCCATTGTTGATACCGTATTTATTCCAGACATTTAATTTATCATCTATATCAAACAGGTTTTGCCATACATAATTTTCAATGGCAATACGATTTTTTACCGCAGCTAAACTTTGAAACTCTCTTGCAATACCTACAATTACAAATCCTTTATTTTTAAATCTTTCATAAAGAGGTTTTACCAATCGCATTTTAGCAATACAAGGGCCGCACCAGGAACCCCAAAAATCAATCAATGTTATTTTACCAGTTATTGCTTTTGACAATTGCATAGTGTCTCCATTCAATGTAAAAGCTTTTACATCTAGAAATGGATTTCCAACAGCAACTTTCTGAAGCCCATTTAGTTGCTGTTCAATTGACTTTGTATAAACATGTACTGGAAATTGTTTTTTATAAACTGGAAATAATTCTCTGATATACTGGGCAACAATCCGATTGTCTTTTGCAATTCTCATTACATCAGTCCAAAGTGAATAGTAGCTAGAAAGAGAAATATGCTGAGTTAAGTATTGGTATTTCCAATGATACTCTTCCCGCATTAATGAATCAAAAGGGTTCACATATAGCTGCTTTGCTAAATCGGTATAGCGTGCCCCTGTTTTTTCCATTTCATCGCTTTTTTGATACAGCGGAACTCTTCCATCCTGGTCATCAGGCTTTAGCTGACGTAAGTCTTTAAAAATTTGCTGATAGGCCGCTGTTTCAAACGCATTTATACGAATTAGTGAATCTCTAGTTTGATATAAATTATTTTTTGCTGCTTGGAACTTACGTTGATTGTCCGACCTGAATGTTACATAACTTTTATTCAATATTCCGCCTTCAACCCGATTGTTAAGCCAATCTTTCTGCGGGTATAATTCGAATGAAACCCTTCCCAAATAAGGGAAAAAGTGAATGGGGCTCCAACTTCCCTTTTCTAATTCATCCTGAAAAATCAATTCGAAAGCCTCAGTTTCAGTAAAGGGAAGCTGATAAGTAAATGCACCGTTTTTAACAGGGATTTTAATTGGATTTTCTAAAAATGCACGTAAATCCTGTGTAGATTTTCGAATGTAGATAGTATCGCTTGTTCTGTTTTTTACTACTCCTTGTAGAATACAAACAGAATGGTTCTTTTGTGCAATCACAACCTGACCATATAGGAAAATGGTACACAGCAGAATACAATAATTACGCATTTCTGATTGAATTTATTATGGAGTTTTATTACTTCAATAAATTTACAAAAGCTAAACCAAATCCTGGTTGATAAACACCAGGTTCTCATCAGAAAAAGAAAAAGAGAAATTGTATTTACTGATAGCAGCAAAAACAGATTTGGAACAGCCTTTCTTCATTTGATCGTGCAACTCCAGATAAATGACTTTCGTCTTTGGCAACCAATATTCATAATTGGCTTCAAACACTTCTTTCTCCGAACCTTCAATATCAATTTTCAGTAAATCAATGGTATCCCAGTTTTCGCCTCGCATAATGGTTTCCACCGATTCTGCCGGAATGGCTTCGGGGTTGTCCGGACTGGTTTCGGTAAGCATAAAAGAACTACTTGGACCATCGGGATTTGTAATCAACAAGTAAACATCTTTGTTCCACAAGCCCATGCAATTGGCTTTGATATTCGGATGACCCGCAATGTTTTTCAGCAAGGCCTGAAAATTATCCCTGCTGGGTTCTACCGCAACAATTTTACTATTGGGGTATCGGTGCGAAAAGTATACAGCAGCCAATCCAATATTGGCTCCGGCATCAATGATTCTTTCGGGTGTAAATGGCAAATCCACATTGTACTGATCATCTAAAAAAACCTGTTTAAACGTGTACTTATCCGTTGTCTTGCTTCTTAAATGAAAAGTAGTATTGTATCGGGAAGAAGTAAAAGAGCCGTATTTCTTAAACAACAAGTGTACATAAAACTTTAGTCCGTCAACAGGGCCAAATGCTTTGATCAATGGTTTAAACCTGGATGCCATACATGATGCAATTGAAAACCGAAAATAACCTAATCCCACCTAAAACAAAACAAAAAGCTCACTTTAAAGGCCGAGATAACAGGGATTCTCCTGACTTTGTAAAAAAATAGTTTACGGTGATGGCGCAACAAGAAACAAAACAAGCGCAGATTCCATTTATGATCCAAAGAGTGTTGCCATAGTTGATGAAACTGCTGAAAAAACGCCCTGTTAGCCTCGCTTAAAGATGGAATTTGTGCAAATGCTTCCAAATGATGGCTCAGCATTTCCCTGTAGCGCCTGCGATGTTCCCGCTCCGACAAAGCCGTTTGTATGGTAATATTCTGATCGTGCATTCGCTGATAGACACCTATAAATGGCAGGAACTGAATACCACCCGATAGCGTTGCATTGATGGCCAACCACCAGTCGTAGTATACTTTTTCAGGGAATGGCAACACAGATTTTACAAAACTTGTTTTGGCAATACTGGCATGCCCGCTTACGGTATTGAACATGGCAAATAGTTCGGGGTCTTTGCCTTCGATTCTTCTGTTCTTTTTATTGGGCTGAGGATTGTTGGGTAGCGTAGTAGAAAACCTTACAGAATCACAATAGATAAGTGCGGTGTCTGGCTGAAGCGTGTTCATCATTTTACTGATTTTCTCCGGCTCCCAGATATCATCCTGGTCTGCAATGGCAATGTATTCGCCACTCGCCATGCGAATGCCTTTTTCAAAATTGGCATTGTAGCCTATGTTTTTCTCATTGCAATGGAGCTGGATTCTTGTATCCAACGCGCTTAAGTCTTGCAACAATGCATACGTGTTATCACTAGAAGCGTCGTCCAGAATAATGATCTCATGCAACGGGTAAGTTTGTGCCAGAATAGACTGCACCTGTGCTGCTACATAAGCAGCTCCCTGATAAGTACACATCACTACCGACACCGATGCCTGCATATTTGTTGGCTTTAACGCTAAGTTGTAAATATAATATTTAATTTAGTCGCCACAGATTCTTCACATGCATACGAAACAAGACTCGTTTCCGCTTATTTCAATTGTAGTAGCCACGTATAATGGAGCAAAATTTCTTGCAACCCAGTTAGACTCTGTATTGGCACAGGATTACCCGAATCTGGAAATTATTATCAGTGATGATAACAGCAAGGATGAAACCTTCGCCATACTGGAGAAATATCAACAACAATTTCCTGCCATTCGGATTATCCGAAGCGAACAAAATCAGGGCTATATTAAAAACTTTGAGCAGGGCTGTAAACAGGCAAAAGGAATATTCGTTGCACTTTGTGATCAGGACGATCGCTGGCATCCGGAGAAAATCAGCAAACTCTATGCAGCCATCGAAGACAAAGCATTGGTGTATGCCGACTCTGTGCTTTGCAATGAAAATATGGAACCCATCGGTGTCAACATTTCGGACCGCGTTACCTGCAAAGACTTCAGCAGCCCATTGGAACAAGCGATTTTCTGCAGAATCTATGGTCATGCCATGCTGATCAGAAATGATTTTCTTCAACAGATTTTTCCTTTCCCTTCCATCATTCCACACGATTGGTGGATTTCGTATACGGCTACATTGCATGGTGGAATCCGATACATCCCTGAAGCTTTGGCCTGGTATCGTCAGCACAGCAACAATGTGTTTGGTGCGGTTGGTGGAAAGAGAAATAAAACACAAAAATCCCAGGTAGTGCAACAAGAAAAAAGATTTGCCATTGAACGCATGCAATTGTTTTATGCGCAATGCCCGGAGAATAGAACAAAAGAAAAACAGGTACTAAAATCCTTACTGGAGACCTATCAGGGTTCTGGCATTTTCAATGGCATTCGCAGAATGATTATCTTCTTCCAGTACAACGATCTATTGCTGGCATCCAAGAAAAGATCCAAAATCAGAAAATGGCTTTTCTGTTGTAAGATTTTGGTAAAATTTGTTTAAAGCAAACTTTTGTACAAGTTCCAATACGCTGCCGCGGCTGCTTCCCAGCTGAATAGGGCTGCACGTTTTTTTACTTCTTCACTTCGATGATGCGTAGCAAAATCAGCCATGCCTGCCGCAAAATCTGCCTGCATTTGTGCCGGACTAAAGTCTTTGAAAATATAAGCAGCATCTCCACCTATTTCTGGTAGCGAAGTAGCGTCTGAAATAAAAACAGGTTTGCCAAAATGCATGGCTTCCACCAGCGGCAGTCCAAATCCCTCCGACAAAGAAGGAAATACAAAAGCTTCGCAATGGGCATAATACCATTGCTTGTCATTATCAGAAACGGGTCCGGTAAAAATCAATCTATCGGCCACCCCCAGCGCTTCTGCACTTTGTTGAATTTTTCTCAAGTAATCGGGTTGCTGGGTAATGCCTGCAATTACCAATTGATAAGAATTGTTCAACAGCAATGCAGGCAAAACATGAAAATTCTTTTTAAGCGCAATGGTACCAATCGAGAAAATAAAAGGCGCAGTGGGTTGATACGCTGGTTTAGCGATGCGTTCCGTGTTTGATATAGTGCAGCCGTTGTAAATGATTTGATATGGTTTATCCTTTATATCAATATGCGCCTGCACATCTTTGGCAGTGTATTCCGAAATAAAAACCAATGCAGCACTGGCATCTACTTTTCTTTGCAGCTCCTTTAACCAGGCATTTCGCTTTGCCTGAGATTTTCGTTCATCATGATAATAATTTAAATCATGAATGGTGAAGACAATTGGTTTTTTACAATGAAAAGGGAAATAGGCGCTGTCCTGACTGGTGGTATGCCATACATCAATAGATGCGTCATTTGGCTGCCATAGTTTGTGCCAGAAACGTATGGGCTTTATAGTTGTCCCTTCTGGAAATTCATTTGAACAGGAAGCAGGCAAGAGAAACTGCATTGCTGCCTGATGGCTTGAAGCACTCGCCAGTAAAGCATCTCCCAGTTGTTTACAGAAATAGTACAAACCCGTATGCGGATATTTCATCCGCTCTGCATCAAATAAAATAGTAGTGGGTTTATTCATGCCGCATCAGGCATTGCCTGTATTTGAAAAATCATGAACAAATGCAAACAGATTAAACTGCTCTGTTTGGGCCTTCTCCTGCAGTTGCTGATAAATCTTCTTTTTATCGTAGGGCTTCATGCGGTTCTTCGCAATCAACTGATAAACCCTTTCAGTAAGCAACCATATTTTTCTTTCTGTTAGCGAAATATGTTGCTGGTGCTGCGCAATGGCTAGTACCAATGCTTCAATTCCCTCTTTTTGTGAAGCCACTGTTTTAATGACTTCAATGGTTTTATCCTGTTGATAAGCAGGTGCCATCATCAATCGAAGATTCCGCGCAAATGCATCGGCATCCGGGCGATCACTTTTATTCACCACAAACACATCCGCAATTTCCATGAGTCCTGCTTTCATGGTTTGTACTTCATCACCTGCTTCGGGTACCACCACCACAACCGTTGTATCTGCCAGTCCTGCAATTTCAATTTCGCTTTGTCCAACCCCTACGGTTTCAATAATAATTTCATCGAATCCGCCGGCTTGCAGTATGGCAGTAATTTCTATGATATAAGGATGTAATCCGCCCAGAGAGCCGCGGGTAGCAAGGGATCGGATATATACACCGGGATGGTTGTACCAGTCGCTCATGCGGATTCTATCACCCAATAGTGCCCCCATATTAAAAGGAGAGGAAGGATCCACACATAGAACCGCTACTTTTTTACCCTGCGTTGTCCAGTAGCCAATCAAAGCATCGGTCAGGGTGCTCTTACCTGCACCAGGAGGTCCGGTAATGCCTGTTACAGGGGTATGACCATTAGGCAAGCTTTGTAAAAAAGCTTCGTGTCCGTCCACTTCATTTTCTACCAATGAAATGGCACGGGCGATTGCCTGAAAATTACCTGCCTTTATCCTTTCTAATAATTGATGCCACATATATGTTTACTGAGTGTAAATTTATGCTATTGCCATGCAAGATATCAGAAAAAATATCCCTCTTCTGTTGATGATCATCAGCCTCTCAGGACTTTATTTTAGTCGTGCCATCTTATCTATTGCTACAGGTCTGTGGTTGGTGTATGGCATTATTGAGTGGATCAGGCAAAAAGAAAATTTATACAAACAGCCTTTGGCAATCTGGGCAATTGCATTCCCCTTGCTATGCCTATTAGGTTCCTGGCAAAACAACTGGTCGCATCCACAGAACCAACAAATCTTACTGACTGCCCTGGCTTATCCTGCCTGGGCCTTGGGTTTACTGGCCATCAAAAATCCCAATCAATGGAAGCGGTTACAATTCTCATGGGTTATTGCAGCCATTATTGGTTTATGCTACCCGCTCATTGCATTTGTTGGCGATATTCAGGGAAATATTCAGGCTTTGGGATCCGGAAAAGCCCTGCCAGTTTTCATGGATACAGACCATGTTCGCTTTGGCATATTACTGGTGAGTGCAGTTGCGGTGAATTGGGTTTTACTAAAAGATAATCCCACTAACACGTGGCTGAAAATATCCTTACTCTTTTTAATAGCAGGCATCTTGTTTACAGCTATCCGTACTGCCTGGGCCTTGTTGTTCATCTTTTTTCTGGGATGGGTGTTTTTTGAAACAAAGAAGAAATTGGTCGCGATATATTTCTGCATAGCAATTGGTGCAATTACCTATCAGATTCCGACGGTGAAAAATAAAATTCATTATACACTCTACGATTTTCAGCAATACAACCAGAAAGGGTATGACCCAAACTATTCTGACGGCGTTAGAAGAGCAATCAATCAGGTTAGCTGGAAAGCAATACAGGAAAAGGGTTTCAGCAATATGGGCTGGGGCAGTATTCCGGAACGTTTACAGGAAGAATTCAAAGCAACTACACAAGGAAGTGAAACCAATTTTGGATGGCCCTTTAATCAATGGCTATTTTGGTGGATGGGTACGGGTTTTGGAGGCATGCTTTTATTCAGTCTCTGGTTCTGCTATCCAATACTATTTGCCCTGCGGAATAAAAATACCACCATTGCTATCTGGACCTTGGCCATTGCAGCTTCCTGTTTGGTAGAATGTACCATCAATTATCAATATGGGGTGTTGCTACATATTTTCCCGTTATTGATATGCTTACATAAAAAATAGCGACTCCAAATTATGAAGCCGCTATTTAATCGGTAAATTAAAGTTTTACTTACTTAAAGAAGTAACGAACATATTCTCCAAATCCGATTGTACTCATACCGGATATACCAGATCCGGCACCAAATACACCTGAAGGAAATGCTTCGTATTTCTTGGTTCCAACATAAATGTCTACACCAAAGTCATACGCCTGATTGGTTGCAACAGGCGCTCCAAATAAAGTTTCAAGTTCAGCTGCAGTTACAGAAAATGTAGCTGGTAATGAAGTTATATTGGTTTTAAATACTTTAACATTTGTATTGTTTGCTACACCATTAATTGCAGTCATTGAATTCTTTCTTACTGAAATATCAATTTTCGTTGGAAGCGGCGTTCCAGGAAAAAAGGCAGAAGCAATAAACTTACCTTGGAATGTAGGAACAGATGCCAAAGGAATCTGAGCTGTAAATACATTATTAGGACCTGTTTCAAAATTGACACTGATAGCTGGTACATCTTCAATGCCAATTCTTTTAGGTATAGGTCCATCGTCTTTGGAGCAACTAGTCAGTAATGCAATGCTCCCGAAAAAGAACGCTGATAGTATAAATATTTTATTGATTTTCATAATCTAATTTTTATTGAATGGAAAGATTAAAGTTGCCAGAATACTTTAAATGATTCAGGTACTTTCTGTGGTGGAGCATTACTATTTAATTGAAGTTCATTCAAATTGAAAGGCAAAGACCACGGATACTTTCTGTCGTTTGATACAGGAATAGATGGGCCGTTCGGAGGCGTTACACTTGAAACATTACCTTCAGGTGCAGGCGCAAATAAAACAGGATAGCCGGTTCTTCTGTAATCTGTATAACTATCAACCGGGTTTTCAATACGATTGATCCACTTTTCAGTCATGATGTACTCCAGTTTTTTATCATTACTGGCTAAATCAAACTGTGCTAGAACTGCTGTTTTATAGGTAGCTGTTGCAGGCAATGTAGCTATTGCAGGAACAGTTTGAGCAGCACCTGCAGAACCTGGTTTAACATG
Organism: Sediminibacterium salmoneum NBRC 103935; assembly: GCF_000511175.1. Classification (GTDB taxonomy): domain Bacteria; phylum Bacteroidota; class Bacteroidia; order Chitinophagales; family Chitinophagaceae; genus Sediminibacterium; species Sediminibacterium salmoneum. The sequence continues at coordinate 2,658,249 of NZ_KI866530.1, read as the reverse complement.
GTTAATAATAATATGGTCAACCTGATTAAAAGACTCATCCAATGCTTTGCTAAATGCAGCTCTTGCATTACCGGTAACTTGTCCGGTTTGAATTAATTCTGCTTCTAAATACAAGCGATCCGCATAAGTAATAAACTGGTGTGGTAAAGCACCTGTACCCGCATTTTGAGGTCCGATAGAATTCACCGACTGACCAAGTCCCTGATCGTAACGGCCACCAGCAGGATAAATTCCTAATAAAGAATAGGTTTGGCTATTAGAACCATCTCTGCAAGGTCCTGTAGAACCAAACACGATTGTAATAAATCCACCATCACGGTACTCTGTACAGTTTTCCGGTACACCATTAGAACCGCCGATTGGAGTTTTCTGATTATAGATATAGTAAGGAATTCTTGGGTCAGCCACGCCAGTCAGGATATTTGGATTAACTCCCTTCATGATTTCATACAACCATGGGCTAAATAACTGACCACCACGCTGAGTAGCATTGTAATCTCCAAAAGCAGGGTGTCTGTCATCAGTTGCTCCAATTGGACCGTAAGGCATCATGAAGCTTTCTGCCTGTGAGTTAATTAAACTTGTTGGATTAGCTAATAATGCCTGTACCTGGGTTTTAACATCCTGAACCAGTCTAACCTGAGTGTACAATTTTAGCTTTATGGTATTGGCTGCTTTTTTCCAATTGGTTATATTTCCTTTGTAAATGTAATCGTCAGCAGAGGGGCCTACGTTAGCTACAGGATTGTCAAGGTCTGCAATTGCTTCATTTAACAAATCAAATAGCTTAGGATAAATGGTTGCACCTTTATCAAATTTAGGCTGAGTTATGCCCGCTTCAAACCTATCAAACTCGGAAAAAGGAACATCCCCGTAAACATCTACCAAAATACTAAAAGCATACGCTTTTAAGACTTTTGCAATACCAACATACTTGTACTTTTTCTCTTCTGTACCTCTTGCGATAATTACATTAAGATTGGCTATTGCTGAATACAATCCATCCCATCCCTGGGCACCAGCACCATATCTGTCAGCGCCAACTCTCCCAGTTTGCTGATGGACATACACTGCCATGGTATTGCCCATACCGGAACCTAGAGCAAGGTTATTAGAGATATTACGTTCAGCAGCACTTAGCACCATCGACAGTTGAACAGAAGAAGGTGTAGGGCTATTCGGGTTCTTATTTACATCTAAGAATTTCTTACAGCCAGTTCCCGCAATGGTTGTAGCTGCAATTAAGATGTATATGAAATAATTTCTTCTCATAATTTTAAATTTACTGATGTTAGAAAGTTACGTTTAAGTTAAGACCAAATCGTCTTGTACTTGGGGCTCCACCTGTTTCAACACCCTGTGCTCCGGTTGAAACAACAGAGTTGATTTCCGGATCGAAATTGGTGTATTTAGGAATATTGGGCGCCCAGAACCATAGATTACGACCAGTTAAAGAAAAAGTAACATTGGTTAAATTTAATTTTTTCACAAGGCTTGGAGGCAAAGTGTAAGACAATGCAATCTCTCTTAAGCGGTATACAGTTGCATCAAATACTGCATACTCAAATGCACCATTGGTTGCAAAACTTCCTCCTGTTCCTGCAGTAAAAAATAAATCGTTTGTGGTTACTTTGGTCTGATTAGGAACTGTTTTACCACCTACCAGAAGCGGAACAAAGCGGTTTAATCCATCCGCACCTGTAACAGGGGTAGGATTTCCGTAAATACCTGTAATTACTCTGTTCTTTTCTCTGTCTTCAACGTCTCTTGTAACACCTCTACCTAACATACTACTAATGGATTCAGAGTAGAAGGATCCTCCTTTTGTAAAATCAAATAACACATTTAACTGAAATCCTTTATAAGAGAAACTATTCGTCATACCCATTTTGTATTTAGGAGTAGGATCTCCAACCATACCAGGATTAGGGTCAACTAAAGGCATACCGGAAACGGTACTGATTAACAATTGACCATCTGTAGATCTGGCAGAATAGTTTCCTCTTAAATATCCATAAGGCATTCCCGCTTCAATCCAGTTAAAACCACCTAACTGTGCACGAGTTAATCCTGCAGCAAGTCTTTCAACCGTATTTCTGTTTTTGGTGAAAATCACCCTTGTTTCCCAAACGAAGCTTTTTGTAATAACTGGCTTAACATCTAAACCAATTTCAATACCTGTATTACGTATAGCTCCCAAATTGGTAAAGAATGAACTGTACCCGCTGGTTTGAGGCAAACTGATTGCATAAATAAGATTGGTAGATCTTTTATCGTACCAGGTTACTTCTAAACCAAGTCTTTGCTTAAAGAAACGAACATCAGAGCCTATTTCAAGTTCTTTTGTGAACTCTGGAGTAAGCCTTGGATCGAAGTTAGAGCCGCCTCTTGTTGCCAATGGCTGACCAAGGAAGCCTAGTGCATTCAGACCAAAAATGGGCTCTCCGTTATGCGGCGCAGCATCATTACCCACTTTCGCATAACCAATACGTAATTTACCATAATCAAACCAGTTGTTCTTTAGCTTAAATGCTTCAGACCAAACTAATGAACCAGAAACTCCAGGATAAAAATACTTGGCATTTTGATATGGAAGAGTTGAAGTAAGATCGGCACGACCTGTTAAGTTTAAGTAGGCATATCCCTTGTAACCAAATGACGCATCAGCAAACACACCCACCAAACGTCTGGTTGATCTGTTGTCTCCGCTAAATGTTTGACGACGTGTGTTGGTTAAATTGAATAAATTAGGAACCACAAAATCAACCCCGTAAACCTGCTGTGCTCTTGAAGTTCTTTCGTTTACTTCTGTACCAATATTGAAATCAAGCGTAACATTGTCAACTAGCTTAGGATTGTTATAAACCAAGACAAGTTTACCTTGTATTTCCTGTTGTCTGTTAACTACCTCTGTTAAAGTTCCCAATAAGTTATCTGCACTACCCAAAGAAGATTTATTAATTATCTGATCTCTGTATAAAGCATAACTATTTACCCCTGCGTTGAAATCAAGTTTAAGTCGGTTACTGAATTTATAACTCGCTCTTAAATTGGCAACAATTCTGTCGTCAATTGAAGTAATCACGTTGTTTTTTGCTCCCCAAACAGGATTGGTGTACTGTCCGTCATTGAAACCAATCTGACGTCCATTTCTGTCTTCAGAAGGGAATCCAACAATATCCCAGTTTCTTGCCATAGTGTAAGTACGACCCCACTGAGAAATAAAGCTCTGTGCCTGTCCGATAAACCCACCAATTTGTTTTGTTCGTGCATAAGATATATTGGCACCAATGGTTAAATTACCAACGGAAGTTTGTCCACCAACACTAATATTGTTTTTGGTGTAGCTAGAATTAGTAATATATCCTTTTTGATCAACTCTGGAAAGAGTAACATTGAACAAAGTATTACCCTCGCCGCCACTTAATCCTATTGAGTTCTCTACTAAGTTTCCGGTATTGAACAAATTTTTAACGTTATTAGGATAGGCTTTGTAAGCAATCTGACCATTTGGAAATAATTCAGGGTAAGAAGCATACATAGTGGCCCATGTAGTAGCAGGAATGGAATCAACACCTGAAGCAGATGTTCTGATAGGAATACCACTTGCGTTGTAAACTACTCCTCTTCCAAATTTGGCTCCCCATGAACCATTTGAAGATTGCGTTCTGAAGTTAGCACCTGCTCCGTACAAATTTTGAAATTCAGGAAGACCAGATACATTTTCAATGCTATAACCTGCTCTGTAAGTTACATTTAATGATTTAGCACCTTTTTTAGGAGCTCCGGATTTTGTGGTAATTAACAAAACCCCGTTAGCAGCTCTGGATCCGTAAAGGGATGCAGCTGCGGCCCCTTTTAATATATTCATAGATTCAATATCGTTGGGGTCTAAGTTTCCTAAACCAGACCCGTAAGTACCCCCCCCTGAAAAAGGACTGGTGGTGTTTACAAGAGGATTACTGTAAGGAATACCATCCACAACAATTAAAGGTTCTCCGCCATTAAAGGAAGAAACCCCTCTGATTTGAATACCAGCAGCTGCCCCTGGAGCACCCTGTCCAGCTCTGATATCAACCCCGGGAACTTTACCGGCAAGGCCGTTCAAGATATTGGGCTCGGATTTCTGTAATAAAGTAGTAGGGTTAACTGTTGATACAGCGTATCCTAATGCTTTCTCTGAACGTTTAATACCCATGGCGGTTACAACTACTTCGGATAAAGCAGATTCTGAACTTTCAAGAGAAATGTTCAAGGTGGTATTTGATCCTACCACAATTTCTTTGTTAATAAAGTTCAAACTAGACACTACTAGTACATCTCCTTTTGACGCAGTAATTTTAAAATTACCCTGAGCGTCAGCAGATGCACCGCTCGATTTTTTCCCTTTAATTACGATGGAAGCAGAGGGAATTGCCGCACCTTTCCCATCAGTAATTTTGCCCGAGATGGTTACATTCTGGGCTGTTGCTACAATGGTAAAACATACCATGGATAGCAAAAAAATAGACAAGAATTTTGTCATGTACTTGTGTTTTAAAATTGCCATGAAATAATGTTCACTCTCCAATATATTAAGGAATTGTTAAAAACCTCGTTTTTTTATAACAAAAAATTAAAAAAAGAAAAAAATATTCCTGAAACCTAAGTTTTAATTAAAAAGGGGCTTGCTTAAAGGTGGGAACTGACTTAACCAAGGATTCGGAAATTCTTGAATTCAAATAACCGGATTCCGGTGGCTTTTTCAAACTGGTATAAAAGTTTGTCTTTGAGACTGAATTTCTTCCGGGTGGGATCAAAGCTGACTTTCCAGTTAGCCCTTGCAACTCTTTCCTTCATCACGCAGGGATGCGTGCCCGAAAAAGGAACCAGGGAATCGAATTGACTGTAATCAAAAAAATCCGGCTGCTCCATCATAGATTGTAGCGCTTCATCCGGATGCCAGAGCTTACTGAACTCTTTCTGTTTCTTCATCATCTGAACAGGAGACTTTACCCAGCCATAGTGATATACATAGGCATCAATGGGCTTCACTTTAATTTTATTTCCCTGCTTTCTGAATCCTTGTGCGTCTTTATATGCCTGAATAGACTTGTCGTTTCTGATAACCCTTACTTCATTTCTGTACCAGGTTCTGCTATCGCCAACATAATCGTATGTGCCATAAAAATGCAGGTATTTGAAGAGCAGCCCTTCCACTCGCTGATCATCCTTATAAGCTTCACAGGCTGCCCTGATGGCTGCATGGTATTGCTCGTGCACCACTTCATCTCCCTGTATATAAAAAGCCCAGTCGAACTCGGCGGGTATCAGTTGCAGGGCTTTATTCGTCTCCACCGCCAGTACCGATCCCCCCGACCTTAACTGGGGGTCCCATTCGGAATGATGAATTTTTATTTTAGGGCTTTGTATGGATTCAATTAACTCAATGGTACCATCTGTACAATCTCCAATCAATACATACATTTCATCTACTACTGGCAAAATAGATTCTATGGCTTCCACAATTGGATAATCATTTAACACGGCATTTTTAATAATTGTGAAGCCCGCAATTTTCATTTTAGCTAAATTGTGCCGTAAAGAACTGAAATATTTTGCAGGGGCAAGCCTAAGTGTATGATAAATTTTATTCCGATTTTCCCGCTGGAATTAGTTGTGTATCCTGGTGAAGAGTTAAATCTACACATATTTGAACCCAGATATAAAGAGCTGATTACTGAATGTTTTGCCGAAGCTAAGCCTTTTGGCATTCCAACTGTTCTTGGCGACACAGTGGCTGAAACAGGCACGATGGTTGAGATTACAGAGATTGTGCAAGTATATGAAGATGGCAGAATGGATATTAAAACCAAGGGCACCAAAGTGTTTAAGGTATTGGAAATGATAGAAAAAATTCCGGATAAACTTTACAATGGTGCCATTGTAAGCTATCCAAACAATGATACCATGGCAAGGCCTTTTCTTTCTTTTAAAATTATGGATTCGGTTTACATACTACATCGCTTATTGAATGTTACCAAAAAGTTTCAGCAGAAAGTGGCAGAAATGTTAAGCTACGATATGGCTCATCATGCAGGGCTTTCACTCAAAGAAGAATATGAATTGCTTTGTTTACTGCAAGAAGATCAGCGACTGGAATTTTTAAGAAGACACCTGGAAAAAGTAATACCGGTAATAGAAGGTATGGAGCAACTAAAAGAAAGAATTGCCATTAACGGATCATTTAAAAAATAACGGGTTATAACCTTAACTAATACCATGGGCATATCAATTTGTTTAGATTTTGGTAATACCAGACAAAAAGCAGGGGTATTCAAAGGCCGTGAATTTTTAAAAGAAATCAATTTGCCGGATACCTCTCTGAATAGCATTGAGGCTTTGCTGAAAGAATGGAGTCCGGAAAAGATTATTCTTTCTTCTGTAATTAACCATGACCCGGCTATTGAAACCTTTATGGCGGAAAAAACAATATTTCACCGCCTGAACCATACCAGCCTACTACCCTTAACCACACCGGTGGGCAAACCTGAAACCATTGGTGCCGACCGGCTCGCGCTGGTAGCAGCCGCAGTAGATTTGTTCCCCAACAGCCATAACCTGGTGATTGGCCTGGGCACTTGCATAACTTATAATTTCATCAATAACCAGCATGAGTTTCTGGGTGGGAGTATTTCTCCGGGGATGAATATGCGATTCAGGGCCATGCACGAGCAAACCGCCCTGCTGCCCTATATTAAGGCCGAATCGCTCTTTCCGCTGATTGGCTACGATACAAAGACCAACCTGCTTAGCGGGGTTATCTGGGGCATGTCTAAGGAAATTGATGGAATAATTGACGAATATGCCCTAAAATACAGCAACTTTAACGTGCTATTAACCGGGGGGGATATGCCTTTTTTTGTACCGCACCTAAAAAACAGGATATTTGCCGACCCAAACCTAATTTTTAAAGGCTTATATGCAATCAGTGAGTTCAACAACAGGTAGGCTGGCTCTTGTGGTTAGTTTCCTTTTTTTATACGCAATCCAAACATCTGCTCAGGTTAATTCACCGTTTTCCCGATATGGATTGGGCAATTTAGTAGGTTCCCAGCACGCCATCAGTCGAGCGATGGGAGGCATTTCAGCAGCTTATGCCGATGGCAACAGCTACAATGTTGGGCAATCCGTAAACTTCAACAACCCTGCTACCTATGGCGCCAATTACATGGTAACCTATGATTTAGGGCTGTCACTTGACTCTAGAAAACTAACAAGTCAGAATCCAAACGGAACATTCAGTTCTATTTATCTGATTCCAAGTTATTTATCGGTAGGTATTCCTGTTAACAAGGCGAAAGGGTTAGGGATAGCTTTTGGATTAAGACCCTTAACAAGGGTTAACTATGGAGTAGAATCCAGAGCCAGAGCGGCCGGAGACAGCGTAGGCTCTATTTATCAGGGTACGGGCGGAACCTATCAGGCTTTTGTTGGCCTGGGAAAAAAATGGAAAAATTTCAGTGCAGGATTCAACACAGGTTATACTTTCGGAAGACAGGAATTAAGCACTACCAAAACTTTCTATAACGACACTTTGCAATATTTTGAATCCAGAACAGCCATTCAAAACAACTTTGGCAAAATGTTTTTACAGGCTGGAATTCAATATGAATTTACCCTTTCCAAAAAGGAAAATGCAGCAGATAAATCATCCAGAAACCTCTTAATGAGAATTGGAGCAACTGCCAGTCTTCAACAAAACATGAATGCAACCCAAAGACAGAATAAACAAACTTTTGTATTGAGTGCAGCAGGGGGGTTAATTGAAGTGGACAGTATTGCCAAACAAGACAATATTAAGGGTACTATTGTTATGCCTGCTACCTACGAAGCCGGATTCATGTTTGTAAAAACCTTAAGTAATTCAAGAGGTAATTTTCAATTGTGGTCTGCCGGTATGGAATTTACCACCACCCAATGGACCAAATACAGATCGTATGGACAGTCCGATATGCTGAACAATAGCTGGGCCTTGAAGTTTGGTGGTCAAATTAGCCCCAATATAGAAGGGTCTACCAATTATTTAAGCAATGTAAACTATAGATTCGGATTCCAGTTTGGACAAGACTATATTAATGCAGATGGAAATGGATTAAAACATAGTTCATTTACGCTCGGTGCAGGCTTCCCTATCAGAAAATGGAGAAACTATGAAACACAGTACACCGTGGTTCAGGCTGCATTACAGTTTGGAAAAAGAGGTAGTTCTGTAAATAACGTTACAGAAAGTTACACCCAGCTTACATTAGGATTTAGCTTAAGTGATGTTTGGTTTATTAAACGCAGATATGACTAATCGTTCTACAATATTTACATTAGCAGCCTTTTTAACAGGCTGCTTTTTTATGCTCGCTTGCGAGAACGATGTAAATGAAGTAAAGCAGCTCGGCAAAAAAAATCCGGGAATTGAAGAAGGAAAAAATATTACCAGCTTCCTGAGTATGGGGGGCAAAATGAAAGCCAAATTAACAGCTCCTCTTTTATTACGCTACCAGGGCGACAGTGCTTTAAAATCTGAATTTCCTAAAACCCTTTTCGTTGAATTTTATAACGACAGCACCAAATTAGAAAGCACCCTTAGTGCCAAATATGGTCGCTATCTGGAAAACGAAAATAAAATTTACCTGCGCGACAGTGTAGTGATTATCCGAATCAACGGTGACACATTGGAAACATCTGAGTTATACTGGGATCAGACCCTCGGACGTTTTCATACCGACAAGCCCGTTACCACCAGTCAGCGTAATCCGCGCCAGAAACTGTATGCCCGCAAAGGCTTCAGTTCTAATCAAACCTTAACAGATATTACTTACTTCGATTTAGATATGGGATCCTTCTTAATTTTGCCCGATAGCAGTTCTAATCAAAAACAATAAAATCATTTGTATGGATTACAGAAGAATGGGAAGAACCGGACTTCAGTTAAGTGTACTAAGTTTCGGTAGCTGGGTATCTTTTCATAAGCAGATTAATGATAACAGTGCAGATGAATTAATGGGAATTGCTTATGACCATGGTGTAAACTTTTTTGACAATGCAGAAGTGTATGCACTGGGTGAAAGTGAGAAAATGATGGGACGGGTTTTAAAAGCAAAAAACTGGGACCGTACTTCCTATACCCTTTCTTCTAAAGCTTTTTTTGGCTGGAGAGGCAAAGAGAACAAGCCCAACCAAACCGGCTTGAGCAGAAAGCATCTTACAGAAGCCTGTAATGAAGCCCTGCAAAGACTTCAGACCGATTACCTCGATTTATATTTCTGTCACAGACCCGATAAGAATACGCCAATTGAAGAAGTGGTTCTTACCATGAATACCCTGATTCAGCAAGGAAAAATTTTATACTGGGGTACCAGTGAATGGAGTGGCGTTGAATTAATGGAAGCCAATCGGGTTGCCCGCGATTATCGCTTAATTGGGCCTGCCATGGAGCAACCTCAGTACAATTTATTTGAAAGAGAGAAATTAGAAAAAGACTATCTGGAAGTCTTTAAAAATGTAGGCCTGGGCACTACCATCTGGAGCCCGTTGGCATCCGGATTACTAACCGGCAAATACAATAACGGCATTCCGGAAGGAAGCAGACTGGCCATTGAAGGCTTTGACTGGCTGAAGGAACGCCTGATTATGGAAGAAAAAATTGAAAAAGTAAAACAATTGCAGGAACTGGCCAATGAGCTGGGTTGCAGCCTTCCTGCCTTAAGCATTGCCTGGTGTATTAAAAACCCGAATGTAACAACGGCTATTTTAGGTGCAACCAGAAAAGAACAACTGCTGGATAACTTAACCGCCTTAAAAGCTGTTGAATTACTTAACACGGAAGTTTTACAGAAAATAGAGTCCATTATGCAGAACAAACCTGTTTTAGCAGAATATTAAGCAGGATTTTTTACCAACCCTTTCCAACTTTTCATCAAATACTACTCTTACTCATGAAAACTGCTTGGAACAGGTAATAGACATACAAAAAGCTGCTGTAAAAAAGGCTTGCACCGGAGATGCAAAAGCCCAGGCTTGGTTATACGAGCAATACAGCAAAGCCATGTTTAATATCTGTACCAGAATGACGGGTAACTCCTCAGACGCAGAAGACGTACTACAAGACTGTTTTGTAATTGCATTTAAAAACCTGCATCAGCTGAAAGTAGCTGAGCAGTTTGGAGGATGGCTAAAAAGAATTGTAGTAAACGAATGCATTCGTTTTTGTAAAAAAATATTCATTGGGAAACCTGGGACAACGAGAAGCAGGGGGACCTGGTGGAAGAAGAGACTGAATGGTGGAAGACCATTGATTTCAAAATCATTCACCGGACCATTAAAGAATTGCCCGAAGGATGCAGACAGGTTTTTTCGCTGTATGTATTCGAAGACTATTCGCACAAACAAATTGCGGAAAGCATGGGTATTTCAGAATCTACCAGCAAAAGTCAGTACCAGCGGGCCAGGACATTATTGCAACAAAGAATTCAAAAACAAATTCAGATACATGGATGAGTTTAAAAAATATCTGCAGGAAAACCGAACTGCTCTGGACCTGGACGAACCAGGACCCCAGAGTTGGGAGAAAGTGCAGGCCAAATTAAATCAGGAGAAGCAACCCGCTGCTAAAGTGGTGACCATTAAAAAATATTTTCAGTGGTCGGTGGCAGCCTGTGTATTTGTACTCGCGGGTATAGGTCTATGGTCTTTGCTTGAGACAAAACCAGAAACGCTTCAGCAGCAGGTTCTTAGGGCACCAAATGAAAATGAAACGGTAGGGGTTGAAAATGAATCAGCAAATCCTGCTAATAATGCAACAGAAACCAATACCATAATACAAAATGAGGCCGAAGAAAAAGTATTGAATAGTGCAGGTAGCATGTCAAATATAGCCGCAAACAAAAATACCAGGCCTTATAAAACCAACATCAACCCACAAACCAACAGTAGCGCTCAAGGTTTGTCAAAAGATGTTCTTACTTCTTTGGCCAGTGTAGAAAGTGGATTCACTCAGGTCATTAATTTGCAAAGAGGTAAAATCAGCACCACGCCCATGTATGCAGAATCAGCCGCTTACTTCAATGAATTTAAAATGCAGATTCAGCAGATTGAAGCCGATGAAAAACAATTAAAAAAAGAAATCAGCAAAAAAGGACTCACTGCCAATCAGCTTGATCAACTGATTGACCTGTATCAATATAAATTAACCGTTCTGAAACAGCTGCAGCTGGAAATGAACAAAACCAACAATCGTTTCAAACAAAACCGCGGACCTGTAGATTCCACCCGCGCTTACTTTATCAATATTTAAATTTTTGATTTTAAATCAGTATTATGAAAAATAGAATTCAACAATCCCTTCTTTTTGCCGCCTGCATGCTAAGCTTTGCTTCAGTATCTGCACAACAGAGTACTGCCGAAAAACAGGCAGAAAAGGAAAAGCAGAAAGCCGAAAAAGAAATGCAAAAGGCTGAAAAAGAAATTAAGGCAGCCAATATTGAAGTGCGCAAATCTGTAAAAGAAAGTATGGCAAAAGCACTGGAGCCTATTGTAGTTGAAGGTTTCCCAATCAATGGCCCACGTGCAATTACAGTTACCGGATTTCCAGGAGATCGTTTTTTTAATGAGTCTTATGGTTTCAAAGATTTAAAGGATGTAAAATCCAAAGAAATCAGTCAGGAAATCAGTGTTGCTAAATCTGCTGAAATTTTCATTGACAACACTTCCAGGAATCTGCAAATTAAAACCTGGGACCAGCCAAAAGTAAAAGTGGTTACCACTGTATATTTTGAAGGGGAAGGTAAATTAAGCGATGAAGAATGGTTTGAGAAAATGAACCTTTCCTTAAAAACAGTAGGAAATATGGTTCGTGTTAAATCGGGAACCATTTCAGGCGGAAGCTATACCATCAATGGAAATACTTTTGGATGGAGCGGCAATCCTGCTGTAGCAGTATTCAACGACAAAGGTGAAAATATTGGCAGCAAATCGAACATAAAAAGAGTAGTGACCATTTATTTGCCTTCATCAGCCAAACTGGATGTAGATACCAAATACGCAGACTTGCAGATTACAGGCAATGCGGGAACAACCACTATTAGTATCACCAATGGAAATGTAGAAGCCGAAAGTTTCACCAAACTATTCCTTCGTTCCAAATACTCGAATGTAAATATTGAAAACGCAGGAGTAGCAGAAATTGAATTCATGAACGGCCGTTTCAGTGCACGTAGTATTGCCGATGCAGACCTGGATACCAAATATGCAACGGTTGAAATTGGTAGCACCAAAAAAGCCGTATTCAGAAGTACCAATGACGAATATGAAATTGATGAAGCCGACGAACTAAGAGGAAGAAAGAACTACGGAAATCTTAGGGTGACTCAGCTGAATGGTTCGCTAGAAATGGATGGCACCAATGCAGATGTAAAAATCAGAAATGTAGGATCTAATCTGAGTCTGATTAAAATTGACAATAAATATGCCGATATACGCATTCCGGTACGGAATGTAAAAAACTATACGGTGAATTTCAACGGCGCTTACAGCACTGTTTATGGCAACTTTGAGAAAGAGCCTGTAGTTATTGAAGAGCCTAAAAAAACAGCCCCGGAAAAAAAGGAAAAAGAAACCGACGCATTGGCCAGACAATTAATTGAAATCAACCGTTCTGTAACCCGGTTTGCACAGGCAAGCGGCAATGAATCGCGTTTCACCGCTAAAGTTGGGGAAGGCAAGGGGCTTAAAATTGAGATGAATTGTCAGAATTGCACCGTAGACTTTAAATAAAAGAACTATATAAACTTTACAGCGCCGATTCTCATGTGTTAAATCGGTCACGTACCCCGTTTCTACGGGGTACTTTGTTTGGGTATATCCCTTAACTTTGGCTTATTATGGCGCATGTCTATACCATTCTTAGTATAGTGGGTACTTTGTTGTTCATTGGCTTCTTTGCCGGTTACGAAATTGCATTCGTTACCGCCAACAGGCTAAGCATTGAGCTTAAGAAAAAGCAGGGTAAAAGAAGTGGCATCATTCTGGCGCAATTCATTGAATCTCCTGCAAGATTTATTGGTACTTGTTTAATTGGCGTTAATCTGTTTCTGGTAATTTATGGTTTGCTTTTCGATGAACTGCTAAAAGCAGGGATCTGGATGCCGTTAAAGATTGAAAATGATTTTTTAAAACTGGCATTTGATACCCTGGTTTCCACTTTGGTGGTTTTGGTAATCGGTAAATTTTTACCCAAAGCCATTTTCAGAGCCAAGAGCGACAGCCTGCTATTCGTGTTTGCTCCAGTCGCTAACTTTTTTCACAACTTATTTTTACCCCTGACCAATCTCTTCGTTAATATTTCTCAATGGATATTAAAGTACTTATTTAACGTTAGGGTTAAAGATAAAAACGAAGCATTTACTAAAATAGACCTGGAACATTTTTTTCAGCAGACCAAAGACCAGGACGATGAAAACCAGGAACTGAATACGGAACTTTTTGAAAATGCCTTGAGTTTACCAACCGTAAAAATCAGACAATGCCTGGTTCCCAGAACTGAAATTGTAGCATTGGAAGTAAACGACAGTCTTGCAGAAGCAAGAGCATTGTTTATACAGACCAAGCTCAGCAAATTACTGGTGTACGAAAACAGCATCGACAATATCGTAGGATATATTCATCAGTTAGATTTGTTTAACAGGCCTGAAAACATCAAAGCCATGCTGCATCCAATTGTAGCGGTTCCGGAAAGCATGAGCGCCACAGACCTGATTAATAAGTTCACCAAAGAAAGAAAAAGCATTGCCTGGGTGGTAGATGAATTTGGTGGCACTTCAGGAATTGTTACCATGGAAGATTTACTGGAAGAAATTTTCGGAGAAATTCAGGACGAATACGATACAGAAGAATTTGTTGAAAAGCAACTGGCCGAAGATGAATTTATTTTCAGTGGCAGACTGGAACTGGATTACCTAAATGAAAAATACAACCTGGATTTTCCTACCAGTGATTCAGAAACACTGAGTGGCTATATTATCAGCGAACACGAAACCATTCCCAAACAAAAAGAAACCATTATCATCAATAATTTCAAGTTTGATATTCTAACTGTATCTGAAAGAAGAATTGAAATGGTAAAGATGAAAGTACTTCAATAACATGGCACTATTTAATAGAAAAGCGGCGGAAGATCAGGAAGAAATGTCTTTTATAGACCATCTGGAAGAATTAAGAGGGCATATTATTCGCTCCATTGTTTCTATATTGGTTATGGCAGTGGTGATTTTTATTTATCGCAACTGGATTTTCGATAATATCATTGTAGGCCCTATCAACAAAGACTTTGTAAGTTATAAAGCACTTTGCGATTTTAGTCATTGGCTGCGAATTGGCGATGCGCTTTGTATGCCCCCCGTAGAAGTAACCATGCAGAGTACCACATTCGGAGGACAATTCTTAAGTACTATCAGTATGGCGATTGTAGGAGGAATCATCATGGCTTTCCCTTATATTTTCTGGGAATTCTGGCGTTTTGTAAAGCCAGCCTTAAAAGATAAAGAAGTGAAGAATACCCGCTTTATTATTTTCTGGGTTTCTTTCTTTTTCTTTTGCGGAGCCGCTTTTGGATATTTTTTACTGGGACCTTTCACCTTCAACTTTTTAGCTGGTTTTCAATTAGGCACCGAAAATATGATTGTTACCCGTCCTACTTTTTCTGATTATCTAGACAACCTGACCAATATTATTTTAGGATGTGGATTGGCTTTTGAATTACCGGTGCTGGCGCATGTGTTAACACAGATTGGGATTGTTACACCAAGTTTCTTAAGAGCCACCCGTAAGTATGCTGTGGTAATCATCTTGATTGTAGCTGCTTTTATTACCCCAAGTCCAGACTGGATGAGTCAGTTGATTGTGTTTATCCCCTTATTCCTATTATATGAATTGAGTATACTGGTATCTGCCAAAGTATACAGAAAACTGGAAAAAGAAGAGGACAAGGAGTGGGATTAATTAGAAGAAGTAAAACCCTTAGTATGCCATATGTATTTGATGCTTCCAAACCCATCTCGATTGGAAGCGACCATGCCGGATTTGGTTATAAATCTGCACTGATATCCTGGTTAACCGAAAAAGGTTACAAAGTTACCGACCATGGAACTTTTTCATTGGATTCAGTGGATTATCCCGACTTTGCACATCCCACAGCGAGTGCGGTAGAAAAAGGAGAATCGGGTTTTGGCATCTTAATTTGCGGCAGTGCCAATGGTGTAGCCATCACCGCTAATAAACACCAGGGCATCAGAGCTGCCATATGCTGGCAGAATGATGTTGCAGAACTGTCCAGATTACATAATGATGCCAATGTAATTTGCATTCCTGCCAGATTTGTAGCACTCCCTTTGGCTGAACAAATGATTGAAGTATTTATGAATACTCCGTTTGAAGGTGGAAGACACGCAAATAGAGTAAATAAAATAAGCTGTAACTAAAATAAAAAGCCATGATGAAAAAAATCCTGTTCGGTGCAATGTTCCTGTCAAGCGGAATTGCATACGGGCAAAAAGAAGATGCATCTGCAAAATTTGCTGCATTAATTACCCCCGCTTCAATGAAGCAGAAACTTACCATTCTTGCAGGTCCGGAAATGGAAGGCAGAGAAACCGCTATGCCAGGCGAAAGAAAAGCGGCAGCCTATATTGAATCTGAATTCAGAAGAATGGGGCTAAAGCCAGGAAATGGTAATAGCTATCAGCAATACTTTAATGTTTACCAGGACGAACTGGCCAGTATTGAATTAAGAGTTAATGGAAAGTTATACAACTGGGACAAAGACTATATGATGTCTTTACAATCCATCGCCAACGGAGCTACCAGTTCTAAGGAATTGGTATTTGTGGGATACGGTCTTGTAGACAAAGCAGCTGGTTTAGATGATTATGCCGGTTTAGATGTAAAAGGTAAGATTGTAATGATGCTGGATGGTGCACCCGCCGGATACAAAGCACCGACTCCTGCTCCTGGTACCAGAACGCCAAGTCCAATTTCAGGTGCTGCCAAAGCTACAGCTGCCAGAACAGCTGGCGCAACAGGCATCATTTTAGTTTCCAAGGATTTCCCTCGTAAAAATCCAACCGCTACAAAAGGCAATATGTACATGAACAAGCCTACTGGTGCTCCATTTATGATGGTAACGGTTTCTGAAGAAATTGCTTCTGCTTTAGCCGGAAGAACGTCAAAATTGAGCAGTGACGCTTTGGCCAGCCTTAACAAAGGCAAGTACAGTGCTGAACTTAGCATTAATGCCGATAAAAAATCAATTGCATTGGAAACCAGCAATGTTATCGGAATTATTGAAGGTACCGACAAAAAAGACGAATATGTTTTCATGACTGGTCACCACGATCACCTTGGTAAAAGAGGCGATGTAATTTATTACGGAGCAGATGATGATGGTTCCGGTACAGTTGGTGTAATGCAAATGGCTGAAGCTTTTGCAGCGGCTGCTAAAAAAGGCAACAAGCCTCGCAGAACTTTGGTGTTCATGACCGTAAGCGGAGAAGAAAAAGGTCTTTGGGGATCACAATACTACTCAGACAATCCTATTTTCCCAATGGATAAAACCACCGTTGATTTAAATACCGATATGATTGGTCGTGTAGATACAGAGAGAAAAACAGCAGATACTTTAAACTATATCTATGTAATTGGTCATGATAAATTGAGCTCTGATTTAGCAAAGATTAATGAAAGTGTAAATGCAAAATACCTGAACATGACTTTGGATTACAAATACGATGATCCAAAAGACGTGAACAGAATTTATTACAGAAGCGACCATTACAACTTTGCACGCAAAGGAGTTCCTATTTTATTCTTCTATGATGGAATGTTGAAAGCAGAGTACCACCAGCCCGGTGATACCGTTGACAAAATCAACTTTGAATTAATGGAGAAAAGAGCGAAGCTGGTATTTCATACTGCTTGGGAAATGGCCAACAGAGATGAAATGCTAAAGCGTGATATCCCACTTACAATGCCAGCAAGATAATTCAAACAACAGGTTTACATACTGCGTTTGAAAGTCTTAAAATAAAAAGCCCCGGTCTCAGTTGAGCCGGGGCTTTTTGTTAGCAGCAATTCTTAAACATAAACTATCAAGAACTTATTTTACCAACCACATCAAACCATAGTTCTCATCTTTCCCTCCCAATGCAGTTACTGCAGCTGCATAGTTAACCGGATTTAAAGATGCTTCGGTTGGTGAATAACCTAAACGCATTGGAATTCCTCTTGAATCAACTGCATCTACTGCAGGAGTTAATACAGGGAAACCTGTTCTGCGCCAGTCTTTCCAGGCTTCATAGCTGGCCAAATAATTGTGCACCCACTTCTCAGTCATGATTTTCTTATGACCATCTACAGAAGTGTATGCAATTTCAGGTAGTGCCACATAG
This sequence comes from Sediminibacterium salmoneum NBRC 103935, assembly GCF_000511175.1. Lineage (GTDB taxonomy): Bacteria > Bacteroidota > Bacteroidia > Chitinophagales > Chitinophagaceae > Sediminibacterium > Sediminibacterium salmoneum. The sequence continues at coordinate 2,640,775 of NZ_KI866530.1, read as the reverse complement.
GTATCATACTTTGTCTGATTAAATACACCATACATTTCCCATGATGCTTTTATAGCAGCCTTATATTTAGCTTCTGCTTCAACATCACCACCGGCAACATAGCCTAGTTTAGCTGCTTCAGCCTGCATAAATAATACCTGAGCATAGTTGTGTAAAGTAAGAGGAGAATCCTGGCTTCTGAAAGCAGAACCAATTCTGCTGAAAGCAGCTGGAATATTTACCGCTACGTTTCTTCCATAAGGTAAACCCTTGATTACACCGCCTGCCAATGTTTCAGCAAAAACCGGCAATCTTGGATCTGCTTTAGGATCCATATAATCAGTCATAGTTTTACTGATAGCATAGTCGTTTCTGTTACTGATGGTATAGTTATTATACCAGGGATTATAGTTGTTGGGGTCTCCGGCAATATACTTAAAGTTGATGTTCTGAGCATTACTGGTGATAACACCAGCCGCAAGAGCAGCAGCATATTCTGTTTTGCCTTTTGCTATATCAGCTTTTGAAATTCTTAAAGCCATCACCATACGGGTAGTATTGGCAAAACGCTTCCATGCTGCCATATTACCGTTCAAAAGAATATCACCTACAACAGCTGCTTCTGATTCATTAATTTGGGCAACAGATTCAGTAAGCTCTTTAAACAATGCAGTATAAATATCCTGCTGCTTATCGTATTTAGGTGCATAATTTTTATCTCCTTGTAATGCTTCGCTATAAGGGATATCACCCCATATATCGGTCATTTGAAGGAAATAATACGCTTTCAAAATACGGGCAACCGCAATCTGGTTATTCTTGGAACCATTACCATTTGCAGAAGAAGAACCCGCATTGTTATAATTAATGATGGTTTGTAAATCATACAAAGGACCGGTATACCAGCCTGCAAAACTTGAGTTACGGTCACTGTATAAAGAAGAACCAGGATAAGGTCCTTCAGATATATGCTGCACATACATAGAACCTAATCTGGCACTCGTAACATAAGTGCTTAATGCCTGCTGTGCATTGGTTAAAAGCGCTTTGGTAGAAGCCGTTGTTAGCTGCGCCGGTGAAATATTCGTGTCGCCAAACTTGTTACAACTCTGTAACGTAGCCAGCAAACCAAAAAATATTAAAATCTTTTTCATAAAATGTCTTTTTGTTTTTACTGAATTCGTTTACTAAAATGAAGCCCTTAAGTTGAAACCAAATTGTCTGGTAGAAGATAGCTGACCACCTTCACGATAAAACGATTCCAATTCGGAAGGATCAACACCCCATTTCTTGGTTGTAGCCCAAATTAACCAGGCATTCTGAACCATGAATCCGATATTGGCAGACTTAACAAAAGGAACCGCTTTTAAAAGAGAAGCGGGAAGTGTGTAACCGAATCTGATTTCTCTTAATTTGATATAAGATGCATCTAACAATACGTTGCTTGCGTCTCTCTGACGAGCAGTATACCAGTAAGCTCTTGCAGAGATATAGCGGTTGTTTTCTTTTCCGGCTAATGCTCCATTAGCAAAAATGCCAGGAATTCTGATACCACCTGCTCCGGTATTACCTCCTGCAGTAGTATAAGCACCAGGATAATCTCTCCAATCATTGCCCTTGTCATTCTTACCAACTGTTTCCTGAGAAAGACCAGCACCTGTATTAAAGTTTCTGGTTTCAGAGTAGAATAATCCACCGCTTTGGAAGTCAATTCCGAAAGTAAGATCAAAAGACTTATACTTTAATGAGTTAAACATACCTCCGGTAAATTTCGGTAATACATTCCCGATTGGCACGTTAATATCATACAAAGGCTGACCTGTAGCATCAATTAAAGTTTGGCCAGTTGTAGGGTCTGTTCTCCATTTTCTTCCATAATACATACCCCATTCGCCACCTACTCTGTGCTCTAAACGAGTATCATAACGGTTGGTTGCATATAGGTAAGTATTGATGCCTGGAGCCAGTTCCTTAATGCTGTTCTGATTCTTAGCCCAGTTAAGGGTAACATCCCAACTAAAGTTTCTGGTTTCAATTGGCTTACCGCTAAGGGTAATTTCAATACCCTTACTTTGAATGTTTCCTGCATTAATTTGAGCAGTAGAGAAACCGCTGGCAGGTGTTACATCAATACCTAAGATCTGATCGGTATTGTTGTTCTGGTAGTAAGTAACATCTAAACCAATTTTCTTGAATAAACGCAATTCAACCCCAAACTCATAGGCCTTGGTAAGAGCAGGACGAATGCCACCACCTTTAAACTGATTGCCAATGGTTGCAGAAGGATTGGTTCCATAGAAAGATCCGTTTCCGATGGCAAGATTAAGCGCGTGTGCACCTAAGTCTGAACCAACACTGGCATAAGAAGCTCTAAGTTTACCATAAGTTAGCCAGCTAGATTTCAACAATTCTGTGAAGATGAAACTGGTACTTAAAGATGGGTATAAATAAGAATTGCTTTGTGAAGGCAATGCAGAAGACCAGTCATTACGTAATGTTCCTTCTACAAACAACATATCTCTCCAACCCACAGACGCTTTACCTAAAACAGAGTTCACTGTTTTCTTTTCATAAGAACGGCTAACACTTGGTCTGGAAATAGAAGCAGCAATATCAAAGTAATTAGGAGAACTTAATCCACCCTGTGTACCCATAGACAAGGCGCTATAGCTATTCTTACGAACGTTACCACCCACCATCGCATCTACAGAAAAATCTCCGAATTTATTTTTGTACATGATATTGGTTTCGTAGTTCATTTCAGAATAACGATCCTGTGAAATATCAAAGTAATCCAGGGTTAAAGCACCCGTTGGCATTCTGCCTGTATTTTCATTATTGTAAGTATTTGCTCTTACATAAGACATGATGTTCAGGTGTTTGTTGATTTTAATATTCATACCAACATTACCAATCAATCTGTTCTGAGCCTGTGTTGAAAACGCTTCATTAGCCATGAAATACGGATTATCCCAGTATTGAGGTCTTCCGTATACTTTAATATCTGCACTTGCATTAGGATCTCCAATGTTCCAGGAGTTCAGACTACCATCCGGCTCTCTGTAGTTTACCATACGCTTCATATCAATCTGACGCTGAAACCACTGGTTAAAATTCTGTGTGATATTTAAACCATCTAAACGATATCCTTCTGCAGGCTTACCTTTTGTACTATTGGTAGTATAGGTAAGATCGGTAGAGATGGTGATATACTTACCAATGTCAAATGAACCATTCAAAGCCAGCTGATGCTGATCTCTGTTTGCATTCGGAATCATTAAGCTTCTGTTCTGATTGGCATAAGTCATTCTGAAATTATATCCTTCTCCACCAGAAGAGAATGAAATGGAATTGTTTTTGTTTACACCGGTTTTAAAGAAATCTCTTACGTTATTAGGTTGAGCAACCAATGGTGTTAGCTGACCAAACTCAGCACCAGGATACCAACTCCAGTATGCACGGTAATTGTCTCCGTTCATTTTAGGACCCCAGCTTTCATCGGCACCATACTCCAGCATTCTTTGACCATTGAATGCGGCCCAAGATGCAGGATGGATAGCAGGGTTGTACTTAAACAAATAAAATCCCTGTGCATCAAATGAAGTTCCGGCAGAAGTTAAAGAAGAGGAATAACCACCTGCATATTCATTTTGGTAAGGAGGCAATAAAGCCAGCTTCTCAAATGTTAAACCCAGGTTTACATCTACACTCGTGTATTTTTTACGAGAACCTTTTTTAGTAGTGATTACAACTGCTCCATTGGCAGCACGCTGACCATATAATGCAGTTGAAGCAGGCCCTTTCAACACTGAAACAGTTTCAATATTGTCCAGAATTACTGCTGATTGATTCGTAATAGTTCCATCTACCACAAAAATAGGCGCCTGTGGTCCAAGACCTGTAACGCCACGAATTAAGATATCGGCATTATCAAAAGAAGAACTGGGAGAACCAACCAACTGAACACCAGCTACTTTACCTGCTAATGAGGTACTGATATCCAGCGACTTGGCAACGGTTAAGTTTTCGCCCTTAACTTCCTGCACTGCATAACCCAGCGCTTTCTTTTCTCTTTTAACACCCAGCGCAGTTACAACAACTTCGCTTAAATTATCAACCGCTTCTTTCATTCTTACTGAAGAAGCTTTGTCGGCTGGTAATTCTACCATTCCAAAACCAGTGGCAGTAAACTGCAGCACGGCATTGGGAGATACAGAAATGGTAAAATTGCCTTCCCCATCAGCACTCACTGCGTTTTTAGTGCCTTTTTCTTTAACAGTGGCAGAAGGTACACCCACACCATTTGTGTCTGTAACCTTTCCCTTCACTGTTGTTTTTTGCGCATAGGTAGTATTCATAAAAAGAATAAAACCCAGCATTAACAACAAAATTTTTCTCATTTGTTTAGGTTTTTGTGATAGAATTTAGAATTTCAATGTACATAATTTCAATTAAATGTTAAAAAAATCTTAATAGTTTAAACATTGAAACGATTAGATTATACATTATACGGTGTTTATATAGCTTATAGCTATATAATTGAAGAAAAAGTGCAAAAAAAGCCCCGATTCAATGAATCGGGGCCACATATACGTATTTTAATCTATATAAATCTTAGTACAAGTTGCACTTATTTAACATGCACCAGGTAATGCCAATCTTACCAACCTAACAAATAAGCAAAAATTAACGGAGCAACAATGGTTGCATCACTTTCTACAATGAATTTAGGGGTATGTATGTCTAATTTACCCCAGGTGATTTTTTCATTAGGTACTGCACCCGAGTAAGAACCATAAGAAGTAGTTGAATCACTGATCTGACAGAAATAGCTCCAGAAAGGAACATCATGCCACTCCAGATCCTGGTACATCATAGGAACTACACAAATAGGGAAATCTCCGGCAATACCACCTCCAATCTGGAAGAAGCCAACACCCTTACCACCACTGTTCGCACGGTACCATTCTGTTAACCATACCATGTATTCAATACCACTTTTCATGGTAGAAGCTTTCAGTTCCTGCTTAATTACATAGGAAGCAAAAATATTTCCCATGGTACTGTCTTCCCAACCCGGAACTACAATTGGCAGGTTCTTTTCTGCTGCGGCCAACATCCAGCTGTTCTTTGGATCAATTTCATAATACTGCTGCAAATCGCCACTCAGCAACATTTTGTACATGAATTCATGCGGAAAATAGCGTTCTCCCGCATTGTCCGCATCTTTCCAAACCTTATAAATATGTTTTTGTAAACGACGGAAAGCTTCCTCTTCCGGAATACAGGTATCGGTTACACGGTTGTAATGGTTTTCCAGCAAATCCCACTCTTCCTGAGGACTTAAATCACGATAATTCGGTACACGCTTGTAATGGCTATGTGCAACCAGATTCATAATATCCTCTTCTAAATTGGCTCCTGTACAGCTAATGATGGCCACTTTATCCTGACGAATCATTTCGGCAAGACTAATACCCAACTCTGCAGTACTCATGGCACCTGCCAAACTCACCAACATTTTACCTCCTTCCAGTAAATGGGTTTCATATCCTTTAGCAGCATCCACCAATGCAGCAGCATTAAAGTGTCTGTAATGGTGTTCTATAAACTGAGAAACAGGTCCTTTGCTCATATTATTCATTTTTAAGAGGGCAAAAGTAAATTTTTTAACTGGTATGCCTCATCTAAATTGTTCTCAATTTTTCGTTACTTGCAGCTCCCCCTTTAATAAATCATGGACCAACAATACTTTAAAGAATATTATCATCTGGAAAGAGTAAACTGGTGGTTTACAGTAAGAAAAAAGATATTGAGGGAGCGAATCTGTAGCTTTTTGGGGAATCCGCGGGGAATTCAGTCACTCAATATAGGAGCCGCAACGGGTACCACATCAGAAATGCTGGAAGAATTTGGAACGGTTATGTCGGTAGAATACGATGAGACCTGTTGTAATTTTGCCAAAACCCTGCTGAAAAGCCCCATTATTCAGGGATCTATCACCGAACTACCCTTTGAAGATAATAGTTACGACCTGGTCTGTGCCTTTGATGTAATAGAACATGTAGAAGACCATCAAAAAGCAATAGAAGAAATGTGGAGAGTCTGTAAACCAGAGGGCCATCTCTTTATTACGGTACCGGCATATATGTTTTTATGGGGTGACCACGATATAATTAACCAGCACGTTAGAAGGTATACACGCACTGAATTACTAAAACTGATTCAATCACAAAAAGGAAAAGTGATTTACCATAGTTATTTTAATTCGCTTCTCTTTGCTCCGATTGCTGCATTCAGATTAATGGCGAATGCCATTCAGAAAATAAAAGGAAAGAAAAAAGAAATGGTAGAATCGGACCATACAGTATTTGGAACAGATGGCTTTTTCAATAAATTATTAGGAGGTGTTTTCTCCATTGATTATTACTTGCTTAAATTAGGATTTCGTTTTCCCGCAGGCGTATCCATTATGGTAATTTTTAAAAAAGAATCGTAAATGAATCATCTACCGAACATATTCTATAAAAAGTGGGAAACCAGGTGGGCAGGAGATATTTATCTGATATATGTAATCTGGTTTTTACTGGCAGCCATAGCCGTAACTGCAGAAATAAGCAGAGGTTTAACAGGCATTGACAACTACCTGATTTTTGAAGGCGTATTCAGACATGTAGTGCAGGAAAAATATCTTTTCAGCTATTACCCTGATGAATATGTATCCTTCAACAATTATGGTCCGGCGTTTTCGCTGGTGATAGCACCTTTTGCACTACTTCCCACTTATATAGGTTGTTTTCTTTGGGCAATAGCAAATGCAGCAGCTCTGTTTTATGCGTTGAAACTACTCCCTATTGAAGAGAAGCATAGAATTATTGTTTACTGGATTGTATTGATTGAAATGATGACATCTATTCACAGTGTCCAGTTCAATCCTATGTTCACTGCATTTTTTATTTTCTCTTATGTATTCACTATTCGGGGAAAAGACTGGTTGGCTACTTTATTTATAGCACTGGGTTTTCTAACCAAACTATATGGAATTGCAGGCCTTGCTTTTTTCTTCTTCTCAAGAAACAAGCTACAGTTTGTACTTTCCTTTATAGCATGGATGGCTATCATTGTGGTTGCACCTATTGTATATTCAAGTGCCGACTATATTATGCAGACCTACGAAGACTGGTACTATCAGATCATCCGACGTAATCAGCAAAATATAGATAACTCCAGAACTGCAGGCATGCAGGATATTTCTGTACCTGGCATGATCAGAAGAATCTTTCATTACTATGGCCCGATTGATCTTCCGATTATTGCCGTTGCAGGAACCCTATTTGGAATTCCTTTGTTAAAAAAACAAAATCAATTAAGTGCCACATTTGGATTGTCGTATCTGGCACTGGTATTGCTTTCTGTTGTAATTTTTAGTTCTGCTGCCGAAAGCCCCACTTTTGTAATTGCGGTAACGGGTGCCGCAATATGGTTTATACTTCAGGAAAAGCCCATCAGCAATTATGTAAAAATCCTATTGGCAATATTATTTATTTTAACCATTCTATCCCCGACTGACCTGATTCCCCCTTACATAAGAATTAATATTATACTTGCATATTCATTGAAAGCTTTACCTTGTTTTATCATCTGGTGCTGGTTAATTATCAGTTGCTGGAAAATTCATTTACCCAAATTCTCATCAGGACAATGAGTAGATTAGTCAGTTTTGTTATTCCGGCCTGCAACGAAGAAAAAAATATTCCTGTTATTATAAAGGAGATTGCTGCTGTAATGACAGACCTGCCTTATCACTATCACTTTTTGTTTGTGGATGACGGAAGCAGTGACCATACACTTTCTGTTTTACAAAAACTTTCTAAAGAAAATCAACAGGTTAAATACCTGAGTCTGTCCAGAAATTTTGGTCATCAGAATGCACTGAAAGCGGGTCTGGATCATGCCGAAGGAGAGGCGGTTATCATGATGGATGCGGACCTGCAACACCCGCCGGCTTTAATCCCCCTGTTACTGGAAAAATGGGAAGAAGGTACCGACATGGTTTACACCATCAGAAAAGAACAGGAAGATTTGTCTTTACTGAAAAGGAAAACTTCAGCACTTTTTTACGATGTAATTAATAATATGTCGGACATTGAATTGGAACAGGGTACCGCTGATTTCCGTTTAATGGATAAGAAAGTAGTAGAGGCATTCAGACAATTGAGAGAACACGAATTGTTTATCAGAGGGCTTGTAAAATGGATGGGATTCAGCCAGGCTGGAATTGCCTATATGCCCGCTGCCCGTTTTTCCGGCGCTTCCAAATACACCATTAAAAAAATGGTACGCTTTGCTCTGCAGGGAATTACTTCTTTCAGTACGAAGCCATTGTATATGGCAGCTTATCTGGGTTTTAGCTTTGCTTTTTTATCGGTCTTATATATACCCTATATCGTTTATAGCTTTTATCAGGGCCATACCGTTTCCGGCTGGGCTTCTATTGTTGCTGCCATTGCTTTTTTCGGGGGATTACAACTGATGATTCTTGGAATTATCGGCCTCTATCTGGGCAAGCTGTTTATGCAAAGCAAAAACAGGCCGCACTACTTTATAAAAGAAAGAAGTTGGGAGAATGAATAAAAAAGTTTTTCTGAGTTTTGATGTGGAAGAATTTGACATGCCACTGGAATACCAATATGCAATTTCAGTGGACGATCAGATGCAGGTAGGTATCAATGGGCTTGATGCCATTCAACCTGTTTTGGAAAGAGTGCCTTCGACCTTGTTTACGACAGCTAATTTTGCCAATCATTTTCCTGACCGCATCCGATTGCTTGCTGAAAAACATGAAATTGCCTCTCATACATTTTATCATACCGATTACGAAACAGCAGACTTATTAAAGTCAAGGCTGAGACTGGAAGAAATTACCGGGAAAAAAGTGACGGGCCTTCGAATGCCCCGCATGCGCCCGGTATTAATGAAGGATGTGCTGGCAGCAGGCTACCAGTATGACTCATCTATTAACCCAACCTGGTTGCCCGGCAGATACAATAACTTTCATTTGCCCAGAACCGCGTATAAGGAAGAAGATATTATGAGAATTCCGGCATCCGTTAGTCCGGGTATCCGCATACCCCTATTCTGGTTGAGTTTCAAGAATATGCCCTATACTGTATATAAGCAACTTTGCCTGCAGACCCTGGCAAAAGATGGGTATCTCTGCTTGTATTTTCATCCCTGGGAATTTACGCCAATTGAACCCTATGGTTTACCAGCCTATACCCGCCGCTGGTGTGGTCCTTTACTTATTGAAAGACTGATGCAGCTGGTGAAGGATTTATCTAAGGAGGCATCTTTTGACACGATGAATCAGTTTGGATTTCCCGTTTTGATGAAGTAGTTACTTAAAAAAGGATTTCCCATTTTACAGATTCAACTACAGTTTGATTTCTCACTGTAAAATTTGCAATTCTGAAATATTATTTAGACATTTGTCTAAATATCTAAAAGTTGAACATCATTTTTAAGGCATTGAATGATACTACCAGAAGGGAAATACTGGAACTATTGAAAGACAGGGATATGACTGCCGGAGAAATTGCCGATCAATTCAATATTTCCAAGCCCAGTATTTCGCACCATCTGGACCTGTTAAAACAAGCAGGGCTGGTGATAGCCAACAAAGACGGACAGTTTATTCATTATTCCATTAATACAACGGTAATGGATGAAATGCTGAAATGGATGCTACAGTTTAAACGAAAAAAATAAATCGTATGAAGACATTTAACTGGAAAGAATGGCTCATCATTTTAATCTGCATTGGCCTACCCATTGCTTACCTGGCAAGCATTTACGGGTCATTGCCCGATATTGTGCCCACCCATTTCAATCACAAGGGAGAAGTAGATGGCAGGGGTGAAAAATCAACCTTGCTTGTGATGACCCTATTCATGACAGGCATATCACTGTTTACCTATTTTCTGGTTAAATACGCCAATAAAATTGATCCAAAAAAATCGGGCCAGTCACCAGAGTTGTTGCAAAAAATCGCCTACATGTTGCTAGTGTTTCTAAGTGCCATTCAAATGGTAATTATTCATTCAACGCAAACCGGCAGCCTTGAGGGAAACAAATATTTAATGCCGTTAATCGGTTTGTTTTTTGCAGGACTAGGCAATTTCATGCACAGCATTAAACCCAACTACTTTATAGGCATGCGTTTGCCCTGGACACTGGAAGATCCTGAGAACTGGAGAAAAACACATCAGATTGGGAGCAAACTCTGGATGATAGGGGGAATTTCAATTGCTATAATTACACCTTTTTTTAATGGCACTTCAGGATTCACCATAGGCATGATTATATTGGCAGTCATTGTTATTTATCCCATGATTTATTCTTACCGATTCTATAAAAAACAACAACATGAGAAATAAATGGAGACTCTTCATTTTGGCCACTGTTCTCATTGCAAAGAATAGTATTGCACAGGATATTACGGGTATATGGAATGGTGGTTTAAGCATCAATGGAAATGCATTGCCCTTGGTCTTTACCATTACAAAATCGGGCACACAATTATCTTCCACTTTTGATAGCCCTGCACAAAATGCATTTGGCATTAACACTGGCGCTACAGAGCTGAAGAACGACAGTCTGGTCATTCGAATACCATTGATAAACGGGAGTTATACCGGCAAATGGAATGGAGCAGATAGTATTTACGGAACTTTTCAACAAGGAAATTTCAAAGCTCCGATGGTGCTTTTAAAATCAAAGGAGGGCAAAGCAAGCAAGCCAGAAATAAAAAGACCACAAACCCCTCAGCCACCTTTTGACTATTCTGTTGAAGAAGTAACTTATAGCAATCAGGAAGGTACAGTTCAGTTTGGAGCAACACTCACCCTTCCTAAAAACAAGAAAGACTTTCCTGCCGTAATACTCATCTCAGGTAGTGGTTCACAGGACAGAGACGGTTCTATGTTCAATCATAAAATTTACTGGGTATTGGCAGATCACTTAACCAAATCAGGAATTGGTGTTTTAAGAGTAGATGACAGAGGAATGGGAAAAACAAGTCTGGGGCCTAACCCAACCCAACTAACCAGTGAAGATTTTGCCAAAGATGTAGAAGCCGGACTTGCCTATTTACAAAGCAGAAAAGAAATTAATGCTAAAAAACTGGGATTGATCGGGCACAGCGAAGGTGGCATGATTGCTCCACTGGTTGCTGCCCGAAATAAAAACGTGGCATTCATTACATTACTGGCAGGACCAGGTGTAGCGGGTTACGAAATCTGGAACGGACAAATGCGACGTAACTTTATTAAACCTAACCTGAACCCGGAAGATTATAATATAGCCGCCGATTTGGTAAACAAAATGAATTCACCCTTCCGTTTCAGCACTTCAGCAGATACCATTAAGAAAAAAATGGAAGCTGTATATGCAGATTGGAAAGCAACAAATTCAACTATTGATGAAAACAAATTATTCCTGGCTACCGGAATCAATCCATACAAAACCCTGGTAAATCAATTTGCTTCGGGTCTTGTATGGTTACAATATTTTTTAAACTATGAACCTTTCGAGAATCTATCCAAAGTAAAATTGCCTGTTCTGGCCATCAATGGATCCTATGATATACAGGTATTGGCCAATGAAAATATCAATGGAATTGATAAGGCACTAAAAAAAGCCGGGAACAAACAATACGAAGTAAAAATAATTCCCTCATTAAACCACTTGTTTCAAACGGCCCAAAACCCTGAGCAATCCTACGAAAGCATAGCAGAAAGTTTTGCCCCGATTGCTTTAGAAAAAATTAGCAACTGGATATTAGCCCTGTACAAATGAATTATCTAGCACACGCCTACTTTTCCTTTGATCATCCCGAAATACTGACGGGAAATATGATCAGTGATTTCATTAAAGGCAAAAAACAATTTGATTATCCGGCAGGTATTCAAAAAGGGATACGTTTGCACCGGGCTATTGACTTGTATACAGATGATCATTTAATTACAAAGGAAATAAAGAAGTTTTTTTCTCCGGCTGTTCGTTTGTACGCCGGGGCTTTCACAGATATTGTTTACGATCATTTTCTGGCCATCCACCCAAATGAATTGAATGCAGAAAGCTGGATGGATTTTACTAAAAAAACCTATGGCTTACTAAATCAGCAGCGGAATTGGTTTCCTGAACCATTTTACAGCATGTTCCCTTTTATGGAACAACAGAACTGGTTGTTTAATTACCGCTATGAATGGGGCATAGAAAACAGTTTTAAAGGACTGGTGAGAAGGGCCACCTACCTGGAGCATTCCCAAGAGGCTTTTGAGTTATTCAAAAGAAATTATCTTCAGATGCAGGAACTGTCTGATTTTTTTCTGGCAGATGTTAAAAATTTTGCCATTGGTCAATTTGAAGACCTGATAGCAAAATAGCCAAGTATATTTGTAAAAATTATTACAATATGCGAATCGGACTCCTATTGGCATTTGTGTTTGCCTCTCTTGCTGTCTTTGCCCAGCAAAAACCAACAGAATTAGACAAGTCACCCATGGACATGAGTTATTGGCCCGACAATTACCCTTTGCTAAAAATGAGCGGGAAAGCCAAGAATCAACCCATTGCCAGGGTTATTTATGGCCGCCCCATGAAAAATGGAAGAACCATTTTCGGGGGTATCATAAAATACAATGAACTATGGAGACTGGGTGCCAATGAAGCCACCGAACTGGAAATATTCAGCCCGGTTAAAATGGCCAATAAAGTTTTACCAAAAGGTCGATACACATTATTTTGTGTACCAACAGAAAACAAATGGACTATTATTGTAAGTAAGGATAATTTTTGCTGGGGAAGTTTTACCTACGATACCAGAAAAGACATAGCAAGAGCTGAAATAAAACCAGAAACAACAGTGGAAATAGTAGAGACTTTCACCATCTATTTTAAAGATTCAGCAGACAAAGCCAGTCTGGTATTTCTCTGGGATAACCAGAAAGCAGAATTACCCCTAAGTTTAGTAAACGCAAAAAAATAATGATATGAAGATTGCTACCAAATACATCCACGCAGGCGCAGAACCTGATCCTTCTACCGGAGCCATTATGACTCCTATTTATCAAACTTCTACGTATGTTCAGGAAGCACCGGGTGTAAACAAGGGATTTGAATATGCAAGAAGCCAGAACCCAACCAGAAAAGCGCTGGAAGAAGCTTATGCTCAAATTGAAAATGGAAAATTTGGACTGGCATTTGGTAGTGGTGTTGCCGCCACCGATGCAGTAATGAAACTATTGTCACCCGGCGATGAAGTAATTGCTGCCAATGATATGTACGGCGGCACTTATCGTTTGTTTTCTAAAGTATACGAGCGATTTGGTATTGTATTTACTTATGTAGACACTACAGACATCAACAATATCAAGAATGCGGTTAGCAACAAAACCAAACTGATATGGATTGAAACACCAACCAATCCATTAATGAATATCACAGATATTGAAGGCACTGCTGCCATAGCAAAAGCCAATAATGTATTGCTTTGTGTAGACAATACTTTTGCTTCACCTTACTTGCAGAATCCGCTGGACATGGGTGCAGATATAGTGATGCATTCTGCTACAAAATACTTAGGTGGTCACAGCGATGTAATTCAGGGAGCATTAATGATGAACAGTGCAGAACTCAGAGAGCAATTGTATTTTATTCAGAAAAGCTGCGGAGCAGTTCCCGGCCCAATGGATTGCTTTTTGGTATTAAGAGGTATCAAGACCCTGCACTTACGCATGCAAAGACATTGCGAAAACGGAAGAACCATTGCTCATTGGTTAAGAATGCATCCGAAAGTAGGTAAAGTATACTGGTGTGGTTTTGAAGATCATCCCAACTATGCCATAGCCAGAAAACAAATGCGTGATTTTGGTGGCATGCTTTCCTTTGAATTAAAAGACGATAGCATAGAAGCAGCCAAAAAGGTTTTATCTTCTACTAAATTATTTTCTTTGGCTGAAAGCCTGGGAGGGGTAGAAAGTCTGATTAATCATCCGGCATCAATGACCCATGCTTCTATTCCCAGAGAAAAAAGAATTGCGAATGGATTAAGCGACACCTTAATCAGATTGAGCATTGGCGTGGAAGATGCGGATGATTTAATTCATGATTTAGATAATGCTTTGGCATAAATGAAAAGATTCAGGTGCATTTTGATTGGTCTGTTTTGCTTTGCAGAAGTAGTGCATGCACAGGACAATATTGCTTTGGCAATTCAGGCCAAAGTAGACAGTGTATTTAAATTAAATACAGTGCCGGGTATATATATTGCCAGTTCTATAAAAGGCCAGCGCCAATATTTTAGTGCAGGAGTAGCAGATAAACAAACCAACGAGCTTTTTACACCAACCACTCAATTCGAAATAGGAAGTATCAGCAAAACATTTACTGCCTTTTTACTTGAATCGGTATTGCAATCCCGTGGTATTTCCGATACCAGTTTAATGGTAGAATACTTACCCGATACTTTAAAAAATAATCCTTTTATTTTACCCATTCAATTGGTGCATTTAATGAACCACACATCTGGCTTACCCAGATTGCCTGAGAATATGGGTATTCCGAAAGATCGCTTACAACCTTATTCTAACTACAATCTTGAAAACCTTTATTTGTATTTGAGCAAGACAGATCCTAAAACATTTGGCAAAGTAGCTTACTCTAATTTAGGGGCAGGATTAGCAGGTGTGATTGCGCAAAATATCAGTGGCAAAAGCTATGAGAAATTATTAAACCAGTATATTAATCAACCCATTCAACTTAAACATACGGGTTTACAAGCAGCCAAAAAAATGCCCAAAGCAATTGGTTTTTTTGGTATTGAACCCGCAGCTTATTGGGACATGGGTATTTTAGCCGGCGCTGGTGGCATTAAATCAGACGCCACGGATTTGTTGCAATATCTTGAATTCATGGCCAGTCAAGCCTCCCACCCTGTGGTTAAATCTGTGCTAACCAAAACTGCCAGTGTAAATAACCAGATAGCCATTGCAAAAGGCTGGCACACGCTTGAACAATCTGGCAAAACGCTTTTGTATTGGCATAACGGCGGCACATATGGGTTCTCAACTTTTGCCGCATTTAATCCCAAAAACCAACAGTGTATTGTGATAGTTATTAATGCATTCAGCAAAAATGATATTGCAGACAAACTGGGCATTGAAATCATGACCCGCTTATTAAATTAGTGGAATGGAAGCCGCGGAGAAATTACAGGTCTTTTTCAACAGAAAAGTAAAAGAGTATAATCAGCTTGCGTTCATTGCCGCTGATCCCGTTTGCATTCCTCATTTATTCGCCAAAAAACAAGACATTGAAATAGCCGGATTTTTTGCAGCCATTTTTGCCTGGGGGAACAGAACTACCATTATTCAAAAAGCAAAAGAGCTGATGCAGCTGATGGAAATGCAGCCACATCAGTTTTGCCTTAATGCAGAACCTACCGAATTAAAAAAGCTGGAAAACTTTAAGCACCGCACTTTCAATGCAACCGACTTATTATACTGCATTGAATTTTTCAGGGAACACTATCAGCAATATGATTCACTTGAAAATGCATTCATGCCCGGAAATAAAGCACCCGATTCTGTGAAAGAGGCGCTCAGTTATTTTCATCACTACTTTTTCTCATTAGAAGACGCTCCTGTAAGAACCCGTAAACATATATCAACTCCCGAAAAAGGGTCTAGTTGTAAAAGGCTGAATATGTTTTTGAGATGGATGGTAAGAAAGGACAAACAAGGTGTAGACTTTGGCATCTGGAATCAGATAAAACCGCAACAACTCATTTGTCCAATTGATGTACATGTAGCCAGGGTTGCCAAAAGATTTCAGTTATTGGATCGCAAGCAAACAGACTGGCTGGCAGCAGAAGAGTTGACCAATTATTTACGAAAGCTGGATCCTAAAGATCCTGCCAAATACGACTTTGCACTATTTGGCCTGGGAGTCATTGAGAAATATTAAATTTAAATATGGCTGAACCCATTTTAGATATTGCAACCATTGAACAGCTAAACAAAGCAGATTTAATTAAGGCGATTGACTGGTTAATTACCAAGGATTTCGAAAAGCTGGTTTTTATTCTCTATCGCATTGATGTTAGCGAAGCAAAAATAAAATCCCTGTTAGATCAGGCCAACACTACTGACGCAGCACCCGTTATTGCAGAAGCTATATTGCAAAGACTGGCAGAGAAAAAAGCTTCCCGTGAAAAATTCAAACAAGATCCTTCTGCTTCCGACGAAGAAAAATGGTAACTCCAAGTGAAAGTAGCTTTTACTTTCATTTAATAGCCATCAATTGATTAACTCATCTATCCTTTTTATTGAATACCCCCTGCTTCGCAGCAAACGAATAATAGCAGACAATTCATTGTATAATTTTTCCTTTCGTCTTGGGTCTGTACCTACATGTAACAATAAAATATTGCCATTTAATTTTCCGGGTGTAGAGGTCAAATCTTTTAGCTTATTCATCAACGCTGCATTGGATTGATAGCTGCTGCCCAATTCCGGCCAGGTATAGTCTGCATTGGTATAAGTTCCCGGCGTAAAGCTGAACAAACGAAGTCCATTCCAATTGCACCAGCTGGCTACACTGTCATTCCACCATTCATAAGGAGGAATAAACAGCTTACGATCCCTTGTATCAATACCCAGGTCTTCCATGGCCTGAAAATTTTTCTTCAGGTCTGTATTGAAAGAATCGTAGCTAACTAATAACTGATTCCGATTTGTCCAATCATTGTACAACAAGTGATCATTGCTATGTGCACCCAGATAGTGATTGCTTTTCTGCAAGGCTTTTATACCTTTTGTAAAAGCAGGATTACGATAAAATCTTCCGGTGAAAAAGAAACCAGCTTTTACTTTTTCGCGGGCCAGTATCTGTTCAACCGTTGCTAATCCCTCCCCGTATTCATCTCCGGTAAAAACCAATGCTACTGAAGGTTCTGCCGGATTCAGCGATTTAACAACCGCACCCATTTGATAAACAGGAATAGAAGCAGGAGTTGCTGGTTTTGTATTGATATTACTCATGTTTGTACTACTGAGTGGTTTTCTATCGCCATTCGTTGACTTTAAAGCAGCAAGCCCTTCCTGCTCCTTGGCCGCGAGTAAATAAACCAAGCTGGCTGTTCCGTCCATGGTTGGTTCATTGGTACTGTAATCGCCGTAATCATCGTGATATACGGCCAGATCACTTTGGAATTCAGCATATTCATCCGGATCATTCAACTGAATGCCAATTAGGTTTTTATAGATGCTGGTATAAACCGGACCATCTACTAATCCTCCGTTAATAGGATAGTTTTTTATATGCGTAAAAGCAGAATGTGGATCTACAGGTATATCACCCCATTCAGGCAATCCGTATACCATGCTGGTACCCCAGGGATTGCAACCAAACAACCAATCGATATTGGCCTGTGCCAGTTCATCAAATTCTTTGCTACCGGTTAAGTTGCTATACCATAAGCATTGAATGGCAAATGAAACGGTTAAATTATTGCTACACCAGATAAAAGGAATTCCTCTGTAAAAAACATTTTGTTTTGCCTTGTTCCAAACGCCCTCTATTCCATTGCGATAAAACTGTATAATGGTATCTCTTCTTTTGTCTTTCAATTGTTTAGCCAGTTCATAATGTCCCAGATTTATGAATGGATACCATTGATAATGACTGGCAGTGTCTTTGCCCAACCAGGGTGTAACCGGTTCCTGTAAAGCATATTGAAAAGCTTTATCAGCTGCATTCTGATCTTTGGTAATCAGCATGGCAGAAGCAAGCTCCATATCATCTACCCAGTTGTCTTCTGCATAAATATAGGGCGAACGTACTGAAGCAGTTTGTGTAACCCCAGGCTTAATAAAAGCATATTCATAAGCTGATAAAGATTTGGATGCATATAAATCTGCTTGCGGTGTGCCTTTAAAAAGACCGGCAGCCAATGAAAAAGCAGCACTGAACTTGGCAGCAGTAGAACTGGTTCCCTTGGTATTATTTAAAAATTTACCTCGCTGTTGAGGTTCCCCATTAATAAAATAAACGGGGCGTTCAAATCCTCTTCCGTAATAAGCATCTTCTTTCGGGATGCGCATGCTCATATGGTCTCTGTCGTCTGCCAGTTGATTAAACATCCAGTCTTTGCGGGGATGCATTTTTACCAACCAGTCCAGTCCCCATTTGGCTTCATCCATAATGTCTGCTCGATTATTCTTCCCTTTTAGCCCGTTCCAGTCATACTGATCTGAAAATACATTTTTGAAATCCCGGTATGCTGCCAGTAAATGAAAAGTGGCATTGGCCGTGGTAGTACTATATTGTAAATAATCACTGGCATCGTGCCAACCACCACTGGCATCTATTTTAGTACTATCGGGTAATCCGGCGGCGGCTCCATACAAAGTATAGCCATCATGCGTATGACAACTGTCTTTCAGAAATGGATTATACCCACTGCGTTGCTGACGCATATACTGTAAACAAAAATCAGCTGTTCCGTTGTACACATGATCATCTATCCTGAACTCAGGAGACGTTGCTGCTCCTGCCTTGATATAAAATTTACCCTTCCCTTTAAACGCACTAAAATTGAGTCGGTAGCCCATTGCAAAGGGACCATAGGAACCAAAGCTTTTCCCTGTAGCAGCTTTATACACCACTTGCTTCGACCTTGCATTAATTAATTCAAAATAAGAAATGGGAGCCTGCTCCTTACTCACGAATACGGCCACTTTTGAACCTCCTGGCTGATAACCCAGCTGGTTAATCCGAATCCAGCTATTTTCTTTTGCAATAAGATCTCCGGCAAAAAAAACCAGAAGTAAAGTAAAAACTATGCGATTAAAATTCAAAATTTTCATGGCAACAATTATGCCTTAAAGATAAGTGCTTAGGCAGGCTTTTTAGCCTATTTTTGTATTCAAATTGAAAGTGCATGAAGCTTGTTTCTTATTTATCCAACGGACACGATCAACTGGCTTTTTTAGTAGATGGTTTGTTATTCGACTGTGATGCCATGCATCCGGAATTACCCAATAGCATGAATATGTTCCTGCATTACTGGGACGATATGTTTCCGATTGCACAGCAAACAGAAGCTGCCATTAAATCGGGGCGTTTAAGCAAAGACAGAGGCCTGCCTATTGAAGAAGCAATGCTGCTGGCACCGGTTCCCTTTCCTACTTCCTGCAGAGATGGTTATGCATTCAGACAACACGTTGCTGCTGCCAGAAGAAACAGAAAAGTAGACATGATTCCTGAATTTGATCAATACCCAATTTTTTATTTTACCAATCACCATAGCATTCAGGGTCCTGGTGATATCGTTTGTATGCCGGACCATTTTGAAAAACTCGATTTTGAACTGGAAGCAGCCATTGTAATTTGCAGAAATGGAAGAAATATAAGAGCAGAGCATGCCGACCAATATATTGGAGGTCTCATGATTATGAACGATATGAGTGCCAGAAGACTTCAGATGGAAGAAATGCTTTTGAATCTGGGACCTGCTAAGGGAAAGGATTTTTCAACAGTTATTGGACCTTGTCTGGTTACCCTGGACGAATTGGAACAATTTGAAATTCCAGCCAAGGAAGGTCATGTGGGTAAAAGCTGGAACCTCCCAATGAAATGCTGGGTGAATGGGGTGCAAGTAAGCGATGGAAATGTGGGCGATATGGATTGGACTTTCGCAGAAATTATTGAGCGTTGTTCTTATGGGGTAAATATTCAGGCAGGTGATGTAATTGGTAGCGGAACAGTGGGTACGGGCTGCTTTCTGGAATTGAATGGTACAGGAAAATTAAATGACCCCAACTATACCGAACAATGGTTGCAGCCGGGAGATACAGTGGAAATGGAAATAGAAGGATTGGGCAGACTAACCAATACAATTGTAAAAGACGAAGACGGTTTTTCTATTTTAGATAAAAAGAAAATATAAATCAAGGGTATGAAAATTGAATTGGCTGAGTTACCCATTATGCAAAGACAGGCCTGGTTGCAACATGCCATTGCCCCAAGACCTATTTGTTTTGCCAGTACCATCGACAGGCTAGGCAATGTAAATCTCAGCCCATTTAGTTTTTTCAATCTGTTTTCATCTAATCCGCCGATTGTAATTTTTTCGCCTGCAAGAAGAGGCAGAGACAATACCACTAAACATACCCTGGAAAATGTGCTGGAAGTTCCTGAATGTGTAATAAACATTGTAGACTATAGCATGGTGCAGCAGATGAGTTTATCTAGCTGCGAATATCCTAAAGGAACAGATGAATTTACCAAAGCAGGTTTTACCAAAGAAGCTGCAAGTAAAGTTGCTCCTCCTATGGTAAAAGAAGCCAAAATAAAACTGGAGTGTAAAATTAACGAAGTAAAAAGTTTGGGAGAAGAAGGTGGGGCAGGACAACTGGTGATTGCTGAAGTGCTTTGTATGCATATTGACGATAGCATTTTAAATGAAGCAGGCAATATGATTGATCAGACCAAACTGGAATTGGTTGCCCGTTTAGGTGGAGACTGGTATTGCAAAGTGAACACCGGCAATCTTTTTAAAGTAGCCAAACCCAATACTGCACTAGGCATTGGAATAGATGCTTTACCCGGCAGCATTAAGAACAGCAGTTTCTTAACCGGAAATCATTTAGGTCAGTTAGCCAATGTGCATGAGTTGCCAACCATTAACCCTGGATTTTCAGATGACCGTTTAAAAAACATCATTCAGTATTACGGTCTAACGCCCACTGAAATGGAACAGGAACTTCATAAATATGCAGCAGAATTACTGAATCAGGAAAAAGTGCAGGAGGCCTGGCAAATACTTCTTTCGGGCAGTATAGATTAAGGTTTACAAATCTCCCAACTGAGGACGCATTACTATGTCTTCTACAACAGCCATGGACGAAAGCTTTGACGTTGCATAAATCATTTCAGCAACATCATTCACTTCCATGATTCTTTTGGGATCAATATCAAATCCATCCCAGCTGGCACTCAGTGTAGCTCCCGGCATTACAGCGGTCACTTTGATGCCTTTGGGTTTTAGCTCCTCCCGAAGATTTTTGTTAAACCCTAATAAGGCAAATTTGGAAATACTATAGCTTCCGCCATTGGAATAAGCATGTAAAGAAGCAATAGAACAGATATTAAAAATATGGCCTGAACCTTTGTTAATCATCGAGGGCAAAAGCGCTCTTGTTAAATGATAGGCACTATACAAATTCGTCTCAATCATTTGCTCCAGAATGCCATCCGCTTCATCATGAATACTCCCTGGCACAAACTGACCTGCATTGTTTACCAAAACATCAGGTGAACCCTGTTCAAGACACCAGCTAGCAAATTCATGTACAGATTGTTTATCTGACATATCACTGGCTTTCCCTTTAATAATACTCCCGGGGAATTTTGTTTGCAGTTCGTTCACCGTATCGTACAAAGACTTCTCTCCTCTACTGCAGATAAGTATGGTATTGCCTTCTGCAGCAAATTTTTCTGCAATTGCTCTGCCTATTCCTTTGGAAGCTCCTGTTACAATGATATTCATCTGTTAAAGTTACTAACTTTACCGCATGCAATACCAGCACTTGTTTTTCGATCTAGACCATACCCTTTGGGATTTTGACACCAATTCAAAAGAAGCATTACAAGACCTTTACCGTATTCATCAGTTGAATGAAAAAGGCATTGCCGACTTTGATGTATTTTTTGAACGATACAGTTTTCACAACCATCTTTTATGGGAACGCTATGCCAAAGGCGTTATTAAACAGGATGAGCTAAGATGGAAAAGAATGTACCTGGCCATGCTCGATTTTAAACTGGCCAATGAAAAACTGGCCAGATCAATGGGCGTTGACTTTCTGGATATTCTCCCCAACAAAAACAAGGTATTTCCTTATACACATGAAATACTGGAATATTTAACTGGCAAGGGATATGTATTGCATCTTATTACCAACGGTTTCGAAAAAGTTCAGCAGCACAAATTAGTACAGAGTAATATGGATCATTTCTTTAATGAAATGATTACTTCTGAAGTGAGTAATAGCCTGAAACCCCATAAAGAAATATTTGATTTTGCGCTTAGCAAAACAGGGGCAGTTCCCAAACACAGCATCATGATTGGAGACAATTTAGATGCAGATATTCAGGGAGGGATTAATGCTGGCCTGGATACGGTATTCGTAAATCATCTCAATACTACACCGCATATTCAACCTACTTATACGGTATATCATTTACAGGAACTTGAGCAGATTTTCTAGTAATATGGAAATCCGTTTTGCGCGTATCTGAAATCATGAAAATAAAAAACCCGTACTGATATTATCAGGACGGGTACGTAACAATTGGGGGGATTGATTAAGCTTTCTTAGTTGCAGGTGCTGGTTTTTTAGCAGCATCTTTCTTGCAACAATCTTTCATTTCTTTGCCTTTCATATCGCATTTCATTTCTTTACCGTCTTTTGCACACTCTTTTCCTTTTGCACATTTTTTTCCATCACCGTGAGCCAATGCAACACCTGTGAAAAGGGTAGCAGAAATAGCGAATAAGAATAATTTTTTCATATGATTTGTTTTTAATTGATGTATTAAAAATACTGCTTTTGTTCAATTTTTCTGCAGAAAACTTGTTAATTTCTTAACCTATTGATTACCAGCTGGCAAGCACAGTAACACCGCCTTTTACCACCTGATTCAGGGAAACATCTACTTTGGTTCCTACTGGCAAAAGAACGTCTACCCTACTACCGAACTTAATAAAACCGTATTCTTCGCATTGCTTTGCAGTTTCACCTACAGCAGAATAATTGCATATTCTTTTAGCTAATGCACCTGCAATTTGTTTAAATAAAATTTCTCCGTGCTTGTTCTTAACAGCCACACTCCATCTTTCGTTTTCTGTGGAAGATTTTGGATGCCAGGCTACCAGGTATTTTCCCTTATGATATTGGTTATAGGTTACTTCACCACTCATGGGATAGCGATTAACATGCACATTCGCAGGGCTCATGAAAATACTTACCTGAATTCGCTTGTCTTTAAAATATTCTACATCTGTAATTTCTTCAATCACCACCACCTTGCCATCGGCTGGACAAATAATTTTATTGTCATCAATGGTATGAACCCTGTTAGGAATTCTGAAAAAAGAAATAATAAAAAGAAATAGCGCCAATGTTACTATAAAAACAATGGTTGCTACAGTTGGCAAACTGGCACTCAGGAAACCAAACGACAACAAATTGGTGCCTCCAAAAAGCAAGGCAGTGATGGCAATGGTTTTATATCCTTCCCGATGTATGGTCATATTGTCAATGAATTAATGTGCAAATGTAGGGTGCAGAGAACTTACTCTTAGAAAAAAAGAAATAAAACCAGCCAAACAGCAGGAATCGCTATCAGCAAAGAGTCGAATCGATCCAGAAAGCCTCCATGACCCGGCATAAAGCTTCCGCTGTCTTTAACACCAGCAGTCCTTTTGATTTTACTCTCCAGCAAATCGCCCAAAGTGCCTGCTATAGCAGATGTTAGCGAAACAGCTACCAGGGTTTTCAGCGGCAAGCCCCAGATATAATGGCCAGCCAGCGTAACCGCTATTACCGCCAGTACTGCTCCCCCATAAGTTCCTTCCTTGGTTTTTTTGGGACTGATAGGGCTTAAAGGTGTTTTTCCAATGATTGAACCCACCAGATAAGCCATGGTATCATTGATCCAGATGGAAGCAATAATAATCATTGGTAATACCCAGTGCGGACCCTCAAAAAACTGAATACTATGATCGTATAAATCAATCATCATGGCACAGGGGATGGTAATATATAATAAACCGAATGCCGAATATAAACTTACCGGATAACCCAGTCTGGTTCTGTAGAAAAATATGGTGATCAAGACTACAATTATCAGCACATACACAACAACAGAAGCCCAATACCAGAGCGGCAAAGCCTGATATAGCTTGCCTTTACCCGCTATCACCAGCATTACCCAGAAACTTCCGATAATATTCTGAAACTTATAAATCATTGGGGCCCCGGCATATGTGGCGTTTATCTTCCCCTGTAACCGATGCAATTCTACCAGGCAACCTACCATGATAACCCCAAACAAGCCTAAGAAACTCCATTGGTTATAAAAAAGACCACCACACATCACCAATACAAATACAACTGCAGTGAGGGCCCTGGTTTTTAAAGTCTGTAGGTTTAATGCCATAATAAAGCGAAGATAAGGATCGCGTGGTTATTGGCTGAATGTCTGCTGGATTAACTGTAAGGAGGTTTCCTTTAAGTGAAAGGGCACATAAATTTCAATCTCACCAAATACCGGATAACTGCTGTCCTGTTTGTTCAGTTGCTGCACAGGTATCTGATTTTCAGACAACATTCCGTACACTATACTGGCTTCTGCCAGGCTTTTGGTGGTAAACACTTTAGTCCACTGATTCATTCGCAACAAGGTTGGTTGGTTTGGGAAAAAATGCATTGGCTTCCTTTTTCAAAAAAAGAATAGCAGGCACAACAACGATTAATCCAATTAATCCATACCAGATGGGCATGGATTCTTCAATGGCTTCCTTGAGAGGTTTACCTGCTTTGGTGTACATGAATATTTGAATAACAACCACTGCATTATTTAAGAAGTGCATGAGAATCGCCAACCAAATATTTTTACTGTAATGATAAATCAAACCCAGCACAACACCTAATGCTACCCTGGGTAAAAAACCAAAATAGGAACCATGAATGGCACTGAAAACAATTGAGGCAATTAAAATACCCAGGAATGCATTTTTAGTTAATCCAACCAATATCCTTTGTAATCCTGAACGAAACAATACTTCTTCAAAAATGGCCGGGGCAACCGCAATTACCAATAATCCCAGTAATAAATCCCAGACATCTTTCATATTGGCCAGCGACAACATGGTTTTAATATAATCATCCTCCATCTGTCTGGCTTTGGCTAAGAAAGAGGCGGGCATAGGGATTATTTCATTGATTTCTGCCAGTGAACCGCTGATAAAAAGAGAACCGAAAGCAATGGCACCTGCAGCAGCCACTTGTTTAATTGTTAAATTACTATTGAAGCCCAGTTCCTTCATGGGTGATGGGTAGGCAATTCTGGCAACGGCCCAGGATGGAATAAAGAAAGCCAGAAAAGTGGCAAAAGCATTGGCAAAACGTGAAAACTGTACGTTTTCAGGTCTTAATAAGGCGTCTCCGGCCTGCATTAACGGCACTTCCAACACAAGAGAACTTAACCAGCTCAGGAGCAATCCGCTAAGTATTAAACTGACTCCTAAAAAACCCAACAACATGCCTAACTGGCTGGAATATGCAACAACTGGTCTCTGATTCATTAAAATGCGTAATAAGATTGTAAATTTGCCATTCCTTTTTTCATTCACCAACTAAATAATGATAAAAGGATCATCTGCAATATGGTAAAAATAGATCAAATAGAACTGCCCGATTTCCCTTTATTACTTGCACCCATGGAAGATGTTAGCGATCCTCCGTTCAGGGCGGTATGTAAAGACAATGGAGCCGACCTGATGTACACAGAGTTCATCAGCAGTGAGGGTTTAATCAGAGATGCCATCAAAAGCAGACAGAAGCTCGACATATTCGAATACGAACGACCGGTGGGCATTCAGATTTTTGGGGGAGACGAAGAAGCACTTTCTTTAAGTGCCAAAATAGTAGAAACGGTAAACCCTGATTTACTGGACATCAATTTTGGATGCCCGGTTAAAAAAGTGGCCTTGAGAGGAGCGGGTGCCGGTGTATTAAAAGATATTGATCTGATGGTTCGCTTAACAGAAGCCACGGTAAAAAGCACCAAGCTTCCTGTTACGGTAAAAACCAGACTGGGATGGGACGATCAGAGCAAGAATATTGAAGAAGTGGCAGAAAGATTGCAGGACGTGGGCATCAAGGCATTGGCCATTCACGGAAGAACAAGGGCGCAGATGTATAAGGGAGAAGCAGACTGGACTTTGATTGGAAAAGTAAAAAACAACCCCAGAATCAAAATCCCCATTTTTGGTAACGGCGATATCGACAGTCCTCAAAAAGCCAAACTATACAAAGAACGTTACGGTGTAGATGGTATTATGATTGGAAGGGCCGCTATTGGATATCCCTGGATATTCAGAGAAATAAAACATTATCTGGCCACTGGTGAAATTTTACCTGCTCCAACATTGTCAGAAAGAATTGAAGTATGTAAAAAACACTTACGCAAATCGGTTGAATGGAAGGGACCTAAAGTGGGCATCTTCGAAATGCGCAGACATTATACAAACTACCTCAAAGGCTTGCCTGGTATTAAAGATTACAGGGCCAGGTTGGTAACCTTAATGGAACCTGCCGAAATAGAAGGTGTATTAGACGAAGTAACCGCCAACTACACAGGATATGAGTTTGAGAGAACCCCTATTGAACTAATCGACTATCACCAGAAATGTCCCATTAACTAGTGACATGTTTTTGGGTGAAACCCATTGTGAATAGTAAGCCATCAGGATACCTGTTTCATCAATTAGATATTTGGAAAAGTTCCAGTCGGGTTCTTTATCGCACCAGCCATTTTTCGCAGGGTTAGTGAGCCATTGGTAAACCGGCAGTTGCCCGGCACCTTTAATTACCTGTCCTTTTTTCATAAGTTGAAAAGTAACTCCATAATTTATTTTACAGAAAGCAGCAATGTCTTCATCTGATTTTTTTTCCTGCTCTTTAAAATCATTTGCAGGAAATCCAAGAATCACCAGGCGATCGCCATACTTTTTGTGCAATGCTTCCAGTTCTTCATATTGTCCGGTGTAACCACAATCACTGGCTGTGTTAACCAGCAAAACCTTTTTGCCTCTTAATTCGCTGAAATGAAGCGTATCTCCGTTGTTTTTTATAGCAGACAATTCGTAGAAGGTTTCCCGGGGCTTAATGGCTTTTTCATTAACCAGCATCGTCTTACTAGACTTCCCGGCAAGCTTCCCAAAAAACATAATAATAGGGTAAGCTTTTTTCATGATTGATTGTCTCCAGGTCATATCGGGTTCTTTTATCAGAAAAGCTGCAACACCAAGTACTACAGCCAACAGAAATAGTTTTCTCATATACATTTTTGAAAGGTAAAATGTTCAGGGGTTAGCCAATTAACCACTTCAATAATTTCAGCTTGCCGGTGAAAGGAGGATATTTTAGTGCAGGATCGAACCAGGTAGGTGTTTTCATCACCGACTTTTTATGACTGAAAGTATCAAAGCTTTGTTTCCCGTGATAAGCACCTGTACCGCTGAAACCCCTGCCTCCAAAAGGAAGATTGGGATTGGTTAAATGCAGACTGGCTGTATTAACACAGGCACCTCCGGATGGAATAGCTTCTAACCATGCTTTTTCTTTTTCAGCGCTTCCGGTGAATACATAGAAGGCAAGTGGATTAGGATTTCTGTTAATGATCGCCTTGGCTTCTTCCAGTGTAGAGAAAGTAAGAATGGGTAATACGGGTCCAAAAATTTCGTCGCGCATAATATTGGAATCAACCGAAACGCCATCGAGCAAAGTGGGTTCAATATACAAATTGGCTTCATCGTATTTACCGCCATATACAATAGTGCCATCCGATAAATAAGAGACAATTCTGTTGAATTGTTTCTGGTTAATGATTCGGCCATATGCATCAGACTCTGCGGCATTGGATCCATAAAACTGAGGAATGTATTTTTTAAGTGCCTCAATTAATTGAACACGCTTTGATTCATGCACCAATACATAGTCAGGTGCCACACACATCTGACCCGCATTAGAGAACTTCGGCATGGCAATGCGCCTGGCAGCAACAGAAATATTGGCGTCAGCTTCCACAACACAGGGGCTTTTACCACCCAATTCCAGCGTAACAGGCACCAGATTTTCTGCAGCCATTTTATAAATTATTTTACCTACCGAAGTACTGCCCGTATAAAAAACATGATCAAATACAAACTGATTCATCATTGCAGGAATAACCGTAGCGCCATCTCCTTTTACATAAAGTACCTGCTCCGGAGGAAAAACAGCCTGAACAATTTTTTCCATTACGGCTTCTGTGGCAGGAGCAAACTCGCTGGGTTTCAGAACCACTGTATTACCAGCTGCAATGGCCCCCATCAAAGGAGTAAACAACAACTGGAAAGGATAATTCCAGGGACCAATCACCAGCACAACCCCCAGGGGCTCACGAAGTATGGAAGAACTGGAAGGAAGATTTAGCAAATTGGTTGTAACTGGTTCCGCTTCCATCCAGGAAGACAAATGTTTCAGCGTTTCCTTTAACTCAGTAAGAAAAAAACCATTCTCTGTAACCCAGGTTTCTTCCCGGCTTTTATGCAGGTCTTTAAAAAGCGCATCATAAATTTCTTCTTCAAATTCTTCCACTGCTTTTTTCAACAACAGTAACTGCTGTTTTCTAAAAGCATAAGGCCTGGTAGCACCAGATTCAAAAAACTTTTTCTGTTGCTGCAATTGTGCAATAAGGGCTTGCATTTGTAAAAAAATTTAGAAGAACAAGTTAGCACTTATTAAACTGGAAACAGCCTACATCCACGCATCAATTTTCATTCTCTTGTTTTGCAAATTTCAGTATATTCATACCTCACAATTGCTCAATATGAAAAAGAAAGAAAATCCAGAAAAACAATCAGCTCAACCCAATTCCAGGCGTTCCTTTCTAAGGAATGCAGGCCTTGCTGCCGCAGGGTTTTACATTGTACCCCGTCATGTGCTGGGACGAGGTTTTATTGCCCCCAGTGATAAACTCCAGATTGCAGGTATTGGTGCAGGCGGAAAAGGAGAAAGCGATTTGTGGAGTTTCTACAATAGCGGAAAAGCAGACATCGCTTTTTTATGTGATGTAGACGACAGACAGTCTAAAAAGAGCAGAGAGCGTTATCCAAAAGCTAAGTACTACAAGGATTACCGCGAAATGCTCGATAAAGAACACAAATATATTGATGCGGTTTCAGTATCAACACCCGACCATATGCACGCCATTCAAGGGCTTGCAGCCATGCAATTGAAAAAGCATGTATATATTCAAAAGCCATTATCACATAATATTTCCGAAGCAAGAGAACTAACAGAAGCAGCTCACAAATACAAAGTAGTTACTCAGATGGGTAACCAGGGTGCCAGTGGGGATGGAGTAAGAAAACTAATTGACTGGTACAATGCTGGATTAATAGGCGACGTGCACACTATTTACTGTTACACAGACCGTCCGGTTTGGCCACAGGGTGTTGGTTGGCCTACCACCAAAGGAACCGTTCCTGAAGGTTTGGACTGGAACTTATGGCAAGGGGTTGCTCCGGCTAAAGATTATGTAGATGGTTTATTGCCATTTAACTGGAGAGGCTGGTGGGATTACGGTACCGGCGCATTGGGTGATATGGCTTGTCATATCATGGCACCTGCATTTGCTGTATTGGGATTGGGATATCCTGTGTCTGCAGAGTGTAGTGTGGCTACCCGTTACCTGCAACCATGGACCCGTGCTTATTATCCGGAAAGCTGCCCAACCGCTTCACATATAATCCTGACCTTTAAAGGACAAAACGGTAAACCCGATGTAAAACTTCATTGGATGGATGGTGGTATTCAACCCGCACGTCCGGAAGAATTGGGACCCAATGAAATGATGGGAGATGGTGGAAACGGAGCCATCTTTGAAGGAACCAAGGGAAAAATGATTTGCGGCACTTATGGTGCATTGCCTAACTTATTACCTACTTCTAAGAGCAAAGAATACGATAATGTTCCGCAAACCATCAAGCGTGTACCCAAAGGTGATAATGGTCACTATGCTGCATGGGTAGAAGCGGCTATTGCCGGATATGGTTCTGCTCAGGCAAAAGAACTCAGCTCTAACTTCGACATTGCCGGACCTTTAACGGAGAGTGTACTGATGGGTAACCTGGCCATCAGAAGCTTTGATATTCAGAAGAAAGTTGGCGGTAGAGTATCTTATCCAGGCAGAAATATCAAATTGCTTTGGGATGGTCCGAATATGAAGATCACCAACTTCGACGAAGCCAATCAATTTGTAAGAAAGGAATACAGAACTTTCTAATCAGAGATAAATCCTAAAACATCGAATAAAACAAAACCCAGTGCAAAATCGGCACTGGGTTTTTTATTTTAAGAATCCTAAAGGACACTAAATAGAAAAATCCTTCATATAGGCTGCATTCTTCTCAGCACTTTCCAGCGGATTAGAACCCGTGAATGCTTCCTGTTCAACAATATGATGCTTCATGCCATATTTCTGCATTTGACCCAGGATTTTTTTGAAGTCAATATCGCCCTTACCAATCTGGCAAGACTCAATACCTTTGGCTGTTTTAGTCTGATCTTTTACATGACATAGTCTAAAGCGATTCGGATATTTTTTAGCCCAGGCAACCGGATCTTCATTGGCTGCTACTACCCAGTAAATATCCATTTCATAATCAACCAGGCCAGCATCGGTACCCTCCATCATAACCGTCTGAGGAACCAATCCATCTAATACTTTAAAGGAATAATCGTGGTTATGATAAGCAAAACGGATTCCGTTTTTCTTGCAGATTTCTCCGCACTTATTAAACTCGTCGTTAAAACGTTTAAAGTTGTCAATAGATTTCTGTGGTCCTTTGTAAGCACAAATCAGGTAATTAACACCCACTTCTGCTGCTTCAGCTGCTTTGCGTTCAAAGTCTACTGTATTGTTACAATGCGAAGAAACCAAAGTCATTCCCAGATCATCCATATATTTTTTGAACTCCGTATTTTTCCAGCCCCAGAAAAATCCTTTCGGGCCTTCAAAACTTTCAATCTGCTTATAACCATAAGAAGAAAGTTTGGCCAAAGTGCCTTTGGCATCTTTCATCATATCTTCTTTCACTGTCCATAATTGCAAGCCAAAAGCAGACAGTTTTTTGGCTTCTCCAAAACTGGAAAGAAAATTAGCTTTCCCGGCAAATGGCAAACTCAAACCGGCTGCTGCAAATCCCGCCGTTTTTAAAAAATCTCTTCTGTTGTTACTCATACTTTTTATTTGAAAGCGTGTATCAATTTAAATCAAATGCTGTGCCATGTTGCTTTACAGCCTTGGCACTTTACTTATACTACTAGGTAGCCCAGGCCTTATCGCCTTTTTTGTACTCAGTACATCCTTCAAATTTACCAGGCACTGCTACATAACGCAATACTTTGGTAGCACCCACTTCAGAAGTAAAGAAGCCCCATAGGGTAAGTTCTTTCATCATTCTGAAATAATGCGGAAGCTCTTCCGGTTTTTTCTTTTCCTGGAATGCTTTTGCTTCTGCATCCAATTCGGTTAGCATTTTGGTGCGCTCTTCTGCGGAAGCTTTCATAAAGCTAGTACCCTTTAACTTGGAAAGACCTTCCATGAAAACTTTTGCTTCTTCCGGCTTATAGCAATCTTTTACAATTACGGTCATGAACTCACCCACATTGGCTTCTTTGGCACCGGGGGTATCTGTTTTAGGAAGTATGGTTTCAGCAACTTCATTTAAAAATGCTATGTCTTCCGGCGTAAAAGCAACTGCATCACCAGCAGTAGATTTACAGCCAGACAAAAATGCCTGAGAGCCTAAAATGGTTCCGCCCAATAACAGCGCAACACTGGATAATGCTTCTCTTCTATTCATCATGGTATAATGCGTTTAATGAGTTTATAAATTTCCTTTTTTCAATTCGCTTACAGCAAAATCAACTGCGCGTGCTGTAAAAGCCATATAGGTTAATGATGGGTTTACACATGCTGCTGAAGTCATGAAAGAACCATCGGTAACAAATACATTGGGAGCATCCCAGATCTGATTGTATTTGTTTACTACCGAAGTTTTAGGATCAGCACCCATTCTGGCAGTACCCATTTCATGAATACCTCTTCCCAATACGCCATTTGCATCGTAACCACGTACATCTTTTACTCCTGCATTGGTTAACATTTCAATAGCGTCGGCCTGCATGTCCTTACGCATTTTAAGTTCGTTTTCTTTTAACTCAGCGTCTATTTTCAATACATTCAAGCCCCACTTGTCTTTTACTGTTTTATCAAGGGTTACAAAGTTTTTATGGTCAGGCAATACTTCACCAAAGCCCATAATACCCATTGACCAGCCACCTGGTTCAGAAATGGCTTCTTTGAATGCTGCGCCAATGGTAGCTTCTGCTACATTACTGCCCCATCCACCTCTGTTACCACTACCCTGATAGCCAAAGCCTCTCAGGTATTCACGTTTATCATTGCCAATATTCTGGTAACGTGGAATATAAATGCCATTGGCTCTTCTTCCGAACGTGTATTTGTCTTCGTAGCCCTCTACTTTTCCGCCGGCACCTACGCCAAGATGGTGGTCCATAATATTGTGACCCAATTCGCCACTGCTGCTTCCCAATCCGCCTTCCCAAACATCGGTTGCAGAATTCATCAGAATCCAGGCAGAGTTTAAAGTAGAAGCATTTAAGAAAACAATCTTAGACTTATAAACATAGGTCTTGTTGGTTTCCGCATCCAGCACTTCAACACCGGTTGCACGCTTGGTGTCCTTATCGTATAAAATCTTGGTTACGATGCTCCAGGGTCTTAAAGTAAGATTACCGGTTTTCATCGCCGCAGGCAAAGTAGAACTCTGTGTGCTGAAATAAGCACCAAAAGGACAACCCAGCCAGCATTTATTACGGAACTGACAGGAAGATCTTCCTTCATGCTCCTTGGTTAAGTTGGCAGTACGGCCAATAATCATGGCACGTTGTCCCTTATAATATTCCTGTAAACGTTTGGCTACATCTTTTTCAACGCAGGTCATTTCCATCGGAGGTAAAAACTGACCATCAGGTAATACAGACAAACCATCTCTGTTTCCGCTGATACCTGCAAAACGCTCAACATAATCGTACCAGGGTTCAATTTCCTTATATCGTACCGGCCAGTCAACCGCTATACCATCTTTTGCATTGGCTTCAAAATCCAGATCGCTCCAGCGATAGCTCTGACGTCCCCATAACAAAGAGCGTCCGCCTACATGATATCCCCTGAACCAGTCGTAACGCTTCACTTCCACGTAAGGGCTTTCCTTGTCGTTCACCCACATGCCATAAGTCTGTTCATTCAAAGGATAGTCGCGATCGAGCACAGGATTCTGCGCAATCATTTCCTGGGTTTTTCTTCCGTGGTGCGGATAATCCCAGGCTTCTTTATTAGCATTCACATAATCCTTTACGTGTTCAATGTTGCGACCTCTTTCGAGCATCAATACTTTTAAGCCTTTCTCTGTTAGCTCCTTTGCCGCCCAGCCGCCGCTGATGCCAGAGCCAATCACAATCGCGTCGAAATTTTGTTCAGCCATGTTAGATGTTTAAGCTTTGATGGTTTAAAAAATAGTTATTAAATATTACAGATTTCAATTGCTTTTTTCAATGAACCCAGTTTGTCCTTTGCAATAGGAATGAATTCCTGAGCCACATATCCTTTGAAGCCCGTTTCCACAATGGCTTTCATGATGGCAGGATAATACAATTCCTGTGACTCATCAATTTCATGACGACCAGGTACGCCAGCCGTATGGTAATGTCCAATATAAGCTGCATTGTTGCGGATGGTTCTGATAACATCTCCTTCATCTATCTGCATATGGTAGATATCGTAGAGTAATTTGAAATGCTCTGACCCTACCATTTTGCAAAGCTCCACTCCCCAGGCAGTTTTATCGCACATATAATCTTTGTGGTCTACTTTACTGTTCAGTAACTCCATGATAATGGTAACCCCTCTTTTCTCAGCAAGCGGCATAATTTTTTTCAAGCCTTCTGCAGCATTCTTTAATCCGGTTGCATCATCCATTCCATTACGGTTACCACTAAAACAAATCAGGTTTTTATACCCTGCATCTGCCACCAGGTTAATATGCTCTGTATAGTTTTTAATCAACGTTGCATGATACTGCGGGTCGTTCCATCCCTTTACCAGACTGATTTCTGCCCCATTACACATAGTAGAAACCATACCATGCTTTTTTAAAGTTGGCCAGTCTTTCGGACCCACTAAATCAATTCCGGTTATACCTAATTTTTTAGCTTCAATACATAATTCGTCTAAGGATAATCCATCGAAACACCAGCGACAAACCGAATGATTTATATTTCCTTTCATAGTAATTGAACCCGTTGCGCAGGACGCTAAAGTTGGAATAAGGGGAGCCGATGCAACAGCAACTGATCCCGTTATTATGTTTTTGATGGCAGACCGCCTATTGGAAGATTTTTTCATACAGCATTCAGAACCCTAATATAATTATTTGTTTGCAGTAAACTTCCATGAAATATATAAAATGTTCAAGAAGGTCTTTGATTCGGTGAACAAATAACAAGAATGATTCCTCTTTATTAAATGAATATAATCGGCGATTATGATTAAATTAGAGGCGCTTATCCAAACAATAAATTAAAAAATATACTTATGGCCAGAAAATTAAGAATGGGAATGATTGGCGGGGGCAAAGACGCTTTTATTGGAGCAATCCACCGTTTAGCTGCCAATATGGATGGACAAATAGAACTGGTATGTGGTGCATTGAGCATTAATCCAGCCATAGCACAGGAATCAGGGGAAATGTTGTTCCTGCCTCAGGATCGCATTTATATGACTTATGACGAAATGATTACGAAGGAAGCAGCTTTGCCTGCAGACAAGCGAATGGATTTTGTAACCATCGTTACACCCAACTTCGCCCACTTTGCACCAGCTATGATGGCATTGGAGCATGGTTTTCACGTTGTAATAGAAAAACCCATCACTTTTACGCTGGACGAGGCCAAGCAATTAAAAGCTAAAGTGGAAGAAACAGGATTAACACTATGCTTAACGCATACTTATTCAGGCTATCCAATGGTAAAACAGGCCAGGGCAATGGTTGCTGAAGGCGCTTTGGGTAAAATCAGAAAAGTATGGGTAGAATACCCTCAGGGATGGTTAAGCAAGCTGAGCGAAAGAGAAGGCAATGCACAGGCAGCCTGGAGAACCGATCCCAAAAAATCCGGAAAGAGCGGAAGTATGGGAGACATTGGCACCCACGCAGCGCATTTAGCTGAATATGTAACCGGTGCGCAGATTAGCAAAATTTGCGCTGACTTAAATACCAAGGTTGAAGGAAGAATGCTGGACGACGATGGATCTGTATTGTTGCATTTTAACAGCGGCGCATCGGGTGTTCTAATGGCATCTCAGGTAGCAGCAGGAGAAGAAAACGCACTAAAAATAAGAGTATACGGAGAAAAAGGAGGTTTGGAATGGGCACAGATGGAGCCCAATACCTTAATTGTAAAATGGCTGGAAGCACCGATGCAGATTTTACGTGCCGGAGCCAATTACACCGATCGCTTGTCTATCTTTGCCACCAGTAACTGCAGAACACCGGGCGGACATCCGGAAGGATACCTGGAAGCATTTGCCAATATCTACAAAAACTTTGCGGCAACCGTGCAGGCCAAAATTGAAGGACGTACCCCAACCAAAGAACAACTGGATTTTCCGGGCGTAGAAGATGGTATCAGAGGGATGGCATTTATTGACAATGTAGTAGCATCTGCCAACTCAGATGTAAAGTGGACCGAACATAAAATATAATTCATGACCAATATTAAAGGACCAGGTATTTTCCTGGCGCAGTTTATGGGCGACACAGCCCCGTTTAATTCATTGGCGTCTATCTGCCAGTGGGCAGCATCATTGGGTTTTAAAGGAGTGCAGATTCCTTCCTGGGATGCCCGTTGTATAGATTTACAAAAAGCAGCAGAAAGCAAAACCTATGCAGATGAAATCAGGGGGATTGTAGCTGCCGCAGGGTTAGAAATTACTGAGCTATCCACGCACTTGCAGGGACAACTGGTAGCAGTGAACCCTGCTTATGACGCACTTTTCGATGGTTTTGCACCCGAAGCTTTAAGAGGCAATCCCAAAGCCAGAACAGAATGGGCGGTGCAGCAATTAAAGTATGCAGCAAAAGCTTCTCAAAACCTGGGACTCAATGCGCACGCCACTTTCAGCGGTGCATTGTTGTGGCAAACCGTATATCCCTGGCCACAAAGACCAGCGGGATTGGTGGAAACAGGATTTACTGAGCTGGCTAAGAGATGGATGCCCATCTTAAATGAATTTGATGCTAATGGTGTTGACCTTTGCTATGAAATTCATCCTGGAGAAGATTTACATGATGGCGTTACTTATGAAATGTTTTTGGAAAAAGTAAATAACCATCCACGTGCCTGTTTACTCTACGATCCTTCTCACTTTGTATTGCAATGCCTGGACTACAAAGCCTATATAGACCATTACCATGAGCGTATTAAAATGTTCCATGTAAAAGATGCCGAGTTTAATCCAACAGGAAAACAGGGTGTTTATGGTGGTTATCAGGGTTGGGTTGAAAGAGCTGGCAGATTCAGATCGCTGGGAGACGGGCAGGTAGATTTCAAAACCATTTTCAGCAAACTGGCACAGTACAACTATACGGGCTGGGCGGTGATGGAATGGGAATGTGCATTGAAGCATCCTGAAACCGGTGCAGCAGAAGGCGCTCCGTTTATTCAGCAGCATATTATCCGTGTTACGGATAAAACATTTGATGATTTTGCCGGCACGGGTTCTGATGAAAATTTTAATAAAACAATCTTAGGTATCAACTAACTTTAACCACGCTACTAACAAGTAGCGTTTCATCATTAAAACGAACGATTATGAAAAAGTACTTAGTGCTATTTGCCATTACCGGATTAGTAGCTGCAGCCTGCGGCGGTAGTGAAGAGAAGAAAGAAGAAAAAGCAGCTGAACCAGCAGCAGCTCCTGTAGCAGACCTTAGCAGCAACCCTGACTACACAAAGGGATTGGAGCTGGTTGGCAAATCAGATTGCTTAACCTGTCATAAAGTGAACGATAAATTAATCGGGCCATCTTATAAGGAAGTAGCAAACAAATATGAAGCAACAGAAGAGAACATCAGTATGTTGGCTGGCAAAATCATCAAAGGTGGTAAAGGTGTTTGGGGAGAAGTTCCAATGACTCCGCATCCACAAATCAGCGAAGACGATGCAAAAGCTATGGTTAAATATGTTTTATTACTTAAGTAAGCCACATGAATCAATTAATTTGGGTTACTGCAATTGGAGCTGCTTTAATAACTGCTACCCTTAACAGAAAAAACCTTCCGCCTGCAACTGAAAACAAATCAACGGTTTCTTTGTCAGCCAGTCCCAATAACGCGAGAGCGAAATGGATTAAACTGTTTGATGGCAAAACAACTAATGGCTGGAAAACCTATGCTAAGGACAGCATTGGAAGCGCCTGGAAAGTAGAAGACGGCGTATTGTTCTTAGACTCGAAAGCCAAAAAGGAACAGAAACTGGGCGGAGGTGATATTATTCACGAAAAATCATTTGAAAATTTTCATCTTCGTCTGGAATGGAAAGTTTCTAAAAATGGCAACAGTGGTATTATTTTCTGGGCACAAAACGATCCGGCAAAATACAAAGCTGTTTGGCATACCGGACCTGAAATGCAGGTATTGGACAATGGCGGACATCCGGATGCAAAAATCAGAAAACACCGTGCCGGTGATTTATACGATTTAATTGAAGGACCAGACACAGTTGTAAAGCCAGTTGGTGAATGGAACAAGGCAGAGATTATTTCTAAAAACGGAACGCTGGAATTAAAACTGAATGGTGTTACAACCGTTAAAACCACATATGGAGACGAAGCATGGTTTAACTTAATTGCCAATAGCAAATTCAAAACCATGTCTGGATTCGGCAGAACTTTTAGCGGACATATTGCCTTGCAGGACCATGGAGACGATGTATGGTTCCGCAATATTGAAATCAAGGAATTATAATGCAAACCCTGAACCACGAGTACTTCATGCAACAGGCATTGAAAGAAGCCCAGCTGGCTTTTGATGCAGATGAAGTACCCGTGGGTGCAGTGGTGGTAATGAATAATCAAATTATTGCAAGAGCCCACAACCAGGTGGAGCTATTGAACGATTCAACTGCGCACGCAGAAATACTGGCCCTCACTTCTGCCTATAGTTCATTAGGCGCCAAATACTTACCAGAAGCCACTTTATACGTAACGGTAGAACCCTGCCTCATGTGCTGCGGCGCTATCTACTGGGGTAAATTAGGACGCATTGTTTACGGAGCCTCCGACGAAAAAAACGGTTACAAGCATCTCACAAAAGAACAGTGGCCCTTTCATCCCAAGACAGAATTAATCTCAGGCATATTAGAAGCCGACTGTGCATTCTTAATGCGTTCTTTTTTCAGAGCCAAGCGATAATTCGCTGTACATTGCTCAAATAAACACTTCGCGCGCGGCCGAGGATTGAATTCACGTAACGTGATATTTAATTATACATGCAATCCTCGAATGCTTGCTCAGAATTTATTCGAGAAATGATTGCATACGAGAGGTAGATTTATCTGTTTGAACTAAAAGAACTAAGTGAGCATTCGGCAATACTAGTATTGTCTGTCTTAAAATAAATAAGCGAGCATTCGAGAAATGCTAGTTTTCGGTGGTTTTGAAGTTAAAGTAATTGGCATTTCTCGGCCGCGAGCGTTTGATTTTAAGACAGACGCTTCATTTATGTCGAATTGCGAAAGAATTTATTGATTTAACAGCCATTTAAACCAATGCCGCGTAAATTTGTAATTCATACATACACATTTTAAACAGAAATATTATGTCATTTACACTAGCACCTTTACCCTATGCGCACGATGCGCTTGAACCACATATTGACACTACTACCATGCAAATTCACCATGGCAAGCACCACCAGGCTTATGTTGACAACTTAAACAAAGCCATCGCTGGTACACCCAACGAAGGAAAGTCTTTGGAAGAGTTGGTGCAAGCTGCTGGTAGCATCAGCCCTGCTGTCCGTAACAATGGTGGTGGTCACTGGAACCATACTTTCTTCTGGGAAAGCCTTGCACCCAATGCAGGTGGAACACCTTCAGGTGAATTAGCAGATGCCATTAATGCTGCTTTCGGTTCATTTGATGCGTTCAAAGAAAAATTTGCGAACGCTGGTATGACTCGTTTTGGAAGTGGCTGGGCCTGGTTAATTGTAAAAGACGGTAAACTGGAAGTAAGCTCTACGCCAAATCAGGACAACCCCTTAATGGATGTTGCTGAAGTAAAAGGAACGCCAATCTTAGGTGCGGATGTTTGGGAGCATGCCTACTATCTTAAATACCAGAACCGCAGAGCAGATTATTTAGCTGCTTTCTGGAATGTAGTTAACTGGAGCAAAGTAGCAGAGCGTTTTGCTGCAGCCAAGTAAATAAAATCTTGTATTTTCACATCACGCTGTAGGTTTCTGCAGCGTGATTTTTTTTAAATATAGTTGTATGAAAAACCTATTTGCCTTTTTTGTTTTAAGCAGTTTACTAATCGCCTGTGCCGGAAATGATAAAACCATTATCATTATGAGTAAAGGAGAAGCCTCAGTAGATTTAAATGCAGGAACCATTCAGGCAAAAGACGGGGCAGGTCATGAAGAAAAACTGGTAGCCGTAAACAAAGCCAATATCAGTTTTAAACTCAATACCCCGGCAGGTGAAGCTACTGTTGAGTTGAAGGAAAATGGTCTGTATGTAATCAACGTTAAGAATGACACCATCATCGGCAGTTATCAACCCTATACCAGTGCATCTCAGGCACAAAAAGTAATTACTCAGGAAAGCCTGTCTCAAAAAATTGATTCTCTGCAATTATTGAGTGAAGGAAAAAATGTAACAGTTGCCAACAGGAATTACTTCATTTTACCGAACCAGTCAACATTTATTACCAGCAATCCACTGGCTCAGGTAGTAGGACCTTATCACCAGATGCGTTCCGCAGAAAAAGTTGATGGGAAAGATCCGGAAATCTATCGCTTCTATAGTATCAAGGAAATCAGAGAGATGATCACTAAACTCAGAGCGTTAACGGTTGCGCCTGAATAAATTTAAGGAACCGGATCCCAGCCAGAACCACCGCCAGGCCTGCATTTGCTGAGTCGCTTGATAAGTAACCATCCACCTTTAAAGATCCCGTGCTTTTTTAATGCTTCTTCACCGTATTGAGAGCAAGTAGGTACAAATCTGCACTTGGGTCCCATTACAGGAGAAATAATGTACTGGTATACTTTAATAAAAGGAATCAATACATATCCAAGCAATCGGGTTACAGAAAATTGGCTTTGCCGGCTTTTCTCAGAAGTTATTGAGGGATTACAACTGCTACACATGGCTTGGGGTTTCATTGATTTTTCGAACCAATTTTTCCAGGACTTTTTCCATGGTTTCTTTTAGCGCGGCAAACTCAGGCAGCTCTTTACCGATATATAAAAAGAATACATTCAAAGACGGTGTCTTTTGTTCCATTGCAGCATAAAGCGGGTGCTTTTGTGTTCTGTATACTTCGCGCAACAATCGTTTAACCCTGTTTCGGTCATTGGCTTTCTTAAAAATCCTTGAACTCACACCTACACCGGCTTGAACATTGCCTGAATTAACTTCTTCCGACAAGGTGTAAAACACTTTAATCGGGAAAATACTAAACGACTTACCCCTGGCAAATAGCCCTTCCAAAGCTTTTCTGCTTTTTAATTTTTCGTTTTTGGAATAAGTGTTTTTGGTATCCATGCTTTACAAAACTAAAAAAGCTCCGTCACAAAGACGGAGCTCAATATGATTTGCCCAACAGGATTCATTTGATTCCTGCTTCCTCAGTGAGGATTGGAGGGATTACTTTAATCCTTTTTCGCTGGAAACGGTAAGTTTCTTGCGACCTTTCGCTCTGCGGCTTGCCAGTACTTTACGGCCATTAGCAGACTCCATACGTTTACGGAAACCGTGTACGGTTTTACGACGACGCTTGTGTGGTTGGAATGTACGTTTCATTGATGTCTTTTTTTACTAACCCTAAAATATGGTTTCATTTCAATGCTGCAGTCACCATACCGCCGCTTGTGAAAGGACGGCAAAATTAAGTAAAAAAGATTAATGACCCAATAGTATATGCTCCGATTTCAAGGATTTTCCGAAGAAAATAGCCCCTTTTTCATCAAAATCGGCAGTTGAATCGGTGGTACAGAACCTGATTTGCCCTTTTTTTGAGCATTGATCCTCCAGGGCAGGGTGCCTTTCCAGGTAATTTGCCAGACTTTGGGCTACAATTTCCCCCTGTGCAATCAACTGAATATGATCAGGAAGATTAGCGGAAATTTTAGGAATAAGAAGCGGATAATGGGTGCAAGCCAGTAAAATAGTGT
This sequence comes from Sediminibacterium salmoneum NBRC 103935, assembly GCF_000511175.1. Classification (GTDB taxonomy): domain Bacteria; phylum Bacteroidota; class Bacteroidia; order Chitinophagales; family Chitinophagaceae; genus Sediminibacterium; species Sediminibacterium salmoneum. The sequence goes on along the minus strand of NZ_KI866530.1, from coordinate 2,599,356 downwards.
CAATGGCCGGTGATTGTTGCAAAAGCTGACCCAGGCTTTCTTTTACAAAATAGTCTGCTCCTGATCCTTCATGCGCTCCATTCTCAATTAAGGGCACCCACATGGGGCAGGCCTGCTGATACACAGCCATTTCAGGAAAGAAATGGGCAATTTCCAGAATATAGCTTTCACTGATAACGGTTCCCTTGGTTGCCAGTACCCCCAGCTGGCCCGATTCCGAGAAACGACCAATCACTTCTGCGGTGGGTCTGATCACCCCGAGAACCCTTTTAGATGGCCCGTAACTGGATAAATCTTTTTGTTGAATGGTGCGCAATGCCTTGGCGGAAGCTGTATTACAGGCTAATATTACCAGTTCACAGCCTTGTTTAAAAAACCAGTCTACTGCTTCTAAAGTATATTGGTAAACAGTTTCAAAAGAACGGGTGCCATAGGGTGCTCTGGCGTTATCTCCTAAATAGAGATAATCGTATTGGGGAAGTGTGTTTACCAGTTCTTTTAAAATGGTCAAACCTCCGTATCCACTGTCAAAAACGCCAATCGGTGCTGATGGTTGCATGGTCTAAAGATAAAAACAAAAACCTCTCTGAAGTAAATCAGAGAGGCTATATCAATGCTTTAATTATAATCAGACAAGACTATCCTTTTCCTGCTGGCTTAGCCGCTGGTTTGGTTGGAGCCGGAGCACCGCTGCTTCCGGAAGCTGCTTTCCATGCGTCTTCAATTTCCTTTGGTAAAGGAAGCTTTAATTTCTGTGCTGCACGGATAGTAATATTATCCAATAAATTAGGTCTTACATAAGGAGAAATGGTTTCTGCTTTTAAAACCAATGTATACTTCTGTTCAGCAACTACTTCCTGAACGGCAGCATATAATTTTTGTCTGAATGGATCTACCAGTTCTTCGTATTTAGCTTGTTCCATTTGCTGAGAATATTCAGTCCAGTTAACCAATTTGTAACGGGCCTGTAGTAATTCTCTGGTTGCCATTTCTCTTGCTTTAGGAGGCATAGTTGCAGAATCTTTTTTGAAGATGCTGTCTCTGCGTTGGTAGTCAGCCAAAGTATATTTGTACTCTTCTTGCAAAGAGTCTATTCTGTAGCTATTTAAAAGGGTGTCAATTTTAGCAATACCAGGGAACAAAGAAAGAGCGGCTTGCTCATCAAAATAACCAATTTTAACCTGAGCGCTGGCGCTGTTAGAGAAAAGTGTAACCGCAGCGATTGCCACACACACAAAGAGAAATTTTTTCATTGTAATGAAATTTATTGTTTGTTTTTGATTAACTAGTTTCTTATGCCCAACTCTCTCAAAACCTCATCGGATTTATCCAGTTTGGGGTCGGCAAATATAACGGTAATTCCTTCACTTTTATCCAAGATAAAATCATAAACCCTTGCTACTGCTATTTTTTGAATGGCATTGTAGACTTTATCCTGTATAGGTTTAACTAATTTTTGACGTTCCTTGAACAAATCTCCTTCGTATCCGAAGCGCTTTTTCTGCAAATCGCGGATTTCCTTTTCTTTTACAAAAAGTTCATCTTCCCGTTTTTTCTTCAACTCCTCGGTTAGCATTACCTGCTCTGCTTCGTAGTTTTTATACATTTTGTCGAGGATTGCCTGCTTATCGTCAATTTCTTTCTGCCATTGTTCCCCTACCAGCTGCAGCTTTTTGTCTGCGTCTTTGTACTCCGGTATTTTACTCAGAATGTACTTGGTGTCAATAATGGCATAACGTTGTTGTGCGCTTACTACAGTAGTAAGCAATAAAAGCGTGGTAAAAGCAACTAGAATTTTTTTCATACCGATAATTTTATGGTTATTCAGGTTCAAATCCAAGCATAAAGGTAAAGCGTGCTGCATCCCTTAACTGATTGGTTCCATTAAACCTATCCAATCCTATGCCATAATCGAATCCGAGCAATCCAAACATAGGTAAAAAGAATCTCATACCTACACCCACAGAACGTCTTAGCTGGAATGGATTATAATCTTTAAAGGAATACCAGCCATTGGCTGCTTCAAAGAAAGCCAAACCAAAAATGGTACTGCTTGGGTTAAGGCTAAGCGGATACCTTAATTCCATCGTGTATTTATTAAAGATGGTAAAGTATTGGCTGGCTCTTTGCTGATCAGGGTTTACACGTGGATTAGAGTTATCATAAACCGGATAGCCTCTGTGTGCCACAATATCAAATCCTAATAAGGCAAACTGGTTGGTTAAACCCGCATCCCCTACCTGGAAACGTTCGAATGGAGAAATCTGTAACTTTTCGTTGAATCTGCCCACAAAACCAAACTTAGCAGCAAAACGCATTACGAATTGTTTGTTTCGGTCTTCTCCGTGTGGTTTACCCAATGGAACAAACCATTCCCCGTTAAAACGCCACTTATGGTATTCAATCCATTTGTATGGGTTATCTGCAGGATTAATACTGCTATTAATTAAAGAATACGGTGGAGTAATCTGTAAACTGGCCAGGAAGTTAGACCCTGTTTTAGGGAACATAGGCTGGTCTATAGAAGAACGCTGTAAAGCAATTCTGAAGTTCAGGTTGTTTACAATACCATTGTCAAAACCAGGTAAGTTGGTAGGGTCAATGGCATAGTTACTTAGTTTATATCGGGTATAGTTTAAACCCATCGACAAAGAGAAATAGTCATCTGGCCATTTTAACTGACGGGCAATACTTGCCGTTGCCCCTGTAGTAGAAATATATCGCTGACTTGCAATGGCAGGATCAAAACGACCGGTTAACGGGTCGAATGTCTGACCAAACTTGGTATTGAAAACGCTGACTGTTAATGCATTTCTTTTTTTACCACCTAACCAGGGCTCGGTGAAAGAGAAGTTATAAGAACGGAATGCACGACCATTACTCTGAACACGCAGACTCAACTTCTGACCATCTCCCATTGGCAATGGATCCCAGGCTGATTTCTTAAATAAATTCTTTGCAGAAAAGTTATTGAACGATACACCCAGGGTACCAGTCAATCCAATCAAACCACCCCATCCTGCACTCAATTCCAGCTGATCGCTTGATTTTTCTTCAACACTATAGTTGATGTCTACCGTTCCGTCTTCCTGATTAGGCACCGGATTAGGAGTAATTTTTTCCTGGTTAAAATAATTCAACTGAGCCAGTTCACGCACCGAACGAATTAATAGCTGACGGCTGAATTTTTCCCCGGGGATGGTTCTGATTTCTCTTCTGATTACATATTCTTTGGTACGGTCATTACCTGCAATACGAACATTCTTAATGGTTGCTTGCGGACCTTCAATAATGCGAATCTCAAAATCGATGGTATCGTTGTACACCGCTGTTTCAATGGGTTCTGTTCTGAAGAACAAATAACCATCATCCTGATACAATCCACTGATATCCATTCCATCCGGAGTAGAAGATTTACCCAGTCTCTTATTCAATACATCCAGGTTATAGATATCTCCTTTTTTAATTCCGAGGATTGTAGTTAAAATTGAATCAGAATATTTGGTGTTCCCTCTCCAGGAAATATTACCGAAGTAATATTTTCTTCCTTCGTTCATCTTAAGGTCGATGTTCAGATTGCCGTTACCAACACTATACACAGTATCTTTATCAATCACCGCGTCTCTATACCCCAAAGTGTTATAATATTCCAGCAAAGACTCTTTGTCTTCTAAATATTTCTTTTCGTCGAACTTTGCAGAACTGAATTTGATCCTCATGTATGGATCCATCACCCGCTTTGTTTTACTGAAAGTTAAATAGCCTTTTTCTTTCAGGTATTCTTCGAAAGTGTAGTTTTTAGGAACCACAATTCGGCCGCTATCCATAACAGGGAACAAAGTAAGTCTGGACCTTTCCTTTGACCCTTTAAGTTGTTTTTTCAATTTAACCTCATCAATGGTAATATCCCCGAAATTGATATTGTTGATTTTTACCTTTGGCCCCTTATCAATAAAGAAATCCAACGCAAGCGTGTTGGCAAAAGTACTATCCCTTCTTTCCGCAATTTTAACCTTGGTGTCTCTGTACCCCTTCTCACCATAAAACTTCTTGATTACTTCAGAAGCGGTGATTTTCATATTTTCAGTTACTACACGGTTAGGAACCAATCCGGTTTTGCCTCTTAATTCATCGGCCTGACCTTTTGGAATACCTTTAAAGAAGAAATTAGATAAACGGGGACGTTCCGTAACTGAAATTTCTATATCAATCTCTTTGCCTTCCAGCTTGGTTATATATATTTCAACATCACTAAAATAGTTCTGGCTCCAGAGTTTGGTAATAGCTTTGGAAAAATTATCGCCACCCGGAATGGTAACTTCATCCCCAATATTCAAGTTGGCTATAGAGATCAGCAGATTCTCATCAAAAAAACTGTTCCCTACTACTTTTACTGCTGCAATCCTGTACTTCTTGGGAGTTTTTTGGTTGAAAAGATTGATCAGATCTGCGTCAATAGAGCGGATGGTTGTATCAGAAGTTTGTTGTGCAAATGCAGGTTTAGTAAATAATAAAACAACTAAAGCGAACACCGATAATTTAAACACTTTATGCATCCCGTTTCTGTTTGTTCTGTTGGCGGTTGGTTATTTCCGCACACGCAGCAATTAATTTGGTTCTTTAAGCTGGGCAAATTACCCCGAATAATGAAAACTGTTTGTTAAATAAACTAAGCAATACTGGTCTCGGTTTGCACCTGATGGCCGGTTTTGCCAAATCTCCTTTCCCTGGATTGAAAATCTATAATGGCTTCATACAGGTTCTCTTTTCTGAAGTCTGGCCAGCGTGTATTGGTAAAATACAGTTCAGCATAGGCCAGCTGATACAATAAAAAGTTACTGATTCTATATTCACCACTGGTTCTGATCATCAGCTCAGGGTCTGGAAAGTTACTGGTTGCAAGGTAATGCTGCAAAGTTTCGGCGGTTATTTCTTTTGGATCGATAACCCCACTGGCAACATCCAGCCCGATATTTTTACGGCATTCACCAGTTCCCAGCGACTGCTATAACTCAATGCCATAATGAGATTCAGGCCTGTATTGCTTTCTGTCATTTGCAAAGCTTCCTGCAAAGCAGTCTTGGCAAACTCAGGCAATAAATCTGTATTTCCAATTACATGCAAACGAATATTATTCTTATTGAGCACCGGCACTTCTTTACGGATGGTATCTACCAGTAATGCCATTAATCCATCTACTTCCGGCTGAGGTCTGTCCCAGTTTTCCGTACTGAATGCATATAGGGTAAGATAGCCCACACCTAGCTCTGCTGCGCCTTCTACAATATCTCTAACGCTCTCTACCCCATGAAAATGACCATATAAACGGTCCTGTCCTTTTTCCTCCGCCCAACGACCATTTCCATCCATAATGATGGCAATATGTTTAGGTAAACGGTCTTTGTTAATTTGCGGCAAAAGGTCTTCCTTTTTAACCATGGGATTAATTTAGTGTGCAAAATTAACAAAATCAATGGTTTTTAAGGATTTAAATCCCTTAAAACTGCCTTATAGACTAATAAGTAGGGCAGCGGTAGTTGTGCAGGTTAAAGGAAATGCCCACTTTAATGGTTGCAAAAGCGTCGGCTTTGAGGCTATTTCCCCTTTGTCTTCCCTTAACACCAATGGAAGCGCCGGTTTCATAGCTTCTGTCCTGTAACAGGAATGCCGGGCTGGGAGACCCATCAGGAAGAGGCGAAAACGCATCCGGAGCATAGGTTTGGCCGCTTACATCGTCTAAAAAATCGGTATTGGTAAACCGGTAAATTAATTCAGCAAATACATTGGTCCGGGCATTCAAAGCATATTTTGCCCCAAAAGTAAAGGGGATGCTGATGGCCACCGGATTATAATACTGGCGGTCTAAATAAAGGGAAGATCCCTGACCCTCTGTGCCCAACAATCGTAAAAAATATTTTTGCCCACCCAGATAAGCATAGGGATCATAGGAAAAGGCCCCGATACCCAACCCTATATAGGGGGTAAAATTAAATCCCTCAAATCCAGGCTGGAAACGGAAAAAATTAAAATCCCCGGAAATACCCACTTCCCACACATTAGAATTAAAACTGAGGTTTCTGGATCTTTGTACATCATTATTACTGTATCGGTCCGAGTAACCCAGCAAAGCATATTCCCCAGATAAACGAACGCTGATATAATTATTGATTTGTTTTCTGTAGAAAAGCCCAAAAGCCGTTTTGGGTCGATTGAAACGGATTTCAGGATTCAGATCTCCGAAATAATGTCCCATTCCAACTCCAATACCAATTTCACCTGAATGCAAAAAGCTTTCCATTAACTGGGCTTTCGCCGAAATTCCGGCCGACAAAGAAAGGAGAATAATTAAAAGCTTTTTCAACATATGATCTATAGACTTCTATTGGTCTTGTAAAATAGCAACAAATTTCATTATCTAATTTGTTAATTTCTTTTATCAAGACCCCAGGTAAGCTTTGTTCGCAGCGTGGAGAGAAAAGTATTTTCGTTTAATCTTATTAAACTAATGTTAAATGATTCTTTTCGTACAGCCAGTTGAACCGATTTGGGCACCAGTTCTCTGCGTGCATCCATTGCCACAATAAACTCATCAGCCCTTCCCTCTACCTCAAAAGAAATAATATTATTGTCGGGTATAACAATGGAACGGACATTTAAATTATGCGGACAAATAGGGGTGATAACCAGGCTGGAAGAGTCTGGAAATAAAATAGGTCCATTGCAACTTAGGTTGTACCCTGTTGATCCGGTAGGGGTAGAAACAATTAATCCATCTGCCCAATAGGTATTTAAAAACTCCCCATTCATATAAGTGTGAATCTTAATCATGGGGGAAGTGTCTTTCTTGTGAATGGTAAATTCGTTCAGCGCAAAAGGGGCATCAGTAAACAATGGAACATTGGAGTCCAGATGTATCAGGGTACGTTTATCAATGATATACGTGTGATTCACTAAAGCATCTACTGCTGTAGACAATTCTTCTCTGCTGATACTCGCCAGAAAACCCAATCTTCCGAAATTAATACCCAGCACCGGAATATTTTTTTCTCTGATTAGTGTAATGGTATCAAGCATGGTTCCATCTCCCCCCAAACTAATTACACAGTCAATTGACTCATCCAGGTCTTCGTACCCGGAAAAATGCTGAACTTTACTACAAAGCTGTTGTGGAATATTAAACTGTTCAAATAAGGTATTAAAAAGCAATATTTCTGTATCATGCCTACTTAGTTCTTCCAATAAAATCAACAGCGGATTTTCTTGTTCTATATCTAAGCCACGACTATAAATGGCAACTTTCATGAATTGGATTTTAATAACTACATATTCAGGTACGACAGCAAGTGCTGGTAATTTTCTTTCAGCTCATTCGCATATTCTTCTTCCCCATAAAAATGTCTTACCACATAATCGTAGCGCTGAAACGTAGCTACTATATCAGAAACCTCAATCTTATTGATTTTAATGGTAATAACAACCAGCCCTGTCCCTGCTTCTGTATATGTATTTAATTGAGTAATATAGGCATCATTGGTTTCAACCAATCGGCTAAGCTCACCAAAAGAAAAGTTTCTCTTTTCTGTCTCCAGTACTATAACAGCCCCTTTTTCATCGTTTCCTAAAAAAGTAGACATCGACTTGAGAAATTCTTTGGTAAGTATAACTCCTTGTAATTCCATCTGTGCGTTTACAACGGGCAAGATAGAAAGCTCATGATTGGCAATCAGGTTTAAAGCTCCCAGTAAATTTTCCTCAGGTTGTATGGAAAGTTTCCTGAGTAATTCAGGACTGGATAAATGCATGTCTGCGTCCATTGCATCCAGCATATCTTCCTTAGCAACCAAACCCACAAATTTTTCCTCGCTTAAAACAGGTAAATGAAGCACATCGTAGTCATCCATTAGCTGCAAGGCAAAAGATGGCTTGTCCGAAATATTCAGCGAGGGGAAACTGGTATTTACAATTTGCGATACAACCATTGAAGTACAAATGTACAAAATGATTCAGGCAACACAGTGAATTATCCTTTGTGTTTACCTAAAAAGCCTTCCAGGATTACATTGAATTCAGCAGGCACTTCCATCATAGGTGCGTGTCCGCATTTATCAATAAAATGCAATTCACTATTGGGTATCAACTTGTTGAACTCTTTGCCCACAAACGGAGGGGTTATGGTATCGTTGTTGCCCCAGATTAAGCAAGTGGGTTGTTTAATTTGATTTAACTCTTCGCCCAGGTTGTTACGAATGGCGCTTTTAGCCAATGCTATAATTTTAATTACCTTAACCCTGCTATTGGTAATTTCAAAAACTTCGTCTACCAGTTCTTTGGTAGCCATGGCAGGGTCGTAAAAAGTTAATTCGGTTTTTTTTCTGATGTACTCGTAGTCTCCTCTTTTAGGATAACTATCTCCCATACCATTTTCAAAAAGCCCGCTGCTACCAGTAAGCGTTAATGTTTTAATTTTTTCGGGATGTTTCAAAACATGAACCAATGCCACATGTCCTCCCAATGAATTTCCCAACAAATGAATATTGGTGTAACCGCGGGTTTCTACAAATTTGTGAACGAATTTTTCCAAGCCACCAACACTGGTATGAAAAATATCTAAATCGAATAAGGGTAAAATAGGTACCACTACCCGATAGTTTTTTCTAAAATGTTCAATTAAATCTGCAAAATTGCTCATTGCACCAAACAGTCCGTGCAAGAGCAGCAAAGTCTCTCCTTCTCCTTCTTCTATAAACTTATACTTATCAATTTCTTTTAACTCGTAATTCATTGGCTTGATTTTCGTAAGGCCTAGCAATTGTTGCTAAAGTAATCAAAATAAAAGAGATTTTCAGCCCTTATTGGTATTTAATCCATCAAAAAAATCGGTCAAATCGCTAAATAAATCCTTAAAGAAAGGGATTACGCTTCCAAAGCCCTCAACTGCATACGGACCCCACAAATGTATATAGGGGTAGGTTTGGGAAGTTTGAATGGTTTCCTTGCTCAGCAGTTCCATTTTCTCTGTATAAAAAGTCAGTACGCTGAATACAGTTATATAAAGCAGGGAATAAATCAGGATACCACCTAATTTATTGGCCCAGCCCAACATGGACAATTCAAGCATCTGTTCAATAACAGTACTTAGCATCCTTACCCCAATAAATACCCCGGCCATAATCAGGATAAATGCCAGAAAGGGTAACCAGGATGAACCTACATTCACAGTGCTGCCAATCCATCCGGCAACCAGCGTACTACATTTCAAAGCTGCGGCCAGACCAATAAAAATGGCTATAAAAGAAAGTGCTGCCAAAACCAATCCTTGTTTAAATCCTTTAATGATTGCAAGAACCAGCAATGCCAGCACTACTATATCTAAAAACATAATGGTTATTTACTCAATAACGCTTTTACTGTTGCTGCAATTGCTTTGCCTTCTGCTTTACCGGCTAATTGCTTGGAAGCTACACCCATAACTTTACCTAAATCGGAGATGGCAGTTGCGCCTGTTTCTGCAATAATGGCTGCAATTGCCGCTTCCAGCTCTTCCTGACTTAACTGCTTCGGAAGAAACTTTTCAATAACTGCAATTTCCTCTAACTCTTTCTGTGCAAGGTCTGCACGGTTTTGTTGCTGATAAATTTCCAAAGAATCTTTTCTTTGTTTTACCAGTTTTAGCAACAACTTTTGCTCCTGCTCTTCATTAATCTGGCCATTGGCACCAGGTTCTGTTTTGGCTTTAATAATTTCGGCTTTGATAGCTCTTAATCCTCTTAATAATGCTTCATCTTTTGCTTTCATGGCGTCTTTCATTACGCCCATCACTTGTATTTCCAGACTCATAATTATTTGTTTTGATTGATTTGTGAATCACGAAACTTTTTATAAAAAGTTTTCGCATGTGCTTTCATGTCATCTACCAGTTCCTGCTGTTGAGTTGCCCTCATGAACGCATCGGCCATACCCATAAAAGTCTGGTAATAAAAATCGGCCATTTCATCTACCATCATGTCTTTGGTCCAAAGGTCTATGCGCATAGCAGATTTGTCTGCTCCGTCCCAGAAAGCCAGCATCATGGCTTTGGCATCCTGTTTAAGGTCTGCAGTACTATCAGAAGCCGACCAATTAATATGCTGAGGCACTTTATTCTCATCCAAACTCACATTAACGGTAATCGTTGATTGTTTCATATCGTTCAATTATTTAGAATGCCGCAAAACTAAGACGAAACTGCTTTGGTAGCGAGTATTTCCTGCCAAAACAGGTCGGCTGCTTTTTCCCAGCTGTACTGTTTTGCCCTTTCTAATCCTTTCTGTACCAATTTTTCACGAATCTGTTCGTTTTTGTACAGGGTTTGCATATGGGCGGCAATGGTATCGGGCTGATCCGCTTCCGCGTACAAAGCAGCATCTCCGCCCACTTCGGGCATACTGGAGTTATTGGCCGTAATTACAGGTACCCCAGATTGCATGGCTTCCAGAACCGGCAGTCCAAATCCCTCAAAATGAGAAACATATATAGCCGCATAGGACGATGCGGTTAATCGGGCCAGAATTTCATCTGTTACATAACCGGTTAACACCACATCGTTTCTGTATTTGTATGTTTTGAGTTTCTCAGTAAAGTCCTGGTATTGCCAGGCCAGCCTGCCTGCAAAAACCAGTTTCATATTGCTTTTATGCCATTTTTTAAACAAGGAAAATGCCTTGAGAATATTCAGCATATTTTTTCGCGGACTAATTCCCCCCACACAAATAAAGTATTCGTAACCGTCGGTATACGCTTCTTTCACCTGCTCTTTTTCTTCCCAGCTGATGGGCCTGAAACCAGCTCTGGCAGCGCCACTCACCACTTCAATAGATTTGGCTTTATTGGGATAGAATTGTAAAATATCCTGTTTGGAAAATTCAGAAACCGTGATGGTTCTTTTGGCCTTCTTTAGAAAAAAGGGAGTAAAAGTTTGATAAAAGAATCGCTGATGCCAGGCAATGGATTGGGGAACATGTTTAAAAGCCAGATCGTGAATAACCAATAGCTGTGGTATACCGGAAACTAAACTGCAAAAACCATAGGGTTGAATCCAGATATCTGCCTTGCATTTTTTTACCGCCAACGCTGCACTTACATTGTACCAATACAAAAATGCTGGCACATGGCGGGCTGCAGGGGCAATGGTTACCGACTTTACATTGGGGCCTGTTATCCATTCTTTTTGATGAGGCCTGTCGTAAACAAAAACAAAATCATGTTCCGGATGGTTGCGAACCAGCAGTTCAAAAACAGAAACCGCATACTGCCCGTAGCCCTCTAGATAATCATCCTGGAAAAAAATAGCATTTACTGCAATAATCATGGCTAGTCATTTACATCTGTAACTCCGCCGGAAACAGTAAATTTCATGGCATCTGCAGCACCAATATTGGGCAGGGGCTTCACCTTGTTTTTGGGTACAAAATAGGTTATGCCCGAAATAGCATAGGAATGAGGCACATAAACAGTTACATGGTCCTCTAATCCAAAATCGGCACTGGTTTCCTGGGTGATGAATCCAACTCTCCAGATATCTTCCCCGTCTACATTTACCAGAACCGGTTGATTGAATTTCTTTTTATTTCCTGCAAAGGCTTCCAGAAAATCTTTAACAGAGGAATAAATGAACTTGATACCAGGAGTTTTTTCCAGCACCGTATCTAATAATGCTACAATACGATTGATGGCAAATAAGGAGGAAAGCCAGCCTACCAGTAATACAACCCCAATTACTACCACAAATCCCAGACCCGGCATACGAATGATATTACCATTGGCATCTCTTCTTACTAAGTCCGGGGCCAGATTTTGAAGAAAACTAGGCAAAAGATTATCCACCACATTAAACAGACTGATGACTACCCAGAAAGTGATTCCTATTGGAGCCAATACAATCAATCCCTGGAAAAAGTACTGTAATAAGCGTTTTAAAATGGCTTTGAAAGTCATATATCCTGCAAGATAGGCTAAGAAACGGAGTTCGGTGAATCAATAAGGGTTGCCGGGTGTTGCCGCTCATCCTCTTCTATCGGGTGTTTAACAATAATTTAATAAAAAACTTAATGGAAACTTTGGTAACTAAAATAGTTTCCATAGTTTTGCGTCCGAATTTTTAACTATGGAGCAAAGAATTGTTGAAAAAGCCCAGGAACTCTTTTTCCGTTATGGATTAAAGAGTATCACCATGGACGATATCGCATCCAACTTGGGCGCCAGTAAAAAAACGCTTTACCAGTATTTTAAGGACAAGGATAGTCTTGTGGACGCTGTTGTGCAAAAGGAAATTGAGCAGGACATGCAGGAATGTGGTCGCATTGCTGTGAGTTGCGACAATGCTGTTCATGAAGTTTTCAGGGCATTCGATATGCTGCAGGAAATGCTAACCACTATGAACCCATCCATCATTTTTGAAATGCAGAAGTACCATCCGGAAGCATACAAGAAGATGAATGCACACAAGAACAAGTTTTTTGTAAACATTACCAAAGAAAACCTCATCAGAGGTATTGCAGAAGGCAACTACAGAGAAGATTTAAACATTGACATCCTTTCCAGATACAGAATCGAAAGTGTATTCCTCGGTTTTAATCCTGAAATTTTTATGCAGGGGAAGTTTACACTGGTTGAAGTGGAAATGGAATTGATGGAACATTTTTTATATGGTATTTGCACGCCAAAAGGGCAAAAATTAATTCACAAGTATAAAAAGCAAAGAGAAAAATAATATGTACAAGCGAATCAAAATGTTCAGCGTACTGAGTTTATTGATGTTAGCCGGTGCTTCAAATGCGCAAAAGACAAGCAGATACGAATTCAGTGTGCAACAAGCTGTGGCATTTGCACAGAAGAACAATGTGCAGGTAAAAAATGCCCTATTAGCCATTCAGGCTCAAATGCAGACAAACAGGGAAATAACAGCATCAGCCTTACCAACCATTTCCGGATCCGTTGCTGCGAATCACTTCCCCAATGTAGCAGTGCAAACAATTCCCAACTTTATTTCTCCGGCCACCTATCAGGTGCTGGTAAATGAGGGGGTGAAAGATGGTAATGGTAATCCTATTCAAATGCCCGGAGACTTTGGATTTATTGCTGCTCAGTTCGGAACAAAGTGGAATTCAACTGTGGGTGTTTCACTACAACAGTTGTTGTTCGACGGACAGGTATTTATTGGTTTACAGGCAAGAAAAGCATCCATTGATTTTCAGGAAGCAGCCGCTAAAGTAACCGAGGAAAATATCAAGACGAATATTTACAAAGTGTACTATCAGCTGGTAGTAAGCAAAACCCAGATTGAATTGCTGGATGCCAATATCAAGCGATTGCAAAAACTAGATTATGATGTGAAAGCATTATACAAAAATGGGTTTGCTGAAAGAATTGATATTGATAAAATTGAAGTTCAGCTGAACAATTTAAGTACAGAAAAAATAAAGGCAATGAATAGTATTGCCATGGGATACATTGGACTTAAGACCCTTATAGGTATGCCGGCTGCAGATACACTGGTTTTAACTGATACGCTCGATTACAACCAGATTAAAGATGACATTACGATGCAGGAGTATAACTACCAGGATCGCAAAGATTTTCAATACCTTACTTCTGCGAAGCAATTGAATAATTTCAATGTTAAAAGGTACGAGCTGAGCAAATTGCCTACAGTTGCACTGGGTGCTTCTTACAGTAAGCTGGCGCAAAGAAATCAGTTTAACTTTTTTGGAAAAGGAGATTGGTTTACCGCTTCCTCTATAGGATTAAACATTTCTGTTCCTATTTTCAGCGGATTTGCAAAAGATGCCAGAATTAAGAAAGCTAAAATTGAACTGGAACAAACCAGCAATCAATTGGAGAACCTTAAACTGAATATTGACCAGTCTGTGGAGCAGGCAAGATTAAAATACAAAACTGCCATTGCTACTTTGGATTTTCAGAAGAACAATATGTCTCTTGCAGAGAAAGTATACCAGCAAACCAAGAAAAAATACGAAGCAGGTACCGGATCTAATACAGAGATCAATGCAGCTGATGTTGACCTGAAAGCCGCACAAACCAATTATATCTCTGCTTTGTACGATGCCATTATAGCCAGAGTAGATTATTTAACCGCAACCGGAAAACTTTAAACATATTAAAACCATAACAATGAGAAAATCAATATTTATACTACCTGTTACCGCTGCCCTCCTGGTTATCAGCAGCTGTGGTAATAAAAACACAGAAGGTAACGATCTGGCTTCTAAAAAAGCAGCTCTTGAAAAACTGAAATCAGAACAGAACAAACTGGCAGATCAGATTACCACATTGCAAAACGAAATTAATCAGCTGGATACTGCATCTGCAGGAGCCACTTCCAAGTTAATTGATATCACACCTGTTGGCAAATCAACTTTTGTTCATTATATAGACTTGCAGGGAAATATTACATCTGATAATATTTCTTATGTGTCCCCCAGAATGGGCGGAGGACAAGTGAAAGCACTTTACGTAAAAAGAGGTGATCTGGTATCAAAGGGACAGCTGTTAATTAAACTGGATGATGCAGTTTTAAGACAGTCTGTTGTTGCAGCTCAGAAATCTATTGAAACCGTAAAAAGTCAATTGAGTTTTGCCAAGGACCTCTACAACAGACAAAGCAACCTATGGAAAGAGGGCATTGGAACAGAAGTGCAATTGATTTCAGCTAAAAACAATGTGCAGTCTTTAGAAAGACAACTGGCAGCTGCAGAAGAGCAGGTAAAAGTGACCGAAGAGCAGTTGCGCGCTACAAATATTGTTGCAGACGTTAATGGTGTAGTGGACGAATTGAATGTAAGAGTGGGGGAAATTTTTGTTGGACTAGCTGGTGTTACTCCGCAGATAAAGATTGTGAATACGCAAAACATGAAAGTGGTTACCCGCGTTCCGGAAAACTACAGCAATCGTATTAAAGCTGGATCAGTGAGCATTATCAGTTTGCCAGACCTGAATAAAGAAATCAAGGCAAATGTTTCAACTGCCAGCAGAAGTATTGATGCCAATACCAGAAGTTTTGATGTTGAAATAAAAATACCTTACGATGCCAATATCAGACCCAACCAATTGGCTCAGGTTAAGTTTCAGGATTATGAAGCTCCCAATGCCATTGCAATCAATGTAAATACCGTACAAACCGAAGAGAAAGGTAAATATGTTTATATAGCAGTGCAGGAAGGAAAGAAAATGGTAGCAAGAAAGAAAATGATCACTGTAGGTGAATTCTACGGCAGTCTGATTGAAGTGAAATCTGGTTTAAACGAAAATGATTTATTAATCACTGAAGGATACCAGAATATTTATGACGGACAGGCTGTAAAGGTTTTAAGAAAATAAAAAATACTAGATATGAATTTCATAGAAGGCGTTGCCAAAAAATTCAAAGAATTTAAACCTACCAGCTGGGCCATTGACAACCGGACGGCTGTTTATGTTATCACAATATTGATTTCATTGTATGGATTAAATAAGTTCACTACCCTTCCCAAAGAGCAGTTTCCTGATATTGTGGTACCTACCATTTCTATCACTACTGTTTATTTTGGTAACTCACCCAAAGACATCGAAAACCTGGTTACCCGACCCATTGAAAAACAATTAAAAGGGATCAGCGGTGCCAAAGTGAATAAAATTCAATCCACTTCACAACAGGATTACAGTTTGATTGTGGTGGAATTTGATACCGATATTAAACCTGAAATTGCCAAGATTAAAGTAAAAGACGCAGTAGACAAGGCACAGACCGACCTACCTAACGACTTAACTTCTTTGCCCAATGTGCAGGAGTTTTCCATCAGTGATCAGCCCATCATGTTTGTGAACCTCAGTGGGGATTTTGACGGAGTAAAGCTTAAACAATATGCTGATAAGCTACAGGATCGTTTTGAAGAACTGAAAGAAGTAAACCGGGCAGAAATTGTAGGTGCACCTGAAAGAGAAATTCAAATTAATATAGATCCTGCAAAACTGGCTGCAGCAAAATTAACTTTCAGAGACATTGAATCTGCCGTTAACCTAGAGAATAAGGATATCAGTGGTGGTTTGGTGGAAGTAGGAACCATGAAGCGCAATATCAAAATCAAAGGACAGTTCAAAACTGCCTATGATATGCAGCATATTCAGGTAAAAAATGTGAACGGAGCTCCTATTTATTTACAGGACGTTGCACAAATTATTGATACGGTTAAAGAAACTGAGAGCTATGCGCGCTTAGACGGAAAAAATGTAATTACCATCAATATTGTAAAAAGAGCGGGTGAAAACCTAATCAACACTGCCGATGGTATTAATAAAATTGTGGCTGAAATGCAGGAAAGCGAAGAGCTTCCAAAAAACCTGAAAGTAGTTATTACAGGAGAT
>NZ_KI866530.1:2438220-2582933 GCF_000511175.1 Sediminibacterium salmoneum NBRC 103935 | reverse complement strand
ACAGGAGATCAGAGTAAAGGCACAAAGACTTCCTTTAATGAATTGGTGAATACCATCATTATCGGATTTATCCTTGTATTGGTAATCCTCATGTTCTTCATGGGTGTTACGAATGCATTCTTTGTTGCATTAAGCGTTCCGCTATCGGTTTTCGTTTCATTCATGTTTTTACCATTGGGTGAATTCATAGCAGGTGGTGCCATTACCTTAAACTTCATTGTACTCTTTGCCCTACTATTTGGTTTGGGTATTATTGTGGATGATGCAATCGTGGTAATTGAGAACACCCATAGAATTTATCAGAATGGAAAAGTAAAAATTGTACGTTCTGCCAAAGAAGCAGCAGGTGAAGTTTTCATACCGGTACTGGCAGGTACAGCAACCACATTAGCACCTTTCTTCCCATTGCTTTTATGGAAGGGAATCATTGGTAAGTTTATGATTTACTTACCCATCATGTTAATCTTAACATTGGCTGCCTCTTTAGTAGTTGCCTTCTTTATCAACCCCGTATTTGCGGTTAGTTTCATGAAGCCGGAAGGAAGAGAATATGAATCACCCAAGAATGCCATATTTAAACAATGGTGGTTCTGGGGATCTATTATACTTGGGGTTTTATTCAACCTGGTTGGATGGCATGGATTCGGGAACTTCCTGATTTTCATGGCACTATTGGTAATATTAGAGAGATATGTTTTAAGAGGTATTATACATTTCTTCCAGGAGAGGGCATTACCCGGTTTAATGAACCGATACGAAAAACTATTACAATATATTTTGGTTAGAAAAAGACCTGTATATCTTTTAATCGGCTTATTCGTATTGTTCCCTATCTCTTTGTTTTTATTAATTCTAAGAGACAACCCCAAACCTTTCTTCCCTAGCGGAGATCCAAAATTTGTATATGTGTATTTGAAAATGCCAATTGGTACAAAAGCACAAACAACCGATTCAGTACTAAGAGTGCTGGAAAGCAGAGTATATAAAATTTTAGGTAATGACCAGCCTGGAAAAGAAGGAAGCATTGTAGAGAGTGTTATTTCTAACGTTGCTGTAGGGGCAAATAATCCAAGAGACAATAACAGAAGCACACAATCACATTTAGGTAGAATTCAGGTGTCATTTGTTGAATTTGAACAAAGACATGGCAAGAGCTCGGCTCCATTCCAGGATGAAATCAGAAAGCAGATGGTAGGAATACCAGGTGCTTCCATAGAAGTAAGACAGGAAGACGCAGGTCCTCCAACAGAGCCTCCTGTAAACATTGAAGTGAGTGGAGATAATTTTGATGCATTGGCAAAAACAGCTATTCAGTTATTGAATCACTTAGACACCAACCGTGTGGAAGGAATGCAGAGTTTAGGAATGGATATTGATTTAAACAATCCTGAAATCACGGTAAATATTGACAGACAAAGAGCATTATCAGAAGGAGTTAGCACGGCTCAAATTGGCTCTGAATTAAGAACAGCGGTATTTGGAAAGGAAGTGAGTAAGTTGAAGGATGATGAAGACGAATACAAGATTCAGCTTCGTTTCGATGCAAAATCGCGTAATGACATCAATGAATTGATGAATATGCGTATTGTATTCAGAGATTTCACTACCGGGGCTATCAAACAGATTCCATTGAGCAGTGTGGCAACTATTGAATACACCAACACAGCAGGTGGCGTAAAAAGAAAGAACCTGAAAAGAACCATTCAGATTCAATCAGCCGTTACCGATCCTAGTTTAACTCCTGAGATCAATAAGGCGTTGACCAAGAAAATTGAAGAGTTTAAAGCAAAAACACAGATTCCTGCAGATATCACTATCAAGCAAACCGGTGAAGGAGAGCAACAGGCTGAAACCAGTGCCTTCCTGGGTACGGCTTTGCTAAGTGCTTTATTAATTATCTTCTTAATCCTTGTTTTACAGTTCAACAGTTTAAGTAAGCCTTTCATTGTATTAACAGAAATATTCTTCTCTATCATTGGTGTATTCCTGGGTTATGCTTTAACAGGCATGAGTATGGCAACCATCATGGTGGGTGTGGGTATTATTGGATTGGCTGGTATCGTAATTAAAAACGGTATCCTGTTAATTGAGTTTACCGATGAATTAAGAGGCAGAGGATACAAAACCAGAGCAGCAGCCATTGAAGCCGGAAAAATCAGAATCATTCCGGTGTTACTAACGGCGCTGGCCACTATGATGGGTATGTTCCCATTGGCGATTGGTTTTAATATCGATTTCGTTTCTATGTTCACGCATTTAGATCCCAAGATTTTCATTGGAGGAGACTCTGTGGTATTCTGGGGACCTTTGGCCTGGACTATTATTTTCGGTTTAATTTTCTCTTTCTTCTTAACCTTAATTATGGTACCAAGTATGTACCTGATTTCTGAAAGACTAAGAAGACCTATGGAGAGATTCTATGGTACCAAGTATGTAGCTTTATTTGGCTTCACCGGACCCCTGTTCTTCATTTTTGTTGGAATTATGTTCGCTGTAAAAAAATTACAGGGCAAAAAAGTGTGGATGGGAGAACAAAAAATTAATTTAGCTAAAAATTAAACCATGCAGAATCACGAAATAGACTATCGCATTTTTGGAGAGGAAATGCAGTTTGTTGAAGTTGAATTAGATTATAATGAAACGGCTATTGCCGAACCGGGTGCATTCATGATGATGGACGATGGGGTTATCATGGAAACCATGTTCGGTGATGGTTCACATCAAAACAACAGCATTTTTGGAAAGCTGTTGAATGCCGGAAAGAGAATGCTAACGGGTGAGAGTTTATTCATGACCGCATTTACCAATGTGAACCATGGTAAACGCAGGGTAAGCTTTGCCTCACCCTATCCCGGAAAGATTATTCCTTTGGATTTATCACAGTATAACAATCGCATCATTTGTCAGAAAGATAGTTTTTTATGTGCAGCCAAGGGAGTAAGCGTAGGTATTGAATTTCAGCGCAAACTGGGTACGGGTTTATTTGGAGGAGAAGGATTCATCATGCAGAAACTGGAAGGTGATGGCATGAGTTTTCTCCACGCCGGAGGGCATGTATTCAAAAGAGACTTGCATCCCGGAGAAACCCTGAAAATTGATACCGGATGTATTGTTGGTTTCACTTCCAGCGTTAATTATGATATTCAGTTTGTAGGTGGGATCAAGAACACCATATTCGGAGGCGAAGGTTTATTCTTTGCCACCCTGTCCGGACCAGGAACTGTTTGGATTCAAACCTTACCCATCAGCCGATTGGCAGGCAGAATTCTACAATACGGTGTAGGACCCAGAAAAGAAGAAGGAAGTATTCTAGGAGGATTGGGCAACCTGCTCGACGGAGACGGTAGATGGTAACTAAACTTCCTGAATAGGAATAATTCCATTTTTAATAGCATACAGGATTAAGCCGGCCGAATTTTTCGAGCCGGTTTTTTCTTGCATGGACTTTCGGTAAGACTCTACGGTTCTGCTGCTCATGCCCAACCGTTCAGCAATTTCCTTGCTGGTTAATTGAGCTGCCAACAACTGTAGTATGTTTTTCTCCTTGTCCGTAAAAATCGGTTCGGATATTTTTACATGTGGATGAAAACGATTGGTTTGTATCAATTGCTGCAAATGCACGGCTGTGAAAACACAAAAGAATTTTTGAAGATTGAGCAGCTGAAAAATGGCCGTCTCCAATTCGGTTTTCGTAATATATTTAGTGGCAATTCCATTTACACCTGCAGAAAGAATACGCAGAAGTAATTCTTCACTGTAATGACTGTACAGAACAAAAATCAAAATGTTATCATCCAGATTCCGAATGGATTGTACCAAAGAAGGCAAATGTATATGTGGAAGATTCGCATCCAGCATAACCAGATTGGGCTTGCTATTCGCTATTTCATTCAACAGATCCTGATTAATACCGCATTGCCCAACTATTTCTACATTTTGCAAAGACCCAAAATATTGCTTTAGCCCATCAAGAAATATTTCCTGATGATCGGCAAATAATAATCTTATTTTAAATGAGTCAGAATTCATTTTAATTATTCTGATTGAGCTGTTCCAATAATAATTTGTTCTCCTCCAATAAAGCGATATACTTTTTTCTTAGAGACTGAATAATTAAATTAGCTTCTCGCAGGTTCTTGGGTTCTTCTTCCATTGGATAATAAGTAAGCGCATCCGACATTAGTTGACCATCCAATGGAGCAATCATATCCAGAATGTTTACGTGCAAAACCTGACCATATTTTATTAAAATATCAACTGATAAATCCGGATCTTCAATATGATTGTAAAAGCTGGATCTGCTGATGCCCACTTTTTTTACCAGCTTAGATATAGATATGCCATTCTCGGCAACCAGACGCTTCAGCAACTGCCCACGATGAGTATTTTTTTTACTGCTTTTCAACACAGTAAAGAAATAAACAATAGTGTTCATTTAATTGAACAAATAGAAGTCAAAACTGGACAAATATGTGCAATCAAAGTTTACGCAACCCCTCTACCGCTTTTTCTAAAGTTCCTTCTGATTTGGCAAAACAAAAACGAAGCACTTTATTGTCCTGGCCATTCTGGTAAAAAGCAGAAACCGGAATGGTGGCTACACCAAACTCTCTGGTGAGTTTAATGGCCAACTCTTTATCGGATAATTGACTGAAGCTGGCATAACTGTAACATTCAAAATAACTGCCGTGAGATGGAATGCAAGTAAATGGCGTATCCCGCATTAAAACCCTGAAATAATCTCTCTTCGTCTGCATGGATGGACCAAGAGATAAATAAGCATCTTCATTTTTTATATATTCTGCCAATGCTACTTGTGGAGGTGTAGGGCAGGTAAAACAATTGAACTGGTGTACTTTTCTAAATTCTTTCATTAGCTGTTCGGGAGCCATACAGTAGCCCAGTTTCCATCCGGTACAATGATAGGTTTTACCAAAAGAGAAGCAAACAAAACTCCGCTCGAATAACTGAGGGTATTTTAAAATACTCTGGTGCTCAATCCCATCAAAAATTAAATGTTCATACACTTCATCGCTAAGTATAATAATATTGGTTCCTTCCACTATACCGGATAGCATTTGCATGTCTTCCGCTGAAAGTACTGCACCTGTTGGGTTATGAGGCGAATTAATCACAAGCATTCGGGTGCGCGAAGTGATTTTGCTTTTTACTTCATCCCAGGGAATTCCATAATTGGGGTACTGCAATTGAATTGGAACAGCAATGGCTTTGTTCAACTCAATAGTGGGAATATAACAATCATAGGCTGGTTCAAAAACAATCACTTCATCTCCGGGTTGCAAAACCGTTGTTAGTGCAGTATAAATGGCATAAGTGCCACCCGGTGTAATGGTAATAGAAGCAGCTGCATCAATGGATGCATTGTATAGTTTATTAGCTTTTGCCGCCAAAGCTTTTACCAAGGGAGGATACCCATTCATATGGGTGTACTGATTAAACCCATCCTGCATGGCTTTGTTAACCAGACTGGTTAGTTCTGCACTCATAGAAAAATCCGGAAAACCCTGTCCCAGATTTACTGCACCAGCTTCATTAGCCAGATGACTCATTACCGTAAAAATAGTAGTACCTACCTGAGGTAGTTTAGATTGAATAGCAACAGACACTATGTTGAAATTATGGCTCAATAATATTTGCCAGTCGCTTTAGTTCTACTTCGGCAACCTTGGCTGTGAATGCCAAGTTAACCAATCTGTAGGATTCATTCTCAAAACTTTGCTGAGCCAGTTTCACATCAATAATGGTGGCCTGTCCCAATTGAAAGCGCTGCATCACCAGGTCTAACAGTTGTTTGCTCAACAATTGGTTTTCCTTGGCCGTTTTTAACTGCGCCAAAGCATTGCTATAAGCCTGATAAGTACGAACCGTACCTGTTTCAATGTTCAATAAAAACTGGTCTCTTTGTACTTTAGCATTTCGGGTATTAATTTCTGCTACCTGCTGTTGCTTCTTGCTGATTAAACCATTGTAGATTGGAATGGCCAGGTTCACACCCAGAAATGGGCCATAGCTTCTGTTCTCTAAAATGAAACCCGCCCCGCTCTTGGTATTCGTAAAGTTAAAGCCGGTTGTAGCGCGTAATGTTGGTACCCGCAAAGCAGCTGTTTCTCTCTCGAGCAATTCATTCACTTTAATTTGCTGCTCTGCTGCTGCAATCTGAGGATTCTTCAAAGCCAAAGGTTTAATTTGACTAAGGGTTACTTTCTCATCCACAACAATGGTATCACTAATAACAACAGTTGTATCAGGACTCACAAATAACAAACTCAGCAGGTTGGTTTTTCCCTGATCAATAATCAGTTGTTGTGCCTGCTTGGATTGCACCAATGCATTTAAATCTATCTGAGCCTGGTATAAATCGGCATTATTGGCCAGACCTACTTCTTTTCTGCTTTTAATTACATCAATTCTTTGCTGAGAAACTTCAATAGATTTTTCAATCGTAGTTAAAAGATTCTGCTGGCGAACCACATCGTAATAACTGGTCATAACAGCAGCCATGGTGCTTTGAATCTGCGCATTCAGCATGTCTTCATTCATCTTCTGCAATTCAGCCAGTCTTTGTTGGGCTGCTTTTACCCTGAATCCATTGAACAGTAAAATGCCCGCTGTAACGTTGGCATTCATATTATTAGAAGAAACGCCGCTTCTAGTAACATTTCTGGAAGGATCCGGAAACTTCTGATCAATGCTGGTAATATTCTCTACATCATTCACTGTTGCAGTAACGGTTGGAAGTCCACCAGCTACACCCATATGATTGTTGATGGAAGAAATCTCTACATTGTTTTTAGCCAGCTGAATATTATAGCTGTTCTTTAATGCAATGGACACTGCATCAGATAAGCTTAATCTGTTTTGGCCAAACCCAAATTGGGCAGCCATCGGAATTAACAGGAATGATAGGATTAATTTACGCATCAGGTCTAAATTACCAACGGTTGATGAATCATAGGGTATTATTACACGAACGGGCAATTAGCTTACCAGCGTTCCTACATTGGCCCCCTCCACAACCTGTAAGAGGTTACCCGGGGTGTTCATATCGAAAACAATAATGGGTAGCTTATTTTCCATGCATAAGGTAAAAGCTGTCATGTCCATCACTTTCAGGTTTTTAGAAATACATTCCTGGAAGCCCAATTTTTCAAAACGGGTAGCGGTAGGATCTTTCTCAGGATCTGCGCTGTAGATGCCGTCTACACGTGTACCTTTCAGAATAACATCCGCCTTCATTTCAATGGCTCTTAAAGAACCAGCTGTATCTGTAGTGAAGTAGGGATTACCGGTTCCTGCACCAAAAATCACTACACGTCCTTTTTCTAAATGACGCAAAGCTTTTCTGCGGATATAAGGCTCAGCCACCTGCTCCATATTAATCGCACTTTGCAAACGGGTATAAACCCCTATTTTTTCCAACATCGCCTGCATGGCCATGGCATTAATTACAGTTGCCAGCATTCCCATGTAGTCGCCATGCGCTCTTTCAATGCCACTGTCAGCTTCGTTCATCCCTCTGTAAATATTTCCACCACCAATTACAATGGCCACTTGAACACCCAGATCAGTTACCCTTTTAATATCATGCGCATATTGCTCAATGATTTTGGGGTTAAAGGGATCACCGTTTCTTTGATCGCCCAATAAAGCTTCTCCGGATAATTTCAAGAGGATACGTTTGAATTTTGGTAGCATAGCTAGAGGTTGTTTATACTGCAAATAACCTTATTTTTTAATGAGTCACCAAACTGAATTCTAATTCCATTTTTTATTGAATAATTGTTAAATGAAATCATTTTTAAACCCCAAACGAATAAATAAAAAATGTAATCCAAAACTTAGTTAGGTTAGTAAAAAATCATTCATGAAAAGATATCTCTTGTTCCTGCTCTGCATTTATTTTAGCAATACTATATTGGCCCAAGAATGGGTGATAGAACAAACCAACAGCAAAAACGGCAAATCAACTCGCATTAAAGAAGGGGATAAAGTATTGATTAGTTTTAAACAATTGAATAACGAGTATGAAAATAGACCCAGTGCTGTATTTATACAACCATTAGATACTGGCTATACGCGAGTTGTTTTCAAAGCACGAATCACCAAAATCAATGAAAACACTATTGAGCTAAAAGATTTGACCGTTAAAGCCAACAGAACTATTCTATTTGATAAAATAGATGGGATTAGAAAATTAACTACTGGAAAACAATTGTTGAGAGCCACCAGTCAAATTATTGGATTCGTTGCTTATGGACTTGGATTTGCTTATGTTCACGAAAATTTTTGGAGTGCTATATCATTATGGGCAGGAGGTAGTACGCTTATTGCACTAGCGTCAACAGACTTCCATACCAAATTCGAAACTCAATGGAAAAATAAGATTGTTGCCAAATAAAAAATCCCGCAGCATAGCTGCGGGACCTATATTTTTCTAATTGTAATTAAACTTAACCTAAAGCAACACGCTTGAATTCAGTAACAGTGACGTTACCAGCGTTCTTTAAGTAAGCTTCAACAGTAATAGAACCGTCTTTTACAAATGCCTGAGCAAGTAATGTATTCTCTTTAAAGAATGCATTCAATTTGCCTTCAGCAATTTTAGCTACCATATCTTCAGGTTTGCCAGCCATTTTAGGATCAGCTTTCATGGTTTCTAACACAATCGCTCTTTCTCTTTCGATGGTATCAGCAGGGATGCTGTTCGCATCTACAGCAAGTGGATTCATAGCAGCAATCTGCATAGCTACGTCCTTACCAGCTTCAGGAGCTTCAGCGCTTAATCCTACCAATACACCCATACGGTTTGCACCGTGGATATAAGAAGCAACATAAGGAGCTTCAATTCTTTCGAACTTGGCAACACCAATTTTTTCACCAATCGCAGCCAACTTATCGTTGATCATATCGGCAACTTTAGCACCATTGATGCTTACTTCGTTTAGTTCTTCAGCACTCTTAACGTTGTTGGCAACCGCTGCATCAGCAATAGAAGTAGCGAAGGCAACGAAATCAGCGTTCTTAGAAACGAAGTCGGTTTCACAGCTAATGCAAACGACAAATCCAACTTTGTTGTCAGCAGAAGTACGAGCAATGATTACTCCTTCTTTTGCTTCTCTGTCGCTACGCTTAGCAGCCACTTTCTGGCCTTGCTTACGTAACCAATCAATCGCAGCTTCAAAATCACCATTGGTTTCAGTTAAAGCTTTTCTACAATCCATCATACCGGCACCAGTGGCCTGACGTAATTTATTTATATCGGCAGCTGTAATAGTTGCAGTTGACATAATTATTTCAATTTAAAAGATTCAATAATAAAGCTTATCTGGCTCCGCCACCTGCAGGTCTGCGGTTACCGCCACCTGCCGGAGTACGACGCTTAGGAGCACCACCAGGACCACCGGCAGGAGCAGCACCACGGCCTCTTCCACCACGACCAGCTTCAGATTGTGCTTCAGCTTCCAAACGACGAGCTCTTGCTTCGTTCTCATTGTTGTTGTCATCAGACTCTTCTTCATCTTTAGAAGCCTGGCGCTCAGCCAAACCTTCTGCAATAGCAGCAACAATGTAGTTAGTGATGATAGCAATAGACTTAGTAGCGTCGTCGTTCGCTGGAATAGCGAAGTCAACTTTATTAGGATCACAGTTGGTATCAACCATTCCAAAAGTAGTAATACCCAAACGCTTAGCTTCTGCTAAAGCAATATGCTCGTGACCAATATCAACTAAGAATAATGCTGCAGGAAGACGGCCCAACTGAGCAATACCGCCCAATACTTTTTCCATCTTATCCTTATCGCGGGAAAGGGTTAATCTTTCTTTCTTGGTTAAGCTTTCTGCGCTTCCGTCAGCCAACATTTTTTCAATGCTCTGCATTTTCTTCACACTCTTACGAACAGTGTTGAAGTTGGTAAGCATACCACCTAACCAACGCTCTGTAGCATAAGGCATGTTTACACGCTTAGCGCATTCAGTAACAATTTCTTTTGCTTGTTTCTTGGTAGCAACAAACATGATTTTCTTACCGCTCTTAGCAATCTGCTTAATAGCAGCTGCAGACTCCTGTAGGTAGTCAACAGTTTTGTTAAGGTCAATAATGTGAATACCTTTTTTCTCAGCAAAGATGTAAGGCAACATCTTTGGATTCCACTTCTTTTTCAGGTGACCAAAGTGTACGCCGGCCTCCAGTAGTTGCTGTTGTAGTGAAGTGTTATTTTCCATTGTGGTGAATTATATAATTTTTTAAAATTTATTTCAGGTAGATATTCAATACAACGATTAACGCTTACTGAACTGGTAGCTTCTACGGGCTTTCTTATGACCAAATTTCTTACGTTCAACACTACGTGGATCACGCTTCAATTGACCAGCTGCTTTAAGTGCAGGACGTAATTCAGGATTCACCTCAATCAACGCACGAGCAATACCTAATTTAGCTGCTTCAGCCTGACCTTTTAAACCACCACCGGTAGCGTTGATAATAATATCAAACTTACCTTCTAATTCAGTAGTCTTTAAAGGAGCTTCTACTTGGTTCTGTAAATAAACCAGTGGGAAATAAGCTTTGTAGTCTTTGTCGTTTACAGTTATTTTTCCTTCGCCTTTGCTGATGAAGACACGTGTAACGGCTTCTTTACGGCGACCAACTGCATTTTTTTGTTTTTCCATTTTGTTTATGCTTGGCGTCTGGCATTGCTACCAGACAATGTTTTAGAATTTAAGTTCCTTAGGTTGCTGAGCGGTATGAGGATGTGCAGTTCCGGCATACACGAATAATTTTTTGATCATTTTACGACCTAATTTATTCTTTGGTAACATGCCTTTCACAGCTCTTTCCATAATTACTTCCGGACGACGCTTTAACAAGCTGCCAGCAACTTCTTCTTTTTTACCACCTGGGTAACCAGAGAAGTTTAGGTATACTTTATCTTCTAACTTATTACCAGTGAAAGCAACTTTCTCTGCATTAATTACAATTACGTAATCGCCACAGTCTACGTGTGGAGTATAATAAGCTTTGTTTTTGCCGCGTAGTACAGCAGCAATCTTAGAGGCAATACGTCCCACGGTTTGATTAGTACCATCAACTACATACCAGTTGTGTTGAACGGTAGCCGCATTCGCATGCTTGGTGGTGAAATGAAGTTTACTCATGATCTTGTTGTTTTAAGTGAAATCGGCGCTATCCCACCGATTAAAATATCCCATTTTTTGGGAGGGCAAAGGTCTGCATTGGCAATGGAACAACCAAGAAATAAGGGAACTATTTTGAGAGCACTATTCATAATTCATTGATTTTCAATAAAAATTTGTGCAAGTTTTTTTCATCTACCTTTGCAGATATGGCATTTTTACAATTTTCAGGGCAGGATTTATTCGATGGAAAGCTGTTTTTAGGAGCCAACCAGGTTTTAATAACAGACGAAACGGGACGGGTGGAAGCCATTGTGCCCCGGTCAGAAGCAGGGGAAGACATCCGGGAAGTCGAGGGTATATTGAGCCCGGGATTTGTGAATACCCACTGTCACCTGGAATTGAGCCATATGAAAGGAAGAATTCCGGAACATACCGGACTACCTGAGTTCATTTTAAAAATTGTTAGCGACAGACACCATCCTGAAGAAGAAATACTGGAAGCCATTGCAAAAGCGGAAGCCCATATGTTAGAATCAGGCATTGTAGTCGTAGGCGATATCAGTAACAACCAGTTAACCGCGGCTCAAAAAGCCAAACGCAACCTGGCTTATTACACATTTGTAGAAATCAGTGGATGGAAACCGGAAATAGCCGAACCCCGGTTCAGTAATGCACAAAAAGTAATGGAACAGTTCAGGGGGATTACAACTGACGCTTCACCGAAGTTGCCGCATCGTATGCTTAACCCGCTGCAAACATCCTTCAGTCCGCACGCGCCTTATTCTGTATCTGAAGAACTCTGGGAAATGATGATGCCCCATTTTGAAGGCAATACGGTAACCATACATAACCAGGAGACACCCGCAGAAAACGAGTTATTCCTGAAAGGAAGCGGAGACTTTGTACAGATGTACCAGGCCATGAATATAGATCAGGCCCATTTTACGCCGACGGGTAAGAATAGCCTGCCGTCTTACTTCCCCCGGCTACAAAAAGCAAAAAATGTATTGCTGGTGCACAATACCACCACAACAGAAGCGGATATGGATTTTGCAGCTGCTACCGCTGCAGCACATGAGCAGTCGCTCTTTTATGCACTATGCGTAAATGCCAATCTTTATATAGAAAATGCACTGCCGCCCATTGAAATGCTCAGAAGTAAAAACGCAAACATTGTTTTAGGCACCGATAGTTTGTCGAGCAATCATCAATTGAGTATTTTATCCGAAATACAAACCATTGCCAAAAATTTTCCAATGATTCCTTTAAATGAAATTCTGAAATGGGCTACCAGCAATGGCGCAGAGGCTTTACAGATGGATGCACAATTCGGCTCATTTACACCCGGCAAAAAGCCTGGTATTATCGTATTGGAAAATATTGGACCCAACCAAACGATTGGAGAGGCAACCGTTAAAAGATTAATCTGATCATTTAAGCCAATACCTCTTGCAAAATGGCGAAGCTTTTCATTTGCCCGAAACCAGCAATATGCAAAGACAGGTATTGCTGATAGGCTTCGAGCAATTGTCTGCGGATATTTTTATTCAATGAAATAGTTTCCAGTTCGTTATAAAAATTCAGACCTGCTATTGTTGAAGTAATTTCTGCCAGTTGACCAGCTAAATAATAAGGATGCAGCGGTATTTGCGAAACAAATACGCCCTCCTGTAAATCTAAAACAGCGGTTTCTGTTGTATAATTTCCCTGTAACTGAAAACCCAGTTCTGCAGCCAAATGCAAAGTAAAGTATAGTGGCAGATTACCCGTCAGCGTTGGGTTTCCACGATCGAGCTGCTTCAGGGTATCTTCAATTAAATAATAGAGTTCCGGATTGGCTTCGGGTTGTTTTAAGCTATGCTGCAACAATTCCATCACATAGATAGCCACTGTATTCTTAACTACATTAAACAATACCGACTCATATAAATACGCCCAGCGAAACTCTTTAATGAATTGCAATTGCTTGAGTTCGTTGTGGTAAACCTGTAATTCCAGAATGGCAGCCGGATTAAAATAACTGGCTTTGCCCGCAGAAGTCTTACTGCTTTGGCGCACTCCTTTAACCAGGTATTGTTGTATTCCAAACAATTCTGTGTAAATAGAAGTAATGATACTGGAATCACCGTATTTAATGGTTCGCAATACCACACCCCGGGTTGAATGCACCGTGCTCATGCATGCAATTTAGTGGGTTGCGGTTAATCCGGATTCAGATGAGGATTGAATATCTTTTACCGGAGGCAAATGAACTGGGTTTAATTGGATGATTCCTATTGCATGAAAGCCCCGCATAATTAAAAAAGTCAAATCAAACTCAAACCATTTTTTAGCAAAATTGGCATCATCCTTAGCATAATGATGATTGTTCTGGAAAAGTTCCCCCATCAATAAGATACCCCAGGGTGAACTATTTTTAGAATGATCACCATTGTCAAAATTACTGTAACCATATTTATGTCCACACCAGTTTACAACAGCCCCCTGTATAGGTCCCATTAAAAAATGGATGGGCAATAATAAAAACCACCAGGCATTGGGTGCATATACTATATAAAAACTGGTATACGCCGCCATAAAGACCAGTCTGGTTAATGGATGATGGCCAAATTTGTCCAACCGGTCCCATACGGGTAAATACTCTTTGGTAAACTGGGGATCAGGCAATCTTTTACCCGTTAAGAAGCTTCTGAAAATAAGTATGGTACTCCGCATCATTTGATACACATCTTTAAAAAAGTGCGGTGAGTGTGGATCTTGTTCAGTGTCACTGTACGCATGATGCATGCGATGCATCACCCCATATGCCCTGGGCACTAAAAACGAAGAGCCCTGCACAAACCAGGTGCTGAGATAAAAAAAACGCTCCCAGTTTTTAGACAACTCATACATTTTATGAGAAGCAAAACGGTGCAGAAAAAAAGAATGAAAAAACAAGGAACCGAACCAATGGGCAAAGAAAAATACTAGAATAGCAAGCATGAATATCAATAGGTTAGAAAATGAATATAACCATTCATTTAATCAAACCTCAGCTTCAAGTTTTTAATGCAACAGTTTAACTAAGTTAAATTGTTGTTATGAATAAATATCAAAGGTTAAGTATCAATGAAAGGGAATTGATTGGTCAATACCTTTCACAGGGCAAAAGTTTACGATCAATAGCTCTTTGTTTAAACCGTCAGGTAAGTACTATTAGTAGGGAGTTAAAGCCCTTCTCCAATAGTGGAACCCGTTACAAGGCATGGTTAGCACAACATTGTGCCGATTATCTTTCCCGAAAAAGGAATGATAAATGCAGAATTGCTACAACACCAAAACTGTATAGCTTTATTGTTACTAAGCTTAAACTCCGCTGGTCACCACAACAAATCAGCAATGAGTTAAAAAAGCTTTACCCAACAAAAAAGCATATGCAAGCCAGTCACGAAACCATTTACACTTATCTGTACTTGTTACCAAAAGGTGAGCTCCGCAAGGAGCTTATTGGCTATCTAAGGCAGAAGAAACGTTTACGAAAGAATCGCAAACTAACTACTGACTCAAGAGGCAAAATAGCAGATATGATTAGCATCCATGAACGTCCTAAGGAGGTTGAGGATAGAATTATACCTGGCCACTGGGAAGGTGATTTGATTATGGGTAAGGATCACAAGAGTGCCATTGGGACTATTGTGGAACGAACTACCAGAACCGTCATCCTAGTGCCTTTAAAAGCAAAGGATGCACCTTCAGTACGAAAAGCGTTTGCCAAAGAACTAAAAACATTGCCTAGTCAAATGACTGTGACACTAACCTATGATAGAGGCAAAGAGATGAGCGAACACAAACTCTTTACCAAACAAACCAATATGCAGGTGTACTTCTGCGATCCTCACAGCCCATGGCAAAGAGGAACTAATGAAAACACCAATATGTTAATCAGGGACTTCTTTCCTAAACAAACTGATTTTAGTAAGTTTACCCGGAAAGAAATCAAGCATGTTCAAAAGCTTTTAAATGAAAGGCCTAGAAAAACGCTTGACTGGTCAACACCAAAAGAAAAATTTAAAGAACTATTGTTGCGTTAAAAACTTGAATCTACCAACCCTAATATTCTGAAGAAGCCTTCTAAATATTCATCATCTCAGCAAAAAACCGACTAAAAGATTAAACAACTCCGGTAAACTGCTTCAGGAATCGGATATCATTCTGCGAATACAAACGCAAATCGTTCACCTGGTACTTTAACTGCGTAATTCTTTCCACGCCCATACCAAAGGCAAATCCCGTGTATTTATTAGAATCGATGCCAAAGTTTTCCAACACTTTCGGATGTACCATGCCGCTTCCTAAAATTTCAACCCAGCCTGTATGTTTGCAGATATTACAGCCCTTTCCTTCACAGATTAAACAGCTGATATCCATTTCAGCACTGGGCTCTGTGAATGGGAAATAACTGGGTCTGAAACGAACTTTCACATCTTTGCCAAACATTTCCTGCACAAAGAAATAGAGGGTTTGTTTTAAATCGGCAAAGCTTACGTTCTCGTCAATATATAATCCCTCTACCTGATGAAAAAAGCAATGGGCACGGGCACTTACCGTTTCATTGCGGTATACCCTGCCAGGGCAAATCACGCGTATTGGCGGCTTCTGGTTTTCCATCACCCTTGCCTGAACACTACTGGTATGGGTTCTCAATAACCAGGTAGGACCATTGCCATCTTCTGGTTTTTTAATATAAAAAGTATCCTGCATATCACGGGCAGGATGGTCTTCGGGTAAATTCATTGCACCGAAATTGTGCCAGTCGTCTTCAATCTCAGGGCCTTCTGCAACAGAGAATCCCAGTCTTTTAAAGATGGATACCATTTCATTTCTTACCAATGTTAAAGGATGTCGGCTACCTACAGCAACCGGATCGCCTGGTAAAGAAAAGTCCTGTGTATTGGACACAGCAGCTGGCGCTGCCCCTTCAAACTGATCCTGCAACTCCTGAAAACGCGCTTCAGCAAAGAGTTTGAACTCGTTCAGAATCTGACCAAATTCCTTTTTTGTTCATTCGGAACATTTCGCATTTCGCCCATGATGGCTTTCACCAAACCCTTGGTGCCCAACCATTTGATTCGAAACTGTTCAACTTCATCGGCATTATTCGCGGCAAATGCAGCTATGGCTGCTTTGTGTTCTTTTATTTGTTGCAAGAGAGATTCCATGGTGCGAAGATAAAAACTTATATTTGTTGCTGCATCAAGCAATTTTACATGGAATATAATACCTCCAGGAAACTCCTGGGAATGAAGGAGTACGGAAGACACGTACAGAAGATGGTGGATTACCTCCTCACAATTGAAGACAGAGAAAAGAGACAAAAACAGGCACAAGCGGTTATTGAGCTCATGGGATTTTTAAACCCTCACCTGAAGAACGTAGAAGACTTCAGGCATAAATTATGGGATCATTTATTTTTCATCAGCAACTTCACGCTGGATGTAGACAGTCCTTATCCCATACCACAGAAAGAAACCTATAAGCTTAAACCAGATCCCTTGCCTTATCCAAAGCGCAATCCCAGATACGCACATTTGGGTAAGAACCTGGAAGTGGTAATAGATAAGGCTTTGAAAGAAGAAGATCCGGAGAAAAAAGCAGGATTTGCCAACGCCATTGCCTATTATATGAAGTTGTCATATAGTAACTGGCACAAGGAACTGGTACACGACGATGCCATCCGTTCCGAGTTGGATCAAATTACCGGTGGTCAGTTAGAGTTTAGCAATACGCCTTATATCAAGCACCGCAATCAGCCTTTTGAACGCGATGATTATCCAGCCAGAAGCGGTGGCAGATGGAAGCAAAACTTTGGTGGAAGAAACAGAAACCAGGGTGGTGGCGGACAACGCAACGATTCAAGAAACCAAGGCGGAGGCGGCAACCGCAATCAGGGCGGCGGTCAGCGAAATGATTCAAGAAACCAGGGTGGCGGCAATCGCAACCAGGGCGGTGGATTCAAGAAACGCTATTAATATTTCATGAGTATTTTTGAAGTAATAGGTGGCAAGCAGTTAAAAGGCAGCATTGTTCCGCAAGGTGCCAAAAACGAAGCATTGCAAATTCTGTCTGCGGTTGTATTAACCAAAGAGCGGGTAACCATTTCGAATATTCCGGATATTCTGGATGTGAACCTACTCATTGAGTTATTGCAGGAAATGGGGGTTGTGGTCAACCGCATTAATCAGGATACGTATCAGTTTCAAGCCAACGATATACAGGTAGACTATCTGGCATCAGAAGATTTCAGAAAAAAAAGCGGCAGGCTCAGAGGCAGTGTAATGTTGGCCGGACCCTTGCTGGCAAGATTTAAGAAAGCCTACCTGCCCAAACCTGGTGGAGATAAAATCGGAAGAAGAAGATTAGATACCCATATCATCGGTTTTCAAAAATTAGGTGCTCATTATGCCTATGATGAAAACATTGGTTGTTTCACTTTAAGCACGCCTGCATTAAAAGGTTGCTATATGTTACTGGACGAACCTTCTGTAACAGGTACAGCCAATATAGTAATGGCTGCTGTTTTAGCGGAAGGCAAAACCACCATTTACAATGCAGCCTGCGAACCTTACTTACAGCAGTTGTGCAGTATGCTGAATAGAATGGGAGCTAAAATCAGCGGTATCGGCAGTAATTTATTGGTTATTGAGGGAGTAGAAACGCTGGGTGGCACAGAACACCGACTACTTCCAGACATGATTGAAATCGGCAGTTTTATTGGATTGGCTGCCATGACCAAAAGTGAAATCACGATAAAAAATGCAGGGGTTGAACACCTGGGTATTATTCCGGAAAAATTTCAACAACTCGGTATTCAGTTTAGCATACAGGATGATGATATTTATATTCCTTCACAGGAATCTTATACCATACAAACTTTTATGGACGGAGGTATCCTTACTATTTCCGATCATCCATGGCCGGGTTTTACACCAGACTTGTTGAGTATTGTATTGGTGGTAGCCACCCAGGCAATCGGATCGGTTTTAATCCACCAGAAAATGTTTGAAAGCCGTTTGTTCTTTACAGACAAATTGATTGATATGGGCGCACAGATTATTTTGTGTGATCCACACAGAGCCACCGTAATTGGACTTGGCAGAAGAAATACCTTAAGAGGTATTACTATGAGTAGCCCCGATATCAGAGCCGGACAGGCACTCCTGATTGCAGCACTCAGCGCAGAAGGAAAAAGCACCATTCAGAATATTGAACAGATTGACCGCGGGTATCAGTTTATAGATAAACGTTTACAAAGTTTGGGTGCGGAGATTGTAAGAAAAGCATGAATAAATTAATACTACTATCCATTTTATGTTGCATTCGTCTTAATGCATTTGCAGATAGTATAGATATTAAAATCAATTCATCCCAACTCCTAAGAGGAGAAAGCCTGCAATTTGAATGTACATATCCTACCTATTTGAATAGGCCGAAAAGCATATTGACGCTCCACTTATGGATTGAAGATTTAAATCGTTTAAAGACCTGGAAGTTTAGATACCCAATGGCAGGGGGGAAAGCTATTGGTTCAATAAAAATAGACAGTAGCATGAAAGAAGGAACGTATGCAATGCACTTCTTAGTTCAACAATCGCCACTATCAATCTATGGTACCATTAACAACTTTATAAAAAAAGATTCTGTGATTAGAATGATTCTTTCATCTGGAAAGGAAATAATCATGGATGATATTAAAACAGATGATCTAGGAAATTTCAGAATCAACAAATACATATTTGAGGACAGTGTAAATTTCATATTTACTCCTAAACAAAAAAAGAAAGGAAAGGGAGATGCCTTAAATATTAGTTTGATTACCCCTGTTGATTCTGCCTTTAAAGCAGAAGCTGCCAAAACAGTAATAGTAAAGATTGGAGAGAAAAATATTGATCTGCCCAAAGCCGATGCTATTGTATTCAACCCATTTAAATTCACTAATGATAACACCATTCCAGAAGTAGTAGTTTATGGGCATAGAAAAAGTAAAGAAGAAATATTTAATGAAAAGTATTCATCTGATCTTTATAAGAGAGAAGATGAAAAAATAATCTCAGGTTTCGAGAATTTTACGATGATGGGCTATTCAACTGTTTTAGATTATTTAAATGATCGAATTCCAGGTTTAAGAGTTTTACAATCAACAGTTAAGCCTAGCAAATACTTATTCACAATGAGTGACTCCAAAACCAACAATGAGGAAAATGAAAAAACATACTGGTCATTTGCTTATAGGTCATCTAATGAAGCCAATCTATTTATTGACGAGCATTTGGTTGAAGCTGAACAATTCATCAACTTCCCAATGTCAGATATAGCAATTATAAAAATTATTCCGCCTCCTTTCATTGGCGGTTGGGGAAGCAACCCCTTTGCCATTTTGATTTATTCAAATAGACAGGAATTTAAAAGCCCAAGCAATAAACATAGTTTCACAGTTAATGGCTATACACCAGCTCAATGGATTATTAAATACTAGTTTCTAAGCTTAGTTATAGTTTAAATAAAAAGCCACCTCTTTGCAGGTGGCTTTTTAAAAAACAGATTTTACTTAATGCTATTTTATCGTCTTCATCAATTCCTTCACCGCTACTTCCAATTGCTGGTCTACTCCTTTCTTAACCACTTCGTATTCATTGTATACTAAGAAGTCTGGATCAGTGGCCGCATTTTCCAGATACTTACCTGCATTGGTTTTTACACCCACAGTTGGTGCACCCCAACGGATACCTGAATCCATTAAGCTTTCCCATGCTGCAAAAGAACAAGTACCTGGCACTTGTGTGCCCACCAATTTATTTACATTCAATTCCTGTACCATGAATGCATAACAATGTCCATCGCTGTAATTGGCTTCATTGGCCAATGAAATGCTGGGCTTGGTCCAACGGAAATTGGGTTCAAAGCCATTGCTTCTTACATCATTGGTATAGTCCATAAATTTCTTGCCGCTTAAGAACACAGCCAGATCAGCTACCAGGTCTCCGCCTCCATTGTTTCTGGTGTCTACCACTACGCCTTTCTTTAGGAAATGTTTACCCATGATGTCTTCATAAGTAGAACGGAATGCGCCATCACTCATTCCCGGAATATGTACATATCCCAAAGCGCCCCCACTCAAACGCTCTACTTCATCTGAATTGCGTTTAACCCAGCGTCTGTACAACAATCCATTCTCTTCACCTGTGCTGATGGCTTTAACCGTGATTTCTCTTTTCACGCCATTTTCTACTAAAGAAAGTAAAACGGTTTTACCGGATTTTCTATTCAGGTACTGCGCCAGGTCTTTGTCTGCTGTCACCATTTCTCCATCAATCATTTCAATGATTGCGCCAGCTTTCACATTGAGTCCTGCCCTATCCAATGGTCCGCCCAAAATCACTTCTTCAATTTTAACACCATTGCCGGTATAAGCCGCATCATAAAAAGCACCCAGAGAGGCAGTGGCATCGCCATTCGCATTAAAGCTTCCATAAGCAGCCCCGCTATGACTTACATTCAGTTCGCCCAATAATTCACTGAGCATTTCGCTGAACTCATAGTTGTTGCCTATGAAAGGAAGGTATTTTTCGTAATCGGCTTTATAACTATCCCAGTTTATGCCATGGAATGTTTTGTTGTAAAAAGTTTTTTTGGTTCTGCGCCATACATGCTCAAACATGGCTTCGCGTTCTTCGCGCATGTTCACCAGCATTTCACCGTTAATGCCTACTCTGTCTTGCTTGCTACTGGCCACATCTAATTTGGTAATGCTACCATCGCTGCTGATGAAAATATTTTTCTGGTCTTTGTCCCAAACCATACTGGCTCCATTTGCATTCAAGGGCACCAGCATTTTGGTTTCCTTGGTTCTTAAATTGGTAGACCATAAGTTCATGCCTCTTTCAAAACGTGCCAGGTAATATAGTGTTTCACCATCCTTACTTACCAATGCATCACCCATGGAAGAGGAATGAATGGTTGCTCTTACTCTGCGTTGTGTTAACCCTTCCCATTCAATTTCTACGGCTTCAACTGCTGGTGTTTTTTTCTTGCTGGTATCTGCTTTGGCTTTTTGTTCTTCCATTTCCTTCACCAGCGTCAACTCTTCTTTGGTTAATTTAAAACGATCCATTGCCGCCTGTGTAAAGAACATCAGATAGGCATCGCTTTGAGCGCCTCCGCTCATGGCAGCACCTCTTAATCCATCCCTGTTACTTTGCCACAACATGGCTTTACCACCCATTACCCATTTAGGACGATAATCGTTGTAACCGCTTTCCGTAATATTCATGATCTTCTTTCCATCCACACTGGCCAATCCTACTTCACCCACTGCACTGCCTACTACTGCATAATCGAACAACAACCATTTGCTGTCGGGGCTCCACTGAAAATACTGATCGTTTTCTGTCCAGGCAAAAATCTGATCTGAACCCAATACGGTTCTGCTTTGCTTGCTTGCAATATTGTAGATGCGCACATTGTTTCTGTTTTCTACAAATGCAATTTCCTTGCCGTCCGGTGAATACAAGGGTTGTGTATTGTCATTGGCATTGTCTAAAACAGGTGTTTCTTTAATTAAAGTGGCTGCATAAAAATAAGGCTCGTCTGCTCTTACCTTACTGCTTTCAAAAATGCTCCACTTGTTATTGCGCTCTGCAGTATAGATAATAGATTTCCCATCAGGAGAAAATCCAATGCCCAATTCCTGTGTTGGAGTTGCGGTGATTCTTTTGGTTACTCCCCCTTCTACACTGGTTACAAACACATCACCTCTATACAAGAAAGCAACTTCTTTACCATTGGGAGATACCACAATATTGCTTCCACTACTTACGCGCATCACTTGCTCATCGTTCTTTCTGGCATCTGCTAAAATATTAATGGAAATTTTTTGTGGATTGGCACCTGCTTTCATGGTGTACAATTCTCCATCATAACTAAAACAAAGGGTTCCATCATTGGCGCTACTTAAATAACGTACCGGATGTTTTTTAAAGGAGGTCAGTTTTTCTGATTTACCGCCTGCTACCGACATTTTGTGCACATTGAAACTGCCACTCTCTTCACTTAAATAAATCAATTCTTTTTCGCCATTGGCAAAAACTGGATTGCGGTCCTCTCCGTTAAAACTGGTCAGCTTGGTATGCTTATCTGTTTTGGCATCGTAGATCCAAATATCACGGGTAATAGAAGAAGTATGGTGTTTTCTCCAGGCATTCTCTCCTCCCTTTTTATCGTGGTAAACCATTTTGCTACCATCCTTGCTAAATTTTACATCTTCAGCAGGGGTGGTTTGCAATTGAATGGGTCTACCTCCATTCACACTTACACTATAGAGTTCTGGCATAGACCCTGTTGGGAATTGTCTATTGCTGGCCAAATCCATTCTTGCAGAACCAAAAATGATTCGTTGATTATCAGCAGAGAAATCGTAAGGATATTCTGCAGCTGAATGAAAAGTAACGCGCTTGGCTTCTCCCCCATTGGCAGGGATTGTGAAAATATCAAAGTTGCCATAGCGATCACTGGCAAACGCAATGGTCTTTCCATCTTTACTCCAAACGGGCATATAATCGTGTGCTTCGTGCAGGGTTAATGCAGTGGCATTTCCGCCGCTTACCGGCACTGTGTATAAATCTCCTTTATAGGTAAACACAACGGTTTTACCATCCGGAGAAATACTGGAATAACGCAACCACTTGGGATTGGATTGCGCCTGCACCTGACCAGCCATTAAGGCTGCAAGTGTAAACATTGACAATATTTTTTTCATACATTTTTTTGTTGATTGGAAAGATATAGAAGATGAAGAGGATTTTAAAATCAATTACATGAGTGTCGGGAATTAAATAAGTACCTTTAAACAGTGAGAAGTTCTGCGATACAGATATATGAATTGGGAGACCAGGCTCTTACCATTGAATGGTCTAGCACCATCAATGAAGCGGCGAACCAAAAAGTTATGCAGGCTTTCCGCTATTGGCAAAACAATCCTATAGTAGGTGTTACCGATATCATTCCTGCCTACAGTAGCCTTACCCTTGTGTACGATGCGGCCATTATTCAACAACAGTCAAGAGGACTTTCTCCTTCCACTTGGTTAAGTCAGCAAATCAATTCTGTGAATGGATTAGAGGCAACCCCACTGGAAGAAACAGCACCACAGATTGTACCCGTCTGTTATGATCCGTCCTTGGCCCCTGATCTTGCGTTTGCTGCCCAATTTGCCAACCTTTCTATGGAGGAATTTATTCAGTTGCATTCCAGTAAAATTTACAAAGTATATATGCTGGGATTCTTGCCAGGCTTTGCTTATATGGCTTCAGTTGACGAAAGAATTCGATTGCCACGAAAAGAAACGCCAAGAAAGTTAGTGGCTGCAGGAAGCGTGGGTATTGCCGGAGAACAAACAGGAATTTATCCGCTGGATGCTCCGGGCGGATGGCAATTAATTGGCAAAACGCCAATATCATTATTTGATATCAGTAAGGAAAATCCTTGTTTTTTTACACCAGGAGACCAAGTGAAATTTGAACCCATATCATTAGATGCATTTCATGAATTAAAAAATGAAAACGCATGAGCATCGAAATTGTAAAAGCCGGATTAGTCTGTACCATTCAAGATGGTGGTCGTAAGGGCTTTCAGCACTTGGGTATCAATCCTAGTGGTGCTATGGACCCTGTTGCTATGCAAGTTGCCAATCTATTGATACAAAACAAACCTGATGAAGCCCTGATTGAATTTTTTTATCCTGCACCAGCATTTCAATTTAAACAGGCTGCATTCATTGCGCTAAGTGGAGCAGATTTTGGTGCCACAATTGATGACACGCCCGTTCCAATACATCAACCCATTTTTGTACCGGCCAATGCTACCCTGAAGTTTATAAAAAAAACAAAAGGTCATATTGGATACCTGGCCATTCAAGGGGGATTGGCACTGAACGAATGGCTGAACAGCTTTAGCACCAATACACGCGTGATAGCGGGCGGGTTCGACGGTAGAAATCTAATGAAGGGAGATTTGATTGCATTTAAAACTACAACCCATTTTCCAAAAGAAACAGAAGGGCTTCAGATTTTACCTTGGATAGCAGATACAAAAGGGCTATATCAGGTTGAAAGAATCCGGTATTTACCTGGCAGAGAATTTAGTTTATTGAATCAGGCTTCTCAGCAATTCATGACAAACGCCCAGTTTACGGTTCAAGCAGATAGTGACCGAATGGGCTATCGGTTGAAAGGGCCTTTGCTGCGTTTAAAAAAAACCATAGAACTCATTTCTTCCGGCGTTACCAATGGCACCCTGCAACTCTTACCCAGCGGCCAATG
The DNA here is from genome assembly GCF_000511175.1 of Sediminibacterium salmoneum NBRC 103935. Lineage (GTDB taxonomy): Bacteria > Bacteroidota > Bacteroidia > Chitinophagales > Chitinophagaceae > Sediminibacterium > Sediminibacterium salmoneum. The sequence continues at coordinate 2,558,424 of NZ_KI866530.1, read as the reverse complement.
CATTGTTTTACTGGCCGATCATCAAACCACAGGAGGCTATCCTAGAATAGGTCATATCATTCAAGCAGATTTGCCAAGTCTGGTGCAACAAGCTCCTGGAACAATTATACAAATGGTTCCTGTAAATATGGAAACAGCTGAAAAAATCAACAAACAGCAAATACAATATTTGCAACAATTAAAGAATGCCTGTACCTTACAACTGCATGCTTACCATCGATATTAATTGTGATTTAGGAGAGGGGTTTCCCAACGATACCTTGCTGATGCCTTTTATCAGTAGCGCCAATATTGCCTGCGGATTTCATGCAGGCGATACAGATACCATCAAGCGGACCATAGAAAATTGTATAAAAAACAAGGTGGCCATTGGCGCACATCCGGGCTTTAACGACAAAGCCAATTTTGGCAGATCAGAAATGATGCTTTCTGATTGCGAATTGTATGACCTCGTAGCAGAACAAATTGAGCTGGTGCAAAATATTTGTACAGAGATGGGCGCAACGCTGCATCATGTAAAAGCACATGGCGCTTTGTACAATATGGCAGCACGTGATGCTACCATGAGTTATATCATTGCTGGCATAATAAAAGAAATCAATCCCTCATTGATATTGTATGGACTCAGTAATAGCTTTTTAATTTCAGAGGCAGAAGCCCTTGGTTTAAAAACCGCATCGGAGGTTTTTGCGGATCGTACTTATACACCTGAGGGAATGCTGACACCCAGAACCCAGGCCAATGCATTGCTGCATTCTAGAGAAGAATCTTTATCGCAGGTTTTGCAAATGATTACCCAACAACAGGTAAGGGCGACCGATGGCAGCTTGGTTTCGCTTAAAGCGGATACCATTTGTATTCATGGCGATGGGGATCATGCGCTTTCATTTGCGGAAGCGATTTTTACAGCCATGAAGGAAAATAATATTTTGATCAGAACTCCTTAACAAGGCTACACAGGAATATAATTGATTGAACCATTTACTCGTAAAAATGCAAAAAGTAAAACAGGCCATCCACAAAACTTCTGCGCGGTCTGCCCTATTAGGCGCCGCTTTTTTAATGGCTACTTCTGCTATTGGCCCTGGATTTCTTACACAGACTACAGTGTTTACCCAATCCCTTGCTGCGAGTTTTGGCTTCGTGATTTTGATTTCTGTTTTGCTGGATATAGGCGCACAGATGAATATCTGGAGAGTGATTGCGGTTACAGAAAAAAGAGCGCAAATCATTGCCCATGAATTATTACCAGGGATGGGATATTTGTTAAGTGTATTGATTGTTGTGGGTGGGCTTGCCTTTAATATTGGCAATATTGGCGGGAGTGGATTGGGACTGCAGGTAATTACGAATCTTGATCCCGCATATGGAAGTGTTATCAGTTGCGTGGTGGCATTGTTTATTTTCTGGTACAAGGAAGCAGGCAAAGCCATTGATGGTTTCACCAAAGTATTGGGTTTGCTAATGATTGGGCTGACTTGTTATATTGTATGGAAAGCCGATCCACCTATTGGTACAGCCATTCAGCGCACATTTATTCCCGAACAATTATCTGTTACTGCTATTGTTACATTGGTTGGCGGAACGGTGGGAGGCTATATCAGTTTTGCCGGTGGTCATCGCTTGTTAGAAGCTGGCATTAAAGGAGAAGCGCAGTTACCAGCGGTAAACAAAAGCGCTGTTTCTGGCATTTTGATTACTTCCATTATGCGCTTTTTATTATTTCTCTGTGTATTGGGTGTAATGACAATGAGATTACCCATTGATTCCCAAAACCCCGCTGCATCTGTGTTTCAACAGGCAGCAGGGAATATAGGTTATCGATTTTTTGGAGTAGTCATGTGGTCAGCAGCCATTACTTCAGTTGTGGGAGCTGCTTATACATCGGTCTCTTTTATTAAAACCTTTCATCCTTGGTTAGAAAAAAATGAAAAAGTAATAATCAGTGGATTCATTGTTTTCAGTACAAGCATTTATTTATTTCTTGGCAATCCTGTAAAAATTTTAGTGACGGTTGGCGCATTAAACGGATTAATTCTTCCCATTGCATTGGCCATTATTTTATTGGCTGCGTACAAAAAAAGACTGGTGAAAAATTATAAGCATCCCCTTTGGTTAACCATCACAGGTTGGATCGTAGTTGCCGCCATGACCCTTATGAGTGGGCTCACCATAAGCAAGTGGTTACATCTTTAGAGAGCCCTCAACTACCAATTTTAATTAAGTATAGGTAATTATAAAAATTACTTTAATCTAACTGTAACAAACGAATCGCATTGCCCACCGCATCTACTTTGGGGCATTCGATCTTATGAATTAATTCCGCGGGATTTTCTCTTCTTAAAGATCCTGCATAATAACCCTTATCATAGTATTTCAAGAGAATGGAAAAACAACCCGCTATATCATCTTCTATTAAAAAGTTGATAGCCGTTTTGGTTTCTAATCCACCCAAACGCTTCTTAATTCTAATAACGGCATTTACCAGATATTCTTTATTAAACTTTCCATAGCCTTCTACTATGTACTGTAATCTCTCTTCAAAAGGAATTTCTAAGAAGCATACTTTCTTGTTGCGCATCTGCTTAAATAAAACCGTTGGAATATTTACATCGCCAATACGTTGGCTTTCGTCTTCCATCCAAATAAAGGGATGCCTCTCTGTAACCAAGGTTTTCTTCTGATGTAAGGCTTCTGCTAATAAATTTTCAAACATTTCCTGACTGGGCTGCGGCGGTTGTCCCAGATTGCCGAATGCAGAACCTTTGTGATGCGCCAATCCCTCCAAATCAATGATGGCAGCACCTCTGCGTTGCAGCTCCTGCAGAACTTCTGTTTTACCAGAACCCGTATACCCACCTACAATTTGTATGGGATAATCTTTTACAAACTGTCGCAAAACCCAATTACGGTATACTTTGTACCCTCCTACCAGGGTATATACTTTAAAACCATAAAGGTCTAATAGCCAAGCTACACCTGCACTGCGCATGCCCCCTCTCCAACAATGCACCAATACCGTTTTGTTCTCCGAAGCGGCTGTAATTTTTTCTACCGCTTCTACCATTTTAACCATCTTGGCACCAAAATATTTGAGCCCAATTTTGATGGCTTTTTGTTTGCTCTCTTGCTTATAAGCCGTACCTACTATTTTCCTTTCTTCATTATTGAACAAGGGCAAACTATGGGCGCCAGGAATATGTGCGTGTTCAAATTCTCCCTCACTTCTAACATCAAAAACGGGGAACTGCTTACAAAGCGGAATAAATTCTTCTATGGTTAATTTGGTGATGGCCACATACAAATGTACAATTGAAATGGAGTAACTTTTCAGCATGAAAGAATTATTACTGGTAAGACATGCCAAAAGCAGCTGGGCAAATCCGGGGCAGGATGATTTTGATAGGCCGCTGAATGAACGGGGACAGAAAGATGCACCCATGATGGCAAAAAGGATGATTGAGCGAGGAGTAGCTATTAACGGAATCATTAGCAGTACTGCGTTACGGGCTATTACAACAGCACGGTTTTTTGCGATTGAAAATGCCATTGCAGAAAAAGACATTATACAGCACGAATTCCTATACCATGCCCCTCCCGAAAGATTTGTAAAAGCCATTCTGCACATTCCCGATACTATTACAACTGCTGCCATTTTTGCCCACAACCCGGGTATTACTGATTTTGTTAATCAACTGACGGATGCACGTATTGACGATATGCCCACCTGTGCCGTCTTTGCTGTTAAAGTAGATACAGACACTTGGAAAGAATTTGCAAAAGCCTCCAAAACATTTTGGTTTGCAGATTGGCCTAAGCGGGTGTAACAGTGGGTTTTTTATTTACCAAATAAACGCCAGTAAAAATTAAGGCAGCCGCCATTACTTTATACAATGTAAAGTATTCGCCTGCAAATAGCATGGCAAATATGGCGGCAAAAACGGGTTGTGTATAGATGAATGCACCGGTGGCCGAAGAGCCAATCAGGGCAATGCTTTTTACCGTTAATAGATAGGCTACAAAAGTGGCAAAAACAGCCACATAGCCCAATACCAGCCAATGGCTTATGTCAAAGCTAGAACAGGAAGCTTCCAAGATATAAGGAAAGCCAATGGGCAGAATCCCGAAAGCACCAATGGTAAAAATCCAACGCAGCACTTGTATACCTGAGTATTTAGCCATCAAGGGTCTTACCAAAACCAAGTAAAACGCATAAGAAATAGCATTGATTAACACCAATATATCTCCCAGTACCATATTGCTGGCTACAGCACCCGAATGGTCTTTCATCAGCACCAATATACTGGCGCCTCCAATCCCGCAGGCCAAACCCATCCCCTTCAAAAGGGTAAATTTTTCTTTTAATAAAAAGGCGGCGATGATGGTGATAAAAATAGGAGAGCCTAAGGATAATAGAGAACTATGTATCACGGTTGTGAGGGAAACTCCTTTTATAAAAAAGAGTTGATTAATCACGATACCAGTTAATGCGCAAACAGCAAAACGGGGTAAATCTTTCTTATCAAATTTTATTTTGCCCGGTTTAAAGAGAAACAAAATCCAAAACAAAGTAAGCGTAACCGCTACCCTAACAAAATTCAATGCAAATGGATGAATATACTGCGGTGTAATATATTTCACTGCCGTATAACTGCTTCCAAAAATCAGATTGGCTCCTAATGCTGCGGCAAATGCTTTATACGATCTGCTCATTTTGGCAAATGTAGCAATAATGTACGCAGTTGTTCCAGGTCAAAAGGATCAATATTCATTTTACTGAAAGTAAAAGACTGTGCTTGGGTATATGCATCCTGCAAACTGAACTGCGACTGATCAATGCGCAACAGTCTTTTGTTTTGCATGAGTAATTTACTGAGGTATTCTTGCTCCGTTTGTCCAGGCGTGGGCACAACAATCAATTTTTTATCAATGGAGATCAATTCCATTAATGAGGTATATCCACCTCGACTGATAATATAATCCGCCTGCTGCAATTCATTGGCTAGTTCAATTGTATCCAAATGATTAAATACGGTTACATGCGATGGCACTGCTATACTCGCAGATTCAGCTGGTAACCCTCTTACCAATAAAACAGGTTTGGTAAAGGTTTCTAGGTCTTTCAAAATTTTTTGTTCCAGCATTGTTCTTTGTGGTTCAGGACCAGACAATACCACAGCAAAACTATATTGGGTAGCACAGGTTACCCGATGAAAACGGGTGAGCAGCTTCATATAGTGCACAGGAATAGGAGGTAGCTTGGCAGGATGAGATAACTCGCCGGCCAATCCAGGGGCTGCTGCCATATCCGGCACCCAACAAGCCGTAAACTTTTTAATGAAGAAGTAATTCACCCATTGAATAATGTTTTGCACCCAACGATACGGCGCTTTTATGATGAGCTGATGGGTGATAAATACAGAGGGAATGGTTGGATGATGCACGCCATACCGATTGTCTGAAATAATTAAATCTATATTGTATTCCTCTGCAATGGATTGAACCCATGCTTCCTCTCTCTTGATGGTTTTATAAATCCCCGGCATCTGAAACAATAATTTGAACAAGAGAAGCAACCTAGATTTGGCATAGTGTACTCGATACCCCGTTAAAGGAAGTATGGTTAAATTTGGAAATTCTTTCAACAAGAGCGCAGCCTGATGCCCTTCGGCAGCAACCAACACTTTGCAATTCAATTGTTGAAAAGCTTTGATAATCGGTATACAACGGGTTGCATGTCCCAAACCCCAATCTAGTGGTGCAATCAGTACGGTGGAAATGTTAAATTGAGTGCGCGCGTCAGCCATGATGAATATTATAAAATGATTTTATTATTTTAGTTGAACATATGAAAAGCAGAACAAACCAAATTATATTTTTACTGTTAGTTATGATGTTGGCGACTACGTCTTGTGGGATTTTTCAAAAATCGAACAAGTCTACTTTTTGCGCTTGTCCCAAACACTAATACGTAAATCATGAGTAGAGATTTGTTGGTTCTAACCAAACAGGCTTATTTATCTGCAGAGCAAACTTTAGCTATTGTAGCCGAACTAAACAAAATACTGGGCCCGGTAGAAAACTGGGGGGCATTTTGCATAGCCAACGAAATCATCGACATCAACCGACACAAAATCATCACCAAAACGCATTTAGTGAAACAAATATTACAAGACAGGCCAAATAAACCTTTCTTGTTCATTTGTAATAAAAACTAAGTCGCTGATTTTTGAAGCCCTCTGATTTTAAAGTTTGTTCCAACTCAATCAAGAAAGTTTACCCAAAGCTGCGCCTAGCTGGGCCAGCACGGTTGGTATATCCTGTTTTCTGCAGGTACCCACACTCAAACGATACCAGCTGCTATTGGCCCCTGCACCAAAAGCAGAGAATGGAACAATCGCAATTTTCGCTTCGCTTAAAATATATTGGGTTACATCGGACTGTGTAGCCAGTATAGTACCCTCAGCCGTTTTGCTTCCCACCAAATCAATCTGAATGGTTAAATAAATAGCCGCTTGGGGTGCAATGGCATCTACTTTGAAGCCTTTTGCTTTTAAAGCAATAATGCCATCATAAATACTTTGTAAACGGAATGCAATTTCAGACTTGAAGTTTGTTAGATAGCTGCCAATCGCCTCTTTCATGGGTAGGTATTTGGCCACCGCATGCTGCTCTGCCATGGGCGCCCAGGCACCCAGATGACTTAAGATCGCTTTCATTTTTGCGATAACATTTTCCGGACCCAATGCCCAACCCACTCTTACACCTGTTGCTGAAAACACTTTTGAAATACCATCAATAAAAATGGTATACGGCTTCATAGCTGGGTTTAAGGTAAGCGGATTGTAATGAACCGTATCTCCGTAAGTTAATGTCCAATACATTTGATCGAACATTAAGTACAATTTCTTCTCTTCTGGTCCACGACTGGCATTTTCTTCTAGAATCAATTCGCAAATTTCTGCCAGTGCATTCTTGCCTAAAGTAGTGCCAGTTGGGTTTTGTGGAGTACACAAACAAATTAAGCTGGCGCCTTTGATATGAGGCTTCAAGTCTTCTACAGTAGGCATGAAATCGTTCTCTGGCAAACAATTCACTTCGCAATGCTGACCTTCGGTTAAATGCACATAGTGATTGTTATTCCAGGAGGGAACACCGTACACTACTTTATCGCCCTTGTCTACAATTACTTTAAACAAAGCATAAATCAACGGACGACCACCGGATGCTACCTGAATTTCAGCAGGCGTAAAATGCAGCCCCTCCCATTCTTGAATAAACTGACTAATAGACTTTCTTAAATCTAAAATACCTTCTGCCGCAGGGTAACTGGTCTTTTTTTGTTGATACGCTTCAATGATGAGTTGCTCTAATTCAACTGGAATGGGAAACTCGCTGGGATTGAAATCACCAATGGTGAAATTATAAATCGTTTCTCCATTGCGAATTCTTTCATTGATGGCATTGCCCAATTTTACAATTTCACTACCAATCAGGGTTTCTGCCAGATGACTCAGCTTGCTCATACAAAAATTTTGTGCAAGGTACAGAATTGCGGGTAACTTTATGGCTATGTATAAGCATTCTAGAATTTTACTATCTATACTATGTTTAGTGTTATTGAACAATGTTGAAGCACAGGACAATACATTAAAAATTAATTTATCTAAACAGCAGTATTTGCAGGGAGATTCGCTGGAAATACAAATTGTTAGTCCCAACTATTTAGACAAAAAATTAAAATCGGCTACGGCGCATATCTGGATTGATCACCTGGTTACCAAACAACGTTGGAAATTTCGCTTTCCTATGATTGAAGGGGAAGTGAATGCTGCCCTAAAAATAAATGAGACGATACCCAGTGGCAATTATGCTATTAGCTGTTTGGTGCAATCCGGATTTTACAGAATCCAGGGGCAGGTTATTGAAAGGGATAAAAAAGACACGATCATTAATTACATGATGCGAACCAGCACAAAACAGATGATGGTGGATCGGGTTAAAGTAGATGCTAAGGGATATTTTACCATGAAGCCCATGTTGTTTCAAGACACAGCTTCTTTTTATTTCTCTCCTGTTCAAAAACCCAAAAAAATTATTTGGCCATACTGCTGAAAACGCCGGTAGATTCTGCGTTTGAGCCCATTGAAACACAAACAGCATTTTTTACCGTAGGCAAACCCGGTGAATTTGTAGAGAAAAAATTCGACTATACCCTTTCATTAGACGATCCAGAACTGAATACAGAAGGCTTACCCAATGTAACAGTATATGCCAAAACAAAAACCAAGTTGCAGCAATACGAAGAGAACTATACCAGTGGTTTATTCAAAAACGACAATGCTTTTGTTTTTGATGGATTGGAAAGTGATGAACTGGTTCAATCTCAATCACTGGCTTGGTTTTTACAACAAAAAGTGCCAGGCCTAACTGTTGCCATTGATTCTGCCAACAATGAAGTATTTAAGTGGAGAGAAGAAATCTGTACCATATTCATTGACGAATTCGAAGTAATGCCCGGCGAACAATCCATGGTGTTTCCTAGAGATATTGCCATGATAAAAGTATTTCGTCCTCCTTTTCAATACAGCTCTACTACAGGTTTTGGGGGCGCCATTGCCATCTATACCAAGAAGGGGAAATTTATTGACAACAACGGCGCAAAATTCTCTTTTATATTAAAAGGTTATACAGGGTTTGATAGCGTTTGGAAATAAGAAGGTTGCATTTGAAGAAGAACGTTGTGCAATTTATTATTCATTATTTTATACCATTACCGTGTTTTCACGGTATTTTTTATATTGATAATTCTCTATTGAAATAAAGACTAGTATTGGTGAAAAATATGAAAAATACCAATTAATTATGCGTCAATTTAAATCCCCCCCCCTTATTTTTTAATTTTCACCTTTCTTTTATTAATTAGTTTATTTTTTGCTGGTTGCAAAAAAATGCTGATACTACTAGAGAAATTTCACCTGAAAACATCTCAAGACAAGAGTTAATGCTTTGGATCAACAACTATCAAAAGTTAATGCCAAACGGACCAAAACCAATTTTAGACCAAACAACAAAAACTTATTACAAAGGACAAATGATTTTAAAGATGCCCTTAAGTAACGGAGGCGGCAATCTTTACTTCACAAAAACAGACCATTTAGAAGCCTATTTTATAAGAATAGTTTCAATTGATGATAATTTTAACACAAACTTTAATGGTTACTATGAGTTTATTGACATGACAACATAAGTATACAAAAAAATAATATTAAAAGATGGTCTAATTCAATCAGAAACACCTTCTAAAAATGAAACCAATAAAATAAAATCGAATTCAAATACAAGTTTTTCATATTCATGGTTAGGTCAATTTTTATATTGTTTATCAAGATACATAGCTGCTGTTCCTGCAAAAAACATATTAGGAGAATGGGGAGCATGCAATGTACTTGGGATTGGAATAGTTATTGGGACTTGGGGTGAATCGGAAAATTTAAACCCTACAGATGGGGGCAACAGCATAGACTTTAATATACTTAATTGGTTTTTAACAAATCCCCCTTTTGATTACAACCTTCCACCTGGTCCAACTAGTATTTGGGAGTATTTCAATGGAAATTCTGGTTATTATAACCCATCTAATCAAAATGAATTAAATGGGCTACAAAATGGTTACATAAATTCTTTAGGATATTACACACCATACAGTCAATATGATATAGAAAATTATTTTTCACTAATTGATCATTATTGGCTTTCACCAGATTATGATTTAATATTACCGTATGATGCAGGCATCGATGGCTCGAGAGATATAAACGGCTTTAGAAAAAATGGTCCTATTTATACCTATAGTGATGGTTTTATACAAAACTATACAAACGATAATGGTGAAAAATATGCAGAATTTACAGATTTGAGTGGTAATAAAGTTAAGTTCCCTGGTGCGACAATTACAGACCATGGAATACTTTAAAGAAGGGGTGTTACGACTCCTAATGGTGGAATTCATATGAGCACTGTTGGAAATGGATTAGTAGACTTACAACATGAATATGGTCATTACTTACATGCGAAATCAATTGGAACTGCCTTGTATTATACAGTTGTAGTTCCTGAGAGTTTATATAGCGCTACTTTTAATGGTATCAATCATAGATTCACTTGGACTGAAGTTGTTGCGAATAAATTAGCTGCTGCATATTTTGGTCCAACATCTCAAATTGCTACAAGTACATTTTATCCTAAATCGTTTTAAATGAAATCTTTAATAAAAGCATTTCTAATACTTTCCTTATTCAACTAGTGTGGAATGGACTATAATTGCACAAATGAAATAATAAATACAAAAAATAAAAGTGTAAAATTAGAAATCCAATATGATAAAAACCAAATAGATAGTATTAAGGGGCGTTTCAATAGCACATCAGAATCAAAATTTAGCTTTTTGAATAAGCAAGGCAATATATCTGGCAAAAAATTTCAGATTGATACAAATAGATTTTCAGTAACCTATATTTTATTAAAAGATGATACGGTAGCAATTAATAAAACAGTTGGTGGTAGATTGATTGAACCCGATTATTCGCAAATAAAAAATATTACAATTCATTTAGATTCTATCAAACTAATAATTACCAATAATCAACTTCCAAAATTATTTAAAAAAGTAGACATTAATTTAGTGTGGATTTATAAGATTGAATAAAATACCATAAAAATCCCCATTTCTAATTAAAGAAATGGGGATTTGATATTCTGTGTTGTTAAGTAAACCTAATCAAGAAATTATTCCAACGGCTTATAATCTTTAAAGAATTTAAGCGGAGCCGCTTCAGCTAGTGCACGATACTGTTTCCAGTTGCCTTCGAACAAAGCATTGGCTTTTTGGATTACCGTGTTCACCGCTTCTTCAGCATAGCCCATCAACCGATTTTCCTGCTCACCAGGAATGGTAGTTTTACCCATAATCAGCTGTCTGGCTTCGCCCAATAATCCATTAATTGTTTCCTGCGGAATATTTCCATAGCCTTGTTTCAACTGAGGCTTACCATTCAGCATTTCGCGGATTTCTTTTAATGCATCTGTAACTGGCTTAGCAGCTTTGCGGATAGTATCAGCTGCTTTGCGATCCATGCTTGCATAACCAGCTTCTACTTTCTTCATAATCTCATCCACTTCTGTCAAACGATCATTCAAAGCAGTCAGCTTTATGATTGATTTTTCCATTCTTGCATTCGCAACCCGGATAGCATTTCTTACTGTCAATGGTGTTGGTGCATTCGGATCATCGTTCACTACAACAAATGTGCTGTCTTTTAAATCTCTGCCAAGGGTTAATACCACTTTGTATTTGCCAGGATTAACAGGCAATCCTCCAGGTTCAGCACCACCGCCACCTGCACCTCCAAAACGGCCACCGCCGCCGCCTCTTCCGCCGCCGCCTGCCTGGCGAATACCCTTACCTTCCATACCCCAGTAATATTTATTGAAGCCGGAATCTACGCGGGTTCTGAGGTTTCTTACATTTACCCCATACTCATCATAAATAGCCATCTGCAACGTATCGGAAATTCTATTTTTACCTGTATCAGCAGCCGTTTTATTTACGAAGAAAGTAATAGGAGCTCCTGTTCTTTTGTTCTCTCCTTCGTAAGTGCCATAAGTACTGTACTCAATACCAGAAGCATTTTTCATTTTAGCCTGGTATGCTTGTGGTGCTTCAAAAGCGACTAGCTTTTTAGCAAACACTTGACCTTTATTTGCCGCCACTTTTCGCAATGGACGAATATCATCTAGAATCCACAATGCTCTGCCAAATGTAGCGATTACCAAATCGGCCTCTCTTTCCTGAATGGCCATATCATAAGTAGATACAGAAGGATAGCCATTTTTGAACTGCTGGAAATTGGTTCCGTTGTCTAAGCTTACCCATAGCCCTTGTTCTGTTCCTACAAATATTAAATTAGGTTCTACTGGATCTTGAATCACACACAGTGCATAGCCAATCACTTTTTTCTCATCCACCATTCTTGTCCAGGTTTTGCCATAGTCTGTAGTTCTGTAAACAAATGGACGCATTTCACCTCTTCTGTAATCGTTCACTACTACAAAAGCTTCGCCACCATTGTGTTTAGACGCTTTGATTTGTGGAACCCATGCTCCCAAAGGCATTCCAGGTAATTTGCCTCTGAAATTGGTCCATGTTTTTCCACCATCTCTGGTCAATTGAATATTACCATCATCGGTTCCTACCCAAATAACCCCTTGCTCTTTTGGAGATGGCTCAATGGTTAAAATGGTACAATGGTTTTCTGCACCGGTAATATCTACGGAAATACCACCATTGTTGCTCTGATCAATTTTGGCAGAATCGTTGGTAGTTAAATCAGGAGAAATTAATTCCCAAGAAGCGCCTTTATTCGTACTCTTATTTACAAACTGACTTCCGTAATATATAGTGGCTTTGTCAAAAGGATCTTGTGCAATAGCAGCATTCCAGTTGAAGCGCTGTCTTACATTTTTACTGGGTCTGGGTGGTCTGATACTCCACTGTTCTCCGGTTGCAATATTATAACGGGAAACATTTCCTCCCTGACTCATCGTATACACCCAGTTAGGGTCTTCTGCATCAGGCATCACATCAAACCCGTCTCCACCGCTAACGCCTTGCCAGAAAGCGTTTCTGATTCCACTTCTTCTCCAAACATAGGCAGGTCCATGCCAGCTACCGTTATCTTGTAAACCTCCCATAACATTGTAAGGGATTTGATTGTCTACATTCACATGATAGTATTGACCCAATGGTAGTTTTTCATCAAACTGCCAAGTCTTACCTCTGTCTCTTGAAATACCGATACCCCCATCATTACCATCAATAATAAAATTGGCATCGTTTGGATGAATCCACCATGCATGGTGATCGGGATGGATACCACTGTAAGGAATAACTGGCTTCCAGGTTTTACCTGCATCATCACTTACATTGATTACCTGATTGATATTGTAAATTCTGTTTTCATTTTTGGTATCTACCGCAATGTCCTGAAAATAAAAAGCACGATTGGTTACCACAGCTGGATCGCTGTTTACCAACTCCCATTTAAATCCACCATCATCGGATTTATACAAGCCATTCTTGGTGGCTTCCACCAATGCATATACGCGGTTCGGATCGGTACGAGCAATGCTGATTCCGATACGGCCATAATCGCCCTCGGGCAAACCATGCTCCTTACCTAATTTGGTAAAAGTTTTACCGCCATCCATGGTTACATAAAAACCACTTCCGCTTCCACCACCTTTTAAGCTCCAGGGTGTGCGCTTGTGCTCGTACATATTCACAAACAACTTATTGGGATTCGCAGGGTCCATTACCATATCACCTACACCACTGTTTTGATTGGTGTATAAAATTTGCTTCCAAGTTTCTCCTCCATCGGTTGTTTTATAAACGCCTCTTTCGGGATGATCTGCAAATGGATTACCCATTGCACCTACATATACCACATCCGGATTGGTTGGGTCAATGATGATGCGATGAATATTGCGGGTCTTTTCTAAACCCATGCGCTTCCAGGTTTTTCCACCGTCTAAACTTTTGTAAATTCCTTCTCCTAAGCTGATTGAATTACGAGGATTACCTTCTCCAGTTCCTGCCCAAACCACGCTGGGATTGGATTGTACCAACGCTATTGCACCTATATTCTGTATGGGTTGGTCGTCAAAAATGGGCGTCCACGAAGCACCTCCATTTTCAGTTTTCCATACGCCACCACTGGCTGTGCCCAAAAAGATAATATTGGGATTGGTCCACACCGCATCAATGGCAGTTACACGACCACTCATGCCTGCCGGCCCAATATTACGGGGCTTCATGTTTTTAAAGTGTTTGGATAAATCTACCTGCTGGGCATACACAGCAAAACTGGCTGCAATACCCACAAAGGCTAAGAGTAATTTTCTCATAAAGGAATTTAGTTTTAGGAAGCGGTAATTTCCTAAATAAAGGTGCAATTGCCAAAAACTAAGGATGAGTGGCTTATATTTATCGGTAGAAAGAATGCCCTTGAAAAATAATTCCATCCTTACCAACAGCAGCTTAAAAACAGGTATCTACGCAGCCGTCGTTGCTTTTTTAAGTTATACCATGATTTTTGGTTTTCGCAAATCCTTTACGGTTTGCACGTTTGATGGCATGGCATACTGGGGCCTGGGTTATAAAACATTGTTGGTACTAAGCCAGATGCTTGGGTACTTGATGGCCAAGTTTTATGGAATTAAATTCATTGCAGAACTCAAACGTATGGGTCGCAATAAAAATGTGTTGACCTTGGTAGGAATTTCCTGGTTGGCCTGGTTGTTATTTGCGTTAACTCCTGCGCCATTCAATATTGTTTTTCTTTTCATGAACGGGTTTCCACTGGGTATGTTGTGGGGCGTTATTTTTTCTTATATCGAGGGGAGAAAAACCACCGATTTTATTGGCGCAGCACTAGCAGTTAGCTTTATTTTTTCATCGGGTTTTGTAAAGTCGGTTGGGGGCTGGCTGATGGTGGAATGGAATATATCTGAGTTCTGGGTTCCCTTTGTTACTGGGCTGGTTTTTGCACTTCCTCTACTGTTGTTTATTTACCTCATGGAACAAATTCCTCCGCCAACTGAAGAAGATATTGCCTTACGCATGAACCGAACACCCATGACTGCAGCAGACAGAAAAAAATTTATTCGGCATTTTTTTCCAGGTATTGTTGCGGCCGTTATCATCTATGCTTTTGCCACTATTTTCAGAGACATTAGAGACAATTTTAGTGCAGACATGTGGAAGGAAATGGGCTATTTAAATCAACCTGCCATATTTTCTAAAACAGAAACCCCCATTACACTGGTTATTCTGGTTTTGATAGGCAGCATGGTGCTGATCAAAAACAGTTTTAAGGCATTTATGCTTTCTCATGTTTTTATCATGCTGGGCTTTATTGTTGCGGGATTGAGTACCTGGTTGTTCAGCAGTGGAGGGCTTGCCCCCATCTGGTGGATGACCCTGGTAGGCTTGGGTTTATACATGGTTTATATCCCCTTCAATGCAGTGTATTTTGAGCGCATGATTGCTGCATTTCAATTTACCGGCAATGCGGGTTTCTTAATTTATGTAGCCGACTCTTTTGGTTACTTGGGAAGTGTGAGTGTCTTATTGAGCAAAGAAATTTTTAAAGTTCAATTGAATTGGGTGCATTTCTTTTCGAATAGTGTAATGGGCTTGTCTGTGGCGGGGGTATTGATTACGCTTTATTCTGCTAGGTATTTCAAATTAAAACACGATAAAAATGCCTCTTTTTTATAATTGATTATAAAGATATCGCTTATTTTTAGTGTTTTGATATAAATAACTCGCTATATTTGAGTATGATTTCCCGTTATTTAGGTGACCAAATAACCCATATACAACCCACCAAAAAAGCGATTCTATTAATTGGGGCAAGGCAAGTTGGCAAAACAACTTTACTTAAACAACTGTTTTCAGATGCTTTGTGGTTGTATGGAGATGATGCGGATACACGTCAACAACTGAGTAATCCAAATGAGACAGTTTTAAAAAATCAATTAGGTACTAATAAAACCTTAGTAATAGATGAAGCACAAAGAATTGAAAACATTGGTTTAACGGCAAAAATCATCACAGACAGATTACCCAATATAACATTAATACTATCTGGTTCATCTGCTTTTGAATTAGCGAATAAATTAAATGAGCCATTAACCGGTAGAAAATGGGAGCTGCAAATGTTTCAATTGAGCTATGATGAAATGTGTAATTATCATACAGCTTTTACGGAAAACAGATTGTTAAAGCAAAGGTTATTATACGGTTATTATCCAGAAGTAGTATTGGGTGAAGGCAATCAACAAACTATCCTAAAAGAAATTTCAAGTGCATACCTATATAAAGATATTCTGACCTGGGAAAATATTCATAAACCTGATAAATTAGAACGACTCATACAAGCCATTGCACTTCAAGTAGGCAAATTGGTATCCTATCATGAATTAGGACAAATAGCAGGATTAAATTCAGCAACCGTTGAACGCTATATTAACTTATTAGAAAAAGCATTTGTAATATACAGGCTAGGGAGCTTTAATAGAAATTTGAGAAACGAGTTAAACAAAAGTCGGAAAATATATTTTTATGATAATGGTTTAAGAAATGCAGTCATTAATCAGTTTCAGCCAATTGAACTAAGAAATGATATTGGTGCCTTATGGGAAAATTATTTACTAGCAGAAAGAACCAAATATTTATCAGCAAAAAAAATATATTGTAATCGCTATTTCTGGCGAACAAAAGATGGCGCTGAAATAGACTATGTTGAAGAGTATAACGGCGAAATTTGTGCGTATGAATTTAAATGGAGTTCAGCAACAAAAGCAAAGTTTTCTAAATCATTTGTTGAACAGTACAAACCGGTAGAAACAAAACTTATTCATTCAGAAAATTATATGGAGTGGTTGAGGTGAAAAATTAATCAGATTTCATCACTTTTGAAATAAATGCTTCTTTTCGCCTAGTTGATACTTCAACTTCTGATCCATCTGTCAATTGAACTGTACCACCTTTGCCTTTATTATAAAACTTAATAAACGAAAGATTAATCAGATGAGAATTATGTACTCTGAAAAAATTATACTCAGTTAGCAATTCTTCAAACTCTTTTAAAGTTTTAGCAACAACTAATTTAGTCTTTTCTGTTAAATATAAGGTAGTATAGTTGATATCACTTTCACATCTAATAATAGAAGAAACAGGAATAAATTCTATACCAGACAAAGTAGGGACTGCTATCTTTTTATCGTGTAAGCTTAATTGTTTAAAATTTGCATACAACAAATCAAATTTCTGTTTGTAATCTTTTTGTTCAATAGTATCACTAAATTTATCGATAGCAAGTTTCAAATCGTCAATATCAACTGGTTTCAGTAAATAACCAATAGCACTAAATTTGAAGGCTTTTACTGCATACTTTTCATAAGCAGTTGTAAAAATAACATCAAAAGAAAGTTTATCAAACTTACTCAACAAATCGAAGCCAGTTAACTCATTTAATTGGACATCCAAAAAAATGAGATCAGGCTTTTCTTGGACTATTAAATCATAAGCCGATAGCACAGAACTAGCTGTCCCAACTAATTTTAATTTATATGCAAACTTTGTCAAAAACAAAGACTTTAGTCTATCAATACAATGCTGCTCATCATCTACAATAATTACTTTAATCATATCAAGCCTTCATTAAGGGTAATTGCAAAACAACTCTGGTACCAACAGGTAAGTCATGGATGTCTATAGTTGCATTTGACTTTTTCAAATTATTTAAAATGGCTATTCTTTCCTTCGTTAAACTAAATCCAAAAGATTTCTTATTCTTACTTAAAACTTGAACATTATTTCGTCCAACTCCATTATCGTCAACATGTATCAGTAGCATCCCATTTTCCAGTCGAATGTCAATAGAAACAATACCACCTTGTTCCTTACTTGATAATCCATGCCAAATACTATTTTCCACCAATGGTTGCAATATCGAAGGAGGAACTAACAGTGTTGATACATCAACACCGTCTTGAACATGCAAACTGTAATTTACTTTATTACCTAATCGCTTTGCTTCTAGCTGAACATATAGTTCAATCATTGATAATTCTTCACTCAATAGGATTTCTTTTTCTTCAGAGTTCTCGAGAGTATATCTCATTAATTTAGCGAACTTTGTAAGGTACTCGTCTGCATCTTGAATGTTATTCTTTTGAATATAATCTGAAATAGAATTAAGTGAATTAAACAAGAAGTGCGGATTAAGCTGCAACTTCAGTATTTTCATCTGATTCTCAATCACTGTCGATTTCAAAATCTGCTCTTTGGTTGTACTCTCTAATGACTGTTTCTTTCTTAGAAAATAAAATATTATTAGCAACAATAATAAAAGTATTGCCGAAAATATAAGTGTATACTTTCTTTTAATCTCAGTATTTGAAATTTCTTGCCTTAGCAACATTTTGTTTTTTTCTGATGCTTGAATAACTTGATCTTTTTTTTGCCTTTCCGCTAAAACTAATTTTTGACTCTCAAAACTTTTTTTTGCACTAGATAATTCAAGCGAAATGTATCTAATCTTTTCTTTATTTAAAGCTATTTTCGTTTTTTGCTCTTTAAGTAATGCAGCAAGTTTAAGCCTATTAATAATTTCCTTATCCACAGCAGCTTTTTTTTCAGATTCGAACTTGAGTTCAGCCTTTGTAACCTCTACTCGCTTATCGAGATTGTCAATACTGTCACGAGCCCCTATGAATCGCTTATAATAATCATATGCCATCGGAAAATTATTTTTCTTCTCATATATCTTATATAATTTTTCAAAAGCCTCTTTCTGGCGCAGAAGAATTCCACCTTTATTTGCATCATCAGCTAATTCCAAGTATTTTTTTTCAGCGGAATCAAAATCATCCATATGAAAATAAACATCCGCTAAACTGGAGTTCACCTCCAAACGCTGTGTTTGATCAGTTTTATAAGAAGAACTTTTTTCTAGTCTCTTTAATATTTGAAGAGCCGAGTCAAACTTATTTAATCGATTATACAATACCGATTGGTTATAAAGTGAAATATCAGCCAACGATGTATATCCCAAATTCAATTGAATCGATGCCACTACTTTAAACTCATCTAAAGCACGCTGATAATCAATAGCATGATCCATGAGAAACGAGCCATAGTTACCATGACATACAGCCCTAACTTCTTTATCACCTAACTCATCTGCTAGCTTAATACTAAGCTTGCCAACTGAATCAGCTTTTTGCTGTATATTGAGTCGATTATAAACTCCAGTAAGCTGGCCGAGTAAACTAACATAAAATACGTGAATTCTATTTGCTGCATATTTCTTTTTTAAGACATCAATATAGCTAAGAGCTTTAAGAGTTGCCTCAAGTGCCTTCACCATTTCCCCTTTGATTGTATACATTGTACCTAACTGTCGGTATGCTGAAGCTACACCTCTTAAATAGCCTATCTTTTCAGACATTTCCAATCCTATATAAGTGAGTTTGATGGGTGTGTCAATAATTGAAAACATTCTATGCTGACCAGCTAAATTTATAATTCCGATAATTCTTTCAGAATCCGGTAATGACTTGTTTTCGTAAACTTTATAAAACGGATGATTTTTATAATCAAAATTTTGTGCAACAAGTAAAAAATTTGAAAAGAGTAAAACAAGAATCAATGCAGCTTTCATCATGGTTAAATTAGTTTAAAAAAATGACTATAAATAATACTGACTATTAGAAATTAAGCGCTTGCTTACTTCACAACCACTCAGTAGAATAAGTATCAAATAATAAATCATTTATTCCAAATAATAAACAGCACTAAACATGTTGGGGGGATTCTTCTAAGTTAGCTTAAATATTAATTTAAACCCTACTATGTAGGGAGAAAATTTGATCACCTCATATGCTGGAAACCAATAAACTACTAATTAACCAATATCAAGATTTACTTATAGCCCATTTGAGTAGGCTATTATCCAAACAAATAATTACACTTCAAACAACTGAAGAAATTATATTGGTTAACACGGCTGATATTATTTACTGCTCAAGTGCTATTAATTACACAACAATCTGGTTAATTGAGAAAAAAAGATTGTTATTGCAAAAACCCTCGGGGATATAGAGCAACAATTAAAAGAGTATAGTTTTTTTAGAATTCACCAATCATATCTCATTAATCTGCTTTGGCTAAAACAATTCAAAAAAGCGAAAGGAGGTTATGCAATTATGATTGATGATACAAAACTGGAAGTGTCCAGTAGAAAAAAAGAAGCATTTCTTAAATTTTTAACCAAACCCAATACTTAGAATACTCAAAAATCGCAAATAATAAATAGTCCTTGGCGAAAAATAAACTGTAGTTGTTTCAGGAATTTAATCCGATTAGGTTTGTTTACAATTGAAAAATCAAAACTCATTTTATGAAGAAACTATTTTTATTATTGATTTTCACATCAATTTTTTTAATACTCAGCGCACAAAAAAAACCTAAAGTAACAATTGAGCAAATTAAAGAACAATGTGGTGATATTCCATATAATAAGAGATTAAGGCTAAGTGTTTCAAATTTTGACGTTGCTACACCTAATGCAAGTGGAAAGTTTGGTGATGAACTATCACAAATGCTTACAAACGCACTGCAAAACGTGAATTGCTTTAATGTACTTCTAAGTATAAAAGATACAAAAGCTATCTCTGATGAAATTTCATTTAGTCAAGCAGGTAACACGGCATTAAAAAGCGGTCCTCAAACCGGAAAAATGAAAGGGCCTCAAGTGGTTGTCCTTGGTAAAATAACTGAATTTGGTGAGGGAAGTAATTCTGTGGGTGCATTTGGGCTAAAAATAGGTGGAAACAAGGCAAAAATTGGTTTCATTATTCAACTTGTAAATGCGCAAACAAGAGAAGTGATGGAATCAAAATCAATTAATGTTGAAGGGAATGCTAATGGTTTTAATGGAGCAAAACTATTTGGGCTAGAAATGGTAGGCAATACAAATAACAATAAAGCATTGGCTGATGCATGTGAAAAAGGAATCATTCAAGCAGTTGAATTTATAGCAAGTAGAAAAGATAAAATGAATTTTAGTCCTGAGGAGGAAGCTGAAACAAAAAAATATACAGTTGAAAATTGCAGTATTTTAAAATCTTCATATATACCAAAAGTAATGGTAATTCTTCCTGAATTTCATATCACAGAAAGAATACCAGATCCTGCGGCAGAAACAGAAATAAATAGAAAATTAATTGAATCAGGATTTAAGGTAGTAGACGCTGCTATGTTTGCAACAATAAAAAATGGTACAAGATTCATTGATGCTTCACATAATCCCAAAGCTGCAATTTCACTTGGTAAAGAATTTGGAGCAGATATTGTGATTTATGGAGAGGCATTTAGCCAAAGAACTGGTATGCAAGGAAATCAAGTATCCTGCAGAGCCAGGGTTGAAATAAAAGCTGTGCGAACAGATGATGCAAGCATTATTGCTGCAAACGGATTAGAAGCTGGTGCTTTAGATAATGCTGAATTTGTTTCTGCGAAATCAGCATTAAGAAATGCAGGTACGCTTGTTGCAGAATATTTACTTGACCAATTTTGCTCAAAAAATTTAGTGTTTACTAAAATTAATCAAACACAGAATATTCAAAAGATACTAACATCAGTAACTATAGAAAATGCTGATTATAGTAAATTAAAAGTTGTTACTGACTTATTAAATTCAAAAGGGAAAATATCCGATAAATCATTAACAAATAATATTGGTCAGTTTAAAATAGACTTTAAAGGCTCATCAGAAAATATTGCTGAAATAATTTCTAAAACACTTGGATCAAGATATACAATTAAAGAATTGAGTGAAAACATGCTTGTATTAATTGCAAAATAAAATAACTATGAAACTTAAAATAATATGCGTTTTGATGATTTCAATTTGTTTTCAATATTGTTACTCACAAACAAAAAACGCAAAAACTGATATTGGATTTATAAAAGAATTATCTGGCAAGGATGCTACTCAAATTAAGCTTTTTGATCATCCCGCTTTGAATGAAAGGATGAAAAAAATTTATGGAAAAGAGTATAAAAACTTTTTAGAAAACTTATCAGGATATTCAAACCCTATAATAATTAAAGGAGACTATGGGTTTGTATTCCTTGTTGGTAAATATCGATATTCAGGAAATTGTGGAATTTATTTTGACTTTAAACAGAATTTAATTTATGCGACAATTGGAGCTGCTCAAGTAGATGTTGATCCACTAGTTTTTAGTGAAAACAAAGTAAAATCTATTCCAATCAACATTATAAACTTATTTAATTAAACAAAATTAAATAAGCTGAAACCCATTTAGGTTAACTACAAAATCTTTAATTATGAAAATATTTGCATTATTATTTATTGGAGCTGGCGCATATATTCTTTATAGATGTGTGAAAAAATGGTACAGCATTATGTTTAAAGGTGGCGGTTTACCGGTAAAACCAAAACCAGGTCAAACTGTAGAGGACTATCAGAAAGAGATTATGCAATCAGATGCGAGTAAATTAGTAAGTCAACCTGGTAAGGCATTAGGTGGCTTTATGATTTCAGTAATTGGTACGTTTATAGGTCTGTTTATGATTCTAATTGGCATAGTTATGTTTGCCTAGAGAATCAAATAAGCCAATTAGTCATTTGAAATTGTACATTTATTGAATGATCAGTTATAACCCTAAAGAATGGATTCAATCGATATTTCGTTTTCATAAAACGGACACACTCAGACAGTTGTTTCCATTAATTCTGGGTATTGGTGTGTTTTCTTGGGCCATCGTTTTTTTTGAAGCCAATTATTTGCGACTCTCCAGCAGTCTCTATGCAAAAAATATCACCATGATGCACAGCTTATTGGGCTTTGCAATTTCTATGTTACTAGTATTTAGAACCAATACGGCTTATGATCGTTGGTGGGAGGGTAGAAAACTTTGGGGTTCATTGGTCAACAATAGTCGCAACCTTGCTTTGAAAATAAATTGCTTGTTGCCAAGCGATGATGAAAAGAATCGAAGTTTTTTTAAAAAAATTATTCCCTTGTTTGCTCATGAACTTAAAAATCATTTGCAAAATGAAAAAACAAGATTGGCATTAGATGCTGCACCACATCCTGAAATCAGCGGATTTGACAGCAGCAAACATATACCAAATCAGATTGTAGCCTTACTGTATAACAAAGTGCACTTGCTTAAACGCGATCAACAAATCTCTGATTTTGATGTATTGTTTATCACCCAAGAACTGCAATCGTTCATGGACATTTGCGGTGCCTGTGAAAGAATCAAGAACACCCCAATCCCTTATTCGTATAGTGCCTTTATTAAGAAATTTATCTTTTTATATATTATTACCCTACCGCTTGGATTCGCTCTTTCGCTGGGATATATCACCATTCCTGCAACCATTTTTATTTCCTATGTACTGGCTAGTCTAGAATTGATTGCAGAGGAAATTGAAGATCCATTTGGCAATGATGACAATGATTTACCAATGGACAGAATTGCAGAGAATATCAACAAGAATATCCAGGATATATTAGCGTAAGGGCCGGATAAATCCGGCCCCTCCATTCTCAGTCTCACGATCCCTCTTCTCACTATATTTCACTATCCTTTTTTCTCGTTGTATTTTTTTTCAGCTTCAGCCGCTTTTTCAAAATCTAGCACTACCCCATTGATGCAATAGCGGAGACCTGTAGGTGGGGGACCATCTTCAAAAACATGACCCAGGTGCGATTTACAACGACCGCATTGTACCTCAGTTCGCTGCATGCCGTGGGAATTATCCGGTAAATAGACGATAGACCCTTTCGAAATGGGTTCATAAAAACTGGGCCAACCACAACCACTATCGAATTTGGTATCGCTTTTAAACAACGCATTGCCACATACTGCACAATAATAAGTTCCTACTTCCTTGAAATTCTCGAATTTGCTAGTCCATGGCCTTTCGGTGCCTTTTTCCCGGGCTATATAATATACTTCGGGAGACAGGATTTTCTTCCACTCGCTGTCTTTTACAGCCAATTTTCCTTTTTCGCCCTTGGCGTAATATGGATTGTCTTTCTTTGACATAGTATCTTTAACAAGTTTATCAGTTGAATTGTTTTGGGCATTGCAGGCTGTTAAGCTAAACAATCCAAATAAAATGAATGCAGACCACTTCATAGTGTATTCTTTTAACGATATAACTACGTATCAAAGACAGTTTAGGTTTGGATTGGTTGCATGAAAACAAGGATTTTTAACACGCCCTTTGTATATTTGTTGTTCAAGCAAGCATCGAATTTACATGTTCAACATTATTTTATTCGGTCCTCCCGGAAGCGGTAAGGGTACGCAGAGTGAGAAATTGATACAGCAGTACGGCCTTAAACACCTTTCTACCGGAGACCTTCTACGCAGTGAAATTGCCAGACAAACCCCATTGGGTTTAGAAGCCAAGAACTTGATGGACAAGGGCCAGTTGGTTCCTGATGAAGTAGTTATTGGAATGATTTCCTCTGCTTTGGAAGCAAATCCTGAAGCCAAAGGCTTTTTATTTGATGGCTTCCCCAGAACTACTGCACAAAGCGAAGCTTTAGATAAGCTTTTAAAACTGAAACATACTGAAATAGGCGTTTTACTGGCATTGGAAGTTTCTGAAGAAGAACTGGTTAAGCGTTTATTGAACCGAGGTTTAACCAGCGGAAGAAGCGACGATACCAATGAAACCGTTATCAGGGCCCGTATTGTAGAGTATAAAGACAAAACAACCGTGGTAGCAAACTACTACGAACAGTTCGATAAAGTGGTTAAAATACCAGGCGAAGGCACTGTTGAAGAAATTTTTTCAAATCTTTGCAGCGAAATCGATAAAAGAATGTCTTAACATATAGAACTGTTAAAGTTTTTGACCAATAACCAACTGCTATGCCCGTCCCGATACCATCCGGACGGGTTTTTTTATGCTCTTTTTGTAAACTATCAATCGTTAGCTTTGTTGCGTAAATAAAAACTATATGTATACAGTTGAGAACTACATTTCAGGTAATTGGATCAAGGGAGAGGGTGAAGGACAATTGTTGTTCAATGCCGTAACAGGGGAGCCTATAGCAAAAGCTACCAGTAAGGGTCTGGATTTTGCAGCAGCCCTGCACTACGCCCGAAGCAAGGGCAACCCGGCTTTACGAAAAATGAGTTTTCATGAAAGAGGATTAATGCTCAGGGCTTTAGCCATTTACTTAAGAGAACATTTAAATGAGTTCTATACCATCAGTTATCAGACCGGTGCCACCAAGGCAGATAGCTGGGTAGACATTGAGGGCGGCATCGGAAATCTGTTTTCGTACGCATCCTTAAGAAGAAAACTTCCAGACACGCCGTATTGCTTGGATGGGGAACATCATCCTTTGGGTAAGGCGAATACATTTATGGGACATCACTTACTTATTCCCAAAGAGGGGGTTGCTGTGCATATCAATGCTTTTAACTTCCCGGTTTGGGGAATGCTGGAAAAAATTGCTGTAAACCTGCTGGCAGGTGTACCCGCTATTGTAAAACCAGCAACCGTAACTTCTTATTTAACTGAAGCAGTAGTTAAAAAAATAATTGCCTCGGGCATATTGCCAGAAGGGGCATTACAATTGATTTGTGGCAGTGCAGGTGATTTGTTAGACAATGTACAATCCCAGGATGTGGTAACTTTTACGGGTTCTGCCCAAACGGGGTTATTGCTCAAATCAAATCCCAAAATTTTGGCAGAAAATGTTCCGTTTACCATGGAAGCCGATTCTTTGAATTGTATTGTTTTGGGCGAAGACGTTGAACCGGGTATGCCCGAATGGGATATTTTCATTAAAGAAGTCAGAAGAGAAATCACTACCAAGTCAGGGCAAAGATGTACTGCTGTCAGAAGAATTTTTGTGCCTGAAAATAAAATAGAAGCCGTACAGCAATCACTAACGACTGCTTTGGCACAGAATGTAATTGGTAATCCGCTGAATCCATCTGTAAGAATGGGTTCACTGGCAGGAGAATCACAGAGAAAAGAAGTAAAAGCACAGGTAGAGAAACTATTGACCAGCTCCAGTATTTTATACGGTTCCTTGGATACGGTAGAGGTAGTAGATGCCGATCCGGTAAAAGGAGCATTTATCAGTCCGCTTTTATTGTTCAACGACAACCCATTTGGAAACACAGTTGTGCACGAAGTAGAAGCATTCGGACCTGTGGCTACTTTGATGCCTTATAAAAAAACAGCCGATGCCATTGCTTTATCTAAATTGGGTAAAGGGTCACTCGTAAGTAGTATTGTAACTGCCGACACGCGCATAGCCACCGACTATGTAGTGGGTGCAGGAACTTATCATGGCAGAATCCTGGTTTTGAATCAGCATTGTGCCAAAGAAAGTACCGGGCACGGATCCCCACTACCTTTATTGGTGCATGGCGGACCAGGGAGAGCAGGGGGTGGAGAAGAAATGGGTGGATTAAGAGGCGTAAAACATTATATGCAAAGGGTTGCCGTTCAAGGATCACCCGATATGATTACGGCCATCAGTAAAGTGTATCAGCCAGGAGCAACTGGAAATACCAATACCATACATCCATTTAAAAAATACTACGAAGAGCTGGAAATAGGCGATCAGTTGATAACTGAAAAAAGATTAATTACAGCGGAAGATATCAATGCTTTTGCCGACTTAAGCGGCGATCATTTTTATGCGCATCTGGAAGGGACCGATTTTAATGGCACTATGTTTGAGAGACAAGTAGCACATGGCTATCTGTTAATGAGCATGGCAGCCGGCTTATTTGTGGATAGTTATGAAAAAAATCCGGTCTTACTCAATTACGGTATTGACGAATTAAGATTCACCAAGCCGGTTTATCCAGGCAGTGAAATGCATATCCGCTTTACCTGTAAGGAAAAAATAAGACAGGAGAAAAAAGAATCAACCGATATTGACAAAGGAATTGTAAAATGGTTGGTAGAAATGATTGACGAAACCAATGAATTAACCGGAATAGCAACCATATTAACAATGGTTGCAAAGAAACCAGTAAATTAAAATTGTATGATTGAACACATTAAAGAAGGATACGTAAAAGTAGAACGCGAGCATGGTATCGCTACCATTGAATTCTTTCATCCGCAAAGCAATTCATTGCCCGGTAAAATTTTAGATGCACTTGCTAAAGAAATTTACAGTGAAGGATTAAATAAAGAAACCAAAGTAATTGTACTTCGTTCCGCTGGCGAAAAAGTATTTTGCTCCGGAGCTTCTTTTGATGAATTAGCTGCAATTAAAACAGAAGCAGAAGGTCTAGCCTTTTTCAGTGGCTTTGCCAAAGTAATCAATGCCATGCGTACCTGCGGTAAAATCATTATAGCTCGTATTCAGGGAAAATGCATTGGTGGTGGAGTTGGACTGGCTGCGGCTGCAGACTATGCTATAGCCTGCGAAGGTGCCGATGTAAAACTAAGCGAACTGGCAGTAGGAATTGGCCCCTTCGTGGTAGGTCCTGCTGTAGAAAGAAAGATCGGACTTTCCGCATTCTCTCAATTAACTATTGATGCAGTTACCTTTAGACCCGCGGATTGGGCCAGAAGAAAAAGTTTATACGCAGAACTGCACCCTGACGTTGCAGGTATGGATGAATCTATCATCCGATTGTCTAATACTTTATCCCAATCCAATCCGGATGCATTAAAGGAATTAAAAACTATTTTCTGGAAGGGAACAGAACACTGGGATGAATTGCTGAAAGAAAGAGCAGGCATTAGCGGACGCTTAATTTTAAGCGAACACAGCAAGGCATTTATACAGCGCTTCAAGCAAAAATTGTCTTAATTAAACTAACGAAGAAGTCCGGCCGCCCAGTTGATTCCATAGCTGGCTTTCAGGTATTTGGCTCTTAGCTGAATTAACTTTTCTGCGGTTTCAATTACTTTATTTTCACGGGTATTTAAAAGAAACAGAGAGCTTTCGCCATTTTGAAAACGAAGGTTCTCTGCTTTTAATAAAGCAGTGTAACCGTTATAGGCCTGTTGTGCAGCGCCAATTTGATCTTTCAGCAAAGTGGCTTCAGCAAAGTAAGAACGGATTTTATTGGCTGTATTCCATTGCTTCAGATTCAATTCGTAATTGGTCTCTGCAATTTTTAGTTTCGCCTGCTTGTAAGAACCCTGGCCCTCTCTCAGGAAAATGGGTATTTTAAATTGTATGCCCCATACATAATTATTCTGAAGAAGCGCACCACCAAAATCCTTCATCACATTGTATCCCTTGTTTAGCATATTTGCCTTAAGATTCAAAGAAGGCAACAAAGACTGAAATTTTAATTTTCTTTCCACTTCCAGGGCTTCCAGTTCAAAAGCCAGACTTCTGATAGAAGGATTTTCCTGATTCACTCTGTTAATTAATTTATCGGGATCCTCTGAAGCTAGGTACATCTGAAACTGAACAGTATCCGGCACCAGATTAGCATTTAACAAATAAGCCGCATCGTTTTCATTCCATAAATAATTACCCAATTCCAGTTGCGCTGTTGCCAGCTTTGCTTTTGCATCTGCCTGCATCATTTGAAACTGTTGTACCTGGGTCAGCGCCTCAATGGTATCTATTACAGCCCTGTCTCCGTTTAAGTAAGCCAGCTTTACCAAACGGAAACGTTCTCTGCTTATTTGCAAAAACTGATTGTATATGCTGTACAACTGATAAGCACCAGCCCATTGCCAGTAAGTGTTGTAAGCGTCGAACAACAGGTCGTTCTGCATTTTCAGGCGATCCTGCTCACTTTGTTGTAAAGAAATCTGTGCCTGCTGCAGATTCGCTCTTCGCTGATCTATCAGCAAACCTTTAATCAAAGGCATTTCTAATCCCAGATAACTGCTTTGCCCTCTGGTGATCTGATTATTCAGAAACAAACCCCCATTGTCTTCCAGGCCTGCTTTAATGTCCATTCCCCCAATACGGGTGGGCACTTTAAATTCAGGATTGGTATAGAAATAATAGTTTTTACCATCAAAGGTTTTCCTGCTTGCTTCCATTTCTACGGTTGGATCAAAGCCTCCTTTGGCGCTTAACAAAGCGGCACTGGCTTTCTCTACCTTAATACCAGCCTGCTTGGCTAGTGGGTGAAAGCTCTTGACCTGATTAATGAACGCTTCAGGACTCAAGACCTGTGCATTCAGTTGAATCACAGAAATAAAACCAATCAAAAACAAGCAATGTTTCATACTATTTCTCCTTACTTGCTTTTAGTTCTTCACCCTTAACAGGTTTATAATATTCAGGTGGGAAACCGTTGATGTTTCGCCATAATTCATACCCAATGGGAACGTCTTTTAGCAAGGCAATACCGCTGGCGCCACCACCCATTCTCAATTCTCTGGGCCATGGCTTTTCATTGGGATCTTCAACCACCAGCAATCGGAATTTTCCATTGCTGCTCACAGAAGTTTCAACTGCTGCAATTACGCCACCGAATGTTCCGTAAGAAGCTGCTGGCCAGCCAGAGAAAACAATGGCGGGAAATCCATCAAAAATGAAACGAATTTTTTGACCGGTAGACAACAAGGGAAGATCCATTGGCTCTGCAAACAATTCAACTGCATAGCGAATTTTATCGGGTACAATTTCAACAATCATATCACCTTCCTTCACCATTTCTCCAATACCTGCTTTTCTGGCTTTGGTTATTTGTCCATCCTGAGGAGCAGTAATAAAATACAACTGATTACGGATATCGTAGTTGCTGTATGCATTCTGAAGCTTTGCCACATCGGCTTCACCCGTTGCCATATTAGACAAGGAACTAAATTGCTCTCCCTGGGCTTTGGCAATTTTATCGGTGTATTCCTGTATGGTTCCGTTCTTCTCAATTCGGATGGCCGACAACTCCTGTTTCGATTGCAGGAATTTATTCTCAGCACTTATTTTTTTAGCCACTGCATTCTGATAAGACACTTTTCTTCTTTCGAAATCAACCAAAGAAATAACTCCACTATCAAGCATGTTCTTTGCTGCATCTATCTGTCTCTTGGTAACTGCCAATTCATTTAATACAGCTCCCAGGTCGATGCTATCACTTATTACTTTAAGATTTTGCTGACGAAGCTTAATATCGAGCTGCTCCAGTTTCAAATTTCTGGCTTCTTCCAAAGCCTTCATCTGAGATACAGCCGTTGCAGCTTTATTGCCATACCCCTCTACTGCAATCTGTTTTGCATCAATCTGCTTTTTGGTTCTATTTAATAATTCAGGATCAAAATAGTCGGTCTTTACTTCCCCAATCTGCAAAATGGTATCTCCTTTTTTTACAAAGTCTCCTTCTTTCACATACCATTTAATTACCCTGCCAGCCAAAACTGTATTCAATTCCTGAGGGCGATCTTCCTGACGCAAGGCAGTTACCGCTCCCTTCGCACGAATATTCTGTGTCCAGGGTAAAAAGAGAACCACAATCAGGGTTATTAATGAACCCCACATCCATTTCTTTACCCGGTTGGCCTTCTTGATATTATAAATGGAATGATACGAAGAAAGGCTGCTGCCCTCTATTTCATCCTCAATTACTGTACTAATGAATTTATTGTTGACCATAATTTTCATTTAAAAATGGAGCAATAGCAGACCAGTTTCCAGAAGCTTTTACCACGCCATCCTGCAGATAAATAATCTTATTACAACGAGCTGCAGTATCCGCATCATTGGTCGCAATCAGAACAGTTGCATTTTCTTCAGAAAATATATAATCCTGTATATTCTTTTTGTATTTGCGCTCTAAGAAGTTAAGCGGTTCTTCCAATAACAATAAGCGCTTTTTACCCAATAAAGCCCTTAACAGTAAAATGTCCTGTCTTATTTTACTATTGAGCCTTTTACCAGTTGGATCAAGCACTGTATCATATCCTTTGGGCAGGCTTTGCACAAAACTGGTTAAGCCACATCTATTCACCAGATCAGTTACTTCTTCATATCTTATTTCTTCGCTACCCATGGTAATATTTTCCCAGATGGTACCATTAAAAATATCCTGCTGGCTTAGCAAAATACCGGTCTGAGAACGAATGGAATTCAGGTTGTAGTTTCCAATTGGCATTCCATCCAACAAAATAGAACCCGTAAAATTCGTAAATGCCCCTGTAAGTAATCGTAAAATGGTAGACTTACCAGAACCGGATTCACCCATAATACAAACTTTGTCGCCGGGCACAATATTCAGGTTCAAGGCTTCCAGGGCCTTGACATTGTTTCCATATGTGAAGCCCACATTTTCGAATAATACAGATACCCCATTCTGGTTATCTGAAAGCATAACCGTACCCTGCACTTCCACTTCACTTTCTGTTACCTTGCTCAGCTTCTCCACTGATGTTAGAATATCATATACTTTATCCATATTCAAAATCAGCTTTTCAACAGAGCCGATAATACTGATAATAACAAAGTCTGCAGCAATAAACTGTCCAATATTGATCTGCTGGTCAACCAAAAGCACGGCGCCTACAATCAGCATGGCAGCCGTAATTACTACTTTAAAGATGATCAAACTCCAGTATTGAGTTAATAACACTTTAAAATAACTGGTTCTGGCATCCAGGTATTCTGTTACAATTCCATCGGTCTTTCTGATATTTAAATTGGTACCTCTCGAATATTTAAAAGACTTGATAACCCTTGCCATTTCTTCTAACCAGGCAGCAGTGGCAAATTTCATATTGCTTGCCTCAATGCTTTTTTGAAAACCAGCAGGTAATGTGTATCGCATAATCAAATACACAATTAAAGTTAATACAGCTCCAAAGCCAATAAATACGGGGTGATAAAGGGAAAGAAGTATAAGACCAAAGAATATCTGAATAATGGCAGCGGGAACATCCAGCAATAATTTTTCAACCGCTTTCTGAAGAGATACCGTATCAAAAAAACGATTTACCAATTCAGGCAGGTAATAGGCATCTAATTTTTCAATATTCATCTTAGGCAGTCGGTCTGCAAACTCAAGAGAATATCTCACAAATAATTTTTGCTGAATTTTTTCGGTAAGTTGTAACTGCCTTACCTGTAAAAGGCCATACAAGAGAACGGCAGCAACTACCAGGAATATTAAAATAACAATTGAAGTAGATATGGAACC
Source organism: Sediminibacterium salmoneum NBRC 103935 (assembly GCF_000511175.1). Taxonomy (GTDB): domain Bacteria; phylum Bacteroidota; class Bacteroidia; order Chitinophagales; family Chitinophagaceae; genus Sediminibacterium; species Sediminibacterium salmoneum. The sequence goes on along the minus strand of NZ_KI866530.1, from coordinate 2,526,650 downwards.
TGCTAAAACGAATCCTATAATTGTTTGTATACCCAGTGGCATTGCCAAACTTAATATGCCCGCTAATATGGCAAATGCATATATGGAGGAAACGTCTTTTTTGTCCAATTTTAAGAGCTCCAAGATTTTTCTCGCCGCCCCCCTCGGTGATACTGCCTTATGATTTTTTTCCATTGCGCGCAAATATTACAAGTATTATACCATTATTAGCTTTATTACTAATAAGTTTTTGTGAAACCGTCTAATACAGATATTCCTAAAATGAATAAACGGGAATAAATCCCGTTTATAAATCATCAAATTCATACAGAGCATCTATATGCGTTCCGGCCTGCATTTCCTGTATGGGTTTTATCAGACCGTCCTGTAAATCATAAACCCATCCATGTAAATGAGGCACATTTCTTTCCTTCCACGCTTTCTGAATAATAGAAGTTTTTGCCAGATTCAGCACCTGCTCCTGCACATTGAGTTCTATCATTCGGTTTAACTGCTGTTTTTCGTCTGTTATGGCATCCACTTCTTCCCTGTGGAAACGATGAACGTCTTTAATATTCCTGATCCATTTATTAATGATGCCAAAATTGTGATTGGTCATGGCAGCTTTTACTCCTCCGCAACCATAGTGCCCACAAACTATGATATGCTTTACTTTCAACACTTCCACCGCATATTGTAAAACACTTAATAAATTCAAATCGGTGTGAATGACCATATTGGCAATGTTCCGATGAACAAAAATTTCACCGGGCTGCGTGCCGGTTATTTCATTGGCAGGCACCCTGCTATCGCTGCAGCCAATCCACAAAAATTCAGGATTCTGAACATGTACCAGCCTGTTAAAATATTCCGGATCAACAGCCAGTTTTTCTCTGGCCCAGACTTTATTATCGGCAAGTAACCGTTCGTATGATTGCATAAATCTGTTTAAATATTTAATCCGCCACAGGCACTGATTACCTGACCTGTAATATAAGAACTCATATCACTTGCCAGGAATAGGGTGGTATCGGCTATTTCTTCTGCTTTACCGAATCTGCCCAATGGAATTTTTTGCAGAAACTGTGCTGCTCCATCCCCGTCTTTTAAATAATGAGTCATATCGGTTTCAACAAAACCAGGAGCAATGGCATTGCATCTGATATTTCTGGAACCCAGTTCAGCGGCAATGGATTTAGTAAAACCTATTATCCCTGCTTTGCTGGCTGCATAGCTACTCTGTCCGGCATTTCCGCGAATACCAATAATGGAACTCATATTGATGATACTACCCTGCTTGGCTTTCATCATAGGACGGATTACCTGTTTGGTCATATTGTAGATACTTTTCAGGTTCACATCTATCACTTCATCCCATTGCTCTTCGGTCATTCTAAGCAACAAGTTGTCTTTGGAGATTCCAGCATTATTTACACATATATCAATGGCACCAAACGCTTTAACAGTATCATTCACCAGGGATTCGCAATCTGAAAATATGGCCGCATTGCTTTTTACCGCTTTGGCTTTCACACCCATTGCTTCTATCTGCTGAACCAGGGCCGCTGCTTTTTCGGCACTACCATCACTAACATATGTTAACACAATATGACTTCCGTGTTCGGCTAATTTCAAAGCAATAGCTGCACCAATTCCTCTGGCTGCTCCGGTAACTATAGATACTTTTCCTGCTAATAATTTCATCTGATTCGTTTAAATAGGTCTATAAAAAATTACGTTTTATTTCTTCCACAAAAATCCGTTCATTGCTTAAGCGAGGCACTTTATGTTGTCCACCCAATTTGCCCTTTTGCTTTAACCACTTATTAAAAACCCCTTCAGGTAATGCATGTACAACAGGCATGGTTAATGCCATATCCCGGTGTCGCTTGGCTTCATAATCGCTATTCAATTCCTTCAAAGCTGCGTCAAGCATAGCTTTAAAAGCTTCTATGGAAGCCGGAGCCTGCTCAAATTCAATCAACCATTCGTGTGCACCCGCAGAATTCTCTCCAAAATAAATAGGTGCCGCCGTATAGTCTTTTACCACAGATCCTGTTTTCTCGCTGGCTATGGCAATAGCCCTGTCCGCATTATCTGCAATCAGTTCCTCTCCAAACGCATTTATATACTGTTTTAGTCTGCCAGTCACTTTTAATTTGAATGGAAATTTACTGATGAATTGAACCGTATCGCCCACCAGATATCGCCATAAACCACCGTTGGTACTGATGATGATAGCATAATGCTGACCAATTTCAACATCTTTCAAACCAATGGTTTTAGGGTTGGGTTTACCGTATTCCGCAACAGGCATAAATTCATAAAAAATACCATTTTCTGTAAACAAGAGCATGCCGTCCTCTTCCGGGGATACCTGTGCAGCAAAAAAACCTTCACTGGCATTGTACATCTCCAGATAATTACAGCCCTCCCCAATTAATTTCTGAAACTGTGATCGATAGGGCGTAAATGAAACTCCGCCATGTATATACAATTCCAGATTGGGCCAGACTTCTTTCAGGGTCTGCTTTCCGGTAATTTCTAAAATACGCTTAATTAAAATAAGGGTCCAGGTAGGCACACCCGAAATAGATGTAACATCTTCCTGAATGGTATGCCGGGCCATTTTTTCAATTTTGGCTTCCCATTCATCCATCAAAGCAATGGAGAGTTCCGGGGTTCTGATCCAATTTGCCCAAATAGGTGTATTCTGTAATAGAACAGCACTCAGGTCGCCGTATTGCATGTCATCATTGATGGGGCTAATCTGATGACTGCCGCCAATAACCAGCCCCTTACCCGTTAGCAAATCACTTTCAGAACGATTATTGTAATACATCGTAAGCACATCTTTGGCACTTTGAAAATGACAATCTTCCAGGCTTTCCTTGGTAATAGGAATAAACTTGCTTTTTTCACTGGTGGTTCCGCTGCTTTTGGCAAACCAGTTTACCGGAGTGTTCCAAAGAACATTCTCCTCACCCTGCATAATTCTGTCTATATAGGGTTTTAAATCTTCATATTCATGAATGGGAACCGTCTCTTTGAATTTCCGGATATTAAAGAGTTGATTAAAGCCGTATTTTCTTCCGAACTCCGTGTATTGTCCATGGGTTATCAGGTCCTGCAACACTTCTCTTTGAGCTGCAATAGGATCACTGGCCCATTGTTCAATACGCCAATGCCTGATACGGGCTAAACGGGATATGGCAGGGCTTAATAATTTCATGATTAGAGTACGGCAAAATACGGCATCCGCCGCAGAAAATCAATATCAATCAAGGTTTTGAGACTGATTTTCCTTGGCCATATCAATAATCCAGTCTTTTCGTTTCAACTCGAAATTTGTGCCCAGGTACAATCTTCTAACCTGCTCATCTTCTGCCAGTTCTTCGGCAGTTCCGTGTTTAAAAATCTTACCTTCAATCAGCAAATAGGCTCTGTCGCAAATAGACAGGGTTTCATTTACATTGTGATCGGTTATTAAGATGCCGATATTCTTGTATTTCAACTTAGCCACTACAGATTGAATGTCTTCCACTGCAATGGGATCCACCCCTGCAAAGGGCTCGTCGAGTAAAATGAACTTGGGATTCACAGCAAGGGCACGGGCAATTTCTGTTCTTCTTCTCTCGCCACCACTTAAACTATCCCCATTGTTTTTTCTAACATGATGCAGGTTAAATTCATCCAGAAGGGATTCCATTTTGTGTTGTCTTTCCGCCCGGGTAAGCTTGGTCATTTCCAGCACCGCCATGATATTGTCTTCCACGGTGAGTTTTCTGAAAACACTGGCTTCCTGAGGTAAATACCCAATACCCATTTGTGCTCTTTTGTACATGGGAAGCTTAGTAATATCCTGATCATTCAATAAAACCGTTCCCTCATCGGGTTTAATCAATCCTACTACCATATAAAAGCTGGTGGTTTTTCCAGCCCCGTTCGGACCCAACAAGCCAACAATCTCCCCTTGTTGCACACGGACCGAAACATTGTTTACAACAGTCCGTCCTTTATAGCTCTTTTGTAGGTTGTTGGTTTGAATAGTCAGGTTCACAGGCTAACGCTTTATACAAATGTAATATGTCGTTTGTATATTGCAACATGAAAGTTACCGAACATATACAGCAGGCCAAGGATACATTAATTTCTTTTGAAGTATTGCCCCCGTTAAAGGGAAAGACCATTCAACATGTTTTTGATCATCTGAATCCATTAATGGAATTCAAACCCAGCTGGATCAATGTTACCTATCACAGAAGTGAAACGGCTTTCAAGAAAAAAACAGACGGAACTTTCGAAAAAGTGGAAGTGCGCAAAAGACCAGGTACAGTAGGCATTTGCGCCGCAATCATGAACCACTATTCCATCGATACCGTACCCCATTTTATTTGTGGTGGATTTAACAAAAGAGAAAGTGAAGATGCGCTGATTGATCTGAACTTCCTCGGTATTGATAACGTACTCGTTTTAAGAGGAGACGCCGCTAAAAACGAAGCCAGCTTTGAACCAGAACCCGACGGACACAAATACGCGATTGACTTACAGAAGCAGGTTGTAAACCTGAACAGTGGAATTTATCTGGATGATGATATCCAGAATGGAGGAAAAACCAATTTCTGTATTGGAACAGCAGGTTATCCCGAAAAACATTTTGAAGCTCCCAATCTGGAAATTGATTTACAAAGACTGAAAGAAAAAGTAGATGCGGGTGCCGATTATATAATGACTCAAATGTTTTTCGACAACCAGAAATATTTTGACTACGTAAAAGCCTGCAGAGACATGGGCATAAACGTTCCCATTATCCCGGGATTAAAACCCATCACCAATAAAAAACAACTCTCTGTTCTACCCAGAATTTTTCATGTAGACATTCCAACTGATTTATCCAATGCCATTTCCAAATGCAAAACTGATGCAGACTGTGAGCAGGTTGGAACCGAATGGCTGATTCAGCAAAGCAAGGAACTGAAAGCATTTGGGGTACCTGTTTTACACTACTACACTTTAGGAAAACCAAAAGTTATCTGGAACGTGGTGAATGCTGTTCATTAAAAACTCATTAATCCGATTAATTGATACATCATTAGCGATTAATTGATAATCAAGGCGCTTAAATATTGATAATTTTGACAAGTATCAATATTTCTTAAATGCTCCACCTATTAAATAGCATTTCCAAAGCCAACAGTGTTTTATTATCCGAAGGAAATATAAACAAAGCCATCAACGATGTTATTGCAGTATTAGGAACTGCAACACAGGTTGATCGGGTTTATGTTTTCACGAATAAAAAAGTCGGCAATGAATTACGATTATATTATACACATGAATGGTGTAGGGTGGGCATAGAACCCCAATTTGGCAATCCGGAGTTAAGTGATCTTTCCTACGATTTTTTCCCTCATATGTATGAAACCCTTGCACAGGATAAATTCATGTATGGATTGGTTGAAGAATCGACCAATCAGATTTTTCGGGAAATAATGGAATCTCAGGGTATCCTTACCTATTTATTTACACCCATATTTTGTGACGGAGATTATTGGGGTTGGATTGGCTATGACAACTGTACTACAAAAGACAAGTGGGAACCTGAAGTTGTACAATCACTGTATACGGTTGCTAGAAATATTGGAATCCGGCTTTCCAGAGAGAAAGCTGAAACAGCACAAAATAAATTACTCGAAAGATTTGAGCTAACCATCAAAGCATCTCAACAAGGGATGTGGGAATGGGATATTTCCAACAACAAACTCAACTACTCAGAAACTTTCATGAAAATGATTGGTTATGAACCTTTTGAATTTGATCACACTTATGAAAACTGGAAAACCAGAGTACATCCAGAGGATATTGAGCAAGTAGAAAGGAGTTTATCAGATTACTTTACAAATAATGTACAAACCTATCAAAACGAACATAGGCTGAAGCACAAAGCAGGGCATTATGTTTGGATTAACGGTTTCGGAATAGCCAAAAGAGATGAAACAGGAAAGCCTATTTACATGGTGGGAACTCATGTAGACGTTACAACTCTTAAAAAGCAACAGGAAATATTGCAAGAACAAAAGAACGAATTTGATAAGCTGATCAATAATTTGGGAGAAGCCGTATTCAGATTAAACAGTTATAATCAGATTACCTTCATGAATCAATACTGGGATGAAATCTCAGGCTATTCTATAAATGACTGCATGATGCAGCCAATTACATTGTTTTTTGAAGAATCAGAAATTCCTTTAATTCTTGAACAGATTGATGAACTAAAAAGAACAGAATCAGGCAAGTCTACCATTGAAGCCAAACTGAAACACAAAAAGAAAGGCTGGAGATGGGTAGAACTATCATTGAGAGAAAACAAGGCAGCTTCTGTTAAAGATTATTTTATTGCAGGTAGTATCATTGATATTCATGATAAGAAAATTGCACTGGAGAAAGAAAAAGAATTGGCAGAATTAAAAGCAGGTTTTGTAAGCTTGACTTCTCATCAATTCAGAACTCCGCTTACTGTTATTTTCTCGAACATTGAAGTAATTGAAATGGCAGCCAGGAAATTGAATATAGATTTATCTGATCGCATTAAGGATTCTGCCGGAATGATTAAAGATCAGATTGAACGTATGACACAGCTGATGGATAATATTCTATTGGTAGGCAGATACGACGCTCAACAACTTGCTTACAACTTACACCCGATTAATATTACACAATTTATCCGCTCAATTATTAAGACCTACTTTCAAAATGAAACTGATGGCAGAAACATTATTTTAAATGAGCCGGATCTTGAGCATAGAGTGGCAGCAGACGAATTGCTTTTCATGCATGTGATTACCAATATTATTTCCAATGCATTTAAATATTCAAAAGGAAGCAGAAATCCGGAACTTACCATTAGCTATGAAGACAATATGGCTGTTATGAATGTTAAAGATTTTGGTATTGGAATTCCGGCAGATGAAATTGAGAAAGTGTTTCATTCATTTTACAGAGCATCCAACACAGTAACATACCAGGGTTCTGGTCTGGGTCTATCCGTTGCAAAGCAATTCATGGAATTGCACAATGGAAAGATCTCCTTAACCAGCCAGCTGGGGCAAGGCACCGAAGTCCGGTTAACCTTACCCTTGATTCAGTAATGCTTAATTTGATATAGAAGAAGAATAAGCTTTAGGCGGCTTGCCATATTTCTTTTTAAAGCAATGACAGAAATAAGCAACTGAATTAAAGCCTGATTGAAAAGAAACCTGTTTTACACTCGTATTCCCCTGACGCAACAATACTTCTGCCTTCATTAATTTTATTTCGGTAATATACTGCTTGGGGGTCATATTGTATTTTGCCTTAATCATTCTTTCAAGTGTAGATACACTAACAGACATTCTTTTGGCAATGGAAGGAATGGTGTTTAAATCGTCTTCGCTAAGCTTCTCAACAATTGCTTCAAAGGAATCTTCAAAGAAGTCTTTCGAATCAGAATTGGTAAAGTTTTTGGTGGCCAGCAATCTTTTCTGTTTTACTTTTTCTTCATTTACCTGAAGAATTCCAGTAAGATTTCTGATTTTAAGTAGTAACTCTTTTGATTTTATAGGCTTAACTAAAAAATCATTCGCACCCAACTCTAATCCCTGAATAATTTTATCTTCTCCTGACATTCCTGAAATAATAATAACAGGAATCATATTGGTAGAGGGATTGCTTTTTAATAATCTCAGAAGCGAATAGCCGTCAAGGGGGTAGGGCAACATAAGGTCCAGCAAAATGATATCAGGTGTAAACTCTCTCAATATTTCAAGCGCTTCATTGCCGTCAGCTGCACCTGCTACATCATACGTCTCCTGCAATATCACTTCAAGTGACATACGAAGCATTTTAGTATCCTCAACTATTAAGACTTTTTTTCTTTCGTTCATAAAATCTATATTATAAGTTCAATAAAATTTCTGTTTTAATACCGTTTGGCTGAAGATCTTCAAAAATGAGCTGGCCGTTTTGGCTATGGATGATTAGTAAAGACAAAGCCAATCCAATTCCCAATCCCTGTTGTTCAATTTTCTTCCTTTTCACCTGTCCAATGATCCCTGAATGAGCCCTTAATTCGGCTGCCTTACAAGTATTACCCTCATCTAGTATTTCAATATTGATTCCATTTGATCTGAACCTTGCACCCACCACTACTTTCTTACCATTTTCAGAAAATTTAAATGCATTGTCTACCAATTCATATAAGGCAATTGAAAACAATTCTGCGCTAAGCACTACTTCCCTGTCATCCATTTCAGTAAAAACCAAATCAGCTTCTCTGTTATATTCTTTAGCTACCTGCAGGCAAATGTTTTTAACCAGTTTGGTTAGTTCAACATTTCTTCTGTCGCTTACTGGTGCAATGCCGGATATTTTAAGATCATAATAGGTTTTAATCTTGCTAAAGGTTTGCTGAAGCCTGTTGCTGGAACTTTCCAGATAATTACAGAAGTCTTCTATTTCATTATTGGCCAGTTCACTTGCCTTCTGCTTAATTAAATTGGTAAAAGAAAGAATCCCATGCATGGGCGTCTTGAATTCATGCCCTACCATTAGAATTATGGTTTGCTCAAGACTATTAATCAACTTTTTCAAATGTTGTTCCAGCTGATCTTTCCGCTCAAGTCTTCTTTCTATAGACTGAAGCAATTCTGCACTTTTGAATGGCTTGAAAATATAATCATCAGCTCCTAAATTCATACCAGTGCGCAAATCATTGTATTGCGCCTTGGCTGTTAAAAATATTAATGGAGTCTCTATGCCATTTTTACGCAGTTGCTCTAGTAACCCAAATCCATCCAGGACCGGCATCATCACATCGCACAATATCAAATCAGGCTTTTGCGTCTCTGCTTTTTCCAAACCAATTTGCCCATTTTCTGCGGTATCAACAATAAAATCATTCAGCTCTAAAATTGTTTTTAAAGAGTCTCTGATATCACGTTCATCCTCAACAACTAAAATTCGCTTGCTCATTATTTTAAAATTTTATTGCTATCAAATGGGAACCGGATACTAACCATTGTCCCTTTATTCTTTTTACTTCTTACACGTAAAAAGCCATTGTGATGATCTACAAAGAATTTAATAGTCATTAAACCCAGTCCTGTACCTTCAATTTCACCTACATTGGACCCCCTCACAAAAGGCTCTCCCAATCGCACAAGGTCTTCTTCTTCTATTCCAATACCAGCATCCACCACTGTTACAAACCAGTGCTGTTTAGTGAAGCTTACTCTAATTGCTGGATTGATGGTAGACTCTGAGGAATACTTAAAGGCATTGCTTAAAAGATTCGAAAGAATATGCCGAAGCATGGTTTTATCAAATTTTACCAGTCGAGGCTCTCCTTTCAAAATAAATTGAAGCGTCCGGCCATCTGTCCAGGGACTATAAGATTCCTCTTTAATTTCATTCAGCATTGCCTGGATGTCGAGTAACTCCAGCTGTGGCTTGATACGCCCAGATTCAATTTTACTGATAAACAGAAAATCGTTCATCAACTGAGTCATCTTATCCACTTGTCCAACAATCCTATTTATATAAACAAGTCCTTTTTCAATCATATCCGGAGTTAGCTTACTATACACCATCTCCAAAATTTCCGCGCTGGAAAGTATTACAGACAGAGGGGTTCTTAACTCATGAGAAACCATTGACATGAAATTGGTTTTCATTTCACTCAGACTTCTTTCCCGCATAGCGGTTTCCAGCAAATCTTTCTGTGCTTTTAACTGATCGGTAATATCAGTAAAGAAAACGGCCACAATTTGCCCCCTTTCTTTTACATGATTAAAGCGGGTCATGTAGTAGCGCATGGTTCTTAACTGACCATTCTTGTCTGTTATTACAATCTGCTTTTCGGTTCCTGGTGGCAACTGATAGCCACTAAAAACCGTAAACAGTGTTTTTCGGAAATTCTCAAGTCCGGATTCAATTAACTGGAAGAGACTGCTTTCGCCCAACATGTCCTGATCTAATCCTGTAACATTCAGCCACTGAGAATTTACAAAGTTGACAGCGCCATTCATATCCAGTGTAATCACCAGCTGGTCAATATTGTTAAACATTGACTTTAATTCATTAAAAAGCTCTTGCAGTTTCTGTTCGCTTTCTTTTATACTAGATACATTTATCCCGTACCCAATAACATATTCAACTTTGCCTTGTAAACCAATTACGGGAGAGAATCGGCGAAGATTGTAAATGATTTTACCAGACCCGTCTATATTTTGTTCTTCAAATTCTACTGTAGATTTTGTTTCTATACATTTCTGAAACAGCGTTCTTCTGGTAACCGCATCATCTGTACTTTTATTCGACCGCTTACAATAATCAAAATCATCTTTTCCAATAATCCATTTGCGCATTTCAGGATTTCCAATAGCCAGCTTATTTACAAAAAGATACCGGTGCGAAGGATCAAATATGGCAATATCTGCAGGAATATTGTTCATCAGGTCTTCGTAAAAGTGCTTCTGAGAATTAGCAACACTTAGCACATTGGATTCCTGAGTTGGCTTTTTATACAACCATAAATGCCCGATTATTTTACCCTCAATAATGTACGGAATATAATCCCTTAATAAGGTCTCGCCGCTTTTGAATTGTATTTCTTCGTTCAATACGGTTTCGCCATTGGCATAAATAGATTCAATTCTGGAAAGGAAAAGAGATGGTTCCAGAAAATAATCTGCCGATTCAACCGCACTGTCTTTGCAATTGGCACCAATTAAAACATCACTCGGCGCATCAATACCAAAAAGCGTACAAAACGGTTGATTTACATATTGTATAATATGATCTGAAGACTCAAATAACACTGCATTCGGCAGGTTACTAAAGATAAAAGACAGTTCTTCTTTTTTCAGATTCATTATGATTAATTAAGTTGTGATATGCCCAAATTGATGGCATCAATCAACACTTCCTTTCTCACTGGTTTTTCAAAACAATCCAAAACTTTACTTCCAATACCTTCTTTCATATATATCGATAACAGGTTGGCTGTAATAACTATAATTCTGACTCTTTCCCGAAGCTGACTATCCTGGTTAATCAATGAAATCACTTCACTGCCATCCATATTGGGCATATTCAAGTCTAAAAGGATGATTACTTTTTTATTAGGATTCTCGTTTAAATACTGCATGGCATCTGTTCCATCAGATACACCAATCACTTCCATTTCAAGTGTTTTTAACATATGCTTTAAAATCACCCGATTGATATCATCATCATCCGCAATCAGTAAAGTATATAAGGAGCCTGCTGTCATTATTTTATTGGGGGGAATTAATTTTTACCAGACACTCTGTTTATGAATGCCATTTTAGAATTTACTTTTACTTTTTTATAGATATTCTTGATGTGTTCGTTAACAGTTGTGTAGGACACATTTAAAATAGTGGAAATCTCCTTGTAACTTGACCCTGCAACCAATAGTTCTGCAACCTGAATTTCTCTTTGAGTTAATCCAAATTCATGAAAACGATCTGTACTGCCATTTGAGTTAAATCGGGTTCTTGCAGTTTGAATTAATCCGGTCATTGTTTCCGGATCCAGCACTGTTCCTCCGGATTTCAATATCTCTATCTGCTTTTGCATTTCTGCCAATCTGAAAGGCTTTAATAAAAACCCATTGGCTCCGTTCATCATTGCCTGCCAGGCTATCAAAGGATCTTCCATACCACTGATTACCAAAATTTTTACCCCCGGATAATAGCTGCTTATAATTGAAATAGCATCTAATCCGGAAATTCCGGGTAATCCTATATCCAAAAGAACACAGTCTGGAACTATACCTGCATCCTGACGAATACTGATCCACTTTTCAATTCGGTTACAGGAAAAAACCAAAGACATATCCTGCTGAAGCGAGATATAGTTCTCCATTGTTTTTCTTAACTGAACATCATCTTCTATGATACCGATTAAATACATGCTTGTTTTTACAATTCTTATAATTATTAGGAATCTGTACTAAAAACTTATACAAAAGTAACCAAATAAGGATGCCGTATTTTCCCTTAAACTAGGGATACCCATAACTTATAAATTTACAAAGGGTAGAATTGAAAAACTATGAGATAGGTCATAAAAAAAGCGGAAAATATTTTTCAATAGCTCCGCTTGTATTCGGGGGATAAAAAGACTATGTTTAGGGTCTGGTTGTTGATTCCTTCAGGTTACTTTTTGCAGTAAACTGAGTGCCAACAAGGCTTTTATTGGTTGAAGAAGCATTTTCCACTATGCTGTTTGTAAGCAAAAGAAACACAGTAACCAGATAAGTGAACACAATAGAACTGATTACAGCGGCTGATAATCTGAACTTCTGATGATGTCTGTTTTTGATTTCTTCGTATATATGGTCCATGTTGTAAAATGACTACAACATCTATGAAACCCATATCAAATAGCAATCATCCTATGAAAAGAAATCAGCGTTTTTTAGCATCCATCAAAGCATCAAACTGTTCCAGCGTAAGTTGCTTTGCCAGAATACGTTTATTTTCATCGAGTAAATAGAAAGTGGGCGTCTTGAAAATATCATACAATTGCCTGTAGCCGGGCATTCCAGCCTTTTCTTCGGTCTGTCTGTCTTCTTTTGTTTGATAAACATGGGTCCAGTCTGCAGATAAATTTTTCTCTGCAATGAATTTTTTCCATGCCAGATTTTCATTTTCATAAATATTCACAGAATAGATGGCCACCCCATTTGCCTTCCACTTCGCTTTATACAATGAATCGAATCGGGGTATTTCTTCCTTGCAATGGCCACAATTGGGATCCCAGAAAGCAACCAATGTAAAAGGGGCTTTCAGGTCGTATAATGGCTTTCTTTTGCCAGTACTATCTGTAAGGTTAAGCACAGGAGCCTGTTGCCCCAACTGATTGGCCATCAAACTATAAGCTCTTTCCGTAATGGTTTTTCTGGATGCCGGATTTAACAAAGCTGTATCGCCTTTGGCATAGAAATTTTCAAACAAATACACAAAAACCTTATCCTGACCCATGAATTCCGGATTAATGTATTTGTTAGTGAACTTGGTTAACAGGTATGGATAAATCTCTTTGCCTGTTTTGGCCATGAATAGCATTTGTTTTACTTCCTGAATAATGGAATCAGGCTCGGGAGATACATAATATTTAAAGTAGTCATCTAGTTTGGATTCAAAAAAAGGAGTTCTCAGTAAAAGGTCTTCATTAAAAAGTACATCATCCCAGAAATGCTGTTTAACAAATTGGTAGGGATAAGCAGAATCCGGCTTTCCTTTAACCATAGGAACCGGTGGCAGTTCCGGCCTTTTCATGATGTAAAACAAGGTTGACAATAATGAATTAGGATGTTTCAGGTGTATATTCTGCTGATACTGCTTAATTTCTTTTTCTACTTCTGCCAGAGAAGCCCTCATTTTTGGAGCTTCTTCCGGACTGGCAGAAAGCAGCGCTGTTCTTATTTGCTGTGCCTGTCGCCCTTTTTCATTGGAAAATTGGGCATATTGTTTAAAGAGGTCATTGTCGGGAGATCCAATGATTTTTGCTGATTCCTTGGCGGCTGTATCCCCCTTTATTTCAAACCTTTGCTTGCTATCCATTAAAAACTCAAACTGAATGGTATAATTAGGTGAAACCACAAAATAGATGCCCTGGGTTAGTTTTTTATCCCCCTTGAAAACACCCTTGCTGTTTATGTCTAAAAAGGCAGAATCAACCAGGGTCATGCCTTTCCCAAAATAACTACCCAGATAAATTTTAGTGTTTTTAAGAGGGGTAAGGGTGATGGAGATTTCCCTGCCTGCATTAGCGGCCGTAGATTTTTCCGCTTGCTTTGCCGTAGATGTACCAGATTGTTTTGCCAGCGTTTTAGCCTGGGTTTTAACAGGCGGATTTACGGTTTTTTTCTGTGCAAAAGACTCAATGGCTTTTCCCACAATCAATCCATTCATTAACACAATCATCATTATACGACGCATACTCACTATTTAAAGCTAAAAATACGCAATTTAGGGGGCTAAATAGAAAACGCAACCTACCTTTACAAAGTGAGAAAACAACGAAAAACAGTCATACTTGAAAAAGTATTGGTAGAAGATTATGCAGCCGAGGGAAAATCGCTTGCCAGAGTAGAAGGAAAAGTCATTTTTATAGAGGGGGCCGTTCCCGGAGATCTGGTAGATATTCAGTTGACAAAAAGCAAGGCAGACTGGGCCGAAGGATATACGGTTCATTTTCATAGCTATTCAACAGACAGGGTTCAGCCATTTTGCAAACATTTTGGCGTATGCGGAGGTTGTCAGTGGCAAATGCTTCCTTACGAAAAGCAGTTGTTTTATAAACAAAAACAGGTTACCGATAATCTCACCAGGATTGCCAAAATTCCCTTACCCGAAATTGCCCCAATCATAGGAGCTGACGTCACAAGGGAATACCGGAACAAAATGGAATACACTTTTGCCACCCGAAAGTATATACCAACAGAAGAGTTCCGCCAGATGAAGGCAGCAGGTGTAGATTTTGACCTGGAACCAGGAGCCGCCGGATTTCATGTGCGTGGTTTTTTTGATAAAGTGGTGGAAATTGATACCTGTCATTTGCAAAAAGAGCCCACCAACCATATCAGAAAGGCGGTAGCAGCTTATATTTTAGAAAACAAGCTGCCTTTTTATAATATAAAAACACATCAGGGCTGGATTAGAAATCTCCTGATCAGAAACAGCACTACAGGGGAATTAATGGTAAATATGGTGATTGCCTATGAAGACAAGGAGCACCGGATTGCCTTGCTAGATCAGCTGCTGGCTCAGTTTCCGGAAATCACCACTTTACTATATACCATCAATGGTAAAAGAAACGACAGTTTGCACGACCAGGAACCCATTGTTTACCATGGCAAGGGTTTTATCATAGAAAAATTGGAGGATTTGCAGTTTAAAATAAGTCCCAAGTCCTTTTTCCAAACTAATACCAGACAAGCTGAAAAATTATATGCCGTAACAAGAGAATTTGCTGAACTGGATGGAAGCCAGCTTGTTTATGATTTATATTGCGGAACAGGGAGTATTGGCTTGTTTGTAAGCAAACTGGCAAAGAAACTGGTGGGTGTAGAAATGGTAGCTGATGCCATAGAAGATGCAAAAGAAAATGCGGCTTTGAACGGAGTGGATCATGCCCGCTTCTTTGCCGGGGATGTGATTGATATTTGCGATGACGCTTTTTTTGCAGAACATGGCAGGGCCGATGTAGTAATAACAGACCCGCCCAGAGCAGGCATGCATGAAAAGCTGGTAAAAAAACTGCTTGAAATTGCAGCCCCAACTGTGGTGTACGTCAGTTGTAATCCCGCAACACAGGCAAGAGATCTGGCATTGTTAAGCGAGAAATACGAAGTAACCAGAATACAACCCGTAGACATGTTCCCGCATACCCTGCATATAGAAAATGTTGTACAGCTCAAACTGAAGTAAATATTATGACAGAGTTCCGACCCAGTAGATTTGAAATATTACCGACGATTGTTAAAAATTTACTCATCATTAATGGGCTTTTTTTTCTTGCCCAGAATGTACTTTCCGGCCCTGCAGGTTTTCTGAACATGGAAGATATTTTTGCCCTTCATGGATGGCAAAGTAATCTGTTTCAACCCTGGCAGCTGGTAACCCATATGTTTTTACATGGCGACTTTGGTCATATTCTGGGAAACATGTTTGCTCTCTGGATGTTTGGATCAGTTTTAGAGAATCTTTGGGGATCAAAGCGCTTTCTTACTTTTTATCTGATCTGCGGATTGGGAGCGGCTTTTATTCATTTGCTTTTTTTAAGCTATGAGTTTGTGCCGTTGATGAAAGATTATCAGGTATTGTTCAATCTGCACGAAGACGGAGGGGCTTCTTTAAACAATGCCATGATTCGTTTTATTGAGCGCTACGATGTACGATTCGAAAATCACAGTCAAATCATCAATGGTTTAAGATACAACCCCGACAATGCCATGGCCAGTGCCCAGATGTTTGAGGCTTTGACCAATTTCTACGAAAAGAATATCAACACAGCCACTTTAGGTGCCAGCGGAGCTGTATTTGGTATTCTGGCAGCTTTTATATACCTGTTTCCCAATACCTATATTTATATATATTTCCTGTTCCCAATCAAGGCAAAGTGGATTGGTCTTTTGTATTTTTCCTACGAATTCTTCTTTGCGCTGAAAAACTCAGCCGGCGACAATGTTGCCAGATGGGCCCATATTGGTGGTGCGATTGTAGGATTATTAATTGTTATAACCTGGAACAAAACCCGTAAAAAAACGTTCTATTAATATGTCACTCTTATCACAGAAAAGTACCAGAAACATATTATTAGGTCAGGACAATAATGCGCTTGTATTTCTGTTCGCGGTAAATTCCCTTGTGTTTTTACTGATTAATTTTATTAGGATTATCTACTTTTTATCGGATATCCCATTGGAATTTTTCAATAAGCAAATTCTGGACTGGTTTACCCTATCGCCGGTACCTGATATTTTCTTTTCCCGTCCCTGGACCCTGTTCACTACCATGTTCACGCATTTGAGCATCTGGCAATTGATCAGTACTTTACTCTGGCTTTGGGCTTTCGGATACATTTTACAAGACCTGGCAGGCAACAGCAAACTATTGCCTATTTATCTCTATGGCGGGTTTGTAGGAGCCCTGGTGTTTCTTTTATCCAACAACTTATTCCCTGTTCTCGAAAGAAATATTCTCATCACGCCGGCCATGATGGGCGGAGGCGCGGCTGTAATGGCTGTGGCTGTTGCTACCACCACACTGGCGCCCGATTATCGTTTGTTCCCCATGATTAATGGGGGCATTCCGCTATGGGTACTTACGGTTGTTTTTGTGGCGATTGATTTTGCCACTTTATCAGGAGGCAATGCAGGTATTGGTGCTGCGCATTTATCGGGGGGGGCCATGGGTTTCTTTTTTGTGAAGCAGTTGCAAAAAGGTAGAGACTGGAGCAGCTGGATGATTGCGTTGGTAGACTGGCTGGACAATCTGTTTAATCCGGAGAAAAAAAGCAATCAGGTAAAGCAACACGAAAAGCACTTTTACAGAGTGAATAGAAAACCCTACGAAAAAATTGCCAATGTTACCCAGCAGAAGCTGGACGATATCTTAGATAAAATAAACCAACACGGATATGCGTTTTTAACGGAAGAGGAAAAAGAATTCCTTAACCGGGCCAGCGATCAAGACTTATAATGCAATCCAGTTCCAAAGTACACAGAACAAGTAAAAAAATTTTCAATATTAGTGGTATTCTGATTTTACCCCTGTTTATTGTTAGTTGTTTCAGCGGATTTTTACACCCGGAAATTTACAGGGGAATTACATTTCTGGCTATTGGATTTCCCTTTCTGTTTATTATAGCGCTGATATGGTGCCTGCTGGCCATTGGTTTTTTTACCGTGGAAAATGGTGGATACTATTATTATTGTTGCCCGGGTCTATTAATCTTAGTTACACTTACCCTTTAAGAATTAACGCAGTTTTTGACTCATCAAAAAATAAAAACTCACTCAGAGTACTGTCCTGGAATGTAAACGAATTTCTTTTCAGTAAACCAGGGAGCAACGCCTGGGTACACGAACAGGAGTTAATGCTCAACTTTATTAAAAAATCGGACGCAGATGTGCTCTGCTTCCAGGATTATATTATTTCTCCCGGTTACGCAGAAAGAGATGTTACCCGATTCATCAGCGACTCACTGGGTTACAGGCATTTTATTTTTACAATGGATGGAATTGATTATGGAACAATAATATTTTCAAAGCATCCAATCATCAATAGTGGGAGTAAAAAGTATCCTTTAAAAATTCACCCCGAGAGTCTTGCATTTGCCGATATCCGTTTTCAGGAGCAAACCATCCGGATTTTTACCTCACATTTCAGGTCGATGTTCCTGCATTATAATAAATTGAGCCCTTCCATACTGGGCAATTTAAAATATGTAAAAGAAGATACTGCCATACTATTTAATACCAATATACCTGAAAGGTTGGAATATTTTGATCGAGTTCATGCTAAACAGGCAGCAATGGTAAAACAGATGTTTAAAGAAACCCGGCTTCCCTATATATTTTGTGCCGACCTGAATGCAGTACCATCCAGTTATGTTTATCAGCAACTAAGGAAAGAAACCAAGGATGCGTTTTTAGAAGCAGGGGCAGGGTTAAAAGGAACTTACAGAAGTGCAAAATCATTACTGAGAATAGATGTTATTCTAACATCAAAAAACCTCAGAACAGATCAGTTTTTCAGTCCATCCCTTGAGCTTTCCGATCATTATCCGCTGGTAGCAGATATTAGTCTGAACAATTAAATGTTTTTGTAATTTTATTCTATGGCTAAGGGTTGGTTTAGAAGAACAACAAAAAAAATATTTATTATCGGCAATGCCATAGTTGTATTACTCTTCTTAATTGCCTCCCTCTCACCATATATAAATCCCAATGATTTCTGGCTTCACGGTGTATTGGCATTGTGTACTCCCTATTTAATTCTATTATTAATATTATCTGCACTGTTTTGGTTAATTACCCGACCCATCTGGTCCTTACTACCTATTATTGCACTTCTGATTGGCTGGCAACAAATTGCAGTGGTTTTTGCCTGGACTGGTAATGCCATTTTTACCAAAAGAAAAGTAGAAAATCATTTTAGAATTGTTAACTGGAACATCCAGAGTTTTAATGGTCTGTCTAAAAATGTGCTCGCAAAAAAAATGGTCCGGGAAGAAGTGGCTGCCAGTATTCTGAAGACTTATCCTGACATTATATGCCTGCAGGAATTCAATACCGCCACAACCGAAAACAATATTCAGCTTTTCAGCAGAACCCACCCTTACTATTATTTCTCAAAAGACTATGAAAGAAACAATGGGGAATACCTGTCCGGCTGTATTATTTTTTCCAAGTACCCCATGATAGATACTGGCAGAATAGCCTTTCCGTCAGAAGAAAGTCTTATATACGCAGATTTATTAAAGGGTAGTGATACCATAAGAATATTCAATACCCATTTACAATCTTTTAAGTTTAAAAAGAACGATTACGCTGATATAGAAAAAATAAAAGAGCCGGATGAGTCTTCTTTCAGTGCCACTTTACGTTTAATGCGAAAAATGAAAGCTGCCTATAAAAAAAGAGGAGAGCAAACCACATTGGTCAATATTGCAATGGAAAGAAGCCCCTATCCGAGTATTATTACCGGAGATTTTAATGATGTACCTAACTCTTATACCTACTTTTCTATCAGAGGCAACAAAAAAGATGCTTTTTTAGAAAGAAGTTTTGGACTGGGAAGAAGCTTTATTTCTATAGCACCCACTTTACGCATCGACTACATTTTACCCGACCAGCAATTTGAGGTGAAGCAATTTGATATGGTAGACGAAGCACTTAGCGATCATATCATGCTGGTGGCTGATATTCGTTTAAGAAAATAAAATAACTTTGCGGCATCATGTCGCTAAAATTATACAACTCACTTACCCGCAAAAAAGAAAGTTTCCAGCCCATCAACCCGCCCTATGTGGGGATGTATGTTTGTGGACCAACCGTAAGTGGAGAAAGCCATTTAGGTCATGCAAGACCCTTTATTACCTTTGATGTACTTTACAGATACCTGTTATTTCTGGGTTATAAAGTAAGATATGTAAGGAATATTACGGATGCCGGACATTTTGAGGAAGAGGGAAGAGCAGCCGAAGATAAAATCAGCAGCAAAGCCGTATTAGAAAAACTGGAGCCGATGGAACTGGTGCAGAAATACACCAACATGTACCATTGGGCTATGAATCAGTTCAATAACCTGCCTCCCAGCATTGAGCCAACCGCAACTGGACATATTGTAGAGCAAATTGAAATGATTAAAAAAATCATTGAAGACGGTTATGCCTATGTGGCCAATGGTTCCGTTTATTTTGACGTAGAAAAATACAATTCCGACTTTTCTGCTAAAGGTCAGCCTTATGGAATTTTAAGTGGCAGGGTGCTAGATGAGCAAATCGAAAGCACCAGAGAGCTGGACAACCAGGATGAAAAAAGAAATAAATCTGATTTTGCTCTATGGAAAAATGCTCCGCCTGAGCATATCATGCGTTGGCAAAGCCCATGGGGAGAAGGATTCCCCGGCTGGCATATTGAATGTTCTGCCATGAGCACCAAATATCTCGGAAAGGAATTTGATATACACGGCGGAGGTATGGACCTTCAGTTTCCGCATCATGAATGTGAAATTGCACAAAGTACGGTTTGCAATCACCAGATGCCTGCCAGATACTGGATGCACAACAATATGATTACCATTAATGGAAAGAAAATGGGTAAGAGTTACAACAATGTAATCAAGCTCAGCGAACTTTTTAGTGGTACGCATCCCATTCTGGAACAGGCATATGCGCCTTCAACCGTTCGCTTTTTCATTCTTCAGTCCCAATACAGAAGTACACTCGATTTTAGCAATGAGGCATTACAGGCCAGTGAAAAAGCACTCAGAAGACTGATGGATGCTTACGAATGGTTAACGGGTTTTAATGGCAATACAAGCGAAAATGCAGCAGACAAAGCGCTTGATGAGAAAGTGATTAAACTGGTAAATGAATTCAACGAATTCATGAACGACGATATCAATACAGCCAAAGTGATTGCCAATATGTTTGAACTGGTGCCTGTGATTAATTCCATTAAGGACAAGCATATTGCAGAAAATGCTTTAAGTGTTAGCACCATTCATTTATTAAAGAAACAAATGCAGGCATTTATCATTGATATTTTTGGATTGCAAACCAGCAAAGCCGATAACAATGATAAGCTGGATGGTGTGCTGCAATTATTAATCAACATCCGCAAAGAAGCCAAACAAAGAAAAGACTTTGTTACTTCTGATAAAATCAGAAATGAGCTGGCACAACTTGGTGTTCAAATAAAAGATGAAAAAGACGGCGGTATGAGTTATACCATCCAGTAGGTTATTCCCCTGGATGGTATTCCTTTTCTTTATTTTTCATTACGTCTTCCTTATAAAAGAATACGTCTTTAAACTTTCCGTAAACAAATCCCTCTGCCTGATCCTTAAAATGAGGTGATAAAGGATTATTACTATGCCCGCCTGTTACAATGGTTTTTGCTTTCACTTTCTCTCCAAACTCAACAGCAGCAATAAAACTGTTTCCGGAAAATCCGTACCGTCCTTTGGAACTGTACATAGACCTGCTTTCAAAGGCAGGTAAAGATCCCCAACGGGAAGAGCTTAAAGGAACCGACAAGCTGGGTTTATTATCATCATACACTTCGGAGAACTTACCTGTAAGTCTTTGGTAACGGTTAATGGCCCCCCATCGAACCTGCCAGCGTCCATATTTACCGGTTAACTCATTCATCACATCCCTGAGTTGTTCCATCATTATTTTCCCGTTTATACCATTGGCAATGGCATTGAATCTGCCAACCCATTCTGTACTCTCTTCCTGTGTTTTTGCCCTTGGCCATAAAGCATTTATTTTGGTAGCCCAGTCAATTGCAATAGTGGTAGCAACTGAACTGGTATCTGTTTCCTTGTTCCATGCTTTTAAAAGATCAATTACCGGTTTAACAGTCATTTTTAAAGAATCGGAATTCGGAGTTGCATCAAAAGCCCTAAATAAAGGAGGCAGCAGAATGTCAAAAGCTGCCAGATAGCGATTGTATCCTATTTCAATTAAGCCATCCAGTGTAATACTGTCTTTATTACTCAACAATCGCATGGCGTTCAGACCACGGGCATTCTGTCCATCCGGTGCCATATAATAAGGATAGTTGTTCTTATTAGGGCTACTTTCACCGGCAAGGGTAAATGGTGTTGCATTGCAATTTTGCATCCATCCACTTGAAGGATTAATCAGATGAACAGTTTCTTCCAGCGGATGTACTCCCTGCCACTCTGTGGCGGAGGTAGAACCATCTACAGGTAAAGTATAATCGTATCCGGGATTTCTTTTGGGTACAAAATTTCCATGCCAGTAAGCAATATTGCCTTTGTTATCTGCATAAACGGTATTGTTGGTGGTATTAGATAAACCACGCATTGCTTCTGTATATTCTTCCAGGTTTTCTGCCTTGGTTGTTTTCCAGCTTTGAATCAATGCTTTTAAAGAACGGTTATACTCTTTTAAGGCCAGCCATTTATCTTTACGTTTTGCAACTATGGGTCCGTGATGTGTAAAATAGGCAGTAAAAGTTTTTGCAAGTCTTTCTCCGTTAACAGTATAATAAATAGTGATAGGTTTAGACTTTACCGGCAATAACTTTTTGTCGAACTCATACATCCAGCCTTTAGGGGTCTTGCTTATTTTTTCTTCGTACAAATCAGCCACATCCGTATATCCCGAAGTATGCATCCAGCCCAGGTTTTCATTGAAGCCCTGGTAAATAAAGAACTGTCCCCAGGTAGCAGCACCATACGCATTTAATCCTTCTTCACTAACCATCTGCGCTTCTGATCTGAAATAAAAGGGAACATGCGGATTAATATACAACATGGCATTCCCGGTTGCAGAACGCTTTGGGGCAATGGCAAATCCGTTGGATCCTCTTTCTTCTATTTCTTTAATATTATTAAAAGCAAGTGCACTTGTTTCCGGACCATTTTCATAAAATTGTTTTATTTCATCAATGGAAGCACCGCCGGTACTGGTAGCAGAAACACTGCCATCAGTGTACATCAGATGGAACCAGGGTTCAAATTTTTGCAATACCACTGGTCTAACTTCCGGGTGTTTGTATAAAAAATAATTAATGGCATCTGCATGGGCATTCAATAATTTTTTTAACCAGAGCGGACTTTGGAGATAATCCTTTTTTGCATCATTGCTGTCTGCAATTAAACGCATCAGCAGGTCGTTATAAATTACTTTCTCTCCTTCCATTTCGGCTCTTCTGCCCAGCATTTCAAGATAATTTCGTTCAATGCGCTCAAAATTTTCCTCGCACTGCGTATACATTAATCCAAAAACAGCATCTGCATCGGTTTTTCCATACACATGCGGAACACCATATTTATCACGAACAATGGATACCTGTTTAGCCTGAGCTTCCCACTTTTTTATGTCAGCTGCTGCAGGCCATTGTGCGCTGGCGGCAAATCCGGTTAACAAACTCAGAAACAATGCAATCTTTTTCATACACTAAAATACATTTATCAATAAGCAAGGCTTATTATAGAAAACACTTTCATTAACTATCTTATACAGATTAGCTTATTTATAGCCCCATTGCTTCATCACCTTAAAATCTTCTCTGATGCAATCTATCGGAGGCACACCCTGATAAGCTTCCTGCTCTACAATAAAGTGAATGGTTCCTCCATTCTTTAACCCCTCGTCTATAATTTCTTTTACTTTCTGAACACCCTTACCCAGAATGGTACTTTCATATCCATTTCCATTCACTCTTTTTATTTCATCCTTTACATGCATAGAAACAAATCGTCCGGGATATTTCTTCACAATGGCAAGCGCATCAGCCCCAGTTCCATATAAGTTGCCCATGTCGAACTGCTGTGTAACCATGGAAGGATCCGTGTTATTCAACATTACTTCGTACATGGTTTCCTCTCCCATCATTTGTGTAAACTCAAAATCATGATTGTGATAGCCGAATCGCATTCCTGATTTTTTACAAAGCTCTCCACACTTATTAAATACTTCCATAAAGCGCAGTAGATCTTCTTTTGATTTTCGTAGCCCTGATTCCAGTGAGGGACTAATCACCAATTCCTGGCCCACAACAGCTGCATCTTCAATGGTGTACTTCCAGCTATCGGTAAAGTCTTTTTTAGAAGCATCCCAATGACTTGCTCCCATAACAGTATGACCAGAAGGCATTTTCATGCCTAAATCATTCAATACTTTTTTAAATTCCGATGCGCTGTAGCCATAGAATTTTCTGTTTACATAATTGGCATGCTCCACATTTTTATATCCCATTTCAGCAACCGCCTTTAAAGTACCCAGCGGATCCTTACGCATATCTTCTCTTACCGAATACAATTGTACTCCTGTAATAAACTTCTTTTTAGCAGCGGCAGAAGCCCAGGCGGGCAGTGTAATTGTAGCCAAAGCAGCTAAAGATCCCTGTTGTAAAAATTTACGGCGGTTCACTGGCATAATCATCGTTTTTTTGTGATAACCAAAGTACGCAAATTTTGTATGAAAGCAGCAACTGTACATGAAATCAAACAGGCTTTAATGGGGAATACAGCAAAGGAATTGGCAGAACTCTGTTTACGCCTTGCAAAATTTAAAAAAGAAAATAAAGAGTTGCTTACTTATTTACTTTTTGAAGCCAATGATGAAGAACTGTATATCAGGGAAGTTCAGCAGGAAATCAGTTCGGAAATGGATCAGATTGATCCGGGTCAGAATTTATACTTTGCTAAAAAATCAATCAGGAAGGTTCTGAGAATGGCCAATAAATATATTCGCTACACAGGGTCAAAACAGGCCGAAGTGGCTATTCTGCTTCATTTCTGCCAGTCTTTAAAACAGTCGGGCATACCTTTTATGAAGAGTACTGCCTTGAATAATCTTTACCAACAGCAACATAAAAAGATAAATAAAGCATTGAGCACCCTTCATGAAGACCTTCAATACGATTATCACAGAATGATAGAAGATGTTTTCTGATTGAATGAATTGGCCATTTATTGCTCCTGATCAAAGTATAATTTGTAGTAATGCTTGCCGGTTACTTCGTCGTAGCCCTTTTCTATCAGGTCTCTTCTGCCATGTACATACACATGAAAATTTTTATCGAGCTTTAAAATACTTTTGAAATGACGTTGCTGTTTCTGAATGGCAGCCGGATTAATAGCAAACTCATCTTCTATATTCACCTGTTTGGCCACTTCATATTGTTGTTTGTATTGCGTAAAACTTTCAATTACTTCAGGGTGATACAGAACTTCTTTGCTAAACTCTTCCATTTGAAACTGGTCATGGGTTTTAAAATAGTCCATACTTCGCTGGAGCATATCAATCTGATCGGTTTTGCTGGTTTCAAAATGCTCATTGAGTTCATTACTGATAAATAGCTTGCACATACCCAGCGCTTCATTAGTGTTATGGTAACTATTTATAATGGGAGACGCCTGCAGGAAAATCGATTTCCAGAACGGCCCATCTGCCTGCTTTGCTGCAGATAACTCATGAATCAATACAATAAAACCCTGATCTGCTTCTTTTTGTAATATCAAAGCACCTTTTTCTGCCTTTTTTAAATCAATTCCCTCTTCAATAGATAATTGAATATTTCCTGACTTGGTTTTAACCTTGAGATATTGGTCTTTTATAGTCGTATGAAAAATGCCAATAGCGCGATATGCGGATCCATCAAAACCAATATTGTCGAAGTCGGCAAAATAGAACTCACCTGATTTTGCATGCACAGATTGAGACTTCAAATGAAAATGTTCTGCCAGGGTTTTACTGGCAGATTCCACCGAAACCTCATTGCTAAATAGCTGATTTATAATGGCATAGACCAGATTGTCCTGGGTTTGGAGTCTGTATTGTTCAGCTTCATTAAAAGGCTTCAGGAAAAAATGGGCAAGGGTTTGCTGCCAGAATTCATCGGGTAAAAGATGGGCTGATTCCGATAGAATCAGCTGGCTACCTTGTGCGGCATTACCCGCCTGATGAACCATTAATTGCCGGATAACTACGCTTGAAATATCATTCATATACCTGCGAATATAAAAGATATGACGACTTTTTAAAACCAAATTCGGAAATGGCGAAGAAATTTCGGACCTTTGTTTTATTCTTAACTTATAACACAGCTACATGTACGCCCAAATCTGGATCAAGTACCTACCCATTATTCGTATTTTACTAAAAAGAACAAAACAAGATAATCAGGTATTAGACTTGAATAGGATTGATTTCGAACGTATGGGTACTGGCAGAAAAGCGGGTTATAAATTCACTATTGAATTTAAAAATGGTAAAGTAGCTAATTTAATCAGCAGTTCTGCACTGGCATCTGATTTGGCTACTGTAATGCTGGAAGACGTCAATACCAAGCAAATACTTGAAGGCGGATTATACACTGTATCTCTTAATACAAAGTTTCAATTGCTAATAAAAGCTGTGGCTGCAGCAGAAGCTACAACCACAGAGGCCTAATTTACTGCGTTGAAAAAACGGCCATCGGTACAATATTCTCAACGGGTTTGGTGCTTTGCAGGTAATCATAAATAGCTTCCAGGTCTTCCGGATGCATTTTGGTAAAATTCTGCCATGGCATAGGTGGAAGTAAGGGCCTGTTTTCTTTTAATCCCTTCCATTTGCCTTCTGTCATTGCGGTTTTAAATTGCTCCAAAGTCCAGTTCCCGATTCCCGTTTCGTCCGCCGTTATATTGGCAGCATAAGAAATGCCCAGAGGGCTTACCATGGCTGTTCCTTCTGCGTAAAACAGGGTCCATCCATTTTTTAGTACTGAAGTATCAATGGGTGGCAAGGGATCTTTCGACCTGAAGCCTGCCAGAAAATAGGCACTGTCTTCCATAGGTCCTTTAGGGGTCATGATTTTGGGTGAGTGACAATCTCCGCACCCTGAAATTTTTACCAGGTATTCCCCTCTGGCAATACTGGCAGCTTTGCGCTCACCCGTTTTTGTTTCTTTTTCTTCATGGCTGGAACAAGAATACACCAGACCAGTTGCTGCAGCTATAACAGCAAGCAAGATAATTTTTTTCATTGTAAAATATTTTAGTTGCCCACTCTGTTTTGTTCTTCCTGTGAAGCTCCGCCGGTTCTTTTAACCACATTGGATGCATTCTTGGCGAAACGGAAAGTGAAGGAAAGAGCTACATGTCTTGAATCGGAATACTGCATGAACCTGCTGTCCAGATTCTGAAACTGCTGATTAATTCTAACTTTCTGACTAAAGAAAATATCTCTGGCCGACAATCGAATGGTTCCTTTGTTATTAAAGACCTGCTTGCTGATTCCAAATCCCATTTGCCATATAGGTTCAATGAATGCCTGTGCAAGCAGGAGATTTCTGTGGTTATAAAACCCGCTCAACTCAGCCGACCAACCTTTTTTAAACTTGAATTGATTGTTCATGTTCAAAGAGAAGGAAGTGTATTGCTCATCCAGGGGTTCATTGTTAAATAGCCCCTTGTATTTGTTTTGATAAACATTCGCAAAAAAGCCGGTTGTAATTACGCTATTGATAGATTTATTATATCCCAGGCTCAGGTTAATATTGTCTCTTGATGCAATATTTTCACGGGTTTGGTAGGTAACTTTTTCTACGTCATTGGCCCGAATTACATCTGTAATGATATCTGTAGTTCTTGAATATCCAAGTTTAGCGGTGATCATTCCATTTTTGTAACTATATCCCAATTCTGCATTATTCGTAAACTGAGGACGTAGATTGGGATTGCCCTGATTATAAGTAAACGGATTCAGCAATAATTGAAATGGATTCAGATCTCTGTAATTCGGACGGTCAATTCTCCTTCCAAAATTGATTGTAAAAGTGCTCAGCTCGGTTGCCTTATAGCTAACAAAAGCTGTTGGAAATAATTGAAGCAGATTTCTATTGAACTGTTGTTGTGTGGTAACCTGATTGCCTTTCATTATGGTATTTTCAAGCCGCAATCCCAACTGTAGGCCCCATTTTTTCCATTGCTTACTGCCATTTACATATGCAGCATAAATATTCTCATTATAAACAAACTCATTGCTTCTTGGGTCTACTTCCCAGTTATTATTTTTCAATACTTTAAAAGCAGAATTATTATCTGTTTCCACTAAACTTGCCTTAAGGCCTGCTTCTAATTTACCTTCTTTCTTAAAGGGATGTACATAATCCATTTTTGCAGAATACACATTGATAACAGAAGGGTTAATTCCTTTTAAAATGTATGGGGCTTCAGCAGGATTGTTCATTTGAGGATAATAATAACTACTCATTTCCTGATTAAAATCAGAACTGTTTCTAATATAATCCAGGTCGGCCGTCAATTCTCTACCCGTGGTGTCCAGTTTAGTTTTCCAGTATAAATTACCAATAACATTACTTACACGCATTGCATTCTGTGTGTTTGAATTATACACCCCTTGCAATACGCCACCTGCATTGCTCACTTCCATTCTTGTAGGAAGGGTAAAGAAATTATCATTAAAGTTTCCAGAAAAAGACAGGCCAAGGCTGCTGTTCTTTGATGCCAGATAGTCAAGGCTAAACTTGGTATTAAAAGGCTTTACATGTACCCCCATTGTTGTTGACTGATCTAAAACTGAAACAATGTCTTTTGTATTTACATTGCGAATATTTCTAGACAATTCAATTTTATTAAAAGACATATTGTCAAAAATATTGACACTGCCAAACAGATTCAACTTCCCCTTTCTATAACCCAGACTACCATTTATCGCTAGTCTTCTGTTAACCCCCTGAGAGTAAGTGGCTCCAATGGTGCCATTGGTTCCCATGGGTTTGTTGTTTTTTGTTTTGATATTAATAATCCCGGCATTCCCTGCTGCATCAAATTTAGCAGAAGGCTGGGTAATCAATTCTATCTGATCTAGCTGATTGCTGCTAAGTGATTTTAAATAATTGGCAACATCGGCACTGCTCATATAGGTAGGCTTCCCATCAATCATAATTATCACTCCAGCCTTACCCAGCATGGAAATATTGCCTTCTTTATCCACAACAACCCCAGGTGCTTTTTCCAGAACTTCCAAAGCAGTAGTTCCAATATTGGTTGGTGATGCATCAACATTAATAACCGTTTTATCGGTTTTAACTTCAACCAGCTTTCTTTGCGCAACAACCGTTACCGAGGACATAATATTTTCAGAAGCAGTCAGTTTAATTGAGATTTCGCTGCCAGGTGTTTTCACTTCACTTATATAATCATTATATCCCAAGGCATTTACTTTGATTCGGAATTTTTCTGGCAAATACATAAAACTAAATTTGCCATCATTGTCTGAAATAGTGGTTTTAACAATACTGTTGCCAGTATCTTTTAACAAATACACCACTGCACCGTTAACAGGTTTGTCATTTGCAACAATAGTACCCCCTATTAATGTTTCTTTAGGTGTAGCAGCATTTGCATTTGTAGCTAAAAACAAAAGGGTGAATAAGAAGCTTAGCGTAAAATACTTTGACATATAAATAATTTGAGGATACAAAAATTGATTATAAAAGGAAGGTTTGAAATCACATAAACTGGTGAAAAAAAGAGACGGTTTTAGATAAATAGTTGGAAAAAAGCCAATCTCTGCCGCTTATCTGACCCTATTGCCATTCAATTATTTTTTAAACTACCTTTTCCAACTTTGTTATCACATATTTATGTGATATCCCTTTTTGAATGGATTGAATCTGGCAAAAATGTCTTTCCATATGTGCCAGTAAAAAAGCAATACTGTCTCCGGTATTCAATCTAACGAATGATGAAAGCGAGGTAACTACCCTTCCTTTATTTAAATCAGCAAAGACAGCGTTCTTCAGTAAATAATGCAAATGAGAAAGATGAGAAGAAAACTGACTAATCACCAGATCTGGATTAAGCACAGTTGCAGGAATAGTATTTTTAGATGCCTTCATTTTTGAAGCAACAGTTCCATCAGGGAAAGGCTTCATCATCTTTGTAAAATAAGCGCCCAGCCAACCAGATTTAAAAACAGCATGTTCAACTGACGATATTCGGTGTCGCTGAATGGCTTCATCAATTTTTGGCAAATACCAGCGATTATAAAAATTTAGGTGATCTAGCACCTCAAGCACCGACCATCCACCCCAGGCTGGAATAGCCGATAAATCCTCATAGGAAGCGGAATAAATATTTTCTTTAAAATAAGACTCTATCGTTGCAAACTGAGTACTTAGCAATTCAATAAAATTTTGATTAGTCTTCATATCATTTAAAATTTAAAAATGGCCCGGAAATCCGGGCCCTGCTTAATAATAAACCAACATTTATATAGAGAATAATTATTTCTAATGAATGGTTACCTGACCTTTTTGCTTAATGGTTTTAAACTGAATGCCGTTGTCAGATTTCACCTGGATACTTCCTGTATTCTTAATGTCAATTTTACCTTCCCCCTGCATGGAAACAGTAAGGTGACTTAAGTTCAGGGTGTTTTCTGAAACTACTGTAGCAGACCCATTAATTTCCAAAAACTCCAATTGGTTAACTGGAACACGAACAGTAACAGGGCTCAAATCATCTACTGCAGAGCCGTCAATCACCAATTCATTTTTGCTATACAAAGCATTCACTTTAGATTGACCAACCATTTCCTGAATAGCAACAGTCTTTTCTTCGGCATTCACAAGAATGACTTTTAGGTTACCATAAACCACTAAACGTTTATAAGGAGCTGCTATAGCTTTTCCTGCTTTAAAGTCAGGACGCATACCAGTAGATGCAAAAGCACCGATACTAAGTGCTGAGATTGCAAGGGATAAAATAAACTGTTTCATAAAATGAGAATTTGATTTTTTTGAATAATTTGATAAAGCAAAAATGAAATGTTTCAAGAGGGTATTCAACCGCACATTAATGTGAATTACAGCTATCTGGCTGGCTGGTACTCACATAAACATGTGGTTTTGGGCCACATGCATTCATTTGTGAACCGGCTCTTGTAAATTTGTTCTAATGAAAAAACTAGTTCTGTTCTTTATACTAAACTGTGTTTTAACAGCTGTTCAATCACAACGAGAAGGATATGCTTTTTTAAAAATTAGTAAGGAAGATGGATTAGGTCTTGCTTCTAATGTTACTTATACTATATACCAAGACAAACAGGGATTTATATGGGTGGGTACTGCCAATGGTTTGCAACGATTTGATGGGAATAGATTTATCAGTTATGGAACAAGCAAACCGAACAAGGAAAATTTACCAATTGCCGATTTACACCAGATTCTACCAATAGGCAAACAGACGCTATTGTTGAACTTTGCATCACAGGGCAAAATAGGCCTATTCAATCATGCTTCATTGGTGTACGAAACCGTACCAATTCTATCTAATGAAACTATCCCTGTTAAAAGTAATATGCGCCTACAACAGGATAGCAAACAAAATACCTATTTAACCATACACGGAGTAGGACTATTTAGGTTTGATTCACTTAAAAAAGCATTCTTACCCGAAAAAGAAATCAGACTGCCAAAAGGATTTGTTTCGAATCATCCTTTTGCAGAAAATAAAAAAGAAGAACAGTTATGGTTTACCAGTAGTGACAAAGGATTGGCTGTTTATGATCAGAAAACCAAGCAGACCTATACCAGCGATTACAATCCCAAATCTATCCCACTACTAAACAAGAAGTGGAAGAATCTTACAGAAATTTATATTGATAAACAGAAACGATTCTGGATATTCAGCTGGCCAGACAGACATATCAGAGCAGTTTATAATTATGATGGCAATCAACTGTCTGATACAGCCGGATTAAATAACAATCCTCAATACGAAGAACTACGTTATTTTTTTGAGAGCAGATCCGGTAGTCTCTGGATGTACGGAACCAATGCACTCTATAGTTATAATCAACGATTAAACAAGTTTACTTTTTATAAAAGTGAATTTGGAAGCAGTATTGGCATTCAATACGAACAGATCAATGATATGACAGAAGACAGGGATGGTAATATCTGGATTGCCAGTGACAATGGCATTTTCATGACTAGTGATCAGGGAAGCCAGGGAAATGTAGTCAATTTCATTTTCAGTGAAACCAAAGGTGGTATTGAAATAACCGATATTCTGGAATTGAGTTCTGGTGAATTCTGGCTAAGTACATGGGGATCGGGGATTCTGACCCTGAACAAGAACTTAATGAGCTATAAGAATGCGTTATTAGGTAATATGCCCAATAACTTCACTGCAACTGAACGCATTCAATACCAGCAAGTATGGTCTTTGTACGAAAGAAGAAACGGAGAAGTGTGGCTGGGCTGTCAGGGTGGTAAGTATATGATTTATGATACGGTAAAGCGCAAAATGCAGTACCATACTTTAAAAGAATTAAACGGATCTACTATACGTTTTATAACAGAAGATAAAAAAGGTAATGTCTGGATCAGTAGCCAGAGAGGAGATATTGTACGTTACGATGGAAAGCAGTTTGAAGTTGTACAGCAAATTGGAACCATTGTAAGAAAAATATTTTTTGACAATGAGGGATTATTATGGATTACATCATTAAACCAGGGACTTTATTGTTATTCTGCAGATGGCAAAAATTTAATTCATCATTATACCGTATCCGACAAAAAGAATCCACTTTTCCAGAAAGGCGGGGATGATATTGATCAACTGAACGACAGTACACTAGTATATGCAGCAGGGGCTTTGAATTTCATTCATAAAAAAACCAAAAAAGTAAGTTGGTTAACTACAGAAGATGGATTGCCTGCCAACGCTGTATTAAGAATCCGTAAAGACAGCAGAGGAAATTTATGGATGGTTACCAGAAATGGGCTATGCAGATACAATCCGGTGAACGGTATTATTACTCCCTATGAAAAGAGGGATGGAATAGTCATCAGCAACCTTACTACAGAAGCAGATTTTTTAACGAGCAACCAACATATCATATTTGCCGGCTCTAATGGATTAATCTATTTCTCACCTTCGGCATTCAGCAATAGTAATCTTCCACCGGATGTTGCCATTACCGATTTCCGATTATTCAATCGCTATATTCCAGTAGACTCTTTACAGTTATTACCCAAAGTGGTATTAAAATCAGATCAGAATAGTTTTGCCATCAGTTTCTCTGCACTCAGTTTTTTATTAAGAGATAAACTAACCTATTACTATAAGATGGAGGGGCTGGATAAAGGATGGATTAAAGCTGATCGAAACAATACTGTGAACTACTCTTTTCTTAGGCCTGGTAATTATACTTTCAAAATTTATTGTGAAGACAACGAAGGCAACCGTTCCAAGAACATCAGCACCATGCAGATATTTATCCGACCTCCTTTCTGGAGAACGGGTTGGTTTATCAGCATCCTGCTTACTTTAATTGCACTTGTGGCATACACCATGCACCGACTCAGACTGAACAAACTGATTGAAGTAGAAAATATACGCACCAGGGTAGCCAGAGATTTACACGATGATATGGGTAGCACTTTAAGCACCATCAATATTCTTAGCTCAATGGCTAAGGCAAGAATCAGTGACCCTTCTAAAACAGGAGAATACCTGAATAAAATTTCAGACAACAGTCAGAGAATGATGGAAGCCATGGATGATATAGTATGGAGTATAAAGCCCAGCAACGATAGTATGCAAAAAATTCTGGCCAGAATGCGCGAGTTCGCTATAAATGTTTGTGAGGCAAAAGACATTCAACTTGAGTTTGAGAGTTCAGAGGCTGTGAATGAAGTAAAATTAAATATGGAAGCAAGGAGAGACTTTTTTTTAATATTTAAGGAAGCCATCAACAATTCAGCTAAATATGCA
Source organism: Sediminibacterium salmoneum NBRC 103935 (assembly GCF_000511175.1). Taxonomy (GTDB): domain Bacteria; phylum Bacteroidota; class Bacteroidia; order Chitinophagales; family Chitinophagaceae; genus Sediminibacterium; species Sediminibacterium salmoneum. Next base: position 2,493,096 of record NZ_KI866530.1, on the reverse strand, counting down.
AAGTGCACTAAAATAAAAGTAGAAGCATCTGTGATTGGTAATCGGTTAAGTTTATTGATTCTTGACAATGGCATTGGATTCAATGTGCAGGAAGCCGACAATGGGAATGGCTTGGGCAATATGAGAAAAAGAGCAGATGCATTAAATGGTAAGATGAATATACAATCCCAGATAAATACAGGAACAACCATATACTTGGAAATTCCTGTACAATAAATTTATATGAACAGAATACTAAGTCAGAAATTTCGATTCTTTACTTTTATCAGTATTTGTTTGCTTGGATATGTACATGGTTATAATTTAAATATAACCTATCTAGCACCTTACAGCACTATAGATGAACCACTTAGTTTTACAACATTTTCAGAGTTTTTAATTGCCAACGGCCTCCTTCGATTCAGAATTCCCATTCTCTTTGTTATATCTGGTTATTTATTTGCCTATTATGATAACCGATCTTACACTGATTCTATTAAGAAAAGATTCAAAACATTAATCATACCCTATTTACTCTGGAGTGCCATTGCACTGTTATTTACTTTTCTGTTACAACTGAACAGCTATACAGCCAATATTGTAAAAGAGGCAGGTATAGATCAGTTCGGAGACAACCGGCCTTATCTTGAAATAGGTTGGAAGGGTTTGATAGGCAGGTGGATTCTGGCTCCCATCGCTTACCAACTCTGGTTTATACTGGCTTTGTTTGTTTACAACCTGATGTACCCATTTATTCTGTATTGCATTCGCAAAGTACCCATAATTTGGATGTGTTTTTCATTACTCATCTGGTTGGTATCTTTTCAGATATTCATATTCGACGGGCAGGGCTTATTTTTCTTTAGTGTAGGAATTTGGGCACAGAAAAAAGGATTGTTTCTAGAAAAAAGACCAGAATGGTTAAGCACGGGCATCTTCCTGATTCTTTTTATAGGGTTATGTATTATTAAAACCTTTATGGCATTTGAACTTGAACCCAATACAGGAACTACTTTTTTTACTTTAATGCTTTTGCATAGGGCCTCTGTTATATGTGGAATGATTGCCATTTGGTATGGAATTGATCCTATTATTAAGAAAACAGTTCAGCAGAAATGGTTTCTGCAGATCAGCAATTATTCCTTTTTCATATTTGCCTTACATGTACCCTTATTGCCCTATTTAATGAAAATGGTAATTCTGGCAACAGAGGGCATTTGGATGAACAGACTTTTGAGTTACCTATTTGTTCCTTTACTGGTAATACTGTTTTGTGTGATGGTAGGGAGTTTAGTTAAGAAGTATTTTCTTCGAGCCTATCTATTATTAACCGGAGGAAGAGGATACTAAAAGAATACATATTTATGTGATTGAAAAAACTATCATCAATCAGTAGTTTTAACGTATAAATTGCCCCAATGATTAAAGTACTTATTTACGAAGACAACCCTCAGTTAAGAGAAGGATTAACGATGTTAATTGATGGCAGTGAGGGTTTTTCAGTAGTTGCAGCTTATAAAAATTGTAATAATGCAGTGGATGAAGTTGCAGCATTTAAACCTGACGTAATATTAATGGACATTGATATGCCGGGCATTAATGGTATTGAAGGATTAAAGAATATCAGAGAAACCAATGATCAAGTAAAAATTTTAATGTTAACCGTGTTTGATGATAATAAGAATGTTTTTGAATCCATCAAAAACGGTGCAAATGGATATATTCTCAAAAAAACAGCACCTGCCAGACTACTCGAATACATAGCAGAAGCTGCTAGTGGCGGGGCGCCTATGAGTGCGAATATTGCTACGCAGGTATTAAAGATGTTCTCTTCTATGAATAATAGTAAAGGAGAAGATTATAACCTTAGTGACCGAGAAAAGCAGGTATTACAATTCCTAGTAAATGGTTACAGCTATAAAATGATTGCTGCAGAAATGATTATTGCAATAGACACCGTTAGAAGTCATATCAAAAAGATTTATGAAAAGTTGCATGTAAACAGCAAAAGCGAGGCCGTAGCTAAAGCATTTAAAGACAAAATTGTCTAAATTGTTGCATGAATTTAGGAATCAGTAATCAATTATTTATCATTGGGGGCGCCAGCTCAGGTTTTGGTAAAGCCATTAGTTTAGCATTGGTAAATGAAGGGGCAAAAGTAATTGCAGTAGCCAGAGGTGAAGAAAAGTTGAGAGAACTTCAACAACAGGCTCCCAATCAGATAGAAATACTGCCGGGAGACTTATCAGAAGAAACAACACTTTATAAGTTACTTGACCAAATAGAAAATAGAACCATCCACGGTATGGTAGTTAATGCAGGAGGACCTCCTGCAAAAATGGTATTGGAAACCAGTTTGGAAGACTGGGATCAGGCATATAAGCAGATTCTTCGATGGAAAGTAGCTTTATCGCAGGCCATCATTCCTAAAATGATGGATGCAGGATATGGCAGAATAGTATATATAGAAAGTGTTTCTGTAAAACAACCCGTAGAAAATCTGGTTTTAAGTACTTCGTTAAGATTAGCCGTAGTAGGAATGGTAAAAACCCTTTCGCAGGAAATTGCTCAATCAGGTGTTACACTGAATATACTGGGACCAGGATCACATAATACGCCTGCTATTAACAGACTGTATATAAAGAAATCAGAACAAACAGGAATGAGTTTTGAAGAAGCAAAAAAAGCAGGTATTGCGCAGATACCTGTTGGAAAACTGGGAGAGGCAGGAGACTTTGCAAGCTTAGCAGTTTGGTTACTAAGCCCGCAAAGTAAATTTATAACAGGTCAAACAATTACTGTGGATGGTGGTGCTGTAAAAGGAATTATGGGCTAGGCACCTAGCTCCTGTTGCATAAGCAAGGCCGCAGCAGCATTGGCAAACAAAAACTTTTCATCGGGCATTACTTCTTTTGTAAAATAAACAGCTCCCTTATTTAACAATGAAACAGCAGCCAGTGGTTGGCCTTCTCTAGTTAAAAAAGCAAACCCATACGCTCCCATCGGCATATTGAAAATCTTTCCCTTTGTATTCACCATACTACTAATAGGTACTATCTGATAATATAGATTATTAAATTTAGCCAGATAGCCTATATAGTTTTTAGCAGGCTGCTGCGAAGTATAGTTGTCGTGTATCATCTGCCATGGCTGTTCTTCTCCATTCATATACAATTGAACATAATATATAGAGCTAGACGGCTTTTTTGCCTGCTGTAAAATATCAAGTGCAATATTAAAAAAACTGTTTTCGTTTTTGCCAACCTGAATTTCACGTGCATTAAAGTTGGATACTGCAAACACATCGGATTTGTTTCCCTGGTTATCAGCAATTCCAAACCGAAGGGTTTGCTTCTTTTTAATATAGCTTAACGAAATAATATTGGCATACTCAGGAGTGCCCGGCATACCAGTTCCTAATCCGTAGGTAGAGGGGCCGCCACGGGTCCAAGATCTTTTTACATAATGCGTTGCATAATTTCCAAAGCTTAGTTTTTCTTTGGTAAAAGCAATGCCTCTGCCTTTTACCTCAAAAGCTTCTTTATCATTCCAGGATTCGCCTTCCAAATGCAGATTTACTGTTGAACAGCTAAAAGAAAATAAAATCAAAACAAAAAAAACATGTATCCTTTTCATTTTATATAAATCAAGTTTTGGGCGCTTGTTTTGTAGCGGAGAAATTGTATTAATAGTATTCATAGGTATAAATTAAATCAGGAGAAGCGCCTATTAATTTTTTAGTTCTGGTAGCAATATATCCATCACTGTTGTAGGTATATGAGAAATGAATTTCATTGTTTACCAGGTTATTGGCATCATACGTTATTTGCTTGCCGGGGTTATTTTTCATCATAGTAACCCCTTTAATGAAAATATTACCATAGGCCCTGGATTCTGTATTTACAGATTGATCATAATCGCTGAAAATAGTTTGCTCTACCAACATAAACTGAGGGCTGGTGACCAGCCTTGAATAAGCTTTCTGTATTACCAGATTTCCTTTGGCATCATAACTGTACTCATACTTTAGTGCATCAGGAGCATCTGGACCACTTTGTTTAATCAGCTCTAATACAGAAACCAATTGATTCTTAGCATTGAATGTAGGAAACAAAGTGCTAATCCATTTTCCATTAACAGCTGTTGTACGAATAGAATCCAGTTTACCTGAACTATAATAATATTGTTGAATACCAGCAGGGCTTACTTGCTTTGTTAATAGATTATTTTCATACACTATCTCTTTTGTCAACTTGCTCACAGTTCTATCCACCAGATTGTTTATGAACTGAACAGTATAACCTGTTAATTCTCTATTAGCGTTGTATTCAAAAGATTGGTACTCGATAGGGTCTGTATAAATTTTTTTCAGCAGCTTTACTGTAGGTTCTTGTGGTGTAGGTAATGGTTGTGGGCTTTTTCTACAACTTATGAATAAAATTGCAGCGCTTAATAATATAAATGATTTCACTGTTAAGTTTTGAAGCAAAGAAAATATACCCATGCGATTTGAACAATCACATGAGTATGTGATTCAATTAATAATATTCAAAGAAAGAAACTTCCGGATTAGGACTGCCAACAGTAAGAATTGACTTTTTAGTAATATAACCGGCAGCATCATACTCAAACGAAACAGTCATATCAGATTCTAATACATTATTATGATTGTATACTTTTACCTTACGAGGATTGTTTCTTAGCAGCGTTATACTAGGAAAATAAAAGTCAACATAGTTGAATGATTCAGGGTTAGGCTTATTATCAAAATCCGAGAAAACAGTTTTTTCTTGAAATACATAGTCGCTGTTTCTGGTAACTTTTAAGGAGTAACTATTTTCAATCAAATTGCCATCGGCATTGTAAGTAAAAGTTCGCATCATTCCCACTGGCATTAAAGGAAAAAGACCAGAGAAATGGGTGGTTACAGAAATCAGCTTGCCTTGCGCATTGTATTGAGGATAATCGGTACTGATAAGTTTATTGTTCTCTGTATAATTCTTAATAGAATCAACGCTCCCGTTGGTATAAAAGAATTCCATAGAACCCGTTTCGTGTTGAATTTTAGAAAGTTGATTTCCTTGATACGTAAAAATGGACTCATCGGTTGCAACAGTATTATTGAGATAATCATCAATATACTGACTCGTTAATTTAATCAGTTGCTTATTGGTGTTATATGTAAACATCTCAAATTCACGATCGCTGGTTGATATTTTTTTGAGCATTTTTTGCTCTAAGCCTGGAACGGGTGTAGGCTGATCCTGTTTTTTACATGAAAAAAGTAGCAGAGATAATAACGCTACAAAAAATACATTCATTGATTTCATTAGAAAAAATTTTTAGATCACAAAGAACCTTGAAACCATTTTCTCATAAAATCACATATTAATGTGAATAGCAATTCTTTAACAATTCAGCCACCCTATACCAGAAGTCAATATTTTTAACGAAGAAGTAAAAATCTTTAAATTAAAAATGGAAGTATTTCTTTTTAACGAATCGACTAAAATTTTCTGGACCAATTCTTAAACCCCCTACTCCACTCCAGTTAAAACTAACGCTGTCGCCATAATGCAGAATGGCTTTTAGTGCAGCTTCGTTTATGCTAACTGAACCTGCATTAATTCTTTGAGCAACTGCTAGTGCTTCTTCTTCAGTGCCAGCAAAAACAGCTGCACCCAAAGCATATGCTGACGAATTCACCATTTCAATCATTTCATCTAGCTGATCATAAGCCATCACTGGCATAATGGGTCCGAATGTTTCTTGTTGCATCACCAGCATATTTTGCGTAACATTCACCAGGACAGTTGGTTTACAATAATAACCGCCATTAATCTGTTCACACTTTCTACTTCCTGTAAGCAAAGTAGCACCCGAGGCAAACGCATCTTCCAGGTGCGTATTGATGGTTAATACCTGCTTTTCAAAAATAATAGGGCCAATTTCTCCTTTTAGCAAATGTGTGTCCGCCAATTGTAATGCTTTTGATTTGGCTACCAGTAAATCAACCAATGCATCATGCACAGAAGCATGCACATAAATTCTTTCAAAACTCAAGCAACTTTGTCCCGCATTGGTTGTACTTCCTTTAACAATAGCGGTAGCAGCCATTTCAAGATTGGCAGAGGATAAAACAATAGCAGGATCCTTTGCTCCTAGATTAAATAAAACAGGAGTCATTTTTTTACTGGCGGCTTGTAACACTTTTCTTGCAGAAGCCATAGATCCAGTAAAACAGATTAAGCTAGAGGTATCTGCAATGATGGCTCCTGCTGCTGGGGTACCTGGTGTAATGCATAAAATTTCATTTAAGCCTGGCACTAGGTCAATGGTTTCTTTTAATACCATCACATGGCGGGGTGTAACTTCACTCGGTTTTACCATCACTGCGGCGCCAGATAATAAAGCAGGCAAGGTATCTATCATAGATAAAACCAAGGGGAAATTCCAAGGACTCAGTACCGTAACAATTGGGTAAGGAATCCATTCATTGTGCTGATCATAAAAGTTCTTTGCAACCAAACACCACTTATCCATGGAATTAATTACCCATTCTACTTCTGCAGTGGTTTCCCAGCTTCTGCCAGTGTCTTCAGCCAGGGCGCCCGCCAGCAATTCCTTCCTAGAAATCAACACCTGTTTCCATTCTTGAATCACCGCAATTCTATTCGCAATTCCTGAACGATACCAGGCAATTTGATTTGCAGAAAGTTTTCTTGCTGTGCTACGAATGGTTTCAGGACTACACTCCTGAAATTCAAAATCGTATTCGCCAGTTCGGGGATTTCTTACTCGCATATTCGCATATAAAGTTATGCTTTGCGAATGTATTTTGTAAGTATAACAATCATTTGACCTTCAATCTTTCCTTCTATTTGTTCGGTATTATCGGGAACCAGGCGAATATTTTTTACAACAGTGCCCATTTTTGCATTGAGGCTGGTACCTTTTACATCTAGTGATTTGGTAAGTACCACACTATCACCAGCAAACAATTGTTGCCCATTGCAATCTACGTGTAAGTCTACTGAACTGTCGTTATCATGATCACCAGTGGCTTTTGCCCAGGCCATGGTTTCCTCGTCCAGGTACATCATATCCAATAATTCAGCCGCCCAGGCTTCTTCTCTTAATCTATTCAACATTCTCCAGGAAACCACCTGAATACCAGGAACTTCGCTCCACATAGCAGTGCTAAGACAATTCCAATGAGCATGATCCAGGGGTTCTTTTTTATCAATCTGCTGCAAACATTTCTGACAAATCATGATACAGTTGTTCTCTGTGGTTCTATCCACTGGAACAACTTCGTATAAAGAAAGGGGAGATTCTGCAGAACAGAGTTCACACTTGTTTTGGCTTCTTTCTAAAATGTTTTGGGCAACTTTCATAAAAGGAAATTATTTAAAGTGCCGAAGGTAGGTTTTTTGACAAGCAAGTTTTATGACATTTGTCATGTACTATGGAACAAGTAGTTTGTAAAATTTCTCAATCTCTGTTTTTTCCAAAGGCGACATTAGCTCATTGCGATTGAATTTTTCAAAGAGAAATACCACCCTTTTGTGCGCTGGATATTTTTGAAGTATGGCTTGCATTTTAGCTCCCAACTCTTCGTCTTTCGCAAATAAAGGTTTTCCAGCTGTTGCTGGATCCTTAGCACGCGTGTGCATTTTATGTATAGTTGCCTCTAAAGTGGCCAACCAATTAACTGGCATATCAGGCACTTTGCTTGCTTTGGCCAATAACCCTTCTAATTGTTTTTTGCTCAAGCTTCCTCGTTCTTCGTACTGGTGCATCAAACTCATTACAAATAACGCATCCGGATTATACTTATAACAGGCATCCAGTACCTTATCAATGATATCTAATTTTCCCTTTGACACAATTCAAAGATACAAATGAGTTATCTTTCTGTATAAAATTCAACCATATGCACAAACTGCTTTTAGGACTGCTCCTTATATCCGGTGCAGACTATGCGCTTGCCCAGAACAGCAAGGAAGCTACTACAGAAAACATCGATGCTTATTTTAAACCAGTAAAATGGCGAAGCATCGGACCATTCAGAGGTGGGCGATCCAATACCGGAACGGGTGTTAAAGGAGATATTCATACCTATTATATGGGTACTACCGGAGGGGGGTTATGGAAAACATCCGACCGTGGAATCACATGGAATAATATTTCAGATGGGCAATTCAAAACAGGATCAGTTGGAGCTATTGCAGTATCAGAAAGCAATACCAATATAGTGTATGTGGGCATGGGAGAACATGCCATTAGAGGGGTGATGTCTCATCACGGTGACGGAATGTATAAAAGTACCGATGCGGGTAAGACTTGGAAAAAAATTGGGTTAGACTTAACGCAACATATTGCCCGCGTAATAATTGACCCGAGCAATCCAGACATTGTTTATGTAGCGGCTCAAGGAGCATTGTATAGCAGCTCTACAGAAAGAGGCATTTACAAAACAACAGACGGAGGCATTAGCTGGAAAAAGATTTTATATATCAACGAAAAAACCGGTGCTGCGGAATTATCCATGGATGCTAAAAACCCCAATATTTTGTATGCTGCTATGTGGGAGCATGGAAGATTGCCCTGGAAAGTAATCAGTGGCGGGCCTGGAAGCGGATTATACAAATCAACAGATGGAGGAAATAGCTGGGACAAATTAACTGGCGGACTACCTAAGGAAATGGGAAAGATGGCGATTGCAGTAAGCCCTGCCAATTCAGAAAAAGTGTATGCATTAATTGAAAGCGATTTCGAAAAAAATGCAGGCGGGCTCTATGTTTCGAACAATGCAGGCAAAAGTTTTTCTCAGGTATCAGCAGAGCATAAAATTATTCAGCGTGCCTGGTATTATATTGAAGTATTTCCTGATCCAAACAATGAAAACACAGTATATGTGTTAAGTGCACCCGCTTTAAAATCGATTGACGGAGGCAAAACCTGGGAGAATATTCAGGGCATGCACGGAGACTATCACAACCTATGGATCAATCCTTCCGATTCAAAAAATTTAGTGATGGCAGACGATGGTGGAGTAACCATCAGTTTTAATGGCGGACAAACTTGGAGCAGTCAGAGCAATATGCCAACAGCACAGATTTATAGAATTAACGTAGACAATTTATTTCCCTACAATATTTATGGTGGTCAGCAAGACAACACTTCTGTAAAAATTGCCAGTAGAACTTTTTCCGGTGGGATTACAAACACCGACTGGTCTGCATCCGCCGGAGGGGAGAGTGCGTTTTTAGCATTTGATCCCAACAACCCAAGGTATGTGCTGGGTGGCTCTTACCAGGGAACCATAGAAGTGCTCGACACAAAGAACAATGCCAGTACCAATATCATGGCAGCACCCATTCAGTATCTGGCCATGGATGCCAAAGACATGAAATATAGATATAACTGGAATGCTCCTATTATTCATAGCAAACATGAACCGGGCACCTATTATCATGCAGCACATGTATTATTAAGAACCAGAGACATGGGAAAAACCTGGGCTGAGGTATCACCCGACCTAACCAGAAATGAAAAAGAAAAACAAGTAAAACCAGGTGTGCCTTTTACGAATGAATCGGTGGGTGCAGAAAACTATGGAACCATCAGTTATGTAATAGAATCTCCTTTAGAGAAAGGAGTATTGTATACTGGAAGCGACGATGGTTTTGTGCATGTAACAAGAGATGGAGGAGCCATCTGGAAAAATATAACGCCTGCTGGCTTGCAGGAGTGTTTAATCAACTCTATAGAAGTATCTCCTTTTGATAAAGCAACGGTTTATATTGCTACCACCCGTTATAAATTCAATGACCATACCCCTGGTTTATACAAGAGTACAGACTATGGAAAAACATGGACCAATATTAGTAATGGCATACCCGCAGGTTCTTTTACACGTGTAGTTAGAGAAGACGACAAAAGAAAAGATCTGTTGTATGCAGGTACAGAAAACGGTGTGTATATTTCTTACAATGGCGGAAAGAACTGGTCATCCTTTCAATTGAATTTACCCAATAGTCCCATCACCGATTTAAGGGTACATCAAGACAATTTAATTGCTGCTACTTCTGGAAGATCATTCTGGATCCTGGACGACTTAACATTGATTCGTCAATACAAAGCATCATTCAATAATTTGTCTTTTTATCAGCCAGCTCCTGTTATTTTAGCAACGGGCAGTTCAGAACTGGATGGAAACAATCCGGACTTTGATGGAACACATCCCACTAGGGGCGTGAATCCTGCAACAGGGATTGTATTGTATTATGAACTGCCGGAGTTAAAGGAAAATGCTGAAGTAAAAATGAGCATCAAAGATGCAGCAGGCAGCATCATCAGAACCTTTAGTTCAAAAGCAGATCCTACTTACAAGCGATACGATGGTGCTCCACCAAGGGATCCACAACTGTCAACACAAAAAGGATTGAATCGTTTCGTATGGAATCTCAGACATGCTACTTTGCCGGGCATTCCGAATACCTATATAGAAAGCAGTTTCCGCGGGCACAAAGCCATACCCGGCAACTACAGCATAACACTGGAAGCGGAAGGAAAATCGGTTACTACCACGGCAACCATTTTAGCCAATCCCAATTATCCGACTACTGCTGAAACTTATCAGGAGTTTGATGCATTCATGAGTGGTATGGAAGCCAATGTAAAAGAAATGCACAACCTGGTAAACGAATTGTACAACAAAAAGCAGCAGTTAGATCAGGTAATTAAAAATCTGCCAAAAGGAGATTTAAAAACAAAGGCCGAAGCCTTATCACAAAAAATGAAAACATGGGACGAAGAAATGATTCAGCGCAAGTCAACAGCCTATGATGATGCTGAAAATTTCCTGAATAAGTTTACCGCTTATTATATGTTCTTAATGAATCATGCAGAGAGCGATATACCTAGTATCAATCAGCCTTCCAAAGATTTATTACAACAATACACTGCTCAATGGTCTTCATTAAAAGCAAGAGGAGAAGCTATTAACAACGAAGACATTCCAGCGCTGAACCAACTCTTGTTTAAAGAGGGCATTGGTGCCATTCGCAGAAATTAATATAGTATCCCATCACTGACCAATATATTTGTAGAACTAAATCATTCACATGAAAAAGTTCCTACAGTATATTGGTTATTTTTTGGGCGCTGTTTTCGGAATTCTATTGTTGCTATTTGTCATTTACTTTCAATCCGATAAAACGATTGAAGATTTAAAACCACTGTATGTAAATAATGAATCTGAATTCATGCCATTGATGGGTATGAATGTGCATTATAGAGATCAGGGCAATCCGAATGATTCCATTCCGTTGGTGCTCATTCATGGAACCAGTTCTTCGCTTCACACTTTTGAAGCCATGCGCAAATTCATTAATCCCAACAGAAGAATCATCACCCTAGACATGCCTGCTTTTGGATTAACAGGCCCTAACTCAGCCAATGAGTATAGTTTTAAGTATTATAGCCAGTTTCTGGACTCCTTTTTAACCAAACTTAATGTGCCAGTTTGTGATATAGGTGGCAATTCCTTAGGAGGTGGTATTGCCTGGCAGTTTGCCACTTATTTTCCCGCTAAAGTAAGGAAACTGATTTTAATAGATGCAACAGGATACCCTGTATTGAACGTAAAAGGATCGCTGGGTTTTAAAATTGCGTCAACTCCTGTCATCAATAATATTATGTTGTTCATCACGCCCAAGGCATTGGTGGAAGCCAGCTTAAAAGGAATTTATCAGGATCCGGGTATTATTAACGATGAACAAATTACCCGTTTTCATGATATGGCTATTGCCAAAGGAAACCGAAAAGCACTTTTAGCCATTTTTAAGAAGGGGCTTGAGCAGGAGCCTGATAAAATTAAAAGCATCCGGAAGCCTACTTTAATTATCTGGGGAGATAAGGATGGATTAATACCGGTACAGAATGCCAGTCTTTTCAACAAGGATATAACCGGAAGCAAGCTGGCGATACTTCAGAATATTGGGCATGTTCCCATGGAGGAAGCACCGGAAGCCACCGCAAAACTGATTAATGAATTTTAAAAACGGGGAAAATTTAGGGATGGGGGCAAAATAAATCGGGGACAAACACACCCCCCGATATGAATGTACCCCGATTTTTGAACTAAATTCTTATGCAATATGCTGAAAAATTTATAATAATTTATACCTAATTGTAGGTATTTCTGGAAAAACAGTCAGAATTATTCAAAATCATCTTGAATTTCTTCAAATGAACTGGTATTACTTACCACATCTTTAATAACAGCATCCAGTTTTTCAGCCGCTTCGTGAATTTGGTGGAGCAGTTTATGCCTTTCTTCAGCAGATACTAAATCACTCTTTATTATCTTACTGATACCTAAAATATCAGATAAAGGACCTCGTACCAAATGAGATTGGGCCCAAGCAATTTCTTTTAATTTCCGATTCTGCTCCCTAAGATTTTGAAGCGTAGCAATACGGGTGGTAATATCTTTTACAACCCCAATGAATTTATATATTCTACCAATATTATCCGCGTAAGAAATTCCATTTACAATAACATGCTTTTGCTTCCCTGATGGCGTTTCAATTTTCACTTGTATAGGACTTGACTCCCCTTCAATGGTAGATACCTTATCCATCCATTTTTGGTATAATTCTCTGTCTTCTACCACAACCAGTTGAGTAAAATAATCTTTGTGTGCAATAATTTCATTCGGCGATAAATCAAGAATCCGGAACATTTCATCGCTCCACAATGCATGTCCCTCCGGCAATTGCACTTCAAAGCTACCTACATGGGCAATTCCTTCTGCCTTAGATAACATTTCCTGAATGGTTAATGCTTTATCCATTGCTGCTTTTTCAACGGTACGATCATGAAAATACGCGGCAGTAAATAAATATTTTCCCACTCTAAAAGGAGCTCCACCTGAAATTCTTACTGGTTTGATTATGCCCTTTTTGGTTATAATATCTGTCTCAACAAAGTGATATTCTTTGTTTTTTACAAACTCTTCAAACTTCGCTTGAACATAAGCGAGCGCTTCTGGAGGATGTAATTTTGTTTGATGTATTCCAACCAACTCAGACTTAGTATAGCCAAATAGTTTACAAGCTTTGTCATTCACATCCACCAGATTACCCGAGCTTGCATCAGCAATTAATATGGCATCTTCCGCACCGTCAAATAAAGCCGCGTAACGAAGGTCAATCATCCTGTTTTCTTCTTCCTGTTCTTTTAACTGGGTAATATCGTTTGTAAATAAGGTAAGCCCTAAAATTTTTCCGTGCTGGTCAATGATGGGGCTATACTTATTTTCATAATAATGTTTCTTTCCGTCTGCAAGTACAATAGAATTATTGGTTACAAAACTCTCTCCATTCAATGCGCGTTCATAATTTTTTCTAGCGAATCCTTTTAACTCTTCTGGCAATACTTCAAACACATCCATCCCAATTGCTACTTCTTTTTTCAAGGCTTTTCTGGCGAAGGAAATATATTCATCAGAAAAACCAAGAAAACGAAAATGTTTGTCAATAGCAACAATAAACAATTCCTTAGGGCTATTCAATACTGCTTTTAAAAAGGCATTGTCTTTAATTACCTGTCGCTTGGTTTTTTCAAACTCCTTCTGCGTAATGGTAAAACTATCTGTAATCTCCTGTGTGCCGGTAATATCCAAATGAGACCCAAGAATCATTCCTGTTAGTTCGCCCTGATCATCTCTCATTGCCCTGGCCCTGCTCAAAATCACCACCCAATGACCCTCTGCATGTTGCATTCTAAATTGTTGCGAGTATTCAATGGTTGGATTTAAAATAAAATCTGCAAAATAACTTTTGGCTTTGGGCAAATCGTCAGGATGCAACCATTTTTCCCATACTTCTTTTATAGAGTACTTATCCCAGTCTTTCACGGTTCCATCCAATCTGCCCAACATACTGAAATAAGATTTATTACAGTAAAGCTCCTGCGTAAGTGCATCGTACTCCCAACCACCCAGCTGAGCTACGTTCAGCAAGGTTTCGTATTTACTTTGGTATAATTCTTTTTGTTGCTGCACAAATAATGATTTCCTCTTAAAAATATCAAAAGCTCCGCTAGAATTGTAAAGAATGAATAACTATTTTAAATAATATAAAATAAACGTCAGCCGTTGTTATTTATTCCTTATTCGGCAAATGAAAATCATGCTTAAATTGAAGTCATAAATAAAAAATATGAAAAACTGGTTACTAACCTGCCTATTAACGCTGAGTGCCTGCGCATTGAATGCACAAAGCCTACAACCCACTGAACAAAAATTGATAGAAAGAATTGAAGCTAACTATCCGGAGATGATGGAGTTATTGAAAAATTCAGTCAACATCAATAGTGGAACTTTTAATGTAGCGGGCGTAAAAGCCGTGGGCGATATATATGCTGCTGAATTGGCCAAACTAGGTTTTACCATTGAGTGGATTCAATTGCCAGATTCTTTAAAGAGAGCCGGACACTTAGTAGCAACAAGAAAAGGAAAGAAAGGAAAAAAAATAATGCTGCTGGGACATTTGGATACGGTATTCGAACCCGATATGCCTGCCAATCCCTTTGCTGTTTTGAACGACAGTACCATCACCGGACAGGGAATTAACGATATGAAAGGGGGAGACGTAATCATTATAGCAGCTATGAAAGCCATGCATGAATTAAACCTGCTGAACGATGCAAATATTACTATTTACATGACGGGTGACGAAGAAAATGCAGGAGAACCCAGAAGCATCAGTAGGGGCGATTTTATAGAGAGAGCCAAAAAGCACGATATGGTACTGGCATTTGAAGGCGCAGCCGGATTAAATACCATTGCTACTGCAAGAAGAGGGTCCAGTGGATGGGAATTAGAAGTGGAGGGTAAACAAGGACATTCCTCCGGAGTATTTGGGGCTGCGGGTTATGGCGCTATTTACGAAGCCGCCAGAATAGTCAACAGTTTCAGAGAAACACTGAGCAAGGAAAAATACCTGACTTTTAATCCTGGTATTTTTATCGGGGGATCAGAAGTGGCTGCCAGCTTTGAGCAGCAGAAAGGAGAAGCATCTGGTAAAACCAATATCATATCACCCAAAACCGTTGTAAATGGTGACCTACGTTTCTTAACAGAAGAGCAAAAAATCAACGCAAGAAAAACCATGCAAAATATTGTAAACAATAGTTTGCCAGGAACAAAAGCTGTCATTCGTTTCCAGGATGGCATCCCCTCAATGGCACCCACTAAAGGGAATGAAGCATTGGCGAATATCCTGAGTAAAACCAGTGAAGACATGGGATTAGGAAAAGTAGTTCCGGGAGATCCGGGCAGCAGAGGAGCTGGTGACATTTCTTATGTTGCTGCTTATGCAGATTGTCTGGATGGATTGGGCGCAGCAGGAAGAGGTTCGCACGCACCAGGAGAAACATTAAATACCAAACTCTATCCCATTTTAATGAAACGTTCTGCTGTTTTTATTTACAGATTAACACAAGTTTCTAAATAGTCTTAGCAAAAAAACTGGTATACATTTATACATTCTCTTAGAATGTTTCCAGCAAATTCACATAAATACCGCTACTGCCATCTCTACCAATACCAAAATCGAGTCCGATATTGGTATTGGTTTTTTTACTCATTTTAATTCTTAGACCAAGGCCATAACCGGCGGCAAATTCATCTGCCAGTTTTTGCTGTTTGGCTTCATTGGTGGCTGTAGTAAGATTTAAAAAAGCAACACCCCCCAGAAATCCATTTTTGGTAATTGGGAATCGATATTCTGCTTCCCCATACCACATATTTTCTCCTCTGATTCTACCTTGCACATAGCCCCTTCCGGTTCTGTTATACATGTCCCAGGAAATGCCGGGCATTTCCAAATAAGGTTGTTTGCCACTAACAACAAACTGACCCATTGTCCAGAATCCAATGATATGAGGTCTTTTCAGGTGTTTGGCAGGGTTCCAGTAGGTTCTGAATTCGTAGTATAAAGTATTGTGCGAACGGGTGCTTCCAAAGAGTTCATTGTTTACCCGAAAACTCATGAGTGCATATTGACCCTTGCGCGGATTCACCGCATTGTCTCTGTTATCAAAAAGAAAATGGAAACTAAGCCCAACCGATGCATACTGATCTTGGCGAATATTGTTTAGCTTGGAATATTCATAATGTGCTGTGTAAAAGGGCGTGGCAGCACTTGTGTCCAGCAACTGATCTACAATATTATAATGCCGGTCTATATTAATACCAACCCCTGCATACAATGGCCCATAAATTTTTTTATAAAGCGTTTGATAAAAACGGATATAATTGAATTTCATTGGCTGCTCCTGCGCCCTGGGCCGAAAGTGGTTATTGAAATTAATTCCTAGTCCATACGTGGCCTGAGAAAAAATAAGCCATCTCCAATCTCCCTGTAAAATCCATTGATCATCCTTTAAATAAATCAAGTTCCGTGCATTAAAATTGAATTGATTTCTGGTAGTAATCGTTGCATTTGCCAGAATATTGGATCGGTGTGTACTACTGGCATGACCCGATAAAAAACTGGTACTGATTCCTCCCCCAATTACAAAACCCAGGGCAGGATTATAGCCAGGAATGGGCAATACACTGGTGTACAATTTTCTGGGAACAAAGGAATCGGTCTGATTGCTAGCCGATTTTCTATTTCTGCCAAACAGATAATCATTCAGGTCTTTTTCAGGATATTGGTTTTGATCTTGTGCAAGAACAGATGGGCCTAGGATCTGCAAAAGCATAGCCAACAAGAGGCTACAAACTAATTTCAATGATGACAAAGAGGTAGGCAATGCAAAGTATATTCGGCAAAAGTACAATAAACTATTTTAGTATATTCAAGATTCAAAGTATTCACCATGAACCAACTTATCCGCAAAGTCTACGTAATTGGATTCCTTTTTCTATTTCCTGTTTTACAAATGAATGCACAGGTACTGCCCCTAAGAGATCAGGCAAGGGTAATAGATGAAATTTTAGACGAACGTTTAAACCAGCTTTTACCTAAGCTAATGGAAAAGACGGGTATAGATATGTGGGTAATGATCACGCGTGAATACAATGAAGATCCAATTGTAAGAACATTCTTACCAGCCACCTGGATCAGTGCCAGAAGAACTACTATGCTGGTGTTTTATTATAACCCTGCAACAAAGGAATATACCAAGTCTGCTGTGGCCAGGTACAATGTGGGTAGTTCCATAAAAGCCGCATGGGATATGACCAAATATCCAGACCAATACGATGCCTTAATGGCCATTATTCAACAACACCAGCCAAAGAAAATTGGTATCAATACCTCTGTTAGCTATGGACATGCAGACGGATTAGACCATACGGCATACGAACAGTTCATGCAAAAAATTCCTGCAAAATTCAAATCAGCTGTTGTTTCTGCAGAACCTTTAGCGGTAGCCTGGCTGGAAACCAGAACCGAGCGTGAAATGCAGATATATCCGCAGGTGATAGAAATCAGTAAAGCCATCATAGCAGAGGGTTTCAGCAGCAAGGTAATTACTCCGGGTATCACTACATCCGAAGACCTAGTATGGTGGTACAGACAAAAAATAAATCAACTGGGATTGAGTACCTGGTTTCATCCTTCTGTAGAAATTCAGCGCAATGATGCTACTACATTCGATCATTTAACAGCATTCAGCAACAAAGGACACGATGCAAAAAATATTATTCAGCAGGGAGATTTGTTGCATGTTGATTTTGGTATTACGTATTTAAGACTCAATTCGGATATTCAGGAGCATGCCTATGTTTTAAAGCCGGGAGAAAAAGACGCACCCGAGTATTTAAAAAACGCACTCGCTGTTGGGAATCGCTTACAAGATATTTTAACCAATCAGTTTGCCTTGAATAGAACGGGCAACGCCATTTTAAAAGATGCATTGGCGCAGGCAAAGAAGGAAGGGATCAATGCCACTATTTATACGCACCCAATAGGCTCGCACGGACATGCCGCCGGACCAACCATTGGCATGTGGGATATGCAGAATGGGGTACCCGGAAGCGGTGATTATCCTATGTATTACCAAACTGCTTACAGTATTGAGTTAAACGCGGCTGTGGAAATTAAAGAATGGAAAAAAACCATTCGCATCATGCTGGAACAAGACGGTTATTTTGATCAGAATGGATTCAGGTATATCAGTGGCAGACAAACCAAATTACACCTAGTAGGGAATGCAGGCTGGCAGTAATTTCCAATTGTGTAAATAAATTTACTAGCGTATTACAGAAAAATTTTATTCAGTTTCAGATGGAGCTGAATTAAGTGGAACCAGTGCACTCATGATAAAGGCGGGAATGGTACAGATGATAATCCATACAAAGAATTCATAGTAGCCCATATAGTCACTAAAATAGCCGCTAACCATACCTGGCAATAAATAAGCAAGGTATAGTATGGCCATGCCAAAACTAAAATTGGCCACTTGGTATTTTCCAGGAGTCAATTCCTGTAAAACAAAGAATAAAAGTGCCATCCATCCAAAACCATAACAGGCATGCTGAAAGGCAACCATGGCAATAATGGAAAAATCATCAACGGGTTGCGCAATGGCCAGATAAGTGTACACCAGATAGGAAAGATTCGTCACGGCACACAAAGTCAACAACGACTTTCGGTTGAAAGATCTGGCGGCCACAAAATAGCCGGAGGCCAAAGAGCCGATAACAAAAGCAATCAACCCCACTACATCAAAAATAAAAGCCGTATCGGTTTTGTCAATTCCTAATCCACCTTCAATTCTGCTGGCTTTAAAAAACAAAGGGGCAATCTTAGCAACCTGAGCTTCTGCCAGTCTGAATAAAAAAACAAAACCAATTCCAAACAATAGGTTCTTCCTTTTGACAAACTGAAGCATAACGTCTTTATAAATCACAGCGGCTTCCGGTGCGGAGTCCACTTCGTGAACAGCATTACCGCCTGTAGGAATTTTAGTAGCAGAAATAACACCCGCTATGATCATGAGAACAGCATAAATCAACATTACTACCATCCAGGCAATTTTTAAACCATAAGATTCCTGCAGTAAAAAAGCAAGAGCAACCAAACCCGGACCAAACAAGGATTTTGCTATGGTAAAAAATACCGTTTGCCATCCAGCAAACTGTTGTTGTTGTGTAGCATCCAATTCATTCACATAAATGCCGTCTATGGCCGCATCCTGTGTGGCGGCTGCCACCGCAATAGCAATAAAGAATCCAACAGACAATCCAAAAAAACTATCAGAGATTAAACTCACTGCTACTAAAGCAAACAATACACCCAAAAAGAACTGTGATACATACACAAAGTATCTTTTTGTTTTAAACATTTCCAGTAAGGGGGCCCATAAAAACTTCAATGCCCAGGGTAACATAATTATAGAAGTCCATAGGGCCACTTCTGTATCCGAAACATCAAAAGAGTCGTACATGGTTGCCACAGTACTAGACAAGGCAATAAAAGGAATCCCTCTGGCCATCCAGGAACTGGCAATCCAGCCCAGAGGAGAAGTTTGTTTGGTAGTTATATCAGACACTTTATCAAATTAATCCCATGATTAAAAACATGAATATACCGCATTTTTCGCCTTAAATAGAACGTTTGAAATGAGGGACTTTTCTTTGCTTGCTGGCCTGTTCGTAAGCATAGGCCAATCCAATAATTTTTCCTTCCTCAAAGGCAGACGCAATAAAGGAAAGCCCAACAGGCAATCCATGAATATCTCCCATGGGAACGGTGATATGTGGATAGCCTGCCATAGCAGCCGGAGGACAGAAATAAAATCCAGGATCATCGTCACCGTTCACCCAGTCAATGCAATGTGCCGGACCATAACTAGTACCCACAATGGCATCCAGCTGATTGGTTTTTAAAGTACGGTCAATAATTGCACGGGCAGAAGTTGATTTGGCCACTGCCTGCAGGTATTCACTGCTTTTTAAATCGCCTTTTGCATTGCTCATCTCCACCAGCTCCTGCTTAAAATAGCGCATGGCAACTTCCGCATTCTTCTTATTAAATTCAATAAGTTCGCTCATCGATTTCACTCCTTTTTTAACACCCGATAAATATTTATTCAAGCCATCTTTAAACTCGTACAACAAAACCTGAAACTCTGCTTCACCTAGAGGACCTGTTTCCTTAACCAGTTCAACAGGAACAATAGTGGCTCCCAGTTGCTTTAACTGATCAATTGTTTTCTGATACAAAGCCACCACTTCTTCCTGACGACCTTTTAAAAAAGATTGTTCCACTCCAATGCGTTTTCCTTTCAGAGCATTCTTATCAAGGAAGCTGGTATAGTCTTTGGCAATTTTATCTTTTGCATTCAAGGTAACCGAATCCGCAGGATCCACACCTACCATGGCATTCAGCAGAAGGGCCGCATCCGCAACGGTTCGGGTCATGGGTCCGGCTGTATCCTGCGTGGCAGAAATAGGAATAATCCCTGAGCGGCTAACCAATCCTACCGTAGGTTTAATTCCTACTATACCACAGAAGGAAGCAGGAGCAATTACAGAACCATCGGTTTCCGTACCCACCGCAACAGCACATAAATTAGCAGATACAGCCACCGCAGATCCGGAACTGGAACCACAGGGAGAACGATTGATTACATAAGGATTTCTGGTTTGTCCGCCCCTGCTACTCCATCCGCTACTAGAACGCGTTGAACGGAAATTGGCCCACTCACTTAAATTGGTTTTACCAATAATCAATGCACCGGCTTTTCGCAGTTGTGCAACCACAAAAGCATCTTTGGCAGCAATATGGTCGGCCAATGCTATGGACCCAGCGGTCGTGTGCATTTTATCTGCAGTATCAATATTGTCTTTGATCATAATGGGTATTCCGTGCAACGGACCACGTAGCTTACCCTGTTTTCGTTCCTTGTCCATCTGTTCTGCCAGCAACAAGGCTTCCGGATTTACTTCAATAACCGATTTTAAATCGTGCCTGCCCTGGTCTATTTCACTAATACGGGTCAGGTACAATTCGGCCAGTTTAACCGAACTGTATTTACCAGACTGCAAACCCTGCTGTAATTCGGCAATGGTAATTTCAGAAAGTTCAAACTCGTCTCTGCCAATTTCAGCCGCAGCTATTTCTGCACTGTCGCGCTTTTTTTCTTCGGTGGGATTGGAACCGCCGCTACATCCGGCCAATCCGGAAGCGGCCGTACCTGCAACTGTTACTGCAGCAGCTGCTGCCAAAGATCCACTGCGCAAAAATTTTCTTCTGTTCATTATACAATTATTTAGGTAGCCAGGGCTACGGAATTAAATGTAGAAAAATTAAAATGGATAAATCCACAATGAAAATTATGAAAAAAAGGGCAACCGAGTTTGTACATTTGCCACATGTCAAAGCCAATCATTTGTGTGGGAGCTATTTTAGTGGATGAGCTCATTCATGCAGCAGTTCCCATTTTACCTGCCACTACTGTAAACGCCAATATTACCAAAACAGCCGGAGGTGTTGCTCATAACATCGCCAAACAATTAAGCATACTCGGAGTAAATATTCAACTGATCAGTGTATTTGGCAATGACAGTGACGGCGACTGGTTAAAACAATCCTGCGCAGCAGCGGGAGTAAAAATTGATGCCAGCATAACCAAGGAAGGTATATCCGGAAGATACACGGGCGTATTGAATTCAGATGGTTCTTTATACGCAGCCTTCTTATCCAATGCCGCAGTAGAAATGGTTACACCGGAACACTTGCAAAAGCACGAGGCCTTATTACTGACAGCTCAATTTATTATGGCCGATGCCAATACCAGTATTGACAGCATGAACTGGTTACTGGCATTCAGCAACAGAACAGGAATACCATTTATTATAGAACCCGTATCGGTACCACCCGCTATGAAGCTTTTAAATATGGACCTGAATGGTTTGTATATGGTAACGCCCAACGAAGACGAATTACCGGTTATCTGCAGTGCCAAATCTTTCCTGACCCAATTACAGGTAGAAGAATTATTGAAGCGCGGAGTAAAAAATATCTGGTTGCACAATGGCAAGCAGGGCTCTGCCTTTTACACCAAGGACAAAACCGTTACCCTGCATGCGCCGGATATTGAAGTGGTGGATTGTACGGGTGCAGGTGATGGATCCCTTTCCGGATTTTTATTGGGAAAAACATTGGGCAAGACCGATGAAGAATGCATTAAACTGGCGCATACATTATCTGCAGAAATTTTACAGGTAAACGGAGCCATTGTAACCCATTTAACTCAGGAGCAGTTGCTGCAAAATGTAAGCAAGTATTATCCTGCTTAAGCAACAATCTCAACTTTTCATTATTGAATTACAAATTGCAATTATGAAGCCTAATCTGCATATTCATCCCGAAGTAGCTGCTGCCCTAAGAGACGGAGAACCCGTTGTAGCATTGGAAAGCACCATCATATCGCATGGCATGCCTTATCCGCAGAATGTAGCCACTGCCAGAGAAGTGGAGAATATTGTAAGAGAGCATGGAGCAGTGCCGGCAACAATCGCCATTATCAAAGGAATATGCACAGTTGGATTAAGCAGTGAAGAACTGGAATATTTTGGTCAGGCCAAAGAGGTACACAAAGTAAGTTTAAGAGATATGCCCTATGTAATCAGTCAGGGATTATATGGAGCAACAACGGTAGCGGCCACCATGCGCATCGCCGCCATGGCAGGCATTTCCACCTTTGTAACAGGAGGAATTGGAGGCGTACACCGTGGTGCAGAAAAAAACATGGACATTTCTGCAGACCTGACGGAAATGCAACAGACCAATGTGGCGGTAATTTCAGCCGGCGTAAAATCTATTTTAGACATTGGCCTTACGCTGGAATACCTGGAAACCCTGGGCGTTCCTGTAGTAACGGTTGGGCAGGAAGCATTTCCCAGTTTTTATTCTCAGGACAGCGGACACAAAAGTCCATTACAATTGAATACCCCGCAAGAAATTGCCGCCATGCTAAAAGTGAAGTGGGATATGGGTTTAAACGGATCTGTACTGATTGCCAATCCGGTACCCGCCGATCAGGAAATACCAGCGGCAGCTATGGAAGAACATATTGTACTGGCACTTGACGCCGCTTCCCGAGCAGGCGTAAGAGGAAAAGACATCACGCCTTACCTACTCAGTTATATTGCCAAACATACCAATGGAGAAAGCCTCGACGCCAATATTGCACTGATTAAAAACAATGCAGCTATCGGGGCAAAGATTGCATTAGCTTATGCAGCTTTAATGGATTAATTACGCAACAGTTTTCTATTTACAAAATCGTAGCGTTGCGGTTGTGCCAACATAGTAAAAGGCTTTAACACCCTGCCCCATTTAGTTTTTTGTGCATCCCAGTCGCGGGCATCATAAACCATTGCATAAGATTTACCCAATACACTAAATTCATTTCCCTGAACCACAATGGCAGTAGATTCATCAATGGCAATGCCAAGCAACTGAGGATGTTGTTCAATTACAGGAATCAAGTCGAACTGACGGTTTCTTGCCAATACATGTTGATCAATCGCGGTGTTCGGAAATAAATTTAAAGCAGGAGGAAAGGGAAATGGCTTGGTTAAATCCTTTCTTGCATCACCGCCCACTAGTAAGGTTCCCATGATAGTTGCTCCTGCAGAAGTACCCATGAAAACGCCACCCCGATTAAACAATTCCAGCAGAGCGGCGTGCACTTTGGTACCTAGGAATGCATCCGCAATGCGGCTTTGATCACCCCCGGAAAAAAATACGCCCTTTGCTTGCTGAACAGCTTTTATTAATTCAGGCGCATCTGCATCTGCTTTGTTTCTTGCATGCACGGTGCTTAATTGTGTAAAGCCCTCCTTCTTAAATCTTGTTAAATGGGCACCCTCCTGAATTGCAGAATCATTGGTCGCCGTAGGGATCACCACCACCGACTGATCTTTTCCTCCAATAGATTTCGCAAACAACTGATACATGGTATCGGGCATAGCGCCCCCACCTACAATGATTAGTTTACCCTTTGCAGTATTGCTTACGGTACTTGTTTGAATGCCGGAGCCCTGAGCAATAGCACCTGCGTTAATTTGCAAGAATACAATAACAAATAAGGCTATTGAAAATATTCTCATGAATTTAATTTTATTACGCCTACTACTTTATTTGTTATTTCGCAGGTGTAATAATAATATTTCGGTATTCTACCGGACCATGGTCTCCCTGCAACATGATGGGGCCGGGTTCTCCTTCCTTGCTATCCAAGGCACCACCTGTGATACCCGGAATAATCTGATCCACAATAATAGCTTTACCATTGGCAACCACTGTAACCCTGCGACCAATTAATGTGATATCATAAGTCTGCCACTCACCAGGAGCTTTGGCCGCCATTTCATTCGGCGTTAAGAAACCGTAGATGCCACCGAACAAAGTTGAACTGGGTTCTTTGCCTGCATTGTCTTCTACCTGCACTTCGTAACGGCCTCTTAAATAGACACCGCTATTGCTTCCAGCAGGATAGCGGAATTCAATATGTAATTTGAAGTCTTCAAATTTCTGATCGGTAATAATATTGGCACCACTCTTCGGGCTGGTTAAAACGCCGTTGATATTCACCCACTGATTATTTTTTCTATCGGCGTGCCAACCTTCAATGCCCTTGCCGCTCAAAAGATTGATCGGCGTACCCCAAACCGGTGCTTTTTCTCTCTTTAGTAAAGGAGCCCGTTCACCGGTGAAGGAATGAACCTTACCATAAGACTGGGTGATGGTTCCTGTAAGCTTATCGTTTTCTAATACGGCATCAAACTCCATGTATTTATCCAAGCGATCCCACTGAGAAGGAATGCTGAAATGAATTTTTCCGTCCTTCACTTGCATATGACTGATCGGTCTTGCACTTCCGCCATCTGCCACAAAATAGCCCACTAAGGTTTTAACACCTGATAGCTTTACCTCTAACCAAGACGGTGCCATGCGGCCATCCATATTAACGGTTAAATCCCAGCGACCAATGATATCATTGTCGGCGAAGGGTGCAATAGCAGTTGTATTTGCAGAAATAGATGAGGTTGTTACAATGTTTGCATTCGCAAATGCAAAACCGCAACTGAACAAACCCAGTGATAGAATCATTTTTTTCATCATAGCAAAATTTATAAGTGTCCATTCTTAATTTCATCAACAACTCCCGGATCCAATAAAGTAGAAGTGTCTCCTAAATTTTCTACTTCACCCTCTGCAATCTTGCGTAGGATTCTGCGCATGATTTTGCCACTGCGTGTTTTGGGCAATCCATTCACAAACTGAATCTTATCCGGCTTGGCTATGGGCCCAATCATACGGGTAACTGTTTGTAAAATATCTTTTCTGGTTAATTCTTCATCGCCGTGTGTATTACTGTAAATAACAAAAGCATAAATACCCTGACCCTTTACATCGTGCGGGTAACCCACTACAGCACTTTCTATAACACCAGCGTGCATATTAATGGCATTCTCTACCTCGGCCGTGCCAATTCGGTGACCACTTACATTCAACACATCATCCACACGACCAGTAATACGGAAAAATCCATTCTCGTCCTTTAATGCACCATCGCCCGTGAAATACAGATTTTCGTACGTAGCAAAGTAATTGGTTCTGCAACGTTCGTGATCGCCATAAGTAGTACGGAGCAATGAAGGCCAAGGAAACTTAATACAGAGATTGCCTTTATAAATACCATCTTCTGCTTCTGTAATTTCAACACCCTTCTCATCCACTAAAATGGGTTGTACGCCAGGCATGGGCAAAGTAGCCCATCCTGGTTTAGATGGAGTAATCCCTGCAAGATTGCTAATTAAACAACCCCCAGTTTCCGTTTGCCACCAAGTGTCAATGATGGGACATTTTTTCTTGCCCACATTTTCATTGTACCAATGCCATGCTTCTTCATTTATGGGTTCACCCACTGTACCTAGTACTTTTAAAGAACTCAAATCCTTTCCCTGCAAGGGTCCCAGACCATAGCTCATTAAGGAACGAATGGCTGTTGGTGCAGTATATAAAATATTAACCTTGTACTTGTCTACAATTTCCCAGAAACGACCCGCATCGGGCCATGTAGGAACCCCCTCGAACATAAGCGAAGTAGCGCCTGCGCTAAGTGGACCATAGACAATATATGAGTGCCCTGTAATCCACCCGATATCCGCTGTACAAAAATGAATTTGACCTGGCTGATAATTAAAGATGTTTACGAATGTATAGTTGGTATACACCATGTATCCCGCGCAAGCGTGCACTACGCCCTTGGGTTTGCCGGTGCTGCCCGATGTGTATAATATGAATAAGGGATCTTCTGCATCCATTTCAACTGCCTCAATTTCTCTGATTCCCATTTCTTCTACATGACGCAATTCGTCTTCCCACCAAACATCTCTTCCTTTAATCATAGAAATAGGGGTGCGGGTGCGCGTATATACAATTACTTTTCTTACGGTTCTGTTTCCAATTAAGGCATCGTCAATCACCGATTTCAATGGAATGTCTTTGCCGCCTCTAAAAGCACCATCACAGGTAATAATAAATTCGCTTTTCGCATCGTATAAGCGGTCTGCAATACTCTGCGCGCTGAACCCTCCAAAAATAACAGAATGGATGGCTCCAATACGGGCGCAGGCCAAAACAGCGATAGCCAATTCAGGAATCATTCCCATATAAATACAAACGCGGTCTCCTTTCTGAACACCGTTATTAATTAATACCTGCGCAAATTGACAAACCCGTTTGTGCAATACATTATAAGTAAGTACTCTTTGTTTTTCGTGCGGATCATTCGACTCCCAAATAATGGCAGGTACATTTCCACGTTCCGCCAAATGTCTGTCAAGACAGTTTTCGGTAATATTTAGTTTAGCACCCTTGAACCATTCGTTCCTGGGTTCTGTAAAATTCCAGTCCAGTACTTTATCCCATTTTTTACGCCAAACAAAATTTTCAGCAACAGATGCCCAGAAGGCTTCGGGGTTCTCTACACTCTCTTTGTACACACGCTGGTACTCTTCAAAGGAATTGATTTGATAAGGATAACTCATGGTCAACATTTACCCTTGTAATTTAAAACATCTTGCACAGAGTTGTTGAAGTTTTCTTGCGAATGGAATATATTTATAGATGAATAAAACCAAGGGAACCTCCATCACTACCGTCATTAGTGCCTCCTCGGTAGGGACGATGATTGAGTGGTACGATTTTTATATTTTCGGAAGTCTCGCTACCATTATTTCAACCAAATTTTTTCCGCAAGAAAATCCCACAGCAGCTTTCTTAAGCACCCTTGCCACTTTTGCGGCAGGTTTTGTGGTAAGGCCTTTCGGTGCCTTATTTTTTGGACGACTGGGTGATTTAATTGGACGCAAATACACGTTCATGGTAACCCTATTACTAATGGGAGGTGCTACTTTTTTAATTGGTTGTATCCCCTCCTATGAAAGCATTGGATTCATGGCTCCAGTATTAATATTATTGCTAAGACTCTTGCAGGGACTGGCTTTGGGCGGAGAGTACGGCGGCGCTGCCACTTATGTGGCGGAACATTCTCCCAATAACAAAAGAGGACTGATGACTTCCTGGATACAGACAACTGCAACGGTGGGTTTATTTGTATCGTTACTGGTAATCATGGGAACCCGAGCCGC
Organism: Sediminibacterium salmoneum NBRC 103935; assembly: GCF_000511175.1. Lineage (GTDB taxonomy): Bacteria > Bacteroidota > Bacteroidia > Chitinophagales > Chitinophagaceae > Sediminibacterium > Sediminibacterium salmoneum. Next base: position 2,465,417 of record NZ_KI866530.1, on the reverse strand, counting down.
ACTGAGTGCAGAAGATTTTAATGAATGGGGATGGAGGGTTCCGTTTTGGGTATCCATATTAATGGTGTTGGTTTCTTATTTGATAAGAAAAAATATGGATGAATCTCCAGTATTCGCCAAGGCAAAAGCATCTGGTAAAACATCGGTGAATCCACTCAAAGAAAGTTTTGGCAACAAGCTCAATTTCAAATTTGTTTTGTTGGCTTTATTTGGTGCAGTGATGGGACAGGGTGTTATTTGGTACACCGGACAGTTTTATGCCATGAGTTTTCTGGAGAAAACCATGAACGTACAAAAAGAACAGGTGGACAGTCTTATGTTCCTTGCACTCATCTTAGGCACGCCTTTCTTTTTATTGTTTGGTTGGTTCAGTGATAAAGTAGGCAGAAAATGGATTATGATGCTAGGTATGTTGGTAGCCATTGTTTCTTACCGACCCATCTACGAAAAAATGTACCAGACCACCAATTTGGAAAAGAAAAAGGAAGTAAGCCGTAGCATCAATATGGTGAACAATATCAATACCATTATCACTGTATACGAGGACAGTACGGTAAAAACAGAAATTCAGAAAACCAACCCAGCTAATGGTGCCATCATTAGCTCCACGCATATTCAGGTGAATGAATCTGATGAACGCAAACTCATTTTATTGGTTTTTTTACAAGTCATATTTGTAACCATGGTGTACGGGCCTATTGCAGCATTCTTAGTAGAAATGTTCCCCACTAAAATCCGTTACACTTCTATGAGCTTACCCTATCATATTGGGAATGGGGTATTTGGGGGATTGTTACCGGCTGTTGCCACCTACCTCACTACACAGGCCAAGACCGCCGGAAAATCAGACTGGTACCTGGAAGGACTCTGGTATCCGATAGGCGTAGCAACGGTTTGCTTAATTATAGGAGTGATCTATATTAATGGAAAGGATAAAGAAATAAACGACTAAACCATTTTAAAATAATCTTGTTATGAATATAGTTAGAAAGTTACTGGGAATTGTGTGGCTTGCCTTAGGAATAGCGGTTGGCTATTTTGGACTTACCATTTTAGGCATTCCGAAATTAACCAGTGGCAAACAAGAAGACCTGGTATTTGGCATAATCATCTGTTTTATTTTATTACCCATAGTGGTTGGCGGATTGCTGGTTTTTGGGAAATACGCCTTACAAGGAGAATACGAGTTAATAGAGTAATATACCCCCCGAGTATAGTTTGTATAAGTCCCTTCATTTTTAATGAGGGGATTTTTTTATTTTCAATAACCCATACTTTTGAAAGTAGGTTAACTCAATTAATGTAAATTATTCTTCATTCTATTTAACTTTTTAATCATGCAAAAAATTACAAACCGCTTTTTTTGCTTCCTATTTTTAGCAACAACACTTATTCTAAATACAGCCACAGCACAAACTGCAAACGCCTCTGCTACCACTGCCAGTTTTGCTCCCCCCGCGAACCCAAAGTATGCTAAGGATGTAAGCAGTGTCGATAATATTATAGCCGCTTTATACAATGTGATTTGTGGCGCACCTGGAGAGCCCCGCGATTGGGAAAGATTCAAATACTTGTTTGGTAAAGATGCAAAGCTGATCCCAACAGGAAAAGATGCGGCAGGAAAATACATGTACAGAACCATGACGCCTGAGGAATACATTACCATGTTCAGCACGCGCATCAAAACCGGTTTCTTCGAAAAAGAATTAAAACGCGAAACGGTTTCTTTTGGCACCGTGTATCATGCATTCAGTACTTACGAAACCAGGGAAACAGAAAACGGTCCTAGCACTAACAGAGGTATCAATAGCATACAACTGTTTAAGGACCAGGACCGCTTCTATATTGTAAATGTTTACTGGTGTGCAGAGAGCATGGGCTTTACCCTGCCTGCGGCTGCACTCAAATAATTACTTTTTAATCATTGGCAATTTAATCACAGAAGGATACTGCTTAGAGTGGTGAATTTTATTTTGCACCACAACACCAGTAGCTTCATCGTAGTTGTTACCGCCTGTATTCATATTGCGATCGAAGCGAGGGAAGTTACTGCTGGACACTTCAATGCGAATTTTATGGCCCGGTGCAAAATAGTTGCTGGTCACCATCGGCGTTAAATCTACTTTGTACACTTTCCCTTTTTCCATAAAGACTTCTTTGTCGTAGCCTTCTCTGTAACGCAAACGCTGAATGGTTTCATCTAGGTTATAGGCTTTTCCATCGGGATGCACATCAATCAATTTGATGGTAACATCGGTATCCAAACCAGTGGAAGAAACATAAAGGGTAGATTCAATAAAGCCCGTTACTTCCACCCCTTCTTTTAGTTCTTCGGAAGTGTACACCAAGATATCATTGCGCAATTCCATTTCGGATTGATCAAAACTGCCGCCCTGTACGGCGTTTCCGGTACAGCAAACATTACCTCCGTAAGAAGTAACCGGGTTCATGGGATCGTAGGTAAAAACATCAGGAATATCTTTAGCAGGAGGCATCATAGCTAAAGAACCATCCCCATTGCGCGTATTGGCTTTACCTGCACTAGACAAATAAAACGATTTCATTTCAGTATTGGCCAAAGGAAAACTTTCGGCCTGTTGCCATTTGTTGGAGCCCATGGTGTAGTAACGAACTCGGGGTTGCTTGGCTTTAAAATCGTTTTGTTCACCTTTCAATAACATATTGAACCAGCCCCAGGTAAGTTCATCATAATTTAAACGAGCATCGCCCACACTGCGCTGACCCACGATGGTATTTTCGGTGGCACGCTTATAAGAGCAATGCAAAACAGGAGCAATGACTAAGTATTGATTATCGGCAACCGATTTGTTTTTAGCCGCATTGCGCACATGATTGAACAACGCAATATTAGGTGCAGAAGAAACATCGTACCAGCTCACGAACCAATAAGCAGGCACTTCCAACGGCATATTGTCGTGGTACAATCCACCCTTGAACCAGGCGGGATCATTGGGTTTGCGGGCAATCATATCTTCGTAAATGCCTTCAGGACCCTGTGCTTTTTTAATGATGTCTTTTACAGGCAGCGTTCTTAATCCCTGCGCCCAATCTACTCTTGGATATTCAGGACCCATATCATAAAACTTCTGCAAACGCACTAAGTCTTTTTGCTGAATGCCTACTGGTAATTTAGGTGCCATCTTATCGTGTTGGGTGCTATACAACCAAGACGTAAACAGCATTTGTTGCGCACCACCACGGTACCAGTTACCCTGTTCCATGAATTTTCCCACTCGGCCCACACCGGCACCAAAACCCTGCGCCACCATGGCCGCCAAAGCAGGATGCCCCTGAGAAGCTACTGCCATCTGCCATTCGGCCGTAGAGGAACAACCAATAACACCGACTTTCCCATTGCTCCAGGATTGTTTGCTCATCCACTCTAGGGCATCATAGCCGTCGGTGATGGGCGTGCCTAAAATATCCCATTCGCCTTCAGAGAAAAAGCGACCTCTTTCGTTTTGCACTACAAAGGCATAGCCACGACTAACCGCTTGGTATGCTTCTTCTAAAGTGCGGGTAGTCATTTTACCATCCACCCAGGTATTGAAATTATACGGCGTACGAGAAAATACAATCGGATACTTTCCATTGCCCTTTGGGCGATAGATATCGGTAGCCAAACGGATGCCGTCGCGCATGGGCATCATTACTTTTTGATCAATCACGGCAATGGAATCGAGTTTCCAATAAATGGCCGCAGTGTCCTGAGCTTTTAATTGGATTGCGCCGGCTGTGCATGTCAACAGGCCGAATGCGAGGAGGAGTTTTTTCATGAGAATGCTTTAGATAGCATTCAATTTACGATAAATCTTCTTCGTTCATGGAAAAGTTCTTATCTAAATAGCTTTAAATATTGTTCAAACGCAAAAATTCTATTGCGCTTAAAACCAGTCAATTCAACTAAAATCTCAAGTTTTATAAAGTCATTCAGTAATCTTGAGATACTAGTTACACTCACATTTGTTGCAATTGCAATACCTTGCATATCGGTAATTGGCTGACTATATAAATATTGTAAAACAGTTTTTGCAAGCATTTGCTTTTTACCAAGTGAAATAATTTTAGTTTCAACTGAAGCCCTTAAAGCAATAATCTCTTTAAAGGTATTTATAGAATTTTCAGCAGTCACTCTAACACCTTCTAAAAAAAACTTAAGCCATTGCACTAAGTCGTTTTTAGTTCTAACAACTGTTAAGTTGTCGTAATAATGTTCTTTATTCTTTTCAAAAAAATCTGACAGGTATAATGTGGGCTTTACTAATAAACCAGAACTTACTAAATAAAGTGTTATTAAAAGTCTGCCTAGTCTGCCATTGCCATCTAAAAATGGGTGAATAGTCTCAAACTGATAATGCAGAACGGCAATTTTAATTAAGTGAGGGAGATTGCTGTTATCACTATGAATAAAATATTCTAAGTCTGACATATATTCTAATACGCCTTCATGATGCGGTGGTATAAATTTTGCATCCGCTAAGCTACTTCCACCAATCCAGTTTTGGCTTATCCTAAATTCTCCTGGCTGCTTATGTTTTCCACGAACACCTTGTAAAATTATTTTGTGTGCATTTTTTAGAAGTCGATTGCTCAAAGGAAGATGTTTCAATTCTTCAATAGCAGTATTCATTGCTTGAATATAGTTTTGCACTTCTTGCCAATCATCTCTCTTTTCAGGTTGAATAAATTCCTCTTTTTGTATAGCTTCGTCAATATTAGTTTGAGTGCCCTCAATACGACTACTTTTTGTTCCTTCTTTTATTACGTGCATTTTTATAAAAAAATCCACATCTGGTATAAGCTGACTGAAAGCATTCAATTCACCCAGTTTTTGGTCGGCTTGGCTTAATAATAATGCAACAGCATCATTGTCCAAATGCCATTCAGTATTGATGAAATTAGGTTCAAAGCTTTTATATTCAAGTCTTTGCACCAATTTTCCTGACTCAAAACTGCTTATATTCATACAGATTTAAAATTGTTTATAAGTGCAAATATAGAATTTTATATTTTCACTTATCTGTTTAAGTGCAAATATAGTGACTTATATTATCATTTGTACCCAATCAATTATACCCCACATCCTCCAAAATCGTCTGGGTTTCCATATTAGCAGTAAAGTACACCGTGGTAATAGGGCCGCAGCGGTTCAGGGGAATACGAATATGCATTTCAGAAAAGCCTGGGGGCATGGGGTTTCCTAGTTTTGAAAGATGTCGCTGATGTTCTTCCTCACCGGGAAACTGATAATATTGAGGAGACACCAGAAACATCACCACATCAATTAAGTGAAGATTGAAATATTTTTGACGTAATACGTATAACCGAGGCATACGATCGGTTTCAACTTCAGGATCAACAGGAGTGGTTTCGGGAGATACCAAGAGCGGAATATTAAAATCGATGGCGATATTTTTTAACTGCTCAATTAAAGAAAATGGAATGGCTCCATTGTCATCCGACTCTGGAGCAGGATAGCCCTCTACCGCAATGCGATTGATATTGTCTATCACCACCATAGCAGGCAATTGATTATGCGATTTCAATTGGGTTAATTGCGCACGAATGCTATCTATAGAGCAGGAAGGATAATCCTCAATTAATAAATTAGTAGAGAGATCCTTAATTTGATCAACATCAATGTAGAGTTTTTCTATAACAACGGGCTTAGTGGACCCATAAAAAATATGATCCATGGAAACCTCAGAATTACAACTCAATAAACGCTGCCCTACTTCTGCCGCACTAATGTCTAAACTATAGAACAGGGCTTTAGCAGGATTTTTCTTTTTAACGGTAATGTTTAATAATAGGTTGAGCAAAAACGCCGTTTTACCCGACTCGGGTGCAGCGCTCAAGAGGTATAAGTGTTGCGGCCTAAATCCATTGATGGCCCTGTCCAAATATTTAAAACCAGAAGACACGCCCTCCGCAGGTTCTTGAAATTGTTGGATACTGATTAAACGATCTAATTCGGCGTCGAGAATGGTTTTGAGAGTTTGCATGGTAGATATTTGAAGGAGGTAAAATTAAAGGGGGTGAATGTAACCTATTGGAAGAGTCTGCTTAAAAGTCAATCTCGCCTTCGTAAGACAATTGATTGCTAAAAGTAAGACTATAAACATCGGTAGCTGATCTTTTGACATTACGAATAACCCAACCTTCACCATCAGGTGCATCGGGTTCAATAAAATGGAAGGCTGTACAATTTTTAGGGAGGGCGCTAAATACCAAGGTAAACTCTGTACAGTAATCCGTTTTATAATTTTTTTTCGGAGGCAAATTAATTTTATACGTATGCAATAAGGTGGAAGGATTACCAACGTCAACTGGTACCAGCGCAATTCCTGGATTCAATTTAATTTCGCAACGAATTGATTTACCACATTCTGCATTGCAACCGAAATGCTTACAATGTAAAATCACTTGGCCGGTAGTATCTATTTGTTCTAGAGTAATGGTTTTATTTCCCTGAATATTTTCGGGTAAGGTTTCTACAGTTGAAAGAGAATTAATTATCATTGTAACAAATTATTAAAAAGGTGGGCGGAAAGAAAGGTTGTGAATAAATAAAAAAGGGGTAGTATGTCTGGTATTTGGATAATTATTTGGGTATTTGCTTTGATACGATTGGCAAACTATATTTTATCAAAAGAGCCAGCGCCAGTCAAAGCTGAAAAAAAGAATAGCATTCCGCAACCAAACGCCCAATTAGATAGGCATCCTCTTATAAAGTCTTGCTATATATTAAATATAGACCCTTATTCTTCCTTTAGCTTAGACGATGTAAATAGGGCATATTATAGACGACTACAAGAAATGTCGGAACAGAGAGAAAAAGGTGTTGTACCCAAATACGAACTGAAAGAATGCCAAAGCGCCAAAATTATCATTACAGATAATTATAAATATGCGGCGTTTAGGAATTAGTTTTTTACTTTAAATTAGGAATGACTTCAAATAAAAAGGTTTTTAACAAAAATCGATTATGGTAACATACGATTTAAGGTTAGTTGCGAAAAATAATACTCAACTGGAGTAATTATATTTCCCTCACTAATATATTGATAGGCAGCTTTAATGTAATCATAATTTGGTTGAAAATTATTTATCCAATAAATCTGTCCATTATGTTCTAAACGATAAAGAGAAAAAGGAGTAGGTTTTTCTAGCTTAAGTAAGCTACTGTAGGAAATAGCATACATCTCTGTATTTAAAATTGCCCATTCTAGGTAGGAAGGTTGAAAGTTATAAATTTCAAAGATTGTATATCCCTTATATTTACCAAAAGTAATTCTTGTGAAAATATTATCTTCCATATTAATCAAAATGAGAGAGTTGGTTGGCCAAAACAAATACTTGTCCTGGAATTAACAAGGTATTTTGCGTGGTTAGTATATTATTTTTGATTTGATACATTGATAAATTATAACCAATAGTTTCATTAAACCCTTTGAAATTTTGAAAATTGAAATTAATCAATTTATAATCAAGGTCTTTTATTCCTAATTTAAAAATAACCTTTGGGCCAAATAAACTAAATTCAAGGGGGATGTTTGAATCCAAGTTGGAGGTAACAAAGCCCATTTCGACGGGTATAATTTCTTCATTAAAATCCATTAAAAAACTGACATTGTTATTAATAATTGAATCCTTTTCAAGAATTGAAATGATTTCTGCAGTCGATAAATCTTCAAATTTTATTGAAGAATTAGAACTATAAAGTGAACAAGATTTATACTGCCAAGAAACACCAGATACCTCTTCCCCCACTTCAGTGCCTACTAACCACAAAACATTATTAACCCCTCTTTTTCTTAATTCTTGATCAATAATCTTAAGTAAAGATCGATTTTCTAAAATTACATCATAAATTAAGATGGACATACCAGATAAATCAACATCTTTAATTTTAAAATAATTCTCAACATTATCTTCAATATGTATGTTTAAAATATTATCATAATCAATTTCAAAAAAACTTTCTAATGTCTCTAAACCTAAACTTGTGGAGAGAAAATCATTAAAGGTTTTTACGAATCCAGGCTCATTATTATATCTTGATAAAGGAAAAAAAGATACATGAGTGAATTTTGATTTAATTAAATCAAATAGAGAGTTATGATATTCAAGTTCAAAAGACTGTAATAAAGCACTTATAAAATTAATTGCAGTAGAATTAACATAACTACCATTCTTACATAAAAGGTGCTTTTTAAATGTATCTGTTAAAAATTTAGCACTATTCAAAGTATCTAATTTAGCATCTGTTGACTCAAGTCTATAATAAAAAACATAATCAAAGCGATTACGTTGAAATATGTAATTAGAAATATTAAAGTTCATCATTATTTTATTTAAATAACCGGATAATAAATCTCCCCCCAGTCTTCAAATTCATTATCCATCATGATTTCAATTATTAAAGGGACCAGCATATTTAAAATATTTTTTCCGTCAATTACCTGAGCACGATTCACTTCACTTTTATAAGTTGCACCTCCGTGGACCAACTGATTACGAAGTGTATAGAGCCTGTCTAATACAACTTCTAACAGGTCAACCACTTTTCTATTAGACAAGTATTTCATAGATTCTTCAACTGATTGATCAAACTGCTTTTTCCAATCTATAATTTCTCCACGCTGAAAATCCCAGAATGGTCTAAAAATGTATTGATTATTGATCAATAATCGAACAGGTCCAGAAAATTGATTCCATAATAAGTTGTAAAACCTTTTTTCAGTATCGAGCTTAACTAATTTCTTCAAAAAAACGCGAAAGTTTTCTTTTGCAGAAAGTATTTCGTCTTTGGGCATTTGAACTGCATAACATGCATTAAATGAAATCCATAAACTAATAAATGATAAATCATCATTTTCATTTACATAATTAGCACTTTCCAACCAACTTATTGCACGATGGATGCGAATTGTATTATTCTCTGCAAAGTATAGTTTTCGCTCTTTGAATTTTCGTTTAAGTGAAGTTGAATTCATTTAAAAAGTCATAATTTAAAAAATAAAAAATACTACTTTGAAATAATATTAGAAATATCGAATGGAAAGTTTTCAAAAGGATCATTCTTTCTCATTGCCAAAATATCAGTGAACACATCTTTATTCAAATGCATATCTTTTATTTTATTATCATCATTAAGAATGTAATAAAACAAAAGTTCTTTATTGATATCTTCATTTTCGATGACATTAAAATTACACCAAAACCATTTTCCCTCTTTCAGTCTTTTCACCCACATTCGAGAATTATAAGAATTATAATTAAATGCATCTCCAGTTGAAATTTGGAAATTTACATTTTTAAATAATTCATCTTCAACAGTTGAATCTATTACCGGATAAAGGTTTCCTTTTATTTCCATATTAAAATATCTGAAATTGGAAATATTTGAAGAAAATTTTTTACAAAAAAGATCTAGATAGGATTTAAGAATTGGCTTTGTCTGTTCCTTTACACCGTCTCGATATTCAGGCTTATTATCACCAGCTCTGGTAAATAAATTAGATGGTTCTGAACTCATTTATTAAATTTTTAAAGTTTACACTTGATGATTAGCATTCTTTTACCCAAAAATGTTTAAATCTATTATACGCTTGTTGGTCTCCAAATCTTTGATAATTATCACAGAAATCAATTATAGTACAAAACTCAGTACCGCCGAACTTAACGCCCCGTAATCCTCTACCAACAATTTGTTCATATAAAACATCACTGAAGGTTGGTCGGCAAATAACAATATTTTCAGTTTTTGGTGCATCAAAACCGGTTGTTAAAACTCCATAGTTAAAAATAAAATCTATTTCTCCTTTTTTAAATTGATCAATATATTTTCTTCTTAATGGTTTTCGAGTATCTGAAGAAACTACTACAGAAGTTTTTCCGTAAAAGTTCATAATACTAGATAAATAAACAGCATGTTCAACTGTGCATGCGTAAACTAAAGTTTGTTGACCTCTTGGAATATTTCTTAAAGTTTCAATTATTAAAATATTTCGAAGTACATCTTTTGCTAAATCCTTATTTAGCGTTTTTTTAAAATGTAATTCTAAGTTATTTATTATAGACTCTTGTCCATTTGAATCTTCTATATTAATTTTTCCAATTGAAAATTTAGTTTGAATTTCTTTATGAATAGGCTTAGCTAAAAAATTGTTTTCTCTAAAATACTCAAGAGGATTCTCCTCGTATTTGCTCCCAAGATTAGGAGTAATTAAATTATATTGAAACAACCTACTTAAATTTGATGTATCAATTCGTCCTGGTGTAGCCGTTAAGCCACAAACTGGAAACATATCTTCTCCTTTTATTTTCTTGGAGAATAAATAAAGACTTTCATACATCGGGGAAGTTGCACGATGAGCTTCATCAATAATTAAAGCTCCGCAATTAGTAATGATTTCATTAATAAACTCATCATCTGAATTTACTGAATTATATAATTTATTTATTGTACAAACTAAGACGCCTCCACATAAATCATCTAAATCAATTGTATTACTTCCAAAGAATCTATAAACCCTTAAGCTTTCTGAAAATTCTTTAGAGGACCAAACCTGACTAATAGAAGCTATTGCTTGCTCACACAACTCTTCACTTTGTGCTAACCAAATTAAATATTTTCCTTCAGCAAAACGAGGCTGTAACCATTCAACAAATGCTTCAACGGCTGTTCTTGTTTTACCTCCCCCTGTTGGTAATGAAATCATGCATTTTGCCTTATCTCCCTTTTCATTAAGAGTTTTAATTAGAGCATTTTTTAATTCTAATTGAAACTCATTTAACTCAGGTGGCTTAATGATAGGTTCTATGTCTTCGAATCTTGGTTTACGTTGATCATTAGCCAATCCAGCAAAAACTAGATTTAATCCAGATGTTTTTACAAATGTGTTCGCCCAAGATTTTCCGTTATGCCATTTCAATTCTGACAGAATTCGGATTTTATGCTGAAGTGTGTTACCACTTGTACTTGAACGAATATCAAAATGTTTATTAATTTCATCAATAGGCCAATTTGCAATTACCCTCTTTCTTAACTCCACTGAAGTTGAAAATAACTGGGAGCCGAGGGCACCCAATAATAATTTTAATTTTTCTTTATTTGTTAGTTGTTTGTTGATTGTAAGCTCACAGTTATTTAAGCCATTCTCATCTAACAATTTATCAATGAATTGCTTGGGTAATTCATACTTTGTGGTTAAAAGCTCTATAGTATGAATAGTTATTGCTTCATTTAACTGCATAAAGATTATTTGACATTAATTATATTTTTTGAAGTTCTCCGCTTGCTCAAATATTTCAACATACACTTCATCTCTCTCAACTGGAGGATAGTTATATTCATCTAGCAGTAGAATCAATCCAACTTTAAGTGCTGACTTTATATCATCTCTTTTATTCCAATCAGGGAACTTTGATTGGCCTTCAACTAGTTCTTTTACCGCTCTCGCTAGCTCAATCATTTTATCATCAGGATAATTAAAGTCATACTTTTTGCATAATTCTTTCAAAATATCATAGAATGCTTTCTCCTCAAAATCAATTCCTAATGCGTCACCTGCAGAAAATTCTTTGTGGACTTCCCAAATTAAATCAGTCAGCGCTGTAGCCATTTCATCAAACACTTCACTTCTTAAAATATCATTGGCATCTCTATTATTGTATCGGTCAACCAAGGCTTGCATTTTCTTTGTAAAGTCAATTCCTTTAACCCTGTTTACTTTTTTAATATCAGAAATTATTTTTGAAAGTAAGTGTTGGAGTAATTTTATTTTTGTATTAGGTAGTTTGATTTTATTGATTTTAGCTAAATAATCTTTGTCAAATAAATCTTGTTCTGTTTCTGCTTCTTCTCCAAGTTTGAAAATTTCTTCTACCCCTTTGCTTTGCAAAGCTTCTTTAATCATTTCCCGAACTTTGGCGTTCATTTGTGCCGTATCTGGTGCATTTCCTTTTGTGAGTTTGAAAACAATTGAACGCACTGCCAAGTAGAAGTGCGTGTAATCTCTTTCTTGTTGCGTAAATTGTTCACTTCCTGCACAAATATCATATGCCGCTTTCAGTCGTTTAACCAAGCCCATAAAACGGGTTTCAAATTCTTTGGTCTGTTGAACATATTCGGAAGCAAGATTCAAAGTATTTAATTGCTGAATTGTCGTACCATTAAAATATTTTGAGTTATCAAAAGTGTGAAACAGTTTAGCCAATAAGTCTAAATGATTTCTTACAATAATGACGGATTCTGCAATGTCTTCAAAATTGTCTTTGTCGCCTTCACTGTATAGCTTCAAGGCTAAATTCATCTGCGTTTTGATCCCGATATAATCCACTACCAAACCTTTATTTTTACCCTCAAACTTTCGATTTACTCTTGAAATGGTTTGAATTAAATTGTGTCGCTGAATTGGTTTATCAATGTAAATTGAATCTAAGAACGGCACGTCAAACCCTGTCAGCCACATATCAACCACAATTGCAATTTTGAAGTTTGATTTTTCATTTTTGAATTGTCTATCGAGTTCCTTACGTTGTTCTTTCGTTCCTAACAAATCATACATTTCCTTCGGATCATCTTGTCCTCTCGTGGCAATGAGTTTGATTCGTTCAATTGGTTTCAGTTCACGTTTGTCCTTGTCTGTAAGTACTGCACCTTCTTCGGCTGCCCTTATTTCGTTCCACTCTGGTTTTATTTCAATTATGTTGTTATACAACTCAAAAGCTATTTCACGAGTGCTGCAAACAAACATTGCTTTTCCTTTTACAGTTGAACCCTCTGAAACTCTTTTTTCATAATGACTAACAAAATCTTCTGCAACTGCCTTTAAGCGGTCAGGGTCGCCAATAATGGCATACATCTGAGCCATTTCTTTTTTGCTTTGCTCAATCTGGTTTTCATTACTACCTATTTCAGCACATTTAGCATAGTATTCCTCAATCTCTTTGAGTTTTGAATTATTCAACAAAACTTTAGCAGCTCTGCCCTCATACACAATTCTCACGGTGATTTCATCTTTCACCGATTCTGTCATTGTATAAGCATCAACCACTTTACCAAATACATCAAGCGTTGCATCTATTGGAGTCCCTGTAAAACCTACAAATGTGGCATTGGGTAATGAATCGTGAAGATATTTAGCGAAACCATAAGTTTTGGTAACGCCATTTTCGGTCACTTTTACTTTTTGATCCAGGTTTACTTGGCTTCTATGTGCTTCGTCAGAAATACAAATTACATTGGTTCTGTCGGTAAGTAGGTCGGTATCCTCTGTAAACTTGTGAATGGTGGTTAAAAAAACACCACCGCTTTGTCTGCCTTGAATTAATTCTCGCAAATTTGCTCTACTTTCTACGCTTACAACTGTGTTGTCACCAATGAAATTTTTAGCATTGGTAAATTGCCCCGATAATTGGTCGTCTAAGTCGGTTCTATCTGTAATTAATACAATGGTTGGGCTCTCAAAGTACTCACTTTTCATTAAAAGCCTCGTCAGATAAAGCATTGTAAAACTCTTTCCGCAACCTGTTGCACCAAAATAAGTTCCGCCTTTTCCGTTTCCTTCTGGCTTTTGAGCTAATTTGATATTATCAAACAATGCTCTCGCAGCATAGTATTGCGGATAACGACAAACAATTTTCTCGTTTTTCTTTGAGCTGTCAGGTATGTAAATAAAGTTGCGAATAATGTCAAGCAAACGGTTTTTATGAAACATTCCCTGAATGAGTGTAAACATTGAATCTATGCCGTCAACATCTTTGGCAAGTCCAGCAACACGTCTCCAAGCATAGAAAAAATCATACGGAGCAAAGAATGAGCCTGCCTTGTTGTTTACACCATCACTGATGACACAAAAAGCATTGTATTTAAAAAGCTCTGGAATATCTCTATGATAGCGTACAGTTAACTGCTTGTAAGCATCATAAATAGTGGCTTCTTCACGTATGGCAGATTTAAACTCAAAAACCACTAAGGGTAAACCATTAATATAAACAATTCCATCAGGGATTCTCATTTCTGAGCCTTGAATTTCTAATTGATTAACAAATTTATAAATGTTATTATCTAGTGAATATTCTTCTTCAAATTCTGCAACAAGTGTAAGCAATTGATCAGGATTAGGTTGACGATGTTTATTTAAGCCTGAATAATCAATCAATTGAATGTAAATGTCTTTTTGAGTACGGTCCTCTCTTTTCAGAATAAAACCATCTGAAAGCATTTTTAGAAATGTTTTGTTGCCTTCGTATAGGTCAGAAGTGGAAAGTGATTTGAGTTGAAGAATGATAGATTTAATTTCGTTTACTGTAATGCCTTGACCTTCGTATTGAGTTAATAGGAAGCTTTGCAAATCTTCTTCAATCAAAACTTCTTCGGTCTTACGATTTATCGTAACGCCTAAATGGTGAGGAAAGCCTTCTTGCCCCAGCAACTCAGTAAACGCCTTTTCTAATTTTTCTTCGGTGAATTTCATTCTCATTCTTCGTTATATCTAGCTACAACCTTTATTTCATTTTTTTCCATAATTATAGTAAAGCTACTTATCATATTCCTTTTCTTTAAGTTCTCTACTAATCTTTTATTAAAAGGTGTATTGGCAATTGTAGGTTTTTTTTGCTTAACAAACATTCTTGCATAATCTTCTCCCAGTTCTTCAATTAATCTTTTTAATTGATCCTCTGTTAAACTATCAAAATGAAAATTCAATAACTCTATTCGTTTTTGTACCGAGTCGTTAGACTTAAACATTGCATTTAATACATCAAAGCTTAAAGGGATAAATTTATCATTGGGAAGTAGATAACAAATAATATCTGCTATTCTTACATTATTAATAATAATACTTTCATCAATATGCTGAATAACAATAATTTTACCCTCAGGACTAAATGATTTTGAATTTAATAAAAAGTGCCAATCATTAGTATCTAGAACAAAATCAGTCAATTTATCAATAAATTCTTTTTCATAAACTTCAAGTAATCTTATTGATAAGTGATTGTCAATTTTTTTTATTCCATCAAAATTCGATTGGTTCAAAATAATAAATTCATTCTCTATCAACCATTCAATTTTTTGTTTATCTAATTTATCAAACTGAAAGGAATCATAACGATATGAAATAGATTGTAGGATGTTACTATAAGCTAATAAACTTAACGAATTACAATAAATTAGCTTCATACTAAATTCTTTAACTAATTCTTCGTTTTTTCCGTCTGATATAGAAAGTTCATCTTTAGCTAAGGATTTATAGTTTAATTCATCATTAAAATAATCAATTAAAATATCATTGATTTCTGCATTCTCTTCAAGACGACTATAATATTCAACTACATTTTTCCAAGTTGGTTGAATTTTATTAAAACTGATAGCTAACTCCAAATCTTCTAATTCTTGAATTGAAGAAATGAATTCTATTTTATGCCTCTGCACATGTAAAAAATCGGCTTTTAAATCATCATTTAAAAATTGATTATTTAATAAGTTTATAATAGACTCTTCTGTTTCATTTTTATTCTCTGGTAATTTCAATAAAACATTTTTAACATAGGAAGAAATGTTTTCTTCAATATGTTCTAAAACATATATGGGCATTGTACTTTTTAAGAATGTATAATTTGAAGTATAAAATTCATTTTCAGCAGCTTTTTGATTATGCCATTTTAATATTACCAGTAAGTTACTTGGTATTATTAAATAAAGTTTATACTCAACTATAAGACTGAAAGTATCATTAGATTGCTCATTAGTGTATTGACCCCCTAAATAGCTGGACAGAATTGTACTAAACAATTAAGTCACTAAATTTAGGAAACATGTCAAAAACAAGAAGGAGTTTCTCTGCTTCTGAGAAACTGTCAATTATTAATGAAGCAGACCAGTATGGTGTTAGTGCAACACTACGTAAGCACAATCTTTCACCGACTGTATTTAGGCGTTGGAAGGACAACTTTAATGAAGGGGGTGTTGCCAATCTTCAATCGTATGTCAAGGTTCGCAATCCTGAAGTAGAAGGTCTGGAAGAGCAGATTCGTTTACTTAAGAATATTGTTGCGAAGCAGCAGATTGAACTGGAGTTCAAGACTGAGCTTTTAAAAAAAAGTCAATTCCACGAACAGCGTCGGTCGAAGTAATGCAAAGTTTTCAATCACATCCAATGGTTAGTAAACAGGATCTTTTGTCATGGTCAGGTGTTCCTCGCAGTAGTTTTTACTACAAGCGTGGAGATGGTATACGTGGTCGTAAACCAAGCCAAATGACCATTACCCAAGACGGAGAACTGGTTGAAAACAAGGTGGTTATTGAGCATGTGGAGAAAATTCTTCAACAAGAGTTCTGTTGTTACGGTTACAAAAATGTCTGGGATGAATTAAAAGTGAAGGGATACATCATTAATCACAAGAAAGTATACCGGCTAATGAAAGTCAATCATCTTTTATTTAACCGTAAAATTGGTTCGATAGGTGTACCCAGATCGTTTGTTCGGTTCCGGAAAATAATAGCAACGAGGCCGCTAGAACACCTTTGTATGGATATCAAGTATATCCATATTCATGGAGCACAGCGCAATGCACTATTACTTACCGTAATTGATGCTTTTAGCCGAAAAGTATTGACCCATATGCTTCGGTTTAATATCAAAAAAGGGGACGTGATTATCCTGCTTTCTTTACTGCTAATGGATTACAAAATTGAAAACGTAACAATCAGAAATGATAATGGAGCTCAATTTATTGCGACAGTAGTTAGGCAGTTTTTAAAAGAAAAAGGAGTTAACCAGGAATTTACCCATGTTGCCACTCCAGAAGAAAATGCCTACATAGAATCACTTCACAGCAATATCCAACGAGAAGTAGTGGAACGCTTTGAGTTTGAATCCATTTATCACGCTAAAAATGACTTTTGAACGCTATTACAACTGGTACAATAATCACCGGAAACACGGCTCATTGGGTAGAAAATCACCAGAACAGTTCCTGCAATTATTTAACCAAAACACTTTAACCCAAAAAACAAAAGAAATAACCGAAATTGTCTCAAATTTTTAACCCTTTTTGTCCAAAAATTAAGGGGTCGATACATTAGGTGAATCTAATTGACTAATGATTACATTGTGTTCTATTAAAAAAGATTGTAATTTTATTACTTCTCTAATCTGTGTAGAATATGCACATAAATCAGACAAATTATTAAACCATTTAACTAATAGATTAATTTCAGATTGATTATTTATATCATTTCTATCTGCATATTCAAAGATGAGTTTTATCAATTCCCTAATTTTAATTTCGGGCAAGTTTGATTTGTTTAGAAGATAGGATATAAAATTTTTTTTAGTATTTATTAAATGCTTCAAAAATTTAGATGAATTACTTTCTTTCCTTTCTAAATATCCTAAAACAAATTGAAATGTTTTTTCGGAATCATGGTTTAGTAATTCAAAAAATGAATTGTATTTGTATAAATATTTGTTCTGTATCTTAATCAATTCATTTAATAATGTATAATTCAATATAGCTTCCCTAGTAAAGTATTTTAGATCTAATCTTTTTATTACATTTTCAGTTTTTATTAGTTCATATTCAAAAGGCAATAAAATTCCACTTTTTACTTTACGTTCAAACTCAAAATCAGATTTAGTAAGATTTACTTCATGAAAAATGGATATATAGTCGTTGTAGTTTTCATTGATATAGCCATTAAGCAGTAAATTTCTAATCAGGTAGTTTTCTTTAAAATTGTTCAAATGCACATCGATACTTACTTTCTCGAAGATTTCTTTTATATTCAATAGTTGAATACTATTAATCTCTTTTTTTAATTTTTCAATTTCAGTTTTATTAAGTTCAATTTTATTGTTAAGTTTATTTTTAATGTGGCGAGCTCTTTCAAAATAATCAAACTGAGCATTTACTTTCTTTTCAATCTGTGTTATCCTTATTCCTAGTTCGCCATTACTTAATTCGTATCTACCACTACTATATCTGCTTGGAATGAATGACTGATAAGTAATATTGTCTTTGTTGTTTATCAGTGCATTAAAGTTGTCTTCTTCAATTAGTAATTTAAGTTCAACGCCATTAATAGTTGACGGATTAGATATATTACTAATAATTTCAGCAATATAAACTTGCCTTAACTCCTTTATAGTGGCTATTTGTTCAGCATTTGTATCTAAATTTTCGATTTCTAATTTTTTTATTTTTTCATTTAGATCTGAAATTAAAAAATTGGTATACACCGTTTTGTTAGCAAAAAATTCATAAAGTTTGCCCCTACCTTTTGATAACTCTCCAAAGTCTTCAGGAAATAAGTTTTTATAAATTATAATCGCAAAAAGTTCATTGTAGTTTAGTACCGAAATGAGGTTTTCTTTATAAATTAAAAATTCTTGAAAAATATTAATTAACAACCTCATATCTATATCGTTAATAAAGGTTGTTACATCATTAATAAATTCAAGAGAAAGGTCATTTTGTAAATTGGCTGAGTTAATTAGCTTTGCGAGTTGTTCTCCTGCATTAGATGGGTTTACAAAAGGAATAACTGGAATTATATACTCAAAGAATTTAACTCGTTCATTGCTATCTTTAAACATTTCATCTTTAATAGCATAAACAAATGAAACTTTACGTTTTATAAGATTTGAATTATTAATTAAAATATTTATTTCTCTAAGTTTAGTAAAAATATCTGTACTGTTAAATCTGTCTACATCTTCTATAATAACCACATTAAAAGAGGTACGTTCAAAGAAATATAGTATTTCTTCTAAATGCTGATTAAAAACAGATTTGTCATTTGATTCTCCTAATTCTACTTCCCCTTTAATATTGAACTTATTAATCTTAGAATTGCTAAATAATCTGACTATAGTTTTAACAAAAAAACCAATTCCTGTGAGGAAAATAGATATAAAGATTATAGCAAGCCAATCAACTGGTAAACTCAATTTCCAACTTAGAGGATTGAGCATATTAATGTAGTCGAACTTAAACAATATTATAGTACTAACTACCCATGAAATAACAAATAAAGTTTTTAAAATGAGCTTACCGGTAGTTATGTTAATTATACGTTTAAATCGAGAATCAGGAATTTTATTGGGCTCAACATGATAAAACATCTGCTGCAATACGCTTACTTCTAATTTGCGCTCAAATTCAACTTTATCTTCTTTATTGTCTTTAAATGAAGCAAGTGATATGTTTAAATATTTATATTGAGTATTGTGGTACTGAAATGTTTTAAGAATTGTACTTTTCCCAGAACCATAGCTTCCAGTTAAAGCAATATTATTTATACCGTCAGTATTTATTGCTCTTTTTAAATTATTTAGATACGGATGTATTTTAGCTAATTCAGTTTCATCGATAATAATTTTGGGTGCAAGAGAGATTAATGCTTGTTCATTTAAATTGGCAAAAAGAAATTTCTTTTCAATAAATAGAATTAATTTTTTTAGTGTTTTAATTATATATGAAATAACTTTTTGCTTCATAATTATTCAATTAATTTTCTACTGTCACCAACCTCGAAAGCAATAACGCTTTCATTTCTGTTAGCTTTTGGTTTTCTTTATTTTTCAAATTAATTAAGTCATCTTTGTACTTAAAAACATTTCTTGCTAAATCAAGCACACGCTTTTGAGGCAATGTAAAATCGAGATTAATAATATCATCAGAAGTTATAGACGGATATGTAGATACACTCATCTCTGCCTTCGCTTGTAGATATTCAACTGTTTTTATATCAGTTAAAAATGAATAAACTAACTCGGGGAAAACAGCTTGTTCATTTGCTCTAAAAACAGCAAAGCCTGTTGAAACAATTAGATTGTCAGGCATGTTTTTTATTATCCCATAATGTCTTAAAGCTGGTCTTACTGTTGAAAAGATGATATCGTTATTTTTAACTTTTCGCTTCGCCCTGCTTGGGATTTTATCTCTTTCCAAATCTAATTCCTGCAATTCATTAATTCGATTATTTGTAATATTACTCGTATCTAAGTATAAAATGATTTTAAAATCGTCTTTACTTGATATTGTTTCAGGATTACAATCCAATACATCTCTAAGCTTTGCTACTTTCCACCCCTTCGGAATCTCTTTCCCTAACTCCTCGCACCAATTCATTCCCCCACCATTACTTTTATAAGGTTTTCCATTTTCATCAGGAAACTCAAACTCCACAAACCACTCCTTATATATCGCCTGTGCAGTTTCTTCGAGTTTTTGTATGAGTTTTTGGTTAAGATCTATGCGATTTTGGATGGTGTTATATTCTTTTACAATTTCTCTTTGTTTATCAATGTGGGGAATGGGTAAAAGCGTATTGCTCATTTCTTCCCAATCAAAAATTTCTCTTGCACTACCGTGGCTTTTGAATCTTGCATAGCGGTCAAACTCAGGTCTCCGAAACCACATCATTAAATATTCGGGATTAAGTTCGTTGCTGTCTTTTACTTCAAAAGGAACATAAGCCTGAGAAATTAAAGCTTTGTCAAAATCATTAAATAAGGCTATGGTGATTTTTTCACCATTTCTTGATGTTACAGGGCCGTATGCAAACTGATTTCTTTCAATAATTCTGTATGTTGACATATCCGTTCCAATAGTATTGGCAATAGAAGGGATAAACTTTTTCTGAATACTCAAACCAACTAAAGGCAAATCACCCAACTCATTGTTTCTCCCAACTACAGGCTGAATATATTTACCAAGTGGTTTATAGTTTAATCTCATAACCCAACTCTTTAAATACGTTTAGTAAATCATTTTTGCTTTGTGCTTCGGCTTTTAATAAGTTGGCAAATTCACTTTTTAAGATTTGCATTTTCTCTTCAAAGTCAATATTCTCATCACGGTTTACAAACTCAATGTATTTGCTCGGTACCAACGAAAAATCTTTTTTAGATACTTCATCAAAAGAAGCAGAATAGCAGAACTCGGGAATATTTTTAATTTTTTGGCATTGCCATTGGTGGTAAGTGTTAACAACTTTTTGAATATCATCATCCGAAAACTGAGTGTATTTCTTTTCAAATGGTTCTCCTATTTGTCGCAAGTCCATAAACAGAATTTCCTTTTCTCGTTCACGATAATTGCGAGTTTCATCACCTACTTTTTTACTCCGTGCTTTCTTATTTTTGTTTATTATCCAAAGTGTAACACTTATGTCCGTAGTATAAAACAAATTTCGAGGCAAAACCAAAATTGCTTCAACCAAATTATTTTCAATTAGTTTTCTACGGATTTTATATTCTTCGCCACCACCACTTAATGCGCCATTGGCCAAGATAAAGCCCGCTACCCCATTTTCAGAGAGTTTGCTAACCATAGTTAAAATCCAACCATAGTTGGCATTGCTTTTTGGTGGCACATCATAACCCCTCCACCGTGGGTCTTCTGTCAATTCATTTTCTGCTCTCCAGTCCTTTTGGTTAAAAGGTGGGTTTGCCATAATAAAATCAGCTTTCAGATCTTTGTGTTGGTCGTCTGAAAACGTATCTGCTGCTTTTTCGCCTAAGTTTCCGCTTATGCCACGTATAGCAAGATTCATCTTTGCCAGTTTGTAAGTAGTGTTGGTGTATTCTTGTCCATAAATGGAAATCTCGTTTTTGTTGCCGTGGTGTGCTTCAATAAACTTGATAGACTGCACAAACATACCACCCGAACCACAAGCAGGGTCATAAATGATACCCTTGTACGGCTCTATCATTTCGGCAATCAGGTTTACAATGCTTTTTGGAGTGTAAAATTCTCCCTTGCCTTTTCCCTCTGCCAATGCAAATTTTGAAAGAAAGTATTCATACACTTTACCCACTACATCTTGCTTAGGATCTTTAGTAGTATTAATATCATTAATTGTATCTAGCAATGAGGCCAGTTTTGTTACATCTAATCCCAAACGAGAAAAGTAATTGTCGGGCAATGCACCTTTCAAGGCTTTGTTGTTTTTCTCAATGGTGTGCAAGGCGGTGTCAATGAGCAATGCAATGTCGTTTTGTTTGGCTCTCTTAATCAAGTAACTCCAACGGCTGATTTCTTCCAAAAAGAATACATTATTCATATTGTAGAACTCAGGCATCTCTATGTATTTCTCTTTGCCTTCGCTAATCAGTTTGGCTCGGTGTTCTTCAAACTTGTCGCTGGCAAACTTTAAGAAAATCAGCCCTAAAACCACGTGTTTGTATTCGGCAGGCTCTACACTTCCTCTTAATTTATTGGCAGTATCCCAAAGGGTAACTTCGATTGTTTTTTCTTTTACTTCTTTAGTCATAATAAATTTCTTCAATATAAAAATACCTTATTTCAAAACATCTTTTAAATCATCTTGCATCTTCAAAATAGTCTTTTTGATTTCTGCAGGAATAACAGCCACTTTGTTTTTCCATGCAGTGTCCCTCCATACTTTAAAGTCAGCAACATAAATCCAGTTTTCATTTTTATATACTTGACCAAAATCTAAATTCGATAACATACCATTAATCTTGTTTTTTAAAGCATTGCTTATATCATGATCACTATCAGACAAATCAATACCAAAACTTAATTTTTCTGCGTCTTTTTCAAAGTAAAAAGAAAAACAAACATCCCAAGTGTTCTTATAAAACCAAAAACTTGAACCTGGTTTTCCAAATTGACTACTATCACAATCCATTACTAAACCTAATTCATTGGCAACTTTAACAATCTCTTCTTTTAAATTTCCAGTAATTGTAAGCTTTACATCACTCCATAAACTATAAATATTTTGTGCTGCATCAAGATTATCTGAATTATTAATAATTGAGTCTATAATTTCTTGTTTATTTTGATTACTCATGTTCTGAAAAGTTAGGTACTTAATTAAATTAATATACTGGGAAATAGTCTCTCTTAAGATTGGATGGTTGGTGGCTTCTTTTCTACACTCAATAAGCCAATTTAATATTTCATCTCTATAAGATATCGTAATAAAATCTTTTCCTTTTTCGAGTGAAGTGTTTGAATCTAAGTTTGTAATGCTGTTTTCACCTGGATCATCTCCAGAAAGTGTCAAATAAATTAAATAGCAGTCAGGATAGTTTAATTTATATCTAACTAATTGTTGAGGCTGGTCTATTGCATATATTTTGTTTTCAATAACAATAATTTGTCCATTTGGAAGTTTTACAACAATATCAATTCTTCCGTTTTTTCTAGTAACTTCAACATTTACACTAGATCCATCCAGATGGAAAAGATTATCAATTTTGACTTGACAAAAATCAAGAAACAACCGAAGAAATGCTGATCCTTGACCATGAGTTCCATTTGGATCAAGCAATGAAGCTATGAATGATGAATGTAATCTAACTTCACTTGTATCTACTTTTAAAATCTTAAAGACATTATACTTTTCACCCGTAATGGTTTCTATTCCTTCATATTTTTTATTAATAGCCGCCACCTCTCGCAATAAATTTTTAGCATCAATCAAGGAGCTCTTATTTTCTCGTTCTGTTTTCATTTTACATAGAATCAATTAATGAAAAATAGTTCAAAGGCCTTAATTATATCCCCCTCAACACCCCCAACAACCTCACCATCGCATAAGTATCCATTTTACAATATTCAAGCAAAGCTTTTCGGGTTCGCTCAACATCAGCTGAATCAATCGTATCCTTCAAATGATAAAACGCAGCGCTGGCATCACCACCATTTCCAATCGGGAGTTCATCATAACTCAATTCAGGGACCATCGCGGGCAAGACCTTCTTGATAGAATAAGAGCCTTGCATGGCTGGCAAGCGAACATGCTTGCGGAAGGGTTGCATTAAATCAACCATCCTGTCTAAAACTTTTTGAATGGCTTTTTCATATTGAGGATACTCTCGCATGAGTTCCTTTAAGCGAGTAGCTTCAAAAGTTTTATTGTAAACCAAAATCGTTCCTTTCTTCCCCAGCACTTTTAAAAGACTCTCCAAAAAATCCAGACTGGAACAATGGGTTCCTTCTGCTAAATATTCATAGTGCTCCGGGGCAGCATCTGCACTTCTTTCTACATGTACCGAATACTGAAAACAGACTTGTCTGAATGGCCAGTGCCCGTCATGTTGCGGAACCGCAGTACTCCAGGATTCAAAATCCATATGATAAATAGGATATTCAATGGCTGATAAAAATTCCTGTACAAATTCCTTATCAATGTATTCTTCTTCTGGTTCATCTTCCTCTGCCTCATAATCGGCAGTACAAAAACCCTGAAAGTCGCAGGCATAAGGCTTGTTGCAATGATCGCCCATTTCTACTTGGGGCATGTCTTTTTTATGCTGCAGCATTTCTTTCAAACTTTCGCCCTGCGAATGAATAAAATCCTGCTCCAATAAAATATTTTCCAATACCGATTCCGCACAAAATAGTTCTTGCACATTCAAATCCCCTTTTCGGATATATTGATTATTCAAATGGATGATACTAAAATCAGTCAGCTCCAATCCTGCATGGGTTATCACATAATATTGAAAAGCTGCATCAGGTATATGTTGAGGCTTTACAGAAGTGTTGCTTTTTACTTCATAGGCATACCATTGGTCGTTTTGTTTTACCAAAATATCAACGGCACACAATAGTCCTTCATATTGAAAAGCCGCTTCATAAATGACTTCATGCCCTTTGGCTATATACTTGGCTGTATCGGCTACCGATTGCTGATAAGAGAAAGCATCCTTAGGCCGCGCGTCTACTCCCCCTGGAAATAATTGCTCCGCTAACTTTCCTATATCCGTTCCTTGCTGAAATACCGCTTGTTGTTCTTCGTCTATTTCATCTCTTTCATTGGGTTGATATTTATGCAACCACAAGCGCTTGGGGCACTGACAGCCATACATAAAAGTGGACTTCGATAAAATATGTTTGGGAGGCTTCACATTCATGTTCATTATAGCCAATCTCTGTTAAAAATATCATATTGAACCATACCTTCATCATACCCTTCATTATTTGCAGGAATAATTAGAGAAAAATCATTCTGTCGATATGCTTGTATTGCATTGGGATTGTTTAAATTATCTACCATACACAAACCAAGTGCGGTATTTAAATAATGAATCCTATCAATAACTTTATTAAGTTCTTTCTTTTTGAAAGGACTACCATTTGTATTAATAAATTTAATATTTGTAAGGTACTCTTCTCCATTTCCCTCAATTAAAGGATGTATTTCAGTCGTTACTATTAATGAAGGATTATATACAAGAACGCCTTGATTGTGCAATTCAATTTGACCTTGTGCAAAAGCATTTAATTTCGAGCCACCTCCATAAACTTTACAACCCCTCGCTTTAGTATTATTTTCATCAAATTGCCAATTAATTCTAAAACTACTTGCATATTTCTCCAAAAGTCCTTGTAATATTTTTGACCTAATTCTTTTGTTCAAAATTGTTCTAGAATACCCAAGAGCAGTATTCCAAATATTGTCATCAATTATAAAGTTAAAAGTAGCGATATCATCCTCACTAACTTCATCTAGATTATCCCGTAATTTGAGATAATCTCTAATTAAGAAATTAGATGCATAATCTATGGTTTCGGATGCATGGTAGTCTAATCGTATTTTGTTTCTATCAGTAGTAATAGAAAAAAATGAAACGTCCGTAGTTCCAGCACCAACATCAAGAGTAATATAGTTACCTAAGAAGGATTTCTTAAATTTTTCAATAGCACGATAATTACCTCTCAATGATTCTAAGGTTCTTTGAAATCTATTTAATAAAACGAAAATTCCAGCTGTTGTTTCAGCTACAATAAAAATATTTTTAGAAGCATAAAAATCTAATAAATCCGTTTTTTCAATATTTAAAAATTCAGTATAAATTACTTTAATTTTACATAGATAATTACTCAAGTTATCTTCAAGATATTCATTTAGATTTTCGTAGGAATTAGATAATTCTAATGCCAAATAAAGCATTTCATATTGCAAACTTCTTCTTTTGTGTTCCTCTGGTGTCCAATCATAACGTGTCGGAATTCCAACGGTAAAATGAAATTGATGACTAAGTGTTCGGCTGGAATCTTCTCTAGAATCAGAAGTGCTTGTATTTTTAAAGAAACGAGAAAGAATTGATTTTTTCTCATTTGACTGGTTTGTTTGAATCTTATAAGTAGATTTAACATCTAAAATACAATAGCAGAGATATAAAATACAGCAAATTTCTGGATGATTTTTCAAATCAAAATTATTAGAATGAGCAAGCTGATTCTTATAAAATTCATTTTCAGAGAACAAAGCTTTCATTTTAAAAAATCTTATGCTATTAGGGGCAGTAGTTCCAAATAAACACTTTCCAGACTTTTCTATACTGATTGTAGTAGGCAAAGAATAATCATCATTAAAAGAAAATTTGTGAAAGACAAACTGATTCTGATCGTTATCAATATTTCTCGAACAGATTTTAGTCTGAGAAGTACCGAAATCAATTCCGACTTTTATTTTTTCATTTTAAATAAATTGAATTAATGTTAAGGATTGAAAATCATCATCGATAAAAACTTTAACGTTCTTTTTTTGAGAGTTTAACTGTATTATCTTTTGGTTATATCGCTCAATTTGTTCTTTGTAAATAAACCTAATTGAGTTATCGCTATTTTCTTTAAAAATATTTTCAGCTCTTTCTATTTGCCTGATTAAAAAATCAATTTCTGTGTCAATTAAGCGATATTGTCTTGATAAGTAAGTGTTTTTTAATTCTTCTTCTAGTTTCATTTTTCTTGTAAAAAAAGCATGCATTAATAATGGCTCTAGTATTTCCATCATATAATTAGCCTCATCTTGATTGGGGTTTTGTTCAAAATTTGTAAACCACTTTTCAATTTCAATTGAATTCAATAATTGAGATTGATTACTATCAAGTTCTTCGAAAGTGTTACTTTCAGTCAATTTAAAACACAATATTAGTTCATGAGAACTCTTGTCTGGGTCTCTAAGCGCCATTGAATATTTTGTATATGTTAATTTATACTTAGCCAAAAAATATATTGTATTACTATCTAATCCTTTAGGTGCAAATTCTTTTTGAACGCAAAAAGAAAAGGCATTTTTAATTGATTTATTTTTTGAGTTAAAATAATTAAACGCGGCTTGAGTTAATGGATGAGAAGCAGATATAAATTCTATAAAGCTATTTTCATAA
>NZ_KI866530.1:2360812-2438195 GCF_000511175.1 Sediminibacterium salmoneum NBRC 103935 | reverse complement strand
GTATGCTACTAACGAAGTTTACTTACGATAAAGCTTATTTTCATAAGCTTCTTCTTGATCGAAAGTGATTTTTACTTTACTTTCCTTAATATATCTACTTTTAAAATCAATATACTTTGAATATAATTGAGGATTTTTTATCCTTATAGGAATATTTTGTTCTATAAAATCAAAAAGGCCATGATCACCATTAGACCACCTAATGTAAGAATGCCCTTGTTCCAAATTACATCCTAATGATGAGAGTCTACTTTGAAAAAGTAATTTCATTAGAGCTCTTATATCATCTTGTGTTATATACTTTTTTTGCTTGTTTATTGAATCAATTTCATCATTAATATATTGTTCATTTAAAAATGAATCTTCTAAGTTTTCCTGAATTTGTTTTTTAGTAAGTTCTGCCTGCTCAATAGCAACTTCAATCTCTCTCAGTTTTTGCTCAATTGCATCTGGCGATAATTTACACCCATAAATAATACTTTCAAGTCCTTCGTTAGTAGAGAATATGCTATCATCAGAGCTTAATATATCTTCTAATCCGCCAATTGACTGATCAAATATGTGTATGCGATTAAGTAATCTCTCAAATATTTGATCTTCAATTGTATCTTGAATACATAAATTATAAATATGAATTACGTCAGAATTTTGACCAATCCTATCAATTCTACCAATGCGTTGTTCTACCACCATTGGATTCCATGGCAAGTCATAATTAACCAAAGCGTCGCAAAATTGCATATCTAACCCTTCACTCCCTACTTCTGAAGACAGCAAAACAAGTGGTTTAATACTAAGTTTAAACTTATCAACTTGCTCCTGACGATTACTAATTGGAGTGTCCCCATCAATCTTTATGGTTTGTATATTATTGGCATTTAGTAATGTCTCAAGATATCTTAGAGTATCTTTAAAAAAAGAAAACACAATCAACTTTTTGCCATTTTGTACCACGACTTTCTCGACAATTTTTCTGAATTCTTTGAATTTAGAGTCTTCGAAGTCAATGGAAGAATTAAAATCATTAGAGATATATTTTTCAATGTAAACAGGTAAACAACTTGTAGCTTGTCGTTTTCTTGTAACTAATTTCAAAGGAGTATCTTCAAAATCATATAAAATTGATTCATATAAATCCATTTCAGATGGAGTAAAATATACTGGTATCTTTTCTGCCCTTCTAGTTACCGTTTTAATATTTGTTTGTACTTCGCGCCTTCTTGTTCTAGTGATAATATCTTGGAATGAATTTAAATCGGCAAGTTTCTTTTTTAACAACGCAACATCAGATGGCCTGAAATCAATTATCTTATTCATGCTTATTACTGATTGAAATAAAATATCGTTTTTAAATCTATCAGTTAGTTTAACCACCTGCGAATATGAGTAAGAATCATCTAAGAGCGTATATTTTAAAGTGATTTCCTTATTTACTAAATCAGAAATAACTTTTTTAGGATTAACCCCTAGATTTATTTTATTTAATGCATCTATGAAAGGATTACTTAATTCAAGATGATCCATAAAAAGTGAGTACCCGAAATCCATATTTTGTTTTGGATCTTTGTAATTATCATAACGAGGCTCAAGAATTTTTACAAGACTGTATAAATTTTTTAAAGATGTCATTACTGGGGTTGCAGTAAGAAAAATACAATTAACTGTAGTTTCAAGAATTTTTTTAACGGCTTTATGTTTAATTGTTTCTTCATTACGCAAAATATGAGCTTCGTCGATAATTAACATATCAAAATAGTAATGCTCTTTTTGCATTAACTCTAAGATTTCTTGACTAGCTTTCTCCTTATAATCATAATTTATAATTCCAAATATTGCTTTTTGGCCAACCTTTGAGTCTTCTTTGATTTTAGAAATTAATTCTTGGCGATTATAAATTTTAAAATCAAATCCAAATTTCAGTTTTAATTCTGTTTGCCATTTTTCTTTTAATGATGCCTTACAAATAATTAAACAGTTTTTAATTTGATCTCTAAGGAAAAGTTCAGTTAAAATATAACCAGCTTCAATTGTTTTACCCAAACCCACTTCATCAGCAATCAATAATCTTCTATTTTCAGATTTTAAAAATTTACTCAAAGGCTTAAACTGATATGGTAGAAATGTAGTTTTAGAGGATTTTAGTGTTGCAATAATATCATTGTTATTCCCAAACATTTTATTTATAACAATTCGAACAATGTATTCTTCTTTCGTTTCATAATTAAGTTGTCGAAATAAATCAATCGGACTTGGGTTCTCAACCTTATATCTAATATTTCCCTCCATTTCAGTCACTAAATCACCAGTATCAAGCATAATACCATAATAAGTAATGAAGCCACTCTGCTTAACAGTACTAATTATTCCATGGATGTCATCCCTATTTATTAGAGTAACTCTATCGTTAATTTTAAACATTACATTTACTATTTCAACTCATAAATAATTTTATCCGGAATCTGTTTCTGTGCTTTGGCACCCATCTTCTTCAATTCTTCTGCACGACCCACTAGGTTTCCTCTGCCCGTACTCAATTGATTAAAAGCAACCTTATACGATTCCTGTGCGGCTTCAATCTTCTTGCCCACATCTTCTAAGTTACTGATGAAGCCTACAAACTTATCATACATCATACCCGCTTTCTCCGCAATCTCAATGGCATTTTGGTTTTGCTGTTCCACTTTCCAGAGGTCGGCAATAATTTTTAGGACCGCCAATAAATTCGTGGGGCTTACCAACATGATATTTTTATCATAGGCATACTTCCACAAATTCGTGTCTTTTTTCACCGCTTCTAAAAACGCGGGCTCAATCGGAACAAAGAGCAATACATAATCCAATGCCTTCGCATATCGGGGATAATTCTTTTTACTCAGCCCATCAATATGCGACTTTAAGGAACTCAAATGCAAGCTCATCGCTTTGTTGCGTTCGGTTTCCTCTTCGCTGTTTACATATTGTTCCCAATGCACCAAGGAAACTTTAGAGTCTATAATAATCGTGCGTTGATCGGGATACTTCACCATCACATCTGGCTGTAAGCCCCGTCCTTCCTCGTCTTTAATGATATTGCCAGCAGCGTCCCGAATGAATTCTTGGGTTACAAATTGATTGCCTTTAATCAGTCCGCTGTTTTCTAATATGCTTTCCAACAACATTTCGCCCCAGTTCCCCTGGGTCTTGTTATTGCCTTTAAGTGCGGTGGTTAAATTATTCGCTTCCTGACTTACTTGCTGGCTCATGGTGATCAGTCGGTCTATCTCAGCCTTTAACACATGACGATCCTTGGCTTCTGCCACATATACATCTTCCACTTTCTTCTTGAACTCACCTAGTTCTGTTTTCAATGGCTTTAAGATTTCGCCAATTTTTTCTTCGCTCTTCACACGCAATTGTTCGCTGCTGTTCTGCATCACTTTATTAGCGATTTCAGCGAACTCTAATTTTAATTGGGCACCCAGTGAGGTATTGGTTTCTTTGGCTTCTTTCAAAGCAGCCTGGCTATTTTCTAGAAGGGCTTCCGTTTTAGAAAGACGGCTAAGCAGTTGCTCTTTCTCGGTTTGCAACAAAGCACGAAAACTCAATTGCTCTTGCAATTGCATTTCTTTCTGTCTCACTTGCTCTTGTAAAACAGTCAGCGCGGCGGCTGTTCGAGACTTCGCAAAAAATAGGGTGGCTAAAATGGCTAACAGCACTAATCCACCCCCAATAACAATTACCATTGGGTCCATAGTCAATATTTTGAACAAATATAAGCGGGGGGTCTGCCACCTATTGGCAGAGTGGTAACAATTGGGGAGGAGGGTTAAGCGTACAGCGCAGCCATTTCTTGCACAGTTGCTTTTATTTGATTTTTTAAGGTTTTAGGAGCCAACACTTTCACCTGCTTTCCATAAGAAAGAATGGTCATGATTAACTCAGTTGTAATATACACATGATATTCTATTTCTACAATATCATCATTTTGTTTTAACAGTTTTTGTGAGTGATGCAAGGGCTGGTTTAATACAAAGGGCGCCTGAAATGCTGTAAACTGCAATACCACTTTCTCGGGCTTCGCTTCGTGTATCTGTGTAATGCCAAAAGAGTATTGAAAGAATTCCTGGGGATCAAAACTGTCTACTTTAATATATCGGCTCTTACTATCCGCAATGGTTTTGATTCGGTCAAGGGCAAACATCAGTAAGTTCTTGGCCCTATCCGAATAGCCCACTACATACCAACAGTTGCGATACTCTTTTAATAAGTGGGCAGAGAACTGATGTACTTTGGCTTCCCGGCCATAGCCTTGATACGTTACTTCCAATGCTTTCTGGTGAATAATACTCTGCAACAGCTCTTCTAAGAAAGGACTGTTCTGCGGCCGCACGGGTTCTTCTACTTGTAAAATTTGATGCTGGGCAATGCCTTCAATTTTACTGATGCGGTAACCTTCAATTACTTTATTAATGGCATTTTCAAATTGCTGAAATATTCTGGTACCACGGATTTGCTGCAATAATGCCGTAGAAAAATCCAGGGCTTCAATTTCTTCACCCGTTAAAGGAAATTCAGAAATTGAGAATTTTTTCTCGCTGTAATAGTAGCCTCCCCGCTGTTTATCATAAACTATCGGCGCCCCATATATTTCCTTCATGGCCGCTAAATCTTTGTTCAGCATCGAGATAGAAATGGGCTTATCCAACTGCGAAGCAATTTTTTGCTGAATGAACTCCAGCGTTGGATAGGGGTGCATGCTATTGGTTAAACAGCCATCAATAATTCTATAACGTAAAACAGCAGATTTGTTTTTCGGCATTACCAATAGGTTACAATCAGGGAAAATAGTTTTGCTTCGTCAATAGCCAGGCGGATATTTCGGGGGGGATTGATTCCTGTGCTATTGGCACTATTGTTAAAGGTACACCTTAGTTTTGATTCTTCCCTGCAACGTAATTTTGTCCCCTTGAAATTTCCATTGACCATAGGATTAAATAGTAGTAACGAAGCGCAGCAAATAGATTTGGCGCAAGTGCCGCTTTTGATGGTGTCTTACTCTTTTTCGAGTGAGCTGGAGCCTTTTATGCGGGAGCTTTTATTAGCGGAGTCCGCGGGGATTACAGCCTCCGAATTAGGAAAACCTTACTTTATTGGCAACAGCAGGTATGTTTTTCCTGCAGACCCAAATGACTGTTCCTATTTCTGTACCGACGAACCCGAAAACAGCACCCATAGTAACCGATCCAAATTATTGAACGCAGTCTTGCGTGAAATGCAGTCTCGATCCCGCATTATGAAACAAAAGCGCATTATAAGTTTTGAGAAATACCATGCCCTCAATCTATGGAACACCATAAAACTTCCTTACCAACTGCTCATCATAGACGATATTTGGAATTTAGTACAAGCCAAGCCTACTTCTTTAAGTATACAATTGTTTCGGATTATTCTGAACGGACCCGCAGTGGGCATACATACGGTCATAGGCAGCAATCTGTCATATAGAAACCTGCTGCAACATTTGATGGAACTAAATCCCCCCATCCGAAAAATGCTACAAGAAAAATACGGCATTCCCGAACCCACCCAAATCAGCACCATTGCCCACGAGCTTATTCTCTCCCCAGACAACCTGGTCTTCTACAAAAAACCTGGCTCTATGGATTTGGGAAAACTATACCCGCTAAGCCCTTTTCATAAATCCTATAGGCTGTGTTTTTTGTTTGCCCATTCCTTGGCGCTCCTCTGCACAGAGTTGTTCTAATAAAACCAGCGTATCTATATCGGGATGGAGCATTTTCTCTACCAACATTTTCTTATTGATATTGATAAACTGTGCACCCGTTAGCGCATAGCGATCATTCAATTGCTGTAAAAAATGAATGGGCAGGTGGGGATAATGGTGCTGCATCATTTGTAGCCGAACTTCCTTGTCGGGGTTTTTAAATTCTACCTTATAAAGAAACCTTCGGTTAAAAGCCTCATCCAAGTTGGACGCCAAATTGGTAGTGGCAATAAAAATGCCTTCAAAATCTTCTAGGTATTGCAGGAGTATATTCTGCATGGCGTTGTTCATTTGGTCTACACTGCTGTTCACGGCTATTCGCTTTGCAATCAATGCATCCGCCTCGTTGAATAACAATATGGGATGCAAGTCAAAATGCTGTTTGGCCTGCATGTATTCTTTAAAGATTCTTCGAATATTTTTTTCTGATTCGCCTACATACATATTTCGAATAGAAGCGGCATCTACCATCAACAAATTCCTGCCAGTTTGCAATGCCAACTGCTTAGCCAGTGCGGTTTTCCCTGTTCCTGGCGCCCCATGAAATAGTAAAGTGAATCCTTTATTGGTTCCTTTAATTTGATTGCATAGGGCAATATAATTTTCCTCCAACAAGGCATTTTGCAAAGGCTGAATATGCCTAGCCACAGTGCCATTAAAGAACAGGGGCTCTGCCTCAATTTTCTGGGATTCAATTAAAGTGCATACCCGTGTTGAAAAGGTTTTCTTTAGCAGTAGGGTTCCTTCATGAAAAAACTCCTCGTAACTTTTCTTACTTAGAGAGCCCAACTCGCATTGCATAAACTGATTGGGTTCCAATTCAATTAAATCGTGTAATAACAAGGCACTTACTCCGGTTAACAAACAGTTTTGGATCTGACGGGCTTCCTCTTTATTTGCTGCTGCCTTCTTGATTAGTTCGGGCAAATTAGACAAATCAATATTTTCAAATGTTTCTGATACCAATTGAAACAACAGTAATTTTTCTGCAGTACTGAGTTCAATTTTTTTCAACCATTGAATTTCCCTAAAATGCTTATTCGTTATTAATATTGATTCAACTTCGGCATGCATGGCTTCGCCACTTATGGTATCATAGTCTTTTAAGTGAATTTGCTCATCAATGAGTTCCAATAATTCAACAAAACTTTTTACTGGCTTTGCTTTTAGATCCTGTCGATTGCCCGACAAAAGTGCTTTTATCGTTCTCGGATGCATAATCCCTATTATAAAGAATTCATTTTTACCATTTCTGCTTTTGGGTTTTTCTTGTAATCTTCCCTTTTTAATTAAGACTTGTAAGGCTTTATTCATTAGGGGCAACTGGGATAAATCATCTCCAAAATGATTAATAATTTTATCCCAATACACAGTATCATCATTGAGCGCTTTATTTATAAAATAGGTTAGCACATACACTTCAATCTCATTAATCCCAAAAAATGTAGACAGAAGGTTAACCTCTTGTTCAACCCCCAACAAACCAATGGGTTGAATGATTTTATCTTTGGTCTTAGTAAAAACAGTCTGGCAAGATTGAAATAAAACAGTTGGATCAAATTTTTTTGTAGGCATAGATAAGCTTGAGATGCAAAATTGAACTTACCCATTACCATCTATTGGTAAACAGCAGTTTGTTAACTTTATATTATGGAAGCGCACCCTGGTATTTATAAAGGCAAAGTTTTAGACCATGCACTGGCGAATGGATATTTTAGAATGGGCAATGAGCTTTTTACCACCCAGGAAGTACCTATTGGTTATGAAGGCAGAAGAAGGATTACAGACATTGCCTTTTGGCTGAGGCTCAACTTAAGCAAGGCAAAAGAAACCAAAACAACCAGGAGAATTAGAAAAAAATGTGCCGGCTTCACTTATACCATTGAGCCCGCCTATCTAACCCCTGAAATCGAACTTTTGTATTACGAATATTACCTGACCATTCCTTTTGACGGGTACTTTACATGTCGGGAATGTATTCCGGAAATGAATACTGAAGATTCAGCTTTCGATACCTTAATGATCAATATTCGCAATAAAGGTCGTTTGATAGGAGTTGGTTTTTTTGACATTGGCAAACAGGCATTGATGTCTGTTCTGCATTTTTACCATCCCGATTATAAGCGATTCAGTATTGGCAAGTACATCATTCTTCTGACCAAGGATTTTGCCCGGAGTCGCCAGATGGATTTTGTTTATCCTGGTTATTTCCTGATGGGACAGTCCAAAATGGACTATAAGCTTTTCCCACAAAAGGAAGCCATGGAACTGTATTTAACAGATGTCCAAATCTGGGAACCGGTTGAAAAGTTCACCAAAATTGAACTGTATAACTACTATTTTAAAGAGATTTTAGGGGTTGATCTTGTTCAAACAGATGATGTTGCGACTTATTATAAGTCCCAAAAAGAGAAATTGGACGAGTATGGAGAGCCAGAATCACTATTCTAAAATATTTTCCATTTTACCCCTTTATTGCTAATTTATTTTCTGTAAATATAAATAATTATAAAAATTTTTGTCTATTTTAATCATTCAATTGATTTAATGGAAAAAAATGGAGCTGCTGCTTTGGCCGAAATCGTCTTTGGATCGGCCAATTCAGGGGAATCTAAGCGGATTCAGCAGCTGGTTCGCAAGGGACTGGCTTATAAAATTGCACCCCGTGTTTACACCACCAACCTTGCGGATAATACGCATGCAATTGTTCGCAGAAACTGGTTTAGGATTCTAGCCCATTTGTATCCGGGTGCCGTTTTAAGCCATCGCTCTGCCCTGGAATGCAAACCCACCCCGAATGGTCATATTTACCTTACTTATTTATACAATAAAGTAGTAGATCTGCCTGGATTAACCATCCATTTGTTCAAGGGTAAGGGGCCTATTCTGGACGATCAACCCTTTTTCGAAAAGCTGTTTCGTTCCCAAGATGCCCGAGCTTTTCTTGAAAACTGCATGCCCATCCGAAAATCAGAAGAAGCTGCAAAAACGCTAAAATTCGAGGAAATCGCCCAAAAACTTGCCGAAATTCACCAAATTCACTCCAATTCGGCCCTAATTCGGCTAAAAGAGCAGGCCCGGGTTCTGGCCCCCATGCTTGGTTTAGAGAAGGAATTTAAGCAACTCAGTTTGCTCATTAATGCGGAAATCAATGAATCTGCTGATAAGGCAAAACGCCATTCTGGTTTGTTGAGTAACTTGTTGGGTAACCCCTTCCACCTGCCCACTATTCAACTCATGGAAGGTCTTTACATGGCTTTGGCTGGAAAAAACTTCCCCCTGTACACCGACCTGAACACAGCAACAGTTACGTATCAGCACTTCGCTTTTTTTGAAAGTTATTTCTCCCAGTACCTGGTTGGCAATGATTTTGAACTGGCCGAAGCCCGTCATATTATTGAAACGGGCACAGTGGTTGGAGGCAGAAAAGAAGACGGGGAAGACCTCCTGTTCAATTATCAACTGGTGGCCAGCAAGAAAGAAATGGCATTCACCCCAAAAACAGGGGAGGCTTTGCTGGAACTTTTGAAAAAACGCCATGCGAAGTTACTGGCTTCGCGACCCAACAAGTACCCCGGTGAATTTATAGCCAGCTTTAATCCCTCTGGAAAAACAGAATGGGTTTCGCATGAGTTAATTGAAGGGACTTTGTTAAAAGCTTTTGACTGGTACCTTCTTTTACAGGACCCTTTTGCAAAAGCCATTTACCTGCATTGTCTTATTTTAGAAGTGAAACCTTTTTGGGATGGGAACGAAGTATTGGCTTTGATTACGATGAACGCAGAACTGTCTTCGAGGAATCTTTCTAAAATCATCATTCCCATTGTTTATGCCGACGAATATCACCGGTCCTTACAAGAAAATTCCCAACAAAGAGACTGTGAAATGTACATTCAATCGATGCTGAACATATATGCTTTCAGTGCTACGGTGTTGGGAAATACTAAAAATGAAATGGAGCGATACTTACGTTCCTGTCATGCTTTTTATTTACCTAGTCAGGGTAAGCTTCGTTATTGATATACTCTTACATAGTCCACATACATTTTCTGCGGGAATATACTATCGTCTACTCCTTTTACTCCACCCCAGTTGCCACCCACGGCAATATTGATTAACAAATGAAAGCGTTGATCAAAGGGCCATTCGTCAACTCCTTTATGGGTATTCTTAAATTCATTGTACAAGATATTATCTACATAAAATCGAATTTCTTCTGCATCCCATTCAATGCTATACACATGAAAGGCTGTAGACAAATCTTTGAAATTCATGCCCTTGGTTTTCTGTGTTCCTTTCATACCGTTGTACGCATTGGTATGCACGGTTCCTAAAACAGAATCAGGCCAATACCCCACGTTTTCCATGATATCTATTTCACCACTATGCGGCCATCCACCATATTTCCAATCGGTGGGTAACATCCAGATAGCAGGCCACATGCCACGTCCGGCGGGCAGTTTGGCGCGTACATCTATACGTCCATATTTCCAATCGCCCTTGTTTTTCGTTACCAAACGAGCACTGGTATATTGAGCTTCCCCCATTTTTTCTTTACGCGCTTCTACCACAAGCATACCATTTTCTACACGGGCATTATTCGTGTTTTTATACGTATAGTATTGTAATTCATTGTTACCCCATCCACAAATATTGGGGCAGCCCATGGCGGTATCATAACCCCATTTTTTAGCATCTGGCAAACCTTTGCCGTTAAACTCATCGGACCAAACCAGTTTAATAAAAGATGATTTTTGGGTTTGAGCCATGGCCGCATATGATCCCAAGCAAAGCACACCGAGTAGTATACAATTTTTCAAACGCATGCTGATTTTGATTTTTGTATCCTAAATCTAATTAAGTTTAAAATGATGGGCAAAGGATTATATTTGAATCAAACAAACCATTATGAAACAACAGAATTATAAGAATCACAGTCAGCTGGTATTTGGCTGGCATGGAATTACCTTCTTTGCTATTCTTGCCTTATTAATCGGCTCCTTTGTTAACCTAAGTCATTCAGCGCCAGAAAACATCTATTCCGCTTCTTTGATTTGTGTGATTGCTGTAATCTGTGGTTTTTTCTTTGCCTACATCCGCATTTTTGCCTTAAAAGCACAAGACAGGGCTATCAGAGCCGAAGAGAATCTTCGTCATTTTGCTTTAACGGGTAAACTATTGCCATCTCAATTACGCATCGGACAAATCATTGCACTGCGTTTTGCATGCGACGAAGAGTTTCCTGCATTGGCCGCTAAAGCCGCTGCAGAAAACTTATCGAACAAAGAAATTAAGTTGAGCATCCAAAATTGGAGAGCAGACTGGTACCGCGTATAATTGTTTTAGCACGCTATCGCGCTTTATTGCTTTTCATAAAAGCGCCAGTTCGTAGCAAAATCTTCGGTGAGTGGCTGTTTGGTTAAAATAGCCCTCACCATTTCTACTGGCATGGCATTGAGTTTCATAACCTGGTCATGAAATTCTTTGTAACTCATTTTTTTACTGTCTACCAATTCCTTTTTCAATGCATAGAACTGACGACCGCCAGTTAAGTAAGCCAATTGATACAATGGAGGATATCCACCAGTAAAAGATCTTCTTACTTCGCCTTCTGCGTTTGCGCGTTCGTGTCCCACTTTGTCTACCAAGAAATCAATACACTGTTGTGGAGTCCATTTGCTGGTATGATAATTCAAAGAGAAAATAATTCTGGCGCAACGATGCATATGCCAGAACAACATGCCAATGCGGTCTTCCGGTGTTTTGGCAAACTGCATATCCCATAAAATCAATTCCCAGTATAATGCCCAGCCTTCAGACCAGAAAGGCGTTCCGAAATTTCTATAGGTTCTGTTTCGCTGATTTACAAACTGCTGCAGATTGTGTCCTGCAATTAATTCATGATGCACCACGGCTTTTGAAAAATGTGGATTGTTTCCTCGCATACTCATCATTTTATCGGGATACGTCATGGTGTTGGTGGGATAAGAAATCAAAATATCTGCACCCCCTAAAAAGAAAGGAGCCACCAGTTGTCTCTCCGGACTCATCATCATCATACCCCAGGTTTCTTCGGCCAAAGGCGGAATCGTGATCAATTGATTCTTCTTTAAGAAGTCAATGTTCTCGTTGTATAATCTCAAAATCAGTTCTGGCTGCTTACCCTCGGGCACATAAGTATTCTTTACTTTCTCTAATGCTGCTTTCCAATCATTGCCAAAACCCATTTCTTTAGAAGCTTTCAGCATTTCTGCTTCGCACCAGGCAAATTCCTTATTCGCCACTTCAATTAATTCTTCTGGCGTGTAAGGAATCATCTCGTGCTTTAATTGTCTAATCAAGGATTCTCTTCCAGCTTGTACACCCACGATTCCACTTTTATCAGATGCCGTTAAACTGCTGTTGGCTTTGGCTTTAAACGCATTGGCATAAGCGGTTAAACTTTCATCCAATGACTTCTGTGTTACCGGAACCCACCAGCTAAACAATGGATCGTATCCATTGTAAAATTCAAAAATACTTTGTACTGCATTGCGCGCATTCGTGATAGCAGCGGTTGCAGCAGCTACTTCATCCGGCTCTATGCTGTTTACTTTTTTTAACTGATCCTGCAATTGCTTTACTTCGGTTACAATATCATTCCAGTCCTTGGCTACCGCTTTTGCATCGGGCTGTCCGCCTCTTCTTCTTACTTGCTCCAGCGCATAAATTTTATCAGTAAATCCCACCCACTGCTTTACTTTTTGCAGGTTGGCCACATCCAGATTCAGCTGTTCTAATCGACTTGCTAAATCCCGCTTGAATAAAATATAATCAGCTTTACATTCCTGAGAAAGATTTTTAAAATTTACAGCAGCCAATTGTGCCTGATACTCTTTAATTAGTTTTTGCAGTCTTTCATTTTTCTCGGGGGATCCAATACTCCAGTCTGCACCACCGCCGCGGGCATTATTCAATGCCGGACTATAATAACGGTTCAGCACTCTGCTATCTGCATTGAATCGCTGAATCAATGTGGGCATTTCCTGACAAGGTATCCATTCATTGGCAGACACTTGTGCATGTGTTGCAAGGGTCATGGTAGCAGAAATGGTTGCCATTCCGAATGCTAGTAATATACTTTTCATAAATCGCTTTTACAGTGATGTGAATTTTATTTCTATAACTATTCTTTTATGATTGTTTCAATATTCATGTATAATAACTGCTTCTTAAATCACCTGAAACCCATGCGCATAAGGATCTTCGTCGTCAATAATAATGGTATTATATCCGGTAATTCTGGCCCATCCTTCTATACCAGGAATAATGGCAGGCTTTCCTGCTACAGTTGTAGTGCCTTCAATGGTACCATTGAAGATGGAACCAATAATACTTTCATGTACAAAAACATCTCCTTGTTTCAATAGGCCTTTTGTGTACCACTGCGCCATTCTAGCCGAAGTGCCCGTACCACAGGGAGAACGATCAATGGCTTTGTCTCCGTAAAAAACAGCATTGCGGGCTGTAGAACTTTCTTTCAAGGGTTTACCCGTCCATAGCAAATGGCTGAGTCCCTTAATATGTTCATTCTCCGGATGCACAAAAGAATAATGCTCGTTCAAATATTTTCTGCATTCACGGCTCCAGCTAATGAGCTGATCGGCGGTATAATGTTCAAGGCCGGGAAAGTTTTCCTGTGGATCTACAATGGCATAGAAGTTTCCACCATACGCAACATCCACATGAATCGTTCCTAATCCACTACACTCCACTTTTAAATCGGTGGCATACAAAAAAGCAGGCACATTGGTCAGCTTTACGGAGTCTACTTTCTTCCCTGTTTGCTTGTATTCTATCAACACCAGACCTGCAGGGGTTTCTATACGAAGCTTCCCCGGAACTTTAGGTTCAACCAACCCTTCTTCTATAGCAATGGTAATGGTACCAATGGTTCCATGACCACACATAGGCAGGCAGCCACTGGTTTCAATGTATAAAACGCCAATATCGTTTTGCGGATCGGTTGGTGGATACAAAATGCTCCCACTCATCATATCATGACCACGGGGTTCAAACATCAGACCCTTTCTGATCCAGTCGTATTCACGCAAAAAATGTAATCTTCTTTCCATCATGGAATTTCCTTCCAGTAATGGACCTCCGCCCGCAACCAATCTTACCGGGTTACCACAGGTATGTGCATCTATACAAAAGAATTTTTTATGTGCCATAGCGTTGAAATTTTTTTATGAATAGCTATTGTAAATCAATATTCGTTTTGTCAAAATGAGGTGGTTTAAACCGATGCCTTTGTTAAAACCCCATTGATTAATCTTAAAATATTTGCTTCATTTTCATTGCGCAGATACAGGGGTAGCAATGCATCCGGACAATCCTGGTAACAAACGGGTCTCGCAAAACGGCGGATAGCTTCAGGACCCACTGAAGTAGTTCTTGCATCTGTTGTTGATGGAAAAGGTCCACCATGAACAATGGCATTACATACTTCCACACCTGTTGGTACATTATTGAAAATCAGTCTGCCTACTGCCTGTTGCAAATGATCTATCAGATTTTCATTCGCTTTCAATTCTTGTTCACTGCCATAAACAGAACCAGTTAACTGTC
Organism: Sediminibacterium salmoneum NBRC 103935; assembly: GCF_000511175.1. GTDB lineage: Bacteria > Bacteroidota > Bacteroidia > Chitinophagales > Chitinophagaceae > Sediminibacterium > Sediminibacterium salmoneum. The sequence continues at coordinate 2,423,821 of NZ_KI866530.1, read as the reverse complement.
CTTCTAAAGAAGCAATCGCTGCATTCATTTCATTCATGTCTTTACAGAGCACCAATAAACTGCAGGGACCAAATACTTCTTTTTGCAAAGCAGGCGTTGCCATAAAATGCGCAGCCTTTGTTTGCATTAATGCCGGCATAGCCTGATGGTTTTCTTCCAGATTATTTCCTTCAAATAAAACCTGAATATTTTCCTGATTCGCCAGGCTGGCTTTGTCTTTATAATAAGCATGGCAGATGGTGGGATTCAGCATCGTTGCAGGTGCTACTGCTTTGAGTGCATTCACTAATTCCTGCGCAAAAGTTTTTGCAGCTGCATCATCAATCGCAAATAACAAACCAGGGCTGGTACAAAACTGTCCCACGCCAAGGCTGATAGAACCTGCCAGCGCAGAAGCAATAGCTGTTGTTTTTTCAGCAAGTATTTCAGGTAATAAAACAACCGGATTAATGCTACTCATTTCTGCATACACCGGTATGGGTGTTTTTCTTTTTTGTGTAGCGGTGGTATACAATGCCATTCCCGCTTTATACGAGCCGGTAAATCCGATGGCTTTGATTCTTTCATCCATGGCCAGTTGCTGACCTAAAACAGTTCCTGTTCCTACCAGGGTTGCAAACACACCCTTGGGCATATGGGTTTTTTCTGCGGCTCTAATAACCGCTGCAGCCACCATTGCATTCGTAGCCAAATGCGATTCATGTGCTTTCACAATTACCGGACAACCCGCTGCCAATGCAGAAGCCGTGTCGCCACCTGCCGTTGAGTAAGCAAATGGAAAATTGCTGGCACCAAATACCAGCACCGGACCAATGGGTTGCAAGATTCTTCTTAAATCGGCTCTGGGAATGGGCTGGCGGTCGGGCATAGCCGTATCAATCACCGCATCACACCAGTTGCCCTCTCTCAACAATTTTGCATAGAGGTTCAACTGCGTGCAGGTTCTGCCTCTTTCTCCGGTTAACCGGGCCAATGGCAAAGCCGTTTCTTCCTGCGCTTTTTGCAGCAATGCATCGCCGCAGTTCATGATTTCTTCTGCAATAGCTTCTAAAAAAACAGCGCGCTCAATAAAAGTTTTTTTGGCAAAGGGGATAAAAGCCGCCGAGGCTTCCATCAACGCTGCTTCTATTTCAGCAGGAGAATGGATGGCAAAGGTTTCAGGAAGAAACGCTTTTTGAACCGTACTATAAGATTGTAAATGGTTTGACATGAAAAAATCAATACGCTTTTTGAAAACTAAATTCAGTTAAAAAATCAACCCTCTCTGCAACCTTTAGGAATGCAGTGAAAGATAATCAGGCAACACCGGTCTGCAGGCCAATGCATCTTCTATAGTCTTTGTTACCCGCTGCAATTCTTCTCCCTTTAATGCCAAACGTGGCGCCCTTACATGCGGAGATCCAATGCCGGTATGGGTTGCAGCCAATTTAATATACTGCACCAGCTTAGGATGAATATCCAGTTCCAGCACCGGTAGAAACCAGCGATAAATAGAGAGGGCCTCTGCTAAGCGGCCAGCTTTAATCAACCTGTATATGGCAACAGTCTCTCTGGGAAATGCATCCACCAAACCGGCAATCCATCCATCGGCTCCCAAACACAATTCTTCCAGTGCCAGGGTATCTACGCCACATAATATTTTAAAGCGATCTCCAAAACGGTTTTTCATGCGCGTTACATTCGACACATCACGTGTTGATTCTTTTACGGCCTGAATGTTTTTGCATTCAGCCAAAGCAGCAAACATGTCTAATGTTACTTCAATTTTATAATCTACCGGATTATTGTAAATCATAATGGATTGGGGAGTAGCATTGGCTACTGCTTTAAAAAAAGTAACCGTTTCTTCATCATCCGACTTGTATCGCATGGGAGGTAAAAGCATAAAGCCATCAGCACCTGCATCCGTTGCGGCTTTTGCAAATGCCACTGCGGCTTTGGTGGTAGATTCGGCAATATTAAGAATTACCGGGAATCCATCGCCCACTTCATTCTTGGCAATTTGCAGCAACTGAATTTTTTCTTCATTCAGCAGTGTACTGGCTTCACCTAAAGATCCACCAATAATTACTCCATTTGCTCCTGCTTCTGTCTGAGCTCGCAGGTTCTTGATAAACAGCACTTCATCTATGCTTTCATCTGCATGAAAGGGGGTTAGTAAAGCAGGATATACTCCTTTCCATTCGGGGTTGGCCATCGGTTTATATTTAAACAACCAATTTAACCAAAACAAATGGATTTTAGGGTATTAAATGCTTTAGCGTATGGTAGTCTTTTGTGTAGGCAATAATATTATTATATCCGCTGAATTCTTCTTCTGAATGCATGGTAGTAATGGCCACTGCTTTCATGCCCGCATTGGCTGCAGCTTCAACTCCTTTGGGTGCATCTTCAAATACAATGCAATTTTCAGGAGCTACTCCCAGTTCGGCCGCACCTTTTAAAAACACATCCGGATTGGGCTTACTTACCGGCACATCAAATGCACTTACCACACTGGAAAAATAGGTTCTGATTTTCAAACCATCCAATACAAAATCAATGTTGAAAGGAATAGCTGCAGATCCAATGCCCATGGGTATTCCGGCCAGACGGGCCGCTTCCAGAAAGTCTATTAATCCGGGAAGAGCCTGCATATCGGGTCGGTAAATTTCCTGGTATTTTCTTTCCTTGGCCATTTCAATTTCATGTACTTGTTCCGGACTAAAATGTCCCTTGCCAAATACCCGATCCAGCAACTCTGAGTTCTTCCCATACATCTGTGCAGCCACTTCTTCAAAACTCATATTGGCTCCCAGCTCATTCACCAATACATGGTACCATACTTTTTTGTGGTAGGCCATATCGTCTACAATTGTCCCGTTCAAATCAAATAGAAATGCAGTTGATGCCATTCAGAATGGTTTCTTGCAAAAGTATTGAATGTTAGCAGTAAAACGATTGCGGGATTTATTTATACCGCATGGCAATTTTAAATAACAATTTCAGATAAGACTTAACCGAATAAGCATTCACCTGAAACTTCATAGCATCTTTAGCTACAATTAAAGCTTCTTCTTTATCATGGTTGGCATGGTATTGCCGATGGGCCAGATTCGCAAAATAAAATGCATAGTTTTTTCTGGAAGCTTTCTCTGACTCTACTCTTAAGTGCTCAGGTAAATGGGCAATATTGTAGAGCATGGTATTGTATATATCAAAGAAGTTCTTTCGGTTTTTGAAAGAAATGGCAGTAATATTCTGATCGTGGTTGCGATATTTTGCCAACACTTCAGGATGATAGGCCACTGGGTATTTTGCAGCAATTCTATTCCACATTAACCAGTCTTCGCAACAGTGAACCATATAAAATGAACCCAGGTCTTCGTACACACTTCTTTTTACTACAACAGCAGGGGGTTCCAGCCACTGACGAATAGCAATGCGCTGATGCCAGTTTTTTAATAAGCCCCTTTCGTCGCCCACCGGTGCATTTTCCCAAACCACCTTACCATTATCATCAACAGCCTTCCAATCTGTACAGGCTGCCCCAGCATCAGGAAAATCTTCAAACAAACGAGTAATTGCTTTATAAAATCCAGGCTCAACGTAGTCGTCTCCATGTAAAATATGTACATATTCGCCCACAGACCGCTTGATACAGGTTTCAAAATTCCGGACATTCCCCACATTTACAGGTTGTCTGTAATATCCCACTCTTCCATTTCCTACCCTTTCCACAATAGCAGCAACATCACCCTCCGTACTAACATCATCCACCACTTCAATCTGCATGATTTCCGAACCCATGTCTTGTACCAGAATTGAATTCAAGGTTTGTTCCAGATACACCAGTCCATTATACACAGGAACCATAACCGACCATTTTAATCTTTTGGTACCAGCAGGAAGCGGGGGGATAATTGGAGGCGTAGAGGGAATTCTTTCAAAAACAGTTTCAGTCATTCATGAGTGAATTGGGTAACTAAAAATAGTGTTGTTTAAGCAAACAACACTATTTTACCAGATTAAGTCTTACTTAAAAAGTATAAGACATCATGAAGACAAAATTTCTACCCGGAGCATTCAAAGGCAAATTATTATTGATGAATCTGCTTAAATGTTCTCTATAGGTAATGTTGAATACATTTTGTGCTACTGCAGTCAATTGAATTTTTGTTGCCGGTTTCCATTTTACGCCAAGATCGGTAACAGTAAAATCAGCAGTGGCTTTTTCATTAAAAGCAGTGGAAACCCGATTCTGTGCAAAGCTCTGGCGAATGGATAAATAAGGTTGCAGCTTACTATTCAATAAATCTGCAGTTAATTTATACCTGATTTCGAATGGATTCATTTCGGGTAAGGGTTGATGCAACACCCCGTTCTGTCCACGGACATAGGCCATAGAAATATCCTGATTCAATACTTTGGCCAGTTGCTGATTCCAGCTTACTTCAAACCCAATAATACTTGCTTCTTTTACATTAATGAATTTACGAACGCCGGGAGAAGTAGTAACCACAGGTTTTAAACTCGGGTCTACAATGGTAGAAATATAATCGGTAAGAAATGCATAGTATCCGTTTATCTGAAACTGTGTATTCTCTGTTTTGTAACGCAAAAGAAAATCTATCTGTGTATTGGCTTCCGGTTTTAAATGCGGGTCTCCCACTACTTCATACGCATCCAGCCCTACTGGCAAAGAGTTGATAAACTTTTCAGTAATGCTGGCACTTCTAACACCATGGCCTAACCATAAAGAAGCCTGCCAGTTTTGATTGAAATACCGGCTGATACCTGCACTGATGCTGGCATTCAGGTCATTGGCAACCAGGGTTGAATTCGCCGCTACTGTTTTAGCTGCAGGCTGGTTGGGTTTGGAATGCACCCAATCCATTCTGCCTGATACAGTTAATTGGTACAGGCCCATCTTTTTTTCAGTGTGTACAAAAGCACCTGTTCTTAGTATAGAACCCTGTTGCCAGAGGGTATCATAAAATGTTTTTCCTGCCATCATTCCAGTTAGCATTTTTCTGGACCGGGTACCATTGGCATATTCATACTTTATATCTGCTCCAATATACCAGACGGTTGTGGGCCTTCTGATAGTAATTTCTGTTCTTCCTCCACTGGTTTCGGTATTGGCATAAACATGCGACAACATAGTGGCAGAAGCAGGTCTTAATCCATTCCCCATCTGGTGATCTACCAGTGAAGTATATACCTGTGTATTCCACTGACTATACCATTTTTGCTGCGCATTCACCTGATATTTACCTTGAATCATCCAGGTATCATCGCTTAACAAATCCATCATTAAAGTAGGAAAGCTGGTATTACGTGTCATATTTCGGGTGATATTAACAGAAGCAATCTTGCCTGCCTTCAGCAGATAGGCTGCACTTAAATTCAGGGCTGTTCTGTTAAAAACACCGGGCAGTAAGTTTCCGCTTCCATCTTTGTAATCGTCTCCTGCAGAATAGGAAAGAGCAGCAGCAGTCTGAAACTTCTGTGTACTCAAATTTATAAAGGCTTCAGTTCTTCTATTGGCACCATTGTTTTCATAGCCAGCACCAATACGGCCATTGACTACCGCTTTATCTGAAAAAACAGGATCATTCATTTTAAAATTGATGACAGCTCCTGTTGAAGGTCCGTAACGGAAATTATGCGGCCCTTTTAATAATTCAATCTCTTTAATCTGATTAATCATAACCTGACTGCTGGGGGGATCCATGCGATTGGGACAGGCCTGATGCGCACCTACTGCACCATCAGTTACCAGGTTTAACTGCTCCCACTTGAATCCGCGGAAGACGGGATCAAATCCAAAATTGCCTGATTTGCGGATGGCATTAAAGCCCGCTATCTGTGTCAACACTTGTGTTGCATCGTGTTGAATCCAATCGGCAGACTTTAACTGGTAGGTTTTCTGAGGTGTTTTTCCTTTAACGGAATACACGCTTACAGGAGCCAGGGTTCTGCTGAAAAAAGAGTCGTTATATACTTTCTGACCATTAATAATATTGAATGGTTGTACGGTTAGGGCAAAAGCCGGTATAAGAAGGCTCGGCAGCGCCTTCATAGAACGAATGTTCATGACATTGTTTTTAAGTGATTTGAAAAATTTTTCAGACTAAAAAAATGTCATACCAGCTGTGGGGGATGAAAAATATTGCTTGTATATCCTGACTTTACTAATGCAGGTTGTTCATAAAATTGAATTCTTTGTTCGTGTACATCAAAATAAGTTTCGGAAAGAAAAGCATTTTGATTACACATGATTTCACCGGGCAGGTTGAGTTGGTACGCCGCTTTTTCTGCAGACCGCTGTTGCTCTTTCTCTGATTCCTGCATTTTTTGTGTTAACTGACACTTGCCTTTACATTGTAAAGCAGGTTTCGCCTTATTAACACAATTCTGTAAATAGATGGCACGATTGATGGCATAATCTGCTTTTAGTACATATCCCGAAAATACCTGCACCAACAAAGCACCCAGCATCAATAATATCATTCCGTTCCTTGCCATAAACACAACACAAAATTGCCTCCCTTTTGAGAATTAATTTATGATTCAAATCATGTTCAATAATTTTATAGACAATCAACTGTGAATGAAAAAATTCAGCTTCTCCAATCTCCTTCCCACTCTGTTCATCGGAACCTTTCTTGTACTGGCAGCAAAGACAGCAATGAGTTTTCCTTATAAATACTGGCAACCTACTGGAAATAACAAAATTCAACCATCAGATGCTGGCAAATCCACGCTAATAAAAAATGTCTGGATTGTGGATGGAACGGGTGCTACCCCTGTTTTTGGTGCTGTAAGAATCCAGGGAAATAAAATTCTGGCAGTGGGTAACTTAACACCAGTTGCAGGAGAAACCGTTATTGATGGCCGTCAACAATATCTAACTCCCGGTTTCATAGATTCACATAGTCATCATTTTGGCAGTCTGAAAAAAGAACCTCAGGGGATTGCTATGACCAACCAGGGTATTACCACAGTATTGATTGGACAGGATGGTGACAGTTATCCAATGGACACCCTTCAGTCTTTTTTTTCTAAAAACAAAGTAGCAGTAAATGTAGCCAGCTATACCGGTCATAGCAGCCTTCGCGAAAAAATCATGGGCAGAAACAATGTTTTCAGAGCAGCCAGCTTAACAGAAATCAACAAAATGAAAAAAGCATTGGCCACTGATTTACAAAAAGGTTCTTTTGGTTTATCAACTGGATTAGAATACGAATCTGCGTTTTACAGCAGCAAAGAGGAAGTGATTGCACTGGCTCAGGTTGCAGCAGATTTTAAAAGAGGATATATCAGTCATATCCGCAGCGAAGACATTCAATTAAAAGATGCCATTGATGAAATCATAGAAATAGGAAAAAGAACAGGCATACCGGTTAAACTTTCGCATATTAAGATTGCCAATAAAAAAGACTGGGGAAAAGCAGGAATGGTAATACAAACTTTAGACAGTGCAAGAAAAGCAGGCATTGATATTACTGCAGACGTATATCCTTACACATTCTGGAATTCTACATTAAGGGTACTGTTTCCCGATAAAAAATTCACCAGTTTAAAAAGTGCCGAACTGGCAACACAACAGTTGTTTGATCCCGAAGAATCCGTGCTGGTTCGTTTTGCCCCCAATCCTTCCTATGCGGGCAAAACCATTGCAGCCATTGCAAAAGAAAGAGAGGAGTCTACTCCCGCCACACTAATACAATTAATTAAAATGGCTGAAGCATATAAAAAAGCTAACCCTGGCGCAGGCAGTGTGGAAGCCTTGGCGGGCAAGTCTATGCTGGAAGCTGATGTAATTGATTTTATGCAATGGGAGCACGCCAATTTTTGTTCGGATGGTGCAGCAGGCGGGCATCCACGTGGGTATGGTGCATTTACCAGAATATTGGGTAAGTATATCAGAGAGCAGAAAATACTTTCATTGTCAAATGCCATTTATAAAATGACAGGGTTAACTGCAAAGCATTTACAAATTGAAAAAAGAGGTGTAATTGCAGCAGGTAATTTTGCCGACCTGGTTCTGTTAAATCCGGATATTGTAGAAGACCATGCCACTATTGAAAACAGCAAAGCCCTTTCAACTGGCATCAAAATGGTTTGGGTAAATGGAGAAATGGTTTATCAAAATCAAATTGCCACCAATCTGTTTCCTGGTGTGCTGATTAGAAAGAGTCTTTTGAAATAAATTAATTTCATTCCATATGGATGTTTATAAATTGAACCAAGATTTTAAAAATGAAAAAAAAGGCTTTTGTATTAACAAATGGATTGTACCCTACCTCCGACGCAAAAACAGCACATGGATTGGTTAGAGGTACAGAGCGTTTTTTAATAAACGGTGTGATTGATCAGGCAGCTACTGCAGAAAAAGATGCGGGAGAACTACTGGATGGAGTAAACAGAGGAATACCTGTTTATGCCAACCTTAAAACAGCTTTACAAGCCCATCCCGATACAGCAGTGCTGGTAATTGGTGTAGCAACCGTTGGTGGTGTATTACCTGCAGACATGCTTCTTATTATCAAAGCCGCTATTGAAAAAGGACTATCTATCGTAAATGGATTACACGATTACTTAACAGATCATGCAGACATTGTTGAACTGGCTAATAAAAATAGAGTCTGTCTTACAGATATCCGAAAGCCGAAGAAAAGAGCAGACCTGCATTTTTTTACCGGAGATGTTTTTAAACTCTCTACTCCGGTAATTGCTGTGATTGGAATGGATTGTGCCATGGGAAAAAGAACCACTGCCAGAATGCTGAAAGAAGCCTGTGTGCAAGAGCAGATTAAAGCCGAAATGATCTATACAGGTCAAACAGGATGGTTGCAGGGAAATGAGTATGGTTTTATTTTTGATTCTACCCTGAATGATTTTGTTTCAGGTGAATTGGAAAATGCTATTCTAACTTGTGCAAAAGAAGCGCAGCCCGCTATTATTTTTTTAGAAGGGCAATCTGCATTAAGAAATCCCACCGGTCCCTGTGGACTGGAGTTCCTGATTTCCGGAAATGCCAAACATACCATTCTGGTTTTTGCTCCTAAAAGAATTTATTTCGATAACGAACCGCATTGGGGTAAAATACCGTCTGTTGAATCTGAAATTGAAATCATTGAAAAATTTGGTTCTAAAGTTATTGCGTTAGCCATGAATACTGAGGACTGCACAAATGAAGAAGCTTTAGAACTAAAAGCCCAATACGAAGATAAATTACAGCTGCCGGTACTGGCGCCTTTGCAAAAAGGAGTTGGCGAGTTGATACCTGTATTGAGGAATATCATTGATCAGGTTTCAAAATGATAGCACCTTAATAAAACCACCCAAAGCGCATGAAAATTACCGCCATAGATTCCTTTATAAAACACCTGCCTTTAAAAAAGCCTTATACCATTGCGTATAACACTTACGACACCGTGTCGATTGTTTTTACCAAAATTACTTTGGCAAACGGAATGGTTGGCATTGGAACGGCCAGTCCCGCAGAAGATGTGGTGGGAGAAAGCCCTGAGCAAACCCTAATCAATTTAGAATCTGATGCAGTGCAGTCCTTTGTAGGAGCTGATATCCGTTCTTTTTTGAGCATCATTAGCGATATCAGAAAATCCTTTCCACACCTGCCCGGAACGCAGGCTGCACTCGACATTGCACTGCACGATGCTTTTGGAAAATGGGCAGGCATTTCTGTTGCCCGTTTTTATGGTATTAAAATACAAGCACTACCCACTTCTGTTACTATTGGCATAAAAAGCTTAGCCGATACATTAACTGAAGCCAGCGACTATTTCGCAAATGGGTTTTCCGTATTCAAATTAAAAACTGGCTTATCGGTTGAAGAAGACATTGAAAAAACCCTTTTATTGCATGAAAAATTCAAGGGTGTCGTTAAACTAAGGGTAGACGCTAATCAGGGTTATACGCTTCCTGATCTTAAAAAGTTTATGGATGCAACCCAATCGATTCCTTTAGAATTAATTGAACAGCCTTTGAAAGTAGATAATGAAAATGAACTGCTTTCTCTCTCTGGAGAACAAAGAAGCAAACTGGTAGCCGACGAATCTTTGCATCAGGAAACAGATGCCATACATTTTGCTCAGGCGAATCGTCCCTTTGGCATTTACAATATTAAACTTATGAAATGCGGTGGGATTGCAGGCGCAAGAGAAATCGGACAGATTGCCCGTGCTTCGGAAATTAATTTATTCTGGGGATGCAACGATGAGAGTATCATTAGTATCACTGCTGCTTTGCATGCGGCATATGGATTCACAAACACAAAATACCTGGACCTGGATGGAAGCTTTGATTTAGCAGAAGACCTGGTGAAAGGAGGGTTCGAAATAAAAAACGGGTTGCTCATGATTAATGAACAACCCGGTCTTGGATTGGAGTGGCTGTAACAGTCAATCCTTTTTATGTTGCCATTTCCATATTGTATTCCGATTTAAAATTTCTTAACTCAACAGCTATTTTTTTGTCTTTCGAGCCAAAATTCATAAAGTCTTTAATTAATTCCAGTACATCATGATCAATGTACACCGTATTGGCTGCATCAATCACCACCTTAGATTGTTCTGGCAAATGAGCCAGTGTTTGCTTAATGGCCGCTTTGTTTAAAAAGGAAACTTCCTGAGCCAGATCAATCTGTATAATTTCACCGTTCATGTGTTTTTCCTTTTTAAAGAAATAAGCCAGCTTCATATTTCCTTTTAAAATGAAATAAATACTTACCACCAAACCAATACCTACTCCCTTTAACAGGTCGGTAAACACAACCGCAATAACGGTTACAATAAAGGGAACAAACTGTTGCATTCCACTATGCCACATATGCTTAAAGGTTTTGATGCTGGCCAGTTTTAAACCAATCATAATTAAAATAGCCGCTAAAGTTGCCATTGGAATTTTGTTCAGCAAAGCAGGTATAGCCAATACCGAAACCAATAAAAACACCCCGTGTGTAATGGCAGCCAGTTTTGTTTTGGCACCTGCATTTACATTGGCAGAAGTTCTTACAATTACAGAAGTCATAGGCAGACCACCCAGAAATCCAGCAACCATATTGCCAATACCCTGTGCTTTTAATTCGGTATTCGCACTTGAAAATCTTTTCAGGGGATCCATTTTATCTCCTGCTTCCAAACAAAGCAGGGTTTCAATGCTGGCTACAATTGCAATGGTAATACCAACCACCCAGGCTTTGGGATTCAGAAATCCGGCAGCTGCGGGGAAAGTAAACTGACCCAGAAATTCGTCAAAAGAATCAGCAGTAGGTAATAATACCAGGTGCTCATCTTTTATTTCCCAGGCTGGTGCCGCTGAAATAAAAATTTCATTCAATACAATACCAGCTACTACCGCCACCAGTGCGCCGGGAATTGCTTTGATTTTTTTAAGTGCTGGTACTTTGTTAAAGGCAACAATAATTGCAATTGAAATAATAGCTACAATTATAGCACCCGTATGGGCAAAATTAAATGCATGAATCAGTTCAGAGAAAAAGCCCTTATCTGCTTCTATTAATTGATAGGAATAAAAATCTCCTTCATGCTCAACATCATAGCCAATTGCATGCGGTAATTCTTTCTTAATAATAATGATGCCTATGGCAACAAGCATTCCTTCAATAACACTGGTTGGAAAATAGCTGGAGATGCCCCCTGCTTTTGCCAGCCCCAATATCAGTTGAATGGCCCCGGCAATCATAACTGCACACAGGAATGTCTGATATCCAAGATCGGTAATGGCCACCAATATAATGGCAATTAAACCTGCAGCTGGACCAGAAACACTAACATTGGAATTACTTAAATATCCAACAGCAATCCCACCAATCACTCCTGTTATGATTCCTGCAAAAGGTGGCGCTCCACTGGCAACAGCAATGCCCAAACAAAGCGGAAGCGCTACTAAAAAAACCACCATGCCGGCTAATACATCCGCCTTAAAATACTTAGTTGTTAGTTTCATACAATTAATACTGAACTTCTTCTTTTATAATTTTTCTATGTAAAAATTCTCATTGTAATTAGTGAACTGCCACTAATTTTTCTGCATAAGATGGTTGATGAATTAACTTTTTAAAGAAATCTACTTGCCCTGTTTCAACATTATACATAGCGCCTACAATTCCAATTTTACCCGCCAGGAAATATTCTTTAATGATTTCACTCTTGTGTAATATCTCTTCCATGCTGTTTTCTACATTGGCATAAGCTATGTTATCACCAAAACAGTGTTCGTCTTTTCTCTTCAACATGGCTTTGCTGATTGCTGGCTTAATGGCACTCAATAATCCGGTGATATGTCCATCGCGTACATCTGCCTGTGCACTCTTAACGGCACCACATTCTGTGTGACCTAATACAACCAACATTTTGGATCCCACATATTTTACTGCGTATTCCAAACTACCCAGAATGCTGTCATTCACAATATTTCCGGCCACACGAATGCTGAACAAATCTCCCAGCCCCTGATCAAAAATCAATTCAACGGAGGTTCTGGAATCCATACAACTTAATACTACTCCAAAAGGAAACTGCCCTTCACGGGTTTCATTAATCATTTCCAAATGGTCATGATTTCTTGATAGGTTTTGAACAAATCTGCTGTTTCCTTCTACTAATAACTCAAAGGCCTTCTCTGGCGTCAGGTTTTCTAAATACTCTTTTGAATGCTTTCTCATAATATTATAATTGATGTTATTGCCCCGCTAGGGCAATGAACGGTTTGCACAAATAAATTAACAGGATAAGATACAGGGCTGTCTTAAACAGTTGTTGAATTCCCTATTGCCGGGATTCATTCCAATAAGTAAATAGTTAAGCCCTTAAAACGAAAATACTAGCCTACATTGGGGGGCGGTACCAATAGTTCTCCATGAAATGCCTGATAGCTTTCCGGATGGAGGGACAGACCATGAGAGATAGAAGTAAAACCAAGCGTTACGAATGCAGCAGATGCGTGCAGGTACTCTTCCATAAAACCATTGGCATTATGGGGTTTTTCTTCATTGGTGTTGTTCAAGGGATTGGAAGATTCTTCTTCTCCGCCGTTGTCCAAAGGCCAATCAATATTAATGCAATATTGATGGTCGTGCTGGTTGGCCATTACAAAAGGAGTGCTAATTGTTAACCAAACCAAAGCCAATACAAAAAAAACTGCGTTGAGCTTTTGCAGGAAAATAGATATGGAACTTCTTTTACGCATATTTTACAACCTCTGGTTGTGGGCGTAAAAATAAAGCAAAACAACTATAAGTTGTATACTTATCGGCTATTAAGAAAATTTTATCATTTTTTTATCCATCCGTTTTCCTTGTACCATTCAATGGTATGCTTCAAACCTTCTTGTAGAGGATAATCGGGCTTAAAGCCCATATTCTTCAACAAACTGGCATCCACTGCCCAGTTGGGTGCCTGAAATTCTTTCAGTCTTTCCTTGTTTAGGACCGGTGTCCTTCCCCTTAAATTGCCTACCCATTCACTCAATTGCGCCGCTACCTTGGCTATGGGAACAGGAACAATGATGGGAAGGGTTTTTTTTCCTAAAACCTGTTTAACCAAATCATTGAATTCCTTGGCAGTATAATTAACAGTATCACTTAAAAGAATATTCCTGGAAGTGATGGGCTGCTCAATACTTAAGAATACGGCTTTACATACATCGGCTACATGAATAAAACTCAACTGCTGTTTTGTGTTACCAATATACAATTCAAGGTGTTGGTTAAGGGATTGAATCAATACCAGCAAATCCTTTTCGCGGGGACCATATACCGTAGTGGGATGCACAATCACATAAGGAAACTGGGTTTTCGTGGCCAGCATTTTTTCTGCCGCCAATTTGCTCTTTCCATATGCAGTTATCGGAGCCTGTTCATGGGTTTCTGCTACTGGATCAGAACCCCTGCCAGGGCCATAAGAGGCCAGACTACTTAGAAACACAAATCTCTCCGGCACCATATCCAGTTCAATCAATGCATCTACCAGTCTTTCTGTATTGTGCAGATTCACTTTATAATATTCATCAAGCACCGTACTCTTGGTTAATCCTGCTGAATGAACCACCACATCAAACTTTCCATAGATGGCTGCATTCTTTTCTATTTGATGCTTGAGTTTTTCCGAATTGGAAAAATCCATTTCAAAAACGTGCAGGTCTTTGTGTTTCAAATATCCCTGGCTGCTAGAGGATCGGATTCCCGCAAATGTGCGATACCCACGCGTAATAGCTTCTTCTACCAAAAAGCTTCCAATAAATCCACTTGCTCCGGTAATCAGGATATTCTTCATGTAGGATTGCTTTAGAAATGTTTGATAAAACAGCGTCTGCGCTTGTGTTGCCTTGCAGGAAAGTGATCCCAGATGCTTTGTACTTTTTTATTCTCTTCCAGTTCAGGATTAGACTCAATAATTTTGATTCCTGCTTTTTGATAGTTCTTATGAAACTCTCTTAGTACGATGGCATTAACCCCCTTGCCCTGTAAAGATTTATCAATACCAATTAAAAGCAAGTCTGCTTCTGTATTTTTCTTCAGCGCTTTTAATAAATGAATAAAACCGAAGGGAAATAAAGAGCCATTGGCTTTTTGCAAGGCCTTTGATAAGGAAGGCATTGAAATACCAAAGCCCACCAGTTGATTGGCCTCATTGGCAATAAGTGTAATGCAATCTACGCGAATCATAGAGAAATACATTTTAACATAATAGTCAATCTGTCTTGGGGTTAGCTCTACAACTCCGTATAATTCCGAATAAGTTTCGTTCACCAGTTTAAAAACTTCACTGGCATAGGGTTTCAGGTGTTTGGTAGACTTCATGGGTACCACATGTAGCTTGTATCTTTTCTCTACCAGATCAGCAATTTTGGTGATATTTTCAGGAAAAACTTCGGGTACATTAATTCTATACTCAACCCAGTCAACCGCTTTCCCATAGCCCAACTGCTCCATCATTACCGGATAGTAAGGATAGTTATAAATGGTAGCCATTGTGCCAATTTCCTGGTACCCTTCAATCAGCATCCCTTCAAAATCCAGATCGGTAAAACCCAATGGACCATGAACAGCTGTACATCCCAGTTCCTTTGCCCATCCCTCTACTGTCTTTAATAAAACACGGGGTACTTCAATATCTTCTATAAAGTCAATCCATCCAAACCGGAGATAATTGTTCTTCCAGGTTTCAACGTATTTCTTATTGTAAATGGCTGCTATTCTGCCCACCACTTTTCCATTCTGATAGGCAACCCAATATTTGGCCTCGCAAAAATCAAATGCCGGATTTTTGGTGGGATTCAGGGTTGCCGCTTCATCAAACCGAAGTTTGGGAATATTGTAGGGATTGCCCTTGTACAAGGCATAGGGAAAATCCAGAAAAGCACTCATCTGCTTTTTGCTGGTAACTTCTTGGATAATTGTTTCCATGTTGGAAATAAAGTTACGCCACAGACACGTGTCTTGCCAAACCTAATTCATTGGCAACCATTTGTAGCTTTTCTAAAGCAGTGTCGAGTTGTTCTTTGGTATGGGTAGCCATGATCGACATCCTGATTAAGGAAGAATCACTCTTCACCGCAGGTGATACTACCGGGTTCACAAATACACCCTCCTCAAATAAGCGTTGGGTAAACTTGAAAGTAAGGAAGTTATCTCTGATATAAATTGGAATGATCGGCGTTTCGGATGCACCCATTTCAAAGCCCAGTTCCTGTAAAGCATTCACCATATAAGCGGTATTGCTCCACAATTTTTCCAGTCTTTCAGGCTCTCTCTGTATAATTCTTAATGCTGCCAGCGCAGATGCGGTTGCAGATGGAGGCGTACTGGCACTAAATATCATAGGACGTGCTGTATGCTTCAGATAATTGATCATTTCTTTGCTTCCAGCTACATAACCACCCAATGAAGCAAGCGATTTGCTGAATGTTCCTACAATCAGATCCACTTCATCAGTTAAGCCAAAATGGTCAGCTGTACCCTTTCCTAACTTACCCAACACGCCTAAAGAATGTGCATCATCTACCATTACCAGGGCCTGGTATTTCTTGGCTAATTGTACAATTTCAGGAAGCTTACAAATATCTCCTTCCATGCTGAAGATACCATCCACTACTATCATCTTGATAGTATCCAACGGCACAGTACTTAGTTTTTGCTCTAAATCCTGCATATTGTTGTGGGCGTACTTCAATACTTTGGAGAAAGAAAGTCTGGACCCTTCTATAATAGAAGCATGATCCAGTTCATCTAATATAATTACCCCGTTTCTGCCTGTGATAGCTGAAACAGCGCCTAAGTTGGTTTGAAAGCCTGTTGTAAAAGTAAGGGCTGCTTCTTTGCCAATATGTTTGGCCAAAGCCTCTTCCAGTTCAACATGTAAATTAGAAGTACCATTCAGGAAACGAGAACCGGAACAGCTACTACCATATTGATCAATAGCATCTTTCGCCGCTTTCAACACTTCCGGATGATTGGTTAAACCCATATAACTGTTAGATCCAAACATTAAGACGCGTTTGCCACCTATCATTACTTCAGTGTCATTGTTTTTTTCAATAGCACGGAAATAAGGATAAATACCTGCGCTTTTTAATTCGTCCGGTGTAGTGAAGCTTCTAATTTTTTCCAGTAAACTCTCTTGAATCATTCTATTTACAATTTTGACTTTTCTGATTGAAACGCAGATTTCGAATCAAAAAACGCTGAATATTCTTGAATATTCAGGCTGAAACATTTGCAAAGGTATTAAATATTAAGAAGTTAACAGTAAAACAATATGAATATCACACTGATTTAATAGAAATTTACTAAAAATCCCCCTTAAAAGGCCAAAATCATGAACAAAACGACCATTTTTACGCTATAAATCACAATAAAATGACCAGAATTCTATCTTCCCTCCTGTTAATTCTAAGCTGTTTTTACGTCAAAGCCCAAAAAACAGACGAAACTGTTTTACAGTTCTTTCAGGCAAAAACCTTCCATTTTAACCCGGGTCATGTTTTACCTTACCGAATTCTGTATCCGGAAAATTACGATCGCAGTAAAAAATATCCTTTGATTCTGGTACTGCACGGCGCCGGGGAAAGAGGGGAGGACAATGAAAAACAACTGATACATGGGTCCAAACTATTTTTAAAACCAGAGAACAGAAGCCAGTTTCCGGCCATTGTGGTATTTCCGCAATGCCCGTCCAACTCTTACTGGGCTACATCTTCTATAGACCGCACCAAAAACCCAATTCAGTTCAGGTTCAATTACGATAGTCTGCCCAACTGGCCACAGGCTGCAGCAATAGCATTGGTAGAAAAACTGATGGAAGAAGAAGCGGTTGACAATCGCAGGGTTTATATCACAGGACTATCCATGGGTGGTATGGGTACTTTTGAAGCAGTATACCGTAATCCTGGATTATTTGCCGCTGCAGCTCCTATTTGCGGAGGAGGAAATGAAAGCCTGTATAATAAATCAGTGAGAAAAACGGCTTTCAGGGTATTTCACGGAGACGCGGATGGAGTAGTGAAAGTAGACCTGTCCAGAAATATGGTGGCTCGTTTAAAAGAATTAAAAGTGCCGGTTGAATACATTGAATATCCGGGAGTGAACCACAATAGCTGGGATAATGCTTTTGCAGAACCCGATTTCATGAGCTGGTTATTTCAACATAAGATTAAACCGAAGAAGAGAAAATAGCTCTCAGCAAACCCGCTTTACTTTTTTAATGCAGCTTAATCAGATAAGGCTGCAATAGCCAGCAGAATAATGTAATGATGAGGATGCAGACAATATTTAATACGAACCCGGTCTTCATCATGTCTTTAATTTTAACATGACCGCTGGCAAATACGATGGCATTGGGTGGGGTGCCCATGGGCAACATGCTCGCAACACTGGCACCCAATGTCATGGGTATTCCCAAAGAAAGCGGATCCATATTTAGTGCAATGGCAACAGAAGATATTACCGGAGCCAGCACTATTACCTGCGCAATATTGCTCATTACTTCACTCAGGAAAACAGATAAAGTAGTAACTACTAAAATCATCAACAACAAATTGCTCGAAGAGAAAGAAGCAATATAAGTTCCCAGCTCTTGTAAAAGATTCGCATCTTCCAGCGCTTTGGCCAGCGCAATTCCACCTCCGAACATCATTAATATTCCCCAGGCCATTTTACTGGTATCGGCCCACTCGAGTAATCGGTTATTATTTTCGGATTCTTCTTCTGATAAAACAGGCTCTTCAACAAGCACCAGTTCTTCGGATTTCGCTGATGCTTCCGCTTTTGCCGATGGAAGACCGGATGAAATAATGAACAGTGTTAATCCCCCAGCCATTGCAATCATGGCATCATCCAGCACAATGGTTTTTTGAAATCCATTGATCAGGTCTTTGGTTACCCATAAAAAAACCGTAACGCAAAACACAATCAATACTCTTTTCTCGGGCAAAGACATTTTACCCAACCCTTTTAATTCAGAAACAATATAGGCTTTGCCTTCAACGCTATGCGTAATTCTGTTAGGATACAACCATTTAACCATTACCCAATACAATGCAAAAACCATCACAATGGTCAGGGGCATAAATACCAGCATCCAGTCTGTAAATCCGATGGTATAATCAAAGCGTTCGCTGATATGCGCAACATAGGCAACATTGGGTGGAGTTCCGATGATAGTACCCAGCGCAAAATTGGAAGCATAGGCAATGGAGAGCATCAACACCAAAGAAAAGTTTTTAATATTCCCATCCCGGTTATGATGCTTTGTAATAACATGTATAACAGAACCTGCAATCGGAAGCATCATCATTGTAGTGGCCGTATTGCTTAACCATAAACTTAAAAAGCAGGTAGCCAGAATAAAGCCCAGAATAATTCTGTCTCCATTGGTTCCGGTTAAATTGATAATGTTTAGTGCTATCCTTTTATGCAGGTTCCATTTTTCAATGGCCAGTGCAATAAAGAATCCTCCCATGAATAAAAAGATAGTTGAATCTGCATAAGACTTGGTTACTTCTTTCACACTGGCAATGCCGAGCATTGGAAACACTACAATGGGAACCAGTGCAACAACCGCGAGGGGCGCAGCTTCCAGGACCCACCAGATAATCATAGCAAAAGCAATGGATAAAACGGCAACCGCTTTGGGCGCTAATGAAAGAGGGTTCAAAAAATAAAACAACAAAGCCACTGCCAATCCAGTCAGCATGGCGAACTCTTTCTTATAACGCTGGTATAACATTCGCCTAAGATATTAATTCTTACTGTTTTTCGGGGGGATAAACCACGCCGTCTTTCATAATCCATAATGGATTTCTCAACGCGCTGATATTTTGTGAAGGATCTCCGGCAAAAATAACCAGGTCGGCAAAATGGCCCGGCTTAATGAAACCAACCTGATCCTGCATGTTCAATGCGCGCGCATTCACGCTGGTAGCAGCTTTCAGCACCTTCAAGGCGGGCATACCATATTGAACCATCAACTCCATTTCCAACACATTGTTGCCGTGTTCAAAAACACCCACATCCCCACCCATGCCAATGATTACACCTTTAGACATGGCAATGGAAAATGCTTTCCGCTTTTGCTGTATGGCTTCTGGTTCAGGCTCTGCTCCTTTTTTCCAACCCTTGTATTGTGTTACCGATTCAGTGGCAGCCAGTGTAGGAAAATAGACAGTACCTTTTTGTTTCATTAATTCAGCAGTGCTTTCGTCTAACAGATCGCCGTGTTCAATGGTAGTGGCTCCGGCAAGAATGGCTCTTTGCATGGCTTCATTGGTTTTGGCATGCGCCACCATTACCCTTCCACTGCTAGCCGTTACTTCATTAATTTTTTTCAATTCATCTAAAGTGAAGGTTGGTGCCGCTTCTCCATTTAAACCCCATCTGTAATCGGCATACACTTTTATTAAGTCGGCCCCCTTACCAATCTGATCCCTGGTTACTTTAATCAGATTATTTCCATCTGCTTCTTCTGCACCCAGCATAATATGCTGATCATGATCAAATCCCTTGGGACCATAGGATCCGGTAGCAACAATTGCTCTGCCCGTAACGAGTAATCTGGGTCCTGGAATAACCCCGTCCTCAATGGCTTTTTTAATGGAAACATCTGCGTATCCCGCTCCTTCAGATCCCAGATCCCTGGCAGTAGTAAAACCTGCGAGTAAGGTTTTCTTTACATGCACAGTTGCCCTTGCTGTTCTGTAGGCATCTGTTTCCTTGGTTACCTGGTCGTCCCAGGTGGTTTTGTTATAAGGATACAAAAGGATATGGGAATGACCTTCAATTAAACCTGGTGTTAAGGTTGAACCAGGATATTGAACAGCAATGGCACCTGCCGGCTTTGTTAGTATCTCTTTAGGAGCGGCTGCAATTATTTTATTGGCTTTTACAACAACAGCCCAGTTGGCATGCATTTGTTCGCCGTCGAATATTCTGTCTGCAGTTATATAATATGTAGGTGACTGTGCGTTAGTATTGGTAATTGACAAAAGAGAAATTGCAATCAGCAGCAATAGTTTTCCAATGGAAAGATTAATTGGAAATCGGTTTTTCATATTGGTGTTCATTCCACCAATTTACTACATTATTGTGCTAAAAACTGTCTGAACCAATGTCCTGAAGCTTTTACAGTTCTTAACTGAGTAGCAAAATCAACATGAACCAGTCCAAACTTAGCATGATATCCTTCGGACCACTCAAAATTATCCATCAGCGTCCAGGCAAAATACCCACCTACAGGCAGCTGATTGTTCCTGGCTCTTAATAAAGCTTGAAGAAATTGCTGATAATAATCAATCCGGCGCTGGTCGTTTATAACTCCCGCAATCAGTTTGTCTTTAAAATAAGCTCCGCTCTCAGAAATGATAATTTTTTTAACACCCTTATATGAAGCAAACTGCTCAATGATATTATAAAAACTGTTGGGGTTAATTTCCCAACCCATATCTGTAACAGGTTGTTTTCTTCTTTTTGCACTTACGTCTGTTGCCTGAATAATCGGAATCATGGCATTATGCTTAACAACAACAGGAAAATAATTTTGTATCCCAATAAAATCAAAATCGAATTGCATTCTTTCTTTAAACTTCCATGCTTTATTGTGCAGGTATAATTTATCCATTAATATAAAATCATCGGAGGGGTAACCCAGTCCGAGAGAGGGCTCAATGAATAAGCGGTTTAATAGAATGTCAATTCTTCGCGCAGCAGCCCTGTCTTTGTCACTTTCTGTTAATGGAATGATTTCACTACAGGAAAAACTGGTGCCAATAACAGCATGCGCTACATGGGCCCTGATGATTCTTCCTCCTTCTGCCTGTGCCATTACTGCATTGTGAACAGCGGGAAGAAAATTGCTTAAGCCAATTTTTCCGGGAGCATGTTTACCAATCATATACCCCAACGAAGTAAAACCCATTGGCTCGTTCAATACAATCCAGTGTTTTACCTTATCCCCAAATTCTTTCACACATACCTGTACATATCGGGTGAACCATTTTAACATATGTGTGGATGCCCATCCCCCTTCTTTTTCCAATGCTGAAGGCAAATCCCAATGATATAAAGTAACAAATGGAATTAAGCCCAATTGCAAAGACTCGTCTATCACCTGATGATAAAACAAGACACCCTCTGTATTAACTTTACCTGTTCCTTCGGGCAGAATTCTAGACCACGAAATTGAGAATCTGAATACACGAAAACCCAGTGCTTTAACCAATAATAAATCATCCTTATACCGATGATAAAAATCGCATGCTACAGTTGGCTTGTGGCCGCTTTTAATTTTTCCATTCTTTCTTGCAAATTCATCCCAGATTGATGGCCCTCTGCCACCCATCTTTGCAGCGCCTTCATTTTGAGCAGCAGCAATTACTACTCCCCATAAAAAATCATCGCCGAAATCACTGCCTTTTATTGCTGTAGAATTAATCAAGTTTATTTATTTTAATGATAACCAAGGAAAAGAAAACACTTCGCCTGAATAAGCAACATCTTCTGAAGAATGGCAAGACCTACCTATAACCTCCATCAACTTTTCCATTAACCCTGTTGTAGAATTATGTAATTCAAACGAAATTTGCTGTTCCTGGTTAAGCCAGTTCTCTAGCTTTTCATTGAAATCTTCCCGAATAGCTGGCAAAATGGTAACACCAAGTTCTTCCAGAGCAGCTGCATTACAAAGCTGTTCGTATTGTCCTTTAATTGGAATGCACAATAGTTTCTTCTTAAGATACATGGCTTCTGCAGGGGTCTCAAAACCTGCACCGGTGATAATTCCGGCTGAATCAATCATGCTTTGTGTAAAGCCTTCATTGCTAATGGGCATCCATTGAATATTTGCCTGCTGAATGGGTTGCTTTATTTTATTGCTGAATACCTGAAATTGCACAGAAGCAAATTTGGTAAAATACTGCTTTAGCACTTCGTCACTATAATGCGAGAGGTAAACAGTAATATGTCCCTTGTTTTTGGGGTCTGCATTTAATACTTGTGCTTTTATTACTGGTGCGTGAATAAAAGAATCATAATTGTTAAAATGCAAGCCAATATAATCACTTGCAGTGGCATAGTTATTCAGTATGAATTCGCCCATAAAATCTTTCTTACCAGGTCTTGGAGTATGCCTGCTTTTAAAACTTGCCTGATGACCCAGTGCAATAGAACGGACCCTTTTCAATTTACAGGCAAGAGAAGTAATACTTTCAAAATCATTGATAACTATGTCATATTTGTCAACAGGCAATGCGGTTGCTTCCTTAATAATTTGCAGTGGTGAAAAGGACTGCAACATTCTGGGATAATTTAATCCCCCATTGTTACCGTAAAAAAGACTTAGCCCTTTGCTTTTGAAAACCACAGGCAAGGAAGCTGGCAAATGACTATTGCTACCACTTAAAAAAATGTCTACCTGTCCCAACTTTTGAAGAAAGGGCATAAGCTCAACTGCCCTGGCTATATGTCCATTGCCTGTGGCCTGAACAGCATACAATATTTTCATGGTTGAAGAATTAAAGAGTTCAGAAACAAACTCACTTCATCTGTAATTACATTTAGCGTAGGTGCTTGGGTTATATGGTTCAACTGTACCAGGTCGGTTGCAATAAATGCTTTCGGATCATATTGGTAAACCGTCCATTCATGTTGATTGTATTCCAGTGCAGTTAAATTTTCAACCCAGTCACCACTATTCATATAAACCACTTTTCCGTCCGGGGTTTCCACTGTTCTCACCTGAGGTTGATGGATATGTCCACAGATGACATAATCGTATTTCTTGGATATTGCTAATTCGGCTGCTGTCTGTTCAAAGTTTCCAATCCAGGAAACAGCTTGTTTAACACTGGCTTTTACTTTTTTGCTAAAGCTCATTTTTTCTCTTCCTGCCAGCCTTAAAAAATAATTGATAAATCGGTTCAGCAATATCAATAAGTCGTAGCCATGTCCTCCCATTTTTGCCAGTATTTTAGCACTCCCTTTCGTAGTAGCGTCAAAAACGTCGCCGTGAAAAATCCAGGTCATTTTTCCATCAATTTCCATGACTACTTTATCTGTCAGCTTAAAATTACCCATCTCTACATCGCTGTATCTTCTAAGCATTTCATCGTGGTTGCCAGTAATATAAATTACTCTTGTACCATTACTGACCAGGTTGATGATTTCTTTGATAACCTGTAAATGAGAAGTCGGAAAATATCTTTTACTAAACTGCCATCCGTCAATAATATCACCGTTTAGTATTAAGATTTGCGGGGCTATACTTTTTAGGTATTGAAGAATTTCTGTTGCATGGCATCCGTAGGTTCCAAGATGCAAATCGCTCATAACAACAACGTTAACAGAGCGTTTATTCATGGGTAGTGTTTTTCAAAATTCCCTATTCCATATTACTCCAGGGTTAAGAAATCATTACCCTAACGTTAATTATATTCATAAAAAAAGCTGTCTTATTCAGACAGCCTTTTTCTTGATTGGGGTATTGAATATTATTTCAGTAACCTAATTACTTAGCTACACCGTTGGGTATTCCATTACTTGCAGCGGTAGGAATGCCGTTGGTTGCAACAGGAATAGGTTTGGTTGGCTCTTTAACCAACTCAGGCAATTTCACTTTCTCCTTTGCCGCTAAATTGTCTTCGTAAATTTTAATCAGGCTTGGCAAATTAGGATCTGAGCTTAGTTTCTTATCTACATCTATAGCATCAATGATTTGCTTGATTTTATTGATGGTATTGGTATCGGGTACACTAATAATACAATCCAAATCGGTCATTTCATCGTTTTCGAAACGATAGGTATACACTCTACCAGAAATCTGGCAGCCTTGTTTTACCTGTACTTTTCCTGTACAGAAAATATTGCCACTGAATTTTCCCGACAATACCAGCTCTGAACAAATCAGGTCGCCATTGAATACGGAATTAGCTTCTAAAATCACTTTTTGCTTAGACAAAAGTGTTCCATTAATACTGCTTTCAATCTTCATTGAATGCTTGGTCTTAAAATGACCTTCCATGAAAACCCCGTCGGGTAAGGTAATCAATACCTGGCTTTGATCTATCATAACGCAATTTTTTAAGGTAAAGGGGGAGTGTAAAATTAGTCAATTAATCTGCAAAAGGTGGTAAAATATGATAGAAATTTATATTTTGAATATTCTGTAGGGAGGAAGACCGATATATAATCGGTGAATCCAGATTTGCTGTATTGTGTGGTTTCCCCTTTTCTTCACACAAACTAAACTAACTTAGGGACTACTAAACTTTTGAAACCACTATTTAAATATGAAATCATCACTGTTTTTTGCTGCAGTCATTAGCATGAGTCTGGCTTGTTCCAACCCGGTACCTGAACCCAACACATTGTCCGAAAAAGAAAAATCCGAAGGTTGGCAATTGCTTTTTGATGGAAAAACTACCAATGGCTGGCATATGTTCAGCAAGCCAACCATGAAACATAGCTGGAAAGCGGTGGATGGGGAATTGACTACAGCAAGTACTGATACCACTGGCACTCATGGCGATATTGTAACCGATGCAGCATATGAAAACTATGAACTGGTTTTTGAATGGAAGGTAGCACGCGAAGGAAACAGTGGTGTATTTATTAACGTGCAGGACGACACCAGCTATATGGCTACCTGGGCAACAGGTCCTGAATACCAATTACTTGATAATCAAAATTCGAAACCCGGCTACCTGGATGGGGGGAAAACAGGGGCTGGCGCCTTATACGGTTTAACTCCAATTAAAAACCAGGTAGAACCCAAAGCTGCAGGGGAATGGAATCAAAGTAAAATTGTACAGGTGAATGGAAAAATCAGTTTCTGGTTGAATGGAGTAATGACAGCAGAAGAACAAATTGGTTCAGAACAATGGAATAAAATGGTGTCAGAGAGCAAACTGGCTGTATTCCCCGACTTTGGAAAAGCTACCAAGGGGCATATTGGATTGCAGGATTGGGCCAAGGGGGTTTCTTTCAGAAATATCAAAATCAAAACACTTTAACTGAGCCGAATTAATTCTTCAATTGCCTAAACCATCAACCATGTTTACAAATAACCCCAGACCGTTTCTACTATCAGCAAAACTAATTGCCGCAGTAGGCTTCGTTTCTCTTGTACATTTAGTTGCCCCGCAATCTGCACTTGGACAACAAATGAACAGCCAACAAAAAACAGATGTTGGCAAACTGTCTTCCGGAGGTAAATTAAAACCGGTTCAGGCCAATATGGATATCAGAAAATATGCAATAACCCTGGATGTAGATATTGCCAATAAATTTATTAAAGGAAATACTATTGTGAATCTGCAATTGAAAAATGCGGCAGATACCATTCTTTTAGATTTAATACAGCACTATAATATTGAAGCCATTAAAGTAGATGGAAAGGCTGTATCCTTTGATCATAAAGAAGAAAAAATTTACATAAAGGGAAATGGTTTTGATAAAAGCAATCAGTTTGGTGCAGGCAATCACAGCGTGTTCATTGCCTACAGCGGTAATCCACCTGAAGCAGTAAGACCACCCTGGTTGGGCGGATTCACCTGGGCCAAAGACCGTTCGGGTAATGACTGGGTATCCATCAATATTCAGAAAGAGGGGGGCAGAATGTATTTCCCTTGTAAAGATCATCCCAGCGACGAACCCAATGAAGGCGTTGAAATGAATATAACGGTCCCAAAAGGCTTATCCGTCGCGGGTCCGGGACTCTTACAAAAAACAGTAACGAAAAAAGACAAGACCAGTTTCTTCTGGAAAACGAATTATACCATTAGTAATTATTGCGTGCTATTTAATATTGGAAAGTATGCCGTTGTAAAAGACAGCTATACTACTATCAACGGTAACGTGGTGCCTATTGAATATTATATTCTGGAAGAAGATATTGCTCAGGCTAAAAGAGTAATAGAAGCCAAGAAACGCGATAGCAAAATCTTAGAAAAATATTTTGGAGAGTACCCCTGGTACAAGGAAAAGATCGGTATTGCTGCTGTTCCTAATTCAGGCATGGAGCACCAGACCATGATTACTTTCGACAATAAATTTATTTTCACCACAGTAGGTGGTCAGGAATACTCCGCCAATCTGTTTCATGAATATGCGCACGAATGGTGGGCCAATAAGGTAACCAATAAAGACTGGGCCCATATGTGGATTCAGGAAGGCATTGGCACTTATGCTGAAGCACTGGCCATGTATGAACTGGGTGGACAGGTTGAATACGATAAAATTATTGCTGCACACAAAAGAGGCATCCGTTACAGAAAACCATTGGTGGGTGGAGAGGAATTGTCAGAAGATGAAACCTATGCAGGAAATGATATTTATACAAAGGGGTCTTTTTTCATGCACAGCTTGCGTTATGTAATTGGCGATGATCTGTTTTTTAAAACACTGAAACAACTGGCTACCGATGAAGCTTATACTTATGACAATACAGTAACCACTACCGACGTAGAACAACTATTCAGCAAAGCAGCTGGTTATTCTTTAAAACCCTTTTTCGATTTTCATTTAAGAACCACTCAGTTAATGGAGGTATCCATTAAAGAAACCGGCTACCAGCAATATCAGATTAAACCCCTGAATTATTTTATGGATCTTCCTTATGAAGTTACCATCAATGGTAAAGCAACCCGAATGATCATTGGAAAAGACGGTATTAGCGTTAAGAGTAATAGTCTTCCTATGGTGGATGCAGCCGGTTATTATTTGAAAAAGCTAACCATTCAATAAAGATTCGGGAAACAAGTTGGTTGATTACATGTGCCTTATTGTAGCAGGTTCCCCTTCTCAACGAACTGTCCAAGATAGTTGACAGGTTTTGTTTTGAAGGGATCAAGGGTGGCATTTAGCAATACAGCCAACTCTAATCGGGTAAGTGGCATGGATAGATCAAAATAGCCGAGTTTCCATTGAATCCAGGCTTGTTGAAGTTGCTGTATAAAGATTTTTTTGTCTGAAAAATTCCAGTGCAAGATTGGATTGACATTTGGAATGAACGGAGTTTTATTTTGACTTCTACGCACTTCATGATGAGGACTTATACCATTGTTTGAGGCTGCCGCTGTCATAATAAAATCAACGGCTTCAGATAGTGCTAGTTTTTTCTGTTGAGCAGTTTCTATTTCATAATAGGGCGCCATGTCTTTTACCAACTCAGCTCTGTTTACCAATGAGTCGGGATGAAAATAAGTTCTGTTGGCCCAGCCGGTTGGAACGCCCTGTCCTTTTAGTATTCCGGTTGCTCCAATTCTCTGCACCGCTTCAAAATGTGGATGCGAAACAGGTACATCAAAATAGGGCATGATATAGGCATTGGATGCAAGTAAAGCTTGCTGCACTTTTCTTACAGAAACATTTGCTGCAGTTGTATTTTCTATTGCAGCAGTAGCAGCCAAGGTTCCGGCCGCCTGGCCAATTAACAAAGCAATGGCCTGTAATCGGGTAGTTCCATTTACTACATTGGAAACACTTATGCTTTTCTCTGCCACAATTAAACCACTCCTATTTGCCGGAATCAACGCGCCCAGCGGCACATTAAAAGAAGGTACTCCATAAAAATCCAGGTGCTGAGGAGCCAAAGGATTTTTCTTATGATGATGATCAATCGGATAATCGCCTACGGCAATACCCGTTCTGTACAAAGGGTGCTCCAATTGAAAAGGCCTGGCTATATGATGTACATCCATTCTTACCAAACCCTTAACCCTCCTGCTTTCGCGATGATAGGGGATGATGGGAAAACGATCAGGGGTAGGATATTCATCATCCGCAAAACCCAACTGTTTAAACCCTAACTGATGCTGTATAAAATAAACAAAGCGAAGGGTTTGTTCTTTTGCTTTCTGCAATTCTCTGTTGCGATCGGCTTCGTTCATTTCAACAATATTTAAATAAATATCATTGCCATAACCCGGCCAGTTAATCATGTATTTATTGTTCGGCAACTTGCCATAGTTCAACATTTTTTGCGCATCTACATTGGGCTTTTGCCTTGTCTTGTTAATATAATAATCGGTACAGGCGCCATCAAATTCTGCGGGATCATAATTGGCGGGACGCACAATGGTACAGTCTTTTCCAACACCATAGTCTTTCAGAATAGCCACATAAGTTATATCCTGCACGATACTGTTACTCGGACCTTTGTGTACATTCTCTTTGGTAATTTCATTGGATTCCATTCCCAGATCGTAGGGTGCTCCTGCACTAGCTATTACATCTCCCAATTCGGTAGCATCAATCACCTGCTTTGCATAGATTAGAATTTTCTCACCTGTTTGGGTCTTTGTAAACTCAGCGCCTTTAATCCCCCCGTTTTCAACAATGGCTTTATGAAAGCGAATTTGATATTGTACAGATAAGTTCTTAGTGGATGCCGCCATGTTTTTAAAAATACTATCACCCACATGCGGCTCAAATAAAGTATTACTGACCCAGCCGGTGGAAACTTTGTTTGGCCCTCCATACACTTTATACAAGGCAGAACGAAATTCACCAAAAAGGCCTGAGGGCAAATTATGATTCCCGTCAAATGCACATACACCCGCCGCTGTAATCATTCCTCCCAGCCAGGTACTTGGCTCGGCTACAATCGTTTGAGCTCCCAATCTGGCAGATTGAATGCCAGCGGCAATTCCGCTGGCACTCGCACCTACCACCAACACATCGGTTTTGATTGTTTTTTGTGCAAATGCTGATTGAAAAATCAACATGAACAATAAGCCACCAATTCCATTTAGCTTTAACGGGCTCATTTACAACTTTCTTATTTAAGGTATTTATTGAACCAGCTGATATATCTGTCAAAACGATCTTTTACATAGCTAGGAACGGTAATACCATGGAACTGACCCGGATAAATAATCAGTTCTGTTGGCGTACCAATAGAACGCAATGCCTGATACATTTGCTCTGTTCCTACTGCAGGCACATTGAAATCTTTTTCACCCACCATGAACTGAGTTGGAGTTTTAATTTTATCTGCCTGAAGGAAGGGATAAGAGATTTTTAAATAACGGTCTATGTTTTTCCAGGGAGCACCCAGCTCATTATCGTATTGATTAATATACTGATCTACTCCATATAATGAAGAAACCATTGCCACACCTGCACCACTGCTGGCCGCTTTAAATCTTGAGTCTGTTGCAATTAAATAGTCGGTTAACATGCCTCCATAACTCCATCCTACAATTCCAAGTTTGTCTTTATCGGCCCAACCTTTGGCTACTACATAATCTACTGCGCCGTGAATATCTTTCACTTCTTTATTACCCCAGTCGGCACTGATGGTTTTAGAATACTCCCATCCACGTCCACTGCTTCCGCGGTAATTCACACCCACTACCATATAACCCGCACCCGATAACATTTGTCTGGTTAAATCAAAACCATATTCATCCTGTGCAACAGGTCCGCCGTGTATATAAAACAAGGTTGGCAATTTTTGCGTTGCCGGAACCCCAGCAGGTCTGAAAGCAATGCTCGACACATTGGCACCATCTACACTGGTAGAGCTGAAACCTTCAACAGTAGCCAATTCCAGCGGAGCCACAAATTCATCCTGGTGTTTGGTAAGTCTTCTGGGTATACCATTCTCTACAGCATATAGTTCAGTAGGCAATTGTGGTTCACTCATTGCAGCCAGCCAGTTATTGCTGCTGTGAACCTGTAAGGAAGAATAGGCTTTTTTGCCTCCGGCTATTTTAGTTAAAGCACCCGTAGCTAAATTATACTGACCAATATATCTTTCTCTGTCGTCAGAAACCAATACGGCAATATGCATTCCATCTTTACTAAACTTCATATTGCTGACAGGTCTGTCCAAAGATTTGGATAAAGGCTTAGATGCACCGGATCCACCTGCATCCATTACATTCAGAATCATTTGCTGATAAGCCGTGTATCCTTCAGAAGAAGAACTTAAGTAGGCAATGCTTTTGCTATCCGGACTCCAAACCGGACTATCATCTGAACCTGGCCATTTTGTCAATTGTTTTGCAGGGGCTTTTGGTTTGGCTTCCATCACGAAAATATCGGTATTGATATTTCTGTCGGGGTCGGCTGTGGTATTGCTAACAAAGGCAATCTGTTTTCCATCAGGGCTGAATACAGCACTGGTTTGATCGAACTCGCCGCTGGTTAAAGTGTCTATTTTATTGCTGGAAACATCCAGTAGGTACAAATGAATAGGATCTCTTTTCGTAATATAACCAACCACATCCTGTTTGAACTTATAACGGTCAATCACTATTGGCTTGGGGGTTTTAGGCTTGGATGTATCTGCCATGGTTTTAATGGTCATCAATATTTTTTTGCCATCAGGGCTCCAGGAGTAGTCCATTAAGTTTGTCTTAAGACTGGTCAGCTTTTTTCCTTCTCCGCCCAAACGATTCATCAACCAGATTTGAGAATTGGTTTCACCGTTTCTGGAAGAAACAAAAGAAAGGTATTTACCATCAGGGCTCCAGCGTGGCTGGGATTCCGCGTCAGGGCTATTGGTCAGCTGAATATTTTGTTTGCCATCCCAGCTTACCATCCAGATATCGGTGTTCCGTTTATTTTGTGCAGAGTCAACCGAAGATAAAGTATAGGCAATCCAGTTGCCTTCAGGTGATACCTGCGGATCACCAAGGGTTTGCAACCGATACACATCGGATGGTTGGATTTTCCTTTTTGAGGCGGTTGTTGCTTTGGTAGCCTGAGTTTCATTAGATGTTTGTGCATCTGCTGAAAATAGCAGGCAGCCCATTGCTGCAAATAGCAGATACTGTTTTTTGAAATTCATGATTGAGATTTTAGGGGAATAAGAACTTAAATATAATTCATTTAAGAAAAGGCTTTAGGAACATGCTGGATTCTTATTTAAAATAATTATTACAGAATTCGGTTGCTGTTGACTGAATAATTTCAACCCCGGGTTGAAAAAATGAGGGGGCGGGGTTGGGGTCAACCACTATTATTTTTTTATGGGTAAACAAGGCTTTCTGTAATGCGCCATAGGTAAAGCCAACCGAATTGGAAGTGCCAATGAAAATAATGGTGGAAGCATCTTCCAGCCATTGCTGGGCCTTGGAGTACTGATACAATTCTGTGTAATACTCATCAAATAACAGAATATGAGGACGCATGGATTGCTGTTCATCAATACTCCCATCTTTGCGGATACAAAAGAGTTCAAATAAATCCCGTTCCAGATGCGCTTCATCTACCTGGTCCCAGTGGGCCAATACTAGTTCATCCCTGTCTATGGCCTGAATGGTTCTTTTGAAATTGATATTCCCATGAATTTCAATCAGAACGTCTGTTGCATGACCCGCTTTATGATGAAGATTGTCGATGTTCTGGGTTATCAATTTTACATTCTGCCTGGCCAGTATCTCATGGGCATTGTTTGGCAACGCGTCTTTACAACTCACAAAGCGGTGGTAATACCATTGTAGAAAACCACTGGTATTGGTTCTGAAATTCCGATAAGTTGCCATTTCAGTAGGGTTCTCATTCCAAATACCATTCTTGCCCCTGAAAGGTTGTATGCCCGATTCTACGGAAATACCGGCTCCTGTAATGACAACTATATTTTGCATGATTAAAATTAACTACATTTATTTTGATTGTGTGGGCTGCAAACATTATTTAAAAGGCATCTAAAAAATAACGCCCACTGTCCGTTCTTAAATCCAATTCTCACCCCCCAGTTGATGAAAAATAATTTCACCATTTACTGCTTAGTTTTCTTTTCTTCGGTTTTTATAAAACTTGATGCACAGGTTTTGTGTGGATACGATTTAGGAAGAGCCGATACAGTCAAAGCAAAAAATTTTCAGGCGGAAGAAGAAAAACTGAATCGTGCCATTCAGGTACAGATTGCAAAAGACCGATCAAACCGAATGGTTGGTGGTCAAATCCGCAACCAATCTGCCGGAAAGCTGAAATCTGCTTCCACTGTGCTGCCCCCAACTGTATATATTCCGGTGGTATATCATATTATTGATGCAGATCCGTTCTCTATAACAGATGCCATGGTGCAGGCAAGTCTGGATGATTTAAACAGGGCCTATGCACATCAGGGTGCTTATGGTGTTGACCCATTAGGTGAAGACACGCGGATTCAGTTTCGGTTGGCACAAAGAACACCCACAGGTGAAAAATCAAATGGTATTAATAGAATCAAATCATTTTACGACAGCGTAGATGTGGATTTGGAAGATGCCGCAATGAAAAGCCAGATTAGATGGGACCCATCAAGGTTTGCCAATATCTGGGTAGTAAAAAAAATTAACGGAGAAATTCAACCCAGTCGTTTTGAATGTGGTCAATGGACCCGAATGGCATATGGGGGTTATGCTTCTGCAGGCGGAGGCATGGTGGTTGCCGGATTAGGAACGGCGGTTCTTGCCCATGAAATGGGGCACTATCTTTCGCTACTACACACATTTCAGGGAACCAACTGCGCTAACAATGACTGTAGTACCGATGGAGACCGTGTTTGCGATACACCGCCAGACAGAAGTACACAGGGCTCTCCTTGTAACAATCCGGAAAACTCTTGTGGTACCGATACACTATCCGGACCTTTTACGGTTGATGTTCCGGACAATATCTCCAACTTCATGGATTATGGTACCAGTTGTCCAACCGTTTTTACGCCTGGTCAGGGAGAAAGAATGCGGGCATTTCTCGCTGTGTTTAATGGGGGGAGTTTACTGGTCAGCGACGGTGCCAATCCACCCTGTACCAATAATATCAATGCGCTTTACGAAATAACCAATAACCCTTTTCCCCTTACCGGTACTTCCGTTGATTTTACCAATCGCTCAATTGGAGCAAGTAACTATGAATGGTGGATCAAAGACATGGCTTCGGGAGTGGAAAGCTTATTGGGAACCAGTGCTAACCTGAATTATTTATTTGCTGTTGCAGGTAACTATCAAATAAAATTAAAAGCCTTTAATGCATCAGCTACTTGCACCAGCAGTTATTATACTCAGGTAACCGTTAGCTGTGGTACGGTTGCGAGATTTTCACCCGACAAAAGAATTGTTGCTTCCAGAACAGGTTTATATGAAGACACGGTAACATTTAAAAACCATTCTCAAAATGCAGATACCTATGAATGGTATATAAGAAACAATACAACAGGTCTGCAGCAGAACATGGGGGGTGCGGTTGACCTACAATATTCTTTTCCAGCTGCAGGCAACTATTCAATCTGGTTAGTAGCCAGTAAAGGAAGTTGTACTTCTACTTCACAAACTTTTTTGCTGAACGTTACAGAAGCCACCAGTGATGCAGTGTTGAATTTATACTCCGTTAACTGCTATAAAAACGATTCCATCCGTATTTCCTTTGGCATTACCAATATTGGTGTAGACACGATACCCGCAGGAACCATGGTTCGGTTTTACAACAGAGATACTTCGCAAGCCGGCAGGATAGAAATGGATACGGCTTTTAAATTACCCGCTGATATTTTAGGGAACTGCTCGGCTTTCTTTGTACATATTGTAAAAGCAGATCGCAATCGTTCCGATTCTATTTACCTGGTACTGGACGAAGAAAACAACTTAAAAGAAATCAGTAAAACCAATAACAGAAGGTCCAGAATATTATTCCAGCCTACCCGTAGTATCAATCCCAAAGACACCACCGTACTGGTAAACAGCACCCAAAATATCAGATTGAATTATGGCCCTGATGCCCTAAGCTCCATTTCGTGGAGCAGCAATGCGGGTAGTTTTAGTTGTGCTACCTGTGTAAATACTTCCATGAAAATTATTGATACCAGTTATGTAAAAGTAAAAACCGTTACCCAATATGGTTGTGATGATTCTGCAACTGCAGTTATTAATATTTTTCCCAACAATTTAGTTAGCAGCAATCCGGTTATATACTGTTATCAGAACAATGACTCTGTTCTCGTGCGTTCCAGTATTTGTTTGCTGAACGGATACGAGCAACTTACCAGCAATATAAAAGTGCAATATTTTGATACGGTGAAAACCCTGCCCGGGGCAAAACTGCTGTATGAAGTTATGGTTCCGTCTTCAACTCTATTTACAGGGGGGTGTGCCACCATTGAGCACCATTTTGCGCGAAAAGGAGCTAGCAATATTTATGTTTATATAAATCCGGATTTGCAGATTTATGAGGAACAGGTAGCCAACAATACAGTTTCTATACCCTATGCTGTTTTTAAAATAGCTGTTCCGGTGAACCAGATATCCATCGCTCGTGGAGACCCTTATCCACTTTCCATTCAGCAATTGGGGGAAGCTGTTACCAGTATACGATGGACACCCGGTTTTGCGCTTAATTGCACCAGTTGTTTTGCGCCCATATTAAATACCAACTCCTCAACAATGGTTACTGTGCTTGCCGGCAGTGAGTATGGTTGTAAGGACTCTGCTTCTATTGCAGTAAATGCCTATTTTCAGTCACATTTAATTTTGCCAACTGTATTTACGCCAAATGGGGATGGGAAGAACGATTATTTTTATGTGATTGCAGGAAAAGAAGTGGTAAAAGTTAGCATGTTCAAAATCATGAATCGCTGGGGGGCCGTAGTATTCAGTAAATCGGGAACCTTACCCAATAGTTATGCTGACGGATGGGATGGAAACCATAATGGAAAACCGGCAGAAGCTGGTACTTATATTTATCAATTGATTGTTGAGTTAAGCGACGGAAGCACAGAAACACGCAAGGGAAATATTACGCTATTACGATGAGCATTAGGAAAGGAAATATAATGAAATGGTTAGCTGGCTTTTGTTTGGCTACATTTTGCAATACCGCATTATGGGCCCAGGACCCGCAGTTTTCTCAATTCTTTTCATCTCCTTTAACCTTGAATCCTGCGCTAACAGGAAACTTTAACGGGACCACAAGAATGGTGGGCAATTTCCGATCTCAGAATGCAGATTATAACAATGCCTATAATACCAAAACAGCATCAGTGGATTTTAATGTGCTGAGCAATAAAATAAAACCATTCGACCGGCTCAGCCTGGGTGTCTTATTCCTTTCGGACCAGACAGGCAATAAAGTACTTACCAATAATCATTTGGGACTGTCGCTGGCATATATGAAAGCATTGGATGAGGAGCAAAAGAGATCCGTCTCTATTGGGTTTCAGGCTGTTTATAATAATAAGCGGTTCAATGCTGCGAATGCCTTATTAGAAGATCAGATTACAACGGGAGGAATCATCAATAGTAGCGGGGATAATATTTTAACTAATGGGTTGAGCAAAACCGCTATTGATGTGAACGCAGGTATTCTTTATCAGTACGCGCCTACCAGTGAGCACCTGTATTATATTGGAGGATCTTTGTTTAATATTCTTCAAACACAAAAAGGATTTGGAAATAATACTTCTGCGGTACCCTTACGTAAATCCATTCATGGCGGCTTAATGAGTCCTGTGGGTTTTGCAGGAACTTTTCATGCGAGCTTTCATTTTCAGCAACAAAAAGGATTTAACCAATTATTGATTGGGGGGGCTTACAGTCATTATATTAAGGATGCCTTGCGTTCTTATGTTGAAGTTTATTTGGGTGCCTGGTATAGAACCGACCAAAGTATTATCCCCTATATTGGTTTCGAATGGAATTACTGGAGACTGGGTTACACCAATGATATTAGTTTTAGCAACCAGCTAACTGCCGGACAATTGCGTTATTCTAACGAAGTTTCTTTACACTACACGTTAAACAAAGACAAGGGTTTATTAAAATACAAATGCGGAGTGTTTTAAATAATATCAGATGGGTCAATTTATTTTTTACCCAATTTAAAAGCCCCGATTCTGGATGAATAATTTTTTGCCCCTTTTTTTAAATAATCACCAACATACCAGATAGTTTCGTCGTCACTGGGGTCAATGGCCGTTTGCGTATAATCTTCCCATCTAAGTGTATTGGTTTGAGAAGCTTCTCCATTAACCAGTATTATTTCATTTATCGTTAGTTTGCCTAATGGATCTCCAAAATGCCTGCCCGCAAATCTTTGTCCTGGATAATCATTTTTTCCGCCAAAAGAATAGCCGATTCCTATATTGCCATATTTGTCAATTGCTGCACTGGCCAACCAGCGAAAATTACTATCGGGCGCATAGGTTCCCTGTTGATATAATTTTACAGAACGGTCTTTGTTAACCAGGAATTCATACCAACGCACACCACCTCCGCCTACTGCTGTATTAACAGAGTGAACCCCCACCACTGATTCACGATTGCCGATTCTTCTGTAAACCAATCTTGCCATCAGTTTATCACCCTGAGCATCCAAACGTTGTTCGGTACCGGGTTGAGGCACCGCTTTAGTCAGTTGTCCTCCCCCCAAATATTGGTAGGGCGCAACCGGAATTTTAACGGGTCCTTCTATTTTAGTATTGGAAAAATTATTCCAATCAACTTTGTATTTCCAAACATAAATACCATCGTCTTCCAATATTTTATTGAGCTGGCTTCCACCTGTTGCCATCATAATGCTTGGGGCTCCAACAGGAGGCAATTGTTTACCGTCAAGGTCTGCATTAATAATGAAATTGACATCTTTAATAATGAATGATTGCTCTTTGGCATCTAAGCCTTTCAACATTTTATTTCTATCAACTACGTATGCATGTCTTTCAATCACATCATCTCCCGTACTGGTAGTTGTGTAATAACCATCAGGCCAAACGGTTGGTCTTGGATAGTCTGGAAATAACTCGCGTTCAAACTCGTAGCGATAATAGGATCCTAATGGATCTGGGCTGGTGCTTACTGCATAGCACATGCAATAGGTTCCTTCCGTTGCTGGCTTTTTGGTTGTGTCAATATTTCTGGAAATTCCTTTTCTAAAAGTGGGCATTACAATCAACCACCTGTCTGCCAATTGATCATATCGCACAACCGCATCGCCATTATTCATATTCTCACAAGGACCACCAAATCCACGAAACACATTGCGTGTTTCTACAGGTCCATGTAATGCGCGACCAGATTCAGAAAAGGTCTTTCCCTTTTTTGTAAAAACAGCCATTCTGGAATTTACAATTTGAACAATATGATCCAATCCAACAGCCAAAGAATTGTCTGATGGATTTCTTAACACCGCTGTTCCCTGAGGACCTACAAAGCTTTCTCCCAAACCTTCAAAACTAGTAAGAAGCCTGGCAGTGTTTTTGCTGCCAAATTGGGTTTGTTCAATATTGGTATTTGTATTTTGAATAAATGCCTTATTCATTACTAGGGAAGAAGACTCGTCATGCTTTACAGCAGATGCGCTTTTTAATTTATCTAAAGAGGGCTGTTGTTGCGCATTAACAGCTATGGTGAAAAGGAAACTAA
The DNA here is from genome assembly GCF_000511175.1 of Sediminibacterium salmoneum NBRC 103935. GTDB lineage: Bacteria > Bacteroidota > Bacteroidia > Chitinophagales > Chitinophagaceae > Sediminibacterium > Sediminibacterium salmoneum. The sequence continues at coordinate 2,385,952 of NZ_KI866530.1, read as the reverse complement.
ATCCAATAATTGCAGAAAACCGACTCATGCGTTTAAATTAGTTGTGAATGTTAAATCCTCTAAACTAATAGTTAAAGGCATTTATTGATTCTTCATTTTTGTTGTGAAATAAACTGTTTTTAACCATTATGGTTTAGCGACCCTTTTATTTCTTGTGTGTGTAATTAAAATTCTGGCGTTTTCTTGTTTCACTGTAGTATGATTTCGATGACTCCAGATTTTTTCTCTTGCAAATTTGCCGGAAGCATTTACCTCAACAATGGGTGCAGGATAATCTTTCCCAATAAAAACATTACAGAACGTTTGATCCATTAAACTCATCTTATAGGGTTCGTGAATCAATTCTGCTGGCACATTTTTTAAAGCAGGGATCCAATTTTTTATGAACTGGCCCATAGGATCATGCTCCTCAGACTGCTTTATAGGATTATAGATTCGAATGGTATTCACCCCCGTAGTGCCTGCCTGCATTTGAAACTGCGGATAATGAATACCGGGCTCATAGTCCAAGAATTGTTTCGCCAGATGGTGTACTCCGGTTCTCCAGTCTTGGTAGAGATGATGGCATAAAAACGAAACCAGCATGGCGCGCATTCTGAAATTAATCCAGCCAGTGTCAATCAAACAACGCATACAAGCATCTACCAATGGGAAGCCAGTTTTCCCTTCTTCCCATGCTTTTATGAACGATTCATTTTTCGGATGCTCCAGCAACTCATATCCCTTGCTAATACACTCAGATTCATATCTGCCTTCCACTTCAAACTTTTGAATAAAATGACAATGCCACTTTAATCGGGTGATGGCATTGTTGATGGGCCCTTTAAAAGAAGAAGTCTTTTGTGCTTCCTGTAGGGCCTGATAAGCTTGTTTGATACTTAGATTACCCCAACTGATATAGGGAGAGAGGCGGGTGCAACTTTTTCTGCTTTCAGAAGGCTTGCTGATATGCTTGCTGTAATAGCGCCCTCTTTCATGAATAAAGGTTTGTAAATACCGATGTGCATTTTCTTCTCCTGCGGGTTGAAAGGATACAGGATATTCTTCCAGGCTTTTCTTTAGCGCAAGAGGTATGTTGTATTTGGATTCAAACACCGGTAAAGTGTTTTTCGTGTACTCATTTTGAATAACAGGTGCATGCATGGTGACATACCATTTTTTGTCCCAGTCTTTTCTATCACGAATGGCTCTTACAATTCCGTCTCTCTGAAATTCTTTCCATGCTATTTGATGGGTTGTACAAAATTCCTTGACCTGTTTATCCCTGTCATAGGTGATTTTTGTTCCCGACTCCTGATAACTGAATATATTTTGAATATGGTATTGATTGGAGATTTCCTCAAACGCTTTTATGGCCTCTGCATGAAAAACCGTGACCCTTTGCTGAACCTTTTTCATTGTATCATCCATAGCCAATACCGAATGATACTGGAATTGTAAATGTCTCAGGCTTGTATCGGGGAACCCGATGATGGAGGGCTCAAATAGAAATACAATCAAATAAGGAAGCCCCCCCTGCTCTGCAGCTTGCAGGGGTGCATGATCCTGGGTTCTCAGGTCTCTTTTCAGCCAGACAAGATTGATAGCTATCCTATGATTCACACTCAGATAACAGCGAAGCGGTTAGTTTGTTTTCGCGGGTAACTCAATCTTAAACTCTGTTCCTCTATTGAGTTCACTTCTGATACTAATTTTTCCACCAAGCGTTTCAACCTGTGTTTTAATCATAAACAAACCCATGCCCTTTCCTTCAATATGGGTATGAAATCTTTTATATAATCCAAATACAGCATCTTTATTCTTTTTTAAATCAATCCCTAAGCCATTGTCTGAGAAATAGATAACTATCTGATTATCGACAACTGTAGATTTAATTTTAATTAATGGGTTAACTTGAGGTTGTCTGTATTTAATGCTATTAGAAACAAGATTATAAAAAATACTATAGATATATGATTTAATGGATGTTATTTGATCTACTTCAGAAAAATTAAGTTCAAAAACTACTTTTTCTGATTTAATTAGATTTTCAATGGACTGACTTATTTCTAAAATAATATCAGAAAAACGAATGAAGGTTTTCTGTTCATTCACCTCCCTTCTGATTTGTAAAATAAGACCAAGATCTTTTATTACATTGTCCAGCGCAACAGCAGATTGGTTTAATGCATTAATCAAAACCAGTTTTTCTGATGCTTCAATATCAGACATTTTATAAAGATTAGTCACACCAATAATATTTGCAACCGGCGCCCTAAGATTATGTGAAACGATGTAGGCAAATTGTTCCAGATCTTTATTTCTTTGAATTAAATCATTCATAATCTGAGCTTTCTCATACTCGCTTTCTTTTTGAGCAGATATATCTCTCATAATTTTTGAGGCTCCTATCACCTGATTAAATTCATTGATAATAGGTGAAACGGTTAAAGAAACATCAACCATGGTTCCATCTTTTCTAATTCTTACTGTCTCATATCGGTCGATTATTTGCTTTTCTCTTATTTTAGTGTTAATATCATTTTCCTCATCATGAAGTTCGGCTGGAATAAGTATATATATTGACTTTCCAATTACTTCCTGATCACTATACCCAAGAACTTTTTCGGCTCCCTTATTCCATGATGTGATTGTGCCATCAAGTGTAATACTAAGAATTACATCATGTGATGAGTTCACAATTAAGGAAGACAAAGCCAATTTTTCCTGATAATGAATAGTATCGGTAATATCCTGACAGGTTCCAAAAACCCTGACAGGCTCATTGTGTGAATTAAAAGACAATTTCCATCTTTCTTCAACAAATTTCATAGTTCCTTTTGGAGTTATGATACGATGTTGAATAACATTATATTCTTTTGAACTAAAAGATTCTTTGAAGGCCTTATCTACTTTTTCTTTATCCTCCGGGTGCACATACTTTAGAAATGAATCATGCGTAGGACTGAAAGTGTTTTTATTTAATTCAAATATAGCAAAGGTTTGATCGGACCAGTAAACATGCATATCAGACAAGTCTGTTTCCCAGCTGCCAACATTGGCAGCAGATTGAGCTTCTATTAATCTGTTTTCAGCCTTTTTTCTTTCTGTAATGTCAAGTAATGCCCCCAGTACCGCATCTTGTCCGTTTATATTTTTAATTGCACCAAATAACTCAACATGAATAATTGACTTGTTCTTATGCAATCCCCTCAATTCGCAAGAGTGTATTTTATTTTCCTTTCTGCTATTAAAAAGATATTGATGAAGAATTAATCTGTCCTCTTCAAAAATCAATTCGTCCTGATGTTTATTAATTATATCCGCTGTGTTATAACCAAAAATATTTGCAAACTCTTTATTAATATAAGTATAAAGACCTTCTTTAATAATAAAAGTACCCACTAAAGTATTATCAGCCAGGCTATGGAATCTATTCTCACTGGCTATAAGCAATTGCTCTAGTTTTTTCTTTTCTGTAATTTCTTCGGGCTGAACAACTATAATAGCTGAATTGACATACAGATAATTGATATGTAAATATTTTTCAGCCTTTACAGACTTGAACTTGTAATTGATTTCTTTATCAAAAGATTTTTTTTCAATATGGCATCGATGTAAATCGGCAATAATTTCAGGTTCGTTTTTATAAATTTCACTTGCTTTTTTATTAAGCAGCAGACCTATTTGATTACTTGCAAATTCCGTTGCGGCACGGTTAAAACCAATTAAATAAAAGTCTTCTTCCTCATACTTCCATATAAAAGTGGGCTGCGGTAAGGACTGATATATGGCATCCAATATGGCAGGGTTAATTGGACTTGTTTGAGCGAACGGCTCCATCAGTAAGGATCTTTTTTTAAAAATACGTCATTAAATATAAACTAATCAATAAACAGGTTATTAAAAAGCACTTCAATTAAAGAATTGAAATGGTCTGATCGCTGTTTCGGGTAATTCTGAAACTCCTGATCTGCTGAGGAAACTCACGGAGAGAAGGGGTTTCTACTTCCCAGAAGCCTAGCTCAGGTCGCTTTGAATCTGGAGATGGTTGAGAAGTAATTACACTTAAGTGTCTGTGCCCTGCAACCCACTTGATAAAATTGGGATAAGTATGCAGCAAGGCTAACATTTCAAGGCCTGACCTTTATCTAATTCTTTCACCAGCCAATCATAACGCTCTTTATCAAGATATCCTTTGCCATAGCCATCTTTTACAAGGTGATCATGTCTGTTGGTATTGTCCAACACAATCACTTTCAACGGAAGGTCCGACTTGGGTTCAAAAGTATAGCCTGCAAATCCGGAAGCTACGGCTTACGGAGTAAATCCATGACCTGCGGGAGAACTGCTGCTCTTAACAAAAGTGTCCATGAATTCGTTTCTTGAAATAAATCTTCTGTTGGAATCGGAAGCAACCATCGGAGGTTTTAAAAATTAGCTACCGGACCAGCATCCGCAATTTTTCCATCGGGTGTTTTACCATCTATTACACCCATATAATATCCTCGGCTGTTTAGGGCGTCTCCTAAAGAAAGTCCAAAGTCGTAAGCAGTTTTTTTATGGAAGCGGTTGATGGTTCTCACTGCTGCATCCAGCATATGAGTGGAATAAAGCATCGCTGCAGAGTAACCAGAAATGATATCCCACTTGAAACCATATTAAACTGCCTGAGCAGGTGACTCTTCATCTGTAATATGTATATCGGAAATAGAAAAAAAGTTAGCCAGCAGGGCTGAGTTTTTTACAGCCTCTGGTCTATAATCTTTAGCCATTAAATCCAGTCTTTTCTGATGAGGTACTCCCGTACCATACTGCCAGGTACCATATCCATATTTACTATATAGTGCAACATCATTCGGGCCAATCAAATGAGGATAGGCAGGAATCTGATCGGGAATTAAGGTACGATCAGCTGTTGTTTTGATGGTGGTATCAGAGGATGAAACCATCAAATCCGATTTTTTCTGTGTGGCCAACAAAAACGGTAAACTCAATCCGAGTAGGTAAATAGGAAGTTTTCTGGCAATCAATTTGGTCTTCATATGTATTAGTTTAGGATATACATAAAGTTCCAATTTATTCTACAGCCAGAAAATGATATATGTCAGGTTGCTGTTATATTATAAGAGAATGTTAGTTTAAAGACGAATAAATGACTTCATCCAATCGTTATCTAATTTCTTATTTTTTAGATAATTAATCATTTCAGAAAAGAAATCTACTTGCTTAATACCTTTGGGATGATTTGAAAAGGCAGCATAGATACTATTACCAATATAATGTTTAGGATCAATTCTGGTGGCAAAATAACTAATATGATAATGGGGAAGAGCAAGACCTAATATCATCCCAGGTAATCCGTGAAAACCCTCAGGCCCTCCTTTAGTCATAATTGCATCGGTATAAAAAGCAACAATATATATTGAATCATAAACAAGCCCATTCGCTCGCCTACATTCAAACCCTCCTATATCGCGAGTTTCATCGGTAAGCTTCCACCGGATTTTTACCAAAGAATCCTGAATAATCCTGGATTCATTGTAAGCATTTTTTTCGGCGAAAAATTGATTAGTTGATAAACTACTGAATACCCGATTTTTATCAGCCATTGGCACACCTGTGCCGTGTAAAAAAGGAGAAATACTTCCAACAGGTTGATATAGAGTTGAATCCTTGTTAAAAATCAACTGAAAACTATCAACCCAAAATTGTGGATGTTCTTGACGATAACGCTGAAGATAGGTGGGTAAAGCATCTGGTGAGACTAATTCAGATCCCTTTAAAAAATCGGGTAAGACTGCATATGTGTTGACTTTTCGTTCAAAGACTATTAAACCTCTATCAACTATTGATTGCTGAGAAAAACATAAAACACTACAAATTAAAAAAACAGGTAAAAGCTGAAATGATTTCAACATAAATTATTGTTTTATCTGTTTATACTTTGTGAAATTCCAGGTAGCTGTTAGCATAAAGTATCGTTGAATAGTTAAATAACGATTTTCTGAAAAAAAAGTGGAAGATGCTGATCTTGCAAAACCAGCATTGGAATTCAACAAATCGTTTCCTGAAACTTTTAAAGAAAGCTGATTATTTGATAGAAAACTTTTACTAAGAGATAAGTTCCAGATTAATCGATCAAAATTATTGGCAAATATCATGTTCTTGCCTTGGCGAAAAAATTCAATATCACTATGAAACTGTATTTTATCTTTTATATAATAGTCAACTGATGATTTCATTTTATAAGTGAAAAAATCGTTGCGAGTATTTTTTATGCCCTCTGTCAATCTATTAATATCATACAAAACAGTACCACCTAATTGCATATCATATATTCCAGGCTTGTTTTTAGAAAATAACAAGCCAACTGAGGATGTTGAATAATTGAGCTTATTAAGTGAGGTGTTGATATAACTATAGTTTTCTCCTGTTTTACTGCTTACATCTAGTGTGAATTGTATTTTCAACGGCTCGATTGGCCTTGAGTAAAATCCAGTTATTTCAAAATCCCGATCTATCATGCCAATCATATTTACATATTGTAGTGAATAAGCGCCACTAGTATTAATAGATGATTGCATTTTAATTGGATTTCTAACGCTTGTAACATTCATTACAATAGCAGTAAACGTCTTGCTCAAACTCTTAAAGGATTCGTAGCTAATTGACAGTTTATTTGAAAATGCATTTCGTATCAATAAATTTTCAGAAAATGTTATCAACTGTGAATTATTGAATGCATAAGGAGAAAGTTCCTGAAAAACAGGTGATAAAGTATTGCCTCTATAACTAATTCCGAGGCTGGTATTATCATTTATTGAATAATCAACCCTTCCAAATGGTCTCCATACATCAAATACTTTATCCAGTTTACGTGAAAGTATATTGTCAATTAATGTTAATTGATTTGTACCACCCGCACTACCAAAAGAGGCTTGGAGGTTTCCTCTGTTAAAATTTACACTTAAACTAGCAGTATAAAGTCTCCTAGAATCCTTTCGCATTGTAGAGAAAGAAGGATCAATGTTTCCACCTGGATTAAGAAAACGCCTTGATAAATTTTTATCATCATTGGCATCATTGGTTCCATTTACTGAAATAATATACGATAATGAATTATTTATCTTCTCAGAAAAGCTGATCCCCATCAACATACTTTGATGTGCTTGACTTCTACTTCGCAATAGATCCAAATTCCGTATACTATCGATTATAGGTTTTCCATTATAAAACTCAGTACGAGACAAGTTTACTTGTTGTTCATCATCGCCAGTAAATAAATAATCAAAGGAAACCGACAGCGTTCTACTTGCCTTTTTAAATTTTTGTTGATATAAAAAAGTGGTCTTAATCTTTCTATTGTCATTGCTTGTTGTGCTTTGAGATCCTATTCGATTCAGTAATTGCTCGTTATTATCAATATCAGAAGCTGTATACTGCTGACCAGATTCGCCTTTACTAAATGAGGCAACTGAACTTAAAGTGATATTTGCTGATTTGCTTACTTTTTGTTTATACGAAACATTAGCTCTGTGACTAAATCCGCTTTTTTGAAAATCAGTATTGGCAAACCTGCGGATTGTTCCTGATGGTAAAAAAGTATTGGTATAATTAGAATCAAAACCAGATATATTAAAAATGGAATAATAATAATCTCCATTGAACGAGCTGAAATCATTATTCCATTTATTATCGAAATGTAACCCAGCAGTAGAAAATTCAGGTAACCCCTTTCCATCATACTTCTCTTGCTCATTGTTCAAGCCAAGTTGATTTTTTTCTGTAGACCCTAGTCCAAATTGTCCGATATTATTAGATGAAAAATAACTTGCAAACTTTTGTTTCTTTTTAAAGGCATTTAACATTGCCTGAGTATTTTGTGGTGTGTACTGAATTCCCTTACCAGTTCCTGTTTCAAGCTTTCCAAATACACCTGTACTTTTATCTTGCTTTAACTGCAGGTTGATAACTTTATCTTTTACGCCATCTTCAATCCCGGTAAAAACCGCTGCATCTGACTTTTTATCATAAACCTGAACATTGGCGATCATTTCAGAACGAAGGTTTCTGGTTACAAAAACAGGATCATCACTGAAAAACTCTTCTCCATCAACCAATACCTTTTTAACTTTTTTCCCTTGTGCAGTTATTTTACCACTTGGATCAACCTGAAGTCCCGGTAATATTTTCAACAAGTCCTCAACTGATGCATTGGGAGGTAATTTAATGGCTGATGTTGAATACTGTAAAGTATCCCCTCTTAATTGAATAGAACGGATATTAGATTTTACAACCACTTCTTGTAACAAGACCACCTGAGATATAAAGGAAATCTTACCTAAATCAATTTCTGATTTTGTAGTGTTATTTGCTACAACTTCTTTAGTTAAACTGACATAACCCGGATAACTAATAAACAACAACAAAGGTTGATTAAATCTAAAACCTGAAAACAGAAATTCGCCATTTGACTGACTACGTGTATCGCCTAAAATAATTGAGTCTTTTTTGTTTAGTAATACTACAGATGCATTGCCAATAAACCGATTATTAACACTGTCAAACACATGACCTTTGATACTTGAGCCTTGGGATAATCCAACCAAGCCAAATGAAATAAAAATAATGGTAATGATAAATTTCATATAGGCTAGCTAAGTCACAAGTAAATTATAGTGGTTAATTCTTTTGGATATAATAAGTCAACCTATAATTTATTATTTCATTTTATCATATGAATTTAAGAACATCACATGATATTATCAATTTCATTTAATACATAACTAGTACTCCTTCCGCCTGCTTCTTCTTTTACTAGAACTTCCTTTTTTATTAGGTCCTGAATATCTCTCAAAGCTGTATCAGTAGAACAGTTTGCAATCTTTGCCCATTTAGAAGTATTCAGTTTGCCATCAAAACCTTCGAGCAGTTTGTTTAACAGTAATCGCTGACGATTATTCAAATCAAGGTGTGCCAAAGCTTCCCAGAAATTTGATTTACGATTTACCTGCTCCAGCGTACCCTCAATCTTATGAAATGATTTACCCAGGCAATGTAGAAACCATTCAAGCCACTCGGTAATATCAAGAGAGCCTTTTTGCGTTTTCTCAAGTATGGTATAATAGTCGTTGCGCTCAATCCTAATTTGGGCTGACATACTGTAAAATCTTTCCGGAGTTTTATCTGCACGGGCAAGCTGCATATCAGCAATTGCTCTGGCAACACGTCCATTGCCATCTTCAAATGGGTGAATAGTCAAAAACCATAAGTGCGCAATAGCCGCTTTAAGTACAGGGTCAATATGATTTTCTGTATTGAACCATTCAAGAAAGTCGGCCATTTCCTTGGATAACTTAGAAGCTTCCGGTGCTTCAAAATGCACTTTTTCTCTCCCAATAACTCCAGACACAACTTGCATAGGACCATTATTCCCCGTCCGCCATGCTCCCACAGTAATTTTATGAAAACCGTTACGACCTGTCGGAAACAAGGCTGCCTGCCATCCATATAAACGTTCATCGGTAAGCGGTTCAGAAAATGACTGGGTAGCATCTAGCATCATTTCAACCACGCCATCCACATTTCGATCTGAAGGAACAAGGCCACTGATTTCCATACCTAATCTACGGGCAATTGATGAGCGAACTTGTTGTTTATTCAGGTTTTCTCCTTCAATTTCACTTGACTTAAGAACTTCCAGTGTTAAGTTTTCCAATGTTGCTTCAGCCTGAATGGAGAAGCCCAATGCTTCCATCTTTCCAAGCACTTTTCCTTGTCTATGACGAATTTCTGCCAATAAACCTGTTAATTTTTCATTGTCCCAAGTGAATTTTGGCCAGTCCTTATGTTGATGAATATACATATTCGCCGCATTTATGCGGTGAATATAGGGTTTATTCTCCGCATTCACAGGCATTTTCGCCGCAAATATGCGGACAAAACACAAATCATTCACCGCAATTAATTAGTGCTATTTTAATACAAGGGTATATTTCCTATGTAAGCAGCCAATCGCTTTTCTTCAATTATTACTTCTTTGTAGGTTTTACCACCATCAAGGGATTCTGCAAAAAATATTCGGAATATAATTTTATGCGTTAATTGAGCTGGAATTTTTCCCATACGATAATCCGAACACAGGTTTTCTATGCTTAAGTTCATGAACCTGGTAGCTCTTCGTAAAGCCTCCCCTTTGTCTTCGTGCTTATAATAATTACCCCCTTCTCCAACTTCATCTGTATAATCCTGTCGGACAATGTAATACCAATATTCTTTCTCCTTTTCCATAAAATAATGCTTGACTTCTTTCAGTCTAAATTGTCCCTGCTAGTTGTTCAGATTAAAGTTAGCGTTAATTGAAGGTTCTTCGAGGCAGCGGTATTATAAACAAAAAACCCCAACATTGCTGTTGAGGTCTTTGTGAGAGCCGTCCAATAGATAGTCTCTCCCAAACATCATAAAACCTCTATCCCTATGATTTTTATGGGATTATGGCTCTTCGGAAAGAGGGGGGGTAAAAGGATGTTATCTCCACCTAATTGACTGAATATCAAACACAACAGATGAAGATTTTTTTTAAATTGAATGGTTTGGACTAAATTAGAAGGATAGTACTGGAAGAACTTTTATAAATGCCACTAATCGCTTTTTTTGATATCGAAGTAAATCCAACAAGCAATAAGTTGCTTGACATTGGTTGTATATTATCTGACGAATCTACGTTTCATAAAAACCAACCTTACGAATTTAAAAGTTTTGTTGAGAGCTCTCATTTTATTTGCGGCCATAATATCATAGCCCATGATTTGGTTCATTTGCAAAAGCATTTTGCTGATTCTACCTGGGGCTTAAATAAAGCAATTGACACGCTTCTTTTTTCTCCTTTATTGTTTCCTAAAAACCCATATCACCATCTACTGAAGGATGATAAGCTTCAAACAGAAGAACTTAACAACCCTTTAAACGATTCCATAAAGTCTAAAAATCTTTTTTTTGATGAAATATCTGCTTTTCAAAAACTCAATGAAGAGTTTAAGGAAATACTTTACTTTCTCTTGTCTGATCAAAAAGGATTTCAAAATTTTTTCAGATACTTAAATTATTCAACTTCGATAAATAGGGATCAATTAAAACGTCTTATTAGAAATTGTTTTCAAGGAAAAATTTGCACCGAAAGTGATCTTGAGTCATTTATTCAAACATCACCTGTAGCTTTAGCATATGCTTTGTCTTTGTTAAATTGTGATGATAGATTTTCCATTACTCCACCATGGGTTTTAAAAAATTATCCAGATGTGGAACGCTTGCTTTTCTTACTAAGAAACAAACCCTGTATACAAAGTTGCGAATATTGTAAACAAGCCCTTGATCCTTTACTTGCTTTAAAAAAACACTTTGGCTTTTCTAACTTCCGAACCTATGGTAATGAGCCTTTGCAACAGGATGCAGTTACCTCAGCAATTAATGGGGAGTCAATATTAGCTGTATTTCCAACAGGCGGAGGAAAGTCAATTACCTTCCAAGTTCCAGCATTAATGAGTGGTGAAAACGCCAAGGCATTAACAGTAATTATTTCTCCTTTGCAATCTTTGATGAAAGACCAGGTAGATAATCTTGAAAAAAAGGGCATAACTGAAGCTGTTACAATTAATGGGCTATTAGATCCAATTGAAAGAAGCAAAGCAATCGAAAGAATTGAAAGTGGGTTTGCGAGTCTCCTTTATATATCACCAGAATCACTTAGATCAGTAACCATTGAACGTCTCTTATTAAAAAGAAAAATTGCGCGGTTTGTCATTGATGAAGCTCACTGCTTTTCCTCATGGGGTCAAGATTTTAGAGTTGATTACATATTTATTGGTGATTTTATTAAAAACTTGCAGGAAAAAAAGGGCCTTGAATATAGAATACCCGTTTCTTGCTTTACAGCTACTGCCAAACAAAAGGTGATTGAAGATATCAGGGCATATTTCAAAGAGAAATTGAACCACAGTCTCCATGTTTTCAGCGCAAATGCATCAAGAACTAATCTAAATTATAATGTTTTTAGAAAAGATAATGAAGAGGAAAAGTATAATCAGCTAAGGAGTTTAATTGAATCCAATAATTGCCCAACCATTGTTTATGTATCTAGAACAAAAAGAGCTTATAAACTCGCTAAAAGATTAAGTGAAGATGGTTTTGTGGCAAGGCCCTACCATGGAAAAATGGATAAAGACGAAAAAACTGAAAATCAAGATGCATTCATGGCAGGGGAGGTAAATATAATGGTTGCAACCTCAGCTTTTGGCATGGGCGTTGATAAAAGTGACGTGGGCTCTGTTATACACTATGACATTTCAGATTCCTTGGAAAATTATGTACAGGAAGCTGGAAGAGCAGGTCGTGATGAAAACATCAATGCCAACTGTTATATTCTTTTTAATGAAGAAGACTTAGACAAACATTTCATTTTACTTAATCAAACAAAGATTAGCAGTAAAGAAATCAATCAAATATGGAAAGCTATAAAGGATATTACAAAAACAAGGGACAGGGCGTCAAACTCGGCACTTGAAATTGCAAGGAAAGCAGGTTGGGATGATGGGATTAATGAAATTGAAACAAGAGTAACCACTGCTATTGCCGCCTTAGAAGATGCGGGCTATTTGAAACGTGGACAAAATATGCCAAGGATTTTTGCGAATAGTATTCTAAGTAAAAACGCTCAGGAAGCAATTGATAAAATTTATTCCTCAAACAGGTTCTCGGATTCACAAAAAATTAATGCAGTTAGGATTATAAAAAAACTTTTTTCAAGTAAAAGTAAACGATTATCAACAGAAGAATTAGCAGAATCAAGAATAGATTATATCGCTGACCAATTGGGCTTAGTTAAAGATGAGGTTATTCGTAATATTGAGTTAATGCGAGAAGAAAACATTCTTGCCCAGACGAGAGACCTAACAGCTTATATTAATAAAGCAGAATCGGTAAACAAATCGCTTTCAATAGTAAATAGCTTTAGGAGACAAGAAGAGGTTTTACTTGAACTATTAAAAGAAGGTGAAGTAACATATCATCTAAAAGAAATAATAGAACTGTTTCTAAGTGCAGGTATCAAGGACAGCTCCCTCAATAAACTCAAAACAATTATTAATTTTTGGGCTATTAAAAATTGGATTAAGCGTCACAATTTGGAATATTCCAGGAATCATGTACAAATTGTTTTGTTGATTGACAAAGATTCATTTATGGCGAAACAGGAAAAGCGCCATATGTTGGCAAAAATGATAACGGAGTACTTAAACAAGAAAGCCTTAGAATTAAACGTAGCAGATATCAAACAAGAAGATGTTTTAGTTGAATTCTCTGTACAGGAATTAAAAGAGATGATTGAAAAAGAGCAGGGTATGTTTGCTTTTAAAGCCAGTATAGATGACATAGAAGACAGTTTGTTTTACCTTTCTAGAATTGAGGCAATAAAGATTGAAGGAGGTTTTTTAGTAGTACATAATAAACTTACCATTGACAGAATTGAAAAGAACAATCGAATACAATACAAAGAGAGCGACTATGAAAAATTGAAACAGTTTTATCAGCAAAAAGTACAGCAGATTCATATAGTAGGAGAATATGCAAAAAAAATGATTCGCAACTATAGTGATTCTTTGCAGTTTGTAGATGACTATTTCAGGTTAAATTATGCATCATTTTTATCTAAATACTTTCCAGGTAGTAGACAGGATGATATACGGCGAACCCTAACACCGGAAAAGTTCATGAAATTGTTTGGATCGCTTTCGCCAGCTCAGTTACAAATAATAAACGATTCAGCAAATCAATATATAGTTGTAGCAGCTGGTCCTGGAAGCGGAAAAACAAGATTATTGGTACATAAACTTGCTTCGCTTTTATTAGCAGAAGACGTAAAGCACGAACAACTATTAATGCTTACTTTTTCAAGATCAGCAGCCACCGAATTTAAAAAGCGATTAATGGATCTTATTGGTAATGCTGCCAATTTCATTGAGATAAAAACCTTTCACTCTTATTGTTTTGACCTGTTGGGGAGAGTAGGCAGTCTTTTGGAATCGGGCAATATTATCAATACTGCTGTAGAAAAAATTAGATCCGGAGATATAGAAACATTCCGAATTACTAAAACTGTTTTGGTAGTAGATGAAGCACAGGACATGAACAAAGAAGAGTACGAACTAGTGAAAGCCTTAATGGAACAGAACGAAGAGATGCGTGTCATTCTTGTTGGAGACGATGATCAAAATATTTATGGATTCAGGGGTTCAGATGCTGCTTTTATGCAAGAATTAATTTCAGAAAAAGGTGCTATTAAATATGAATTGACAGAGAATTATCGGAGTAAAGACAATATTGTATCCTTCTCCAATATGTGGGCATCGACAATCAGTAAAAGGCTGAAAACCGACCCGTGTTTTGCCAGTCAATCTCAAAATGGTATAATTCAAATTACAGAATACCAAAAAAATAACATAATCGTACCTCTTTCTGATAATATAAGTAAGGCTGATCTTTCGGGATCAAGTTGTGTACTTACCAAAACCAACGAAGAAGCATTAGTTCTTACCAGTTTATTATTACAAAAAGGAGTTCAAGCTAAGTTGATCCAGTCAAATGATGGATTCAATTTGAGCAACCTTTATGAACTTCGGTATTTTTCTGAAATAATTAATGCGAATACAGATAGCCCTATAATATTTGAAGAGGACTGGGCAAATGCAAAACAAAAACTAATAACCCATATCAAAACCAGCTCCAAAAAAGAGTTGGCAATTTCAGTTATCAAAACTTTTGAAGAAACCAATACAATAAAGAAATACAAAAGTGATTGGAGGTCTTTGTTGTTCGAATCAAAAATTGAGGATTTTATAAAAATTGATTCAGAAATAGTATATGTATCAACAATTCATAAAGCCAAAGGGAAGGAGTTTGATAATGTATTTTTATTATTGAACAATTTTATGCCACAAACTGATGAAGACAAACGCCAGTTATATGTAGCAATCACAAGAGTAAAATCTAATTTATCAATACACTACAACGGGAATTATTTAAAAAACTACTCGACTGATTCCTTGTTTTACAAATCAGATTCAAATACATATTCAGAGCCAGAACAAATTGCATTGTATTTAACACATAAGGATGTTCAATTAGGATATTTTGAGTTTGTACAACATAGAATCAACAAACTATTTAGTGGTTCTACTCTTCAAGTGATGGAAGATGGATTAGGGAATTACAATGGAGATTTAATTTGTAAATTCTCTCAAAAATTCAGGGAAATATTGAGAGACAGATATGACAAGGGATTCAGAATGGTGGAAGCTAAAGTGAACTTTATTGTTTATTGGAAAGACGAAGCAAAAGACAAAGAATCAAAAATTATCCTACCTCAATTGATTTTGAAAAAATCATAAGTTTCTTCCAAATTAACAATTTGGAAATTTTCTATTGTGATTTATGGTGCAATCTGAACCACGTGCTAGAATATAGTTGTATGTTAATTGATAATTATTTTAAATTAACTTTCAATAGTTACTTCACTGTATGTCTAGTCCTAAAAGTATCTAGAAATTCATTATCATGAATTTCATCTATACTATGAACTAAATAAAAATCTCGTGAGGGCAATTTGGGATAGCCTCTCTTTATGCTTCCATCTTTTTCTTTTGTTAATCAACATATTAAACGTCAATAGGAATTAGCTGTGTTTCTTTAAGTAGTAGTATATTTTAATTTAATTATTTGATTGGATTGTTACAATAATGTTTACTTATGAGGCAACTTTGATCCGAACTTATATTTTAGCCTCCTTGACAAAAATTAAATTAAAATGGAACAAAAAATAAAAAACAATTACATAAGCACTAGTGGATATTGAATAAGAAAGGACAATCCCATGTACGGAAACAAAAAACCCCAACATTGCTGTTGAGGTTCTTGTGGTGTGGGCCGGGATCGAACCGGCGACACAAGGATTTTCAGTCCTTTGCTCTACCGACTGAGCTACCGCACCTTTAGTCGAGTAGTCCCGATTTCATCGGGATTAAGAACATCTTACGCTCGTTACCTCGCTTGATGTTCTATAAAATTCCCCCTTCGGGGTTGCAAATATAAGGAGTGGAACGGTTATTCACGCATTATCCACTCTTTTTTTCTTAGAATTCGCAATTCTTTGGTGTTCTGGCGAATGGAATCACGTCTCTGATATTGGTCATACCCGTTACAAACTGCACCATACGCTCAAATCCCAATCCAAATCCGGCATGTGGAACGGTTCCAAAACGACGGGTATCTAAATACCAGCTCATTTCTTCAGCAGGAATATGCATGTCTTTCATACGAGCTTCCAGTTTGTCCAGACGTTCTTCTCTTTGTGAGCCACCTACAATCTCTCCAATACCTGGTGCCAGAATATCCATGGCTGCAACGGTTTCTTTTCCTGGTTCACATCCATCGTTCAGACGCATGTAAAAAGCCTTGATTTTTGCAGGATATCCTGTAACAATTACCGGCTTCTTAAAGTGCTTCTCTACCAGGTAGCGTTCGTGCTCACTCTGCATATCAATACCCCAGCTTACATCGTATTTGAATTTTTTCTTTTTGTACGCAGGGCTGTCCAATAAAATCTGAATAGCTTCGGTGTATGTAATGCGTTCAAATTTGTTGTTGATTACAAAATTCAGTTTTTCCAATAAGCCCATTTCTGCACGTTCATTTTGTGGCTTCTGTTTTTCTTCTTCTGCTAAACGCTGGTCTAAGAATTCCAAATCCTCTTTGTTGTGCTCCATGGCATAACGAATCAGGTATTGAATAAACTCCTCCGCCAGGTTCATATTGTCTTCAATATCATGGAAGGCCATTTCAGGCTCAATCATCCAGAACTCAGCCAGGTGGCGGGTTGTATTGGAATTCTCTGCTCTGAATGTAGGTCCGAATGTATAGATTTCAGAAAATGCCATGGCACCCAATTCACCTTCTAATTGACCACTTACGGTTAGGTTGGTGCTCTTTCCGAAAAAGTCTTCGCTGTAATCTATATTACCTGCTGCGTCTTTTGGAGCAGTGCCGTCCATGGGTAATGTTGTTACCCTGAACATTTCACCTGCACCTTCTGCATCACTTGCGGTGATGATAGGTGTATGCAAATACACAAATCCTTTTTGATTAAAGAACTGGTGAACAGCAAATGCCAATGAATGTCTTATGCGGAATACTGCACCAAAAGTATTGGTACGAAAACGCAGATGCGCTTTCTCTCTTAAAAATTCAAGACTATGTTTTTTCGGTTGGAGCGGATACTTCTCTGCATCACTGTCGCCGAGTATTTCCAGGGTCGCCGCTTTTACTTCAATGGTTTGTCCCTTACCTACAGAAGCAACCACTTCGCCGGTTACTTTTAAAGATGCGCCAGTTGTAATCCGCTTTAGCGTTTCCTCGTTCAACAAACCCAATTCTACTACTACCTGTAAATTATTATTGGTACTGCCATCATTCAATGCCACAAACTGATTGTTGCGAAAGGTACGCACCCAACCCATTACCGTTACCTGATCGCCTGGTTTTCCAGTGGCCAACAGGGTTTTTATCTTGATTCTAGTGTTAAACATGGCGCAAAGATAACCAAACGGGGCTTTTGATGGGAGATTCAATAGGTTTTCGCTTTAGTTTGATCATTTTTTATCAATTAAAATGGTTGGTTTTATCAATATTTTGTAACATTGCACTGGAAACACTGCTGATAAGTCGATTTTTTACGTACTTAATTTTCAGTTACTCTCTTTCCAAATCAACCCAATTAGCCTTTCTGAGTTTGATTTCCTTAGACAGGATTAACCTTTTTTATCGTTTGAAATTGATACCCCCCAAACAACATTTCTATTTATGTATGACATTCTTCAGTTAAATGACATGCTATTACCAGAACTACTGGATATAGCAGAAAATTTAAAAATTACCGGAGCAAAAAAATTAGACAAACAAGGACTAATTTATAAGATCCTTGATTCTCAGGCTGTACAGGAAAGTACGGCCAAAGAAAGTGGCGCTCCAAAAAAAGCCGGAAGACCTAAAAAGGCAGTGAACATTAAAACTTCTACAGGCTCTATAGAAGAAGCAGAAGTAATGCAGGAAGCACCTGTGGTTGCTGAACCTGCTGCTCCCGAAAAAGCGGCGCCGAAAAGAGAGGATGCCCGTCAGGGTCGTCCGGTTAAAAAAGCGGTTCACAACAAAAAAGGACCCGGCCCAAGACCTCGTTTGGAAAATCCAGAAGTGGAAGGAGCTAAGTCCGAAGAATCCGGCGAATCCGATCCAACCGCCAATATTGCTGCTGCCATTATTCAAACACTGGAAGCCAGCGAGAACAATGGCGAACAAGCGCAGGCACCCGAAACTTCTTTGCAACAGGAGCGTCCAAGACATCAGCATCAGCCTAAAAAAGAACCCGCTTTCAATATAGAATTTGAAGGAATTATCCCGGGGGAGGGTGTACTGGAAATGATGCCAGACGGCTATGGTTTCCTTCGTTCCTCTGATTACAATTATTTATCTTCTCCGGATGACGTGTATGTATCGCCCTCGCAGATTAAATTATTTGGATTAAAAACAGGAGATACCGTTACCGGTTCTGTACGTCCTCCGAAAGAAGGTGAAAAATATTTCGCTTTATTAAAAGTGGATTTTATCAACGGCAAGCGGCCGGATGAAGTTAGAGACAGGGTTCCTTTTGATTACCTGACTCCGCTATTCCCGTTTGAGAAATTGAATTTATTTACTACACCCAGTAACTATAGTACCCGTATCATCGACCTGTTTACACCTATTGGTAAAGGACAGCGTGGATTGATTGTGGCCCAACCGAAAGTGGGTAAAACCATGTTGTTGAAAGAAGTAGCGAATGCGATTGCTGCTAACCACCCAGAAGTGTATTTGATGGTTGTTCTGATTGACGAACGTCCGGAAGAAGTTACCGATATGGAGCGTAGCGTAAATGCAGAAGTAATTGCTTCTACCTTTGATGAGCCAGCTGAAAAACACGTAAAAGTTTCTTCTATTGCTTTACAAAAAGCAAAGCGTTTGGTAGAGTGCGGACATGATGTAGTAATCTTATTGGATTCAATTACCCGTTTGGCAAGAGCACACAATACGGTGGCTCCTTCGAGTGGCAAAGTATTGAGTGGTGGTGTGGAAGCAAACGCTTTATTGAAGCCCAAACAATTCTTTGGTGCTGCTCGTAAAATTGAAAACGGCGGTTCGCTTACAATTCTTGCAACAGCTCTGGTTGAAACAGGAAGTAAAATGGACGAAGTGATCTTTGAAGAATTCAAGGGTACCGGTAATATGGAATTACAGCTGGAAAGAAAATTAGCCAACAAGCGTATCTTCCCTGCTATTGACCTGGTGGGTTCTTCTACCCGTCGCGACGACTTGTTGTTAGACAAGGAAGTGTTGCAGCGTATGAATATTCTTCGCGTTTTCTTAAACGACATGAATTCAGAAGAAGCCATGAACGAATTGCTGAAGCGTATGCGCGGAACCAAGAACAACGAAGAGTTCCTGGCCAGTATGAACAGATAGTTTTTTTGCGCCGGGTAAGCTGGCGCACTCCTATAAAATTGACAAGGGCACCGCAATAAAACGGTGCCCTTTTTTTGATAACTGCCCCCAGTAATCAACTGCTAATAACCAAAGCATTAAAGACTAATCGACTCTTCAAAAGTTTTACCAAATCGGTCTGTTGCTCTTACGGTAATTTTCTTTGCCCCAGATGATGGCTTTATAAAAAACAAATGTTCGGTTAGTGTTGGCTCAACAAACTTGTGTTTCTGAGGAAGAGCCGGACCCTCATACAATTCAACGGCCCAGGGATCTTTTGCCACTTTTTGTGTTGGCGCACCTTTGAATACACCATCTTCCAGCCATTCAATTTTCCATTTCGTATCCCAATTCCAGATATTCACTGCAATTTCCTCGGGATTGTTTTTATCGTATCCCTTGGGGTAGATTCTTAGCTGATGATCTTTATCCTTATCGGTACTCTTATAATACCAACTAATATCCGATCCGTTTACTTCGTAAACACCATAGCCCCTGGGCGTTCCGTCTCCGCAAATAGGTCCTGTCCACCAGGCACCACAAACCGTTCCATGATTATGCTCCATCATATTATCCTGTTCCCATGACTCATTAAAATGGGTATGGCCCGACATAATATGCACTTTATAGGGAGCTAATAAGGCATACAGTTTTTTACGGTTGGAAACCGTTCCTCCGAAATCTTCTTCTTTTTTATTTCTTTTTGGAGCACCCGTGAAAGTGGGAATATGAAGGTTTACTACCACTGTGGTACCCGGAGCAACAAACTGAAGGTCTCGCTCTAACCAGGCCAACTGGGTCTCGGTAAAATAGCCAATGTATTTTTTAGCAGTACCAATAAAGAACACATCATCTAACACTACATAATGAATAGATCCTCTGTTAAATGAATAATACGTGGGTCCGAATTGCTCTTTAAACGTTTCAGCAGAATAATCATCTGTTCTTGAGTTCAAATCCATATCATGATTGCCAATTACATTGAAAAATGGAACACCCGTCATGTCAATGGCTTCCTTGTAATCCTTAAAGAATTCAAACTTATCCCAAACCAGGTCTCCACAGCCAATTCCATGAAACAAGGTATTGGCTGGATATTGCTGCATGAGGTTTTTAAAATCCAGAACAGTGGTGGCTTTCAGTTGTGCACAATCATCAGCAGAAATCATTTGAGTGTCTGCCCACACAACAAAATTGTGCTGCTGATCATCTACCGATAATTTTTCCAAAACGAAATCATGAGAAAATGTACCGCGTTTCCCCTTAACGGGTACAAAAAATTGAGGGATATGATTTTGATGTGTAAATGCATATCCAGCCGGCGTACTCATATAAACAAAGTCGGCATTTTCATTTGCTAAAAATGCATACTCCCCGTTTTTATTGGTTTGGTAAACACGAATGCCATCTGTAACACTCACACCCGGAATTCCCTTACCATTACTTATTACCTTACCCTTTACCAATAACTGGTTTTCTTTTTCGAATCCTGTATTGCCAGTTTCAGCCATCACAGAAGGCAAAGCAAATATGCCCCCGGTGAATCCTATATTTCTTAAAAAGTTTCTGCGTTTCATTTTCTGTTCTATCTATTTGTTGTTATTTTTTAAGGAGTATTGAGCTATTTCTCCCACCACACTTTAATATTGATATTGTCTCCACCCATGGCTTGTACCGCCTGGTTGTAATTTTCTGTATTGGTGCTTTGTACTGCAGGCGGGTAACGATATCTTACCGGCATGATTTTATTGTTCAACATACCATCAGCTACTGGCATTACCGGGAAGCCCGTTCTTCTGTATTCAAACCATTGTTGAAAATCGGTAAAGTACAATGCATAATATTTTTGCAGCATGATTCGCTCCAGCGTATTGTTGTATGCTGCTTTTGTATTGGTAAAATAATCGGCAGGCATAACGGCACCCCATTGCTCAACGGAAGCTTTAACGCCTCTTTCATAAGCCGCTTTTGCGGCAGCAGTATTGTTGTTCCTGAATTCCACTTCTGCTCTGATTAATTCTACTTCGGCATAGCTCATCAAAACAACAGACATGGGTGCTGTTACCAATGCAATGTTTTTATTAGATGGAACATAATCAAACTGGTTATCGCTTCCTGCATATCCACTCGGAATACCTTTGTATCCAATATTGGCATTGTTGAGTTTGTTTCTCGCCTGTGTTAACCATCTGGCTCTTCTTGGGTCGTTAAAATCGTTCAGGTTGTCGGTGAAGAATAATCCTGCTGCCCGAAAAGTGGTAAAATCAATTGCCCTGCCCCAGGGTGACACAAAGGGAGTAACACCGGATAATTTTAAAATAGCTGCCTGATCATTAGAGGTAAACACCGGATACTTTACTGGATTATCAATGATGGCTTTCAACTTAGCCAAGGTACCCAATTCAGCTCTTTTGCTCAGGCGCAGTAACAAGCGCATCTGCAAAGAATTGGTGAATCTTTTCCAGTTGCTTACGTTATTGGCATACAACATATCAGTGCCAAAAACCATGGGCCTTGTGGTTACATATAAATTGTTGGCGGAATCCAGATCGGCTAAGATTTTCTCATACACTTTTTGCTGGGTAGTAAACCTGGGTCTGAAAATTCCTTCGTCTCCCTTGGTTGCTTCTTCCATTGGAATATCTCCGAAGCAATCGGTTAAGTTGGAATAAATCATCGCATTCAACGTCATGGCAATTGCCTGATAATTCGGATCCTTTTGTTCTACCGCAGAATTGTACATTTCCTTTAGATTCGTTAACCAACGGTAATAAGTAGTCCAGGTAGAGTTGCCTGCAGTTTCTGTAATATCATATCTGTGAACCCCTCCGGCTACACTTGGGAAAGGTAACATATCCTGCATCAGGTTAAATGTAAAGTCGTCGGCCTTTCGCATATTGAACGAAGACACTTCATAAATAATTGGATTCAATAAAGTGCCGGGGCTGATTTTATTTACGCGGTTGGGATCGGTGTTCACCGATTCAAAATCCTTGGTACAAGATGCTGCAAACAGTAGCATCATGATAGATAAGGAAACAGATAATATATTTTTCATAAAAATTTTTGTTGTTGCGTGAATTGGTTTTTACAATTGGGTAGTCAATTAAAACTTAACAGTGATATTAGCGCCAATGGTTCTGCTCGATGGCAATTGACCCATTTCTACTCCTGGTAAAATAGTTGCTCCGTTTAAAGCTGCTGTTTCCGGATCAAAAACCGGGAAGCTGGAAATCATTAATAAATCTCTTCCGTAAAGGGCAACGCTTACTTGCTTAAAGAATGATTTACCTAAAAGGTTTTTGGGGAAATTATACTCTAATCTTGCTTCACGCAGTTTTAAATAAGAAGCATCAAATGAATTGGATTCAACATTGGCTCTTCTGTAATAATCTCCGTAGTAATCCACTGGCAATACTTTGGTTGTATTGGGTGAGTATGATTTATCAGGATTTTGTACAACACCAACACCAATGATATAATTCTCTTCGCGACCAGGCAAGCTTGACTTTAATTTTCCCTGCTCCATCATTTTATGATGACTCTGAGAATAAATCATACCGCCTAACTGACCATCTATTAAAAAACTGAATCGATAGTTTTTATAAGTGAATTCATTTCTGATTCCCCCTTTCCAATCTGCATAAGCAGATCCGATATATTGAATTTCCTGAGGACGTGCAGGCAATCCGGTTGCTGCATTGTAAACAATCTGGCCATCGGGTGAACGTAAAAATCCAAATCCGTAAATATCCCCGGTGGTTCCACCCACTCTTGCCTGAATGGTTGCATTTCCGCCATAGCCAATATCCTGCTTTCCTTCCATTCCTTCTGCCAGTTCAAGCACACGGTTCTGATTTTTGGCCCAGGTTAAAATAGAAGTCCAGCTAAAGTTTTTCTTCTTGATAATACTACCCGTTAAAACCACTTCAATACCGCGGTTTCTAACTGCTCCAGCATTCAGGACCGCTCTTGAATAACCGGTTGTTGGATCCATTGGAACTTCCAGAATCTGGTTTCTGGTAGTATTGCTATAGTAAGTAAGATCCAGATTTAATCTGCTCTTAAACAAACGGATATCCAGACCCGCTTCATAGTTGGTAGAAATTTCCGGTTTAAAGTTCACGTTGTGTAATAGCGTTGGTACAGAACCAGAACCCGGGAATGGGCTGGTACCATAGTATTTGCTGGTTTTATACGGATCGGTATCGTTACCCACCTGAGCTGCAGATAAACGAAGTTTAGCAAATGAAATGGATGCAGGCAAACGTAAGATATCACTCAGGATAACACTGGTATTAATAGAAGGGTAGAAGAAAGAATTGTTTTGAATAGGCAAAGTACTCGACCAGTCATTTCTTCCGGTTACATCTACAAACCACTTGTTCTTATAAGCTAAAGACGCTGTTCCATATAAGCTGTTGACTTTTTTATTTCTGGCCACATTCACTACTTCTGGTGTTCCCACTCCATTGCTCAACATATAAACACCGGGAATTACCAGACCTATGACACTGGCATCTACTCTGGAGTATTTGGTACTCATGGCATTGCCACCTACAGAAGCGGTTACATTGATATCAGACCCAATTTTGTCTTTATAGGATAAGAGAAAGTCGGTATTGATTTCGTAGTCCTGTATGTTTTGTTCTTTATAAAATCCTCTTAGATAATTGGCTGATGAATAGGGCCTTTGTTGTTTTCTGATTTCACTGGAAAAATCAATACCTGAACGCAACATCAAATTGAACTTGCTATTGAATGTATAAGTAGCAGCCATATTAGCCAGGAAGGCATTGCTTCTTACTCCATTGGTCATTTCATAGGCAATCAGGTAAGGATTATCTATAAAGCTACTGAAGGGGTGTACCTGATCAATTTGTTCCTGTCCTCTTTTCCAGATAGGTCTATACCAGCTAAGGTCTACATTAGGATTCTGGAAAATCATGAAATACGCAATCGACTGATTATTGTATCCGGTTGCCGGTAAATTGTCACTGGTTTTGTTCGTGTAATTTACTTTTGAAACAAAGCGCAATTTCTCCGACACTTTCTGGCTAACACTTAATGCTGCGGTAACTCTTTCAAAACCCGTGTTCGGCATGATCCATTCATTTTTAGAATGGGTAAGTGAAGCTCGTACTGAACCGTTTTCATTTCCGCTTTCAATAGAAATATTATTGGTGATGGTAGAACCCGTTCTCCAGAAACCTTTGATATTGTTGGGTTGTGCTACCCAGGGACGTCTTTCCGGAGATTGACCTTCAACCGTTGGGTCATACTGAAAATACATTTGACCATTGAATCTGGGACCAAACGCACTGCTGGTTCCGCTGGTACTGGCTCCATCCGCAGAAGCACCATAGCTATAATATTTTTCCCCGGCAGCATTCAAGCCTCTGCCTGTTCCCTGACCATATTCATATTGATAATCCGGCCATCTTAACACCGTATTGATGCTTGTATTGGTATTAACGGTAACACCAATACCCTTGTCTTTTCTTGCACCAGATTTGGTAGTGATTAACAAAGCACCATTCG
>NZ_KI866530.1:2354811-2360128 GCF_000511175.1 Sediminibacterium salmoneum NBRC 103935 | reverse complement strand
TTGCACCAGATTTGGTAGTGATTAACAAAGCACCATTCGCTGCCCTGCTACCATATAAGGCGGTTGCCCCTGGTCCTTTTAATACCGTGATGCTTTCAATATCATCAGGATTGATATCTGAAATTCCATTTCCGAAATCAACGGGAACATCTGAACCCGAGCCTGCTCCATAAGCATTGCCTACTCCTGAACTGGTTCCACCACCGTTCATTGGTACGCCATCTAGTACAATCAGCGCGTTGTTTCCATCCGGATTCATAGAAGCGTCTCCTCTCAATGAAACCCTCACAGATCCACCCGGACCCGATCCCGCAGAATACAAATTCAATCCGGCTACTTTACCAGATAAGGAACTTACCCAGTTGTTAGATCGGGCATCCAGCACATCAGACTCTTTCATCGTTTGAGCAGCATAACCCAAAGCTTTTTCCTGTTTTTTAATTCCCAATGCAGTTACCACTACTTCATCCAACTCGCCTGCCTCAGACTTCATTCTGGTTACCAATTGCTGTGAACTTTTTGAAACAGTAATGATTTGCTCGGTGGATGCAAATCCAACAAATGAAAATTTTATCGTGTATTTATTTCCAATGGTTAATTGCTTTACAATATAAACCCCTCTCTCATTGGTTGTGGTTCGTTGGCTGCTATTGGCATTGTTTTGCAATACCACGCTTACCCCTTGTAAAGGGTCACCTTTTTCATTCAATACAGTACCAGTCAAGTCTCTGGTAGTCTGTGCAAATACAATGGATGAGCTGGCCAACACCAATAAAAGTGTTAACGAGATCATCATTGCGTTAAATCCGTTTCTCATAATTAGTATAGTTTTTCTGACGCGAAACTATACTGCAAAAAAAAGAGCCGCTATACCAGCGGCCCTTCTTAATCATTTGATAATGATACGTTTACATTAAGATAATATTCTGTTCATGATTTGGTAACATGAATTACAGTTCTACATTATTTGCTTAAGTGTGTATCAAATAATTTTAATATTCGCTTATATTCATCGGTCCAGCTACTGGGTTCTACAAAGCCATGATCTTCCATTGGATAGACAGCTAACTCCCAATTGTCTTTTTTGAGTTCAATTAATTTTTGTGATAAACGTACCACATCCTGAAAATGTACATTCACATCTACCATACCGTGGCAAATCAATAAATGATTTTTTAAACCTCCGGCAAAATTGATGGGCGATGACTTTGCATAGGCAATGGAATCCTGCACGGGTTCATTTAATATATTGGCCGTATATCCGTGATTGTAATGTGCCCAATCGGTTACAGGTCTAAGTGCTGCACCTGCTTTAAATACATCCGGTGTGGTGAACAATCCCATCAAAGTAATAAAACCTCCATAAGAACCACCATACAATCCAATTCTGTTTTTGTCGATGCCATAATTTTTTACCAGGAATTCTGCGGCATCCACATGATCGGTTAAATCCTTTCCTCCCATATGTCTGTAAATGCCCGTTCTCCAGTCTCTTCCATATCCGCTGCTGGCCCTGTAGTCAATATCAATGACGGTGTATCCTTTGTCTGCTAATAAATTATTAAACATGTATTCTCTGAAATAACTGCTCCACCAATAATGCACATTTTGCAGATAGCCGGCTCCGTGCACAAAAAAAACAGCAGCTCCGTTTTTCTTTTCCGGCGCGGGTTCATAAATTCTTGCATAGATGGATTGTCCGTCTCTGGCTGGTATGGTGGTTACTTTGGGTTCTTTCCAGTTGTATTTTTTAAATTCATCGCTCATGGAAAGATTGGTAACCTGAATGGGTTTTTTACCAGGAGCATTTTCCTGCACATACAATTCCCAGGGCTTATTAATATAAGAGTAACGATACGCAATCCATTTTTCATCAGGGCTCATGCTTACTTCATAGCCACCTTCCCATGGAGTGATTCTTTCTTTTCCTGTTCCGTCAATTTTAATTCGGTACCAGTTTTGTTTTCCGGGATGGGTTTCGTTGCTCAGCAAATAAAAATATTGTTTGTTCTTGCTTAAGCGCAATTCCTGCACTTCATAGTTTCCTGAAGTAAGTGCTTTCTTGCTCTGTGTTTTGGTATCATAAACATATAAGTGGGAATAGCCGGTGGCTTCACTTTGAAAATAAAACAACTCATTGTTTACCCAGCCAATTCTGGTTCCGAAATTCCCTCCGCCAATGCCAGGACCCGCAATCCAGGCTTCGTCTCTTTGTCTGTCGATGGGAACCAATTTTCCGGTAGCCGCATCCAGTTGCATGATCCATCTGTCTTTATTGTCCTGTGAACGGATATCAACAATGGCAAAAGTTCCCGTTGCATTCCAGTAAGGTCCGTATATGGCAACCGGTCTGCTGCTTGGTTTTTTGCCTTCGTATCTTTTCGGATAATCTTTTGCGTAATCAGGTAAATCCTGAATGCCCGGTATGGCATCTGTTTTAATGAGCATCAAAGTATCGCGTTGTCTGTCCCAAACATAAAATTCAAACCTGCCCAAAGCGTTGCCCACTTTGGTTCTGGTATTCAGATCTGTGGTATAACCAGATTCTGTAACATAATCCGGAACAATGGTGGGTTTGTTTCCGGCAGGTGCCTGATACAAACGATAAGTTACAAAACGTGCATCAGGACTAATTTGCAGGCCCTGCATCATTTTGTCTCCTGTGGCAATTCGCTTGATGGTATCGTTATAAACAATTCTGTTTTTTGCGAGATACTCATTGCGCAGATCTCTTTTTTCTTTTCTTTCTTTCAACACTTCAAATAAATCTAGTTGTTGTTGCTGCAACCATCCGTTCTGTGTTAGGGTGTTGATGGGAGCTGAAGAGCGATTGAAATTTCCGCCAGTTGTACTCCCCCCGCTACCAATATTGGTTAACTGCATCAGCACACCTGATTTTGTATGCCATCCAAATAAGTTACCAGACTTGTTGAAGGCAATCCATTCATCGTTTAAAATAAAGGAAGGATTGAACTCCTGTTCTTCGGTTTGCGTTACCCTTGTTGTTTTGTTTGTTTTTACTTCTGTCCAGTATATATCTCCACGAAAACCATATACCATCTGTGTTCCGGCCGCATTATACACCGCGTTGCTAAGTGCATTGTTTCTATCAAGAATATTGGCATTCGCTTTTTCCGGCGCAGTTGCATTGATAGCAAATGCATACAATGAATCGGAAATATTTTTCTGAGGATTCCAGTTAAAGTAAACAGTTTTACTATCATGGCTCCAGAAAGCATTGGAGGGAGAAGTGCCCATCCATTTTGGATCGCGCATAATATAGTCGACCGTTAAAGACTGGGAATAACCGGCATGTACAAAAGCCAGCGAAAGCAATAGAAATATTTTTCTCATACTCTTGGTTTAGAGAATAAATCTATTGTATTCTGTGTAGGAATAATTTTCTGGACCGCTGTTTTTTATGAATGGATAAAGAACCTTACTTATAATAATGGTTGGCTTCAATGTATTCCCTTACTTTTTCGGGAACCAGGTACTGTATGCTTTTTCCTTCTTTAATATTGTTTCGGATATGCGTTGCAGAAATAGAAAGCATGGGGGCATCCAGGATTACTGCTTTTGCTCCTTCAGGAATCTCTGCAATAAATCCGGGACGGTTATAAATTACAAATGAATATTCCGACATTAGAATGGATGCGTTTTTCCATTTATGAATATTTTGAAAACTGTCTGATCCCAAAATAATCGTGAATTCGTGTTGCGGATATTTCTCTTTTAAATATACCATTGTGTCAATGGTATAAGAGGGTTTGGGTAATTTGAATTCAATGTCTGAAGCCCTTAAACGTTCATCTTTTTCAACAGCCAGCGTTGCCAGGTGCAGTCGGTGATACTCACTTAATAAACTATGTTCCTGTTTAAAGGGATTCTGAGGCGACACTACCAGCCAGAGTTGCTGCAAATTGGTTTCATTTAATACATGGCTGGCAATAATTAAATGCCCCGTATGTATAGGATTGAAAGAACCAAAGTAAAGGCCGATTTTCATCTAAGTGACTGATTATCAATGTTTTATTAAATATCTTCCGTCACGAAGATACTATTTGCCTCGCTTAAACGTAAGCTTAGGCGGTAACCGGAAACACAAATAGAGATTGGGTCTCCCAAGGGGGCAATTTGCTCCACTTTTACCTTTTCGCCTGGTACACAGCCCATTTCCATCAGCTTTATAAAGATCTCGTCTTTTTCAAATGAGTCGATAATTCCCTTTTCTCCTGCTGTTAACTCAGACAATCTTTTCATATTCGCAATTATACCATAAAGGTAAACCCTCCCGTATTGGTTTTGTTACGAATTTTGGAGTAATCAAATACTATGGCTAAAATCAATTTCAGAAGTGGAGATCGCCCATTTATTTTCCCGGACAAAACCGGACTCAAATCCTTTATTGAAACCCTCTTTAAAAAAGAGAAAAAAGAACTGGGGGAAATCAACTATATCTTTTGTTCCGATGAAATGCTTTTGAAGATTAACCAGGATTTTTTACAGCACAACTACTACACCGATATCATAACATTCGGATTACAGGAACCAGGCCAGCCCATTGAAGCCGAAATTTATATCAGTATTGACCGGGTAAAAGACAATGCCATTCAACATGGGGTTAGTTACGAGAATGAAATGAAACGGGTGCTCTTTCATGGAGCGCTGCATCTTTGCGGTTATAAAGACAAAAAGAAAAGTGAAATTCAGGAGATGCGGGCAAAAGAGGACCAGTATTTGCAGATGATAGCCAAAAGAAAATAACAGATGCGCTGGAGTGTTTTTGCTTTTTACCTTCTATTGAATCTTGTTTTTACAACATATACAACTAAGGCCCAGGGATACAGCCAGGTAGTATTAACGGATATTCCCTTTGAGCCAAGCATTACTATTAAGAAAGAAATAAAGGAAAGACTGGAGCAGAGTCCAGTTTTTCAGTCTGCAGACCCAATATCCCGGTCCTTTATGTATTGGGTAAACTATTCCAGATTGTATCCAAAAGAATTCAGGGACTCAGCGCTGATACCTTATTTACAGCAACAGCCCAGACTAAAGGGCAAATACGCAAATAGCTTATTGGAAACTTTGGATAAAGCCAATGCCCTTCCATTCTTAGACCCGGAAGAGAAACTAAGTAAAGCAGCCCGTGACCATGCAAAAGACATTAAAAGGAACGGGGGGATAGTAAGCCACCGTTCATCGGATGGCTCCAGCTTTAGGAGACCGAATGAGAAAAAGTGGGGTACAGGGGTTGTACAGCAGAAAACATTTCCGTGGGAAGGCAAAGTCGTGGGGGGCAAGGGCACACAGGGGA
>NZ_KI866530.1:2312863-2354786 GCF_000511175.1 Sediminibacterium salmoneum NBRC 103935 | reverse complement strand
CATACATTATACGAAGTTATACGAGACCTGGGGCACCGCAAGAATCTATTGAATCCCAATTATAGCAAAATGGGGATTAGTTCCCTCCAACTAGACGGAGATCAAACACTTATCGTGCAAGAACTGGGCTGTGAGGAGACAATTAAATAAGAGGCAGGCACTCCAGAAGGTTCCACGAATCACCGTTCCGATCCGGAACATTTTTTAAATATTCCACTAATCCCGTTTCACAGTAGAACGCACCTGTTCCACGGGCAACCGTTTCACCATGAAACATTTTAGTGTGTGTTCCACGAATCACATTTACCTTTGGGGAATGAAAGGAACGGACAACAAGAATGAAAAAAGAAAATGGCAGGTTGCATTCAGGCGGTTCGTACTGGAAGGAAGCCCCAGTGAACAATATGCACCTTACTTTGGACTACATAGAAAAGCATTGAGAGAATGGTTTGAGTCGCAGTTTGTAAACAACCAAAGCTGGGAGAACTTTGGATCTGCCTGGCAATTTGAACACGTGATTCCTGTTTCCTTTTTTGATACCTCCTTAGAGGATGAGCTGAAACTATGCTGGAACTATTTGAACATTAGGGTAGCTTCATTGGAGGGAAATGGAAGTTTTACAGACTTGTCTTTTGCTAAAGCCTATTTTAAAAAGCTCTATGCAGATACGGGATTTTCGGGGGCCGCCAAGTTTATTGCAAAAATTGAATCCATCACAAATAATAATCGGGTGGGGCTAACCGAAAAACAATTGGCGTTTATTCAAACCAACAAGAAAGACCTGGAATCAATTCCTGGTTTTACTATAGAGGAATATGCGCAATACCTGGAAACAGAATCCGCCCAGGCAATTCTTACAGAAAGAGAAATCCTAAAAAAATTCGGTTAGGGGGAATCCTATAATATCTTTGCACTATGTTTTCAAAATACGATGTTATTGTAGTAGGCGCAGGTCATGCCGGTTGTGAAGCTGCAGCGGCCGCTGCCAATCTGGGTAGTTCTGTTTTATTGGTTACTATGAATATGCAAACCATTGCACAAATGAGTTGCAACCCCGCAATGGGTGGAATTGCCAAAGGTCAGATTGTTCGCGAGATTGATGCATTGGGTGGTTACAGTGGAATCATTACCGACCTAAGCACCATTCAATTCAGGATGCTAAACATGAGTAAGGGGCCGGCAATGTGGAGTCCGAGAGCACAAAACGATCGTATGTTATTTGCTGCAAAGTGGAGAGAGTGGTTAGAGAAAACACCTAATGTAGATTTTTACCAGGATATGGTAAAAGAGATCATCATCAAAAACAATAAAGCCTGCGGAGTCGTAACCGGACTGGGTCATGAGATTATGGCTGAATCGGTTGTGGTTACCAGCGGTACATTTTTAAATGGTGTGATCCATATTGGAGAAAAACAATTTGGGGGAGGAAGAGTGGCAGAAAAAGCAGCAACCGGAATTACGGAGCAGCTGGTTTCTTTGGGGTTTGAAAGCGACAGATTGAAAACAGGAACACCTCCCAGAGTAGACGGGAGAAGCCTCCATTATTCCAAAATGGAAGAACAGAAAGGAGACGAACATATTGTTGGTTTTTCTTATATGAATATTCCCAGAGTAAAGGCTGAACAACAAAGAAGCTGTTTCATAACTTATACCAACAGTACGGTTCACGATTTATTGAAAACAGGTTTTGACAGATCTCCCATGTACCAGGGAAGAATTGAAGGAGTTGGTCCAAGATACTGTCCCAGCATTGAAGATAAAATCAGCAGATTCGCAGACAGAGATCGTCACCAGTTATTTGTGGAACCCGAAGGTTGGGATACGGTAGAAATTTACGTCAATGGATTTTCGACCTCTCTGCCTGAAGAAGTACAAATGGCCGCCTTACGTCAGGTACCGGGATTTGAAAATTGTAAAATATTCAGACCGGGTTACGCTATTGAGTATGACTATTTTATGCCAACACAGTTAACACACGCACTGGAAACAAAAAAAATTAGCAACTTATTTTTCGCGGGACAAATCAATGGTACAACAGGTTATGAAGAAGCGGCCTGCCAGGGATTAATAGCTGGTATTAATGCTCATCAAAAAGCAAAAAATAAAGAACCCTTTATTCTGCAAAGATCAGAAGCATATATAGGTGTATTAGTAGATGACCTTATTAATAAAGGAACTGATGAACCTTACAGAATGTTTACCAGCAGGGCCGAGTTCAGAACCTTACTTAGACAAGACAATGCTGATTTAAGATTAACTGAAAAAAGTTTCAGGATTGGTCTGGCTTCAGAAGAAAGAATGCGTTCGGTCTCTGATAAAAAAGCTCATGTTGAAGAAATTAAAAAAACAATGAGCAACTATGCTGTTGAGCCAGACTTAATCAACCCCTATTTCTCTGCCATACAATCAGCAGCCTTAACAGAAAAACAAAAAGCTGCTAAAATAATATTACGACCAAACGTAACATTGGAAGACATGACTTCCCATTTGCCTGAATTGGCGGATAGTTTAAAAACTTATACAGAAGATGAACTATTACAGGCAGAAATACAAATTAAATATGAGCGCTATATTGAAAAAGAGCAACAGCTGGTAGATAAAATGAGTGATTTGGAAAATATGAAGATTCCAGCGGAGTTTGATTTCACGAAACTTTCAGCTCTATCCAATGAAGCCATGCAAAAATTAAAAAAGATTCAACCGGCAACACTAGGACAAGCTAGCAGAATAAGTGGTGTTAATCCAAGTGATATTCAAATTCTGATGGTATATATGGGAAGATAAAACCCTTTCATCCACTCATCATATTAACAAAAACCAAGATTCCATAAGAAGGACAATTTTAGTAGCTTTAGAATCCTACTAAATCGACCTTACTTATGAGAAAAATCAAGATGTTGTTTTCTTGTTTGGTACTCACAACTATGTTGCGGGCCCAAGAAACATTCCCGGTAAATGGTGTAGCAGATAAAAGAGATGGCTGCTATGCATTTACAAATGCCACAATTGTAAAAGATGCTCAAAACACGATTACCAATGGTAGTCTTGTTATTAGAGATGGTAAAATTATTGCAGTTGGTACAAATGTGTCTATACCCAAGGATGCAGTAGTAATTGACTGTAAAGATAAATTCATCTATCCTTCTTTTATTGATATCTATTCCGACTACGGAATGCCTCAGGTTCAACGTCCAACAGGTGGTGGCTTTGGTGGACCCGCTCAATTAACCAGCAACCAAAAAGGAGCATATGGCTGGAACCAGGCAATTAAAACAGAGGTAAATGCTTATAAATTATTCAGTGTTGATGATGCAAAAGCAAAAACATTAAGAGAAGCTGGTTTCGGAACAGTACTTACACACCAGAGAGATGGTATTGCCCGTGGAACCGGAAGCGTTGTTACTTTATCCAATGAAAAGGAAAACTTTGTAATAGTTAAAGACAAAGCAAGTGCACATTACTCATTTAGCAAAGGAAGCTCTACTCAAACCTATCCTTCTTCTTTAATGGGGTCTATTGCATTACTTCGCCAAACCTACAATGATGCTGCCTGGTATAAAAACAATCCGGAAGCTGCAAACAAAGAAGGATATAATATCAGTTTAAAATATTTTAACGATCAGCAAACCCTCCCTCAGATTTTTGAAGCACAAGACAGAGGCGTTGATCTGTGGAATTTAATGAGAGCCGACAGAATTGGTGACGAATTCGGTGTTCAGTATATTCTTAAAGCTACCGGTAAAGAATATCAGCGAATTAAAGAAGTAGCTGCTACCAAAGCACCGTTAATTGTAAACCTGAATTTCCCTCAGGCGCAGGACGTTGAAGACCCCAATGATGCAAGATTGGTTTCATTAGCCGATATGAAAAACTGGGAATTAGGACCAAGCAACCCTGCGGCCATTGAAAAAGCGGGTATTCCCTTCTGTTTAACATCCGCTGATTTAAGAGACCCTAAAACATTTTTAGCCAATCTTAGAAAAGCAATGGAATATGGATTGAGTGAGAAAGCCGCTATGGAAGCCCTTACTAAAAATCCGGCTACCTGGTTAGGTGTGTATGATAAAGTAGGTAGTATTGACGAAGGTAAGATTGCCAATTTCATGATTACCAGTGCCCCCGTATTTTCTGAAAAAGCTGTGATATTACACAACTGGGTAAATGGAAATAAATATGCTATTAAGGAAGACGCCTGGTATTCTATTAATGGTAACTACAAATTATCGGTTCAAAATGCAGAAGGAATACAGGATTACAATTTAGAAGTTAAATCTAACAGTTCTGCAACACTGGTTGGAAAAGATACTTTGGCTGTTCGATTTACTTATGATGGTAAAAATGTAAAAATCAATTTTGCTCCACAACAAAGAAGAGCTGCTGGAACGGGCAGACCTGGAATGGGCGGTGCAGCTAATGCATCAGCAACACTCCCTCCAAATGCAAATAAATTGAGTGGCTATTCAAATGGCAAAACCTGGAATGGTACCGGAGTAGATTCTCTGGGTAATGCGGTTACATGGATTGCTGAACTAATTAGCCTGACTACTGCAAAAGCTGAAGAAGCTAAACCAAAGACTGCACCAAAAACGGGTAAATCTTTTTATCCTTTTACCGCATTTGGTAATGACGAGGAAAATATACCAAAACCAGAAACCATCTTATTTAAAAATGCAACCGTATGGACCAGTGAAAAACAAGGAAAACTGGAAGGAACCGATGTTTTGGTTAAGAACGGAAAAATTGCAAAAATTGGTAAGAACCTAAGCGAAGCGGGAGCAAAACAAATTGATGCAACCGGTAAACATTTGACTGCTGGTATTATTGACGAACACTCTCATATTGCATCTGCCTCAACCAATGAAGGCGGTCAATCTGTAACATCAGAAGTTAGAATGCAGGACAACCTGGATCCTGATGATATTAATATTTACAGACAGTTGAGTGGTGGTGTAACCAGCTCTCATATTTTACATGGATCTGCTAATACCATCGGTGGTCAGACCCAATTAATTAAACTTCGCTGGGGTACAGATGATAAAGGATTAATATTTGAAGGATCTGATCCTTTCATCAAATTTGCTTTAGGTGAAAACGTAAAACGTTCTTCTTCTACTCAGGGAAATGTTAGATTTCCTGATACTCGTATGGGAGTAGAACAAGTATTGAACGATGCATTTAACCGAGCTAAAATATACGAAGCTGCTAAAAAGGAACACGAGGCAAATGCTAAGAAAAAGGGAGCCGCTACAAGTACATTCAGAAAAGATCTTGAATTAGAGGCCTTGGTTGAAATTATGAACAGCAAACGTTTCATTACCTGTCATAGCTATGTAGCAAGCGAAATTGTTGTGGCATTGAGGGTGGCTGAAAAATATGGATTTAAAGTAAATACATTCACCCATATACTGGAAGGATATAAGGTTGCTGACAAAATGAAAGCACATGGTGCCAATGTATCTACCTTCTCAGACTGGTGGGCATACAAGAATGAAGTACAGGATGCAATTCCTTACAATGCAGCAATTATGCAAAAGGTAGGTTTAAATGTTGCTATTAATTCAGATGATGCTGAAATGGCCAGAAGATTAAATCAGGAAGCAGCTAAAACCGTTAAGTATGGTGGAGTTAGCGAAATTGATGCCTTAAATATGGTTACCATTAACCCTGCGAAAATGTTGCATGTAGACAACAAAGTAGGAAGTATTAAAGAAGGTAAGGACGCTGATTTGGTTCTATGGTCTGATCATCCTTTAAGCATTTATGCCAAGTCGTTGTATACTGTTGTAGATGGAACTATCTATTTTGACAGAGCCAAAGACGAAGCAATGCGTAAAGAAGTAAAAGCAGAGCGTACCCGTTTAATTAATAAAATGGTAGGTGAAAAAAGAGGCGGGGCAGCTGTTGCTCCTTTTACACCCAGTTACAAATACATTCATACCTGTTTAGACCATGGTCATAAACTGGGTTTACTGGAAATTGAAGCTGGTGAAGAAGAAATGGAACACAATAGCAACCACTAAAAAAATTAAACATGAAAAAAATTGTATTAACACTAAATATGTTCTTACTCCTAGCCGGAGTAAGCAATGCGCAGGAAACCATCTATCCTGCAAAATCACAAAAAGGAACAGTATATATTAAAAATGGTACCGTTCACGTTGGTAATGGTACCGTTATTGAAAATGCTACCGTTAAAATTACGAATGGTAAAATTGAAGAAGTAGGAACCAATATTTCAGTGCCTGCATCCGGTGCTGAAGTAATAGACGCCACAGGTAAAAAAGTGTACCCTGGATTAATTTTGCCAGCCTCCAATCTGGGTCTAACTGAAATTACAGGAGTGCGTGCTACCAACGATTTCAATGAAATTGGTGAAATGAATCCAAGCATTCGTTCCATTGCAGCATACAATGCAGATTCTAAAATAACCAATACCTTAAGATCGAATGGTATACTATTGGCGCATACAGCACCAGTAGGCGCATTACTTGCCGGACAATCTTCCGTGGTTCAACTAGACGCCTGGCATTGGGAAGATGCAGCGTACAAAATGGACAATGGCATGCATTTATATATGCCGAGTTTAATGGGCAGACCTGGTGGACGTTTGGGTGCTTTATTTGCACAGTTTATGCCACAGGCACCAACAGATCCAACCAAAATGGCTTTGGAAAGACTTGAAATTGTAAAAAAATATTTCAGAGAAGCCAAAGTGTATTTAGCCGGATCTCCTAAAGAAGTAAATCTGAAACTTGAAGCAGCAAGAGGATTGTTCGAGAAGAAACAAAAATTATTTGTTCATGCTTCTCAGGTTAAACAAATGTTGCTGGCCATTGATTTTGCCAAAGAATTTGACTTTAATGTGGTAATCGTTGGTGGTTCAGAAAGCTGGCAAATTGCTCCATTATTGAAACAACATAATATTGGTGTTATCATTTCTCAAATGCATGATTTACCAACATTAGACGATGATGATATTGATATGCCATTTAAAGCACCTGCCGTTTTACAGAAGGCCGGCGTATTATTCTGTATTAATGATGATGATCCTCAAAACAGAGGCAGAAACCTTCCATTTAATGCCGGCACTGCAGCAACTTACGGTTTAACAAAAGAAGAAGCTTTAAGTGCAATTACATTGAATGCAGCAAAAATTCTGGGTACAGATGCTACCACTGGATCTATTGAAAAAGGAAAGGATGCAAATATTGTAATAAGCGCAGGAGATATTCTTGATATGCACACGAGTGTAGTTGAACATGCTTTTATTCAGGGGAGAAAAATAGTACTGGATAACAAACACAAACAACTATATGAGAGATATAAATACAAATATGGTATTAAATAAATTGGTTAAACCCATGTAATGGGGAAAATCTCATAACTACCTATACAATAAAAAGAGCCCGGTTGCCATTGGTATCCGGGCTTTTTATATATTATAATATCCTAGGGCAATTACGTATTTACTACCTTAGCTAAATGGAAAAGAAATTATTTCTGCTGGATGCGCTGGCTTTAATTTACAGGGCTTATTATGCACTAATCCGAAACCCAAGAATAACATCAAAAGGAATTAACACAAATGCCCAATTTGGTTTTACTTCAACTTTATACGACTTAATCAATAAAGAAAAACCTACGCATCTGGCTGTATGTTTTGATACACATGCACCCACAGAAAGACATACTGATTTTACAGATTATAAGGCCAACAGGCAGGAAGCGCCGGAAGATCTTTTGGCGTCGCTTCCCGATATTCAAAGAATTATCCGGGGATTTAATATTCCTGTAATTGAAATTGATGGATATGAAGCGGATGATATTATAGGAACACTTGCCTGGCAAGCTGCTGATAAGGGTTACAGTGTATACATGGTTACACCGGATAAGGACTATGGTCAATTATTAATTCACCCACATGTCTATATCTATAAACCACCGGCTTACGGAAATGCGGAAGAAATTTTGGATGCTGCAAAAATTTGTACCAAGTGGGATATAGCCAGAGTTGAACAGGTGGTTGATATGTTGGGACTAATGGGAGATGCGGTTGATAATATACCGGGTATTCCAGGCGTCGGAGAAAAAACGGCGGCTAAACTCTTGAAAGAATACGATACCCTCGAGAATATTCTGGATAATGCGGACAAAATAAAAGGAGCTTTAGGGGAAAAAGTTCGCGCCGGTAAAGAATCAGCCATCATCAGTAAAAAACTCGCTACTATCATTACCAATGTACCCGTTGAATTTCATGAGGAAGATTACAAACTAAAAGATTGGAACAGGGAAGAGCTGAATTCAGTTTTTACTGAATTGGAATTTAAAACATTGGGTAAAAGAATATTAGGAGAAACTTTTAATGCTTTTCAGGCGGCACCTCTTGCTGTGCAAACTGACTTATTTGGAAATGCCGTTGAGGAAAAGAAATCAACAGAAAAGTTGGTTGTGGAAGAAGATAATAGCTATGGACTGGTTGCAGAGAAAAATATTGAAAACACTACTCATGAATATGTTTTAATTGAAACAGAGGAAGAGCTGAATGAATTAGTGTCTTTATTAAATAAACAAAAGGAAATCTGTTTTGATACAGAAACTACCGGTACTGATGCCAATAATGTTGAACTGGTGGGTATGAGTTTTTCCTTTGAGAAAAATAAAGGTTATTATATTCCATTTTCCAGTGATCAAAAAGCAGTAAAGGAAAAACTTGGTTTATTGGAAAACCTTTTTAATAATGAAAACATTTGCTGGATTGGACAAAATATAAAATACGATTTACTGATTTTGAAATGGTATGGTATAGAACCCAAGGGTAGTTTGTTCGATACCATGCTTGCCCATTATGTAATTGAGCCAGAAGGCAGACGCAGTATGGATTTGCTAAGTGCACAATACCTCGGATATGAACCGGTTTCAATTGAAACCTTAATAGGAAAAAAAGGAAAAAACCAGGGTAATATGCGGGACGTAGCAATAGAAAAAATAAAAGAATATGCAACCGAAGACGCGGATATAACCTTTCAGTTAAAACATTGCTTTATACCCTTACTAAAAGATAAAGAAGTAGAAAAGGTTTTTTATGAAGTGGAGAATCCATTGGTAAGAGTATTAACCGACATGGAATATGAGGGTGTTAAAATAGATGAAACATTTCTAAATGACTATAGCAAAGAGTTAGACAAAGAAGCTAAAAAATGTGAGGAGAGTGTTTACGAACAGGCTGGTGTTAAATTTAACCTGGCTTCTCCAAAACAATTAGGGGAAGTTTTATTTGACAAATTACAATTAGACCCTAAAGCCAAAAAAACCAAAACCGGACAATATGCAACGGGTGAAGATGTATTGCTGAAGCTGGCAGGGAATC
Organism: Sediminibacterium salmoneum NBRC 103935; assembly: GCF_000511175.1. GTDB lineage: Bacteria > Bacteroidota > Bacteroidia > Chitinophagales > Chitinophagaceae > Sediminibacterium > Sediminibacterium salmoneum. The sequence continues at coordinate 2,345,419 of NZ_KI866530.1, read as the reverse complement.
ATAAAATTGTAGATGATATTTTAAGTTTCAGAGAATTAACAAAATTAAAATCTACTTATGTTGACGCATTGCCCGAAATGATTAATCCCAGAACAGGAAGAGTACATACATCTTATGCACAGGCAGTTGCTGTAACCGGAAGATTAAGCAGTAATAATCCAAATTTGCAAAATATTCCAATTAGAACAGCAAGAGGCAGAGAAATCAGAAAGGCATTTATACCAAGAGAGGATGGTAGAGTATTATTAAGCGCGGATTATTCACAAATTGAATTAAGAATTGTAGCTGCCATAAGTGGAGATCCCAATATGTGTGAGGCTTTTAAACAAAGAAAAGACATACATACAGCTACCGCAGCAAAAGTTTATGGAGTACCAGAAACAGAAGTAACAAAAGAAATGAGGTATAAAGCCAAAAGTGTAAACTTTGGTATTATCTATGGGCAGGGTGCATTCGGACTGGCAGAAAATTTAGGAGTAAGCAGAAAAGAAGCTCAGGAAATTATAAATAACTACAAAAAAGAGTTTCCGTTTATTCAAAAATACATGGACGATCAAATTAATTTTGCCAAAGAAAACGACTATGTTCAAACCTTAATGGGAAGAAAGCGCTGGTTAAGGGATATCCATAGCGCAAACTTTACTGTAAGGGGTTTTGCTGAAAGAAATGCCATTAATTCACCTATACAAGGTACAGCAGCAGACATGATTAAAATGGCAATGATAAAAATTCATCGGGAAATGAAAAAAGGAAACTGGAAATCTAAAATGATTTTACAGGTACACGATGAATTGGTTTTTGATGCTGTAAAGGAAGAAGCAGATGAACTTCAGCAATTAATTATTGATTGTATGGTATCCGCTTTACCCTTACCCAATGATGTTCCGGTTGAAGCAGAAGTTGGAAGAGGAAACAACTGGTTAGAAGCACATTAATATATGTTGAACTGGGAACTATTTTTAACAGCATTTCAAAAAATCAGCAGCCGGTATTTTATCGTTGCTCTGATTGGTTTTTTATTGTTCTATGTAATATTCAGAAGAAAATATTTCTATCTGAAAATTCAGCAAAAATTCCCAAAGAATGCCGACTATCTCAGGGAACTATTCTATTCAGTAGTAACAATGTTGATATTCAGTTTAATCATAGTCATATTGAATAGTCCACCTATTGCAGAATATACCACCAGATATCAATTAATAGAAACATACGGTTGGGCATACTATTTTGGTGTGTTTCCGATACTGTTCATAATGCATGATTTATACTTCTATATTATGCATCGGATTATGCATCATCCATACATGTTTAAATACATACATCTTGTACACCATAAATCTACCAATCCATCCCCTTGGGCTGCATACGCATTTCATCCGCTGGAAGCCATACTTGAACAAGGAATTGTAATCATTTTCTATTTTACACTGCCCATACATATAACCCACCTGGCTATATTCTTTCTTTTCTCAATTATATACAATGTGTATGGTCATCTGGGCTATGAATTGTATCCAAAAGGATTCAATAAATCAACTATTGGAAAATGGATTAATACCTCAATAAACCACAATCAACATCACCAATATTTCAAAGGCAATTATGGTTTGTATACTTTAATTTGGGATAGATTATTTAATACAATCAGAAAAGATTACGATAATCAATTTGAAAATATATCAAACAGAAAACCAGGTCCGGTAGGTTAATTATTTCTTCTTATATAATGGAACCGTACTGCATGGTTCCCCATACATGATACTCTTTGCATAAGGTCTTAACAAAGAAGTAATCTTGACATATGCGGAAGCGGGTACCGGGTCTTCACCACAACCTTTTACTACAACACGTTGATCAGTATAATCAGATGGATTAATGGTGTTCAAGGCATCTAATAATAAATGCTCTCTCAAAGAAGCTTCATTACCAAAATGTACAGATTTTGCTACTGGTGTTAAGTAAACAGCAACCAACATATTGGCCCACATAGGAATGATTGCATCAGCGCTGCAGGTAATAGCAACCTGTGCATTTTTGTATTGGTCCCAGTCTGTACTCAATAAAGCAGACCTGAAATCTTTCTCTTTTAAAATTAATCCCATGAAAAGATAGTCTTTCAAATCAAAAACCATAATCGGGTCCTTTGAAAAATAAGACTCCAGATCAAGGCTGATAATACCGCTCTGTTCAACTTTATTAACAATTGGTTCCATAACAGTATAAAATTAGAAAGATTCCCAGAAAAAGATTTACGAGAGGCGCAAAAAAAACCCACTCATATGAGTGGGTTTCTAACTAAGTCCTTACCGATTAATAAAAATCAAAACGGTTATCTTTTACAGTAGCTGCCTTTCTAAGTGCTTCCACACTTCTGTATGCTGCCATTTTTCTGTTTTGTATTAAGGTTTGTTTTACTGATTCAGGTAAAGCATCCGCTGCTTTAGCACCTATGGTTTCAACTTTAACTGCATACACACCGGCATTACCGGCAATTAAAGAAGAGGCTTTACCAACATTTGCTTTGTTAAAAGCAGCACCTACCATTTTTGGTTCATTACCCACACCATTTACAAACCCAGCATTAAAGGCAATGCTGTCTGCTCTGAGTATAGAAGCTCCTGAAGATTTTGCCAATTCTTCAAGGGTATTACCTTTTAACTTGGTATCAATGATAATTTTGGCTTTCTTTTCATTTCTGATAATGCCTTCCACTAATGGTCTGGCTTCGGTTGCACTCATTAAACCAGCTTTATTAATTCCGCTAATCATTGCTACTAAAATCTGATCACCTACTTCAGTAGGATCAGAAACAGCTCCTTCTTTATTTTCATAAATCCATCTTACCAATGAACGGGTATTTGCCATTGTGCCTACAGAGAAATCATTTTTCTTAATATCACTTGCAGGCAAAATTGGTTTGGCCAGTTTAGCAGCATTTTCATTAAAAGCTTTTGCAGATTTAGCAGAGGCTGCAAATGTTGCAGCTTCTGTATTAGCTTCATTTACAGTTTCATTACTGCTGATAATTGGTTTAGCCAGATATGCAATTTTATAGGCGGCACCACGATTCTTTTGACCCAGAACTTCAATATAGTGGTAACCAAAATCGGTTTTTACAACAGCTTTTGTTCCAACTGGATTATCAAATGAAAAATCATTGAATGGAATTACCATTTTTCCCTGTGGAAAATAATCATAAACACCACCCTTGTCTTTGCTACCACCATCATCAGAATACTTAGCAACAAGACTATTAAAATCAGCACCTGCTTTTATAGCAGTTTGAATACTATCTGCTAATTTCTTAGCAGTAGAATCATCGCGAAGCATCTGACCAGACTGAGGATCATTGGTACCTATTAAGATATGTCTAACAGAAGCACTATCGGGCCATTGCTTTATTCCCACCATTTTAGCAATAACATAGTTGCTGCCATCTATATACGGACCAAATACTCCACCTACAGGCAAACGGGTAATGGAATCTTTGTTAGCAACCATAATTCTGCTTCCGCCGAAATAGCTATTATAATAAGGTAATTCTGTTCCTACTTTACCTAAAAAAGCAGCAGCATCAGAAGTAGATGCAAACTCTTCTTTCAATGCAGAAATTTGAGATAAGGTTGCAGCTGAATCAGCTGAAGTTGGTGCAGCACTAAAGTTAACGTAAACAATAGATCTGGTTTCTTCTTCCTTTTTAAATTCACTACTGTGTTTCTTTACATAGTTGTTGATATCTGCATCAGAAACCTTCACGGTTGAATCAGGAATAGCAACATAAGGATATAACACATAAGAAGCATTCGCTACTGCATTATTATCAGCCTGTTGCTTTTCTACCAACCATTTTGGTACATATACAGATTGTAATAATAAATTTTGGTATTTATTTCTTAGGCTATTTTGAATGGTTGGTTCAATATATCCTGTAGTTATCATTTTAACCTGCTCTGCATTCTTACTCTTTTTAATTTGTGCAAATGCTTTTTTTGCATCGTCAACTTTAAACTCTCCTGTATTAGGATCAGTAAATTCCTGACGCAATGGAGAATTTTCTCCAAAAAGAATATCGTTCAATTCTTTGGCAGATACTGATAAACCTAATTTTTCAAACTCCTGGTTTAATACAATATTATCTACCTCCATGTTAAACACGTTTCCAATTAGTTGCTCACGGGTAGCTCCCTGACCGGCATACATGGCTTCCTGATTTTTCAGGCGCTCTTCGAATGTACCTCTATCAATAGTGGTACCATTAACTTTTGCAATAACTGAACTGTTTGAAAAGGCAGATCCACCACGGCCTGCTCCATCCTGAAGAATAAAAGCAATTAAAGCAACAGCAATAATTACAAAAATGATCCAAGTGCCTCGATCACGAATTGTTTGAATTACAGACATAATAAATAATTAATATATAATTTATCCCGATTGTACACGGGGAGGCAAAAATAAGGGAAAATCAAGTAGAATAAGATGTGGAAAAATATGCACATCATTCTGTTAGTAACCCTGAAAACACGTGGAAAAATTGGTTTTCTGATAAAAAAACTGTGAAAAGAAATAGAATAAATAGGTAAAAATCGGAAGGCTCTTAGGTTATTTGAACAAAACCGTAGGTATTTATACCTGTTAATTAACAGTGAACCAAAAGTGAATAACCAAAAATCAAAGTTGTGAATTGAGTTATACCATACTGTTAATAAACAAGGAAAATTAAATATAGCTAAGAATAAACAAGCTGAATTAAAATGTGAATTGTTGTGTATAAACGAACTAAGCTTAGCTTTGCACAATGTGTGTAACTAAGTTTTCCCGATATACACATGCCTAATAATAGTAGTTGATTTTATATAAATAATTATTAAATATTATTACTTTGAATATTCACATTGCAAAAGAGAAATTAGCAGAGAACGGATTTTTAGATTTGGAAATTGATCCTGAATTGGATCTCTTTGCAGAGATAGAAAAATTAAAAAAGAAAAAAATGCCGTTTTACTCGCCCACTATTACCAGGATACCGATATACAGGATGTGGCAGATTATATTGGGGATAGTCTTGGATTGGCCCAGCAGGCAAAACAGACCACTGCGGATGTGATTGTTTTTGCCGGGGTTCATTTTATGGCAGAAACGGCAAAGATTTTAAATCCTACCAAAAAAGTACTCTTACCCGATTTAAAAGCGGGTTGCTCTTTGGCAGATAGCGCTCCTGCCTCCCTTTTCAGGGCTTTCAAAGAAAAACATCCCGATCACCTGGTAGTTTCCTATATCAATTGCACGGCAGAAATTAAAGCCTTAAGCGATATTATCTGTACAAGCGGAAATGCAGAGAAAATTATTGAAAGTATACCTGTTGACCAACCAATCATTTTTGCTCCGGATAAAAATTTAGGATCATACCTGAACAAGAAAACTGGTAGGAATATGCTACTTTGGAATGGTGCCTGTGTGGTGCATGAAATTTTTAGTCTGGAGAAAATTGTAAAATTAAAAATCAGACATCCCGAAGCCAAACTAATTGCTCATCCTGAATGTGAAGAAGCTATTTTGAATATTGCAGACTATATAGGCAGTACCACTCAGTTATTGAAATACACAAAAACAGATTCCAATAATTCTTATATAGTAGCCACAGAAACAGGTATTCTGCATCAGATGCAAATAAATAATCCAACTAAAACTTTTATTCCTGCCCCACCCAATAATAATTGTGCATGTAATGATTGTCCGTACATGAAATTAAATACCCTGGAAAAAATATATCTCTGCATGAAATATGAACTTCCTGAAATTCACATGGATGAATCATTAAGGCTACAGGCACTAAAACCAATGGAACGCATGATGGATATTAGCAGAGCTGCCGGCCTGATTGGTGGTTAATGACTATTTAACATATTATTTTATTTTAGATTTAAACGAATAGAAAGATTTCATATCAAAGCAGCAAATGCCAGATATGAAAACAGCCCCCTTATGGCTACTGACCCTTTTTATTGGTTCAGTAGCTTGTAATAAGTCAGAAGAAACAATAGTTACACCGGTTGCAACAGCGTCAGGAACCAATCCTTTAATTTCTGCTGCTCTCAATTTACCTGCCACACCTTTTGATTATGTGAATGCAGGATTACCAGCCTATTTTTTTCAAAATGCAGGTGGTGGTGCTCCTACATCTGTAAATGGTATTGATAATACCCCTGCTGCCAACCCAATTACCAATCATGGCGCCACTTTGGGCAGGGTTTTATTTTATGACAAGAATTTAAGTGTTAATAAAACAATATCCTGTGCAAGTTGCCACAATCCGGCATTTGGATTTAGTGATTCGGCTGTATTAAGTAATGGTTTTGCCGGAGGAAAAACCGGTAGGCATTCAATGAGTTTAATTAATGCCAAATTTTATCAACGTGGTCGATTTTTCTGGGATGAAAGAGCCGCTACTTTGGAAGATCAGGTATTAATGCCTTTTCAGGATCCTGTAGAAATGGGAATGACTTTGGCACTTATTACACAAAGGGTAAGAGAACAATCTTATTATGCCCCTTTAATTAGTAATGCATTTGGTGACACAGCTGTAAACACCAATAAAATTGCCCTGGCTCTGGCACAATTTGTAAGAAGTATTGTTAGCAGTAATAGTAAATACGATATTGGAAGGGCACAGGTAAACAATCCGGTTGCTGATTTTCCAAATTTTTCTGCAGAGGAAAATCAGGGAAAAAGAATATTTATTACTCCCGTGCAGAATGGGGGTGCCGGCTGTTTTGGTTGTCATACCACTGAAGCTTTTGTGGCTGCGGTACCCGGCCCAAGAAATAACGGGCTTGATATCAATACCAATGTGGATAATGGAGCGGGATTGGGTGCATTTAAAACACATACGCTAAGAAATATTGCTTTAACTGCTCCCTATATGCACGATGGCAGATTTAAAACCTTGAATGAAGTAGTGGAACATTACAATAGTGGCGTAAAGGCACACCCTAACCTTGATAATGCATTGAAACAACCGAATGGCCAACCTATCCGCCTGAATTTAAACGCAGCTGAAAAAAATGCATTAGTAGCTTTTATGAGAACCCTAACCGATGCCACCATTGCCACAAATACAAAATGGTCCAATCCATTTAAGTAAAATCTTTAATATCAATTGGCTGTTTACCCAATCAAAGAAATATTCTATTGATTGCAGTACAAATTTTTTAGCTTTAGCCAAAGCCATCAAATGAAGTACCTGATTTTAGCTCTCTGCTTTTTTGTTTCCGTTGCAAACGCACAAAATAAAAACGAAAATAAAAAGTATAAAAAAGTACACCAGCGTGCAATAATGGCCGATTCACACAATGATTTATTAACTGCCTCAATTGAAAAAAATTTACTGATTGATCGGGACCTGACCGGTAAAACACATTCCGACTTACAGCGATTTAAAGAAGCGGGTGTGGACGTTCAGATTTTTAGTGTATGGTGCGATGGGAATAAAAAAGAGCCCTATGCCTGGGCCAATAGAGAAATAGATACTTTATATGCTGTAGCTGCCCGAAATCCGGATAAAATTCAAATTATTCAACATTTCTCTGAGATTAATAAAGCAATCAAAAAGAAAAAACTCGCTGCTTTATTTGGTGTGGAAGGGGGTCATATGATAGAGGGAGATTTAAATAAACTGGAAGCGCTGTATAAGAGGGGTGTTCGTTACATGACCTTAACCTGGAACAATTCTACAGAATGGGCCAGTTCTGCAATGGATGAATCTTCATTGGCAAATCTGAATAAAGACAACAATAATTCTTTAACCCAATCCAGAGCAACAGGACTTAACGATTTTGGCAAACAGGTAATTAAAAAAATGAACGAGCTGGGTATGATGGTTGACCTGAGTCATGTTGGAGAAAAAACGTTCTGGGATGCTATACAAACAACCACCAAACCCGTACTGGTTTCGCATAGCAATGCTTACACTCTGTGTCCGGTCTTCAGAAATTTGAAAGACGACCAGATAGATGCAGTGGGTAAAAACGGAGGTGTTATTCAATTGAATTTTTATTCGGCCTTTATAGATAGCTCTTTCAAAAAAAGAGAGAAAGCATTTCTTCAGAATAAACAAGCCAAGATTGATTCATTGATAGCTACCGGCATGCAGAAAGAATATGCCCAATCGATGATTGTGGATATGCATAAAGAAGAATCCATTGCCATTCAACCCCCGATGGAAATGTTATTAAAGCATCTGGATTATATTGTGAATAGAATTGGCGTGGACCATGTAGGAATGGGTTCTGATTTTGACGGCATCAGCGCCAGCCCGAGAGAACTAACAGATGTAACCAGTTATCCATTAATTACAAAGGCCTTACTGGAAAGAGGCTATTCCAAAAAAGACGTTTACAAAATAATGGGCGGAAACCTGATGAGAGTAATGAAAGCCCAGCTTAATTAATAATTATCCAAACAACTGTTTTATGAGGAAAATTTTTCTGAGTGTCAGTATGCTTTTTGCGGGAACAATGTTGATGGCACAGGCAACACAAAAACCTCCGCTTCACGGAAAAAACTGGATGGCGATTACCGGTAAACCACTGGCCGCAACAGCGGGTTCTATTGTTTTTCAACAGGGAGGAAATGCGGTAGACGCAGCCTGTGCTATGCTGGCAGCTACTTGTACCATGTGGGATGTATTGAGCTGGGGCGGTGAAACGCAGGCCATTATCTACAATCCAAAAACAGGAAAAGTAATTGGCATCAATGCATTGGGTGTGGCGCCTACCGGAGCAACTCCGGAATTTTTTAAGTCGAAGGGATATCAGTTTCCTCCGGAATATGGTCCCCTGGCCGCGGTTACACCCGGAACTGTAGGAGGACTGATTCATATGCTTTCTGAATATGGCACTATGAGTTTGAAACAGGTATTGGCCCCTGCCATGCAACTGGCTGCAGGATATCCAATTGATGCCCAGACCGCCAATAGCATAGAAAGAGGTAAAGACAGAATTAAACAATGGCCTTACAGTAAAAAAGTATTGTTGCCACACCTGGGTGAAAAAAGAGAAGCCCCCGAAGCTGGTGAAATCTTTGTGCAACAGGATTTGTTGAATACCCTCACTAAGCTGGTGGAAGCAGAGCAAACCGCATTGAAAAACAAAAAGACAAGAAAGCAGGCATTACAAGCCTCCTACGATCGTTTTTATAAAGGAGATATTGCGGATGAGTTTGTAAGAGGTGCTCAGGAACAAGGCGGATTAATTACCAAACAGGATTTGGCGAATTGGAAAGTGAAAGAAGAAACACCGGCAATGGTTACTTATAAAGGCATTGATGTGTACAAGTTAACCCAGTGGACACAGGGACCGTCTATGCTACAGGCATTGAATATCCTGGAAAATTTCGACCTGAAGAAAATGGGTTACAATTCTCCTCAATACATAAACACCGTTTATCAGTCGATGAGTCTGGCATTTGCTGACCGTGATTTTTATTATGGTGATCCGGCCTTTGCTCCTACCCCTCAGCCGATGAGCGGCTTACTAAGCAAAGACTATGCAAAACAAAGGGCTGCTTTAATTAACCCATTAAAAAATAATGCCCTCGTTGCTCCCGGAGACCCCTATCCTTTTGAAGGAAGAACCAATCCGTATAAGGATCAATTAAAACAATGGAATTTTACCATTGACAGTACGGGTAAAAGAAATTTTGTACCTGCACACGACAGTTCTGTTACAGCTAAGGCAGAACTGGATGAATATATGGACCGCTTGTGGAGAGGTACTACTTCGGTGGAAGCAGCAGATAAAGAGGGTTGGGTGGTTTCTATTACCCCTAGTGGGGGATGGTTACCGGCTACCATTGCGGGAAATACCGGTATTGGAATGAGCCAGCGCATGCAGAGTTTTGTACTCGACGAAACCATTAATCCATTTAATGTGGTTGCTCCGGGAAAAAGACCCCGTGTTACATTAACTCCTTCCATGGCATTAAAGGACGGCAAACCCTATTTGTCTTTCGCAGTTCAGGGAGGTGATACCCAGGATCAGAATCTTCTACAGTTTTTCCTGAACATGGTTGAATTCAATATGACAGTACAACAGGCATCTGAAGCGGAAAATATCAATAGCAATCAACTGTGGTTATCATTGGGTGGAACTAAAATAAAAGACCGTATGCCCAGAGCGGGAGACTTGCTGCTATCGGCCAGAACTCCAGAACCAACCAGAGAAGCATTGAAAAAAATGGGTTACAAGCTAAGTTTTGGCCAAAGAACCAGTGGGCCCATCAATGCAATTTTCCTGGACCGTAAGCACAAAAGTTTATGGGGAGGATCTTCCAATAACGGGGAAGATTATGGAATTGGCTGGTAATGGGTTAAAAAGTATAAAAGACCTGAATAAATACGCTGCCCTCTTATCGGGCGGCGTATTATATTTGGTACCTGAACGGGAAAACTAAACGGATTAGTAAAAAAATACTAAAAATATTAGTTTAATTAAATTGTATTGATTAGTTTTACTTTCTCATCCATTAAAGACACGCTAAAACATATAATATGAGCAATGCAGAAAAACTAAAGGCCCTCAAGCTAACCATCGACAAAATTGATAAAGATTTTGGAAAAGGTAGCGTAATGATGATGAATGAAAAAAGTTCCGCTCCCATGGAAGTGGTTTCAACCGGATCACTGGGATTGGATGCTGCATTGGGTGTGGGCGGCTTACCAAAAGGTAGAATTGTAGAAATATACGGACCGGAATCTTCTGGTAAAACCACGGTTGCGATTCATGTAATTGCGGAAGCACAAAAGAAAGGCGGCATGTGTGCCATCATTGATGCGGAACACGCTTTTGATAGTGCTTATGCACAAAAATTAGGGGTGGATGTAGACAATCTCTTGATATCACAACCTGATTATGGCGAACAGGCCCTTGAAATTGCAGACCGTTTGATTCTTTCCGGCGCCTTGGATGTAGTGGTGATTGACTCTGTTGCGGCATTGGTTCCTAAAGGAGAATTGGAAGGGGAAATGGGAGATAGTAAAATGGGATTGCAGGCCAGATTAATGAGCCAGGCGTTGAGAAAATTAACCGCCACTATTAATAAGACCAATACCATTTGTATTTTCATCAACCAGCTTCGTGAAAAAATCGGTGTCATGTTTGGTAATCCGGAAACGACCACTGGTGGTAATGCCTTGAAGTTCTATGCTTCTGTTCGTCTAGATATCAGAAGAATGACTCAGATTAAAGATGGCGATGCGGCTGTTGGAAATCGTGTAAAAGTAAAAGTGGTAAAGAATAAAGTTGCTCCTCCATTCCGTGCTGCTGAGTTTGATCTGGTATTCGGCGAAGGAATCAGCAAAGTGGGTGAAATTATTGATATGGGTGTTGAAATGGGCATTGTACAGAAGAGTGGTTCCTGGTTTAGTTATGAAAGCAATAAACTGGGTCAGGGAAGAGAAGCGGTTAAGTCTTTATTATTGGATAATCCTGATTTATCCAATGAAATTGAAGCCAAAATAAGAGCCAAATTAATTACAGTTACAGAAGCACCTGCACAGGCTGCTGAAGAATAAAGATGTTTTTTGATGGGTTAGTAAACGGCCCTGGCTAGCAATAGCCGGGGCTTTTGTATTAAATAATGATTTAGTGAATAATAATTCACCCTATTTGGTCGTTTATCAGACACTTAGTGGCCATTTTTGGCCCTGCTTAATTATTCGTGCATATGAACGCAAAGGTACCCAAACAATTGATCCTTGGCGGCCGCATCCTGCAATCCTTACTTATACTGGGTTTGCTGTTCGGCGGGGTAACTTATGCACAGAAAGGAATCGGGTATGATATTCGCCCATTTAAAAAAGAAGCCATTTTCAGGGATGATGATAAAATTGGCTACAATCTCCGATTCAGAAACAATACCAAAGAAAAATAAGGGGTACTATTAAAGCCAAAGTAATGAATTACAAAGGCGAAGAAGTGTACAACCAGGAAATGGGCTTTACCATGGATGCCCGTAAGGGATACATGAAAGACCTTTATCTTGAAAACGATCGCACCAAGCCTGGTTTCTATCAGCTCCAGTTAATGGTTTCTGCCAACAATTATGTTGATACCTTGCTTTATGGATATGGAGTTGATCCGGAAAAAGTATATGCCAATGTAAACCGTCCTGCAGATTTTGATCAGTTCTGGGACGATGCCAGAAGAGAACTGGTGAATATTGATCCTAAGTTCAGGGTTACCCGAAGAGGCGATCAAAGTACCCGTGATGTAGACGTGTTTCTGGTTGAATTTCAATCATTGGAGTACCAAACCATTCGGGGTTGGTTATCTGTTCCTAAGCGAAAGGGAAAATTCTCTGTGATATATGAGTTACCCGGATATCTTCAGGACCTGCGCCCCGATTCACTAAGAACGGATATGGCTGTATTCAGATTAAATGTCCGGGGTCATGGAAACAGCAAGGATAATACGAATGCTGATTACAATACGTTTAATATCATAAATCTTAACGACCGCAATAAATATATCTATCGCGCAGTTTATATGGATGCACTACGCGGTCTTGATTTTATATACCGTCACGAGTACTTAAAATTCGACCTGAGAAAAGTGATAGTTAAAGGAGAAGGACAGGGCGCAGTGCTGGCAACGGTTGTGGCATCTTTAGACAACCGCCCTCAGGGATGTATCATTGAAAGACCCGTGTACACAGATATGAGAACCCTGTTCTTTATGGCCGGTTCTCAAAAAGTGACCCCCTGGCCTGTAGGCAATTTTCAGACCTACTTAAAAAATCCAAGAAACCGGTTAAACCAGGAAGGACTATTCAGAATATGGGACTTTTTTGATCCGGTCAATTTTGCTCCCAATATCAGATGCAGGGTCCTCTTTGGTCACAATCAAAAGAATACCTTTTGTCCGCCACAGGCGGCCATTGCCTTATATAACCAGATTCGGATTGATAACAGAAATATATACATGAGTTTAGAAGAAAACGGAATGGATGATGTGTATTATCGTTATGAAAGTTTCTGGATGAAGAAAATTCTCTGAGTTTCAAAAATGTAATGATGAAAAAACTTGTAGCACTTATTCTGGTTGTTTTATTGGTTAATGTGGCAAAAGCGGGCTTCCCGATTGGAAGGGGTAAATACCTGATTGTTCCCTCCTACAACTTATATATGGCAAAGGGTTACTGGGATGCCAACGGAAATTATTTTGCTTACTCCAATAACGGCAGATTTGCCTCGCATTATTTTGGATTATACGGGGGTATTGGAATTGGTGAAAAACTCGATTTTGTTGGGAATATCTCTTATGTAATGCAGAGAAAACTAGAAACGGGCTCTACCCAGACCAATTCCAGCCTGGGTGATGCCAGTTTTGGTCTTTCTTACTTGCTGAATACTTTTGATTACTCTAAGTTTTTAACCGTTACAGGATCGCTGATTGTGCCTTTATACTCCAATGATGTTAATAAAACCCCTTATACAGGGTTTCAGCAGGTGGGTGGTGAAGTTAAGTTTACCTATTCCGGATCTAACGGTGAGCGCTATTCCAACACCTATTTCGACATCAATTTGGGCGTAAGACAATATTTTAGTCCGGAGGGTCCTACCCAGGTATTCGGAGATGCTTTACTGGGTATTCCGCTGGATGAAGACAATAAGCTGACCTTCCAGCTGGCTGGGACAAAGTCTACCAGTACCCAAACCCTCTTCAATCCGAACAATTTGTTCTTAAACAGACAGTTTAATTATTTTAGATTAACAGCAGGATATGGTAGAAGAATCAGCCAAAACCATCAAATTTTCTTCACGTTGTTTACAGATGTAAGCGGAAGGAATACGGGTAAGGGTGGCGGAGGAGCCATTTCTCTGGTGGCAGAACTCTAACTAAACAAATAATTAATGACGGCAAAAACCTACATCCCATCTTTAACAGGAGTCAGAGGCCTTGCTTCTATTTTGATATTTTTTCATCATTTTAATCAGCAGGATTTTCCGCCGTTACTATTTCGCGTATTAAATGAGTTCCATTTTCCCCTCTCCATGTTCTTTGTTTTGAGTGGATTTTTAATTTGTTTGCGCTATTACGATACTGTAGAATTGTCCGGAACCTGGATGCGTAAATATTTAAAAAACAGAATTGCGCGTGTCTATCCTATCTATTTAATTTTAACGATTGCTGTATTTCTATATGCCTGGATAGCCAATGATAACAGTATTTACAACGGAAAGAACAGTCCGGCTACTTTGTTCATCATGAACATAACCTTCCTGCGTGGATTTTTTGATGATATGAAATTTACGGGGATTGCACAAGGCTGGTCATTAACCGTAGAAGAGTGCTTTTATTTTTCTGCTCCCATTTTCTTTTTACTGATTAAGAGAAGTAAAATTTATTTTTTGGTTGCCCCGTTAGTGGTAACAGGAATGGGTGTTTTGTTGGTGTTGATTTTTAGAAATGTTGATTTCTACGGATTTTTCGGATCATTTAAGTTTTTATTCATCTCTACTTTTTTAGGAAGAACAGTGGAGTTCTTTTCGGGTATGGTACTTGCCATGATTATTAGAAAAGCCGACGACACGGTAAGTAATTTTTCCTTGTTTACCTGGCTGGGAATCATCGGAATTGGTTGCACCAATCTTATTATGATTAATCAGCCAATCACCAAAGAAGTGCCGTTTGCACTATACCAACCAATTGGTATTTTTACCAATAATGTAATACTCCCTGTTTTCATTTGCATGTTCTTTTATGGATTAATTAAAGAGAATTCTATTCCGAAAAAAATATTGGGAAGCAAAATCGGCGAACTGGTAGGCAAAAGCTCTTACATTCTTTATTTAATCCATCTGGGCTTTATCTCGAATCTTACATCTAACTGGTTGCACAATTCGGCCGATTCGTTTTATGCCTGGTTAGATAAAAATGAATACTGGTGGCTGTCTGAACACCTGAATTATACTGCGTTGGTTTTGTTTTCACACCTCTTTATACTCACGATCATATCGATTATTTTATATAAGTTTATAGAAGAGCCTATTAATTTATACATCAGAAAGTCGAATTTCTTAGAAAAGAAAACTGCAAGATGATATTTAAGTTCCAATACCGATTCCCGGCACTACCATTGATTATCCTTTTAGCGGGAATCATTTGTTTTGCAGATAATGGCTTTGCCCAGAAAAGCAAAATCAAAGACCCGGTTATTGTAAATATTTTACCCTACAATAAAAAAGCAAGGTTCAACCGTAAGTTTCCGGTTAAGTATAAAATTCAATTCATTAACAATCTCAAAGATGCACAGGAAGGAACTTTGATTTATACGGTTTATGATAATGCCAATCAGGAAATATTGCAAAACAGTCTGGATGTAAAAGTCAATGCTAAAAAAACGCTTACAGCCAATTTTGATGTACCCATTGAAAAAGAAGGAAACTATACCATTAAAATGGCCATTGAACTAACCAATTTCAATAGCAATTACGATGGCAGCTTTGCCTATATAGGCCCTCCACGGAAATCTAAAGACCGAAAACCATCAACCCAGCAGGAGCCAATTGTAAATACGCCACCTGTTAACTGGTCGGCTGATAATTTATCCGGCGATCCAGGTAGACAAAGTTTGGGGGCAGATCAGGTTGGAGAAGCACCACCGCCCGAAGAGGAAGCCTACGAAGAAGGGGAAATGATTATTAAACTCAAGCCCTACAAGAAAGACGGTGTTTTCTATTCCGGAGAAAAAATTAAATATTCTGTTTCTATTGCCAACAAATATAAAGTTAAGCAGGAAGGTACATTCACTGCCATCGTTGAAACGGAAATGGGTCAGGTGGTTAGTAAAACGCAGGTGAAACTAAAAATTGCACCCAAGGGGCAGCGAAGTTTTCAGATTGAAATACCCAAACCTGAAAAAGAGGGCATCTACAATTTAAGAGCGGCAACCAACACCTCTACTTATGATGATACAGCTCAGTATGCTTTTGGATATGAAATAGGAAGAATCAACACACCGTATTATTTGCCACCCGATTTTGATGAGTTCTGGCAAACAGCCATGAGCGATCTGGCAAAAGTAGATCCTCAATATAAAATAACCCGTAGTGAAGAGCATAGCACCAAATACCACGATGTATATCGTGTAGATATGGTAGGCCTGGATGAGTTTCCATTTTATGGATTCTTATCTATTCCTAAATTAAAGGGAAAATATCCTGTAATTATTGGATACGGAGGATACAAAAAAGAAGTATTTCCATTGCTGTTTGATGAGTTTATTTCATTTGCTGTTAATGTAAGAGGGATTGATAAAAAATACCAGAAAGAATTTAACCCCGATGACAAAGAGCAAATAATGATTAATGCAGAAGATAAAAATGCATATGTTTATAAAGGCATATACATGGATTGTATCCGCGCAGTTGATTTTGTGTATTCCCACGAACATATGGGAATGGATTTAACCCGGGTTTTGGCATTTGGGGGTAGTCAGGGTGCAACCATGGGTCTGGTAACTGCTGCATTATTACCCAATAAGATTAATGCGGTTATTGCCAGTAATCCGGTTTTTGCCGATTGGAAAAACAGTTTTGCGGTTGGAAAAAGTAAACGTGTATTAACATTCCCATCTGATGCTATCGTAAGATACCTGAAAGACAATCCGGATTTTACCGAAGAACAAATGCTCGAGACCTTTAATTATTTCGACCTGCAGAATTTTATGCCCAAAGTGCAATGTCCTGTTTTGTATGCTGTTGGTTTGCAGGATGATTTTATTTCTCCAAGCAGTGCCATTGCGGCGTATAATAAATTAAGAATGGATGCAAGAGCCGCCAGTGAATTATACATATTCCCGGATCTGGGTCACGAAATTCCGGTGTATCATAACTCATTTATCGGAATCTGGTTTGCCGAACAAGCAGTAAAAAGACGGAAAAGATAAATACATGCAATTGTCTAAATCATATATCATTTTTCTTTTTACGGTAATGGCGCTTTCCGTTGGTGAGGCCAGGGCCGACTATCCTATAGGTAAGCGTAGAACAGCCATCACTGGTACCTTTAATTATTTTTATTCAGACAAGTTTTTTGATGCAAACGGAAAGTTGACGAACAATTTTCCCGGAGATTATTTTCAGTCTACTTTTTATAGTTTAAATGTAATGCATGGCCTTGGCAGAAGAATTGATTTAACGGCTACTTTACCTTTTGCAAAACAAACCCTTGTAAATGGTAATAATTCTGAAACCAGATCTGGTATAACAGATATTAATGTTGGCTTGTCTTTTCATTTTCCATCTGTGGATTATAAACGCTATTTCACTTTAAAAGCGGCAGTGGGTGTACCCGCGTATCAGAATAACCAAACCCCCTATCTGGGATTTGCCTCTAAAGCAGTGATGATGGGTGCTAACTACTCTTTTACACCCTATAAAAACGGATATGCCATTCTTGAATTTATGTATACCCGCTTTTTAGATTCACAGGACGGCCCCAATCAGTACCGGGGATCCTTAACAATCGGGAAAATGTACAATAAACACACATCGGTAACTGCATCCATTGCGCATCTGGTTTCTCAAAGTGTGAATACTGCATTTAACCCCAATCTGCAATTAAATAAAAACTTCAACGCTGCCACTATGAATGTTAGTGTTGGAAGAAAAATAAACCGATCTATTACACCAACCATTCAGGCATATTATACTTTGCTGGGCCGGAACGCTGGATTGGGTATGGGTGTTAATTTCTTTGTAACAGTAAGATTGCCATAGAAAATAGTTTTCCTTGTTATACCGGATTATCAAGCCATTTATACGTGTTGCACTTTATTTTTTCTTTAGAAAAATTCATGTCAGCTATTCGAATGTTTATGCTATAAAAGGTCCGGTATTAATCACCGCCAATCATCCTAATTCTTTTTTAGATGCCATTTTAATTGGGGCATATTTTAAAAAGCCCATCCATTTTCTGGCAAGGGGAGATGCTTTTAAAAAACCATTTCACCGGTTTTTATTAAGCCTGCTCAATATGATACCCATTTACAGATTAAGCGAGGGAAAGGAAAACCTATACCTGAATGAATACGCGTTTAAAGCTTCTCAGAAAGTGTTAGAAAATAATGGCATCGTGCTAATTTTTATAGAAGGAATCTGTTTGTTAACCAATCAACTGCAGCCATTTAAAAAAGGGGCAGCCAGAATTGCCCTGGATTATAAAGGAAAACAACCATTGCAGATTCTGCCACTAGGCATTGCCTATAATCGCTTTAATACCTGGGGTTCAACTGTACAAATTATTCCGGGCAATCCCTTAACGGCAGAACAGTTATTCCCGTTTAATGACCGGGCCAGAAATATGCGCCATTTTAATGATTGTATTCATCAGGGTTTGAATCGGTTAATTCAAGTGCCCGAAAACAAAAAACCAGCACAGGGCAAGCTGGTAAAACTCCTTGGACAAATTGGTTATTTAACACATCGCTGGTTTTTCCATTGGCTGGATACCCTTATTGAAAGGAAAACCCGCAACACAGTTTTTCATGACTCCGTTTTATTTGCTGCTTTATTCTTGTTTTATCCTATACTCATTCTCATAATTGCTTTGTGGGCTGTTTCCCTTTTAGGCTGGCTGAGTTTGCTGCCTTTATTGATATTCCTGATGATGGCCCGGTGCATTGTTTTGGTGAAAAATCCAAACGAATAATGGTATAGCCCAATAATATTGGTAATTTGTAGGAACCATGAGAAACATATTGCTTCTACTAAGTATGATCTTCTGTGCTGAAATAAGCGCACAGGATACCATTTCAAAAAAAGACCTTCTATCGGCATCTAAGCTTTTTCATTTACAATTCACAGAAAAAGAAATTGATACCATGTTTGAGGGTGTAAAAGACAACTTAAGGGTTTATACCAGTATGCATAAAAAAAGCATACCCAATAGTATTCCCATGAGTCTTTGGCAAAATCCGGTTGTGCCGGGTCTGGAACTTCCCACCAAACAGAAACCCATTAAATGGAAATTGAATAAACAGGTGCAGCTTCCAAAACAGTTGTCAGAACTGGCTTTTTATAGTGTATCCGATTTAGCAGCACTTCTTAAATCCAAAAAAATAAGCTCGGTAGAACTTACCCGATTTTTTATCAATCGTATTCGCCAATACGGAGATAGTTTACAATGTGTTATCTCTATTACCGAAGACCTTGCCTTGGATCAGGCCCAAAAAGCAGATGAAGAAATAGCTGCCGGAAAATATAAGGGCTTATTACATGGTATACCCTATGGTTTAAAAGATTTGTTTTCAGTTAAGGGAACCAGAACTACCTGGGGCGCAGCGCCGTACAAAGATCAGGTAATAGAAGAAGATGCCTATGTATACAATCGTCTTTCAGAGGCGGGGGCAGTATTGGTTGCTAAGTTTACACTGGGTTCATTGGCCATGGGTGACTATTGGTTTGGCGGCAGAACAAAAAATCCCTGGAATCTAAAAACAGGATCTTCAGGATCTTCTGCAGGTTCGGCATCAGCAACCGTTGCCGGACTGGTTCCCTTTGCCATTGGAACAGAAACCTGGGGTTCTATTATCTCCCCTTCTTCAACCTGTGGTGCCACGGGTTTAAGACCCACTTTTGGACGGATTAGCAGAACCGGTGCAATGGCATTAAGCTGGAGCTTAGATAAAATTGGTCCCATTTGCAGATCTGCAGAAGACGCTGCAATTGTATTTAGTTATATACATGGAACGGATGGATTAGACAGATCAGCCTTGAATGTTCCTTTCAATTATCAGCCAGATGCAGAAGTGAAAAAACTTCGCATTGGATATGCTAAAAACTATTTTGATTTAATCAGTGATACATCCAGAAATGAATGGAAGGTGCTAAATATGTTTAAAGAACAGGGCATTGAATTGATACCGGTTGAGTTTCCCGACACGGCAGTATATAAAGCAAATATCATGGATGTAATTATTAGTGCCGAATCTGCCGCAGCTTTTGATGATTTAACTCGTTATAATATTGATGATGAATTAACCAGACAGGGACCATTTGACTGGCCGAACAGTTTCAGGGTTTCCCGACTTGTTCCTGCTGTTGAATACGTAAACGCCAACAGAATGCGTTACGAACTGCAGCAAAAAATACATGCGGCATTGAAGGATATCGATGTATTGATATGCCCAACCAGAGGAAGCGGAAATCAATCGGCTATTACCAATTTAACCGGTCAGCCGGTAGTATGCACTCCTACAGGATTCGATAAAAGAACAGGGCTTCCTACCAGTATCAGTTTTATTGGAAATTTATTTGACGAGGCATCCATTTTGTTGGCAGCTAAATATTATCAATCCCTGACAGATTGGGAAACCATATTCCCTCCTTCTTTCATTAAATAGCAGTTAATGTTTAAGTTCAACAACAAGCCACTTGCTATCAGTGTAAGTATATTGCTATTTACGGGATTCATCCTTTTACTTTACACGTTAACCCAATCGGGGAAAAATATTGAGACTGCCAGGATGAAAGTGCTGGAGGATAAAAATAAACTAACACCCCATCAGGCAACCATTCAATTACAAAACAGTAAAAGAGCCATCATCAATGGATTTTTTAATCCCGGCTTTTCAGCTAACAAGTGGTGGATTTTTACAGAAACTCCGGCTGAAGCAGGCTATTTTCTCCAGGTGGCTAATCCCCATATCAATGAAATCAGAATCTATACAATAAAAAACAATCAACCGGAGCTTGCTTATGAATCGGGCGATTATTTTCCTTTTGAAAAAAGAGTACTCGACGATCCTGATTATTGGTTTGCTATTCCTGATAATACGGAAGGGCTGTTGATTGAGGTTGATAAAAGAGGGGAGTCTTTAGAGGTACCCATCAGGGTGATTACTCAAAAAGAAACAATTAATTATCTCTCCAATCAAAAAATGGTATACGGTGTTTTTTTAGGTTGGATGATTTTTCTGGGCTTGCTGAATATTTTTTTATGGTCTTCATTAAAAGACAATATCCATGTTTTTTATATTTTATTCATTGGGTCGTCAGCATTATGGGTGATAGCAAACTGGGGATTAGGCTTTCAATATTTTTGGCCCAACACCCCCGATTGGGCCAGTAAGGCAAGACCTGTTTTTAGCACAACCTCCTTTTTATTAATATTGGAACTGGCCAGCCGTTATTTTACACCCGATGAAAGAAAACCTCTTTACATAGGGTTCACCAGAATTTTACAATCACTGTTAATCCTTCTATTGGTTGTATTTGTATTTGGCAATATAGTTATGGCCAATCAGCTGATTCGACTATTGACTTTGAGTATTGCCAATATACTCTGGTTTATTTCTATGCTGACCGTAATATTTTTTATTGCGAAGAGCTATAAAAAGATGAAAACAATTGCATTGTTTTTTCTCATTGCTTTTCTTGCACAATCCGTTTTTGGAATTTTGATCATTTTGTCTCAATACAATTTAGAGGCAGATTGGGTATTCTTTATTAATCGATATGGTTCAGCAATTGGTATTCTTGCCAACAGCACTATTCTTTCCTTTGGTTTAAGCCAGCGGTATAATTATTATAAACAGGAAAGAGAGCTTGCAGAGCAGGAGCTGGTTAATGAGAGAAACCAACAAGCGGATAGAATGATTCAGGCCCAGGAAGAAGAACGATCAAGATTGGCCAGAGAGCTGCATGATGGATTGGGTGGACTGTTGGGAAGTATACGAATAGGCGCTTTCAACAAATTGAAAACGGATGTCGCTAATCAGGAATGGTTAGACACTCAATTATCGGAAGCCATTGAGGATTTAAGAAATATAGCACATGATCTAATGCCGGTTAGCTTGCCCGAAAAGGGTTTGGTATATATTTTAGAAAAAACAGTTTCCCGTTGGAATGCAGCTAATCAGTTTGTAACGCATCTGGATTCCAGTATCAGTAAGCGATATCCATTGCCTGTTGAAGCCGGCTTATATAGAATTGTTTCTGAATTAATTTACAATGTAAAGAAACATGCACAGGCAACAGAAGTTTTTATTTCCATATGGGAAGAAAAAAACAATGAAACCATTACCCTGCTGGTAGAAGACAATGGCATCGGTTTTTCATCTAATAAAAATGCCGGAATTGGATTAAAGAATATCCAATACAGGGTGGCGTATTTAGGTGGAAAAATTTCTATTGATTCCAACACAAATGGTACTAGTATTGTAATTGAAATATCCGGACTGAAAACCCCCTCTCATGCCCAATAGAACCAAAATTGCCATTGCAGATGATCATAAAATTTTTGCTGAGGGAATCCGAAGCGTTTTAAAAGAACAGGATTGGATAAACTGGGTTGGGGAAGCATTCAATACCAGGGATGCTGTTCAATTGTATATTGACAGAAGGCCAGATATTTATTTATTGGACTACCATTTTCCGGATGGAACGGGTTATCAGGTTGCCGAGAAGATTTTGTTTCAGTTTCCGGAAGCCAAAATCATCATTCTCAGCATGGAGAACGATCAGGATATTATGCTGGAATGCAAAGCCCTGGGTATAAAGGGATATATCATTAAAAATCTTTCATCCGACGAATTGATTGAAGCAATAGAAACGGTTTTGCACAATCAATCCTGTTTTATGTGGGGTAACGATGCTCCAGCTTTGATGAATGAAACCGAAGGGGGACTAAGCAAAAGAGAAAAGGAAATTGTATCACTCATCAGCAAGGGCTTGACCAGCCAGGAAATTGCAGATGCTATTAATTTGAGTGTTTTGACCATAAATACGCATAGAAGAAATATCTTGCGCAAATTAAATCTGAAAAATACGGCCATGATGGTTCAATATGCCCGTATTAACAAATGGTAAAATACCCTTAATGAGAAAGTCCTTATTGTTTACAGCACTGGCTGCCCTAACTTCCTGTACAACGTATAAACAAATAGCCGTTCAGCCCGCTGAATCTATAAAGGAACTGAAGTATTTACATACTTATACTGTCCCCTTTAATCTGCAATACAAAGAAACCACAGTTGGGGGTTTGTCTTCTATTGACTACGATGAAAAGTCAGATTCTTATTTTCTGGTTTGCGATGATCGGTCCTCTATAAACCCGGCAAGGTATTATACAGCAAAAATCAATATTGGAGAGAAAAAAATTGATTCTGTATTTTTCACCAACAGGTATTTCTTACTAGATCAGAATGGTAAGACTTACCCCGGAAACAAGGAAAATCCTTTCAGGGTTCCTGATCCTGAGGGTATGCGTTATATTCCATCTGGTCGTAACCTGGTTTGGTCAAGTGAAGGGGAAAGACTATTCAGAGCAAAAGATACCATATTGAATAATCCGGCCATTCACCTGATTAATAAGGCAGGTATGTGGAAGGATAGTTTCAGGATGCCAGAAAATTTAATGATGTCTGCATTGGAAAAAGGACCCAGACAAAATGGAGTGCTGGAAGGAATGAGTTTTACCCATGATTTTCGTTATCTCATGACCAGTGTGGAAGAACCACTTTATGAAGATGGACCAAGGGCGGCACTAGAGAAAAATCAGGCAATGATTCGTTTTTTTGAATTTGATACAAAAAAGAAAAAGTCAACCAGACAGTTTGCTTACCAGCTTGAATCTGTTGCTCATTTGCCCAATCCCGCAAATGCTTATTATATAAATGGGGTACCAGAGTTTTTATACATAGGAAACAATCAACTACTGGTGTTGGAAAGATCTTATTCAACCGGAAGAGTTCCCTGTACCATCAGGATATTTTTAGCAGATTATAATAATGCAACAGATGTATCCTCGCTGGGATCTTTAATAAACAGAGAAGCATACCAGCCCATGAAGAAAACATTATTGGTGAATATGGACCAGTTGGGAATTTATACAGACAATATTGAAGGAATTACCCTGGGACCACTGCTTCCTAACGGCAACAGGTCTGTGATTCTGGTTTCCGATAATAATTTCAGCCCTTTGCAACAAACACAGTTTATGTTACTTGAACTAATCACAGATAAAAAGTCCGATAAATAATGAGTATACGCTCATGTATATTAAAGGTAAATCTATTCGTAACTCTTTGGATGTTTGTTTGTATGACATCCTGCAAATCCCCGGAAAAGACGGGTCTTCCCCATATTATTATTGAAACAGGCTATGGTGAAATTGAAATTGAATTGTACACGGATAAAGCACCTTTAACCGCTAATGCATTTTTGCGTTATATTGATTCAGGTTACTACGATCAGTCCAATTTTTATCGGGTATTGAATATGTACAATCAACCCTCCAATGCCCCCAAGGCTTTTTTAGTACAGGGGGGAATCTGGAAATCGAACAATGAATTGGCGCAAAGTCTTCCGGGTATTCCACACGAAAGCACCAAACAAACAGGCATATTACACAAAGAAGGTACCATCTCTATGGCCAGAAACGAACCGGGATCAGCCGGCCCTGAATTTTTTATTATGGTGGAAGATGAAACGGGCTTTGACTTTGGCGGAGAGAATATGGAAGACGGACTGGGTTTTGCGGCTTTTGGTTCAGTAGTTAAAGGAATGCCGATTGTAAGGAAAATACATAATCTGAAAGAAGCCAATCAATACCTGCAACCACCGGTTTATATACACACAATCAGAAGAAAGTAACCTCCTTCTGAATCAAGAATGAAATAAAACAAAACTTATCGTTGTGCAGGCAGGTATTCATATACCACTTCAAATGCCTGTTTTTTCAAAGAAGGAATTCCCTGACCAATTTTTAAATCCTTCCATTGCGGCGTGGGTTCGCATACCCAGTAGGGGTTTCCCTTGTACATGATAGGATTGCTCTGTGGCGCATCAAACTGAACAGCAACGGTTACGTGTTGCGGATAGGATAAAACGATCATTGGAAGGTTGTAAATTTCTTTTACCAGATAAAAGAAAAAGGCAGCCCTGTCTTCGCAATCGCTGTAAGCTGAATACAAAGTTTGTTCTGGTGAGAAGCGCATGTCTTTTCCGTAAATGGCCGCATCGTTTTCAAATGCGAAAGATGATCTTGTTAGGTGCATCAGGTAATCCACTCCTTTTTTCTGATCCATTTTTGCCACCACATCCTTTAATGCAGGAATCAATGACTGATAAGTCGTATTACTTAAAGGTGCCGTAAACTGCATGGCATATTCAACGGAAGGATAGTTGTTGAATAGTTTGTTAATAGACTTGTTCACTTTTACCTTAAACTCATAATTCCTTTGTCCATAAGCAAACTGAAGCGGCTTAATTTCATACAGTGCCGGATTAAAATCGGGCATCCGGTTTATTTTGTAAGAGAAGGCTTTTGCTAAATTATTTCTCTTAACCAATTCTATATTTTTAAAAGCACCGGCATTAAAATCAATATTGCTACCATAATCGTGATAGTTCAGGCAAATGTATTGTGTGCCATTCAACACCATCGAAGGTATATCATACACACTTTCACCAGACTGAATATACATGAGCAATGTATCGTTTCTCAATCGGGTAATGGCATCGTAACCCGTCTGATTGAGTAAAAACCATTTGTATAAAGTGTAGCGATGATAATTGTCTTTTTTAGGACTGATGGCCTCAGCGGTGGTTCTGATTAACTGATAATACAACCAGTCGTCCAGTTGCTTTTCGTTTTTATAAGCTAGCAGATTATTAACCAGTTCCTGAAAAGGCAGTTGATTCAGGGCAACATAAAAACCTTCAATCACCGAATGGGTCAGCGGGGTGGTTAATGAAACCTTTAATTGATGAATAGCAGGGGTATGTACTGTATCCCCATAGAAATCTACGTAAGATGTTTCTGCAGTTATTTTGTTCTGCTGAGCCAGTGCGGGCTTCCCAAGTATACAGCCCCAAAGAATTAATATGGTCCAGACACTCTTTTTCAACGATAGAGGATTCAACTGAAGTTACAAAAAGGTAACAATTAATTAATATTAAGTTTTTTCAAAGCCTTGTTAAAAACCAGTATTCTCCCCTTTTTGCCCTATTTACGGTTAAATTTGCTCCATAATTAAGCCATGCCTTTTCAATTACACACGAATTATCAACCTGCAGGAGATCAGCCCAAAGCCATTGAAGCCCTGGTGCGTGGCGTAAACGAAGGCGAGCAATACCAAACTTTGCTGGGCGTTACCGGAAGTGGTAAAACCTTTACCATTGCCAATCTGATTCAACAGGTACAGCGCCCCACCCTGGTTTTAACGCATAACAAGACCCTGGTGGCCCAGTTATATGGGGAATTCAAACAGTTTTTTCCTGAGAACGCCGTTGGGTATTTTGTTAGTTACTACGACTATTATCAGCCGGAAGCCTATATGCCTGTTACCGGAACCTATATTGAAAAGGACCTCAGCATTAATGAGGAACTAGATAAATTAAGATTACAGGCCACTACCCAACTCCTGAGCGGCAGAAGAGATATTATTGTAGTAGCCAGCGTTAGCTGTATTTATGGTATGGGTAATCCTACCGAATATGAAAACGGAATTATCCGGATTCAAAAAGGACAGGTATTGTCGAGACAGGGATTTTTACATTCATTGGTTAACTCTTTGTACAATCGTTCACAGGGCGATTTTACCCGCGGAACCTTCAGGGTAAAAGGTGATACGGTCGACATTAATCTGCCCTATGTGGATTTTGGTTACCGCATTACTTTTTTCGGAGACGAAATTGAAGAAATAGAAAGCATTGATACGGCTACGAATAAGCGCATTGGCCTCATGGATGCAGCGGCCATATTCCCCGCAAACCTTTACCTGGCGCCCAAAGACATGATTACGCAAGTGATGCATGAGATTCAGGATGAAATGATGCTGCAGGTTGAATATTTTAAATCGGTGGGCAAGTTTATTGAAGCATCCCGGTTAAAAGAAAGAGTGGAATACGATCTGGAAATGATCAGAGAGCTGGGCTATTGTAACGGTATTGAAAACTACTCAAGGTTTTTTGACAGAAGAAAGCCAGGCACCCGCCCCTTCTGTTTACTCGATTATTTCCCAAAGGATTTTTTATGTGTGATTGATGAAAGCCATCAGACCATTCCGCAAGTGGCGGGTATGTATGGAGGTGACAGAAGCCGTAAACTGGTATTGGTTGATTATGGTTTCCGATTACCCAGTGCTATGGACAACCGACCGCTTAATTTTCATGAATTTGAAAGCCTGACAGGTCAGACCATTTTTGTAAGCGCCACTCCCGGTGAATACGAGCTGGAAAAAACGGGGGGCGTTGTGGTAGAGCAGGTAGTACGTCCTACCGGCTTATTGGATCCCCCTATTGAAATAAGACCCAGCACCAACCAGATTGATGATTTACTCGATGCCATAGATGATCGGGTTAAAAAAGGTGACCGTGTGTTGGTAACCACCCTTACCAAAAGAATGGCGGAGGAAATGGATAAATACCTTGGAAGAATCAATATCAAATCCAAATACATTCACTCCGATGTAGACACTTTGGAACGCGTAGAAATTCTACGGGACCTGCGTTTGGGCGTAATTGATGTATTGGTGGGTGTGAATTTATTGAGGGAGGGATTGGACCTGCCGGAAGTTTCGCTGGTGGCTATTTTGGACGCAGACAAAGAAGGGTTTTTGCGCAACGAACGTTCCTTAACGCAAACGGCGGGTCGTGCTGCAAGAAATGTAAACGGCCTGGTTATTTTCTATGCGGATAAGATGACAGAAAGTATGCAGCGGACCATTGACGAAACCAACAGAAGAAGAGCAAAGCAGATTGCGTATAACCAGGAGCACAATATCATTCCCACAACGGTAACCAAAAGCAAGGAGCAGGTATTTGCTCAGACTTCTGTGCTGGATATCAAGGGCTATGATCCATCCAATCCTTATGCCGTGCAGGCCGATGCGCCACTGGTGGTACATGCTGCTGAAGAGCAGGAAACTTTTAGTACTATTCCGCAGGTGGAGAATGCGATTAAGAAAGTGAAGAAGGAAATGGAAAAAGCAGCCCGTGATTTAGATTTTATTGAGGCGGCAAGATTAAGAGATGAAATGTTCAACCTGCAAAAAAAGCTGGAAGGCATGAAATAATTCTTCCTGCACAGAATTCATTAAATTTAAGCAAGCATATTTTTGATTCATGAAAAAAACGGTACTCTTTCTCCTCACGATGATACCCTTTGTAATGCAGGCTCAAACGCCCTACTATGCGGAGCGCTTCCGACCTCAGTACCATTTTTCTTCACAGAAAAACTGGATTAATGACCCGAATGGCCTGATTTATCACAATGGAGAATACCATTTGTTTTATCAACACAATCCCTTCGGAAACAATTGGGGTTTTATGAGCTGGGGACATGCAGTGAGTAAAGACATGGTGAAGTGGACGCCACTACCGCTGGCACTAAGAGTAGAGGGAGGTAAAATGGCTTTTTCCGGATCGGTTGTATACGATGCAAAAAACACCAGTGCACTAAGCAATAACAAAGAGAATCCACCGCTGGTGGCTGTGTTTACGGCACACGACAGTCTTAATCAATCCCAGCACCTGGCGTATAGTATAGACAATGGAAGATCCTGGAGCAGGTATTCCGGTAATCCTGTTCTTGATTTAAACATGACTGATTTCCGAGATCCCAATGTATTCTGGCACGACAGGTCAAAGCAGTGGGTGATGGTAGTGGCCATGCCCAATGAAAAAATGATTTCTTTTTACACTTCTTTTAGTTTGAAACAGTGGACCTATCAAGGCGACTTTGGTCCCATTGGTGATACTTCTGGTGTATGGGAGTGCCCTGACTTAATTCAGGTTCCGGTGGTTGGAGAACCCGACAAAAAGAAATGGGTGTTGCTGGTTTCACAGAACTCCAGCATGCAATATTTTGTGGGGGAGTTTGATGGATACAAATTCTACAATGAGAATCCTTCCAATAAAATTGTGCGTCCCGATTATGGCAGTGATTATTATGCAGCTATCACCTATAAAAATACACCTGATAAAATTCCGGTTTCTGTAGGATGGGTAAACAACTGGAATTATGCCAATGAAATTCCCACCAATCCCTGGAAAGGGGCCATGTCTATTCCCAGAAAACTGGCGGTGAAAAAAATGGGATCGGAGTGGGTGCTGGTACAGGAACCCATCAAAGCCTTGCGTGCCATGCGTTCTACGGGTCAGGTATTGAATGGACCCATTGCAGTAAAGAATGGTTATACCCTTCCTTTCCGCAGCAATTGTTTTGAAATGGAAGTAGATCTAAAGCCTGCCATTACCAGCATCAGTGGGATTAAAATTGCCGTAGGAGGTAATCGTAGTTTTGTGATCGGATACGACGCCACTTTGGAACAACTCTTTATTGACAGAACCAATACACCTTCCGGGTTCAGCAGACAGTACCCTTATTTTGCTAAGAAGAATGCGTATTTAAAACAGCAAAACGACAAGGTGAAACTGCATATCTTTTTTGATAAGAGCATTATTGAAGTATATGCCAATGATGGCGAATTGGTTTTCACTTCTCAGATATTTCCGGAAGAAAATGATACAGGTATCGAGTTCTTCAGCGACGGAAATGTTTCTGTCTTCGAAAATATCTGGTTCTGGCCCATGAGATCCATCTGGAAATAAACACGATCTTTGCACAGTAAAATAATACTATGAGTTTCAGGAATTTTAAAATGGTCAGTTATGTGGTTTTCGGCCGCGGAAGTTTTAATCAGTTAGATGAAATTTTAACGCCGCACAGAAAGGGAGATGCACCCATGGTGTTTTTGGTAGACCATTATTTTGAAGGCAAGGCTTTACTCAATAGAATTCCTTTAAGAGGAAAAGATAAAATCATATTAGCAGACGTAACCTATGAACCCAAGACCACACAGGTAGATGCATTGGCCCGTTCTTTAAGAGAAGAGTTCGGAACCATCAGCGGAGTAATTGGAATTGGGGGCGGATCTACCATGGATTTGGCCAAAGCGGTTTCTTTAATGATGACCAATCCGGGTTCCTCTGCAGATTATCAGGGCTGGGATCTTGTGCAGGTTCCGGGTGTGTATAAAGTAGGTATTCCAACCTTAAGCGGAACAGGAGCTGAAGTGAGCAGGACTACTGTATTAACAGGACCTACCCGTAAACTCGGAATGAATTCTGATTTTACTCCTTTCGATCAGATTGTGCTGGATCCTGAATTAACCAAGGATGCGCCAGTGAATCAGCGTTTTTATACAGGCATGGATTGTTATATCCATTGCATTGAAAGTTTGGAAGGCACGTACTTAAATGAGTTCAGCAAAAGCTATGGCGAAAAAGCCTTACAGCTTTGTCAGAAAGTATTTGTGGAGAAGAATCATTGGGACGATGAATCGGATGACCAATTGATGATGGCATCTTATGCAGGTGGAATGAGCATTGCTTATTCTCAGGTGGGAGTTGCGCATGCGGTAAGTTATGGTTTAAGCTATTTACTCGGCACCAAACATGGTATCGGCAATTGCATCGTGATGAATCACCTGGAAGAATACTATCCTGCCGGTGTGAAGGAATTCAAATTAATGGTGGAGAAAAACAATATTGAAATTCCACAGGGAATTTGCAAAGGTCTTACCGATGAGCAATTCGAAACCATGATGAATG
Source organism: Sediminibacterium salmoneum NBRC 103935 (assembly GCF_000511175.1). GTDB lineage: Bacteria > Bacteroidota > Bacteroidia > Chitinophagales > Chitinophagaceae > Sediminibacterium > Sediminibacterium salmoneum. Next base: position 2,314,800 of record NZ_KI866530.1, on the reverse strand, counting down.
TATCCCTGGGCATGAAGCCCTTGTGGGAGAATGCTTTGGGCAAGGATTGGGAAAAAATCATGACCCGCGAAAAACTCAGGGCCCTATACGAGAGATTGTAATTAACTTTATAAAAGCTTAGCCGCTTTAATTAAATCTTCGGGCGTGTCTATTTCTACTCCCATGTATTGGGTCAATACCATTTTTAACGGAACCCCGTATTCCAGGTAACGAAGACATTCAATTTTTTCAGCGGCTTCCAGTGGGGTCATGGGCCAGTTGGTAAAATGAATCAGTGCCTGTTTTCTGAAAGCGTATACACCAATATGTTCGTAGTAAGCGATGGTAATGCTTTTGTCTCTGGCATAAGGAATAACACTTCGTGAAAAGAACAGCGAATTCATATTTCTATCTACAGCCACTTTTACATAGTTAGGGTCTTCAATTGATGCGGCATCTTTTAGTTCCTGCATCAAAGAAGCTACCTTTACTTTTTCATCGGCAAAAACCGCCAGTAATTTTTCCAACGGATCTTTTTGTACAAAGGGCTCGTCTCCCTGTACATTTACAATAATGTCTACGTCCATGTCCGCTGCCGCTTCTGCAATCCGGTCGCTCCCACTCTCGTGATTTTTTTGGCTCATCACCGCCTTACCGCCGTGGCTGGTTATTTCTTTGAAAATAATATCGCTGTCGGTTACCACTACCACATCGTTGAACAATCCCGTTGCCATTGTATTGTCATAGGTATGACGAATCACGGATTTGTTTCCCAGTTGCTGCATCAGCTTGGCAGGAAAACGGGTAGCTGCGTAACGTGCAGGAATCATCGCAACAATCTTCATATAGAAACTTTGTACAAAGATGCACTACCTCGGGCTGAAGTAGAAAAAAATGATTCGGAAATATTAATACTGGGTTTTTATTGAGTTGTCGAAAGGAATTTTTAGCTGATAGTTGAGTTGTTCATCTGTACTGTCATCTAATACATCCAATCCGTAACGTAAAGAATCTACGGGGGTGTAATTATAAGTTCCGAATAAACGGTCCCAGATAGAAAAGATATTGCCGTAGTTGCTGTCTGTCTGTGGTTGTTTATAGTGATGGTGCACTTTGTGCATATTCGGAGAAATAATGATCCAGCTAATGGCATTGTCTAACCAAAGTGGCAGGCGCATATTCGCATGATTGAACTGAGACAAAACCGCACTTAAACTCTGGTACAACATTACCAGCCACATGGGCGCTCCGCAGATAATTACACCAATGGTTGTGAACACCGCTCTGAAAACACTTTCACCCGGATGGTGTCTGTTGGCAGTGGTGGTATCTACATGGGTGTCTGCATGATGCACCATATGAAACTTCCACATCCACTTTATTTTGTGTTCAATGAAATGAATAAAATAAGCGCCAACCAAATCAAGTAATAATAATCCACCAATCAGCATTACCCAGGCTGGCAGGGTGGTCAATTGCAATAAACCAAATTGGTTTGCAATGGCCCATTCGCTGGCTTTTACAATTACCAATGCAAAAGCAAAGTTGATGATAATGGTAGTGGCTGTGAAAAACAGGTTAATGCCTGCGTGACGGTATTTATTGTATTTGAACCTGGCCAATGGTACAATCCCCTCAACAATCCAGAAAAACAATATACCCCCAGCCAATATCAGCGCTCTGTGTAAGCTAGGAATAGTATTGAAGTAGTCAATAATGGCATCAATCATCTGACGTTAATTTAAACACAAATTACATTAAAAGATTTTTGTGTAGGTGGTATAAATATTCTATCAATAATTAAAACTCGTACCCAATTTTCTTAGCATATGCAATTAATTCGTGGCGAGTATTAATGCCTAGTTTCATGTAAATCCGATTCCTGTAATATTCAACATTTTTATCACTGCAAAACCAATTATTGGCTATCTGAGTAATAGAATAATTTAGTATATTAA
>NZ_KI866530.1:2200352-2312417 GCF_000511175.1 Sediminibacterium salmoneum NBRC 103935 | reverse complement strand
CTCAGCATCAAGTTTTTAACGCAACAATAGTTCTTTAAACTTTTCTTTTGGTGTTGACCAGTCAAGCGTTTTTCTGGGCCTTTCATTTAAGAGCTTTTGAACATGCTTGATTTCCTTCCTTGTAAACTTACTAAAATCAGTTTGTTTAGGGAAAAAGTCGCGGATCAACATATTAGTGTTTTCATTGGTTCCTCTTTGCCACGGGCTATGAGGATCACAGAAGTACACCTGCATATTTGTTTCTTTGGTAAAGAGTTTGTGTTCGCTCATTTCTTTACCTCGATCATAGGTTAATGTTACAGTCATTTGACTGGGTAATGTTTTTAGTTCTTTGGCAAATGCTTTTCTTACAGAAGGTGCATCCTTTGCTTTTAATGGTACAAGGATAACGGTTCTGGTAGTTCGTTCCACAATAGTCCCAATCGCACTTTTGTGATCTTTACCCATAATCAAATCGCCTTCCCAATGACCAGGTATGATTCTATCTTCTACTTCCTTTGGACGTTCATGGATACTAATCATATCAGCTATTTTACCCCTTGCGTCAGTTGCTAACTTGCGGTTCTTCCGTAAACGTTTCTTCTGTCTCAGATAGCTGATCAGCTCCTTGCGGAGTTCACCTTTGGGTAACATGTAGAGATAAGTGTAAATAGTTTCGTGACTGGCTTGCATATACTTCTTTGTTGGGTAACGCTTTTTTAACTCCATACTAATTTGCTGGGGTGACCAGCGGAGTTTCAGCTTCTCAACAATAAAGCTATACAGTTTTGGTGTTGTAGCAATCCTGCATTTATCATTCCTTCGCCGGGATAGATAATCCGCACAATGCTGAGCTAACCATGGCTTGTACCTACTTCCAATGTTGGTAAAATGCTTGACCTCTCGACTAATAGTGCTTACCTGTCGGTTTAAACTATTAGCTATGAATCGTAAACTTTTGCCCTGTGAAAGGTATTGGCCTATCATTTCCCTTTCATCGATACTTAACCTTTGATATTTATTCATTACAACAATTTAACTTAGTTAAACTGTTGCGTTAAAAACTTGATGCGAGTAACAATAGTTAATAAACAAACATAGAAAAATAAAATTATATATTAAAATTCTAATTTATTAGTGTAAACAAAAAATCTAGGTTTTTGCCTAATAAATGATTGAGATAAAAGGTACAATTTTATTTATTCAAAAATAAAAATGTACTGCTATGAAAAAATGGTCATATCTCACAGCTTTGTTAATTATACTTTTAGTTATTCATAATTCATGTTCCCCCAAAAAGGAATTAGATATACAGGAGAACTATGATCAAATAATTGATAGGTGGATTACTTTCGAAAAGAAAAAACTTAATTCAATAGAAAGTAATAACGTTGATGAAATAAAGAATAATATATCTTTTGATGGGGTTAAAAAAATTGTAACTAAAAATGATGTACATCTTTATATTTTTTACATAAATAAATTAAAAAATCAATTTTTAGTTTTACAAAAAAATGAAAAAGAGGTTACATTTCGAGGTATTTATTTAACAAATGAAATGGAAAACATTGAAAATGCACTCTGTTATGATAGTATTTCACCAAATACACAGTTAATCAAATTTGGACTCGATAGAAGACCAATAGAAGGTTGGTCAACTTATAAAAACAAAAAGATTAAATACTCTTCAACTAACTCACTTCAAAAATACCCCAAAGAGGCTATACAACGCGTATATAGAAATACAACCACGAATGATTGCAAGAACTTTTATTGGGTTACCTGGAATCAAGTGACTGGGGAAATTTTAAGTGTCCAATTTTTATATAATTCCTGTGATTATTTGCCTGTTATTGATTTTATAAATCCAGGAATCGGTATAGAATTAAGTGGAGGAAATTCTTTAGATGGAAGCATTTCTCAGCCTTGCATCGATGATTATAATGAATTAGTTCAAGATTTTCATAATGTTGTTGATAATTCTGTAACAACAAATAATTTTGAAAATATTTATACAGAAATCGCGACAGGAAGCTCACCAGATTTATTCCATTGGAACCCGAATCCTTGGACATGTTTTACTCCACCAATAGGGTCATGGAAACTCGTTTCTATTGAAAAAGGATTGACAAAAAGGATTGCTAATAATAAAAGAGCATTTCATTCACTCGAACATGTAGAAATTAGACTCGTGGGTTCAGAACCGCCTGCAATTGGAATTGAATTTTCTAGTGGGATTGGTACGCCAAGTTTCACACAACAATATGCAAATAATCATGAGGTAACATCTGCTGCAATGGAATTAAGCTTTAGTATTACCTTTACTTTTAAACCTGTTGGAAATTGTTTTATTATTAAAGATCTAGTTTCGGTCTTTGTAACACCTCGACACAAGAATATTATTGCATATGCTGGTTGGAATTTAAATAGTTTATAATATGAAACATCTTCAAATAGTTATAATAACAAGTATAATTTGTGTTTTATCATGTAATGCTAAAGACACAACCAATTATACATTGCAAATTATTAGTTCTTTTCCAGTAAATTTTGAGAAATCAGATACATTAATATCGGTAAAATATTTAAAGGATACTTTATTAATGCATTTTAATAATCATCATATTATGTATAGATTATCGGCAAATATGAAACTTGAAACTTTTGAGAATATAAATTATACTCAGCCTTATTTTATAAAGAGAGAAAATGAAAATATTGGCAAATATTATAAAAATGTAAATGCTCAAGACAATGGAATTACTTATAACGCAGATTCTCTATTATTAAACACAGGCTTTTATATTAAGCAAGGAAAAGAAGTGCCACTGCCAACAGAAAAAGATGGTTATCGTTTATTTGAAAATCGACTTAATTTTTCAAAAGACACGCTGACTAGTATTTATCTTTATGAAGAACAAGTAACAAACCCATCAATCCCAGACACAATCATGTTTGTTTATACTAATCGAATTCCTTCAATAAAAAACACATTATCTGAAAGAGTTAATGAGGAGTATAAGATGAATCTTCAAAGAATAAGTTTTTATTTCAAATCAATTTATTCAACTGAAATGAATGGGATAATTCCCCCCAGACAATTATTTATTGAACTTATTTACAAAGAAGCAGTCCTTTCACCCAACGAAAAATTGTTATTACAACATTATTTAAAACAAAATTAGTTATTCAACATCAAGGGCATCACCAGCATCAAAAGGTCTTCGCCTTCTGCCTGCTCAGTTGGTTTAATTAAACCAGCTTTGGTGGGCGTAGACAATTCCATTTTAACATCGTCGGTATCTGCTGCGTTCAGCATTTCAATTAAGAAACGCGCATTGAAAGCAATTTGTAAATCTTCGCCATCGTATTGACAGTTCATGCGCTCGTTACCTTCAAAGCTGAAGTCAACATCCTGCGCCGCCATCTGCAATTCTGCACCGGTAATATTCAAAGCCACCTGGTTGGTGCTCTTGTTAGAGAATACATTCACACGGCGCAGCGCATTCTGGAAAGAAGATTTGTTCACAATCAACTTATAAGGATTGTCTGCAGGAATCACCACTTTATAATCCGGGAATCTGGCATCAATCAAGCGACAAATCATATGAGTAGAACCATGCTTCACAAACAAATGATTGCTGTTATAGCTGATGGTTAGTTCGTCTTCATTATCAGGTAAAGCATTCTTCAATAAATTCAAAGGCTTCTTAGGCACAATGAATGAATCGGTTTTGGTAGCATGCGTATCGGTGCGCTTGTAACGAACCAGTCTGTGCGCATCTGTTGCCACAAACTGAACGCCGTCTTTACTCAACTCAAAAAATACACCTGTCATCGCAGGTCTTAAATCATCGTTGCTTACTGCAAATAAAGTTTTATTGATAGCTGTTAACAAAGCGCCGCTATGCATGCTAAAGCTGGTGGTATCATCTGCAGAGGGTTCTTTCGGAAAATTATCGGGGTTCTCTCCCATTACCTTGTATTTACCGTTGTCGCTGGTAATTTCTACGGCAAAGTTTTTATCAATGGTAAAAGTCAGGGGCTGGTCTGCAATATTCTTTAATGAATCCATTAGGATTTTTGCAGGAATACAAACCCGGCCATTGGCCTTGCTTTCTACATCCATCTGAACACGCATTACTGTTTCCAGATCGGTAGCCACTACATTTAATTTTTTATCTTCTATTTCAAACAAGAAATCTTCAAGAATCGGAAGTACGGTATTCGCATTAATTACACCACTGATCTGCTGCAAATGCTTTAACAGGGAAGAGGAAGAAACGATAAATTTCATATGAACGTTTTAATCTGGACAAACTTACTGTAAAGGGACGATATTTCACAAGCAATTTACACCCAAAATATCAGCCATTGTAGAAGTTGAGCCGGTCTATCAGCTCCTGGTATTTAATCTTGTTAATGGGCTTGACAATATAGTCGGTAACCCCGCTGTATTCCTTGGATCTCTGAATGTCGCAGTCGTCTACAGATGAACTTACCATATACACATAAATCGGCTTTTTAAACCGTTCCATTAACTTGTGGTATTCATCTAAAAACTGCCAACCATTCATGATAGGCATATTGATGTCTAAGAAAATCACATCCGGTAATTCCTGCTGACCACTTTCTACTTTCTCTTTAAAGAATCCAATGGCTTCACTCCCGTTATAAAAAGACAATATATTCTTGGCAAGTCCGGTGGACTCCAAAATTTTTCGTGAAGTAAACTGATAGATTTTATCGTCGTCTATCAAACAAACATTGTATTGTGTTACAGCCATTTTGTGCAGGACTTCAGTTTTACCGGGGGATATTTGGGGTCCTGAAACAAATATAATTACTTTACCTAAAAATACTAACAGTTGTTTTCAACGGACCCCAATAGCACCATCGAGAAAGCTTATATGAAGCTGAAGCACTACTGCGGCTACCAGGACCGTTGCCATCAGGAAGTAAAAGAAAAGCTGTACAGCCTGAAACTGAATAAAGCAACGGTTGAGCAACTGCTTTCCCGCTTAATTGAAGAGGATTATCTGAATGAGGAGCGATATGCCAAAGCCTTTGTGGGAGGACATTTCAGGCAAAAGCAATGGGGTAAAATAAAAATTGCCTATGCCCTGAAGCAGAAAAGAGTAAGCGAGTACAATATCAGAAAAGCCATGAGTGAAATTCCCGATGAGGATTACCTTTTGCTTGCCGAAAAACTGATAAAAACGAAATGGAATAGTTTAAAGAAAGACCAATACATACACAGGGTAGTTAAAACAAAAGCCTTTTTGCAGCAAAGGGGCTTTGAGCCTGCGTTGGTTCAATCCATTATTCAACAAATCCGATCTGCCCCATGAATCTTTATAAATTAATTGGACTGATTTTAATGATAGTAACGGGTACAAAGGCTCTGCAAGCGCAGTCAATAGGCCTGACTACAGAAAACGACGCCTATCTGTTAAAAAAAGAGGATGCCTATTATACCAACGGACTTTTTTTTCATTACAGTTATGCAAAGCCAGGGAAATTGACCTCCAGGCGCATTCACCAGTTTACCATCGGGCAAAAGATTTTCACCCCTTTGTTCAGAAATACCAGAACCCCCGCCGACATAGATCGTCCCTATGCCGGCTACAGTTTTGCTCAATTCAGCCAGACCCGTTTTTCAGGAGAAAAAACCGTATTTCAATGGTCGGGAACCCTTGGTATTATTGGTCCGGCATCAGGAGGTGAGGGCCTGCAAAACACCTATCACCGATGGTTGAATTTTGCCGAATTTAGGGGATGGAAGTATCAAATTAATAATCAGCTGGTATTAAACGCTGCGGCATTGTATGCATACCAAATGGTCAATACGCAGCTATTTAAGGGCATTCTTATTTCCGACGCACAATTAGGCACTGGTTTTGTGAGTGCGTCTATGGGAACCAAATGGGTGTACGGTTTGCTTAATTCGGCGCAGCAAAGTCAGCTTTGGAATGCAGCACAGGAAATCAAAGGCAATAACAAAAAAGAATTTTATATCTATTGGTATCCCAGGTTTACCTGGCAAGGTTATAATGCCACTATTTCCGGGGGGAGCAAAACTGCTGCGGATTCTTCTGTCAGGCTAACTCCGCATCGCTGGGTATTTCAGCATACCCTTGGCCTGGCATATAGCGCTGGCAGGTGGGCCGCACAACTGGAACTGGTGCATCAATCAAGGGAAACCCTGGAGCAGTTGAAAAAACATCGCTACCTGGGCCTGCAATTACAATATCGAATCCATTAACTTGCTGTTTCAAAACAGCCCTATGCATCCTTTATCTGTTACCCTGATACAAAGCAATTTACACTGGGAAAATAAAGAAGCAAACCTGAAGCAGTTTGCTGAAAAAATACAGCAAAAGACTGCGTCGGGACAGCTGGTGATCCTGCCCGAAATGTTCAGCACCGGATTTAGTATGAATCCTGCTCAACTGGCTGAAACCATGGAGGGTCCTACGGTTCAGTGGATGAAAGAAATGGCAGCTAAGCAGAAAATAATTCTGACTGGTTCGGTTATCATAACGGAAGAAGAAAAATTTTTTAACCGCCTTTTGTGGGTATTACCTAATGGAGTGGTTGCCTATTACAATAAAAGACATTTGTTTGCCTTCGCAGGTGAGGACCAGTTTTATGCTTCCGGAAATAAAAGATTCATTGCTTCTGTGAATGGCTGGAAAATTAATCTGCAAATCTGCTACGATCTGCGTTTTCCGGTTTGGGCAAGACAACAAATAACAGATACTCCTGAATATGATTTGCTGGTGTATGTGGCCAATTGGCCGGAGAGAAGAAACCATGCCTGGAAAACGCTGCTAACGGCAAGGGCTATCGAAAACCAGTGTTATGTAATTGGGGTAAACCGGGTGGGTGAAGATGCCAATGGCATTAATCATAGCGGTGACTCAATGATTGTGGATCCGCTGGGGCAGGTACTTTATCACAGTGCACAAGAGGAAGCCATTACTACGCACGTATTAAACCCGGATCATTTGCAGGATTGCAGAACCCGTTTTCCATTCTGGAAAGATGCGGATACATTTTCTATTTATCAACAAGATTTATGAAACAAATTGTAGCAGCAGAAAAATTATTTACGGGTACGGATTGGTTGTTGAATCATGCAATGGTGTTGGAAGATAATCAGGTTCATTCGATGGTGCCAATTGTATCGCTACCCGAAAAACCAGAAAAGGTATATCCTTATATTATTCCCGCACTGATTGATTTGCAGATTTATGGTGCAGGCGGACAGCTGCTAAGTGTTTTTCCAACAGAGAAAGCTTTGGCATTGTTGCAGGATTATTGCATCAAGGGCGGAGCAGCCTGGTTTCAGCCAACGGTTGCCACCAATAGTCATGAAGTAATTCATGCCTGTATTGATGCTGTAAGAAAGTTTAAGCAGACTCCCGGAAATCGTTGCATAGGATTACATGTAGAAGGTCCCTGGATCAATCCGGAAAAAAGAGGGGCACACTTAAGCGAATACATTTATCAACCCAATTTGGAACAGGTTGCTTCTTTGTTGGAGTATGGTAAAGGGGTTATTACCATGATTACGCTTGCTCCGGAAATGGTCAGTACCAATTTGGTTGATTATATACAATCCCGGGGCATTGTAGTTTCTGCAGGCCATAGCAATGCAGATTATGCAACGGCTACCCATGCTTTTAACCAGGGGATTACAACCGCTACTCACTTGTACAATGCTATGAGTGCACTACAACACCGCGCCCCCGGGATGGTGGGAGCCATTTTTAATCACCCCATGGTCAACTGCAGTATAGTACCGGATGGTTACCATGTAGATTTTGAAGCGATACAAATTGCTAAAAAGCAAATGGGCGAGCGATTATTCGCTATTACCGATGCAGTAACTGAAACCCAATCAGGTCCTTATCCGCATCAGTTGAATGGGGATAAATACGAAGCCAATGGTATTTTAAGTGGATCGGCCTTAACCATGCTGGCTTGCATGCAGAAATTACATTGGCGTGCGAATATTGAATTGGGAGAAGCCATCAGAATGTGTTCTTTGTATCCGGCGAGGGTAATTCAAAAAGAAGGTATTTCCGGAATGTTAAAGCAAGGCCAAAAAGCGGACTGGATTGCCCTTGATGCGCAATTGTCTTGTGTTAAAGCAGCAGAATAAACTAACTTTAGGTAGTAAATAAAACAACAAACATGAAAAAATTATTGGTACTGGCATTGGCTGCCATCTTCACTGTTAGTGCACATGCACAGGAAGCAAGTTGGAAACAAATGGAAGATTTTCACGGCGTTATGGGTAAAACCTTTCATGCTGCAGAAGAAGGTAATTTAAAACCCTTAAAGGAAAATGTTGCAACACTTGTGGCAAAAGCAAAAGCATGGGAGTCGGGTGCAGTACCTGCCGGATATGACGCAAAAGTAGCGAAGCCCATTTTGAAACAACTGGTTGCGAAATGCACAGCAGTGGAAGCAGCTGTTAAAGCAAAAAAATCTGATAAGGAATTAACTTCTTTAATTACTGCTACCCATGATGTATTTCATGAGATAAAAGAAAAATGCAAACCAGGAGAAAAACACTAATTGTTTTTTGATTGAATCATTTGCAGAATTGCCGCCATTTTCGGATCCCATCCTTCACGGATGGCAGTAGAGGATGGCGGTATTTTTATGTCCGGAACAATTCCGCTCCCCTTGGGACGGTTGCTATCTATTACCATTCTGTAAAGCGGTAACCGAACCCTGATATTGGTGTTGGGCAATGTGATATTAGGAATATGCATAGCCGAGTTTCCGTAATATCCACCACCGGATTCTTCCCCAACTACTTTAATATTATCCTGACCTTTCAATGCCCCTACAACCAGTGTGGCCGCACTAAATGTGTATCCGCCTTGTACCAGGTACACCTGACCTTTGAATGCATTATTGGTATTCGGTTGAAAATAGTGCCGCTCGAATCTACGGTAATGAATACTGCCGTCTTCTGCTTTATGTGCCCCCAGGTTCATGGCCAGCCAATACATCCAGCTATGCTGAATATGTTTTCCGTATTTTAATTTTCTATTGGTAGCCACAACAGAGTCGGCTACTTTAAATGGTTTGTTTGTCAGGTATCTGGTTAAATTGATACTGTTGCTGATTTTTCCCCCGCCGTTTTCTCTTAAGTCAATAATTAAGTGCTGAATATTTTCTTTCTTCAGTTTTTTAAAACTTCTTCTGAAAAAACTTTTGAGACTCCCTTTGCTAAAACTGGTAAGCCGCAGGTAAGCACTATGGGTAACTGTGTCGATACTTAATGAGCGAATGCTTAACAGCCGCATTTGTCTTTTTGAAATCTCTGGTCTTGCTATTGGTGGTTGAGGTCTTTTGATTAAACTGTCTCTGGGAACCGGCGAAAAGTTTCCCAATGATACGGTGTCGCTTTTTCCTTTTGAATCAAGAAATCCAATCAGGTAAGCACTGTCAAGTCCAAACACTTGTTTGTATAAATCCGGAAAACCATTGCTGATTACCTGATAGGAATGATTGACCGCATTGCCGTCATTGGAAATTTGTTGAAACAAACGGTTTCTGTACCAGGAAACGGGCAATCCATTGATTTGTTTGATAATGGTTCCCCTTTTAATGATGGAATCCTTAGTATATCCATTGCTTAAAACTACGGCACTGTCTTCCCAGAACTTTATCTGTAGCGGAAACCTGGGATAGCGGTATTGATTTAGATTTTTCAAAAAACTTTTGGAATACAATGTGCTGGTATGTCCGCATTTAATTTGTGCAACCCAGCCTGCAATCCTGTTTTTGAATGCTATTTCGTCGAGTGAATCGTTCAGGGAAATCAGCAGCCTGTTAAAACTACTGTCCAGTTCTTCTTTGGAAGTATGCCAATACAAACTCGGATGATTGGCTTCCAGAATTTTTTTTAACAGAATGGCATCTTCTTTTAATTCAGCAACAGGAAACTTGGATAAGGAACTAACTGATTTTTGGGCAATAACTGTTTGTGATGGAACAATTGTACGCATCAATAAAAGAAGCACCCATCCCATCCATAGCCGTCTGCTCATGTTTAAGAATTGAATGCATTCCAGCCCTGTGCTTTCAGATCAAAAGTATTACCCCCCTTGGTCAGCAATTTCACACCCTCCGTTATTTCAGTTGTGTAGCCGATTACACTGATTTCTTCGTTAAGTACAATTTTATCGTGATCTTCCTGGCGAATGGTAAAAATTAATTCATAATCTTCTCCGCCATTCAATGCACATACGGTTGGATCCAATCCGAATTTGAATGCTGCTTTTCTGCTGGCATCGGCAATGGGAAGTTTTTCTTCGTATATGCGCGCTCCTAAACCGGACTGTTTGCAGATATGCAATACTTCGCTACTGATTCCATCGCTTACATCCATCATGGCGGTTGGAACTATTTCATTTTTTCCAAAGAATTCAATGATGTCTTTTCTGGCTTCAGGTTTTAGTAAGCGACCCACTATATAACTCTCTCCTTCCAGGTCTGGTTGAATATTGGGATTCTCCTGGTAAATTTTCTTTTCTCTCTCCATAAGGGTTAAACCCAGATAAGCACCGCCCAGGTCCCCACTCACGCAAATTAAATCACCCTTTGATGCCGTACTTCTCTTGATGAATGTATCGGGTGCCACTTCACCAATGGCTGTAACAGAAATGATGAATCCTTTCTGTGAGGAAGAAGTATCCCCGCCAATTAAATCAACTCCGTATTTTTCACAGGCAAAATAAACGCCCTCATAAAATTCATTCAAGGCCTCTAAACTAAAACGATTGCTGATTCCGATACTCAGGGTTATCTGAGTTGGCGTTGCATTCATGGCATAAATATCGCTAAGGTTTACAACCACGGCTTTGTAACCCAGGTGCTTCAGCGGCGTATACATTAAATCGAAATGAATCCCTTCCAGTAATAGATCGGTGGTTACAACGGTTTGCTTACCAAAATGATCAATTACCGCCGCATCGTCCCCAACCCCTAAAATGGTAGAAGCATTCTGGGTTTCCGCATTTTTGGTAAGGTGTTCAATCAAACCAAATTCACCTAAACTCGCTATTTCTGTTCTTTGTTCCATACGTCTTTTTTATGATGACCTTTAATTTTCCTTTAGAATGCACCTCCATTCACTACTGCTACCAGCTCATCGTGAATTAAGCCGTTGGTTGCAATAATATGAGGCTGATAAGGAGAATAATAATTGCCTTTGAAGTCGGTTACTTTACCGCCCGCTTCTTCTACCATTAAAAATCCTGCAGCACTGTCCCAGGCCTGTAGTTTATGTTCATAAAATCCATCAAATCTTCCGGCCGCTACCCAGCATAAGTCGATGGCAGCACTTCCCAGTCTTCTTACCGGAACCCCCTTTCTGATTAATTTTTCAAAAACCTGCAAGGGTCCGTTAGGGGCATCCAGGTAGGTATAAGGGAATCCGGTAACCAGACAGCTTTTAATTAGTGTGGTCTTATTTCCTACCTGTATTTTTTTGTCATTTAAATAAGCACCTTGCCCTCTTTCGGCAAAGTAAAATTCATTCATAAATGGGTTGTAAACAGCGCCCAGTATCATTTCTCCGTCTTTTTCCACTCCAATGCTTACACAACAAATGGGTATGCCATTGGCAAAATTGACGGTTCCATCAATGGGGTCAATAATCCATTTATAGGTAGAATCCTGCTTTAACTCTCCGGACTCTTCACTTAAAATAAAATGATCTGGAAAAGCAGACTGAATGGAATCCATAATGGCTTTCTCTGCTGCATGATCAGCTTCTGTAACTAAATTATTGATGCCTTCTTTATTACTGATTACAAAACTTCCATTAAAAAATCTTCTGAGTTCAACAGCGCCCGCTTCCGTGGCTTTTAGTAAGGTTTCTTTAAGCATGAAGCAAAAGTAACCCAGATTCTGCATCTTTGAAATAATATTGTGTCTGCACTACTAACCATAATTATTGTAAACTATCGGGTATATCATCACCTGGATCATTGCCTTGCATCCATTCAGCGGTCTGGGCATTCTTTTCAGATTGATATTGTTGTGGTGGATAATGAGTACAGTCCGGAGGACCAGGCATTGCTTGCTGCAAAATATCCGGCTGTTCAATGGTTATCAGAAGCAACAAATATTGGTTTTGCCAAAGCTAACAATCGGGCTCTGCAACTGGTTAATACTGATTATGTTTTGTTTCTGAATCCGGATACCCTTCTTACTCCGGATGTTTTACAGCAATCCATTGAGTATTTACAGATTCATGTTGAAGTAGGGGCACTGGGTGTTCAAATGAAAAATATACAGGGAGCATTTTTACCGGAAAGTAAAAGAGAAATACCTACTATAAAAGGATCGGTTTTTAAATTAACCGGAATAGCTGATCGTTTTCCGGATTCACCCTTTTTTAACAGTTATGCATTGGGCCATTTGGATTCCGGTGGCGTGCACAAAGTGCCCGTACTGGCGGGTGCTTTCATGATGATGCCATCCGAAGTGGCCAAGCAGGCCGGGGGCTTTGATGAATCCTTTTTTATGTACGGCGAAGACATTGATATAAGCCTCAGAATTCTGGAACTGGGGAAAGAAAACCATTATCTGGGAACGGCTGTTATTACGCATATTAAAGGAGTCAGTTCAAAACAGAATCCCGATTATCTGAATCATTTTTATGGTTCTATGAAAATCTTTCTGGATAAATATCCGCATTTGTACGGAGGTAAATCAGGGATATGGCTACTTAAGATTTTTATTCAAACAATACTTATTGTTTCCCGCATAACTAAAAAGTATAAATAACCCTTTTCACAAAATATTTTATATAATTCATTTAGTTTAGCTTCGTAACTCAACTGTTAAAGAACGCATGCCAATCTTTGATCTCAAACTCCCCAATGCCATTTTGAGAGCCCTTCGGCTTCCTGAAAACAATCTCAGAAGAGAACAGTTAAGGGTATTGAAGAAGCTATTAAAAAAAGCCAGGTTTACTTCTTTCGGACAGCAGTATCGATTTGATGAAATATTATTGAGTAAACATCCGGGTAAAAAGTTTCAGGAGATTGTACCCACTTTTAATTACAATAAAATTTACAATGAGTGGTGGCATAAAACCATTGAGGGGCAATCGGATATCTGTTGGCCTGGCAAAATTAAATACTATGCCCTCAGCAGTGGCACCAGTGAATCTGCCAGTAAATATATTCCTATAACGAATGATTTATTAAGGGGCAATAAAATGGTGATGATTAAGCAGTTGCTAAGTCTTAGTAAATACGAAAATATTCCATACGCATCTATTGGTAAAGGATGGCTTACATTGGGCGGTAGTACTGAACTTCAAAAAGGACCCGGATATTTTGCCGGTGACCTGAGTGGTATTACTGCCAAGAAAGCGCCATTCTGGTTTCAGCCATTTTACAAACCCGGAAAAAAAATTGCCAAACAGAAAGACTGGAATAAAAAAATTGCGGAGATTGTTGATAAAGCTCCTCAGTGGGATATTGGTTTTTTAATTGGTGTTCCTGCATGGATTCAGATGTGTGTAGAACAAATTATTGAACGCTATAAACTCAATAACATTCACGAACTCTGGCCCAACCTGGCCTTCTTTGTACATGGCGGTGTAAGTTTTGAGCCCTATAAAAAAGGATTTGAGAAAATGCTGGGCAAGCCGATTACTTATATAGAAACTTATCTGGCCAGTGAGGGGTTTATTGCCTATCAGGATCGCCAGCATGCAAAGGGAATGCGACTGGTAACCAATGAACATATTTTTCATGAGTTCGTTCCTTTCGATGATAAAAACTTTACTGCAGACGGAGATATGATTGAAAATCCGGAAGCTTTAATGTTACACGAAGTGGAGGAAGGGAAAGATTATGCATTGTTAATCAGTACTACTGCCGGTACCTGGCGGTATTTGATTGGAGACACAGTTCGATTTGTAGATAAAGAAAGATCTGAAATTATTATTACAGGCAGAACCAAACATTTTCTGAGCCTGGTTGGGGAACACCTGAGTGTAGACAATATGAATAAGGCCGTGCAAATGGCATCTGACAAATTCAATATCAGCATTCCTGAATTTACGGTAGCTGGCGTGCCTTCCGGAAACTTTTTTGGCCATCACTGGTTTGTTGCCTGCAACGACAATGTAGACGTGAACTCTCTTTGTAATTTTATAGATGATTGTCTGAATGAATTAAACGACGATTATGCGGTTGAACGAAAAAGTGCACTCAGGGAAATAAAATTAACCGTACTGAAAGAAGATGCCTTTTTAAATTTCATGCTCAGCAAAGGTAAAATAGGAGGACAGCATAAATTCCCCAGGGTTTTAAAGGGTTCCATGTTACAGGACTGGTATCTGTTTTTAGAAAAGAACAACTAATGCGAAAAATTCTTATTGCCGCTTTATTCTTACTGAATCCAATATTCTTCCAGTTATCTTTTGCACAAAAGCAAAAAGAAAATTTATCTATTAAACACAAGGATCTTGTTGCTCCGGATACGGTGAATGTTTTGTTTACAACCACTCAGGGCAATTTTATTATTCAGGCATACCGAAACTGGGCGCCGCTGGCAGCAGACCGTTTTTACACTTTGGTCAAGCAACAGTTTTACACCAACAATTATATTTTCAGAGTAGAAAAAGACTATGTGGTTCAATTCGGTATTGCCGGCCGACCCAAGGAAGACAATAAATGGGATCAGCAGCGCTTGCCGGACGAACCAGTCAGAAAAAAACACCTCAAATCAATCGTTGCTTTTGCAAGAAGTGGTAAAAATACCAGAACTACACAACTGTTTGTGAATATGCAGGACAATCCAAAGTTGGATACAACCATGCGGGAAGGAGTTCACGGTTATCCCCCCTTTGGAAAAGTAATCAGGGGAATGGATGTTTTGTTTAAACTGAACGGGAAATACAGAAAGCAAATTCTACCGCTGCAGGATTCGGTTTATAAATGGGGAAACACCTATCTGGATAAAAAATTTCCGGGCCTGGATAAAATTATTAGCGCAACAATTATCCGCTGAAATAGCCCCAATCAGCTATTTTTGTAATTCAACTTTAATTGGTTTAGATGATTGCACCATTGATGAAGGGGCTGGTTTTAGGACTGATTCTGAGTATTTCAGTTGGCCCGGTTATTTTTGCCATCATCAAACAAAGCCTTGCAAACGGTCATAAAGCGGGTTATACTTTTGTTGCAGGGGTTTCAGCAAGCGATATCAGTCTGGTACTGGTTTGTAATTTGTTTACCAGCTTTTTCACAACGGCCTTGTCTCATAGCAATACCATTGCCATTGCAGGTAGTATTTTTTTAATTGGCGTAGGCATTTATACTTTTTTCTTTAAGAAGGTAATTGTTGATGAAGACAATAAAGTGGAAATAAAAAAATTCCGCAAAAGAGATCTGGCCGGAATTTTCTTGTCAGGATATTTTATGAATATGCTAAATCCTGCCGTCTTTCTTTTTTGGTTTGCGTGGACTGCGGCAATAACTGGTGATGCTGCGGGAACTCCTAATCCAACGCAATACAAATGGATTGTATTCATTACCTGCCTTGTTTTTGTTTTACTCGCAGATATTGCCAAAGTTGCCTTAGCAGGAAAATTAAGACAACGTTTGACACCTAAGAATCTTCACTTTATCAATAAACTTTCGGGGATTATCCTGATAGGATTTGGCGTTGCCCTTATTTGGGGTGTGCTTAATTTTGGGGACAAGTTGAAATAGGTTGTATCTTCCTCTTGAAAATATTTGTTGTGATTAAAAAAATCTGGAAGAAAACAAAACGCATCCTCTGGATACTCTTTCTGAGTTCACTTTTATATACCATTCTTTGCAGATGGGTTATGCCACCGGTTACCATGACCCAAATAGCCAATTCATTCGGATATGGACTCAAACGAGACTATGTTTCCTGGAATCAGATTAATCATTCGGTAAAGCTGGCCGCCATTGCCAGTGAAGACCAGGTATTTCCTGACCATAGTGGTTTCGACTGGGATGCCATTGAAAAGAGCATCAAGCCAAAAAAGAAAATAAAAAACCAGAATACCATTGGGTGGAGGCGCAAGTACCATTACTCAGCAAACAGCCAAGAATGTTTTTTTATGGCAGGGAGGATCCATCACCAAGTTTATTCGCAAAATACCAGAGCTGTATTTTACTGTATTAATAGAATGGGTCTGGGGTAAACAACGAATTCTTGAAGTATACCTGAATGTGATTGAAATGGGTCCGGGTATTTTCGGTATCCAGGCTGCATCCAGGCATTATTTTAAAAAAGATGCTTCTCAATTAACCCGTGCAGAAGCCGCTATGATCATAGCATCACTGCCCAATCCAAAAAAGTTTATCGTTAAACCTATGAGCCGCAGGGTAGCCTGGCGCTATCCGCAAATTCTGAAACAGATGAATAATATTGAGGGCGATGAAGATATCAAAGCCTTGCTACGATAATTGAAGGAAACGATTGGTTGCTTCAATTGCAGCAGCCGTTCTTTCTGCGTTTGTTCCACTGATCAAAGCCCAGGGCACTGGCTGGTTAATTAATAAGTCTTTGTAAATGGCAAACAATTCCTGTCTGGGTTTTTCGTCGGGATATTCTCTTAGTTCATCTTTTACCCAGGGCAGATCTGTATTGCATAGTAGATAGCCATCATATTTTCTTTTGATAATGGTATCCAGAATAAAAAAATCACAGGTACCGAAAACATATTCACTCCAGACCTTCATTACATACATATCTGTATCAACAAAAAGAAGTGAACCTTTATTTTCTTTCTGCACTTTTCGGGTATAGTTGTCTTCCAGTTCTAATTGACCCTTCGCAATCGTTAGTAAATCGGATGCACTGTAATCGGTTCCATTTTGCAATAGATATTCTCTTGCATATTCAGGGCACCACAATGTACGATAATGCTCAGCGAGTGCTTTGCTCAGTGTGCTTTTACCAGTACTCTCCGGACCTATGATAACTATTTTTTTAATTTCCTGCATGGCTGGCTTTTTTCTGCCAGCTAATTAAACCGGCAATCGCTAAAATGAGTAATACCACAAACTGTACACTGGTAAAAACATATCCTTTCGTAAAGTATAACGGAATAGAAGTAATATTTGTTGCTATCCACCAATACCAGCTCTCTACTTTTTTCCTTGCCATTAACCACATTCCGGTATAAGCTGTAGCACTGGCAAATGCGTCAGCCCACGGTATGGCTTCAGGCGCAAAGGAAACCTGCAGCTGTTGCAGAGAAAAAAACAATAAAACATAGAAGCCGCCAAAGAAAAATAGTTGTTCCGCCCACTCTTTGGACGAACTGAATTGAATCTTCAGCATTTTTTCTTGTGTCTGATTGTTTTTCTTCGTCCACAATATCCAGCCGTAAATACTCATGATGGTATAATACAAATTCACGCTAGCCTCGCCGTATAAATGCCCCTTTACGCTGAGATAGATATAAATAGTTGTGTTGATTAAACCAATAGGATAAACCCAGATATTTTCTTTTCTGCTAAACCATACACTGCCTATTCCTGCAAAAACAGCAATGAATTCCAACGGACCCGTTTGTTGTATCCCGGTAATAAAAGCATCGTAGACCTGGGGTATTGTCATTGCTGTTGATTTCTGGTAAAATAAAAAATGGAACCGTCTTTAAATTGCCATTCATTTGTTTGATGATAATGTTTGCGGATAAACGTATCGTCAATCAGGTCGTTGTTTTTTCCGTAGACAAACCAGACCAGATAGATATGGGGTGTTTTAAGGAAGTCGTTAATTTCTGAAGGAATATCTTTATGCGGCAAAGGATTGGCTTTTATATCAGCCAGAAAAAATACAGCATCGTTGGCATTGGAATAAATAGGTGCCTGGTATTGCTGATGATGACTTTTCATGAACTGTAATAGCGAAGAGCTTTTCCAGTGCATATCTGTGTAACCGGGTATACCAGCATAACCAATCCCCTCCCAATTAAAAGCATGTGTCTGATAATGATATTGGGCACCAGCTGTGTATCCACCTAAAAACACGGCTATTGACAGCCATTTTTTATACTGCGTGTTTTTGCTTATCCAGGAATAAAAAGAATGAGCAATCAGCATGATAATTGGAATGTATAAAGGAATTAATAACCGGCTGCTCAGGGTTTCGAAACGGGAAACACTTGCAATAAATAGCATGAACCCTCCATACACAAGAGTGAACAGGCTGATGATGGTAATCGGACTATTGTAAAACTGCTGCTGTATAAATCGGAAACCCAACAGTACAATAATCAGTAACAGCAAAAGGGTTCCGAAGATTATTAAAAGACTTTGATTTTCAGCATTGCCTAACGGGAACCAATATCCCAGCACATTTAAAAAATCTTCAAGGTTAGAAGTGAATGATTTAAGTGAAGTCTGACGTACCCCGGCAATGGTATCGGTAACCCAATAGTTTCTTAAGGTATTCAACAAGGGTAAGCTGGACCCTGTTATTCCAAAAACAAGGGCATGCTTTAATTTTAACTGCCAGTTCAATCTTGCATTAAACAGGATTAAAATGCCTCCTGTAATGATCCAGGTAACGCCCACGTAGCGAACCATGCAGGTGAAACTAACTATAAGAGCTGCCCATAGCAACCAGGACAGGGAATTGGTTTTCAGGTAGTGCAAAAAGGCAATCACAAAAAACAATCCCAAAACAAGAAATACTGTTTCGGACCATAACATCGAGTATACTTCCAGTATGCCGGGATTGCTCAGAATGAATAGTAGAATCAACAGTCTGAAACCACCTGATTGTATGCCGCATTCAGTTAGTAAAAAGCTGACTGCATAGAGTGCCGATGCAAGCAGGAAGGCGTTTAAACAGGGGGCTAAGATTAACAGGTTTGCACCCGACACCATTTTGATGCCTCCCAATAAAAAAGGATAACCCAATGGAAAATTCACCAGCGGGAGATTGTTGTAATCCGAAAAACGAAATGAACCGGCGAAATGATTAGCCGAACTTAAATAAGCTACCGAGTCTGGTGAAATACCAATTCCCCCTTTTGAAGTATAAAAAGCAATCCAAATGCAACCTATTGCAGATGCCAGCAAAGCATCCCAGTGACGGAGCAATAAAAATTGTATGGTCTGCTTCATGTAATGCAAGATAATGCACTACCGAGGTTTATTCAGCTTCAGCTACCACTTCTTTCACTTCAGGAATCATTCTCTTCATCATACCTTCAATACCTGCTTTCAGGGTAATCATAGAAGAGGGACAACCAGAGCAAGAACCTTGTAACATTAAGTTTACAACACCGTCGTTATAACTTTTAAACTGAATGGCACCACCATCCATTTCAACTGCAGGCTTTACATAGTTTTCAAGTAATTCCTTCACTCTCTTCACTATATCATCGTCGTCTGCACTTACAGTATTGCTGGCTTCCTGTTTTACCTTGGCTACTTCCTCCTCGTTTACAACGACCCCCCCGTTTTCCAGGTATTGTTTTAAAAACTCCTTGATGGTAGGTATAACATCCTGCCAGTCTTCTGTATCGGCTGTCTTGGTAAGGGTAATAAAATTACTAGCTATGAAAACGCTCCTGATAAAAGGAAAACTAAACAATTCCTTTGCCAGCGGCGAAGGTGCCGATAGGGTTTCATCTGCAAAATCAATGCTTTTTCCAGGATATAAAAGCTTGTTGGCTACAAACTTCATAGTCTCAGGGTTAGGCGTCATTTCTGTATAAATGCTGATGACAGGGTTGCCAGTCGTTATCATGGTATGCGTTTTTTAAATGTGAATCAGGTACAAATTTAAAACAAAAGGATGGGAGGGAAAGTTCAAAGCACCGAGTTTAACGGATTGTCCCTCTTATTTTTCGGATATCGTAAGTAAAGCCAATAAACAGACAAATTTTACGTTATCAGTAATGCATTTCGCCTTTTTTTAAGAGCAGCTAATGAAATAACCCATGCGAAACCTATTCTTTTTATGTATCTGGATGGTGTTTTCAAGCCAATTAAAGGCTCAGACCGATCCTTTTTTGCTTGGAATGACCCTGGGCGGGGGTGAAATCAATGAAAATCAATTGCCTGGCCACCTGAATGAACACTATCAGTATCCAACTGAGGAAGAGATAGATTATTATCATCAGAAAGGATTCAGGTTAATTACCATTCCATTTCGCTGGGAGCGGGTTCAAAAAAACCTGGGTGGAGATCTGGATTATGGTGAAATTGGGGAAATCCGTAAGGTAGTAACCTGGGCTTCGAACAGGAATATGCAGGTAATCCTTTCCATGTATAACAGTGGCAGGTACCGAAAATATGGAGTAGATTATATTGTAGGTTCTTATTCGGTAAGCAGGCAGGATTTTGCAGATTGCTGGAATAAAATTGCCAATGCCTTTGCCGGGTACCCCAATATATATGGATACAATTTAATGTCAGAGCCGCATGATATGCAGGCTTTCGATTGGCAAACTACGGCTCAATGGGCCATTAGTTCTATTCGACAGGCGGATCGGAGAAGCCGAATTATTATTTCCGGAAACAATTATGCAGCAGCTGAAAGCTGGCCCGATTATTCGGACGCCCTAAAATACCTGAATGACCCTCAGGACAAATTGGTGTACAATGCACATTGCTATTTCGATAACGACTTTACCGGAAAATATTTATTCTCCTACGATCAGAATCAGGCATGGGATTCTACCGGTATTCAGCGTGCAATGCCATTTGTGCAATGGTTAAAACAGAACAATAAAAGAGGAATGATTGGCCAGTTTGGGGTACCGGATACGGATGCACGCTGGTTAAATATCATGGATAAATTCCTTCAATATTTAAAATCAGAAAATGTAACTGCGCAGTACGGTTCATCCGGAAAAAAACTTTCGGGTAATCCGGTAAGCACTTATCCGTTGGCCAATGTAGAACGTCCACAGATAAAAGCACTGCAGTCTTTTCTGGATGCTTCCGCATTTTCCAATAAACCCTGGGTTGAAAAAACAGAAACGGTTTCCAATAACGATGCTGCAAAAAAAACAGAAGTGGAAACACCGCAGGAGCCACCCTCTTCCTTTTTGTTTTTACCTGGAACGGTTTTGCTGCCTCAGCCTAACGGTGGTTTATATAAACCAACCATTAAGTCGAATATCCGTGAAAAATCAGTAAGAACGGCGAAATACCGTAACCCTTAGTTCTCTCTTCAACGGCTTAGGAAACAATTCTAAGCTTAGCGTAATTCAACATGATTTTCTTTTCTCCGTTAACGCCAAAATCAATGGTCGCAACCGGATTATGAGCCGACCCTTCCATTGATTTTACAATACCAAAACCAAATTTCTGGTGTTCTACTTTTTGGCCGGCTTCTAAATTAGAAGTATCGCTGGGAGTAAAATCGGGTGATGGAATATGCGCCACTACTTTGGGTGCCAGCGGTTGAATGGGCATGTATTCAGGCTTGCTTCCTGCCGGTTTCTTAGCAGGTGGCGGACCATATTTCTGTGCAGCCTGTTGAGCAGAAGAGCCAAAACCCCTGTTCATTCTTTCAAAAGCCGATCCCCACTGTGAGGAGCCATGATTTCTGGCACCCCCGCCTGCATAGGATTTATCAATAGATTCTTCCGGCATTTCTTCTATAAAACGGCTGGGTTCATTTTGTACCAGTTGACCAAAACGATATCTTGAATTGGCATAGGTTAACCAAAGTCTTTCTTTTGCCCTGGTTACAGCTACATAAAACAATCTTCTTTCTTCTTCCAGTTCTTCCCTGGTATTAATGCTCATTGCACTTGGAAATAAAGTCTCTTCCACCCCACCCACAAATACACATCCGAACTCAAGACCCTTAGCTGCGTGAATGGTCATCAGTTTAACCACGTCATTATTTTCTTTGTCGTCATCTGCATCGGTTAACAGTGTAATCTGCTGCAGATAGGATCCCAATGATTTATCACCCAATTCTCCATCATCATTACTTGGACTTTCTGTCCATTCTTTGATAGAGTTGAACAACTCCTGCACGTTTTCGTATCTGGCAAGTCCTTCGGTGGTTTTATCATTGAAGAGTTCTTTTACCAGGTTCGTATGTTTGCCCACCTGTGTAGCCACATCAAAAGCATTATTATTGGTCAGCATACTTTGGAAATAGCGGATCATGGTAGCAAAATTTTGTAATGCTTCCAGTGTTCCTGCTCTAAAACCAAATTCACCTGCCCTTACAACCACATTAAATACCGGGATATTTTGTTCATTAGCAATGATGACTAATTTTTCAATCGTCGTTTTTCCAATACCTCTTACCGGATAATTGATGATTCTTTTTAGTGCTTCTTCATCATTGGTATTTACAATTACTCTTAAGTATGCAAGCAAATCTTTGATTTCCTTGCGTTGATAGAAACTTACACCACCGTAAATACGGTAGGCTATTCCCATTTTTCTCAGACTTTCTTCAAAAGATCGGCTCTGCGCATTGGTTCTGTAAAGAATGGCAAAGTCTTTATTGTAATAATGATTGCGGAGTTTTTGTTCCTGTATGGTATCAGCAACAAACTTCCCTTCTTCATTATCGGTTAGTGTTCGTACTAATTTTATTTTTTCACCTTCCTGGTTTTCAGTCCAGAGATTTTTAGGAATTTGTCCTTTGTTGTTTTTAATAACCTGATTGGCAACCTTTAAAATCTGCTGGCTGCTTCGGTAATTCTGTTCCAGTTTAACCACTTTAACATCGTCGTAGTCTTTCTGGAATTGTAAAATATTTTCAATCGTTGCACCCCGGAAACTATAGATGCTCTGTGCATCATCACCCACTACACAAATGTTTTCATGGGCAGCAGCCAACAGTTTACTGATCTGATACTGTACCGGATTCGTATCCTGGTACTCATCAATCAGCAGGTATTTAAATTTGTGCTGATACTTGTGCAATGCCTCTGGAAAATTATTCAGCAACTCATACATTTTCAACAAGAGATCATCAAAGTCCATTGCGCCATTCTTAAAACAACGTTTGGCATAAGCGGCATATACCTGAGCAATAGCAGGACGGTTGGCTCTGGCATCTTCCTGTTGAATAGCATAGTCTGTTGCATATTCTGCAGGTCCCACCAATGCGTTCTTTGCAGAAGAAATACGGTTGCCCACAATATTGGGCTTGTAATGTTTATCGTCTAAATGTAATTCGTTGATTACTGTTTTTAATACAGATCGGCTATCATCAGTATCGTAAATGGTGAAATTACTGGGGTACCCCAATTTCTGAGCTTCTGCCCTTAAAATACGTGCAAACACGCTGTGAAAAGTACCTACATAGAGGTTTCTGGCTTCTGAGTTACCAAGAATTTTTTCAATTCTTTCCTTCATTTCAGCAGCAGCCTTATTGGTAAATGTAAGCGCTAATATATTGAAAGCATCTACGCCATTTGCCATCAGATGAGCAATACGAGTAGTAAGTACTTTGGTTTTTCCGCTTCCTGCACCGGCCACAATCATCAGTGGTCCCTTAATATGAGTGACTGCTTCTCTTTGAGAGTCGTTTAATCCATTCAAATAATCCTGCATACAAATCAATTCAGGTGCAAGATACTCTCTTAACCTGTTTTATTAGGGTGAATTCCCGTATAATGAAGAATAAGTTTAAATAATTCTGAAGGGATAAAAGGTTTTACTACTATATCGTTAATGCCGGTATTTTTAATCCGGTCTTCTATTTCCCGTGGTAGGCTGGCAGTAAGGGCAATAATGGGAGTTTTTACTCCTCTTTCCCTTAAAATTCTGGTAGCTTCATACCCATCCATTATGGGCATATGCATATCCATTAGAACAATACTGTGTTTTTGTTCATCAAAAAGCTGAATAGCTTCCTGACCGTTTTGTGCAATGTCTATTGAAGCCCCCCATTTGCTTAAAAATGTTTTGGCAACCAGAATATTAACCTCGTTGTCTTCTACCAGTAAAACGGTTTTACCCTTTAATGGTTTCGTTTCTTCAGCTGGCATTTCATGAACAACTTCTTCTTGATGAACAACCTGAGTAGGTAAAATAGGGTAACTAATTTCAAAATAGAAACATGATCCCTTGTTGGGTTCACTTTTTAATTTTAGTTCCGCTCCTTGTAATGCCAGTAATTTTTTACTGATGGCCAGCCCAAGACCGGTGCCTCCAAAATTTCTGGAAGTACTATTATCAGCCTGCGTGAATTGCTCAAAAATCAATTGTTGTTTTTCCTGTGCAATTCCAATTCCGGTATCTTCTACTTCTATTAATAACCGGAGCCTCAATTCGTCTCTGCTGAGGACGGACATTTTCAAAGCCACATGCCCTCTCTTGGTAAATTTAATTGCGTTGTGAATCAGGTTTCCGATAATCTGGCTGGTTCTGGTAGGGTCTCCGATAACTTTTACATTCAGCCCATCGTCCAAGACCAGTTTCAAAGCAATGCCTTTCTCTTTTGCCAGTGTTCCAAATCCTGCAACCAGATTTTCAGAAATGGTTTTCAAATCCATTTCAATGGTTTCAAATCCTATTTTTCCCGCTTCAATTTTATTGAAATCCAGAATATCATTAACTATAGACAATAAGTTTTTGGCTGAAAACAGCAACACATTCAGTTGTTCTTTTTGTTCATC
Organism: Sediminibacterium salmoneum NBRC 103935; assembly: GCF_000511175.1. Classification (GTDB taxonomy): domain Bacteria; phylum Bacteroidota; class Bacteroidia; order Chitinophagales; family Chitinophagaceae; genus Sediminibacterium; species Sediminibacterium salmoneum. The sequence goes on along the minus strand of NZ_KI866530.1, from coordinate 2,287,783 downwards.
TGATGGCTTCTCCATGAGCATAATATTGGTCATACCCAGAATAGAATTCAAAGGAGTTCTTATTTCATGCGACATGGTGCTCAGGAAATCATTTTTTGCTTTCAGCCCCATCTCTGCCTGTTTTTTGGCTTCTTTTAAAGTAAAGGCAAACCGATGAGAAAGAATTAAAGACTGACAAAAGAAAAAACTGATATAACCTATGAAAAGCACAAATCTTGGCGGCTGAATAACATTGAAATATTTTAAATTAATCAGTATAAAAATGATTAATAAAATGGCTGTGCTCATCAACGCATATTTGGCACCCAGCTTTTTATTAAAATAGGCTTTGATATAAATATAAAAAGCATGGGCAATTACTGTAAACATGACAATCAGAAAGGGATTCAACAGTTGGGTAAATATGCCTGGTGGAAATAATAGTACTGTTAAACAAAGTAATCCGGCCATAATGGCTTCTATTCTGATTAACCATTTATTGGTCTCTTCCGGAAATAAGTACTTGGTATAAAACATAAAGAAAATCACACTGACAAATAAACTCAGGTATTCCAGATGAACCCCGATAATCCATGGATAATTGGGGAACAAACTGTGCAATACATAATTATCTGAACCAACAATCCGATAACTATAGGCGATACAGAATAATGAGAAATATAAAATGACCCGGTCGTGTTTTCCAAAGTAAAAAAGACCAATGAAAAAAAGCCCTCCCATTAAAATGGCACCCGCCAACAACAAATCAAATCCTTCTTCAGAAGCTTTTTCAGCCGTTAGTTGTGTTGTGCTACCAATAACAATGGGTTTATAGGGCCCTCCTTTGGAATGTCTGAAATTGGCAACCTGCAGAACCAGAGAAATCGTGTCTGTGATGGGCAAACTAATTACTTGTTCAACCCATTTTTCCACGGTAGTTTCCTTGGTTTTTCCCGGTTTCCCTGCTGCTGCAAAAGGTTTGCCATTAAGAAAAAGTTGAAAGGAACAATAGGTATCCGGAAGCTGAATGGAGAGATCTTTTTGTTTTTCAGGATCCAGTAAAATTTTCAGGGAATAGGTAGCAAACCCTTTTGCCGGCAGTGGCTGATTATTTAAAATGGTATTATCCCATCTTTCAGGAAAAAAAGTGAAGACCTTTGGTTGGGTTCTTATATCATCCGGGCTTAGCAATTGATTCCAGTAAAAGCCCCAGTTTCCGTTTAAAGCAAAAGGTTGTTCCTGTAAATCTTTTTTTCTTAAGTCAATAATTCCTTTGTCAATCGGTTGAGCCTGTGCATAAAAAAATAGAACTGAAAAAAAGAACAGCAGAGAAATTCTGTAGATATGTAATGGCTTCCTAGAGCTGCAAGACATGGATTTTAATTGACAATTCAATTTATGATTAAAATTTTACATAAAAAAAGCGCCGGAGAATCCTTTCCCCGGCGCCCATATAGTAATTTGTTAAAATTCTTATTTCTTTCTTTCCAGCAGTTTAAAGAACTGATCTAATTGAGGTAAGATAACAATTCTGGTTCTTCTGTTGGTGGCTCTTCCTTCAGCAGTTGTATTGTCTGTTAAAGGCACATACTGACTTCTTCCTGCTGCAGTCATGCGCTTGGGGTTCATACCGTAAGATTCCTGCAGGATTCTTACTACAGTTGTTGCTCTTTTAACACTCAGGTCCCAGTTATCAATCATTCCACCACCTTTAATCAATGGAATAGAATCTGTATGACCTTCTACCATGAATTCAATTTCAGGCTGAGCGTTTAGTACTTTGGCAACCTTACCAAGCACGTCTTTAGCACGGTCAGTTACATCATAACTACCACTTTTAAATAAAAGTTTATCGGAGATGTCTACATAAACAACCCCCTTATCTACTTTAATATTAATGTCCTTGTCGTCCATATTACCCAGTACCCCTTTCAGGTTCATCACCAGGGCCATATTTAAAGAGTCTTTTCTGGCAATGGAACCCTGTAAATCCTGAATATATAAGTCTTTGGCACCAATGTTTTCAAGTGATCTTCTGATGCTTTCAGCCTGAGCTCCGGTTACAACTGATAAATCTTTCAGTTGATTTAAAACCATGCTATTGGTTTGTTTTACATAATCCAATTGAGTATTGGTTGTACCCAGCTGTGCTTCAACAGATTGCTTCTGAGTTTGCAGATTACTAATCTGATTTTTGGCTTTGTTAAATTCCTCTTCCAGATTTCTGTATTTTCCCTGCAATTCTGCATATGCTCCATTTAATTCGCCATACCTGGCTTCGGCTTGTCTCAATTGTTTCGGGCTAACGCAGGCAAATAAGCTAACAGAGGCAAGAGCTGCTAAAGTGTAGAATTTCATTTTCATTGGTCTTACATATTATTGGTCAATTGTTGGTACAAACGGAATCTCATACCAATTATTGTGCCGTTACTAAATAAGTTAAACGGGTGCAAGTTACACAAAAACCACTTTGACCGATTCGTTATACCAATTGTTGTAGAAGTCTTTGAATGTTTCATCCAACACTTTGCGCTTGATTTTTAAAGTTGGTGTTAAAATTCCATTCTGAATCGTCCACTCTTCGGCCATAATAATCAATTTAGCCAACTGTTCATGGTGTTCCAGTTCTTTATTAATGCGCTCCAATAGCTGGTGCAGATGATCTTGTAAATTTGTTTGCGCCAGACTTTTGGCCTGCTCGGAAAGGGTGCACAAAAGCAAAGGAGCAGGCATTCCCCATCCCACCACACAGGCCTGAGCAATCATGGCATCGGTTAGTACTTTGGATTCAATGGGCGCTGGTGCCACATATTTACCCTTACTTGTTTTAAACTGGTCCTTGATTCTTCCTGTAATAGAAAGGTATCCCTCGTCATCTATACTTCCTTCATCGCCTGTTTTTAAAAACCCATCTTCAAACATTTCTTCAGATAAAACAGGCTCTTTGTAATATCCCAGCATATTGGCTTCGCTTTTTACCAAGACCTCTTTTTGTTCACTTAATTTAACCTCCACACCCGGATAGGACTGTCCTACTGTTCCGAATTTGCAGGCGCCTTTCCTGTTGGAATGAGACAAGGCAGAATTCTCTGTCATCCCATAAGCTTCCTGAATTTCCATTCCCAATGCCTTATACCAGCTGAGGACGGCAGGATTGATGGGAGATGCACCTGTGAACAAATGTTTGGCTCTTCCAAGGCCTAATTTTTTGCGGATCAGATTCTTAATCAATACCGAAACCAATGGTACTTTAAGTAATCTGCTCAGTTTTTGCTGAGGCATTTTGCGTAAGATCTCTTCCTGAATTTTTTCCCAGATTCTGGGTACTGCCAAAAAAATCGTGGGTTGGGAATATTGCAGATTTTTAGAAAAACTATCCATGGATTCTACAAAATGGATGCAGCTTCCTGTAAATATTGCCCCACATTCTACCAGCATTCTTTCCGCCACATGGCAAAGGGGCAGGTAAGAAAAAAACACTTCATTGGCCAATGGGGGTGTGCTTTCCAGAAATGAATAAACTGCAAAAGACATGGTATGATTGCTATGCATTACTCCTTTGGGAGCACCTGTAGTTCCTGAAGTATAAATAATACAGGAAAGATCTTTAGTGTCTTTTTTTACAGGCTCACCCAAAGGCTGGGTTGCTGCCACCAGATCGTTCCAGTTTAAACAACCTACATTAAAATAGAAAGGAAAACTGATTTGTGTTAATGTATCCGGAATGCCCATTCTGATGATTTCCGGATTGTCTAGCTTTCCTACAAAGATGGCTTTGGATTCACTATGCAAAAGAATTTCATTGACTGCATTGCTGGTGATATTCGGATACAGCGGAACGGAAACCATGCCTGCCATATTGATTGCCAGATCGGCCATAATCCAATGTGCACAGTTCTTGCTGAGAATAGCCACCTTATCACCTGGGTTCAATCCTGATTGCAATAGCCAGGCCGCCATTGATCTTATTTCTTTTCCCGCACTGGCCCATGAAAAATCCTGATAGACGCTTTTTACAGGTTCGGATAAAAAGAGTTTATTGGGCTGTACTTTTTCGTAATGGCAAAAACGGTCAATAATGGTAGGAAAAGGTTGACTCATATGGTTTAGGGGGATTAGTGATCTAAATGTTTCAGGCCGTATTCTGGTATCTTACCTTCCTTGTCGGCAAAAAAATGTATGATTTTTTTAAAGTCTTCTTCCATATTACCGGTTGGCAGGAAGGGTTCGCTGAAACTGATTTCTTTTCTACCGAAATCCAAACCGGCTAATACAATGGGTACACCTGCTTTTAGTGCAATATGATAAAAACCAGTTCTTAATTTATCTACTTTTTTTCTGGTACCCTCAGGGGATAATGCCAGAACAAACTGATCGCGGATCCTGAATTGTTCTGCAACCTGATCAACTACATTGTTATTGCTGAATCTATCAACGGGAAATCCCCCCATTTTTCTGAAGAAAAAGCCAAATCTTCCTTTGAATAATTCCGCCTTGCCCAGAAAATTAAGATGGTATAATTTGAGCTTACTTCTAACTGCTAGTCCAACTACAAAATCCCAGGCACTGGTATGAGGCCCTACGGCTATCACACATTTTTTCAGGTGATAGGGAAATTCACTACGAATTTTCCATCCCTGCATTTGCAGAAATAGGTTCCAGCATATACGCATAGCAATCGGTTGGGAAAATCAAGATAGAAAAAAAATAGAATTGTTCCTAAAATTTTAAGTGTCGGGCACTTGCATAAACCGAGTGGGTCATACTGTCCCAGCTGGCGAACCATTGCATGATGATGGTGGATCCATCCTTCTTCAACATTCTGTTCTCGAAGTCTTTTAATTCTATTCCGCGTTTTATCTGTGAAAAGGCTTCAAATGTTTTTCTTCTGTCGTCTTCCAGCACAAAATCTATAATATCTTTTCCCACTAACTCCCAGTCTTCGTATCCCCATAATTCTTCTACCTGTTTATTAATTCTTACAAATTCTCCCTTAATATTTAATACACACAAAATATCAAGTGAGGCATCCAGAATTTTTTTCAGGTCTCTCAAAGATTTTTCCAGTTCCAGTTCTTCAGCAACATTTTCGGTAATGTCGTTAATCAACGCATAAATTCCGGTTATTGCACCTTCTATTTTAATAGGAATATAGGTGATAATGCACGTTAATTGCTTATTCCTGACAGTTTGAACTTTGCATTTGAACTTTTGTGTTGTCCCTGATTTTACCAGGTTGAATATTCTAAAAACAGTACCCATTTCATCTTGAAGCAGAAATGGAAATATACTTTCACCGTTTAATTTAGTTTCAGGACATTCTAATAAAAGCGGCAGTTGATTGTTCATGGAAGTTATGTTTCCTTCTAAGTCTAACGAACAAACCGCGTAGGGGTTTTGATCAAAAAGTAAATAATAAGGTTGATCAGATTTCATAAAATTAATTTACCTCAATCAAGAACAACAAATCTCTTTTATAAAAAAGATGTTATTGTAACAAATCTAAACGATTTCTGCAAAATCAGTTTGCATATTGATTATAAAGAGCTGGGAGTTTAACAAAACCGTTTTTTATACAATATGTGATTAATTCTGATTTATTCTTTACTTCAAATTTTTCTAGAAAATAGGCAAGATATTTTTTGATAGACGGGAGACTTTTATTCATTATCAATGCAATTTCTGAGTAACTTAAATCAGCAGCATTCAATAACAAAAACTGGCGTTGTATTAAAGTAAGTTCTGGAATTTTTTTATCAATTATTTGATTTGTTGAACTTGATAGTTTTAATTCTTTCCCTTTATTAAAAAGCAAGTCGTCAATATATGTTGAATTTAAAATTGTATAATCTAAAGCCTCTCTGAAAACACTTCTATTTCCATAAGCTTGTTTATATATAGCTGAGTTAGGACTTGTAAAGTGCTTGCTAATAAAACTTCTGGCTCCTTCATTAAGAACTTCAGTAACTAGTGCTTTATTACTATGTGAGGATACACCAATTATCTTAATAGAGGGATAAGTTCGCGAAATATAACTTGTTAAAAGTAAACCATCTATTTTGGGTAGTTCAATATCTAATAGTAGTATATCTGGAAGTTTTTTGGCAAGGTTCAAATTTAGCAGCAACTCAAAACCATCAGAAGCATCAATAATTAGTTTTGAGTTTTTAACTTTACCGATCTCATTTTTAATCAATAGCCTATAGCGCTCATTGTCTTCTACTAAACCTATCTGTATCATAAAAGCTTATAAAGACCAAAAATAACATAAATAATTATTATATGTAAATTTTGCATATTCGATTATCCAAATGGATAAGTTTTTAAGCTACTAGAAGAAATATTCATTTGGATATATATAAAATAGATAGTACTATTTATTTTCATTTTCTACTAATAAAACAAATCGAATGATTTCAAAAAGGGTCTTTAAATCACTATTCTTTTTAACTATTGTATTATCTGTTGCATCTTGTATTAAACAAACATTCATGCCACAAGATGAATTTTATGTTGAAAAAACATGGATTAAAGAAAATGGGAAAAACTATAAAGAAGGAATTCTTTATATGTATACTAAAGAAAAAGTAAACAAGTGTTAACATTAGATTGGTCAACTACAAAAAAAGCAATCATTAATAATATTTCATATACAGAGGTAAAATTTGTAGAAGGTTTAAATCACGAGCATGATAAGGGCATTAAAAGTTCAAATAGTTCAGTTTCAACACAAATTCAATTTAGTCTTGTTTTTAGAAAAGTTAGTGATAAAATAGAGTCTGTTATTAAATATACTATTCCTAATGCAACCTTGGCTTTTTCAGATAGTGTTAGAAAGGGTACTATAGAAAGCTATCACACTTTTGACGGAAAAGTGTTAGATGTCTGGTTTACTGATTTTTCAACAAACAAAGTGATGAAGCGCAAAGAAATGCAAAATCAATCATTTTCAAACACTTCAATCCGTCAATTAGAACAAAAAATAAGGTCCAGAAATGTTAATGATCCAGAATCGTTGTGTTATAATACAACAGAAAGCCAGTATGTATATTCTTGTATCAGTTTAGGGGCAAGTGCTGCTGGAGATTATAACATTGAGTGTGGTTGGAGGTATATTGGAGAAGTTACATCTACATTTTGCTTTTCAGGGTCAGGAGGAACTGAAACTTGGCCACCTACAAGTGGTGGTGGAAGCGGAAATTCTAATGGATCTACAACTCCTTCTATCCCTCCAAAATCACCCTGCCCAACTTCTAAAGAGGCTTTAAAAAGTGCATTTCCAGCTGGTAATTAATGATGCTTCTTTGAATTCTTTAGCAAATCTTATAAATGAGTATGGCGGCAAGTTTGGTATAGACAATGAAAATAAACTACGTCATTTTTTGGCTCAAGCTGCAACTGAAACTGGCGGTTTTACTTCATTGCAAAGGTCAGAAAATCTAAATTATTCTTCTGCAACTCGTTTAGCTAATATTTATCCTAAGCACTTTTCATTTATTGATCCATTGAGAAAAAATCCAAACAATTATTTACATAACTCTGAAAAACTTGCAAACTTGGTTTATAGAAATCGATATGGAAATGGAAGCGAAGCATCTGGAGATGGTTTTCGATACAGAGGTAGAGGAATTTTTCAATTAACTTTTAAAGATAACTACCAAAATTTTCAGGATTATTATAATTCAAATTTTTCTTCTAATCTTGATTTACTAAATCACCCAGAGACCTTAGTAAGTAATGATCCTATAAGTGTGATTTCGGCCTTGTGGTATTTTAAATCAAGAGTATTATCTGAAATTTCAATTAATTCGAATACTCTTGTTGAACAAGTGACAAGATTAGTAAATGGGAAATTGAATGGGATAAATGAAAGGAAAAGTTATTATAATAAAACTAAGATCTATATATTCTGTCAATAAAAAATTTTATTAATTCATGAAATTTAAAAAAACAATTACATCCGCGTTATTAATCGCTTTTATTCTTATGCTAACTTTTGGGTATTCTAAGTATAGGGAGATAAAGTATTTTTTTTCTCCTCAAACACCACAATATTTAGTAGATGAGCAAACTAATATTATTGCAACATGGATATCTGAAGATGATTCTAATTATAAACTTGAGTTTAAAAACGATGGCACTTGTATTGAGTATTATGGATCTTTCGTTTCAGGTACTTTTAATTATAATATTTCAAATACTACACCACAATGCAGCATTTCTGTTTTAGTTGATCAAGAGCAGGAAACCAGTTATTTACAGTTAGTTAGTTCTGATGGTTCAACATATTGTTATGAAATAAATGGCGTGGGTGAATTATTGTCTCTTACAAAAGTAGGAACTGCAGAACTTTCTGTTTTTTTTAAATAGATTATCTTTTTATCTTTAAATAAAAACTATGTTTGATTTTAAAAAAATATTTCTCTTTTCAATGTTGTTTTTAGTAGTTAATGAAAAGCTTCATTCTCAAAATATAAACTCTGAAAGAAAATTAATAGTTGGCACTTGGATTTCAACTGAAGGAGATTGGGTTTTTATTTTTGATAAAGATTCTTCTTGCAAAGAATATATGGCCAAACAATTAATATCCAAATACTATTATAAGTTAACACCAGCTAATTCTTATTGCGGAAAAATTGCTAAAGTAAATCTTAATGACGAATCAATAAGCTATTTGCAATTAAATAATTTTGAAACAAAGGAAATTACTTGTTACGAAATTAATGGTATAGGAACTAAAACTCTAAGCATTACAGAGTACATGATGCCAGAACCAGCATTATTTAGACGAAAAGTTGCAAAAACAATTCCAAAAAAATAGTCGTTTTTTGCAGAAACATATTTTGAATGGGAGCCGATACTCGCAAAATCATCATTATTGCCGCACCTTCCGGATCGGGTAAAACTTCTATAACACGCTATCTGTTACAGCAGCACCCCCTCCTTTCCTTGTCTATATCGGCTGCTACCAGAAAACCCAGAGGGGAGGAAAAAGACGGGGTTCATTATCATTTTATTTCGGAAGCGGAGTTTAAACAGAGAATTGAAGAAAATGCATTTGTAGAATGGGAAATGGTATATGAAGGAAGTTATTACGGCACATTAAAGGCTGAATTGGAAAGAATCTGGAATCTTGGTAAAATTCCCATCCTTGATATTGATGTAAAAGGAGCCATTCATTTACAAGATCAGTTTCCCAATCGTTGCCTGTCTATTTTTATAGAACCCCCTTCAGTAGAAGAATTAAAGAAAAGACTGGAAAGCCGGGGTACGGAAACACCGGAGAGCCTGGCAAACCGGGTGAATAAAGCCAGTTATGAGCTTTCTTTCAAAAGTCATTTTCACAAAAATATTCTGAATGACAATCTGGAGAAAGCTTGCAAAGAAACAGAAGAAGTAATCAAAGAATTCCTCGGTTGGTAAATTGCTTTGGCTTAAATTGAGTCTCTAAGCTTTTATCTATGTCATCATTTGCCAACAGAACTGTATTTATTACCGGTGCCAGCAGAGGGATCGGAAAAGCCATTGCTTTAAGACTGGCCAAAGAAGGAGCCAATATTGTAATTGCAGCCAAAAGTGTAGAAGAGGACCCCCGACTGGGAGGAACCATTTATTCTGCTGCTGAGGAAGTGGAAGCCGCTGGTGGTAAAGCACTGGCTGTGCAGGTAGACATCAGAGACGAAGCACAGATTGCTGCAGCCGTACAGCAGGCAGTAGATAAGTTTGGGGGGATTGATGTTGTCATTAACAACGCATCCGCTATTTCTTTAACCAACACCGAAAAAACAGAGGCAAAGCGATTTGACCTGATGCAAAGCATTAATGTAAGAGGGACTTTTTTAGTTGTAAAACATTGTTTACCCTGGTTAAAAAAAGGGAACAATCCGCATATCATTACCTTATCACCGCCAATTAGTTTAAAACCTAAGTGGATGGGTGGACATATTGCTTACACGCTTACCAAATACAATATGAGTATGCTGGCATTGGGATGGGCTGCAGAGTTTAAGAACGATGGCATTGCCTCCAATGCACTATGGCCTAAAACAACCATTGATACAGCAGCGGTAAGAAACCTGCTGGGTGGTGAAGCTTTGGCCAAGATGAGTCGTACACCGGAAATCATTGCTGACAGTGTTTACTATATACTTTCTAAAACAGGACTGGCCTATACGGGAAATACCTTCATTGACGAAGAAGTTCTTGCCAAAGAAGGTATTTCTAATTTAGATCAGTATGCAGTTGTGCCCGGAGGCCAATTGTATCCAGATTTATTTGTTGATTAATCTTCGAATCGTTCAGGTCTCATCTGAGGGAACAGCAACACATCCTGAATGGAAGCCTGGTTGGTCATCATCATGCACAAACGGTCAATACCAATTCCAATTCCTGAAGTAGGCGGCATGCCGTATTCAAGGGCGCGTAAAAAGTCGTAGTCGATAAACATGGCTTCATCGTCTCCTCTTTCCATCAGCTTAACCTGTTCTTCAAAACGTTCACGCTGGTCAATTGGGTCGTTTAATTCTGTATAGGCATTGGCCAGTTCTTTTCCATTAACCATTAATTCAAATCGCTCAACCAAACCTGGTTTACTGCGATGCTTCTTGGTTAAAGGACTCATTTCTACCGGATAGTCAATTATGAAAGTTGGTTGTACATAAGTATGTTCACTGGTAGCACCGAAAATTTCATCAATCAGTTTTCCCTTTCCAATAGTTGGAGGCACATCAATTTTTAATTGCTTGCAAACTTCTCTTAAGCCAGCTTCATCCATTCCGCTTACATCAATGCCGGTATTCTCCTTAATGGCATCGTGTATGCTGATTCTTTTAAATGGCGCTTTGAAGCTTACGATTTTGTCTCCTAATTGTACATCCGTAGTTCCGTGGATGGTTAGGGCAATCTTTTCGAATAACTGCTCGGTTACTTCCATCATCCAGATATAGTCCTTGTAAGCAGTGTACCACTCTAATACCGTGAACTCCGGATTATGGGTTCTGTCCATTCCTTCATTTCTGAAGTTGCGGCTGAATTCATATACCCAGTCAAAACCACCTACAATCAGACGCTTCAAATACAATTCGTTGGCAATTCTTAGGTAAAAAGGAACGTCCAGGGCATTGTGGTGCGTAATAAAGGGACGGGCAGCAGCTCCTCCCGGAATAGCCTGCAAAACCGGGGTATCTACTTCTACTGCTCCATGTGAATTCAAAAATTCACGGATGGTATTGATGATTTTGGTTCTTTTAACAAAAGTGTCTTTTACATCGGGGTTGATGATAAGGTCTGCATATCGCTGACGATACCGAAATTCCGGATCGGTTACGGCATCAAAAACATTTCCTTCTTCATCTCTCTTTACAACCGGGAGTGGTTTTAAAGACTTGGTGAGTAGGGTTAATGTTTGCGCATGTATAGATGTTTCGCCGGTCTTGGTAATAAAAGCAAAACCTGTACACCCGATGATATCTCCCAAATCCAATCCGTGTTTTACAACCGTATCCCAGAATGACTTGTCTTCTTCCGGACAAATATCATCTCGTTTTACATACAATTGAATGATGCCTTTACTATCCTGAATCTTGATAAAGAAAACTTTTCCTTTATCATTCATGCTCATAATTCTTCCTGCCACACAAAGATTGGTAAACTGATCTTTGTTTTCTTCAGTGTAATTATTTTTGATATCAACAGAAAAACTGTTGACAGGATACAATGGTGCGGGAAACGGATCAATCCCTGCGGCCTGCAATTTTGCAAGCTTCTCTCTTCTGATTAATTCTTGTTCTGAAAAATGTACTTCGCTCATAAATTGGTTGTTCAAATTGATACAAAACAAAAGTCTCGCAGAAGCGAGACCTTGTATATGGATGGGTTAGTAAGTACAGGGAAACGCGTTTCCCTACACAATATTAAAAAGACTTTTAACTTATACAAAAATTTTTTTGAACAATTTTATTAACATTTTAAGCTCAAATGTGAATTGAGAAAGAATTTAAGTGTTTGATCATTTCATTTTTCCGAAGACAATTTTCATTTTAAAATCAATCTGTTTTTTTCTTGTTCGTCTGAAACATATATGAACACAGTGTTTCAGCCAAATGAAAATTAATTTATAAAATGATATCTTCATTTTGTTTCCCCTTTTTGCACTGGAATTTTGAATGACTTTTCAGCCAACCGATTTTAAAAAAAAATTTCGGAAAAGCTTGTCTTACTACCTTTATCACCTCAAAAATTCACTCAAATGAAGTTTCCGTCTCCTGTTTCCGTTTCCTGGATGTCTGATTTTCTGAATGCAAAAATTGCTGGAAATACCCAAGCAGAAATTTTAGGCATCAACGAAATTCATCGTGTAGAAAAAGGAGACATGGTCTTTGTTGATCATCCAAAATATTATGATACCTGTTTAAACAGCGCAGCTGATTTTATAATCATCAATACGGCAGATGTAAAAATTCCTGATGGCAAAACCATTTTTATTGTTTCAGATCCTTTTGAATCTTACCTGAAAATTGTACAGCACTTCAGTCCATTTTTACCGGCAACAAAATCAATTGATGATTCATTAGTTGTTGGGGAGAATACGATAATTATGCCCAATGTATTTATTGGGAAGCATGTAGTTATCGGAAACAATTGTATCATTCATCCGAATGTTACCATTCACGATAATACCATCATTGGAAATGATGTTATTATTCAGTCGGGAACCGTTATTGGTGGTGACGCATTTTATTACAACACTAAAAAGAACAGATCAGTCTGGTATAAAAAAATGTTGAGTTGTGGTAATGTTGTTCTGGAAGACTTTGTTGAAATAGGAACAGGATGTATGATTGACAGAGGGGTAACAGCCGAAACCAGAATTGGTTTGGGAACCAAACTGGACAATATGGTTCATATTGGTCATGATGTAACGGTAGGGAAAAATTGCTTGTTTGCTGCCCAGGTGGGTATTGCCGGTGGTACCATTATAGAAGACGGGGTTACTTTATGGGGGCAGGTTGGTGTAAGCAAAACACTTACCATTGGAGCCAATGCTGTAGTGTTGGCCCAAAGTGGGGTTCCCTCTTCTTTGGCAGGAGGTAAAACTTATTTCGGATATCCTGCAGAAGATGCTTCCATCAAACGCCGTGAACTGGTCTGGATCAAACGAATTCCTGAACTCTGGAAAAAAGTGATGGAATCATAATTGATACTTTGCCCTGAATTCAGCACAGATTCTATCAATAGATGTTTTAAGAGGGGTATACGAAAATTCAGGAATGGATGTAAGTAGTTTTGAATTGTTGAAAACCACTTTTGCCTGAGCTGTTTTGGCAGTCTCTTTGGTTAGCAAGGGATCTTTTCCGGTAAAAAATGCCTTAATGGCTTCCCATCTCCATACAATACCTGCTAACAGAGGGGTTACTTTTTTGTGCGGCGGTTTCTTGTTAAAGCCAGCTGCAATCAACCCAAAAATATCTTTATAGCCAGTGTTGTGGCCGCTTAAAATAAATCGTTCGCCATTCGCTTCACTGTTCATTAACAGATACATGGCTTTTACTACATCCATTACATCTACAAATCCGCTGGTCCCTTCGGTATACCATGGAAATTCTTCGTACGATGATTTGAAAATGCCGGATGATCCTCCGTTCCAATCTCCGCTCCCTAGAATAATAACAGGGTTAACTACTACCACAGACAAACCCTCACTCATTCCCCGCCATACTTCCATTTCTGAGAGGTATTTGCTTTTGCCATACTCACTGTTACTGGTTTCAGGGGTCCAGTTCATTGTTTCATCAATTGGTTTGTCTTCCCTGATTCTACCGAGAGCAGCAACCGAACTAACAAATAGTAATTTCTTCACCCCACTGTTGATGCAGGCGTTTACCACATTGGCAGTGCCTTCTACATTGGTGTGAAACATGGAAGCTTTCTTTGCCGGATTAAAAGAAACAACGGCTGCGCAATGATATACCTGCTCTACATGCTGCAAGGATTCTTCTAATGCTACAACATCCAGAATATCTCCTTTTATCCATTCCACACCTTCTGTTCCAGCTATTTCAGGGGGATTGTTTCTATATAATGCTTTAACTGAATGACCTTCCCGGATCAACTTTTGCAATAAGTGTGATCCTACCAGACCGCTGGCACCTGTTACTAAAATCATTGCTCACATTTATTACAGGTTCCGCTAATCACCAAATCGGTTTGAGCAGCTTTAAATCCTTTGGGTAGTTTTACTTTAGGAACATTGACTTCATCAATACAGTAAGTTGTTCCGCAATCATCGCAAATAAAATGAACATGATCGTCGTGGTGATGTCCAGCCCCACATTCGTCTTTGCACAAAGCATAGCGAACAGAATTGTCCGCAGTAGGTATGGTGTGTATGATTCCTTTTTCTACAAAAGTTTGTAAGGTTCTGTAGATAGTTACACGGTCAAATTCTTCACTGCTTTTTTGTTCAATATCACCGTGAGCCATTGCATTTCCGGATTCCCAGAAAAGTGCGAGGATTTTTTTTCTTGCCTCAGTAATGCTTAGGTGATTCTTTTTTAATATGTCATTGATTTTATCCTGCATATTGCCCCTAAGGATTATTGTTAAAGATACCGTTTACAAAATTACTGTTAGCAGATCGCTCCTGTAATAATTCTCTGATATCTTTCTTTAATTTTTCTATTTCATCTTTTTTTAGACCATCATAAATCTGAGAACGAACTTTTCCATCTTTATCTACCAGGGCAAAAAACTGGGTATGAATAAACTGGTCTTCAATTTTTTGAACACTGTTCTTGGGATCGTCCAATAAATAGGCGGCTCTTGCCATTTGGTATAAACTGTCTTTTCTGCCCGTTACCATCACCCATTTTCTGCTGTTTACCTGCATAGAGTCTGAGTATTTTTTTAATTTGGGTACAGAATCTGTTTCCGGATCACAGGTATGAGATAAAATCAAGAAATCAGGCTCGGCCTGGAATTCATCATAAATCTCCTTCATGTTTTTGTTCATCTTTGGACAGATACCCTTACAGCTGGTAAAAAAGTATTCCACTACGGTTACCTTGCCTAATAAATCACGGTCATTAAAGGGCAGACCTTCCTGTGTAGTAAATTGAAATGGTTTAACATAGCTAATTACAGATAACTTTTTCTTCCATTTATCAGTACCTCTGAATAGGAAAAAATAAAATCCACCCAGTAAAACCAGAAAAAACCCCAGATAGGCCAATACTCTCTTACTCATATGCTTATATTAATGCTGTAAAGGTAATACCATTTTACAACAAATATTTTGCAACAAAGTTGCATTGTTGTAGTTTTGCAGACGATGAAGTTTAAAATCAACTGGGATGCATTGGGAATTGTTGCTTCTGTGGCCTGTGCCATACACTGTGCCCTGCTCCCCCTTTTTTTAAGCAGCCTTCCCCTGTTTGGTGTAAATATTATTGAGAATATTCAATTTGAATATTTCATGATTGGCCTTGCTTTCTTATTAGGCACGTATGCTTTATACCATGGATTTAAAAAACATCATCATAGCTGGTGGCCTGTTGCTTTGTTTACAGCAGGCATACTTTTGCTCCTATTAAAAGTAAATTTTCATCAGTTGGAATGGGTTTTACTGGTTCCTTCTGTTGGATTTATTGTGGTTGCCCACTACCTGAACTTTAAACTTTGCAGAAAACACGATCATGCGCACAGCGATGATTGCTCACATTAACTGAAAAGGGTTATCTTTAAGTATAAAGTAAAAGTTTAATGAAAACTGCCCAACTTCAATTTGGTTCGGGAGAATGGATTATAGGGGAATTGCCGGAAAACTTTCCTGCTGATAAAACACAACTGGTTCTGGTATTTGGTTCAGGTGAACTGGTTACCAACCAATCAGTCTTTTCTTCAATTAAAGAAAAGTTTCCAAAAGCTGATATTGTTTCCTGTTCTACTTCCGGTGAAATTTTGCACAAAGAAGTGTATGATGATACAGTTGTAGTAACAGCTATTTATTTTGAAAAAGCAACCACACAGGCTGTTTCAATAGACATTTCGCAATCGGTTGATAGTTATGAAACAGGAAAAACCCTGATGGGAATGCTGAGTCAGGATAAACTGGTATCTGTATTTGTGATATCAGAAGGCTCTTTTATTAACGGTTCCGAATTAGTAGCAGGGTTTAATGCTGTCAATCCAAATAATATTCCTGTAACAGGTGGACTGGCGGGGGATGCTGCAAGATTTGAAAAAACTCAGGTTGGATTAAACACGCCAGCTAAGGAAGGAACAGTTGTTGCAATAGGATTCTATGGGGCAGGATTATTGGTAGGCCATAGCTCTTTTGGTGGATGGGATGAATTTGGAAAAGAGAGGGTAATAACCAAATCTGTAAAAAATGTATTGTATGAAATTGATGGTCAGAAAGCCCTTGATTTGTACAAAGAATACCTGGGACCTTATGTAGACGAGCTACCGGGATCTGCACTTTTATTTCCTATTTCTTTACGTACAGAAGACAGTTCCAAAAACCTGGTAAGAACCATTTTAAATGTGAATGAAGCGGATGGATCAATGATTTTTGCGGGTAATATGCCCGAGGGAAGTAAAATGCGGTTGATGAAAGTAAATTTTGAAAAAGTAATCAATGGTTCTTCTGTTGCTGCAACTACAACCGCATCTATGCACGATAACAATAAAGCTGATCTGGCCATATTAATTAGTTGTGTCGGGCGCAAATTGATTTTGCAGGACAGAACTTCTGAAGAAGTGGAAGCGGCTCAGAAAGTATTTGGTGAAAGTACTGCTATCGCTGGCTTTTATTCTTACGGAGAGTTATCCCCTTTTAATCCTGGTTCTAATTGTGAACTCCACAATCAAACCATGACGATTACAACATTTACTGAATTATAACGCTGTTTCAATGCCTCATCATAGCTTACTTAAAAAGCAGATTTCACAGTTTCTAAATGACGCTTTGGAGAACAATCCAGCCTTGGCTTCTTTTCTGGATGCTGTTAATAAAAGTTACAACTCATTCGACAGAGACAGAAAGATTACGGAACATGCATTTGATGTAAGCGAAAAGGAATATCAACGTGCAACCAAAGATCTGCAGACGCAAAATGAAATAAGACAGCAATCTATTTATAAATTAAAGCAGGCAATTAAGTCTCTGGATCCTGCTGCACCGCAGGAATTTGATGAAGACAGCGACGACCTGATTGATATTATTTCTTTTCTGGAAAAACAGATTCTCAAAACAAAACAGCTGGAAGCAGATTTGATTCATGCCAAGGAAGTTGCTGAAAAAGCAGCACAGGCCAAGAGTGAGTTTCTGTCTGTTATGAGCCATGAAATCAGAACACCACTGAATGCAATTATTGGCACCATCATGTTGCTTCAATACCAGGATCTGGCGCCAGATCAGAGAGAGTTGCTGAACGTGATGGAGATTTCTTCAGAGAATTTGTTAAGCCTGATTAACGATGTATTAGATTTCAGCAAACTAGAAGAGGGCAAAATCATATTCGCAGAGCGAAATGTAAATGTGTTGCATTTCCTCAAGAATATTAAAATGGCCAATCAGGTAAAAGCGGAAGAAAAAAGAAACAGAATTAAGATTACCTACGACGACGATATTCCAGAGTTTCTGGTTTGTGACGATGTAAGACTGGGCCAGATTTTAAACAATCTGATTTCCAATGCGGTTAAGTTTACCAAAGACGGTACCATTACCATACGGGCAGAACTGGTAGCAAATAATAAACAGGATGTGGATTTGATGTTTTCTATAGAAGATACCGGAATTGGTATTCCAAAAGAAAAGCAACACCTGGTCTTTGAAAGATTTACCCAAGCCAATAACAATATTACCAGGGAGTTTGGAGGATCCGGACTGGGCCTTACCATAATAAGACGACTCTTGCAGCTGCAGGGCAGTGAAATATTTTTAGAAAGTGAACCTGGTGTGGGATCTAAGTTTTACTTCACACTTAAATTCAAGAAAAGCAATACTGAAATAAGAGAAGAAGCAAAACAAAGTGGTACAGAAAACAAACCCGATTTAGCAGGTAAAAAGATTCTGTTGGTAGAAGACGTAGAGTTCAATATCATGGTTGCCCAACGTATGCTCAAGAACTGGAATGCAGAAGTAGATCTTGCTGAAAACGGGTCAGTTGCGGTGGAAAAAGTAAAGCAAGGAAATTATGATCTGATATTAATGGATATTCAGATGCCCGTAATGGATGGATATACAGCTACCAGAAATATCAGAATGTTCAATACCACTGTTCCCATTATTGCGCTAACCGCTTCTGTTATTACAACCGATATTGAAGCAAAAGCTATTCAGATAGGAATGGACGGGTGTTTATCCAAACCATTCAATCCCAACACACTCTATACAATCATCATGGACAACATTGCGCCATCAGTATAATCAATCAGATGAGTAAATCTATGGGTGGTACCAAACTCCGATTTTGGTATGATTTGTTCAGGGAATCATTGAACAGCGAACACAAGGACTTTACTAAAGGAAGCTTAAGAAAAGCCATTTTTTTACTGGCTGTTCCTATGATTCTTGAAATGTGCATGGAGTCTGTGTTTGCAGTGGTAGATATTTTTTTTGTGAGTAAACTAGGCTCTGCTGCCGCCGCAACGGTTGGTTTAACAGAGTCGGTACTAACCATTATTTATTCTTTAGCCATTGGTCTTAGTATGGCAGCTACTGCAATGGTGGCCAGAAGGGTCGGTGAAAAAAATCATGAAGCAGCAGCTGAAGCAGGTGCACAAACACTGATTATCTGCATCGTCATCAGTATCATCATCAGCATCATCGGCGCTTTTTATGCAGCAGATATCTTAGAATTGGTAGGTGCTTCCCCTGAAATCCTGAGCATTGGTTCTTCTTATGTTTCTATAATGCTGATTGGGAACCTGGTTATTATGTTGCTGTTTTTAATTAATGGAATATTCAGAGGAGCAGGTAATGCAGCCATTGCTATGAAAAGTTTATGGCTGGCTAATCTTTGTAATATTATTTTATGTCCTGTAATGATTCATTTTTATGGTTTAACAGGTGCGGCAATTGCAACCACCACCGGAAGGGGTATTGGTGTAATCTATCAATTGTACAATCTTCAGAAAGGCAAGGGAATCATTCAGATGAAATGGAATCATTTTAAGCCAATCTGGTCGGTAATTGTTTCAATTGTAAATATTGCTTCAACTGGTGCCCTGCAGTTTATTATAGCATCTGCCAGCTGGATTTTCATGGCGAAAATTATTTCAGGATATGGAAGCGATGCCATTGCAGGTTATACCATCGCTATTCGCCTGATTATATTTTTTCTGATGCCTGCCTGGGGACTAAGTAATGCAGCCGCGACCCTCGTAGGACAGAATTTGGGAGCAAAACAAATAGAAAGAGCGGAAGCTTCAGTTTGGAAAACAGCAAAGTACAATGCAGTTTTTATGGGAGTCGTTTCAATTTTGTTCATAACTGCCGCTCCCTTCTTTGTAGGATTGATGAGCCATGAGCCAATGGTAATTGCCACCGGAACAAGCGCACTTAGAATTATCAGCTTTGGATATTTATTTTATGGAGTTGGAATGGTAATGATGAACGCTTTTAACGGTGCAGGAGATAGCAGAACGCCAACACTTATAAATTTTTTCTGGTTCTGGATCTTCCAGATTCCGGTAGCTTATTATTTATCAGGCGCTGCCAATTGGGGAACCAATGGTGTTTTCTGGGCCATTGTAATTACTGAAACGGCCGTGGCCATTACCGGCACCTTCTTATTTAAAAGAGGCAGATGGAAAACCATTCAGATTTAGAACCATCCCCGCTTTCTGAAAATAAATACCATCACTAGCGGAACCATAATCATTAAACCGGTGGCAATATAAAACCCATTGCTTTCATGTGCATAGGGAATGATATCGAAGTTCATTCCAAATATTCCTCCAATTACAGTGGCAGGAGCCAGTAAGCAGGTAACAATTGCCATTACTTTCATTACCTCATTCATTTTCAGGTTCACATTACTTACATACAGGTCGTGTAGGTTAAGCATCATATCCCTGTAGCTTTCTGCCAGGTCATTTGCCTGAACAATATGATCGTAAATGTCTTTAAAATATTTACGGGTTCTTTCTTCCAGCAGTTGACTATCTGTTTTCACAAACCCATTTACAATATCTCTCACAGGTCCTACATTTCTTTTCAACACAATCAGTTCTTTGCGCAGTGCATTGATTTCTGCCAATGACCTTTTGTTGCTACTCCGGATAATCCGCTCTTCCAGTAATTCTATTCTGTCCCCAATTTTATCCATCACCAGATAATAGTGATCTACAATCATGTCAATTAATGCATAACATAAATAATCAGCCCCACTCTGTCTTAATTTAGAATCACTGAGTTTTAATTTTTCACGCACTCCGTCGAAAACGTCTCTGCTGGCGTCTTCCTGATAGGTAATTACATAGTCTTTCCCCAGAATAATACTGATTTGTTCTGTTTCAACTGTGGCAGTCTGCTCATTGAAGTATAGCATATTTAGCAAACAATACAATACAGGATGTATTTCATCTATTTTAGGTCTTTGACCCACGCTTAAAATATCTTCTGCAATGAGATAGTGAATCCCGAAATGATTGCACAAAACTTCAACTTCTTTTTTTCTGATACCATCCACATTAATCCAGCTGATACGACCGTTGTCTTTGAACTGTTCACAGGATTCAATTCTGTCAAAACTGCTCTCCTTAATTTCCTCTTTATCGTAATCAAAAACGGAAACCACAATATGATCGGCCTCCTTTCTTTCCGGAGTAACCGTTGGGTTTACTTTAAAAATATCTCTGGTACGCCTGGTATTAAATAACGCAAGCGGATTCAATAGTTTTAAATACTGGCTTCCTGTCATAGATTGAAGTTAATTAAAATGAGGTATTTAATACCTTTGCCCATAAACTGAGTAATGCCTTTATTAAACCTTGCCAATTTTAAACCCCCGTTCCTGCAATACAATGGGCATTGGCAAAGCATTTACCCCAGCTTGTTCAGAAAAGTTGCCTTTAGGTATGCAAGAAGAGAAAGGCTTGAATTACCGGATGGTGATTTTCTCGATCTGGACTGGTCTGTGTCGGAAAGAAAATCGGACAAATTGGTTATCATTACCCATGGTCTGGAAGGCGACTCAGGAAGGCATTATGTAACCGGCATGGCCAAAATTTTTAGTGCCAATGGATACGATGCGTTGGGTTGGAATTGCAGAAGTTGCAGTGGGGAAATGAACAGACTGGTAAGGTTTTACCACCATGGAGATGCCAACGATTTAAGGGCCGTAATAAACCACAGCATTCATCAGTATGGCTATAAACATATTGTTTTAATAGGGTTCAGCATGGGAGGAAGTTTAACTTTCAGAGCCATTGCCGAAAAACCTTCAACAGTTCCTGAGCAGGTAAAGAACGCCATTGGCTTTTCTGTTCCCTGTAGTTTAAAAGGAAGTGTAGATGCTTTGTCTACTTCAGAGAATCGGATTTATTTAAACCGCTTTTTAAAAAAACTGGGAAAGAAAATAAAATTAAAAGCAAAATTGTTCCCTGATCAGATTGATGCAACAGGATATGATCATATCAAAACATTTATTGAATTCGATAACCGGTATACAGCACCCTTGCATGGATATGAAAATGCTTTGGACTTTTATGAGAAAGCCAGCGTAGGTCCTATATTACATCAGGTGGCCGTTCCTTCTTTGGTAGTACAGTCGGTTAACGATCCTTTTCTATTGCCTAACTGCATGCCCATAGAAACAGCTGCGCATCATCCTAATTTATTTCTGGAAATGCCCAGACAAGGAGGACATTGCGGATTTATGATCAGAGGCCAGTCTTATACCTGGGCCGAAATCCGCGCATTGTCTTTTGCAGAAGATAACACCATTCTATAAAGGTCTGATCCAGATATTTCTGAAGCTAACCGGATTGCCTCCATCCATTCCATGATCCTGTATAATCAGTGATTCCTTGTCTGCGTGATTTTTATAGGAAGCGGGGCCAATCCATTCTGTGCCACCTAAAATGGTAACATTGTTCTGTACCAGTACTCCATTGTGGAATACAGTGATAGTGGCGGGTTGCTGTAATTTTCCATCAGAGAAGAAGCGGGGAGCATTGAATATAATATCATAGCTCTGCCATTCTCCTGGTTTTCTGGATGCGTTTACCAGGGGAATATGTTGCTTATAAATACTACCTGCCTGACCATTTGAATAAGTTGGGTTATTATAGGAATCCAATACCTGCAACTCGTATTTACCCATCAGAAAAATACCACTGTTACCTCTGCTCTGACCATCACCTGCAATGGCAGCGGGCGTTCTCCATTCAATGTGCAACTGGCAACTGCCGAACTTTTCTTTGGTTTCAATATCACCGGCTCCTTTTACCACATTTAATATTCCCTGCGCATCCAGTTTCCATCCGGGAAGTCCACCGCCTTTTTTCTGAAAGGCATTCAGGTTTTTACCATTGAATAAAACAATGGCATCGGAGGGAGCATCACTGGCTGATTTTCCCGGACTTACCATAACAGGCACGGGTTCCCATACTTCTGTTTTTTTAGATTCTTTAACCAAACTGTCTATGTTGGGCTTTTTTTGACCATAGCTGCTGCTGACCAATAGCATACCTGTGATGGTGGCAATAACGGTGTATTTCATGATTCTAATATCGTGAAAAAACGCTGAATAATCGTAATAATACTATTGTGAATCCTTAATTATCGTAAGAATTTAGATATCCCTTTTCACTAAAAACTAATTTTATGCAAACAACGATTACCGTTTTCATCGCCGATAATCAAATGATGTACAAGCTTGGTTTAAAAACAGTACTCCAGGCTTTCCCCACTATTAAACTGGTTGGAAACAATGAGTTTAAAGATAATTGGGTAAATGATATAGTAGAGGCCAAGCCAGATGTAGTATTAATAGATCTGGAATCTGACTCCCCGGAAATTACCAAACATATATTGATTCATTCACCCGAAACAGCTGTGATATTTTTATCTTATCAGATTACACATCAGTTGATGTATCAATTACTGGAAGCAGGAACAATGGGCTTTGTTTCCAAACAAGCCAGGGAGGCAGAAATCATGGAGTCTATACAGACCTGTTATGCGCACAAACATTATTTCTGCAAAATCAGTGCAGAGTGTTTAAGTTATATTGTAAGCAATAATTATCAATTACCTACAAAGGTTTCCGCCAACTTTACTGAACGGGAACTTCAGATTATTGAACGCATTTGCAATGAAAAAACCAGTAAGGAAATTGCCAGTGAGTTACACCTGAGTAAGCGAACGGTAGAAGGACACAGAATCAGAATCATGGGTAAACTGGGGGCCAAATGCAGCGCAGGAATTGTTACCTATGCTATACAGAATGGCCTTTATCACCATGCCTGAAATTAGTTCCAGCCACCTCCTAAGGATCTGTATAAGTTGATTAAATAAACAAATACAGTTTTCTTAGAGTTGATCTGATCCAGCTCGGCTTCCAGCACACCTCTTTGTGCAGTTACTACTTCCAGATAAGTAGCTGCACCACCCATATACAAATCATTGGAAGAAGCTACAGCTGCCTGTAAGCTCTTTGTTTCCTGTACTTTAAGGTCATAGATTTTATTGTACTGATCAATCCCGCTTAGATTGGTTTGTACTTCGTGGTAGGCATAAATAATATGCTTTCTGTACATTTCAAATGCTCCCTGTTGAGCGGCACTTGCCAGTTGATAATTTCCTTTCAACATGTTTTTGCTGAGCACCGGGGTAACCAATCCTCCCAACAATCCATAAGTTAATGACTGAGGACTAAACAATACCGAAGATTTAAAACTATTCAAGGCAGTGTAGGCACTGATATTCAAAGAAGGCAGGAATGCTTTTCTGCTCGATTCTACTTCGGCTCCGGCGGCTTCCAGTAAGTATTCTGCTTCTTTAATATCCGGTCTGTTCGCCAGCAATTGAGCAGGAATGCCAATTTGTATAGCTGCAGGTAATTGTAAGTCGGTAATTCCAACCCCTCTTTTAATTTTGAAATCGTATTTGCCGGAAATAGCACTTAATAAATTTTCAGTTGCGGTAATCCTTTGCTTCATTACATTCAGCATACTCTTGGTGCCCAATAATTGCGCAGTAAATTGCTGTACTGCTAATTCTGTAGCTCTTCCGCCTGCTTTTTGAACTTTTACTATTTCAACTCCATTTTCCTGAAGCTTGATATTTCGTTGTAAAATTTCCAGTTCTTTATCCAAAGCCAGTAATTCGTAATACAATTCTGCTACCTGTGCTACCAATTGGGTGGTTACCCATTTTCTTGCCTGTTCAGTTGCAAGGTATCGGTTTAGGGCTGCTTTTTTCTGATTAGACAATTTGCCCCAGATATCTGCTTCCCAGCTACTCCTGAAACCCAGAAACATATCGGGCATATTCAGTGGTATCTGTTGATCTTTCCGAATATTCGGTGAAAGGTTCATATCATAGTTACCCAAACCATTCATGGTATAGTCTCCGAATTTGTCAACCCCGGTAGATACTACCGCATCCAGTCCGATTTTTGTTAAGCCCTGTGCTATTCCCAAACCTGCTCTTGAAGATGCAATTCTTTGAACTGCAATTCTGATATCCGCATTATTGGCAATGGCAGTATCAATCAGTTCCTGTAAAGAAGGGTCAGGAAAAAAAGTTTTCTTAGGAAGGGTTGCAATACTTGCACTATCTGTTGATTGCTGAAAAGCCGCAGGAAGTATCTCAGATTTATTGATGGTTACAGGTTTGGGCATGGCACAGGAAATAGCCATGATTGTAATACCTGTATATAGTAAAAATTGAAAATTATTCTTCATAATATATTTTCTATCTGTCTGATAATTGTTCAGGATGATCAATCACCGGCACTACTGTAGCCGGACTTTTCTTTTTGGAAAGTTTTTCGGAAAGCTGTGCAAAAATTACATAGAGGCCTGGTATAATCACCACCCCGAATATGGTTCCAAACAACATTCCTCCGGCAGAAGCTGTTCCAATAGAACGGTTTCCGATAGCACCTGCACCCGATGCAATCACCAGCGGAATCAATCCTGCAATAAATGCAAAAGAAGTCATTAGAATGGGTCTTAAACGAGACACAGCTCCTTCTTTAGCAGCTTCCATAATGCTGAATCCCTGTGTTCTTCTCAGCATGGCAAACTCTACAATCAGAATGGCGTTTTTACCCAATAATCCAATCAGCATAACCAGGGCCACCTGTGCATAAATATTGTTTTCCAATCCCAAAGTTTTCAATGCCAGGAAGGCACCAAAAATTCCTGTGGGTAAGGATAAGATAACCGAAAATGGCATAATGAAACTTTCGTATTGAGCAGAAAGAATCAGGTAAACGAAAATTAAACATACCAGGAATATTACGCCAGCCTGACCACTGGAGGCAATCTGGTCTCTGGTAATACCAGACCACTCATAACTGAATCCACGGGGTAGTTTTTCTTTGGCTACCTGCTCAACCGAAGCAATGGCTTCACCACTACTAAATCCTTTATTGGCATCTCCGTTTACCATGGCAGCATTGTACATATTATACCTGGTTAACTGCTCTGGTCCGTATACTCTCTCCAGTTTAATGAAAGTAGCATAGGAAACCATTTCGCCTCTATTGTTTTTAACATACAAATTCATTAAGTCGTTTGGTTTAGCCCTGAAGTTGGGATAGGCCTGAACCATTACCTTATACATCTGCCCAAATCGGATAAAGTTGGTTGCGTAATAACTACCAATTAAAGTTTGCAGGTCGGTCATGGCATTATCAACTGTAACTCCTTTTTTGGCTGCCATATCATAATCAATATGGATCATGTATTGGGGAAAGCTAGGATCGAATCCGGTATAGGCAGAACCTACGACACCCGCAGCTTTAATGTCTTCAATTAATTGATTGGTTACCGCTGCAGTTTGCTGCAAATCACCTGTACCGGTTTTATCAATGATGCGCAATTCAAATCCACTGGTATTACCAAATCCTGGTACCGTTGGCGGAGGCATGAATTCAATATTGGCATCTTTAATATTACTGGTCTTATCTCTTAAAACAGGGATTAATTCAGCAACCGTCATGTCCCTTTCCTTCCAGGGTTTCAGGTTAATCATCATCATACCATAGGAAGCACCTGCAGCTTCTGTGATTAAACTATACCCGCTTAATGTTGTGATATTTTCAACAGCAGGAATATCTTTAATGGCTTTCTCCAATTGAACTAATACGTTTTCTGTTCTTTCAACAGTTGCACCGGCCGGTGCGGAAACGTTTACATAAATAATACCCTGATCTTCTGTTGGGATAAAGCCGCTGGGTAATACCTGATTAATTCCGGCAGTACCAACAAAAAATACCGCCAGCATTCCCAGGGTTACCAGTTTTCTTCCACTGATCCAGGTTACAATCTGTTTGTACTTTGATTCGGTTTTTGAAAATCCATTGTTAAATGAATTGAAAAATCTGCCCAATAGATTTTTTCTCTTGGGTTGTCCGTGTGTGTTTTTGATAAGCAATGCACAAAGTGCCGGTGTAAGTGTTAAGGCATTAATACCTGAAATTACAATAGACACGGCCAGTGTTAAAGAGAACTGTCTGTAGAATACTCCTGCAGATCCACTCAGAAATGCAGCAGGTAAAAATACAGCAGACATTACCAGCGTAATGGCAATAACCGCACTCGCAATTTCTTTAATAGCAGCCAATGTAGCATCCATTGCATTCAGGTGCTGTTCTTCCATTTTAACATGGACGGCTTCTACTACCACAATGGCATCATCTACTACAATACCAATCGCCAATACCAATGCAAACAGCGTTAAAAGATTAATGGAGAATCCCATCACCTGCATGAATGCAAGCGTACCAATCAATGCCACAGGCACGGCCAATGCAGGTATCAATGTTGAGCGGAAGTCCTGAAGGAAAATAAATACAATAATGAATACAAGGATAAATGCTTCAATTAATGTTTTCAATACTTCTTTAATAGAGGCATCCAGGAACCTGGATACGTCATAGGCAAAATTGTATTTCATGCCGGGAGGAAAAGAAGTTTCCTTCAATTCGGCCATTCTGGCTTTTACTTTGGTAATTACTTCTTTTGCGTTGGAGCCGGGTCTCTGTTTTAACATGATGGAGGCCGAAGGCTTACCATCTGTTTTAGAAATCATGCTATAGGTCATGGCACCAAACTCAATATCAGCAATGTCTTTAAGGTATAAGATAGATCCGTTGTTCTCTGCTCTTACAACTACATTCTTGTATTGATTGGGTTCAAAAAATTTACCTGTATATCGCAAGATATATTGCAGACTCTGTGGATTCATTCCGGAGCTTTCACCGGTTTTACCAGGGGCAGCTTCTACGTTCTGGTTTCTTAGTGCATCTACTACGTCCTGAGCAGACACGTTATAAGCCAGCATTCGATCAGGCTTCAACCATACGCGCATGGAATATTCTTTCTGTCCCATGATTTCTGCAAAACCTACCCCATCAATACGTTTTAACTCCTGCAGAATATTAATATCAGCAAAATTGTAAATGAATTGTTCATCAGCAGCCGTATCCTCACTCATTACATTGAGATAGAGCAACATACTGTTTACGTCTTTCTCGGTGGTAACGCCCGCTTTAATTACTTCTTCCGGAAGCTCATCCAGAACGGTACTTACCCTGTTCTGAACACTTACGGCAGCAACGTCAGGGTCAATTCCCACTTTAAATGCTACGGTAATTAAAGTAATCCCGTTGTTACTGGAAACGGAAGACATGTACGTCATTCCAGGCACACCATTGATGGCCCTTTCCAATGGGGTTGCAACGGCTTTGGCACAAACTTCCGCATTGGCACCGGTATACTTTGCAGTAACGGTTACAGAAGGAGGAACGATATCCGGGAACTGGGTGATGGGTAAAGTAAATAAGGACAATACTCCCAGTAAGGTAATTATAATAGAAATAACCAGTGAAAGGACTGGCCTTTTAATAAAAGTTTCTAACATGATTCAATTAGTTGATGGTTAAAGCAGTTTGCATTAAGCTGTCTAAATTCATTTTGACAGGTTTAATTTTTGCACCCTGGCGGATACTTTGTACACCTTCGTAAACAATTTTTTCACCAGGTTTCAATCCTGCTTCAACTATATAATATTGTGCAACTCTTCTGCCAGGTTTAAATGCCCTTGTTTGAACCATATTGTCTTTGTCAACAACAAAAACAAAGGTTTTATCCTGGATTTCAAACGTTGCTTTTTGGGGAATAATAATCGCATTGTCAACTTCTGTAGTTAGTCTTGCTTTACCAGAAGCACCATGCTTTAATAACTTATTGGGATTCGGGAATCGGGCCCTGAAAGCAATAGCACCGGTATTTTCATTGAATTCACCATCACTGGTTTCAATTTTACCGGTATACGCATATTCAGTACCATCTGCTAACATTAAATGAATCAGGCGTTCCTCTTTTAAACCTTTTGTAATTGATTTTCTGTAACGTAAGTATTCGTTTTCTGAAATATTAAAATAGGCAAATACATTGTGTACATCTGATATGGTTGTTAAAAGTGCACCCGGATCAATTAAGCTTCCCATTTTTAATGGAATTCTGTCGATGATACCGTCGAATGGGGCCTTTACAAAAGTGTAAGAAAGCTTGGTTTCTGCACTGGTTTGAGCAGAAAGCGCTTCTTCTATTTTTGCCTTGGTTGCAGCAACTTTTGCAGCAGCCAATTCAAATTCAGTTTTTGAAATCACATTTTTCTCAACCAGAATTTTTGTTCTTCCCAGTTCCAGTTCAGCTGCTTTTGCTTCTGCCATTGCATTAGACACGGCAGCTTTTGCTCTGGCCAGTTCAGTCTTGTATTCAAGGTCATTAATTTGAAACATGGGCTGTCCTTTTTTCACTTCCTGGCCTTCATCCACGAAGATTTTTTCAAGAAAACCCTGCACCCTTGCCCTGACTTCCACATTTTTCACCGCCTGTATATCGGCAACATAATCTGTTTGTAAAACAGTATCTTTTTGCACCACTTCCACCACTGGTAAACTGGGAATCAGCTCTGCTGTTCCATTATTTTCCTTGTTTCCACATGCTGCTAATCCAAAAACACTAAAGATTAATAAAGGAGCTATACCTTTAATAGGGCTTGAAAAGGTGATTTTCATGTCTTATTTTGAGTTGAATAATCTGCAAATATACCATTTTAATGTTTTTTTAATCCCTGCTTTTATAAATGGTGGTTTTGAGCTTGTTTTTTCGGTGAAATCTGGTTTTTGATACTATTTGCTTAAAACCTGATCTTATTAAATTAAAATTGGCATATAACAGAACAGATGATATTTTTATACTATGAGCTTTATTGAACGTATTAAAACAAATTCTAAGCTAAAGAAATGGGTTTACTGGATGATGGTCCCGACAAACAGTCCAGGTTGCAGACTTTGGGTAAGGTTCTTCATTAACCCTTTTGTTCATAAAGTTTCCCGTAAATCGGTGGTTAGAGGAAACGCCAGACTGGATCTGGCACCCTGGAAAATGTTTTTCCTGGGTAAGAATGCGGTAATTGAAGATTTCTGTTGTGTTAATAATATGGTAGGCGATGTTTATATTGAAGAGAATGTTCATGTTGGTTTAAGCAATACCATTATTGGTCCGGTAACTATTGGAGCCAATACCATCATGGCACAGAACATTGTTCTCTCCGGATTAAATCACGGATATGCCGATCCGGATATTCCAATTAAAAACCAAAAAGAAACCACATCGCCAATTGTTGTTCAGGAAGATTGCTGGATTGGTGCCAATGCAGTAGTTGTTGCAGGTGTAACCATTGGTAAACATTCTATTGTAGCTGCAGGTTCTGTTGTAACTAAAAATGTTCCTCCTTATTCAATTGTTGGAGGAAACCCTGCAAAAATTTTAAAACAATACAACAGCGAAACAAAGAATTGGGAGAAGTCTTCTTAGGAATTATCTTGCGCATCCTATGACGGCCATATTGATATTTTTAGTTTTACATTGGTACTTATCTCTTTTCGGACAAACCTTCTATCTGCACAGATACGCAGCACACAAGATGTTCACTATGAATAAATTCTGGGAAGCCTTCTGGTATATTTATACCTGGGTTACTCAGGGAACTTCGTATTTAAATGCCAGAGCCTATGCCATTTTGCATAGAATGCACCATGCTTACAGCGATACCGAAAAAGATCCGCATACACCTCATTTTTTCAGAGAGGTTTTTTCTATGATGTGGCATACAAAAAAAGTTTATCACGGTGTATTAAAAGGAACCATGCCCATTGAAAAAAAATTCGATAAAAATTTTCCGGTATATCCTGTTATTGATAAAATAGCGGATAGCTGGTTCACCAGAATTTTCTTTGCCGCTGGGTATGTTGTTTTCTATTACTTCTTTGCAACCGAGTGGTGGATGTATTTGTTTTTACCTATACATTTTTTAATAGGACCTATTCAGGGTGCTGTAGTAAACTGGGCTGGCCACAAATATGGTTACAGGAATTATCCTGGTGAAAAAGACCATTCAAAGAATACGCTGATCATTGATTTCCTGATGATGGGCGAATTATTCCAAAACAATCACCACCATGCAGGTGCAAGACCCAATTTTGCCAATAAGTGGTGGGAGTTTGATCCTTGTTATCCAATCATTAAGGTATTTCACCGGCTGGGAATGATTAAACTGGTTCCCATTAAAGCAAATAATTAATCACGGGTCCAGATTTCATAAATGGCATCACCTTTAGAGCTCATGCCACTATGGTGCCATTTGCCCTCTTCTATTTTTGCTGAAAACTGTAAGGAAGCGCCCACTCTGCTGCTATCTCTGCTAAAGAATTCAATGTTCTCAGTGTATTTACCATTGATAAATTGATAAGTGCCTCCCCCTGTTCCGGAAAATTCACCCGTTTCAATATTAATAGCAAACCACTGAAAACGTGTTCCGCTAAGTAATTTATAAGTTCGTCTGGCTCTCAACGGGTTTTCTGTAATTTGTTCTCCGGTTTTTCTTCCGCTCATTCGCCAGTTACCGGCTAAAGCGTTTTCTCCCTTATCAATTGATTCCAGGCTTTTGGTATTAAAAGGTATTTCCCTGGTTTTGCCCACTACCGATTTATCTCTTGAATCAAAATGTGTCAACACCATTAATTTGTTTCCTTCTTTTGTATAGGGCCCTCCCCAGGTATATTCAAAAGCTTTGGTGCTTACATTGAATTTGGTTTCTACAAAATATCCGTCCATTAAACTATAAACAATATCAGGGTTTTCTTTACTTCTGAAAGAACCCTTTATGGTTTGCTGTGCCTGAGATTCAAAGCCAATGAAAAGGGTAAGCAGAACTGCGAAGATTGTTTTCATGTTATTGGTTATTTTCAAGTTTCATTAATAAATCGGTTTGTATATCATTACCCAGGGTAAATAAGTGGCTGCCAAATACTTTGAAACCATATTTCTCATAAAAACGAATGGCTTTTTCGTTCTTCTCCCAAACACCCAGCCAAATGTAAACCGGCTTCATTTTGTAGGCAATTTCAAGAGCAGCATCCATTAAAAAAGCCCCCATTCCCTTACCAAGATATGGTTTTAACACATAAATCCTTTCAATTTCAAAAGCAAGTGGGTCAGTTAATTCCGTTTGCGCAGAACCCCAATTCAACTTAAGATATCCAGCTGCTTCATTGTTTCTTTCACCAAAATAAAATGCAGATTCCGGATTCTGTATTTCTTTAGATAATTTATCTATAGAAAGCTGCTCGTGAAGGTACTTATTCAGGTCTTCAGCAGAATTATGCATTTCAAAAGTTTCTTTGAAAGTAGTTCTGCTGATTTCCTGTAAATCATGCAGGTCGGAGAGCACTAATTTTTTTAAAGTGTAAATACTCATAACTGATTCTGAATAAAAAACTGGATGGCCTGTTCTTTTTGGGATTCACTAATATCTGCCATCACAATTTTTCTGGCGTATTCATTATTTAGGATTACGGTTTTACGAATCCTGTTAAAATCTGTAATGGGTATCTGGGCAACCAATAAACTTTCTTTTTGTTTCCATGCTTCCGCATCAATAATCATATCAGCCTGTCTTCCGTTGATACCCAACTGATCAATTAATTTTTTCCGGTATTTTGTTTTATAGCTGGTTACTAGCTGTGCTTTTGACAGTGTATCATAAGCATTGTTCTGATTTAGCTGGGTAATGGCACATCCACTGGCATAAGCCCTGTTTAGGATAGACTTTGCCTTATCTCCTGTAATGGAAATGGCTTTGTACTTTTTAAGCACTTCCTGATTTACTTCATTCACTGTAACGAAAGTATCATTGGTATTTGCCTCAATTTTAATTTTTTGTAAGGTTGCCCAGTAGTTGATTTGCCCAACTTTATTCGCAGTCTCTTCCGAAATACCTAATTCCTTCATCAGAAACTGTTTTTCACAATATCCGAAAAGTTCAAGCTGTTCTTCAGGTGTCCAGGATTGAGCCCAAACACGACCCTGGTTTAATACCAGGAAGCCAATCAGGCATAGAAATACTTTTTTCATATGTTCCTATTTAATTAGTCAATCTTATTAGTGTAGCTTTGATGTAATGTTCGAAGTATTTTTTTCTCAGGTTAAAGATAAAGTCTTGATTTCCGAACAGGAACAAAACCTTGTTAAAACCTTTTTTTCACCCAAAAAGATAAGAAAAAAGCAATATTTATTGCAAGAGGGAGACGTATGTAAGCACCTAGCATTTGTTGAAAAAGGACTATTACGCTCTTATAGCGTAGATGAAAAAGGTACGGAGCATATGATTCATTTTGCCTGGGAGGGATGGTGGATGGCTGATATTCTCAGCTTTCTTTCAGTGGAACCATCCACCTATTTTATTGATGCCATAGAGGAATCAGAATTGTTACTGATCAGCTTTCAGGGCTTTGAAGAAATGCTTTTAAAAGTGCCGGTAATGGAACGGTACTTCAGAATCTTGTTCCAGAACAATATCATCTCCAAAGAACGAAGATTAATTCAATCGCTTGCTTATTCTGCGGAAGAAAAATATTTGCACCTCTTAGCCAATAATCCAAAGCTGGTTCAGAAAATCCCCCAGAATTTAATAGCATCTTATCTGGGCATCACCCCGGAAACGCTCAGTCGTATCAAACGGAAAATAACCCAATAGACAATGGTTTGATTGATATAGGTCAATACTATTTCTTGTTTTATCTCAATGGCAACAAAATAATGGCAAGCTAATTTTGCATTTCAATTAAGAAAGATGCAGTATAATAATATTGTAGCTATACTGGGTGCTAATTCAGATGTAGGTCAGCGAATTGCCAATAGTATCTCCGGACAATACCCTGTTTTATTAATGGATGCCGACAAGGAAGCATTGAATAAGGTACAAAAAGCCATTCAGGCCAATAATCCTGCTGCCAATATTACCCTACTTGAATGCAGTAAAGAAGCTTCCTGGGAGGCCGATATTGTTATCATTGCTGTTGAAAAAGAAGCCGAGCAGCAATTGATTGCAGAAAGAATTAATGAATTCACCACTTGTAAAATTGTAATTCAAATACGCCCGGAGAACAATTCAATGCAGCATCTTCAGCATAAACTTCCCTATGCCAAGTTCATGTTAGTAGACTGGGGAAATACAGCAGCTATTGTAGAAGGGAAAGATGAAATGGCCTTGTCTGTTACAGGAGAAATTATCCATTTGTGTGGATTGAAACCCATTTTTAAAAAGTCATTAATTTAATCAATATATATATGAGCAGTAGTGTTTTATTTACGCCTTATCAGTTGGCAGATTTAACGTTGAGTAACAAAATAGTGATGGCCCCAATGACCAGAAGCAGAGCAGACAATGCCGGGGCTGTTCCCAATGCATTAATGGCAGAATATTATGCACAAAGAGCTTCTGCAGGGTTAATCATTACAGAGGGCGCTCCGGTTAGCACCTGGGGTGTGGGATACATTAATGTGCCGGGAATTTACAGTGAAGAACAGGTAGAGGGCTGGAAGCTGGTTACCAAAGCTGTTCATGAAAATGGAGGCAAGATCTTTGTTCAATTGTGGCATGTGGGCAGAATGTCTCATCCTGATTTTCATAATGGAGCATTACCATTGGCGCCGTCAGCCTTAAATCCCAATGAAAAGTCGTACACAAAAAATGGTTTTACCGATACAGTAGCTCCTCGTGAAATGACGATTGCAGATATTAAGCAAACGGTTCAGGATTTTAAAAATGCTGCAGCCAATGCCATTAAAGCAGGTTTTGACGGAGTTGAAATTCACGGAGCCAATGGATATCTTTTGCAACAATTTTTTAATGCTACTTCTAACCAGAGAACAGACGAATACGGGGGTACGGTTGAAAACAGAGCAAGAATCTTGTTTGAAATTCTGGATGCATTCAAAGAAGTAATCGACTATAAAAAAGTAGGACTTCGTTTAAGTCCAAGCTTAAACGGATTGTTTGGAATTGCTATGGACGAAACCACTATTCCAACCCACGAAT
This sequence comes from Sediminibacterium salmoneum NBRC 103935, assembly GCF_000511175.1. Classification (GTDB taxonomy): domain Bacteria; phylum Bacteroidota; class Bacteroidia; order Chitinophagales; family Chitinophagaceae; genus Sediminibacterium; species Sediminibacterium salmoneum. The sequence continues at coordinate 2,253,171 of NZ_KI866530.1, read as the reverse complement.
ACATCGTAAAGCGTTTAAATGATTATGGTCTGGCTTATTTGCATTTAACAGAGCCTTTTGTGCCGGTAGATCATTTGCCTTTTGCTGTTACAGAAGTAGCCAAGCATTTCAGACCGCTTTACAAGGGCACTTTAATCATTAACAGAGGATTCAATAAAGAAACAGCAACTGCGGTATTGGAAGCCGGAGATGCTGATTTGGTTGCCTTTGGTGTTCCTTTCATTGCTAATCCTGATTTAGTAAAAAGATTTGAAACAGGTGCTGCATTAAACGAAGTAGATACACAAACATTTTATACACCCGGCGAAAAGGGATATACCGATTATCCTTTTTTAACCGCTTAAATAATTATAATGGAATCATTACAGAATAAAGTGGCATTGGTAACTGGTGCCGGAAAGGGAATTGGAAAAGCAATCGCCATTGCATTGGCAAAGGAAGGTGTTCATGTTGGACTAATGGCAAGATCAGAAATTGACCTGCAGCAGGTTGCAGCAGAAATTACTGCCTTAGGGGTTAAATCGATTATTGCAACTGCAGACATCAGTAATATTAACGCAGTAAATTGGGCAGTTGAAAAAGTAGAAGCTGCACTAGGCCCAATTGATATTTTAATTAATAACGCCGGAACCGGAACTTTCGGAAAGTTTCTGGATCTTAGTCCGGAAGTATGGGAGCAACAGGTTAAAGTAAATCTGTTTGGTGTGTATTACACTACCAGAGCCGTTTTACCACAAATGATGAAACGCCTTACAGGAGATATTGTAAATGTGTCTTCTACTGCCGGATTAAGGGGAGCGGCAACCACCAGTGCCTACAGTGCTTCTAAGTTTGGTGTAATGGGATTAACAGAGTCCCTAATGCAGGAAGTAAGAAAGTACAATATCAGGGTTACAGCAATGGCTCCCAGTACAGTGGTTACAGAATTGGCCCACTCTGCTAATTTAATTAACAATAATGAAGAGCGCTTGATGCATCCGGAAGATTTTGCAGAATTGATTATTGCACAATTAAAATTAAACAGAAGGGTTTTTGTAAAAGAGAGTTCAATTTGGTCTACCAACCCTTAAATTTATGCATCCTATCACCCTAAAGCGGTAAAGATGCACCCATTTAAATATCTTTTATTTAGCCTGAGTCTGCTTTTGATTCACCTGCCTGAGGCAAGTGCGCAATATTCAAAAGCAGACTCTTCTATTTTAGCCATAATGAAGGAAACCCCAGTTATGGGATTGTCTGTAGCAGTGGTTAAAAACAATAAAGTGGTTTTCACGAATGCATATGGATATAAAAATGAACAAACCCGTGAACAGCTATCTACCAGTCATCTGTTCAGAATTGCATCCATCTCCAAATCATTTACTGCAACAGCCATCATGCAGCTGATTGAGAAAAAGAAAGTATCCCTGGATGACGATATCAGCCCACTCGTTGGATTTATTGTACGAAATCCTTCATTTCCCGAGCAGCCCATCACTTTAAAAATGATCTTGTCTCATCGTTCTTCTATCAATGACAGTCAGGGATATTTTAGTCTGGATGCCATTAATCCGGCCAAAAATGCTAACTGGAGAAAATGTTACAACTCCTACGCTCCGGATTCCGGATATCAGTATTGTAACCTGAATTACAATATGGCAGGTGCAATATTAGAAAGGATTTCAGGAATACGATTCGATAAATACATACAACAAAATATTCTGCAACCACTCAGCTTATTCGGAGGATATAATGTAGATGAATTTGATAATGAGCAGTTTGCACAGATTTACGACTACAACAGAGACTCAGCAAAGTTTATATTTTCTTCAGGCGCTTATGCATCCCGTAAAAAAGAACTTGAAGCTTATACGCTTGGCTATTCAACCCCCATTTTTTCTCCAACCGGGGGCATGAAAATATCCGCCCCTGATTTGGCAAAGTATATGATGATGCACGCTAATTACGGTAAGTATAAGGGTGAAAGAATCATTGCAAAGAGGAGTTCCAGGAAAATGCAAACCATGTATTCTGAAAAAGAACAATATGGATTGGCATTGTCAAAAACATCTAATTTAATAGAAGGAAAAACACTGGTTGGGCATACAGGTTCCGCTTATGGATTGTATAGCATCATGTTTTTTGACCCCAAAGAAAAGTTTGGTATAGTTGTTATTACCAACGGATCTGATCCGGCGTACGAAAATGGATTCAACAAAGTACTAAGAAAGGTTGCCAATATATTGTATGAAAATATTGTGATTCAGTAAACGATGGTGTATCCGGTAATTGACTTTTCTTTTTCCCCTGATTTGAGTTTAACTATTCCGGATCCGGATAAATTAAAAGCAACCTATGAAACATTGCTTTTGAATAATACCGAAACTGAATTTCCATTCTGGGCAAAATGCTGGCCATCTTCTCTGGCAATGCTTTGGTTTTTGAAGAGATATCCGGATTTAATTCGTGAGAAACAGGTATTAGAACTGGGTGCTGGTATTGGATTGCCTTCTTTCTTTGCTGCCAAAACAGCATCTTCAATAATCATAACCGATTATGCCAAAGAGGCTGTGGAGCTGATGCAAATAAACATTGATGCTCTTGGATGTAAAAATGTAAAAGCATTGGAACTGGATTGGAATAATTATGCCGGAGATATTCCCGCAGATATTCTTTTGCTAAGTGATATAAATTACGATGAGAGGGATTTTGAATCATTAAAATTAATAGTGAATTCTTATTTGGAAAAAGGGGTCACTATTTTATTAGCAACCCCTTACCGCATTAATGCAAGTTCTTTTGTTACCTATTTTTCTTTGTTCATTCAGGAACAGGAATTGATTGCGGTTCAAAATGAAGGAACGGAAGTAACGATAGGGTTATTTGTATTGAAATATAAGGGGGAATAAAAAAGCAACAATAAATGCCCAGCCACCATAGACAGGCAAGTAAGAAACAATTGTGTTGGCAACTTCTTCAATGGCATCTTTCTTTTTAGTTGCTTTAACCAGTTTAAAGAAAACCAAAATAAGATTGGTAAATATAATCAGGTTGGCACCCAGTACGGCTATCCTGTTTGCACTGACGCCAAATTCCGATAGTCTGAAGAGAATAGCAGACAAGGCTATTCCATTCACAATAATGGTAACTGTTGACAGCAGCAGTAACAGAATCGTATTTATTCTATTATCTTTTAGTTTGTTGGCTTCAATAACCGAGAATAGAATCAAAGCCATCACCCCTATCAATACCAGATTGAAAATGAGTAAAAAATCTCTATTACTGTAAATACTTTTACCTGTTGCGAATAAGGTAATCGTAAAGATGGTGAGCATGATTAATACCAGGGGTGTGAAAATTTTGGCAATCAGTGGCGTTATTTTGTTTACCAATCCTGCATTGTTTTCTACCAGATAACTGGCAATTAAGGGAACGGCAGATAGACCTGTTATAACCACATAGTTAAAATAAAATGTTTCAATCTTAACTTCAATCAGGTTAAACATGCCAATGGTTAATGCGGAAAAAATAAATCCGGAAATTACTAGCATTGCCGACATTACTGCCAGATTGCTGTTATATATCAGATATTCAATTTTTAATTTTGAATTTTTTACTTCTCCTTTTATGTAAATAAAACCCAGTATTGTCCATGCAAGAATAGGCATATGCATGCAGGCCAAAATCAGAGAATCATTTGATTCAACTGAAGGCAATAAGTTCATGTACACCCATGAAAGAATTATAACCACTAATGCGATAGCTGCTTTTTTAAAATCGATTTCTTTTTTCCAGATAAAGTAGGCCATTAAAGTAGGAACTATAATGAATGACAGGTTCTTTGCGTAATATTCGTCTTCTGTCAGTCCAAAAAACTGAGGTATTTTAGCTATAAACGTTGCAATGATAATCCCGCAGGAAATAAGAAACAATTCTACATATTGTTTGCTGGATAATTTTATGGTCTTGTTTTCCATTTTAAAGTGTTTGTCTGATTAATTTTTCAAGTGCGTTGATATGCTCTTTAAATGCTTTTTTACCTTGAGCCGTAACTGAGTAAGTTGTATTTGGTTTTTTTCCAATGAATTTCTTTTCAACTTTTATATAGGCCATTTTTTCCAGGGCGGTAATATGACTGGCTATGTTTCCATCTGTAACTTGTAGCTGCTCTTTCAGACTAACAAAATCAATCTCATCTGCTACCATTAAAACAGACATGATGCCCAAACGAACCCTACTCTCGAAAGCCTTATTCAAATTTTCTATTCGGTTTTTCACTTTTCGTTTTTATAGTAGATAATGAGTCCAAATACAATATGTAAAAACCCAAACCCTGTTGTCCAAATTATTAAACCATGGGCAGTAAAAAATGAACCCAGTAGTCCGAGTGCAATCATACATATACCCAAATAGCGCATCAGATCAATGGTGTATTTGCCTGCGTTCAGCATACCCATTCCATAGAACAGAAGGGTAGCAAGTAGTACCAATTCAATATGACCCTGCACTAATAGAATCGCACAATATATACCTCCAGCCAGTAATGGTATCGAAAAGTTCAATAACATTCTTCTCGCAGTTAAATCGAATGGACTTGCCCCTTGTTTTTTGGCATTCACCGCAGATAAATAGGCTGAAATTCCGAAAGCGAGCAACAATAAAATTCCCAGATTAATCAGAATTAGTATTCCTTTTTCTGTTAATGATTCTGTTGATGCTGACCATATGTCTGCATAAGATATAGGTTCGCCCAAAGGGGTTTCCAATATAGTAAAGGTGATGAAACTGCTAATCAGGGCAAGCAGACCTGCAATTGCTCCGGAAAGGCCACTCAAGGCTGAAAATCTGGAAGAGCGTTCCATTAGCCTTTTAATGTCTTGTATGGCATCCAGCTGTTCTTCTTGTTTGCTCATTTTGATATATTTAAAAGTACTTTGAAATACAAAGTAAAAGCGTTTTTCTAATCTTGCCAAATTTTTCTTTACTGATTTCGTAAACGGAATTCCTGTTTGCGTTAGTCTGCTTAAACACCTGCGCTTAGTTTCGCGACTCAATTATAAAAGTATCAATGAGCAAGGCTTCAACCAAAATGCGTGTTTACCATCGTTATCTGGGATTTTTTCTGGCAGGAATCATGGCCATTTATTCTATTAGTGGTATAATTCTTATCTTCAGAAACACGGATTTCCTAAAAAAGGAAAAGCATAAAATAACCATTGTAGAACCTAATCTTGATGAGGAATCTTTGGGCAAGGCAATTAAGGTGAAGGAGTTGAAGTTTTTGAATAAAGAGGGCGACATGGCATTTTTTAAGCAAGGGAGCTATCAAGTATCAACAGGAAAAGCTAGTTATACTGTAAAGGAATTGCCTTTTATTATCAGTAAGATGAATAATTTTCACAAAGCCAACACCAAGCATCCCTTGTTTTATCTCAATATATTTTTCGGTGTGTCGCTAATGTTTTTTGTAATCTCTACTTTCTGGATGTTTGCACCAGGCACCCGAATTTTTAAAAAGGGGATCTTATTTACAATTGCTGGCGTGATTCTTACTTTGGTACTACTTTTTGTATGAGAAAAATATAGCTTTATTTAGCCTGCTGATTTATAAAAGATAATTTATCCCAATACCCTCTTTGGTAAATGATTTTATCATTTTCTATCCAGAAAAAGCCACAGCCCCTTAAGCCTTTAGGGTCCTTCCACTCCAGCATACCCACATTGCCATCTTCAAAAATATTTTCCACAATACAAACCATTTCAAATTGCTCAAACTCTTGTTTAAACATTTGCTTAATATTTTCTTTACCACTTACTATACCATTGGGTGTTTGATGATTTGTACATTCTTCTGCATATAACTCAGCAAGTCCCTCAAAATCATATTGATTGAACAATTCAACCCATTGTTGTAGAATTTCCTTTGGTCTCATATTTGTGAATTAATGATCATAGCTTATTACACGAGAGATTTTCCAATTCCCCTTATCATTTTTCCAAATCATCAAGAACTTGAAAGTGCCAACTTCTAGCTTCCCGTTTTCAATATGACTGAACTGATGACTACCCACTTCAATGGCACCGTATCCTTCTATGGGATGAACTTCGAGCGATTCTTTAATAAGGCTTCTGGTAAGTGTATATTCTCTGTTAAATATGGATTGGAAATTAGTGAATACTTTTTCAAAATCAATAAGACCACCATTATCTTGATACCATTCAAGATCTTTAGTAAAATAGGTTTTCATCTGATTCAGATTTTTTGAATTGTAAGCAGCAAACAATTCACTATCCAATTGTGAGATTTTTTTGTATAGTACAGATTCTTTATCTGTTATCTTTTTTTCATTATTATTCTGAGCAAATGAACAGAAACAAAATGAAAGGCAAATAAATAATACGATGGTTCTTTTCATTAGCACAATTTAGTAAGATGTTACCAATTTCATATATTCAATACTCTGTTTTAAAGCATCATAAACATCAATGGCAGAGGTATCCATCTCTAATACAAACCATTCACAACCAGCAGGAGCCGATTCAAAAATCGCAGGAAGATTTAGTGTCCCTTTTCCTAAAGGAGTCATTGGGTCCGGGTTATCACTAATTAGGTTTTGATTAAATTCTGCCGGGCCATCTTTTATATGCATAAGTTTAACCCTGTCCCCGAATTGTTTTATGATTTTATCTGGTTGATGCCCGGCTACTTTTACCCAATAAATATCAATTTCAAAAAAAATATCTTTATCTAGTTCTTCTAATAAAACCTCAGCATCAAGTTTTTAACGCAACAGTTTAACTAAGTTAAATTGTTGTAATGAATAAATATCAAAGGTTAAGTATCGATGAAAGGGAAATGATAGGCCAATACCTTTCACAGGGCAAAAGTTTACGATTCATAGCTAATAGTTTAAACCGACAGGTAAGCACTATTAGTCGAGAGGTCAAGCATTTTACCAACATTGGAAGTAGGTACAAGCCATGGTTAGCTCAGCATTGTGCGGATTATCTATCCCGGCGAAGGAATGATAAATGCAGGATTGCTACAACACCAAAACTGTATAGCTTTATTGTTGAGAAGCTGAAACTCCGCTGGTCACCCCAGCAAATTAGTATGGAGTTAAAAAAGCGTTACCCAACAAAGAAGTATATGCAAGCCAGTCACGAAACTATTTACACTTATCTCTACATGTTACCCAAAGGTGAACTCCGCAAGGAGCTGATCAGCTATCTGAGACAGAAGAAACGTTTACGGAAGAACCGCAAGTTAGCAACTGACGCAAGGGGTAAAATAGCTGATATGATTAGTATCCATGAACGTCCAAAGGAAGTAGAAGATAGAATCATACCTGGTCATTGGGAAGGCGATTTGATTATGGGTAAAGATCACAAAAGTGCGATTGGGACTATTGTGGAACGAACTACCAGAACCGTTATCCTTGTACCATTAAAAGCAAAGGATGCACCTTCTGTAAGAAAAGCATTTGCCAAAGAACTAAAAACATTACCCAGTCAAATGACTGTAACATTAACCTATGATCGAGGTAAAGAAATGAGCGAACACAAACTCTTTACCAAAGAAACAAATATGCAGGTGTACTTCTGTGATCCTCATAGCCCGTGGCAAAGAGGAACCAATGAAAACACTAATATGTTGATCCGCGACTTTTTCCCTAAACAAACTGATTTTAGTAAGTTTACAAGGAAGGAAATCAAGCATGTTCAAAAGCTCTTAAATGAAAGGCCCAGAAAAACGCTTGACTGGTCAACACCAAAAGAAAAGTTTAAAGAACTATTGTTGCGTTAAAAACTTGATGCTGAGAACTTCATAAACAAATTTTCCATCTACTTTATTTCTAAACTCCCACCAATGATTGTGTAAGCCAAAACTCAACCCATTTGCTTTTGCAAATTTGTTTGCATTATTGTAGATTTTAACAAGCTCTCTTGTTCCTTCTATGCTACTATATAGCTTGTCTTCCGGCCACCCATGCCATATCATGTTTTTACAATTAAACACTTTGGCTGTTTCTAGAAATGTTTTCTGATACTCTCCAATCGGAAGTTCAATATGACAAGAACTTACCTTTAAATTATTTTCATTCAAAACTGCAGCTGCTTGGTTCAGACTAATTCCTTTAGGCCAAAATGCTGTTTCAACATTTTCAAATCCCAGTTCAGATAATTTTTTAATTGCGCCTTTAAAGTCTTTTGCAATATGATCCCTGATTGTATACAATTGAACAGACATTTTCTTTTTTTGGCTTAATCCCAAGAAATTAAAATTCTCAGGCAAACAAGTCCCCATTATACCCATTGAAGTTAACTGTAAAAAGTCTCTGCGTGTTTTCATAAATTGTATTATAAAAATATCCTACAGGCGTTAATTATCCTAACCTTTTCAGAATCATCAATCCCACTTCCCAATTTGTATGACCAGAAGCGACATTTATATGCCCTGCTTCTCCAATATTTATAAATTCACTACCCCAACTGGAGGCAAAATATTTAGCCCTATCTAAAGAAACCCAAATATCATTTGAACTTGCCACTACAATAGAGTTGAAGCCTAATTTTTCCAGTGGGATGGGTGAAAAACCTTTTGTAGGAAAAGTATAGTTGGGTGCCTCTAAATCACTTGGAGCAACTAGCATAGCCCCCTTAATTTCCCTTTTATACTTTACTGCCCAATGTGCTATTGCAGAACAGCCTAAACTGTGTCCTATCAAAACGATGGAGGATGGCTCAAATGAAGTTACCATATCATCAATATTTTTTATCCAGTCTTCGCAGGCCGGAGTATCCCAATCTGATTGTTGTATTCTGGTGAAATTTGGAGCGGAGTTTTCAAAATAGGTTTGCCAATGATCCGGATCTGAATTTCCCAGTCCAGGAACAATTAAATAATTTGTCATATCAAGTATTTAAAATTCTTTTTTTCTGGCTCTTGCAATTAAATCCGTATCAATTAACTCTAAAGACAAAACCATATCCTTAACAGTTTCCTTTTTATCAGACACTGCGGTATAAGATAATACACCTGGCTCTTGTTTTATGGCTGCGTTCATTTGCTCTTGCAAGGCAGATTTATATTGTTCCAGTTTGTTTCCATCTACTTTAATTTTTGCAATTCTATAGATGGGTTTTGTGGTCTGTGCTTTTGAATCAACCGAAAGCAGGATTATTATTCCAGTAATGAAGAGCAAAGAAAGAATATACTTAGTCATAACTTGATAAATTAAAAAATGATTTCTCCACAAGGAACCATTACCATATCTGTACCAGCTGTAATCTTGTAAAATAACTTTTTGTCCTTTAATATGTATTCTGCCCTGACAGGCCATTTTGATTTATGGATGAAAACTACGCTATAAAGTAAATGATTTTTAAATGGAGAAATTCTAAAATTCAAATACTTTAACTCACCTAACTCATAGTTTAAAAGAGATGGTATATTCTTAAGACCATAATCAAATTCTTCTATTTTGTCAATGGTCATCGTAGACTGAGGCATGATAACTTTTGCGTGAGACTCTTTTGATTCAAAGGGGATGCTTGTTGGAAATTTTATTTTTAAATCCAGAGGAGATGGTGAGTCATTACTTACATTGGTCCAAAAAATGAAATAATTGTATTCTTTTCCTTTATAATTAACGACTCCACCTCCCTTAGGTAAACTATTTGTAATAGTTATTTTCTTTTTGTTTGAAGCGGTGTAATCAATTTTAGAATACACCCAATTCTTTTTTTGAACAGATTGTCCAATTAAGTTTAGCGAGAGAAAAAACAAAAGGAAGGCTAAATACTTTTTCATAAAATAAAAAAGGGTTACGCCTTACAAGTATAAGCCTTTTACTTTGATATTGCTCCCCTTTTCGACGAGAGATACAACTAAAGTCTCATCATAATTTTAGTGATAATTAAGAGTTTGAAGAGTTGAACTCTATGCGCCCTTAAAAGAAGTATTTTTTAAATACCCCAGTAAGTTATTGAATCAAATACGTTCCAGATTTTAAAAAGCTATAATAAGTTAATAAAATAACTACAACCGATTAACCATTATTAACCTAATTCCCATCTTTCTTAACCGTATCTACATAAGCATCAAGTTAGCTTTGGCCCAAACATTTAAATATGTGGAAAATTGCACTACTCTTATCACTAATCACCTCTTTTACAGTAAACGCACAAAAACAAACAATATCTGGTAAAATCTTTACCCAACTAAACAAAACACCTTTAGCTTATTCTACAGTTTCATTAGTCAATAATAAAGATTCTAGTATCCTTTTTGTAACCATCAGCGATACCACCGGACGATTCACCATTCCAATATTCACTTCCGGAAATCTATCGCTATCCATTTCTTATACTGGATATATTCCCTTTTGGAAAGATGTCATTATTCAGAAAAATCAATCGCTCGCTTTAGATACGATTTTCCTTCGGGAAAGATCTTCAATGGATAGCATAGTCGTAACAGCAAAACGTCCTCCGGTTGAATTTAATAAAGATACCATCCAGTTCAATACTGAAAATTTTAAAACACCTCCAAATTCTGTAGTTGAAGATATGCTCAAACGTATGCCAGGCTTCACTGTAGATAGTGATGGAACAATTCGCTTCAACGGTAAGGTTCAACGAAAAGTAATGGTGAATGGAAAAGAATTCTTCTCGGGAAATCCTAAAATGGCTACTCAAAACCTCAATGCAGATTGGATAGATAAAGTACAAGTCTACGAACGAAAGTCAGACAAGGCTCAATTCACTGGTATGGATGATGGACAAACCGAATCAACAGTCAATCTTGTTTTGAAAAAAGATAAACTCAAAGCTGTTTTTGGAAGGGCTTCTGTAGCAAGTGGAACTAATGAACGAATTGATGCACAAGCCACCATAAACCAGTTCAACACAGATAAACAGCGCTCATTCATAGGTATGGCAAACAATGTCAACAAACAAGGATTTGCGCTTTCAGATATACTCAGTTTTAATCAGTCAATGCTGAAATCAGGAATTATAAATGCTGGTGATTTTGGGCTACCAGTTGCAGATATGGGATTCCAACAACAGGGTATCGCCAATACCTATGCAGGCGGATTGAACATAAATGAAAGTTGGAATAAAAAAACTGATCTGAATGCAAGCCTGCAAATAAGCGACATTCAATTACAGACGGATAAAACTACACTCAGAAACAATTTATTTCCCGGAAATAACTTTATCTATGAAGCGAATTCACAAAATGAAAGATCAACAAAGCAACAACGTTTCAATGCTACAATTGACCATAAGTTCGACAGTTTTCATTCAGTTCGTATCATTCCTCAACTATCCTTTCAACAAGAAGCTAACCAATCGCTAAATACATTTAAAACGTACTCGGCAGATAATCTGCCTTTAAATAACGGATACACAGAAAACAATATAAATATTAACAGAGCTGTGTTTAACAATAATGTCCTGCTTAGAAAACGCTTTAGAAAAAGGGGAAGAACGTTGTCTTCGAATATTATTTTTGGATATAACGATGACAGATCAACTGGCAAACTACTAACGGAAAATCAATTCTATACTTTGGGTATTCCATCACGTGATTCTTTGTTTAGTCAAATGAATACATCATCAGTTCAATCTTATCAATTCAACAGCTCATTAACCTTCACTGAACAAGTAGGCAAAAGAACATTGATTGAACTAACTGGCTTTTATAATACTACCAATGGAGGCAGCGACAGGCAGACTATGGATTATAATAATCAATCCGGAAAATTTGATATCCCGAATAACGCACTATCAAATGTCTTTAACATAAAACAAAATGCATCTGGTGGTACACTTAGATTTAGATCTAACTTTAAGAAAATAAATGCAGGTATCGGTGTAACCTTACAGAGATCCATCCTACACAGTGAAAATATAACATACGGCAATAGGATCGGCCAATCCTTTACCGATATTCTGCCAACAGCTAACCTTCGCTATACCCTAAATGCAAAAACAAGTATGTTGATCACATACACAACCAATACGCAAATGCCATCTGCATATCAATTACAGCCTGTAGCGGACATCTCGGATCCCCTGAATATCTATAAAGGAAATCCAGAACTTAAGCGATCGTACATACAGTCAATAAACGCTAACTTTTCGAATATCAATTTGCCGAGAGCCAGAAATATATTCCTGATGACATCAATAAATAAAACAAATAATGCGATTGTACAATCGGATGTTATTGATGCGAATGGACGAAGAATTACATCGCCTGTTAATGTAGATGGTCTGATTACTGCATTTGCAAATATCAACGCAGGATTAGGGATCCGTCAATTAAAATCAAATATATCCATAGGTTTAGGCATAAACCATAATGAAACATTTACATTCATTAATGGCCTTAAAAACAAACTCATTAATCAATCCATAAGTCCAAGCTTGACTTGGAATTTCACACTTGAAAACAAATTACTAATCTATGCTTCTGCAAGATGGAATATTACCAAAGCATCCTACTCTCTTCAGCCTTCATTAAATAATCGTTTCCTTCAACAATCATACAATTTTGAAATGACTAATTATTTACCGTTTAACATTCTCTTGAAAAATAATTTAACGTACACGATCAATAGCGGAAGAGCTTCCGGATTTAATACTAAAATTCCATATTGGACAGCATCTCTTTCAAAAAGCTTTTTGAAAAACAATCGAGGCGAAATAAAATTAACAGCTCTTGATTTACTGAATCAAAATGTGGGCGTAAGCAGAGTTGCCAATCAGCAATTTGTTGAGGACACCAGATATAATGTATTAAGAAGGTATTTCATGGTATCTTTTTTGTATATCCTCAACAAAAGTGGTAAAAATACGAGTGGAGTAGTATTTACAGCTAATTAAAAGCAAAGGACCTTCGTCCTTTGCTTTACTTTATTAATTTCCACTTTTAATTTGAATAGGGCCATTGCGCATGTTTTCAATAACTTTTTTTGTTTCGTTTACATACTCATCTTGTGTAACCTTACGTCCTTTTTTAGGTTCTTTTAGCTGATTTGTATTATCTAATTTACGATATTCCTCTGCCAAAAATACAGTTGCCCCATTATCGAAGTCTAGCTCCATAATAACCCCTGGAAGGCCAGAATAATTTTCTGGTCCTGCAGGTGAACTGAGCTCAAGCGCATACCAAGCAATTACCACCATATCTTCCTGTTTTGGAGGTTCTGGACTAACATTACTAAGTGGATTCATAATTCGTGCTCCAGAACGAAACGCTTTGTAATTAGTTGTTGCTTTTTTGCATATATAACCTGCGATTGTTTTCGTTTCATCCGTCAACTTCCAATCATATTTTCTTATGGTATCCTGAATTAAATAGGCATTGCCAAACAAATCCGTTGCAGTTAGTTTTTTATTTTCTCCGAAATTAAGATAAGTTTCAGAGGTTCCACCTCCCAGATTGATTGCCATTCCATTTCTATTATTAAAAGGATCGGGAGCTTCATCCTTAGGCATTATTTTATACAGCGACTGCTGTTCCGTGAAAAGTAGCATATGCTTGCTCGACCTGAATTCTGGTATCATAGCACGCATCTCTTCAATAACGCTTCGGTGCATATTCTGCTTACGTTCATAAATAACTACACCTTGGTTTTTTTGAGCTAACAAACTCGAACTTAATATTAGTCCGATGGTGAATAACGATAATTTCATAAAATATATTTTTGAAACAAATCTATCCTATACCCTTGTTAGCTGCAGTTGAAATAAGGTTAATTAATGTTAAGAAGTTGATTCAGTATAATGGCTGATGTACCTTTAAATGGTGAAAAGAATTCTTTTATCGCTGTTGCTGATGATCTTTACCATTTTGTTGGTAGCCCTAGGACAGACCTACTGGTTGTTCAAGCTCTATGATCATGAATTTGACAATTTTAAAAAAGGAATGAATGCACAATTCAGGACGAGCTTCCATGAATTACAACGTGTTCGCTTTTTAAAAGACAGTTCTTTATTCAGTCACGTATTGGACACGTTATACTTTGAGGCTGAAAAAAAGAAAATCACGAAAAAACAAGCAGAAAGTAAAATATTGCTGAATGTGGATGGATTAAATTTTACAGATACTTCTTCCACAAAAAAGCTAAATGATATAAAACCAGAAAATATTAGGTCCATAAGCATTGTCAATTCAAAAAATCAACCGCTTCCACCAGAATTTTATGAATCCATAATTCTTAAATCCAGTGACAACAGCGAAACTGATTCCATTAAAAAATTAAAAGAAATAAGGACTCAAGGCCTGAATATTTCACTGCTCAAAAAAAATCAAGTTAATGAGCCTTATTTAATTGGAATTCCAATTCAAGAAGATAGTCTCTTAACAAAAACGAAAATATTTCCCCCAAAGACCTTAAAATACCAACAGGATTATAAGGCTAAGTTTCCGATAATACAGGTAATCTCCAATAATAAAACATTAAACGACTCTATCCCTCTTACAGATATAAGACGATATTTCTATAAATCACTTTCCCCTAATCAACAAAAAATAAACTATCAGGTTGTTCGGAAAAGATGGAATCGAATCGAATTACCCAATATCGACCTCACGCGAGATACGCTAAAGGGATTTATCTCATCCCCACAGTTATCGGGTATTCAAAAAACATTCAGCTATCAGATTCTATTTCCGGATGTACAAGATTTTATAATCAAACAAATGAGTGGACAGATATTTGGATCTATACTGATGACATTAATTCTCACTACTGCATTTGCTTTCATTTACCATACGCTGCGCAGGCAAAAAAGACTGTCAGATATCAAAAATGAATTCATCAGTAATATTACACATGAACTTAAAACGCCAATAGCTACGGTTCATGTAGCACTGGAAGCATTACAAAATTTTAACGCCATAGATGACCCTAAAAAAACCAAAGAATATCTTGATATTTCGATATCAGAATTAAACAGATTGGAACTTCTTGTAGATAATGTTCTCAAAAGATCTATGCTTGAAAAAGAATCCATAAAATTAGAACTATCGACCATAGATCTACATCAAATTCTAAAGAATGTACTTCAAACATTAAAACTTCAATTTGAACATAGCGGAACTCTCGTCAGTATTAAGAAAGTAAACGATTATTTTATGACAACTGGCGATCAACTTCATATAGAAAGTGTAATTTATAACCTCTTAGATAATGCTCTAAAATATAGTAATGACAATCCTGAATTAAACATAAAGCTTTACAAAGAAAATAATAATATTGTTTTATCTATTCAAGATAATGGTATAGGTATTCCAAAAGAGTATAAGGATAAAATATTTCAACCATTCTTCCGCGTTCCAAATATGGACAGACATAACGTAAAGGGTTATGGTTTGGGGTTAAGCTATGTAGCTCAGATCATCAAACTACATAATGGGACAATCAACGTATCTGAAGGATCTAATAAAGGAAGTGTTTTTACGATCAAATTACCAATAGTATGAGTGCAAAAATTTTATATGTAGAGGATGAACTGTTTCTAGGAAAAATCGTAAAAGAAACACTTGAAAGCAGATGCTTTGAAGTATTTATGGAATATGACGGAGCATGCGTTATAGATGCATTTAAAAAATATGACCCCGACATCTGTGTATTAGACATCATGCTTCCTAATAAAAGTGGATTTGAACTTGCAAAAGAGATACGCAACATTAATCAGCATGTTCCCATTATTTTCCTGACAGCCAAAACGCAAACTGAAGATGTAGTTAATGGGTTTACACTAGGAGGAAATGATTATATCCGTAAACCTTTTAGCATGGAGGAACTTATCGTACGTATGGAAAATTTGCTTAAAGTTAAGAAGCCGGTTGTAAATGGTAATGATGAACTGTATATTGGCCGCTATCGTTTTCAACAACAAAGACAAGTATTGGAGATAGATGGCAGGCAAAAGAAACTATCATATCGTGAAGCAGAGTTGCTGAAATTCCTTTATCTTAATAAAGAAGACATTATAAACCGAAGAGAATTATTAAATCATATTTGGAAAAACGATTCATTTTTCAATAGCCGAAATCTTGATGTGTATATCACTAAATTAAGAGGCTATTTAAAAGATGATTCCAAAATAGAGATTATTACCATCAAAGGGGTAGGCTATCGGTTTGTCGTATAGGATAGTAACAGATTTTTTAAATAATCGTGTTTATAAGTTATTACCCAAATATGAATTGAGTAGACAAAAAGTAGTCAATAGAACTCTCATGCCTGATGGAGGAAAAGAAATTCAATTTAATATCCCTTTCTAACTATTTTATATTTATGAAGGTAAACACAAAAATCACTTTTTAAAAGTATTTGAATGGCAGTTGCCGCATTAGTTCTTTTTCAACTCCTCAATCAGCACAGGAAAAAATGTATCAAAAGTTTGATATTTTTCTCTATTTTTTTCATAATAACCTAAAATCCCAACCACTGCATTTACCATACCAAATCCATTTGAAATTTCTTCTTTTAAATTGTCTTCAGATTTGGATTTCCCAAAATATTGTTCTGTTATTTTAATAGTAGTAGCTCTCAATACTATTTCATTAAAAACATAGCGCCATTCATCATATCCATTTTTATTTCCAGTTTCCCTAAGTTCTTTAGTATAGTACCTATCCTTTATCGTTTCAATTTCTTTGATGTATTTGTCTGTTATTGGATTTACAAATGAATGTCCAAATTCGTGCAAAACCATATCTGTTTCCATATAATCTTTATCAAAATAAGGAACAAAATCAATCTCACCATTGGGCCCAATTATTGAGAATATTTCCTTTTTCTTATTTAATGAAATCATTTCAACATTGAAGCCGCCGGTGTGAAGGAATGGAGAAAGTATTAAATTATAAGAATCTAATCTCTTTCCATAATACTCTTCTAGATAGAAGGGGAGTTTGTTTATTGTATTTGACTTATTTACTTGATTAATTACCTTGTCATTAACAACCGAGACTTTTGTTAGAAATTTTTGAAAAGTTGAATCGTAATAAAACTTTATCATTTCTCTTTTAAATTCATAAAGCAAGCTGTCATTTTCGGAGAATTTTGTAGACTCTATCGTAGACTTAACCTGACTTAATTCCGGGAAAGAGTCAAATTGCATAATCCATTCTACTATTTTATTCCCTACAAAATCAGAACTATTAACTAATGAATCAAATAATTGAACAGCCCTATGATTTTTTAGTTCGTTAAAATCTTTTTTTAGCGACCTCTTGTATACATTGTCGTGTGGACCAATTAAAAAGTAATTATTTAAAAATGCAATTGAGTATATGGTTTCAATTTTGTCATCAATTTTTATATTGAGTTTGGTTGTTTGAGCAAAATTATTAGATTGTAACACTAATATGTAAAGCAGAGTTAAAAGTATTTTTGACATAGCCTTAATTTGATTATTTACATATTATATAACGTATAGGGAACTTTTATGTTACTTTAGGATGTTGTTAAAAATGAAAAAGGGTCATACTATCAAAGTATAACCCTTTTTCATTTTTTCCGCTCCCCTTAATGACGAAAGAAGCAGCTATGATTCGATGATTAAGGCTATAATTATATGAAAATTAAAGAGTTGAACATCTTGTGAAATTGCATGAGGTTAAATCCCATCTTGTTTTTCTTCTTTCTTCTTGGGAGCTTTGTATGCTCTTTTTATTACTTTCAAATCCTTAAAGTAACCTATGGTTGCAATATCAACATAAAGGCCAACTCCACCTTTTTTAACATTACCCAACATTTTATCAACGATAAAAGAAGAATACTTCATATTATTTATAAACATCTCCGCAGTTTCGCCATTAACTTCAATTCTCATTGTTATCCATTCTTTCAAAGCAACGGGTGCAGAACCTTCATAAGAACCTGGAGGATAATTCTTTCTTAATGTTTCAAATTTAAAATTAGGATATGAGAAATATTGAACAGCGTGGTTTCTAAATATTTGACTGGTTGCTCTACCAACTTTTGGTCGTAGATAAATTGACTCAAATGCTGAATCATTTGGAGCAATTCTATAATACAAACCAATAAAACCTGCAGCTGGAGGATAAGGTGATGGGTCTTGGATTTGACTATACATTTTAACCTCAATAATCCCGTTTTCAAAATCATCTATTCCAACTAATTTTGCATAATGCTTTTCATCCACAGTTGCTTCTAATCTATTAGCATCAAAAGGTAATGAATGCAAGTCTCTCTCGATTTTAAGGACATTTTCTCCTTGAAATTTAATAACTGAACCTGTTACATTATGTAATTCAAATTCTTGTTTACCGAACCTTAATTTAGTTTGCGCAAAGTTTGTTGATGTTATTAGTAATTGGATAATTACTAATGATATAATCTGTTTACTATTTTTCATATTAGAATAACTTTTCAGCTGGTGGTGTTGCACCTGCTAATCTTAAATAAACTGTTGTTTGACCACGATGATGTGTTTGATGTTCAAAGCATTTATTTATTGCTTGTTCTCTACTCATATCAAACTGACCGAATAACTTAATATGTTCTGCAAGTTTTGAATTAGGATATTTTTCAATTGCATTTATAGCAAAATCATAGGCTGCTAATACTTTTGCTGTAACAGATGCCTTATTTGTGTCGTTTGATTTTTCCAAATCTGACGCTGTTGGTTTCTCGTCAGTTGCAGAAGCAACAAACCCATAAATTGCATCACTCAAGTGTAAAACCTGACCAGAAAACGTACGCATTTCTTTTGTTGGCTTCAATGAATAACCATTTTCTGGCATTGCATCTAAATACTCTTTTGTATAAGCCTTCGCTCTTTGCCACTCTTTAACAAGTGTTTCACTTGATGTCTGTGCTTGTAAATTCCCCATAATTAAAATTGTTGTTAACAGTGTTAAAATATTTTTCATCGCGTTTATTATTTTGTTCAATACAAAACTAACTTACATAGTTTATATTTGTAACCAAATAAGTAAAAACCAGTAACCTTATGGTAACCACAAATTTTAATTCAAGATTTATTGACAACCCATTAAATTGTCCCGTAACAAGAGCAATGAGCATTATTGGTGGGAAATGGAAACCCATTATACTAAACTGTATTGGGGACAAGCAAATACGTTTTGGTAAATTAAATCAGATTATCCCCTCAATTTCTAACAAAGTGCTCTCGAGTGAACTAAAAGAAATGGAGAATTTTGGGTTAATTAAAAGGGTTGAATACACTGAAATGCCTCCAAGGGTTGAATACTCACTTACAACGGCAGGCAAAACATTACTACCTATTCTACACGAATTAGCATCGTGGGGGAATACGAATACCGCTAAGAAGATAATTAAGGAGTTTGCTTGATTTTTTAAAAAAGATGCAGCACACCTAAATCATTGATGTACAAAGAAAAAGCCATCATTTCTGATGGCTTGTCTAGTTTGGCTCCCCCTTCAGGACTTGAACCTGAGACCCTCTGATTAACAGTCAGAAAATTAAGAATTTCACTTCGTTGCAGACTATTGCAAATCGTTTCATAAATCATTGTAAATCAATTATGTGTAAAAATAAACATTCCTCATAGTTGCAATCAGTTTCTTATTGTAGGTATATTTGTGGTGCAAATCGTGGTGCAAATTTTAAATTAACAGACTAAGTAACATGGATAAATATAAAGCAACGGCAACCTTTTTTTTAGATAAGCGCAGAGCCAATTCAGATTCAAAATTTCCAATCAAGCTTACTATCTATCAGCGTCCAAACAAGAAGCGGTACAGTACTGAAATTTCATTATCGGAAGAGGAGTGGAACAGAATAAACGGATTGAATTTGAAAGATGAAAACTTAAAACGGATTAAGCTGGAATTGCACGGTATTTTAGCTTATGCCAATAAGATTATTGAAAAATTAAAGCCATTCACTTTTGAGGACTTTGAATCTAACTTCTTTTATCAGGCACCAGTAAATACCAATCAATCTGTTGAAAAGGCTTTCGATAAGTATATAAATGAGCTTGCCAGCCAGGGTAGGATTGGCACAAGGAGTTCATACAATACTACCAAAAACTCCCTTTTACAGTTTCAGCCTAAATTGCTTTTCACTGATATCACCCCTGAATTCTTGATTAAGTACGAGGATTTCATGCAAAAACAAGGGAAGTCTCCGTCCACTGTAGGCATATATTTAAGACAATTGAGGTCAATTTTCAATAGAGCAATATCAGAGGGGATAGTTAAGCAGGAACAGTACCCATTCAAAAAGTTTGAGATCCCTTCGTCAAGAAATGTTAAAAAGGCATTGAACGACGAACAGCTTGAAAGATTGCTAAAATATTTACCTAATACAGATACCCAGCAGAAAGCATACGACTTCTGGGTTTTAAGCTATTTGAGCAACGGGATGAACATGACAGATATTTTGCATTTAAAAAAGGTAAATCTTGAAAAGACCTTTTTATACTTTAACAGACAAAAAACCATTCGGACAAAGAAACGTGATTTGCGTCCAATAAAAGTCCCACTTCATGAAAGAGCTTTATCGATTATTAATCGTTGGAGGTGTAACAATAAAAGCAATATTTACCTATTTCCCATACTGGAAACAGACTTGTCTCCGGTAACAATAAAGAATCGAACACAAAAGTTCATAAAACTGGTTAATCAAGGAATGGAACAAATACGCCTGGATTTGAAGATTGAAACGAAAATTGGAACTTATGTTGCTCGTCATTCATTTGCTACCCGCCTTATGCGTAAAGGGGCATCAACCCAATACATAAAGGATAGCCTCGGTCATTCATCAGTAGCCGTAACTGATAATTATTTGGGTGACTTTGGGGATTTAGTGAAAAATGAGTTTTCAGTTATGCTAACGGATTTCTCCTAGTTAAACTGATCACCAGGCCATAGTCGTTGCATTTCATTGCACATTCATTCATATTTTTTGCAGAAATAAAATTTTGTTTTTTTCGGGAGAATAAGTACTTAATTTTACAGGAAATTTATGATAAGGTACCAAAATCGGGCTTACCACCCTGGGATGATACAAAATATAAGCACATAGGTGTTTATATAGAATACTGTTGAAGTGGCTATGAGTTAAATACAATTCTTGTTCGATTGGGCACCTGTTTCCCAGACGTTTTCAAAAAAACGGAACTCCACCTATTCTATTCAAATAGATGTAATTGGTGGGACAGAACGAAATTCCTCGCTGTTCATTTCTCAATTAAATTTATGAGAGAAATGGATGCCCGCTCCCTTAAAAAGGGAGTCAAAATACATACGTGCTAATAGTACCGGAAGAATCAATGACCTTATTATAGAAAATTAGGGCATTTGAAAAGCTGCAAAATTTCTTACCGGTAAGTGTTTCCAAATTATATAAGTTATCTGCTAAACGGATTATACCTGTCTATAAACCTATATGGGTTATTAGGTATATTTCAAAAAGCAGGATAAGCGATAGTGGATAAAACCAGATAGGCAATGTGTCTATCATGAATTGCAGCATAGTGTATTAATGGCAATTTGAATTTTATGAAAAACATGGAACACTCATTCCTTATAGAGGAAGACAAAACATATAAACTTGATACCGGAAGAATCAATGACCCAATTATTGAATACTTGGGCATGTGTGAAGCTGCAAGATTTTTATCGGTAAGTATTTCCAAATTACAAAAAATGTCCGCTAAACGGATTATACCTGTCTATAAGCCTACGGGTGGTAAGGTATATTTTAAGAAACAAGATTTGATTGACTATATAGAGTCTGGTAGGCAAAAATCAATTTATGAGGTTGAAAGTGAAGCAATACGTGAAATGGCAAATAATACCAGATCGCTTAAAAAAGTAATTAATAAATAAATGAACTAAATGATAAAAGAAAATTTACCAATCACTTTCTCAATAGCAGAAGTGGCTAAAATGACTAGGTTTCCTGAAGGGGAACACAAATTATTTGAATGGCTACGTAAGTACGGCTATTTATTGAAGAACAATGAACCATCCCAGTATCAAATTAGTAGAGGCTGGTTTGTGTATACATTCAAAGACATCCATTTAGGAAACCAGCAAAGAGGTGTACCTGTAAGCAGAGTGACAATTAAAGGTTTGGCAGGTCTAGAAAGAGTATTCGAGAGGTACTTTCCAGTCTGTAAACCCTGCAATCAAATGAATTAAATCACATGAATTAGAGGGGGGATGATATTGTCCTCCCTAATTCAACAAATCAATTTTCAATGGATAATCAACAAAATGAATACAATCTGCTTATGGCGATAAACAATACACCGCCTTTAATAAGAAGTACAATCAACCTAATGGAAACTCCACAAGAGAAGTACATGGCTCTGTATGCTATATCTGTAATAACTGGTGCTTTAATGCCTAATGTATGGACTAATTATGATGGTAAAGTGAACCACCCCGCATTAATGCTGATGGTATCCTTTCCACCTGCTGCAGGAAAAGGGAAACTAGCACTGCTTCCACTTGTTTTGAATAAGATCAACGAGGAGCTAAGAGTGAACAACAATATGCTAATGAAACAGTACAAAATGGATGTAAGGGAGTATGAAAAGAACAAGAAAAGTGGAAATGCGACACACCCGCCAGAAAAGCCACGCTTAAAATTACTACTTATACCAGCCAATACTACCTCATCAAAGCTTACTGAGCAGCTAGCAGAAAATAATGGAGAAATGATGGCTTTACTCTTTGAAACTGAAACCGATGCGCTAACCAATATGATGGGTAATAAGTTTGGTGGTGATAATTCAATGATATTTCGAAAAGTTTTCCATCATGAGCAAATCAGCCAAATGCGTAAAAGCAACGGTGAGCATCTAGAAGTAATGAACCCCAAAATGGCTATTGTACTTACTGGGACCCCTTCTCAGGTGCCTAAACTGTTTCATTCAAACCAAGATGGGCTGCTATCAAGATTTATGATGATATCTGGCACAGCCTCCTTAGTATGGAAGGACGTTCAACCATGTGATAGCTGTGTACCCCTTAATAGGCTATTTGAAGGGCAGGCTGCAGATTACTATAAAATTTATGACTTCTTCAAAGACAGGAATGTAGAAGTAAAGTTTACAAAAGAACAATGGAACCTTTTGAACAAAACAGGTGCTGTACGTCTAGAGCATAGCAATCATGAAGGGGGGGAGAATGCAACAAGTATTGCTAAACGTCATGGTAATATGACTGTAAGGATTGCTTCCATATTCTCTGCATTAAGATATTTTGAAAGTAACCTATCTACTGCAGTCATTGTATGTAGCGATGAGGATTTTAAAATAGCAAATTGGATGGTTGAACAGTCTTACGAAAGCTGCATTGAACTGTTCAAGGATCTTCCTGGTGAAACAGATGATGCAAGTGATCGAGTAGAAGAGGTGTATAATATGTTGCCTAGTAAATTCAAGCCAAAAGAGCTAGCTCCTCTTTTTAAAACACTTGATCTGTCAAAAAGGACAATGGAACGAATATTATACAGGCTAAAATTATCAGGTAAGTTAACCTCGATTAAAAAAGGTGAATATGAAAAAAAGCAAGTGGCGGATGTGTCAGAAGGCGGATTATTATAAATAGAACTAAAATGAAATGGAATGAATGGGTTTAGTGAAAATGTGGCTGCAAATGGGCGGTGAGATATAGATTAAAAGAAGTAAACGGTACACTTACGTTAACAATGCCAAAGGAATACAGAAGTGAAGGAAATAATACAATTAAAAAACATAATAAAGTAAAATAATAATGTCAGATTATAAGCACAATAGACTAGAAATAAGAGGGTCTAAAAGAAATGTAACACTAATTAGGAGGTTTTTATCATCAGGGAAAAAGGATGATGAAGGAGTTTTTATACCCGATATGAACCAAATAGCAAAACACCAAAAAGCAAATGAATTAATTGATTGCTGTTTGGTTTCAGATACTTGGTATGAAAGTACATCTGTAGTCAACTTTTTAACAATTGATGGTGATGGTCTAGGGTTGGCAAAAAAGTTATCTAAGAATTTTAAAAACTTAGTATTTGTGTTAGACTATGATTTAGAATACCACCTTCCTGATTACCGCAGAGTATTTCTGGAAAATGGAGAAATTAAACAATCTTTCATTTGTACTGAAGAGGAAACTGAATTTGAGGAAACTAAGGAAATAGCAGCAACATATTAAAAACATCCGGAGCACCTAAATATTAGCTCTGCTCCGGTTAAATTATAAATTATGGCAGAAAAATCAACGATACAATGGACGGACAATACGGTTAACTTTTGGCGTGGATGTCAAAAGGTTAGCCCAGGTTGTAAATACTGTTATATGTATAGGAATCAAAGTTATCATGGAATTGATCCTAAGAAAATAACTAGAAGTAGTGATACTACTTTTTATCAGGCTTTAAAATGGAAAGAACCAAAACGAGTTTTTACAAACAGCCTTTCAGACTTCTTTCTTGTAGAAGCAGATGAATGGCGCAATGATGCATGGAAGGTAATTGAATCAACCCCACAACATGAATGGCAAATTCTTACAAAGCGACCAGAATTAGTAATGGATCGTTTACCAAAGAATTGGGGTGAAGGATGGGATCAGGTAATTCTAGGTGTAAGTGTAGAAAACCAAGATTATTTCTACCGAGCTCATGAATTATCATTAATTCCAGCTTCAAGAAAGTTCCTTTCAATTGAACCATTGATTGGCCCAATCAATATATTAACTAAGATAGAAGGGTCTAGACCAATAGATGCCATTGACTGGGTAATCATAGGTGGTGAATCGGGTAATGATTTTGGAGATTATAGATACCGTAAATGTGAAATCGAGTGGATTGAAAAAATCATTGAAGATTTAAAAGCAGAAGCACCGCATGTAAAAGTATTTGTAAAACAACTTGGCACTTATCAAGCAAAGCAGCTAAAACTAAAAGATAGACATGCTGGGGAAATTAATGAATGGCCAACAAAATTAGGTCATATAAAAATTAGAGAATTTGCAGATTCTATTTTGACAGGTATCTCTTAAAGAATAAACAGGGCAGTCTAGAAATCTATTCTGCCCTCATTTTAAATAAAAAAATAAATATATGTCAACACACTTATATAATGAATTAGAAATCAAAGCAAGCCATGAAGATATGCGCAGCTTGCTTAGAAAAGTAGTAAATCAAAGTAACAACAAGTTTGAATTAAAGAGTGATATATGGGAGGCAGATTCTGCTGCGTGTCATTCTTGGGATGATGGTGAAGAGTGTAATTACGACCTTTCAAGATATGGTGATCAAATGATATTAAGGGCTGAGTTTAATAGTAAAAATGTCCCTCCATATTATTGGGCAGAAAAAGTTGCAGAACAATTTCCTGATATTAAATTTTCATTGATTTCTTCAGCATTTGATTCTCCTAACTTTTTAATTAGGTATAGTAGAGAAGGTGGGCTGGAAGGAATGAAAAATTATAGACTCCTCATTAATTGGTATGATTGCTTTGAAGTAGAAACAAATGAAAATGGCCAATATTATTATATTGATTCAAGAGAGCCTGTAGAATTTACGCAAATACCCAAACTAATTCGGGTGAGTAAGTTAAAATACTGTAAGGACAATTTATCCTATACAGATAGACTATATGTGTGGTTGCTGAAAGCGTACATAAATAAGATAAAATCCATTTTATTCTATCTGAAAAACAATGGAATAGTGAATACTTGGCAAGACAGAAAATCGATTTTCAAAAATTTAAGCCGTTACGTTTACTAATACCACATAAATAATCAGTAGTAAAGAACAACAGCTACTGGTTATCAAGTTGTTTAGTGTCATGGATGAAGGTCAATTTTAATTTTTTAGGCCAAAAATTATCTCCAGTAATAAGTAAATTAAAATTATAATTTTTTGTTGATGATAAAAGAGTTCTTGATTTTGTTTTATTATTTTCATCAAAGAAGCCCTGTTCAGATGCAATTTCAATTGCGTTTTGAGGATCTTTTTTATGGTATCTAATAAAATTCAAATCCTGCTCTTCTCCCTGATTAATATCGATTAATGGAGAATTTTTACCCTCTATACTTTTTGACCAAGACAACATTCCTCCCGCAACTTTTGCATCTATACAAAAAATCTCAATTCTGCTTTCTTTAATAATATCGTTATTGTAATTATCAATTGAAACCCTTGCAGTTACTTTTTTTAAAGTAGCTAAGGAGCGATTGCGAACTCTAATATTAAAAACAGTATAACCGATGGTCTCATTTCGTTCTTCGACTTTTATATCAACAAAGCAACAATTTAATAATCGCAAGCCAAAGTAACTGGTTAATGGAATTGCTATACTTGTTATTAGCCCTCCAATTACGCCAGCTAAAACAGTTTCATTAAATGCCATAATTTTCACATTGTCGCTTTTAAAAAGAAAACAGTGATTTTTATCAATTTTATAGGAATTAATAAAAATTTAGAAATCTATTCTTTTTTCATAAATGCTTTGAGCATTGCTGGGGTTATACCATGTTTTTTAAAAAACCTATCAGTGGTTAGTCTTTCGCCATATTTCTCTAGGATTGAACGGTCTTTATTAGTAAATTCAAGGAAATTCAAATAAAATTCTTGAGATTTCATTTGCGGTGTTCCATAATATTTCATGTGTGCAATTAGTGGGGGATAATACTTTATGTAATTAGCTTTGGTTTCTCTAAAAAAAGATAAATAAATATTTTTATAATTTAGCTCTACATCAACTTCCTTCAGCATAGTTAGTTCTTTTTCTATGTTTTCTATTGTCAATAAAACACTATTATAACTATTATTAAGTTGTTGATTATACTGTTCTTTAGTTCCTTTCCAATTAGTAACATCCATGCTGTATTCCAAACTTTTCTTTGAATTATAATAATTTTGAAATTGTATCATACAAGTTGCTATAAAAGAAAGTTCGGCATTGTTTCTTTGACCCAATAGTGTAGTTAATTCAAAAAAAGAAAATAGAATTATACAAATGAATTTCATCTTACTTGCTTTAAAATGTTCAAAATAGATATACTCAAGTTTTTCTTATCCGTATTTCAATATGAGTTTGCCACAAATGGCTATGGGGAGATAATAATTTCCTCACCATTTAATTAGAAACAATATGGGATGTAATTTTGTGATTTGTTGTTATTGATTTTTACAATTTTTGAATGAGGGCTTCTTTCTTCATCCAAAAAAGAAATTATGTTAAGGTTAAGATCGCTTTGTCATAAAGTTTTTTCCAATAACCTTCGGCTTTACATTCGTAAGGATTTCGGAGCATTGAACCTATAATTTTGCAAAACGGATGTTGGCTGTAGTTTTTATGTCTTATAGTAATTTCATCCACTTATTTTTTTGAATGTTCTTCTAACCACTTTATGGCTTCTTCATTCTTCAAATCAGCCGCCTTTCTAATGTTTTCAAATGCGAGTTCATTTTCCCCCTTTTCATAATGCTGTTCGCCTTTGTATAAATAAGTCATAGAAACAACTTTCTTTAAATCCTTGTTATCAGGGTTGATTTTTTTTACTTGATCATAACAAGCAAAAGCGTAGTTATATTGTTCCTTGTCAGCATAGTTAACACCAAGAACTATCCAATCTGTTTCTGTCCGCCAGTCAACAAGATTAAGGTCTTCCAATTCATTATGTTCTGGTAGTTTTTCTTTAATTGCATTACCAACTTTGTAGTTTTCAGTTCCTGACCTAGGCAAGTCAATATTACCAGTATCAATAAAAGACATATCAAGAAAAACACTGACGCCATTCAAGTTATCTGCTCGTTTATCTTTGTCTGGAACTGAGTACATCGGCTCTTTCAAGTTGAAATAATCAAAAGTAAATAAGATTGCCTTTCTAATGTAATTTTTCGGAACAGGAAGAATACTATCCGGCTTGAACATGCCGTTATAGTCATTCTCCGATAAAACTTTTCCATAAGCAGAAATTATTTCTTGAGAAAATGGATAGCAATACAAGTCGTCCAACTTCCATCTTAAAGGGAACTTTATATCATCAAGTGAAAGTGTAGCAAGTAATGATGTCTCAATTTCATCTTTTTTACGACCAAACATATCTCTGCTTTCAACTTCATTTATTGTCTTAAGCCAAAGTAGTTGAAGATTTATTTCTTGCCTTCTTTTCCAATCACCCGAAAAGTTTGCTTGGAGTAACTCTTCATCAAGTTTTTTCTTGATTTTCAGGTAAGGAGAATTGCTTTCCCTTTTCGTCTTCATGAAATTCATCAAAAGTCCAGTGATTATTAAACCTCCAATGATGTAAAGTATTGTCATTTTTCTGTCGTTTGAAGTTGTTCAACTAAAGCACTATTGTTCGCTTATATTCTGTCGCGCAAAATTGCATGAAACGTTGACGGCTTGCTGCTGTGCTGGAATTCATTGCTCGTCCAGCCCTTCACCGCAGCCAATTTGAAAAACTGAAGTTGAAGTTATGAACTAAAGCTGAAAATTGAACGTCGAGCCAGAACTGAAGATGATAGCGACTTGCAGCTGATTGTTACTACGTCCGCCAGCATAGCAGCAAACCAATTGTTATATGACGGCTTTTGTCAGCACTCAATGCTTCTTGAAAATATAGATTATTTTGTACCGAAATAAATAACAAAATATTGCCTCGGAAGCTAATGACCTGTCAATTAGTACTTTTTTTAATTGGTCACGAGCTGTCATTGATAAAATCTGAGATATAGCCATAGAACCAATAATTATTCTCCATTCCCACGTCAAGTAAAAGAAAGATAGAATAAAAGCAATTCCACATAAACCACTCATCTTCCTTCCGTATGGATTACTTGGTGATGTCGAAAGCATGCCTAATATAACAGCTAGTACTCCCCAAAGAAATATAAATTCTTTATAGATAAAAGCTAAAATAATATTAATAATGGCTACTATTAATAATCCAACGAAAGCAATTGAATGCACTTTATTGTCCGCTTTTGTTCCGAATTGCTCCATAATGTCGCTCTTATATTTTTTCAGTTCAATTGTAACTTTTTTGTCTCGGTAATCCACTAAAAAATCATCATAAGTCGGATAAGGCATATTTGTTAGCTTAGATAATTTGTAGGGGATGTCTTGTTTGAGAATATTTGTTTCAATTTCTTTTATTATTTCTTCGACTTCATTTTGGTTCTGACTCATTAATAATAATTTATGTTATATAATATTTTTTGTCATGACTATTTTGATATTTGTGAGGGTGTTGTTAAGCTGGCATACAACGTCTGGGGCTTAACGCAGTTTGGGAAAAATTATTCCTACAGCTCGCTTGGCCACTACAATCCCGATTAGTTGCAGCCAAATTAATGAAGCTAGGTCATAAATCGTGAAACTGATGGGCCATATTCCAAAACCCAACTTTTGCCAAGCCATATGTTGTGTGCATGACCTTCTTCTTGTAATTTTTGTTCTACCGATTTTAATTTTCGTCCTTAATTCTGAAATAGATATTTAACGATTGTTGAAACTTATTTATCTTTTCGTAATAGCGATGTTTTTGAGAAATAATTTTATTCCAACGGTCAAAAAGATAGCTTAAAAGTATGGCAACCATTCCTGTTCCTCCCATTAAAAGAATTCCATAGCTTCCTTTAATGTCTTGCCGAATTACGTAGATGCAAACTGCTATCAAAAGTCCGTAAGTAAAAATCAACTTTATAAAACCAAATTGAAATCTACTATTGTACTCTTTAAATTCAGCTTGAGTTATTGCAAAGTCTTCTGGCGTCGGATGAGAATAGTCTTTACCATATTTTTCTGTGTAAGGATAATGTTTGTATTTATTTGAATAATCGTCTAATTTTTCTAAATAGGGATAAAGTCCTTTAAGCCCTATCAGCAGAATACCGCCGACAAATAGTCCAATGAAATAACCTATAGTCAAACCAGCCTTTCCAATATATTTTTCTGTCAACAGGGCTATGCCCATGGCAACTGCAACTATAGCTAATTTCAAACCGATGAAACCGATAAAAGAAATGAGAAACGTTATAAACGACAGCAAGTAATATTTAAACTTCTGTCTCATGTTATTTGTTTCTTGTGTCACTTTGATTACTGAATAATTTACAAAGAATTATTTCTAAAAATTGAAATGTGACGCTTTAGGATTGCACACAACGGCCGTGGCTTTACGCAGGTTGGGGAAGGAAAGTTCCTGCTGCTGGCTTGGCCACTACTGACGCGATTAGTTAAAGCCAAATTACTGAAGTTGATTAATTCCAACAAAGCTAATTGGCCACTACTGAACCCCCAACTGGCGTAAAGCCAGTTGTTAGTCGCATACGGTTATTTTATAGTGAGATTTTTTTTAACAATTAAGTACAATGCATTTTTTAATGCTTCGGTACCATCTGCCCATGTTTTAAATTGACTTTTGTAATGCTTTACCATATTTAAGAATTTCCTACCAGAATGTAGAGTTTGACTTTCATTCATGGATAAGCTATATTGTAATACAATTGCATCAATGACTTTCTCAAGCGTAGCCTCTTTGGCGACTAAATTTTTATTATTTGAGTGCATTCTCAAGCTAATTTCAAAGTAAGCCAACTTACAATAAGTCAAGTCGGAAATATCAGAGTCGATTATTTCACCGTAAAAGTCTATGCAGTTGTCATAGAATATCTTTAATGAGGCGCCCGCTTTAAAAAGACCTGCAAAATCAAAATCATCTTGATTGTTCTTATCATCAACATAAACAGCACCATTTCTATATGTTACCATGAAGGGTAAAGGACCTTTTACAAGGTTTATAAACTCGAAATAGTTTCCATGCCTTATAGCTGAAAATTCTGTTTTAAACTTTGAAATTCTTTTACCCGACTTTATTACTTTGAGCATATAACCAACAGCAGCTTCAATAATTAATATTTCATTTTTGATTTCCAAATGAGAAGTTTGTGGCTTAAGTTCGGGGCTTGTCGCAGGGCTGGAATAGTTGCTATGTCAGCCCTGCAACTGAAGCCGATTAAAATTTCTTATGATGAAGTTAACAACTAAGGGCCAAAATAGAATTCTTTCAGCCCGACATAAGTTGATAGTTGTAAAACTGATGATTGTTATTCCGTCCGCGAGCTTTGCGGCAAACCTTTTGTTAAAGGTTCGTGCTTCTCACATTAATACTCCACTACTATTGAGGCTTAGTCATTCTTGTCGCAAATTTAGCTTGCATTTTTTTCTTGAATAGCTCTCCGGTTGGGTCATGTTGAAAACCCTTAATCCCTTCCTCAGTCCCTAATATGAATCGCTCTGCTTGATTATATTGGAATTGATTGTTTGTTTCTGCAACAACTCCGGATACAATTGAAAATTCTGACATTCTGCCAAGCATTGTAAGATTATTATTAAGTTTATCACCCCAAGGTCTTAGTTGCAATAGATGGCAATCATCGATTGGAAGCGTTAATGTATTGTTAGGATCAATTAAAATTGGTCTAACACTAAGATTTTCTCCTCGAAATGAAACTGGGTTGTCGCTTGTCACTATTAAGTCTTCTGTTTTTACAATTGTAACCACGTCATTTACAACCCGCATGCGTGTCAACTCGAATATTCTTTGAACAGCAGTCAGTGCAATCATTTGTCTGTCCTTAGTACGATTTTCTTTTTGCAGGTCTTCTAATGATTTGCCTACTATTGAAACTTCTTGTTCGCCAAAAAAAAATGAATCTATTTCATTTGCTCTGGATAAAAGGTAAGCCTTTTCTAATGTTTCATCTATCAATTTATTATATCTAGCATTCCAAATATTATTTCGATAGAACATTGACACGACGAAACTGATGATCTCGTACCGTTCTTCCATTGTTATTGAGTCCCGGCTATCATCAACAAGAATTTTATGTATTTTATTGTACTCTTTTTCAAATAATTCATTGTAAAGGTTTTCAATCATTTGCCTTTCGTTTTCTGTAGCACCTTCAAGCAAATACAAATCCGTTTCTACGCAGATGTTTTTAGTTTTTGGAGAAAATATCTTTCCTGATTGCTTTTCTAAAGCACAGATATAAAATTCATCACCTCGTTGTTTAGCAAACTTTTCCAAGTAGACTTTAGGAACATAGTGCATTCGTCTTGTCTCTGTCATCTATAAAATTATGTTGAAAGGCGGACTGCTCAATAGCATGACCGCTAACAATTAAATATATCCTACTCCCAATAGAGAACAAAGGAAATAAGCATTAAGTGTTATTGTTTTAACGTTAAACTTTTTGTGTTGTTGTTACATAAATACGTTTATACATTTGTTATTGTCTTCAAAGCAAAGCTCCCTGAGTCCCATTTATGAGCTTATAGGATCAGAATTTAAATACAAACGAAACAATTGGGGGAGGAACAATTCGGGTACTATGAATGTAGTATTTTATTTTTAATTATCAAAACCAATTGGCCAATAAAAGCAGGGTTAACTATGAAATTCAATTAACCCCGCTTCGACTTTTTTATTTTGATTTATTCGGCAATACTAGCATATGAGATACGTGTATTTGCAATTCGCATTTAGAGTATGCGTTTTCAGGGCAAGCGATTTTATTTAGTATAATCCCTTCTAATATTACTTCTTTATCGTCCATCCAAGATTTGCTTAATTGTTCTGCAATTCGCCCATATGCATAGCACCTATACCATTGTAAGTGTTTAATTGGCACTAAGAATTTAAAATTGTTACTTGGTAAATGGGAAAATGAAAATTCAGCTTTACTAATTCTACCCTGAAATTCTTCAATCCGTATTCTCTCTATTTTACCAGATAAGTGTACTTTATTCATTTTGATTGATTTGTAAAGGAGCCTCAGCCAATCGTGAAGCTCCTTTGGTTAATTACTATAGATCTCCGTTATCAGCAAAGCTGTAATAGCCTTTATCAACTCCTGATAGAATGATGTGGTCGTTCACTCTTATATCCACAAAAGCAGCTGCATTAGCCAATTTTCGAGTTAATGCTAGATCTGCTTGCGATGGCTTTAGAGTTCCACTAGGGTGATTATGCGCAATTATGATTGCTGTTGCTGCAACTTTTAAAGCTGTACCGAGTATAATTCTAGGATCAACTACGGTTCCAGTAAGGCCACCTTTTGAGACCTTATAAACACCAATAATCTTGTTTGCATTATTTAAATACATAACAACAAACTGCTCTTGAATGCCCATTGTTTCTTGAGTGAAGAAGGGAACGAATTCTTCGTAAGCTTTTAGTGAGTTTTCGATTACTGGTTTTGCACCTTTTGTAGGGGAATAGCTGATGGTTATTTCAGCTACTTTAATCAATTTTTCCATTGTGTTTATTTAATTAGCCCCCTCCTATTAGAAGAGGGCTAATAGGTTAATTAATCCAAGAACCAATTAGCTTGTTTATTCTCCAAGCCAAATCTGATACGTTCCACGAAGTGGTAGGCATTTACACCTCTGTCTAAGAAGTTATCTATGTAGCTGCTTTTATTAGCACCTGTAAATAGATTATACAACTTCCAGAGATTGATGTTACCATTGCTTTCTCTGCTAAAGCTATTGTCTTTATAATAGTCTTTGCATACTGCAGCAATCTGCGTATCACCCAATTGTAACTGTGGGATTTGATTCTTCAGTTGATTCGGTAGATGCCCATACATCCTACACTTACCTATTAGAGTGGCAAACTGGTGTTCAGTTAATGAATAGTCTGGCAAAAGCTGCATTTGACTAATTTGATAGTTTACATTGTATCGTTCTATCAAATTCTGTGTGCAGGCTTTTAACATGCCTATGCAATCAACTTCTATTCGATCCATGAATCCATCTGTCCAAACACATAGGTTGGTACATACCTGGTTCTTGAATCCAACGAACACTTTAAAATGCTCATCACTTCCTTTCTTACCATACAGATTATCCTGACTGTAGGACTTAACTCCTCCAATCGTTAAGGATAGATTATTACCATTTATATCTGTATCAATAGAAGGGATTTCAATGATGAATGCCATCCTTTCATAATAGAGTGTTTTCTCCCAATCGTTGAGCTCATTAGCAGGTTTATTTCTTGCCTCCGGCACTCTTCCTTTGATGGGATGAGAAACTCTAACAATGGGCTTTAAAATGTATTCTCCTTTGTAGGCTTCCCATACAACTGATTCTACCACATCAATAAAGTCGTTGTGGCTGATTAGTGGCTCATTATCCTTTGCATATACTGGGATTATATGAGTACTTCTCATTTCTTCAATTGTAATAGGTAATGTATTGGCTACAATAAATTGCCTATTAGGAGTGTCTTCTAATGGCTCATCATTAAATGATGGTCTTATGACGAGGTCTGGTTGATATAACTGTATTTCCTGCATTGGTATTAGCTTTTGAGTTATTAATTGATTTATCCCTTAATGGAGCTGTAGCTAGTTGCTGTTTCTTAGCCTGATAATTGGGAGTTAATGATTCGTTGTATTGAGGGTATGTATTGTATAGCTTCAGCAGTTCTCCTAAACTCATACACTGTTCAATACGAACTTTAACATCAATCTCAGTGACCACTACCTTTTCACACCAGTCTTTAATGAGTTGACCAGTTTCAATGGAAAGTTTAGCGGGTGGCTTTTGAAAGAATAGCCCAGTCCTGTCTTTAGAGGATACTGCATGATTCTGCATATCCAAATCAAACACTAGGGTAAAATCATACTCTAAGCCATCTCGTTGCACTCCTTTTAACCCAACCTTTTCTGGTACTTGCTTATTATTCTTCTCTACCAGTATATAGTCTTGCTTACACCTAATAGTGGCTATTACATGACTTGGTGATTGAAGAATTGCTTGTACCAGTTCATTGTGCATAGGTGTGATCTTGCCCCAGTTGGTAAAGGAATTACCTTGTAGTGAGGCATGATATTCTATTAAGTACTCCCAACTATGGGTCATGGAATCAATGATGATGACTTCCATCCCCTTTTCTTGGCAGACCTTAATAGCACTTATGTACTTATCAGGCGTAAATGGAGCATCTAAAGGAATTACATTATACTCTCCTAGATGGTCATACAAATCTGCTGAATGGTTCTCTGTATCAATGACTGCTATTTTTGTCCAGTCTCCACATAAACCAAACGCAATGAGTAAGGAGGAATACGTTTTTCCTCCTCCTGAGGGTCCCTGCAAACCCATTTTAATTTTTATGTTTGTTCTGCAGGCTTTTCTTAACTTCATACATTAATAATTTGTATTGTTTACAAATAGAAAAAGCAGGGCTCTCGAACAGCTCTGCTTTTTTCGTTTACATATACGCATGAAGTGGCTACCCATCCCTAATCTCTTGGGACAGGCACATAACAAGTGCTTTCATAAATGAATGTTTAAAAGTGATATGTAGACAAATGCCTCTGCAGTGGCAATTTGGAATAGCTTAAACACGGGGGATACCCAAACACTCTCAACATTGAGTGGGGGTATCACTGGGAGTGTACTCTAGAAAGTGGGATAAAGAAAAATCAGAGGGGGGTTGAAATACCTACCTCAATATCGGGTACTATAAAGGGTATGCGCTAGTTTAAACAGAATTCAAATTCCATTGAATTGTATAGTTCCTCTAATAACATAGCAGCTCGCTGCGGGGTAATTATTTTCTCCGCAAGAAGGTAAAAAATCATGCTGCGTATTTCATTCTTCATGCAATAGAAGTCTACAAAATCCTATGGTTTCAATATCGTATTTTCACTAGAACCACTCCGTTTTTTAGCGGTTTAACTATATAATGTTTAAATATTCCATATTTGAAATATCAGGAGGTAGTTATTCTTATTAAAGCTAAACAGTCATCTAGTTTAAGCTTTTTCTGACCTTATGTTTCTGATTGAGTACTACTTTAAATCCTTTTAAATAGCTATTCTAAGGACATTCCGTTGAAATTAGCCTTTTAGTCTCAATTAATATTAAAACTGTTTTATTTAGTATTCAATTAAGTTTTTGTTTTTTTGATTATTTTTATTGGTTATTTTCTTATTCTAAACTTAAAATCTATTTTAGGTAAACTTCAAAACCCCAATTAATTAGATGGTACCTGTTTATAAATTAACAGATTACATTGAAACCGATTTTAACGGGTATAAGCAATTAACTAGTTTTTATCACTTTTGTCGTGACTTTTCAAATACTACAATACATATTGATTTTTATGACCTTAAATGGGTGGATGCAAATCTTTCTTCCTTATTTAATGCTATGTTATATAAACTTAGTAAAGAGCAGAATTTAACATTTGCAGCTGACTTGCAGTTTGTAAGGAGTAAGTTTGATATTCTTTTTCGAAATGGTTTTTTTTCTGATGGAACAGATGCTGATGATATACAAAGAAGCACTGTTCCAAATAAACAGTTTGAATGCAATGATAAAGATGGGTTCTGTGGATATATCAAAGAACAACTAATCAAACATAGAGGTATGCCATGGATGGTTCCAGAAATTGTAGAACAGATTCAAGATGATCTGTTAGAAATATTCTGCAATTCTAATCATCATGCTAACACGAAAGACCCCTTTTTCATTGCTGGGCAGTATTATCCCAAAATCAAGACACTAAAATTAACTATGGTTGATATCGGAGAGGGTTTTTTGCCGAAAATACACATCGCTACACAAGGAGAAATTAAAACAGACCTTGATGCTATCCTTTGGACACTATTAGGTAATAGCACTAAGTTATATTTTGACCAAACACCTGGCAGCCTGGGTTTGACTAGTATGTATAAATATGTACAGAAAAACAGGGGTAATCTAGATATTATTTCTGGGAACGGGTATTGGTCTTCTTCATACGATAACACATTGGCTTTCAAGGGTGGTCGTGTTCTTTTAACTCCCTTTGTAGGTACAACAATTAATCTTTTTTTTAGGCAATAGGGCTTTTTTTATTTGATTATTGGTATTAATTTTGTTATCTTATATCCATATATTGTGAAAAATGAGGTATTCGTACACAACTTTTTTTACAAAAACTGCGTTTATATTATATGAAAATCCTTGTTTCTGATATTTTAAAAAGCACAATTGCTGCATTCCATAACGAGGGATTACAAATATTCCCTCTGTTAGAACAGTTTTATAAACAAGGCGAAAAGGTTGAACTCTCTTTTGAAGGTATCGAGCGCTGTTCCACTCAGTTTTTAAATGCATCAATCGGGAAAATGTATCTTATTTACGAACCTGATGTAGTCGATAGCATAATCATACTTAACCCAGGAATGCTCTCTAATCTTTTATCAAAAGTTGAAGAGGTGAGATTCAATGCAGTTATGTCAAAAAATGACATGACACTTGTCACTGCTCAATAACGGATGGCATATAATGTCGTCCATATAGATAGTGTTATTAATCTTGGTCCTGCCTATTTCTTTGATGCAAATCTTTGGTTGAAAATATTAAAACCCCCAATTAATCTTTCAAGGAGGGACGAGAAATATCTTTCGTTCGTTGAACGATTTAAAAAAGACCCCAATCAACCGAAAATTATTATTACCGCCTTTCTACTCTCTGAAGTAATAAATCGTTATTTGCATGACGTTTCATATAAGCGATTTTGCCAAAAACAGAAACAAGATTCTCCTCCTAAATCATATTATAAACAAGTTTATCGAGTATCGAAAGATTACAAAAATGATTACATTAATATTTGTGATGATATTGATTCATTTAGCTCAATTTTTATATTAGTAAGTGACGATCTTGGTGGCAAGATAGGCCTTGCTCAAATTTTACAAAGTCCAATGCTTTCTCTTGATTTCAATGACCAATATTATTATTTACAAGCAAAGACAAATGGATATCCAATAGTTACGGACGATGGAGACTTTTATGTGGAAGACGTCCAGATTTTAACTTACAACCAGACATTAATTGAGCGTGTAAAGTCTGCCATAGAAATAAAACGCCCATAATTTTCTAGCAGTTTTGATAATTTGTCAAATTTTGACTGGTTGACTTGGTTAGTTGAAGTTGCAAAATCATTAAAATTAATAAATCAAGTATTAAAAGGTCTATGATATACTATTAATGTTATTTATTTTTGATATATAATTAACTTTTATGGGAATTGATCGACAACCAACTTTATTGCATTGGAATTATTTTTTAGCAATTGAAGAGGATTTAGCAAAATTGTCTCGATATGTCGATTTTATTGGAAATAATGATTCTACTTTTTCGCTAGAAATAGCAAGAATTCTTTTTGCAGCGTCTTCAGAAGTAGATGTTGTTTTGAAACAATTATGTTTGGTTATAAATCCAGCTTCAAGCGCTGAGAACATTAATACATATTTTAATGAAATAACACCAGCTATTCCTACTTTTTGCGGATTTAAGGTCTTAATACCAAGATTTGGTTTAACACTTGAACCTTGGATTGATTGGAAAGCTGCGGCTTCACCTGAATGGTGGAAAGCATATAATAAAGTTAAGCATGAACGTCATATTCATTTTGATAAAGCTACCCTAAAAAATTGTCTGAATTCAGTTGCAGCTTTATATATATCATTGCTTCATTTATATAAAACTGAGGCAACAAATGGTGATTTGATGCTCTTACCTCAATTATTTAACGTAACTGATGCAAATTTTGGAGGTACGGGAATGGGACGATGGGGTCATTATTTTAGGTATAACATTTAGTTCATGAATTCCATTTGCCTTTAAATTGGCTATAAAAACTGTAATTCTTCTATTGGGTTCTTTTAATATTTATTTGATTCTTAAAATCGGTTACTATCCTCGGGTTTTAAAAATTGTCCATAATTAATAAAGATATTAAACCCAAAAACCAAGAATATAAAGATTCAGTATTCGCACAAACTATTCAAGCATTGGAGACGATAAGGCTCATTTTGTGGTGCAAATCGTGGTGCAAATAAAAAAGCCACTCAAGACTAATCGTCGTAAGTGGCTGATTTTTTAAGCTCCCCCTTCAGGACTTGAACCTGAGACCCTCTGATTAACAGTCAGATGCTCTAACCAACTGAGCTAAGGAGGAATTTCCCCTTTCGGGGTTGCAAAAATAGGGGATTATCTATTCCTACAAAAAAATTCCATTAAAAATTCGCAAAAAAGCCCTTTTTAAAGCCAACAAAAATTCCATCCGGCCCCTGTTTCACCGGGTAGGTTTTTAAAAAGTACCCTTCACCACTGGTGTTGCGGCCATTCTGCAAGGAGAACCGGTATCGGTGCAGCGGGCAAACCACATTCCCGGCAGGATCTATAAAACCGTCTGCCATTATACCACTGGCATGCGGGCATTTGTGGGCAAAGGCAAAAATCTGAGAATCCTTAACTGCTAAAGTGAGTTTCTTGCCATCTGCTTCTACAATGCACATCTGGTTGCTCTGCCAGGGCAGCTCATTCGCTGAATCGGCGATTTTAATCCAACTATAATCGTTTTCTTCCAATTAGTACAGCATGGTTTTGTAGGGATAGCGGATGGTATACAGTTCCCGGACCTTCTCAAGAATTATATCTCTTAATGCATCCAGGTTTTGTTTTTCCGTTGCTGATACAAATACACAGTTCCCATTGGTGGCTAAATCCCACTTGTCTTTCAGGTCCTTTAATATTTCTTCTTTCACCGAATCTTCCAGCCACTCATCAAAGTTCTTCTGAACGTATAGATCCATTTTATTGAAAATGGTCAGCATGGGCTTTTCAAATGCCTTTAATTCCTGGAGGGTTTTGTTTACAACACCAATCTGGTCTTCGTACTGGGGGTGCGAAATATCCACTACGTGTAGTAGTATATCTGCTTCCCTAACTTCGTCAAGTGTGCTTTTGAAACTCTCTACCAGGTGGTGCGGAAGTTTTCTGATAAACCCTACTGTATCACTCAATAAAAAAGGCGTATTCTCAAAAACCACTTTGCGCGTGGTGGTATCCAGTGTGGCAAACAGTTTATTCTCTGCAAATACTTCACTCTTGCTTAACACGGTCATCAGTGTGCTCTTGCCCACATTGGTGTAGCCCACCAATGCTACTCTTATAAATTCGCCTCGCTCTTTCCGTTGCGTAAAAGACTGTTTGTCAATTTCGCTCAAACGCTTGCGCAGTAAAGCTATCTTGTCTTTTACAATACGACGGTCTGTTTCAATTTCAGTTTCACCAGGACCTCTTGTACCAATACCACCTCCCTGTCTTTCCAGGTGTTTCCACATCCCTTTTAGTCTGGGTAGCAAATACTGATACTGGGCAAGTTCTACCTGCACTTTTGCCTGAGCGGTTCTTGCTCTGCGCGCAAAAATATCCAGGATTAAATCGCTTCGGTCAATGGTTTTAACATTGAGTTCCTTTTCAATATTGGAAATCTGAGAACCGGTTAATTCATCGTCGAAAATAACAAGGGTAATATTCTTACCGTTCAGATAATCTTTAATTTCCTCAAGTTTCCCTTTTCCTACAAAGGTTCTGCTGTCGGGGTGTGCCAGTTTTTGGGTAAAACGTTTAACGGTTTTTGCACCTGCTGTTTCCGATAAAAATGCCAGCTCATCCAGGTATTCTTCTGCCTGTTCTGTAGTCTGATCTTTTAAGATCACACCCACCAGAACGGCTTTCTCCTCAACGGAAATCAGTTGTTTTTTTTCTATCAATGGGTTGAATTATAATCCGCTAATTGAAATACCTAATGAAAATCTGTTCATAGAAGGGCCAGCACCGTCTTTTAAAACCGAACTGATATAGTAGCTTCCCTGTAAACCGATAATACCATATCCAACACGACCTGTGATAGCCAGTGAGGTTCCGTTGAAATATTTTTTGGTTACTTCTTTCTGAACAAAGCTATTACCATAAACAGTTTGGTTGTTTTTGTCAACCAGGTTTTTACCCTTGGTATGTGCTCTTAAAAGAGTACCCAATTTGGCACCAATTGCGAATTTCCAGGACTTGGCCGGATTTTCCGGATTGGTGTAGTAACGCAGTTCAACGGGTATTTCAAGGAAGATATTGGTTACTTTAAATTTATCAAAATGGTTGATGCTATCTGCAATAGTAAAAGGAAGACGAGCCGCATTTGCTTTGATATTAACGTTTACGTTATCAAAGAAAATATTGCTGGATCCAATACCTGCACCGTAAGACAGACTTAATTTCTTATTGTTTTTAAATGGCTTGTCGAACATTACATAGAAGTTGAAATGTCTGCTAAAACCATTTCCGGTTCTTACGCTGTCGGGTCTGTTTGTCCAGCTGTCAGAACCATATTGAATCATAAAGTGGTCTTTGGAACGTCCACTCAGGTCAATTTTACTCCAATCTTTTTTTGTTGTTTCAGTGGTTTGAGCAGCAGCCTCAAGGCCTACAAGCGTAGCAATTAATAGAAATATTCTTTTCATTTTGGTTGATTGCAAGATTATTCCCCTTGCAAGGCTGCAAAAATA
Organism: Sediminibacterium salmoneum NBRC 103935; assembly: GCF_000511175.1. Taxonomy (GTDB): domain Bacteria; phylum Bacteroidota; class Bacteroidia; order Chitinophagales; family Chitinophagaceae; genus Sediminibacterium; species Sediminibacterium salmoneum. The sequence goes on along the minus strand of NZ_KI866530.1, from coordinate 2,211,774 downwards.
ATCAAAATGAATGCATCCGATTGGTTAAAAATTAGTCAAATGGGGTTATAATGCAGGGTATTTTCACAATTTTCACGATAAACGCCATATAAAATTTATATTTATGGCTCGTAGCACGTAAAACGAATTGGATGAACACGGATTTTTTAAAGGGAAAAAGAATTTTAATAGCAGAAGACGACTTTGTGAATCAAAAGTTGATCACACACTCCTTAAACGTTACTGGAGCCAGCTTTGACATTGCCGGTAATGGTGCAGAAGCTATTGAAATGCTCAAGCAAAATCCCTATGACCTGATTTTGATGGACATTAATATGCCTGAAATGGATGGATTTGAAGCCACTCAAATCATCAGGGCTGAGATTAATAAGGAGATTCCTATTATTGCTATGACCGGCTGGAGCAGCAGGGCAGAAGGCGACAAGTTTACCCGTATGGGCATGAATGCCTGTCTGGCAAAGCCATTTGGACTGGAAGCATTATATAAAACCCTGGATGAAATATTCAATGCACCCCCTCCTGTAAAACCCAATAATGCCAATTTTGGGGTAAAAGCACCAGATACCGTTTCTACGGTTGCCGTTGATTTAGACATGCTGAATGAACTGGCAGAAGGTGATAATGAATACAAAACTACCATCATCAACATGTTTCTGGAAAGTATGCCGGAAAGCATACAGAAAATGGAAGATGATATGGCGGCTGAGAACTGGGAAAACTTTTACAAGTCTGCTCACTACGCAAAATCCTCCTTATCTGTAGTAAGGGTCCCAGACATGCATACATTGGCCAATACAATGGAAGTAAATGCCAAGAAACTGGAAAAGCTGGAAACCATACCCCCTTCTTTGCAATTGTTTAAAAAGTACTTCGAGTTGGCCAAAGATGTATTACACGAAGAGATCAAAAAACTCGGAGCTTAATTAGTTTACTTAATTATATATCATTTTGAATTTTAGAGAACTCGGTTTAACTGAAAAACTGCTGGAGGGGATTGATGCCATGGGCTATGAAACAGCCACTCCTGTTCAGGCGCAGGTGATTCAACCCATACTTGAAGGGAGAGATATTATTGCATCTGCACAAACCGGAACGGGCAAAACGGCGGCATTTTTATTGCCGATTATTCATAAAATGTTGACGCAGCCACATTCGGCTCATCATATTAATGCCTTGATTATTGTTCCAACCCGAGAACTGGCTATTCAAATTTCTGAGACCATGGAAGGGCTGGGTTATTTTACCGATATAAGTTGTATTGCTGTATATGGAGGTGGTGATGGAAGTTCATTTACTGCTGAAAAGAAAGCATTAAGTAGCGGGGTGGACATGGTGGTTTGTACACCTGGCAGAATGATTGCTCATTTAAATATGGGCTATGTAAAAATGCAGGAAGTACAATATCTGGTATTGGATGAGGCTGACAGAATGCTCGACATGGGCTTTCATGATGATCTCATGAAAATCATATCCTTCCTTCCCAAACAAAGACAAAGTCTTTTGTTTTCTGCAACCATGCCTCAGAAAATGAGAGAGCTGGCCAGAAAATTATTGAATAATCCTGCTGAAATAAATATTGCAGTTTCTAAACCACCGGAGCAAATATTGCAACAGGCTTATGTGGTATATGAGCCACAAAAGATTCCGCTGATTAAATATGTGTTAACACACCAAACATATACCCGCGTCATTATATTCTGCTCTAAAAAGCAAAATGTAAAACAACTCGCTTCTGAATTAAAACGTGCTAAATTATCTGTAGAAGAAATTCATTCTGATTTAGTACAAGACAAGAGAGAACAGGTGTTGCAGGATTTCAGAAACCGAAAACTAAAAATTCTGGTAGCAACAGATATTCTCAGTCGCGGAATTGATATTGAAGAAATTGAGCTGGTAATTAACTACGATGTACCCAATGACGGAGAAGATTATATACATCGTATTGGAAGAACAGCCCGTGCTGCCACTTCCGGCACAGCTATCACTTTTATCAGTGAACCAGAACAAAGAAAGTTTTTGCAGATAGAAGAATTATTGGGTAAACCTGTTGAGAAAATTCCTGTTCCAGAATCTTTTGGGGCCGCTCCGGAATATGCGCCAAGAGCATCCAGACCAGGCCAGTTAAGAGGGAATCGCCCTTCACATAAAGGCGGTTCAAATCAGTCCAGACCTAATCAATCAAGGCAAAATCAAAATAGACCAGGTCAACAAAATAGAATACAACCAGGAAATAGGCAAAAACCTACAGAGAATAAAGATAAGCCGGGCACCAATTAATCTACGAACTTGAGACAAACCGGTTTGGACACAGCAATTCGTTTTTTGGTATCGGTTAATTTCCCTGTTTGAATATTTCTTTTGAATACCACTACCTCGTTGCTGTTTTGATTGGCAGCCAATAAGAATTTTCCTGTGGGGTCTATGGCAAAATTCCTTGGTGCCAGACCTAGCGTTGGTTCTGATCCCACCCATTGCAACCAGCCATTTTGCCCAATTTTAAAAATAGCCAGGTCATTGAAGTCGGCCCGGTTGGAAGCGTATAAAAATTTTCCATCGGGTGATACATGAATATCAGCAGCGCCTGATTTTTTATCAACTCCCTGCTCAAACATATTAACCTGTTGTAGTTTTTTAAGAGAACCTTTAGTAAGGTTCAATACAGTTACAGAACCCGTTAGTTCCTGAACAGCATATACAATGGGTTTGGTGGGATGAAAACTGATATGTCTTGGGCCATCACCCGGATTGCAATTGAACACTGAAATAGGTTTTTGCGAAACTGGACGAGTATTGTTCAGGTTTAAGCCATACACGCTAATCTGATCAGTGCCCAAATCCTGTACCAATAAATATTTTTCATCGGGAGAAATAAAAGCAGAATGCACATGTGGTTTGTCTTGTCTTGATTTATTGGCACTACTACCATTGTGCTGAATGTTTTGTATCGCATTGCTGAGGCTGCCATCGGCTTCAATTCTCATCACGCTGAAATTGCCTCCGGAATAATTAGACACAAATACATAACGACTTTTGGAATCTATACTAATATGACAAGGATGATCTCCACCACTTAATACCGTATTGAGTAAGTGAAAATTACCGGATACTTTATCGAACTGATAAGCGGATACTGCACCCAAACCATTCCCTAATTCGTTCACTGCATATATATTGGGTTTACTTGCTGCGATTGCTAAAAAGGAGGGATCTGCTGCTGCTGTTTTACTGATTAGCTCTGCAGAACCATTGGCATTGAATTGGTAATAGTAAATACCATCGGCTACAGCTCCGTCGGTATAACTGCCAATCAATAGTCTCTGACTGCCGGGTTTCTGTGCAGTAATCGAAAAAAAAGGAATAACGGTAATAATGAGGTTTAGCAATCCTTTTATTAATGGTTTCATGGCGAGCATTTCAATTGTATTGATATGATAAATATCGGCCTTTCCTGGCAAACCCTGATTGTTACATATGTTACTGAACAGGCTTTTTATCCATTCTACTTTTGTGTTCTTAAAATTGGAATTATGAGATTATTGTCAATGTTTTTAGTGTCATTGCTCGGATTTCTTAATGTAGAAGCTCAGCAATTGCCTACAACAATCCAACTGGAAGAAGCATTAAGTCTGGCGCAAAAAGCCAATCAGCAAATCAAAATTGCTCAGATAAATCAGCAGATTGCCAGCGCCAACGTAAAGCAAACCGAAGCACTTTGGTTGCCGCAGCTGAACTTTTCGTACACAGCTATGAATACCAATAACCCATTGAATGCATTTGGATTCAAGCTTCAGCAGGCAAATGTTACTGCGGCTGATTTTAATCCGGCATTATTAAATAATCCGGGTGCTACACCCAACTATCTTACTCAATTAAATTTACAACAGCCCATTATTAATATGGATATGCTTCAAATGCGTAAGGCAGCTGAGCAACAAGTACAGATAAGTTCATTGCAAACTAAGAGAACAGAAGAAGCGGTAAAGATGCAGGTTACACAATTGTATCTGCAATTGAATTTTTTGTATCAGGCACTTGATGTTGTAAAGAGCGCCCTAACTACTTCCCAGTCAATTTATCAGTTTACCAAAAACAGATTTGATCAGGGGCTGATGCAAAAATCTGATTTGCTGAATGTGGAAGTACAGGTTAAAAATACTGAAACCCGTTTGAATGAGCTTTATTCTAATATAGCGCAGACTTCGGATCAGTTGAGTCTGATGATGAATAAACCACAAGGGGTAATATATAAAACCAAAACTGTATCGCTTGATTTTGCAAATGAACTAGTTCTAATTATTCCAACAGATAGAGCAGATTTAAAAGCTATGCAAACAGGCTTAGGTGTTTATGATATTGCAATAAAAGGTTCAAAAATGAGCTGGTTGCCCAGGTTGAATGCCTTTGCTAATTATCAGCTAAATGATAGAAAAGCATTAGGCTTTAATGCCGGCTCCTATTTTGCCGGTATTCAATTGTCCTGGGATATAATGAAGGGGAATCAGACAAAAAATAAAATTGCTTCTCAAACGATAGAAAAGGCTAAGCTACAGGAACAGTTGGCTGCAAGAGTGAATCAGGAACAAACAGAACTGCAAAATACAATTCGGAAAATTAAAGATGCGAGATATAAATATCAGCAACTCGAAACCTCAATAACACAGGCCGACGAATCATTAAGAATACTTCAAAACAGGTATCAGCAAGGATTGGTTAGCACCAATGATATCCTGCTTGCTCAAACGCAGCTTTCTCAGCAAAAATTACAGCAGGCAGAAGCCAAACTGATGGAGCAGGCGGCTATTAATTATCATGAATTTTTAACTACAGTTAAGTAAAATATTAAAACCACTAAAATGAAAATAAATAACAAATTAATCATTGCTGGAGCTATTATAACCGTTTTTACAGCTACTGCCTGTGGAGATAAAAAAAATGCAGAGACTGTAGTTTCTGAAGCACCTGTTGAAGTTGTATTAGCAAATGCCGGCACCAATGTTACAAACGGAAATTTTGAAATTTCCGGTCAAATAGAAGGCATTCAATCAGCCAATATTTCTACCCGGATAATGGGTACAATTACCAGTATGCGGGTAAAAGCAGGAGATATAGTTAAGCAGGGTCAGGTATTATTTACGATTAATGCCAGTGATATTAAAGCCAAGACGGCGCAAACAGAAGCCATGATCGCTCAGGCAGAAGCTGCATTTAAAAATGCACAAAAAGATTACGAAAGATTTACTGCTCTTTATAAACAACAGAGTGCTACTGCTAAGGAATTGGAGCAAATATCCTTACAGTATACTTCTGCGAAAGCAAACCTGGATGCGGCAAAGCAAATGAAAAACGAAGTCAATGCAAATTTGGCATATACTACTGTAACCGCTCCTTTTTCGGGAGTGATATCTCAAAAGAATGCTGAAGCCGGTAGCATAGCCAGTCCAGGTATGCCTATTTTAACTTTAGAGCAAACCGGTAATTTACAGGTAAGTGCAATGGTGCCGGAAAATTTAATTGCAAGCATATCAACCGGTCAATCGGTTGATATGTATGTGCAAGCTGTTAATAAGAAAGTGAAAGGAAAGGTAATTCAGGTAAATCCGTCATCTCAATTTACTGGAGGGCAATACATTGTAAAAATCAGCTTGCCTCAGGCAGACATGAAAAGTTTTTATTCAGGCATGTATGTAAATATAGTGGTTCCGGTTACGGAAAAAATAGCAGTAGAAAATCTGAACAAGACCATTAGTGTTCCGGAAGCCAGTATTATTTACAAAAACCAGCTTACAGGTATTTACACAATTACTGCTGAAAACACAGCCCTTTTAAGATGGGTAAGATTAGGGAAAAATCAATCTGGTCAGATTGATGTTTTATCTGGGCTTTCTGATGGTGAAAAATATATTGTGAGTGCCAAGGGAAATCTTTATAACGGAGTACCTGTATCGATTGCAAAATAATTGCCAAAGCATTTAAACAAATGAAAATGGAAAAAGGATTATCAGGAAATATAGCAAAAGCATTTTTGCAGTCCAAACTTACGATTCTGCTGATGGTCGCCTTCTTACTTATTGGCGGTTATAGTACTTTATTAATGCCAAGAGAAGAAGAACCTCAGATTCAGGTTCCCATGGCTGATATTTTTATTGCCTATCCGGGAGCGAGTCCAAAAGAAGTTGAAACAAAAGTATCTGCTCCTCTAGAAAAAGTAATTTCTAATATAAAGGGGGTAGAATATGTTTATTCCACATCAATGAGTGGCCAGACCATGCTGATTGTTCAGTTTTTGGTGGGGGAAGATGTTGAACGTTCACTCGTAAAGCTCTATAGTGAAATCATGAAGAATATGGATAAAATGCCGCAAGGTGTTTCTATGCCTTTGATCAAAACCAGAGCTATTGATGATGTTCCCGTATTTGGATTGACACTTTGGGGTGAAAAATATGATGACTATCAGTTGAAACAGGTGGCTCAGGAATTGTCGAATGAATTAAAAAAATCCAATGATGTATCTGATATCAATATTATTGGAGGAAGAGCTAAAGAAGTAAAAGTGCTTTTGAATAAGACTTTAATGGCAGCCAATCATGTTGACTTTTTATCCATATCTAAAGCCATTGGTGGTGCGAATACGCAATCTCAAAGCGGCAGTTTTTATAGAAACGACAGCTCTTTTTCAGTGCTGACTGGTAATTTTCTTAGCTCGGCCGAAGACGTGGCTTCATTGGTGATTGGTATGAACGGCGGAACACCGGTTTATTTAAAGCAGGTTGCAACTGTTGCAGAATCTCCTGCAACTTCCAGTCAATATGTATTTTATGGTTACGGTCAGGCAGATACGGCTGGAATAAAAAAGTTCTCTGCTTCTTATCCGGCGGTAACATTGGCTATTGCCAAGAAGAAGGGTGCAGATGCCATGAAGCTTTCTGATAATATTTTATCCAAAGTAGAATCCCTTAAAAAGGATTTGATTCCCTCAGATATTCAGGTAACGGCAACCAGAAACTATGGTGAATCTGCTGCTCATAAAGTATCTGAATTATTATTCCACTTATTCATCTCCATTGTTGTAGTAACGCTATTTGTAATGCTGGCCATGGGCTGGAGAGGTGGTTTGGTAGTATTTCTTTCTGTACCAGTAACTTTTGCATTGACTTTGTTTAGTTATTATGCAATGGATTATACACTGAACCGGATTACATTATTCGCATTGGTGTTTATTACAGGTATTGTGGTGGATGATTCCATTATTATTGCCGAAAATATGCACCGTCACTTTAAGATGCGTAAGCTGCCGCCTTTGCAAGCGGCTATTTATGCCATTAATGAAGTGGGTAACCCAACCATACTTGCAACCTTCACCGTGGTGGCAGCTGTACTTCCAATGGCATTTGTTTCCGGACTAATGGGTCCTTATATGAGCCCAATGCCAATTGGAGCATCTATTGCTATGTTACTTTCATTGATTGTTGCCTTAACCTTAACTCCCTATTTAGGATATATTTTCTTAAGAGAAAAGGAAAAACGCAGCGGTGAAAATCATTCACATGGAAGTCATTCACTTGAAGCATCAGGCATCTATAAAATCTATAACTCATTCATTCAGCCCATGCTGGAAGTAAGATGGAAGCGATGGGCATTTATCATGGGTACTGTAGTTGTATTATTAGCCAGCATGTTATTGTTTTATACAAAATCAGTAGCTGTTAAAATGTTGCCCTTTGATAATAAAAATGAATTTCAGGTAGTTATTGATATGCCAGAAGGAACTACGCTTGAAAAGACCAATGCAGTAGCAGCTGAAATAGCGCAGTTTGTATCCAAACAACCGATGGTGAAAAACTATCAGGGTTATATAGGAACAGCTGGTCCAATTAGTTTTAACGGATTGGTTAGACACTATGATTTAAGAAGAGGTGATAATGTTGCCGATATACAGGTAAACCTGATTGATAAGGAAGAGCGCTCTTTGCAGAGTCATGATATAGCTAAGTCTATGCGTGAACCTATTCAGAAAATTGCTGCCAGGTATCATGCAAACGTAAAAATTGTTGAAGTTCCACCAGGTCCTCCTGTTTTATCTACATTGGTAGCAGAAGTATATGGCCCTGACTATAAACAACAAATTGAGATTGGTAGACAAATTGAACAACTATTTCGTAAAACACCTGATGTAGTGGATGCTGACTGGATGGTTGAAGACGATCAGTTTGAATACAAGTTCACAGTTGATAAAGAAAAAGCCATGCGCTACGGCGTTGCAACTGCGCAAGTAAATGCCATCGTTGCCGGCGGACTTTCCGGAATGCCGGTTGGGGTAATCAATGCACCTAATTCTTTTTCGCAAACGCCTATTCGTTTACAGTTAAAAGAGGAAGACAAAGCTGGTGTGAATGAGATTCTTGGCCTGACTGTTACCGGAATGCAGGGCAATACAGTAAGCCTGCGAGATATTGTTACTGTAAACAGACAAGTGAAAGATAAAAGCATTTATCGTAAAAACCAGAAAGAAGTTGTGTATGTAATGGCCGATATGGCTGGTGACTTGGAGAGCCCATTTTATGCTATTTCTAAAATGTCTGATAGTGTTTCTTCTCTTAAAATACCAGCAGGTTTTACCATTAAAGAAGAATATACAAAGCAGCCAGAGACGCAGGATCAGTATTCACTAAAATGGGATGGAGAGTGGCAGATTACCTACGAAGTATTCAGAGATTTAGGAATTGCTTTTGCTGCCGTTATCCTGATTATCTATATGCTGATTGTAGGTTGGTTTCAGAATTTTACAGTACCGGTAGTTATGCTTGCCGCTATCCCATTGAGTTTGGTCGGAATTATTCTTGGGCACTGGATGATGGATGCTTATTTTACCGCAACCTCTATGATTGGTTTTATTGCACTGGCTGGTGTAATGGTGCGAAACTCAATTTTATTGATTGATTTTATCAATATCAGGCTTAATGAAGGCATTCCTTTGAAACAAGCAATTATTGAAGCTGGTGCGGTAAGAACTACGCCTATCTTATTAACTGCTGGTGCAGTTGTATTGGGTGCTGTCATCATCTTGTTTGATCCAATTTTCCAGGGATTAGCCATTTCCCTGATGGGTGGAACTATTACATCAACATTTTTAACCTTATTGGTTGTGCCATTGCTTTATTATAAAATGATGCGCAATAAAGTAAAATAAAATTGACATGAAATTATTAATTATAACAGCTGTAAAGGAATGCAGCAAATCCGTCGAGAAAATATTGAAAGAAGCTTCTGTTTCCGTCTTTAGCGTAACAGATACCATGGGTGTTAAAAACAGTCCCGATGATTATATCCTAGATGACTGGTTTGGTTCAGATGATGGAAACAAATACGATTCTGTATTTATTTTCAGTTTTTGTAAAGATGAAGCAGCCAACCAGGCACTAAGTTTAATAGATGCCTTTAACGCTAAAGCCTCTGAAAATGAGTTTCCAATCAGAGCTTTTATAGTACCCGTAGAAAATTCAACAAAATAATCATTATGAAAGAAAGAATTGTTAGAACAGTCGCAGGTGTATTTGTGTTGACCAGCATAAGCCTTGCGTATTTTGTCCATATCAACTGGCTTTTATTGGCGGCATTTGTAGGTTTAAACCTGCTGCAATCCTCTTTTACCAAGTTTTGTCCTCTAGAATGTATACTAGAAAAAGCAAATATTTCTAAATAAGAAGTAAAACTGATGTACCTTGGTATTTGCCATTCACTAGTAATATGAATTTAGAAAAGAGGGATAAGTTAGCAGATAAAAAGCGCTCGTTAAAAACTCGGTTATTAGTTGAATCAAAAATCAAGGCTTTAGAAAATTGCTGGTTGAATTGGTTTAAACAGGTAAATGAAAAGATTAAAAGTTGTGAATTGATCTGTCTGGACTGGGTTCAAGATTCAGAGTTGCCATTTTGGGATAGTTTTTTAAATCATGCACCCTGGACAGAATTTTCTGATTTAACTAAGTTTTTGAAAGTCGGAAGTGAACCAGTAATTCTGGAATTACTTTTCAAGAATCATCCTGGTGTTTTGCCGCTAAGATATCTGCCGGATGCTCCAGTTTTAAAAACCAATGAGGCACCTGCTGCAATATTTTCTCAGATAGTTATGCAAAACCAAATAACGCAACAACCAGTTTATGTATTTTTTGTTCGTATGTCTCCTGTAATAAAAATGGACTTGTATGATATAATGAATTCGCCGGATTTGAATGAGCTTTTGCCAGAGGAAGAAGACATGGTTATTATGTCTTTGGATGGTAACTGGATTATCTTCAAATCACTCGAACAGGAATGGGTTTATAGAAATTCATTAGAAATTCAATAGAAATTAGCCCATAATCATTATTTTTGCCACCCTTTAAGAACAGCAATGTTCTTCGGGCCTATAGCTCAGTTGGTTAGAGCACCTGACTCATAATCAGGGGGTCCCAGGATCATGCCCTGGTGGGCCCACTTGAAAATCAAGCAGTTACGAACGAAAGTTGGTAGCTGCTTTTTTTATTTGCATACTATTTGCATGCCTTTTTTGATAATCATCACGAATTTTGGTCTGGAAGTATATGAAAGTAGACAGAAAACTAATATAACCGTGTGTATGTAAGAGGGTCTCAGGTTCAAGTCTTGGAGGGGGAAAGTAAGAATCAGCCGCTTACGACAAACAGTCTTAAGTGGCTTTTTTTTGCACCACTTTTTGGTCCACAATTTTTTTCCAAAAATTAATACCAGATTTTCAATTTCGTAACAAGCACTTGTGTCTGTAACGCCAATTGGATTATAATTACCCTAAAAATCAAAAAGTTTTATATAGAGTATAATGAAAATTTAGAATTGAATAGTCAGATTAAATTTTTAAATTTATTTCAGAGAAATACTTCAAAAAGTATGAAAATGAGGGTATTGATTTATTGCTTATTAATTTGCAATCTTTGCAAGGGCCAAGCTCCAGATTTAACTAACTGGAAATTAGACACACTACCATTAGAAGATAGAATATACAAAGCAAATAATTCAGATAATAATTGGTTTTTTGAAAAATCTGGTAATGTTTGGGAAGTAAAAAGAAAGGCTAATAGATTAGAAAGGGGGGATAGTCTGCCTGTATTAAGTAAAAGAATAAGGAAATTAATCGATTCAATTAAAGGAATTAAGTTTTTTAAGAAAATATCTTCTGGTTATTTAATGGGGGTTAATAATGGTGAGTTTGGAGGGGGATTGTATTATATTGATTTATCAAGAAGAAAGCTGCGTGAAATTCACCAAAGTTTTAGAATTCAAGAAATTTTTGAATTTCAATCAAAAGTGTATGCATCTGTAGGTGTATATAATGGTCAAATAATTGAAATTTATGAGGAAAATGAGCATTGGAAATACAAATCTGTATGTATTTTAATTGGAACACCAAG
>NZ_KI866530.1:2184294-2200228 GCF_000511175.1 Sediminibacterium salmoneum NBRC 103935 | reverse complement strand
TTGATTCGTTAGATCCTTTGAACATAGTCAATCCTGCATCGTAATCTTTTATTAATTTTAAAAAGTTAGTTTCCCAAGATTTGCTATGGTTACTACTAGCTAGGTTATAATCTGCTTTATATTTATTTTCAAAAGACTGTAAATCCATATCATCTGAAAGATGATCTACATAAAAATTTATAAATTTTTCAATATCATTTATTTTAAACACATATGAACCATATGTACTTACAACACCAAGTGTGAAATCACTATAAATCTTATACGGATCTTTTGCGGAATTACTAGCAACTATTTTACCTAATTGTTTTAGGTCACCTGGTGATGGCATTGAATTTAGGCCAGAATAATGAGAATGTATAATGCCAAAAGTCCTTGTGTTAAAGTTAAAGTGTATGAAATTTTCATTTTCGTTACCTTTCACTAGACTATATTCAAAATCACCTGAAGCGTTTTTGGTTATTACATATCCTTCTTCATTTGTTTGATTGACTTTCTTTGATAAATCTTGGATATTAGCAACGAAATTAGTATCAGCACTAATTGTTTTCATTGAACCACATGGATCATTACCTGTTGATTCATTTGATGTTGAATTATCTCCACCACCACCATAACTGGTAGTTTCAGGATTTTGGAATGTTAAAAAATCATTGTAATAAGCTTTATCTTGTAACATAAAAAAAAGATTCCAAAAGTCTAATTTTGCATTACTTGAAGGTATATAACCTATTACAAAGACTTCTGGCAATGGTTCGTTAGCAATGTCTTTGGATGTTATTGCTGAAGTAGATGTGAAAGAATTTGAAAAACTGGTTTTTTGATTTATCCATTTACCATCCACAACTATCATTTCATTTTCTAAAATTCCATTTAAATCACGAATAATAACACGTCGCTTCCTCGATTCAGCAGGTAATATTTTATCAAATTCAATAAACTTTATTGCCTCATGTCCTTTTGAATCTCCATAGACTAAAAATTGCCCTGGAGTATTTAATTCAACTAAATAAACATGATATTGAGTTCCATCTATTTTGCTAAACGTATTATTTTGCCCTTTCGCCCAATTAATTTTGTTGAATTGTTCTAGCGGAATTTTACCTTTTAAGATATTATACGCTGATAAAAGATCATGTTTTATTACAGTTTGATGAGTTATTTTCTGACAACTAAAAAGGGTTAATAAACTAATAGAAATGAATAAGATTCCTCTGGAAATCATTGTGGTTTTATAAAATATATTCATTTATTTAACAAATTTTTTAAAATCATAAAAGTAATATGTATTTAAATATATATATAAATTTTTATTTATAAAAATTATTTGTCCTAAATACCCAATAATAATCTTGGTATAGCAAATGTCTAACCCGTGTAAATCAATGTGTAAGTACCCCAAATATCAAACAGTTTTAATTAGAGAATAATCATTTTTAATAAGGTTTAGTTTCCATTCTGTTGGTGTTAGGTTGTTCAAAGATTCATGAGGTCTATGGTTATTGTATTCCTCTATCCATTCTTCTGTCAATATCCTTACTTCATTTAAATCAAAGAACAAGTATGCATCCAATATTGCTTCACGATACAATCGATTAAACCGCTCAATAAAACCATTTTGCATTGGTTTTCCTGGTTGTATAAATTGAAGCTTTATTCCGTTGTCAATACTCCATAGCTCAAGGTCTTTTGAGGTAAATTCTGGCCCATTATCTGTTCTAATGGCAACTGGTTTACCACGCTGTTCAATGATTCTATCAAGTGTTCTAATGACCCTTTTTGAGGACAGTGATGTGTCAATCTCAATGGCCAATACTTCTCTAGTACAATCATCCATGATGTTCAGGGTTCTAAACTTTCTATTCCCAACCATGCTGTCGCTCATAAAATCCATACTCCAGCTTTGGTTGATAGTATTTTGCTGTGCTAATGGTTGCTTCACTCTTGTTGGAAGTCTCCGCTTACCACGTCTTTTTTTATTCAGCTTTAATAGCTTATAAACCCTGTACACGCGTTTATGGTTCCATGTTTTACCAGATCTCCTTAAATAAGCAAAGAGCTTTCTAAATCCATACGTTGGATGCTTAAAAGCAAGATCCTGCAATGCTTCAATCACAGATTTATCGTCTTTCTTAGTTTCATAATAAAACTGAGAACGTGGAATTGATATCAACTTGCAAGCCCTGCTCACCGGTACACCGTATTCATTCACCAGCTCTTGTGTTAGCTGCTTTTTTGTGGCAGGGCCCAGCCTTTTTTTGAGAACAAATCCTTTAGTATCTGATTGTCCATTGCTACATCAGCATACATCTTCTTAAGCCTAGAATTTTCTTCTTCTAGGTCTTTTAGTTTCTTAACATCCGAGGCTTCCATACCACCATATTTACTCTTCCAATTGTAAATAGTGGCTTCAGAAACTCCGTGTTCACACGGGCAAGCTCTTTTGTGGTTCTACCACCTTCCTGTTGCTTCAAAATAGAAACAATCTGGGTCTCAGTGAATCGTGTCTTTTTCATGTTTTGCAGTTTAAATTTAAGCTTTTAGCTCTATTTTTAAACTGTCCGAATTTTAGGGGCACTTACAAGCTTTGAAATGATTTTATCATAATCCTTTTCAGAACTATAAAAGGCATAATTCGGAGTCTGAATTAGATTATCTATACAAAAATTTGAAAACCCTATTTTTGAGCTTAACATTTTTTGTTTTCAATTTTTGTTAGGGGCATTATTTTTTTGAAAACATTTATGTCGTCAATAATTTCACTCAATCCAAAAATCATGAAATCGATTGGTTTTAAGCCAGGCTTCTTTTCTGCAATAAATATCTACCACACAGCCTGCTTTTTTGAATATAAATGGAACTTCTGCACAACTATCCCAGTTATCCAGGCTTGCAATTAATACTTTATTCATTTTCTAAATATTGCTTGTCTGTGAAGTATGCAGTATAGATGCAGATTTTAAAATCAGTAGAATTATAGATTCTGAAGATAATCATTAATCATTTTTTATTCCAGAAACAGAGCAAGTATATCATCATTATTCAAGGATACAATAGGGAAAAATGAGGGAGAGCCTTCACTAAACAGAACCCAGATGATCGGTACCAACAGCCAAATGGCTTGTTATTTATTTATATAACCTAAATATTTATTTGAAATAAAATTCCATTTGCACAATATTCAAATTAAGAATATTTGTTAATGTTTGATAACACTATCTTAACAAATTTTAATATTTTTAACCACTATGAAGCCGAAAAACCTACTATTGATTGGGTATGACTCTAACTTAGCATTGGGTGTTCTTTTTTGTTTGCGTGCTCTGGGTTATAAATTTTATTTGTTATCTCATAACCGTAAAAATGCAGCCAGATTTTCCCGCTTTGTAGAAAGCACTTATTATTACACGGATGGTACGGACGACCTGAAACAGAGAATTATTGATTTATGTAACAAGCATTCAATCGATTTCATTTTTCCATACGATGAATTGGAAATCAGAGAAGTGACCTTGCATAAATCAGATTTAGAGCAATATGCAACCTGTTTGTTAGGAACAGATCCAACCTATTTTGATATTGGCATTCATAAGCAAAATCTGGCAGCGTTCTTACACAGGCATCAGCTACCCAGTCTTCCGTTTGTTTCCCTGGCCCAGAAAAACCTTGTTCAGGAGTTCATTAAAAATCATCCCTTTCCTTTATTGGTTAAACCAGTTAGAATGGCTTCGGGTCGTGGAATCCAGAAAATGTTTCATGAAACTGAATTATGGACCTTTCTTAAAGAAGACAGTGTAGTTGGCAGTGATTTTATGCTTCAGCCATTTGTAGTGGGTACTGATATTACCTGTAATGTGATATGTATCAATGGAAAATTACAATGTTATACCATTCAGGAGTCTCCAGTAAAACGAGGGGCTAATTTTAGCAGCAACGATATACTTTGTTATCATGATGATCCGGATGTTGTAGAAGTGGTTGGTTCAATGATGCAGTTATTGCATTGGAACGGAGTTGCCTGTGTTGATTTACGCAGAGATGAAATAACAAAGAAGGTATATGTGCTGGAAATTAACGGCCGATTCTGGGCATCAGTGGTTCCTTCCTTTTTAAAAGCAGGTGTTAATTTTCCGCTGATCATGCTGAAACTTTCTTTAGGAGAATCTATCGAAATTCCCAAAATGAGAACAGCTTATCAGATTTCACTAAAGCAATACCTGGTATCACTATTGAAGTTTGGTCCATATAAGTTTAAAGATACCAAGTACTGGCCTTATCTTTTCGATCCAATTGCACGCCTGGCTCAGTTATTACATATATAGTTATTTATAGTATCTTCATTAAGATTTGCAAGTATCCTTAGATGAATGAGCCATTATTGCCTGCCGATTTATCTGATAGTAATCAACAGTCATTTCTAGATTTGATTGAACATGTTGCTGTAGGAATAGTTAAGCATCGCGCCGACTTAAGCATTGTCCTTGCAAATGTTAAAGCACTTCAGCTACTGGGTCTTACCAAAGATCAGCTGATAGGAAAAACCTCCTTTGATCCTTCCTGGAATGTTATTGATGAGCAGGGGAAATTATTGCCTGGCGATTTACATCCTGTTTCTCTTGCACTTAAAACGGCAAAACCGGTAGAAAATGTAATTATGGGTGTATTTAGACCCATTACCCGGGATAGAATTTGGATTTTAACTACTGCAATTCCAGAGTTGGATGACAGAGGAGCTGTTCAGTTTATTACGGTCACTTTCAGTGAAATTGATGCAATTATAAAGAAAGAATTAAAGATTGTTGAGTCGAATAAGATGATCAACAGTATACTTGAAGCAGCCCATGATGCTATTATTGTTTACAATAGCCAATTTGAAAAAGTATTTATAAGTAAATCTGCTGCTGATATTTCTGGTTTTACGCTGGAGGAATTCTATAATCTTAAAGCTTTCTCTCTGGTTCCTGACTCAGATTTGCATTTATTAGATGAAGCAAAAAATGAATTATTAGATAAAGGAACAATTAGTGATAAGAAGATTAAAATTAGAACAAAGCAAAATCAAGTTTTAGATTTTACATGGAGTGGTAAAGTTGATAAGGAACTTAATCTGGTTTATTTAATTGGGAAAGACTTAACTGAACAAAACAATTATGAAGAAGCTTTAATTCAATCCAAGAGATTGTTTAAGTTCTCATCAGAAATAAACGATTTAATTTTAAATGCAAAAGAGCCATTGGATTTATACAATGGTTTTTGTGATATTGCTGTAAATAAAGGAGGTTTCGTTTTTGCGTTTGTGGGATTAAGGGACGACATTAACGAAACGATACAACCTTATAAATATGCAGGGGAAGAATCTGGCTATCTTGATTATTTTAAAAAGCATATTTCAATAAAAAATATACCAGCAGGTAACGGACCATCAGGCAGAACAATACGGGATGGAAAAATTTATTATTGCAATGATATTGCCAATGATCCTGCAATGGAAATCTGGAGGGAAGAAGCTTTAAAAAGAGGATACAGATCTTCTTTAACAATGCCAATACGTGTAGATAATTATACTGTTGCTCAGATTGCCATATATGCCAACAGGCCAGACTTCTTTACACAGGAAGAGTTGGAGCTAATGAACAGAATTAATGAGAATATTAATTTTGCCATGACTAATTTTTCTCTTGCAGAGAAACATGATCTTGCCAAGGCACAAATTGATACGCTTACAGTGGCTATTGAGCAAAGTACCACATCTGTCATGATTACGGATACCAATGGGGTTTTTGAATATGCCAATCCATCCTTTTGTAAATCTTCCGGATATAGTTTACCTGAATTAATAGGGCTAAAAACGAGTATACTAAAATCAGGTTATACCTCTATTGAGGAATACCAAAGATTATGGGCGAATATTAAAAACAAAGAATCCTGGGTGGGTGAGTTTTGTAACAAACGAAAAGATGGAAACCTCTACTGGGTTAAGGCCTATATTAATCCGGTTGTAAATGCAAACGGAGAAATTACTAAGTTCATAGGTGTTGAAGAAGATATAACTCAGCAGAAGGAAACACTATCCAATCTGGAATCAAAAAATAAACAACTGGCTCGAATTGCGTGGGAGCAGTCGCATCTGGTTAGAGCTCCTCTTGCCAGAATTTTGGGTTTAGTAAATCTCTTTAATAACCATTTGGTTTCTGAAGAAGAAAGGTTGAAATTCTTGGAGTACTTAAAAATTTCTGCAGAAGAGTTAGATGCAGTTATTAAGGCCATTGTAATTAAAACCAACGAGCATTCAAACTCGGCCTGACCTTAAGTTCCAAATGACGATTTTTTATAATCTATTGATTGTTTAATCGCTTAACTTTAAGCAAAAGAACAACAATGAATCAGGGCAATACTGGCATGGACAGTCAAAAAGACAAAATGTTGTTTTTTGACATTCTGGCTCAGGGTGTAATTTATGTGGATGAAAAAGGACTGATTACACATGCCAATCGTGCTGCGGAATATTTACTGGGTTTTGGTTCCGAAGAATTGATTGGAATTCCGGCGAATGATTCACGCTGGCAGGTATTGAAACCAGATTTAACTCCTTATCCTGCAGAACAACATCCTGTTTATCTTGCGTTGTCCTCCCGTTTACCTGTTCTTAATAGGGTAATCGGAATAATGCATGTTAAGAAGAACAAGTATATCTGGTTATTAATTAATTCAGTACCTGAGTTTTCCAATGATTCTAAAAACCCTACCAGCGTTTTTATCACATTTACAGATATTACCGATCAGATAGAATTGGAAGTAAAATTGCGGAAGAAAAATAAATTACTTCACCTGGTTACTACTATTGGCCAGAAATTTATCAATATCCCCTTAATGCAGGTTCAGGAGGAAATTGCAATTGCCATTGCAAAACTGGGGGAATTTACAGGCGCTGAAAGATTAGCCATATTCGATTACGATTTCAATAATAACCTTGCACACTATACATATGAATGGTGCGCAATTGGAATTAGTTCACAAAAAGATAAGTTTTCTGTTATACCTATTCAAGAATTTTCTTCCTGGATAGATATTTTAAAAAAAGGCGAATCCATCAATATATCTAATATTCAGCAAATTCCTCTGGAGAGTCCGATGCGAAAATTATTGGAAGCGACTGAAGTTGTAAGCTTATTGGCTGTACCATTAATTTATCAGGGTGAATGTATTGGTGTTATTGGGTTAGAAAGTGTTACTAAACCACAATATTTCGATTCTTTAGAGCAAGATCTCCTGGTTATTTTTTCTGAGCTATTAGTAAATATTAAGAACAGAATACAAAATGAGTCTTATAGGGCTAAAGCGGAACTAGCGGTGATAGAATCAAGGTAGAATCTAAATGAACGGTTAAAAGAACAAAATTGTGTTTATCAAATTACGAGCTTAAGTCAAAATGAAGACTTAAATGCTCAAGAGTATTTTGGGGAAGTAGTAAAGATTTTACCACCTGCATTTTTATTGCCAGAAGAAACATCCGTCATGATTTATTATGACGGAGAATGCTATTATTCGGAAAATTTTTCGGAAAAAGGCCGAAAGCAAGAATTCGGTTTTTTTATTGGCAATAAGCCTTTAGGATATGTAAATATTTTCATTTCCGAAGCAACAGAATTCCTTCCAGAGGAATTAAAAATGATGGAAACGGTTGTTAGTATTATTCGAAAGTACAAAGCAATCAAGCAGAGTAAAAGAGCATTAGTTGCTTCAGAAGAAAAATACAGAATCATTGCCAATAATACCTATAACTGGGAATTCTGGCAAGCACCCGATGGCCATTTTATCTACCATTCACCATCCTGTGAAAGAATAACCGGATATACGCCAGATGAAGTGCATAATGATGATTTTATTTGTAATGAAATAATTCATCCGGAAGACAGAGAAATTTATTTAGCACACAAAAGCAAGGTACTTCAGCATAAATGTGCTGATAAAATCAACTTCAGGATTTATTCAAAGGAAAAGGAGCTCAGAATTATTGAACACGTGTGTCAGCCTGTTTTTAATAGCATGGGCGTTTATTTAGGTACCAGAGGAACCAATCTGGATGTAACAGAAGCAAAACAAGCAGAAAAGCTGCTTTTTGAAACCAAAGAAATGTATCGAAGTTTAATTGAGAGCTCTGATGCATCTATTATGTTACTGAACGTGGAAGGTGAATTTTTGTATGCCAACGAAATTGCGGCAACTATTTTCGGAAAAAAGCCAGAAGATTTTATAAATAATAAGTACACACTTTATGATCTAGCTCCTGCAGAAATAGCCACTGAGAATATGGCGTATATAGAGCAGGTTTTTTTCAGTAAAAAAGGAAGTATTCTGGAAACACATAGAAATATTGATGGACAAGAATATTGGTTTAGAAATAGTATACAGCCTGTTAAAGATACCAGTGGCAATATAACATCTGTATTTGTTAACTCAGCAAACATTACCGAACAAAAGACAGCAGAATTTAGAATTAAAGAAAGTGAATTAAAATACAGGACCCTTTTTGCAGATTCGCCAGACGGGTATTTAATTGTTAAAGAAGGAATATTTATAGATTGCAATAAAGCGAGTGAAAATATACTGAATTCATCTCGGGAATATATAATTGGTAAAACTCCTCAGCAGATTTCACCTGAATTTCAGCCAGATGGTCAGCCTTCTGATGATTTAGTTAAAAAAGTAATTGAGCAGGCGTTTGAGAAAAACAGACATCAATTTGAATGGGCGCATTTAAAACCCAATGGTGAAATTGTTTATGTAGATGTAATTCTTTCGCCAATGGTAACAGGCAAGGAACAGTTTTTGTTTATATCCTGGAGAGATATCACCGAAAAGAAAGAGGCACAGATTTTAATTAAAAAACTACAAAGTGCAGTTGAAAAAAGCCCTCTCAGTATTTTCATCACAGACAAGGATGGCACAATTGAATATGTAAATCCTCACACAATTGTTACAACAGGGTATTCATACGAAGAATTGCTAGGTGGGAATCCCAGAATATTAAAGTCTGGCTTCACTAATCCAAAAGTATATGAAGAGTTATGGTTTACAATAACGAATGGAAATATTTGGAAAGGTATTTTAAATAATCGTAGGAAAAACGGCTCTTTATACTGGGAGTCAACCACTATCACACCTATTTTAAATGAGGCCGGGGACATCATTAATTTTATTGCAATTAAAGAAGATATTACGGAAAGGGTAAAAATTGAACGTGAGATAAAATCTTTAAATCAGAATCTGGAGAGAAAGATTAATGAACGAACGGCTGAATTGCAAAATACCAATACTGCATTGATGCTAGCCAAAAAAGAAGCAGAGGAGGCGAATCAGGCTAAGAGTGATTTCTTATCGCGAATGAGCCATGAATTACGCACACCTATGAATGCTATTCTTGGATTTGCGCAGCTTTTGGAAATGGGTGATTTGAATGAGAAGCAAATCAAATCTGTTCATCATATTCTAAACAGTGGTCAACATTTACTGAATCTGATTAACGAAGTGCTTGAAATTACAAGGATTGAATCCGGAAAAATTTCCATTTCTCTTGAGCCTGTGAATATAATGAATGTATTCAGAGATGTAATTGAAACCCTTACACCAGCTGCTAATGCAAGAAATATTCAGTTGATTAATGTACTGGACGGCAAAGAGTCATTTTTTATTAAAGCAGATAAACAGCGTATAAAGCAGGTTGTTATTAACCTGGTTAATAATGCAATAAAATACAATCGTGTCGGAGGTTGGGTAAAACTTTCTGCGGTTGAAATAGTAAAAAATGACAATGCTTTTATAAAATTATGCATAGCCGACAATGGGCCAGGTATTGAACCGATTCACTTAAAAAAACTATTTATTCCATTTGAACGCATTGGTGCTGAAAATAGTGCAGTGGAGGGTACCGGACTTGGACTTGCAGTAGTTCAGCAGTACACTTCTTTAATGGGGGGTATTTGTGGCGTAGAAAGCATTCCCAATGAGGGAAGTGTATTTTGGGTAGAATTACCAAAAACACAAGGCCTGGCTGAAACAATGCAAATAAAAGAAGAACATTTTCCAGTTAAACCTGAATTGGTTAATATACAACATCAGGCAGTAGTGTTATACATTGAAGACAATAGTTCTAATATTGAATTGGTAAATCAAATTATTGCAACCACCAGACCAAATGTGAAAATCATTAATTCGATTTATGGAAGAATGGCCGAAAGCCTTGCGTTAGAGCATCATCCCCATCTGATTTTATTGGATTTGAATTTACCTGATATTCACGGCTTTGAAGTGTTTAATATACTTCAGCAGAATAATAAGCTCAAAAATATTCCCGTTGTAATAGTAAGTGCAGACGCTGTTTCATTGCAAGTGAGCCGATTGCTGGAAGCAGGTGCAAAAAAGTACCTTACTAAACCCTTCGATATAAAAGACTTTCTGAAGATATTAGACGAGTATACTTTGGATTAACCCCGGGCAATTTAACTGCCAATCAAATTTGATTTTTGTAAGTAGGTCTTATCGGGTGCGTGAATATAGAATAAGGAAGATCCTTTTATGGTTTGAATGATATTTTTTACCTGATTCTGAGGTACAGCCGGACAGCCAAGGCTTCTGCCTATATAACCCTGTTTCTTTATCAATGCATCATTCACGTAATCTGCTCCGTGTATTACAATGGCTCTTTGTTTGGCTTTATCGTTAATTCCGGCTTCAATTCCCTCCAATTGTAAAGACATTCCATGTTTGCCCTTATATATATTTCCGGTAATAAAAAACCAATACTGGATTGATAGGATTCCATTTTATTGGAGAATCTTTCTGCCATCTTTTTTCCTGAATTTCTACCATGGGCTACCAAACTATGGAAAACCAATTCCATTTTTTCCATATTGATAATGAAGAGTCTTTTTTCTGAACTTGGCTTGCTAAAATCGGCAATGGTTAAGAATTGCTGGTTATTAAGCTGACCCGCCAGCTTCAGTTGCTGGTAAACCTTTACTGCATTCTGTAGTGCATCTATACTGATATTGAACTTATTTGATAGGGTTACAATTGAATTTTTCCATCCTTCTATAGGATTGGATGTTTTATTGTTGAATGCCTGCGTACTAAATAAAATGAGCAGGCAGAATAGAAATAGTTTTTTCATAAGGGGGGTATATTGGGATAACTCGACAATAATTATTCCGCATGCAAAGTTACCGCTATTATAGCCGATTTGCCCCTGAAAAACTGTTAAAATGGCATGTTATATATTGGCCTGAGCCGATTTTGAAGATATTTCCCTAACGGTTTTATCAATTTCGTTGGCAGAACTCACTACAATTTCCATTATTTCTTCCTGTGTAACTCCTGCTTCATCTTTTATATCGAGCAATGCAATGGCACCCATCATCCTGGCTAATGGAGCCCTTACCACGTGTGATTGAATCCATGAAATTTCTCTTAGCGCCTTGTTTTGCAATTCTATAGCTGCCAGGTTTTTTTCCAGTTCAGCAGTTCTTTCTGCTACTTTTTCTTCCAGGATTGTATTTTGGTTGGTTAGCTGAGATAAAAGATAAACTGTGTAAAGCAGGTTTTTAATTCTAAGGTCAACTTCTGTAAGATCAAACGGTTTAGTTAAAAAATCACTGGCTCCTCCGGACAGAGCTTTCTTTTTGGACTCCGGAGTGATATCAGCGGTTAATACCAGAATCCGCATTAGCTTGTATGCATCCGTTTCTTTATTTAATTGTTCCATTATATCAAAGCCGGATACTTCGGGCATCATCAGGTCTAATAAAATTAATTCTGGTTGAAAACTTTTGATTGTTTCAATTGCTTTGGTGGAGTCACTAATAGAACGGACATTGGTATAGCCCTTCATTAGTAATAAATTTTCCAATACTTCTATATTGGCGAGTGTATCATCAATGATTAAAATTCTGCTGTCTTTTAAGTCTTCTCTCATGTCTTATTTTATATAAGTGTCAATAATATCAATGAATGACTTTATTTCTATAGGCTTTGTTAAGTATCCAGCTGCACCCAAGGCTTTTAATTCACTAATTTGATTCGGCATTGCATCTGCACTTATGACTATTACAGGTATTTGTTGAAGACTGCTATCTGTTTTGATTTCCTGCAAAATATCTTTCCCGTGTCTTTCGGGTAAGTTTAAATCTAATAGAATTAAATCTGGTTTTGTTTCTCTGATTTTTTCAATTACCCCCAGACCAGTCATATGAATGTTTAAATGAACACCCTTTCTTTTTGTGCTGATAATTTCTTCGACCAGTTCAATATTCGGTTGGTTGTCCTCAATATATAAAATGCTGCCTGTATTATCTTCTGACTCCCTATGCTGCTGCAGTACTGCAGATTTTTGCATGCTTTCTAAATAATTTTCAGATTGCTGTAGTTCTATCCAGAAAGTACTGCCCTTGCCATGTATGCTTTTTACCCCAACACTTCCTCCCATTAATTCAGTTAGTTGTTTTACCACTGCAAGTCCTAAACCGGTCCCTTCAACATTGGACTTCTCTGCTCCAACTCTTTCAAAAGGAATGAATATTTTTTCAATGTGCTTCTCTTCTATTCCCCATCCATTATCCTCAATAGAAATTCTGATAGGAGTGTAACCATCGGCAGAAGCTTGTTTTGCGTCAACTGAAATAATAACCTGCCCGCCTTCGTTGTTATATTTTATAGCATTATTGGTCAGATTAATTAATACTTGTTTTAATCTTTGTCTGTCTGCTCTAACATATATTGGTATGGTACCTTTAGGCTCCCAAATTAGTTTGATTCTCTTCTGATCTGCAGAAAACTGAAGCCCTTCGGTAATTTCCTTTACTACTTCATAAACATCAACCGGTTCAACGGAAATACTGATTCTTCCCGATTCAATTCTGGAAATATCCAGTACTTCATTTATCAAATTGAGCAAATGCTTTCCGCTATCCAGAATATGCTGTACCCCCTTTTCCTGAACAGGACTTAAATCACTCATTTGAAGTAATTGGCCAAATCCAAGAATTGAATTCATAGGGGTGCGAAGCTCATGACTCATTTTAGATAAAAAGTCAATCTTTGCCTTATTTGCCTGCTGTGCTTCTTTGTTCGCATTTATGAGCGTAATATTTACATTCTCTAAATCTAGCGTACGTTCTTTAATTTTTTCTTCCAAATGATTGTTCAGGTCTTTTAATTCATCCTGAATCCGTTTACGTTCTGTAATATCTTCCTTTATGGCAATATAATGCGTGATTTCGCCTTCATCGTTCAGAATTGGGCCAATGGTAGCCTGTTCCCAATAAAGTGTGCCATCTTTTTTTCTGTTGTGAAAAATCCCTTTCCATTCTTTACCATGAGTGATATTTCCCCATAAATGCTGGTATTCCTCCAGGCTGGTTTCACCTGATTTAAGCACTTTCGGGTTTTTTCCTAATAGCTCTTCCTGTGTGTAACCTGTTGTATGAAAAGTATAGGGATTGGCATACTCAATATTGCCATCTAGATTAGTAATTACAACAGTTAAAGGAATTTGCTCTATAGCACGGGATAGCTTTCTCACTTTTTCTTCTGCTACTTTTTTATCCGTAATATCAATTCCCATACACTGCATTTCTGTAGGCCTGCCATTGGCATCAGCCAGACAAACAAATTCCCAAAGTGTGGTCATTATTCCTCCTTCCCTGGTTGGTTTGTCTAATTCTATCTGGTGCACTGTTCCCGGATTCCGGATACATGCCAAAACCACTTCTTGTGTTTTTTTGTGATGATAACCGCAGATAGATTTCAGTGAATCACCTTCTGAAAGCCCCTTTTCCTCGTATAGCCATCCGAATGTTTCTGCGAATGTCTTATTCCAGAAAGTGTGCTTGCCACTTAGGTCGGTTCTTAATACATAATGAGTAGGGCTGTTGACGATATTTAAAAGGCGTTCCTCACTTTCAGCAATTTGTTTATTGTACTCAACCCTTAGTTTCATATTGGCATATAACTCTGCAAAAATGACCAGTAGGTTTTGTTCTTCTGAAGAAAAAAAATGCTTTTTCTTAACCACATCAAGACCAATAAAACCAAGGCAATCCTGACCTTGAAAAATAGGAACAGTAAACAGGCTTTGAATTTTTTGTATCTCCAATCCATCTTTTACAGGATCCGTATCTGGTAATGCACTCACATCAGGTATATGAATTGATTTTCTTTCTTTGTGTTGCGATGTCCAATGTGATAAAACAGATAAAGGAATATTCTGTAATTCATTTATATGCGAGGAAGTTCCTTCGCTGCACCATTCATAGGTATTATTGCTGATTTCCTTTTTGAAATTGTATTCAAAAATATATACCCGATCCGCTTCCAGAAATTCACCCAATTCCTTTAGAGAAGTTTGTACAGCAGAGTCTGGGTCGCTTACAATTCCCCCTAAATAATCTTTAGCTGTTTTGGTAATCAAATGCTGCAAACGATTCTGAAAACGAAGTTTCTTTTCAATATTAACCTGGGTAGTAATATTGGTAACAGTTGTAAGGATTCTTTCAATTGTAATTCCATCTTCCCGAAATTCTGGTTCAGATTCCATTAAAATCCAGGTAGTATGTTTGGTTTTTAATTGATGTATACCCGCTATCACATCCTGCACCGGCTTTTTGGTTCTTAATACAATATTGGCAGGATACTCTTCTTTCGGCATAGTATTACCATCAAAATCAATGATAATATATCCTTCTTCCTGAGAACGGAGTTTGGTGAATTCATCCAGTTTCAGGCCTAAAATGCGCTCAGCAGCTTTATTAGCTAAAATGGGATTTCCAGTAGCGTCTGAATAAACAATCCCTATATTTATACGGTTAAATAATTTCTCATTCATAGTTTGCCCGTCCTTCATTAACCAATTGTTTTTTGCAATCGATTAAAGTTAACAAATTATATGCGTTTGCGCTGAGACCAAAAGAGTAGATTCGCAGTTGACGATTATTTGAAACTATGCTCTATAAGATACTAACGGTTGCCGGGCTGGCAACTTTTGAAATTTATGCCGCAATTCCTGCAGGCTTTGCATTTGGCATTTCTCCTATTACCATATTTATTACCACTATGATTGGCGGACTTGCCGGTGTTTTTATTGCAGCTTTCCTTGGCAAACATATACAACAGTATATTAACCGATTCAGAAAACCCAAGCCCAAGAAAGAAGACAAGAACACGTTGATTTTTAAGATCTGGGAAAAGTACGGGATTATAGGTCTCGGGTTTTTCGGAACACTCACAGTTGGTGCACCTGTTAGCATTGGTGTGGGAACCGGACTAAATGTTTCTATTCAGAAGTTGTTGGTATGGTGCTGTATAGGGGTTGTTACCCGATGTGCCATTTTTACTACCTTAGGGCATTACGGAATGAAACTGATTAATTAATGGCGCAGAAAGTAAAAAATATCATATTCGATTTAGGTGGGGTATTGCTCAATATTGATTTTAAATTGACCAGTAATGCTTTTAAAGCACTGGGAGTAAGTCATTTTGATGAAATGTTCACCCAGCATTTTTCTAACCCCCTTTTTGAACTCCTTGAAACAGGTAAAATTGATGAAGCAGCTTTTTATGATGAATTTAGAAAAGAAGCTGGATTGCCATTAACCAATAACCAAATTCAGGACGCCTGGAATGCTCTTCTCCTGGATTTTCCTGCTGAAAGAATTAATTGGCTGGAAAAAGTTGCCCAACAATACCGGATTTTCTTATTCTCCAATACCAATCAGATTCATTACGATTGCTTTATACAAACATTCAGTAATGCTTTTGATGGAAAACATTTTAATGATTTTTTGAGAAAGCCTATTACTCTCAGTTCCTTGGTTTAAGAAAGCCTTATCCTGTGTCTTTTCAGGCAATAGTAGATGAGCAACAAATCCTCCCAACTGAGACG
>NZ_KI866530.1:1998403-2184269 GCF_000511175.1 Sediminibacterium salmoneum NBRC 103935 | reverse complement strand
GACGCTGTTTATAGACGATACCCTGAAAAATATTGAGGCTGCCAGTCAATTGGGTTTTCAGACCATTCACCTCCAAAGTCCTACCACGGTTCTCGACCTTAATTTAATTTGACTTCAGCTGTAAACGCTGCTGTAAAGGGAAGGGTTTGTTCTACTTAACTTCCTCAAAATCAAGGTAGTCGCCCTTGCTGGCTGTACCAGTATATGCACCATTCCCTGAACCAGGTGTTGGCTTTTGCTGGCTGGGATTTTGTCTGGTCTGAAATGCTTCTTGTTGCTGATAGGCTTGTTCTGCCTGCATTTCTGCCATTTTCTTTTTCAACTGGCTGGCGGTTCGGCTAACCGGTATTACCAGTCCAAAAATGAATCGGTACAAAAAATAGATGGCCAAACACCAGAATAATACTTTAAACATAAGGTTGTAAAACTACCGATAAAGCTTAAAACCGATTGTTAAATACTGCTAAAACACTCAATGCAGTAAAAATTTGGATTCTAGCCTATTTTTTGTATACCTTTGCAGTAAGCTAAGAAACAAAAGAAGGGAACGACTATCGTTCCCTTCTCCTTTTTTACTATGGCAACAGACAAAAATATAGCACAGATTGAAGCATTTCTGCAGACTTTGCTGGAAGAAGAACCCGGTTATTTTCTGGTTTCTATAAAAGTGAAGCCTACAGACAATATCAAAGTTTTTCTGGACGGCGACAATGGCCTTCCTATTGAGAAGTGTGTTTTCTTTAATAGAAAACTCTATCATATGATAGAAGAGGCTGGCCTTTATGAAGAGGGAGCTTTTTCACTAGAGGTTTCTTCTCCCGGGATTGACGAGCCGCTCAAATTAAAGCGCCAGTACCAGAAAAATATCGGCAGAACCATTCAGGTGGTTTTTAATGACAATACCATTAAGGAAGGGATACTGGAAACAGTTGCAGAAGCAGACATTATGCTACAATGCACCTCGGGTAAGGGAAAAAAGGCAGTAACAGAACAGGTACTTATTCCTTTTGAAAATATAAAATCAACAACCGTTCAAATTAAATTTTAGCAGAATAAAAAAACAGCGTTATGGCAAGTATAAACTTAATTGAAGCGTTTCAGGAGTTTAAAGACGCAGAAAATATTGATCGTCCCACGATGATGAAAGTGGTGGAAGACGTATTTAAAACCTTACTACGTAAGAAATTTGGCGCCGACGACAACTTCGACGTAATTGTAAACGCGGAAAAAGGTGACCTTGAAATCATCAGAAGAAGAATGATTGTAGAAGATGGAGAAGTAAATGATCCTCTTGCTGAAATTGCTTATTCAGAAGCTGCTAAAATTGAACCTGACTTTGAAGTTGGTGAGGAATTGTATGAAGAGGTTGATATTCTTGACTTCGGCCGCAGAGCCATTTTAGCTGCCAAGCAAACATTGGCAAGCCGAATCAGCGACCTGAAGAAAAACGTACTGGTTAAAAAGTACGGCGACCGAATCGGGGAAATCATCAGTGCAGAAGTTTACCAGGTTTGGAAGAAAGAAGTTTTACTACTTGACGAGGAAGGCAATGAGTTAATTTTACCCAAATCGGAGCAGATTCCTCAGGACTACTTTAAAAAGGGTGAAAATATCCGCGCAGTTGTTGCCAGAGTAGACATGAAGAACAATACACCGGTTATTATTCTTTCCAGAACCAGCCCATTGTTCCTGGCCAAATTGCTTGAGATTGAAGTTCCGGAAATTTTTGATGGCCTGATTGCTATCAAGAAAATTGTTCGTGAACCAGGCGACAGAGCGAAAGTTGCGGTTGAATCTTATGACGACCGTATTGATCCGGTAGGTGCCTGTGTGGGTATGAAGGGTAGTAGAATTCACGGAATTGTTCGTGAATTGAAAAATGAAAACATTGATGTTATCAACTTTACTACCAATATTCAATTGTTGATTCAGCGTTCTTTAACGCCTGCTAAAATCAGCTATATGGACCTGGACAATGAGAAAAAGCAGGCAAACGTTTACCTTAAAGCCGATCAGGTTTCATTGGCTATTGGACGCAGAGGTGTAAACATTAAGTTGGCTTGTGAATTAACCGGCTATGAGATTGATGTTTACCGCGAAGACGAAGAAATTACCGATGAATTTGATATTGATCTGGATGAATTCAGCGATGAAATTGAAACCTGGATTATTGATGAATTCAAGAAAATCGGTTGTGATACAGGCCGCAGTATCCTGAAGCTTACTGTTGATGAGTTAGAGCGTAGAACCGATCTGGAGCGTGAAACCATTGAAGAAGTAAGAAAAGTATTGCAAGAAGAATTTGATAGAGAAGAATAAGCAGCCAATAACCACGTATATTTGTCAAGTATGCGTGGCTTGATTGTTACGCATATTAGGACCCAAAAACAAAGAATGTCAGAACTGAAATTACCGAGACTGTTAGCAGCCGCCAAAGAATTCAACATTGGTCAGGATACCCTGATTGAATTTTTGGTGAAGAAAGGATTTAACAGAGATGACCTGAAGCCTACTGCAAAGCTTCAGGAAGACCATTATCGTGCCCTGCAGGCAGAATTCCAGGGCGATAAAGTTGCCAAGAACAAAGCTGACCAGGTAGAAATTCCAAAAGGTGGTCAAACCGAGGCAAAGAAGAAGAAAGACGAGGAAGAAATTACTTTCAGAAAAGAAGAGAAAAAGCCAGTTGCAGAACCTGTTGCTCCTCCGGTGCAGGCGGCAGTAGTTGCCAAAGAAGAAGTGCAGGAAAAAGAACCAGCACCTGTAGCACCGGCTCCAGTTACTCCGGAGCCAGTTGCTGAACAACCCAAACCAGCCCCGGCTCCGGTTGTTGTTCCGGTTCCGGAACCGCCGGTTGAAAAAGTGGCTGAGGCAGAAGTTGTTAAGCCAGAACCAACCACCATAGAAGGTCCGAAAGTGATTAATAAGATAGATTTATCTACTATTGATTCATCAACCCGACCCAAAAAGACGGCTAAGAAACCAGAACCAGTTGCTGAGAAAAAAGCAGAACCTGCAAAGCCAGCTCCGGCTCCGGCAGTTCCTGCCCCAGCCCCGGCAGCCCCTGTTGCCGTAGTGCCGGAACCTGCTCCAGCAGCTGTTCCTGCTCCCCCTACAGTGGAAACAGCGCCTACTATTGAAAATATTCGTGCTGAAAAACTGGAAGGCCCCAAAATTTTAGGAAAAATTGAACTTCCTGTTAATAGTGATACCCGTCCGAAGCCAATGGGCAGAGATGAGAAGCGCAAACGCAAACGTATTCCTGTTGATAAAAAGGGAGAACCCAATACCAATGTTCCAAAAGACGCAGAAGGAAGACCTTTAACCGGGCCTAATCGTCCTATTGTACCTGCCAGAAATAACAATGCCAATAGTGGCGGAGGCGGATTCAACAGAGGTGGACAAGGTCAGGGTGGATTCAATAGAGGTGGCCAGGGTGGCGGAAACAGAAGAAACGATAGAAATGCACCAAGAACAGAAGAAAAAGAAATAGATCAAAAAGCCATACAGGAAAAAATCAGGGAAACCCAGGCCAAGCTTGCCGGAACGGGTGGCCGAGGTAAGAGCTTAAAAGCAAAATACCGCAGAGCCAAGCGTGATGAAGCAGCTGAATCTATGGGTGAAGAAATGTCGGATGACAACAAACTACAGGTTACTGAATTTGTAACGGTAAGTGAGTTGGCCAACCTGATGGATGTAAGTTTTGCCGAAGTAATTGGTAAGTGTATGAACCTGGGTATTATGGTTTCTATTAATCAGCGTTTAGATGCTGAAGTAATTGAACTGGTAGCCAGTGAGTTTGGATTTGAGGTAGAATTTATTGGACTGGAAGACGTTGATGAATTGGAAGGAGATGACGAAGTGGATGATGAAGCTGATTTACAGGAACGTCCTCCGATTGTTACCATCATGGGTCACGTTGACCACGGTAAAACATCTTTGTTAGACTATATCCGTAACGCAAATGTAGTAGCAGGTGAAGCGGGTGGTATTACTCAGCATATTGGTGCTTATGAAGTAACCTTACCAAATGGTAAAGCCATTACCTTCCTGGATACGCCTGGTCACGAAGCCTTTACCGCCATGCGTGCACGTGGTGCCAAAGTAACTGATATTTCTATCATTGTAGTGGCTGCTGATGATGCGGTAATGCCTCAGACTAAAGAAGCCATCAGTCACTCTCAGGCGGCATCTGTTCCCATGATTTTTGCAGTGAACAAGATTGATAAAGACGGAGCGAATCCGCAGAAAATATACGAGCAACTTTCTCAGATGAACATTCTCGTGGAAGCATGGGGAGGTAAATTCCAGAATCAGGAATTGTCTGCCAAGCAAGGCTTAAATGTGGATCTGTTATTAGAGAAAGTATTATTAGAGGCTGAATTACTAGACCTGAAAGCCAATCCGAACAGAGAAGCTGTTGGTACTATCATTGAAGCTTCTTTGGATAAAGGAAGAGGGTATGTAGCAACCATACTGGTTCAGAATGGTACCTTACGTCAGGGTGATCTGATTGTTTCCGGACAATATTTTGGTAGAGTAAAAGCCATGTTTAATGAGCGTAATCAGCGCATTAATGAAGCACCTCCTTCTACACCTGTTGTTATCTTAGGTTTGAACGGTGCGCCTCAAGCGGGTGAGAAGTTCAAAGTATTTGAAGATGAGGCGGAAGCAAAAGAAGTAGCAACCAAGAGAGCGCAGATTTCCAGAGAGCAAGGACTTCGTGCCCGTAAACATATTACATTGGATGAAATTGGCCGTCGTTTGGCATTGGGCAACTTTAAAGAGCTCAATATTATCATCAAAGGGGATGTGGACGGTTCTGTGGAAGCATTGAGCGACTCTTTACAAAAACTAAGTACGGCAGAAATTGCTGTAAGAGTGGTATTGAAAGGTGTTGGTCAGATTTCTGAAAGTGATGTATTGCTGGCAACTGCATCTGATGCCATTATCATTGGATTTAACGTGCGTCCTTCCATGCAAGCCAACCGATTGGCCGATACTGAAGGAGTGCAGATTAAGCTTTACTCTATCATCTACCAGGCAATTGACGAAATCAAGAGCGCCATGGAGGGTATGCTTGAACCGAAGATCCAGGAAAAGATTACGGCTAACGTTGAAGTTAGAGAAGTATACAAGTTTGATAAAGCTACAGTGGCTGGTTGTTATGTACTGGAAGGTAAAATTGCCAGAAACAGTAAAATCAGAATCATCAGAGACGGTATTGTGGAATATCCGAAAGGGGAAGGCCAGAGTGCTGAACTGGGCAGCCTGAAACGCTTTAAAGACGATGTGAAGGAAGTATCTACCAATATGGAGTGTGGTTTAACCATCAAAAACTTCAATGACCTTAAAGTTGGGGATATAGTAGAAGCATTTGAAGAAGAAGAAGTGAAGCGTACTTTATAAATCGTAAACAAACATAAAGCCTCAAACCTGGTGTTTGGGGCTTTTATAATTTGTTAAAAGGTTTGGCAACAGCTGAAAACCATATTAGTTTGATTATTTTTGAATACTATGCAAGGGATGAACAAAATTGGAATGCTGCTCGCAATATTACTGTTTGCATTTGGCACAACAGCAGACGCGCAATCTAAAAAAGTGGTTGCTGATAAAATTATTGGACAGGTAGGTGATAAAATTATTCTTCGTTCAGATGTAATGAATACCATCGCCGATGCCAAACGACAAACGCAGGGTCAGGAAAATGTGATATTGCCCAATGAGTGTCAGGTTATGGAAGGCCAGCTGATAAGAAAAGCATTATTACTTCAGGCTCAGAAAGATTCCCTAAAAGTTGAGGATGATGAAATTGAAGCGGAATTAGACAATCGTATCCGTCAGACTATTCAACAGTATGGATCAAAAGATATTTTGGAAGAAATTGCCGGCAAAACGGTTTACCAGCTGAAAGATGATTTCCGGGAAGCATTCCGCGAACAGAAGCTGGCAGATCAGATGCAACGTAAGATTGTTGACAATATCAAAATTACTCCTACAGAAGTTAAACAGTATTTTAGTAAGATTCCAACAGATAGCCTTCCCTTCTATGAAAGCGAAGTGGAAATTAGTCAGATTGTGATGATTCCCAAAGCCAATAAAGATGTGGAAGAATATGTAGCCAAGCAATTGTACGATTACAAAAAGCAGGCTGAAGCACAGGGTCCAAAGAAGTTTGAGCAATTGGCTAAAAGTTTCTCTGAAGATCCGGGCGTTAAAGAAAATGCCGGTCAGTATACCTTAAACCGTAATGATAAATTCTGGGATCCTCCTTTTCTTGCGGGTGCTTTCCGTTTGAAAGAAGGCCAGATTTCACCTGTTATTAAAGGTAAGTTTGGGTTACATATTATCATGATGATCAGCCGCTCTGGTGATGAAGCCATTGTGCGTCATATTCTGCGAATCCCTCCCATTACTGAAGACGAGATTAAAGAAACAACAGCTAAACTGGATTCTGTTCGCGCACAGATTCAGGCAAACAAAATTAGTTTTGCTGAAGCAGTTAGCAAGTATTCCGACGATGAGAACAGTAAGTTCAGCGCTGGTTCTTTGGTTGGAAGAGATGGATCTACCTTCATTTCTTTGGATATGTTAGACAAAGACATGATACAGCCCATCAGTAAAATGAAACCCGGTGATATTTCTGCACCACAGGTTTATCAGGATGAGCGGGGCAGAAAAGTGGCTCGTATTGTTTATTTTAAATCAAGAAAAGATCCACATAGAGAAAACCTGAAAGACGATTATAATCGTATTGCGCAGCGTGCTTTAGAAGAAAAAAAGAATGCTACGCTTGAAAAATGGTTCAAGGATCGTATTCCCACCTATTATGTCTTAATCGACAATGAATTCAACAAATGTCCTGAGCTGGAGCAATGGAAACAGGCTGCTGCCAATGCGGCTGCCGGCAGAAAACAACAGGATTAATTAAGTTTTCAAACGCAATTTTTAAACAAAAAACCCAAAGGGAAAAAAATTTGGAAATTACATGTATATACATGTATCTTTGCATTGTGAAATTAGAACAAGCCATACAAAGCAATAAATTCAAGAATGAAATGCACAAAGCAAGTCTGAATATATTGTATACAGCTTGGTGGTTAAAGACGCAAATGAGTAAGGAATTAAAGGAATTTGGGTTAACACACGAGCAATACAATGTAATGCGAATATTAAAAGGCAAGTATCCTGAGCAGATGTGCGTGAAGGATATTAGTTGCAGAATGATCGAAAAAAGCTCTAATGTTCCCAGGATTATCGACAGACTGGTTTTAAAAAAGCTGGTAAAACGAGCGGATTCTCCTACTGATAAAAGAGAAACCGTAATTACTTTAACTCAGGCTGGAATTGCTGTGCTGGCTGCTTCTACAGAAAGCATTAATCAGTTAATGGAAGAAATGGTTCGGATTGAAACCAGTGAAGCACAGGAGTTAAATCGTTTATTGGAAAGAATGCGGGGAACGGAAGTGTAGTTTTTTTAATTTAATACATGTATATACACTTAAATAAATTTTTATGAAAACAGTTTTACATAAAGCCAATTCCAGAGGACATAACAGTTTTGGTTGGTTAAATAGCTATCACAATTTTAGTTTTGGTCATTACTATGATCCGGAAAGAATACATTTTGGTGCGTTGAGAGTATTGAACGATGATACTGTTGCTCCAGGCATGGGATTTGGTAAGCACCCACATGATAATATGGAAATTGTATCTATTCCTTTGTCCGGTGACTTACATCATCAGGACAGTACAGGAAGAAATGAAATTATCCGTCAGCATGATGTGCAGATTATGAGTGCTGGCACAGGTATTGCCCACAGCGAAATGAACGCAAACAAGAACAAGGAAGTAAAATTTCTGCAGGTTTGGGTATTGCCTAAGCAAATGAATATAGTTCCCAGATACGAGCAGAAATCATTTAATCCTGCAGACCGCCAGAATCAAATCTTAACTGTGGTTGCACCAGACAATAATGAGGCTGTTTGGATCAACCAGGATGCCTGGTTTTCTCTGGCCAGTTTTGATGCAGGAAGATCAGCCAGTTATGAACTAAAACAACCCGAAAGTGGTGTTTATGTTTTTGTAATTACCGGAAAAGCTTCCATTAATGGTATTGAATTGAATGAGCGGGACGGACTAGGTGTTTCTGATGTAAAGAATCTTGAAATTTTCGCTAATAGTCAAACCGAATTATTATTGATTGAAGTTCCCATGAACATTAATTTATCATAAAATGAAAAACAGAACAATCGAAACCATTGCCTACGGTCAGCCCATGGATATGGGAGGGTTCCCTATCCGTCAGGCATTGCCATCCAGCAAAGCAGATAGCATTGATCCTTTCTTGTTATTGCACCATGCTGTGCTAAAGGTTGATCCCAATATTGATGTTAAACACGCAGGGGTTGGTCCTCATCCGCATCGTGGTTTCTCTCCCGTCACTTTTATTTTTAAAGGAGGGGTGCATCACAGAGACAGTCGTGGTAACAGTCATGTGGTATATGAAGGGGGTACACAATGGAT
Organism: Sediminibacterium salmoneum NBRC 103935; assembly: GCF_000511175.1. Taxonomy (GTDB): domain Bacteria; phylum Bacteroidota; class Bacteroidia; order Chitinophagales; family Chitinophagaceae; genus Sediminibacterium; species Sediminibacterium salmoneum. The sequence goes on along the minus strand of NZ_KI866530.1, from coordinate 2,175,746 downwards.
GAACGCAGGAATGGGTGTTATACACAGTGAAAGACCACCTGCTGATATTCAACAACTGGGAGGTGTTCAGGAATTAATTCAGTTATGGATTAATACACCCGCTTCTAATAAAATGGAAGAACCAGCCTATATCCCAGTTTCAAAAGAACAAACACCCATTGTGTTTTCAGAAGATAAATTGGCTGAAGTGCAGGTTGTAGCAGGAGAACTCAATGGTATAAAAGGTCCGATTGTTCCGCATACTTCCATTAATATGTTCACGATTCGTATGCAAAAAGGAGCGAAAATAGACATTCCATTTGCCAATACGCATAATGCATTCATCTATGTATTGGATGGATCCATTCTACTGAACACAGAGGAAATACCGGCGCATTATCTGGTTTCCTTTCATAAAGATGGAGACGGTATTTCAATTACAGCAACAGAAGAAACCACTTTATTAATGGGTACCGGTGAACCATTGAATGAACCTGTTGTTTCCCATGGACCCTTTGTAATGAACAACCAAACCCAGTTACTGGAAGCTTTCCGCGACTATCAAATGGGTAAAATGGGTGTGCTCATAGAGGAATAAATTATTTAAAAACCTTCATTATAAAACCAATAAAAATTACAACAATGGCTACTTACAAAATTGACCCAATGCACAGTGAAATCACTTTTAAAGTGAAGCACTTAATGATTACCAATGTTACTGGTAATTTTCAGCAATTTGACGCTTCTATGGAAGCAAACGCAGAAGATTTCAGCGATGCTGCAATCAGCTTCGAAGCGGATATCAACAGTATTTCTACTGGAAACGAACAAAGAGATACTCACCTGAAAAGTGATGACTTCTTTTCTGCTGAACAATTCCCTAAACTAAGCTTTAGATCTACTTCTTTTACCCATAAAGGGGGATCAGACTATGTTTTAAACGGAGACTTAACAATTAAAGGCAACACCAAGCCGGTAAGTCTGAATGTTGAATTTGGCGGAAGAATGACCGATTTCTATGGTCAGGATAAAGCAGGATTTGAAATTTCCGGTAAAATCAACAGAAGTGAATTTGGCTTAACCTGGAGCGCTGTAACCGAAGCAGGCGGCGTTGTGGTAAGTGATGAAATTAAGTTAAACCTGGCTGTTCAAATGGTTAAGCAAGCATAGTCTTGTTTTACCATTGAACCCTTAGCCTGAAAGAATGTTATAGTTATATGCAAATTGAAATTATTTCCGGAAGTCCAAGAAAAGACAGTGTTACCTATAGAATTGCACTTCACTTACAGGAGTATCTGCGTAAGCACACAGATCATATGGTTGGAATTATTGATGTGAGAGAGTGGAAACTGCCCTTGCTGGAGACTGTATTTTCGTCTGTAGACCAAACACCCGAAGCTTTTAAGCCTTTGGCAAAAAGAGTTTTTGCAGCCAATGCCTTTATTCTGGTTACTCCGGAATACAATGGTAGCTATGCTCCGGCATTGCAAAATTTGCTGGATCATTTTCCCAAGCAAAGCAGAAAAGCTTTCGGTCTGGTAACCGCTTCTGTGGGTGCCATGGGTGGAATGCGTGCTTCTCAACAATTATTGTTGCTGGTTCCAGGTCTGTTTGGAATAGCTTCTCCGCATATGCTGATTGTTCCTCAGGTAGATAAAAAGTTTGATGCCACTGGTCAATTGTCCGATCCGGGATTCCAGGGTGCGATTGATAATTTTGTGAGGGAATTCTTATGGCTGGCCGGTAATTTACTACCCGAAGCGGTGGCAGATAAACGAACCGTATATAATTAATTTTTAAAAGGGTGGCGGAGTTGTAACTTCGCCACTCCTTTTTATACAGCATCATGAGCGACGAAATAAAACACGAATGCGGACTTGCCTACATTCGTTTGCGCAAACCCTTCTCTTATTACCTCCAGCAACATGGAACGGTAACATATGGCTTAAACAAGCTATATCTCTTAATGGAAAAACAGCATAACCGTGGCCAGGATGGAGCGGGAATTGCAACCGTTAAGTTGAATATTGAACCGGGAAATCCGTATCTGCACAGAATGCGCAGTAATGCTCAGCAACCCATTGCTGACTTGTTTTTTAAAATTGGTCAGGAAATTCAGGAGCTGGAAAAATACCAGGCAGAAATCAAACAACATCCGGGTTTAATGAAAGGCCATCTTCCTTTTTTAGGAGAGTTGTTACTAGGTCATCTTAGATATGGTACGCAGGGTAAAAACAATGTTGAATTCTGTCATCCTTTTATTAAGAGAGATTTAATGCCCGGTAAGAATCTTGCGCTAGCTGGTAATTTTAACCTGGTTAATACCGATGAATTATTTGAAAAAATAGGATTTCAACCCGGCGATTTTCAAAAGCAGAGCGATCTGGCTGCCATGATGGAAGTGGTTCATCATTACCTGGTTAAGGAAGATGCGGTAAACCCCAATAATGCTGATATTGCAGGTGTTTTGAAAAAAGCCACGCCTTTGTTTGACGGGGGGTATACTATTGGGGGATTGTTAGGTAATGGTCATAGTTTTATTATGCGTGATGCCCATGGTATCAGACCTGCCTATTATTATGTAAATGAAGAAGTAATTGTAGCTGCCAGTGAAAGGGCTGCAATCAGAACTACCTTTAATGTTGCTGAAAATGAAGTGAAGGAATTAATGCCGGGTACAGCATTGATTGTGGATGATAAAGGAAATTATTCCATAGAAACTATTCTTGCTCCAAAAGAAAGACGAGCCTGTTCTTTTGAAAGAATTTATTTTTCAAGAGGAAGCGATGAAAAAATCTATCGCGAAAGAATTGCATTGGGTCATCATTTAAGCAAGACCGTTCTAGAAAGTATTTCTTATGATTTAAAAAACACCATTTTTTCCTATATCCCCAATACGGCTGAAGTTGCCTTCTACGGGTTGGTAAAGGGTATGGAAGAGTATTTAAATAAAATTAAAGTAGAAAGAATACTCAGCTGGGGAAATGATTTTAGCCCGGAAAAGCTGGAAGAAATGGTGAACAGAAAAATTCGCCAGGAAAAAATTGCCATTAAAGACGTTAAGTTGCGGACATTCATTACTGAAGATGCCAACCGCAATGAAATGGTTCAGCACGTTTACGATATTACTTATGGTACCGTTCGTAAAAATGAAGATACCCTGGTAGTGATTGACGATAGTATTGTAAGAGGAACAACTTTAAAGGAAAGTATCATCAGAATGCTTTCCCGCCTTCAACCTAAAAAGATTATTGTAGTTTCTTCTGCGCCTCAGATCAGGTATCCGGACTGTTATGGAATTGACATGAGCAAACTGGGAGATTTTATTGCGTTCAGAGCGGCCATAGCTTTGCTAAAAGAAAGAAACCTGAATCATATACTGAATGAAGTTCAGCAACAGATTCTGGATATGGAAGCAAATGGAACCCTTCATGCAGAAAATGCAGTTCGTCAGATATACAAGCCATTTACCACACAGGAAATTTCCAATAAGATTGCTCAGCTCATTACACCTGAAGGAGTTGACGTTGAGGTGGAAGTAATTTATCAGACCATTGAAGACTTACATGATTGCTGTCCTACCAATACGGGTGACTGGTATTTTACAGGCAACTATCCAACTCCTGGTGGTAATAAAGTAGTGAATAAGGCATTCCTGAATTTCCTGAGCGGTAAAAATGTAAGAGGATACTAGTTAAGGCAGAATGTGATTCTCGTAGGCAAAGCTTACCAGATGTGCCAGATTGTTTACTTTGAATCTTTTATAAAGGGGTTGTATTCTTTTTTCAATGGCTGATGCGGAAACACCCAATTTATCTGCAATTTCTTTAAAGGAATAGCCTTTGGCCACATAGCTTAATGCTTCTTTTTCCTTTCCGGAAATAGTGAGAAACTTTTGTACAGCTTTGTTGATTACTTTTTCAAATTCCTCTTTATCAGGACCATGCACATCATAGCGCATTACAATGCCTAAATGCATATTTCTATTGATTCTGAATCTGCCTATAATATAATCTACTCCGCCATTTTGATCCACCGTTAAAATGCCAATTTTGGCTTCCATAGGAACAACACTTCCGTCTTTATGGATTTTTTTAAGCTCTACGGTAAAACTATAATCTTTAATGCCCGTTTTTCTGCTGAGCAGGAACTCAATGGTTTTGGCATTGATTTCATGGGAAAAAGCAAGATAGGAAGCATCCGTTTGTCTGATGATTTGCTGCAGGGTGATTTCATCATCTTTAAATCCCAGGGTTTCCTCCCAGCCATCGGCATAAATGAGTTTCTTATCCTTAAATGAGTAAATGTAGATGGCTTCGTCGGCAAAACGGATTAAACTTCTTTTATACTGCTGATAAATAGGACAATTTTTGTCAGCTGGTAAATCAGTAATGATGGCCGGGTCTATTTCTGCAATTTTATTCGGCTTATTCATAAGGCCAATTTACAAAAAACTGTGTAATTACACAGTTGTTCGACGATTTGGATTGAGTTAGCTTTGCGTTGATTAGCTATCGGGGGGTAGTTAATTTTAAGGTCGCATTCCGCAAGGTAAGCGGCCTTTTTATTTTGGCTTATACTCTGTAACAGAATGCATTTATATTCATTCCGGCTCCAACAGAAGCAAACATAACTATATCCCCTTTTGAAAGCTGGTGTTCGGGCATTTCCCCACGTTTTACCAAATCATATAAAGTTGGAATGGTAGCTACAGAACTGTTGCCGAATTTATGAATACTCATCGGCATTATATTTTCCGGGATCTCTCGAATACCGTATAGTTTAAACAGGGCTTTGATAAATCCCTCATCCATTTTTTCATTTGCCTGGTGCAAAAAGAACTTCTTTACATCCCGAACATCTACTTCACTTTTTTCCAGACAGGCTTTCATGGCAAGGGGTACATTTTTAATAGCATACTCGTATACTTTTCTCCCTTTCATTTTGATATATCTTACGGCAGGATCTGCATCCGGCAAATAGGATTTGCCCATGGTAATATATCTTAGTTCATCATTACAATGGCTTTGCATACTACTGGCAATTATACCTGTATCTCCGTTACTTCCTTCCACAGCTTCTATAATTGTTGCTCCAGCTCCATCACTGAAAATCATGCTATCTCTGTCGTAATGATCAATTACCCTGCTCAGGGTTTCTGTACCAATTACCAAACACCGTTTAGCCAGCCCGGCTTTTATAAAAGCGTCTGCCTGTGTAACACCTAATATCCAACCCGGACAGCCGAATAAAACATCATAAGCAACGCAATTTGGATTAAAAATTCCCAATGCATGTTTAATATGTGAAGCCAAGGCCGGAACTGCATCGGACTGAATCGTATTCTTAATAACGTTTCCGAAATTATGGGCTACAATAATCTGGTCAATGGTTTCATGATCAATGCCTGCATCTTCAATGGCATGTTTAGCTGCTATTGCACCCATATCACAGGCGGTAAATTCGTTACCAGCGTATCGTCTTTCTTCAATACCGGTAATGTCTTTGAACTTCTCTACAATTTCAGCTGAGGGAGTCGGAATTTTCAGATGATCTTCTCCGTAAAAATCCTGACTGGCAAAATCTTTATTGGTTTTAATATGAGGAGGAATATAACTTCCTGTTCCAGTGATTACCGTTCTGATGCCCATTGGTCTTTTATATTTAGTACTCCTTCAAATGTAATCATAAATAAAAAGGGATGGCAAGCCATTCCCCTATAATTTTTAGTAAGCTAACAAGCGTTTATAAGTATTGATCTCCCTTATTGCGTTTTACTTCAGCAACATATTCTTTAATGGCTTGTTCTTTTTCTTTTTTACAAATCATTAATACGTCCGGGGTATCTACTACTATAAAATCGTCAAGTCCCTGTAGCAATAATAACTTCTCTTTTGGTGCAGAAACCATGCACTTGGTAGCATCAATAACAATCACATTTTCTGAAGCTACCGCATTGCCTAAATAGTCTTTTTCAAGGTTGTCATAGGCACTGTTCCAGGTTCCCAAATCGCTCCAGCCAAAGGAAGATGGAATTACATAAACATTGTCTGCCTTTTCCATTATTGCAAAGTCAATGGACACGTTGGTACAAAGCGGATAAATGCGGTTAATTGCTTCTTTTTCTGAAGGCGTATTGAAACATGCTTTTTCTGCATCAAACAGTTCATACATTTCTGGTTGAAACTGTTCAAAAGCTTTCATTACATTTTTTACCTGCCAAACAAAAATGCCTGCGTTCCATAGAAAATCTCCGCTTGCGAGAAAGGTCTTGGCCAATTCAAGGTTGGGCTTTTCTGTAAAAGTTTTCACTTTGTAAATACCATCTGCTACTTGCATAGGCTCATGTTGAATGTAGCCGTATCCGGTATTGGGGTGAGTTGGTTTTATTCCCAGCGTTACGAGTGAATTGATATGAGAAACAAAATCAAGTGCCTGTAAAGTTATTTTTCTGAAATTTTCATTATCCAGAATCATATGATCACTTGGCGCAACAATCAGGGATGCCTCCGGATCTTTCTGCAATAATTTGTAAGAAATATAAGCAACACAGGGAGCTGTATTTTTTCTGCTGGGTTCTGCCAGAATATTTTCTACATTCAGTTCGGGTAGTTGTTCCTGTACAATGGAAACATATTCTTCTGACGTAACGATAAAAATATTATCGTTCGGAATGAATGCAGCATAACGCTCATAGGTCCATCGTATCAGTGATTTTCCTGTATTTAATATATCCAGAAACTGCTTGGGATAACTGGTTCTGCTCTGTGGCCAGAAACGACTTCCAATCCCTCCTGCCATGATGGCAACATAATGGTGTTGATTCATTTGAATTACTTTAATTGCTGCAATACAAACGATTACAAATTGAACTTATTGCTCAGTTTATACAATTCCCTCCCTAATTAAATCATGCAGATGAATGATGCCCATATACTTCCCGTTTTCGGCCACTACTAACTGACTGATATCTTTTTCCCGAATCAGATCCAGGGCTTCAACAGCCATTGCCTGAGGCGAAATGGTGACCGGGTCCGGTGATAAAATATTGGAAGCGCAAATGGCAGAAATATCACTGGTTTTTTCGAGCATTCTTCTTAAATCTCCATCAGTAATGATTCCAATTAGTGAATTATCCTCTTTAACTACTGCCGTTACTCCAAGCCGATTTTGTGTTATTTCCACAATTACTTCCTTTAAGCTGGCTGTTGGTAATACAGCGGGTTTTTGATTGTTCCCGGATAAGTCTTCTACCCGCAGGTACAAACGTTTACCCAGATTTCCTCCGGGATGAAACCTGGCAAAGTCCCGGTTATTGAATTGGTTCAGTTCCATAAGGCAAACCGCCAGCACATCTCCCATAACCATCTGTGCAGTTGTACTGCTGGTAGGAGCCAGGTTATTGGGGCAGGCTTCCCGATCTACAGTAGTATTAATAACCAGATTGGCTTTTTGAGCCAGGTAACTGTCCATATTGCCAACCATCCCAATCAACAGGTTGCCGAAATTATTAATCAGGGGGATCAAAACTTTTATTTCAGGGCTCTCTCCGCTCTTACTTATCAGCATCACTACATCATCAGGGGTTATCATGCCCAGGTCTCCGTGAATGGCATCAGCAGCATGCATAAACAGTGAGGGGGTACCGGTAGAATTTAAGGTGGCTACTATTTTTTGGGCAACAATGGCACTTTTGCCTATCCCACTTACAATCAAACGGCCTTTTGTATGATGGATTGCCTGGATGATTTTTTCAAAATCATTACCAATAAACTCCTTCAGCCCCTGAATAGAAGCCATTTCAATATCAATGGTTTGCAGGGCAATGGTCTGGATATTTGTATTCATGCTTAACAAAGGTAAACTTTAACAGCTTTGCTCGGGTATTGCATATTGGATTCATTAACTTCGCAACCCTTTTGCAAAATAGCCTGATTTTTAGGCTATTTGTTGAAATAAATAAGGAAAAAAGGCAAAAATTGTTTAACTTTTACAGACACAGATTGTTCTTGTGTAGTAAACAGAAATCCCCCGATGGCAACGACTACAAAAAAAGCGGTAACGAGGAAATCAACAGCCAGAAAAACTGCCGGCGCAAGCCAATATCCCATACATGCAGCTTTAGAGCAATATTTTGGATTTAAAGAATTTAAAGGAACGCAGGAAGCGGCCATCAACAGTCTTTTAGATGGGAAAGATACTTTTGTGATTATGCCAACCGGTGGTGGTAAGAGCCTTTGTTATCAGTTGCCAGCACTGATGCTGGACGGTTGTGCCATTATTGTATCTCCCTTGATTGCCCTGATGAAAAACCAGGTGGATCTGGTAAGGGGGTATAGTGAAAACGATGAAGTTGCCCATTTTTTGAATTCCTCCCTGAATAAAAGCCAGATTAAGGCGGTAAAAGACGATCTCAACAGCGGTAAAACCAAATTATTATATGTGGCTCCGGAAACCCTGACCAAACAGGAGAACCTGGAGTATTTCAGTGACCTGAATATTTCCTTTTTTGCGGTGGATGAAGCCCACTGTATTTCAGAATGGGGGCATGATTTCAGACCAGAGTACAGAAGACTCAGAGAAATGATGGACATGATTCATCCAGACAAGCCCGTAATTGCGCTAACCGCTACCGCTACTCCCAAGGTACAAAGCGATATTGTGAAAAATCTGGGTTTAAGAGAAGCCAATATTTTTATCTCCTCTTTTAACCGTACCAATTTGTTCTACGAAATTCTTCCTAAGATTCAAAAAGAACAGACGGTTAAAAGCATTGTAAAATTTATTACACAACACAAGGGTAAGAGTGGTATTATCTATACCCTGAATCGTAAAACTACAGAAGAGCTGGCTGAATTGCTGGTAGCCAATAAAATTAAAGCAGTTGCTTATCATGCAGGTCTGGATCAGAAATTAAGAGCGGATCGTCAGGATCAGTTTTTAAACGAAGATGTGCAGGTGATTGTAGCCACCATTGCATTCGGCATGGGTATAGACAAGCCGGATATCCGTTTTGTGATTCATTTTAATATTCCCAAATCTATTGAGAACTATTATCAGGAAACAGGCAGAGCAGGCCGTGATGGCCTGGAAGGAATTTGTGTATTGTATTATTCTCATAAAGACGTATCCAAGTTGGAACACCTGATGCGGGATAAGCCTTTAAGCGAAAGGGAAGTAGGTGCGCAATTGATTGACGAAATGGTTGCTTACTCAGAAAGTGCTGTTTGCAGAAGGAAAATTTTATTGCATTATTTCGGGGAAACTACAGAAACCGAAAACTGCGGACTCTGCGATAACTGTAAGAATCCGAAAGAGAAGTTTGAAGCGAAGGAAGAAGTAGTAAAAGTGCTGAAAGTGGTGAATGCACTGGATGGAAGATTTGTTGCCGATTATGTGGTAAATGTTTTAACAGGAAAGCTTACTCCACAAATTACCATGTTCCGTCATGATAGTTTACCGGAATTTGGAATTGGAAAAGACAAGGAAACGCATTTATGGAATAGCCTGATCAGGCAACTATTACTTGAAAATCTTTTACTAAAAGACATAGAAGAATATGGTTTGTTGAAAGTGAGCGAAAAGGGCCAGAAATACCTGAAGAAGCCATCTTCTTTCAAAATGGTACTGAATAATTTATTTGAAGATGCCAATGCAGATGATGATGAAAGCGAATCTGGCTCACAGTCTGGTGCTGCTGCAGACGAACAGTTATTCACCATGCTTAAAGAATTAAGACAAAAAGAGGCCAAGAAAAAAAGTTTACCTCCCTTTGTTATTTTTCTGGAAAGTTCTTTACAGGATATGGCAACCTTATACCCAACTACATTGGATGAAATGAGTAAGTGTCAGGGTGTAAGCAAAGGTAAAGCCCTGAAATATGGTAAGCCCTTCGTGGAGTTGATTGCCAGTTATGTAGAAGAGAATAATATTGAAAAGCCCGATGATTTTGTTATGCGCAGTGTTGCCAATGCTGCCAGTAACAAAATTTATATTATTCAGAATGTAGACAAAAAAATTCCACTGGAAACCATTGCACGTAATAAGGATTTAAAACTCGACCAGTTATTGGAAGAGATGGAAACCATTGCTGCAAGTGGAACCAGGCTGAATCTGGATTATGCCATTGATGAATGGCTGGGTGAAGATGAACAGGATGAAATTCTGGAATATTTCAAAAGCTGTGAAACTTCTTCGCTGGACGTTGCCCGCGAAGAGTTGGCCGAATTTGATTTTAACTGGGAGCAGTTAAAAATCATGAGAATCAAATTCCTGAGTGTTTACGGCAATTAGTATTTTCGTAAAAATTAATGTTATGGCCATACCAGTTGTTGATTTAGCCCAGTTCACTAAAGGAACTCCCGAAGAGAAAGCTGCTTTTGTACAGGCATTGGGAAAAGCCTATGAAGAAGTAGGATTTGTTGCAGTGAAAAATCACGGAGTTCCCGATGAATTAATTGCCAATCAGTATGAATATGTTCAGCAGTTTTTTTCTCTTCCGCTCGAGAAGAAAAAGCAGTATGAAATTCCTGGCTTAGCGGGTCAGCGAGGGTACACTTCTTTTGGTAAAGAACACGCCAAAGGCAGTGAGGCTCCGGATTTAAAAGAGTTTTTTCAATATGGTCAAACGGTAGAAGACCGTGATACCATACAGTCTGAGTATCCCGACAATGTTCAGGTTTCAGAGATAGCTCCATTCAATGAAACCTTGTATAATGCATACAGGAATTTTGAAAAAAGCGGTAAGTCTTTGCTTCAGGCAATTGCTTTGTATTTAGGGCTTGACGAACATTATTTTGATGAACATATCCATAATGGCAATTCCATCTTGCGTTGTATCCATTATCCGCCCATTACTTCTGAACCTAAATCTGCTATCCGTGCAGAACAACACGAAGACATCAACCTGATTACTTTGTTGGTAGGTGCTTCTGCTGATGGTTTGCAGATTTTAACCAAACAGGGTGAGTGGGTTAATGTTACCTCATTACCAGAACAGATTGTAGTGAATGTAGGGGATATGTTGCAGCGATTGACCAATAATAAATTAAGAAGTACAACTCACCGGGTAGTTAATCCGGCAAGGGAACTATGGCATACCAGCAGATTTTCCATGCCTTTCTTCCTTCACCCAAGAAGTGAAATGAGCCTGGCCTGTCTCGAAAGCTGTATAGATGAGCATAACCCTAAAGCATATCCGGATACAACTGCCGGCGAATACCTAGATGAAAGATTGAGAGAAATTGGACTAAAGAAATAGTCTTCAATTGAACCTGATTCGTCATATCCCCTTTTTAAGAGCTGTGTTAACGCACAGTATCACTGCATTTGGTGGACCTCAGGGTCATCTGGGAATGATGATGAAAACATTTGTACATCAGCGAAAAGATGTAACGGAAGAGGAATTGCTAGATTACAATGGTTTCTGTCAGATGTTGCCCGGTGCTTCTTCCACACAGGTTTTAACTTTAATAGGGTATAAGCGGGGAGGTGTTTTACTATCCATCATTACATTGATCATCTGGATTTTACCTGCCAGTCTGCTGATGTCGAGTCTTTCATTTTTGCTGTATTATTTTGATAAAATTCAAAACCCTGCTACATTTTTCAGATTCATCCAGCCAATGGCAATTGGATTTATTGCCTACTCTGCATTAAGAACATATAAAGTAGCAGTGAATAATACCATTACCCGGGTGATTGTAATTATAGCAGCCATTGCTACATTTCTGGCTTTTAAAACACCCTGGATCTTTCCGATTCTGATTGTTTGCGCAGGTATTGCTACCAATTTCAGTGATAAAAGAATACCACAAAAAGGAGATCCACCCAAACAGGTAAAATGGGGAAATCTCCTGATTTTTTTGGTACTATTTGGTATCACAGGTTACCTGTCGGAAACAGCCACCAAACAAAACTGGGAGAATCGCAAAGTCTATAACCTTTTCGAAAACAATTATCGTTTTGGAAGTCTGGTTTTTGGCGGAGGAGATGTTTTGATTCCGCTGATGTATGAGCAATATGTTACACGTCCCCAGAGCAAAAGAATTCTTGAAAATAAGAGAGATGTACTCAAAATGGAGAGAGAAGCCTTTTTAACAGGATCAGGAATTGTCAGGGCAATCCCGGGTCCGGTGTTTTCTATTGGTGCATTCACCGGCGGCATGGTATTGAAAGATATGGGATCTGAAAAGCAGGTGCTGGGATGTTTTATCGGGGTAATAGGTATTTTCTTACCCAGTGCCCTTTTGGTTTTATTTTTCTTTCCCGTCTGGCATAATTTAAAGAAGTATGCAGTGATTTTCAGGTCTTTAGAAGGTATTCGGGCATCCGTGGTTGGTATCATGGCCGGGTCTGTTTTATATTTATTGAATGACCATATTTTACCTGAATTGGGTTCTCAGCACTGGTCGATTGTTTGGGACATGGGGATTGTAATTGCCACACTAATGATCCTTCGCTTAAATCGCGTACCCGCTCCGTTTATTGTAATTGGTTGCTTATTACTGGGCGCTATTGCCTGATTTTTTGTATCTTCCTCTGAAGCATATTATTCATTATGGTAACCATAGCCCTATATAATTTAAAAGGTGGTGTTGGCAAAACTGCTGCTACCATCAATCTAGCTTATTTAAGTGCTAAACAGGGATACAAAACCCTGATATGGGACCTGGATCCGCAGGGATCTTCTTCCTTTTATTTAGGCGTTGCATCAACGGTTAAAAATGAATCCAGAAAACTTATTAGTGGCGAAATGGATTTGGCAGATGCCATACAGGTTTCTGCATACGAAAACCTGGATATTATTCCTTCTGATATTTCAGCCAGAAATGCAGATATCTTATTAAACGATATGAAGCAGAGCAAAAAGAAAATTGCTTCTTTGCTATCATCGGTTAAGAAGTCGTACGACATTGTTTTTCTGGATTGCCCTCCGGGTATTTCCATTTTACACGATGCTGTATTTACAGGAGCAGACTGGGTATTTATGCCGAATATTCCAACAACTTTGTCTATCCGGTCTTTTGAATCTGTTCTGCAATATTTTAAGGAGAATGATTTTGACACTTCAAAACTCAAATGCTTCTTTAGTATGGTAGACCATCGCAAGAACCTGCATCACGAAGTAATTAATGAGTTTTACAAAGACAAACTTTTCTTTAAGAGTTATATACCCTATTTAAGCGATGTAGAAAAAATGGGCGTGAATCAGGCCCCGCTGGAAACCTTTGCAGCCAGTAGTTTTGCCGCACAGTGTTATAACAATTTATGGAAGGAAATTAAAAAGACCTGTATAGAATAGTATATGAAAAGAGAACTTAGTTCCTGGTATAGTCCGGCTTTAAATAAAGAAATGCCAATTGCTGCTTATGGTCATTATGGCTTTGCCATTTTACTGATTCCAACAGCTGCAGCAGATTATCTGGAATACGAAAGATTCCAGTTGCTTGACGCCATTGCGCCCATGATTGAATCAGGGAAATGCCAGGTTTTCAGCATTGATAGCATGAATAAGGAAAGCTGGATGAACAATCAAATGCTTCCGGAGCACAAAGCTATCCGTCATAACCAGTTTAATGAATATGTTTTTAATGAAGTGGTTCCTTTTATTCGCAACAACACCAGCAATGAAACAATGATTTATACCTGTGGTGCATCGTTTGGTGCATTACATGCCATGAACCTTTTTTTAAAAAGACCTGATATTCTGAATGGAGCCATCAGCATGAGCGGCGTGTATAATTTAACCGAATACACCAAAGGTTTCTGGGACGATCAGGTTTTCTATAATAGTCCTGAACATTATATTCCCAGTTTACAGGACGAATGGTATCTAAGCAAAATTAAAGCCAGTCATCATATTCATATTTATACAGGCAGTGGAAATTTTGAAGATCCTGAGGCATCCAAACGATTTGCCGGCATTTTATACAATAAAGGAATATGGTACGACCTGGATGTATGGGGGCCAGATATTCACCACGACTGGCCTACCTGGAGATCGATGCTTCCCTATATTTTGGATAAGAAGTTTTAAACTGTAAAAAACTCGTTAATTCCCTGACAACGTATGGTACTCTGCCAACGCTGAACTAATATTACATATTAATCGAAGGCAATTGAGGTATTATTCCGGAATATCTGGTTTTATTTTACTACTGCTTATTTCCTTTGCTGCTGATGTACAGGCCCAGTACACTACAGTAAGTGGGAATGTGTATGATATTTCGGCCAGAAGACCTTTGGAAGCGGTTGCCGTGCAAAGCACTTCCGGGAGAGGAACCATTACCGATTCTACAGGTTATTATAATTTAACGGTATTAAAAACAGATTCAATTTGGTTTTCACTGATTGGAAAATCTACCATGAAGTATCCGGTAGACACCATCAGCAATCTGGAGCGTTTTAATGTGATGATTCATGTAAGGGCTTTTGATTTGCCGGAAGTGAAAGTGCGCAATAATTATTACCGTTACGACTCTATGATGAATCGTCAGGATTATGCTAAAGTATTCAACTTTAAAAAGCCTGGTTTAGGCGTTGTGTCCAGTCCCAATTATAATCCGGGAGCTACGGTTGGTCTTGATTTGGAAGGCATCATTAATATGTTCAGGGTTAAACGCAATAGAAGTATTCTAACCTTGCAAAAAAGATTGATAGAAGAGGAAGAGGAGAAATACGTAAACAGCAGGTTCACCAAAATATTCGTGAAAAAAATAACGGGGCTACAGTCCCCCGAACTGGATACGTTTATGCGACGTTATCGTCCTGCCTATGGCTTGGTAAAACTGTTGAACGATCTTGAACTAGGTTATTATATTGGCCAGCAATACGAGGAATACCGTTCTACCAAGTACAATTGGCGTGGTGGGTTGTATAGACGAAGAGAAGATCAGTAAAGTGAATGGTGATTTGACCCTATTTTTTGTAGTGGTAACGAATTATAATTATTATGAATTATAATTGAGTATTATATTACAATGCTCAATTATATGAAACAATCTTCACCCCCCCCGAATCAAAAATACGTCTACTCACTTTTTTGCTCAGATTTTTACTAATATTGATTTTGTTTATTAGTTGTAGAAAAGATGTATATGAAAGTTCAAGAAGTATTTTGAAAGAAAATATTTCTTTGAATGAAGTAAGAGATTGGTTCACGAAATATAATAAACAAATCCCAGAAGGACCAAAACCTGATTTTATAAATGCAACAAAAACAACAATTAATGGTCAATTAATTGTGAGGGTCCCACTAAATAGAGGTGAAGGCGAAATGTTTTTTTCTAAAGATGATACGTTAGAGGTAAAATTTTTTAGAAGAGTACCTGTAAATAATAAAAGTCAAATTAAGTTTACAGGTTTTTATGAGAGTATTGATATGAAAAACTATTCATATTACAAGGTGAATTATATCGAAGGGATAAAAGTTAGTGTGTATAAAAGCAAATCAATTCGAGAAACTCCAGTTGTAGAAAATGTAATTCGTGGGTTAAATTTTCCTGAATTTACAGGAAGTTGGTTTAGGGCTTTACTGTGTTGGCAAATATATTTTATCAATTCCCAAACGAATTGGCAACACTTATGGGTGGGAATGTAAAGGAATTGGTGGGATAGGAGATGATAGTCCTGAATCTTCAATTGAACAGGAAGTGTTTACTGGTAGCGTGGTTTATGTTAATCTAAATTCTTTGTTTCCATTAATTTATCCTCCAAATACTTCACCAACTTATATTTCAGAAATAGATTGGCAATTGTTTGTAAATGCAGGAAGCAATGGTTTAGACCCAAATATTCCTGAAATTATTGCTGACCCTGAAGTTCTTGAAAACTATTATGACGATCCTTCACAATTTGAGGATGATCCAATGTTAAATACATTTTTCTTAATGCAAAATTTTTGGCCAACTATCCCATCTGTTGTTTCGTTAAATCATTTTGTAAGATATGATTATCGAAACTGTTTGCAATTGGCGAAAGAACAAATCGGAAAAAATAAACTCTACTTTAATGAGACAACTGGAATAATAACTGGCAAAACAAGTGTTACAAATCCTACTGCAGTATATGATTATAGAATTACTCAAATTCGTAAAAATAAATGATTTATGCATGCCATCCTTTCAATATTCCTTTTAATATTTATTTGGGCACCTGTTTTTTCACAAGCCAATAAAGATATTTATGTTCGGATTAAAGAACAAGATACAATTCAGGGTCGAAGGCTATTTATCGAAAAGCCGTTTTCGAAATATCATGATTCTCTTTTTAGGTTTCTACTTGATAAGTATCAACCTATATTAAAATATCGAAAAGGGATTCATCAAGATTATCTAGGAGAATTCATCTCTGTCCATCAATATGGTAATCATTATTATGCCTATTTTCCTTCAGAGCCTTTCTTCAATACATATATTGCGATTACGGGAGATTCAATTATAATTAATGATTTCAACGATGGGATAGTTTCAATGCCAATTATGCAATTAATAAAGACAAATAATACATACACAATTAAGGTTTCAAATCAAGCACAGCAGGAACACCATTTTAAAATCACCAAACTGAATGGTGAGTTATTTTCTATCACCTCGTCTTTATATAATCTTGATCAAATAATATTTGTTAATCGGAAAAACTTTCCCAAATATTACATTATTATCAATCATAGCCCAAATAATCGTGCTCCTGAATTTCATTTTAGATAAGTCAAACTTATAATGCTTTACTACCAAAAAATTGATATCACTGAGCTCTCTTTTTGTAATAGATGCATAGTAATTAATTAAAGCAGCTCTTGTTAAATTTCCAGGCAGCCAGGTACAATTGTATTGTTTAAAAACTGGTCCTTCATTGGCTTCAAACCAATATGCTAACAATGCTCCAAAACTCTTCAGTGAATCACCTACTGTTGCCTTTTCCCAATCTAATACGCCAATTACTTTTGTTGAATCCTTTCTGAAAACTAAATTGTCGTATTTAAAATCATTGTGCAATAGTGTTGCTGTCTGCGCTTTGGGCTGATAATTTTTTAACTATTCTGCAACAGCGTTCATTGACTCAATTGTATCAGTTTCTGCAGCGTAATATCTTTTAATCCAACCAGCTACTTTCCTTTTGACATATCCTTCAGGTTTGCCTAAATCAATACCCCCTGTCAGTTGTACAAACTGCTGGGCTATTTTCTTGTATTGATTTTTGTCTGCTACGTCCAGGGAAAAAGAAGCGCCTTGCCTCCGGCTTCCAGCACCAATCCCTCTGTTTTCTGAATAAGTTTGGGCTGGTTATTTGCAAATCAAATGGTCCAGCCATCTTTGGCCAATGCAATAGCCAATGCCCCGCCTAAACCAGATCCTGCACCAGTAATGAAAGCTCTTTTTTGTGGATATCGATTGTTCAACACATACATAGGCATATATTGTTTACCGAATGTAATTAAACCAGTCCATTTTCCCCTGATTCACCGAATAATTTTACGCTTTCGCCATTCAGCAAAACCTGCACTTCCTCCGAGTTTTTAATTCTATCTTTACAGCTTCCAAAAATTGACTCCTTTGAAAAGAATAAATCTGCTGCTGACATTGCCCTTGTTGTTATTTGCCTGCAAGGAAGCTAAAAAAGAAAATGTTGATGCAAAATCAAAAGGTCCTACTGCAACTATTGTGGATGTTCTGATTGCCGGAACCGGAAATGTAGACAATAAGGTTGAAGTAAACGGGTCTATTATTCCAATGGAAACAGTGAATATTAATCCGGAAGTAAGTGGTAGATTAACCCTGCTGAATGCGCCCGATGGAGCTAAAGTAGCACAGGGAACTGTACTTGCCCGTATTAACGATGCTGATTTACAGGCGAGTTTGTCAAAAACCAGGGTCCTGCTCGAGTTGGCTCAAAAGAATGAGGAAAGACTTAGAAAATTACTGGCTATAAATGGTATTAACCAATCTGAATATGATCTGGCATTGAATCAGGTAAATGGATTGAAAGCCGATTTACAGATTACACAGGCTCAGATAGACAAGACCGTAATTAAAGCACCGTTTGCTGGTGTTCTTGGACTCAGACAAATTAGCCCTGGTGCTTATGTTACTCCAGCTGTTACCCTGACAACCCTGCAGCAGGTAGATAAGGTTAAGATCGACTTTAATGTACCGGAATTTTATACCAATATGATTCGCGTTGGTTCATCTGTTCAGGTACAAACCAACGAAACAAATGACAAAAGAAGGGCTACCGTAATTGCAACAGATCCGCAGATTAACCCGACTACCCGTAATCTAAGGGTCCGTGCAGTATTGGATGGACCATCCTTGTCGCCTGGAACATTTGTGAAAGTATTCTTGGAAGGAAGCAAGAATAAGTCTAGTATTCTGGTTCCAACCAATGCCATTATTCCCGATGCAAAAGCTAAAAAAATTATAGTTGCCCGCGGAGGAGAAGGTGTTTTCGTAGACATTGAAACTGGCATGAGAGGTACTGGATTTGTAGAAGTTACCAAAGGACTTCAACCTGGAGACAGTGTAGTGGTTACAGGGGTATTATTTGTTAGACCCAAGCAACCCGTAAAAGTTCGTTCTGTTAAGCAATTGAGTGATATTATCAAATAGTAGAAGCAGCCATATCCCATGAATATTTCTGAATTATCATTAAAAAGACCCATCCTTGCAACGGTGATGAATATTCTCATCATATTGTTTGGGATAGTTGGATATAGTTTTCTTGCGGTTAGAGAATACCCGGCAGTAGATCCTCCGGTAGTGAATGTAAGAACTTCCTATTCCGGTGCGAATTCTGAAATTATTGAGAGCCAGATTACAGAACCACTGGAAAAAGCCATCAATGGTATTCCTGGTATCAGAAGTATCTCTTCTTCCAGCTCTAACGGAAACAGTAATATCACTGTTGAATTTAACGTATCTGAAGATTTAGAAGCTGCTGCCAATGATGTAAGAGATAAAGTGAGTCAGGCGGTAAGAAATTTACCTCAGGACGTTGATGCACCACCGGTAGTTAGTAAATCGGATGCCAATAGCGACTTCATCATCATGCTGGCTGTACAAAGTCAGACAAAGGGATTATTAGAGTTGAGTGAATACGCTGAAAATGTGTTGCAGGAAAGATTCCAAACCATCTCTGAAGTGAGTGCGGTGAATATATTCGGGCAAAAGCGTCCGTCTATGCGTATCTGGATTGATCCGGATAAACTCAATGCCTTCAATGTTACTTTCGGCGATATACGTACAGCTTTAAATACAGAAAACGTTGAAATTCCTTCCGGTAAAATTTATGGTGATAAAACAGAGTTAACCATTAAAGCACTGGGAAGACTTACCACAGAAAAAGATTTCAGGGATTTAATTATTCGTCAGACAGCTGCAGGAATTGTTCGTTTATCTGATGTTGCATATGTGGAAATTGGTCCGGAGAACGATGAATACAGCTGGCGTTTAAATGGGGTGAATGCAGTGGGTATGGCCATTATTCCTCAACCCGGAGCCAACTATATTAAAATTGCAGACGAGTTTTATAAGCGTCTGGCAGAAATACAGAAAACGGAGAAGGGCGACTTCATGATGACCACCCTCATTGATCAGACCAAGAATGTTAGGGCCTCTATTAAAGAAGTAGAAGAGACATTATTGATTTCTTTTTCATTAGTGGTGCTTGTTATCTTTTTCTTCTTTAGAAACTGGTTGATTGCCATTCGCCCGCTGATAGATATTCCCATTTCACTGGTAGCTACTTTTTTCATCATGTACATTTCTGGATTCTCCATTAATGTACTAACCTTACTGGGTATTGTGCTGGCAACTGGTTTGGTTGTTGATGATGGTATTGTTGTAACAGAAAATATATTCAGAAAACTCGAAGGCGGCTTACCAATTAGAAAAGCGGCACTTGAAGGAAGTAAGGAAATTTTCTTTGCGGTTGTATCAACTTCCATTACCCTGGCTGTTGTGTTTTTACCGGTGATTTTCTTACAGGGATTTGTAGGAAGTCTGTTCCGTGAATTTGGTATTGTTGTAGCGGCGGCTGTTTTAATTTCTGCATTCGTATCACTTACTATTACACCGGTATTGAATGTGTACCTGAATAAAAAGGATGCCAGTCATGGTAAGTTCTATGACATGACGGAGCCTTTCTTCAAGGGCATGGAAAACGGGTATAAGAATCTGCTGGCTTCATTTTTAAAAGTCAGGTGGTTTGCATGGGTAATTGTAGTTGCCTGTATGGGATTGATTTATTGGATTGGTTCCGGATTGCAAAGTGAACTGGCACCTCTTGAAGATAGAAGCAGTATTCGTTTTCAAATGAGCGGCCCTGAAGGAGCCAGCTATGGTTACATGGTGGAAACCGGTGATATGCTTTTGAATTATCTGACAGATTCGGTTCCTGAAAAAGACTTTGTATTTGCAGCTGTTCCTGGTTTTGGAGGAAGTGGCGGTGTAAATGGCGGAACGTTAAGAATTAAACTGGTTGAGCCGAATGAACGTACACGTTCACAATCAGAAATTGCCAAAGCCATCGGGAAAAAATTACCCAATATCAACAATGCCAGAATATTCCCTGTGGAAGAACAAACCATTTCTGTTGGATTGGGCTCCCGTGGATCTCTACCCGTTCAGTTCATTTTGCAGAACCTGGATTTTGAAAAAATAAAAACGGTTATTCCTAAGTTTCTGGAAGAAGCAAGAAAGGATAAGACTTTTCAGAATGTAGACGTGAATCTAAAGTTTAATAAACCTGAACTTCAATTAACAATTGACAGAATTAAAGCAAAAGATTTAGGTCTTTCCATTATTGATGTGGCAGATGTGGTTTCAAGTGCATTCAGTGGCAGAAGGCTGGCCTATTATATCATGAATGGTAAGCAATACGAAGTAATTTCCCAGGTTGCCTACAAAGACAGGCAGAAACCTGCAGACATCGAAAAACTATATGTCAGAAACAACAGAGGGGAAAGTATACCATTAAAAGCTGTTGTGAAACTGGAAGAAAGTTCCAATCCTCCAACACTTTATCATTTCAATCGTTTCAAGGCAGCCACAATATCAGCTTCTCTTGCAGAGGGCATGACTATTGGGGACGGCGTAAAAGCAATGCGAAGAATAGGTGATAAACTTCTGGATGAAAGTTTCAAAACAGCTTTAAACGGACCCTCAAGAGATTTTGAAGAAAGCTCTTCCAATACTGCATTTGCATTTGGCTTTGCGTTGATTCTGATTTATCTGGTTCTGGCCGCGCAGTTCGAAAGTTTTAAAGATCCGTTTACCATTATGCTAACCGTTCCTTTGGCATTGGCCGGTGCTTTACTGAGTCTGTGGATCTTTGATCAGACCATTAATATTTTCTCTCAGATTGGTATGATTATGTTGATAGGTCTGGTTACCAAGAATGGTATTCTGATTGTGGAGTTCGCCAATCAGAAAAGAGAATTTGGTTTGGCTAAACGAGAAGCGGTTCTGGAAGCATCAGCACAGCGATTAAGACCTATTTTAATGACCAGTCTGGCAACAGCCTTGGGTGCACTGCCAATTGCACTTAGTATTGGTGCAGCCGCAACCAGCCGTATGCCATTGGGTATTGTGATTGTAGGAGGTATTATGTTTTCACTATTGTTAACCTTATTTGTTATTCCTGCAGTATATACTTTTATCTCTGGTAAGCATGATGCCAAAAAGGTTGATATTACTGATTAATGAAGTTGAAATAAAGCGTATAATTTTGTAAAACATGCTAAGTTCCATATCTGATATTCGTCGTGATTATATGCTCAAGTCTTTTGACGAGACACATGCTTCCAGTAATCCTTTTGACCAATTCAGAGATTGGTGGGAGGAAGCTACTTCGGCAGATATTGATGAGGTAAATGCAATGACACTGGCAACCGTTGATGGTAATGGAAAACCAGCTGCCAGAATTGTTTTACTGAAAGGATATACGCATGATGGCTTTGTATTTTTTACCAACTATGAAAGCGCCAAAGGTCAGGACCTGGCTATCAATCCCAATGCTGCACTGTTATTCTTCTGGAAAGAGCTGGAAAGACAAATCAGAATTGAAGGAACCGTAGAAAAAATTGACCCTGCAGATAGTGATGCCTATTTTCATTCCAGACCTGCAGGTAGCAGGATAGGGGCATGGGTATCTCCTCAAAGTAAGGTAATACCCAATCGTGCTTTTCTTGAAAATAATTATAATCAACTGGTAGAAAAATATCCGGATGAAAATGCAGTACCAAGACCACCTCATTGGGGAGGCTTCATTGTAAAACCGGAAAGTTTTGAATTCTGGCAAGGTAGAAGCAGCCGCCTTCACGATAGATTAAAATACACCAAATCTTCGGAGGGATGGAACAGAGAGCGCTTAGCTCCTTAACAGGCTGATATCAGTTTAACTGGCAGGAAAATCTGCTTTTAATTGTTGAAATACCTGTTCCAGAATTAGTTGTAACTGTTTACCCAGCATTGGTATTTTTTCTTCCTGTTCTCCTGTTTTTGCATAAAACTCAAGGCTTTCAATGGTTTTATATGCGTGTTTAATGCCCATACTGTAAATGGAAGATTTCATCTTATGTGAAAACTGAAACACTTCATTCATTTGGTTGTTTTTGATGGCTTTGAGCAAATTCTCTAAATCCTTTCTCGTATTCTTGCTGAACACATGAACAATCTCAATTAAGAATTCTGTATCGTCTTTATCTATGCCCTGAAGTGCATCCAGACTATATAATTTTTCATTTGATGCAGTACCTGTAGTATTGGTTGGTTTTTTGCTGAACTCAATGGAGTGCGAAAGATGTAATTGTTTTTTGATGCATTCGTATAAAACCTGTTCTGTAAAGGGCTTAGTGATGTAATCATTAAATCCGGCTTCTGCAAACCGTTCTGTTTCCTGTTTAAATGCATTGGCGGTTAATGCAATAATAGGTACTGCAGCTTTATTGGTATCATTCAAACTTCTGATCATTTGAGTTGCTTCATATCCATCCACATCCGGCATGTGAATATCCATTAAGATTAAATCAAAATCTTTTCTCTGATGTGCTTCGTAGGCTTCCTGACCATTGTTTACAACAACAACTTCGTGTCCCCAATCTAACAAGATCTGTTTCACAATAATCTGGTTAATAGCTACATCTTCCGCAACCAGTATTTTCTTTTTTTCCAGGGAATTGTATGTTAATTCTTCCTTTTCCTTTTTTAACAAACCGGTATTTCCTGTTTTGTAGGGAATTTTAACGGTAAAGCAAGTTCCCTTATTCAGTTCACTGGTTGCCTTAATGCTTCCTCCCTGCATTTCAATTAAATTCTTTGTAATGCTCAACCCCAGTCCGGTGCCACCATATTTACGGCTTGTTTCTGATGAAGCCTGAACAAATTCATCGAAAATATGGGAAAGATTTTCTTCTGAAATTCCAATTCCGGTATCTGTTATCACAAACTCAAAAACGGATTCTTCTTCATTCTTAACTTCTTCCCGCGCAACCAAAGTAATTTTTCCGTTTTCAGTAAACTTCAGTGCATTGCTGATTAAATTGTTTAAGATTTGACCTAGTCTAAAAGGGTCTCCAACAATTATTTTGTCTTTTTTAATCTGATTATCAAAAATCAGCTCCAGGCCTTTCTCTTCTATTTTAAAGACAAAAGTTTTTAATGTACTGGCTATTTTTTCTTCAATATTAAAAGGGATATTTTCAAGTTCAACTTTTCCGGATTCAATTTTTGTAAAATCAAGAACGTCGTTTACAATATGAAGGAGATTGTCTGCAGATTCCAGTATTAGCTTGGTATACTCCGATTGCTTGGGTGTTAAATGAGTTTTGTATAACAGACTTCCAATACCCAGTATACCGTTCATCGGGGTTCTTATTTCATGACTCATATTAGCAAGAAATACTTCCTTAACCCTGCTTGCTCTTTCTGTTTCTTCTTTTGCTTTTAGTAATTCCTGCTCGGCACGTATTCTGTTGGTAATGTCTTGCGAGAACCCAATTATATAAGCATTGCTGGAGTCTTCTTCCACCATATAGTTCTGGAACAGAAGGAAAATCTGTTCTCCATTTTTACAAATAATGGAAAAAACACCCTCTGCCTGACCTGATCCCAAGACCTCAGTTAAATAGGTCTTGTCAAAATATTCAACTCTTTCTTTGGGTATAAAATCTTTTATATTTCTCCCAATCAGTTCATTTTGTTCATACCCCATTATTTTACAAATGGCAGGATTAACACTCAATAATTTTCCCTCCAGGTCATGGGTGCAGATAAGTGCCTGACTATAATTAAATAAATCCCTGTATCGTTTTTCGTTGAGCGTTACCTTTTCTTCAATCTGTTTTCTTTCCGTGATGTTTAATCCAAATCCAATTACCAGTTTAACTTCATTTTTTTCATTCAGAACCGGGTAAAGATTTCTTAAGTGGTACTCATTCTCGCCCTTTTCATTTACATGACTTTCTTCCCATGAATACTGCTTCTTACTCTCTATTACTTTTTGAAATACAGCTGATCGGGTAGCTGCAATTTTTGGATCCTTATTTCTATATTGACAATATTCCTGATCGTTCTTTCCAATAATCCACTTTCTGATATCCGGATTCTTTATACCTACAGGATTAACAAACAGATAGCGATGATCTGTGTCTAATACTACTATATCTGTTGGGATATTATTCAGAATACTCTCATAAAAATTCCTTTGCTTGGTAAACTCGGCTTCTGTTTCCTTTATTTTTGTTATGTCAGTATGTGTGCCCAGAACTTTTAATGGAAATCCATTTTCGTCCTTCTCTATTACAATTCCTCTGTCTAAAATCCATTTGTAATCCCCAAACTTATCTTTGATTCTGTATTCGGAACTATGATGATCAATTTCTTTATTCTTGTATTTTCTGTCTTGTTCTATTAAAATAGGAACATCTTCGGCATGAACGGCCTTCCACCATTGTTCAGCAATACTTAAGTGATTATTCTCCAGTTCAATAAATGCTCTTTTGCTGTGTGAAAAGTTGGTGACATTTTTTTTATAATCATGCAGCCACACATTGTCTCCCATTTTTTCCAGAGCAAACAAAAGTGTTTGTTCATAGTTATTCCGTATTGCTTCCTCCTCGTCTTTGGCTTTTAATGTTTTAAGCAAATCTATTTGTGGATTCTGTATAGCAAAATCACTAGCTTCCAGATTAGACTCTTCTAATTCCTTAATTGAATTAAATGCAGGGGAACCCAGAAATACATAGAAATTATCAGTTTCTGAATAAACAAACTGCCCCCTTAAGTGGATGCTTAACTTTTCCTTTATCCTTATATTGATTAGTTGTTGTAAGTGTGCTTTAATATAGGCAATTACAGGTCCTTGCTCCATCTCTTCAATCATGAAAAAATTACTGAAAGGCAATTTTTGAATTGCTGGTAAAATTTTCTTGATTGATTTACCACAGCCAATCAACGTTCCATCGTTATTCACTTTTAAGTGAAAGGGAAACAATAAATCTGTTTGTTGTTGATTGAAGTGAATGCCCATTACGCTGAATGCTTATTTCAATTTACGATTTATTTATGTTTGTTGACGATATATAAAACAAAAAAGACTGTACGAATACAGTCTTTTGTTTTTCTATTTAGAGAGTCTATTTTCTGGAAATTACTTTTTCTGCCGCTGCAATAATATTGGGGGTATCTAAACCATATTTGGTTAATAATTCGGTGGGTTTACCACTTTCACCAAACGTATCATTGGTTCCAATCATTTCTATTGGAACAGGGAAATTTTTTGCGGCAACCTGAGCAATTGAATCACCTAAACCACCAATTATGTTGTGCTCCTCAACAGTAACAGCACACTTTGTTTTTTTAATGGAAGCCAGCACTGCTTCTGTATCCAAAGGTTTAATAGTGTGAATATTGATTACCTCAACACTAATTCCTTTTTCCTCAAGGATTCTTCCGGCCTCAATGGCTTTCCAAACCATATGTCCGCAGGCAAAAATGGAGATATCGCTACCCTCACTTAGCTGCTGTGCCTTACCTATAATAAAATCACTGCCATCTTCTTTGGTAAAATTGGGCCACTTGGGTCTGCCAAACCGCAGATAAACGGGTCCATTGTATGAAGCAATTGCCTTGGTGGCAGCTTTTGTCTGATTAAAGTCGCAAGGCACAATAACCGTCATGCCAGGAAGCATTTTCATTAATCCAATATCTTCCAGGATCTGGTGCGTTGCCCCGTCTTCGCCCAAAGTAAGTCCGGCGTGAGAAGCACAGATTTTTACGTTTTTCTCACTATAAGCAACACTTTGCCTGATCTGATCGTATACTCTTCCGGTACTGAAATTAGCAAAAGTGGTAGTGTAGGGTATTTTACCTCCAATGGTCATACCCGCCGCAATACCAATCATATTGGCTTCTGCAATACCAACCTGTACAAAACGATCTGGAAAATCCTTGATAAAAGGGCCCAATTTCAAAGAACCGGCAAGGTCTGCAGTTAATACTACCACATTTGGATTTTCTTTGCCAATTTCATGAATACCTTCCCCAAATCCACCTCGGGTTTCCTTTTCATTGAGTACCTGAATATCTTTTAGTTTCATACTATTGATTTTTGCTGGAAAGTTGCAAAGTAAACACTTTTTTATATGGCTTCCTGTACATTTCCTGTTCTTTTAAGTACACCCCAGTGCTGAAGTTCTCCCTTTACCGCTTTTCGCATGGTTTTAAGTAATATCCATAGAAGAAGCCAGCGGTAAATAATTCTTTGCGGAATCAGCCAGATCAGCTTCCAATATGGCTCTTTTTCTCCCGAAAAAGCAAAAGCTGCCAGAATTATGTCAACAGCCAGAAAGATACTGTAATAAAGACCTATTTCTCCTGCGCTTCCTGTTAATAATCCCAGAATCATTAATAAGTCTGCAAAAGGAGAAAACAATGGAATAATGTATTTAAAAAGAAGAATATCAGGTAAGGCAATAAAACCCAGATTCTTAAATGAGGCATTAAATATTGCATCCCTGTTTTTCCAGAATGTCTGCAACACACCAAAAGTCCATCTGAATCTTTGTTTTAAAAACTGCTTCACTGTTTCTGGTGCCTCAGTTAGTGCAATAGCTCTGTTTTCATTTGCTATGGTATATCCCTCACGCAAAATGCGAACAGTTAAATCGCAATCTTCAGCCAGCGTGTCCGGAGTAAAGCCCCCCGCTTCCAAAACTGCCGTTTTTCTGAAAGCACCAATTGCTCCCGGTACCACCGTAATGGCATTGAGAAGACTAAATGCTTTTCTATCCATGTTTTGACTGGTGGTATATTCAATACTTTGCCAGCGGGTTATCAGGTTAATTTCATTGCCAACCTTTACATTTCCGGCAACGGCACCTACCTCTTCATCATTAAAATGCATCACCAGTTTCTCAACTGCATCTGTTTTTAATTTTGTGTCAGCATCAATACAAACAAGTATGGGTGCATTGGTGTGACCGATACCAAAATTCAGTGCAGAAGCTTTCCCCCCATTGGATTTGTGTAATATGGTAACCTGTGGGTGCTCATTGAACGATTGTTTAACTACGGAAAGCGTCTGATCCGTACTTCCGTCATCAATGAAAATAATATTGAAATTAGGATAAGTACATTTCAATAAATTCTGTAAGGAACTTACCGCATTTACTTCCTCATTATAAGCAGGTACAATAATGGACACCAGCGGATTATTTTTCAACGGCATCAGTTCTTTTCCTTTTTCTTTTTTTCTTGCTTTTATGGCAAGAATCAATACAGCTAATAATCGGATGCTTCCCAGCACCAGAAATAAAATGAATGTTGCGTTAAAGAATTTACCCAGATAATATCCTGCTTCGGCCAGTAAATAATTAAATCTTAGCAGATAATTTTCTTTGTAGTTCGGTACAGGGGGCATTACATCATCACGAGTTTTACCCATTAAATCTGCAACCGTTGTAAATTGGTAACCCTCTTTATGAAAGTACTCTATAATTTTCGGCAATGCGTCTACAGTTGCGCTTCTGTCTCCTCCTGCATCGTGCAATAAAATAATATTGCCGCGGTCTTTCATTCTAACTACTCTATTAAAAATACTATCTCCATTAAAGTTTTTATCCTCGTCAATTTGCCAGTCAAGAGGATCAATATTTTCTCCGATAGTAAGATAGTTCTTGGTTCTGCTTAAAGCTACCGGCACTAATTCCTCCATGGTTTCAGGACGACTATCAGCGTTAAACGGAGCCCTGAACATAATGGTACTTCTTCCTGTAATGGCTTCAATTAAGAGTTTGGTGGCATCCATTTCCAGATAGGCTCTTTGTTTGCTAACAGTGGCCATATTCGGATGCGTAAAAGTGTGGTTGCTTATTTCGTGTCCTGAATTATAAATTCTTTTTATCAGTGGTATATTTTTCTCTGCCTCAATTCCAACAATGAAAAAATTTGCCACTACATTATACTTGTCCAGAATGTCTAAGATTTGTCTGGTATAAACAGGATGCGGACCATCATCAAAGGTTAAAACCATTTTCTTCTCTGTTGATTTCCCAAATTGTTTAACCACAAACATGGAAGGCAAAGTGTCGTAAAACTCTTCGGATATCAGCATCCATGCTGTATCTAATTCTGTTCGTATATGTCCGGGAGTTGGGGTGGATATCACATCCAGTATTTCCCCTTCACCCATAAAGTCAACATCATTACTGGTTTCAACTTTTGTAAATTCCTCAAAATTGAATTTTTGAACGGAGGCTTTGTTCATTGGTAAATGATAGAAGTCCCACAAACGGCTGTCTTCGCTTCCCATTCTCCATAAAGCGGTTCCCGCAAAACCATATTCTGTAGAAAATCTAAGGGAGTTGAAATTGGTGGCAGCATCTGTAAAATGAACCTCCCTTTCATGACCCACTTTATCTTTATAAGTAAAGTAAAGATTATAGGAGTCATTATCATAAGTAATCTTACTGCCATTTTCTTTTGCAATACTCAAAGCCTGCTGATAAGTAACATCAGACCCTTCACCTCCCTTTGGCCAATCGTAACCAAATCCTGCAATACACAGAACCAGTTTGGGTATGGGTACTTTTTTCACCATCTGGTCTACGGCAGCTTCAATCCATTTTTGACCACTGATAGGGCCTGGCTTTGTACTGGATGTAAACTGGTCGTATGCCATTAAGAAAATATAATCCGTATTTTCTGCCAGTGCTGCATAATTATAATCTTCGTTAAAAGGCATCACATCAATAGAGGTAAGCAATCCACCCTGATGGAACCTGGCAGTTAGTTTTTTTAAGAAGCTGGTTAAAATACGATTGTCTTTTTCAACCAGTGCTTCAAAATCTATATTGATACCCGTGAAGCCTTCTGATTTTATCCATTTGTATAAATCATTAATCAGCTTTTCACTTTTAACCGGGTCATTAATGATTCTGCGTACCACTTCTCCGTCCCACTTACCATTGACATTATTGGTAAGCATGGGCATAACCCTTAGTCCTTTGGTGTTCTTAATAAGGTCGTATCCCCTTTTTTCTTTTCGAATAACCATGGAATCGCCCTTGGGGTCAAAAAACAGCCATTCTGGTAAAACAAGGTTTAATTTTTGAATATTTCTTCTTAGTGAGAAATAAGCCTGTGGGTCCCAGTCTACATAAAATGCAGCCCGAATGCCTAATGAGTCGCTGAAGTATTTTGAATTAGAAAGGCGTATAGCACTATCGTTCTGGCCGCATCCATTACCTGCAGCCCATTTATCGTCTATGAATTTCCTGAAACCCTGGTACTCTTTGGCTAAAGAATCAGGGCTATAGTCATCTACTAAAATTTGTTTGAAAACACTACTCTGTAAAATAGGTACAGTAGGTACATAAGCAGTTCTAAGCGCTATAATAATTGCAATCAGGGCAATCACCAATAAGAACAGCAAAATACGGAACGACCACTTGAATCGTTGCCATCTGCTTGGATTATTGGTTTGAAAAACCTGTTTAGAAGCCTTGCTCATGAATTGCTTAAAAATTAATAGATAGTATATACAAAGTTAATGCCATTCAATGGCAGTAATACTACCAACCAGGTGGTATAAATTTTTAAGCAAACAAGCAGGGTTCTACCCTTCAAAAGTGCTGTAGAAATAAGGGGTTTGTGCTTCAAATTCTGCTGCACAAGTGTCTACCATCTTATAAACGCGTGTAATACCCAGTTGTTTTCTCTTTTCGTACACTTCATCTTCATGACAATTTCCGTTAAGTATTCTGGCAATCTGAAGATCTCCGAAGCCCATTTTTTTGGCTTCTTTCAACAAATCTGCGGGCAAACTATCTAAAGTATGGGCAGCAATGGCTTTTTCTAAATTGCAGATTTCCTGAATCTGAAACAGGAACCAGCGGTCAATACCAGTTGCCTGAGCAATGGATTTTACGGTAGAGCCCTGCATTAATGCGTCCTTGATTCTGAAAATCCTGTCCCATTTCGGGGTTTTAATATATTCTACCAGTTCCTCGCTCTTCATAAGACTTTTACCATAATAACCCAAACCTACTGCTTCGTTTTCCAGGCTCTGACAGGCTTTTTGCAAAGCTTCAGGGAAACTTCTGCCAATGGCCATTACTTCACCAACACTTTTCATCTGAAGACCCAGGGTATCATTTGCGCCTTTGAATTTGTCGAAATTCCAGCGGGGAACTTTTACAATTACATAATCCAGTGCCGGTTCAAAATAGGCAGATGTTGTTTTGGTAATCTGATTCTTTAATTCGTCAAGGGAGTATCCGATAGCCAGTTTTGCCGCAATCTTGGCAATTGGGTATCCGGTTGCTTTGGAAGCCAGCGCAGAAGAACGGCTTACTCTTGGGTTGATTTCAACCGCTATTAATTCCTCAGTTGCCGGGTTTAAGGCAAACTGAACATTACATCCCCCGGCAAAATTGCCAAGAGAGCGCATCATCAGGATGGCTTTATTTCTCATTTCCTGGAATGCAGTATCGCTAAGAGTCATAGCAGGAGCAACTGTTATAGAGTCACCTGTATGAACCCCCATCGGATCCAGGTTTTCAACCGTACAAATGATAACTACGTTGTCATTGGAGTCTCTTAATAATTCCAATTCATATTCTTTCCAGCCCAGCACTGCTTTTTCTACCAATACTTCATGAATGGGCGATGCTTTCAATCCTTTTTCCAATGCTGCATCCAGATCATCTTTGCTATGAACAAAACCGCCACCTGTACCACCCAGGGTGAATGATGGACGAATCACAAGCGGGAAACCAATTTCCTGAGCAAATTCCTTTCCTTCCAAAAAGCTGTTCGCTACGCGGCTGGGTGCTACTGCCATGCCAATTTTCACCATCAGTTGTCTGAATTGCTCTCTGTCTTCAGCAGTATCAATAGCAGCCACATCCACCCCAATCAAACGGCAGTTGTATTTTTCCCAGATGCCCAGTTCGTCGGCTTCTTTACATAAGTTAAGCGCTGTCTGACCTCCCATGGTAGGCAAAACAGCATCTATATTATTTTCAGCCAGTATCTGTTCAATGCTTTCAACTGTTAATGGTAACAGGTAAACCTTATCTGCCATCATGGGGTCGGTCATAATGGTAGCAGGATTACTGTTAATAAGTATTACTTTTATGCCCTCTTCACGGAGACTTCTGGCTGCCTGAGAGCCCGAATAGTCAAATTCACAAGCTTGTCCAATAATGATAGGCCCGGAACCTATGATGAGTACCGTTTTGATTGATTGATCTTTAGGCATAGTAGTTGTATAGATAAATTGTGCAAATGTAAGACTGATGCAGTTAAAGTGGAGAAAAAATAAAACCTTTTCAAAAATATAAATGTTACATAAAGTATGGCAGTTTTAAAAGAAGGAAGTAAGGCGCCGGCATTCAAGGCTCCTGATCAAAACGGGAATATGGTTTCCCTATCTGATTTCAAAGGCAAAAAAGTAATTCTTTATTTTTATCCGAAAGATGATACACCAGGTTGTACAGCACAGGCATGTAATTTAAAGGATAATTATAAAATCCTTATTGATAAGGGATTTCAGGTAGTTGGGGTTAGTGTGGACAGTGTTAAAAGTCATAAGAAATTTCAGGAAAAATACGATCTGCCTTTCCCATTGATATCTGACGAAGAAAAAAAGATTGTAGATAAGTACAATTTATGGGGAGAGAAGAAGTTTATGGGCAGAACCTATATGGGAACTACCAGAACTACATTTTTGATTGATGAACAGGGAGTTATACGCAAAATAATTGCGAAGCCAGACACAAAGAATCATACGGAAGAAGTATTGGCCGCCTGGGAAGACAATTAATGTATTTTTTCAATGTTTAAGCCAATAAAATGACTTTTTAAGCGTTAAAAGCACGGACAAACCAGCTTTTGATGCCCAAAAAGAAAGAGCCGCTCAAACAAATCAATTTGTTTATGGTACCCCCTCAAATACCATCAGACGATAACAGACGTTTGAAAGAGCTGTATCGGTATGAAGTACTGGATACTTCATACGAAGACGAGTTCAATGACGTGGTTCAACTGGCAGCAACTATTTGTAATACCCCAATTGCACTTGTTTCACTGATAGATCAGAAAAGACAATGGTTCAAGGCAAAGCTGGGAATTGAAGCAAAAGAGTTCCCCAGGGATATATCATTCTGCGGTCATACCATCAATTCAGATGCGGCAGTTTTTGAGATTCCCGATACATCAACAGATGAACGTTTCCTCGATAATCCCCTGGTTATAGATTCTCCGTATATAAGATTTTATACCGGGGTTCCATTAATCAATAACAATGGGTTTAAAGTGGGAACCATTTCTGTTATGGATACCCGGCCAAGGACTTTAAATGAAGTACAGGTATATACCTTGCAGACACTGGCCCGTCAAGTGGTGAAGTTGCTCGACCAGAATTTACTGAATAAGCAATTAGAGCAGCAACAGGAAAAACTGCAACAGCAGATGGAGATGCAAAACCGAATTCTCTCAATCATTGCACATGACGTAAGAAATCCAATAGGTGCTGTAAAGTCTATCATTGAACTGAATGCCAAAAAAATACTCAGTCAACACGATTCCGTTGAATTGATGAATATGGCCGGAAAGCAAATTGATGGTACAGTAGAACTGTTGAACAACCTGGTAGACTGGGGATCCATGCAAATGCGCGGACAAGGTTTTGAGAAGGAAAAAGTGCATATGAGAACCCTTGTCAGCAATATGTTCAAGAGCTTTGAAATCATGGCTTCCCTGAAGTCTAATATTATGGTTAATCTGGTAGACGAAGATTTATTTATTAAATCTGAAATTAATGCCATGAGATTCATTCTGAGAAACCTGATAAGTAATGCCAATAAGTTCACCAAGGAAGGAGTCATTACAGTATATGCACACAAGGAAGACAATCAGGTTATGATGTCTGTTAGCGATACAGGGGTTGGAATTACAGAGGAAATAAAGTCGAAATTGTTCGATGGAGAGCATTATCAAAGTACAACCGGTACAGGTAATGAAAAAGGCTCAGGTCTGGGCTTAATTTTAACCAAAGACTTTATTCAAATTTTAGGTGGAACCATTAAGGTAGAATCCGCTTTGGATAAAGGAACATCTGTTTACTTGTATTTCAACAACTAGTTAAACAGGTTATAAACCATCCAGCTCATACTATAGGCTAGTAGGGTCATGTATGTTAATTGAATAACAGGCCACTTCCAGGATTTTGTTTCCCTTTTTACCACTGCCAGTGTACTCATGCATTGCATGGCAAGTACATAGAATACCATTAAGGAAAGACCAGTTGCCAGTGTGTAAACCTTATCACCGTTTGAATAAGTTGCAGACTGTAGTTTTTCGCGCAGACTTTGGTTGTCTTCTTCATCCACACTATATAAAGTGGCCATTGTTCCAACAAAAACTTCTCTGGCAGCAAAGGAGGTAATTAAAGCGATACCAATTTTCCAATCATAACCCAGCGGAGTTATTGCCGGTTCAATGGACTTGCCTAAGACGCCTGCATATGAATTGGCAAGTAATTCAGTGTTCAGTTGTTTTTTCAAAGAGTCTTCCTGAAGGGGATGTTGTTGAATGAGACTTTCATATCTGGCGCTGGTTTCCTCCATTCTGTTGCCTGGACCAAAGGAACTTAAAAACCACAACAGCAGACTGATTACCATAATTACTTTTCCGGCATCTGTAACAAAGATTCTTGCTTTTTCTACCATGGTAATACCTGCATTTTTCCAGCGGGGTGCCCGGTACATGGGTAATTCCAGAATAAAGAAACTCTTCTCCTGAATACGGATAAAGAATTTCATTACATAGCTAACCAATAAAGCCATAACAGTGCCAAGTAAATAAAGTCCCATCATAACCAGACCCTGCAAACTCAGAAATCCGAAATAATATTTTTCTTCAATTACCAGTGCAATTAAAATAGTATAAACGGGAAGCCTTGCACTGCAACTCATTAAAGGGGTTACCAGTATGGTTAGTAATCTTTCCTTTTTGTTTTCAATATTTCTTGCCCCCATGATAGCTGGAACCGCGCAGGCAAAACTGCTGATCATGGGCATTACGCTTTTGCCGTTCAGGCCTACCTTCCTCATGAGTTTATCGCTCAGAAAACTGATTCTGGCCATATAACCCGTGTCTTCCAGAATGGTAATTAATCCAAAGAGAATCATAATCTGAGGCACAAAAACAAGAATGCCACTTAAACCGGCAACAAAGCCATTGATAAGCAGATTGCTCCACCAGATTTCAGGAAGGTTGTCTGAAAGCCAGCCGGCAATTGCTGCAAAAGCCCACTCAATTCCATCCATTGGATAAGTGGCCAGCCAGAAAATACTTTGGAATAATAAAAACAGAACCGTCAATAAAATCAGGTATCCCCAGGTTTTATGCAGTAATACATTGTCTAGTTTCTCGGTAAAAAGTTTTTTCTCGAGCGGCCCTGTCTCAATAACATTTTTCTGCATTATCTGACGGATGCGGGTATACCGCTGCATAATTTCTTCAGCCTGTGTTTTAGTGGTATTGAATTGTTCTTCGGAAATGATGCGATTCAATGTATTTTTTTCTTCTTCGTCAGAGAGCAGTTCCTGGTGATTAATTAACTGATGAATGCAGGCGTAATCACTCCAGTCGGGAAATACGGATTTTACTTTTGTAACAGCGGAAGGAGCCAGGGTAGCTGTATCTAAAAAATCGCGGAACTTATTACCTGCATCCAGCTGAATTTTTGAAATCACTTTTTTTAACTCACTCAACCCTTTATTCTTTCTTGGATTCACTGCTACTACTGGTATTCCCAGATCTGCAGCCAAACCTCCGATATCTATTTTAATGTCTTTTTTTGCTGCCAGGTCGTTCATGGTCAATGCCATGACAACAGGAATTTTTAAATCGATAATCTGTGAGCAAAATAAGAGATTGCGTTTTAAATTGCTGGCATCTGCTACCAGAACAATCAGGTCGGGTTGAATATCGGGGTCGGCTCCCATTAATACTTTATAGGAAACCCATTCATCGGCCCTGCGTGGATACAAACTATAGGTCCCTGGGAGGTCAATTAATTCAGCAGAACGGTTGTCATCTAAATTAAAAACACCTGTTTTTTTGTCAACGGTTACACCTGGAAAATTACCTACCTGCTGATTAAGGCCGGTAAAGGCATTAAAAAGAGAGCTTTTCCCGCTATTCGGATTCCCAACTAACGCAATATGAATCTTGTCTTGTTTCAAGAATGCAAAAGTAGGAGGCTGATGGCTCAGTTGGTTACGAGATTGGGAACAGAATCCATTTGATGACATTTCTATTGCGATTATCTACCCTGCCCTGCTTACTTTTGTGCCATAAAGTTTTTGAATTATGAAAAAGTGGTTGGTAGTTTTGTTGATTTTACCGGTTTTTGCTGAAGCTCAAAGTAAGCGGAAGCTAAGGGTTGCTGCTGAAAAGGAAAAAACCCTGACCGAATCGAATTTACAGAAGCATGTGCAGTATCTGGCTGATGATAAACTTGAGGGGAGAAGGACTGGTACTGCAGGCGAGTTGCTGGCGATGGAATACATAACCGCACAATATAAGAGTCTGGGCATTGAACCAAAAGGAACCAATGGATTTGTGCAGGAGTTTGAAATTAATGAGGGTTTACAATTAGATGAACAGAACAGATTTAAAATTAACGGACAGGCGCTCATGCTGCAGGATGAATATTTTCCATTGGCATTCAGTGCCAGAAAATCTGCCCAGGGTAAGCCCGCACTGGCATTATCAGAACCCGGACAGCCCTGGTTCAAAGATCTGAAAGAGGTGCTGGAAGAAAACAAGCAGAATCCACATTTCGATATAGAAGAAGCCATTAAAAAACTGGCGAATGATGCCGCAGTTAAAAAAGCAACTGCTTTTATTATTTACAATTCAGGAACGCAGGTGGATAATGTTCAGTTTAATAAAAACGACGTTTCTCAGCCTTTAGCAATTCCTGTAATCTATGTAAAACCCACAGCTGTAAAAAAATATTTCTCTGATCTCTCTGCAAGCTTGCAAATTGAATTGCAGGTATCCCTGAGTAATAAAGTCAGAAAAGCAAGAAATATTATTGCTTATATCAATAACAATGCAGCCAATACCGTTGTGTTGGGGGCGCATTATGACCATTTAGGGTATGGGGAAGATAAAAATGCACTGGATGCCGTTCACGAAGTACACAATGGGGCTGATGACAATGCAAGCGGAACCGCAGCCTTGCTTGAACTGGCCAGAAAGTGGAAGACCCAATCCCCCAAACAAAATAATTACCTGCTGATGCATTTTTCCGGTGAAGAACTTGGCCTAATGGGAAGTAAATACTGGCTGGAAAATCCAACCATTCAAACTAAGGCCAACTATATGATTAATATGGATATGGTGGGCAGGTATGATACTGCAAGAAAATTGACCATTGGTGGATACGGAACTTCTCCGGTATGGGGCAATATGGTTCCTGAACTTGCCAAAAACCTTGCATTTAAACTGG
This sequence comes from Sediminibacterium salmoneum NBRC 103935, assembly GCF_000511175.1. Taxonomy (GTDB): domain Bacteria; phylum Bacteroidota; class Bacteroidia; order Chitinophagales; family Chitinophagaceae; genus Sediminibacterium; species Sediminibacterium salmoneum. The sequence goes on along the minus strand of NZ_KI866530.1, from coordinate 2,138,741 downwards.
ATAGTGCCGGAACAGGTCCCAGTGATCATGCTAGTTTCTATAGAAAGGATATTCCTGTATTATTTTTCTTTACCGGAAGTCATCCCGATTACCATAAGGCTTCGGACGACTGGGAAAAAATCAATTATAAGGGAATCAATGAAATTGTTCAGCTCGTGTATAAAATTGTAGAAACCACTGATGCAAAGGGCAAAATTGAATTCACCAAAACAAGAGAACAACAAATGGGTAGAAGCACCCGTTTTACCGTTAGCCTTGGTGTGATTCCTGATTACGGTTATACGGGAACCGGTATGAGGATTGATGGTGCGAGTGCAGGTAAGCTGGCTGAAAAAATTGGGTTAAAAGCAGGTGATGTACTGTTGCAGTTAGGAGACTATAAGTTTGTGGATGTAAACAGTTATATGCAATCGCTGTCTAAATTTAAAAAGGGAGACAAAACAAAATTGATATATAAAAGAGGAACAGAAGAAATTTCCGTTGAAATAGAATTCTAATTTATTCTATGAAGTTAAAACTGGATGTTGATGAATTAAACGAGGACTTCTTTGAAGAAACCCGTTTATTGGGTATAACAGCTACTATCAAGAATTATCAGTTCTGTATGCAGCTAAACGCCAGTCTCGGGTATGATTTCAGATTAAATCCGGAACTGGAAATTCAGTTATTCAAAAAGAATCGAAATTATTTTTTCTCTATTTATCAGTTTAAAGAGTATAATTCTCCGCTTACCCATTATTTATATCAGAATCAATACGACGGAGAGTATTTACTTCCGGAATTCAAGCATATGGATTTTTTGTGGCTGATGAAATACGATTGGGTAGACGACGAAAAATGCAACTGGATAAAAAGTACGGTACGTAATTTATCCGGAGTTCAGTTGGTGGCAGAATTAACCAATGAACAGATTAAAAACAAAGGGAATATGGTTTTTTAGTTTTTTGTTTAGGACACGTTGATTCTTTTTTCACCTTTTGCATGAAACTGTCCTATTGGGTTGGCAAATTCCCCCAGGTTTTGTTCCTTTAAAAGAGATTCGAATTCATTTCTGGCATCCGGGGCAACGGCAATAAGCAGACCTCCGTTGGTTTGGGGGTCCGGCAATAAAGAAAAAGCCTGCATTACATCCACCCCTTTCTCAAATGCCACCTGGCTGCTGTAGGCATTCCAGTTCCGGTAGGTTGCATCCGGAACAATTCTTTTAGCTAAATATTTTTTACTGGCTTCAATAACGGGCACTTGATTATAATAAAGTGTTACACCCAGATTACTACCTTCCGCCATTTCCATCAGATGACCTATCAGGCCGAAACCAGTTACATCTGTCATAGCATGAACCGATTTCATAGGGCCTAACAGTTGTCCAACTTTATTTAATTTATTTAGTTGTTCTAAAAGCAGGTTAAAGTCTTCTTCTTCTAGTACTTCTTTTTTCTGGGCGGTTGAAAGTATCCCCACTCCAAGCGGTTTGGTCAGATATAGCAGGTCTCCATCCTGAGCAGTATTGTTCTTTTTCAGATGATCAATTGCTACAGTACCGTTGACAGATAAACCGAAAATGGGTTCAGTTGTATCTACACTATGTCCTCCCGCGAGTGGAATTCCTGCTTCTGAACAAATGCTTCTGCCTCCTTCAATTACTTCCCGGGCTATTTCAGGGCCTAATTTTTCAATTGGCCACCCCAGTATGGCAATTGCCATAATTGGCTTTCCTCCCATTGCATAAATATCACTGATAGCATTGGCTGCTGCAATTCTTCCAAATTGGTAAGGATCATCTACTATGGGCATAAAGAAATCGGTGGTACTTATTAATCCCATGCCATTTCCCATATCATAAACGGCTGCATCGTCTTTGCTGGAGTTGCCAACCAATAAGTCAGGATAATGTATTGGTAATATGTCTGAATGGAGAATTGTGTCTAATACAGCCGGTGCTATTTTGCATCCACAACCTGCACCATGAGAGTATTGCGTTAATTTGATTGATGACATGCCTGTAATTTCAGCAAAAGTAAAATCAAAATATGGGATATGGCTAAAAATGAAGAAAGCTGCATTTGACTATGCAGCTTTCTTACCCCCCCAATGTTACGTGAAATAATAATGAAAATTAATATACTGTTCAGTAACGGTGTAAAGTTGTTCCTTTTTTTAATGCAATTTTAGGATTTTACATGAACCCCCCCATTTCTTTCATGAAGCCCCCTATTTCTTTCATGAAGCCCTCAAATGATTTAAAATGAACCATTTATATTAAATTGTTCTTTAATTGATGCTAGATGAGGTATTTCATTCTTTTGATTGGTATGTTGGTTGGGGCTATTACACTCAAGGCTCAATTTCCATACATTCAGAAATTCACTTTTCCCGCGCAGCTACCTACACAGGTTATTTATGATATGCTGGCAGACAATAAGGGGTATATCTGGCTGGCCACCGATAAAGGATTATTCAAGTTTAACGGAAGATTATTCGTAAAAATTCCATTTGATGCAACCAGCATGCAGTCGGTTAGTTATCTGCAACAGGACGACCAGGGCACTATATGGTGTATGAATTTTTATAAGGAATTGTTTGCTCTGCGGAATGATACACTTAGGAATTATCATTTCAAGGATAAAAGAATAAAGAATGAATCGGTAATTGTGAATTACACAGCAACCAAAGATCATATCTGGTTTGCCTCTCTCGAAAATTTGTATCAAATTAATAAGCATACCGGAGAAACCATTGAGCGTATTTATTCTCCTGAGTATCTGGGCATTACTTCATTAATAAGAAATGGAGAGGAAGTGGTAGCCTATGGCGCCAAGGGATGGATATTTAACTATCCGGCTAAAAAGCCTGCCTGGACAAAAACCTCATTTATATATAATGATACCAGGATGATGTCTTCAGGAAAGTATATATACGGAACCCAGATTGGCAAATCAAGACTACCTGCATTTACAGTAAAAAACGGGATACTTAAACTAACAAAACCTTTTAATGTTCCTGAAAATGTACTGGTATTTCACTTTGCATCTACTTCAGAAAAAGAGCAATGGATTTGTACGCAGACAGGAGCTTACCTGTGGAATGTAGAAACAGGGAAAACCAACCTTGTTTTTCCTAATCAAAGTATAACAGATGTAGTAAAAGATTATCAGGGAAATTACTGGGTCAGTACGCTGGATAATGGGCTTTTTGTTTGTCCTTCATTAAATAATAAACTATATACCATTAATGCCGGTAACGGATTTGATAATATTTCAAGAGTTACCACTATTAATGATGACACAATTGTAACTGGAAATACAAAAGGTATGATTACTGCATTTAACTTGTCGAAGGAAAGCAGAATGCATTATGAACTTCCTATTTCAACAGAAATTCAGTTTTTAAATTATGATACCAGTGATAAAGTTGTGTTTTCTAACAGAGGCATTGTTAACTTTCAAGTAAATAAACCGGTTAGGCAATCTGATTATGGAAAGAGTGTTTTCAGAGACCCCAATAAAAATCTGATTGTTGCTTCCTATAACAGAACCTATGTATTGAATAATCCCTTAGGCAAGAATCCGGATGCCACACCGGATACAACAGGAATTCCCTTGTATAGCCATTATATGAAGGAAAATATATTCAGAAAAGGATTGCGGATTCCGGTATTCAGAAATGCCAGGAGTACTAAAACACTTCTTTCAAAGACCGGTAAATATTTCTGGATTGCTTACTATGATGATTTATACCGTTATTGTTTTAGCGACAGCACTTTTGTTGTAAGAAAAAGAAATGGTCAGAAACTTGTTGCCAGAAGCTTATTTGAAACGAGCGATTTACTCTTATTGGCAGGAACATCCAATGAAGGTTTGTTTGTAATAAAAAACGATAAAATTATTCAACGGTTTTACACGGGCAATGGGCTAAAAAGCAATAATATTAAATCAATTGCCGAAAAAGATGGAAAAATTTGGGTAAATACAGATGAGACACTTCAGATTATCGATTTAAAAACAGGGATTATAACGAATTTGCTAGACGAATATGGTTTGGCAGGACTTACTGTTAATGACTTTTCGCTTCACCCGAATAAGCTGATTCTGGCTACAACGGTTGGATTGGTTGTAAATGATTATAGAGGCAAGCCAGTGAACGAGACCATTTATTTTCCTCTTATTAAAGCAATATCCAATGGAGTTGAATTGGAAAACAAACAGGAACTGTCTGCCGATATAAACAATATCAGCTTTTATTTTGATGCTATTCAGTATAAAACGCCTACCAACCTGCTCTATCGGTATAAGTTGGCTGGAATTGATACAAGCTGGAAAACATTAAGTTATAATATAGGGAATCTTAATTTTTATCAGCTTCCTCCCGGAGAGTATGAGTTTAAAATTCAGGCATACGATAAAAATGGAATTTATGAAAGCCAGTTAAAGAGTTTTCAATTTACCATTCTTCATCCTTTCTGGCAGCGTTGGTGGTTTATATTACTGGTGTTGATATTAACCGGCTTTCTCATTTATCTTTTTTTCAAGGCTTGGTCTAAGCGTTTAATATTGCGCCAGGGCCTCAAAGAAAGATTGTTCAAAAGCCAGCTTGTAGCAATTCGTTCACAGATGAATCCGCATTTTATTTACAATGTTCTCAATACGGTTCAAGGTCTTCTGTATGATAATCGCAAAGCCGAAGTAGGTAATTTGCTGGCAAACTTCAGCGACCTGATGCGGAAAACACTGCAGTCCAGTGACCGGCAACACCATTCATTGAAGGAGGAAATAGAAAACCTATCGCTGTATCTTGAACTGGAAAAAGCTAGGTTTGATAAAAATTTTGAGTATAAAATTCAACTTAGCTTACAGGAAGATCCTGCAGACCTGATTATTCCTTCCATGCTTATACAGCCCTTTGCAGAAAATGCAGTAAAACACGGATTAATGCACAAGGCTGGTATGAAGCAATTAATTATACAGTTCAATCAGACTGAAGAAGGCTTAGATGTGTATATTAATGATAATGGAATCGGAAGAAAACAATCTGCTTTAATTAATCAAAGAAATAAGAGCAAACCACAGAGTTTTGCTACAAAAGCCATTGCAGAGAGAATAGAACTCTTTAACAGGCTTTATAAGCAAAAGATTTTACATGATGTTTCCGATCAGTTTGATGAGCATAATTATCCATCCGGAACGGTAATTCATATATTTATACCCAGATATGATGTAGATAAAGTTGATTTATAAATTGACTTTTCTAATACACATGGTATTGTTTAACTTCGGAAGATATGAATCCAATAAAAGCTATTATTGTTGATGACGAACCCAATGCGCGTAAGGCATTAAAAGGAATGCTGAATGAGCATTTTGAAGAAGTATTGGTGTTGGCCGACTGCGGTAATGTGCCTGATGCAGTTAAATTAATCAATAGATTTAAACCCGATTTAATATTTCTAGATATTGATATGCCAGGTTACAGTGGCTTTGAGTTGTTAGATTTTTTTGATGAACAACAGATATGGTTTAAAATAATTTTTGTTACCGCCTATAGTGAGTATTCTTTAAAAGCTTTTGAAAGTTCTGCGGTTGATTATGTTTTGAAACCAGTTAGACTGGAACATATGAAGAGGGCTCTGCGTAAAGTAAATTTCAATCTTCCCTCGCCCGTACAGTACAGAGTTTTAAGAGAAAATTTCAATTTGCAAAACGAGCGAAAAGTAGTTTTGCAAACCTCTGAAACCATTTATGTAGTAAAGCAGGATGATATTATATTTATACAGGCAGAGGGGAGCTACACAAAAATTGTAACTGTTTCTCATGGAAATTTAACCATCACCAAAAAACTGGCTGAGTTTGAGTACCTGGAAACGGAAGCCTCTTTTTTCAGAGCCCATAGAAGTTATCTGGTAAACCTGAATCATATTAAAAGAATTGATAAGCGTGATTTTCTCCTGGTAATGAGCAATGAATCACAGGTTCAGCTGGCTCAGGATAAAAAAGCATTGCTGATAGAGCGGTTTACTGCTTAGTTTCTATTACCCATTCAACTGTACCGTGTGTGAATTGCATGGGAATTCCTCCGGAAACATATAGCTGCCCGTGTCGGTCTACTTGCTGAATAGTGTATCTGGCAGAACTATTTCCGGTTTTCAATTTTACTATTTCCCCTTTTTTGTATAAAACCTTATTGTAGTCATTGATTATTTCATTGCAGCCGTTTGAATGCATTAGCTGATTGAATCTTTTTTCCATGCAAGTGCACAATTCTTTGGCCAAATCAACAGAATGGTATTGCTGTCCCGTAATCTGACGTAAAGAGACAGCCCGGGCAGTTGTTTCCCGAAACCGGGTTTGATTGATATTTATTCCTATACCGGCAATCGCATGCGTCCAGATCCCCCCACTAATTTGGTTTTCTATCAATATACCTCCTGCCTTTCTGTCACCCCAATATAAATCATTGGGCCATTTTATGGTCAGATCCTGGTTAATATAGACAGATAAAAAATCATAGGTTGCCAGCGCAACTGCTGCACTCAGGACAAACTGATCTCCCATATTAAGCGAAGAAGTGTTCAAAATAACAGACAAAAGCAGGTTTTTTCCGGCCTCTGATTCCCACTTTTTACCCATTTGTCCCTTGCCGGATGTCTGCAAATCGGCAAAAAATGCGGCTCCGTGTTCAGCCAATTTTGCCTGAAGTTGTTCCATGGCATAGATGTTGGTACTGTTTATCTCGGAAAGGTGGATAAACGGTATTCCAATCACAGTTTTAACACCTGAACCTGCCAAAGAATTACTATTTTTGACGAAGTTAACATGAATTTTTTTTAATAAAATACCGAAGCTATTTGGAACCTCTTTCACTATTGAAATCCCGCGAGAAAAAAACAGTTACCAGACTGACTAAAAATTCTAAGCTTTTTAAAAAAATCATCCAGGCTATTTTGGATAAAAAAGGCGAAAACATTATCAGTTTAGACCTTAGAAAAATACCGGAAGCCTCGGCTGACTTTTTTATTGTTTGTGAAGCAAGCAGTACAACTCAGATAAAGGCCATTGCTGATTATGTGGAAGATCAGGCAAAAAAACTTTGTGGTGAAATTCCTTATCGTCATGAAGGAAAGCAGGCTGCACAATGGGTATTGATAGATTATATTAACGTGGTGGTTCACGTAATGCACCCGGAAGCCAGAAACTTTTATAAATTAGAAGAAATGTGGAGCGATGCCGCTTCACAAATGCATGAGTCCTGATCTTAACAAACTTTTAAATGGGCTCAATCATTATTATATATCACGAAAGAAGCTATGTCACAAAATAACCCGTTACCAAAAATAAGTCCTGATAAGGGAGATGGTCAAAAGAAAGGGCCGAAGTTTACGATATACTGGATTTATGCCATCATTGCTATCATACTGCTGTCCATGCAGTTTATGCGTATGTCGCCTGACTTGGCTTTGACCAGTCAGCAGGAATTCATTGATCAGATGTTGATTCCCGGGGATGTTCAGAAGATTGATATTGTAAAGAACAAGGAGAAAGTAAGAGTCTATATTAAATCAGATCGCCTTTCCAAAGATTTTTATGTTACCAAATTCAAGAAGGATTTAAGTAAAGAAAAGACAAAGGTTCAGAATGTGCCTTTGTTTGAGTTTGAATTGACCGGAGATGTAAAAAATTTCAAGGACGATTTAAAAGAAGTATATGCATCTCATCCTGAGTTAACCAGGGTTCAGGAGAAAGCAGTAACCGATCCTGAATGGTTTGGCCCTATTTTCAATACAATGCTATCTCTTTTATTCATTATTGGTGCATGGGTATTATTAATGCGTAAAATGGGCGGTGGCGGACCTGGCGGTGGCGGACCCGGCGGCATTTTCAATATTGGAAAATCTAAAGCTACCTTGTTCGACAAGGGGTCAAAAGTAAACATCACATTCGCTGATGTAGCAGGATTAGATGAAGCAAAAGTAGAAGTGATGGAAATTGTAGATTTCCTGAAACAGCCTAAAAAATATACTTCACTGGGGGGTAAGATTCCAAAGGGAGCACTACTGGTGGGTCCTCCGGGAACGGGTAAAACCTTATTGGCCAAAGCCATGGCAGGTGAAGCACAGGTTCCGTTCTTCAGCTTAAGCGGATCAGATTTCGTAGAGATGTTTGTGGGAGTGGGTGCTTCAAGGGTGAGAGACTTATTTAAACAGGCTCGGGAAAAAGCACCATGTATTATTTTCATTGACGAAATTGATGCAATTGGTAGAGCGAGAGGAAGAAATGCCATCATGAGTAATGACGAAAGAGAAAATACACTGAATCAGTTATTGGTGGAAATGGATGGCTTTGGCGGAGACACAGGAATTATTATTCTGGCAGCAACCAACCGACCAGATGTATTAGACAGCGCCTTGTTAAGACCTGGTCGTTTCGACAGACAGATTTCTATTGACAAGCCAGATGTAAAAGGACGTGAAGCAATTTTAAAAGTGCATTTAGGACCCATCAAGGTTTCTGAAACTTTAGACTTGCATAAGCTTGCAGAACAAACACCTGGTTTTGCCGGAGCGGATATTGCAAACGTATGTAATGAAGCAGCATTGATTGCAGCCCGAAAAGGGAAAGATGCGGTGGATATGAGTGATTTCCAGGATGCCATTGACCGTGTAATCGGAGGTTTGGAGAAAAAGAACAAGATTATCGCTCCACACGAAAAATCAATTATTGCCTATCACGAAGCCGGACACGCAGTTTGTGGATGGTTCCTTGAACATGCTTACCCATTATTAAAAGTCACCATCGTTCCAAGAGGTACTGCAGCATTGGGTTATGCACAGTATACCCCAACAGAGCAGTATTTATACAATACAGATCAGTTGATGGATCAGATTTGCATGACATTGGGCGGAAGAGCTGCAGAAGAAATATTCTTCGGAAAAATTTCAACTGGCGCTGCCAATGACTTACAACAAATTACCAGAATAGCTTATAGCATGGTTACAGCCTATGGTATGAATAAGAAAGTGGGCAATGTAAGTTTCTATGATCCATCTCAGGAGAATACTTTTACTAAACCTTACAGTGAAGAAACCGGTAAAATTATTGATGAAGAAGTAAGAGGAATTATAGACCAGGCCTATCAAAGAACACTAGACCTTCTAAGAGAACGAAGAACTGAAGTGGAAAGTCTGGCTAAAGAATTATTAGAGAAAGAAGTATTGCATAAGAGTGATGTTGAAAGCCTGATAGGGAAGCGACCATTTGAAGAGAAAAAAATTCTGGAAGTGGAAGCAGGTGAAAATAATCCCGGTAATGCAGAATCAACAACTATTTAATGTCTACAGCTAGAGAAAATATTTTAAAAAAAATAAAACAGGCACTTGTTACAAAAGTGCCTGTTCCCTTTTCAACCCATACCGAAACACCTGCACTGTTTCAGCCTTCACAAAAAGAACTGGAAATTGAATTTGCAGAACATTTTACCAGTTTGCAGGGTCGTTTCTCATTTTGTGCCAATCAGCATGAACTGAACGAACAAGTAAACCAATTGTTTGCGAGCAGAAAGTGGGAAAAGATCTATTGCATTGACGGGCAAATCCAAAGCATGCTAACAATAAACGGGGTGCCTTTAAAACCTTATAATGATTTAGCTGGTTGCGATGCTTCCATTACAGGATGTGAATTACTGGTTGCAAGAACCGGGAGTATTTTTCTCAGTAACAGTACATCCAGTGGCAGAACAACCAGTGTATATGCACCTGTTCATATATGTATTGCAAAAACATCTCAGCTGGTATATAGTCTGGAAGATGCCCTTTTGAACCTGACGAATAAATATGGCAATCAATTACCTTCTGTGTTAAGTTTAGCTACAGGCCCCAGCAGAACTGCCGATATTGAAAAAACACTGGTAGTAGGGGTTCATGGTCCTAAAGAAGTATATTGTTTTTTAATAGACGAATGAAAATTGGAACCGCATGGAACTAACTTGTCGTAACCTTTTTGTGTATGGATCTTTAAGAAGTGGATTTAATAATCCGGCTTATGGCTATATCAGTAAATATTTCACGCTGATTGGGGAAGCATATATTAAGGGGAATTTGTATCAACTCCCTGATTTTCCTGTTGCTGTACCCTCAGAAGATGATTCATTAATTAAAGGAGAATTATACAGCATCAAAGTAGCTTCGGAATGTTCCTGGGCTTTTGCTCAGTTAGATGATTATGAAGGTGTGCAGGCAGAAGAAGGGGAGCATCCGTTGTATAAAAGGGTACTAACAACTGTTTTGCTAAACGATAATGAAGAAAAAGCCTGGGTATACTGGTACAATGGAAGCATTGAAAATGGTACACGAATAGAAGAATCAGACTTGTTGGCCTATCTAAAACAAAGAGGCCAATTATGATATTGGAGGTTAACAAAAACAAGAAAATTTATTTTCTCTCAGATTTTCATCTGGGAGCACCCGATCATGAGTCCAGTCTGATTCGGGAGAAAAAAGTTGTTCAATTTCTTGAATCTGTAAAATCAACTGCTGCAGCACTGTTTATTGTAGGCGACATTTTTGATTTCTGGTTTGAATATAAAAAAGCAGTGCCTAAAGGATTTACCCGGTTACTGGGAAAACTGGCAGAGCTGAGTGATTCAGGCATCCCCATTACTGTATTTACAGGAAATCATGATTTGTGGATGGATGGGTATTTTGAAAGAGAGCTGAACATAAAAGTATATCATGAGCCACAGCAGTTTGTATGGAATAATAAAAAATTTCTGATAGGTCATGGGGATGGTCTTGGACCCGGAGACCATGGGTACAAATTTTTAAAGAAGGTCTTTACCAATCCCTTATGTAAACGCCTGTTTAGGTTATTGCATCCGGATTTTGGCATAGGACTTGCCAATTATTTCAGCAGAAAAAGCAAAGAGAAAACCGGAACTTCCGACGACCATTTTCTGGGCGAAGAAAATGAATGGCTGATTGTTTATTGTAAGACGGTTTTGAAAGAATCGTATTATGACTATTTTATCTTTGGTCATCGTCATTATCCAATTGATTTTTCTCTTCCCTCAAATAGCAGGTATATTAATCTGGGAGACTGGATTAAAAATTTTACCTATGCTGAGTTTAACGGAGAAGACGTACAATTAAAAAAATTTGAATTACCCAATTCATTATGAAAGAGATACTCAATAAAGTAGTACTGGATAATACAATACAAACTTATCTTACTGTATTATTGATTATACTGGCTATACTATTAATCAAAAGAGTGGTTTCGAAATACCTGGCGAAATTAATGTTCAGGGCAGTAGGCAAAGCTGGCAAGCATGTAGCAAGGGAGTCATTTCTAAATTTGGTTGTACAGCCGCTGGATTATTTTTTACTCTTACTAATTGGGATTATCACACTGGATCAGCTGAAGTTTCCGCAGGTATTAAATGTGAACATTTACAGGGTCTCTCTGAAATCGGTAATTGATGCAATAGCAGACGGCGTTTTGATTTTTGTATTTATCTGGTTGTGTATTCGGATTATTGAGTTCATTGCTATGATATTGGAACAGAAAGCCAATCAAACAGCTGATATGACAGACAACCAGCTGATTATTTTTTTCAAGGATTTCTTTAAGGCAATACTGGTTATCATTGGAATTTTAATGATTCTGCGATTCTCTTTTAATCAGGACATCAGTAATCTATTAACAGGTTTAAGTATTGTGGGTGCTGCTTTGGCATTGGCAACCAGGGAAAGTCTGGAGAATCTGATTGCCTCTTTTATCATTTTCTTTGATAAGCCGTTTAATACAGGAGATCTGGTTAAAGTAAATGGCTTTACAGGTACTATTGAAAAAATTGGTTTGAGAAGTACCCGAATTCGCACTTTAGAAAAAACGTATATTTCTGTTCCCAATAAGCAAATGGTTGATACCATTGTTGATAATATTTCTTTAAGAACGCATAGAAAGGCGGAAATTAAAATTGAAATTGGACTGGAAACAACAACAAGCCAGCTAACCGATCTGATTAATGCAATACACCAATTGTTGACCGTGAAGCAACTGGAAGGAGTTTCTGTTCATCTGGTGGATACAGGTAAAAATGCACATGTAGTAAACATTGAGTACCTGCAATCAGCAGAACAGCCCATGCAGGAATTTCTGCAGGTTAGACAGGAGAGTATGTTGCAAATTATTGCCCAAATGGAGGCACTGAAAATTCCAATGGCAGGGGCGTCAACAGATATTGTTGTTACGAATAAATCAGCGGTCTAAGGAACTTTTGAGTTCAAGTAGAAATTTTTTAAAATTTCCTAAAGTCTGCACCAGCAAAGTCTCTGTATCAATTTTATTTTTATTCGATTTCAGATAGGCTTTTGCTCCTTCAATAGAGAATTTTCTTTGTCTAAGCAACAAGTATATGAGTTGCAGGTTTTTAATGTCTTCTACTCTGAATAACCGATCCCCCTTTCTTGTTTTTCTGGGTTGGAGAATGTCAAATTCATTTTCCCAATATCTTAATAAAGAAGTATTTACCTTAAACCAGGAGGCAACTTCACTAATTGAATAATACAATTTCTGTTTCAGCATTTCATCAGTAGGAATATCAATTAAATCTATCCCTGCATCCATTTCTTTAAAGGATTTCCTTCCTCGTTTGCCAGGCACTTTAACCGTTTTTGCCGGCTTTTCTTTTTTACTTTTACAACAATTTGGTCATTGGCATAGATAACCGGATCTGCTAGAGATTGAGCGCTGAAAACTACAGGTGTTTCACTCGAAGAAAAATTGGAAATTGCTGTAGGTTCAATTTCAATTGTTGTATCAGTATTCGCCTCAATGGAATTTTCCGAGAGAGAAGTTGTACTCTGTTCAATAGATTGAACGGCGGTCTTTTTAACGGGCTGTTTTTTGGGCTTTGCAGGAGGAGCCGTTTCCACGGGCATCCCAAATAAGTCCAGTTGTTGTAACAGATTCGCCATGCTGTAAAATTAGTACCAAAAACGGCTAAAAACTGTAGGGGATAAGCGTTGGTGGAAAAGATGTAAGTATCTTGCAATTCTATGGAAATCAGAAAAATTGAAACTATTGTAGTCTGTGGTGCCGGAACGATGGGAAGTGGAATTGCGCAAGTAGCTGCAACTGCAGGATATCAGGTTGTACAATTCGATTTAAATGAAGCTGTTTTACTTGCATCCAGGCAACGTATCCAAAAGAATCTGGAAAAATCACTCGCGAAAGGAAAAATCACCGAGGATCAATTTCAGGAAACGCTGAATAGAATTCAATTTACCAGCCTCTTGTCTGGCTGCAAGGGCGAATTGATTATAGAAGCCATTATTGAGCAAAAGGATGCCAAAATAAACTTATTCAATCAACTGATTGAAGTAAACGGCCCGGATACTATTCTGGCTTCCAATACATCATCTATTTCTATAGATGCCATTGCTGCCGGAATTCAATATCCGGCTCAGCTGGTTGGTCTGCATTTTTTTAATCCCGCTCCTGTTATGAAACTGGTGGAAATTATTAAGGGGAAAGAAACCAATCCGGCAATTGTTGCAACCCTTGTTGGCTTGGTGCAATCCATGCAAAAAAAGCCGGTAATTTGTAAAGACTCTCCCGGATTCATAGTAAACCGGGTGGCCAGACCTTACTATCTGGAAGCCATGTACCTGGTACAATCCGGACAAACCCATTTTGAACAGGCAGACAAAGTACTGGAAGCCGCTGGATTTAAAATGGGCCCTTTCAGATTAATGGATTTAATAGGATTGGATATTAACTACAGCGTAAGTACCATTGTTTGGGAGGATTTGGGCAAGCCGGAAAGACTAAGACCTTCAGTGGTACAGAAGAACAAGATTGACCAGGGTCAGTTTGGCGTGAAAACAAAAAAAGGTTTTTATGAGTATGAATAAATAAGACCTGAATAAAAGGGTTATTTATAATTCAATATTCACTTCATTATCCCAGTTGGCTCTAACAGAAAGTGGTTTGGATATGAGTTGTACTATTTCCGGTTGACGCTTCACTTTTCCAAAAGCACCTGTATCCCAGACACCGTTTTTATTGGTGTCGTACAATATTCTCATTTCAAAACTACCCGATTTAAATAATTTCCGGATGAGTTCATTCGACGTAAGCGGGATAGATTCAATCAGTTTATCTGTCTGAATAAACTGAAGAATAGGGTTCTTTTGTAAGTTGAGATTCATGAATCTCAACCTGATACTACCGTATTCAATTTCTTTTTTTGTTGTGAATTTCAGGGTGTCCGATTTTATAAGACCTGCTCCTGCAGTATCTTCCAATGCATCTTTCAAAAGAACGAGATTAAATTTGGTTTGCTCCTTCCAAGGAAAATGAACCGACAGGATGGTTTTGGTTGAATCCAGACTGATTTTTGAAGGCTTAACCGCGTTAAAGCCCGAATCTGTAAACAGCAATTTGCTACTGTCTATTTTTCTAATTGGTTTACTAAACTTTAATTCCAGCGGAGATAATAATTCCTGATTGCCATTATCTAGATTATTAGTGAATTTTAAACGGGTATCAGTCTTTGCAACTGGAGTAGTAGCAGCGGCAGCGGCAGTTTGCGTTCCTTTTCTTTTATAGGCTTCAAACACATAGAAAGTATCAGTAATTGTATTTGAATTTATCAGTAATGGATCTGTCCTGAATCCAAAAAGTTTGGTGCTGTCATCGTATTTTTTGGAATAATCATTGGGCAACACAAAAGCCGTATAATAGCCGCCAGATAAATTATTGAATTCAAAAAATCCCTTTCCGTTGATTCTGGTAATATACCTGGGTCTGTTTTTATATATGGCAGTGTCACTGGTATTGTTGTGAAGTATTACAATCAGGGTTGAGTCTATGCTTCCCTTTTCTGCAAGGACAACTTTTCCGCGATAACTGAAATTATCTATTGTATTTCCGGTTGAAAAAACAAATCTGAAATTTTTTAAAATATTCCCTTCGTTTACATCTTTAATGGCATTTCCAAAATTCAACGAGTAGGTGGTATTGACCTCCAGACTGTCTTTGAATTTTATGGTTACATTCCTGAGTTTATTATCAACAATAGGGTTTTCTTTCAGGGTAGGTGAAACAATCAGATTGCTATTTACATCCTGAAGACTCACAAATTCATCAAAGGTTAATGTAATGAGCTTTGGAGTAACATTTAATGCAGAATCTCTGGGGAGAGCAGACACGAGCACAGGAGGCAAACTGTCTCTGGCACCCCCGCTGGGTGGTATAATATTGGCACAGGAAGTAAAGAAAAAAGCAATAATCAGTATTATCCAGTGTGTTCTATGATTCATTATCTGCATTAAACAAAATTAATAGGTTTCCGTGTTGTTTTCCAGCTCCTCCGGATTTAGTTCCGACAAAGAAACATTGAGTTCATTGGATTTAACAAACTGACACCAGTGACAGTCTTCTTTACCACAGCCGGTATAAAAATCGTGAGCCTGTATTTTTTCCCAGACACGGGTAATTTGATTCTTTACTGTTTCAATATCCTGTTCGCTGATATTTACCGTTACTTTTCTGTAGTTTTTCTTGTTGTCTGGTTCTACAAAATCGAACTCGCTGCTTATCACCTTCCAGTCTTTTTGCTCATAATTATCTACCAGAATTTTATAGAATACTGCTTGTCTCCAATAGTCCCCGCCATTGGGTTGCTTATCGTCAGGAGGTAAAACCTTGTCTTTAGCCTTTTCTATATCTCCTGTTTTATAATCTACTACATTCACCATTTTTCCATTGAACTCCAGTTTATCTAACTTTCCTTTAATAGGCACACTGTTCACAACAACATTATTGATATTCCTTTCAATCACAACTATTTTATTCCACTTGTCAATATATGCTTCCCGATAGTTCTGTAATACTTCCTGCCCGTATTCCATTCTTCTTTTATATTGTTCCGGAGTAAAGCTTTTTTTGTTTTTCAACATGTATTCTTCAAAATACTTAACAAGAGATTCTTTAGGTGGAAACTCCTGCTTGTCTAGCATATACTGGAAATATCTTTGTAGGGCTTCGTGGATGGCTGAACCAAATTCGGTAGCTTCTGATTTGCCGGAAGGCACTCTTACCAGGTTATTATAGTAGAATTGAAGCGGACATTTTAAGTAATTATTGAGTGCGGTTACATTCATTACAAATTTCTGCAGCACCTGTTCAATGAATGCCGCTTCTGCTTTTTCAATAGAAGGCAATACAGATTCCTGGTACTGCAAAGCGGTAAAATCAGCAACTATGGCATCTTCCAGATTAACCGGTATTATTTCTACCTCTTTCTGATCCTGTATTTCAGCTATGAACATAGAAGGCTCAATGGGTTTGCCATCCAGTTTAAACTGACTAAAAGAAATATTGAGGTGCTTTTCAGCTCTTGTTAATGCAACATAAAACAGTCTTCTTAGTTCTTCCTCATCACTGGTAACTGGCTGAGAAGCAAATAGGGTATCGGGCATGGTATATCCCCCACCCGGTTTCCTCTTTTTTTCCCAATAACTTGCATTGCAACCCATGAAAAAAACATATTCAAATTCAAGACCCTTGGATCCGTGTGCAGTCATCAGGTTTACGCCCTTTTCACTACCGGTAACTTTTTTTAGTGGGAGCCTGATTTTTTCCTTTTGCATTAAATTAATCAGTTCTACCAGTCTTTTCAGGCTCAGTGATGGATTTCGATTGGTCTCCTCTTTTATATAATTGAAAAATGCGGTTAGTTCCTGAAGTAAAGCATGTTTTTCAGGGTGCTGCATAATGTAGTTAATGATACCTGTGTCCCGGATAATATTATCAAAGAGATTGATCAATGTTACATTTGGAACATCACCTATTAATTTTTCAAGACTACTGATTGCTTTTTGCAGGCCGGGAATGGGTGTGCTGAATAAATCTTTTGGAGGTTGACTCAGTAAATCAGAAAGATAGGCCCTCAAACTTATTCTGGGTCTTTTATCGGCCACTGTTGCAGAAAGTTTAGCTATTTCAATAGAAGGAATGCCAAACCAGTTAAAGTGTAAAATCTCAAAAAGCAATTCATCCTCACTAAAGGGAATTGTTGTTTCAGAGGACAGGTAATCTAGTATGGAAATTATTTTCCGGGTTAAGGGCAGGTCCAGAATATTCAAATCCCGCTTACTATAAACCGGAATTTTATATAAGCTTAAGTATTGGGTGAGTGATTCTCCAAATTTGTTTTCTTTATAAATAACACCAATTCTTCCTGGCTGGATTCCATTTTTAATAAGTTGGGCTACTTCCAGTGTTATGCCAATCATTTCGTGGTGTTCGCTGGGATAGCTTAGTATTCTTGGCCGTTCGTTTACATTCAGCAAACTTTGATTGCTTGTTTTTAATTCTTTACTCAGACCGGGGATTTTTTTAACCAGCCTTTCCTGGTTCCTGTCTATCAGCGTTTTTGCTATATTTAAAATAGGTTGTGTGGAACGATAATTATCTGTAAGCACAACGGTTTTTAAGTCCTTGCTATAGGCATCAGTAAACTTTTCCATATTCTCAATATTCGCGCCCTGAAAACGATAAATACTCTGATCGTCATCACCTACTACAAAAACATTGGGCTGTTCCCAATAATTAATCAATAATTCAACCAGGCTATTTTGGGTTCCACTGGTGTCCTGGTATTCGTCAACCAGAATATATTGAAACTGTTCCTGATAATTGGCAAGTAACAATCTGTTCTCTTTAAATGCCTGAAGAACCCAAAGTATCATATCATCGAAATCATAACGATTTCTTTTTTTCATTAAGGAAATAAAACGATCAAACTCATTTACAGCTGCCCGGAGTTTTTCCATTTTTTCTGTAACAAGATCAATCTGGTTTTGCTTCAGGTCGCCTTTCTTGAACTGTTTGTATGCTCTTTGATAAACAAATTCATCTCTATTTGGCAAATCAAGCAGATAGCTATCAATGGCTGAGTTAATCATTCCCGTATCCCAGCCTTCTCTTTTCATATTACTGAAAAGATTCTTCAAATTATTAATCTCAAAATAAACATCGCCTCTGTATCGCTTCAAGGGATGATTTTTAGGGAATCCATCTATCAATTCCTTAAAAACTTCTATACTCTCTAATTCTGAAATGGGTTCTAATGTAGATTTCTCAAATAGGGATAAATTATCCTGTATAATATCATTGCAGAATGAATGAAAAGTATGAATATGAACTTTATAAGCATCCGGTCCAATAAATCGGATTAATCTTTTGCGCATGGCAACCGTTCCTGCATCGGTATAGGTTAGGCAGAGAATATTTTCAGGGTTCGCATCTGTTTCCAGCAAAATTTTTCCAATACGGGCACTTAGTATTTGTGTTTTGCCGGTACCCGGGCCAGCAATAACCATAACGGGTCCCTCCAGTGTATCTACCGCCTGTTTCTGGGCCTGATTTAAAGCAGCATATATTTCTTCAAAATAGGCTTTTTGTTCTTCTTTGGTTATCATACTATAAAGATACCATGAACCTTCTTAAGCAAATACTGTTATTATGATAATATGTCTAGAGTTTACAGCATTAAAACCGTTCAGAAAATTCCAATTAGCCTGCATCAGGCCTGGGAATTTTTCAGCAAGCCCGATAATCTGAAAGAAATCACTCCTTCCAATCTGGGGTTTAATATTATCAGCAAGCATCATGGTCCAACCATGTACTCAGGCCAAATAATAGAATATACAGTAAAGCCCATCCTGGGAATTCCATTGTATTGGATGACCGAAATAACGCATGTAACCGATCGCAAATTTTTTGTGGATGAGCAACGTTTTGGTCCCTACAGCTTATGGCATCATCAGCATCACTTTAAAGAAATTGAAGGGGGGGTTGAAATGACTGATATTGTACACTATAAAATACCTTTCTGGATTTTAGGTGATATAGCACAGTTTATCATGGTTAAAAGCCAACTCAAAGGAATATTCAACCACCGGTATAAAGCGGTAGAAGAAAGGTTTGGGGCATGGCCTGGAGCCAATAATGTCGTTGTTTTTGGGTAGTTTTTCTTGTGAAAAACCACAGTCTATTTCAAGGCTTTTAGTGCACTGACATTATTGTTAACATCAATGGTTGCAATGAATAGCTTAGTTCCATTTACATCAGGAACCTTGTTTAAATCAATGGTGGCCTCCTTTTCTGTTACTATCAGTTGTAATAACTGACTATTGATGAACTTTACTTCTTTGCCTGCGGGTACACTGAAAATGCCAAAGCCTCTGATTTTAAGAGGACCGTTGTAAACAATGGTAGCATTATTTGCATTTTGTGTAATGGCAGGCTGGTCAGGGGCATCGTTGTTTAACCAGGGCATCGGGGGCACAAGGGCGGGATGATGGTAATAATTATTTCTTAAACTGTCATTCCATCCATTCAGGTTTTTCTCGAATGTTTTACTGCTAAAATAAACACTGCCCTGGGTGGTAGGGTATTTACGCAATTCTTTTATTTGATCTGGAATCTGATTTTTATCTTTCCATGCCTCATTACTGCCTCCTCTGTATATTCCGTGTCCTATATAAATATGTTTGCCATATCCATTTTCATTCCACCACTTTAATAAAACATCATAATCGGCTAGTTTGTGACCACGCTCCCAATACAACTGTGGTGTTACATAATCAATCCATCCCTTGCTTAACCAAAGTAAAATATCGGCGTATAGATCATCGTAATTGGTCTGGCCTGCTTTTGTTTCACTTCCCATTGGGTCCTGACTTTTATTTCTCCAAACACCAAAGGGACTGATTCCAAATTTTACTCTGGGATTGGTAGAACGGATAGCTCTGTGTATGTCTACAATAATACTGTCGCAATTGCTTCTTCTCCAGGAATCTTTGCTAAGTCCGGTTCCATATTTTTCAAAAGTTTTTTGATCCGGAAATTCCTTTCCGGGAATTCTGTAAGGGTAAAAATAATCATCCATATGAATCGCATCCAGATCATAGCGGTTCAGTAAATCCTTTACTACTCTTACTGTATGTTGCCTAACTTCCGGCAATCCAGGGTTGAAGTATTTTTTGTCACCATATACCACAAACCAATCCGGATGAATCTTTGTAACATGTGAAGGGGCAACCGAAGATTTGAAAACATTAAAAACTGCCCTGTATGGATTCAGCCAGGCGTGAAATTCCATTCCCCTTTTATGGGTTTCGGAAATCATGAATTCTAATGGATCGTAGAAAGGGTTGGGAGGTAGTCCCTGCTTTCCTGTTAAATATTCACTCCAGGGTTCGTATTGGGATGGATAAAATGCATCACCAGTCGGTCTGATTTGCATTACAATTGCATTCATTCCATTGGATTGATGCAAATCGAGTAATCTGATAAAACTGGCTTTTTGCTCTGCAACCGAAAGATTTCTTTTGGATGGCCAGTCAATATTTTCTACAGTGGCAATCCAGACGCCCCTGAATTCATAATTCGGAGAACTTTGTGTAAATCCAATCTGGGAATTGAAAACTATAATAATTAAGAGGATAAGGAACCGGTTTTTCATGCTATGAAGATAAGTCATCTCCTTAAATCTTCTCTCTCATTTTATCGAGTAAATTACTTAATCCGGCAGCTTCTTCCGGGCTCAGATTTTGCAGAATGGCATCCAGTTCTTCATTTTTCTGATCCAGTCTTTTTAATAATTCAAGGCCAGAATCAGCAATACTCACATCAACCAAACGCTTATCGATAGCGCTGGTTTTTTTCTCAACCAATTCTTTTTTTACCAGACGTTCTACAATTCTACTGGTATCACTCATTTTATCAAGCATTCTTTCTCTTATCTGGAGTGTGCTCAATGGTTTTTTACTACCTCTTAGTATGCGGAGGATATTGTATTGCTGTGGTGTTATATCTTCTTCCTGTAAAATGTTTTTAATTTTCTCGGTAATCCAGTTGGTAGAAAAAATCAGGTTAATGGACAGTTTCTGATAAATACTTCTGAAATTTTCCTGTTGAATATCTTTATCTATTCCCATGCTGTTAAAGGTAAAAATTAAAGTACAAACATTCCCGCTAATCTTCCCAAACGCTAAGCCCTTCGCTGCAATTCGAGCAGATATCAATATTTTTTCTACTATTTAAAATTTCAGTGCGGAATTGATGATAATTACTGTTTTTCCAGGTGTCTCTGAAACTTTGGGTTTTCAGGTTACCTAGCTGGTGCATGGCATCCTTATCGAAACAACAGGGAACCACCAAACCATCCCAGGTTATTACATTGGCATGCCAAAGTTTCCAGCAGTAGTTTTTAAGGCCACTTTTCACTTTCATTTTACCGTCTTTGCCTTTTTTGTATCTGCTGTATTTATTATTTGTAGGGATGAGCTGATTGGGATCTTCTTCATAATTATATACCTGAGCCGTCTTAAATCGGACCTGATCTACCCCAATTTCTTTTCCTAATGTTTTTATTTCTTCAATCTGGTGTTCATTGGGTTTTACCACCAGGAATTGAAAAAAAACAAACGGAGTTTTGCTATTGAGTTCTTTTTTCCATTTCACAATATTTCTGGCTCCTTCAATTACTTTATTGAGTTTACCTCCCACTCTGTATTGCTGATAAACATCCTGAGTAGTTCCATCTATGGAGATAATTAGTCTGTCTAATCCACTTTCAACCGTTTTTCTGGCATTTTCGTCCGTTAGATAATGGGCATTGGAAGAGGTAGCTGTATACATGCCCTTTTTATTTGCATACTGGACCATTTCCAGGAAATGAGGGTTTAAATAGGGCTCCCCCTGGAAATAAAAAATTAAATAAAGAAGTTCCGGCGCAATATCATCGATGGTTTGTTGAAAAAAATCTTTCTGTAACATACCAGTAGGCCGGGTAAATTCTCTAAGTCCGCTGGGACATTCCGGACACCTTAAATTACAGGAAGTAGTGGGCTCAAATGAGATAGATACAGGCATTCCCCATTGCACGGGCCTGGAAATTAACCTGGAAAGCCAAAAACTGGAATAAACAAGGATACCGTTCCATAGCCGTTTAAGCGTAAGCTTTGATAGTAAATTTAGGCTGTCGTTCAGGTTGAAATAGGTCATTTTCAAAAATACTCAATTCAATTTGTTGATTTCATTAAAATTATTTCTTATCTTAAGATTGCTTAAATCTTGCCATTTAACAGTTCTTTATTAAACAGATTCATGATTGCTGCGTCTATTATACAAAGCGCTACTAATTAATCCAGCATGATTAGTGAATCCTTAACAGTTAAGAAATTGGTTTGGCATAGCGTTTGAATTAAATAAGTAAAGAATAGCAGTTCTATACATTTTTCTCATAAGCAGTTAGTTTTGGTTGAGGCCCCTGTTTCCACAGGGGCCAACTTTTTTACAGACGCCTTATGATGAACCTGAATCCAAGAAATATCAGACAGCCCGCCAGATCTGCCAGAATATCCAGCAATTCAAATGATCGTCCGAGTATGAAATTGACTTGAATAAATTCAATTATAATACCGTAAAAAGCCATTATGATTACAATGGTTGCAGCAATTCTTTTTTCAAAAGCAGGAAAAATATTTACTAGCCATAAGTAAGCTGAGGAGCATAAAGAAATAAAAATTCCTGCATGGATCAGTTTGTCGAATTGTGGAATATTAAACCAATAGATTCTTGGTACTTTGCTGGCTGGCAAAGTAAAGACGATAAAGCTGGTGATAAATAACAGAATGAATAAAATGGCTTTAATGGGTCCATTTTTCCAGTACTTTCCTAAGTTGATCAATGGTAAATGGTTTGGTAACAATGTCTTTCATGCCAAGCTGTAAATACTCTGCTTCTGCTTCTTTTACAGCATTTGCAGTCATTGCTATTATGATAGGAACTTTTGCTCTTCCGCTGTTCAGAATTCTTTGTGTAGCTTCAATGCCATCCATTTCAGGCATATGGATATCCATGAAAACAAGGTCGTAATCGTATTTGGCTGTCATTTCAACTGCTTCCTTTCCATTGTTGGCAATTTCAATGATATACCCGATTTTTTTAAACATTTTGGTAGCCAGTAGCTGATTCATATTATTGTCTTCAGCTACCAGCATTTTTAAAGGTTTTATTTCTGCTCCGCTGATTGCACCTGCGGCATTTCTTTGCTGAGGTTGTTGACTTTTTCTTACCAGGTTAATCTGAACCGGAATAATAAATTTGAAAGTAGACCCTTTACCCAATTCACTTTCCACCCAGATTCTGCCACCCATTTCTTCAATGATTTTTCTGCAGATGGAAAGTCCCAAACCGGTGCCGCTGTGTTTACGCGTAGCAGTAGAATCAATTTGAGTAAATGGGATAAAAAGAGACTGAATATTTTCTTCACTAATACCAATGCCTGTATCGCTAACAGCAAAATGAAGCTCTTGTAAAGATTCGTCAATCATATTGGCGCTAACTTCCAGCTTTATTTCTCCGGTTTCAGTGAATTTAATGGCATTACCTACCAGATTAATCAGTACCTGCTTAATTCTGCTCTCATCGGCAATAATCTCCGACTCTACGCCCGACTGAACGGCAGCGCTTAAATTAATATTTTTTTTAAGCGAGATTAATCTCGGAGAACTGATGGCCGTAACCTGCTGAATAATATTTTCCAGATTACAGGGACCTTCAAACAATTCCAGTTTATCAGCCTCAATCTTTGAAATATCCAGTACATCATTCACTATTTCCAGTAAATGCGTACTACTCGATTTTAAAGAAAGCATTAACTCTTCCTGCTCTGCATTTAGCGTGGTATGTTGCAATAAATCAATTGTTCCAATAATTCCGTTCAGTGGTGTCCTGATTTCATGACTCATATTGGCCAGGAATCTGGATTTGGCCTTTGTGGCTTCTTCTGCCTGTTGCTTGGTTTCTGATAAGTATTCCCTGGACTCTTCCAGATCAATGGATTTCTTAATCAGGTTATCCCTGTCCATGTCATAAGTTCGCTTATATAAGCTAACGCTAATAGAGATGATCAGCAGATAAAGTATGGTACTGATTAAAATATCCGTATGCTTTATTTTTTCATTCGGGTATTTAACCAACCATTCGGGGTGTTGTAATTCCAGCCAATACAAAGTCAGGATAATGCCAATTGTTACGATAATGAATAAAAGATGGTAACGCTTCGGCAAAATCATCATGGCAGCAACCACACTCATCAGATATGCAGTCTTTGTTGGACCCTCAATACCCCCGTTGCTAAACCAGATGGGAATAAAAAACAAAAGACTGAAAACAATATAGACCAACCCAATCGGAACAAATTTCTCCTGATAGCGGGAAATGTAAAAAACATAAAAGGAAATCATCGCAATGCTCAAAAGCATGCTTAATAAAAGGGAATCTCTTTCCAGTAAAATATTACTGGCCAGACTGATTGTCATTGCAATAAAAACAAGAAAGGAAACCAGGTTAAAGATTTTATTCTCCAGTGAAATCACTGCTTTCTTTAAGCCCAGTATTTTTTTAATTTGATCTGCGTTCATATAAATAATACAGAATAAAGATAACCGTAATTCACCACTCTATATAAATTCTATCCAACCTTTCCTGCTACATACATTTCGCTAAGAGTAGGCGATGAGCTGCCACCTTCCTTTTCAAGGGTAATGGCAAACATGGAAGCAGTTGGTATATTTTTCATTTTACACAATCCGGCACAGTCTCCCATAACTCCTGCATCTACCGGCTTGCCATCAACAATTGCCCAAAGCTGGTATTGTTTTCCCTGAGCGGGCTGAGGTAGTTTATTGGGCAGGAGGTAAACATCTTTTGATTTTGCATCCCAGAAAACAGTGGCATAATTGGCTTCCTTTCCGGGAACGCCAGGCATGGCTATTTTTTGCATGTTAGGGTCAGCCATCATTTGCATGCTGTTGAAAAGATCCAGACTCTTGGTTTGTATAATCTGATTATTGGCTTGCAAAGTATTTTTTTCAATTAAAAGCGCCTGATATTGCTGCGTAGTTTCGGTAAACTTACTGTAGAAATAAATGTTCAGGCCTCCGCTAATGACCAGTAAAATAATTGCTGCGGCAGCAAAATAGCGGCTGAAGCTATTCATAGCTGCAACAGTAGTTGGCTGAGTTGGCAGAACTGTTTGATTGAGTTCTTCTGGTAAATTTGTTTTTGCGAAAGAAGATTCCAATTCTTTAAATAAGGCCTTTTTTACGCCTGGAGGTGGCGGAATAGCATGGGCTATTGCGTTTTTTTCCAAGGTCTCTTCAAACGCAGTCAAAGCTGCTTTAATTTCAGGAAACTGAAGGCAAAGTTTCTCCAGTTCCGCAGCTTCCTCCGGACTGGCCATGCCTAACACATAGGTCTCAATGATGCCACTTTCTATGTATTCCCTTGTATTCAATCTTTTATCAATTTATGCAATTCTTTTAATGCTGCCCTCAGCCTTGTCTTAACGGTACCAAGCGGTATATCCAGCATTTTGGCCATTTCATCCTGGGTATATCCTTCAAAATAGGCCAGTTTAATCAGGACACTCCATTCTGGTTTAAGCTGATTCACCCATTTGCGAAGATTCAGATCATCTGAAGCTATGTTAACAGACCCTGCTGATTCATATACGGTTTCGGAGAGCGATTGGTTTTGCTGACTTTTTTGAAAGCCCTTACTTCTTGTTGTATCAATGGCCGCATTTCGGGCAATATTTAACATCCATGTATACAAACGGCCCTTACTGCTATCGTAAGAGCCGATTTGTCTGAATATTTTAACGAAAACTTCCTGTAAGGTATCAGCAGCTATTTCCGAATCGGAAACAATACTCAGAATACTATGGTAAAGTGCTCCTGAATAATGGTCGTACAAATAACTGAAGGCGGCTTCATTTCGCTGCGTTAACAACAAAACAAGTTCTGCTTCTGTATATTGTTGATTTGGATTCAAATGATTATCCTACAAGGGCTTCGTAAGCTTCTTTGGTCATTAATCCATCCACGCTGGAAGGATCTGCAACAGTCATTTTAATCATCCAACCATCACCATATGGATCAGTGTTTACTAATTCAGGTTGTTTCTCCAATAAAGGATTTACTTCAGAGATGGTGCCGGTAACAGGTAAAAACAAATCACTTACTGTTTTAACTGCTTCAACGGTACCAAAAACCTCTTCAGCAGATAATTCTTTACCAACGGTGTTGATGTCTACATATACAATATCACCCAATTCATGCTGGGCAAAATCAGTAATACCAATGGTGGCAACATTGCCTTCCAATTTAATCCATTCGTGGTCTTTCGTGTAACGTAGTTCAGCTGGGAAATTCATATCGCTTTGTTTTAATTATGCAAATATTCAATAAAAAACGAAGGCAGAAAATTAAAAATGATAAGCTTTAAAAGCCCGCCTGCTCAAAATACAATAAAACATGGTCTTTTATAAAGTTCTCCTGATCGGGTAAACTCATTTCCGGTAGCGGCTTCACCTGTCCGAAATGCGGCCAACCTTCCTCGTCTTTGCCTTCCATGAGGTAATATCCGCTTTGAGCCAATACCGTACAAACGGCCACATGCATCAGGTCCTGCTTCTGTTCTTTTGAAATTTTTTCGGCCATAAATCCGGTTTCCTGAAGGCCAATTAAAAATAAAACGGCTTCCAGGTCGGGTTTTTTCCCGAATCTCTCTACCAATTTAGCTTCCAAAGCCCACCAGCGTTGCTGTAAATCATCCGTAATAAACATAGTGCAAAGGTAAACCATCAAAGCATGCCATCATCAATTATTGAAAAGGTATATTTGCACCAAATTTGAGCAAATGTTACCCGTAAGTGTATTAAAAGCGAATCCTGAAAAAGTAAAGCAACAGCTGGCTAAAAAGCATTTTAAACAGCCTGAACTGGTGGATTCCATTATTTTAAAGGATGAAGAGCGAAAGAAAGTGCAGGCCGCTTTTGATGATACACAAGCCAAGGTAAACGCCGCTTCCAAGGAAATTGGTCAGTTAATGGCCAAGGGAGATAAGGATGGGGCAGAAGCCATCAAACAAAACGTAGCCACCTGGAAACAAACCCTGGAGCCATTGAAAGAGAAAATGGCCCAATTAGAAAAAGAGCTGTCTGAAGAACTGGTTCAGCTGCCCAACCTGCCAGCCGATATGGTTCCTGAAGGAAAAACCCCTGAAGAAAATGAAGTAGTAAGAACGGGGGGAGCAAAACCGCATCTCAGCGAAGGCGCTGTTCCTCACTGGGACCTGACTACTAAATACAACCTGATCAATTTTGAATTAGGTAATAAAATTACAGGCAGTGGTTTCCCGGTTTACATTGGCAAAGGAGCCAAATTGCAGCGTTCCTTGATTCAGTATTTTTTAGACTTTAATACCGCTGCAGGATATACGGAATACCTCCCTCCATTTATGGTAAATGCAGACTCTGCTTATGCCACAGGACAATTACCGGATAAGGAAGGACAAATGTATCATGCAACAGAAGACGATTTTTATTTGATTCCAACGGCAGAAGTACCGGTAACCAATGTGTACAGAGATACCATTTTAAAAGAATCTGATTTCCCGGTAAAAATGACGGCCTATTCTCCTTGTTTCAGAAGAGAAGCAGGCAGTTACGGAAAAGATGTTCGCGGGTTAAATCGTTTGCATCAGTTTGAAAAAGTAGAAATCATACAGATTGTACATCCCGATAAGAGCTACGAAACTTTAGAAGATATGGTATTGCATGTAGAGAAATTACTGCAATCACTGGAACTGCCTTATCGTATTCTTCGCTTATGTGGAGGCGACATGGGCTTTACCAGCGCCATCACCTATGATTTTGAAGTATTCAGTGCTGCACAGGAGCGCTGGCTGGAAGTAAGTAGTGTCAGCAATTTTGAAAGCTATCAGGCCAATCGAATGAAATGCCGTTTCAAGGGAGCCGATGGTAAAACTCAATTGGTGCATACCCTGAATGGAAGCTCACTCGCATTGCCAAGAATCATGGCTTGTTTGTTAGAGAACAACCAAACAGCAGAAGGCATCAATATTCCTGCTGCATTGCAGACTTATTTTGGAGCTGCGAAAATCAACTAATTAAAAAGCCGACACATTTTTAAGTGTCGGCTTTTTTGTAGCATTATTTTGAAAATGAAGTATGCAATTCCAGTTACAGGAATTACATTAATGCTTAATAAACCGATCAAAGAACTCAATCGTTCTTAGCATCTGATCTACCCGTTGACGGTTATTTCCTGTTCTTGTTAATTCATGGGTTCCGCCCGGATGTCTTACGTACTCTACAGTTCGGCCCAGTACCTTTAAACTCTTGTACAGCATTTCACTTTGAATAACCCCGGTTCTTAAATCATTCTCTCCGTGGAAAATGATAAAAGGGGTATGAATTTTATCTACATAATTAATAGGTGATTCGCGGAATAATATCGGTCTTGTTTTTTCTTCCCAGGGATAGCCGCCAAAATAATTAGGCACCAATCGCCATGCATTGCCTTCTCCAAAGAAAGTACCTAAATCGTACACCCCTCTTTGTGCGCAAGCTGCTTTAAAGCGTTGGTCGTGGCTGATAATCCAGGCCACTAAATATCCTGCATAGGATCCACCAGTTACTGCAAGTCTGGAAGTATCAATGAATCCTTCTTTGGCAGCCAAATCAACAGAGGTCAACACATCGGAAGTGGGTCCTGCTCCCCAGTCGTTCACATTGGCTCTCAGGAATTCTTCGCCATAACCACCGGAGCCCCTTGGGTTTCCATAAACTATGGCATATCCTTTGGCAGCATAGTACTGAAACTCATGCCACATAGAGCTTTCGCCTGGTCCCCACATGGCAGAAGGACCTCCGTGAATATTTAAAATGGTTGGATATTTTTTACCTGCCACATAGTTGGCGGGCTTCATGATCCAGTACTCAACGGTTAATCCTTTCTCGTTTTTGAAAGTTCTTTTTTCGGGCAGACTCAATTGTTTTTTGCTTACCCAGTCGTAGTTGAAACTACTGATGCGTTTTTCGTTTTTACCATTCAAATCGGTAGTGTAGATTTCAAAAGGATTCGCAACAGCTGTCTTTACATACACCAATTTATCTCCCTTCATAGAGTAGCTGCTGATGCTTTCATCTATGGAAGTAAGTTGTTCTGCTTTTTTGGTTTTTACATTCATGCGAAAGATGGGAGCGCCACCATTGCTCTGTGCAGTAAAATAAATATGCTGTTCGTCTTTGCTCCAGGTAAGACCTCCCTTGTTTCTGTCGAAGGGAAGCATAACCAAATCAGCAGCTGTTCCATTCAAAGGCATTATAGCTAATTCGGGCACGTTTACAAATGATACAGTTCCTACCTGAACAGCCAGCCATTTTCCGGAAGGAGAAACGGAGGGGCTATTATATGACTTACCTTTTTCTCCTAATAACTGCTTCATATCAGAACCATCGGTATTGGCTATGAAAATCTGTGTTTCCAATGCACGATCCGGGTGTTGTGTATCATCGGTATTACCAGTGAACAGAATTTTCTTTCCATCAGGAGTAAAGCTGGCACCACCAAAACGGTGGAAGCCATGGGTAATGGCTTTTGGTGTTGCACCTGCTTCTGCAGCCATGATGAATAAGTGCGAAAAAGACTGGTCTCCTGAAGTAGTGGCTTCTTCCTGGAAATTCAGTTTGTTAATTACTTTGGCTTTTCTTTCCGCCACATTCAGGTCTAAATATGCTTTGATTTCTTCGGGTGTTCCATCCGGGTTGGGTTGAGCGGAATTGGGTAACAAAAACTGGTTCTGACTGAATCCAGGCTTCTCGGCAGGCCATGCTGGCACAGCGCCTTTGGGATTCAGTTCTTTGTCTTTCAACAAGTCGCCCAATGAAACAGAGGCGCTGAATAGCAGCATGCTTCCATCCGGGCTGAATACCGGACTGCTGGCACCATATCGGAACCTGGTGATTTGAACCGGTTCTCCTCCCTCCAATGACAATAAAAAGATTTGCGGTTTACCGTCTGCTGCTCTTACAAAAGCAATTTTTTTACCATCGGGGCTCCATACCGGTTGGCTGGCGCTCTCTTTAAATGTCAATGCTCTTGGGGCGGAAGAGCCATCTGCGGCTACCAGGTATAATTGGTTAGTGTATTTGTATTCCCATTTGCTATTGGCCTCCGGCTCTATGCTGTTCAATACAAAGAGGGCCTGTTTACCGTCCGGACTAAGACTTACACTGTTCATTTGTTTAATCTTGTACATGTCGGTGATCTTAACCAGATCAACAGCCTGCTGTGCCAATGCAATGATGGGCAAAAAGCAAATCAGGAATAAAAATTTCTTCATTCGATAGTATTTGAGGTTTAAAATACAAAGAAATTGGTTCAGCTAAGTGTTGCTGATGTATTTTTGCAGTATAATATTATCATATGAGTGAAATGGTGAATGAGTTTAACAGCTACAGAGAGCGGATGAACGAA
This sequence comes from Sediminibacterium salmoneum NBRC 103935, assembly GCF_000511175.1. Lineage (GTDB taxonomy): Bacteria > Bacteroidota > Bacteroidia > Chitinophagales > Chitinophagaceae > Sediminibacterium > Sediminibacterium salmoneum. The sequence goes on along the minus strand of NZ_KI866530.1, from coordinate 2,108,320 downwards.
GTGATTCTTAGCAAGAATAATCTGGTAATGAAGCGCCTTTGGAATCTGGATACAAATACTTACGAAGACGGCGCATTGGATAAGAAAACAAAAGAAATGCTGGGTCTGGTGGCCAGCATGGTTTTGCGTTGTGATGATTGTATCAAGTATCACTTAGGGAAAAGTTTTGAGCTGGGTGTAACCACCGAAGAAATGTATGAAATTTTTGCTGTGGCGAATATTGTGGGTGGAACTATTGTTATTCCACATACCAGAAGAGCTGCAGAATATTGGGAAGAACTTATTAAACAATAAATCATGTCTACTGAAACAATAGCCACTCCAACTTTAACAGCGAAGGATTTTGCAACGGATCAGGAAGTTCGTTGGTGTCCGGGTTGTGGAGATTATTCCATTCTGGCTCAGGTGCAAAAAGTAATGCCGGGTATTGGTGTTCCCAAAGAGAATATTGTTATCATCAGTGGTATTGGTTGCAGCAGCCGTTTCCCTTATTACATGAATACTTTTGGCATGCATAGTATTCACGGAAGAGCTACTGCCATTGCAAGTGGGTTAAAAGCAACCCGACCTGAACTAAGTGTATGGATTGTAACCGGAGATGGTGACGGATTAAGTATTGGTGGAAACCATACCATTCATTTGCTAAGAAGAAATTTTGATGTAAATATTTTGTTGTTCAATAACCAGATTTATGGTTTAACCAAGGGACAATATTCCCCTACTTCAGAAGAGAAAAAAATCACGAAGAGTACGCCATTCGGAAGTATTGATCATCCGTTTAATCCTTTGGCATTGGCGATGGGAGCAGATGCTACATTTATTGCGCGTTCAATGGACCGTGATCCCAAGCATTTGCAAACCCTGCTTACCAGATCTCATCAGCACAAGGGTGCATCCTTCTTAGAAATTTATCAGAACTGTAATATTTTCAATGATGGTGCTTTTGAAATCTTTACTGAAAAATCTACAAAAGCAGATCATGATTTGTTCTTAGAGCAAGGAAAGCCATTGGTTTTTGGAGCCAATCAGAATAAAGGGATTCGCTTGAATGGTTTGCAACCTGAAGTAGTTGAACTGGGAGATAAATTCTCTGCAGACGATTGCTGGATTCACGACGAGAAAGATTTCTACAAAGCACAAACATTAATCAGAATGTTTGATGATCCGCATCAGTCTAATTTTCAGTTCCCCAGACCATTTGGTGTTTTCTATGAAACGGAAAGACCATGCTATGAAGATTTGATGGCGCTGCAAATTGAAGAAACCATTGCTACCAAAGGAAAGGGCAACTTAGATCAGTTGCTTCGTGGAAAGGAAATCTGGGAAATCAAAGCTTAGGTTTTTAATCATGATTTCTTATAACTGAATCAGGTTGTTGCGAAGCGCAAACAAAACCAGACCAACCCTGTTCGTTACTTTTACTTTTTCAAAAAGGTTGTCTCTGTATCCGTCAATGGTTCTGGGACTCAGACTCATTTTAGCAGCAATCTCTTTCAGCGTTAAATCGGTGGCCAGTAATTTCAGGAATTCTTTTTCCCGTTCAGGCAGGTTAATTAAAATCTGGTATTCATCATTGGGTTCTTCCATTCCGTTTCTTACCGAGTGAATAAGATTGGTGCAGAGTAGTTGATTGAAATAAATACCCTTATAATAGAGTTCATTTAAGGCGCGGTTCAATTCTTTGGGATCAGTGTCTTTGGTTAAATATCCCAGTGCCCCAAGTTTTAACATCTTAATAATGGTTCTTTCGTCGCCAAGCATGCTTAATACCATTACTTTAATGGAAGGATGATTGGTAATAATCCATTCGGCTGTTTCAAAGCCATTCATGACTGGCATGGTTACATCGAGCAGAACAATATCAGGCAAATTCCCGGGATCTAATTGCTCAATAAAGTGCTTCCCATGATTTGCTTCAAAAAGAACAGTGTAATCATCAAAGCCACTGATGATTACAGAGAGACCATTTCTTAATAGAACATGATCGTCTACTAAAACAATCTTTTTCATACAGTTCATTTAGTAAAATCGGGGGTATTACTAAACAGTAATATGAAGTAACTAAATTAAATTGAATATAAATTATTAATTATACGATTTTTTGACCGTGATTTCACGGTATTTTTTAGTTATAAATGCGGATTACAAAACCAAAACGGTCAACTAGTTTTAAATTCTATCAATTGAATGGTGACTATTTAATTTGATAGGATTTTTTAACCAGGGGTTACAAACAAACAGAGGGCGACAATAGTCGCCTTCGTTTTTTATTTACCTTTAAGTATGCTATTGCACATTCATCCTGATAATCCCAATCCCCGTCATATTAAAACAGTGATTGATTGTTTGTTGTCGGGTGGCGTTATCATTTATCCTACCGATACCATCTATGGTCTGGGTTGTGATATTTTTCAACCCAAAGCAGTAGAAAGAATTGCCAGAATTAAACAGATTGATCCTGCAAAAGCACAACTGAGTTTTATCTGTAACGATTTAAGTGATTTAAGCAAGTATTGTAAAACAACTGATACGCCCTTGTATCGTTTGTTAAAAAGTCATTTACCGGGTCCCTATACTTTTATTTTACCTGCGAGTAAAGAAGTGCCCAAGATTTTGCAAAACAAAAAAAGCACCATTGGTTTAAGAATACCCGATAACAATATTGCCCGAACCATTGTGTCTGAATTAGGCCATCCTTTATTGTCTGCTTCCTTGCCGGGTGAAATGGTGGAAGAATACACCGATCCGGATACCATGTATGATAATTTTCATCATCTGGTAGACATTGTAATTGATGGGGGCAATGGCGGTATGATACCTTCAACCATTATTGATTGCACCAAGAGTCCTTATGAACTGGTAAGACAGGGAGCAGGTGTTTGGGAAGAGGATTAAAACGGCATTTCCAATTGTTTGGGACTGATATTAAAACTCTTTCGGTGATGCACACATAAGCCATTGGATTCAATGGCCATCCGGTGTTCCAGGGTTCCGTATCCCTTGTTTTTTTTCCAGCCATACTGCGGAAACTGCTGATGGATTTTTTCCATGTAAGCGTCTCTGTATGTTTTGGCTAAAATACTGGCTGCAGCAATGGATGCATATTTACCATCTCCTTTCACAATGCACAAATGGGGTGTTTTTTTGTAAGGCATGAACCGATTTCCGTCGATCAATAAAAATTCAGGTCTTATTTTGAGTTGGTCAATGGCCATATGCATGGCTTTGAAACTTGCTTTTAAAATATTAATTCGGTCTATTTCTTCTGCATCAATACTGGCAACCGACCAGGCCAGTGCATTTGCTTCAATTACTTCTTTTAAAATCAGTCGTTGTTTGGCCCCCACCTGTTTACTGTCATTCAACAATGGATGCTTGAAATGAGCGGGTAAGATAACCGCAGCAGCAAAAACAGGACCTGCATAACAGCCCCTGCCAGCTTCATCGCAACCGGCTTCTATTTGATTTTCCTGATAAAATGCGGGTAACATTTGGTAAAACTACTTAAACATGCATCAATTTCGAAGTTTGAGTGTTATACCTTTGCACAAAAGCACTAAAGCATGAGTTTAACAGCAGCGAAAGAAAATAAATCAGTAGCCACCTGGTTATTGATTGGAGTGGGGATGACGATTATTCAAATTGCATTGGGTGGGATTACCCGTTTAACCGGCAGTGGGTTGTCTATTACAGAATGGGATGTGATTACCGGCTCATTGCCTCCTTTGAACGAAGCGGCCTGGCTGGCAGAGTTTGATAAATACAAACAAACTCCTCAGTTTCAATTGTTGAATTTTGATTTTCAGTTATCTGATTTTAAGTTCATTTTTTTCTGGGAATGGTTTCACCGTTTATGGGCAAGATTAATAGGCCTGGTATTTGCCTTTGGGTTTATATGGTTTATTGTAAAGAAATCATTTAAAAAAGAAATGATAGGTTCTTTGCTGGTTTTATTTTTCCTGGGTGCTTTACAAGGTTTGGTTGGCTGGATCATGGTCGCGAGCGGATTAACAGGTGATGCAGTTTATGTAAAGCCCACTCGTTTGGCAATGCATTTCATTCTTGCATTGGGCTTATTAAGCTATACCTACTGGTTTGCATTGAAGCTGATTGTTCCCAAAGATCAGATAATTGCGGATAAAAAATAAGAAATATCAATCTTGTTTTAATTGGCTTATTGGTGTTACAGTTGATTTACGGGGCTTTGATGGCAGGGCATAAAGCAGCCAATGCAGCAGCTACCTGGCCAACCATCAATGGAAGTTGGATTCCAGATACCATGTTTACGCATCAGCCATTCCTGCTGAATTTTATTGACAATACCATTCTCATACATTTTATACACAGAGGATTGGCCTATATTATTTTAGGACTATTGATTTACTGGTCTCTGCAACTCTTTAAATTATCCGCAACGCCAATACTAAGCAAAGCGGCTAAATATCCTTTGATAATGGTGATTGTTCAGGTAATATTGGGAATAGCTTCCGTATTAACCAGCAGTAGTATTGTACCTGGTTCCTGGGGCGGTTTTGAATGGATGGCGCAGTTGCATCAATTAACAGGTATGTTGTTGTTACTTTCCTTAGTTACCATATTATTTCTGGTTCGGCCTAAAATTTGCTAAATTTAAAAGCAGCTGAATAAATTTAAATAGCTGCTCTAGAACTGAATGAAGCAATATCTGAAAGGCATCTGGTTTTCTTTACCCATACAACTAATGTTGTTGCATTTCAGGCGTTACCAGATATTTCTTCTTTTCTGGTATATCCTTTTTGCAACAGTAGGGGGGAGTTTCATGAAAACTTTCGGGGCTCATTCCCTGTTTCTGGCTCCTGAATATTTTGGTAATATTAGTCCACTGAGTACAGCAATTGTTGGAATAACATCCGGCGTCTTTATCATGAGCTGGAATATCACCACTTTTATTCTGCATAGTAGCCGGATACAATTTCTGGCAACCACTGCACAGCCCTTTCTTAAATACTGTATCAACAATGCCATACTGCCTATAGCTTTTTTAGTTTTTTATTTAATTGAAGCTTATCAGTACAGCAGAAATCAGGAATTGTTTTCCATTAGTGATTTTGCCGGACTGGCATTGGGATATACAGGTGGATTTGTTGTTTCCATTGCTTTTGCCTTTTTATATTTTTTCGGAGCAGATAAAACCATTTACAAAACCATATCGGCAACCATATCTGATGCCAATAAACGTCATGACCGCATGTCTGAAAAAAACAGGACACCTGATTTTAAACAGGATATGCGTGTAGACTGGTTTTTTAGTGCTGCATTTAAATTGCGCAAGCCAAGAAATATAAAGCATTACAATCCTGAATTTTTAGAAGCGGTTTTTAGCAGACATCATTTTGCAGCAGTTATTGCCATTATGATTGCTTTTGTATTTCTAATATTGGTGGGCTATAGCTCTGACGCAAGGTTGTTCCAATTGCCCGCGGCTGCCAGTGTAACCTTATTGTTTGCTATTTTAATTGCGGCAGCAGGTGCGTTGACTTTATTTTTGAAGTCCTGGAGTTTTGTAGCATTAGTGGCGGCATATCTGTTGGCCAATATTTTGTATCAGTATGAAATTCTGGATCCGCGAAACAAAGCTTATGGACTCAACTATGTATCCAGGGCGCAGAGACCGGTTTATACCAGAGAATCTATTCAGGAACTGGCTGCTGCAGATTCTGTTGAAAAAGATAAAGCTGCCTTTTTGAATATACTGAATAACTGGAAGTTTAGGCAGAGAGAAAAAAAGCCAATTCTTTATATTATCAATACCAGTGGAGGGGGAACCAGGAGTGCAACTTTCACCATGAATACATTGCAGCACCTGGACAGTCTGATGAATGGACAGCTCATGAAAAAACCATTCTTATTAACGGGGCTTCGGGCGGTATGCTGGGTGCGGTTTATTTCAGGGAATTGTACCATGAAAAAGTAAAAGGCAAGCCGATTAATTTGCAGGACAAACAATATGTAAATAATATTTCCAAAGACCTGTTAAGTCCTTTATTTTCTTCCTTTCTAACCCGTGATATGCTGGGTCCTGCGCAGAAATTCACTTCAAATGGATTTGAATATGTTAAAGACCGCGGCTATGCTTTTGAAGAGAAGTTGAATGAAAATACCGGAGGTGTTTTTCTTAAAACCATCGGATCTTATCAGGAGGCAGAAGCAAAAGCGCTTATTCCTTCAGTATTTTTTAATTCAGTAATTACCAGGGATGCAAGGAAAATGATTATTGCTTCCCGTCCTGTTCGATTCTTAATGCGTCCCGTTGCGGACAGCACGCATATCATGCCTTTTGATGCAGATGCAGTTGACTTCAACAGTTTTCTCCGCAACCAGAACAGCAATGATATTCATTTGTTGTCTGCTTTAAGAATGAATGCTACTTTCCCATATGTTTTACCCAATGTTTGGTTACCTACCAATCCGGTTATTGATGTAATGGATGCAGGATTAAGAGACAATTATGGGCAGGAATCTGCTTTGCGATTTATAGCTGTCTTTAAAGACTGGATACAGGAGAATACTTCCAAAGTGGTATTAATTCAAATACGAGACAGAAGTTTAAGCGACTGGGACAAGCCGTTGGAGAGTAATTCATTAATTGGATTTTTAACCAAACCCTTCCTGATACTGCAGAACAACTGGTTTAAAATGCAGGACTATTACCAGCATGATCAGCTCGACTATATGCGAAAAGCATATGGAGATAATTTTTATCGTTTCTCATTTCAATATATACCTTCTAAGTCAGAAGCTCCTGCAAGCTTAAGTTTTCACCTGACAGCTGCCGAAAAAAGAGATATTGCAGAAGCGGTGAAAAATCCATTGAACCAAAAAGAATTTCAGCGGTTGCAGAAAACGATACAGCATTCAGAAATCAAGTAATTCTATTCATCGTTTCATTTCAAGATTAGGAATTACTTTAATCTAAACTGACTTACTTCCCTTTCGGTTTGATTAATTTGAAAGCTTTTGGAATAATTTCAATTTTCAATTCTTCAACGGCATCTCTGGGTTCACCGTCAATATGTAGGGGCGCCAGCTTGGGATTTTTTATAGTTAGAGCCGGTGTTTGGAAATACAGAATATTTTTTGAGCTCATGTCTTCCACCAGTTGCTGTACTTTATTGTTTCCACGCATTTGACGCAGAATGGCAAAAGGCAATTTGGCTTTGTTCATTTTCTGCACAATTACAATATCCAGCAGTCCGTCGGATAAACTTGCCTGAGGCGCAATTATGGCATTATTTCCAAATTGATTGCTATTGGCAATGCTGATGAAAAAAGCATCAGTAAATACAGAGAAATTGTCCAATACAATTTCAAACTGATAAGGGTTGGCTTTAAAAAACTGGATAATACTTTGCTGGGTATAAGTAAATAAGCCTCTGGTAGATTTCTGGGCAAAATCATGTGCCACTTGTGCGTCAAATCCCATACCACTCAACATACATGCATATTCACCATTCACCGTAAAAGCATCTATGTATTCTGCTTCGCCATTAAAAATAATTTCAATGGCTTTTTTCATGCTGGTAGGAATACCAGCAGCCCTGGCCAGTCCATTACCTGAACCAACAGGAATAATACCAAACTGAACGCCTGTTTCGCGTAGGGAACCGGTTACCTGATTCACTGTGCCATCGCCTCCCAGGATTACTACATCCGTAAATCCCTCTTTGGCAATATGCTCTTTCAGGTACTCGTAATTGCCTGTTGCATTGGTATTGAATACGCGGTATTCAAAGCCTTTGGCTGCAGTTACTTTTTCAACCAGTTCTCTGATCTTATCTTTTTTAGATGTACCAGAAATGGGATTGATTAAATAAATGATTTTTCTTTTCATGATGCTACACTTGGTATTGCTACCATTTCATTAATGCACTGGCCCAGGTAAATCCACTACCAAAAGCAGCTAAACATACCAGGTCTCCTTCTTTAATCAATCCTTTTTCCCAGGCTTCACACAAGGCAATCGGAATAGATGCTGCCGTTGTGTTACCGTAGTTCATTATATTATTATATACCTGATGGTCATGTAATTTTAATTTTTGCTGAACAAACTGGCTAATGCGCAAGTTCGCCTGATGAGGAATCAGCATATTAATATCAGTTGACTGGTATCCATTTTTTTCCAGTGCTTCTACAATTACTTCCGGAAATTTTACAACCGCTTTTTTAAATACAGCAGGTCCATCCATATAAGGAAAGTTCTGTGCGTTGTCAATCATCTGATGACTCATAAACATCTGTGAAATTTCTGCCTCATCAAAATCTGCATAGTTCTTGGCACCCCAGTGATTCGCATGAGACCCCGGATTGTACATGGCTAAAATTTCAGCAGATTCTCCGTCGCTATGTAAATGGGTACTTAAAATGCCCTGACCTTCTTTTTCAGTTGGTTGCAATACCACTGCTCCCGCACCGTCACCAAAAATTACAGAAACATTTCTGCCTCTGGTAGAGAAATCCAATCCAAAAGAATGTTTTTCACTTCCAATCACCAGGATGTTTTTGTACATCCCTGTTTTAATAAACTGATCGGCAACACTTAGCGCATATACAAATCCACTGCATTGATTTCTTACATCCAATGCACCAATCTCTTTCATCTGCATGGCTCTTTGTACCAATACACCGCAACCTGGAAAATAATAATCAGGAGATAAGGTAGCAAAAACAATAAAGTCAATATCCTGAGGCGTAATACCGGCTCTTTCAATGGCTATTTTAGCCGCTTCCACTCCCATGGTAGTAGTGGTTTCTTCCGTTCTGTGTGCGTAACGACGTTCTTTTATTCCTGTTCTTTCTTGGATCCACTCGTCGTTGGTATCCATATATTTGGTCAGATCATTATTGGTATAAACATTCGACGGAACGTACATGCCGATTCCGGCAATTTTACTCAATGGCATAGCAAACAGTTTAAAAGTTAAAGGTAAGGATTCTTCGCCGTTGGGCTGTGAAGGATCAGTTAATGATTAGTTGTTAAAAATCATTGAATGATTGTTTGTTTTGGCAACTGCATCACAGTTTTTAAAAAATCAGCTGTCTCTTTTTCAACCGAAATAATATCTTTTGATTGAATAGGCGATGCAATCACATGATTGCCCGTATTGGGTACCGGAATCATTTTTTTATTTTTTTCTTCTGTACCTACTTCTGCAAACATTTTCTTCATTGCATCCACGCTTACCACAGGATCCTGCTCTTGTTCATCTTTGTAATAATACAAGACCAGTAAAGGTTGCTTCACTTTTGCAAAATTTTCCTTTGTCATGGTGGTTTCTAACAATTCTTCTAATTGTACAGTGGCTTCCAGTCTATATTTGGTATTCCAGTATTGCTGATACAAGGGATGTTCTTTCTGCACGCCCATATAGTTAGAGCCTTTTACCATACGCGCAATTTGTAATCCCCACGGATTATTTAATAACCATGCATTGGGATCTTTAATGGCAATATTGGGCGAGTATAATACCAGCCCTGCAATTTCAGGATAGATTGCAGCTAACTGCAGTGCTAATGTACCGCCAGTAGAAGTGCCCATTAGTATTACCTTTTCGCCAATTTGCTTACCAATGGCATAAGCTTCTTTGGCAGATTCAAACAAGGATGCTGCAGTCATATTGATGAGGGCATCGGTAGTATCAATACCATGTTCTGATAAACGCGCTAAATACAAGTTGTATCCAAACTGTTTGGCAATATGCTGATGCACCGGGTTGCCTTCTTCCTGACTGGCACTAAATCCATGCAGGTATACAATTGCATAGGGTGTTTTTTGTTTCACACTGTCATTGGCCCAAACAATTCTGGCTTCATTGTTGGGGCGAACCTTGTGTTTTTGTTCATTCGATTGGATCAAAGCCTCCAGTGCTGCAGGCTCTCCCGGAATATTCGGAAGGGTTGTATTGTAAACAGGGGTTTCCGGATTGGGACCAAGCAAATATACAATACCTGCCACTGCAATGAATCCTATCAACCATTTGATGATACGCATACAATTGAATTAACAGGCCAATTTAGGGTTTATTATGTATTACAAGGGGAATCCTTAACAGAATAATGACCCATATTTACTTGCATCCCCCGCGTTAAAGCCGTACCTTTGCCGCCTAAATAAACAGTATCAAATACGTAACTTACTGATACTGAGATAAATACACAATAATGGAAATAAGAAACATTGCCATCATCGCGCACGTTGACCATGGCAAAACCACTTTAGTAGACCGAATTTTGGGTGCAACTAAAGTTTTCAGAGACAACCAGGATGCTGGTGAGTTAATCATGGATAGCAACGATTTAGAAAGAGAACGTGGTATCACGATCTTCAGTAAAAACGCTGCCGTTACTTACAAAGACTATAAAATTAATGTGATTGATACACCCGGGCACAGTGATTTTGGCGGGGAAGTAGAACGCGTATTGAAAATGGCCGATGGGGTAATTTTATTGGTGGATGCTTTTGAAGGCCCCATGCCTCAAACGCGTTTCGTATTGCAGAAAGCATTACAGTTGAACCTACATCCCATTGTAGTAATCAACAAAGTAGATAAGCCGAACTGTCGTCCGGACGAAGTTCATGATGCCGTTTTTGAATTGTTCTTTAACCTGGATGCAACGGAAGAGCAATTGAATTTCCCAACTTTCTACGGTAGTGGTAAGAATGGCTGGTTCAATGATAGCTTAACACAAACAGAAGATATTTTGCCATTAATGGATGGCATCATTAAATATGTACCTGCCCCTAAAGTGAGTGAAGGAACCCTTCAGTTACAAATTACTTCATTAGACTATTCTTCTTTCTTAGGTAGAATTGCCATTGGTAAAGTAACCAGAGGTTCTATTAAAGAAGGTCAGCAAATTGCATTGGTGCAGGGAGCAGATGGTACCGTGAAGAAAATGCGTGTAAAGGAATTGTACGTATTTGAAGGAATGGGCAAGCGCAAAGTAGCTGAAGTACGTTCAGGAGATCTTTGTGCGGTTGTAGGATTGGAAGAATTCAATATTGGAGATACCATTGCTGATGTAGAGAATCCGGAAGGATTACCCATTATCAGTGTGGATGAACCTACCATGAGCATGACTTTCAGCATTAACAACTCACCTTTCTTTGGTAGAGATGGTAAGTTTGTTACATCCCGTCACTTACGTGATCGTCTGATGAAGGAAACTGAAAAGAACCTTGCATTAAGAGTAGAAGATACAGACAGCGCCGATAGTTTCCTTGTATACGGAAGAGGCATTCTGCATTTGGGCGTATTGGTAGAAACCATGCGTAGAGAAGGATATGAATTAACTGTAGGTAATCCTCAGGTATTGGTGAAAACCATTGATGGTAAGAAGCATGAGCCTTATGAAAACCTAGTGGTAGATGTACCTTCTGAATTCAGCGGTAAAGTAATTGATTTGGTTACACAGCGCAAGGGTGAAATGCAGGTAATGGAATCCAAAGGAGAAATGCAACATTTAGAGTTTGAAATTCCTTCGAGAGGTTTGATTGGTTTGCGTTCTCAGATGTTAACCGGTACCGCAGGTGAAGCTGTTATGGCGCATCGTTTCATTGATTACAAACCATGGAAAGGACCTATTCCCGGAAGAAACAACGGTGTATTGATTGCGAAGTTTCAAGGAGTAACTACAGCCTATTCAATTGATAAATTACAGGATCGCGGATCATTCTTTGTAGATCCGGGAGATGAAGTGTATGTAGGCCAAATCATTGCTGAACATATTAAGCCAGGTGACTTAAATGTGAATGCAGTGGAAATGAAAAAACTGACCAACCACCGTGCAAGCGGAAGTGATGATGCAGTAAGAATTGTTCCAAAGCTTCAGTTTACACTGGAAGAGTGTATGGAATACATTCAGCAAGATGAGTGTATTGAAGTAACGCCTAAGAATATTCGTATGCGTAAAACCATTTTGGACGAGAACGAACGTTCTAAAGTTTCCAAAAGCATGAAGTCTGAAGCAGTAGGATAATTTCCTAATGCTTTTAAATAAATGAAGAGCCACCCATTGGGTGGCTCTTTTGTTTGCTATTAAATGAAAAGTAAGAGGTAGAAGTTTTATGATTTCATAAATTCAAACTATTGTGCAATTGCATAAATCACCCTAATTTTTGTAGTGATTGCATTTTATCGAATTTAGAAGTTAATATTAGAGCTAATAAAAAAATATATTTTAACCTTAGGAAGAAAAAAAATGAAGTCTAAATTTTTATCATTAATCTTTATAGTTATTCCGGTTGTTTTTATTTCATGTAAAAAAGATATAAGTAATCTTCAATTTGAAGAAGATCCCTCAGTCATACTTATTAAAAATTCCGCTTTTCCAAGTGGAATACTTAGCTTTAAAAGCCAACAAGATTTAAACAAATTTTATTCAGAAATACAAGAGGATAAATTGAAGTTGATGAAGATTCCTAGCGAATTTATTAGCCTTTCAAAAAACATGAAAAACTCTTATCTTCAGAATCAAATAACATAATAAAAAATACTTCAACAAGTAGCAGCTCGGACAATGTTGATGTTCAGGAATTCCTTATTGATATGGAAACCTACTTAACTCAAGATCCGACAGTTGCCAATATAGTAAATTCTAATTTAGAAGTATTAGTAAATGGCGATTTATTTAAACTTACAAGAATTGGTGTAATTCAGGTTGAGTCGGAGTATATTAATAATTTTAGAGAAATTTACCATGCATTTGAATCAGAGATTTTATATAACCCTAACTTCAACAGTTTTCCTAATGAAACATTTTATGGCAGTAATATTTATCAAGTAAGTGATGGGATCACTAGAATTGAGACAAATATTGATCCATTTGACTTATCAAATCCTATTTTAAATACACCTGGATCTAGTGGCGGAACAATTCCATGTTCTATTATCTTTCCGAGTAACTATCAATATGAAACATATCAAACTGGCAATGATTTCAACTCAGCATATTTCAATAACTTCGATCAAAATCGTAGATTTAAGTTTGAAACATTCAGTACAAATTTCTTAGGTTTGGGAATCTTAAGAACTATTGGAATTAGGGGAAAAGTCCAGAGGAAAAGATCGTTTTTAGGAATACCTTATTGGGCAGAGAGTTATGCTGATGAAATTGTACTTGGAATTGAAAATATGGACTTACATACTGACTATGTTATACCATCACCTTATAACTTTACAACATTACCTCAGCCCGAATTTAATAATATTATAAATTTAAAGATTGGGAATCACATCCTTGAGGCGATGGATTTAAAGCTCAATTTAAACTTTCCATTTGGGCAAAACATAAATAATTCACAAGCTAGTAGTTTTTTAAATGGCCAGCTAAACTCACTTATTAATAATCAGTTTAATGACTTATTTAAACCATTTCTTAATTCACTTATTGATAATATAGATCCAACATTTTCATCAAGATATGAGAAATACGCTAAACAGCTATCGTCAATTAAAGATAATAATAAATTACGTGTTACTGTTGCAAATGCATATAAGGAACAAGGGTATAGTAATGTTAATGTTTGGCGTTTTGATTGGAATATAGGTACACCATGGGGCAGTGGCACTACATATAGTTATGAGATGAAGTCAGGCAGTTTTACAGGAAGAGCAAGAATTGGATGCAACTGGTATGGAATTCGGATAATAAAATTATAATTCATGCGTGTTTATATTCTTTCTTTTTTATTTATTTGCTTAAATATAAACGGCGTTAGTCAAGAATTAGATACTACATCTAATAAAATTGGCATATTTCGTGTTGCGGCAAGTATACCGATTCCTATTGTTAATCTTCAATATGAAATTCCATTAAAAAAGACAGTAACCTTGTTAATAAAATCAGGTTTAAATTTCACCTTGGCTTCAAGTGCCGCATTAAATAGGGATAAAATTAGATCACAAGTAAGTTGGATTTCTTCAATAGAATCAAGATATTATTATTCTTTGAATAGACGTATTAGGAATGGCAAATCAATTAAAAATTATTCGGCTGGCTATATAGGTGTAGAACCATACTTTCGCTCTAACAGTATTGCCTCAATTAATGAGCCTAAACAAATTAATAATGGCAGTTATGGGACTTTTATTAATCTAGGATTTCAAAATCAATCTGAAAAGAATATTTATACAGCTTTTTTTATTGGTGTTGCGCCTTTTGCATTTCGTTTAGGTGAAATGAATACCACTACTGGAAAGTTGGATCGAATTTGGCTTAACTTTTCTATTGGATATGTATTTTAAAGAAATGGTTATGAGTGTTTATTATTTAATAATAATTATAATAGGATCTGGAACTCTGTATTCAAAAGGTAGACAATTACAAAAATCAATTAAAAGTAAAAACACGAATCAAATATCCATTGATTTTTTTTCCTTGTCCTTACATTGGCAATCATTGCTCTTCTAATCTATTTAAAAAAAATTCTTTCCTAGGATAATGATAAATGAAGAGCCACCCATTGGGTGGCTCTTTTGTTTGTTACATTTCAGTTTTTAATTAAGACTTGCTGACTACAGCGTTTTCAATAAAGGTGGTTTCAAAGCTTACGTTATATTGTTCAGACTTCTTTGCTTTAACATCTTCAATTACAAAAGACAATTTGTTTGACTCATCTTTTGGAAACTTAAATGTCTTGTTGAAGTCTTTGTCGGAATAACTTCCTCTGAATACCAATTCATTGTTGGCATCTTTAATAATCAGGGTAAAGTTGGCACCCGTTGGGTTGCTGTATTTTACCTGAATAGTGTGTAGTTGGTTCTTATCAATTCCACTGTACTTTACTTCTGCATGGCTTTTAACAGATATATCATAAGCTCTTACAGGAGATACAGATGCGTTGGCAGATAAAAACATCAAGGAAGACACCACAGATCCAAAAACGATTCTCTTGACACTGGTAACGATTGTTTGCTTTTTCATACTTTTCAAATTTTACTGTGAGTAATAAATTTTTCTCAATTGGCAACAGCAAACGAAAAAGCTTAGTGTACACTATACACATTAATACCCGATTGGATAAAAGGTAACCCAACTATTTTAAATAGGCTTGTTTAAAGTCTCCCAAAGCAGGTCTTTCAGTTCGGTTAGTCCCTTGTTGGTAACCGATGAAATGAAAACATGGGGAATATCAGCCGGTAATTCCTTGCTAATGGCTTCTTTTAATTCATCGTCCAGCATATCGCTTTTACTAATGGCAATAATGAAATCTTTCTGCAACATTTCTTCATTGTAGTTCTTTAGTTCCTGACGAAGAATTTCGAATTCTTTGCGATGGTCATTGCTGTCGGCAGGAATCAGGAATAATAAAGCGGAATTGCGTTCAATATGTCTGAGGAAACGATGTCCCAATCCTTTACCTTCTGCTGCTCCTTCAATAATACCCGGTAAGTCTGCAATACAAAATGATTTTGAATCACGATAAGCAACCATGCCTAACTGAGGGGTTAAGGTAGTAAATGCGTAATTGGCAATTTTAGGTTTGGCGGCAGTAATTACAGATAGTAAAGTAGATTTTCCTGCATTCGGAAATCCCACCAAACCCACGTCTGCCAATACTTTCAGCTCAATATTTTTCCATCCTTCAATACCGGGTTCTCCGGGTTGTGCATGGTCGGGTGCCTGATTGGTTGGAGTGGCAAAATTGCTATTGCCCAATCCGCCTCTTCCTCCGCGCATCCAGATATATTCCTGTCCGTCCTCTAAAATTTCTGCTTCAATCTTGCCGGTTTCTTCATCACGGGCAACTGTACCCAGTGGTACTTCTATGATAATGTCTTTTCCGTCTCTGCCGGTACAATTGTCTTTGCTACCGTTCTCACCGTTTTCGGCCAATACATTCTTGAAATAACGCAAATGCAACAATGTCCAGAGATTGCGGTTCCCTTTTAAAATAATATGTCCGCCTCTGCCGCCATCGCCGCCATCCGGGCCGCCCATGGCAGTTAGTTTATTGCGCATAAAATGCCTTACGCCTGCACCACCATGACCACTGCGCGCAAAAATTCTGATATAGTCAATAAAGTTATTCCGTTCCGACACTTGTATAATTTAAGTGCAAAGATACAACATTGAAATTTGGTCTATTTTTTCATTGCATTCCAGGTGCTGTAAAGGGTCTCCTGTTTGGGGCGGTCGGCAGGAACGGATCTGAGGGGTTCGCAGGGTTCCCAGTATTCCTGCATTTCTTTGGGAAGCTGTTGGTAGAGTGCTGTGCCCTTTGTTTTCCAGGCAATCATTTCATCGGAAACAGTCTTGATAATTTTGGCAGGGTTGCCTGCAATTAAAGAACGGGAAACAAAATGTTCATCTGCTTTAATAAAGCTCATGGCACCCACAATGCATTCATCCTCTAGTACTACATTGTCCATAATAACGGAATTCATACCCACCAGACAATTGCGGCCAATGGTAGCTCCATGAATAACCGCACCATGTCCAATATGGGCGTTCTCTTTTAATAATACGGTGGTGCCTGGAAACATATGCAGGGTGCAGTTCTCCTGCACATTGCAACCATCTTCAATTATGATGGCGCCCCAATCACCCCTGATAGCAGCTCCTGGTCCTATGTAAACATTCTTTCCAATAATTACATTACCTGTAACAGCGGCCTGTGGATGTACAAAAGAGCTTTCATGTACAACCGGTATGAATCCCTTAAAAGAATAAATCATAATGATGCTTTTACAACAGGCTTTCCTGTTCTGAAACAATTTCCTTTAAAGTATGACACCAGTTCATGGTGTTGATTGGTGATGGTTATTTGATACAAACCCGTAGATCTTCCGTTGTGTAATTCTTTGGCTTCAGCAATCAATGTATCGCCTACATGCACGGGTTTCAGAAAATTGATGGAAGTGTCCAATGCCACCGATAAATTATTTCTGTTGTTGCAGGCAAAGGCAAATGCACTGTCGGAAAAAGCAAAGGCAATGCCACCGTGTACAATGCCCAGTCCGTTCATCATTTCTGGTCTTACCTGCATTTTAATTTTGCTGTATCCTTCCTGTATCTCTAATACTTCAATGCCTAACCATTGTGAAAACAAATCTGCTTTCATCATTTCTTCTACAATATGTTGTGGTGTCATGGCTTTCGTTTTATCAATTTATTGGCCTTTGTACTTGGGTGCACGTTTGGCTAAAAAAGCATCCACCCCTTCTTTGAAATCGGCTGTGGCAGCTGCTTTTTGCTGCAACTGATCTTCCAAAGCCAATTGAGATTGTATAGTATTGGTAGCGCTGGCATTCAATGCCTGTTTAATATAACCCAGTGCTTTGGTGGGCATAGTAGCCAGTTGAAACGCCAGTTTTTTACTTTCTGATTCAAAAGCTTCGTCTTCAAATACTTTATATAACATGCCCATTTGCAAAGCTTCTGTTGCAGAAACCTTATCGCCCAGCATCATCAATGCACTGGCTCTTTGAAAACCAATTAATCGGGGCAAAGTGAATGTGCCACCACTATCCGGAAGCAATCCGATTTTAGAAAATGCCTGAATAAACGAAGCACTTGATTTGCTTACAACAATATCGCAGGCAAAAGCAATATTCGCACCTGCTCCGGCAGCAACTCCATTTACAGCAGCCACTACCGGCTTCTGAATTTCTCTTAGTCTTTGTACAATCGGATTGTAATGTTCACTCAGAATTCTTTGCATACCCGGTCCCTGCGGATCCACTACTTCTGCCAAATCCTGTCCTGCACAAAATCCTTTCCCTGCGCCGGTTAAATAAATGGCCCTGATATTTTCATCACTGGCGCATTCATCCAATATAGCCTGCAACTGCAATGCCATGGGTCGGTTGAAGGAATTTAATTTGTCGGGTCGGTTCATCGTAATGAAAGCGACACCCGACTCAACGTTAAATAAGATTGCATCCATAAAAAAACTTTAATGGCATTTAAAATAATCAAAGGGTTCCTTGCACTCTTCGCATTTAAACAAAGCTTTGCAAGCGGTGCTTCCGAATTGTGAAACCAATACAGTATGGGTCGATTGACATTGCGGACAGGGAACAATTAAATCTTCCAGGTAAGCAGCGTCAATGCTTTTGCCCACAGGGGGAGCAATGCCGTAGGCTTGTAATTGCTGCTTCCCTTTTTCGGTCATCCAGTCGGTGGTCCATGCAGGCGATAAAATGGTTTTGATAGTTGGTTCATATCCTGCTCCCAACAAAGCCATTCTGATTTGCATAGCAATCATGTCCATGGCCGGACAACCTGTGTAAGTAGGCGTAATGGTAACCCTTACTTGCCTGCCTTCAACATCAACAGCAACAGCTCTGATCACCCCCAAATCTACCACAGACAATACGGGCACTTCCGGATCCATAACGGTTTCCAGAATTTGCCATATTTCGGCATGTTGAGTTGTGGCTGAATTTACCATTCGCTGTTGGGATAAGCTCTTTGTAAATATTGCATTTCTGCCAGAATATATCCTAAGTGTTCTGTATGCATGCCTATGGCACCTCCTTTCTGTACAAATGTTTTGGCAGGAATAACCAGGCCTGCTTCTTCAAAAATGGCTGAAACTTTTTGGTTCCAGGCAGTCTGAATGGCAGCATAGTTCAGGCAAGCAGCAGTAGCATATTCAGGTTGAATAAACAACTCGCCAGTAAAAGCCCAGATAGCATCAATGGCATTTTGCATGCGACGCTTGCTTTCTTCTGTTCCATCGCCCAGACGCAATACCCAATCCTGACTCCACTTTACATGATAGCTGATTTCCTTGATGGATTTTTCTACAATAGCAGCAACCTGTGGGTCTTCGTGTTTCAATAACTGATTAAACAATTCCAGTTGAAACTGACTCAGCAAAAACAAACGCAAAGTGGTTTGTGCCCAGTCTCCGTTTGGTATTTCCGTAATCAACAGATTTTTAAATTCAACCACATCTCTTAGATAAGCAAGGCTGTCTTCGGTTACGGGCAAACTGATATCCTTGCCTGTTTGTGTAAGTTGAATTGTATCTGCATGCTGGTTGATTAATTCAGCTGCGTGCTGGTATACATTTCTCGCCTGTCCAATATAGTCCAGCGCAATATTGGTTATGGCAATATCCTGTTCTAATATAGGTCCATGTCCGCACCATTCACTGTTTCTGTGTCCAATAATCAATGCATTGTCTGCAAGGTGAAGTAAAAAATCTATCTCGTTTTTCGTAGTTGCCATTACATGTATTTTACTTCATCAGGTAAATCATAAAATGTGGGATGTCGGTACGCTTTATCGTTGGCAGGATCGTACAATGCTTCTGCTTCATCCGGATTACTGGCATGAATATGCTTGCTTTCTACTACCCAGATGCTAACCCCTTCCATTCTGCGGGTGTACACATCTCTTGCATTTTCAATGGCCATGGCAGCGTCGGAAGCGTGTAAGCTACCTACATGCTTATGATCCAGGCCTTGTTTACTGCGAATGAACACTTCCCATAAAGGCCATTCCGCCTTATTGGTTTGCTGGGTAGAAATATCAGCGGCTCCGTTTTTGCTTTCGCCGTAGTCGCCGTAGTAAAGTTTATGTATTAGAAAGCTCATATTACTTGGTTTTAATGTTAAGCTGCTGCTTGTTTTTGTTTCGCCTTTTTATTGGCATAAGCTAAAGCTGCATCCCTTACCCATGCACCTTCTTCCCAGGCTTTTTTACGCGCATCCAGTCTTTCCTTATTGCAGGGACCATTTCCTTGTACTACTTGCCAGAACTCATCCCAATTGATTTCACCAAAATCATAGTGTCCTCTTTCCTCGTTCCACTTTAGGTCCTTATCGGGTAAAGTAAAGCCCAGTACTTTTACTTGCTCTGCACAAACGTCTACGAATTTTTGTCTGAGTTCATCGTTGCTGAAACGTTTGATTTTCCATTTCATGCTTTGAATGGTATTAGGACTTTCGTCGTCTTTGGGGCCGAACATCATCAGGCTTGGCCACCACCAACGGTTGATGGCGTCCTGTGCCATTCTTCTTTGTGCTTCTGTTCCCTTGCTTAATACATACAGGATTTCAAAACCCTGACGCTGGTGAAAACTTTCTTCTTTACAAACCCTTACCATAGCACGTGCATAAGGACCAAAGCTGGTTCTGCAAAGCGGCACCTGATTCATAATAGCTGCGCCGTCTACCAGCCAGCCAATTACACCCATATCTGCCCAGCTTAAGGTTGGATAATTAAAGATAGAAGAGTATTTGGCTTTACCGGTATGCAATTGCTCATACATCTGATCCCGGGTAATACCAAGGGTTTCAGCCGCACTATATAAATACAATCCATGACCTGCCTCATCCTGCACTTTCGCCAATAAAATGGCTTTCCTTCTTAACGATGGGGCACGGGTAATCCAGTTCCCTTCGGGAAGCATACCGATGATTTCGCTGTGTGCGTGCTGACTGATTTGTCTGATCAAGGTCTGACGATACTTTTCTGGCATCCAGTCTTTTGGCTCAATTCTTATTTCACGATCAACCTTGTCCTGAAAGATTTTTTCGAAGTCTTGTTCCATAATTATTTATTTAACATCAAAGTCAATGAATACATTCTCTGTTCTCGGATGAGACTGGCAGGTTAATATGAACCCGTGTTCTATCTCTTCCTGTTCTAATCCATAATTCACATCCATATCTACTTCACCTTCTATCAGCTTTGCCTTGCAGGTACAACAAACACCACCTTTGCAGGCATAGGGGAGATCAGCACCATTTTTTAAGGCGGCATCTAAAATGCTTTCTCCTTCAAAACTAAGATCAAAGGCAAAAGTGATACCATCCTGTTTAACAGTTATATGGCTTTTTACCTCTTTGCTGGCATTCGTTGAATCAGTTGTTTTTTTCTTTGCCTTTGCACCGGTAGTAAATAATTCAAAATGAATTTTTTTGGAATCAACGCCACTTTCTTCCAATGCCTGTTTAACGCCGAAAATCATTTCTTCGGGTCCGCATAAAAAATAGGCAGCTACTTTTTCGGGCTGTAATAAGGTATTCCAAAGCTGTATACATTTTTCCTGATCAATTCTTCCGAAATGAATAGGCGCATCTGTTTTTTCACGGGATAAAATATATACAATGCTGAATCGGCCCATGAACTTATTTTTTAAAGCTTCCAGGGCTTCTTTAAAAATGATGCTATGCCGATTTCTGTTTCCATAAATCAGCGTAAAGCTGCTATCCGGCTCTGTTTGCAGGGTTGTTTTGATAATGGAAAGAATAGGAGTAATGCCACTGCCAGCTGCAAATGCAACGTACTGATTTTTAGCAGTTGGATTGAGCGGAGTAAAAAATTTCCCCTGTGGAGGCATTACTTCCAAAGCCATTCCTTTTGCCAGAGACTCATTGGCCCAGGTAGAGAATAAACCTCCGTTTACTTTCTTAATGGCTACTCTTAATTCATTATCGAGCGGACTACTGCAAATGGAATAGGATCTTCTGGCTTCTTCTCCGTTTATGTCTTGCTTTAGGGTAATATACTGACCCTGTGTAAATCTGAATTTTTCCTGCAAGGAAGAAGGCAGGTCAAAAGCTACAGAAACACAATCTGGTGTTTCTTTTCTTATCTCTTTAACTGTAAGTGTTTCAAACTTAGTCATTCTTTAATCCTCCTACCAAAATGGTAATCATATTACTGGTTAGTGCATCTGCATCAATTTTCTTTGTAGAACGATGCCAGCTTTCAATACCACCTATGGCATGCAGAATAATCAATACTGCCGTGGGCGCATCAATTGCTTTTATTTCCTTATTTCTGATTCCGGTTTCAATGATGGCAGCAAAACGCTTGCGATACATTCTTCGCTGGTTTTGAAAATTAGAGAGGTAAGGGTCTGATAAATGTTTCCACTCTCTGTCGCTTACATAAACCTCTTCGTAGTGATTAATCATTTCGTTGATATGGAATCTTACCAGTTCCTCAACTTTATCAATGGAATTGGTCTTTTTGGCTTCCACCTGATCCATATGATGCATGAAACGGTTTGCCACACCAAAGCAGAGTTCATGTAATAATTCTGTTTTGGATTTGATATGATTATACAAGCTGGCAGCTTCTACCCCTACTGCTTCTGCTAAGTCTCGCATGCTGGCAGCTTTAAATCCTTTTTCTCTGAATAAGGAAGCCGCTTTACTAACGATTACCTCTTTGCGGCTGGTGTTTTTTTCAATTTTTATTCTGGCCATGGAACGAAGATAATATACTAACATGTGTTAGCAATGATTTGTCTAAAATTATCTTGCCCTGTTAGTTTATTGGCTAAACTGCTTATTTGAGTGGATTAGCCGATAAACCATTAATTTCGCAGCCGTATCATAAATTATAATTATGTCTTTAGTTGTTGTAGGATCCATGGCTTTTGATGCCATTGAGACCCCCTTTGGTAAAAGTGATAAGATTATTGGCGGTGCAGGTACCTATATTGCCTGGTGCGCTTCCAATTATACACCTGTTAAACAGATTTCTGTAGTGGGTGGCGATTTTCCTCAGGAGGAACTGGATAGCCTTACTGAAAGAAATGTAGACCTGGAAGGAGTTCAGATTAAAAAGGATGAGAAGACTTTTTTCTGGAGTGGCCGTTACCATATGGACATGAATACCAGAGATACTTTAGATACCCAGCTAAATGTATTGGGAGATTTTCAGCCTGTAGTGCCCGATAGTTATCAGGATTGCGAGTTTTTGATGCTCGGCAATCTAGCTCCCGCCGTACAAAGAAGTGTAATTGAGCAGCTAAAAAACAGACCGAAGCTGATAGTAATGGATACCATGAATTTCTGGATGGAAATTGCCATGGACGACCTGAAGCAAACATTGGCGATGGTAGACTTACTGATGGTGAATGATAGTGAAGCCCGTGAATTAAGTGGTGAATATTCATTGGTTAAAGCGGCTGCTAAAATCATGAAAATGGGCCCTAAATATTTAATTATTAAGAAGGGGGAGCACGGGGCGCTCTTATTCCACGGAAATCAGGTGTTTTTTGCACCGGCTTTACCACTGGAAGAAGTGTTTGATCCAACAGGTGCAGGGGATACATTCGCTGGTGGATTTATAGGACATATTGCGAAAACCAAAGACATTTCTTTTGAGAACATGAAAACTGCCATTATCGTGGGTAGTGCAATGGCTTCTTTCTGTGTAGAAAAATTTGGAACCCAGCGTTTAAGAGAAATCAACAAGGCAGATATTGATTCCAGACTGGATGAGTTTGTTCAACTGGTTAATTTTGATATTGAGTTGGGCAATTAATTGAAAGATTGTAAATTCGTTTTGAATGAGCATTATTAAAAACATAAAACGTAACAAGAAACCACGCTAAGCAGAAGGTGTTTGTATGTTTATGTTTCAATCATATTAACGGGCCTTCCAGATTTGGAAGGCCTTTTTTGTATAACCAAAACCCCGAGAGGGAAGGAGAATTAAAAAATGAAAGTAGCTGTTGTTGGCGCAACGGGTTTAGTAGGAACCAAAATGTTGCAGGTATTGGCTGAAAGAAATTTTCCGGTATCTGAAATTGTACCGGTAGCATCTGAAAGATCCGTAGGTAAGGAAGTAAGCTTTAAAGGGAAAGCATATAAAGTAGTAAGTATGGCGGATGGTATTGCAGCAAAACCTGCCGTAGCCATTTTTTCTGCTGGTGGCAGTACTTCTCTGGAATGGGCCCCTCAATATGCAGCAGCTGGAATTAAAGTGATTGATAACTCTTCTGCCTGGAGAATGGATCCCACAAAGAAACTGGTTGTTCCTGAGGTTAATGCTTCGGCCTTAACTGCTGAAGATTTCATTATTGCCAATCCCAATTGCTCTACCATTCAGATGGTGGTTGCCCTACAGCCGCTTCATGCAAAATATACCATTAAGCGTGTGGTAGTAAGTACCTATCAAAGTGTAACTGGTACTGGAAAAAAAGCGGTAGACCAATTGTTTAATGAGCGCAAAGGAGTGGAAGGTGAAATGGCTTATAAATATCCCATAGATTTAAATGTAATTCCTCAGATTGATGTTTTTCTTGACAATGGATATACCAAGGAAGAAATGAAAATGGTGTTGGAAACCAAGAAAATCATGCAGGACGATTCTATTCGTGTAACGGCTACAACGGTTCGCATTCCTGTTATTGGTGGACATAGTGAATCTGTGAATATTGAATTTGCCAATGAATTTGATGTAGCTGAAGTAAAAGCATTGTTGGCAACTGCTCCGGGTGTTATTGTGCAGGATGATTTGCCCAATCAGATTTATCCAATGCCATTATGGGCACATGAAAAAGACGAAGTATTTGTAGGCAGAATCAGAAGAGACGAAACCCAGGAGAAGACCCTGAATATGTGGATTGTAAGCGATAACCTAAGAAAAGGTGCGGCTACCAATGCTGTTCAGATTGCTGAATACATGGTTGCCAACGACCTTTTATAAATTTTGCTGAATGCGCAGATTCCGATTACTATGGTTTTGCCTGCTGTTAGTGTGTATGGGTTGTGGTACCCGTTTGTTTACTTATCAATCAAGTGAAACAGGAACAAAAACTGGATCAAAGATTACAGGTGAACAATTCTATCAGCAGGCAATGACCATGCAATGAAAGCAACGGGATTCTTTTACATTGGCAGCATCATTTAATGATTGAAGGTCAGCGAAAAGGTCAAGAGGGCTTAATCAGTGGCATCAAAAAAGATGTTGTGATTTCAGATCTGCTTATGCGTTCTACAAAACAGCATCGGGTTGCTATTTATGGCTGGCATCAGTTGAATGGAAAACCCATACAGCCTTTGTATACGGGTCATGTAGACTGGTATCTGATGAAGCATTTTCAGACGGAACCAGATATTAATTATTTTAGGGGAAATTCAATCTATTATTTATGCGAGTATTCCTATTTTTATCAGCTTTGTTATTGTTGATAAGCTGCCAAAATCAAACAAAGGATGCAGCAGTGAAATCAGATACTGTGGTTGTTAAGCAGGATACCATTTCAGAAATTCGCATCAGTCCTTCATCCAAACCTGCAGCTACCTATAGTGTTCCGGTAGATGATGGCATGGGCAATATGAATAACTGGAAATTTGCGGTAAATATTTACGAAACTTCTAAAACCTTTGAGTACAAAGTTAATATTCAATACAAGGAGATAAGATCCTCTGAGATTGTGCAAATTCCCAACTTTAATATATTACCTGTTGTTGCTATTCAGCCAGGTAAAAATCCTATGTCGTGCATCATTGGGTTCAATGATGCAAAAGGAACTTTTAAGGATTATGTACAGGTAAGCGTTTCAAACGACCAGTTGAAGTTCAAGAAGATTAACAATTACAAAGTTCGTAAGTACAGTACACCTGTTAATTAGTCTTCCATCCCCCGGTTCAAAAATTGTAGCAGGGGCTTCATGGTTGCAAATGCAGTCACTATCTTTTTTACTAAATCTTCCTGTGTCAGTTCTGCATCGCTGATGGGAACAGATACAATGAAATTTTTTAATTTAATGTATTCAATGGCAGGATTATCTTTTTCATAACCCTTGGGTTCTCTGATAAGCGACATGCCTTCTTCTCTGGACAAATCTCCAAATAGCTTTTTGAAATTTTTATTGCCAAGGATACCCTTGAATTCTTCCCAGTTATAATCTATTTCCTGCCTTACTTTTTTAATCTGATCGGGTTCTCCCCCGTATAAACCGCCCCCAATAAAGCTTTTACCTCCTGGCTCACAATGAAAATAATATCCAGCCATCCAGGATTTTTTTCCTCCTTTTACAAAATAGGCTGCCATATTGGTTTTATATGGATTCTTGTTTTTACTGAAACGAACATCACGGTTGATTCTGAAAATACAGTCCTTGTAGGTAAGTAAGGAAAGCTCTTTGTCGAAATCATTTGCTTTTGCCAGTATTGCATTAACCAGTTCAATGAAATCTGATTTTGCGTTTTCGTAAACGGAACGGTTTTCGTTAAACCATTCACGACTATTGTTCTTCTTTAACTGAGTTAAAAATTGAAGTGTTTTTTTATTCAACATTATTGTCTGTTAATTAATTCAATAAATTCCTGTTCGGTAATAATTTTTATGCTGTTGATTTTTTTTGCTTTTTCCAGTTTACTTCCAGCATCAGCACCAACTACCAGGTAATTCAGTTTGCTGCTAACACCACTTAAAATAATTCCTCCTGCAGCTTCTACTTTTGCCTCTGCTTCCGATCTTTTTAATTGTTCCAGCGTACCGGTAAACAAAAAGCTTTGTCCCTGAAGGCTTCCATCTGCACTCACTTCTTTTTTAATATTCACCAGCTGCAGACCCAGTTTTTCCAGTTCTTTCAGCATTTCCAAGTTCTGAGGGTTAGAAAAAAAGTGTTGAATACTTTTGGCTACTTTAATTCCTACATCTTCTAGTTCTAACAAGTCGAGTTCGGTTTTATTGGCAAATTCCATCAGGTGGTTAACTGAGTTGGCCAATGTTTTGGCAGTGGTTTCTCCAACAAATCGTATACCTAATGCATATATTAGTCGATACAGTGGTTGTTGTTTACTGGCATCGATGGCAGAACGCAGATTACCCAGGGATTTTTTGCCAAAACCGTCCAGGCTTGCAATGGAAAAATAATCGAGCTGATAAATACCCGGAATATCTTTCAATAAGCCTAGTTCGAAGAACTTTCGCACATTGGCTTCTCCCAGGCTTTTGATGTCCATGGCGTCTTTGCTTACAAAGTGTATGATTTTTTCTACTACCTGTGCGGTGCACTCAATATTAATACAACGCCATACGGCTTCGCCTTCTTCTTTAAATAATTCACTGGTACAAACCGGACAATTTTTAGGAAACTGAATCAGGGTCTCATTTCCATTTCTTAATTCCGGCAAGCTTTTTACAATTTGAGGAATCACATCCCCTGCTCTTTCAATTAACACCTGATCTCCGATTCGCAAATCTTTTTGCTGAATGTATTCTTCATTGTGCACGGAAATACTAGATACAGTAACCCCTCCCAGATAAACAGGTTTTAGTTTGGCTACAGGAGTTATTGCCCCGGTACGCCCTACCTGAAACTCAACATCGAGTAAAATTGTAGTTGCCTGTCTGGCTTTGAATTTGAAAGCAATTGCCCATCTGGGGTGATGAGATGTCATTCCCATTTTTTCCTGTAAAGTCAATTCATTCACTTTTATAACCATGCCATCAATTTCATAAGGCAGGTTGTCTCTGCTTGCTTCAAATGAGAGACAATAATCAATTACACCCTCAATTCCTTTTATAATTCTTTTTTCTTTTTGGGGCGATCGGAAACCCATGTCCCACAATAAAGAAAGGCTACCACCATGCGTTTCCAAAGCTTTGTCGTGCTGATTATTCAGGTGTGTAACATAACTGATATGGTATAAAAAAGCATCCAGATTTCTCTCTGCTACTTCCCTTGGATCCTTCATTCGCAGGCTTCCGGAAGCAGCATTTCTTGGATTGGCTAATGGGCTTAATCCCTTTGAAACCAGTTTCTGATTGTACTGTTCAAAAGCATTTTTGCTCATGATTACTTCGCCCCTGATTTCAATTTGATAAATACCTCTGCTGGAAAATGGTGCGTAAACAGGGATTGATTTGATTTGCTTTATATTGTTGGTAATGTCTTCTCCAGCAACACCATCTCCTCTGGTAACGGCCCGGACTAATAAATCATTTTCGTAATAAAGGGATATGCTGGCCCCATCAAATTTGGGTTCAATGCAATATTCAAGTAAATCGAATCCACTTAATTCCCTGGCTTTTCTGTCGAAGTCTTTCAGGTCATCTGCATTGTAACTGTTATCCAGACTTAGCATAGGAACCAGATGCGGTGTAGTTACAAAGTTCTGGTTCAAACTACTTCCAACTCGCTGTGTTGGTGAGTCAAGACTAATGAGGTCTGGATTGGCATTCTCCATTTTCACCAATGACTGATATAAAACATCGTACTCGTAATCTGCCAGCAAAGGCTCATTCAATACATAGTATCTGTATTCATGAAACCTCAGCACTTGTTTCAAAATAGGCAAGTCAATTTTGGGTGCCGTACTGTTTAGCCCTGTTAGTATATCCCTGGTTTGTTCCTGTAAAACTTTTGTCTGTTCTGCGGTGTACATAATGCGTCTTGAGCTGTAAAGATAGAAATTACCCAACAACCCTTAACTTTGTGTACTAACTACGCAATTGCAGGAGGTTACTCCAAACGCTTGGCCATATGAAGAAGAATTCCGTTAAAGCGGTACATAGTTTAGTGGATACTTATCCCAAAGTTCCGTTAACCGTGGACTGTGTCATATTTGGTTTTGAAGAGAGTAAGCTTAAAGTCTTGCTTATCAAAAGTGATTTGTCTATTTATCAGGGCAAACTTTCTCTTCTGGGAGATTTTGTTAAAAACAATGAAGATCTGGATGATGCAGCTTACAGAATCCTGAGAGAAAGAACAGGTATGACCAATGTATTTCTAGATCAGGTAAAAGTGTTTGGTAAACCCGACAGGCATCCAGGGGGCAGAGTAATTACAATTGCCTACTGTTCACTATTAAATATTCAGCATCATTCATTGAATATTCATGAAAATGAACTTGATTGGTACGATTATGATGCGCTGGAAGATATGGCTTTTGATCACAAGCAGATTGTTGACGAATGCCATAGCTGGTTGCAAAAGAGGATACAGGAGCACCCATTGGGCTTTAATTTATTGCCGGATAAATTTTCACTTCGTGAGCTTCAAAATTTATATGAAGCCATTCTGGGAGTTTCATTAGACAGAAGAAATTTCCGAAAAAAATTTGCTTCTATGGATTTGCTAATCGACACCAATGAAATGGAGCAGGACGTATCTCACCGTCCAGGTAAACTATATCAATTCAACTTTACTAAGTATGAGAAAAAGAAAAGAAAGTGGATTGGAATTGATTTTTAGCTAATCTGCTAATGTTCCTTTACTTTTACTTAAACAGTTTGGTATGTTATATTCAATGACTGGTTACGGCAGAGCAGAACAAGCCATCGGCGATAAGAATTTTTTAATTGAAATCAAGTCTTTAAATGGAAAGCAATTTGATTTGCGACTGAATATTCCTGCTTTACTGAAACCCTATGAATTTGATGTAAGGAACTTATTGAACGAAGGATTACAAAGAGGTAGTGTTGAATGTAATATTACCATTAAACTGAATGGGGCTAATAAGCCGGTAACCATTAATACGGATCTTGCTAAAGCTTATTTTCAGCCGGTATCACAATTGGCCAATGAACTGGGTCTGGCAACAGGGGATATATTAAGCACCATTTTGAAATTGCCGGATGTTATTACCCCATCCACTGAAATGTTATCTGAATCAGAGTGGAGTCATTTTGAAAATCTGTTGAAAGAAGCCATTGCTCAGCTGAATAATCACAGAAAGGAAGAAGGTAAATCCATTGAAGCTGATTTATTGGTCAGACTAAAGAATATAGAAGAACAGCAGCAACTTATAACTCAACTAGAGCCACTGCGCCGAACCAAAATAAAAGAAGGTTTAGTAAAAGTGCTGGAAGAAAATGTAGGTAAGGAAAACTACGATCCAAACAGACTGGAACAGGAGTTGATTTACTATATTGAAAAAATTGATATCAGTGAAGAGCAGGTTCGTCTGAATAATCACTGTGCTTATTTCAGAACAGTATTGAATGAAAGCGGTCTTTCAAAAGGTAAAAAACTGTCTTTTATTTTACAGGAGTTTGGAAGGGAAATTAATACTACGGGATCTAAAGCCTACGATGCCACCATGCAAAAAGCAGTTATTTTAATGAAAGATGAACTGGAGAAGGCAAAAGAGCAAATTTTGAATGTTTTATAGATTCAGCACAGTCTGTATCTTTGATAATATGGATTTAGCGAAAACTTTTCTGGTAGCAGGCTTGGCAATCATGCTTTTGAGCAGTTGCCAATCGAATGGGGTCTTCGAAAAAGTAGCTTTTTTTCAAAAACACGAATGGGCGGCCAGCAACCAGCCTGATTTTCGATTTGCTGTTACAGATACCAATGCACTGTACCATATTTATGCTGTTGTAAGACATGAAGACGCCTATAGGTATAATAATCTCTGGGTTCATTTCTCTACTCAATCACCCGGCGATTCAGCTAAAAAACAATTAATCAATTTGCGATTGGCAGACAATCGCAGAGGATGGCTGGGAACAGGGATGGATGATGTTTTTGACCATCGTAT
This sequence comes from Sediminibacterium salmoneum NBRC 103935, assembly GCF_000511175.1. Classification (GTDB taxonomy): domain Bacteria; phylum Bacteroidota; class Bacteroidia; order Chitinophagales; family Chitinophagaceae; genus Sediminibacterium; species Sediminibacterium salmoneum. The sequence goes on along the minus strand of NZ_KI866530.1, from coordinate 2,078,084 downwards.
ACGTCTTACCCAAGCACCTATTCATTTGAAATCAGGAACCTATAAATTCACCCTTCAGCAAGCAATGCGGGAAGATCCTTTGCCTTATGTTCTGAATGCAGGTATCCGAGTAGAAAAAGTAGCTAAATGAAAACGCTGAAGCCACCTAAATTGGCATTTGTAACTTTTGTATATTGGTTTTTACTTTTATACATGATTGCAGCGCTTGCCTGGTGGTTTATTGCCCTGGAAAAGCAAAATGGAATTCTGGCGGAAATAAGAATTTCAGAAATTTACAAAGACGATCCTGAATATATTAATAAACTGGCCCGTATTGAAGAACTGCGCAAACGAAAAACAGCACAGTACGTTGGAGAGGGGCTTACTTTTCTCGCCTTAATTTTAGTTGGTGCCGTTTATGTATACCGTGCCACACGTCGGCAACTTAAGTTTTCTGCTCATCAGCAGAATTTTATGATGGCTATTACGCATGAATTAAAAACACCAATTGCTGTTGCTCAGTTAAATTTGGAAACACTGCAAAGAAGAAAACTTGAAGAAGAAAAGCAACAAAAACTAATTGCGAATACGCTGCAGGAAGCAAACCGGCTGAACGCTTTGTGTAATAATATTTTATTTACTTCTCAGTTGGATGCAGGAGGATACAAGGTAAATTTTCAGCAAATCAACCTGACGGATATTGCTGAGACCAGTGTGGATGATTGCAAAAGCAGGTTTCCTGAAAGGGAAATCACCGATTCAATAGAAGAAAATATTTTCATTGAAGGAGATCCGTTTTTACTGCAAATGCTGCTGAATAATTTATTGGAGAATGCAATTAAATATGCTCCTAAGAATCTGCCTATTCATGTTACACTGGTAAGAAGTGCTAATAAAATCTGTTTGGCTATTGCAGATTTAGGTCCAGGTATTGAAGACAGGGAAAAGAAAAGCATTTTCGATAAATTTTACAGGAGTGGGAGCGAAAATACCCGGAAGGCGCAGGGGACCGGACTAGGCTTGTATCTCTGCAAAAAAATTGTTGAAACCCATAATGGCTACATTTCTGTGACAGATAATCAACCAAATGGAAGTATTTTTAAGGTCACATTTAAATCGTAAAAATGGCAACAGATAAAGCAAATATTCTCATTGTTGAGGATGAATTGAATTTGCATGAAGCATTAAAGCTGAATCTGGAAATGGAGGGCTATGAAGTAACTTCTGCTTTTGATGGGAATGAAGCACTCAAGAAAGTAGAAAATGCTTATTTCGATTTAATTATCATGGACATAATGCTTCCTGAGCTGGACGGAATAAGTGTAACTGAGAGCATACGTGTACACAACAATGAAGTGCCCATACTGATGCTGAGTGCTAAAAACACACCCGCCGACAAAGTACTGGGCTTAAAGAAGGGAGCAGACGACTATTTAACTAAGCCCTTTAACCTGGACGAACTTTTAATAAGAGTTTCAAAGCTTATTGAAAAAAACAAACGACTCCAGGTGAAGGAATCAATAGGAGATCAATACAAATTCGGTAATAACCTGATCGACTTTAAAGCACAGGATGCCATCACCTGGAACGGTCAGCATGTAGACTTAAGTAAAAAAGAAGCCATGCTGCTGAAACTCCTGATAGAAAACAAGGGAGAAGTGGTTACCCGGGAAAAAATCTTACAGGTGGTATGGGGATACAACGTGTATCCAACCACACGAACCATCGATAATTTTATTCTTAGTTTTAGAAAGTATTTTGAAGAAGATAGCCGGAACCCCGTTTATTTTCATTCTGTTCGTGGTGTTGGTTACAAATACACCGATTAATTTTATTGGCAATAATCAATAGGTTTTTTTCGTTAAAGGGGTACAAAATCGTACCCATGTCATTATCCTCTATAGTAGATTTTCTTGAACCCGTTAATCTTGCTGAAATTTCTTTGGATGAAGGTTTCAAAGACACACAAATTGGAAAACATATCCAGGCTTTTGAAGAGGAGTTACCCGATATCAGCGAAGCCGACCTGGTGATAGTGGGCTGTGGAGAAATGCGCGGCATGGGCATGCAGTATACCAATACCAGTGCCCCCAATAAAGTCAGAACTCAGTTTTACAAATTGTACTATTGGCACTCAGAAGTAACCATAGCCGATTTGGGAAATATTAAAACCGGAGCCAGCCTTGCAGATAGTTATGCTGCGGTAAAAATGGTTGTAAGTGAACTGATACAGATGGGTAAAAAAGTACTCATTCTGGGTGGTTCCCATGATATAACCACTCCTCAATATCAGGCCTATGGATCATTGGATAAAATTATTGATGCTGTTTCAGTTGATGCCAGAATTAACCTGGATATGGACAGCCTGGAACCTGCAGATCAGTTTCTGGTAGATATGTTTACCGGAATACCCAATCACCTTAAGCACTATACACATATTGCATTTCAAAGCTATTATATGCATCCGCATATGCTGGAGACGATTAATAAACTTGGATTTGATTTCTATAGAGTGGGTCGGGTGAAAGAGGCAATTGAAGAAATGGAGCCCGCTATCCGGAACAGCGAATTGTTCAGCTTTGATATTGAAGCCATTCAATATGCGCATGCGCCTGCAAACCGTGTAACACCCAATGGATTAAACGGAGAAGAAGCCTGCACATTAATGCAATATGCAGGAATGAGTAATATCTGTAACACAATTGGACTATACGGATATGATGTAGCAAAAGACATGCATGAAATGACAGCTATACAACAAGCCCATATGATTTGGTATGTGATAGATGGAATCCACAGAGGTAAGCAGGAAGCCAGTTTGGAAAACAGGAATGAATTCAATGAATTCACCATGGCATTTGCTGAAGCTCCTACTGCATTTTTACAAAGTAAAAGAACAGGAAGATGGTGGATGCAATTGCATGATGGTAAATTTGTAGCTTGCAGTCATAAAGATTATATCGTAGCCTGTAACAATGATATTCCTGAACGTTGGTTAAGAGCTGTTGAAAGAAGTTAAAATCTGCCAAATGAAAAATCTGTTTTTCTGTGTTGTGTTGCTTTCTCTTTTTGTATCCTGTAAAGTATCTCAACCCGTATCGCAATCTTTAAAACAAAAGGAAGCTGATTTTTATCAGCAAAAAGCAGAACAGGTTTTTTTTCAGCATCCGGCTTTTCAGCCTGCCCACCTGGGAGTCAGCGTATTTGATCCCGCCAGCGGAAAATACCTGTATAATTATCAGGCAGATAAATTTTTTATTCCTGCAAGCAACACCAAAATTTTCACCTGCTATGCAGCGATGAAAAATCTGAGCGATAGCCTGGTTGCTTTTCAATACTTAAAGGACGAGGATAATATTACATTGAGATTTACCGGAGATCCAAGTTTTTTGCATCCTGATTTTGATGAGCATCCTGCCTTTGATTTTTTGCAAAAAAACGCCCCTAAAATCACCATCGTTGCACCGAAATATTCAGCAGAAGCATTTGGAAATGGCTGGGCATGGAACGACTTTGATGCTGATTATTCTCCGGAAAGATCACCCATGCCGATTTATGGCAATCTGGTGTATTTTGGTAAAAAGGGAAATCGTATAACCGTTACTCCCAAAGCGTTCAAGGACTCATTGGTCATTTTTTCCAGTACAGAGGACGGTAAATTTGCTATTGCCAGAAATAAGTCTGAGAATAGCTTTACAGTGGTCAAAAGCAATCGCAATTTTAACGGAACTTCTATTCCTTTTGTTGTAAAACAAGATATGGAACAGCTGATGATTCCTTTGCTGGAAGATACGCTCAACAGAATACTGAGTTATGCCAATGAGGTTGTGCTGGATAATCCTAAGTGGGAAAATTTTTATTCGCAGTCTACAGATAGTCTCTTAAAAATCATGATGCATAGAAGCGATAATTTTTATGCAGAGCAGGTATTATTAATGGTGGGCAATCAGAAATTGGGAATCATGAATGATGCGCAGGCCATTGATACTTTATTGAAGTCGGATATGAAAGGAATGCCCCAAGTTCCCAGATGGGTGGATGGCAGTGGACTGAGTCGTTATAATTTAATGACTCCGCAAGACTTCATCTGGATATTAAGCAAAATGAAGCAGGAGCAAAGCTGGAATAGAATAAAAACCATTTTCCCGACTGGTAATACCGGCACATTGGGTGGTCTGTATAAAGGATACGAAGGAAAAATCTTTGCCAAAACAGGAACACTTTCCAATCATGTTGCATTAAGTGGTTTCCTGGTTACCAATCAAGGGAAGGAATTAATTTTTTCTGTTATGGTAAATGCGCATCAATCTTCTGCCTCTGTAATAAGAAAACAGATAGAACAGTTTCTTACCTCTATTATTAGTGAACAGTAGAAACCAATCCTTATTTATTTATTAAATAACTGCTCCAGGTAATTGCCTTTGTATTCAATAAAAGTGGGGGAACCAGAGGGGCTTATATTAGGCGTATTGCAGACAAACAAATCATTAACCAGTTTCGCCATTTCTCTCTCATCCATACCTGTGCCCGATTTAATGGATTGTTGTTTGGCCATGCAACGAACCAGTTTCTCCCGTTGACTGAATTTAACATCACTGCTGAAATGCTTGAATTGCTCAATCAACATTTCAATCGCATGCTTCTCGTTTCCTGTTGTAATATCGGCAGGTGTACCCTGAATTAAATATTCCTGCTGTTCATCTTTTTCTATCTGATATCCGATTAATTGTAAGTCGGGTAACAATTCATCCAGTAATACTTTATCGGAAACAGTTAATTCCAATGGTATTGGGAATAAGCTCTTTTGTGTAGGAGCTTGTTTGTTGTGTACCGCCTGACTGTACTTTTCATACAAAATTCGTTCATGTGCCAGCTGCTGATGTACGAGTAAAAAGCCTTTTTCGGTTGTAGCAATGATATAGGTTTGCTGTACCTGTAAATACTGTTGTACAACCGGTACATTCAGTAAACGGTTACCTGTAAATGATTCTTCAAAAATCTGTTTCTCTTTTCCTGCATCTCCACCCAATAGGTCTGAAGCGGAACCCGAAGGCTCAAAGAAAGACTTCCAGCTTTTCAATTCAGATTTTGCACTGGGTTCAATTAAATGAGCCTGGTGTTTCTGAGTGAATGCCTTATAGAGGCTGGATGAAACAGCTGCATCCTTCTGGTTGCTGGTAAAAGGTTTGCTTACTGCATCCAAACCCTGAATATCTGCGTTCAATGAAAAGTCTAAAGAAGGAGCTATGCTAAATTGTGCCAATGCATGTTTGATGGCTGCCTGAACAAATGCATACACAATCTTTTCATCCTCAAACTTAATTTCCTGTTTGGTTGGATGCACATTGATGTCTACCTGACCCGGATCTAAATCTATATACAGCACATAGCTGGGAAAACTATCTTTTGCAATCAATCCTTCAAACGCCGCATTCACTGCATGATTTAAGTAAGCACTTTTAATGAAACGATTATTCACAAAGAAATACTGATCACCTCTTGTTTTCCGAGCAGTATCGGGTTTGCCAATAAAGCCGCTGATATTCATATAATCTGTTTCTTCTGAAACCGTCACCAATTTTGCATTATAACTGTTGCCTAAAATCTGTACAATTCTTTGCTTGCGTGAACCGGCTTCCAGATGGTATACTTCCTGACCATTGCTTTTTAAAGAGAAAAATATTGCTGGATTAGCCATGGCAACCCGGATGAATTCATCCATGATATGCCGCATTTCGGCTGCATTACTCTTTAAGAAATTTCTGCGGGCAGGAACATTAAAGAATAAATTTTTCATGCTGATACTGGTGCCTACCGCAGCGGTACAGGCTTCCTGACGAATTACTTTGCTGTTTTCCACTTCTACCCAACAACCCAGTTCATCTTCTGCTCTTCTGGTTTTTAATTCAACTTGTGATACCGCAGCTACCGATGCCAATGCTTCTCCTCTGAATCCCATGGTGCTGATTCGGAACAAATCTTCAATCTGTCTGATTTTACTGGTAGCATGTCTTTCAAAGGCAATGCTGGCATCTTCCGGACTCATGCCCTTGCCATTGTCTATTACCTGAATCAGTGCCTTTCCGGCGTCATTTACCAGTAATTGTATTTGTGTAGCACCAGCGTCCACTGCGTTCTCCAATAATTCCTTCACTGCACTGGCAGGTCTTTGAATTACTTCACCAGCAGCGATCTGATTGGCTATATGATCAGGTAAAAGGTGTATAGTATTACTCACAATAATGTCTTCAGCGCTTAGGTCTCAAAAAATAAAAGTTTGTAAAAATAAGATTCCTGAACCAACTGCAAGGTACAGTTGCCCTAAATTTGCGGTTAAATTGAGTGAATATGCACCCGAAAGCTGCGATACAGAAGATTCCCAGAAGTTTTTTGCCTGCTGATTATATGGTAACTGACTGGAATAGCCTGGAGCCCTATTTTATAGAGTTGTCTGAAAGACCCCTGAATAATAAAGCAGATTTATCGCAATGGCTGCAGGATTTGAGTGAACTGGAGGCAGTGGTAAGTGAAGACGCTTGCTGGAGACAAATTAAAATGACCTGCGATACTACAGATAAAACACTGGAGGATGCGTTTACTTATTTCTGCATGGAAATTCAGCCTAAGCTACAGTCTTATGCAGATTTACTGAACAAAAAATTAATCAACTGCCCCTTCATTAATGAGCTGGACCAGTCGCTTTATCATACTTATTTGCGTTCGGTAAGAAAAAGCATTGAATTGTTTAGAGAAGAAAATATTCCTATTGCCGCTGAGCTAAGTGTTTTGCAGCAACAATACGGAGCGATTGCCGGAAAGATGACTATTGAAGTAGATGGAAAAGAGTATACCTTACAACAGGCAGCCAAGTTTCTGGAGAGTAGTGACAGAAAATTACGTGAATCTGTTTATTATAAAATTCAGGATCGTAGAAAGCAAGACGAAGCGGCCATGCATGAATTGTATTCAACCCTGATAGCCAAGCGTCATCAGATAGCGGTGAATGCCGGTTTTGAAAATTACAGAGACTATAAGTTTAAAGAACTGGGTCGGTTTGATTATTCCAAGGAAGATTGTTTTCAGTTTCATGAAGCGGTGAAGCAATATGTATTACCACTGGTGAACGAAATCTATGAAAGAAAACGTCAAAAGCTGGGACTGGATACATTAAGGCCCTGGGATACTGAAGCAGAGCCTGCCGGAACACAACCTTTAAAACCGTTTACTACGGGTGAAGATTTATACGAAAAGACAGTAAAATGTTTTGATCAGCTGAATCCATTCTTTGCGGATTGCCTTCGCAAAATGAAAGAGATGAATCATTTTGATTTGGAGAGCCGCAAGGGTAAGGCTCCGGGAGGTTACAACTGTCCTTTGGCAGAAAGCGGAGCTCCTTTTATTTTTATGAATGCAGCCGGACAAATGAGTGATGTAACAACTATGGTGCACGAGGGCGGACATGCGGTGCATTCTTTTTTGGCACATCCGCTTCCTTTATCTGCTTTCAAGGAATATCCAATGGAAATTGCAGAGGTAGCCAGTATGGCAATGGAGCTTTTCAGTATGGATCACTGGCAGGCATTTTTTGATAATGAATCTGATTTGCTTAGAGCCAAAGAACATCAGTTGGAAAGAACCATCACCATCTTCCCATGGATTGCCATCATCGATAAGTTTCAGCACTGGGTATATGAGCATCCACAGCACAGCGTTGAAGAAAGAACAGCTGCCTGGATGAATATTCTTACTGAATTCTCCACATCAGCAATTGATTATACAGGGTTGGATGCCTACAGAGCTATTGGCTGGCAAAGACAATTGCATTTATTTGAAGTGCCCTTCTACTATATTGAATACGGTATTGCACAATTGGGTGCTATAGGTCTTTGGATGCAATACAAGAATAATCCCGAACAGGCCTTGGAAAACTATATGAATGCCCTGAGTTTGGGAGGCACAAAAACATTACCTGAATTGTACAAAACTGCCGGACTGGAATTTAATCTAACTCCTGCCTATATTAAAACCCTTATGGAATTTGTAAAAACCGAAATGGATCAGCTTATTCCGGCTTAGGTCCGTTCTCAGGTCTGGAATTATTCCCGTTATTTGGCCTATTGGCGGGACCATTATTCGGCTGAACGGGCCTGTTGGGTCTGTTTGGCTGAGGTCCACGGGGTCCGCGAGGAGCATTCGGATTGTTTTGCTGTGGTCTTCTGGGTCCCTGCCCCTGATTTTGACCACCACCCTGATTTTGCCCCCCTTGTTGAGGACTTCTGTTGGGCCCCTGGTTGGGTTGGTTCCTGCCTTGTGGTGCATTACCCTGCTGACCACGTTGGTTATTTCTTTGCTGATCTCTTCTTCTTCGGTCGTTTTTCTCCAATGTTTTTAAACTGATTTGTCCAACCAGTTCAACAAATGCAGGTTCCGCCTCTTTCTGTTTATTGCTTACAATTTCAACAGCCTGTAATTCATCTACTCTTTGACCCTGCTTGTTCAGGCGTTTAATCTCTTTAACGCGATCAATGGTTAATGGATAGTGCTTGGTATTATTGGGCAGCACATACCACATTAAATTTTTAAAAATATCTTTTTTAATCAGATGAGCGGTTCCCATTGCTGTATCCAATGTGTCAGCATAATCAGGGAATTGCTGAAGTGCATCTAAATAAGTATCCAGTTCGTAGTTCAGGCAACATTTTAAACGGCCGCACTGACCACTTAACTTGGTCTGATTAATAGAAAGGTTTTGATAGCGTGCTGCGGTAGTATTTACGCTTTTGAAATCGTTCAACCAGGTACTGCAACAAAGTTCTCTGCCACAGGAACCAATACCACCTAGTTTTGCAGCTTCTTGTCTAATACCAATCTGTCTCATTTCTACCTTGATCTTGAAATCACTGGCAAAAATTTTAATCATTTCCCTGAAGTCAACGCGATCATCAGCGGTATAGAAGAAAGTTCCTTTTTTACCATCTGCCTGAATTTCAACTTCACTTAGTTTCATTTGCAGATTCAGGCTTCTGGCGATGGTTCTGCTTCTGGCCAGAATTTCTTTTTCACGGCCTTTACTTATTTCAAAACTCTCAATATCTCTTTCCGTACTTTTTCTGAGAATTTTTTTCATCTCGGGGCTGAACTCGTCAATCTGTCTTTTCTTTAATTGCATACGAACCAGTTCGCCGGTGAGGCTCACTTCACCCACATCAAAACCACTTACGCCTTCAACGGTAACGTATTCCCCTTTTTCAAAATATTGTAGTGTAGGATTTCTATAGTATTCCTTTCTGCTTCCCTGCTTAAAGCTAACTTCTACCACGCGGCAGCTGCTTTCAGGATCGCTGAAAGGCAGATTCATTAGCCAGTCGTGCACATTTAAACGATTGCATCCGCCCGTGCTGCACCCTCCATTACTTTTACAGCCGTTAGGCTTTCCTGTTCCACAAGATCCACATCCCATATATATATGTAAATAAAAAGTTCTTTAATTGATACCTATTTACTCAAAATTAAGGTTTTGTTCTGAATGATATGGTATAGTTTAATGGTCAGTGCCTGAAACAGCATTTTGGCGTGGGCATTGCGTTCTATGTAGTAAGCGGCCTTGTCCAGCTCCTCAATCATGCATTCCTGCTGACTAACGGAAGCAATTTTATTCAGTCTTTTGGCAAAGTCTTTTTCCTCAGCTGCCACTTTAATCTGTTCCTCGCTCATTACGCGAATACGAATGCTTTGTTCCAGCAAGTGGTTGAAATAACGTAGAAATTGTTTTTGTTTTTCTCTTCCCAGTCTGCTGACTTCATCAATAAATTTCAGTTGAGCGGCCGGTCCGGTTTTCAGCATGGCATTCAACCATTCTCTTAACAAAGACTGCCAGTCTTCGTCGGCATGTTGTAATAAATGCAGGGCTTCCCTGTAGTTGCCCTCACAAATCCCGGTGATTTGTCTCGCTGTTTCTTCATTGGCTTTGGCACGTTCAGTCAATGCTTTTTCAATATCTGCATCTTCCAATGCTGGAATACGAACCAATTGACACCTGCTTATAATAGTAGGCAGAATCGATTCTTCATTTTCAGCAACCAGAATGAAAACGGTATTGGGCGGAGGCTCTTCAATCAACTTTAAAAGTTTGTTCCCCTCTTTGCCCAGGTATTCGGGCATCCAAAGCAATAAAACCTTGTATCTGCTTTCAAAACTTTTTAAACTCAGCTCCCTGATAATCTGGTTGCATTCTTCCGCTGTAATATTTCCCTGTTTGTTTTCGGCACCAATACTTTGCAACCAGTCGTAAACATTACCATAAGGCATGGTTTCAACAAAGCTTCTCCATTCTTCAATATAATCTGCGCTTACGGGCTTATCTCCAGATTTTCTGGGAATAACGGGATAAGTAAAATGCAAATCGGGGTGCACCAGTTTATCTGCTCTTACATAGGCAGGTTGGTTGGCTATTTGTTCGGGGGGAATAAAACCGCCTGAAGGTTCCAATGCCGTCATTCCACCAAAAAGATCTTCTACTACCGGGGCTTCGGCAGGAAGGCTTACAATATATTGCGCAAAAGCAAGGGCAAGTGGAAGTCCACCTGCCCCTTCTTTTGCCAGGAATAATAATGCGTGGCTAAGTCTGTTATGTTCAACCATTTCAGCCAAATGCTGCTTAATGGTATCCTGTCCTATTACATCTGAAAAAAGCATCTGTAAAAATAGCTGAAAAACTATTTTACATACTTTAAAATTTCTTCGCTGTCTGGTTTTACTTTGCTAGGATAATAAGCAATCATTTTTCCATTTTCATCCAGCAGGAATTTCCCAAAATTCCAGCCTACTTCTGCATCCAGTACACCATTCTCTGCTTTTGCAGTCAGCCATTTGTAGATGGGTGCCATATCGTTTCCTTTAACACTTACTTTGCTGGCCATTGGAAAGCTTACGCCAAAACGAGCTTTGCAAAAGTCCTGGATTTCACTATCTGAACCTGGCTCCTGACCTCCAAAATTATTGGCTGGAAATCCTACGATTACCAGTTTGTCTTTGTGGGCTTCATACACTTTTTGTAAAGCTTCATATTGAGGGGTGTAGCCACATTTGGAAGCCGTGTTTACTACTAGTATCTTTTTTCCTTTAAAGCTGGAAAAATCAATGGTTTTGCCATCAATCGACTTTACTTTAAAACTATGAATGCTGGGTCCGCCGGGTAGGGTAAATGCACTAAGCATAACAAAGCTGATGATTGAAAGAAAGTATTTCATGCGTTTTTATTTATTATAACGAAACTAAGCAGAAAAAGTTGATGCAGTAAGGGGTAGTTTAAACGGTATAGGCTGCAGTTACGATACTGAGTTTTGTGCCAGGTACACTTAAAATGGCATTTCCGCATGCTTCCAGGCTGGCACCAGTGGTAATTACATCATCAATCAATAGAATATGTTTGTTTTTAATATAGGCTGGATCCACGACCCAGAATGCATTTTCCATGTTTTTCCATCGGCTGATGCGGTTACCCTGGGTCTGTGTTTGCGTATAAATAAGACGGGAGATAGCTTTGGTACAAATGGGTTTAGGCCAGACTTCTTTGATTCCCTCACAAATAAGGGCAGCCTGGTTGTATCCCCGTTGAAATTCTTTTTTGGGATGAAGGGGCAGGGGCATTAGTAAATCAACACTATTAAACCGGCTGGTAGCTATTAACTGACGTCCCAGGCATCTTCCAAGAAATTTACCGGCTTCTTTGTTCTGATGATATTTTAACTGGGCAATCAGGTGTTGTACCAATCCGGACTTATAAAAATAAAAACCGGCCCCGGCTGCCGTAACGGGTATTCTGCCTTCAAAAATTTTATCAATTGGATTACCGGTTTTGTCCAGAAAATGCGTTTCGGGTAGCATGTGCATACAGGATGCACAAATGAATTGATTGTCTTTTAAATAATCAGCGCCGCATCCGCAACAGATATGCGGAAAAAACAATTGTTGAAATGCATTGATATAATATTGAATAGGTATTGACATGAAGTCAATTTCTGCATAATATTATTAACACAGATGCGTATTTAACGAAGAAAAAAATGTTTTTAAACGGATTCTTTAAAACAATTGCTGATACACTTCATCTACTCTGCTAAGGGCAATAATCTGAATCTGAAATGCTTTTGCATCAAAACTTTTTTTGTTAAACTTTGAAACAATAATTTTTTCGAAACCCAGTTTTTGAGCTTCTGCAATTCGTTGTTCAATTCTGTTAACGGCTCTGATTTCTCCATTCAATCCAACTTCTCCGGCAAAGCAAATATTTTTTGGTAGCGGGTTGTCTTCATAAGAAGAAAGCAATGCACAAATTACCGCAAGGTCAATGGATGGGTCTTCAATTTTTATTCCTCCGGCAATATTTACAAAAACATCTTTCAGTCCGAATTGAAATCCACCTCTCTTCTCTAATACTGCCAGTAAAAGTTGTAATCTTCTTAAATCGAAACCGGTAACCGTTCTTTGTGGTGTTCCATATACACTGGGAGTTACCAGTGCCTGTACTTCAATTAAAAGCGGACGCATTCCTTCCAGGGCAGCTGCAATTCCACTTCCGCTCAATACTTCTTCTCTCTGAGCAATTAGTATTTCTGAAGGATTGGTTACAACGCGCATTCCGGTGCCCCCCATTTCATAGATACCCAGCTCAGATGTAGAGCCAAAGCGGTTTTTAAGTGTTCTGAGAATTCTGTAAGCATAGTGTCTGTCACCTTCAAATTGCAGAACGGTATCCACCATATGCTCCAGAATTTTGGGTCCTGCAATGGAGCCATCTTTTGTTATATGACCAATCAGAAATACGGGCGTGTTGGTTTCTTTTGCAAAGCGTTGGAAGGCGGCAGCGCATTCTCTTATTTGTGAAACAGTACCTGCAGCTGATTCAATCAGATTAGACTGTAGCGTTTGAATGGAATCTACAATCACCAGCTCTGGTTTTAGTTTTTTAATTTCTTTAAAAATGATATTGGTGTCTGTTTCAGTAAGCAGGTAAAAATTTTCATTGGAGATATTAAGACGATCAGCACGCATTTTAATTTGCTGCTCACTTTCTTCTCCACTGATATATAAAACCCGGATATTTTTTAACAGCAATCCATTTTGTAAAAACAAAGTGCTTTTACCAATTCCGGGTTCACCGGCAACCAACACCAGACTACCAGCTACAATCCCCCCGCCTAACACTCTGTTTAATTCTGCGTCTGTGGTAACCAATCTTTTTTCTTCCTGGTAACTTATTTCATTTAGTGCAATTGATTTGCTCGTTCTTTTTTTATCTGAGTAGTCATCCCAGGTAGTTTTTTCTTTTGCGTCTCCACTTTGAATTATTTCTTCTGAAAATGTATTCCATTGATTACAGGAAGGACATTTTCCAATCCATTTTGTACTCTCGTATCCACAATTGCTGCAAAAAAAAGCGGTCTTAATCTTACTCATAACAGGTATAATAAGGGAATTTAAAGGGAAAATTATAAAACGCAAAAGGGCCAACAAAACTGTTGACCCCTTTACTTACTAACCCATTAAATTCTACCACTAAATTACCAAAATAGGGCAAACTGCAAAATTAATTTTTGTTGCAGTAAGAGGTTTTTCCTCATTTCCGTTTTTTAAATTATTGATAAACAATAGTAAATAGATAATATTAATAATATATTTAAAATAAAACTATATATAAGACTTTTGCTCGTAAGTTTTTAGAATTTAACCCAATCAGGGGTATTCACATATGAATTAGGCGGTTTTAACCATTCATCCTTTTAACAAACCTTAAAAAAACCTTTAACAAATCGTTTACAAATGAAATTTTTGTTAACTTGGTGGCTGACTGGTGAACTCACCGGTATAGAACCAAAAAACTAAATATGAGAAAAAAACTGCTAGTAGGGCTTTTTGCTCTCTTCTGTGTTGTGGTAGCTCATGCTCAAACAACCGTGTCAGGTAAAGTTACTGACGCCGCCAACGGGGCTCCGCTGGGTGGTGTTACAGTAAAAGCAAAAGGTACCGCTGTTACCGCTTTAACAGGCGCGGACGGTGCGTACAGCATTAAAGTAACTTCCAGCGTAAAAACCCTGGTATTTTCTTATGTAGGATATTCTGAAGTAGAAGCTCCTGTAAGAGGTACCAATGTGGATGTTGCCTTGAACTCTTCTGTTTCTAATTTGAGTGAAGTAATCGTTACCGGTTTCGGTGGTGCTCAAATTAAAAGAGAAGTAACTGGTAATATTGCCCGCGTAAAAGGAAAAGATATTGAATACATGCCCACACCGAGTGTGGATGCCGCATTACAAGGTAAGGCAGCAGGTGTATTTGTAAACAGCCAGTCTGGTAAATTAGGACAGGCGGTTACTGTTCGTGTTAGAGGAAACTCTTCTATCAGTGCGAGCAGCCAGCCTTTGTATGTATTGGATGGAATTCCAATGACTTCCAATAGCCAGAGTTCTTATGGTGGACAAACCAATCCATTGGTTGACCTTAACCCCAACGACATTGAATCTATTGAAGTATTAAAAGATGCTTCTGCAGGTGCCATCTTCGGTTCTCGTGCAGCAAACGGAGTTGTCTTGATTACTACTAAAAGAGGTCGTGCAGGTAAAACTCAGGTTACTTTTAACTATCAGACAGGTGCTGCTGAAGCAACCAAGCGTTTGAAAATGTTGAATTCCGAAGAATACGCTACGCTTATTTTAGAAGGTGCCAAATACCGTGATGATTTGGATGGTACTCCATTAAATGATCCGGATAGCTGGACTACCTATGTTAAAGATGGTGTAATGGATTACTACAGTTATGGTAACTGGTCTAAAGATCCAAAGAAATCTTATGACTGGCAGGATGCTGTTTTCCAGAAAGCTCCGTACAGACAAGCTGATTTACAAATCAGAGGTGGTACAGATAAAACCAAGTTTTTCTCTTCATTCCAGCATTTAGAGCAATCCGGTACCATGATTGGTAACGAATTAAAGAGAACTACCGGTCGTTTAAGCATTGATCAGAAAGTGAACGATTGGATGGATATGGGGGTTTCTTTAAGCCTTTCCAGAACCTATAACAGACGTTTACCAGATGATAACGCCTTCTCTAATCCTTTACAGGCAATCGCATTAATGCCAATGACTCCATTCACTGATCCGAATACAGGTTTACCAGCTGGTGCGCCTCCCGGAGACGTGAACATTCCTTTGTATTATAATCCGGTATTGTCTGTTGACTATGCCAAGTATACGCAGGATGTTTACAGAACATTTGGTAATGCATATATCAAAGCTTATTTAGCTAAAGGATTAACCTTCCAGACTGAATTTGGTATGGACTACTTAAGTCAGAATGAAGAAGGTTACTTCCAAACTCAGACTGTTAGAAACCAAACCAGAGCGTCCAGAGGTTTGGGTACCAACAGAGGTGCATTTGTAACCAACTACAATACACAGTCTTACTTTAATTATAGCACTGTTGTAAATAAACACAATATCAGTGCAACATTGGGTACTCAGTACCAACAGTCTCAGGCGAAATACAACTTTACAGAAGGTACTGCATTCCCTTCCGATTCTTATCAGAAGATTGCAAGTGCGGCAACCATTTCCAGTGGTAGTTCTTCTCAGACCGATTTCAGATTCCTTTCTTATTTCTTAAGAGGTAATTATACTTTTGATGAGAAATACATTGTTGCGGCAAGTGCGCGTATTGACCAGTCTTCCAGATTCGGTAGAAATTCAAGATCTGGTTTCTTCCCTGCGATTTCTGCGGGCTGGATCATGAGTAATGAAAAATTCCTACAGGATAATAAATTCATCAGCTTCCTGAAAATGCGTGCGAGCTACGGTATTGTTGGTAACGCTGAAATCGGAAACTTCCCTCAGTTAGGTTTATTCTCTGGAGATGCGGGTTACGCAGGTGCTGCAGGTCAGCGTCCTTCTCAGTTGAGAAACGACAACCTGAAGTGGGAAACTACCAAACAGTTTGATATTGGTTTCGACTTCGGTTTCTTGAACAACCGTATTACCGGTGAAATCGACTACTATGTTAAGAATACAGAAGGTTTATTGTTGAATGTAAATATTCCTGCAACTACCGGTTTCAACAGTCAGGTTAGAAACGTAGGTAAATTACAGAACAAAGGATTTGAGTTTGTATTGAATACACAGAACCTGATTGGTGCATTCAAGTGGAATACCAGCTTTAATATTGCCCGTAATATTGGTAAGGTAACTGATATCGCTGGTCAAATTATTGAAGGTGGAATCAGCAGTATGAACCGCGTTCAGGAAGGATATGCAGTAGGTGTTTTCTATACCCCACAATATGCCGGAGTTGATCCTGCAAACGGTAACGCATTGTTCTATTTAAATACCAAGAATGCAGATGGTTCTTTAAATAAAGGAACAACCAGCAACTATAATCTTGCACAAAGAATTGTAGCAGGAGATCCAAACCCTGATTATATCTTAGGTATTACCAACAACTTCTCTTACAAAGGATTTGATGCATCTATTTTCTTTAATGGTGTATTGGGTAACGAGAACAACATTTATGGTATGGGTAGATACTCTTCTGCAAGTATGTTATACGAAGACAACAATACTGCAGATCAGTTGAGAAGATGGCAGAAGCCTGGTGATATTACTGATGTTCCTCAGGTACGTTTGTACAGAGTGAATGGATCTCAGGCCAGCAGCCGTTATATCGTAGATGGTTCTTACATCCGTTTAAGAACAGTTTCTTTAGGCTACACTTTCAACGCAAAGCAATTGTCTAAATTTAAAATCGAGCGTTTAAGAGTTTATGTATCTGCACAGAACTTGTTAACCTTTACCAATTACACTTACTGGGATCCGGAAGTTAATGCGGACTCATTCGATTCAAATATTGCTAAAGGAAATGACTTCTATACATCACCTCAGCCAAGAACTATTTTGTTTGGTGTGAACGTAGGTTTTTAATTAATTAATAATAACTATTATGAAAATATTAATCAACAACATGAGTAATTACTTCAAAGCTGCATTGCTTTTAGGTACTATTACACTGGTAGGTTGCGAAAAAAGATTGGACATTGCACCAACAGCTAGTATAGCGGATAATCTTGCATTAAATACAGAAGGTGATGTTTTGGTTACCCTGGTAGGTGCATATGATGGTGCACAAAGTGCCGCAGCTTATGGCGGTGATATCATGGTTTTAAATGATGTTATCGGCAACTCTACCAATATTAACTTTACAGGAACTTTTGCTGGCTTATCTGATGCTTATCAGACGCAGATGGTTTCTGATAATAACTTTGCTCGTGATACCTGGGCAGCTTGCTACAACACCATTAATCGTTGTAATAATGTGTTAACAGCTGTTGCCAAAGTAACTTCATCTACTGCTAAGAAAAATTCAGTAGAAGGGGAAGCTTTAATGTTAAGAGCATCCATGTATTTTGAATTGGTAAGATTGTTTGCCAAATTCGTTGGAGATGGAGACTATGCTACCAACCCGGGTGTTCCATTGGTTTTAACCCCAACTGGTAACGTAACAGATGCAAACTATCCTGCAAGAGCTACCGTAAAAGCGGTGTACGATCAGGTAATAGCAGACTTAACCAAGGCTGAAACCTTGTTGCCAACTTCAAATGGCAATTATGTAAGTAAATGGGCTGCTGCTGCTCAATTGAGCCGTGTATACCTTATGATAAAGGATTATGCTAATGCAAGAGATGCTGCTAACCGTGTTATTACTGGTAGTGGTAAGTCTTTGGCTGCTAATTTTGGCAACAACTGGTTTACTTTCATTAACAATGCAGGGGCAACTCCAGGTGAATACCTGTTTTCTTTGAAAGTAACTGCACAGGATGGTACCAATTCACAGAACACTTATTTCGGCAGAGCTATCGGAACTATTCCGGGAACTGCTGGAAGAAGCGATTGTAAAATCAGAACTAACCATATCAATGCATATGAGAATGGTGATTTCAGAAAAGGCTACTTTACTTTAAGTGGTGGTAACTACTATACCAATAAGCACCTTGATCGTTTTGGTGATGTTGCTATTATCCGTTTAGCTGAAATGTATCTGACTCGTGCAGAGTGTAATCAGCGTCTGAATACAACTGTAGGAGCAACTCCTTTGGCTGATATCAACAGAATCAGAACCAGAGTTGGTTTGGGATCATTAGCTGCCGTTACTTTGGATGATATTACCAAAGAGCGTTCTTTTGAATTGGCTTTTGAAGGTCATTATTTAATAGAAGCCAAGCGTTTACAAACTGCAGTTGGCACATTGGCCTGGAATGATCCTAAGTTAATTTTACCAATTCCAAGAAGAGAAACTGACGTAAACAAGAATCTTGTTCAAAACGCAGGATACCAATAAGCGAATTGTTTGCTTGCATAATAAACCCCGGTTCAGTTATCTGACCGGGGTTTTCTTTTATTTAAAGCTGAGTTATAGTTTAATTTCCTCTTCGTGCTCGTTAAAGAAACGGAACTCAACTATATGGTAATTATTATTAGACTTAATCTTGATTTTTGTTTTAAACTTCTTATTCCATTTTCTAATAATGGAACTGAAGAAAAGGCCCTTCGTTAAATGCGAATACACAATTGGATTTACAACGAGTGTAAGGTTATTATGTGCATGAGAAGTTAAATAAGACAAGCGCTTTTCAATTTCATCCTCTAACAGAAGGCTCGATGTTATTTTTCCTGAACCCTTGCAAACCGGGCAGTTTTCTGAAGTATTGATATTTACTTCAGGACGCATGCGCTGGCGGGTTATCTGCATCAGCCCGAATTTAGAAATAGGAAGAACAGAATGTTTGGCACGGTCTGTTTTCATGAATTCTTCCATTGCTTCCTGTAATTTTTTCTTATTGTCAGGAAGTTTCATGTCAATAAAATCAACTACAATAATACCGCCAATATCTCTTAATCTAAGTTGTCGTGCAATTTCCTCAGCCGCCTCCATATTGGTTTGCAGGGCATTCTCTTCCTGATTATTGCTTACACTTTTATATCCGCTGTTCACGTCTATTACGTGTAGTGCTTCTGTATGTTCAATAATTAAATAGGCACCACTGGGTAAATTAACGGTTTTGCCAAAAGAGCTTTTTACCTGTTTGGTAATGCCGTAATGATCAAAAATAGGAAGGCCATTCCCCTGGAACAAACTAACAATATCCTGTTTATCCGGAGCAATGCGTTGAATATAAGACTGTGTATCAGCAAAAATGGTTTGATCATTCACCACCACTTTATTGAAGTCGGCATTTAAAAGGTCGCGCAGAATACTGGTGGTTTTTGTTTCCTCACTTAAGATTCTCACAGGAGCAACCGCACCCTTCAGTTTTTTTTGAATGCTATTCCAATTCTCAATGATGCCCAAAAGGTCCTGATGTAGTTCTGCGGTACTTTTTCCTTCCGCAGCAGTTCTTACTATAATACCAAAGTTTTTAGGCCTTATAGCTTCCACTATTTTATGCAGTCGCTTTCGTTCTTCTCCGGAATGAATTTTTTTGGAAACAGCAACAATTTCATTGAACGGGGTAACAACCACGAATCTCCCCGGAAGGGAGATTTCACAACTTAATCTGGGGCCTTTTGCTGCAATGGGTTCCTTCAGAATCTGAACCAATACATTGGGCTTACCATTTAGTACTTCGTTGATTTTTCCTGTTTTTATAATTTCAGGTTCTGTCTGAAATTTGGAGAAATCAAAGCCATTAGGATCCATGTCGTGAATGGCCATTTGGGTGTACTTGATAATTGATCTGGCGTAAGGACTTAAATCGGTATAATGTAAAAAGGCATCTTTTTCGTATCCAACATCAATGAAAGCTGCATTTAACCCAGGGATTAGTTTTTTTACTTTTCCCAGATATAGGTCACCCACAGCAAAGTTCATATCCGCACTTTCGCTATGAAGTTCCACCAGCTTTTTATCTTCCAGTAAAGCTATTTCCACGCCGGTTGGACCAGCATTTATAATTAATTCTTTGTTCACAGATTTGCAACTTTAAAATACAAAGACAGGAACCTAATTGCAGGACCTGACATCTACTTAAACTATTTATTGCTGCTGAATAAGGAGGAGGAGTAAAGTTGCAGAAATTCTGGAGGCAACAGCAAACAGTAGATAAGTATCAAAAGCATTGCACCACGGTGCAATGCTTTTTACTATTTTTCAAGAGAAGACCTATTTCTTCTTCTTATGACGATTCTTTCTTAGACGTTTTTTTCTTTTGTGCGTCGCAATTTTATGACGCTTTCTTTTCTTACCACAAGGCATACAAAGAGATTTAAATAGTTAAACAATAAATTATTTTTTCAATTCCATGATTCGGTTACTGAGTTCTTCCTTTGCCTGAGGTATTTTAACCAGCTCCCTTGCTTTTTCATAGTAAACAATAGCGTTGGTTTTATCTCCTTTAAGGTCGTAACACTCAGCTATATGAAATATAGCTTCAATGTTTTCGGGTTCCTTTTTCACTATCAGTAAAAATCGTTCAATCGCTTTGTCGTATTGTCCGCTTTTTTTACCTCCCAGTGCAAGCATCATTTGCCCATAAATATTATCCGGGTTTCTGTCTACTACTTTCTTAATCAGTGTAATTCCTTCCATAGGGTTGGTACTGATATTTCCGAAAAGGTAGCAGGCACCCAGTCCAATACTGCTTGAATCATTTGCAGGATTGATTTTAAGGGCATTTTCTAAAAGAACTTTCGCATTGCTCGCCAACCAGTTCTGCATGGCTGGATCACCAGACATCATTAACCGGTCTAAAAACAAGCGGGCGGCAAAGGTGAGGCTTTTTTCAGAATTTTCCAACTTCGCAGCCTCTGAAGTATAATATGCGTATAAATCGAACTTTCTGGCCGAGTCTAGCCAGAAACGTGCTATTTCATGATAAGCGTGTATTTGCTGGTCTTTTACATCCCCTCTGGTTACTGAATTTTCCAAGGCTGTCAGTCGCTGAGACTGAGATGGGGTAATACTTTCCTTTGCGGTCGCTAAAAGGGTATTGATGTCTATTTTCTGGGGGGAATCAGCTGAATGATCGTGTCCGTCATCTTCTGAATGTGTAACAGCCGACTTGTCTGGAACGGTTTTACCGCCAAAATACAAGGCAAAACAAAGTAAAAGCGCAAGGGCAGAAAGAACGTATTGTTGTTTTTTCACGGAAAGTTCAGTTTCTGCAAAGGTAACTACTTACGTTTGCTTTTCACCTCACTTACAAATTCTTTGGCAGGTTTAAAGGCAGGAATAAAATGTTCAGGGATTTCTACAGCTACATTTTTTTTAATGTTACGTCCAATCTTGGCTGCTCTTTTTTTGGTAATAAAGCTGCCAAAGCCGCGTATATAAATGTTTTGGCCTTGAGAAAGACTCTCCTTTACCTCCTTGAACATTGTCTCCAGTGTAACCAAAACATCTACTTTTGGTATACCTGTCTTTTCAGAAATGTTGTTGATGAGATCTGATTTTCTCATTATTAGTTGTTTTTTTAATAGGTATTTGGATTAAAGTAACTAAAAAAAGCTGAATTACCCAAAAAAACGGTTATTGTTTTTAAAGACAGTATCAAATCATTCAATTAGTTACAGTTGTAAATTTGATTATATATTAACTATTCCCTTCCAGAAACAACTACTTATGAGGAATAATAACAAGATAAAAGAGGCGGCAAAGCGGTTTTTTACCAATCAATTGATGGGTTGGAATCAGGATAAAAATAAACGAAATATGCCATGGAAGGGAGAGAAGGATCCATATAAAATCTGGTTGAGTGAGGTCATGTTGCAACAAACAAGGGTATCGCAGGGATTGGAATATTATAACCGTTTTGTGGCAGCTTTTCCAACCATTGTAGATTTGGCCAATGCTTCAGATGAGAAAGTATTCAAAATGTGGGAGGGTTTGGGTTATTATAGCCGATGCCGGAACCTATTGTATACAGCACGTTATATAAGTTATGAACTGGGGGGTAAATTCCCAGATGATTACAGTCGGATTATACAATTAAAAGGTGTGGGGCCGTATACCGCAGCTGCCATTGCATCTTTTGCCTATAATCAACCCTATGCGGTATTGGATGGGAATGTATTCAGGGTAATTTCCCGTTATACGGGAATTGAAACGCCTATAGATACCAATGCGGGAAAAATGGAATTCGGGGAATACGCTCAAACCTTACTGGATAAAAATCAGCCCGGATTGTATAATCAGGCCATTATGGATTTTGGAGCTACCGTTTGTAAGCCTGCTGCCCCTTTCTGTGGCACTTGTTTACTGTCCGGGCAATGTGTTGCTTTTTTGAACGGTCAGGTTAATCAGTTGCCGGTTAAGTCTAAGACAATCAAAAGAACAAAAAGATGGTTCACCTACTTTATTTTTCACACCAAAGGTTTCCTTGCCATCCGGCAAAGAAGGCAAAAAGATATCTGGCAGGGCTTAAATGAGTTTTATCTGTTTGAAACTGAAAAGCCAATCCAGTGGACGAACGAAAATGTACTGCAGTGGCTGGAACAGCAGCTGGCAATTGAATCGGCAAAGGTAAAATCCATATCTGCGGTACAGATTCAGCAATTAACCCACCAGCAGGTAACTGCTCAGTTTATTCATATTGATTTACCAACTGTTCCGGTATCATTGAAAAGCATGGATTGGATTCAGGAAAAAGAAATAGGTGAATTTGCCTTTCCCAGAATCATCAATGCTTATCTGGAAGCAATTCCGAATAAAAAAGTCCGTTGATGGTAAATAAATAAAAAATGGGTATTTTTAAGAAGCAAATTACCTAAATCAAATGCATATGCGCGGAGTTAACAAGGTTATGCTAATTGGAAATCTGGGCAAAGACCCGGATATACAGCAGTTGGAAGGAAATATTGGCGTTGCAAAGTTTCCCTTGGCTACCACCGAAACATACAAAGACAGAACGGGTAAACTGGTCTCTCAAACGGAGTGGCATACGGTGGTATTATGGAGAGGGCTGGCAGATTTGGCTGAAAAATATTTACACAAAGGAAGTTTAATTTATATAGAAGGACGATTAAGAACCAGAAGCTGGGAAGACAAGGAAGGCAATAAAAAATTTGCCACAGAAGTTGTAGCAGATAATTTAATTATGCTGGATAAAAAAATGGATGGAACGGCTGGTCCTGGTACAGGAGAGCCTGATTATGAATCTCTTCCGTTTTAATTGTAGCAGAAATGATATTTTTGCTTTTTAACCAAAATCCGTGACCTTGGATTATCACCCTGCAGTTGATTTATTATATACTCCCTATTTATTAAGCGCAGCGCAAGCGCAAGGCACTACCGTAATGGTAATGGTGTTGTTACTGTTGTTTTTCCTGTCTTTTGTTTTGTCAGGAGCTGAAGTAGCTTTTTTCTCTTTAACACATAAAGACATTAATCTGCTGCGCTCCAAGCAAATTCCACCTTACCAACGGATTGTTGATTTGCTGGAAGAACCCAAGTCTTTTCTTGCGTCCCTGTTAATTGCAAACAGTTTTGTTAATATTACCATCATCATCGTATCTAATCTTTTGATTGATAATCTTTTCAATTTTGAGCAATATGGTGCGGCATGGGTTGAGTTTATTATAAAAGTGCTGGCAGTTTCCTTTATGCTGGTATTATTTGGAGAAGTAATGCCCAAGGTACTGGCAACCCAAAACAATATTCGTTTTGCCAAGGATTTTGGCGGGATTGTACAGGCTTTAACCTATTTATGTGGTGGACTGGGCAAGAAATTGGTTAAGTATTCTGATAAATTTGAAAAAGCCCTGAGTAATAAAAATGGAAATGCCTATAGTCTGGAAGAACTGGATCATGCAATTGACATCACTACAGACAATACGGCTTCTGAAAATGAAAAAAATATTTTAAAAGGCATTGTGAAGTTTGGAAACATTACCGTAAAACAAGTAATGAAGACCCGCGTGGATGTTCACGGGGTAGATGAAGAAATTGATTTTCAGGATTTACTTTCTCTTGTGAAAGAATTGAATTACAGTAGGCTACCCGTTTACAAAGAGGGGCTTGATCATATAACAGGGATGATTCACACCAAGGATTTGTTGCCTTATCTGGACCAGCCGGCCAATTTTAACTGGAAGCAATTGTTACGTCCTCCCTTTTTTGTGCATGAGCAAAAAATGATTGAAGATCTGTTGAAAGAGTTTCAGCTCAAAAGGATACACTTTGCAGTGGTAGTGGATGAGTTTGGAGGCACCAGCGGAATAATTACGCTGGAAGATATTCTGGAAGAAGTGATTGGTGAAATTAAGGATGAGTTTGATGAAGAAGATGCCGGGTATAAAAAGCTGGACGACAACAACTATATTTTTGAGGGCAAACTCATGATTAATGATGTTTGTAAAATCATGAATATAGACCTGAATACTTTTGATGAATTAAGAGGGGAAAGTGATTCTCTTGCAGGGCTTGTTCTTGAGATAGCAGGAGAAATTCCTCAGGTGAATCAGGTAGTTCCAACCGATGAATTTGAATTCACCGTTCTGGAAGTGGCCAAGAACCGGATTGTAAAAGTAAAACTGACCATTAAAGAGCGCGGTGATGAATAAATGGATACTTGGGTTTTTACTATTTGTCTGCATTGGAATTTATGCCTGTAATAGTCCGTTTACACCCAAGCAAACCGGCTATTTTAAAATAGACTTCCCGGAGAAAAAGTATCAGTTGTTCAACGAAGCCGGTTATCCTTATAGCTTTGAATATCCTGTTTATGCAAATATCAGCAAAGACAGTACCTATTTTAATGAAACTACTGAAAACCCCTGGTGGATCAATATTGACTTTCCGCAATTCAGTGGTAGAATTTATATCAGTTACAAGCAGATTGGAGAGAAGAATAAGTTTGATACTTTAATAAAACATGCTTTTACTTTAACAGGTAAACATTCTTCCAAAGCTTATTCCATAGAAGACAGCCTCTTTAGTAATCCATACAATGTAGAAGGGGTGTTTTTCAGAGTTGGGGGGAATGTTGCCACCGCCAATCAGTTTTTTCTGACAGATTCAACCCGCCACTTTCTCAGAGGGGCCTTGTATTTTGATGCTACACCGAATGAAGATTCATTGGGTATTGTAAACCGTTTTCTGATTGAAGACGTGAAACACATTATTAATACATTTACCTGGCGAAAGCAAATAAAGCACTAATACGCAAACAATACTAACAATGATAGCAATTGATAATATTCTGATTAGTGATGAAGTGGTTGAAGAACAATTTGTTTGCGATTTAAGCAAATGCAAGGGCGGATGTTGTGAAGACGGTGATGCCGGTGCTCCAATGGAAAAATGGGAGCTGGAAAAATTAGATCAATACTTTGATGTAATTACGCCCTATTTAAATGAAGCAGGAATGGAAGAGATTAAGAGAGTAGGCAAATACACTTATGATAAAGAGTTTGGCTGGGTAACTCCAACCATTAACGGCGGTATTTGTGCTTACGGAAAAAAAGATGCAAGTGGCACCATTATCTGTGGTATTGAACAGGCTTATAATGATGGAAAACTCGACTGGAAAAAACCAATCAGCTGCCATCTTTTTCCGATACTCATCAGAAAAAGCAAGAAAGATCCTGATATTGAATATGTAAATTATCATCCCCGGGAAGACTTATGCAAGCCAGGATGTAAGCTGGGTAAGCAATTGAAGGTTCCGGTTTATGTTTTTCTGAAAGAAGCATTAATCAGAAAGTACGGCCCTGAATTTTATGAAGCATTGGAAGCTACAGCCAATGAATTAAAAAAGCAAAACGATGAGTAATACAGCAGCCAGTTTTATTGCCAAAAGCACCATCAAAGCTGCGGATCTGGAACATCGCAGAAAAATCAATTTTAATATTGGCAAGTACAATGCGGTAGTTCCTATTGGAAAAAAACAGTTTACCAATGTAATGGAAGCCAGGGAAATGGCGAAGATTAAGAAGTGGGATGCAATAGAACACCTTGATCAATATCTTGAAATGTTCGAGCAAAAGATAACAGAAAGAGGTGCAAAGGTTTTGTGGGCAGAAACAGCAGAAGAAGCATTAAAGCATATCGGCAAAATCTGTAGCGAGAAGCAATGCAAAACATTGGTGAAAAGTAAGAGCATGGTTACAGAAGAAATTCATCTGAATGATTTTCTGGAAAAAAATGGAATTGAAAGTGTAGAGACAGACTTGGGAGAATACATACAGCAACTGGACGGAGAGCCCCCTTATCATATTGTAACACCTGCCATGCATAAGAGCAAGGAAGACGTAGCACGTCTTTTTGCAGATAAACTGGGTGTACCCGGGGGATTAAGCCCGGAAGAATTAACTCAGGTAGCCCGACAAAAATTAAGAGAGAAATATATTGCTGCTGAAGTAGGTGTAACAGGAGCTAATTTTATTTTACCTGATATTGGTGGCATTGCTTTAACAGAAAATGAAGGAAATGGCAGACTAAGTTGTGCCTGGCCCAAAACACATATTGTGGTAGTTGGAATAGAAAAAGTTATTCCATCTGTTCAGGATCTCTCTTTATTCTGGCCATTGCTTTCCACTTTTGGAACCGGACAAAGAGTTACCGTATACAATACTATTATTACTGGCCCCAGACAAGCCAATGAAACGGATGGTCCTGAAGAAATGATTGTGATTTTACTGGATAATGGAAGAACCAATTTACTGGCCAGTAAATTGGCCAGGGAGGCATTGTATTGCATTCGTTGCGGGGCCTGTTTAAATGCCTGTCCTGTATATAAGAATATTGGCGGACATGCATATGAAACAACTTACAGTGGCCCTATTGGTAAAGTAATCACGCCTTATTTAAAAGGGCTGGATGAATATAAGCACCTGAGTTATGCTTCTTCTCTTTGTGGTAACTGCACTGAAGTTTGCCCTGTACGAATTAACCTGCATGAATTATTGCTGGATAACCGTCACGAAGCAGTGGTACAGGGGAATAGCAGTCTGGCTGAACGCATAGCCTGGAAAGCATGGAAAACCGCCAGTTTAAACAGGGTAATGATGAATGCGGGTAATGGGAAAATGAAAAACTGGATTGTCAATAAAATTTTTAAAGGATGGACAGCCCATCGGGCAGATCTGGATTTCAGCCCCAAGACTTTCAATGAAATGTGGAAAGAGTCTAATCAATCCTAGTATATGGGAGACTTGGGTTCAGATATTATTGTGTATTCACCAATAGCGAGTGCCCGACTGAACTATATTGTAAAATTACTATTTCAGGGAAGGGCATGTATCACGAATGATATTGCAGCATTCGTATCCTTTCCAGGAAAAAAAATCAATTATTCCTCGGCGTCACTGTCTGGAGTTGACTCTCAGGTAATACCACATACACTTTTATTTGAGAAAGAATTAAAGGAACAGCGTATAACCCTAACCAACTGGCAGGGTGTTCCGGTTATTTTTGAAACAACCGGTGGTACCATACCTTTTGATATTTTCGCTGCTTCTTTTTATTTAATTACCCGCTACGAAGAATGGCTGCCACATAATAAGGACTACCTGGGCAGGTATAACTATCAACAGTCTATTGCTTATCAGCATGGGTTTTTAGAGCAGCCTTTGGTAAATAGCTGGGTGGAAAAATGGGTGGTTCAAAACAACCTGCCCTATGCCAAACCCGCTTTCAGTTTCAAACCCAGTTATGATATTGATATTGCCTATAGTTATAAATATCATTCTATTCTAAGAAATATAGGAGGGTATTTTAAGGATTTACTGAATGCAAATTTTTCCGGAATAACAGAACGAGTTCAGGTATTGGCAGGCATTAGAAAAGATCCTTACGATGTGTATGATTGGCTGAATCAATTACATGAGCAATACAAACTTGATCCGATTTATTTTTTTCTGGTATCAGCCAAAAGGGAC
This sequence comes from Sediminibacterium salmoneum NBRC 103935, assembly GCF_000511175.1. GTDB lineage: Bacteria > Bacteroidota > Bacteroidia > Chitinophagales > Chitinophagaceae > Sediminibacterium > Sediminibacterium salmoneum. Next base: position 2,050,191 of record NZ_KI866530.1, on the reverse strand, counting down.
GCCATTCATAAAAACATTTCGCCTAACAGCAAAGGGATGGGCAATCTGATTCAAGGTATTGCGCGGAAATACAAAGTGGGTCTTCATCCTTCGGTACAGAAAATATTGGATGGTTATGAAAAGAAGCTGAGAAATGAAAAAATAATCATTGAAGAGCTTAGCGCAAAAAGCGTAACACAATCCCGCCAGCATTATATACAACTTCGTTTTCCGGATACTTATCAAGCCCTTCTGCAAGCTGGAATAAAAGAAGATTACTCAATGGGTTATCCAACTATTTCGGGTTTCAGGGCCTCTTATACAGGAGCATTCAACTGGTTTCATTTATTGAACAATGAAGAAACTTCTTTGAAAATTTTTCCGTTCTGCTATATGGATGCTACGCAGATATTTCATGAACGAAATACTCCGGAAGTTGCCAAAATAAAAATGGATTATTATTATCAGCAGTTTCAGCAATATGGTGGTTGCTTTATGCCCATTTTTCATAATCAGTTTTTAAGTGAGCAGGCCAATTTTGGAGAATGGTGTAGCATTTACGCTGATTTCTGTTTGCGTAAACTTTGATTAACCAGGTAAACACCTATGAGGGTGATGCAGGAACCAATGATAATTTCCTTGGTCAGGGGCTCCTTGATTAAATAGGATCCGATAACTATGGCAACAATCGGATTTACATAGGCATACAATGCAGCAACAGAAGCTTCCAGGTGTTTCATGGTATATAAGAATGCTACTACCGCTATTAATGATCCCATCATTACCAGATAGCTGATGGCATACCAGGTTTGTGCAGGAAAGGAACTGAAAGGAACCAGGTTACCTGTAACAGCAGCACCTGCAAACAGAAACAGAGATGCAAAAATCATTTCCCACCCAATGGCATAATAAGGATTCAGGGTAATTTGTTTTCTTGAAATGATAATGGTTCCCACGCTCCAGCTAAGCATGGCAATCACCGAAACCAGTATCCCAATCCAGTAGTTGGGCCCCTGGTGATGAAAAGCGTTGTCGTAAAAAACAATGGCAATGCCTGTTATGCCCAACACGATTCCCAGAAAGGTAACCCAGCCAATTTTTCTGTTCTTAAAAAATATTTTTTCAATGATAACAACACTTAAAGGATACAAAGCTGCAATTAAAGCTGCCAGTCCACTGGATATATATTTCACTCCTACAGTTGCGAGACCGTTGGCAAATACAAACAACAGAATTGACATCCCGGCTAACCAAAGCATTTGTTTGGGATTGGGTAATTTTTCCCCTTTCAATAAAAAGAAACCGGCAAAAAGCAAACCCGCAATCATTTGACGGGTAGCAGAAACCTGTAAAGCTGGAGCAGACTGAACCGCATACCGGCTGGCTACCCAGCTGGTTCCCCATACAATACTGGTTACCGAAAGAGCGAAATATGCTTTTTGCCTGGTAGTCAAATGAATTAATGTTTAAAATGTCTGGTACCGGTCATTACCATCGCAAGACCGTTGGTTACACAATACTCAACACTGTCCTTGTCTCTTACAGAACCACCGGGTTGAATAAATGCTTCCATGCCTGCAGCATGTGCAATCTGTACACAATCATTAAAAGGGAAAAAGGCATCGGAAGCCAGCACCGCACCCTTTAAATCGAAGTTGAATTGTCTGGCTTTTTCAATTGCCTGACGAAGGGAATCAATTCTACTGGTCTGTCCACATCCCTTTCCTACCAACTGCTTATCTTTTACTAATGCAATGGCATTACTCTTCAGGTGTTTGCAAATAATATTGGCAAAAGAAAGATTTTCCTTTTCTGTATCAGTGCAGGCTCTCGCACCTACTTCTTCCCATTTCTCAAAATTGCCTTCATCGGTATCCTGAATTAATGTACCATTCAGAATACTTTTTTGCATGGAAGCAGTTTTGAAATCTTTTTTGAGAAGCTGTAGTAAAATCCTGTTTTTCTTGGTTTTTAAAATAGTCAATGCCGCTTCTTCGTAAGATGGCGCTACCAATACTTCAAAGAATATTTCATTGATGGCCTCCGCTGTTGCTGCATCAATAGTTTTATTACAAACCAATACACCCCCGAAAGCACTTTCGGGATCTCCGGCCAATGCTGCATCCCATGCTGATTTTACTGTGGGTCTTGCCGCAACACCACATACATTGGTATGTTTGATAATAGCAAATACGGATTCCTGATAGTCACTGAAATCTGCAATAAGCTGAACAGCAGCGTCCACATCTACCAGGTTATTATAAGAAAGTTCCTTGCCGTTCAGTTGTGCAAACACGCCGGATAAATCTCCAACAAATTTTGCGTGCTGGTGTGGATTTTCTCCATAGCGCAGTACTTTTTCTTCACCCGGATTGAAGTAATTACTGATGGCAATATCGTAATGCATAACTATTTCAAAAGCTTTAGCAGCAAAAGCTCTTCTTTGTTCTATGGTGGTGCTTCCTTCCTGATTAATCAATAATTTTTCTAAATCTGCGTAACTGTCTTTTGCCGCAATAACAGTAACGTCTTTAAAATTCTTAGCTGCCGCTCTGATCATGGAAGGTCCGCCGATATCAATTTTTTCAATAATCAGTTTTTCTTCACTGGTGCTGCGCAATGTTTCCTCAAAGGGATACAGGTCTACAATTACCAGATCAATCTCAGGAATTTTATATTCCTGCATTTCCTGCAAATCCTGTGCTTCATATCTTCTGCCTAAAATGCCTCCGAATACAACCGGATGAAGTGTTTTAACCCTGCCACCCAAAATAGACGGATAAGTAGTCAGGCTTTCAACAGGTACGCAGGCAATGCCCAGATTTTCCAGAAAAGTCTGGGTTCCTCCGGTAGAATAAATAGTAATTCCCAGCTTCTGAAGCTGACGGGCAATGGGTTCCAGGCCGTCCTTATAAAAGACGGAGATGAGCGCAGATTGAATTTTTTTTTGCATATGTTTTGCTTTCAGCCCTTGGGCAGTTAATGGGGCAAAAGTTAGAGATTGTATTCAAAAGCACCTTTTTCAGGCACCGAATAATGGCGCAAATGTAAGCGCTCTGCTTCTTTTTTCCATTTTTGTATTTTCCACAATGGGTTACTGCTATCAAAAACCAGCAGGGACGCAGGAAAATACTTTGCAATTGCTTTCAGTGGAACTGCGTAACCATCGGTTACGATGATCAGGTGTAGGTTCGGTATTGTGCTTAAATCGGGAAAAGGAAGTTGTGGCCCGGTTACCAGAACCACTTTGTTGCTGCTTATTATAAAAGGTTTTTTTAATTCAACAGAAACAGGTTTGATGGGTTTTCCTGCCCTGTATAAAGTTCTGCCAGGTTTTACTACCTGATTCATTAAAACAGGATTGAATACAACTGCCGAGTCTCCTACAAACTGGTGCCCTAATCCCTCCATGATATCCATGGCACTAAGTTTGGGCGCATGATAGACGATTAGTTTTTTTTGTCGACTATAGTTCAGGCAATCTATTGAATGTATACCTAGAATAAGCAAAAAAGATCCAGCAGCTAAAAAAAAGTACTGTTTGTTTTTATGCAACAGCCACTGATACAATGCAATCAGACAAACAAAAATCAAAAGCATTTGCCAGCCATTGATTTGAATGTATTCTGTAAGGGCAAAGGGGAGTGAAGCTGTTTTTTGTATCAACTGATTCAATTGCAATAACAGCCAGTCAATACAGCCCCCCAATGGAATGGCAATAAACGAAAAAGGGGCAACCAATAGCAAGCCAATTAGCAGGTATAAAATGAGTCCGGAAACGGGAACTGCAATCCAGTTAGCTATCAGAAACAAATTGGGAAAACTGTGAAAATAATACAACAACAAAGGCAAAGTAAGCATTTGTGCTGCGAGTGTAATACTGCCCATTTGCCAGCTCATTTGCAGGAATTTATTTTTGAGATAAAGACTTTTCTCAATTGGCCTTGCAAAAAAAAGAATGCCAAGAACAGCCGCATAAGAAAGCTGAAAGCCGATATCCCAAAGGAATGCGGGTTTAAAAATGAGTAAACAAAAAGCGGAACCTGCCAGACTGTTCAGTTGATGGTGAGGCCTGTTCTGCTGCTCTCCCAGTAAGAGAAAACTGAACATAACAGCAGCTCTTAATACGGAAGCCCCTGCCCCGGTCAACATTGCAAATCCCCATAAAAAAAATAAGATGCAAAAGGTTCTGACAAACTTAAGTTGCCTGAACCTTGCAAAAGGCTTGAAAAGCAATAACAATAAACTGTAAATCATACCCAGGTGTAAACCGCTGATGGCAATAATATGAATCACGCCTGTATTGCTGTAGGCATTCATTAATGTCTTGTCCAGATGGGCTTTATAACCAATCAGCAATGCTTCTGCAACACCTCTTTCTCTGTTGTTTTTAATATATTGATGCAAAGTTTTCAAAACATAGTTTTTTGCTTTTTGCAGTAATGAACCTGTGATAGAAAGAGTATGCTGGCTGATGATATGATAATCTTTTTTAGTTAGATATACCTGATGGAAAATCTGCTGAGTAGCAGCGTATTGTTTAAAATTGAATCCACCTGGATTGGTGACGGATAAAATAGTGGCTGGTTTTTTAAATAGCTGAATTTCCACACCCTCATTGAGAGAATCAACAGGAATATGCACATTAAAATAGATCAGCAGTTTTGTCTGATGCATAGCTGCCACTGCCTGATAGCTATTGGCTTTTTTTACCGGAGTTTCCAGTAATATAGCCGTATTACTGATTCGTATATCAGCGGGTATACTTTTCTTGTATAGTAGTAAACCTATACAAATGAAAAGCAACTGTACAGACAAGCCAGTTATCCATCGTCGTTTAAAAAATGCGAAAAGCCTTCCGCGGCGATTGAAAACCCAAAGCAAGGAGCTCGCTGTAAAGACAGTCCCAATCAACCCATATGGAACTAATACATATTTGCCCAGCAATATTCCAATGATTAGTGCAAGGGTAATGCGAATCATGGGAAATTGCCACCAGCTTTGCGATGTATAAATTTTCGCCATGGAATAAACCTAAACAAAAAGGCCACAGTATTTTACTGCGGCCTTCAAAAAGGGTATTAATACCTTATCTGCTCAGGTTCATACTACGTTCTTTGTAGAGTGTTCTGAAATAAGGATCTCTGAGATCTTTAATAAAACGGATGGCTTCTCCGGTACTCTTCATTTCTGGTCCTAATTCTTTGTTTACGCCAGGGAATTTTTCAAAACTGAATACGGGTTCTTTAATAGCGTATCCTTCCAGTTTTTTCTCCATGGTAAACTCCGATAATTTGGCAGCACCCAACATTACTTTGGTAGCAATATTCAAATAAGGAATCTGATAAGCTTTTGCAATGAATGGGGTTGTTCTGGAAGCTCGTGGATTGGCTTCAATCACATACACTTTACCATCTTTAATGGCAAACTGAATATTGATTAGGCCGCGGATATTTAAGGCACGGGCAATTTTTTCTGCATAGAATTCCATGGTTTCAATTACCAGCGGAGTAAGATTGAATGCAGGTAAAACCGCATTGCTGTCCCCACTGTGAATACCTGCAGGTTCAATATGTTCCATCACTCCCATGATATGAAATTCCTCACCATCAAAAATGGCATCTACTTCTGCTTCCTGACATCTGTCAAGGAAATGGTCAATCAGGATTTTATTACCGGGAATATGTTTTAATAAACTGATAACGGCCTTTTCAACTTCTTCGTCGTTGATTACAATTCTCATCCTTTGTCCGCCAATTACATAGCTGGGTCTTACCAATACAGGGTACCCTACTTTATTAGCCACTTCAATTGCTTCATCTGCATTATAAGCGGTACCATATTCTGGATAAGGAATATTCAGTTCTTTTAATAAATCACTGAAACGGCCTCTGTCTTCTGCTATGTCCATGTTCTCGAAAGAAGTGCCCACAATGGGAATACCTTTTTCGTGTAAACGCTTCGCCAGTTTCAATGCAGTTTGTCCGCCCAGCTGAACAATAATTCCGTCTGGTTTTTCCAATTCAATGATTTCCCAAAGATGCTCCCAGAATACCGGCTCGAAATACAATTTGTCTGCCATGTCGAAATCTGTGGAAACCGTTTCAGGGTTACAGTTCACCATAATGGCTTCGTATCCGCATTCCTTAATGGCCAGAAGACCGTGTACACAACAGTAATCAAATTCAATTCCCTGTCCAATGCGGTTGGGGCCGCTACCTAAAACAATGATTTTTTTCTTTTTGGAGGGGATTGATTCGTTGGAGTTCAGAGTAGGGTTCATTTTTTCTAAGAATTCTGCAAAATTAAGGTCTCTGAACAATTTTGGCGGTTATTTTTTGAACTAACAACTCCGGATCTGGAGAGGAACACCGTTTTTCAATAAAAAACAGCCAACCAGGCCCCTGATTGACTGTTTACTATTAAAAAAAATATTTATCTGATCTGACCTCTGATTACGCCAGATGGTCTCATACTGGAGTGTACATTTACATAAAGCGCGTCATTTTTAATTGAATTCAAAATAGCCATACTGGGTGAAAAGATTTTTGTCATTCCAAAATCAGCAGCCGATTCACAGATGCCTATTAATACCCCACCATTAATTCCCGCAGCACCTGTATGAATATGTGCGGCACTCAAGGCATCACTCGACTCCAAATTGTTAACGGTTACTTTAGTATACAATTTGTTGTCTGTAGTAATTCTGATCAATGCCGTTCCTGTTGCGGTAGTAGTTACAGCCGGTACTTCATTAATACCTGACAATGCTACACTGGCTGCAAAATTCACTTCATTAAATAATTGTCCTCTTACAATACCAGAAGGTACTTGCATAGAGTGGATATTTACATATAATTCTGCTGTTCCTGCTTTTAAACTATCTATGAAAGATGCTCTTACTCCCTTTACACTTGCTTTAACCATACTGCCGGTAAAAGCGGGCATAAAGTCTAATACCACAGGGCCATTGGTTACCGGATCTCCGGCGTGAATATGTGCCATGGTTAAATTGTCTCCTGAAGCCAATCCTGTAACAGAGGCATCCATTGTAATGGAATTGTCGCTATATACTTTAATAGTAGCCATTCCTCTTTCTGTTCTTCCGGTTGGTTGCGGGTTTTCATTGGCTGCAGCCAGCGATACCATGATTTCTTTTACTACCTGTGCTTCAGGTGCAGAATCTGACTTTTTGCAAGAAGCAAAAATAGCCGTTGCGGCAAAGACGGTTGCGAATAGTTTGTAATTTCTCATAGTTTTTATTTTTACTTACGAGAAACCATTTGTTTTGGATTTCATCAGCCCCAAAGAATTAAAAATATTTAAGGTAATTTTGATATAATCTTTTAACCCTTTACAAAATACCTGGCATGAAGTATTTCATTATTAGTCTATTCACTGCCTTTTTGTTTTCCTGCGCCAGTCCACGAATTCTAGACGTAGCTACTGCGCCCGACGCCAATTTCAGCAACTACAAAACCTTTGCTTTTTACGAAGTAACTGCTTATGGAGATACCATTTCGGATCGGTTTAATGAGCGCATGGCGTATTTAAAAAAGGAAATTGCCCAAGAGATGGAACAGCGTCGTTTTACGCTGGTAGATAAAAATCCTGATCTGTTCGTGAATATTGGCGTAGCGGTTAAACTGGAAGTACAAACCCGCGAAACCACCTGGCCCCAGGATGGCATGATGCGTTATATGGGCCAGCGAAATTACAAATGGAAGTCAGAAGAAATTGAAGTAGGTCTTTACAGAAGAGGTGCCATAACATTGCATGTGGTAGATGCAGTAAAAAATCATATGCTCTGGACAGCAACCCTTAAGGGATCATTGCCAGACGACAGCACCAAGCTCAAAAGCTTTGCAGACAAAGGAATACAGACATTGTTTACCAAGTTCCCGGTGCAATAAGTTTTCAGTATACTACAGCAGCGTTAACAATGCTGAACTTTACATGACTTTCCGCAATTCATCCCATCTTGAAGTATAGCGCGGGCTTCGCAGTTCCTGTCGCATTTTCCAATTGCGTTTGGTGCCTGCTGCGGCAAATTGTACAATATCGTTGCGCATGGCAAAATTGATATTGTCAATGGCACTCATCAGTTTTCTGTTTTGTTGCGGAACAGCATCGGTAAATAAATTGCCCTGTACCGATTCATCGGGTACAAGGCCGCTCAGAATTACTCCTGCTTTTTTGTATACAGCGCCTTCCTCAAAAAGCTGATCCACTGCTGCTACGGCGGGTTTAATAAGCAAGTGTGTAGCAGAAGTAGCATAGGGCAAATGCACATAAGTGCCTACGCTATTGCCATGTCTGAATCTGCCTTCTGTTCTTTCCTGTTTGGGAATAACAAAAATATAAATGACCGAAGCGGCACTTTGTTGCCTTCTTAATTTTTCAGTTGCCCTGGTAATATAAGTGGCAATGGCTTCTTTAATCTGTTCCTTGCTGGTTACATTTTTTCCGAACATGCGGGTAGTGGCAATCATTTTTTTATTCAGCAAGGGATCTTTCATTTCAATACTTTGTACACCGTTCAATTCTCTTAAGAGCCGCTGTCCTACTACACCACCCAGGTTTTTCTGCACCCAGGCTTCCGGCATACTGCGCAGGTCGAAAGCTGTATTGATATTGTATTTACGCAATTTCTCCGCATACTGACGGCCCACGCCCCAGATATCTTCTACTGCTGTTTGCTGCAATGCAGTGGCCACTTTTTCGGGTGTGTTCAATACCATAATACAATTGGTAGCCTGCTTGTTTTTTTTCGCCAGCCGGTTGGCTACCTTACTCAATACCTTGGTAGCGGCAACGCCAATGGAGACTTTAATGCCGGTCCATTGTTCCACTGTATTTTTCAGGTGGAGCGAAAACGTCTCTAACTGATCGGGCTCAATATGACTGAGGGTTACAAAGCACTCGTCAACGGAGTAAACTTCTACCGCACCGGCGGGAAGGCATTGACGCAGGGTTTCCATCACGCGCCAGCTTAAATCCCCATATAAATTATAGTTAGAAGAAAAAGTATGAACACCCTTTTGTTGAATGAGTTCCTTTGCCTGAAAATAAGGGATACCCATGGCAATCCCCGCCTGCTTGGCTTCGTCGCTGCGCGACACAATGCATCCGTCGTTATTGCTTAGCACCACCACGGGTGCATTGTGCAGGGCAGGTAAAAAAAGCCTTTCGCAGGAACAGTAAAAACTATTGCAGTCAATTATTCCAATCATAAACATCTTTAGGCAAGTACAGTAATAATAACACAAAGCTTCTTCATACTGCGTGAATAGAATACGTAACGACTCCCCATACCTGGGCCCGTTCATCGAAGCCCCCGGTTAAAGGAATGTCTGCGAATTTTTTGTTCTCTGCCACCAGGGTTAACTGGTTAAAATTTTTATGCAAGCGCCGAACCAGCAATTCTCCGTCTAAAATGGCAATGATGATTTTACCGCTCACAGGTTTAATACTACGGTCTACAATTAAAGTGTCTCCGCTGAAAATACCTGCGCCCGTCATGGCATCACTGTTCATCCGAAAGAAAAAAGTAGCTGGTTTATTGTGCACCAGTTGTTCGTTCAGGTCTATGCCGCGCTCCATATAATCGTCGGCAGCAGCCCCGAATCCGGTGGCATTGGCCGTAGGAACTTCCCACTGCGAATACCGCTTGGAGCCCTTGTAGGCGGCCCCATACCCGATTTCCCCGTCCATAAAATGATTTTTTACTTACTAAATTATTTAGTAAATTTATACTAAAATAATTATCAATCTAATTTTTGTTTATGCAGGAAGGATATGTTTTACCCAGGGATCAACAGCCACTGATGGCCAGTGAAAGGGAGCAATATTTGCTAATGGCTTATCCTTTTGAAATAGCTGTTTTTGAAGCTACGGAGCAAATGGAAGAAACCATTATTCGCTGGATGCGCCGTATCATCAGTAACAAATCGGTGTTTACAGTACAGGTTCATCAGCAGATACAGGAAGACACTGGTCAGCTGCAATTGTGTCTGGCCGATCAGGGTGCTTTTGCACAGCTGGCGACTGAATTGAAAGTAGTGAGTCAGTTTATCAGCAGTTACCAGTGCAGAGAAATGTATTTTAATCTAAGGCCGGCTATTCAGCACCAGTTGCTCTGCCATTCGCCAGGCTATACCATTACCGAACTGGTGTTATTGCGCAAACCATTCGGGCAGGAACAATACAGGCAGGTAAACGTATTTGCTTTAAAACCCTGATGGATGCCCTTGCTTTGGATTCTTAGTTTTATTTTCGTTGAAACGAAGACCATTCATGGAATCCATCATTGAAGCAATAGGACTACTTTGTCAGCAGGCTTTACAGCTGACACCGGACAGAATAGAAAAATTACCACAAAGCGGTAGTGACCGCGTTTATTTCAGGGTGTATAGCGCCACCAATACCTATATCGCCACATACAATATCAACACCAGGGAAACGGCCACTTTTGTGTACTTCAGTCAGCATTTTAAAAAAGCGGGACTTCCCGTTCCGGCTATTTTAGCCGTGAACGATACCAACACTATTTATTTGCAGGAAGATCTGGGAACCGAATCGCTGTTGAATAAACTGGAGGCAAACGGACACGGTGAATATGTATACCAGCTTTTTCAGCAAAGCCTGAAAGAACTGGCACGTGTGCAGGTGCTGGGTCATCAGGGATTAGATTATAACTGGTGTTTAACAGCCAAGGAATTCGGCAAGCAAGCCATTCTGAGCGATCTCCTGTATTTCAAATATTATTTTTTAGACACCCTTCAACTGCCTTACGATAAGCAGGCCATGCTTGACGATTTTGATGCATTGAGTACTTACTTAACCCGTACGCAGAATAAGTATTTTATGTTCCGCGATTTTCAGAGCAGGAATATTATTGTACAAAATGACCGGGTGCATTTTATCGATTACCAGGGAGGCATGCAAGGTGCATTACAGTACGATGTGGCGTCTTTGTTATGGCAGGCAAAAGCAGAACTAAGTGAGGAATGGAAAGACCAATTGCTGGAATATTATATGGATCAGGTAGATCCTTTATTACCTGAACCGGTAGACAGAATCACTTTTGTAAGCCAGTACAATGGGTATGTATTGATTCGTTTATTGCAGGTACTGGGTGCATATGGATTCAGAGGCTTGTTTGAGCGCAAAGCCCATTTCCTGGCTAGTATACCGCTGGCATTGCATAACCTGAAATTTTTTATTGAGCACAAAAGAGTGGGAATTGTAACCCCAGAATTTGATCGCGTGCTGAAGCTGGTGGTAGAAGACAGCATGATTAATAAGTTTGTAGCGCCACAGGCCAATGAAAAAACGCCGTTGGTGATTACTATTAATAGTTTCAGTTATAAGCGTGGCTTGCCCCATGATGAAACAGAGAATGGAGGTGGCTTCATGTTTGATATGCGTGGTATTTTAAACCCGGGCCGATTTGATGAATACAAGAAGCAAAGCGGACTAGACAAACCCGTACAGGATTTTTTAGAGCAGCGAACCCGAATGGGTAAGTTTTTAAACAGTGTCTGGGACTTAATCGACATTACGGTAGAAGATTATCTCAACAGGGATTTTGCCAATCTGATGATTAACTTCGGATGTACAGGTGGTCAGCACAGAAGCGTGTATGCTGCAGAACAAACAGCCAGACACCTGAGAAACAAGTATAAAGTGAAAGTGATATTAACGCATACCAATCGTGAAAACTGGGTAAAATAAATGATGTTATGAAAGCAATGATTTTTGCAGCAGGATTGGGTACCCGGTTAAAACCCTGGACCGACCATCATCCCAAGGCCCTTGCCATGGTGAACGGAAAAAGTTTGTTGCAAAGAAATATTTTATACCTGCAGGAATATGGAATAACGGATGTGGTGGTGAATGTGCATCATTTTGCGGATCAGATTATTGAAGCGATTGAGCAAAACCGCGGATGGGGTTCTGCTGTAACTATTTCCGACGAAACGGATAAGGTATTGGAAACAGGGGGTGGTTTAAAAAAAGCCGCACCACTTTTTGCTGGAGAAGAAAATATTGTTATTCTGAATGCAGATATATTAACCAATCTGCAATTGGACCAGATGATATTGCAGCACAGGAAAACCAATGCATTGGTAACCCTGGCCGTATCACAAAGAGAATCATCCAGGTACTTTTTATTTGGATCGGACAGTAAGTTAAAAGGATGGACCAATAGTACCACAGGTGAGGTAAAGCCGGAAGGATTACATACAGAGGGTTTATTTAAACGGGCTTTCAGTGGATTGCATGTGGTGCAAACAGAACTGTTTCAGAAAATAAACAGAGATGGAAAATTCTCCATGGTAGATATTTACCTTGATCTCTGTGCTAAAGAAGACATTTATGCATTTGATCATACGGGTGCATTATTGCTTGATGTAGGCAAGCCGGAAAGTCTGGTAAAAGCAGCCAGTTTATTTGATTAATGATTAATTGAGTAATGAATCAACATCTTCATTTTGCCATGATTGGTTGTGGCAGAATTGCCGCTGAGCATGTCAGGCAAATTAACCGTGTTGGCAAACTGATGGCTGTAGTAGATATTGATCCGCTTAAGGCAGAACAAGCAGGTCTTCAATATGGAGTTCCGTTTTTTACCAGTGCAGAAGAATTGTATTCGTCTAAAATTGAAATGGATATTGTTGTAATTGCAACACCCAATGGATTGCATGCTGAACATGCTATTGAAGCATTAGAGAATGGATACCATGTTTTAATTGAAAAGCCTGTTGCATTGGTTGCAGAAGATATTCTCTGTATGCAGGCAGCTGCTGGTAAAGCGGATAAAAATATTTATACGGTTATGCAAAACCGGTTTAATCTACCAGTACAATTGTTACATGCTTTGTTATGTGAAAAGGCATTGGGGAAAATACAGCAGGTGCTGGTAAAATGTTTCTGGCATAGACCGGCAACTTATTATACAGATAGCTGGCACGGAACTTTATTGCTAGACGGAGGCGTTTTGTTTACGCAGTACAGTCATTTTATTGATCTTTTATGTTGGTTTTTCGGCAAGGGTAAATTAATAGAAGCCAGCTTTAATAATCGGATGCATGAAGGATTGATTGAGTTTGAAGATGAGGGGGTTCTGCAGTTGGTTTTTGATCATGGTGTTCGTGTGAAGATGGAGTATAGTATAAATGAGCCGATGTTTAACCGGGAAGGATCTATAGAAATAATTGGTGAGAAAGGGAGGATCAAAGCTGGCGGTGCTTATTTAAATGAATGGGATTATTCAACTCATGACTCCACATTAAAGAATAGAATTCAATTACTGCAAAAAAATATTTTTTCTAACACTAATACAAATCATATGCCTGAAGCAGGATTGCTTCGGTTAGTTTCTCAACCAAACGACTACGGAAATTACCAGGGTAGTATGCGCAATCATCATTGTGTGTATAATAGTTTGGTACAATCGCTGCAATATCAAGCTCCTTATTATACCAGTATTGAAGAAGCAAAAAATACCATAGAACTGATTAATCTCATATATCAGGCACGGTAATTGAACTAAATTGAATAAAATTAAGTGCTATGTTACCTACTTTTAATTTAATAGAGTCTTCTGTGCGCGATGTGCAGTTTGGAAAAAATGTAACCATTGTAGGCCCTGTAAATATTTATGGCTGCACTATTGGACACGATTCAAGAGTAGGGCCATTTACCGAAATACAATCCAATGTTACCATTGGCGAGCGATGTAAAATTCAGTCTCACAGTTTTATTTGCAGTCTGGTAACCATTGGCAGTGATTGTTTCATAGGACATGGAGTCATGTTTATCAATGATTTATTTTCTGAAGGAAGACCAGCCGGCGACGCTTCAAAGTGGCAGGCTACTTCTATTGGCAATCATGTTTCTATTGGCAGCAATGCCACAATCCTGCCTGTTAATATTTGTGACAATGTAGTGATTGGCGCAGGCGCTGTGGTTACGAAAGATATTAAAGAGCCAGGTTTTTATGCTGGCAATCCGGCAAAGAAAATCCGCTAAGCTTTTGGCGCTGCATTTGTTTTAGCCAAACAGTTTGCTGCTAAAATATCAGACTTTGATGTAGATTTTTTTCTTGTCCAGTACATATACAATCAGCCAGTAAAAAGCAATCATGCACAATGCGTATACCAGAGAACCTACCCTTGGATCTTCTGCAATGGGTTTGCATAGCGTATTGTAGAACCAGGATAGAAAGCTGGTATAATGCTTAGTGCCATCTGCATCTGTTTCTGATACCCATCGTAACAGGCCGGATAATCTGGGCAAGAATCCACTCAGTACAAAAATGAACAGCGGGTTTTTGCCAAATACATCAAAGAACCGGCTCCATGCGCCTTTGGCCCCTTTAAATTCAATGGCATAAATCATGACACCAATGGTTAAAATAGCCAGTCCTGTTGTATATAAGGTATAGCTGCTGGTCCATATTTTTTTATTGATAGGAAATACCAAATCCCAGCAATATCCGCTGAAAGTAAGTACCAGTCCCGCTATAAAAAGGCTGCTTAACATATCGGTATTCTTTCCTTTCAGCTGGATATATTGTCCAACCAGGAATCCAAAAATCACTTGTACAATAGCTGCAGGTGTACTCATGAATCCTTCCGGATCAAAAGGAACACCCTCTCCTTTGTAAATATGGGTAACACCTAAAATGTCAATATCAATGGCTGTTCCAAACCAACCCTGTAAACTATATGGATCTCCATCTGCACCTAACGCGTAACAAACAAACCAGTAAAGCAATAGTATCGCCATGCCAATCGCATATGCTCCGCGTGTTTTACCATAAAACACAATTACTGAGGCAAAGAAATAGCAGAGGGCAATTCTTTGTAATACCCCAAGGATTCTTACGTTTTCCCACTGTTTAAAAACCAGCTCTTCTCCGTCCCATTTTACAAAAGGACTCCAGTGCAATAAAACCCCAATGCCGAAAATGAGCAGAGTTCTTTTGATTACTTTTTTCCAGAATTCAGCAGGACCTGCTGCTTCAAAACGGGGCATTACAAATGCCATGGCATTACCTACCGCAAATAAGAAAAAAGGGAATACCAGATCAGTGGGGGTTACTCCATGCCAGGGTGCATGTTGCAAGGGACCAAAAATATGGCTCCAGCTCCCCGGGTTATTAACCAGAATCATTAAAGCTACCGTTGCGCCTCTGAAAACATCCAGCGAATAGTATCTGTTTCCCATAATTGTAAAAGTGTGAAGACTAAGGTAAAGTAATTGGAGATTGCTGCCAATTTATGCTATATGCATTTTAGGTTGCATATTTGCATGAATCTAGCAATATGAAAAAAGCATTAATAACGGGCATCACCGGACAAGACGGTGCGTATTTGGCAGAATTGCTGCTGAAGAAAGGCTATGAAGTGCATGGAATTAAACGCAGGAGTTCATTGTTTAATACACAAAGAATTGATCATTTTTATGAAGATCCACATATCCCAGACCGTCATATGGTATTGCATTACGGCGATTTAACCGACAGTACGAATCTGATTCGTATTATTCAGGAAGTGCAACCCGATGAAATATACAATCTGGCAGCCATGAGCCATGTTCACGTGAGTTTTGAAACTCCTGAATACACTGCCAATGCAGATGGTGTGGGTGCCTTGCGAATTCTGGAAGCCATCCGATTGCTGGGACTAACACAGAAAACGAAGTTCTATCAGGCTTCTACTTCAGAATTATACGGGTTGGTTCAAGCTGTTCCGCAAAGTGAAACAACTCCATTTTATCCCAGAAGCCCCTATGCTGTAGCCAAGTTATATGCTTACTGGATAACCGTGAATTACAGAGAAGCTTATGGTATGTATGCCTGCAACGGAATCCTTTTTAATCACGAGAGCCCTTTGAGAGGAGAAACATTTGTTACCCGAAAAATTACCAGGGCAGTTGCGCGTATTTCAATGGGATTGCAGGATGTACTTTACCTCGGAAACCTGGATGCACAAAGAGACTGGGGGCATGCCAAGGATTATGTAGAAGGCATGTGGCTGATGTTGCAACAGGAACAGCCCGAAGATTTTGTATTGGCAACCGGTGTTACAACCTATATCCGTGATTTTGTAAGAATGGCTTTTGCTGAAGTAGGGGTAACCCTTGCTTTCACTGGTGAGGGAGTAAATGAAGTGGGCACCATTGCAGCAATTGAAAATGCGCAGAATCCTTCCATGAAAGTTGGGCAGGTAGTGGTAAAAGTAGATCCCCGTTATTACCGTCCTACAGAAGTTGATTTGTTAATTGGGGATGCCACCAAAGCAAAGAAAAAACTAAACTGGGTGCCTAAATATACTTTAGCCGAAATGGTAAAAGAAATGGTGGCAGCAGATATTGTATTGTTTAAAAAAGAACAGTTGTTGAAAGACAATGGATTTACAACAGAGAAAGAACATGAATAAGCAAGCAAAAATATATGTAGCCGGGCACAGGGGCATGGTAGGCAGTGCCATTGTGAGAAAACTGGAAGCCATGGGTTATACTTCTATTATAACCCGAACATCAAAGGAGTTGGATCTGCGCAATCAACAGGCTGTTGCTGATTTTTTTGCAACAGAAAAACCAGACTATGTTTTTCTTGCAGCAGCCAAAGTGGGGGGAATTGTTGCCAACAATACCTATCGGGCAGAATTCATTTACGATAACCTGATGATGGAGAGCAATATTATTCATCAGAGTTATGTAAACGGTGTGCAGAAATTATTGTTTTTAGGCTCCTCTTGTATCTATCCTAAAATGGCGCCACAGCCTTTGAAGGAAGAATATTTATTGAGTGGGTATCTGGAAGAAACCAATCAGCCTTATGCCATTGCAAAGATTGCGGGCATAGAGTTATGCGATAGTTACCGTGCTCAGTATGGTTGTAATTTTATTTCTGCTATGCCTACCAATTTATATGGCCCCAATGATAATTACGATTTGGAGAAAAGCCATGTTTTACCTGCCATGTTACGTAAGTTTATCACAGCCAAAGCCAATAATGAACCTGCGGTAACTATCTGGGGATCCGGAACACCCAGAAGAGAATTTCTACATGTTGATGATTTGGCAGAAGCCTGTTTGTATTTAATGGAAAACTACAATGAAAAAGGATTGGTAAATATTGGAACAGGATCAGACGTAACCATCCTGGAACTGGCGCAAATGGTTAAAGAAGTAACTGGCTATACTGGTGAAATTGTATTAGATGCATCCAAACCGGATGGAACTCCCAGAAAGTTGATGGATGTAAGTAAAATCAACAGTTTTGGCTGGAAAGCCCGGATAGATTTGCACCAGGGGATTTCAATGGTGTATGAGCAGGTCAAAAATGCTCCATGGAATCTATCTGGAAAATAAGCAAGCAAGCATACAAAGCAGTAACTTTATATTAATACAAAATTATTTATGTCTAAGAAGATCATTATTACCGGGGGAGCAGGTTTTATTGGCTCGCATGTTGTAAGATTATTCGTTAATAAATATCCTGACTATACCATAATCAATCTGGATGCCTTAACCTATGCAGGCAATCTGGAAAATCTTCGTGATATTGAAAACAAACCCAATTATCGCTTTGCCAAAGTGAATATTCTGGATGTGAAAGCGGTGGAAGATTTGTTTGACCAATACCAGGTTACCGATGTAATCCATTTGGCAGCAGAGTCGCATGTAGACAGATCCATTGTTTCTCCATTAGACTTTGTTTACACGAATGTAATTGGTACAGTGAATTTGCTAAATACTGCAAAACAGAAATGGGCAGCAGACTTAAGCAATCATCGTTTTTATCATGTATCAACAGATGAGGTTTACGGAAGTCTGGGAACAGAAGGTTTGTTTACGGAAGAAACAGCCTATGACCCCCGCTCTCCTTATTCTGCCAGTAAAGCTTCTTCCGATCATTTCGTAAGGGCTTATCATGAAACCTATCATTTACCGGTTGTCATAACCAACTGTTCCAATAACTATGGGCCCTTTCATTTTCCGGAGAAACTGATCCCCTTGTTCATCAATAATATTTTACAGGGAAAACCACTGCCTGTTTATGGTGATGGTTTGTATACCCGTGACTGGTTGTATGTAAAAGACCATGCACTGGCCATTGATCTGGTATTCCATAAAGGAGAGAATGGGGAGACGTATAATATTGGCGGATTTAACGAGTGGAAAAATATTGACCTGGTTAAATTGTTATGCCAGCAAATGGATGAGAAACTGGGTAAGCCTGCCGGAACCAGCGAGAAACTGATAACCTATATTAAAGATCGTCCGGGTCACGACAGAAGGTATGCCATTGATGCTACCAAAATTAACAGGGAACTGGGCTGGAAGCCAACCGTTACATTTCAGGAAGGATTAAGTGAAACCATTGATTGGTTTTTGGCCAATACCGAATGGCTGAACAATGTAACCAGCGGCAACTACCAGCACTATTATGAATCTATGTACAGCAACAAATAATCATGCAGATAGAGTATACCCCCATAGAAGGTTGTTTCATTATTCACGATACATTTTTTGGTGATAGTCGTGGTTATTTTTTTGAGAGTTTCAATAGAAATACATTTTTAGAGAAAACAGGCGTAGCAATAGACTTTGTACAGGACAATCAATCCCAATCTGGTAAAGGAGTTTTGAGGGGATTGCATTTTCAGCACGGTGAGTTTGCCCAGGCCAAACTGGTTCGGGTATTAAGTGGAACTGTGCTGGATGTTGCTGTTGATTTAAGGAAGGATTCAAAAACTTTTGGTCAGCACGTTGCAGTAGAATTGAGTGGAGAAAGCCGTACACAGTTTTTTGTGCCGCGTGGTTTTGCACATGGTTTTGTGGTGTTGAGTGAACAGGCTACTTTTTTTTACAAGTGCGATAATTATTATTACAAAGCAGCTGAAGGAGGTATTGCATACAACGATCCGGATTTGGGCATAGACTGGAAATTGTCTGCTGATGAGTTGTTATTGTCAGATAAAGACAAGGAATTACCCTTACTGAAAGACTGTATTAATAGCTTAGAATTTTAAATTTTTTATACCCAAGATATGAAAGGAATCATTTTAGCAGGAGGATCAGGAACGCGGTTGTATCCCATTACCAAGGGAATCAGTAAACAGCTGATGCCTGTGTACGATAAGCCTATGATCTATTATCCCCTGTCGGTATTAATGCTGGCAGGTATAAGGGAAATTCTGTTCATCACTACTCCTCAGGATTCTGATCAGTTCCAGCGATTGTTGGGTGATGGTGCTGAAATTGGTTGCTCCTTTTCTTATGCTGTTCAACACGAACCTAACGGACTGGCACAGGCATTTGTAATTGGAGAGCAATTCATTGGCAATGATAAAGTGTGTTTGATTCTGGGGGATAATATTTTTTATGGTGCAGGTTTCAGTAAACTGGTGCAAAGCTTCAATGATGTAAATGGTGCAGCGGTATTTGCATATGAAGTGAATGATCCTGAGCGCTATGGCGTGGTGGAATTTGATGCCGACAAAAAAGCCATTTCTATTGAAGAGAAGCCCAAACAACCCAAGTCTAATTATGCGGTTCCCGGACTCTATTTTTATGATAACTCAGTAGTAGAAATCGCCAAAAATATCAAGCCCTCTCCAAGGGGGGAATACGAAATAACCGATGTAAACCGTGTTTACCTGGAAGCGGGAAAATTACAGGTGGGAATCATGAACCGCGGAACAGCCTGGCTGGATACCGGTACTTTTGATTCTTTTGCTGATGCCTGCGAATTTGTAAGGGTAATTGAGAAAAGACAGAGTCAGAAAATAGGTTGTATAGAAGAAGTTGCCTACCGTATGGGCTTTATAGACCGCACACAACTGTTGGTTTTAGCTGAAAAATATGCTAAAAGTGGCTATGGCGAATACCTGAAGCGTTTAAAGGTTTTGTAGGTTTTTTAAACAAAATCGGCAGCCTGACGTTACTAATGCTATGAATGCCTTTACAATCAAAGATCTAGAGAACCTGTCGGGTATTAAAGCGCATACCATCCGTATCTGGGAACAGCGGTATACGTTCCTTAACCCGCAGCGTACAGAAACCAATATTCGCTATTATTCAGGCGATGAATTAAAAACAGTTCTGAATATTGCCCTGCTCAATAAGTATGGGTTCAAGATTTCGCATATCGACCGCATGAGTCGGGATGAAATGCGGGAGAAAACCCTTAGTCTAAACCAGGCTCAGGCGCAGCAGGAAAGAATTGTGAATGAATTGATCAGCTGCATGATCGACATGAAGCTGGATGAGTTTGAAATACTGGTAGATGGTTATATCAAAACCAAAGGGATTGAAAAAACCATACCCCAGATTATTTTCCCTTTCCTGGAGCGCATTGGCATACTCTGGCTAACCAATCATATTAATCCGGCACAGGAGCACCTGGTAACGAATATTATTCGTCAGAAACTGATTATGGGTATTGAAACCTGTCAGACTCCGCTTTCGCAGCGCAAAACAGTATTGCTGTTTTTACCTGAGGGTGAACACCATGAATTGGGTATCTTGTTTACCTATTATTTGTTTAAGAGTCGAGGGGTAAAAGTGATTTATCTGGGTGCCAATGTACCGTTGAAAGATGTGGAATATGTAGCTACACTTAAAAAGCCAGATTTTCTTTATTCTCATCTTACTTCAGTAGCACATAATTTTAATTTTGAGAAATTCCTGGTAAATGTGCAGAACAGAATTCCGGAGTTCTCTGTAATTGTTTCCGGTGCGCTGACGCAAACCTATAAAAAAAGAGTACCTACCAACGTTACTTTTAAGAAGTCTTTATCGGAAGTAACCGAGTATATTGGCGCTTTATAATAAAAAATCCTACTACATACGATTTAAACATAATGTTTAAACAACAATTAATCAGCCCGCTATAAGCGGGCTGGTTTGTTTAACAAATATTTTAAAAAAATTAAACAAAAGATAGGAGTATTACCGAATTATATGTTTAGCTTTATGCTTCAAATAATTAAACAATACGCCATGTCTACGCTAGATTTTAATCAAATGTTGGTCAACAATGCGGATTTTTTGAAACCCTTCGCGGTTACTTTAACTCGCGATCAGGAAGCGGCAAAAGACTTGTATCAGGAAACTTTATTCCGGGCATTGGCTAACAAGGACAAGTACAATGTAGGTACGAATATTAAAGCATGGTTATACACCATCATGCGTAATATTTTTATCAATAACTACAGAAGAAAGTCCAAGCAGTCTACCATTTTTGATAATACTCCCAATGAATTCTTACTCGATTTCAATCAGGGTGCAGTGGCTAATGAAGCTATTGCTAATATCAATATGAAAGAAGTAAAGCAAGCCATTCACAACCTTCCAGAGATTTTCAAAAATCCATTTCTATTGTATTTTGATGGTTACAAGTACCATGAAATTGCAGAAATGTTGGATGAGCCTTTGGGCACCATTAAAAGCAGAATTCACTTTGCCAGAAAACTGTTGAAATCTCATATTCAGCGTTTCTAAGAATTTTCATTAACTTACTATCAAGTGAAGCAAAAGCAAGCGATCGTAATCGGCAGCGGTTTCGCAGGAATGTCTGCGGCCTCATTTCTAGCCAGATCGGGCTGGAAAGTTATTGTATTGGAACAACATGAAATGCCTGGAGGAAGAGCCCGTAAATTTGAAGCGGCTGGCTTTACGTTTGATATGGGTCCCAGCTGGTACTGGATGCCCGATGTTTTCGAGCGTTATTTTCAGCAATTCGGAAAACAGGTTAGCGATTTTTATCAATTAGAAAGATTGAATCCCTCCTATCGTGTTTACTGGCCTGATGGGGTAACCGATATACCAGCCAATTATCAGGAATTAAAAGCCCTCTTTGAAAAACTGGAACCGGGTGCCGGAGAGAAGCTCGATTTGTTCATGAAAGAAGCGGCTTATAAATACGAAGTAGGGGTAAATAAGCTGGTATTTAAACCTGGTCAGTCCTTATTGGAATTTTTAGACCTCGATTTAATTAAAGGTGTATTTAAACTGGATGTATTCAATTCTATGAAAGCCCATGTGGGTAAGTATTTCAAGAATCCCAAGCTGGTAGAATTGATGGAGTTTCCTGTTTTATTCTTAGGTGCTTTGCCCGAACATACTCCTGCTTTATACAGCTTAATGAATTATGCAGATATCAAAGGAGGAACCTGGTATCCGCAAAAAGGAATGTATGAAATAGCCCAAGCCATGTATGACCTGGCAGTCTCCCTGGGAGTTGAATTTAGGTTTAACCATTCGGTTACTAATATTAATGTTAAGGATGGAATTGCCCAATCTGTATCCTGTGTGGTTAATACACCTGCAGGTAAAACCACTGTAGCACTTGATGCAGATGTGATAGTAGGTGGGGCCGATTATCATCATGTGGAAATGGCTTTATTGCCAAAGGAATATCAATCCTATACCGAAGCCTATTGGAATAAGCGGGTAATGGCTCCCAGTTGTTTACTTTACTATGTTGGACTAAATAAAAAACTGGAGGGCATTACGCACCATTCTCTGTATTTTGATACTGATTTTGGCCTGCATGGGAAAGAGATTTATACCACCAAAGAATGGCCAACCAACCCGTTGTTTTATTTGTGTGCACCTTCAGTAACAGATAAAACGGTTGCGCCACAAGGTTGTGAAAATTTATTCTTCCTGATTCCTGTTGCCACTGGGTTAACAGGAGATACCGAAGAATTAAGAGAGAAGTATTTTCAGCAGATAGTTAAAAGGGTAGAAAAGCAGCTTGGCCAATCAATAGCCGATGCTATTATATATAAACGAACTTTTGCCCAAAGCAATTTCATTGAAGATTATCATGCTTTTAAAGGAAATGCTTACGGTTTGGCGAACACTTTACTACAAACTGCTGTTTTAAAGCCGTCTTGCAGAAGTAAAAAAGTTAAAAACCTATTCTTTACAGGACAATTGACCGTTCCGGGACCGGGAGTACCTCCCAGTCTGATCAGCGGTGAAGTAGTAGCTAAAGAAATTACCAAATTATATGATTAAACTGTTTCATCAGGTAAGTCAGGAATGCAGCAGAATTACTACGGAGTTGTACAGCACTAGTTTTTCTTCGTCCATTCGTCTCTTGCACAAGGATCTTAGAACGCCCATTTTTAATATCTATGGGTTTGTAAGATTTGCAGACGAAATAGTGGACACATTTCATGAATTTGACAAAGCAAAATTACTGGCTGATTTTAAAAAAGCCACTTACGAAGCTATTGATCAAAAGATTTCATTGAATCCCATTTTGCACAGCTTCCAGTTAACAGTGAATGAATACAATATTGATCATAGTTTAATTGATGCTTTTCTAAAAAGCATGGAGATGGATTTGGGCAAGAAGCAATATGATCGCAATGGGTACGAAGAATATATTTATGGAAGTGCAGAAGTGGTTGGGTTAATGTGTTTATATGTTTTTTGCAATGGCGATAAAAACAGCTATGAACATTTGAAACCTTATGCCTGCAGTCTGGGTTCTGCTTTCCAGAAAGTAAATTTCCTTCGCGATCTGAAAGCAGATTTTGAGGGATTAGATCGTATGTACTTTCCAGGTTGCGACTTCAGCAATTTCACGCAGGAGGATAAAATTAAAATTGAGCAGGACATACAACGTGATTTTGATCATGCTTATGAAGGAATCGTACAGCTTCCCTTGAAAGCAAGATTTGGAGTATACGTAGCGTATAAATATTATTTGAGTCTTTTCAAAAAAATAAAGAAGCTGCAGCCGCAAAAAATATTGGATACACGTGTAAGAATTCCTGACCACGGCAAAGTATTTATACTGGCCAAGGCAGGTATTCGTAGTCAATTAAACCTGCTATAATCCAATGACAGAACAAGTGATTCTGGTAAATGAATCCGATGAAGAAATCGGATTCATGGAAAAAATGGAAGCCCATGAAAAAGCATTGCTGCACAGGGCTTTCAGTGTTTTTGTATTCAATGGTACTGGTGAAATGTTATTACAGCAAAGAGCCAGTGATAAATACCATAGCGCAAATTTATGGACCAACACTTGTTGCAGTCATCCCCGACCAGGAGAAACAGTTGCACAGGCAGCGGACCGAAGACTTGTGGAAGAAATGGGTTTTCGTACTCCGTTGCGAAAAGCTTTTGACTTTGTATACAAAGCACCTTTCGAAAACGGATTAACCGAACATGAGTTTGATCACGTTTTTATTGGAACCTATGATGGGAATATTGAAATGAATCCACTGGAAGTTCAAGCCTATGCTTTTCGTAGCTTTGATGCTATTGAAACAATGATTCAAACCCGGCCCGAGCAATTTACTTCCTGGTTTTTAATAGCTTTTCCAAAAGTAAAAGTCTGGTGGCAGGAAAAATACCACTAAAGGAATGAGTGAACATCCAACCACTAAGCATGCTATTGTAATTGGCGCAGGTGTTGCCGGATTGGCATCGGCTATTCGTTTGCAGGTAATGGGTTATGAAGTAACCGTTTACGAGAAAAACAGTTATCCGGGGGGGAAACTGAGCCACTTTGAAAAGAATGGCTATCAGTTTGATGCAGGTCCCAGTTTATTTACCAGACCAAAGTTGATTGAAGAATTATTTGCAATGGCCAATGAGCCAATAGAAGACTATTTCTCCTATGAACGTGTACCAGTTGCCTGTCATTATTTTTACCAGGATGGAACACTCATTAAAGCATATGCAGATCATGAAAAATTTGCAGCAGAAATACAAGCAAAAACCGGAGAGCCAGCTGAGCATGTACACGAATATTTACGACACTCGGCCAATGCATACGAAAACATTGCAGATATATTTCTAAAATATACATTGCATCGATTATCAACTTTGTTTAAAGCGCCAGTAGCCAAAGCCATTCAATACCTGAAATGGCCATACCTGTTTAAATCTTTACATCAATACAATCAGTCTAAGTTTAAATCGCCCAAGTTGGTACAACTCTTTAACCGTTATGCAACCTATAATGGCAGCAACCCCTATAAGGCTCCGGCCATGCTTTCTTTAATACCACATCTCGAGCATAATGAAGGAACTTTTTATCCGAAAGGTGGAATGGTTAGCATAACCCGCGCATTATATGCACTGGCAGAAAAGAAAGGAGTGAAATTTGTTTTTGATTCACCGGTAGAAAAAATTATCCGTGCAAATAACCAGGTTGAAGGAGTAGTAGTGAATGGAGAAAATATATATGCTAATCTGGTTGTAAGCAATATGGATGTTTACTTTACTTATCAGCAATTACTGAATGAGCCATTGAATGCCGCTAAAGTTTTAAAGCAGGAAAGAAGCAGCAGTGCATTTATTTTTTACTGGGGCATCAATAAAAGCTTTGAACAACTAAGTTTACACAATATATTTTTTAGTGAGCAATACGAAGCCGAATTTCATTCTCTTTTTAATACTGGGAAGCCTTTTGCAGACCCTACTGTATATATCAATATCACCAGTAAATGCGAGCCGGGCTTGCAAGCACCGGCCGGAAAAGAAAACTGGTTTGTAATGGTAAATGCACCTGCCAATAAAGGGCAGGACTGGGCAGCAGTGCAGGAATTTTACAAAAATGCAATATTGAAAAAACTCAATAGCATTTTAGGGGAAAACATAGCCGAATACATAGAAACAGAAGAAGTGCTGAGTCCGGTAACCATCGAAACAAAAACGGCCTCCTTTATGGGTTCATTGTATGGAACAAGTTCCAATAGTAAGATGGCTGCGTTTATGCGCCAGCCTAATTTCAGTAATACAATAAAAGGTTTGTACTTTGTAGGCGGAAGTGTGCACCCTGGTGGAGGAATTCCGCTTTGTTTGTCGAGTGCCGCAATTATGTCAGATTTAGTAAAAGCAGATGTTGTATAAAAAGCCAGCCATACCATTATTTATTGCCATTTTGTTTCACTTTATGGGAGTGCTCGGTATTTTATTAACGCCCTATCGGGACTGGTTTATAGCTAATACGCCCCTTACTTTGATTCTGATGGGTATTCTGCTTGCAGCCAGTCAGGAAAAAATAGAAAAAGGATTTGTGCTTTTCTTTTTGCTGGCATTTGTAACAGGCATGGTTACTGAAATGATCGGGGTTAATACAGGCATTTTGTTTGGTGATTATGTTTACGGAACTGTGATGGGCCCCAAATTATTCGGAGTACCCTTTTTAATTGGCATGAACTGGTTTGTAATTGTTTTTTGCTGTGGATCACTGATGCATAGATTAAATAAAGTAATGCTGGCTAAATACGAAGCGCCCATACCAGTAGCCATCATCAAATGGTCGGTAATTATAGATGGAGCAGTACTGGCCACATTTTTTGACTGGCTGATGGAGCCTGTAGCCATCAAGCTGGGATTCTGGTCCTGGGAAGGAGGCACGATACCCATGTTGAATTATGCCTGCTGGTTTGGAATAAGTGCCGTTTTACTGGCTGTTCAACAGCAGTTGAAAATAAAAGCCCAAAACCATTTTGCCATACACTTGTTAATTATACAGGCACTATTTTTTCTGTCACTAAGAATATTTTTATAGCATGTGGTACGTACTTGTTACTTTATTGGTGTTTGTATTAATGGAAGGAATTACCTGGCTAACCCATCGCTATGTAATGCATGGATTTCTCTGGTATCTGCACGAAGATCATCATCAGAAAGGTCCGGGATTCTGGGAAAAAAATGATGCTTTCTTTGTCATTTTTGCTATACCCAGCTGGTTGTGTATTATGCTGGGAAGCATGAACCAGAATTATTGGATAGTAAGTATTGGTGCCGGAATTGCACTGTATGGCTTTGCTTATTTTCTGGTGCACGAAATTATAATACACCAGCGAATTAAATTATTTACCCGCAGCAACAATCGATATATCAGGGCAATCCGCTGGGCACATAAAATGCACCACAAGCATTTGAACAAAGAAGATGGTGAAAGTTTCGGAATGCTGATTGTAGCTAAAAAGTACTGGGATAAAATCAGACGCGACGAAAAGCTTAAAGCGGTATAACCTTTGAATAAAACCTACGACTACATAGTTGCTGGAGCCGGATGCGCGGGAATGAGTTTACTCATGCGCATGGCCAGTGATCCATTTTTTACCTCCAAGCAAATCTTGGTTGTTGATGCCGATGATAAAAATTTGAATGACCGCACTTGGTGTTTCTGGGAAAAAGATGCGGATATTTTTGAGCCAATTGTTCATCATCAATGGGAAGAGCTGGATTTTTTTTCCAATCATTTTTCCCAAGTAATGGACATAGCTCCTTACCAATATAAAATGATCAGGGGCATTGATTTTTATGCTTATGTAAAAAATACAATTGCATCATTGCCCAATATTGAATGGAAGAAAGCATCTGTAAAAAGATTGCTGGGTGCTACAGAAAAACAAGTATCGCAAACTACATCACCTAATCTCACACCAGCAGGCATTGAATTGAACGATGGAACAGCTATTTATGCTTCCTATGTTTTCAGTAGTATCTTATTTGACCCGATTCCCGCAACTTCTAATGATTATCATTTTTTGCAACATTTTACTGGTTGGGAAATTGAAACAGTTTCTCCCTGTTTTAATCCAGTAAAAGCAGTCTTTATGGATTTCAGGGTTAGTCAGGAACATGGTACTACTTTCATGTATGTATTACCCACTTCAACAACAAAGGCATTGGTTGAATACACTTTGTTTACTGAACGTCTATTGCCAGAAGAGGCATACGAAAAAGCAATCAGGGATTATATCGGAAGCGAATTAAAAATTCAAGACTACACCATTGTACACCGTGAAAAAGGGGTTATCCCAATGACAACGCATAACTTTCCGCGTTATCAGGATAATCATATTTACATTGGTATTGCGGGGGGAGAAGCAAAAGCAAGTAGCGGATATGCTTTTAAGTCTATACAAAAACGAACAGCAGCCATTGTGAAAGCTTTGAAACAGGGGAAATCCTTGGCAATCAATAAATCTTTTGCCGAAAAGAAAGGGCATTTGTATGATGCAGTTTTATTACACGTGCTTCATTATCAGAAAATGGCGGGTGATCAGGTTTTTGCAGATATTTTTAAAGGAAATAAGGCCGCTGATGTATTGTCATTTTTAGATAATGAAAGCAGTTTATTTACAGATTTGAAAATAATGAGTTCTGTGCCTACCCGAATTTTCCTTCCTGCTGCATTGCAGGAAATGACCAAATTGGGTAAGCATTAAGCCTACTCTTCCCGTCATTATTTTATAACTTTAAGTAATGCCAAATATTGTAACCATTACGCTAAATCCAGCTTTGGATAAAAGCATTTCTGTGCCGGAGCTGGTACCCGAAAAAAAATTACGTGCACGCTCTTCAAAAGTAGAACCAGGAGGAGGTGGCATCAATATCTCAAGAGCATTAAAAAAACTAGGAGTTGATTCAGAAGCCATTATTTTATCTGGCGGCTATACAGGAAAAGCACTGGAAGCATTACTGGAAAAAGAAGGTGTAAAGTTTTCTGCCATTGAAACAGAGAATGATACTAGAGAAAATTTTGTAGTATTTGATGAAGACAAAAAATTGCAATATCGTTTTGGTATGCCAGGTGAGACGGTTTCAGAAAAGGAACTGGGAGCATTGATGCAGGCTATTGGCAATTGTTTCCATGCCGATTATGTAGTAGTCAGCGGAAGCCTGCCTCCCGGAACTTCAGTTGCCGTATTTCATGAGATTGCCATCATTGCCGCACAGTTAAATGCCAAATTGATTATTGACACATCAGGAGAGGGATTAAAAGCTGCCGTTAAGGAAGGATTGTTTTTGATTAAGCCTAATTTAAGAGAGCTGGCTTCTCTGGTTGGTAAAGAATGGATAGATGTCGCAGATGTTGTGCCAACAGCAAGACAGGTGATTGAGTCAGGAGGCTGTAAAGCAATGGCAGTGTCCATGGGATCAGATGGAGCTATGCTGATTACAGAGGATGAAGTGTACCAGGCCTGTGCACCCAAGGCAGAAGTATTGAGCACAGTTGGAGCGGGAGATAGTATGGTAGCAGGCATGCTGGCAGCGTTAACCAAAGGCTGGGGCTGGAAAGAAGTATTGCAATACGGGGTAGCAGCAGGATCTGCGGCTACATTGCACAAAGGCACTGAACTCTGTAAACTAGAAGACACCGAACGCATTTTTGCGCAGATGAAACAGAATTAACAAGCATCCGTTACATTTGCACCCATGATTGGTCTCGTAGTACAATGGATAGTATAAGAGTTTCCGAAGCTCCAGATCCAGGTTCGATTCCTGGCGAGACCACAAACCCTCGCAGCGAAAGCTGCGGGGGTTTTTAGATTGCGAGCGTTACGAGTTTACTCGTAAAAGCGAGCAGGCTAAAAACCCGCAGGGCAACCGAAGGTTGGCATGCGAAGGGTTTGAGTAAGTTCAATACGGGAGGAAGTCGGTCGCAGACCGACAATCTTGGTGAGTATTGCCGACAATCCTGTAATATCTTGCCATGAATTTTCAGGTAAATAATTTTACGCTTTGAAAATCTTTATGAATTTACTATATTCATATACCCAATTGTTACAATATAATCTCTCCCCCAATTAATAATACTGTTAGTAACCACTGACCTTGGATAGCTATGTCTGGGACTCAGGAAGCTTTGCTTTAATTAGAATTAACATAAGATAAATAAAAGATCGACTGGGCAATTTGATATCAGAACCACCGAAAAGTATTTACAAGTGAGCAAAAAATCAAATGGTAAATATTGCTTGACAATAAGAAGTGTATAACCACATTGTATTGCGCCAACAATGAAAATTGTATAAGTATATTGATGCTATGACAATTCAAAAAGTATAATATTAAAACCATCATATATAGCAACTCTCTTTTTTAATAGATAGGGGAGTAGCGTATATTTAGGTGTTAGCAGCAATACTACGACAAAACCTTCACAATACAGTAAATGGAGAACATTACAAAGCATAACAGAATACAAATGCAGATAATTTCTGCATGTGAGATTTTGGGAATTGATGCAAGACAAGAATATAAGGGGAAAGGTTGGAGAGCTGATGTTTTTATTCCAAATGACACTAGACCTATTGCTTTTGAGATACAACTAAGCCCTCAGTCGCTTTCGAAAACTTTACAGAGACAATCTAAATATATTCAAGATGAAATTCTTGGCTGCTGGTTTTTTGAAAACCCAATACCAAAACTAATTGAAGAGAGACCGGATTTACCTGTATTTTATGTTGAGGATGATGATAATTCAACTTTGATGGTAAATCTTGGTACTCGAAGAAAAATTAATTTGCTGACTTTTCTTGAGAATTTCATTACTAATAATATCCAATTTAGACCTATTGCAAAAACGAACTCAACACAAACGATAAAGCTTGTATTTTACGAAATGACATGTTGGAAATGTAAAGAATTAAATCATCTATTTTACGTAGCAACACCTTTCCATTCCTCATGTAATGCAGATATAAAACCTGAAGAAGCACTTTGGGAATCAAATAGTATTGAATATAGACCAGAAATTATAAAACTTGCTACTGATTTCGCTGACAACAGACCCGAATTAAATTTGAAACTTGTACAAATCAAAGAACGTTTTAGTCACAAAGTAGGTAAATCATACATGTCTTTCGGTTGTTACAAATGCGACAGTATTTTTGGCGACTTTTATGTTATGGACGCAAAAATGGGTGTAATGTATGAAATAGACTCTATTTCTCACATTGGACAAGTTGAGCTAATGGAGACATTTGAGTTAGATATACCACATTGGTGTTTTCCTGAAGACGGACACTTTTGCGGCGACCATTAATTTTACTGCTGCTAACAAAAGGGTTTACGCAATTTGGGCTTCAGCAATGGCCCATCAACTTTGGTGGTGCTAATCAACTTCAGTAATTTGGCTTTCAGCTAATCGAGTTTTTTAGTGGCCAAGCCAGCAGTAGGAACAGTATTTCCCAATCTGCGTAAAGCCTCTAACGTTGGGCGTCACTTTTGTGAGTATCTTTTATTTGAAAAATTAGGTTTCTAAATTTGGAAACTATCCTTATCTTTGCTTAAATTATTTCATTTGCAATATTTCCAAACTCGATTTTTAGAAGAAGCTGAAAAATTCATTGCAGGTCTAGATTCCAAGACATCCAGAAAAGTCATTTACAATATCGACCTTGCTGAACAAACCAATGATTCCAAGCTTTTCAAAAAGTTACAAAACGACATTTGGGAGTTTCGCACAAGATATAATGGATTACAAATTAGGCTGCTAGCTTTTTGGGATAAAACCGATGGGGTTGAAACACTAGTTATAGCAACTCATGGATTTATTAAAAAGGTTGACAAAGTACCATCAAATGAAATTGATAGGGCAGTAAAAATTAGGACTAAATATTTTGAAAGTAAACTAAAAAAGTAGGTTATGGCAAAGACAAAAATGAAAACATATTCACTCGCCGAAATGAAAGAAAAATATATCGGCAAAGTTGGCACTAAGGACAGAGATAATTATGAATATGAATTGAATATGGATGTATTAAGCCATATGATCAAAAAAGCAAGACAAGAACGCAATTTGACACAAGAGCAACTCGGGAAACTTATCGGGGTTCAGAAAGCTCAGATTTCAAAATTAGAGAGTAGTGCAAATAGTGCGACAATTGATACTGTTCTTAAAGTATTCAAAGCATTAAAAGCTGACATTCATTTTAACGTAACCATTGAAAAGAAACAACTCCAACTTTCATAGTTACTAATTGCGAACGCCCAACAATAGGCTTTACGCAATTTGGGCTTTAAGCAATGGCCCATCAACTTTGGCGGTGCTAATCAACTTTAGTAATTTGGCTTTCAGCTAATCGTGGTTTTTAGTGGCCAAGCCAGCTGCAGGAACAACTAATCCCAAACTGCGTAAAGCCTCGAACGTGTGTGACTTGAATTAAACATTATTGAGATTAATGTTTAAATGCTGTAAAACAGATGGAAGAATTTCTCTGATAATAGCGAGAAATTATGGTCTTCCGAAGACGACTTTCTGGAGTAGTTTTCAAACCACTTTTATGCTGCAATAATTGGAAACGATTTTGTAGTGAGCGATAAAGAAAAACAGGAACGATGATTTCTGTAGGTGCGTAATACAAGAGCTGAACGCAAGTGAACCAATGATGAAGCCTCGTAAGGGCAATAGCGATGTCGAAAGTAAGCAGTTACGTTTGTGTTTACGAATAGAGTGTAATGGATACCAGATTATAGGTTACACGGCATCCGGGGTTAAGTTGGCAGGACTGTATTATAGGCTGTTTTATGGAACAAGTGAAGTCATTGTTGTTTTGTAAAATCGAAAGAGGAACAAACGCTTTTGGATGAGGCGAAGCAATGGCGGCAGACTTAATCATAGTAGTGAGGAAACTTAAGAAACTAAGTGGAGCGAAGGATTAAGCTTGTTTAGTTATCAAAACCAATTTACAACCAGGAATGGGATGACAGATTATTTTGAGACAAAATCACAACCAATTACCAAGTTAATGGTGTGGCAGGCTTACAAGAAAGTAAGAGCCAATCACGGGAGTGCTGGCATAGATGGTATGACATGGGGATATGTAGACAAGAATGCATATAGATTATTATACAAGCTATGGAACAGACTTTCTTCAGGATCGTATTTTCCAGTACCTGTTCGCCAAGTTGCTATTGCAAAGAAAGATGGTGGAATAAGAAGTTTAGGCATTCCGACTATCATGGACCGCATAGCACAACAAGTTGTCAAGCAACATTTAGAATTGCAGGTGGAACCCGTTTTTCATGAGGGGTCATACGGATATCGACCCAATCGAAGCTGTCACGATGCTGTTGCAAAAGCCAACAGTAATTGTTTTAATCACGATTTTGTGATAGACATTGACATACAAGGCTTCTTCGATACCATTAACCATGAACTATTAATGAATGCGGTTGCACATTTCTGCAAAGATAAATGGGTACATTTGTATGTAGAGAGATGGTTAAAAGCGGGAATAATAGAGCAGGATGGCAAAGCCACAAGAACTGTGTTGGGTACACCACAAGGTGGAGTAATTAGTCCGTTATTAGCAAATATTTTTCTACATGTAGTATTTGATGGATGGATGGCAAAGGAGCATCCCGAGAAGCCATTTGAACGATATGCAGACGATATAGTAGTTCATTGCAAGACGGAGAAACAAGCAATATTTGTGCTTAACAAAATCAAGCAGAGAATGGAGAAGTGTAAACTAACCTTACACCCTTACAAAACAAGAATAGTCAATCTGAGAGGGTATTCAGAAAAGAAATACCCCAAAGGCTTTGACTTTTTAGGATTCACTATACGCCCCAATTGTGTAAAGTTTAAAGAAAAGGTTTTGATTGTTCCAAGCATCTTCATAAGTACTAAATCCAGGACTAGTTTACTGGAAAAGTTTAAAGATTGGAATATACACAAGCGGCGAAAAACCACTTGTAACTATAGCCCAATATTTAACACCACAAATACGGGGAATCATGAATTACTTTCATAAGTTCTCAAGTGGTCATATGAACTATGTCTGGAAACAATTAAATGCGAGACTATTAAAATGGGTTAAATGGGAAAAGGATTTGGGGGTAAGAGCAGCAGTTAAATGGTTGCAAATACAATACAAACTCAACCCTTATTTATTCCCACACTGGCAAGTGGCACATCCGTAAGTTATAATTAACTTGTGATTTATAAACAAGAAGAGCCGTGTGATGGGAGACTATCAAGCACGGTTCCGTGAGAACGTTAAGGGTGAAAATCCCTTGCGTGACTCGATTATAAGCAAGCATAAAAGACGACCATGCAACAATCAAACGGACACCAAAACGACCAGACTTTTGACTACCAAATAAATTCTCTGGCGACAAAAACTCGTTGACAATTTCGCTGTAACTCGACACCGACCAGACCATTTTGCCGACACTCACCCCACGCAAGGTTTTAAAAAATTTTCCCACCGCACATTTTAAAAAATAATTTTAGCCAGCCCGCATTGGCACATTTGGGGTTTGCCCCCTCACACAACCCGACACAAGCAAACCCCAAAAGAGCCAATTACCCACCGCACCAATATGATTTTCGTCACATTTTAAAGTTTTCTCAAAAAAACTTGCAGGTATAAATAAAATAGAATTATCTTTGTGAGTGAATATTCACTTACTTAAAACATAAACAAGATGAACGGCAAAAACAATATCGCAATTGGGTTCCTGACAATGGGGCTTTTTATGGCTTACGGCTTTCTATTAATTTATCTGCGTGACTTCGCTCCGGGTAAAGAAGAATGGGTAAACTCATACAGTATCGGCAAGCATTTTGAAAGTAGACTGGCTCACGTTCACGGGAACTTGTTCGCCTTTCTAAACATCCTAATTGGTTATTTGCTTCTACATTTCAGAGACAAATTACAAAACGTGAAGGCTATTTCTTGGTTGGCACTTACAGGTTTATTAATGCCAATAGGAATATTAACAGAAGTGTATTTTGGCTTACCTCCTGCTTTAGTATTGATTGGTGCAATTGCAATGACCGCATCTGTAATTTGGTTAGGAGTTGCTTTTTGGCAATTAAAAATAAAAAATAAAAAATAAATATGAAAACAATTAATGCAATTGGTTTAGACCACGACAAAGCCGAAGAATTGGCAAATAAATTAAACGAGTTACTCGCAAACTATTCAATTTTTTATCAAAACACAAGAGGCTTTCACTGGAACATTAAAGGTGAAAAGTTTTTTGAACTGCATTTGAAATTTGAAGAACTCTACAATGATTTGTTGCTAAAAATTGATGAAGTAGCAGAACGCATATTAACATTGGGACATACACCCGAGCATAGCTTTTCTCAATACACTAAAACATCAACCATAAAAGAAAGCCAGAAAATTTCTGATGGTTTGATTGCAGTTGAACAAATTCTTGAAGCATTTGAAACAGTAATCGTTATGCAAAGAGAAATTCTGGCATTAGCTTCTGATGCAAATGATGAAGGAACAAATGCTTTAATGAGCGATTACATTCGCTTTCAGGAAAAACAAGTATGGATGTATTCATCTTTTTTAACACATAGTAAATAATAAGGCAATGGAAACAAATAACAAAAACTTAGAAACCTTAATTAAGTTGAGACATTTATCAGAAGGTTTAAATTCCAATTGGGAAGCGTTGAACACGGCAAAAGTTAAAGTAGCTCATTTGCTTGATGAGGCAAACAACATTGTAAAAATGTTTGGAAGTGATTTAGGTAAAAGCAAATTTCAGGAAAATGTAAATTTAATTGCTTCTTTGAAAGATAAAATTGAATCTCAATTAGCCTATTTTAAAAATAAGATTGAAAGCCAATCTAGTAATGATAGTTCGGAGATTTATAAAGATTTTCTGTCGAATACGGAATCCGTTTCTTCTATATTTACAAAAATTGGGAAATATCCTGATGACTACTTTTCAGGGATGAACAGTGCGGATTGGTTTGGAGTTTGGGCTGTTATTCAGTCTAATATCTATACTGTTCAGGGCATCGGTCATTCTGCATTTGTTCAACTACAGATGTTTGAAAATTTTAGTAAACAAGAGATTGACGACCTTACAAAAGAGATTATAAAATACATTCCAAAATCTTACCATATTGAAGATGCTATTCAATACAAACAAGAGTATATGACAGCTTTAGCTCAAATGGAAGAAGAAGCGAATAAAAAAGATAATCTTTGGGATCGTTTTTTAAATTTATTAGCGGGAAATATCCCATTCAAGCAGACTCCGCAGGAACGTGTAATGATGATGCGATGGGTAAATGGTGAGAAAGGCGAACTTTAAAAAGAGAAAAAATGACAACAGAAACAATTTCTGACAGACAACTTGAAATTATAGAAGCAGCAGGAAAAATATTGACTGCTTCGGGAATAAGCGGTTTAACAATAAAGAACCTTGCTAAGGAAATGAAATTTTCTGAGAGTGCCATTTACAGGCATTTTACAAGCAAGGAAGAAATCATTATTGCCTTACTTGAATATCTTGCTCAAAGTATGGATGAACGCTATACCAATGCAATTTCAAGCGAACATTCACCCGAAGAAAAATTTACAACGCTATTTCAAGATCAATTTTCATTTTTTAATAAGCATCCGCATTTTGTAGTGGCAGTTTTTTCTGACGGATTAATGGAAGAAAGCCAACGCATCAACGAAACCATACTGAAAATAATGGCTGTAAAAATGAAACATTTGATGCCAATTATTTTGGAAGGACAACAAAAGAAGGTATTCACAAATTCAATAACATCCGATGAATTGATACATTTCGTGATGGGAACTTTTCGATTGCAAATGTTTAAATGGCGGGTTGCCAATTTTCAATTTGACATAAACAGAAACGGAGATAATATGATTCAAGCATTATTAACACTTATAAAATCCAAATGAAAAAGTATGTCCTCTCTACATCAGCAGTAATTCTGACTGCCTTTGGCTTGATTACTCTTTTCCTAAGCACATCAGTGATATTTGATTTGTTTGGCATCAGAGCCAAAGAAGGCAATTATGTTCTGTTTGTGGTTTGGTCAAATTTCATAAGTAGCATTCTTTATCTGCTTGCTGCTTATGGGTTTACTAAAAGCAAAAAATGGACGAGTACACTCTTAGGAATTTCAACAATTATACTAATCGCTGCATTTATCGGACTTAAAATACACGCTAATTCGGGTGGTATTTATGAAACGAAAACAATCGGTGCAATGATTTTCAGAATTGCGGTAACGCTTGTATTTGCAATCATTGCATTTTTCACTATCAATAAACAATTAAATAAAACAAGGAAATGAATAAATTAATCCTATCACTGGCTGCTTTTAGCATTATGTTATCTAGCTGTAGCAATTCCACAAACGAGAAATCAAATAATCAAACAGAAATTGCCGAACAAAATAATCATCATCTCGATGATGAAAGCGAAGCGATTGAACTCAACAATGGAGAAAAATGGAAAGTTGATGCCAATATGATAACACATATTCGCAATATGGAAAATGATATTAATCACTTCGCTAATGTTGAGCAAAAAGACTTCAAATCATTAGCTGAAAAACTACAAACCAATATTGATTTACTTACATCTAATTGCACAATGAAAGGCAAAGCACACGATGAACTTCATAAGTGGCTTTTGCCATACATTGATATGGTAAAGGAACTTTCAGAAGCTAAAAACGAAACCGAAGCATCAGAGCAGTTTAAAAACATACAAACTTCATTTTCAACATTTAACCAATATTTCCAATGAAAATAAAAGAATTACATACACAAGAAAAACCAGTTTCAGCAACTTCTCTTTTCAAAAGTGACCTGGGCAATGCAACAGCTATCCAAATTTTGAAAGGCGAGAAATTAAAAGAGCATATCACCAAAACACCAGCACTTTTGATTTGCGTGGAAGGAGAAGTGATTTTTGAAAATGAAAAAGGGATAATGGAAACACTATTGTCAGGTGACTTTATAAATATTGAACCAATGGTAAAACATTGGGTTGTAGGAACAATTGAAAGTCAATTAATACTCATTAACTAAAAAAATTTGACCAATGAAGTTAGCGAATATTCACAAACATTATTATGTTCTATTATTGATAATAGGAGGCTTTCAATCCGCACAAGCACAAACTTGGACTTTGCAACAATGTATTGATACAGCACAGGTTCACAATAAAAACCTGCAAATGAGCAGAAACAATATGGCCATTGGTGAACAAAGAGAGAAAGAAGCCAAAGCCAATTTAATTCCTAAAGTTACAGCAAATGCAGACTACAGATATTACTATAATTTACCCTATCAACTGCTTCCAATAAATGCTTTTAATCCAGCAGTTCCAGAAGGTCAATATAGAGCAATTCAGTTTGGAGTTCCGCATAACATCAACGCCAATTTGCAACTATCAATGCCTTTGTATAATCCACAAGTTTATGGAGCCATACAAACTACTAAAATTGCTTCGGAATTGACAGACTTGCAGTATCAAAAAACGGAGGAGCAAATCTATTTTGAAATCTCCAATTTGTATTACAATGCCCAAATCTTGCACCACCAATTGGCATTTATTGACAGTAATTTGATTAACGCAGAAAGGCTTCTGAAAAATATGCAATTGCTCAATGAACAATTGCTTGTCAAAGGAACAGATGTAAGCATGGTAAAATTACAAGTATCACAATTAACCACCCAAAAGGAAACCATCAAAAGCAAATACGAGCAGGTTCTAAATGCCTTGAAATTTGCTATGGGTATTTCTATTGAACAAAATCTGCAAATTGAAGCAAACATTCAATATCAAAACACAAATGAATACACATCTTCATCAACCTTAGATATTCGAATAATAAAAACTCAAAACCGCTTATTGTCGAGTGAACTCAACACACTCAATAAATCAAGGTATTTGCCTTCACTAAATCTTGTTAGTATGTATGGAACAACGGGCTTTGGTTATAACGGACAACCTGCTTCTTTCCTTGATTTTTATCCAATTGGTTTTGCAGGTGTTCAATTATCTTATCCATTATTTAATGGAACAGTTACACTGCGAAAAATAAATCAGAAAACGCTTGAACTTCGAAACAATGAACTTCAATTTGGAATGCTTACTGAGCAAAACAATATGCAGGTTGAAAATGCCAAACTTCAAAGAGAAGTCGCTAAAAGAACGGTAGAAACCACAACAGAACAAATCCAATTGGCACAAACAATCTACGAGCAAACCGTTCTTCAACAGAAACAAGGAACGGCAAGTTTAACAGATGTTTTGCTTGCAGATAATGCTTTGCGTGAAGCACAACAAACTTATTTATCTGCTGTAATTGATTACCTAAAAGCAGATTTGGAACTAAAAAAACTCACAGGAAATATTTCAATAATCAAATAATTATCACAATGAATACAAAATCATCAGTCCTAAAAAAAGCACTCTACGTCATCATACCATTGGCGATAATTGCAATTGTGGTAATTAAGTTGAAAACAAACAAGGAAATTACGCAGAGTAAAGTTTATCAATACGATAAAGAACAAGCTATAAATGTTCAAGTAGATACATTGCAACTTGAAAATGTGAATGCAGATTTTTCTTATTCAGGCACATTTGAGCCCAACAAGGAAACCAAAATAAGTGCCGAATTACAAGGGAAAATCAACACCATTTTAGTTGATGCTGGAAGCGATGTAAGTAAAGGTCAAACTTTAATTCAGCTGGACAATTCATTGCTGAAATTGCAACTGCAAACTATTGAAGTGCAAATAGAAGGATTGGAAGCAGATGTAAACCGCTATACCATTTTAGCTAAAGCAGATGCCATTCAAGGAGTTCAATTAGAAAAGGCGGAGTTAGGTTTGAAATCTGCAAAAGTTCAGAAAACAACTTTGTTGGAGCAGATAAACAAAACCACAATCAAAGCACCATTTAACGGAGTTGTTACTGCAAAATTAAGTGAAGAAGGAGCTTTTGCTGCACCGGGCGTTCCATTGCTCCAAATAACGGACATTACAACTTTAAAATTCACCGTAAATGTTCCAGAAAAAGATTTAAGCCGGTTCAAATTAAATCAAAGCTATTCTCTTTCGGCAGATGCTTATTCTGAAATTCTATTGACTGGAAAAACTACTATGATTGGTAGTAAAGCCAATATGGGCAGTAGTTTTCCTGTTCAGTTTACGGTAAATAACACATCGGACTTGAAAATAAAATCAGGAATGTTTGGTAAAGTGTTACTCAAAAGCAAAATGCCTGAAAAGGGAATTATCATACCATCATCAGCTATACAAGGAACTGAAAACCAACCGCAAGTTTACGTAGTGAAAAATGGCAAAGCCCTTTTGCAAAACATCACTATTTCAAATAAGCTACAAAACAAAGCGATTGTTGCAAGTGGATTAAATGAAGGTGATGTGATTGTAACGAATGGCTTCATCAATCTTTTTGATGGGGCAAATGTAACTGTTAAATAAAATCAGCGAAAAATGAACATTACAGAAATTTCAATCAAACGACCTTCGCTGATAATAGTGCTGTTCAGCGTATTTACTTTATTAGGTTTTATAGGGTATAAAAATTTGAGTTATGAATTAATGCCCGACTTTAATCAGCCAGTAGTTGTAATTAAAACTGTTTACCCTGGTGCCGAACCAAACGAAGTAGAAACTTCCGTTTCACGAAAAATCGAAGATGCTTTATCGAATTTAGAAGGTGTAGATTACTTGGTTACAAAGTCATTACCCAATGCTTCTATCATCATCGCCAATCTGAACTATGGAACAGATTTGGACAAATCAATGCAAGACGCACAACGCTATCTTGATAATATTCGACAAGATTTACCGGACGAGATCTTGAGTCCTGTAATGAGCAAAGTTTCGCCCAATGATTTACCGATAATGTCTATTAGTGCAACAAGCGATTTGTCAGCCACCGAGTTTTATCAAAAAATGAAGGATGATTATTTGCCACAAATTCAACAAATAAAAGGTGTTGCAGAGATTACTGTTTTAGGTGGAGAGGTAAGAGAAATACAAGTAAAAATAAATCAAGACAAACTGAAATTGTATAAAATTTCAATGGTTCAGGTTGTTGAAGCAATTAATCGTTCTGGCTTAGACTTACCTGCCGGAAAGGTGCAAACCGATAAGGAAAGTAATTCAGTTCGTTTAACGGGAAAATTTGCATCTATTGAGGATATTAACAATGTCCAAGTTGCTATGCCTGTTTTAGGAAGTCCAGTTTATGTAAAAGACATAGCAGATGTTATAGATGGCGTAAAGGAAACAACTTCTATCAGTCGCTACAATGGTAAAAACGGCATTGGTTTAATGCTGAAAAAACAAGGAGATGCAAATGCAGTAGATGTTTCAAAAGCCGTTCGAGAAAAATTTCAATCCATCGAACAACAAAATGCCAGTTCGGGTGTAAAATTTATAATTGCAGACGATAGCACCGATAACACGATTGCAGCTGTAAACTCCGTTGTTTTCGATTTAATCTTAGCGGTGTTATTGGTTTCGTTGGTAATGCTTTTATTTCTAAGAAGTTTTAGAAATTCCTTAATCGTATTGGTAGCTATTCCAACTTCTTTAGTTACTGCCTTTGCTGTAATGTGGCTTTTGGGTTACACCTTAAACTTAATGACCTTGCTTGCAATGTCTTTAATCATAGGTATTTTGGTAGATGACGCTACCGTAGTTTTAGAAAACATTCAAAAGCATTTAGACAGAGGAAAAGACAAACAAACGGCTGCAATGGATGGCAGAATGGAAATTGGCTTTGCTGCTTTATCCATCACCTTAGTTGACGTTGTAGTTTTCTTACCCATTCTTTTTCTTCAAGTGTTTGTTGCTGATATGCTCAAGCAATTTTCGGTTGTTGTAGTAACTTCTACTCTCACCAGTTTATTGGTTGGTTTTACTTTAACGCCATGGATGGCTTCTCGTATTGGCAAAAAAGAAGACTTACAACCTACCAATTTTTTCAATCGCTTTTTACTATGGTTCGAAATTCAATTAGAAAACTTTAATGAATGGTATGGTCGCAGATTAGAATGGGTATTGAGCCATAAATTAGCTTTTACAGGTATCGTTATTGTGCTTTTTGTAATGACTTTAGGCATTATGAAACAAGGTATTATTGGTAAAGAATTAATTTCAACAGGCGACCAAGGAAAATTTAGAATGGCATTAGAATTTGATAAATCTACTTCCATTCAACAAAACAACTTAATTGCTCAAAAAATTGAAACATACATTATTCAACAACCCGAAGTTGCAACGGTATTCAGTAACATTGGCGGACCAAGCACAGGCATTGGAAGTTTGGGTGTTGGTTCTGCAAACAAAACAGAATTTACCATTCAATTAAAATCTAAAAAGGAACTTAAAAATGTGCCGACCGAAACATTTATGAAAAAACTTAGAGAAGACCTAAAGTTAAAATTTCCAAGTATAAATTATTCAATGGCAGCTTTAGGTTTAATACCTCGTTCGGCTCCTATTGAAATTACATTGAGCGGAAGCAATTTAGATTTGGTGATGAAAACGGGTGATGAATTGAAATCGGTAATTGAAAAAATTCCCGGAGCAGATAATGTTCGCTTGTCCGTTGAAGCAGGTAGTCCCGAATACAAAATAATTCCAGACAAAGATAAAATGCAACGATTAGGTTTAACAACCGCTTATGTTGGATTGAACCTAAGAACTGCATTTACAGGTAATGAAGATGCAACGCTTACTGAGAACGGAACAGAATATCCTGTAAGAATTTGGTTAGACGAATTTAACCGACAAAACTTTGAAGATGTTCAACAACTTTCGATCATTAACCCAATGGGAATACCAGTTGAAGTTTCACAGTTTGCAAGCGTAGAGCAAGACAATTCTCCGTCATTGTTAGAACGAAAAGACCGACAACCAGCAGTTACTTTAACAGCAGACGCATTAGGCAGACCATCAGGAACTGTAGCAGACGATGTAGTTGCTTATCTAAAAGAAAATCCATTGCCAAACGGCATACAAATGACTTGGGGTAGCGACATCAAAAGACAGAATGATAGTTTTGGAGCATTGGGTTCCGTTTTACTCATTTCATTTTTGCTGATTTACTTGATTATGGTAGCACTGTATGACAGCTTTGTTTATCCATTTGTGGTATTGTTTTCTATACCAGTTGCAGCAATTGGTGCGTTTTTCGCTTTGAATTTGTCATTAAGTAATTTGAGTTTATTTGCCTTATTGGGTTTAATTATGCTAATGGGTTTAGTGGTAAAAAACGCTATTCTAATTGTGGATTTTACTAATCAATTAAAAGCAGAAGGTAAACATTTCAAAGAAGCCTTAATCATAGCAGGAAAAGGACGTATGCGACCAATCCTAATGACAACTCTTTCAATGGTAGTTGGTATGCTTCCTATTGCAATGGCAACAGGAACAGCAGCAGAATGGAAAAACGGACTTGCTTGGGTTATAATTGGCGGACTTCTTTCATCTTTAATTTTGACTGTGTTTTTAGTGCCTATGGTCTATTATTTAGTTGACACAGCGAAAGAAAAAATAAACAGAAGAAAATAGCCATCGCACAGGTGTAAGCACATTTGCAATTCGCACAAGCCAACGCACAGTCCAAAAATTGCAAAAGAGCTTACACCTTTACCACCCAAAGAAAAATTATTTTTTAAAATTCCCTTCCCTTCTAAAATTTTTAAAACCGCTACCCACAGCCGACACAAACAGACCCATTCGCAACTCGACAATGACAGCGAAACTCACAGCGGACAAGGACTTTACAACCTCGACAGACAGAAGGCCAGCTTATAACATGAACTGTGCAGTACATAAATAATGCACCTATTTTATGTAACTTGAACATGATTTAACCTACAATCCTGTATATACAGTCCGACAATCCTGGCAAGTACCGACCCACCCACCCCCCACAATTGAGAAAAAAATCTCTCCCCATCCACACAAACACATTTGATTATTGTATAGCTTAGGTACACCTAAACGATAATAACCAAGCTGTATGAATGCATTGCAAACAACCGATTACCTGGTATTCTTATTTTATTTTATCCTAGTAGCAGGATATGGTATCTGGGTATACCGCAGAAAGAAGGCAAAAGAAGCCAGTTCCAAAGATTATTTTTTAGCAGAAGGGTCTTTAACCTGGTGGGCAATCGGGGCCTCATTAATTGCCTCGAATATTTCAACTGAGCAATTCATAGGCATGAGTGGCAGTGGATTTAAAATGGGATTAGCCATTGCCAGTTACGAATGGATGGCAGCAGTTACTTTAATTGTAGTGGCTATATTCTTTATGCCAGTGTATTTAAAAAATAAGATTTTCACCATGCCGCAATTTTTGCAGGTACGATACAACGATACCGTAGCCATGATCATGGCAGTATTCTGGTTATTGCTTTATGTATTTGTAAACCTCACTTCTATTTTATTTTTAGGTGCATTGGCTATCAGCAGTATCTCGGGTATTTCTTTTACAGTATGTATGATTGCACTGGGTTTTTTTGCAGTCCTTATCACGCTGGGAGGGATGAAAGTAATTGGATACACAGATGTAATTCAAGTATTCTTTTTAATCCTTGGTGGATTAGCAGCAACTTATATAGCCTTAAACTTAGTAGCTGAGCAAAATGGAACTACTGGATTAATCAACGGTTTTAAAGTATT
This sequence comes from Sediminibacterium salmoneum NBRC 103935, assembly GCF_000511175.1. GTDB lineage: Bacteria > Bacteroidota > Bacteroidia > Chitinophagales > Chitinophagaceae > Sediminibacterium > Sediminibacterium salmoneum. The sequence goes on along the minus strand of NZ_KI866530.1, from coordinate 2,005,942 downwards.
AACAGATAAGGCAGACGATCATTTTCACATGATTTTAAAACCTGACAACCCAAGCTTCTCAGATCTACCAGGGTTAACGGTTTTAATTGGGGGATTATGGATAGCCAATTTAAATTATTGGGGTTGTAACCAGTACATTACTCAACGGGCACTGGGAGCGGATTTGCCAACTGCCAGAAATGGGTTGCTATTTGCTGGTTTCTTAAAATTAATCATGCCAGTTATTGTAGTGTTGCCAGGTATTGCAGCTTATGTAATGCATCAGCAGGGATACTTTCAAACAGAACTATTACAGGATGGAGAAGTAAATCCGGATAGAGCTTATCCTGTATTATTGAATTTATTACCGGTGGGATTAAAGGGGCTCTCTTTCGCAGCCCTCACTGCAGCGGTAGTAGCTTCTTTGGCAGGTAAAGCCAATAGTATTGCCACCATATTTACGCTGGATATATATAAAAAGAAAATGAATGTTGCAGCAGGTGAACAGCAAATGGTGAACATAGGCAGAACTTCCATTGTTGTTGCCATGCTATTGGCAATGGCGGTTGCGCCATTCATGGGTATTGACAAAAAAGGAGGCTTCCAGTATATCCAGGAATATACGGGCTTTGTATCTCCGGGTGTATTTGCTATGTTCTTCCTTGGATTCTTCTGGAAAAGGACTACATCCAATGCGGCATTGTTTGCAACCATTGGTGGATTTGTTTTATCTATCATCTTCAAATTCATGCCGGCTTATGTAGATCTTTCCTGGCTGGCTTCATCCGGTTATGCAGTAGCCAATGCACAAGGTGTTTTTGAAATTCCTTTCTTAGACAGAATGGGTATTGTATTTCTGATCTGTCTGGTATGTATGTATTTCATCAGTATATGGGATGCTAAGCGCGGTGTTCAAACCAATGGCCTGGAAGTAGACAGCAGTATGTTTAAACTGCATCCTTCCTTTGTAGTAGGCGTGTTGGTATTGTTCGGAATTATTGCCGCCTTGTATACAGTGCTTTGGTAAGCTTATTTACCAAATGCTGCAATATTGGTACTGAAGATTTTAACAGCAATGGCAATCAGGATTACTCCAAAGAATTTTCTTACAGCGAGTAATCCTGATTCGCCTAAAGCCCTTTCAATAACTTTGAGTAATCGTAGTGTAATATAAACAACCACCAGGTTAATGATTATACCGAGTAGGATATAGAGTTCTTCAAAATTCGCTTTCAGCGACATGATAGTAGTAAGCGTACCTGAACCTGCAATGATGGGGAAGGCAATTGGAACAACGCTGCTGCTTTTGGCATTGTTATCTCCTTTAAAAATTTCGTGACCCAATACCATTTCAAGGCCCAATAAAAAGATTACGATAGAACCACCCACCGCAAAGGATCGGATATCAAGTCCCAGTATTTTTAAGAAAGGTTTTCCTGCAAATAAAAACAAGATCATTAAGGCTCCGGAAATCAGGGTTACCTGAATAGAGCGGATGCCTCCCATTTTTTCTTTTAAGGAAATTAATAAGGGGATAGAACCTACAATATCAATTACCGCAAACAATGTAAACGTTACTGTCAGCAGTTGATCAATCTGAAATTCCATAGACTTGTTTTTTTAAAGATACAATTTATGAAACAGTTGGCCGATGCCATTCTTTACCCTGTCGGGAATGATTGTATAATAGCTCATGTTTCAGCCCTTTATCCGATAAGCTGATTTTTACCACACATCCATAATGCAGTGTGAACACATCAAAGGATTCCTTTAAAGGCGTATTCGTAATATGCGAAAGTATGCTTCTTAATACACCTCCGTGCGCAACAATAACAGCAGGCTCTTTACGCATTGCAATTTCGTTGAATCGATTCACTACTCTTTCATGTAAATCCACATAGCTTTCCCCGTTGGGCACACGAATATTTACAAAGTCGTCCATCCAGGGTTGAATTTCTTCTTTGGGTATATCATCCCAGCGTTGTAATTCCCAGTTGCCACAATTGAGTTCCATCAGGTCTTCGTGCACATCAATCTCCATACCGTCAAAAAGGGCATCAGCCAGTTTTTTACAACGTTGCAAAGGACTACTGTATACTTTCAGTTCCCTTTGTGGCAAGTGTGGTTTAATAGCTTCCACTTCGTCTAAAAACGTTTCGGTAATGTCCAGATCTGCCTGGCCATAGCAAATTCCCTTTTCTACATTTGGGGTTGTATGTCTTATCAGATAAATTTCCATAGGCATAAACATCCTAAATAAAAAGCAATTTCACAAACTTGTTGGGTAGCTCCCAAACAATCTCCGGTATATCCGCCAATCCATTTTTTAAAATACCGGACAGCAAATAGCTGAACAATAAATGGCGGCACTTGTACCCAGAATAAAAAAGATAAAAACCAGGAAGTAAAAGTGATATCCAGGTGAAAATGGGGCAACTCACTCACAGGTGTGTATAGAATAATAAAGAAAAGGGCGAGGGGAGCAAAACTGCCGAAAGCCAGAATAGCTGTTTCTTTTCTGGTCAATTTTCTGTTGGCCAGGGGTTTGGATTTGCTGGCATCAATGTCCTGCACATAGGCCAGCTTCTGCATCAGGGTAGTAGCCCAGAACCGGCTATTGGCATGCGCTGCTATCATTCCGAATAAGACAATACCAGCAGGAAAATTTTCTGTTAACTCCAGTAATAATAAATACTTGGCAGTCAAAATTCCAATCAGGCCAATTACCCCGTAAGTGCCGAGTCTGCTATCTTTCATGATGGTCAGGATTTTTTCTACCGTCCATCCGCCACCAAAAGCATCACAACAATCTGCAAATCCATCTTCATGAAAAGCACCTGTTAATAAAATAGTAGTTAGCATAGAAAACAAAACAGATAAAGCAGGAGAGAATACAAAACTGCTTGCCCATAATACCAACCCTCCTGTTAAGCCAACTAGTACACCTACCCAGCTGAAATAACGCGCAGATGCCTGAAGATTTTCCTTACTATAGGGAAGATTGCCCACATGGATGCGGGTAAAAAACATAATGGCTGTTTTGAATAATATCCACTGCTGACCCATTCCTGAAATTTTGTGGAAGATAATTATTCTGATGCAGTACTTACACCAGCCTCTTCAAAGGATGCCATCTGGTTGATGAATGCCACCGCTGACTGAATAATGGGAATAGCCAGGGAAGCCCCTGTTCCTTCACCCAATCTTAATCCTAATTGCAGCAAGGGCTTTGCTTTCAGGTATTCCAGCATTTTGGTATGCCCCTGTTCCTGGCTATTATGTGCAAAGAGGCAATTCGATAGAATCTCCGGCGATATTTTCGTTGCAATTAATAAAGCAGCTGTTGCAATAAAGCCATCCACCACAATAACCATCTTATTTTCTGCAGCCGATAAATAGGCGCCCACCATCATGGCAATTTCAAAGCCACCTACGGCAGCCAGCAATTTCAACGGGGCATTGGCCATATGAGTAACCTGATGCAGTGCAGCTACTTTTTCTAAAGTGGCTAATTTGGTCTTATACTGTTCCTGGTTGGTTCCCGTTCCAACACCTACACAATCACCGAGCGGCAAATTGGTAATGCCATGCATGATTAATGCGGCAGCTGAAGTATTTCCTATTCCCATTTCCCCAAAGCCGATACAATTGCATCCGTCAGCAGCAATGGTTGAAACCAGTTGTTTACCAACTGTAATACAATTATTTACTTCTTCATTGGTCATCGCTGCACCGGATAAGTAATTGCTGCTACCCATTCCCTGTTTGGCATGAATAAAATTTTCCTGTTGCAAGTGCCCCAGTTCGGCATTTACGCCAGCATCCACTACAATCAAATCCTGATGATGCAATTGGGTAAAAACATTAATAGCGGCACCACCCTGTAAAAAATTCAAAACCATTTGTGCCGTAACTGCTTGCGGATAAGGGTTTACCAAACCGGTAGTAGCTATGCCATGATCAGCTGCAAAAACAAGAATCGTAGGTTTTTTAATTAAAGTAGAAGTAGAGGATTGAATTAATCCGACTTGCAGGGCAATCTCTTCCAATGTTCCCAAAGCCCCTATTGGTTTGGTTTTACCATTAATTTTGTTTTGCAGTTGATCTTTTAGCATAGTGTAATAAGTTCAATTAAAGTTGAAGCGAAATGCCGCTGTTCACCATAAATGGAATTCCGTTAAAGCCTCTCAAATCAGTAAATCGGTTGTTCGTTATATTCTGTGTGTCAATAAAAATTTTCAACTTTTCATTGTACCTGAACTCGGCATAGGCTCCCAGTAAAAAATAGGCAGGTAATAATACGTCTGCTCTTCTGAATCCGCCAATATCGGATCTGCTGCCTACATATTTTCCGCTTATTGAAACCGTCCATTTGGGTTGATTGTATTGTAGCACTACATTGCTCTGGAATCCAGGCCTTCTAAGACCGTATACATAACCTGTGTCTTTAAAGTTAACACGGCTCTGTGTAGAATCGGTCATGCTCAGGTAGGAGAAATTCATTTTCAATTGCATGGCTTTGCTAAGCTGAACATTGGTTTCGTATTCTACGCCCAAGGCAACCTGCTTAATAAAGTTGTAGTATTTGTTGCGTACATAATCGTAATCAATGCCATTATTGGTATTTCTGTAAAAGCCTACCAAACGGCTGCTGAATCCGTTATACTGATGAGACATTCCAATTTCTATGCCCGTACTGGTTTCAGCTTTCAGGTCTCTTCTGCCACTGAAAGTATCAAAGAGTTGAAACAAAGAAGGCGTTTTAAAAGCGGTTGCCACACTTCCAAAAATGCGCAGTTGTTCATTCACTGCATAGGAGGGATTAAAAGTAAATGTGGTGCTGTTGCCATAGATGGAGTGTTTGTTCAATCTGAATCCTGCATCCGCAAAGAATCCCTTTAAACCAGTAAACTGAAGAGAACTGTATACCGAAGTTTGATGAATACTGGTGTCTTTAAATCCGGAACTGAACGGCCCAAAACTACTTACCGAGTTGAATTGGTTATTCATGCTTGCGTAGCGATATTCAAATCCTTGCAGTAAAGACCATTGTTGATTGATTTTAATGTTGGCATACAATTCAGCAAACTGTGTTTTACCAAAATATTGATTCCGTTGAAAATAGCTGAAGACGCGTTTGTCCAGACTATCCCTTTCATATCCGCGGTTGGTTTCGCTGTACTGATAATTGGCTGTCAACTGAAATCCCCTTGTTTTATAAACAGCCCCCCATCCGGTGTTTAGCAGGTTATTTTTCAGTTGGTAATGTTTGTCGTCACTAAATACACCTGCATCAATTCCTGCTCGATACTGGCTATACATGCCATATCCTTTTAGCAATAATTTTTCTGTAACAGCATACTGAATGGCTGCTGTAGTTGTATTGCCATGGTATCCATCGCGGTCATAATCCCTGTTTCCCAGAGTATCCGCTGCAGTACTGAACCCATTCGTATTAATTGCTGCATTGCGCAGGGTATAACTGAGTTTTTTCCATTTACCATATACCTGCAGATTGCTTTTAAAACTGTTTAAATTACCTCCGGTCAGGGTAGCTTTAATATTAACCGGCTTGTTTACATTTTGCTTCACCGTAATAATATTGATGACTCCGGCAACAGCATCACTACCGTAAACAGTGCTTTGTGCGCCTCTGCATACTTCTATTCTTTCCACATCGTTGATGGAAAATAAATTCAGATCAAATTCATTGCCAATTTGAGAAGGATCGTATACGGGTATGCCATCCATCAGTATCAGGGTTCGGCCGCTATTTGCACCCCGCATGAATACGGTCTGGTTGGTACCTGCATTGTTCAATGCGCCATTAATGGTTAGTCCGACAGTTTCATTTAATACCTGTCCCAAAGATTTACCGGCACTTTTAGAAAGTTCAGCAGGTCCAATAACCGTAATTACTTTACCGGTAGTGCTTTGTTTTTGTTCCTGCTTATTGGCAGTTACTACTACTTCGTCCAGCACACTGGTGCGCAGACTGTCTTTTTGTGCATACAGGTTGGTACCTGCCAGCAAGGTTAGGAAGAGCGTTAATTTTTTGCTCATTGTCCATTTTATTTAAGGTTAACAATGAGCTTCCAGGAAAATAAAAAAACGGCGAAAAATAAACTACTGCTGCAGCAGCAATTTAGATTCCATGCTTTTCACCCGAAAGCCGTGAATACTTGTTTGCTATTGGCAGGTCTTCTGGCTCCCCACCTTTTGAATATCCTTCCCATCCCGATAATATGGGACAGTGGTTGCAGTGATTCAAAAGTTAGCCCGAAGGCATGGGTTACAGCTACGGGGATAGCGCCGGATTTGCACCGGACTTCCCTTTTAATCATCTGACTGAGGCAGATGAACCAGTAACGCAGCAAATGTATATATTTATCCTTATGAAAGGGAATCAACAACTAAATGTTTTTAGTTTCACCATGATTGTAGTGGGACTGGTGATTGGAATGGGAATTTTCAGATCGGCTGCAACCAGCGCCCAGCATGCCATTGAGCCTTCCGTTTATTTTGCAGCCTGGTTAATAGGTGGATTCGTGGCTTTATGCGGTGCACTTACTTATGCTGAGATTGGTAGCAGGTTCCCGGCAACCGGTGGCTACTATAAAATATTTTCTTATGCTTATCATCCCAGTATTGCCTTTGCTATCAACTGTATTATTTTAATCAGTAATGCTGCCAGTTTAAGTGTGGTTGCCATTATTGGTAGCGGATATATTGCCAAACTTTTTCCGGGTACTCCCTGGACCGATGTAGACAAAGCATTGTTAAGTGCAGGTGCCATCATTTTGTTTTATCTGATTAATCTGCGTGGACTTAAAATGAGTTCCCGTGCTCAGAATATTCTGATGATTATCAAGATTGGAATGATCCTGGTTTTAATTGCTGCATTGTTGTTTCCTTACGATGCCGGATCAGCCGCAGCCATTGCTGAGTCTGCAACAGCTACCATCCCCCCAACCCCTGAAATGAGCTGGATACAAAGCCTGGGATATAGTTTAATTGCCGTTTCCTTTACTTACGGAGGTTACCAGCAAACCATCAATTTCGGTTCTGAAGTTAAAAACCCTGCCCGTAATATTCCTAAGGGTATTTTCTTTGGAATTGCCATCATTATTGTGCTGTATCTGCTGGTGAATTTCAGTTATTATCAGATTGTAGGGTTTGAACAGATGAAAGGAGAGAGAGAAATTGCATATGCTGTAATTAATAAAGTCTTTGGACCAAAAGGCGCAGCTGTGTTTTCCTTCTTTTTGTTTTTTGGGGTACTGGCATATGTGAATGCCTTGCTGATGAGCAATCCTAGGGTGATGTTTGCAATGAGTGATGAAGGTTCAATCCCTAAAATATTTTCAAAGCAAAATGAAAAGAACGGGGTGCTGGTAGTATCGCTCACTGTATTTGCAGCTACCTGTTTGCTCATATTATTTTTTGCACAAACCTTTGACGCAATCCTGAACTTCACCATTTTCCTGGATTGTTTTGGTATGGTGGCTTCCAGTGCTACTATTTTCAAGTTGAGAAAGCAAACCAAACACCTGGATGGTA
>NZ_KI866530.1:1993834-1997735 GCF_000511175.1 Sediminibacterium salmoneum NBRC 103935 | reverse complement strand
GATAACTTCGTATAATGTATGCTATACGAAGTTATTACGCATTGCTATTCAGACCCCACAGACTGCCCTGGTAGAACCGGGGTTCTGGCAGCTTTCATGGCCATCTATTTTATCAGTCAGCGATTAAAAAAGGGATAAAATCAGTATAAACTGCCTTTCATACTATTATAAACACAAAACCATCCCTTTCCTTTCCGTCTGTCTAAATTCTGTAAAAGCCTCGCCGAATAACTTATTTTTGTTCTATGAGGAATTTACTTTTAACCGTGTTCGGTTGTTTTACGTTGGGGGGGCAGTTAATGGCCCAGCCTACAACAGACAAATGGAACCTGCAGCGCTGTGTTGAATACGCTGCCAAAAACAATATTTCTGTTAAGCAGGCGGATGTTCAGGCCCGTTTGGCAGCATTGGAAGTAGAACGTACCAAACTGGCCCAGTATCCTTCGGCCAGTGCCAATACGAACGTGGGTACACAGTTTGGTAGATCCATTGATCCTACCACGAACTTGTTTACCACTACGCAACTATTATTCCAGCAGCTGAACCTGAATGTAAACGCCACCGTTTTTAACTGGGGAGCTTTAAAGGCAGACAGGCAGATTGCCGGATTCAATGCACAGGCTGCTTTAACAGATATTGAGAGAATTACCAACGATGTTTCCTTAAGCATAGCAACATTTTACTTGCAGGTGGTAGCTGCCAAACAGCAGATTGCCATTGCGGAAGTGCAGGTTGGACAAACAGCCTCTCAGCTGGGCTTTACCCGTAAGCGGGTAGCAGCGGGAACCCTGCCGGAATTAAGCTCTGCAGAAATTGAAGCGCAATTAGCCCGGGACAGCAGCACAATGGTAAGCGCAAAAGCTACTTATCAGCAGGCGGTTATTCAGCTAAAAGCTGCGATTAACCTGGATATGTCTGTTCCTTTTGAAGTGGAAATTCCTGCCGTTAATGCGATACCCTTGCAGCCATTAGGAGAATTGGATCCCGCAATGTTGTATCAACTGGCATTGAATAATCAGCCCGCACAAAAAGTAAGTGACTTTAGAATTAAGTCGGCTGAAGCATCTATTAAAAGAGCTAAATCGGCATTCTATCCAACTATTTCTGCCTTTGGTGGAATGGGTTCCAACTTTGCCAATGCGGCTACTACTGTTACCGGAGCTAATGTAATAGGGGTAAGACCTACTACTAATTTTGTTACTGTTAATAGCCAGAACTATCAGGTATTTCAGCCAGATATTCAATTGACTTCGAGCAAGCGGAACTTTTTCCAGATGTGGAATGGATGGGGTGGCCAGATTGAGCAGAACTTCAGACAGAATTTTGGCTTTAATATTCAGATTCCCATTTTTAATGCGGGTTCTGCACGCTTAGGCTACGAACGTTCTAAACTGAATTTAAGAACGGCTCAGATAAACAGACAACAGGCAGATCTTACTTTGCAGCAAAATATCTATCAGGCGCATACCAATGCAACTGCAGCTATGCAACGTTTTCTGGCCAGTGAAAAATCGGTGGAAGCTTCTCAGAAAGCATATGATTACGCAAGTAAACGTTTTGAGGAAGGTTTGTCTACAACACTGGATTTAATTACCAGTCAGAACAATTTGCTAAGAGCAAAGCTGGATCGTTTGAATAACCAGTTCGATTATATTTTTAGAATCAAACTTTTAGAATTTTACAAAGGCCAAGGAATCAAATTATAAAAAGCAATTTATGAGTAAGAAGTTAATCTGGATTATTGTAGGACTGGTGGTAACCATTGGTGTTATCATTGGACTGAAAAAAGCAGGGGTGATTGGAAAGGAAGAGGGCATTAAAGTAACTGCTGAAGCCGTACAGCGCAGAACCATTATAGAAACCGTAAATGCCAGCGGTAAAGTATATCCTGAAATTGAAGTAAAAATCAGTCCCGACGTAAGCGGTGAGATTGTTGAATTGGCAGTAGCTGAGGGAGATACCGTAAAACGCGGTCAGGTATTGGCCAGAATTTATGCGGATATCCTGAACTCGCAAAGAGACCAGGTGGCTGCAGGTGTTAGTCAGCAAGAAGCACAGGTGTCTAATACCACTGCGCAGTCTGCTGCCATTAAAGCAACTTTGGATCAGGCAGAAATTCAATACAATCGTCAAAAGAAATTATTAGAAGAAAAAGTAATCAGCCGTCTGGAATTTGAACAGGCAGAGCAGGCAGTAAAATCTGCACGTGCCAATTACAATGCGGCAATGGAAGGTATCAAAAGTGCAAAAGCCGGTGTGCAAAGTGTTCAGGCACAATTAAACAGAGCCAATAAAGATATCGGAAGAACCTTAATTACTTCACCAATGGATGGTGTAATCAGTTTACTGGCCATCAAGAAAGGTGAGCGTGTGGCGGGTAACAGTTTTAACGTTGGTACCGAAATGATGCGTGTAGCAGATATGCGCAGTTTTGAAGTAAGAGTAGATGTGGGTGAAAACGATATTCCTAAAGTGAAAATTGGTGATACAGCCATTGTAGAAGTAGATGCTTATACTTCCAGAAAATTCAAGGGTATTGTTTATAAAATTGCCAACCCAAGTACAGGTAATAATTTAACTGCCAATGCTACAGCAGAAGTTACCAATTACAAAGTGCATATTCGTTTATTACCAGAAAGCTATACTGATCTGGTAGTTCCTGGTAAGTCTTTTCCATTCCGTCCGGGTATGACAGCCAGTGCTGATATTCAGACAAGAAGTAAATACAATGTATTGTCTGTTCCTTTGAATGCGGTAACTACCAGAGATAGCAAGGAAGACCAGAAGGAAAAGAAAGAGGAGAAGAAGTCGGATGGAAAAGTTGCGCAGGTAGAAAAAACAGAACAGAAATCAGTATCTTCTGATGACACAATTGAAGAAGTGGTATTTGTGTTGCAGGCGGATAACAAAGTGAAAAAAGTGAAAGTAAAAACTGCTATTCAGGATCTGAACAATATTGAAGTAACGGAGGGATTGAAAGAAGGAGATAAAGTAATTACCGGTCCATATTCCATTGTAAGTAAAATGCTGAAAGACGGCAATTTGGTAACAATTGTGGAGAAGGATAAACTATTTGAGGAGAAGAAAAAAGACTAAAATCTTTTATAATGCTTATGCAAATGGACGGCTCCGGTCGTCCATTTGTTTTTCTGTATGTTTGCTGAATTAATAGCGATAAATCAGCCATATGCAGTTTGGAATCATAGGAGGTGGAAGCTGGGCAACCGCTTTGGCCAAAATCCTCACAGATAACGGTAACACCATTCACTGGTATATCAGAAACGAAGAAAGTATTCAATCTTTCAAGAAACGCAGGCACAATCCCCATTATTTAAGTTCAGCCTATTTTAATCCGGCACAATTACACCTGGATGCAGATATCAATGCTGTAATTGAAGCATCAGAAGTAGTCGTAGTGGCTGTTCCTTCTGCTTATGTAGAAGAAGCTTTGCTACAGGTTTCAGCAGACAAGTGGGTAGGGAAGAAGATTGTTTCTGCTGTTAAAGGAATAACACCAACCAAGAATCAACTGCTGCATGAGTTTCTTAACGAGCATTTTCATATACCCTTGGAGCAGTATTTTACTTTATTGGGTCCCTGTCATGCCGAAGAAGTAGCTGCTGAAAAGCTTTCCTATCTTACTTTTTCAGGGGTAGACGCCGATCAGACAGCAGCAATTGCCAAATACTTTACTACGGATTATATTAATACTGTGGTTAATACAGATGTAGTAGGGGTGCAGTATGCTGCCGTTATGAAAAATATATACGCGTTGGGTGCCGGAATTGCCCATGGCTTGGAATACGGGGATAATTTTCTGAGTGTTTATATAGCCAACTGTGCCAGCGAAATGAGTGCATTTTTAGAAAAAATTGCCCCGGGCTCCTGCCAGGAAAATAAC
>NZ_KI866530.1:1972462-1993809 GCF_000511175.1 Sediminibacterium salmoneum NBRC 103935 | reverse complement strand
CTTCTGTTTACCTGGGCGATTTACTGGTAACCTGTTACTCCCTTTATAGCAGAAACCGCACTTTCGGGAATATGTTGGGGAAAGGCTATTCGGTTAAGTCTGCTCAGCTGGAACTTAATATGTTACCTGAGGGATATTTTGCCAGTAAATGTATAAATAAGACCAACCAAACGGTTCAAGCAGCTCTTCCGATTGCAGCTGCCATCCATGACATTTTGTGGGAAAATCTGCCTGCCGAAGAGGGTTTTAAACAAATTGAGGCTTTTTTGCAATAATTTTTAAACAAATTGTGGCTTAAATATGTATTAAAAGCCTAAACTGTTTAAAAGTGCCAGAAACCATTATTCGTAAAGTAAGAGAACAAAGAAACTACACACAGGAATTTGTTGCCAAGCAAATGGGAATTTCCCAGAATGCTTACAGTAAAATTGAGAATGGATATACTCAGTTAACGGTAAAGCATATTAAAGATCTTTCCAAAATTCTGGAAGTTTCTATTATGGAATTACTAAGGGATGATTTTGAAATACATCGCCCCAATCATATACAGAAAGAAAGTGTAAACAAGGATAATTTACTGATGTCTTTGGATAAGATAGCTGGTAAAATCACCTCAAAGCACCCTCAGAAGCATGATTTTTATCCAATAGTGATGAGCTTGTTGCAGACCATTGATAATACGGTAGACAATATTCACTAGTCACGAAATAATTCAGCGGCAATGCCATCAGCCATGAATTTTCCTTGCGGGCAAATCCGGAGGTATTCATTGCTGCATTCCATTAAGCCTTGTTGAATAAATTTCTGTGCTTCCTTAACTAGCACATGGAAAATATCTTGCCGGCCTATAATATTCAGCCTCTCAGCAGAAATACCTTCAACTGTTCTTAAAGCAGTCATGATGTATTCATTGATTTGCTGAACAGTGGTTAATTTTTCAATTTCAAAAGGAATTTCCCCTTTTTTGATGGATTGAATATACAGTGAATTATTGCTGATATTCCATTGTCTGCTCTTTCCATTGTAGGAATGTGCAGAAGGACCGAGACCCAGGTAATGGGCGCCCGACCAATAACTTGAATTATGTTTGCTTCTTTTTCCGGGTAATGCAAAATTAGAAATTTCGTATTGTTCATAACCAGCTTCCCCCGTGATAGATTGCAGCATTTCAAACTGTTCAGACTGATGTTGGGTGTTGATGTCTGGCAATTCCTGCCGATTAATTTTAAGTGCCAGTGCAGTTTTGGGTTCAACAGTTAGTGCGTAGCAGGATAAGTGTGGGATACCCAGGTCAATAGCCGTTTTTAGATTCAGTTTCCATTTTTCATGAGGCAGAGTAGGACCGCCATAAATTAAATCAATGGATAAGTTGGTGATGCCTGCTTCCTGGGCCAGCTGTATGCAATCTCTTGCCTGCAGGGCATTGTGGGCCCTTCCCATCCATTGTAAATCGGTTTCCTGAAAAGACTGAATCCCGATACTAAGCCGGTTAACTCCCAGGCTTTTCCACTCTTTTACATTAATTGAATCTATATCATCCGGATTGACCTCCAGCGTTATTTCTGCCTCATTGCTTACTTTAAAATATTGATGAATCGTGTTCAGCAAAAAACTTAAATGTGCAGGCTTTAGCAGTGAAGGTGTACCACCGCCAAAATAAATAGTTTCAACCGTATCTGAGAAGTAATGCTGCTGCAGCTTTATTTCCTCTGCCAATGCATGAACGAGGTCATCCATTTTCTGTTGATTGGTAGAAAAATGAAAGTTGCAGTAATTGCATGCTTTTTTGCAAAAAGGGATATGTAGATAGATGCCTGACATGATGATTTAAAAATTAAAATTAGCATTGTTCTGCTAACCTGAACGTTTAATAAACTGCAATCAATATTTTTGTGTGGATGCGCAATCGTTTATTTCTAGTAATGGTCTGTTTTTTATGCATGCAGTGGATTGCTGCGCAGCAGGATTCAAACCGCAGGATTCAGCAGCCTGCTGAAATAACGCAGGACACATTCCGGATTCCCGCGGATAGCGCATCTGTTGCAGATAGTCTGGCTGCAGACAGCATTAACCGGGAGCAGGCGGCATTTGAAAAGCAGCTTCAAATGATTGATACCAGCACTTACAGAAGAATTGCATACCATCCTTATCTGCCTTTGAATCAACCCCCGGTTTTTATGATTGTAGACTATAAGGACAAGCAGTCTAAGGATGCCTTGTTTTATACTGTACTTTTTTAGTTTTCATGTTGGGCTTTATTAAAAATGTTTTTCCTAAATATTTTCAGAATCTATTCCGGTTGTTTTTTCAAACCTCTTTAAGACAAAAGCAAACCAAGGATCAGTTGGAACAGGATGGACAGGCTTCTCTGTTGATTAACTTGTTTTTTCTATTGTCTGCAGGTTTATTTATTACTTTAATGATTCAGCAGTACCGTTGGCTGGATATGTCATACTGGATACTCTATGCCTATTCTACTGCTGTACTGGCCATTATTTATCTGGGAAAATACCTGTTTGTTTCCTTTGCTGGCTGGGTGTTCAATAATGGGCAGTCGGCATCTTCTTATTTATTTCTGGTGGCAGTGGTGAACCGGATCATGGGAGTGGTCTTACTCCCCCTGACTGTGTTAATGGCATTTGCTGAAGCACCCATTGCCGTAATAGCCCTCACCATTTCATTCGGTGTTGTAACATTGTTGTTTTTTTACCGCTATATTGTTTCATTTGGCTTGCTTAGGTCTGAGTTACAGGTTAATCCTTTTCATTTTTTCCTTTACCTTTGCGCTGTAGAAATTTTACCAATGGCCTTGATTTATAAGCTGTTGGTTGAAAATTTAGGCTGATATTTTACAATTGCAAAACACAGAGCAAGCATGAGCAAAAACGGGGCTAAGCAAGGCGTAAATTCAAAACCAGCCAGGAAGATTCTGATTTCCCAACCAAAACCGGAGAGTGAGCGTTCGCCTTACTTTGATTTGGAGCGGAAATACAACGTTCAACTGGTATTTCATCCTTTTATTGTACTGGAAGGTATTCCTGCAAGAGAATTCAGGAAACAGAAAATAGACGTGCAGCAATACACGGCCATCATATTTACCAGCCGAAATGCCATTGACCATTTTTTCAGAATGTCTGAGGAAATGAAACTAAGTATTGCCCAGGATACCAAATACTTCTGCATAACAGAAGCAGTTGCCTTGTATTTGCAAAAATTTATTTTGTACAGAAAACGCAAAGTGTTCTATGGGGCAGATGGTACCAATAAAAGCATGCTTGATGTAATCAATAAGCACAAAGAGGCTGAAAAGTTTTTATATGTGTGCAGTGAGAATCAGCAGGATAACGAAATCTGCGGTTGGTTAAAAAACAATCATTGCGATTTTCAGCTGGCTTATATGTACAGAAGCATCAGCAACGATATTAAACCTGTATTGCAGAAGAACGATTACGACATGATTTGTCTTTTTACGCCAAGTGGGGTAAAAAGCCTCTTGGATAATTTCCCAGACTTTAAGCAGAATGGAACCGTATTTACTGCATTTGGAAACAATACTTCCAAAGCGGTAGTGGATGCTGGTTTTGAACTGCAGATACAGGTACCAAGTCCTCAAAGACCCAGTATGGTAGCTGCACTGGAATTGTTTTTAGCAAATCCTCCTGCAGAAAAATCAGCCAGTAAAGAGCCGGGAAAATCATCCGTTAAGTCTTCTTCCAGACCGGCAGGGAAAGCTATAGACAAGCCGGCTGCTAAAGCAGCTAAACCCGCTGCCAAAAAGATCGCAGTTAAATCACCCGTTAAATCAGTAAAAAAATAAATATAAAACCCCTCAAACGAGGGGTTTTTTGTTGGCAGTTCAGGCAACATTTCGCCTTTTTTTTCGTTCTAGTTTATCTTTAGCAATTATGTAACAACTTTATAAGTAATTTGCCATTGACAGGCCCTATGAACAAAACCTATTTAGTTGAACTTAATTAGCTATTATTGATTGTAAAATTTACTTAAAAACCATTTGATACAGTACATTTTAATAGTACTCAGTCATTTGAAACAATATATTTGCTCCTGTCAAAATCAATTGTGGTCATGAATAGACATTTTTATTTGGTTGTAACGGCAATTTGTGCGTTTACGGTCACTTCCTGTAACCTGTTCAAAGGCAAGGGAGGCAAAGGATTGCCAGATGATGGCCAACTCTATGGAGTGGCTCCAACTGCCAAGCAGAATATGAATCCTCCAAGGAATATGGTGTATATCCAGCCTGGTACCTTTCACATGGGTCCCAGCGATGAAGATATCAGCTACCAGTACACTACAAGAAACAGACAGGTTTCTATACCGGGTTTCTGGATGGATGCAACGGAAATCACAAATGACCAATACCGTCAGTTTGTAAATTGGGTCAGAGATTCTCTTTCTTTCAAAATATTATTTGGTCAGGGGATCAATAAAGAAGATGATACCATGGCTGTTGATTGGGCAAGAGTTAAAACCATCAAATGGGATAGAAAAACTGTTGAGCAATTGAATGAGTTGAATCTGGCACCGGATAACAGACTCTACGGAAAACCTGAAATTGATCCTGACAAATTGGTTTACCGCATTGAATATTTTGACCTGGCTGAAGCGGCTAAAAGAGAGAATGCCGGTCAGCCCAGAAAGAACTTTATTGTTAAAAGAAACCAGAAAGTGTATCCGGATACATTGGTTTGGATGAGAGATTTCTCTTACTCCTATAATGAACCAATGACCAAGCGTTATTTTTCTCACCCTTCTTTCGGAAACTATCCGGTGGTGGGGGTAACCTGGAAGCAGGCAATGGCTTTTTGTAGCTGGAGAACACATTATCAGAACGCTGCCCTTGCCAAGAAGAACTTGGCTTACGATGGTGATTACCGTCTGCCTTCTGAAGCAGAATGGGAATACGCTGCCAGAGGCGGCCGAACCAACTCTATGTTCCCATGGGGTAACTATTACACACGTAACAAGAAAGGTTGTTTATTAGCCAACTTTAAGCCCGGAAGAGGTAATTATGCCGAAGACGGTGGATTCTACACCGTTAAAGCAGATGCTTACTGGCCCAATGATTATGGCTTATATAATATGAGTGGAAATGTGGCAGAATGGACGGGCTCTTATTTTTTATGAAGGTTCTTATAATTTCTTGTCTGATATGAGTCCGGATGTTCGTTATGACGCAAAAGACTCTGATCGTCCTCGTGAAAAACGTAAAGTTATCAGAGGTGGTTCCTGGAAAGATACACAGTATCAGATTCAGGTTAGCACTCGTAACTACGAATACCAGGATACTGCAAAATCTTATATCGGTTTCCGTTGTGTAATCGATTTGGCTCCTAAAATGAAAAAATAAAATAAACTACAAAAAATACAATTATGGCTTCAGGTGTTTCTCCTACAGTTAATCGCGCGGTAAACGTTGTTGTATCTCTTGGTGCTGCCGTGGTGATTTTTGGTGCAATGGCAAAAATCCTTCACCTTTCTTGGGCCGACTGGGCTTTAAAAATTGGTTTAACAACTGAGGCATTGATTTTCATTATTTATGCCATTCTACCTCCTCCGGATATGGGTGCACCCGTAGTTGTTGCAGATTCCGGTAATCCTGCATTGAAAAGCATGGAAAAAATGTTGGCAGAAGCAGATATTACGCCTGCAAACCTTGGAAAATTAAGTGAAGGCTTCAAAAAACTGGGAACTACCATTGAGAAAATGGGTGAAATCAGCGATGTGGTAAAATCTACCGGTGATTTCAGTGCCAATTCAAAAGCAGCTGCAACCGCATTGGGTTCAGTAGCTACCGCAGTAAATGGCGCAGTACATTCCTTATCTAGTTTTGAAGCTGCTGCCGAAAGCAATAAGCAGTTCCATATTCAGGTTCAGGGATTAACCAAAAACCTTTCTTCCTTAAATACCATCTACGAGTTGGAATTACAGGAAAGTAATAATCATTTAAAAGCGTTGAATCAATTCTATGGTAAACTATCAGCAGCTTCTGAAGCTATGAATAGTACTGCAGAAGATGCTCAGAGAGCTAAAGAACAAATTGCTGCATTGGCTACCAACCTGAGCAAATTGAATCAGGTATACGGCAATATGCTTACTGCAATGCAGGGCAGATAATTGGTTGGGAATAAAATTGAACAACGCATTTAGATAAATAAGAAAAATATGTCATTACCTAAGGAACCGCGGCAGAAGATGATTAACATGATGTATCTCGTGTTAACGGCTTTGCTTGCACTAAACGTTTCTTCAGAAATATTGAATGCTTTTAAAACCGTAGACAAGAGCCTGATGACGGCTACCGGAGTTGCGGAAAAAAAGAATTCTGAGATTTTTAAATCCTTTCAAAGAAAAATTGAAGATCCTACCACACGCGATAAAGCAGCTATCTGGTTGCCCAAAGCTCAGGATGCAAAAAAACTCTCTGATGAAGTGTACAATTATATTGAAGGATTAAAGCAAGAGTTAAAGAAAGAGGCTGGATTAAAATTAGTAGATGGGAAAGAAGATTTTAAGGAAGACGACCTGGATGCCGCTACCCGTTTGTTTATTTCAGCACCTCCAACTGGAAAGGCTAAAGGAATAGAATTATTTGACAAGTTGGAGAACTTTAGAAAACAGTTACTTAAAATTGATCCAGAAATGTCAAAAGCTATAGGAAGTAATTTACCTCTAAGCTTGCCTGATATTGAAAAGTCAAATGATAAAAGAAAAACTAAAGAAGACTGGGCATATAGCTTCTTTCATATGACCCCCACTGTTGCGGCCATTACTATGTTGAGCAAGTTTCAGAACGACATTAAAAACAGCGAATCAGAAGCTGTTGAATATTGTCACAAAGAAATAGGTGAAGTAGAAATTGAGTATGATCAGTTTCAAGCTATAGCAAATGCTAGTGCAAGTTATGTAATGCCAGGGGAAGAGATTGTAATAAATGCCGGAGTAGGGGCTTTTAATAGTGCAAAGCAACCAACTGTTTCTGTAGACGGAGCTTCTGCAACACCCACTCCGGATGGTTCTTTTGAATACAAGTTCAGACCCAATGCCAGTGGCTCAAAGAATGTAACGATCTCTTTTGTGAAGCCAGACGGTACAACCGCTTCTGTTACCAAAGAAATTAAATACACTGTTGGTGTTCCTTCAGGATTAGTAGTATCAACAGACAAGACCAGGGTATTTTATCAGGGTTTAGAAAATCCATTGAGTGTAACAGGAGGAAGCGGTGACGAGAAAGTAAGCGTAAATGTGGAAGGAGCGGGCATCAGCTACCGTAAAGCAAGTCCTGGTCAATACATTGTAACTGCTTCTAATTTAGGTTCTGCAACTGTAATTGCAACCGATGGAAAAAACAGCCAGCGCATTGTGATACCTGTAAAGCGAGTTCCAAACCCATTGGCAACAGTGGGCGGTAAAGCCGGTGGGCCCATTGCTGCGAATGTATTCAGGGTTCAACGTGGGGTTGCAGCTGAATTAAAAGACTTCGTGTTTGAAGGTGTAAAATATGAAGTAGTTTCCTTTACCCTGATTTGCACAGGACGTGGATTTGAAGAGAGTGGATTTGGTATTGCCGAAGTTACCGGCACTTACTTTAATGCAGAGGCCAAAGCGCTGTTAAACAGATGCCAGGCGGGTTCTACTGTAGTAATTGACGAAATTAAAGTGAGCGGACCAGGTGGTACCCGCTTACTGGATCAAAATATTTCATTTACCTTACAATAAGTGTGTGTATGAAAAAGATGGTATATGCAGGTTGGTTAATGGGTTTGGCACTGGTTGTTTCAACTGGTGCAATGGCTCAGTCCAAGTACAAGAAACCTGCCCCTAAAAAACCCGCAACAACAAATAAAACGGCTGTAGCTAAAAATGCGGTTAACCAGGTTAATCCGGCTGCAGATACCACAATAACTCCTAATAATAATATTAGTGGTACATCCCGATACAGAAACAGCAATAACACTGCTCTTGGTACTGCCAATACAACGGCAACAACCAATAATCCTTCAGCGCCTGTTACTATCAGCTATGATACTTCAGTACAGGGAGGATTTGGTGCTAAGCCGGAAGTTTCTTTAAGAAACAATTACGCAATGCTAAGAACACAGGTTAGAGATCGTAAGCCATTGGAATACGAAGATCTTCGTGAAGATGATGCGGTATTCAGCCATTTTATCTGGAGAGAAATTGACGCCAGAGAAAAAATGAACCAGTCTTTCATGTATCCTGCTCAGGATGACAATGGTGACCAAAGATTCTTTTCATTGTTGTTGAGCGCTATCAAAAATGATAGTGTGGTTGCTTTCTCACCCGATAACGATCGTTTTACCAAACCATTGTCAACTGCACAGGTAATGGCCATGGTGGAAGGTGCATTAGATACAGTAGACGTAGTTGATCCTGCTTCCGGTGCAGTTGAAAAAGTAATTACCAAGAAGCCAAAATTTAGTCCTGATAGTGTTTATACATTCAGAATAAAAGAGCAGGTAATCTTCGACAAAGAAGCCAGCCGCATGTTCACCAGAATTCTGGGCATTGCTCCAATTGCCAAACAAGTAGTAGCTGGTAAGTCCATGCCAAGGGTTTTATTCTGGGTATATTATCCGGATATCAGAGCGTCTTTGACCAAATTTGATGTGTACAATCCAAAAAATATAGCAGCCAGAATGACCTGGGAAGAATTGTTCGAAAGCCGTTTCTTCAGTAGCTATATTATTAAGAGCACCATTAATAATCCGGGAGATAAGTCTTTGAGTGCATTTATTAAAGATCCACTATTCAGATTATTGGAAGGGGAGAATATCAAATCAAAAATCATGAATTACGAGCAGGATCTTTGGGCTTATTAAAACCTGAATTGGCTGTTTGTAAAATAGCGTTTTAATATATTGGGGGCTTTCAGCCCCCCTTTTTTATGCTTTTCACTTTGTAATAATTCTTTATTCACATCTGTTGGATAAAGTTTTTTTATATTTTCTAAGGGAAACTGTAATTTCACTTCGGTTTTTCATAGGATATTGGATTTTAAAAACGGGGCTGGATTTCTATCCTGGCCCTTTTTTTATGCCTTACCCTGAAAATACTTTATCAATATAGCCGCCCGGCTGGCACCAATGATGGCGGTTAAGGATTGTTCCGATTGTAGCTTGATGTTTTTTACCGATTTGAATGTTCTTAGCAAATCTTCAATAGTTGTCTTGCCGATACCAGGGATTTGTTCCAGTTCATTTTTAAATGTTCCTTTAGATCGCTGATTTCTATGAAAGGTAATGCCAAAACGATGCACTTCGTCTCTTATGCGCCGAACAAGTTTTAGTGCATCACTATCCCAGGAAAGTTTAATAGAAGCTTTGTCACCCGGGAAAAAAATTTCTTCTTCGTTTTTTGCCAGGCCCACAACAGTAGTTGTACCAATTAAATCCAATGATCTGAAAGCATCCACTGCAGCACCTAGCTGACCTTTACCACCATCAATAATCACCAGCTGTGGGAATGGCTCTCCGGATTCTTTTAGTCTCTTATATCTCCTGTAAACCACTTCTTTCATGGTGGCAAAGTCGTTGATCCCTACTACTGTTTTTACATTGAATCTGCGATAATCGTTTTTTGATGGAACGCCATTTTTAAAACAGACCATGGCACTCACCGGATAAGCCCCCTGAAAGTTGGAGTTATCAAAACATTCAATATGCAATGGGGCTTCGCTCAATTGTAAATATTGCTGTAATTCGTACAATACTTTTTTCTGTTCCTGTTCTGTCTTTCCCTCCAGATGTAATATTTTTTTCTTGCGTAGTTCTGCCTGATAGTAAGCGATATTTTTTAATGACAGATCCAGGAGTTTTCTTTTATCACCCGCTTTTGGTACTGTGATAATAAGAGAAGTATCAGGGTACTCAATGGGAAATGGTACTATCACTTCCTTTGCCATGCTGTTGAAAGTATTCCTTAACTCACCAATCACCCATACCAGCACTTCCTCTTCTGTTTCCTCCAGTTTTGTTTCTATTGGTACAGAGTGTGTTTGTACAATAGTTCCGTTCTGCACCATCAGATAATTCACATAAGCTTTATTGTCTTCCTTGGCAATACTGAATACATCCAGGTTGGTCAGGTGTTTGCTCACTACAACAGAGGAAGCCTGGTAATTTTCAAGGTGTTCAATCTTTTTCCGGATCATTTCAGCTTTCTCAAATTCCAGATTCATTGCATGCTGCTGCATTTCCTCTTTAAATTGAGCAACAACCGATCCCAAATTTCCTTTTAAGATATTTCTCATTTGCAAAATCCCATTCTGATAGTCTTCCAGGCTTTGTAAGCCCTCGCAAGGGCCTTTGCAATTGCCCAGATGGTATTCAAGGCAGACTTTAAATTTTCCTGCTGCAATATTTTCTTTACTCAGATTCAACTTGCAGGATCGCAGAGGGATATACTGTTTTACAAACTCAATCAGCTCTCTCACTTTACCAGCAGAAGTAAATGGACCAATGTATTCAGATCCGTCATTGATTTTTCTTCTGGTTAAAAAAATTCTTGGAAAAGGTTCTCTCTTAACAATAATGTAAGGATAGGTTTTATCATCCTTCAGTTCAATATTGTATTTGGGTTTGTATTCTTTAATTAATGCGTTTTCCAGCAAGAAAGCATCCTGCTCAGAACCAACAATGGTGAATTCTATACTATGTATTCTTTTTACCAGCTCATGTGTTTTGTATCCCACAAATGACTTGCTGAAATAGGAGCTCACTCTTTTTCTCAGGCTCTTTGCCTTGCCCACATAAATCAGTTCTTTGTTAACATCAAAATATTTATATACCCCGGGATCCTGTGGTATCGTATGCGCTATTTTTTGAAATGCTTCCTGGGTCATTTTAAGGCCTGTTTTTCCACTGAATAGTCTTGCTGCTCTGTTCAATTAAAGCAGCAGGATTCTTTTCAGATTTAGCAATACTGAACTGTTTTCCCGCAACCCAGCTATACTGAATGGTGCTGGTATTCTTACCATCCTGATGAATCACTCTTATGAACATTCTTTTGGGCAGATTGGTTTGTTCGTTCAGCAGTAAATCAATGCTTTTAATATCAGCCTGATCTGTTTGGTAGTTGATGGTATAGCTCTCAGTTCCTAGATCCTGAAACACGGTTTCCTTATACAGGTATTTGTTTTGGGCAAACCAGTTTGTCTGATTCAATACCTCAGTTGCAATGGATAAAAATTCATCTTTGGATATAGACCTGGTAGTACTGTCACCCGATTGAATATTGGTTTCCGTGATAGAGAAATCTCTTAAATCTACATATTGCATTTCATCCTTAATAAAACGCTCAATCGGGTAGAACTTTGCGGTATCGGAAATGGTAGCTCCCTTGTTTTCTGCTTTCCTTTGTTTAGACTTACAAGATACAAGGGCAGTAAAAAAAAATAGCAAAACCAATCCACAAATGGAAGACAGAAATTTCATGCTGCAAAGCTATCCAAAATCAACTATACTAACGTTGTTTCGTGTAAGCGAGGCGGATGCCATAATCCATTAAATACTCTTTAATAGGATAGCGGTTGGTGTAGGTGGGTAAATGCTGATACCTGATTTGCGGACCCAGCTGCCATTGATTGGAACCCGATTTAAAGTTGATATGGATACCGGCGCTGGTGTTTACATTCCACCTTCTTACAAAACCATTGCCATCGGTGTAGTTCTTGTAATCTGTTGAAAGCAGGAATACGCTGGAATTAAATGAATAGGTTGGTTGTACGGTAGCTTCTGCACTGATGCCAAACTGTTTGCCTTTTATAATATCCCATTGTACGCCCAATGGCACAGCTACCTGATAACTCTTGTTATTCAATTGTTCCTGTTTGTAACCTGCCGTATTGTTGTAGCTGGAGAACAGGTTCAGATTTTCAATACTACCGTTATTAAGCAATGAAACAGTAGCAATGCCATTTGCACTTCGGAAAGTTTCAATATGGTACTGACGAATATTTAATTGTAAGCCGGCTTTGAATTTAAGACGGGAGTTAATATTGTATAATGCTGCCAGCCCCACTTCCAGTCCCATGGCCGGTCTGTGTCTTACCACTTCGTTAACGCCAGCGGTATAACTTAATGCCAGCGGTACGTTCTGAGCAGGCGCGATGGAATTGTTAT
Source organism: Sediminibacterium salmoneum NBRC 103935 (assembly GCF_000511175.1). Lineage (GTDB taxonomy): Bacteria > Bacteroidota > Bacteroidia > Chitinophagales > Chitinophagaceae > Sediminibacterium > Sediminibacterium salmoneum. The sequence continues at coordinate 1,981,645 of NZ_KI866530.1, read as the reverse complement.
TGGGCTGAACTATTTCTTTTACTTCTGCATCAGATAAAGAACGATAGCTGGTAGAAGGCGTTGCGTAAAACTGGAAACCAATTCTTCTATTTGCAATCGGAAGCTGAAGAGAATGGTTAACAGCCGGTGTTAATTTTTCATCCGACAGGTTGATGTTCACTGCTTTTTTTTCGGGTACGGAAGCCAGGGCAATCCTGGTAATATTGGCTGACCATGCTTTTTCTGTAACCGATTCTGGTTCAGATTTCTCAGTAACAGCAACAGTTTCAGTTTCTTCTTTGACGGCTGGGGTTAATGGCTGGGCCGGAACAATATTCCTGATGTTAACTTTAGCCATCTGCCAATCGTTACCAATAGCTGTTTCAACCGTTGGTATAGTTGTATTGGCTACAGTAAGTTCAGTTTCAGCAACCATGGGCTGTTTAATGGCACGCTGGGTTAAATGTTGTGGCTCAATGGCATGGTAATAAGCTTCCCTTGGACTGGGTGCATGCATCCTTTGCTCTACCATTGATTTCTCAGCTTTTTGGATATTGCTGGTATCAAAATTAAATTGATGAGCAGATGGTGCAATCAGTAAAGTGGAAACCGTTAAACCAACAATGATAAGTAAAGAGATAACCGTTAATGCAGGCCAGGTAGGATTCCCGTGAATTTGGGTACGGATTTTCTTCCATACACTATCCGCAGGATACATGCGATGGTCCTTCAGCTCCTCCCGCAGGAATTGCTCAAATGCGTTGTCTTGGTTATACTTACGATCCATATCCTATTTGCTACTGCTTAAAAGCAGTGGCCCATGAGAGTTTTTCTCTGGGTTGCTCAATAATTCTTTTCTTAATTAAAATAGCTTCCAGCATAGACTTTGCCCTGGTGTACTGACTTCTGCTTGTGCTTTCTTCAATGTCTAGCATGTCTGCAATTTCTTTGTGACTGTACCCTTCCATGGCATATAGATTCAGAACCGTTCTATATCCTAGGGGTAAAAGTCTGATGCATTCAATGATCTGTCTGGCCTGCATTACGGAAGGCATGGTTTCCTCCTTTACTTCCAGATAATCGGCCTGTTCCAGGTCAATGCTATTGCTGAACTTTTTATTTTTCTTTAAAAAGTTAATACAGGTATGAACAATGATTCTTCGGATCCATCCTTCAAAAGCTCCTTTGTTCTGGAACGTATGCATTTGTGTAAAGACCTTAATAAATCCTTCCTGCAACATATCTTCTGCATCTTCCCTGCTATTGGCAAAACGATAACACACACTCAGCATCTTGGGACTGTAGCGATTGTACAGTTCCCTTTGTGATGAGGGGTCATTATTTAAACAGCCTGCAAGTATCGATTGCTCTGTCATTAAGGGATTTATTTCCCTAAATATAAGACATTTTTAATGTTAAAAGGCTGCATAATTACCTTACTTAGCGTCATATTATTACCAATCCTGCACATGGACAACTTTTACAATCCACCACCATTAACCGGACTTAACCCCTATACCGGGTCTTTTACACAGACTGAATTACAGCATTTATTAAAACGAACTTTGTTTGGAGCAAGCAGGGCAGATCTGAATTATTTTGCGGGCCGAACCCTCCCGGATGTACTTAGTGAGCTACTGAACCCGGCAACTGTAATCCCCCCGCCACCCGTAAAAGAGTATACTACTTCCACCACGGCTACTAACCCGGATACGGGTATTGCGTCTGGCTCAACCTGGGTAGGAGATTTAAACAATGATGGTACGGTACAAAGCCAACGAAGAGCTTCCTTTAAAAAATGGTGGATGGGTTTAATGATTAATCAGGATCGTTCTGTTCTGGAAAAAATGACCTTGTTCTGGCATAATCATTTTGCAACAGAAACCAATGATGTGGGCAATGCACAATATATCTACCGCCATCATCAGTTGTTACGAACACATGCTTTGGGGAACTTTAAAATACTTACCAGAGCGGTTACGATTGATTCGGCTATGTTGGTATATCTCAATGGACAATTGAATACAAGAACAGCACCAGATGAAAACTATGGAAGAGAGTTACAGGAATTATTCTGTTGTGGCAAGGGGCCGGATTCCTTATATACGGAAGCAGATGTAAAAGCTGCAGCAAGAGTATTAACCGGGTGGAGAAATAATAATACCACCATGACTTCTTACTTTGATTCAACCAGACACGATACCAATCCCAAAGTGTTTTCTTCATTCTATAACAATACTGTGATTACAGGCAGGACGGGTGTTACAGCGGGTGATATTGAATTGGATGAAATGCTTACTATGATTTTCAATGTACAGGAAGTGGCTAAATATATCTGCCGGAGAATCTATCGCTGGTTTGTTTATTATGATATAGACGCAAGCATAGAATCCAATATTATTACGCCATTGGCCAATATTTTCAGAAGCAATAATTATGAAATAAAACCTGTGTTACAAGCGCTCTTGCAAAGCGAACATTTTTTTGATGTGTTATCAAGAGGATGTCAAATTAAGAGCCCCGTTGATTTGGTAGTAGGCATGTGCAGAGAATTTCCCATGGCGTTTCAGCCTTCTAGTGACTATATCACCAACTATGCACACTGGAACTATATGGTAACATGGGTAAGTAATATGCAACAAAATATAGGCGACCCGCCGGATGTGAGTGGATGGAAAGCCTATTACCAGGAGCCACAGTTTTATCAGATCTGGATCAATAGTGACACGCTTCCCAAGCGCAATCAGTTTACCGATACCATGATTGTTACGGGTTATAGTTTTGGTGGTAAAAGAATTCAGGTAGATGGATTAGGGCTGGTTCAACAACTCAACACGCCTTCTGATCCGAATGCGCTTATTAATCAACTGACCAGTTATTTGTACCGGATCGATTTATCAGATGCATCAAAGACACAACTCAAGAGAGATATTTTATTAAGTGGACAAACCAGTGATCATTACTGGACCGATGCCTGGAATTTGTATATCAGTAATCCGGGTAATACAGCCAACACAACCACGGTAAGAAATAAAATCAGGGACTTGCTCAAATATTTACTGAACCTGGCAGAGTACCAACTCGCATAAAATCCAATCTATGAAAAGAAGAGACTTCTTAAAAAACACAGTGCCAGCAGGTATTTTGCTGCCATCATTGGTGAGCGGGTTTTCGTTTAAAGTATTTGGTGCATCCTCTGTTTTTGCTGCAGCACTTCAGATGCAGGCAGAAGAGAATGATCATATATTGGTGATTATTCAGTTGAATGGAGGCAATGATGGATTGAATATGGTGGTGCCTATTGAGAACTTTGCCAATTATGCCAATGCAAGGCCTAATATATTTATTCCTGAAAATAAAGTGTTGAAATTAACCGGAGTAGACAAAGCTGGCTTACATCCATCCATGACAGGATTGCAAAGTTTATTCAACGAGGGAAAATTAAATATCATTCAATCGGTGGGATATCCGCAACCCAGCTTCTCTCATTTCAGGGCAACTGATATCTGGATGAGTGCAAGTGATTCCAGTACAGTAGTAAACAGTGGATGGGCAGGAAGATATTTGGACTATCAGTATCCCAATTTTCCAACGGGCTATCCCAATGCCAATATGAAAGATCCATTGGCCATACAAATTGGATCGGCCACTTCTTTAACCATGCAGGGACCATCTGTAAATATGGCCATGAGCATCAGCAATACCAGCAATTTTTACAACCTGATAAATGGGGTACAGGACCTGGCACCAGCAACCCCAGCAGGTAAAGAGCTAACCTATATTAGACAGATAACACAGCAGACTCAACAATATGCCAGCGTAATTAAAGATGCTGCCAGTAAAGTACCCACGCAATCTACTTATCCCACCAATAATAGTTTGGCTGATCAGTTAAAAATTGTAGCACGCTTAATTAAGGGTGGCTTGCAAACCCGTGTGTACATGGTAAGCACCGGAGGCTTTGATACACATGCATCACAGGTAAACAATGGCGATACAACTACAGGAACCCATGCAACATTGCTGGGAAGAGTGAGTGATGCCATCAAGGCCTTCCAAACCGATCTGGCTTTTTTGGGCGTGGATGATAAAGTAGTGGGAATGACATTCTCAGAATTTGGAAGAAGAATCAGAAGCAATGCAAGCAGTGGTACAGACCATGGTGCAGCCGCGCCTGTATTTGTTTTTGGAAAGCAGGTGATTGGAGGGGTAACCGGTAATACGCCCAACTTTGGAGCCAGTGTAGGAGTGGGAGACAATATTCCTTTTCAATACGATTTCCGATCTGTGTATTCCACTTTATTAAGTAACTGGTTATGTGTAGACGACAATGATCTGCAACAAATCATGTTGAAGAATTATCAGAATCTTCCATTAGTTAGCGGCGCTGCCTGCAAACGTCCTCAGCCATTGGCCACTGAGCAACTGATAAGTAATTATCCGAATCCATTTACTAACAGCACTGTCATAACTTTCAAAACAGCAGGCGGACATACCCTGATTCAGATTATTGATACCAGTGGCAGAGTATTAGCGGTATTAACAGATAAAGAATATCCAGCCGGAACCTATACGGTAACTTTTAACAGCGGATTTCTGCCAACAGGTGTTTATTATGCCCGTTTTCAGAACCTGTCTGTACAGCAGGTGCGACCCATGCTGAAAGTCCGGTAATAATCCCCCAGCAAAAATCTTTTTAAAAAAAATGCAACAATGATGTAAAAATATCATTGACCCCATTATATTTGCAACAAAGTAGCAAAAAATAAAATTATGAAGTCATTGGTATTGAGTTTGTTTTTATGCGGTTGGATTACAACTGCCGTTTTTGCAAATGGTTCCATCAAGGGAAAAGTAACCGACGCGGAAAGTGGAAAGCCACTAGTGGGAGCATCCGTTTATATACACGAGTTAAGAACGGGAACCATTACAGGCGTAGATGGTCTTTATCAGACAGCAGAAATTCCTTCCGGAACTTATTTACTGGAAGTTAGTTTTATGGGCTATAGTGCTTTTTTAAAAACGATTCGTGTAGATAAAACACTGGAAATGAATATTGCTTTAAAGCCATCAGTGGTGGAACACGAAGCAGTAACTGTAACGGGTGTTGCTTCAGCCATTCGTTTAAGTCAGAATCCACAGGCAATTTCAGTAGTAAAGAAAACCGATCTGCAGAGAAGTAGTGGAACGAATATTATAGATGCATTAAGCAGAATTGTACCGGGCGTAGCTGCGTTAAGCACAGGACCAGCAGTAAGTAAGCCTATCATCAGGGGATTAGGATATAACAGAGTAATCACCATAAATGACGGAGTACGTCAGGAAGGACAGCAGTGGGGAGATGAGCATGGTATTGAAATTGATGAGGCAAGCGTGCAAAGAGTAGAAATTTTAAAAGGACCTGCTTCTTTGTTGTATGGGAGTGATGGTATGGGAGGTGTAGTAAATATTATTTCGAATGTACCGGTAGAGAGAGGTGTAATGAAAGCCAATTACCATGTTGCAACCAACAGTAATAATGGTTTAATCAGCAATCACCTGAACTGGTCCGGACATGCTAATAATGGATTCAACTGGAATCTCTATGGATCATTTAAAAATGCCCATGCTTACCAGAATAAATATGATGGCCGTGTATTGGGAAGCCAGTTCAACGAAAGAAACTTCGGTGGATATATTGGTGTGAACAAGAAGTGGGGGTATAGCCATTTATTAGTCAGCAATTTCAACCAGAATTTTGGAATGATTGAAGGAGACAGAGATGATGCCACAGGTCAGTTTGTAATGTTTGCCGGATCAACATTGGAAAGAATTGCAACAGAAGCAGATTTAAAAGACAGAAAAGCACAAGCACCCTCACAAGGCATTAATCATTTTAAAATTGCTTTGGATAATAATATTGCCTGGGGTTCAGGAAGACTACAGTTAAATGTTGGCTTTCAGCGAAATCAAAGAAAGGAATTCGGAGACCCCGAAGCACCCGGAGTTCCTGAATTGTATTTTGATTTAAAGACGGTAAACTATAACGTGCAATATCATTTTGCAGAGAAGAATGGATGGAAAACCAGTATGGGCGTTAATGGTATGCAACAGCAGAATCAGAACAAAGCAGAAGAAGTATTGATTCCTGAGTATAGATTATTTGATGCAGGTGCATTCTTTTATACGCGAAAAACATTCAATGATAAATTAACTTTAAGCGGAGGAGTAAGAGCAGATTACAGAAGATTAAACAGTGATGGATTTACAGAAGGAACTGAAGTAAAGTTTGAATCATTTAACAGAAACTTCAGTAATATGAGTGGATCAATTGGTTTAAGTTACCAGGCTTCAGACAATGTTACTTTAAAAGCAAATGTATCCAGAGGATACAGAGCTCCTTCTGTAACTGAATTGGCAAGCAATGGCTCACACGAAGGAACCAACAGATACGAATATGGAGACAGAAATCTAAAAAATGAAACTTCTATTCAGGCAGATGCGGGCGTTGAAGTAAGGACCCAGCATTTTAGTTTTCAGGTAAGTGCCTTCTACAACAGTATCAGTAATTATATTTTCTATTCTAAGTTGAGCAGTGTATCAGGAGGAGACTCATTGGTAAATGTAGATGGGGAAGACCTGATGACATTTAAGTTCAGACAGAATGCGGCTCGCTTGTATGGATTTGAATCTAAAATTGATATTCATCCGCATCCATTGGATTGGTTGCACCTGGCAAGTAGTTTCTCTGTAGTTGCAGGTAGATTTAAGGAAAGCTATGAAGGGGTAAATAGATTGCCATTTATTCCACCGGCAAGATGGACTACTGAATTAAGAGGAGATTTTGCCAAAGCAGCCAATGGGTCTTTGCGAAATTTTTATGTAAAACTTGAGTTAGACAGAGTTTTTGCTCAAAACAATATTTTCTCTGCTTATAATACAGAAACAGTAACACCCGGATTCAGCTTATTGAATTTTGGAATTGGTACAGATGTACAAAGCAAGGGAAGAACACTATTTACCATTCATGCAGCTGCCAATAATATTGCAGATGTAGCTTATCAGAATCATTTAAGTAGATTAAAATACACTGCAGAGAATATGGTTACAGGCCGTATGGGTGTATTTAATATGGGAAGAAATTTTACCCTCCGAATCCACGTTCCATTTGAATGGAAACTCAAGTAGTTTCATTTGGTTTGTTTTTGATTTAGAAGTGCCGCACCCCGAATGGGGTGCGGTTTTTTATTATGTCTGATTATCGACCGATTACGTGGTAGGCGATAACATATTTTGCGCTTGGTGTTAATGCTCCTGAAGCTGAAAGTGTGAATGAGCCTGCAAAAGTTTTGCTTGGCATACAGTATATTTTTGTCTCCAAATTAGATGGACTTGGCGAAGCGTCTAATATTGGGTGAATTAATACTACAGGCACTGATTCATAAGGGCTTACAAATGTTACTGTCAAAAAATCACCGGTACCAATTGCACCAGTAGTATTAATTGTTATAACACCCGCTGCATCATTTCCATCAACAGAAACTGAAGTAATACTTCCGTCAGATGCGGTAAGTCCAATAGTTCCAACACCTGCTTTCCCAACAAATTTTGTTGCATTTACAGAACCTGAAGTATTTACTTTGGTTGTTGAAGTATTACCAAGCTGAACCGAATTGTTACCGGCACCTATTGCATTATGACCAATTACTATTTGATTTGACGCATTATCAATTGAAGGGCCAGCATTTGTCCCAATAAAAATTGAATTGGAGGATGATAATAGATTATTTAAAGAATTTCCATTAAAATATTTACCAGATTGATAACCTAAACTAGTGTTATTGCTGCCAGAAGTTAAACTCCCAAAACTATTTTGCCCAAATGCAGAATTATTATCTCCAGAAGTTAAACTTGCCAATGATGCTTGACCAACTGCTGAATTATTATTTCCAGTTGATAATCTTAAAGAAAAATGACCAATTCCTGTATTTGAATTTCCCGATAGGTTTGTATAAAGTGCATCTTTACCGAGTGAACTGTTGTTTATACCTATAGTATTAGTTTGCATTGATGCTTGTCCAACAGCAGTGTTGCTTGATCCTGTAGTATTTGCAAGAGCCGACTGACCAATTGCTGTATTGTTTTCTCCAGTCATATTCAATGAAAGAGATCCCTGTCCAACTGCAGTATTATCTTTTCCAGTTGTAATTGAGAATAATGCTCCAGCTCCAAAAGCCGAATTTTTTTCTGCCGCAGTATTTGAAAATATCGGAGTTCCCAATCCAAAGCTTGTATTTAATTTTCCTTGTGTCTGTGTAGTGATTATTCCAGAATTAACATTTTCAACTTTTATTTTAAATGGCACATTGTCCGTAGTTCCTATAAAGTTATTATCAGCTGGATTTAAGCCTGTGTTTCCATCAATCTTCCATCCTGCATAACTAGCCCAAGCTGGAATGCCACTTGTTAATGTTAAAACTTGCCCATTTGTTCCTGCGGCGAGAGCAGCAGCGTTACCTGATGAATTTCTAAATATGATATCTCCAGTAGCCGTCATAGGTGAAATTCCATCGAATGTATAATTGGGGATATTTAATTCACCGGTAGTATTATCATATGATGCAGAACCACTGTTGTTCAATGTAGTTAAAGAAATTGAAGACCTAGCCCTCGTTTGTGTAAAATATTGCTGAGTTCCTTCTGGCACATTGGTTGTATTTAGTGTTTGCCAGGATTTATCTCCTCTCCAATATTGTGTAGCAGTTCCTGCAGAAATGCTTGGCTCACCTCCTAATCCAGATAATGTATAGTTAGGTATATTTAATGTTCCCCCACTATAAGTAGCAGGACCACTTGAATTATTGGTGGATAAGGTAATTGCATTTTGTGCTCTGGCAGGTGTGAAGTAAAGATTAGTAGCCCCTTCTTGTGCTGCGTCAGAAGTAAGCGTTTGCCAGGATTTATCGCCTCTCCAATATTGTGTAGTTGTTCCGGCTGTAATACTAGGTTCTCCACCTAAACCATTAAGAGTGTAACTAGGAATGTTAAATACACCGGTTGTATTATTGAAAGTGGCTGAACCATTTGTTCCTGTTGTAGTTAAGGTTAATGCATTTCTTACTCTTGCATTGGTAAAGAATAAATTAGTTGATCCTTCTGTAGTTACATCAGAAGTAAGCGTTTGCCAAGTTTTATCACCTCGCCAGTATTGTGTAGCAGTTCCAG
>NZ_KI866530.1:1957081-1971713 GCF_000511175.1 Sediminibacterium salmoneum NBRC 103935 | reverse complement strand
TAGTAATACTGGGTTCACCACCTAATCCTGAGAGTGTATAAGTAGGGATATTTAAAACACCTGTGCCACTATTGTATAATGCTGATCCACTATTCCCAGATGTTGTAAGGGATAATGCAGCTCTTGCTCTTGCTGACGTAAAATATAAATTTGAAGTCCCTTCAGTTGTAACATCAGATGTTAATGTTTGCCAACTTTTATCTCCTCTCCAATATTGTAATGCAGTACCAGAACTAATTGATGGTTCTGCCCCTAATCCTGCAGCAGTATAAGATGGTACATTAATAATTCCTGTTGTATTGTCAAAAGTGGCTATGCCACTTGAACCAAGATTAGTAAGACTTATTGCATTTCTTGCCCTGGCATTGCTGAAATATTGTTGAGTTCCTTCTGGAACTACTGTGGTATTTAATGTTTGCCAGCTTTTATCACCTCTCCAGTATTGTAGTGTTGTTCCAGCTGTAATAGTTGGTTCAGCTCCAATTCCTGTAGCAGAATAATTTGGGATATTAAGGACCCCGGTATTATTATCATAAGATGCAACACCAGTAGTCCCTAAAGTAGTTAAGCTGATTGCAGTTCTTGCTCTTGCATCAGTAAAATATTGTTGCGTTCCTTCTGGTACTACAGTTGTATTCAAGGTTTGCCAGGTTTTATCTCCTCTCCAGTATTGTAAACTATTTCCAGTGATAATATTTGGCTCGCCCCCTAATCCAGCCAATGTGTAATTCGGAATATTCAACACATTCCCACTTAGCGTTGCAGGACCACTTGAACCTGTTGTTGTAACTCCTGTAATTCTGCTGGTAAATGCAGCATTGAAATTAGAAAAATCACCCGGGCTTAATAAACCTCTATTTGTTGCTGAGGCTGTTGGAATGTTGAAGCTGTGAACAGTTCCTGCAGAACTGATATTAAAGTCTGTTCCGGTATTACCTGTTGCAAAGCTCTGTGATCCCCCTAATGCCAATGGAAGGGTATTCAATGTAACGCTATTATTGGTCAATCCTATATTCCCATTTGCATACGTAATATTTGTTCCGGCACTTAACTGATTTCTCACATCAGTTGTAAAATTCCCCAATGTTAAATCACCGCGAAAGTATTGGGTTGATGTACCTAATGGTATTGCGTTTTGTTTGTTGTTAAAAGTATTCCAATCACCTACAGTTAGTAATCCAGTGGTTGTTGCGGTTGCAGTTGGAATTGGATTTGCAATTACATCTGTCACTAGTCCTTTGTTATTAACCGTAATAGATGGAACCATTATATTATTCCCAAAAGTTCCTACAGCACTGTTTACTGTAGCCAGGGTTAAAGGTAAAACAGGAGCTGTTCCGCTACTGGTAGATACTCCTGTGGCATCTCCGGTTGCTGTTACAATAATGGGCTGATTGGCAGTTAAATAAGTGTTGTTATCCACTGAACCATCCGCTTTTAAAAACTGTGCAGCTATGCCTCCTGCTTTGATAAAACTGGCGGCGGTTATATTGTTGTTGAAAGTTTTATTCCCTCCAATGGTTTGTGCATTCGGTGTTATTAAACCTCTGTTAGCTATGGACGCATCCGGAAAATTAAATGTATGTGTTTTGCCTGCAGATAAAATATTAACGTCTGTTCCAGTAGTGCCAATTGCAAAATCCTGTGCATCACCTAAATTCAATACCAGTCCGTTTAGTGTAACTCTGCTGTTTACCAGTTTTATATTAGCAATGGTATTATCCTGAATTTTTGGGTTGGTAATTGCCTGATCGGCGAGTTTGGCAGTAGTTACATTTAAGTCAGCAATTTTTGGTGTTGTTATAGCCTGGTTGGCAATCTTTCCCGTTGTTACTGCCAGTGGGGCAATGATGGGATTGGGATAGTTGGATCCCAACAGGTCTCCGCCCGCAGGACCAACAGGGTAGGCTGCATTGGCAAAAAGCGCATAGGGCACTGCCTGAAGTTGTGACGTGCCGGCCTGAAAATAATTGTTGCCTCCTTCCGGATCTATTTCAACCTGTAAATATTTGTTCCCGCTGATCCAGTTGATAGAAGCCATGCTACCCAATACATTACTGGCACCCGGACTGCCGATTACAACAGTAAACAGACCGAATTGATTGGTTCTTACATTCCTTGTTTCAGAATAAACAATGGACCCTGTCTGAGATCCGTCTCTGATGGAAAGACGTATGCCTACATCTCTGAATGTTAAAGCAACCCCGTTGGCATTTCTGGCGATAGCTTGGTAATTCAGTTGCTGTGCTTCTATACGCATCATTGCACTTACAAAAACAAATATCAAAAGCACTAATAAACGCTTACACATACTCAATATTTTAATTACCGTAGTTTCAACAATTTAAATACACCGTGTTTTTTTAACTGTCCATTGCTATATAAGGAAAGCATTAGATAATAAGGACCTGATGCATATTTACTAAAGTCAATTTTTTGATTTACTGGTAATGTGTTGTATTGGAATTCTCTTACTCCATGTACATTACCTAATAAGTCTAATACCCTAAGCACTACTCTTCCTGTGTCTCTGCTGTATAAATCAAATTGCAATTGTGTGCTGACTGGATTGGGATAGTATTTAACTTCCTCCTTGTTCCATCCTTTAATGGGTACGGTTTGTAAATCTTCCGGAATAAACGGTTGTAATACCCCTTGTGTTAATAAGTACATGCCTCCATTCACAGAGAATGTTTCAATCAGGGTAGATTCTCCTACACTCCAGATCAAGCTAAAATTGGGGATGGTTGGGGTGCCTCTAAATACATAATTTCCACCCGTACTGTTGAGGGTGAAAGGCTCAAAAATTTGACCGTTAACACTTACTGTTAACAGCAATAAGACAGCTAGTTTAAAACATTTCATAACCGGGGGGGCTAACTATATTCATAAACGAAATTTTATTTCGTTTAGTTTTAGCAAGATAAATTTTATAACACCAATGCAGCTTCTGATTTTTTTGTTGAAATGACGGTTGAGTGTAGTATTCATACTACACTAACAGCATATAAAACCCTTTACTTACATATGTTAGTTAGAATAACTAAATATGTTTAATTTTTAAATTTGTAACTTGAACAATATGGACATCAGTATCAATACACCTGCGCTATTATTTCCTGCAATAAGCTTAATTATGTTGGCTTATACCAATCGCTTTCTTGCTTTAGCCAATCGGGTAAGAAATTTGCATGATGAGTTTGAAAAAACAGACAACAAAGCCAATGTTCATGGTCAAATAAAAAACCTGCGATTCAGAATTAAGCTAATCAAGCAGATGCAGGCTCTTGGTGTTTTAGCTTTTCTTAGCTGCATTATCTGTATGTATTTCATTTATATTGAATGGATGGTAATGGCACATTGGGTTTTTGCATTTAGTCTTTTAAGTTTTTCCTCTTCTTTAGCCATTTCACTTTGGGAAATACAATTAAGTACAAGAGCACTAGAACTTGAACTCAGTGATATGGAGGGATTGGAAGACCCTACCGTAATAGAATACATTAAAAGTAAATTTGAAAAGGACTAAGGCAAGGCTTCATCTGTTAATACTGTTTCAATGAGCCCAAAGTGTTGCTCTTCTACATAGTATTCAAAATAGCGTTTGTCTTCCTGGCTTCTTGTATTGCCAATCAACTGTTTATGGTTAGGGTAAAGAAAGCTGAATTTCTCGTTAATACTATTCATTACTTCACTTCTTACCTTTTTTTGTAGTCCAACATTCTTGTCTTTAATGCCTAATACATAATTAATTTCTGTAATAGTGGTGTTTTCCTCCCTTTTACTTTTTTCCAGAAGCAACCTGATTAGTTGTTTTTCTGTTTCACTGAAACGAATAGTAGGCGAAATTTTACCATGTCCGATGGATAAAGAGGGAGATTCTGTTTTTGTAATTGCATCACTTATTTTTTCTGCTGCTTTTTTCTCATTGTTTTGCTTTCGTCTTACAGCGGCAGCTCCGGCGAGAAGAACAATTGGAACTACAAAAGGAATGACGCTTCCTTTTTTCTTCCAGATTTTCATCCCCGAAGTTTTAAAGTTGGATGAGGGGATGTTTACTGAGTCGTATTGCCAGTTAAATCCATTTAAATAATAAATATGCTGATTTTGGTAATAAGCAAGATTATAACTGTTAATCCTTTCTAAGCTCTGCACAAAGCTTGGATCATCGTTTATTTTAATTTCATTTTCACCATAATGAACTTGATAGGCTTTATGGTTATAACATATTATTTGTCCGGAATCAGTGCCAATAATCCATTTAGCATTTTGAAGCAGATTGTAATAATCGTTATTGATATTACCTAACTTTTCCCATTCTTTGGTTTTTAAATTAAATCGATAAGTTTCCTTCTTATTTACCTCAAAATCCTGTTCTTTTATTACACCTTCATTAATAATTGTTTGATAGGGGATATACAATTGCTGCTTTTGGGTATTGAACCAGGAGAGTTGTCCAGAGGTACCCAATTTACTGGCAAACGGCAAATGAATTTCTTGATTTACGGGTTCCGCATCCCATTCCAGGTCTTTTGTATTGTATTTTCTAAGAACCCCTGTTGATTGCCAGAATCCATATCCCCCAATATTATAAATATCTTTTTTATGCGTAAAAACAAAAGCATCAATATTATAATTATAGTTTTCAGTATCATCTATTCGTTTAAACTGCAAAAGGCTATCATTTGGATTTTGAAGCCTGTACAGTAAGCCAGAGCCATTAAAATGTATATATAAAGCAGACCCAAGTTTAAAAAACTGGTACTTGCGGGTTTTTAACCAGGGAGATTGGGGTTTAACAAAGGGATAGTCAGGGGAATTCAAGGGCTGAATCTCACCCCTCTTAGATATCAGATCGGTAAAAAATGGTGATTTAGGGGTGGTTAGAATACTATCAATTTCCTGAGAATGAACGCTTGGGGCTACCAAAAAAATAATCAGTGAGCAGATTAATTTTCGCATCAGAATAGGATTATTTGGAAAATTCTGATGTAAAATATAGGAAATAACCTATTTAATCACCAATTCCTTAACCTTTTTACCTATTCGCCCCCTATTTCCTGCGTTATTTCGATTCTATTAAATGCCAGTCGCCAAGATTTTTAATAACCGGGGGGGAATTAACAATCAAAGCGGCTGGTTTTTTATTTGCTGATTTTACTTCCTTTCCCCGATTTGCTGCCTCCACATGGCATAATACAATCCTTTCTCTGCTAAAAGTTCAGCATGGCTTCCAGTTTCCACTACTTTTCCCTTTTCCAACACATAAATACGGTCTGCATGCATAATGGTGCTTAACCGGTGGGCAATCATAATGGTAATTTGCTCTTTTAAGGCAGAAATGCTCCGGATGGTATTGGTGATTTCTTCTTCGGTAATACTATCCAATGCGGAAGTGGCTTCATCAAAAATCAGCAATTTGGGCTGTCTGATCAGGGCGCGGGCAATGGACAAGCGTTGTTTTTCGCCCCCGCTCAGCTTTAATCCGCCCTCGCCAATCATAGAATCAATCCCATTCTGGGCTTTGGCTAGGAGGGGAGCACAACTGGCTTTTTCCAGGGCTGCAATCACAGCGGCATCATCGGCATCAGGCGCAACGAACAATAAGTTCTCCTTGATGGTGCCTGCAAATAATTGGGTGTCCTGGGTTACAAAACCTATTTGATTGCGAAGTTCTTCCATATCTATGGCATGACCATCCACACCGTTATAAGTTACTTTTCCTTCCTGGGTATGGTATAATCCAACAAGCAGTTTTACCAATGTACTCTTACCTGCACCTGAGGGTCCAACGAATGCAATGGTCTCTCCTTTTTTAACATCAAAAGAAATGCCATCCAGTGCGCTGAATTGCGCCGACTGATGCTTAAATCTTATATCATGAAAGGCAAGGTCACTGATGTCTCCAATAGGAGTGGGACTGGCTGGTCGGGGTTCTGATGGCTTTTGCATCAGATTATGAAAGTTATTCAGCGAAGCTTCAGCTTCACGATAGCTTAAAATAATATTTCCAATTTCCTGTAAAGGGCCGAATATAAAAAAGGAATAAAAGGTCAGGGTCATTACTTCACCCGCAGTCAGTTTTCCCTGAAACACCAACCATAAAAGGGTAAACATAATTACCTGACGCAGGAAGTTTACAAAAGTGCCCTGCACAAAACTCAGTGAACGAATACTTTTTACTTTGCGTAATTCCAACCCCAGAATCTTGTAGGTGTTTTTATTCAACCTGCCTATTTCCTGTTCTGTCAAGCCCAGGCTTTTAACCAGCTCAATATTGCGTAAACTTTCAGTAGTAGTACCAGCCAGTGTTGTGGTTTCTTTTACAATGTCTTTCTGAATGGCTTTGATTCGCTTGCTTAAAAAACTGGTTAGCATAGACAACATTACAATGCCCACAGCATAAATGGGCATGATACTCCAATGCAAACGAAATGAATAAACAGAAATAAAAACAATACCAACCAGTATACTGAACAGTACATTGATAAAGGCAATGATGAATCTTTCTGTATCGGTTCTTACTTTCGACAGAATGGAAAGTGTTTCCCCGCTTCGCTGGTCTTCGAATTCCTGGTAAGGCAATTGCATGGAGTGTTTTAATCCATCTGTGAAAATCTTTGCTCCGAATTTTTGAACAATCACATTGCTGCAATAATCCTGAAATGCTTTGGCAATTCTGGATACCATCGCCACACTGATCAGGATGGCTAAAAATCCGAGGACGCCCCAGATAAATTCTGCTTCTGTTCTGGTGCCTGTAGCTATGAATTGTTTTTGTTCGTTAAAGTATCCCTTTTGCAAAGGGTGCATGCCATACTGGTCTAATAACTTTCCAAAGAAGTAAGGATCCAGCATGCTGAAACTCTGGTTAATCGCTGCCAGTAAGAGCGCTAATGCAATCAACCATTTATAGGGCTTTAAATATTGGAGGAGTAATTTCATGGTGGGGCAAAGTTATTATATGGGGCTTTATCCACCACTGTTAATAATAAGTTCATGCAGAATTGGCTGGATAAGCGGTTTTCCTTGGTAACTTCAGAAAACCCTATTTTATGCATTGGAGAAAATTCAATGGAGAAAACATCCACCTGCCCATTAAAGAGGCAGTAGAAGAAGCCATTAAAAGGGAAACCGAAAATGGCACCAAACTCAAAGTTTGTATTGGCACAGACAGCCAGGTTAAAGGGGATGACACCGAGTTTGCCACTGTTATTGTTTTTTTAAGAGAACACAGTGGTGGCTTCATGTACATCCACAATGAAAAGACCAAGCAAAAATTTCATTTAAAGGAAAGGATGCTGACCGAAGTGGCCAAGAGCATTGAAATTGCCTATGAGCTTTGTCATTTGTTTATTGAGTATCAGATTGAAATGGAAGTGCATGCAGACATCAACACCAACCCAATGTTTAAAAGCAACGATGCATTGCGGGAAGCCATGGGCTATATCCTGGGAATGGGATTCGCCTTCAAAGCCAAGCCGGAAGCCTTTGCCAGCAGTTGTTGTGCCGATAAGGCGGTGAATTAGCAATAATTAATATGCCTGCAGTAAGGCTCTTAGTGAAGCTGCCAGTAAAGCTTGTTTCTTGGCTTCAAACAAGGAAACTTTTTCTTTGGGTAAACGCATCTGATAGGTTTTACCTGCTGCCAGTGCTTTCTCAAAACCCGGATTCCAGCGATTGAATTGTTGTATGTCCAGATTCAATTCATTGGCAATAATCAATGCCTGGTATCTTCCCGCCACTTCTATCTCTGTACTGTTACTTATTTCTTCTGCACTTAATTGACGGGCATCACCATGCAGCATGATATTTTCCTGGTGAATCTTTGTTTCTGCCGCTGTCATGGTAGTCCAGCCACCACTGCCTTCCATAACATAATGGGTGGCAATAAATTTCTTTACGTGATTGCGTGTTTCTTCGGGCAAATGATATTGTAATTGCCAGAAATCCCTGCTGCCTGTTTTACGAATCGCCTGCTTAACCCTTCCTGCACCTCCGTTGTAGCCTGCAACCACCAATAACCAGTCTTTGAATTCTGCATACAGTTCCCGCATGATTTTGGCAGCCACATGGGTGCTTTTGTTGTAATCCATTCGTTCATCCGGATTGCGCACACTCAATCCAAATCTTTTGGCTTCAAAATCCATAATCTGCCAGGGCCCTGCAGCACCCGCCCAGGATACAACCCCTGCACCTAAATTACTTTCAATCACACTCAGGTATTTCATTTCCTTGGGAATACCATATTGTGTAAGTACCCCCTCGTATAAATCAAAATAGGGTTTACCCCATTGTTTCATTTTCTCCAAAGATTTACTATGTCTTTTCATATATTCCTGAACAAAGGAAACCGCTCTGGGATTGAGTTGTACGGCATAGGGTTTAGTGGGATCAAAACGGGTTTTAAAAAGAGATTTAAAACCAAACTTATCAGTAGCACTATCTTTCTGTGCGTATATGTCCGCAGTAAAAAATATGGCAATCAAAATGTGTAAAACGAAAAATAAAACAGCACGGTGTTTGCTGATAAATTTTATTATAGTTGGATTATAATTGTTCTTTCTCATGACTTTAGCTCCATCAATCGGGCACTCAATTGTATAAGACCCATTTCATCAAAAGAACGCGTCATTACCTGTAAACCAAAAGGCATGCCATTGGTATGGGTAAACAAAGGAACTGAGATGGCTGGTATGCCTACCAGGTTGGCATATACGGTATAGATATCACCCAGAAACATTTCAATCGGGTCATTTGTTTTCTCACCAATCTTAAATGCCGGAGAAGGAACCGTAGGAGAGAGTATGGCATCAAATTCCTGAAAAATATTATTGGTCTGTTGTTTTAATAATTGTCTTACCTGTTGGGCTTTGGTAAAATACGCATCATAAAATCCTTCACTCAACACAAATGTGCCCAGTAAAATTCTTCTTTTCACTTCTTCGCCAAATCCTTCGGAGCGCGAAGCTTTGTACATTTCCGTTAAATCAATTCCTGTTTCAGCGGTTCTATGTCCGTACCGAACGCCATCGTAGCGGGACAAGTTACTGGAAGCTTCTGCTGTGGTTAGTACATAATAAGTAGGCACCACATATTCCAGCATGCTGAAATTGATGGCAGTTACAGTATGTCCTTCCTGCTTCAGCTTTTCAAAATATGCGAAGGTTTGTTCCTGAATATTTTTATCTAAAGAGGGATGTTCCAGCGCTTCTTTAAAATAAGCCAGTTTAAATTTTTTTGTAGCGTCACTAATTTTTTCTACCGATGACTCATTTGATATTTTGGCGTTTTCAGGCACGATATCCCCTTTAAAAATAGCCTGACTATAAGGCATTACGGGTTCCTGTGCAACCGTGCTGTCAAATTCATCTGGTCCTGCAATCACTTCTAAAACAAGGGCTGCATCTTCAATTGTCTTGGAAAAAATACCAATCTGATCAAATGAGGAAGCATAGGCAATCAACCCATATCGCGATACCCTTCCATAGCTGGGTTTTAAGCCGATAATACCACAGAAATCTGCCGGCTGTCTAACCGATCCACCTGTATCGCTGCCCAGGCTAACCATACAAAGACCTGCCTGTACGGCAACAGCAGATCCTCCGGAAGAACCGCCGGATACCCGTTTATTATCAGCCGCATTCAGTACCGGACCGAAGGCAGAATTTTCATTACTGCTACCCATCGCAAATTCATCACAGTTCTGGCGACCAATGATGATGGCGCCGGCATCTAATATTTTTTGCGTAGCAGTTGCGTTGTAAAGAGATTGAAAATTGCCCAGCATTTTAGAGCTGGCAGTAAGCGCATGACCTTTATAGGCAATCACATCTTTTAGCCCCACTACCACGCCGTGTAATGGACCTGTCAGCGCACCATTGGCTGCTGCTGCATCTAACTGCTTTGCTCTTTCAATTGCTTCGGATTCATACACTTCTAAAAATGCATTCAAGTGTGCATTTTCGGCGATGGCCTTGGTATAAAAAAGAACGGCCTCCACACAGGTGGTTTGGCCGTTTTGCAATGCTGTATGAAATGCTTTGATTGAAGTATAATCAAACATTATGCTGGTGTACTGTCTTTTTCTTTAATGCCTTCTTCCAATTCTTTTTTCACGTTGTTCTTGGCATCATTAAACTCACGGATTCCTTTTCCAAGACCTCTCATGAATTCAGGAATTTTTCTTCCGCCAAACATTACTAGGATTACAACACCAATGATGAGTAATTCCTGAAAACCTAAACTTCCCATAGTATATTTTTTATTGCTGTAAAGTTAAGACAAATGTATACGTTTCAGCCAATAAAAAAAGCGCTCCGAAGTATCGGGGCGCTTTTTTAAGTAATTTATTAGAAAACTAAAAACGTTTTTCTTTA
Organism: Sediminibacterium salmoneum NBRC 103935; assembly: GCF_000511175.1. GTDB lineage: Bacteria > Bacteroidota > Bacteroidia > Chitinophagales > Chitinophagaceae > Sediminibacterium > Sediminibacterium salmoneum. The sequence continues at coordinate 1,961,337 of NZ_KI866530.1, read as the reverse complement.
ATACGTGCACTCTTACCGCTTCTTTCACGTAGGTAAAACAACTTAGCACGACGTACTTTACCTTTTTTGTTCAAGATAACTGACTCAATATTTGGAGAAAGGATTGGGAACAAACGCTCAACACCTACACCATCAGAGATTTTACGTACGGTAAATGAAGCAGTAGCTCCTACACCTTGTAATTTAATAACATCTCCGCGGAAAGACTGGATACGCTCTTTTCCACCTTCTACAATCTTATAGTTTACGGTTACATTATCTCCAGCTTTAAAGCTAGGTAACTCTTTCTTAGCGGTTAATTGTTCGTGAACAAACTGTACTGCTGCCTGCATAACATTATTTTTTATCGGACGGCAAAGGTAATGGGAATATTTTAAAAAACGCAAATTTTCCAGAAATTTCTATCTGGCTACGTTTACGGCTCTTTTTTCCCTGATTACAGTCACCTTAATCTGACCCGGATAGGTCATTTCTGTTTGAATTTTTTGTGCAATTTCAAAGCTTAGCTTATCGCTGTCTACATCGGATACTTTGTCGGCTTCTACAATCACGCGTAACTCACGTCCAGCTTGAATTGCATAGGCTTTTTCTACTCCCTGATAGGCAGTGGCAAGGTTCTCTAAATCCTTGATTCTTTGCAGGTATTGCTGCATAATTTCCCTTCTGGCACCGGGTCTTGCACCGCTGATGGCGTCGCAGGCCTGAACAATCGGAGAAATCACGTATAACATTTCCATTTCGTCGTGGTGCGCACCAATCGCGTTTACCACAGCCGGGTTTTCCCCGTATTTCTCGGCTAATTTTGCCCCTAAAAGCGCGTGGCTTAGTTCGGTTTCTTCGTCAGGAACCTTACCAATATCGTGCAGTAAACCCGCTCTCTTGGCTAATTTGGGGTTCATGCCCAGTTCGGCAGCCATAATCCCACATAAATTGGCTGTTTCACGGCTGTGCATCAACAGGTTCTGGCCGTAGGAAGAACGGAAACGCATTTTACCTACGATTCTAATTAATTCCTTGTGCAAACCATGGATACCCATTTCAATTACGGTGCGTTCCCCGATTTCCATTACCTGCTCTTCCAGCTGGCGGCGGGTCTTTTCAACCACTTCCTCAATTCTGGCCGGGTGTATACGTCCATCGGATACCAGACGCTGTAAACTCAATCGGGCAATTTCTCTTCTAAGTGGATCAAAACTGCTGAGGATAATGGCTTCCGGTGTATCGTCCACAATTAAATCAACCCCGGTAGCGGCTTCAATGGCGCGGATATTACGACCCTCTCTACCAATGATCTGACCCTTGATTTCATCGGTTTCCAGGTTAAATACGGTAACGGTATTTTCAATGGTCTGTTCAGCTGCTGTACGCTGAATAGATTGAATAACAATCTTACGGGCTTCCTTATTGGCCTTCTGTTTGGCGTCTTCAATAATTTCCTGCTGAAGGGCCAAAGCCTGCGTATGAGCTTCCTGCTTCAGGCTCTCAATCAACTGGGCTTTTGCATCTTCTGCGGTTAATCCGGCTACTTTTTCTAAGCGACGAATATGTTCTTCCTGGTGTTTCTCCAGTTCAGTGCGTTTTTGGTTCACCAACTCAATCTGACGATTCAGATTTTCCTTAATGGCATCATTCTCCTTCACCTGTTTCTCAATGCTCGCTTCTTTCTGGTTGATGGAAATCTCTTTCTGCTTTATGCGGTTTTCAACTTCCCCAATTTTTCGGTTGCGGTCGTTTACTTCACGCTCATGCTCCGATTTTAACTGTACAAAACGTTCTTTGGCTTCTAATTGCTTCTCCTTTTTAATGGTTTCAGCTCTTAGTTCAGCTTCTTTTAAGATGGTTTGTGCTTGTAATTCGGCTTCTTCTACCTGTTTTTTAGTGTCTTTGGCGAAAATAAATTTACCCGCTATAATACCCACTACTAGGGCTACTACCGCTGATATAATTACATAAATTATGGGATCCATGTCTTTGGCAAGGGTTTAAAACGTTCACAATTCTATTAATGCAATCAAATCTCATTTTAATATAATAAGTAAATGACTTGCTACGAAGATAACAAGAAGATAGGAGATTTTTGAATAGAAAGCTAAATTATCCGTTCTCTTTCAGTGCATTATCAATGGATTGTACCATTTCTTTTACCTGTTTGGCCGTTTCATCTGCCAGTAAGGCCAGCTGTGAATGTTCTTTTTGTTCGGTAGTAAACCACAATAAAACCATGGCCAGGTAGTCCTGCATGTCTTTGCCTGCAAAACTGGTTCTGAATTCCAGTATTTTTTCATTGATGGTTTGTGCGGTTTTACGAACCATTTCCTCGTCTTCCGCTTCAATTTTCAGGCGGTAAGTCCGGTCGGCAACAACAATATTTACGGGGATTAATTCAGACATAGTTTTAAGCGTGCAGCAACGCCAGGCATTTATCAATTTCTTTAAGGTAACTGTCTATCTGTTTCTGCAATTTAAGTTTTTCCTGAGGGTCCCAGTTGCCACTGGTGATTCTGGCAGCAGCCAGTTTTTGTTCCAATGCAGACAGGGCATGGGTATTGCTGATTTGCAATTGCCTTAAATCGGTCAGCTCTTTTTCCAGCCTTTGATTCTCTAACTCCAACTGACGATAGGCTTTCAGTAAAGTCTGCAACTTTTCCTGTAGTTCGGCAATATGTTGGTTTAGCAAAGACATGATCAAAAATTAGGTTTTATTTTCTGATTTCCGCATTAATTTCCTTCTCAAAGCCCTTTATCAGCTTATTCATCATGCTGTCAATTTCGGCATCAGTAAGGGTTTTACTGTCATCTGAGAAAACGAAGTTAACTGCCATAGATTTTTTATCGGCACCTAATTTTTCGCTTTCAAAAACATCAAACAGGTTCATCTGTTTTAGCTTGGAAATCTTTAAAGCCTGTACCGCTTTTTCAATCTGTTCGTAGCGAATTTGTTTGTTCACTACCAGGGCAAGATCTCTTTGTACAACAGGGAATTTATTCACTTCCTTGTACATTACTTTTATTTTCTGAATGGCAGAAAGCAAGGTATCAAATGGCAGGTCTATAAAGTAAACGGATTGCTTTAAATCGAACTGGTTCAGTTTAGCGGGTGAAACACTTTGTAATGTTCCCAGCTTTTGTTGGTTTGCGAAAATGCTTACCAATGATGCATCGGTTGCCTCTTCAAAATAAATATTGCTTAATCCACACCATTGCAATAGGGCCGTTACCAGTCCTTTCATTCTGTAAAAATCTACCGGCGCTGCCTGGTTTCTCCATCCCTGATCAATATGGTTACCTGTTGCAAATAAGCAGAAGTGTTCCGTTTCTTTAAAGCCTTCTCCATCTACCGCATAGGTCTTTCCAAATTCAAATAATTGTAAATCGCTGTTTTTGCGGTTCACATTATAGGCAATGGTTTCCAAACCACTCTCCAGCATAGAGGGACGCAATACATCGAGCTCTGCACTTAAGTTATTAATCATTTTAACTGTATAGGCAGATACAGACTCGTCAAAATATTTACTGTTCGTGATGGAGTTGGTCAGAATTTCAGTGAATCCTTTGCCTACCAGGAAGCCGGATATTTTTTCTTTTAGGTTTTCCTTAATACCCAGTTTTTCAACAGAAGGGCTGATGCTGATCATGGTGGGTATTTCCACATTGTCAAGTCCGTCTATACGTAAAATTTCTTCCACTATATCTGCAGGAATACTGATATCAGGTTTGCTGTATGGCACTTCTACCATTAATTCATCCAGGCTTTCCTTGGCAATTTCAAATCCCAATGCGGTCAATATCCTCTTTACTTTATCTGCGTGATAATTTTTACCACTTAGTTTTTTCAGGTAATGATTTTTTATCGTTACCGTAGTTCTGGGTTTGGGATCAGGATATACATCAATTAAATCGCAGGAAATGGTTCCACCTGCCACTTCTTTAATTAACAAAGCCGCGCGCTTCAGCACGTTTACGGTATTCGAAATATCAATTCCTTTTTCGAAACGGGTGGCTGCATCGGTTCTTAAACCATGACGCATAGAAGTTTTGCGGATAGTAGTAGAATGGAAACAGGCACTTTCAAGGAAAATGGCAGTAGTATTATTGGTTACGCCACTTTTGCTCCCTCCGAAAACACCAGCAATACACATGCTTTCAGCTGCATTGCAGATCATTAAATCTTCTTCATGCAGGCTTCTTTCTTTATCGTCTAAAGTGATAAATTTTGTTCCGGTTGATTGATTTTTTACAATGATTTCATTGCCGGT
>NZ_KI866530.1:1807335-1956577 GCF_000511175.1 Sediminibacterium salmoneum NBRC 103935 | reverse complement strand
TGCATAACTTCGTATAGCATACATTATACGAAGTTATACGATTGATTGATTTTTTACAATGATTTCATTGCCGGTTACTGCATTTAAATCAAAAGCATGTAATGGTTGGCCGGTTTCATGTAAAATATAGTTTGTGATGTCTACTATATTATTAATGCTTCTTACACCAATGGCAGTTAGTTTATTTACCAGCCATTCAGGTGATGGAGCAACCGTAACTCCCGTAATGGTTACTCCGGCATATCGCAGACAATCTGTCGTATTTTCAATGGTAACTTTTACAGGTGCATCCTGGTTATCTGCCTTGAATCCGTTGCTGTAAGGTTGTTTAACACGGGTTTCTTTCTGGTGATGTGTTAAATAAGCAGCCACATCTCTGGCAACTCCCAAATGGCTCATGGCGTCCATTCGGTTGGGGGTTAAACCAATCTCGAAAACGTTATCGCTATAAGGTTTAAAATAGGCTGCAGCTGGAGTGCCTGGTACCAGATCTGATGGCAAAACCATGATGCCATCGTGACTGTAACCCAGACCCAGTTCATCTTCTGCACAAATCATTCCCTGGCTTTCTTCCCCTCTTATTTTGGCAGCTTTCATGGTCATGGGCTCGCCGTTTATTGGATAAATGGTAGCGCCAATGGTTGCCACGGCTACTTTCTGTCCGGCAGCAACATTCGATGCTCCACATACCACTTTTAATGGGGTGTCCGTTCCAATATTGATGGTAGTTAATTTCAGCTTGTCTGCATTGGGGTGCTGCTCACAGGTTAACACTTCTCCAATTACCACGCCTTGTAATCCCCCCTTCACTTTTTCGAAGCGTTCAAGGCTTTCTACTTCTAAACCAATGGAAGTTAATATTTTAGATAATTGGGCGGGTTCTATAGCTTCTGGTAAATATTCGCAAAGCCAGTTATAACTGATGGTCATGGTATCAACGATAATTAAAACGCGAAATTAAGGTATTCAGCAATACCCCTCAGAGCCAAAATGGATCCTTGCTGTTTTCAACAAAAGGCTTGCTATTATGGTGTTGATTCATTTGTTCTATCTGTTCTTCCTTTGCATTTTCCTGAATTTGATTAAAAAGGACTCGTTCTTCAAATCTTATATGACTGTCTAAATCAACCATAATTTGCCTGAGCGAGTTTTCTAATTCGGTTTCTTTATTAAAAAGGTTTCTCAATGCATGGTGTTCTTCCATTGCTTTAACAATCAATGGATGTTGCATACCCAATATGGGGAAAATACTTTCTTCTTCTATTCTAAAGTGAATAGAAAGATAAGAATCATAAAACCAGTCTGCATAGGCTTTTATTCTTTCAACCGGTATTTTTTGGGTTAGCCCTCTCTTTATTTTCCAGCAAAGCAGTAATCCCTGATGGTGTTCACGGCTTATATCTTTCAGGTATTCAGCTCTTTTGATAGGTTGTAAAGGGGATGCACTTTTCTTTAGTTTTTCTGCAATTACTGATACATCTGCATCCGCATACATTCCATAGGCATTAAGCAAAATACCTTTTACTGGCTTATTTGCGGTTTCGTTTAAATGTCTTGTAGAAGCAATAGCATAAAGAATCATTTCGTCTGCTGGATCGGTTTCTCCTTCAAACCGATACACTTCGGTAATTTCAAAATCATCCGGAGATAGTTGTATCCCCGTATGATTACATATCAGACATTGCTCTTCCTCATGAATATTGAAGTCGTGTGTATATCCCCGTTTTGTAAGGTCATTAATGGCTTCGCTTACCGTATCATAAGAATAGGACTGTTTCATATTTAGTTGTGTTGCTGGTTCTATTAAAGTTAGAATAAGTTTTACCCAATTGCAATTGGTACTTAGTTCATTTGATTGAAATTGACCTGATTTCCGGGAAATTTCTTTGTTAACGAGGTTCTGTTAATTTCTTCAAATAAAAGAGGAAAACTTTTGCAAATGGGGGATAACCATAGTAATTTGTGTTAATAGCGCTGGTTTAGCTGTGGATAAGCTGAGGATTCATTGTGGAATAAAGAGAAGCGGAAAAAATTTTTAACAGATAGCGCTTAGCCATATATTCGCTCCCCCTTCTTACTCAGTTAACCATTCGTTAACATAGCAGGAAGCATTGGATTGATCATCGATTAAGAAAGTATCATGGAGATTACCGGTTTAAATAAAGACAGAAAAAGAAGAAAGCCCGCTATTGATTTAAGTACCATGGTGTATGGTAAAGTGCCGCCCCAGGCAAAGGAATTGGAAGAAGCCATTCTGGGGGCATTGATGCTGGAGAAAAGTGCGTTTGACACCGTATCGGAAATTATTAAACCCGAATGTTTTTATGTGGATGCACACCAGTACATATTCCTGGCTATGCAAAGCCTGCAGCAAAAATCTACTCCCATTGATATTCTGACAGTTGTTGAAGAATTGAAAATGCAGGGCAAACTCGATTTGGTAGGAGGCCCTTATTATGTTACCAAACTCACCAATTCTGTTGTATCTACTGCTAATATTGATGCACACGCCAGAATTGTTTTACAAAAATTTATTCAGAGAGAACTCATTAAAATAAGTGGTGAAATTATTGGGGACGCGTACGAGGAAGGTACAGATGTATTTGATTTACTGGACGAGTCCGAAACCAAAATGTTCAATATCACCAATAACTATTTAAAGAAAAACTTTGAAGACATTGGCGGAGTTTTAATTGAAGCCATTACCCGTATTGATGAGCTCAGAACCAAGACAGATGAAATTTCCGGAGTGCCCAGTGGATTTTCATCCCTGGATAGAATTACATATGGATGGCAACCCACCGATTTAATCATCCTGGCTGCACGTCCTTCTGTGGGTAAAACTGCATTTGCCCTGAACCTTGCCCGTAACGCAGCCTTGCATCCAACAAAGCCAATTGGTGTTGGATTCTTTTCACTGGAAATGAGTGCTGCACAATTGGTTCAGCGTATTCTGAGTGCAGAGAGTGAAATTAAAATGGAGAAGATCAGCCGGGGTAAACTGGAGGATCATGAATACCAGCAATTACATAGCAAGGGCATAAAGAAATTAGAGAACGCACCTTTGTATATTGACGATACTGCAGCCCTGAATATTTTTGAATTCAGAGCCAAAGCCCGTAGAATGGTTAACAAACACCAGGTGGGTATCATTATCATTGACTATCTGCAGTTGATGAGCGGCAGTAACGATAAAGGAGGAAACAGAGAGCAGGAGATCAGTAGTATCTCCAGAAACCTGAAGTCGCTGGCAAAAGAATTGAAAGTGCCCATCATTGCCCTGAGTCAGTTGAGTCGTGCGGTAGAAACACGTAAGGAAAGCAAAATGCCTCAATTGAGTGACCTTCGTGAATCGGGTGCCATTGAACAGGATGCTGACATGGTAATGTTTATTTATCGTCCTGAATACTATGAGAATAACACCAATGAAATGGGAGAACCCACCAATGGTGAAACCCATATTCGAATAGCCAAGCATAGAAACGGTTCACTGGAAACCATTAAGCTGAGAGCCAAACTGGAAATACAGAAATTTGAAGAAATGGATGCCGAGCCAGGCCCCGGAAACTGGAAACCTATTCAGCCCGGTTCTATGAGTCAGGGTAATGGTGAAACGGCTTTCTTTATTCAGAAAGGAAGTAAGATGAATCAATCCAGTGATTTTGATGAGGGATTTGATGATGGTACTCCTTTTTAAGAATTCTTCTGATAAGTTTTATGGACATTCCTTTTTTTTATGAAGCCGATTTACCTGTAACTCCCGGATTATTTACACTTTCCGAAGAGTCCAGTAAGCATTGCAGTGTGGTTTTGCGTATGCAACCTGGTGAATCCATCTCTTTAACAAATGGACTTGGTTTGTCCTGTATCGGCAAACTGGTTTCTGCGGATAAAAAAAAGACGGTTGTTCAGTTGTTTGATCATAAACAGGAGAGCAGAACTAATCCACAAAATAGTATTGCTATATCTTTTGTTAAGAATGCGGCCCGAATGGAGTGGTTTCTGGAAAAAGCAACAGAAATCGGGATTGACGCATTTTACCCCCTGATTGCAGAAAGAACGGAAAGAACACATTTTAAAAAAGAACGCTGGGAGCATATTCTGGTTTCAGCTATGCTGCAAAGTAAGCAGGTATTCAAGCCTGTTTTACATGAACCTGTTGAATTTAAAATACTGATTCAACAACCTTTTGAGGGTCATCTTTTAATGGCTCACTGTGAAAATGGTCCAAAGCAGCTGATTCAATCAATTGATAAAAGCAAACCAGCTTTATTGTTAATTGGACCAGAAGGTGATTTTTCACCTGCCGAAATTTTAATGGCTGAAAAAGCAGGTGCCACAATGATTAATCTGGGTGTAACACGTTTGAGAACAGAAACTGCAGGAATCGCAGCAGCTGTGCTTTTGCAGCATCGCTAATCTTGTTACATATTGTATCTTAGCAGCATGCGTACGTCTTTTTTTTCATTATTGGGATTACTGATTTTTCTGGGCTTTTCCTGTGGTTGGAACAATGCTTCTGAAAAAGAAATCATCAGAGACAGTTCAATTACCATTACTACTTCTTATAATCCCCTTTTTTTGGATAGCGCAGCCATGCAGTTATTTTTTGAAGAAAATGATTGGGTAAAGCCATTCAGCAAACAAATAGCAGACTTTTATACCGATCGCAATTTTGAATTTGCCTGGTTTGATTCTACGGGTTTATCCGAACAGGCACATCACTTTTTCAATTTACAAAACGACTACATAAGTAGATTGTCCGATAGTTCATTATTTAACCAGCAGTTTCAGAATTTATATACTGCATATGCAAATAAAACAGCCAGGCAAATTGTGGCGAATAGAGAGGTGGTGAATACCGAATTGTTGTTCACTGCACAGTTTTTTGTGTATGCTGAGAAAATGTATAAAGGGTCGAATATTCAGCTGGCTGATCTGGGCTGGTATATACCCAGAAAAAAAATGAATCTTCACGCGCTGCTGGATTCAGTGATTAATAAAAAAGCAACTGAGCTTGTTAATCTTGCTCCGGTAAGCCTGCAATATCCCAGAATGGAAAAATGGTTGTTTCGTTTGGCTGAAATGCAAAAAACTGAACAGCCCGATTCTTTGCCCCGGGTAAAAAAATCGCTCAGAAGCGGAGATTCCAGCACGCTAATTCTTAGAATTAAAAAGCGCTTGCATTTTTTGCAGGGGGATGACATGACAAATAATAATTTTTTTGACACAAGTCTTGTGTTGGCTGTTAAAAAATTTCAGGAAAGACATGGCATAGAGGTAGATGGTATTATTGGCAATAAAGTGATAGAAGACCTTAACGTACCCATCCGGAAAAGAATGGAGCAGCTACTTATCAATATGGAGAGAGCCAGATGGATGCCATCCATGCAAGACAGTACCTATGTGTTGGTAAACATTCCGGAATTCAGGCTGCGTATTTTTGAGGAAGGAAAAAATATACTGCAGATGAATGTAATTGTAGGTTCCGAAGCTAACAATACTGTAATATTCAATGGCAATCTTCAGTTTGTGGTATTTAGTCCTTACTGGAATGTGCCAGAGAGCATTGTTAGGAAAGAACTCTTACCAGCCATCAGCAGAAACAGAAATTATATTGCCAAGCACAATATGGAAGTTACTGGTTACGCAAAAGGGCTTCCGCAGATAAGACAAAAGCCTGGTGCAAACAATGCATTGGGCAGAGTAAAATTTTTATTCCCCAATAACTATAATATTTATTTGCACGATACGCCCAACCGAAATCTATTTACACAAACCAACAGAGGATTAAGCCACGGTTGTATTCGGATTGCAGAGCCCAAAAAATTTGCTGAGTTTCTCTTGCGCGATCAACCCAGCTATACCAGCTCGGCCATTGATAGTCTGATGTATCTCGAAAAGGAAAAATGGGTAACCTTGAAAAAGAAAATTCCCGTATTTCTGGTGTATTTTACTTCCTGGGTAGATGCCTCGGGAGAATTGCATTTCAGAAGAGATATCTATAAGCACGATCAGAAGATGGCTATAAAATTATTTCAACCTTAAACTATTCATTATGCAAGTAGCAGAAGTAAAGGATGCACAATTAGCATGGGACTTTCTTGAAGTGAATGCCATGATGAATGCAGGGAATGCCAACTATATCCGTGCTTTAAACAACGAAGTAAATGAAGTATTTGATCCTTCCAAAAACAAAAACTTCAAATGGGGAAAGGCAAAACGCTGGGTTGCTTTTGCAGATAATGGCGAACCTATTGGCAGAATTGCTGCATTCACCAATGAAAAATATATTAATAAGGGAACAGATTTTAAAACCGGTGGCATTGGTTTTTTCGATTGTATCAACGATCAGGCAACAGCAAATGTATTGTTTGACACTGCAAAGCAATGGTTGATTTCTGAAGGAATGGAAGCCATGGATGGCCCCATTAATTTTGGAGACAGAGACAAATGGTGGGGATTAATGGTGGATGGATTTGAACAGGAACCCATGTATGGCATGTCTTATAATCCTTCCTACTACAAGGAATTATTTGAAGGATATGGATTTCAGAACTATTACAATCAGTATTATTACTACATGAATGTAGACGATCCGCTTCCAGAGAAATTTCCGGAACGGTATGAAAAGTTCAATGCAAAACCCGGGTATTCGGTTAAACATGTAAAGCTTCGTCATTTAGAAAAATATGCAGAAGATTTTGCAACGGTGTACAATGCAGCTTGGGCACAGCATGGGGAGGCCAAAGAAATCACGAAAGAGCAGGTGGTGAAGCTTTTCAAAAAAATGAAACCCATCATGGACGAGAGAGTGGTTTGGTTTGCCTATTACAAAGAAGATCCAATAGCCATGTTCATCAATATTCCAGACCTGAATCAATATTTCAAATATTTCAACGGTCAGTTTGGGCTAATGCAAAAACTGCAGTTGTTGTGGATGAAATGGAGGGGAACCAATAAGCGATTAACTGGTTTGGCTTTTGGGGTAGTGCCCAAGTACCAGGCCCTGGGAGTAGACAGTTACTTAATTTATGCTGCCGGCCTTCAGTTGCAGGGTAAGGGATGGTATCTCCAGTACGAAATGGGCTGGGCTGGGGACTGGAATCCTAAAATGGTGAATATTTACAAAAGCCTGGGAGGAAAGCAAAGCAGACAGATGGTAACTTACCGTTATATTTTTAATGAAAAATATCCTTTCGAAAGGCATCCTGAGATGGACTATAAATAAGTTATATTGCAGCAATTTCTATGGAGAATTTTGTAGTATCAGCCCGTAAATACCGCCCTCAGAACTTTAATACAGTTGTGGGGCAGCAACATATTACCACAACACTGAAGAATGCCATTCGCAATCAGCAACTGGCACATGCTTTCTTGTTTTGTGGTCCCAGAGGGGTGGGTAAAACCACTTGTGCCAGAATTTTGGCCAAGACCATCAACTGTACCAGCCCAACACCAGAAGGGGAAGCCTGTAATACCTGTTCCAGCTGTGTTTCCTTTGATGCAGGCACATCTATGAATATTCATGAACTGGATGCGGCCAGTAACAACTCGGTAGACGATATCAGAGCCCTGGTAGAGCAGGTTCGTTTTGCGCCTCAGGCGGGTAAATACAAAGTATATATTGTGGACGAGGTACATATGCTAAGTTCCAGTGCCTTCAATGCGTTTTTGAAAACCCTGGAAGAGCCTCCACCCTTTGCCATATTTATTTTAGCAACAACCGAAAAGCATAAAATTCTTCCCACCATTTTAAGCCGTTGTCAGATTTTCGATTTTAAAAGAATCACTAATAACGACACGGTAGAACACTTACAGGAAATTGCAACCAAGGAACAGATCAATGCAGAAAAAGCAGCATTGCAGGTGATTGCACAGAAGAGTGAGGGTTGCATGCGTGATTCACTGAGTATCCTTGATAAAATTGTAAGCTTTACCAATGGATCAGTTACTTATCAGAATACACTGGAGCACCTGAATATTTTAGACGAAGATTATTTCTTTCAGTTGTTAGAGTGTATGCAGAAGCAGGACATGGCGGGAGCCATGCTGTTGTATGATCAGATCAACCGCAAAGGATTCGAAGGGGATCTGGTATTAAACGGATTTGCAGAGTTCATCCGTAACCTGCTGGTTTGCAAAGACGCAAAATCTGCGTCTTTACTGGAAGTGGTAGAAGGGATGCAACAGAAATATGAACAAGTAGCTGCACAAACATCTTTGAGTTACCTGGTAAGTGCGCTGAATATACTCAACGATACAGAAGTGAATTATAAAATGGCGCGCAATAAAAGATTGCATGTAGAGCTGGCACTCATAAAGCTCAGCTTCTTACAACAAGCCATTGAACTAACCCAGGATAAATCGGGTGTGTCAAAAAAAAACGGGTTGATGGCCCCATAGCTTTTAGGGCAAGACCTATACAATCATTGGTACCAGCTGTTCCAGCTGGCTCAGCTTCTCCAGCAACAGCAAATATGGCTACTGCTGTTGCCCCTTCAACCGGAACGCAACAAACGGGTGTGGGCAATCAGGCTCCTGCTGCTAAATTGTATGTAGAGAAGACAGCCCCAGCAGTGGCCCCACCAACCGGCACTTTAAAATCAGGTCCTAAAAAATCTTTACTGGAAGCCTTAAAGGAAAAAGCGGGCGCTTCCTATCAGATTGAAGAAGTGAAAGAAGCGCAACCATTAACTGAAGAGACATTGCGTGCTTTCTGGGATTCTTATATTAAACAACTAGAGCAACAGCTGAAGCATTCTGCCGTGGGTACTTTTAAAATTGCCAGTTTAGAAATAGACAATGATATTCATTTCACGGTAAGGGTATCAGCGGTTACAGCACAAAAATTCATTGAGTCAGAGAAAATGGTTTTGCTTGAGCAGTTGCATGCTCAGTTTAATAACCGTGCAATTAATTTTACCATTTTGGTAGAAGAAAGTGAAAAGGAAGATGTTCCTTTATACATGCGCCTTAACAGCAAACAAAAATTCGAGCGAATTGCTCAACAATATCCACTGGTAAAAGAATTAAGAGATCGCCTGAAGCTGGAAATTGATTACTAAGATTTGGGTGGCCATTCTCCTTTGGCATCGGGGATGGGATCTCCGTGTGGGTCAATCGATGGGTATTCCAGAAACTGATCGAGTTTATCAATCAGTTTTTTGCTTTGTATATGCTCCAGTTGTTCTGCTACTTCATGCACTTCATCCCAGTTAAAAGCCAGTTTTTCGTGTAGAAAAGTTTCCCATAGGCGGTGTTTTCTTACAATTTCAATGGCCCTTTTTTTGCCCTCTTTAGTTAAGGAAGACTTGCCATACCGTTCGTATTGAATCAGTTTCTTATCCTTCAGTTTTTTCAGCATATCGTTCACAGAAGCGGGTTTCACTCCCAGATGGGCAGCAATTTCATTGGTCCCTGCTTCTTCTTTCTCTCCTAATTCAATGGTTAGTTTAAAAAGGCCTTTCAGGTAATTTTCTTCTGTATACGACAAAGCTTGCATGGGTTAAAAATACGCTAAAATCAAAAATGAAATTTGTTAGACTCGTCTAACATTTATAGTTTTACCCCGAATTTAACCAAAATCAATTCAGGCAATGCCTTTTCTGCAAGTAATAAAATCAGTAATGTCAAGATGCTTTTGCGCTGCATATACTATGTTATTGCTTGCACTGATGCTCCCCAATTGTTTACTGGCTCAAACTCATGAAAGAACTCCCAAAATTCTAGCAGCAGATACATCCCGCTTGTTAAAACCCATGAGCAAAGAGTTGGACGAAGTAGTGGTTACGGGGACTATGAAAGAAGTAAAAAGAGTGGAGAGTCCGGTTCCGGTTGAAGTGTACAGTGCTGCTTTTCTGAAAAAAAATCCGGCTTTTCATGTGTTTGAGGGATTGTTGCATGTGAACGGAGTAAGGCCACAGAGCAATTGTAATATTTGCAATACAGGCGAAATTAAAATCAATGGACTGCCGGGTGCTTATACCATGGTACTCATTGATGGTATGCCCATAGTAAGTGCACTCTCAACTGTTTATGGTTTGTCGGGTATTCCTGCTTCCATGATTGAAAGAATTGAAATTGTTAAGGGTCCCGCCTCTTCCTTATACGGCAGTGAAGCCATAGGAGGCCTGATTAATATTATTACGAAAAAGGTAAGCGATAAGCAAAGCGTGGGTATAGATCTTATGACCACTACCTGGGGAGAAACCAATACAGATTTGGCTTTTACCAATAAAGTAGGAACCAAAGCAAATGTGCTAACCGGGATTAACTACTTCAATTATTCCAACCCGGTTGATCAGAATAAAGATGAATTTACCGATCTGAGTTTACAGCAGCGCATCAGTATTTTTCAGAAATGGTCCATTCAGCAAAAACAAAATCGCCAATTGAATCTGGCTGCACGTTACTTATACGAAGACAGATGGGGAGGTCAGATGAATTGGAATAAAACTTACCGGGGAACCGATGCTGCGTATGGTGAAAGCATTTATACCAATCGGGTAGAACTGATGGGAAATTATCAGCTTCCGGTTAAAGAAAAAATGAATCTTGCTTTTTCGCTTAATCATCATCACCAGAACAGCATGTATGGAAATACCTTGTACATGGGGAAACAGCAGGTAGCGTTTGCTCAAATTACCTGGGATAAAAAAATCAGAAACCACGACTGGTTGTTTGGTGCTGCAACCCGATATACCTATTACAACGATAATACCCCCGGTACTGCAGCCCCCAATTCAGGTAGCTGGGGAATACAGCCACAAAAAATTGTATTGCCTGGTCTGTTTGTACAGAATGAAATTACTTTGAATGAGCAGCATAAAATATTGCTGGGCCTTCGTTACGATTATCACTCCACACACGGAAATATTCTAACCCCAAGGGTTGCCTATAAGTACACGATTAATCCCCAACAATTTTTGCGATTGAATATGGGAACAGGTTTCCGGGTAGTTAATTTATTTACGGAAGATCATGCTGCATTATCCGGTGCCAGAAAAGTTATGATTTCGGAAAAGTTGAAACCAGAACAATCCTTTAATGTTAACCTGAACTATATCCACAAACTATATGGTAGAAATAATAATGCAACCACATTGGATATCTCTGCCTTTTATACCTATTTCAACAATCGGATTGTGGGTGATTTTGAAACCGATCCCAACCAGATTATTTATGCCAATTTAAAAGGTCATGCTATAAGCAAAGGGGTTTCCGTTGGCGCAGACATTGCTTTGCATAACCGTTTGAAATTGAATCTGGGCGCAACTTATATGGATGTGGCTTTGTATCAGAACGGGCAAAAAGAACAACAGATTCTTACGGAACGTTTTTCCGGAACCTGGACATTGTCTTATAAGTTTCCGGCGATTCACCTGGATATAGATTACACGGGCAATGTATACAGTCCCATGCGTTTGCCTTTGCTGGGACCGCTCGATCCCAGGCAGCCTTACTCCCCCTGGTATAGCTTGCAGAATATTCAATTTAGTTTTCATTACTGGAAAGGAATGGAAATTTATGGTGGTATCAAAAACCTGCTTAATTTTTTGCCCACCCGCCACAGCCCTTTCCTGATTGCCCGTGCGCAGGATCCCTTCGATAAAAACGTGCAGTTTCAACCCAATGGACAGGTAGAATCAACCCCTGATAATCCATATGCGCTTAGCTTTGATCCCACCTATATGTTTGCCCCCAATCAGGGAATCCGTGGCTTTTTGGGCATTCGTTATACTTTTAAATAATCATATATACCCTCATAAATTGGCTGTTAAAACCATGGTTCTTTACATCCGCAAAAGCATTCGTATCTTTATATTATGGAACAAGAACAAAAAACAACACAAGACGCAATTGATATCATTGTTAAGCCCTTTGGACAAATCGTAGTTACGGCTAAAATGAATATTCACAAACCCGATGGTACCATAGATGTAAAAGAAAAAGTTGCTTTTTGTGGTTGCGGCTTGTCTAAAAACAAACCCTATTGTGATGCTTCTCACAAAGAGTTGTTGAAGGACAAAATATAATTTGTAATAGAGAAGTAAAGTATTTCAAATGAAAAAGACCGTAGTGCTGGGTGCTTCAGATAACCCTGCCCGTTATAGTTATGAAGCGGTTTCGCGTTTACGAAAATACGGCCATGAAGTAGTGGCAGTGGGAAGGAAAGCGGCGGAAGTAGCTGGTGTTCCCATTGTTACGGAACCTCCCGCAGAAGAAAATGTAGATACGGTAACGCTGTATCTGAATCCGACTGCACAGGAAAGTTATTACGATTATATTCTTTCCTTGCATCCTAAGCGCATCATTTTTAATCCCGGAACGGAAAACGATGCATTGGTTGAACTGGCCCGGAAAAATGGTATTCAAACCATTGAAGCCTGTACACTGGTAATGCTGAGCACTGGCCAGTATTAATCAAATTCAATGCAAGTGATTAATATTGCAAATCTAAGAATGCAATTTTCCCGTCCATGGTGGAAGCCACCAACTCATTGGTATTGCCGAAGTTTACGGTATTCACCATGGAGTTGTCTATTTTATAACGCCACAATTTTTCTCTGGTATAAGGATCTATGGAATAAATAATTCCATTCTTCGTGCCAAAATACACTTTACCTTCTTTCTCTACTGGCATGGAGGGAACATGCTCGTAGCCAATGCCAAAATCTTTTTTCCAGGCAAGGTTTTGCGGTGTTCTTCCAGTTGGGAAAACGGCAAAACCATCGCTCATGGTTTTGGTATAAAGCCATTTACCATCCGTTGAAATGCCAATGGATTCGCGCACAGTAGCTTCCTTGTTTCTCCAAAGTGTAGTGCCTGTTTGCATATCAATGGCAGATAAATAACGGTCTGGCGCAACGATGTAAACAATTTCATCCTGTACCACCGGTATGCAGGAAGCCGGTGCAAAATTCCTAACCATGGATCCATTGTTCCATTTCCACGAAAGGGCTCCGCTGAAAGCATCCAATGCATACAGGTGTCTGTCCCAGGATCCGAAAATGATTTTACCATTACTAAATACAGGCGAACTTACCACAGGCCCTTCCAATCCGCTAAAGCTCCATTTCTGTTTTCCTGTAGCCAGGTCCAGACAACGGAAATGATGATCACTACCTCCGATATAAACTTTGTTGTCATAAATCAGCGGGGATCCCAACACAGCAGCATCCGCCTTGAATTGCCAGATGAGTTTTCCGTTTGTGTGATTCAGGCAATAGATGGTTCCGTCACCGGAAGCAACCACTACTTTGTTCTGATGGATGGCAGGGCTTGAATAAACAGAACCCTTGGTTTGGTACTTCCATTTTCTTTTGCCTGAAGTTTTATCAATGGCTTCAATGGTTCCTAAACTGTTGCCCACAATTACCAGTTGTTGTGTGATTGCTGGTGTTGAAATGATATTGGCTTCAGAAGCATATATCCATCTGGGTTTTACGGAAGGGAAACTGTCATTCATTGTATAGATGGGTCGCGGATATTTTTTGTCGCTGAACTTTTTTTCTGAAAGGTCAATCCCTGTCCACGGTTTTTTGGTTTCAATGCCGGGTGTGCGCTCTGCAAAAATCATGGAGTCTGATCTCACTTCTACAATATTGTATCCACCATAAGCCGCTTTGGCTCTGAGATTGGAGCGACCTACTACTGCAGGGATTTCTTCATAATCCAGCCTTCTGTTGGTATGCCAGTGACCATTTAATACAGCCAGTGTTCTGTGCTGTTTTAATCGATCCACTGCTTCATACCAGTTGTCTAAATCCTTGTCTAAGGGATAATGATTTAAAAATACAATCGGTTGTTTGGGGTCCAGTTTTTTCAATTCCTTGTCTAACCAATTCACCGCATCTCTGGGAATATGTCCATCACTCATTCTTACATAAGGTCCGGACGCACAGCCTAAAAACTGAATACCATTAAAAGAAAAACTGAATTTATCGTAACCGAATATTTTACCAAAACTAACCCCACCGCTTTCGCTCCATCCTGTATCATGATTGCCGGCCAGAATATAATAGGGGACTTTTAGTTCAGATAAAATTTCCTTGGCCAATTTAATTTCTTCATCTGTTCCAAGTTCTGTTATATCACCGGTTAAGACCACAAAAGCAATCTCCGGCATGCTGTTGATATCGGCAACGGTTCTGCGTAAATCTTCCTCCGCACTGCCATTGGGTGAACCAATATGAGTGTCCGATATAAATGCAAACCTAAAAGGAGACCACTGCGCCAGTGTAAGGTTTACAACACAAATGAACAGCAGGAAAAGCAACCGTTTTTTCATGGCGGAAAGTTAGGTATAAACACGTGGATTTTTCTTCATGCAATTGCTGATTTTGTGATAGAAAATCGCGTCTATGTTTGTGAAAGCATTTGGCAGTTCTGTACATGGAATTGAAGCCATTACCATTCGTATTGAAGTAAATGTAAGTATGGGGCAGGGTTATGCGGTAGTGGGATTACCGGATAGTGCCGTAAGAGAAAGCTTGCATAGAACGGAAAGCGCCATCAAAAATATGGGCTATCATATGCCACGCACCAAAGTAATTGTGAATCTCGCACCAGCTGATTTACGAAAAACAGGATCGGGTCTGGATCTGCCCATTGCACTGGGTATTTTAGGTGCCAGTGATCAACTGAATCATGCAGAGAAACTCAGTGAATTTGTTATCATGGGAGAGTTGAGTTTGGATGGGAAAGTGAATGGCATTAAAGGCATTTTATCCATGGCCATACAGGCAAAGAAAGAAGGTTTCAGAGGATTGATTGTGCCAAGAGCCAATGTACGGGAAGCCAGTCTGGTAGAAGGGTTACAAATATGGGGTGTAGCATCCTTGCAGGAGCTGGTTCGTTTTTTTGAGGATGAAAATTCCTTATCGCCTGTTGTTGCAACCGGACAGGCAGTGCTGTTGCAGGAATCGTTTCACTATGAGAATGACTTCAATGAAGTGAAAGGCCAATTCAGTGTTAAGCGAGCGATGGAAGTGGCTGCTGCAGGTGGACATAATATAATTCTGGTAGGTCCGCCTGGTGCAGGCAAAACCATGCTGGCGAAAAGGCTTCCGGGTATTCTGCCGCCATTGAATATGGCGGAAGCGCTGGAGACCACTAAGATTTATAGTGTTGCGGGTAAGTTGTCGGGTCAGCAGGGTTTGATACAGCAACGACCTTTTCGTTCCCCGCATCATACGCTTTCGCAGATTGCCATGGTAGGGGGTGGATCGAATCCGCTGCCAGGCGAAATCTCTCTGGCACATCACGGAGTATTGTTTCTGGATGAATTGCCGGAATTCAGCAGAATGGTTTTAGAAGTGTTGAGGCAACCTTTGGAAGAACGCATGATCAGCATTGCTAGGAACCGGATTTCACTGGCCTTCCCGGCCAGTTTTATGTTAGTGGCTGCAATGAATCCCTGCCCCTGTGGTTATTATAATCACAAAGAGAAAGAGTGTACCTGCGAATCAGGTCAGGTAAACCGTTACCTGAATAAAGTATCGGGTCCTTTACTGGATCGCATCGATTTACATATACAGGTGAATGCCATGCAATTTGATGAAATGAGCAAGGATACCAGGGAAGAAGATTCTTCAGTGATTCGCAGCAGAGTGATCAAAGCCAGGACTATACAAACGGAGCGGTATCGAAACCATAAAACCGTTCACACCAATGCACAAATGACCACAGCACAAATGCGTAAATATATTGTGTTGGAAAAAGAAGTTACAGATGTGTTGGCTCAAGCTATGAAAATGCAAAACCTAAGTGCAAGGGCATATGACCGCATTTTAAAAATCAGCAGAACCATTGCCGATCTGGCGGGAAGCCATCAGGTGCAAAAGCAACATATTGTTGAAGCGATTGGCTACAGGTCTTTAGATAAATCCAGTTGGGGTCAGCGTTTTAAATAGAGATATGTATACTTTTATTTAAGGCGATAATTAGTTTAATTGTAACAATTAAAAATAACTGGCGGATGTAAAATGCAATTTTATTTCTTATTCCTTTTGTTATATCTCATTCAACTCTTAGAAGACTTGAATCTACCTCAATTACTTTTTTTGAGAGTAGTGAAATAGTCCAAATTATATTTCCTTGCCCTTCAATTGGACTTAATGCTTCCTTTACACCTTTAATAGGAAGATATCCTAGTCCGTTATCAAACACATCAAAAAATCCTTCGCCTTTGAACTTTGGAATCTTTGTTGAAGAATCAAGAATGAGGGAAATGTTTTCTGCACCACCAATGTTTGTAATAAGATAATCTCCAACAAATCCATTAATAGAGTCTTTTTTCTGTTTTATAGTAACAGGATTTCTAGAATTAGTCATGCCTGTAGTATAAACGTTCCCATTTATATTTTTCACTTTAACTGTTTGTTGTTTAAAATCAGCAAGACTAGCTCTTGATGAATCATTTTCAATGAAAGAAAAAATCTTATCACTCGTAATCAAATACTTCCGTAAAGTATTATGTATTCCATCTTTATCTCGAACACTAATTTTATACATGCATTCAAGTGCAGGTATTTTCTGACTGTACAAAAATGTTGAAAATGGTAAAAACAAAACTAGAAAAATGTAATATATGCGCATACAAATAACTTATTTTATTGAGCACAAGCACCACCTGCCATGCTTGCAAGACCTGATTGATAAGCAGCATCTTGTAAAGCCATCTGATTAGATGTTTCTAGTGAAAGTGCATTTGTATAATAATTATCTTGAAATGAAATAGCATACATTGACATATCAATCATGGTTGTACAATCAAAGTGAAAAAAAGGTCCAATAGTATTACTTCTGATAGTATTTGAAAAAAAAGTGTGATAAGGATTGCTTTTATTCATTCTGGCATCATTCCAATATTTAAGACTATTTCTGCTTATCTCTAAAGTGCCAGCAAGTAAGAGCTTCTCAGGTTGACCTAAGTCTTTATCATTAAAAATAGCTTCTAATTTAGAATCAATTTTCAAAAGTGTACTCTGAGAAAATCCTTCTTTTGCAATCAAGAAAATTTCTACTAAATATTTTTTTGTATGCTCATCTATTTTTTTAAAATGTTTTTGAACATAATTTTCTGGTTCAAATAATCCATATTTATCATATATCACTTTACTCTCAGGAACAGTAGCTGAAAAGTTTGAAAGCTTAATAGAAAGGATTGCCTTTCGGTACTCTTGTGAATTCACTCCTTGAACATCAAAGGAACGAGCGGCAGAATCAACTAAAGTATTATGCGCTTCCCCGGTTGCACTTGCAAGTGTTCGAATAGCATCATTTGTTAATGATTCCATTTCAAGTGAACTTGTCTTCTCGCATGAAAAAAAAGAGATGACAATTAGAGCAAGAACTAAAAACGACTTGTTTAAATAATACATAGTAAGAGAAATTTTATTCTTACAAGGTTAAGTTTTCTTAAGAAAGAAAATCACCGTGTTTTCACGGTATTTTATTTTTCAAAAGCAAGAATTTCCTTTACCGCCCTCTCCCCACTTCTGACCGCGCCTTCCATATAACCATTGAATTGTGTGCTGGTTTCGGTCCCGGCCCAGTGGATGTGTTGAAATGGAGTAGCCAATGAAGCATTGTATTTTGTTAGCATGCCCGGAGGAAACATGCCTGCATAACATCCTTTGGTAAAAGGTTCTTCCGTAAAACTTTTATCGGTATAATATTCCAACTCAGCAGCAGCGGGTCCAAACATCCGAACGAATCCGGCTTTTACCATTTCTTTTCTTTCGGCAATATCGTGTTGCATCAGTTGCTTTGCATTTTCTGCCAGACTGAATCCCATCAGAATACCCTTGCTTCCATTCCAGGGTGAGTTGTCAAATACCACAGAAGTGATTTCGTCCGGAGCAGCTACCAATCCATTTTTAAATTCCTTTCTCCAGAATGGCGTTGCGTATACTGCATAGCATTTTACCACGCTTCCCATAAAACTGGATTGCATCAGATTCCATTGTGCAGTAGGTACTGCAGGTGTAAAAACGATATCGGTTGCTGCAACCGGTGGAATGGCTACAATACAATGCGCAGCGGTACATTCAAATCCTTCTCCTGAGACCCTTACTCCATTTTCATCCTGATTAATTTGTGTTACCACTTTTTCGTATTGAATGGCATTGCCCATTGCTTCTGCCATTTTAATACAAATGCTTTGTGCGCCCCCTTTAATGCGATCCTGCTGCGCCCCTTTGTGAATATTCATCAGGTAGTCTAAGTTGCCGCTACTCTTGATGTAAAACAAAGCATGCAAAAAAGAAAGGGTGGATGCGTCTGTAGCAAAAACAGCTTCAGCAGCAATTGCAAACATTTTTTTGGCTGTTTCATTTTTCATCTGCTGTTGCATCCAGTCTGCCAAACTCATGGAATCCCATTCCAATGCACCCGGAGACGCAAAAGGTTTTTCCAGATCAATTGTTTTTGCCAGCTTATTAATTTTACGAATGGCACGGTCTACACTTAACAATGCAAACAAGGGAAGCGGTGGAATAATGCCTTTGTACAACTTGAGTTTGCCATTCAATAACAAACTACTTTTTCCGGCATCGTGTGTATGAAAAGTATCAATACCAAATTCTTTGGCCAATGCATACATGCGTTCATGGCCCGGGCCAATCCATTGACCTCCTAAATCTGTGTACTGATCTGCACTAAAGTATTCGGTGAGAATTCTACCTCCACAACGATTGCGCGCTTCGAGCAATAAAAACTTTTTTCCTGCTTTCTGCAAAGCCAGTCCGGCAGCTAATCCTGCATAGCCGGCTCCAATAATAATTACATCATAAGATGGTTGGGCTTGCATGAATCTAGTATAGCCATTGATTCACAATCCTGCCTGTATCGGTAGTAGGAGGAAGAACATGCAATGCATCTCTTGATAATGCCAATACCCTTCCTTCTGCTTTCTTACCCCACATATTACCCGTAAAGAATACATTCATGCCAAAAGGAATATGGGCTTTACCTGCTCGGGGCCCCATGGAATATTTTTGCCAGGCTTCTCCTTCTGTAATTTTATGGTAATCGGATGTATCTACATCGTTGGGTGCTTTGAAGCCATTGTATCCATTCCAGGGTGCATTCCACACTGAGTCTACCGCTCCCAAAGAAGGCACGGCAATCATTTTTACATCATCGGTTAGTTTTGAATACGCTTCCGGATACCAGCTATCTGCACAAACCAACACGGCCAGTTTTCCTGCAGGGGTATTGAAAACAGGAACCTGATTTTTATCGCCGGGAGTAGTAAAACCTGCTTCTTCATCTATCGGAAATATTTTCTTCACCAGTGGTGCCTGAATTTTTCCTTCGGGATTGTAAACCACGCTGGTATTGTACAATTTTCCTCTTGCAATTTTTAATTTACCGGCTTCATCCAGTGAGGGCTCAGGCAAAACAATCGATCCGGCTACAATGGTTGCTTTGAACTCTTTGGCCAATTCACTGAATATTTCATCATAGGTTTGGGCAATCGGTTTTGCTTTCATGGCAAAAGCAGCATATTTATCCTTGGCCTTGGTTCCTGAAGGAGCTGTAAAGTAGGCTACGCCAAATTTGAATAGGTTGGCAGTAATAACAGCTGTCATGGCATCGTTCAGATTCTCTTTATCATACACACTGCTTTTTTGCTCCATTGCAACCAGCCAGCTACCAATGTATTCCGGAAAAATAATAACCGTTTTTGCATTGATTAAACCCCTTGCATTGGCAGCCTGCAGATAGCCGCGCAAATTGTCTTTAAGGGTAACTTTATTGGAATAGTGTATTGGAGCAAGGGCAGGTTGAATGCCTAGCATATTTCCCTGGCCAGCATCATTCCCCAAACTAATTATTGCACTGGAATCCACTTTTGTAGTAGCCAAAACCTTGAATGTAGGAGGTACATCAATAACTACCCATACATTATAGAGGGCAACAATAATCATGGAAATACCTACAAAACGTACAAGGAATTTCATGCTGTATAAATTTATAGTAAGGTACTATAAATTTTCTAACATTTGAACCACGCCTTCCCTTTTTAGGATGAGGAATCCCAAACGATCATTGCTGATTCCTTCCTTCAGCTGGTAGCTGAATAATAACTGATCATCCTGAATAGCAGTTTCAAAATAACGGAATTGAATATTGGGGTAATGCTTTAACTGGTGACCGATTTCATATAAATGCGTAGACAAAATAAATAAGGCATTGGGTAATTTTCTGAGTCCTTCAATAACGACCGTGCTGCATTTTACCGCATCTTCCTGATTGGTTCCTTTAAAGAGTTCATCAATCAGGATCAGCCATTTTTTTCCGTCTCTGATTCGTTCAATGGTTTTTTTGATTCGCTGCACTTCGTTGAAGAAGAAACTTTCTCCCTTCATGATATTGTCTGTTACCTGAATATTACTCAGGATACCATCGAGGCTGCTGATTTTCATTTTTTTAGCCGGCACCCCCATTCCTATATGCGCCATGTAGGCCGCTAATCCTGCTGCTTTGATGAAAGTACTTTTACCCGCCATATTGGCCCCCGTTAAAAAAATAAAGTTTTCAGACTGATTTAGTTTTACTTCATATGCCACTGGCACTTCCAGTAAAAAATGATACAGGCCTTCTGCTTCAATGCAAGGTTCCTGCGTCTCCACTACTTCCGGATAGGTAAAATGAAATTTTTTGGCTGCTTTCGCTAAACTTAAATAAGCATCCAGCTTACTGTGAATTTCTATCAGTTCCTCTGTTGCGTTTTTAAATCTTGTTCGTAGAAACTGAGCAAATTTTAAAATGGATGTGGGCGTTAAACTTTTCTTATTGGCCTGCAACATGTCGTGCACCATTTCCTTATTCAGTAATTGAAGAATGCGTTCCGCAGTCTGGTTAAGCCAGACAGATCCATTTTCCAGGGTGATCAGACCCGCTATTTTTTCCATACCCTGCACAAAGTCCAGCGCATGTTCTACGGTAAACTTGGAGAGGGAATAATCGGCCAGGTTTAAAAATTTGTATAATAATGCACTGACCACTCCAATATCAGAAGGATAATTGTTGATGGGTGATTCAAAAAATTTTTCCATCACCAGTACGGTACCATTGGACGGACTTACCGGATATTGATCCATGATGGTTCCCAACTGCTGGATGGTTAGCTGTGTCTGCTCAATGGCTTTAACCGTATCCAGGGGATGGGCCAGCAAGTAGCGCAAATATTCTCTGCCCCCGTTGGTCAGGGTCAGGTTGATATGATGGAAGACAGACTGAAATTCTTCTGAGTGAAAAACAGAAAGGTCCTGTAAAGTGACTTTGTCTACTTGCATTGGCAGTTATTGGGTTGGGTTTAGGCTAATCTCTGCTGAATTTCAATCTTGCGCCCCATTTAGATTCATCAAACACCCCATTTCCATAAACCATATGCCCGTTTACAAAAGTATTTTCAATAGTAGCCGGGAAAGTCATTCCTTCCATAGGGCTCCATCCGCATTTGTAAAGTATATTCTGTTTATTAACGGTGTAGGGTTTGTTCAAATTCACCATCACCAGATCTGCCATATATCCTTCGCGGATATAGCCTCTGTCCTGAATCTGGAAACAATCAGCCACTGCATGACTCATTTTCTCTACTACTTTGGGTAAGCTGATTCTCCCTTCTTTAACATAGTGCAACATCAATTGTAGTGAATGCTGTACCAATGGAAGTCCGGCATGTGCATGTTCGTAGTCTTCCTGTTTTTCTTCCCAGGTATGTGGTGCGTGGTCGGTGGCAATGATGTCTAATCTGTCATCCAGTAATGCTTTCCACAAAGCCTCTTTATTGTGCGGCGCTTTAATGGCGGGATTACATTTGATCTGATTGCCTAAACGATCATAGTCGTCGGAAGTAAAATGAAGATGATGCACACATACTTCTGCAGTAATACGTTTATCCTTTAAAGGAATCATATTGGTAAACAACTGCAATTCCCTTTCTGTACTAATGTGCAGGATATGCAAACGGCTGTTGTTTCTTTTGGCAAACTGAATCGCTTTGAATGAGGATTCAAAGCATACTTCATCGTTTCGGATGATTGGGTGATCGGCTGCCGTTAGTTTTTTACCGGTAGCTTTTATTTGCTTCAGATTTTCTGTAAACAAGGTTTCTTCTTCGCAATGGGTGGCAATCAGCAACTCCGATCCCCCAAACACTTTTTCCAATTGCAATGTATTGTTCACGAGCAAATTTCCCGTGGAAGAACCCATGAAAATTTTAACGCCACATACTTCGTGCTTCTTCTTGTTCACTTTTAAAATCTCTTCCAGATTATCGTTGGAAGTGCCCATGAAGAAGGAATAGTTGGCCAGTGAACATTCAGCAGCCCTGCTGTATTTCTGTTCCAGTAAATCAACAGTGATAGCCGCTGGAGAAGTGTTGGGCATTTCCATATAAGAGGTGGTACCACCTGCAACCGCTGCTTTGGCTTCTGTATATAAATTGGCTTTATGGGTTAATCCGGGTTCTCTGAAATGTACCTGGTCGTCAATCACTCCGGGCAATACATGCAATCCTGTACCATCCATTTCCTCGGCCCTGGCTTTGATGTTGATATCGCCACCTATTTTTTCAATTCTGTCTTTGCTTATGAGAAGGTCACCTTCAATGATTTTACCTTCATTTACAATACTTGCGTTTTTAATGATGATATGTTCCATACTGCAATTTATTCAATTGGCAGCATTTATGCTTTAGTCTTCTAAATGAATTGAGAATACTACCATTCTGGATTGGATTTTATCCAAAACATTAGAGTATTTAAGGGCAGCGTCGGTCTGGTGCATATTAGATAATCCGTAACTTATTTTAATTTCTGGTGATACCGTAACAAACGGCAGATAAAAATTAAATCCAATCCCCGCTTCAAGACCAAAATCATATCTTTTTAACTTAATTATATCATCTGCATTACGTGCAGTAGAATTTGAAGAAAGATCAATATCGTAACGAACCCCGCCAATTAAATAGGTTCTGAAATTACCGATCCGGTCGGAACTGAATTTCAAATGAAAAGGGAAACTGACCAATGTAGAGGGAAGACTTTGAATCTGCGTACTTCCTTCACCCGGCCGGGTACTGCCCAATTGATAACGGATACTTCTTGCCCCGCCAATAATGAGCTGGGGATTGGCACGGATCTGAAAGTGCTCACTTAGCCTTCCGGTGGCCATTAAGCCCATATTGATACCTCCGCTGGAGCCTGGTTCAGCAACCATAATACTATCAGACTGGGTAAACTGATTGGATTTGTTTACCTGTAAATAGGAATTATTGTATCCCAGCGTAATGCCAAAATAATACAACTGATCCTCCCGGTTGATCCGGTATAATTGTTTTTGAGCAAAGCCATACTGAACAAGACCCAACAGGCCCCATACCAGCAGTACTACTTGCTTCCGCAATAAATAGTGCATATGCCGAAACTTAGTTTCTTCAAATAGGTTTGGGTAAAGCCTGCTTCATTCAAAATATTTAAGAATTGATTTCCCTCGGGGAAAGCCTGAACACTATCGTTCAGATATTGGTATGCGTCTTTGTTTTTAGAAAAAACCTTCCCGATAGAAGGCGTAATATAGTTCATGTAAAATTGATACAACTGTTTAAACCCTGCTGAGCTGGGTTTGGAAAATTCCAGAATCACTGCTTTGCCTCCGGGTTTTAATACCCGATACATTTCTTTCAATCCCTTGCTCAGGTCCTGAAAATTTCGAACACCAAAGGCAACGGTAATGGCGTCAAAATAATCGTTTTCAAAACGGATATTTTCACTGTCTCCGGTATGTAACTGAATAATATTTTCCAGCCCTCTGGCTTTTATTTTTTCTCTTCCGAAATTCAGCATGCCTTCTGAAATATCAATCCCGATAATCTGATCAGGATGTAATATTTCCTGGGTCAATAAGGCCACATCCGCAGTACCTGTGGCAACATCCAGTATGGTTTTAGGAGCCAATTTTTTTAACTCTTTGATAGCAGTTTTCCTCCAACCCACATCAATGCCCACACTCAGGAAACGATTCAGAAAATCGTAACGGTGTGCAATATTGTTGAACATATCGGCCACCTGCTCTTTTTTCGCCAGCTCACTGTCTTTAAAAGGCACTATCTCGTCGTGCGCAAATTTCGCCATGGCTCAAAGATATTCATTTTAAACCCTGTAAACCCTTCTGTTCAGTACAGAGCGGCTTTATTTCGGTTAATATTTCGCAAAAATTGCGCAGACTGCCTTTATCTTCGTTTCTGTGAAGGCCAAAATATACAAATCAACTGGTAGTTGGTACCAGGTAAAAGCAGAAAATGGACAGTTTTATAATGCCCGTGCCAAAGGGGTATTTAAAATTGAAGGCCATACTTCAACCAATCCAATTGCAGTAGGCGATGAGGTAGATATTGAAATTGAAGCCGTGCAGGAAGAATCTGCCATTATTCAAATCATTCACGACAGAAGAAATTATGTGGCCAGGGTTTCTCCTCACAATAAACGGATGCACCATATCATCGCTTCCAATATGGATCAGAGTTTGCTCTTTGCAACTTTGAAAGAACCCAAAACATCATCCGGATTTATCGATCGTTTTTTAATCTCCTGTGAAGCCTACCATATTCCTGCCATTCTGGTTTTTAATAAGGCCGATTTGTACAGGAATAAAGAAATGGAACGCTTTGAATTACTAAAAGATATTTATACACAGGCAGGATACAGGGTTAAACTAATTAGTGTAGAAACAGGGTTGGGACTGGAAGATTTGAAAGCCGAACTGATGAACAAAACCACTTTGCTAAGCGGACATAGCGGGGTTGGCAAATCCACTTTTATCAATCACTTGTTTCCGCAGTTTAATCTGAGAACACAGGAAGTGAGTAACTGGAGCGGGAAGGGATTGCACACGACTACTTTTGCTGAAATGTTCGACATCAATGAACAAACCCATATCATAGATACACCGGGGGTTAGGGAATTGGGGATTGTAGACATCGCCAAATCGGAGCTCTCTCACTATTTTCCGGAAATGCGGGCATTGCTGGGCGATTGCCAGTTTAACAATTGCATGCATATTAACGAACCGGGTTGTGCCGTGAAGCAACAGGTTGGTATTGGTTCTGTATCCGAAGATCGCTATGTAAGTTATCTTACCATTCTGGATACCATGGAAGACAAAAAATACTAAGCCTTACTGCTTTAAAAAATTATTGTGATTGTAGTCTGCAAACCAGGAAGCATACTGCACATAATTATTCGATATTCTTTCTATTTCACCATGCACCATATCGGGTGATAAGTCTTTCACTTTTTTAGCGGGAACACCTGCGTAAATAGTTCCTGATTCAACTACGGTTCCTTCCAGTAATACTGCACCGGCTGCAATAATGGAATTGGAATGAATGATGCAGCGATCCATTACAATGGCGCCCATGCCAATGAGCACATCGTCGTGTATGGTACACCCATGCACCAGGGCATTGTGACCGATGGAAACACGGTTGCCAATTTCTGTTGGATTTTTTTGATAAGTGCAATGTATAACGGCACCATCCTGAATATTAACCTTGTTCCCTATTTTTATATAGTGTACATCTCCTCTCACAACGGTATTGAACCATACACTGCATTCATCGCCCATTACCACATCTCCTACAATGGTTGCGTTGGGAGCTACAAAACAATCTGCACCCATTTGCGGATGCTTGCCAAGAACAGGTAAAATCGTTGCCATAGTAATATTTGTAATGAAGATATAAATTATCGGCAATCTTATTATAAGTTTGAACTCAAATGAATCAACGTCAATTATTCTTAGACCATGTGGCCCAGACTTCTCCCAAACCCATCGGGATTGAAATGGCTGCTGCACAAGGGGTCTGGCTTACTGATACCCAGGGCAAAAAGTACATTGACGGCATTTCGGGTTTCAGTGTGGCCAATATCGGACATGGGAATCCTGCCGTTATAAAAGCGGTTCAGGAACAGGCCGCTGCTTATATGCACGTAATTGTTTATGGGGAATTCATTGAAACACCCCAGGTGCAATATGCCAAAAAATTAACCGAACACCTGCCAGCTACTTTAAACTGTGTCTACTTTACCAATAGTGGGGCAGAAGCCACAGAAGGGGCGATGAAACTGGCCAAGCGGGTAACGAACCGATCTAAAATCATCGGCGCCAAAAACGCTTATCATGGCAGCACACAAGGCGCATTGAGTATGATGGGGGATGAATATTTTAAACAGGCATTCCGCCCCTTGTTGCCAGATGTGTATCATTATGATTATGGGTCACCCGATTTACTGGAAGCTATTGATCACCAAACAGCCTGTGTGATTCTGGAAACGGTGCAGGCAGAAAGTGGCGTAACTGCTCCCCCCGCATCATGGTTACAAGCGGTAAGGGAAAAATGCAATCAGCATTGTGTGTTATTGATATTGGATGAAATTCAGGCAGGATTTGGAAGAACGGGTTCTCTATGGGCATTTGAACAATATGGCATTGTACCTGATATATTGTTGCTGGGAAAAGCATTAGGTGGTGGCATGCCATTGGGGGCATTTATTGCGGATCAACGACTCATGAATACCTTAACCTATGCGCCTGTATTGGGTCATATTACAACCTTTGGCGGACATCCGGTTTCCTGTGCAGCGGGCAAAGCCGCTTTTGAAGAATTGATAGTACACCCCGAATGGATTCAGGATGTTCCAAAGAAAAATGCGTTATTAAAATCCCGCTTACAGCACCCGAAAATACTATCGGTAAAGGATTTTGGACTGTGGATGAGTTTGCAGTTTGCGACTCCTGAAATTACACAAGCCGTTGCGCATGCTTGTATTCAAAACGGGTTGGTAACCGATTGGTTTTTGTTTGCACCCGACCGAATCAGAATTGCGCCGCCGTTGATTATTACACAGGAGGAGTTAGGGGTGCTTTGTGAGATTGTATTGAGCAGTGTAAACAGTATGTAATTGTTTATTCATTCTGCTCTTGAATAAAACTACAAACTCATCCTGCAAAATCTTCCATATAGTGCCTCGTAAATCGGAATGATTTTTTTGATATCGAATTGAGCAGCCTGTTCATAAGCTGCTTCCTTCAGCTTGGTTAGTTTTTGCTCGTCGCTTAATAATTCAATGGCATATTTACTCATGGAATCCACATCGCCTACATTAGCCATATAGCCAGTCTGTCCCTGAATATTAATTTCTCCCAAACCCCCTGCATTGGTGCTGATGACTACAGTTCTTGCAGCCATGGCTTCTAATGCCGCCAAACCAAAACTCTCGTATTCTGAAGGCAATAAGAATACATCACTTACTGCAAGTATGTCTTCAATCTGTTCCTGCTTTCCTAAGAAGCGAACATCGTGCTCAACGCCTAACTCCCTGGCCAGTTCTTCACAGGCAGGTCTTTCAGGGCCATCGCCTACCATCAGTAATTTAGAAGGCACCACTGCCTGCGTGGCTGCAAATACTTTTATTACATCCGTAACCCTTTTTACTTTTCTGAAGTTACTGGCGTGCATGATGATTTTTTCTCCGTTAGGCGCAATTACTTTTCGGAATGCATCAATGGGTTTTTTATTGAACCTGCTTACGTCAACGAAATTGTAAATCACTTCAATTTCCTTTTCAATGGCAAAGGAATGATAGGTTTCGTCCCTTAGGTTTTTAGATACTGCAGTAATGGCATCACTTTCATTGATAGAGAAAGTAACAACCGGCTCATAGGTTTTGTCGCGTCCTACTAAAGTAATATCGGTGCCATGTAAAGTAGTAATGAATGGAACATGTCTGCCTGTCTTCTTTTGCACGATCTGACGGGCCATATAGGCAGCAGAAGCATGGGGAATGGCATAGTGTACATGCAGCAGGTCTAAATCATAATTCATAATTACGTCTACCATGGTACTGGCCAATGCCACTTCATAGGGAGGGTAATCGAACAGCGGATAAGTGGGTACCCTTACTTCATGGTAAAAGATATTGGTATTGAATACATTCAGCCTTACCGGTTGCTGGTAGGTAATAAAATGTACCTGGTGGCCCTCATCTGCCAGCGCCTTGCCTAACTCTGTAGCCAAAACACCTGATCCACCAAAAGTGGGGTAACATACTATACCTATTCTCATTGCAATTGAATTATTCACTGTAAAGAACGGATTTTTTTTGCTTTTGTTCGCCCCGTTCATCAAAGCGTAACAAAGCGTTCATTTCATTAACTTTAGCCAATGAAGCAATTATTAATCCTGGCAGCATCTATTCCGATGCTGCTTTCTGCACAAAGCAATGCAGACTCGGCGTACATTAAAAAAATTAGTGATGAAATCATGCGCAATGGCAAGGCCCACGACCTTTTGCGCGAATTAACCAAGGGCATTGGCGGCAGATTAGCCGGCTCTGAGCAATACAATAAAGCGGTTGCCTAGGGGGAAGCTTCTTTAAAAAAGCTGGGGGCAGACAAGGTTTTTTTACAAGCCTGTATGATGCCAAACTGGAAAAGAGGGGGCAAGGACTTAGCATCCGTAGTTGATCAGAATGGAAAGAAAACCAATCGTGCACTGGATGTATTGGCATTGGGTAATTCAATAGGTACTGGTGGAAAGCCATTGGTAGCAGAAGTGGTGGCCGTGCAGGATTTTGATGAAATGGAAGCGAAGAAAGACCAGCTGAAAGGCAAGATTGTGTATTTCAACAACAAATTCAATCCCACCAATATTCAGACTTTCAAGTCTTATGGGGAAGCCGGTCAGTACAGAAGATCTGGCCCTAGCAGAGCAGCAAAGTACGGTGCAGTAGGAGTGATGATTCGCTCTTTAACGGAAGCCACGGATAACAACCCGCATACCGGTACAACCGGCTACGATGAAGCTTATCCGAAAATCCCTGCGATTGCTTTGGGCAATTATGATGCAGACTATATCTGGGAAACAACCAGAAAGAATACCATCAAAGTTTCCATGACAACCAACGGATCCTTTGGTCCGGATGTGGAAGGGCATTCTGTAGTTGCTGAATTAACCGGTACTGAATTTCCTAATGAATACATTACCGTTGGAGGACACCTGGATAGCTGGGATGTAAATGAAGGCGCCCATGATGATGGTGCAGGTATTGTGCAGACCATCGAAATCATGCGAGCATTGAAAGTGTTGGGATATCAGCCCAAGCGCACATTGCGCTTTGTGTTGTTTGCCAACGAAGAGAATGGAATGAGAGGAGGTAATAAATACGCAGAAGAAGCAAAGAAGAACAATGAGAAACATGTATTTGCTTTAGAGTCTGATGCAGGTGGATTTACACCAAGAGGATTTGGCTTTACCGCAAGTGCAGAGCAACTGGCAAAAATTCAACAGTGGCTGCCTTTGTTGAAACCTTATGGTACTGACTTTTTACAGGCCGGTGGCGGTGGGGCAGATATTGGGCCTTTGAATAAAACTTTTGGAACACCCATTGCCGGATTAATGCCGGACAGCCAGCGTTATTTTGATATTCACCATGCCCGCTCCGATGTTTTTGAAAATGTAAACAAAAGAGAGTTGAATCTGGGCGCAGTGAATATGGCGGCACTGATTTATTTAGTAGACAAATACGGACTATAATATGACTATGAAAAAATTTGCCTGGAGCGCAACCACCATAGTACTTTTAGTACTGATTGGCTTTATTTACTGGCGTTACTATTTTGTATATTCTGAAGGAACCAAAGCGGGGATTCTGAATACTTTTCAGCAAAAAGGGTTTGTATTTAAAACCTATGAAGGCAATTTAATTCAGAGTGGATTTAAGGCCAATGTGCAGAGCAATGAATTTGTGTTCAGCGTGGTAGATGAAAAAGTGGCGGAAGTACTCAATCAGAATTCAGGCAGAGAAATTAATGTGCATTACAAAAGGTATTTAGGTGCTTTGCCCTGGCGCGGTGTAGAGAAATACATTGTAGACAGTATTTTAGAAGTGAGAGGGCTGGGAAATGAAACCATCATTGCACCCAAACAACACTAAGCTTTGCGGAGAAAATTTGGCTAAGCCTGCAATAAAAAGATTACCGGAATTTTATGAAGTTCCGGTATTTTTTTGCTCCATTCTTTTACGGTAAGGGTTACAATACTTTCGTCGGGTGCCGTGATATTCTTACCAATGCAAATGCGGGTTTCCGGCTTACAGGCACTCAGTAAATCTTTCATCATCTGATTGTTCCGGTAAGGCGTTTCAATGAATATATGTGTACACTGATGACGAAGCGAATCTTCTTCCAATGCCCTGATTTTCTTTTTTCTTTCTGACGGATCAATCGGCAGGTATCCGTTGAATTGAAAGCATTGACCGTTCATGCCACTGGCCATTAAAGCCAGTAAGATAGAACTGGGTCCTACCAAGGGTTTTACAGGATATCCATTTTGTTGTGCTGCTTCTACCAACACTTGCCCCGGATCTGCAATTCCCGGGCACCCCGCTTCACTTACAATGCCAATAGTATGTCCTTCTTTTAAGGCTTTTAAAAACTGCTGAACAACTGCAGCTTCGGCTTTGTGAATGGCTTGCCACTGATAATTATCAATCACCATTTCTTTCCAGATTTTTTTGAAGAAACGGCGGGTTGTTTTTTCGTTCTCTACAAAAAAGTACGTACACTGTTCTACTCCTTCCTTTATGTAAGCAGGAATGGTTTCCAATGCATCTTCGTACAGCACCGTTGGTATAAGTAGTACTTTACCCATGGTTGTTCTGTATTTTCTCCAAAGCTTCTTTTTTAAGCGGATATATACTTAGAGTGGCAGCCACTACTGCGTAGGCAGGTGCCAAAATCCACCCGATTACGGGTAATAAATGAAACAGATAAAAAACAATACCATTTCCGATGGCCAGGCCTTTATGTGCCGATACAAAAGCAATGCTTTCAGAAGCAGATTTTTTGTGTCTTTCCATACTATAGTCTAACATAGAAAATCCATAATAATAACATTCCAGAATCAACGCAAGAAATGGCGTCAGCCATCCGAGTAGCGGAATCAGACTTAAAAAAATAATGCTTAGTACATAAACGGTTTGCCACAAACTGTTTCGTATGGCCAACTTTATCCCGCGTACAATATCTTTCAGAAACTGACTGGTATTAAAAGGGAAATCCTTGTTCTCTAAAATGGATTCTGTTTTTTCACTTAAATAGGCAAAAAGCGGAGACCCGATGATCAGGAACAAATATTTAAAAAGCGAAAAGTAAAAAAGCATCAGCAAAATCCAGAGCAGCATGCTTCCCATGGTGAAAATAAATCCCAGAAAACCACTGTCTAATGTATCCAGCCATCTCTTTAATCCTGTTTTGAGTGCAATCCATTCAATGGCATTGTTGGCGCTTTGACTAAAAAAATACATGCCTGTGATAAAAAGCAACATGTATAGAAATCCGGGAACAATAATCCATTTCCAAAGTTTATGTGCTTTAATGAAACGATGCGCAGCTCCGTATGCCTGTATTGATATAATAATTTCCTTTAACAATCGGGGGTTTTTGCCAAAGATAACAAATCAGCGCTTAAAACTTAGGACAGTTCACTGGTCTGTCTGTATTGGGTCTTCTAATGTAAATTAATGAAACTTCAATGCCACCTCTGTTCATGGAAGCAGTTCTTAAAGAAGAAGTATTGTAATCGTAGGTAGCGCCAATGCGAATATTGTTAAACTCAATACCTATATAAGGAATGATGGCATCTTTCATTCTCATCCATGCACCAATATATAAACTGGTTGGATTAAGTTGATCAGGGGTTGCATTCAGCTGTATGGCGCCACCAATAATGGTTTGAGAAGCCTGTGCCTGAAAACTCTGTGATCCACTCAGGTGTAAAGTGGTAGTGGTACTTAAAGGAAAATAAGCTCCAGCATGAATATTGGTTCTGGGTTTTAAAGCATATTCGGCTCCGGTAAAAGATTGACGTGGTCTGTTGATATGGTACATGCTGATGCCAAAATAAAAATTGTTATTCTCGTTGGTGCTGCCGTTGTATAATAAGCCGGCATTTAAATCGAGGTATCTTGATTTCAGTGTACTGTTATTGAAAATTTCCGAAGTTACCCTTGTAAAGCCAGATGTAGTTAACTGGTCTTCAAAATTCAGATTGGTGGTGTTGATAAACATATTGGCATAGGTCCCCTGAAAGCCTAGACCAATCTGGTGCATACCATCTTCGTCCAGACTCTTGTGATAGGCAGTAGAAAAACTTCCGTAATTAAACTGAACAGCACCGTTGCTGCTATTATCATTGAATCCCATGAACCCTACGCCCCAGGTATCGCCTCTTTGCATTTTGTTTTGCATAATCTGAAAATCAATGGAAGCGGTTGCTGTGGTAAAAGCATTGTTGATGCCCGGCCATTGGTTGCGATAATTGCCTGCAATGCGATAAGTGCCAAAAAATTTACCAGTAAATGCAGGGTTTAAAGTAAGCGGAGAAGAAAAAAATTGAGAAAAATGCGGATCCTGTGCCTGCACCACCAAAGACAAAACAGCCCCCCATCCCATAAGCAGAATTCTACGCATACTAATTAGTTCCTCCTAAAGATACAATTTAATTGAGGCATGCAGCCTGTTAAGCTACATGAGCGGTAGGGGATAACCTAGGATTGCATTTTTGAGCCAAATGCCAGATCTCCTGCATCTCCCAGTCCCGGAACGATATACGACTTGGCTGTCAGCTCTTCATCAATATCGCCGCACCATATTTTTACATCAGTTCCACATTCTCTTTCCAGGAATTCAATGCCAACAGAACAGGCAATGGCAACCACTACGTGGAAGCTGGCCGGATTCCATTCGGCTTTCATATGTTGAATGGTTTTTACCACTGATGCACCGGTGGCCAGCATGGGATCAGAGATAATTACTACCCTGTTATTTAAATCAGGGCAACTCATGTATTCCATGCTGATTTCAAAACTCCCATCTCTGTGGTGTTTGCGATAGGCTGATACAAAAGCATTGTCTGCTTTGTCAAAATAGTTCAGCATGCCATTGTGCATGGGCAAGCCTGCTCTTAAAATGGTGGCTAAAACGGGTTGGTCTTTTAGTAGTTTACTTTCGTGTGTTCCCAGAGGAGTTGCAATTTCTACCGTTTCCCAGGGAAGTTCCTTGCTGATTTCATAAGCAGCTACTTCTGCAATACGCTCCAGGTTTCTTCTGAAACGCATACGGTCGCCTTGTACATTGACATTTCTTAACTCAGCTACCCAGTTGCTTAGCAGGCTATGCTGTTTACTTAAATTGATCACCATGGTGAAAGATTGAGCAGCGAAAATACGGTTTTTACCGCGGGTCAGTTCAGGATAAAAAAGAAAAACTGTCCCCGTCAAATAACCCCTTGTCGCTCAATTTTAAATGAGGAATCACCAGTAATGCCATAAAACTGAGTGTCATGAAAGGTGCACCCAGCTGGCTTCCCAGGCTTTTGGCCATGGCATCAATGGCTGTGTATTGCTGCGCAATTTCAAAACCATCTCCTGTGCTCATGAGTCCGGCAACCGGTAAGGGCAATACTTTTTGTTCCGATCCTTTTATACAACTGATTCCACCTTCTGCCGCTATAACTGCATTGATGGCTGCCACCAGATCTTCATCCGTTGCGCCCACTGCTACAATATTGTGGCTATCGTGGGCTACCGTGGAGGCGATGGCGCCGGTACTGAAACCAAAATTTTTGATGAAAGCTTTTGCAACCGGCGCCATATGGTACCTGTTCACTACTACCATTTTTAAACAATCCGCTTCCGGATTACTGATCCATTCTCCGTTGTTTTCCAGGCCCTTCAGCATGATCCGATTCGTTATCAATTGCCCATCCAAAGCTTCTATTACAGGGATCATACCCCCTTCCTGCGGATAATCCGAAATACGAATACGCAGGTCTTCTGCTGTTACGGGTTTGCAGGAAAAGCGATTGATGGGGGTGGCGGAAACGGAAGGGATGATGGATTTGAATGGAGTAGCCGTTTGTTGAACGGCGGATTTAAATTCATCCTTTTCTTGAGATTCGTTTTCGTTCTTTGGCAAGACTAATGCAGGATTTTCTGCCAGGTTGTTTGACAGAAGCGCCTGCCCGTCAATATAGGTTTGACGAACTTTAAAATGGGTCAGGTCTTCTACAACAACAAAGTCGGCAGGGTCGCCCACACGAAGGGTTCCTACATTCAGTTTGTAATGATGCACCGGATTGATGCAGGCTACTTTTAAAATATTGAAAAGATCCAGGCCCTTGGCAACAGCTCTTGCGCACAATTGATTGATATGTCCTTCCACCAGACTGTCCGGATGTTTATCGTCGCTGCAGAACATCACACTGTTCGGATGATCATCAATCAGTTCGGCCAGTGCTTCAAAGTTTTTGGCGGCACTTCCTTCGCGAATAATAATCTTCATGCCATAGGATAATTTGTCTACGGCTTCTTCCATGGTAAAGCATTCGTGATCGGTGGAAATACCTGCTTCTATATACAGTTTGGCCAATGCTCCGGTAAGGCCGGGGGCGTGTCCATCCACGGGCTTACCGGCCCGGTGTGCTGCTGCAATTTTTTTCATGACTTCGGGATCATTGTGCAGCACGCCGGGGAAATTCATCATTTCACTTAAGTACTTAATATCATCGGATGCTAAAAGCGCAGCCACTTGATTGCTGTCCAGTGATGCACCTGCAGTTTCAAAAATGGTTGCAGGCACACAGCTGGGTGCACCAAAATTGAATTTGAAAGGAACTTTTTTCCCATTCTCAATCATAAATTGAACACCAGCTATTCCGCAAACATTGGCAATTTCATGTGGGTCACTTACCGTGGCAACTGTGCCATGCAACACAGCAATTCTGGCAAATTCACTCGGTATCAGCATACTGCTCTCTATATGCACATGACTGTCTATAAAGCCCGGCATGATAAATCCTGAAGTATCAAATTCATTTTCTTCCACAGCTATTATGGAAGTTATTTTTTGATTGGCGATAGTAACTCTTGCAGGATAAATCTTTTTGTTATATATGTCCACCAGCTTGGCTGTAACGCTAAATTCATTATTCATCTCTATTAATTCTTGTCTTGAGTTTCGTCTACAATTTCATGTATGGCTTTATCTAAGCCATGCGCTGCAATTTCCAGTTGGCTTAGCAACATATTCTTTTCTTCTGAAGAAATTTTCATTTTCATCAGATTGATAATACCCAGGATATCTGTCAGTGGGCCTCTTACCTGATGACTTTGGCTCCAGGCAATTTTTCTTAATTTTTCAATGGTGGCTTTACGAGTTGTAATATCTGTTTTAATACTTAAAAACCTTTTGATATTTCCATTGGCATCTTTAACCGGAGATATAATGGCTTCTTCCCAGAATAAGTCTCCATTTTTCTTTTTATTTAAAAACTCACCTTTCCATGAAGAGCCAGATTTAATTGTATTCCACATTTCTTCATAGATAGAAAGATTGGTTTTGCCGGATTGAATAAATCGTAAGTTTTGACCAATGCTATCCTCTTTAGTATAGCCGGTATGTTGATAAAAGTAACTGTTGGCATATTGTAAATTACCATCAATATCTGTAATTAATATGCTAGTTGAGCTTTGCTCAACGGCCAGCGAAAGTTGCTGGATTCTTTCTTCTTTTGACTTTCGGTCTGTAATATTGGTAGATACAACAATATATTTTTGAAAATCTGCAGATTCATCCTCAATGGGCGCTACTGATAGTTCAAACCAAAAATCGCCAATGGGTAAGTTCAGTTGATACTGCTGCCCTGAAGAAAATCCTTTTTCTTTTGTTTCCATTAAGGCTGAATCCATGACCGCGGATGCTTCACCTGGAATGATATCCGAATATTTTTTACCTATGAATACTTCAGGTGGTGCGGCTAGTAATTCTTTTACACTTGAATGATATTCGTAAATAACCTTGTCTTCCCCAATAACAAAAATTAAATCGGGAATGGCTTTTAAAATGGCATCTTGTTTTTTAGAAAGAGCAGTAATTTTTTCGAGTGCCAGTTTTTGCTCAGTCATATCTCTGCTGAAACCATACCAGGTAATGGAACCATCCTCTAGTTTTTCAGGGGTTGATCTGGTATAAATCCATTGAATGGGTCTCCCCGGAATTAAAATTCTCGCTTCCATTGCAAAATCTGTCAGCTCGTTAGCGGACTTTTCAATGGCTTCCAGAACTTTTTGTTGATCTTCCGGATGCATTACTTTCACAATCGGCTCAAAACTTTCCTTTACATCTTCCGGTTTGCAGCCGAAAATATTTTCAATGCCCTTGGAAGCAATGGGAACATGATAAGTTCCATCCGGCCTTCTGGTAAACTGAAAGATAAGGTCAGGCAAATGGTAAGAGAGTTTTCTGAACTCTTCTTCGTTCCTATTTTCAGAAGATATCATGAATTCGGATTCAATTGTATTATGAAATTACAGTAATTTAACTGTCTTAATCTAATGCAATGAGAAAAATCCTATCGATTCTTGTTTTATCTATTTGCTGTTTGCAAGTGCAAGCTCAAAAAAAGGAAAGAGTAAAACAAGTAGCCATCCCCAAAGACGATGTTTCAGATCAGTTATTGTCTAAAGTAAAATATCGTTCTATTGGACCATACCGCGGAGGCAGAAGTGCCGCAGTAGCAGGCAGTTATAAAAACAGAACTACTTTTTATTTTGGTGCAACCGGAGGGGGTGTATGGAAAACTACCGACGGAGGAAGTAACTGGAAAAATATTTCCGATAAATATTTCGGTGGTACCATCGGAGCTGTGGCGGTAGCACCCAGTGATGAATCTGTTGTGTATGTAGGTGAGGGCGAAAATACTATGCGGGGTAACGTTGCTGAAGGATTGGGTGGCGTTTGGCGCAGTGCAGATGCCGGAAGAACCTGGAAAAATATCGGATTAAATGATGGCAGACATATTATTCGTTTGATTGTACACCCCAGAGATCCGAATACTGTTTGGGCGGCTGTGATGGGCCATCTTTTTGGACCCAACGAGGAAAGAGGAGTTTACAAAACAACCGATGGTGGAAAAACCTGGAAAAGAACCTTATACATCAACAATCAGACAGGTGCATCAGATTTAGTAATGGAGCCTGGCAATCCCGATGTATTTTATGCGGGTATGTGGAGAGTCATCAGAACCCCGCATAGTATGGAAAGTGGAGGTGAAGGAAGTGGTTTGTATAAGAGTACCGATGGAGGTGAAACCTGGGAGCCCTTGATCAATAAAAAAGGATTGCCTAAAGGCTTATGGGGAATTGTAGGTGTTGCAGTTGCTCCATCTAATCCGGAGAAAGTATATGCCATCATTGAGAATGCGAATGGCGGATTGTTTAAAAGTGAAGATGCCGGCGAAACCTGGACCTTAACCAGTAATGATAATAATATTCGTCAGCGTGCCTGGTATTATACCAAAGTATACGTAGATCCTAAAAATGAAAATCTGGTGTATTGCCCAAATGTAAACTTTATGAAGAGTACAGATGGTGGCAGAACTTTCCAGTCTGTCAATACTCCTCATGGCGATCACCACGATTTATGGATTGATCCGGAAGATGGCAGAAGAATGATTGTAGCAGATGATGGGGGAGCACAGGTAAGTTTTGATGGTGGTAATAACTGGAGTACCATGGACAATCAACCTACTGGTCAATTTTATCGGGTAACAACAGATAATGCTGTTCCTTACAGAATTTTAGGTGCGCAGCAGGATAATTCAACGGTTCGTATAAAGAGCAGAACCAGCGGTTCTGGCATTACTGCCAGAGACTGGGATATTACAGCGGGTTCTGAAAGCGGACATGTGGTGGCAGACCCATTAAATCCTGAAATTGTTTACGGAGGTAACTATGGTGGATACTTAGCAAGGCTCGATCACAGAACAGGTGAGAACAGAGCCATCAATGTATGGCCGGATAATCCAATGGGTGCAGGTGCCGATGTATTGAAGTATCGCTTCCAGTGGAACTTCCCTATCTTTTTCTCGCCACACAATCCCAAGCGATTGTATACCGCGGGTAATCATTTATTTGTAACAGAGAATGAAGGACAAAGCTGGGAAATGATTAGTCCTGATTTAACAACCAATGATAAAACCAAACAGGGACCCAGCGGCGGACCCATTACCAAAGACAATACTTCAGTAGAATATTATTCTACCATTTTTGCTGCTACTGAATCTGGTTTGGAAAAAGATGTTTTGTGGACGGGAAGCGATGATGGTTTGATTCATGTTAGCAGGGACGGAGGTAAGTCATGGAATAATGTAACGCCTCCGGATGCAGGCAAGTGGATGATGTGGAACTGTATTGAAACAGATCCTTTCAGAAAAGGGACTGCTTTTTTTGCAGGGACAAAATACAAACTGGACGATTATACTCCGTATTTATACAAAACAACCGACTACGGTAAAACATGGGCCCGCATCACAACCGGTATAAACAATATGCATTTTACAAGAGCCATCAGAGCAGATAGAAAAGTTCAGGGTCTTTTGTATGCAGGTACAGAATTTGGCATGTATATAAGTTACAACGATGGCGCCAGCTGGAAACCATTTCAGTTGAATTTACCTGTAGTGCCAATTACAGATATTGCTTTAAAAGACAATGATTTGATTGTAGCTACTCAGGGTCGTTCTTTCTGGGTAATTGATGATCTTACGATTGTGCAGCAAAAAAATCCATCGATTCTCGATAAGAAATTACATGTGTTTTCTGTAAATGATAGTTACAGAACAGAAGGTGGCGGCAGAAGAAGAAGAGGAACTATTACAGCTGAACCAAATGCAGGAGCCAATCCTCCGCAGGGGACTGTAATCAACTTTTATGCAAAGGGAATTACAGATAGTTCAAAAGTATCCATTACTATTAACGATAAGCAAGGAAAGCCCATTAAAACTTTCAGTAGTTATACCAAAGTGGCCGAAGATCAACTGGAAGTAGCAGAAGGAATGAATCAGTTTGTATGGGATCAGAACTATCCACCAGCCGAAAGAGCAGATGGTATGATCTTATGGAATGGAGGTATTGGTTCTGCCAAAGCAGCGCCAGGTAGATACACAGGTAAAATTAAATACGGAAACGACTCTGCTGATTTTAGTTTTGTGATTAAACCCAATCCTGCTTATGCAGCATCAGAAGCAGATTATGATGCACAGGTTGGCTTCCTTTTGTCTGTTCGTGATAAATTCAATGAAGTGCAGAAAGCCATCAGAAATATCCGCATGGTGAGATCTCAGATTATGGAACTCAATGCAAAGATTGATGCCAAATCACATAAAGAGATTAAGGAATTGGCAGATAGCATTAACAAACAAATCACAGCAGTTGAAGAAGCCTTGTATCAGACCAAAGCGAAGAGTGGTCAGGACGTGTTGAACTTCCCTATTCGCCTGAACGATAAGATTGCAGGTTTGTATGGAGTTGCATCCAGTGGACAAAATGCACCCAGCAGACAGGTACGTGAAGTGTTTGCAGATTTAAGTGCTCAAGCCAATTTACAATTATCCAAATTGAAACAGGTAATGGACACTGATGTTAAACAACTGAATAAATTAATCAACGACAAACAGGTTCCTGTTATCGGAATTAAATAGCATTCATGATTGATTGAACTGCCACAGCATTTTGTTGTGGCAGTTTTTTTATAAGTTTAACCAGTAGTTCAATTTAAATACGAGCGCTCTGTTGCTGTTTTTCATTAAAGGCGATGTAAAATAATTGTCAGTGTAAACCAGGAACAGATCGCTCATTGGCTTAAATCTGTATTGTAATCTGCTGTTGATATTGATATTGTTTCTTTGTGTATTATACTGGAAAAAAGTAGTCCAGAATAATTTGGTAGAGAAGTTGATTTCTGTTCTCTGTGAAATCAAAAAGAGTTCAGTTGAACCATATGTGCCGGGGAATTCCAGTTTATTATACTGAAAGTTCAGGTTCAGGGTGGTGTTAGGTAATTTTCTGAAAGTAATTCCAGCTCTTAATGTTTTGTTGGTGCCATTATAAAATCCACCTGTTGCAGCACTGACATTGAAACTGAATGGTCTTCTGAAATCTGAACTATACCGGATTCCGATATCCCTGTATTTGTATTTGGCAACAGGAAGTGGTGTAGCCCCGGTAAAGGAAATGGGGAATAATAAATCTACTTCATAGTCTGATGTGCTGTAACTGATTCTGGATGTATTTCTAAATTCCACATTCCCGTTTAAAGTAGTGTTTCTCTCATTGAAACTATTGTCTGGATTAAAAACAATATAGTTTTCCGCTTCAAAACTAATTCCGATCAATTTGCCTTTTGAAGGAATGATTTTATATTCAGCGCTGGTGTAAGAGTGTTTAAATCCAACACGGATAGCCGTATCCCTTGCTGCATCATAGTTTTCAATTCTTTCAATGAATCCCATGTCTGCATAGTAATTAGTGCCTAGACTGGTCAGGTCTTGAACGAAACCAAAATTTCTGCTGTTATAGGAAAATCCAACATTGTAAAATGCATTGTCCTTCTTAATGCCTGGCTTAAAGGAATGATGGTAAGTAGCCCAGGCCCCCCATTTCCCTTCCAGATCAGAATAGTTGTATTCTATTCCCGCATTGCGGCTG
This sequence comes from Sediminibacterium salmoneum NBRC 103935, assembly GCF_000511175.1. Lineage (GTDB taxonomy): Bacteria > Bacteroidota > Bacteroidia > Chitinophagales > Chitinophagaceae > Sediminibacterium > Sediminibacterium salmoneum. The sequence goes on along the minus strand of NZ_KI866530.1, from coordinate 1,915,952 downwards.
AATACATCCAGCGGATTGGCATTTTTTTCGGCATCCGTCATAAAGCTGCTTCTGTTTAAAAAGTATCCTTTTATTACAGAACGGTTGAATACTCTTTGATCCACAGATAAGGCAGTATAGTTTTCCGGCGCATAATCGCCCTGTCTTCCGGTTTGCATATTCATGAAACCAATCCTGGTTTTCTTGGCAATATTTCCGGTAATTCTGGCACCAAATAGTATGGGAATTTTGTTGCCGTTTTTATCCAGTCCGATTCTTCTCGAGTAAAAGGGTCGTATTGGATCAATGCCATATCCCGAAAACAAATCGGCATTCTCTAAAAAAAATGTTCTTCTTTCAGGGAAGAATATATTGAAACGGGTCAGGTTGGTTACTTGTCTGTCTACTTCAATCTGAGAGAAATCAGGATTGACAGTCAGATCTAAATTCAGCGAGGATGTTAAACCAACTTTTGCATCAAAGCCGGCATTGGGTTTGGCACTAATAGGTTCATTGCCAGCCCTGTTTTCTGTTACTTCTGTTGTTACATAAGGAACAAATACTGAATTGCTGCCAGGTTTGGGCGGAGCGTCTTCCCAGATTAATGCGCCCGTGTAACCTACATCGTGAGTGGAAAAGTTGACCGGAACATTGGTCCAGGTAGAATATTCATTGGTCTTGGTATCTACCCTTACAAAATTGATTCCCCATGTTTTTTTATCTGCCGGATATCGGATTGATTTAAAGGGAATAGCCATTTCAACAGTCCAGCGATCTCCATATCTTTTGGTTTCAGAATACCAGGTCTGGTCCCAGCTGAAAGAAACACCATCGCCTGCCGATGTAAGCTGGTCTTCACTTTGGGCATTGTAAGCATTCACCACAAAAAAGAAACCATTGTTTCGGGTATTTACCGGATCCAGCACCAGTGCCACACAATCGTTTCCGTCGTGGCCAATATCTCTTTTTAAACTTTGAATAAAAACTTTCCCGGAATCATATGCCGTGTAGGCGACGTACAAAAACTTATCATCATAAGCTGTCTGGGCTTCAGTTGCATGTTTTGCTTTCTTTTTATCATCCGGATATTTTTCCCAGAAAGAGCTTACTTTCTGGGCCTTTTTCCAGATTTCATCGTCCAGAATGCCATCAATTTTTACAGGTGTTTGTGTTTTGGAAATGACAATCTGATAGTCTTTCTGAAAAGTCTCTCCATTTCTAACCTGAGCAAATCCATTCACCCAGCAACATGCAAAAAGTAAAATAATCGGTAGTCTCATAAATAATTTCAGCAAATCCAATACCTGAGAAGCAAAATTGATATAAAAACCATCAAGCCGCAGTTTAATTTGCTTAATGGTAGAATGAGCGGATAAGCGCAGTTTTAATCCTCTTTTAATAAATCAGGTCTGCGTTCTTTGGTTCTTTCAAGGGACTGTTCATATCGCCAGTCTTCCACTTTCCTGGGGTCTCCCTGCAATAGTATTTCCGGTACTGTCATGCCTCTAAAGTCAGCTGGCCGGGTATAAACAGGAGGGGCAAGTAAATTGTCCTGAAAAGAATCGGTTAAAGCAGAGGTTTCATCACTCAGGACGCCAGGAATCAATCTTCCGATTGCATCTACCACAACGGCAGCTGCCAGTTCGCCACCACTCAGCACATAATCGCCAATGGATATTTCCATATTTACATACCGGTCTCTTATTCGCTGATCAATTCCTTTGTAGTGTCCGCAAATGATTAAAAGATTTTGCAGAAGCGATAATTGATTTGCTCTTTGCTGATTGAATCTTTCCCCATCCGGCGTCATATAGATGATGGCATCGTAATTTGTTTCCTTCTGCAGCTCTTCTATTGCATTGGCCAAAGGTTCACACATGAGCACCATTCCTGCTCCACCACCAAATGGATAATCATCAACCTGTGCATGTTTATTGATGGCCCATTTGCGCAGATTATGCGTACGAACCCTAAGTAGACCCTTGTCCTGTGCACGTTTCATGATGCTGTGGCTGAAAGGCCCTTCCAATAAGGCGGGAACAACGGTGATGATATCAATAGTGAACATACGCAGTTTGCATTGTATTTTATTCCATAAATTCTTCCAGGTCTCTTCTGTCTCTCTTGGTAGGTCTACCCACTTTGCTCAAACGCTTGCCTGTATGAAAACTGGAAGCAACAAATTTGATCCGATCCAGTTCTTCTGCCGGCGTAATATCAATATAATATTTGATGGCTTCAGCATAGGCCTGGCGGGTATGCAGTAGTCCCGTTACCTTAATGACCCATTTTTTAGCTTCTGTTTTTACTTCGTATTCGTCCCCGATGGCAACAATTCTTGAAGATTTAACAGCATCTCCGTTATATTTTACTTTACCCTTGCTGCAGGCATCTCCTGCCTGACTTCTTGTTTTAAAAAGCCGGATGCTCCAGAGATATTTATCTATCCGCAATTTTTCTTTTTCAACAGCCATATTATCCTTTCATTTCTGCGAAATACTTATGGAAATAAGGGATGGTTTCTATGCCTTTGTAATAATTTTCCAGATTGAATTTTTCGTTGGGGCTATGCAGGTTGTCGCTATCCAGACCAAATCCAAGGAAAATAATTTTTAAGCCCAGTTCCTTTTCAAATAAAGCACAGATGGGAATGCTTCCCCCGCCTCTTACCGGTATTGGCTCTTTGCCGAAAGCAGTTTCAATGGCTTTGGCAGCTGCCTTATATTCTATGGAATCGATAGGTGTCATATAGGGCTCACCTCCATGATGTTCCATGGCATTGATGGTAACGCCAGCAGGTGCAATACTTCTGAAATAATCCAATACTTTTCTGGTGATTACTTCCGATGATTGATTGGGAACCAATCGGCAGGAAATTTTAGCAGATGCTTTGGAAGGTAATACTGTTTTAGCTCCCTCTCCTGTATAACCTCCCCAGATACCATTCACTTCCAGTGTAGGTCTGATTCCTGTTCTTTCGTTGGTTGTATATCCTTTCTCGCCCCATAATTCAGTAACACCCAAATCGGATTTGTACTCCGCTTCATTAAATGGTGCTTTCGCCATTTTGGCTCTTTCTTCTGGTGTAGCTTCTACCACATCATCATAAAAACCAGGGATGGTGATATGATTGTTTTCATCGTGGCAGGATGCAATCATTTGGGCTAAAATGGTAATGGGATTGGCAACTGCTCCACCATAAACACCGCTGTGCAAATCTCTGTTGGCTGCAGTCAGCTCCAGTTCAATATAGCTAAGTCCTCTTACGCCAATATCAATGGATGGATTCTCCATGCTCAACATGGAAGTATCTGAAATCAATATTACATCGGCTTTTAAAAGCTCCTTATTCTCCTTTACAAATTCAGCCAGATTCGGACTACCGATTTCTTCTTCTCCTTCAATCAGGAATTTAATATTGGTACAGAAACTGTTTGTTTTGGTAAAAGTTTCCAGTGCCTTTACGTGCATATAAAATTGTCCTTTGTCATCGGCAGAACCCCTTGCATAAATTTTTCCATCTTTAATTACGGGTTCAAAAGGTCCGCTATGCCATAACTCCAGTGGATCTGCAGGCTGAACATCATAATGTCCATAAACCAATACTGTAGGTTTGGTAGGATCTACTATTTTTTCACCATAAACAATGGGGTGTCCCTTGGTTGGATAAATAGTAGCCTTATCCGCACCGGCTTCCAGTAATCTTTGTTTTACTATTTCTGCACAGTGCAGCATATCGTCTTTATGCTCAGATCTTGCACTGATGCTGGGTATTTTTAATAACTCAATTAACTCCTGTAAAAATTGTTCCTTGTGTTCTTCCTGATAGGTTTTCCAGCTCTCCATATGTAATATTTAAAGCTGCAAGTTACCTAATTAAGCCTGCTCGGCAATGCGATGTTTCTGATTGGAAACCACATTTTCGAGGGTCCAGTCCAGCGATTGTTGAAATGTCTGCGTCCTTTCCTTGCAATCCGATAGGGAGCAGATGGCACAGCTATAGGGTAAACATCCATCCGTATGCACAAAAAGCTCAATGGAATCTCCGAAATTTTCTCTGATTAAACTGGATAAGTTGTCTATTTCACGATGCGCTTCATGCACATTATAATACCAGGGTAATGTTAAATGACAATCAATATGCAGCAGATCTCCGTATTTAATAACCCTGAGATTGTGCAGGTCAATCCATTTGCTGCTTTTTGATGTATTCAGCACCCCAATGAATTTTTTCAGTATTTGTTCGTCTGCTTCATCCATAATCCCTGCCAGCGATTTTCTCAGGATGGTATAGCCATTGTACATGATCCAGATACTTAAAGCCAGTGCTACTACTTTGTCGAGCCAGTAGATTTGAGTGAAATAGATTAGCGTAATAGCAGCCAATACACCAAGGGTAGAGTATGTGTCTATTTGAAGGTGTTTCCCGCTGCTCTCAAGGGCAAGTGAATTGTTTTTTCTTCCAATCCGAATGCAAACCGCACCTGCAATATAATTTAGTAAGGCGGTTGATCCCACCAGCCACATACCATTGTCCAATGCTTGTACCGTATGGTTTTCAAGGGTATTTACAATGGTCTCGTAGATGATTAATATACCTGCAGCAATGATTAAACTTCCTTCAGCAGCTGCAGAAATGAATTCCGCTTTGCCATGTCCGTAAGGATGATTTTCATCCCTGGGTTGTGCTGCAATGTATAAACTATACAGGCCAATAAAACCTGCAACAATGTTTACAATGCTTTCCATTGCATCCGATAAAATGGCCAGGGAATCCGTAAGATAGTAGGCAGTTATTTTCAGGATGAACAATACCACACTCAGAACGGTAACCCATTTCTGGACTAAAAAATTTTCTTTCCCTGAATACATAATCGCCTTATTTGGTGGGAATTAATCAATTTTTGCTTTATTTTTAGCATCCAAATTAGGGTATTATTTGGACTATAACCCCCGAAATGCGTAAACCAGAACTAAGAGAGAGAATCCCTTCAAGGCCTCCACTCATATCACCGTTGCATGATGAAACGGATCAGCCTGTCTGGTCGGTCATGATTGCCGTGGATAATACCTTTACTTATCTGAATACTACACTGCTGTCCATTCTGGAATTGGATCAGGGTATTGGAGTTATGCAGATAATGGTAGTGGACGATGCCAGTGATGACGGAGATGTAGAGCAGCTGGTAAAAGACACGGGCAAAGGAAGAATTGGTTATTTCAGACAGCCCAATAAAATTGGCAGGCTGAGAAATCTGGAGACTTGTATTAAATTATCCAGGGGTAAGTATGTACATATTTTATACGGAGATAACTATGTAATGCCTGGATTTTATGATGAAATCTTGTCTTTGTTCAATGAGTTTCCTAGAGTAGGAGCCGCGTTTACAGAATTTCAATACATCAACGAAAGAGGCAACCCTATATGGAAACACCAGCCCCTTGCTAAAGAAAGAGGCTTGCTGAAAAACTGGGTAAAAGCCGTAGCGCTCCGTCAAAATACAGAACCTTCTGCCATGGTAATCAAAAGAACCACCTATGAAAAATTAGGGAGCTTTTTTGGTGCCGAACATGGTGAGTTCTGGGAAATGACAGTAAGAATTGCTGCTCATGCCGAATTAGCTTATGTGCCCAAAGTGCTGGCTAATTTCAGGATTCATGGAAAAGCATTGCATTCCGAAGCACTGAAAACAGGCCGGAATATTGACGATATCACTAAAATCATTGGCATCATCCGTGCCTATTTGCCATTAGATGTAAGAGACGAAGTGAATGCCATGTCTAAAAAAATACTTCTCACAGCATTTTGCCCAGCTCTCACACAAAGTATATCACGAATTGGATGATACAGAAGCTGCCCTGAAACAAGCCTGGGGAGCACTTGTATTAGATATCAACTGGATTTCACTCAAGTATTCCTTGTTATTATTCTTCAAATACCTGATTGGTTACAAAGTCATCCGCAAGTGGGTGGAAAAGTTATCTTAAACCAGCGATTCTTTCCATTTAAATCAGCTTCGTGCTATAGTTAATAGGGCAGTGTTTCGCCAACATGGCTGAAATGCCGCAATACTTATCCATCGACAAAGACACCGCTCTCTTTAACTTATCTTCATCTTCGGGCTTAACATCTGAATGATATACCAGATTAATATAAGTGAAGGTTTTGGGATGGTCTTCTGTTTGTTCTGCTTCAGCACTAACTTCCAGTTTGCTGAAATTCACTTTCATTTTATTGAGTATTTCAATCACATCAATGGCACTGCATCCGCATAATGAAGCCAGTAATAGTCTTTTGGGGTTCATGCCACTGTTCAAGCCGCCGTTTTCAACTGTTGTATCAATACGAACCGTATGTCCATCGTTTCCGATGGCATCAAACGCAAGTGCTTCTTTCCAATTTACTTTTACATCTATCATATTCTCTGAATTTCCAGGTTAGTTTTTTAAATAATTATTTTCAACAGTTTTATTGTTCAGTCACCATTACTTTAACTGACTGCCTACAAAGTCCCAGTTTACAATATTGAACCAGTTATTGATATAGTCAGGTCTCTTATTCTGGTATTTTAAATAGTAAGCATGTTCCCAAACATCTAATGCCAGCAACGGTGTTCCTTTTAGTTCGCTGATATCCATTAATGGATTATCCTGATTGGGAGTTGAACCAATTTTTAAATTACCCTCTGAAGTTTGTATCAACCAGGCCCATCCACTTCCGAATCTGTTTTTACCGGCATCCGCAAAAGCAGTTTTAAAGGCTTCATAAGAGCCAAAAGATTGATTGATGGCGGTTGATAATTTACCGGAAGGTTGATTGGCAGAACCGGGCTTCATGCATTTCCAGAAAAATTCATGGTTAAAATGCCCCCCACCATTGTTACGCATTTTGGCAGAGTATTTACTGATATTTCTCATGAGGTTTTCTAAAGACATTGTTTGTGGATTTACTTTTTCAGCAACACAGGCTTCAGCCAGATTTTTTGCATAGGCGGCTGCATGCTTGCTGTAATGTATTTCCATGGTCATTGCATCAATATAGGGCTCAAGCGCATTATATGCATAGGGCAATGGCTGTTGTTCAAAATCATTGCCTGCTGCAGCTACTACAACTGAAGGAATCAGGCTGATTCCAATCCCTGCTGCCAAAGCTGCTTTGCTGCTGTCTTTCAGAAACACTCTTCGGTTATAGGCCTTTTTCATGGCTATTTTTTTTCTTAAAGTTAGCTAATAATTTTCTTAGGCCTTTAAAGTTGCGGTAATAGAACTCCTGATTAAATAGCTGTGAATCATGCATGGCTTTATAAATCAGGAAAGCGCTTACCGGCACCAGAATAAATGTGCTTAACCACATACCTACCAGCGCATTGGTTTGACCTGAGCGGACAAATTTTTCTCCAAATGTGTTGAGTAGATGGAATAGCACAAAGAAGACGATGGCAAAAACCAGCGGCGTACCCAATCCCCCCTTACGGATAATAGAACCCAAAGGGGCACCAATTAAAAACATGACCAGGCAGGCTACCGACAAAGTGAATTTTTTGTGCCATTCAATTTCATGCAACTGCATGGAAAGATATTTGGTTTTGTAGTCTTCTGCCATAACACTCACCGATCCTTTTACTGTAGCCAGCTGATTAGAGGCAGCATCTAATAATTCCTGTTTAAGACTGTCTGGAAATAGTTTTGCCGGTTTTACTTTAGGCATTGGTTGTTTTACTTTTACCCAGCCTGTATCGGCAAATCGGGCAAAACGTAAATATGGACTCACTTCCTGATTCGATTTTTTCAGATAAAAAGTATCAATATGATCCAGGGAATCTATGGCCACATTCAGTTGACGCAGACTTAGCATTTTCGGGTCATAAAAAGCAGAGTCTTCGGTTTTATTCATCTGAAAACTTTTCAGATCAAAAACTTTCTTGTACTCTTTAAATCCCATGCGGGTAAACTCTGTATTCAATTCGCCCCTGGGGCCCTTCTCCTGATAACGCCAGCCATTCTTCAGAATAAATTCCAGAAACTGTTTGTCTTTTGAAACCCGCATCACACCACTTTCTGCAACCATCAAATTGTCCTGCAGATAATATCCTTTTTCAAAAATGACCACATCGTGAATAATGCTATCGTTTTGCTCTTTCTTGCCCAGCTTAATTACAAAGCCATCAATCTTATCGTAAAAAACACCTTCCTTAATGTCTATAGATGGTTTAGAAACAATGATATCGTATTTTAATGCAGATAATTTCAGTTGGGTAACCGGTATAATATTATTGGCGAATAAAAAGGCAACACCACAAACCAGTATGGTAAAAACCAGCAGTGGTCGCATAAACCGAATCAGTGAAATCCCTGCCGCCTTTATGGCAACCAGTTCAAATTTTTCACCCAGATTTCCAAAAGTCATAATGGATGAAAAAAGCAATGCCAGTGGTAAAGCCATTGGAACCCAGAACAAAGCAACCAGACCAATTAGTTTGAGTACGGTAAACAAATCAAGTCCTTTTCCTACCAGATCGTCAATATATAACCAGAAAAACTGCATGGTTAGTACAAACAGGGAAATGGCAAAGGCAGCTATAAATGGCCCGATAAAAGAGCGGATAATAAGTATGTCTAGTTTTTTTATCACAATAGCTGTCTTAATATTGCTGTATGAGCTACGCAAAAGTAACACTTTCACCAAAGGAACTGGAATTGGTTAATAATGCGGACTGGATTTTAACAAAGAACCATATCATTGGTAAAGTATATGATTTGTTCGGGGCACTGGGCAATTATTACAGACAGGAATGTACAACCTTTAAAAGCTTTCAGCATGAAACAGCTTTTGAAATCTCCCCTAAAATTTCCAAAGGAGAGCAATACGAACAATTGCCTTATGTAATGCTCGATTTTCCAAGATATTTTACAGAGTCTGATATTTTCGCCATCCGTACCTTTTTCTGGTGGGGAAATCATTGCAGCATACACCTGATTTTAAAAGGGAAATACCTCACAGAATTAGGTCCTTCCATTGATCGTTATTTTGAAATGTATGGTAAGTATGGATCGGAAACACAGGATTGGTATATAGGAGTAGGTTCCGACCCCTGGCAGCATCATTTTGAAAAGAACAATTATATACCCATGCAGGACTGGAATGGCTATAGTGTTACCAGGTTGCCTTTTTTGAAACTGGCAAAAAAAATCCCACTACAGGAGTGGGATGATATTGAAAATTTTATGAAGAGTCAGTTCACTAAAATGCTGACCATTCTTTCTGATTATTAAGAACCCAAACGGTGGAACAACTCTTTGGTTTGGTATTCCCATAACTGACTCTGATCCTTTATTTCAGCCTTTTCAGCAAAATCTTTAATAACCAGAATGGTCTGATTGGAGATTTCAGTCTTTTCAATTCTGAATTCAAAAAATTCGTTCTTGTCGTTGTGTAACCAGCGAAAACGGATGAACTTGTTTTCTTCTCTGTCCACTACTTCTGCTTTCTCCGGAACACCACCATCCCAGGAGAAACTGAATACATTTTCCCACTCATCTACTTTATCTGCGAACCATTCCTGCAGACCTGCAGGGGTAGATAAAAATTCATACAATATACCTGGAGAACATCTAACCGGAAATTCTAGTGTAAATAGTTGCTTCTTACTCATTATTACTCTTTTGCCAAATAGGTTGGTGCAATGATATTAAATAATACCTATTACCCAAATGTTTTTTTAAAAAATGCTATTTTATAGCAAACTATTAAGAATATATACCATTAATTAGCTGTTTAAATGCTTGAAAATCATTCATATAATAAATTATTTTAACAAAACTCAGGAAAATGTTAAATTAGGTATGCTCATTTTTTTATAACTAAAACCAGTTGTTATGGGTATGCGCCAACTCAAAATAACAAAGTCGATTACCAACAGGGAATCACAAAGCCTTGAAAAATACCTTCAGGAAATTGGAAAAGTAGAGCTGCTGGAAGGAGATGAAGAAGTGTTGCTGGCGCAAAAGATAAAACTGGGTGATACCCGTGCTCTGGATAGACTTGTTAAAGCAAATCTCAGGTTTGTAGTATCCGTTGCTAAACAATATCAGAATCAGGGTCTCACATTATCCGACTTAATTAATGAAGGCAATTTAGGGTTGATTAAAGCCGCTATGCGATTTGATGAAACCAAAGGATTCAAGTTCATTTCCTATGCTGTCTGGTGGATCAGGCAAAGCATCTTACAGTCATTGGCCGAACAAAGTAGGATCGTAAGGTTGCCACTGAATAAAGTGGGATTAACCAATCGGATTAGTAAAGCCTATCAGTCATTAGAGCAGGAATATGAGCGAGAACCCTCTCCTCAGGAAATAGCAGAATTACTGGATTTACCCATTGAGGAGGTAGCTGCCACCATGAAAGCCGGATTCAGACATATTAGTATTGATTCGCCGGTGGCTGAAGGAGAAGACATAACCTTAATAGATCTCCTGGAAAATACCAATGAAGCACAAACCGATGAAAAGCTTGCCTATCATGAATCATTGCACGTTGAAATTGAAAGAAGCCTGGGTACTTTAACCGACCGTCAGAAAAAAGTAATCTGCTTTTTCTTCGGTATAGGCGTAGACCGTGCGCTCAGTCTGGAAGACATCGGGTCTCGTTTTAATTTAACCAGGGAAAGAGTTAGACAAATCAAGGACAAAGCCATAAATAAACTCCGTGCCGCCAACCGGGCCAGGCAACTTCGCTACTATTTGGGCTGATTAAAATAAGGAATGCCCTCATTTTCTCTAAGCTAGTATATTTGCACCTCGTTCAACAACAAGTGTGATATCATGTTTCAGAATTTATCAGAGAAATTAGAATCAGCGTTTAAGAATTTAAAAGGGGAAGCCAGAATTAATGAGCTCAATATTGCCAATACGGTTAAAGATATCCGCAGGGCATTATTGGACGCTGACGTGAACTTCAAGATTGCCAAGGAATTTACAGATAAGGTAAAGGATAAAGCAGTAGGCTCAAAAGTGTTGAATGCCATCAGCCCCGGGCAATTGATGGTAAAAATTGTACAGGATGAGCTAACCGAATTAATGGGCGGACAGGAAGCTGCTTTTGAGGCAGAAGGCAGACCAGCCGTAATTTTGATTGCAGGTTTACAGGGTAGTGGTAAAACCACTTTTACCGGTAAATTGGCCAATTATTTAAAAACCAAAAAAGGCAAGAGCCCGCTGGTAGTAGCTGCAGATATTTACAGACCCGCCGCGATAGATCAGTTAACCGTTTTGGCAGAACAAATTGGCGTAAGCATTTACAGTGAGCGTGAAAATAAGGATGCGGTTGCGATAGCGCTGAATGCAATCAAGGAAGCAAAAGCAACCAATAAAAATGTAGTCATCATAGATACCGCCGGCCGTTTGGCTATCGACGAGTTAATGATGAATGAAGTGGCCAATATTAAAGCCGCTGTTAATCCCTCCGAAATATTGTTTGTGGTAGACTCCATGACGGGTCAGGATGCGGTAAATACGGCCAAAGCCTTTAATGACCGTCTTGATTTTACAGGTGTGGTTTTAACCAAGCTGGATGGCGATACCCGCGGTGGTGCTGCATTGTCTATTAAGTACACCGTCGACAAGCCCATTAAATTTGTGAGCAGTGGCGAGAAGATGGAAACCCTGGATGTGTTTTATCCGGAAAGGATGGCTCAGCGTATTCTGGGCATGGGGGATATCACCACTTTGGTAGAAAAAGCCCAGGCACAGTTTGATGAAGCAGAAGCCAAAAAGCTGGAAAAGAAAATCCGCAAGAACCAGTTTGACTTTCAGGACTTCTTAGACCAGTTGCAGCAGATTAAGAAAATGGGTAACCTGAAAGACCTGATGGGGATGATTCCGGGCGTAGGAAAAGCCGTAAAAGATATTGATATAAAAGACGATGCTTTCAAGGGGATTGAAGCCATGATTAGTTCCATGACTCCCTACGAAAGATCTAACCCCGATAGTTTAACCCCTTCCAGAAGGGCCAGAATTGCCAAAGGGGCGGGTAAGGATTTACAGGAGGTAAATGCCTTTATGAAGCAGTTTGAGCAGATGAAACAGATGATGAAAATGATGAATAATATGCCAATGGGTGGCCGTTTCCCCGGAATGAGGCGCTAAACTTTGGATAATTATCGGGAATCACCTAATTTCGCGTTCCGGTTTCTACCGGATAAACCCTATTATTAAAGCCTTTAAATGTCTATTTAAGATGGCAGTTAAAATGAGACTTCAAAGACACGGAAGTAAAAAGCGTCCCTTCTACTTTATCGTAGTAGCCGATGCTCGTGCACCAAGAGATGGTAAGTTCATCCAGAAAATTGGAACTTACAACCCACTAACTGTACCTGCAAGTATCCAGTTAGATCGTCAGAAAGCACTAGAGTGGTTAAACAAAGGTGCTCAGCCTACCGACACTGTTCGCAGAATCCTTTCTTTCAAAGGAGTATTGTACTTAAAGCACTTGTTGCGTGGTGTTAAGTTAGGTTTGTTTGATGATGCTACTGCAATGACCAAGTTCCAGGAATGGCACAACAGTCATGAAGCAAACATCACTCGCCGAAACAGTGAACACAAGAGTAAGCAATCTGCAAAGAAAGCTTATGTTCCTGTAGTTAAGAAAGTAGAAGAGAAGCAGGAAGAATCTGCTGCGCCTGCTGAGGAATCAGCACCAGCTGAAGCTTAATGCAAGCATTCATACGATTTGAGAAGGCCTGGTTTACCAGGCCTTTTTCATGTTCCTTATTCATTCATTAAATTGCACCATGCAAGATTATATTCATATTGGTAAAATGGTAGCCGTTTTTGGCGTAAAAGGCGAATTGATACTCAAACATTCATTGGGTAAGAAAACCAATCTGAAAGACGTAAAAGCCCTGTTTATTGAAGAAGTAAAAGGCTCATACATCCCATACTTTGTAGAAGCTGCAAAGGCAAAAGACGATGAAGAGTCCTACGTTAAACTGGAAGGCATTCAAAGCAAGGAAATGGCCGCTAGATTCACCGGTAAGCCAGTCTGGCTGCTGGATGCAGACTTTAGAAATCTGGCTGGAAAAAATGCACCTATATCATTACTTGGATATGAAATCATTACAGATGAGGACGAGAATTTAGGTCCTATAGAAGAAGTGATTGAACAGCCCCACCAGGTTTTGCTGCGGGTAACCCTGGAAGGAAATGAAGCGTTGATTCCCTTGCATGCAGAAACACTGGACAAGATTGATCGAGCTGCCAAAAAAGTATATGTTACATTACCTGACGGCTTGCTGGATATTTACAGGGGATTATAGTTTTTCCATCACATAAAAGGGTGATATTGCTTTTGTATGTCTGCACCTCAACGATATATTGCTCACTTAGACCTGGATTCATTTTTTGTAAGCGTTGAAATGATTAACAATCCTTCGTTGAAAGGAAAAGCGGTTATTGTTGGTGGCAGTGCCGATAGAGGGGTGGTAACTACCTGCAGTTATGAAGCCAGAAAGTTTGGTGTACGCAGTGCCATGCCTATGAAAAAAGCCATGCAGCTATGCCCACACGCCATTATTGTAAGAGGAACCAGAGGTGAGTATAGCCGTTACTCCAGATGGGTCACCGATATTATAGCAGCCAAAGCACCCTTATTCGAGAAAGCTTCCATAGACGAGTTTTTTATTGATTTAACCGGAATGGATAAATTCTTTGATCCTTTTCAATGGACCATTGCATTGCGGAATGAAATAATTGATCAAACCCAATTGCCTATTTCCTTTGGTTTGGCAAGCAATAAAATGATTGCCAAAATTGCAACGGATGAAGCCAAGCCGAATGGCTATCTGTTTGTTCAACCGGGTATGGAAAAAATATTTTTAGCCCCCTTGCCCGTAAACAAATTCTCAGGTGTTGGTGAAGCCATGCACAAAAAATTAAATGCCAATGGCATTTTTACTATACAGCAGTTAAGCGAAACATCTCCCGAGTTGCTGAATAAGTTATTTGGAAAAACCGGGTTGGATCTCTGGAAAAAATCTCAGGGTATTCATGAAGGATTGGTTCAGCCTTACCATGAGGCTAAATCTATTTCAACTGAAAATACTTTTGAAGAGAATAAAACCGAGGTAGCGTTTTTATTGAGTGAGTTGGTTCGTATGACAGAGAAAGTGGCGTATGAATTAAGACAGGATGGTAAATTAACTGGATGTATTACCGTAAAAATCAGGTACCCCGATTTTGAAACCACCACAAAGCAAACAAGTATTGCTTACACATTAAGGGATGACGAACTGATACCAGTGGCCATAGACTTATTTCATCAATTGTACAGAAAAGGACAACCTGTGAGATTATTGGGGGTGCGATTATCCGAATTGACTTCGCATATAATGCAGGGATCCTTATTTGATGAAACTGATAAAAAGGGGGAGCTCTACAAAGCCATAGATGCGGTTAAGAATAAGTTTGGCAAACAGGCATTGCAAAAGGCAAGGACGGTCAGAAAGCCGGCCAATGAAGGCCCAGATAATGCTACACCCTGATATTAAAAAATACTTAGTCCTTTATAATAGTCTATCAAACTAGTAGGAAATTAACTATTATTGCAAAAATTTTAAAGTATGGCACTTCGTCTTGGGGATATTGCTCCCAACTTTTTTGCCCAAACCAGTTTGGGCCCAATTGATTTTTATGAGTACCTGGGTAATAGCTGGGGTGTATTGTTTTCGCATCCTGCAGACTACACACCTGTATGTACTACTGAGTTGGGAAAAACGGCAGCCCTGAAAACTGAGTTTGAGAAACGCAATGTAAAAGTGCTTGCTTTAAGTGTGGATAGTTTGGATAAACATGGTGGATGGATCAATGATATCAATGAAACACAACACACGTTGGTTGATTTTCCCATTATAGCAGATGAGGATAGAAGCATTGCACACGCATACGATATGATACACCCGAATGCTTCAGAAACTTTTACAGTGAGATCGCTGTTTATTATTGGCCCGGATAAGAAAGTTAAACTGATGATTACTTATCCTGCTTCTACAGGAAGAAATTTCTATGAAGTATTGAGAGTGATTGATTCCCTACAGTTAACTGCACAATATAGTGTAGCTACACCTGCCGACTGGAAAGATGGGGAAGAAGTAATTGTGGTGCCTTCTATTAGTACAGCAGATGCTATACAGCGATTCCCCAAAGGTGTAACAGAAATCAAACCTTATTTGCGTTATACGCCTCAGCCCAATAAATAAAATTGGCTATCTTACTGAAAATCATTGTATGCGCAGAATCTTCTTCGGTCTCTTGTTTCTGGCAACTCAATCAGTTGTTGCACAGAAAACACTATTGCATTGCGGTCAGTTAATTGATGTTAAAAACGGAACACAATTGCCGCAAATGACCATTGTTGTGGAAGGCAATAAAATTATTGAAGTGCAGAAGGGATATACCCCTCCGGCTGCTGATCAGACTGTTATCAATCTGAGAAATCTAACCGTAATGCCGGGTCTGATTGATATGCATGTGCACATGGAATCTGAAACAGGACCTGCCAGCTACCTGAATGGGTTTACGTATAATCCTGCTGACTTTGCTTTTCAGTCTGTTGTATTTGCAGAGAAAACATTGATGAGCGGGTTTACAGCAGTAAGGGATTTAGGCGGCACCAATGTTAATATAGCCTTGCGCAACGCAATTAATAAAGGCTGGATAGTAGGACCACGCGTTTATACTGCAGGAAAATCCCTGGCATCTACCGGAGGTCATGCTGATCCTTCTAACAACTATAGAAAAGATTTAATGGGTGATCCGGGTCCAAGAGAAGGGGTGGTGAATAGTGTGGAAGATGCAGCCAAAGCGGTTCGCCAGCGATACAAGGACGGAGCGGACCTGATTAAAATTACGGCAACCGGTGGGGTATTAAGCATGGCCAAAGATGGCAGTGGCGCTCAGTTTACGGTGGATGAAATTAAAGCCATTGTACAAACAGCCAATGATTATGGATTTAAGGTTGCAGCACATGCACATGGAGCAGAAGGCATGAAGAGAGCCGTTTTGGGCGGGGTTCATTCCATTGAACACGGTAGTTATATGACAGACGAAGTAATGGACCTGATGAAGGAAAGAGGTACCTACTTAGTGCCAACTATTGTTGCAGGTAAATCAACAGCCGATTCAGCAAAGAAACCAGGTTACTATCCTGAAATTGTTAAAGCAAAAGCTTTGGTGATTGGAAATTTTATACAAGGCACATTTGCCAAAGCCTATAAGAAGGGCGTGAAAATTGCATTTGGTACAGACGCCGGTGTGTATGCGCATGGAAAAAACTGGCTGGAATTTCAATACATGAATGAAGTGGGCATGCCGGTATTGGAAGCCATAAAATGTGCAACTGTTAACGCTGCAGATTTATTGGGCGATGATTCTATCGGCAACATTGAAAAAGGCAAACTGGCCGATATCATTGCAGTTGATGGCAATCCTGAAAAAGACGTAACCAGTATGGGACGTGTAAGGTTTGTAATGAAAGGAGGAAAAGTGTTTAAGCAATAAACACTATCCCTTCCATTTTTTTAATTGTTGTAATACGGCTCTTAAGTCTTTTGGCAAAGGAGCTTCCAATGAATAAGCAACTCCCTCGTAGGAAAAATTAAGTTGAGAAGAATGCAAAGCCAGTCTGGATAAGATTGGCTTTTCTTCTTCCGCCACTTTAGCCAGTTTAAAATTCTTCTTGATAGAAGAAAGCAAAACCGGTTTAGGGTCTCCGTATATTTCATCACACACAATACTATGTCCTATATGATGCATATGCACCCTGATCTGGTGTGTTCTGCCAGTATGAATCTGGAAACGAACCCAGCTATATAGTCGGAATTGTTCCTGCACTTCATAGTCTGTTAATGAAGGTTTCCCTTTTACATGGGTCATCATCTTCGTGGTTTTCCCGGGATGCTCCATGATGGCTGCATCAATGCTTCCGCTTGGATTCATCATTTGACCCTGCACCAGACCCAGATAAAACTTTTCCATTTCGCGGCTTTCAAACAATGCTGAAAGTGCTTTATGTGAAGTTTCATTTTTGGCGAATATAATGATGCCACTGGTGTCTTTGTCTAAGCGGTGAACCGTATAAATCTGACCATACTTTTGTTTTAATAAATCCTTCAGGGAAATTTCAACTCCCATTCTGTCTGGGATGCTCAACAATCCGGAAGGTTTATTTACAGCAACAAAATCAGGGGTTTCTAAAATGATATCGATACTCATGCGGGATTCTCAGTCTTGTTTTTTCTTACGAATGATTTGTTCATGAATTTCAGCAAACGAACTTCTTTCTCGTTCAGAAAACGCCATTTGCTTCGCTCCACATTTTTCTTGGTAAGGTTGGCAAACATTACCCTGTCCAGCGCTTTTACGTCATAGCCAAGGTGTTCAAAAATTCTGCGCACAATTCTGTTTCTGCCGCTGTGAATTTCAATGCCCACTACATTTTTAGTTTTTGGATCTGCGTATCCTACTGAATCTGCGGCAACAAATCCATCTTCTAATGTAACACCACTGGCAATTTGATCCAGGTCTTTTTTGGTAACGGGTTTGTCAAGGGTTACTTCGTAAATTTTCTTTACTTCAAATGAAGGATGGGTTAGTTTCTGAGCCAGTTCTCCATCATTGGTCAATAATAAAACACCGGTAGTATTTCTGTCTAATCTTCCTACAGGGTAGACCCTTTCAGGAGTTGCACCTTTCACTAAATCCAATACCGTTTTTCTTCCCTGCGGGTCATTGGCTGTGGTAATAAAATCCTTGGGTTTATTTAACAATAAATACACGAGATTTTTTTGAAGAAAAATAGCCTTTCCTTTTACCACAATTTTATCTGACTGTGATACTTTATAACCTGGTTCAAAAATCTTATCTCCGTTAACCGTTACTTTGCCATCTTTAACCAGTTCGGCTGCTTCTCTTCTTCCGCAAACACCTGCATGTGCAATGTATTTATTTAAAGGCATGGGCTCACTGCCAACAGCTTTGGGTTTGTTTTCCGCATCTCTCGGATTGCCCGGATAGGTTGGTTTAGCCCCTTTATCTTTTGTGAATTTTTTATCGCCGGCTTTCCCTTCTTTAAAAGCTTTATAAGACCCGCTGGCTGGTCTTTCCGTTTTGTTTTCAGCAGATCTGCTGTTTCTGTTAGCCGGAGCTGCTGCTTCTTTCGGGCTCGTGTAAACTTCGCCTCGGGCCTGCGCTTTTTTCTTGGCTCTCATTTCTTCGCCGATGGCTCTGGCTTCTGCCTTGATTTTTCGTTTTTCCTGACGAATGGCTTCTTTAATAGCCGCCCCTTTTTTCTTTTCAGCAAATTTGCTGAAGTTGTCTGTTCTTTTTTGCATAGTGTCAATTTGCTGTTTTACAACAGGATGAATAATAATATCTGTATCAGTTTGCCTGGTCCTTAGCCTTTGTTAGCCAATTGTCCGCAAGCTGCATCAATGTCTTTTCCTCTGCTTCTTCTAAGTCTTGCATTTACTTTATTGGCAGCAAGAATATCCATAAAACGTTGTGTGTCTTCTTCGTCGGGTTTAGTGAATTTAAATGCATCAATACTATTGTATTCAATAATATTGATCAGGTCCGCAGGAATTTGTCTGTAAACCTTGGTAAGTTCTTCCGCATCTTTTGCAGAGTCATTCAGATTTTTAAACAGAATATATTCCAGTGTGATTTCGTTACCGGTTTTCTTATAAAAATAATTCAATGCCTCTGTAAGAACCTTAATATTATTGGTTTCATTGATGGGCATGATTTCATTTCTTTTGGCATCATTGGGTGCATGCAATGAGAGTGCCAGTTTAAATTTAACCTGATCATCTCCCAGCATTCTGATTTGCTTGGCTACGCCCGCAGTAGATACGGTAATTCTTCTGGGACTCATGAACAATCCGTCTTCTGCCGAAATACGCTCAATGGCTTTTAAAACATTGTTGTAATTCAGCAGGGGTTCACCCATGCCCATGAAAACAATATTGGTCAGTTTCTTTTCGTAAGCCGATTCACTTTGCTGATTTATCAGGACCACCTGGTCTACAATTTCATCGAAGTTTAAATTCCGCTTGCGTTGCATATAACCGGTTGCACAAAACTTGCAGCTTAAACTACAACCTATCTGTGAAGAAACACAGGCTGTTTTTCTATCGTCGGTTGGAATAAGAACCCCTTCAATCAAATGACCATCGTAGGTTTTGAATCGGCTTTTAATGGTGCCGTCATTGCTGTATTGGGTAGCATCTGTGGTTAAGGCAGGTAGGGAAAAATCTTCTGCCAACTTTAATCTGAGTGCTTTGCTCAGGTTGCTCATGGCATCGAAGCTGTGGGCATGTTTCTGCCAAAGCCATTCCTGTACCTGCTGCAGTCTGAATTTTTTCTCGCCGATGCTCTCGAAGTAAGTTTCCAGGCTTTCCTGGCTCTGGTGGCGAATATTGGGTAACAAAGCACTCATTCTGCAAAGATAACTTATATCTTGCAGCCTCAATTATATTCTATGAGTAGCGCTTGTTATGTGATTGATGCAGTAAGAACGCCAATAGGCAGATTCGGAGGAAAATTAAGCTCGGTAAGACCCGACGATATGCTGGCCACCGTAATCAGAGCCCTGATAGAACGCAATCCGGATGTGGATCCCAATGCCATTGAAGATGTAATAGCCGGAGCAGCCAATCAGGCGGGGGAGGATAACCGAAACGTAGCCAGAATGGCGGCATTATTGGCTGGTTTGCCAACATCTGTTGCGGGTTCAACGGTTAACAGACTCTGTGCCAGTGGGTTACAGGCCATTATGGATGCAGCCCGTGCCATTCAATGCGGAGATGGACTTTTTTATATTGCGGGTGGGGTAGAAAGCATGACCAGGGCCCCATTTGTAATGGCAAAAGCGGATACACCCTGGAGCAGAAAGCTGGAGACCTATGATACCAGTTTTGGGTGGCGCTTTATTAATCCGGCTTTAGCGGAAAAATACCATCCATATACCATGGGTGAAACAGCTGAGAACGTAGCCAGAACCTGGAAAATAAGCAGAGAAGCACAGGACGCATTTGCCCTGCAGTCTCAGGAAAAGTATTTTGCTGCAGAAGCGGCAGGAATCTGGAATGATGAAATAGTGGCGGTTGAATTTGTAGAAGACAGAATGGTTAGCTGGATGAATAAAGACGAGCATCCGCGTAAAACCAGTATGGAGAAATTGGCAGGCTTAAAGCCAGCATTTATAAAAGACGGAACCGTAACCGCGGGCAATGCCTCTGGTATTAATGATGGGGCAGCAGCTGTGTTGCTGGCCAGTGAAGAAGCAGTTAAATTATTCAATCTGAATCCCATTGCTAAAATTACCAGCATGGCCGTAGCTGGTGTGGATCCTGCCATTATGGGCA
This sequence comes from Sediminibacterium salmoneum NBRC 103935, assembly GCF_000511175.1. GTDB lineage: Bacteria > Bacteroidota > Bacteroidia > Chitinophagales > Chitinophagaceae > Sediminibacterium > Sediminibacterium salmoneum. Next base: position 1,895,556 of record NZ_KI866530.1, on the reverse strand, counting down.
TTGGTCCCGTGCCTGCCACTCAGAAAGCATTGAAACGAGCAGGGCTTAGCATTAACGATTTAGGCCTTGTAGAATTGAATGAAGCTTTTGCCTCACAAAGTCTTGCCTGTATACAAGACCTGGGGCTGGATCCTTCTAGGGTAAACGTAAATGGCGGTGCTATTGCATTGGGGCATCCATTGGGTTGTTCGGGTGCACGTATTTCGGCAACTTTAATCCACCAGATGTTAAGAAGCAAAATAAAGTATGGACTGGCTACCATGTGTGTGGGAGTTGGACAGGGGTCTGCTATTGTTTATGAAGGACTGAATTAATTTGTAAGCACCTGGTTCATTTGCAGATGATACAAAATTTATATAAAAGGTATTCCGATTTATAACTGAATTGATTAATTTGTTTTCAAAATAGTACTGAAATGAAAAAAGTTATTTTGTTTGTTTTTATGCTGGTTGGATTAACAACGGCTGCAAGTGCACAAACCACTCCAACAGACTCAACGGTGAATCAGATTTTGGGAAGGTATAAATTTGCGGAAGGAAGCCCTGTTGCTGAAGTAACTGTTGTACTTGAAAATGGGGTATTGATGATGAATTCTGCTGCCGGTTCTTCCACACTGGAAAAATCAGGAGAAGATGTTTACGTAATTACCCAGTTTCAGGGTACTGCAAAATTCACCCGCAACGATAGTAAAGTGGTAACAGGCGTAACTATTCTGGCCATGGGTTACGAACTGGTGGGAACTAAAGAAACAGCTTCTACTAAAGCAATTGCATTTAGAATAGCTGCGAAGCCAGCTCTGACTGTGAAATAGTTTTTTGCTCTCCGTTGATAATATTTTTCAGGATACAGGTCCCTTCTGTTAATTCGGTACTACCGATGATAATAACATGAGGGACTTGTTTTTTTTCTGCATACTTGAACTGTTTATCAAACTTGGCTGATTCATGATACAGTTCGCAGGCAATACCCCGGTCTCTTAAATCCTGCATCAATTCAAATGCTTTTGCAGATTCAGCTGTACCCAGATTAAAGAACAATACCTTGGTTCCTTTTTGTACTGCTTCCGGAAAGAGTTGTAGTTCTTCCAGTACATCATAAATTCTGTCAACGCCAAAGCTAATGCCCACACCAGGTACATTGGGTACGCCAAACAAACCGGTAAGGTCGTCGTAACGTCCGCCACCGCCAATACTTCCCATTTGGGCACCAATGGCTTTTATTTCGAATATGGTGCCTGTGTAATAATTCAAACCACGGGCCAGCGTAAAATCAACAATAACCTGTGCGCGATTTTTTTTGGGATGATTGGCCAAAATATATTCCAGTTCTTCAATGCCTTTCAAAGCAGTTGAATTTTCCTGCATGAGATTTTTTAATTGCGCTATTCTTTCTGTATTGCTTCCATCAATGGATAAATATTTTTCAATGATGGCAATTTGTTCAGGAGAAATTTCTTTGGATGCCAATTCCTCTTTTACTTTTTCCATTCCTATTTTATCCAGCTTGTCTATGGCAACTGTTATAGGAACCATTACCTGCAACCCACCGCAAAGCTCTGCCAGACCGGCTAAAATTTTTCGGTTATTGATTCTGATTTCAACAGGCAGATTCAATTTTTCAAATGCAGTTGCATAGATGGATGTCAATTCCAATTCATTCAGCAAGCTATTGCTTCCCACTACATCAGCATCACACTGATAAAACTCTCTGTATCTCCCTTTTTGCGGGCGGTCTGCTCTCCAAACTGGTTGTATCTGGTATCTTTTGAACGGCAATGTCAATTGTCCATAATTCATGGCCACAAAACGGGCAAAGGGAATGGTCAGATCGTAACGCAATGCACGCTCTGTAATCCCCTTGGTATTTTTCCCTTCCAGAACTTTCTGAAAATCAGCGGTAACCTGGGCTTGCTTTGCAGGATTGTCTAATCCGTTGTTCAGGATTTTAAAAATCAGTTTGTCTCCTTCTTCTCCGTATTTCCCCATCAGGGTATCCAGGTTTTCCATGGCCGGTGTTTCAAGTGGTTGAAAACCATAGAGTTCAAATACAGAGCGAATGGTATTGAAAATATAATTACGCTTTTGTACGGTGACTGCATTAAAATCTCTAGTGCCTTGTGGTATTCCTGCTTTGTTGCTCATGGCCGCAAAATTATAGTATTGTCTTTTAAAAGAGCAGGACCAGTTTCACTTGTATATGTGTGTGTTGAGAAAAAACAAATCCGTAATCTGGCTAAATATGTTAATTAGTTTGCAACTAACAGTCATTAGTTTAGTGCCTTTTCACCGAAAGTTTTTTATGGAATTTTAATTTTAGCGCATCTCACGTAAAATATTTACTAAATTGCCCATCCCGTAAAGTGATTGTATGGAAAATACTTACAGAGAGAGAAACCAGAAACGGTACAGTGTCTTCAGAAGGATCTATGATATTTCTATGGCTACTTTGTTTTTGGGTGTTGGACTTGCAGTATTCTTCATAGAAAAGCTGGGAATGGATCTAGTGTTTACAGCAGAACCGCTTTATCGTAATTTATTCGGTAGCATTTGTGTTTTGTACGGAGCATTCAGATTATACAGAGGCGTTAAGCAAGATTATTAAATTGATTATGAAGAGAAGTAGTGTATTTGCTTGGGCACTGATTTTTTTGCTCTTTGTTTCTTGTGATTCAACAGAATCAAAAAATGCTTTTCAGGATAACACTGAAGAAGGAACCATTTACATTAGTGTAGATGAAAGCTTTAAACCTGTTATTGAAGAGCAAATAAAAGTTCATCAATCATCTTTCCCCAAAGCCAATATTGTGGTTTCCTACAAATCAGAAGCGGACTGTTTCAGAGATTTACAAAAAGACAGTACCCGCATGATTATTGTAGCCAGAGGCCTGGATGAGAAAGAAGCTGAATTTTATAAATCTGCTTTGTCTTACCAACCACAGTATGCTGAATTGGCCTACGATGCCGTTGCATTGATTGTAAATAACAATGCCAGTGACAGCATATTTACATTTAATGAGGTAAGAGATATACTAAGCGGGAAACATAAAATTACAGCAGTGATGGATGGTAAGTCTGCTACAAGTACGGTACGCTATTTAAAAGACAGTGTTTTAAAAGGCGCTTCTTTTGGAGCAAATGTAGTAGCAGCGAATAATAGTCAGGAAGTAATTGATATTGTTACTTCCCGAAGCGATGTGATTGGTTTTGTAGGTCTTAGCTGGATTGGAGATGTATATGATACTCAACAACAATCTTATCTTAAAAAAATAAGATTGGCGAGAGTAGAGTGCACCGCCTGTTTGGAAAAAGGCATATTTGCAAAGCCTTCTCAATCAACCATAACCTATGGTCAGTACCCTTTGGCACGACCTTTGTTTTATGTATTAAAAGAGAACCACGCAGGACTTGGAACAGGCTTCATGAATTTCATGAGTTTGGAAAGAGGACAGTTGATTTTCAGAAGATCTTTTTTAGCTCCGGCTAAAATGGCTTTTCACAAAAGGAATAGTAGTATAAACAACGAATAACAAAACAACTATAAAAAGAGAGAACATGAAGAAGACCGTTGCTTTGATGTTTGCAGCTGTATTTGCCGTACAGTGCTTAACGGCTCAGATTGCCGAAGGCATTAAGCTGTTGCATTATGAAAAAACAAGAGTGCAAAAGAAGTACTGCAGAAAAACTATGATGCGAATGCTAAAGACCCTCAAGCCATCTATTGGTTAGGTCAGGCGCATCTGGCTGGTAATGGAATTGAAGTTACCAAAGAAGATGTTGCTGCTGCAAAAGCATTGTACCAGAAAGGACTTCAGGAATTGGGTAGTGATGCCTGGTTACTGGTAGGTATGGGACATGTTGAGTTGAGAGAAGGTGGAGACCTGAATTCAGCAAAACAAAAGTTTGAACAGGCTATTACTGCAACAACAGAAACCAGAGGTAAAAACAAAGGTAAGCCCAACGCTGCTATCTTAACTGCCATTGGCCGCGCCAATGCAGATGGAGACAGTAAAATGGGAGATCCTGTATACGGTATTGATAAATTAAAGCAGGCAGGTGCCTTAGACTTAACCAATCCTGATATCTATATCTATATGGGTATCTGCTATCAGAAAATGGGTGGTGAAAATGGTGGAGAAGCGGTAAAAGCTTATACAGAAGCCATTGCTCGCGATCCTAAAAATGCATTGGCTATGTTCAGAATTGGGTTAATCTACAGAAGCCAAAACAACGAGGAATTGTTTAACCAATATTTTGATAATGCAAAAACAGCTGATGCTGCTTTTCCTCCAGTTTATTATGCATTGTATCAATATTATTCAGAAAAAGATGTAACCAAAGCCAAAGAATATTTGGATCAATATGTTCACACTGCTGATAAGGATTCAAGAAACGAATTGTACCAGGCAGACTATTTATTCCGTGCGGGTAAATACGATGAGTCTTTGGCAAAAGCAAAAGAATTAGATGCAGCGGTAGGTATTAAAGCAGTTCCTAGATTAGGAGTGGTGTATGCATACAACTATTTAAGAAAAGGAGATTCTTTATTGGCTAAAAAATACATCGAAGAATTTTTAACCAGTGCTCCTGCTTCAGAAGTTCAGGCTTCAGATTACAAGTTGGGTATTGAAGTGGTTACCAAGTTTCCGGGAAATGAAGCCACTGCATTAGCATATGTAGACAAAGCTCTTCAGGCAGATACGGTAAAAGCAAATCAGATTGTATTGATCAATGCAGCTGCTGATATGCTGGGTAAAGCAAAGTCCTATCAGGCACAATTAAACTTAATGAAGCGTGGCATGCAAATGAAAGGTGAGTTGACTGAATTTGATTATTACAAATTAACTTCTTCTGCTTTCAATGCAAAAGCATACGATCAGGTGATAGAGTTTTCTAAACCATATATGGCAGCATTCCCGGATAAGCCTCAGCCTTATAGTTTCTTCAAAAGAGCTACTATGGCCAATGGAACCGATACTGCCAAAATCATTGAAAACTTAAACTATTTAGATTCAGTTTACGCAAAAGTGGATCTGGATAAACATAGAAAAACCATTTTCTTAGACGAATACTTTAAGATTAACTACTATGTGAATCTTTTCAATGAAATTAAAAAGCGTCCGGATTTCAAGGTAACTACCAAGGGAGAAAAATCTCCTGCAGTAGAAGAATTCCTTGCAGTTTGTCAAAAAGCCATTGAAGTGGCTGATAAGATGCTGAATTTATACCCAACAGCAGGTGATGAGAATAACAAGTTTGCACAGGATGTAAAAGCTACCATCCAGAAAAACATTGATTATTACTCCAATCCAACTGGAAAAGGCGGTGCTTCCGGAGCTAAAACCGGTAGCTAAGTCCCTGGTTTAAAATTAACTTAAAGAAAAAGCTCCTCAAATTGAGGAGTTTTTCTTTTATATGCTTTACAAGCGTATTTTTGCGGACTTAAAGCGCACTATGGAACCATTATTTACTCTGATTGACGCAAGTTCAAGCAATTCTGCTTCCAATTATCTGCCTATTGCCATTCAATTGATTTTTGCTGCAGGTTTTGTAGCAACCATGATTGGTGTTTCTTCCCTGGTTGGGCCCAAGCGTAAAACCGCTGATAAGCTGGAAAACTTTACCAGTGGTATTGAATCACATGGAAATGCCCGTCAGCCAATGGCCATTAAGTATTTTCTGGTGGCAATTCTATTTGTTTTATTTGATGTGGAAGTAATTTTCTTCTACCCTTATGCTGTTAACTTCAGAGAGCTGGGATGGAATGGGTTCCTTGCTGTAACTATGTTTGTAGGGTTCTTTTTAATAGGATTCACCTACATCATTAAGAAAGGTGCGCTGGAGTGGGAAGACTAATTGGTTAAAGGGCGGATTAAAACCGAACTAAACCCTTTAGTAGCTGTTCTATACGTTAAACAGGATTATAACTATTAATATTCATTATTATGTCACGTCCGGTAAGATTCAACATACATCCAAAAGAGGCGCAGATAGCCGATTCAATTACTTATGTAAATGCCCCTGAAGGGTACGGAGGAGAAGGATTTTTTACTACCAAGCTAAGCGATGTAGTAGGATTGGCGCGTAAGAACTCTTTGTGGCCCATGCCCTATGCTACTTCTTGCTGTGGTATTGAGTTCATGGCCACTGCCGCTTCACACTATGATTTATCCAGATTTGGTGCGGAAAGGATGAGCCATTCTCCCCGTCAGTGCGACTTATTGATGGTAATGGGTACCATTGCCAAGAAAATGGGTCCAGTTCTTCGTCAGGTGTATTTGCAAATGGCAGAACCCCGTTGGGTAATGGCTGTGGGCGCCTGTGCTTCAAGTGGTGGTATTTTTGATACTTATAGCGTGCTTCAGGGAATTGATCAGGTGATTCCGGTAGATGTATATGTACCAGGATGCCCGCCCAGACCAGAAGCAATTTTAGATGGATTCATGAAAATTCAGGAACTAGTTGGTCAGGAGAGCATTAGAAGAAGAAACAGCGATCATTATAAAGCATTATTGAACGGTTACGGAATACAGTAATATTATGGCAATCAGCAACGAATATATTCAGCAAAAGCTTACTGAAAAGTTCGGAGACCAGGTCTTCCACTTTGAAGAAACCTATGGTATGCTTTCTTTTGAAGCCCCTAAGGATCTGAATTTAAAAGTAATGCAATACTTGTACGACGAACCCAGCCTAGGATTTAAGTTTTTAACTGATTTGTGTGCAGTGAATTATCCAGATGAAACAGGCAGGGAGTTGGCAGTTGTGTATCATTTGCACAATTTGGTACAAAACACGCGTATCCGTTTTAAAGTATTTACTTCTATTGCAACACCAGACGTTTATACAGCTTCTCAATTGTTCTCTTCTGCCAATTGGATGGAAAGAGAAACCTATGATTTTTTCGGGGTAAACTTTGTGGGTCATCCTAATTTAAAACGCATTCTGAATGTGGATGAAATGGATTATTTCCCATTGAGAAAAGAATACCCTCTGGAAGATCAGACCAGAATTGACAAGGACGATGAAATGTTTGGACGCGGATAAAACTTAAAATATGAGTGATCATAATATAACATTAGCAGAAGACGCGATTGAGCGGAAAACTACAACCATCAATCTGGGGCCTACGCACCCGGCTACACACGGTGTATTTCAGAACATCATGGAGCTGGATGGAGAAAGAGTGGTATCCAGTGAACAGACCGTTGGTTATATCCATCGTGCTTTTGAGAAGTTGGCCGAAAGAAGACCGCTTTATCAGGTTACCCCTATCACAGACCGTTTAAATTATTGTAGCAGCCCCATTAACAATATGGGGTGGCATTTAACCTGTGAAAAATTGCTGGGTGTACAAACACCAAAGCGGGTTGATTATCTGCGCGTGATTATTATGGAACTGGCCAGAATTGCGGATCACCTGATTTGTAATTCCATTGTAGGGGTAGACTCTGGTGCATTTACCGGATTCCTTTACGTAATGCAGTACCGTGAATTAATTTATGAAATATATGAAGAAGTATGTGGGTCCCGTCTTACTACTAATATTGGGCGTATTGGCGGCTTTGAGAGGAATTTCTCAAATACAGCGTTTACGAAACTCGAGAAATTCTTAAAAGAATATCCGGTTGCTTTAGGAGAATTGGAAAGCCTATTAACCAGAAACAGAATTTTCATGGAGCGTACGATTGGTGGCGGTCCTATCAGTGCAGAACGTGCATTGAATTATGGTTTTACGGGTCCAAACCTAAGAGCAGCAGGTGTAGATTACGATGTACGTGTACATTCTCCTTACAGCAGCTATCAGGATTTTGAATTTGACATTCCGGTAGGAAAAACCGGCGACAACTACGATCGCTTCCTAGTGAGAAATGCGGAAATGTGGCAAAGCATGCGCATTATTCAACAGGCGTACAATAAAATTCAGGAATTCAAGGGAACAGAAGCAGAAGTGTACCATGCAGATGTACCTGAATATTATCTTCCTAAGAAAGAAGATGTGTACACCAAAATGGAAGCATTGATTTGGCATTTCAAAATCATCATGGGTGAAGTAGATATGCCAAAAGGGGAAGTATACCATGCAGTAGAAGGAGGAAATGGAGAGTTAGGATTTTATTTGATTAGTGATGGAGGAAGAACCCCATTCAGACTGCATTTCCGCAGACCCTGCTTTATTTACTATCAGGCTTATCCTGAGTTGGTAAAAGACAGCATGTTGTCTGATGCCATTTTAACCATGAGTAGTTTAAACCTGATTGCAGGTGAATTGGATGCTTAATAAAAGAAGCTATGACTAAGTTTAATGATGAACAATTGAAAGAGTTTAACCGCCTGGTAGCTCGTTATCCGGAAGGAAAACAAAAGAGTGCTTTATTGCCTGTACTGCATTTAGCACAGGATAGCTTTGGTGGATGGCTGAGTGCAGAGACTATGGATTATGTAGCAGAACTGTTGAATATTACACCCATTGAAGTGTACGAAGTAGCTACTTTCTATAGCATGTATAATTTAAAACCAGTTGGTAAATACCTATTCGAAGTTTGCCAGACAGGACCTTGTATGGTAAATGGATGCGATGATATCATTGAATATATTGGAACCAAACTGGGAATCAAACCAGGGGAAACCACAGCAGACGGCATGTTTACCTTAAAAACGGTAGAGTGTTTAGGAGCCTGTGGTTATGCGCCAATGATGCAGATGGGAAAACATTATAAGGAACATCTGACCAAAGAAAAAGTGGACGCCATTATTGATGAATGCAGAAAAAATGCTGCCGCAAATAATTAAGATATGGGTGTAAAATTATTATTAGAGAAAGCGCATGTGCCGGGTATCCGTTACTTTGAAACCTATCGGAAAGAAGGGGGATATCGTGCGGTGGAAAAAGCTTTGAAGCAAATGGATCCTGCATCTATTGTGGAAGAAGTAAAGAAAAGCGGACTTCGTGGAAGAGGTGGTGCTGGTTTCCCTGCGGGAATGAAATGGAGCTTTATTGCCAAGCCAGAAGGAGTACCCAGACACTTGGTTTGTAATGCAGATGAAAGTGAGCCGGGAACCTTCAAAGACCGTTATTTGATGGAGTTTATTCCTCATTTGCTAATTGAAGGATTGATTGTTTCATCCTTTGCATTGGGAAGTAATGACACTTACATTTATATCCGTGGCGAATATGCTTGGATCGTAGACATTTTAGAACAGGCAATTGAAGAAGCCAAAGCCAATGGCTTTTTGGGTAAAAATATTTTAGGTACGGGTTTCGATTGTAATATCTATGTGCAGAGAGGAGCAGGGGCGTATATCTGCGGAGAAGAAACTGCCTTGATTGAATCCTTAGAAGGTAAGAGAGGAAATCCAAGAATCAAACCTCCATTCCCTGCCATTGAAGGTTTGTGGAGAAGACCAACTGTGGTGAACAACGTAGAAACCCTAGCAGCAGTGGTTCCTATCATCAATATGGGTGGAGATGAATATGCAAAAATTGGTGTGGGCCGTTCTACCGGAACCAAACTGATTTCTGCCTGCGGTAATATCAATAAGCCTGGTGTGTATGAAATTGATATGACCATTTCTGTAGAAGAGTTTATTTATTCAGATGAATACTGTGGCGGTATTGCCAATGGAAAAAGATTGAAAGCCTGTATCCCAGGTGGATCTTCTGTTCCTATTTTACCTGCCAATCTATTATTGAAAACGGCTAAGGGAGAAACCCGTTACATGAACTACGAAAGTTTAAGTGACGGTGGTTTTGCAACAGGTTCTATGATGGGATCTGGTGGTTTCATTGTACTGGACGAAGACCAATGTATTGTTAAAAACACGTACACTTTAGCGCGTTTTTATCGTCACGAAAGTTGTGGACAGTGTTCACCTTGCCGTGAAGGAACGGGTTGGATGGAAAAGATTTTGAAAAACATTGATACCGGAAAAGGCAAGATGAGTGATATTGATTTGTTGTGGGATATTCAGCGCAAGATTGAAGGAAATACTATCTGTCCTTTGGGAGATGCTGCGGCATGGCCAGTAGCAGCTGCCATAAGACATTTCAGAGATGAATTTGAATGGCATGTGAATCATCCTGAAGAAGCACAAAAAAGAAATTATGGATTGGCGCATTATGCAGATCCTATTCATGTACCAGCTTAATTAAGTTATGTCTGAACAACCATTATTTAAAGTAACCATCGACAATATCACGGTAGAAGTACCCGCGGGTACTACGATCCTGAATGCAGCGCGTAAGATTGGCGGCGATGTTGCTCCCCCTGCCATGTGCTATTACAGCAAATTAGAAGGCAGTGGTGGTAAGTGCAGAACCTGTTTGGTAGAAGTAAGCAAGGGATCTGAGAAAGATCCAAGACCCATGCCCAAACTGGTGGCCAGCTGTCGTACTACCGTAATGGATGGAATGGAAGTGAAAAATATTACAAGTGATCGCGTGATGGATGCCCGCAGTGGTGTGGTAGAATTTTTATTAATCAATCACCCATTGGATTGTCCAGTTTGTGATCAGGCTGGAGAATGTCATTTGCAGGACCTTAGCTACGAGCATGGCAAAGCGGGTACTCGTTATGAGTTTCAGCGCAGAACATTTAAGAAGCACGATTTAGGCGATAAGATACAGTTGCATATGACGCGTTGTATTCTTTGCTACCGTTGTGTATTTACAGCAGATCAGCTCACTGGAAAAAGAGAGCATGGTGTATTGGACAGAGGAGATCATGCAGAAATTGCTACTTATATAGAGAAGAATTTAGACAATGAATTTATAGGGAACGTAATTGATGTTTGTCCGGTAGGTGCATTAACAGACAAAACTTTCCGTTTCAAAAACAGGGTATGGTTCTTAAAGCCTATGGACGCTCACAGAGACTGTCCAACCTGTAGCGGAAAAGTAACGCTATGGAACAGAGGAGACGAAGTGTTCAGGGTTACTGCACGCAAAGATCAATGGGGTGAAGTGGAAGACTGGATTTGTAATACCTGCCGATTCGATAAGAAACAAACCAGTGACTGGGTAATTGAAGGACCTAGACTGATTGACCGTCACTCAGTTATTTCTCAGGGTCACTATGCAGGTAAAGTGGGAATACATAAACCAACAGAAACTTTTGAAGCAGTGCATGGGGGTCGTCAGCCAAAGTTGCTGATGGATATTCATAGCGTAAGCGAAGTGAATAAGCCTGAGATAACCTTGAGTAAATTAGACAGACCTGCACATTCAACTGACTTTACATCGAATAAAGACTAATAAACCAGAAGCATGACACTATTGGCCTTAGATTGGATATTAATGCTGGAGAAACTAATCCTGATTGCGATTATCGTTTTCGCCAGCTTGGGCATTGCCCTTTATACTACGTTTTCTGAACGTAAAGTAGCGGCAGTATTGCAAGACAGACCAGGTCCGAACCGTGCGGGTCCAATGGGTTTATTACAACCTTTGGCAGATGGTTTGAAGTTGATCATGAAGGAAGAAATTATTCCGAATTCAGCCAATAAAGCCTTGTTCATTCTGGGACCTGCTATGGCAATGACAGCAGCTTTGATGACTTGTGCAGTTATTCCCTGGAGCAGTTCTGTGGAATTGTTTGGAAGAAAAATTGATTTACAAATTGCTGATATCAATATTGGAATACTATACGTGTTTGGTGTAGTGAGTATGGGTGTATATGGTATCATGATTGGTGGCTGGGCTTCCAATAACAAATTCTCTTTGATGGCTGCATTGCGTGGCGCTTCTCAGGCAATTAGTTATGAATTGGCAATGGGCCTTTCATTGATTGCTGTTCTCATGCTTTCAGGATCATTGAGTTTAAAAACAATTGTTGATCAGCAAATGGCGCCGGGTGCCTGGTGGAATATTGTGTATCAGCCATTGGGCTTCTTGTTGTTCTTCATTTGCGCCATGGCAGAATGTAACAGAACTCCCTTCGATTTGCCGGAAGCAGAGAACGAATTGAACATGGGATACCATCAGGAATACTCTTCTATGAAACTGGGTTTCTATCTTTTCGCCGAATACGTAAACATGATTATGAGCAGTGCGGTAATGGCTAGCTTGTATTTTGGTGGTTATGATATTCCATTCCTGGATGAGTCTACACTAGCGCCTAATATGGCAGCGATTTTGGGTGTGTTATCACTACTAACCAAGATTGTGATGTTCTTATTCCTGTTTATGTGGATTCGCTGGACCATTCCAAGATTCAGATACGATCAGCTAATGAACCTGGGTTGGAAAAAATTAATACCACTAGCCTTAGTGAATATGTTGGTAACAGGAGCGGTGATTTTGTGGCAGCAGGGATAAAACAAACATTTACATTTGTGAACCTTTTATATAAAAGATTACATGCAAGCTTTAACAAACAGAGGAAAACAAGTAAGTAGGGAGCCGATGAGCTTCATGGAGCGCATCTACTTGCCCAATATATTTAAGGGTATGGCCATTACTTTCAGCCATATTTTCAAGAAGCAGCCTACTATTCAGTATCCTGAGCAGAAGCGTGAGTTCAGTCCCGTATTTAGAGGCCTGCACGTTTTAAACAGAGACGAAGAAGGAAGAGAGCGTTGTACGGCTTGCGGCTTATGTGCTGTAGCCTGTCCTGCTGAAGCCATTACGATGGAAGCAGCAGAAAGAATGCCTGGTGAAGAAAACAAATACCGTGAAGAGAAATATGCAGCTAAATATGAAATCAATATGCTGCGTTGCATATTCTGTGGATTGTGTGAGGAAGCTTGTCCTAAAGATGCTATTTATTTAAGCGAAACTTTTGCACCAGCAAATTTTACCAGAAAAGGCTTTATCTACGGAAAGGACGACTTGTTAATTCCCGATAAGAACAAAGCTCCTGAAGAATATGCAGCAGCAAAAGGTGCAGCAAGAGTATAATTATTGCAAGGTTATAATACAATTAAACAGATGGATACTTTACAAATTTGTTTTTTTATTGAGTGCGCTGGCCATATTCAGTGCCATCATGGTACTGGTAAGTAAGAACCCGGTGCACAGTGTACTTTGGTTAATTGTGGTATTCTTTGCCATTTCAGGTCATTATATTTTGCTGAATGCACAGTTTCTAGCAATTGTTAATCTGATTGTGTATGCAGGGGCCATCATGGTATTGTTCCTGTTTGTAATCATGTTAATGAACCTGAATGCAGATGCAGAACCCAGGAAAAACTGGTGGATGAAACTAGCTGGAGTAGTATCCGGAGGTTGCTTCCTGATGGTAATGGTTTCACTTATTAGACAGGCAACAGAACTTTCTGGTAAAGCAGCCCTTATGAAAACAGGTGATATTGGATTGATCAAGAACCTGGGCAAAGCATTGTTCAGTGACTTTGTTGTTCCATTTGAAATCAGCAGTGTACTTTTTTTAAGCGCCATGGTTGGTGCAGTAGTAATTGGTAAAAAAGACTAACCTATAACAACGCAATTATGCCTATACAATACTATATCTATTTTTCACTGGCTTTGTTTAGCATTGGTATTATTGGAGTCTTAACCAGACGCAATGCCATTATTGTTTTCATGTGCATAGAGTTAATGCTGAATGCAGTGAATCTGCTATTGGTTGCCTTTTCTAAGATGCACCACGCAGCTGCTTTAACCAGCAATGCAGCAAGCACTGCAGGGGTAGAAGGCCAGTTGTTTGTATTCTTCATTATGGTGGTAGCTGCAGCTGAAGTGAGTGTGGGCCTTGCCATTATTGTGATGCTGTATAGGAATACGCATTCTGTAGACATTAATTTCCTGAACCGATTGAAAAACTAGCACCCGCAACTTAGTAATATGAGTAAAATTGCTTTTTTAGTCCCCTTGTTTCCCTTGCTGGGTTTCCTGATAAACGGATTAGGCAGACAGCGTCTGTCTAAATCTGCGGTAGGTATTGTTGGATCAGGTATGATCTTCCTGTCCTTTTTAACGTCCTGCTTTTTATTTGGACAGGTATATGGATTGGCAGCCAATAGCGGCGGTGCTCCTATCAACAGCGTAGTAACCTTGTTTAATTTTATACAAACAGAGGCATTTACCATTCCATTCGCCTTTCAGGTAGATCAGTTGTCTGTATTATTTCTGTTAATCATAACCGGAATTGGATTTCTGATCCATTTGTACTCTACTGCATACATGAAAGAGGAAGCACCTCATCATTTTGCACGCTATTTTGCTTATTTAAATTTATTCGTCTTCTCTATGTTGCTACTGGTAATGGGTAGTAACTATGTTATTATGTTTATTGGCTGGGAAGGCGTTGGATTGTGTTCCTATTTGTTAATTGGATACTGGTTCAAGAATGGCGATTACAGCTATGCAGCCAAGAAGGCATTCATCATGAACCGTATAGGTGACTTGGGTTTCTTATTAGCGGTATTTTGGTTAATCTTTAAACTCGGAACGGTTAATTACTCAGATGTATTTGCGGGCATCAGCCAGTTGTCTGCTTTTGATATTACAGCCATCACCACTTTGTTATTTGTTGGAGCCATGGGTAAGAGTGCACAGATTCCTTTGTACACTTGGTTGCCCGATGCAATGGCCGGTCCTACACCTGTATCAGCTTTGATCCATGCTGCAACCATGGTTACTGCCGGTATTTACATGATTGCCAGAAGTAATATTTTATATACTATGGCACCGGCTACACAAACATTGGTAGCTGTGATTGGTTTGGCAACAGCCATTTTTGCGGCAACCATTGCCTTAAAGCAAAACGATATTAAAAAAGTATTGGCTTATTCCACTGTAAGTCAGTTAGGGTATATGTTTTTAGGATTAGGCGTTGGCGCTTACACAGGCGCTGTATTCCATGTAATGACCCATGCATTCTTTAAAGCTTTATTGTTCTTAGGTGCAGGTTCCGTTATACATGCTATGCACCACGAGCAGGATATCCGTAAAATGGGGAACTTGAAAAAGTATATGCCAATAACGCATATGACTTTCTTGCTGGCATGTTTGGCTATTGCAGGTATTCCTCCTTTTTCTGGTTTCTTCTCTAAAGACGAAATATTAGTAGCGGCTTACAGCAGTAATCCAATCTTCTATTATATAGGAGTGGGTGGTGCATTGATGACAGCCTTTTATATGTTCAGATTATACACCCTAACATTCTTGGGAAATTTCCGCGGAACACACGAGCAGGAACATCATTTACATGAGAGTCCTTCTGCTATGACTATTCCATTGATTGTTTTGGCAATATTATCTGTAATAGGTGGTTTCATTGGTATACCCGCTGTATTTGCAGAAAACAAACATTGGTTGGCAGGATTCTTAGCGCCCATTTTTGCTGACTCATCCAAGCTGGCAACCGAACATCACCTGAGTCATTCTCAGGAGTATATCATGATGGGGGGTTGTAACGGTATTAATTATAGCGGTTATAACATTCGCTGTAAAATCATATAAGAACTACCAGCAAAACGAAGCAGAAGAAACTGGTTTGGGCAAAGTGCTGATGAATAAGTGGTATGTAGATGAGTTGTACAATGCCATAGTAGTGAACCCATTGAATGCACTGGCTGGATTTTTGAAACAGGTGGTGGAAAAATCAGGAATTGATGGAGTAGTGAATGGCGTAGGTAAGTTTATTGCTTATGGTTCAAGACAAGTTCGTTTGATTCAAAGCGGACAGGTAGCCAGCTATCTGTTGATTATGATTTTGTCGTTGGTTGTGTTCTTTATCATATGGTTTAATGATTCAACCATCATTGGGTTTTTAAATAAATTATTTTAATTCGTTCATCAAGTAGCTCTGCAATAATGATTACTTTATTACTCATATTAACACCGCTTGTAACAGGATTAATTGCTTTGTTTTTAAAGCAGGGGAATGCAGCCAAGAACTTTGCATTACTGGCTTCTGTAGCTATAGCTGCACTGGCTTTGTCTGCTGTTTTTGCTCCAGGCACCATCACGTACGATGCCAGCTGGTTAGCAAGCATTGGTAGCCGAATTACCTTGAAAGCAGATGGGATGGCCAAAATGCTAACCTTATTAACTGCGATATCTTTTCCGGTAATTTTTACAGCAATTTATAATAATACGTATAAGCAAGCTTCTTCATTTTACGGATTGATGCTATTATCTCAGGCAGGATTGATGGGTGTGTTTTTAGCGTCTGATGCACTGTTGTTCTACTTCTTCTGGGAGCTGGCATTAATACCTGTATACTTTCTTTGTTCTATATGGGGCGGAGAAAAAAGAATTGCGGTTACCTTCAAATTCTTTGTGTACACATTTGTGGGATCATTGTTGATGCTGATTGGAATCCTGTTCATGTATTTCAACACAGCTGATCAGTCTTTCTCTTGGCAAAGTTTTCAAGCAGTAGAATTGTCTGCAAAGCAGGAAGGGGTGTTGTTTTGGTTATTCTTTATTGCGTTTGCCATTAAGATGCCCATTTTCCCATTCCATACTTGGCAGCCAGACGCTTACGAGCAATCTCCAACAGCTACTACCATGGTCATGAGTGGTATCATGGTTAAAATGGGTGTGTTTGCAGTTATCAGATGGTTGCTCCCCATGTTCCCAACAGCTGCTGCACAGTCTGCCAACCTGATTATTATCTTATCTGTGATTGGTATGATTTACGCATCGTTGATAGCGATTAGACAGGATGATATAAAACGCATGATTGCTTATTCTTCCATTGCGCATATTGGTTTAATGTCTGCTGCCATGTTCACGAATAATGCAACAGCCATGGATGGCGTAATGATTCAAATGTTTAGCCACGGCGTAAATGTGATAGGCCTTTGGATTATTGCAGACTTGATAGAAAAGCAATTGGGTACTACCAATATGAAAGAACTGGGTGGTCTTGCACAGAAAGCACCGGTAATGGCAATTTTATTGGTGGTGATGGCTTTGGCCAATGTGGCACTTCCATTAACCAATGCATTTATAGGAGAGTTCTTAATGTTTAATGGTTTGTTCCAGTATAATATGGTAATGGCCGGTATTGCAGGAATCAGTATCATTCTGGCTGCTGTATATACGTTAAACATGGTTCAGCGAGTTATTTACGGTAATGTAAATGCTACCACAGAAAAAGCCAGTGAAATGCCATTCAATATACAAGTAGCCCTAGTGATTATTACATTGATGATATTGGTTTTTGGTGTTTATCCTCAGCCACTATTAGATTTAACCGGAGACACTGTTTCCGCAATATTTGTAAATAAGTAAAAGAACGACAGAGTAGTTATGAACGCAATTATATTTTCAGCAATCATGGGTGTGGTAATGATGTTTACAGGCATTTTTACCAATAAGAAACCCTTAATTACCTTGACAGCAATAGTTGCATTAGTCATACTGCTTGTGGCTAATATCCTAAATAGCTATGGCATTTTTTCAATTCAGGTAGATACCAAAGACCTGCTACATTTCAATAAAATGGGCATGTTCTTTAATACCTTGATGATTGCGGGAACTTTGCTATTTGTATTGTTGAGTGGTTCCGAAATGGAAAAATTAGGAAACAAGACGGCTGATTTTTATGCCTTGATATTTTTTGTCCTTTGTGGAACGGCTATTCTTACTTCCTTCAATGGAATGTTAATGCTGTTTCTTGGAATTGAAATTCTATCTATCCCTCTATACATTTTAACAGGCTCAGATAAAAAGAACTTAAAAAGCAACGAAGCTTCTCTGAAATATTTCCTGATGGGATCTTTCACTACCGGTATCATGTTGATGGGGATAGTTTTATTGTACGGTGCCACTGGAAGTTTTGGTATGGTAGGAGTAAACAACCCTGCATTGCCACCTTCTTCTGGTGTTCAAACTGCTTCTTTCTTACAGGTAGCTGGCTTTTTGTTATTGTTTGCAGCCATGTCCTTTAAAGTGTCTGCTGCTCCTTTCCATTTCTGGACACCAGATGTGTACGATGGTGCGCCAAGTGTGTTTACTTCATTCATGTCTACCATTGTAAAAGCTGCCGGATTCTTTGCGTTTATTAAGTTATTTGCCTCCAATACCAGTTTGTTGGGACCCACCTGGTCAATCATACTTTCATTTGTTATTGTAGCCACTTTGTTTGCCGGTAATATCACTGCAGTATTTCAAAGAAGTATCAAAAGAATGCTGGCCTATTCAAGTATTGCGCAGGCAGGCTTTATGCTGTTTGCATTATACAGTAATAACGATTTAGGAACAGAAGGACTTATTTTATACACAGTGGCCTATTGTTTGGCTACCATTGGATTCTTTGCTATTCTGATGAAGGTAAAAGATTACACTTTTGACGGGTTCAATGGTCTGGCGAGTACACAGCCCGTATTGGCCCTGGTAGCTACCATCTGTTTGTTATCTCTTGCCGGTATCCCTTTAACAGCAGGTTTCTTTGCCAAATACTTTATGCTGGCTTCTGTAGTAAAAGCAGGTGGCCCGATCTGGCTGGTGATAGTTGCGGTATTATTTGCTGCCATCAGCGCCTACTATTATTTCAAAGTAATTCAGGCTATGTACTTCAAGGAAGGTCAGCCGGAAACGGCTGAAATAGGGCAAGGTTTCAAAATAGGACTGCTATTGGTAGCCGCTGCCATTGTGTTGGTTGGCGTTCTTCCTTCAATAGTGCTCAATTGGTTCTATTTTTAACCGCTCTTCATAATTGAAGGATAAGGCTTAAAGGTTTCCGCAATACGCTGTACCTTTATTTTATGACAATCTTCGACTCATTCAATTTAGCCTGGCGCACGGTTAAAGGAAACAAACTACGTGCGGGTATTACAATTGCTATTATTGCATTCGGTATTATGGCCTTAATTGGTATTATTACTGCTATTGAAGCCATGAACCAGAGTTTGAAAGAGAGTTTCTCCTCCATGGGGGCCAACTCATTCAGTATCCGCTACAAAGACTCAAGAGCCAGAATGGGACCCAATAGCGATGAGGTTACCAAAACCAAAAGAGGACTAAAGGAGAAAAAATCCAACCTGAATAAACCGCTTCGTCTGGAAGAAGTGGAAAGATTTAAAACGAATTATAGTTTTCCTGGTTCAATGGTTAGTGTGTACAGACGGGGGCCTGGAGGTCAGGAACTTCGTTATGAAGACAGAAAAACCAATCCACAGATATTGGTATGGGGCGGAGATGAAAACTATTTAATGGTGAACGGGTACACCATAGAACAGGGCAGAAACCTGAATAACCTGGACGTACAGAGTGGAAGGAATGTATGCTTACTGGGTAGTAATGTAGCCACCCGTTTATTTGGCGAAAGACCTGAGCGTTCTATTGATAAAATCATAAAAGTGGGCAGCACGCCATATCGTGTAATTGGTTTACTGAAATCCAAAGGATCCAGTGCCATGTTAAGACAGGATGATGTAATTGTTACTACTTATTCCAATGTTCGCCGCTATGCCAATATTGGCCCCACTTATTTAGTAGGGGTGAGTGTAACTGATATCAATCAATTGCCCGTAGCAACTGATGAAGCTACTTCTGTATTCAGATCTATTAGAAAACTGGAGCCTAAGGAAGACAATAATTTCGTGATAGAGAAGAGCGATAAGTTTGCTGAAATGTTCATCGGATTCCTGAGCAGCATTACCGGTGCAGCCAGTGCCATTGGGTTAATTACATTGATTGGAGCTGCGATTGGTTTAATGAATATTATGCTGGTTGCAGTAAATGAAAGAACCAAGGAAGTAGGGCTGGTAAAAGCCATTGGAGGCAAAAGTAAATACGTACGTCAGCAATTCTTATTTGAAAGCATGATTATTAGTTTGCTGGGTGCATTATTTGGAATCATCCTTGGAATTCTGGTAGGCAATATATTTGGAATTATTCTGGATACAGGTTTTGTGATTCCATGGGCATGGGTGTTTATAGGAATCATCATATGTACCATAGTAGGGCTTGCAGCAGGTATTTATCCTGCCATGAAAGCGGCCAGACTTAATCCAATAGTAGCATTACGATATGAATAGAACGGAATACTGAGCAGGTAACGATTGAATCATTACCTGTAGTTTTATTTTCTTCGCTCCTTCAGTTTTTCGTTAATGTAATACTTAACGTCTTCCTCTTTGGGATTTTTTCTTAACCACTCGTAAGAAGGTCTGTAGCGTTGCATGAATACCTGAAGGTCTTCGCCTTTAAGTCCGCTGTATTTAATTACAATGGCGGTAGAGAAGCGATAGTCAACGTATGCCTGTTTTTCACTGGCATTAAATATTTTAATGGCATTTCTCTTGTTCTTTTCTCTTTTGCTCAGGCTATTTAAGCTGATGCCAAAGCCGGCACCTGAATTGGCGAGTTCCAATGATTTAACCGGAGGACTAACCATCTGATCGGTGAATTCACGGAGTCTTCTCAGGCTGTCCAGGCTGTATTCATTAACACCTGTATTCTGAACCGTTACATCATTCAGTTCTCTGCTGATGGGTTGTAAATAAAAAGTTACTGTATCACTGGCACTGATAATGCCACTGTATAAAACGGTATCGAAATGATAACCAATAGCAGCTACTGACAAGATATCGTTTTTACTTACTTCAATTTTAAACAATCCTTTCTGATTGGTAATTACCGTATTGTTTTTATTGGTATTGGTAATACTGGCCATTTCAATGGGCTCATTGGTGATACTGTCTTTTACATAACCCCAAATAACTTTTTGCGCACTAAGGGAATTCCCCACTATCAATATCAATAGAAGAATCAGTAGTTTTTTCATTGTGTAAAGATACAGTAAGGGGGCATGTTTTCATAAAAAAACCGCAGGCATATCGCCTGCGGTTTCAATTCTATTGTATAGGTTCTTTTTTAATAAGAACTTGAACAAAAGGAATTATTTAGGATCCAATGCTGTTTTAATTCTTTCAGCTAAATCCGCTAAATGTATCTTGCTCATTCTGTCAGCAGTGGTTGCTGCAGCAGTAGAAAGCTGAGAACGTAAGCTAACCAATTGTGCTCTTACAATAGCAGTAACATCGGATTTCTTAGCATCAATGCCTGCGCTACCGCCACCAATTGTGATAGTGATACCACCACCTGAAGCAGGAGCAGGATTAATGATAGAAGCCAAACGATCTACATAAGCTCTCTGAAGCATTCTCTTGTAAGTATCAATGGCTTTCTTGCTGCTCAATTCACTGAAAATAGTGCCTTGAACATCATTCAATAATTCCATTGCCGTATAAGCTTTATCTGCTCCGAATCTTTCAGCACTTAGTTGTAAGCGGCCTAAACGATCTGTGCTAACAATACTGCTAACGGTTCTTTCCTGAAGACTCATAATAGGGTCTGCAGTAATTGGGTTATTGAATTTATTCCACATAGCGCGGTCTACCAACCATGTTGGAGTTTCAAACACATGTTTGTTGATGAAACCAACGGCCTCTTTCTGACGTGCTTTTGGAACAATTTCATAAACCGCTTCGTTTTGCTCAACGGTTTTGAAAGTTTCATAAACACCACCAATATTGGTGCTCACGTGGCCAATGTATCTGTTGAACTGACCCAATGTTTGTCCGTACATATTAGCAAGATTGCTGTACTGGTCACCTTCTTCCTTAGTCCACTCTGGTAAACCTTTCATTACACGCTTAAGGTTTAAAATACCATATTCACTGGCTTTTACAGAGTTGTCGCCTAAATCTTCACTTTGGCTTCTAGGGTCTACACGGTTTCCGCTTTCATAAGTACCAAACCAATGACGGGGATTTTCTTTTAAAGCTGCAGTAACCATTTTGTTGCTGTTGCTCTTGGTTTCTTCTTCTGTGTTACCAGGAATATAACCATAGCCCCATTTAATAGCCCAGTTGTCGTAGTCGCCAATCTTTGGATATAAGCCTTTTCTGCCAATATTATCTTCAGGCTGTGCTACGTAGTTGAAACGGGCATAGTCCATGATAGAAGCTGTATGGCCGTTAGCTTCAACCCACTGTTTGTCTCTTAATTTTTCAACAGGAGTCTGGCTACTGCTTCCCATATTATGGCGTAGTCCTAAAGTGTGACCTACTTCATGAGAAGAAACGAAACGAATTAAGTCTCCCATTAACTGGTCATCGTATTTCATGCTGCGTGCACCAGGATCATTAGGAGCTGCCTGTACCATATACCAGTCGTGAACCAGCTTCATTACGTTGTGGTACCAACCGATATGGCTCTCTAAAATTTCACCACTTCTTGGGTCGTGAACGTTAGGACCATAAGCATTCGGGATATCAGATGCAAAATAACGTACTACAGAAAAACGGGCATCTTCCATGCTCATAGTAGTATCCTTTTCTGGCCATTCTTTACCAACGATTGCATTTTTAAAACCAGCTTTTTCAAAAGCAACCTGCCAGTCATTGATACCTGCAATCAGGTGAGAACGCCATTGCTTTGGTGTAGCAGGATCTATATAATAGATAATTTGTTTCTTAGGTTCAACCAATTCACCTCTTCTCCATTTTTCCCACTCACCGTCTTTTGGCTCCAATCTCCAGCGTACGGCAAAACTTACATCTTCTACTTTTTGCTGAGAGTCACTGTATCTTACAAAATCATCTGTAAAGAAACCTACACGCTTGTCTGCAATTCTGCGTTGCATAGGAACTTTAGGTAACAACAACAGGGAAGTGTTGATTTCCATGGTAACCGCACCTGCATCTCTTGCTGCAGGTAAAGAAGCACCTCCGGTAGGTAATCCAGGGATGGATGGACCCGCTGCTGCAGAAGCATTAAAGGTTTTTACCGTTACAATCTCAGTATTAATTGGATAAGTGCTGATTTTGCTGATATAAGAGCGATCCTGTGCCAAAGCAGTTAAGCTGTATCTTCTTTTGGTATTAGGGTTAACGCTAACCGCCTGGTTATCGCCACTGAAGAATGCTGTAACGTCAATTACCACACCAGTAGAGTCTTTTCCTAATGATGCTACAGGAAATGCAGACGCGATGGCGTTTAAGTTGGAATTGGTAACTGCCTTATAAATATCCTGGTTCTCTTCTGCTTTGTTTACCAAAGTAACAGTTCTCAGGAATACGTTGTTGTTAGGTCCTTTTTCAAAAGTGATGGTTTGCTGGTTGGCAATCTCTCCGCCATAACCTGCACCAGCTGGTACTTTCGCAAAACGTACTACTGATAAAATCTCTCTTCCAAATAGGGAATCAGGAATTTCAAAATAGTATTTGTCCTCTACTTTGTGAACGGTAAATAAACCTGTTTTAGAAACAGCTTTTGCCGTAATCACCTCTTTATAAGGCTTCGGACCCTGTCTCTGGGCATTGTTCATCATATTAGCCAAATTGCCCATATTGGGCCCCTGAGTTGGCGCACCTGACCCTGGAGTCTGAGGTGGAGTTTGAGGTCGCTGTTGGGCCACTAAACTAAGGGCAAGCATCAGCGCTGTACTGGTGAATAATAGTTTTTTCATTGTTGCAATTAGTGTTATTTAAAAAAATGCCTATAAAGATAGGGTTGTTAACCATCTAACAATCAAATAACAGTAAGGATTGGATGAATGGTGGAGAATTTTAAAAAATCGGTAAAAATCAGTCAAAGAAAATAAGCTTGTGTTTGCTGCTTTAAATAAAATACCTATTTTACAACCCCTTTCCAATGCTGGTTTAAATTGTTTTAAAGAATTTGAAACAATTTGTTAATTCAGAATAATTTTCATTAGCATTGTGAAGTAATTTTTTAAACCATTAGTTATTTTTTTAAAAAATCAAAAACCATTTGAGTCATGGCTGAAACAAAACCAACCGCTGCAGTGAAAAGTGCAACTTCTACTCAACCAAAGAAGAGCAGCAACATTATTTCATGGATTGCTCCTTTTGCAGGGGTATTTCTAGGGTACGTTCTTTGGAGATTCGTACTTGGAACCAATAGTAATTTCACCAATCCAGATTTGGCAGGTGGTTTCTGGCCTAACCACAAAGGACCTTTGACTGGATTAGCAAAAATGTATGAAGGTGGTATCGTTGTACCTGTATTGATTGGTAACTTCATCATTGTATTGATTTTCGTTATTGAGCGTATGCTTACTGTAATTAAAGCAACAGGTACAGCTAACAATGCTGAGTTTGTTCGTAGCGTACAGTTCCACCTGGCTAACAAAGAAGTAGACAAAGCTTTGGCTGCTTGCGATAAGCAAAAAGGTTCAGTAGGTAACGTAATGAAAGCTGGTCTTAAGAAGTACAAGGAAATGATCACCAACACTGAATTGGAAACTGAACAAAAAGTATTGAATATCCAGAAGGAAATTGAAGAAGCAACTGCGCTTGAATTACCAATGTTAGAAAAGAACCTTGTGTTCTTATCAACTATCGCTTCTGTAGCAACTCTATTAGGTTTGTTCGGAACGGTATTAGGTATGATTAAATCATTCTCTGCCCTAGGTGACGAAGGTGGTGGTGATGCTGCTCGTGAATTGTCAAAAGGTATCTCTGAAGCATTGTTCAACACTGCATTGGGTATCGGTACTTCTGCTGTAGCTATCATTTTCTATAACGTATTTACTACTCGTATCGATGGTATTACTTATGGTATTGATGAGTCTGGTTTCACTTTAACTCAAAGCTTCGCTGCTAACTACAAATAATTTTGAAATTATTTGTGGAATCTGCAAAGATTTGAATCCTATATAAGTGAACAGTAAAAAACAAAACAATGGGTAGAGCCAAATTACCTCGGAAGAGTACAAATATTGACATGACGGCGATGTGCGACGTGGCCTTTCTCTTGTTGTCGTTCTTTATCTTAACGACCAAGTTTAAACCCGCAGAAGCTATTGCTGTTACTACACCCAATTCTGTTGCCGCGAAAGTGGCGCCCCAGAAAGATTATGTAATGGTAATTCTGGATGCAAATGGTAAAGTATTTCTTGAAATGGACGATGAGTCTAAGAAGGAAGCTATTGCCAATGCCTTGAATTCCAGCAGAAATCTTGGATTAAATACAGCTGCTTTTAAAAAGTCACTGTTTTTCGGAGCACCATTCGGCAGTCTATCTTCATTCCTTGCATTGCCAGAAGATCAGCGCAAGGGTGATAAGTTGCCTGGTATCCCGGTATTGGATACAGCAAACAATGAATTGGTTACCTGGATGAGAGTTACTAAAGAAGTTTACATGGGCGAAAAAGAACCTGCATTCCTTTTAAAAGGCGATAATGCAGCTAAGTTTCCTGCTTTCAAAGCCATTATTGATGCTTTCAAGAAGAATGATATCCTGAAGTTTCAGATGGTTACCAGTCCGGAAGCAGCTCCTGTAGGTACTGATCTTTGGAAGATGAATCAGAAAGGTGAAAAAATAGAAGAGTAAAATAATTTATAACGAAAACTAAATTCTACCGACATGGCAGAAATGGATACCTCCGACAGTGGTGGCCACAAGAAAGGCCCCGGGGTCAAGAAAGGGAAAAAATTATCAACCAGGGTTGACTTAACACCCATGGTGGACTTAGGTTTCTTGTTGATTACCTTTTTTATCTTCACTACAACCATGAGTCAGCCAACGGCTATGAAGCTCTTTTTACCAAAAGATGCAGATAAACCGGAGGAACAAAATAAGGCGAAAGAATCAGGTGTTATTACCTTGTTACTAGGAAAAGACAACAACGTTTTCTATTATGAAGGTCAATTAGCATCAGATGCTTCAAACTTTAAATCATCCACCTTCAAGGAAATCAGAACTGTTCTGATCGACAAGAAGCGCAATACTCCTGAAAAGGATTTAGTAGTGGTGATTAAGCCTTCAGTTGACTGTACTTACAAAAATGTAGTAGATATTTTAGATGAGATGGCAATCAATGTGTTGAAGCGTTATGCACTAGTAGATATTTCAGACCCTGAAGCACAGTTGGTTAAAATATCAGATGCAAGTGCTACAGCAGGTGGCGCATCTAATTAATATCAACAAGCAACTAATTAATAACATTTTTTACAATGGACGTAAATAAAATTCAATCAGCAGACATTCTCGACATCATATTTGATGGAAGAAACAAAGAGTATGGCGCTTATGATTTGCGTAAAACCTACAACAAGCGTATGGTTAAGGCTTTAGTAGGAACGATTCTTATCATATTGCTTGCTGTACTTGGCAACCTGCTTGCCAATTCTACCTCAAGTTCGAAGACAGAATTAATAGTGCAGGATGTGTCGTTGGAAAACGTGCAGCAGGAAGAGAAAAAGCCTGAACCGCCGCCACCCCCACCGCCACCAAAGCAAGAGCCTCCAAAAGTGGAAATCACAAAGTTCACTCCTCCTAAAATTGTAAAAGATGAGGAAGTGAAGGAAGAAGATGAAATTAAAGAGGTTGAAAAATTAGAAGATACCAAGATTGGTACAATTAATCAGGAAGGTGCTAAAGACGAAGGTATCGTTGCTCCTCCGGTTGAATCAGGTACTGGTGTGGTAGAAGCTCCTAAAAAAGAAGAAGATTACGATAAGATTTTCACCGTGGTACAAATCCCGGCAGAATTCCCTGGTGGTTTGCCTGCATGGGCAAAATACCTGGAGCGTAACTTGAACAGAGACTTACCCGTTGAAAACGGTGCGCCTCCGGGAAAGTACACAGTAGTGGTTTCTTTTATTGTAGCGAAAGATGGTAAAATCAGTGACGTTGTTGCTGAAAACGATCCTGGTTATGGTACTAAGAATGAAGCGATACGTGTAATTACCAGAGGTCCAAGTTGGAAGCCTGCGGTACAGAACGGTAGAAACGTAATCTATCGTCACAAGCAGAGCATTACATTCATGGTTTCTGAAGAGTAATCTCCGAAATAATAATCTTACAAACCCCGGTTCTGCAAAGTGCCGGGGTTTTTTATTTCCCTGTTCCTGCATGTCAATGACAATTCACAAAAGCGGCTATCTTTACTTTATGAATACGACACTTCAAGGCTGGGACGATACAATAGTGGCATTGGCAACAGCACCTGGTATTGGTGCCATTGGAGTAATCAGAGTTAGCGGTCCTTCCAGTTTTATGGTGCTGAATCAACTATTTCCTTCTAAGGATTTATTGAAACAGGCATCTCATACGCTTCATGTAGGTCTGCTGAAAGATGGGGATACCGTTATTGACGAAGTAGTTCTTTCTTTATACAAAGGCCCAAAGTCTTATACTGGGGAAGATGTAATTGAAATCAGTTGTCATGGTTCTCCTTATATACAGGAACAAATAATACAGGTAATTACTTCCAGAGGAATCCGACTGGCAAAACCAGGTGAGTTTACGCAAAGAGCTTTTTTGAAAGGGAAAATGGATCTGGCACAGGCGGAAGCAGTGGCCGATTTAATTGCCAGTAACACGGAAGCAAGTAAAAGAGCTGCATTACATACCATGCGGGGAGGCTTCTCTTCCGATCTTTCGCAATTAAGAGAAACTTTGATTCGTTTTTCGGCGCTGATTGAGCTGGAACTGGACTTTTCGCAAGAAGATGTAGAATTCGCAGACCGGTCAGCATTTGCAGACTTGATTGCTCAATTAAAAACCGCCACGCAACAATTAATTGCTTCTTTCAAGCTCGGGAACGTAATCAAAAATGGGGTTCAGGTTGCTATAATCGGAAAGCCCAATGCAGGCAAATCAACTTTACTCAATACTTTACTGAATGAAAACCGGGCCATTGTAAGTGATATTGCCGGTACAACCAGAGATACAATTGAAGAAGTGTTGAACATTGACGGTGTATTATTCAGATTGATAGACACGGCAGGAATTAGAGAGCATACCTCTGATGCAATTGAACAGATTGGGGTAAGCAAGAGCAAGGAAAAAATGCGGGCTGCTGAACTGGTGATATATCTCTTTGATGTATTAACAACAACAGCAGAAGAGCTGGCACAGGTGGTTGCAGAATTTGAAGCAGAAAATATTCAATATATACTTGTAGGAAATAAGGCTGACCTTGCTTCAAAAGAGCAACTAGCATACTTTGAACAATTTTCTCATCAGTTGTTTATTTCTGCAAAGAACAATGAGCAGATTGAAGCCTTGAAAAAGGAACTGGTGAATAAAACCATTCACGGAAACATACATGCAGAGTCAACAATAGTAACCAATGCACGTCACAATGCAGCATTGGTAGCTTTGTTACAGTCTGTTGAAGAAGTGGAAGCTGGTCTGCAGAACAGAGTCCCCGGTGATTTGCTTGCGCTGGATATAAGGCAATGCCTTCACCATTTAGGAACCATTACTGGTACCATTACACACGAAGATCAGCTGGACTACATCTTTAGTAAGTTCTGTATCGGAAAGTAACTATCTTTCCTTTGTTTCATAAATGCTTGTTTTTGTTGGGTTTTAGCTGATTTATCCTTCTCTTTTTTGTTGCCCAACTCTACTTTTTTACCTATATTTGTTGCCTAATTGTTGCCCAGATTTGTTGCCCACAAATCAGGCAACAGTCGGGAGAGAACATGCTACATACAGCTACAAGCTGCAACATGGAGCAACAACAGGCAACAAAATGAGCAGTAACATTCGTCTTCAAAAAACTTGTCAGCACTGCGGTAATCGCTTTACCGCAAAGACTACCGTTACACAGTTTTGCTCAGATACCTGTGCCAAACGAGCATACAAGCAGCGGAAGCGGAACGAAAAAATTGAAGTGGCCATCAAGGAAGAAACCGAGAAAGCACTTTACAACCCTGCCATTGCTCAAAAGGAATTTCTAACCGTTGAAGAAGCCTGCCAGTTAATCAACGCCAGCCGATGGACCATTTACAGGCTCATTGTGAAAGGCGAACTCAAAGCAGGTAAACTGGGCAGAAGTACCCGTATTCCCCGGGCAGCTATCAATGAATTATTCAAACTAACTGAAGCATGACAGTAACACTTAGGCAACGCAAAAAGGGCGATAAAATCAGCCTGTATCTTGATTACTACAGTGATGGTAAAAGAGATTACGAATACCTGCAACTCTACCTGATACCCGAGCCGGAGAAAGGCAAGCTCACCAAAGAGCAGAAGGAAGAGAACTGCAAAACACTTGTATTGGCAGAAGCCATCAGGTCGAAGCGTTTGTTACAGATAAAGAATGAGGAATACGGCTTTCGTGATACCGATAAAGCCAAAGGCAGTTTCATTGCCTACTTTGAACGCCTCACAGAGAAAAGGAGAAACAGCCAGGGTAATTGGGGCAACTGGGATAGCGTATTGAAACACTTGAAGAAGTTTGCCAAGAACGGAGCATCATTCAAAGAAATTGATAAAAACTGGCTGGAAGATTTCAAGAACTACCTCCAGTATGAAGCCAAGAGCAAAACCAATAAACGCCTTTCGCAGAACTCTCAATCTTCCTATTTCAGCAAGGTAACAGCAGCTTTGAAAGAAGCCGTAAAAGAAGGCATCATCCAAACCAACCCGGCAAACCAAGTGGAAGGCATCAAAGCGGATGATCCAGATAGGGAGTTCCTGACATTGGAAGAACTACAGGCAGCCGCTAAAGTGGAATGTGAAATGCCGGTGTTGAAAGATGCTTTCATCTTTTCTGCCTTAACGGGTTTGCGTTGGTCAGATATTGAAAAGCTGGTTTGGTCAGAAGTGCAGCACTCCGAGCAGTCCGGGTATTACATCCGTTTCAGGCAGAAGAAAACAAAGGGAGCAGAAACCTTGCCCATTTCAGAACAGGCTTTTCAGTTGTTAGGCAATAGAAGGAAGCCCGAGGATAAAGTATTTGAAGGCTTGTATTACAGTGCCTGGCATAACTTGAAACTTCGTGAATGGGTAATGAAAGCAGGTATCACAAAACACATCACCTTTCACTGTGCAAGGCATACCTACGCCACCCTTCAAATTACATTGGGTACAGACATTTACACTGTTTCAAAACTCTTAGGACACAGGCACCTGAAAACAACCGAAATTTACGCTAAGGTGATTGACCATAAAAAACAGGAGGCAGCGAATAAAATCAAATTAGACTTATAGCGATGGAGATAAAAGTATTAGACAGCATAATGCACGGTGCTTTGAAACCGTGGAAAATGGATACCACCAACTCAAGGCGGTTCACTGAATTGGTGAAAGCTGCAAAAGCAGCTACACCGAAAACTATTGCAGAATTGCAGTCACAAATGACCGCATTGCTGGCCGACTATCCGCAGTTAAAGAAAGTGCTGGCCGATAGTGCAATTACAAACGACACAATACAACCGCTTTCATATAAAACAGTTTTACCCAAGTACACAGACCCCATCACCAACTTTTATTTTTTAGTAATCACAGCGGAAACACTCAGGGTATATAATTCCATCCTTTTGAAAGCTGCATCACTTACTGAGTTGGTTGATATTCAGTATCAGATTAACAAGGTGCTCAACAGTATCAAAGTATTGGCAAAGCAAACCGCAGCCGAGTTAATTGAAAGGGATTTTACAACAGATCCCAATGAGCAAAGCAATCATGTACATTATGCCCTTCATTGCTTAAAGCATAGTTTGATACAGCTTTATTTTAGCGTTCAACATTCATTTGAAAACAGCTTGCAGCACACCACAAGTTTAGAAGACTTTTATGTGTTGGATTTGGAACTGCCATTGTCAAGCATCCAAGAATTAGAATACATTGGGCAGGTAGTGCCAGTCGGCAAGCAAAGCGAGGAATTC
This sequence comes from Sediminibacterium salmoneum NBRC 103935, assembly GCF_000511175.1. GTDB lineage: Bacteria > Bacteroidota > Bacteroidia > Chitinophagales > Chitinophagaceae > Sediminibacterium > Sediminibacterium salmoneum. The sequence continues at coordinate 1,864,987 of NZ_KI866530.1, read as the reverse complement.
ACCGAAAGCCAGGAAACAATTTGCTTCGGCTTCAAAGATGATATTGAAAAACTGAAAACTGTTGTAAATCAGTTGTGCTATCAGATAGAGTTCCTGAATGAGGATGTTGCTAATGCTGATGAATTGATAAAAGCCTTCACAGCAAAAAGCATCCTGCCGGGTGCAGTTAAAATTCAATTAGGCTGCGAAACAAAACACTTCCGCTACTGCATTGATAAGTTCATGCCATACTTCAATAGCCTTTCACTGGCCAACATAGAGAAGTCAAAAATCTTCTATTCAAAGAAGGACACCCCTATTACAGCAAACAACCTTTCTGCCAGTGGTTCAAAGAACAGAATTGAACCGAAGGAAAAGGCAACCATTGACAAAATCTTCAAATATCTGCAATAAAAAACATTAAGATTATTCAGTAATCTGAGTAAGGGATTAACCCCTTAACCTTTGCCCCTCAAGCATTTGAGAGGTTTGTGCCATCAAACTTTAAAAAGTAAAAAGATGGCAAACGAAGATTTAATCTTAGACAAGCTCACCGAAATCGCTAACAAGCTGGATGAGCAAAACCTGTTACAAAAAACAGTACTGAACTTTAATGAGGCTTGCAAGTATTTGGATGTAAGCCCATCGCATTTGTACAAACTCACCAGTACAAAGCACATCCCCCATTTCTGTCCTCAGGGTAAGAAACTCTACTTCAAACGGGAGGAATTGGATAACTGGTTACAGCGTAACCGAAAATCAGCAGCCGATGAAATTGATCAGATGGCAGCCGACTATGTTATCCGCAACAAACGCAAGAAGTAAGAATTTTTTATTAACTGAAAGAACAGAACAATGGCATCAAGTACCATATTCAGAAACTTTACCGTTCCGGTTGAAAAGAGATCATTGCTTCTTATTGGCAATGATATAGCCAACGGCAAATACAAAGCCGAGGTTGAAGAAATCAGGGCATTGCTGGAACAGGGTAAAGCGGAGGAAGCCGCCAGTAAGAAAAAGCAATTGTTGGCTTTCACTCCATCCGCAGTATTCACCGAGAAAAGGCAAATGCCTTTCCTGGAAATGTACAGCGGCTTTGTGCATCTTGATTTTGATAAGCTGACACCGGAGCAGTTAGATACAGCCTTCAAAGTCATTGCCGAAATTCCCTACACATTCTTATGCTTCATCAGCCCCAGCGGCAACGGCCTCAAAGTATTCATTGAAGTGAATACAGACATTGAGCACCATGACACAGCCTATTTGCAGGTGCAGCAGTTTTACGAAGAAGCCACAGGATTAAAGGCCGACCCAAGCTGCAAAGACATTACACGCCTTTGCTTCATGAGTTACCATCCCGGACTGTACAAGAATATCCGTAACGAGAAATTCAAAGTGCAGCTACCTGAAACCAAAATGCAGGAGCCGGTAAGGGAAACGACAGAGACGATTTCACCACTGCAACAAAGCGAACCCGAAGAGGATCTGAATACCGCTTTCATCTTCAACCAACAAATTCAATTCACTAATCAAAAATCACAATACACCGATGGAAACAGGAACAATTATATTTATCGGCTTGCTTCTAATTGCAACCGAGCTGGTTTATCGCAGTCCGATGTTGAACTTTTATGTACACAGCATTTTGACCTACCTGAAAGAGAAATTCTCGAAGCGATAAAGAGCGCCTACACCCACCATAAACCCGAGTTTGCAAAGTTTGCAAACACTGCAAAGCTGCAAAGTACAGAACAGCAGCCCCCACAGGAAGACTACCTGAAGGCAACACCCACCATTCCCGAAGAACTCTATTTGCAAATTCCTGACCTTTTGCAGCATGGTGCAATGGCTTTTACAGATGAAAGGGAAAGAGATGTTTTCCTGACAGGTGCATTGGCTATTCTCAGCGGATGTTTGCCCGGTGTAAAGGGAGTGTATGCAGGAAATGAAGTATTCCCCAATGTATTTTCTTTTGCCATTGCACCGGCTGCCAGTGGCAAGGGTGCTTTGAAATTCGCCAAAATGCTGGCAGATGATTACCACAGCTTTGTACTAAAGGCAAGCCGTGAGGCAGAGATGCTGTACAATCAGGAATTGTCAGAACACAAGCAGCGTATCAGCAGCAAGAAAAAAGGCGACACTTCCACAGAAGAGCCACCCACCAAACCCACTTTTAAAGTGGTGTACATTCCTGCCAATACCAGCTATGCAAAAATCCTTTGGCACTTGGAGCAGAACGAGGGAACAGGCATCATTTGCGAAACCGAAGCTGATACCCTGGGCAATGTATTCAAACAGGAATGGGGTTCCTATTCCGATATGCTTCGCAAATCGTTTCACCATGAGAGGCTTTCCAGTTCCCGTAAAGGCAACAATGAATTTACCGAAGTAAATGCCCCCAGCTTGTCCATTGCCCTATCGGGTACACCCAATCAGGTAACGGGTTTGATAGCCTCTTCCGAAGATGGTTTGTTCAGCCGTTTCCTATTCTATGCCTTCAAGGTGGAGCAGCGTTGGAAAGATGTTTCGCCTAATGCCAATAACATTAACCTAACCGAGCATTTCAAAGTCCTTTCAGGCAGGGTGTTCAATATGGTCCAGTTCCTGCAACGGGAAGAAACCATTATCGAACTAACAACAGAGCAATGGCAGCAGCTAAACCATCACTGTGAGGGATGGCTGAACGAGGTAACCATGTTCACAGCCGAGGAAGCTGCCAGTATTGTAAAACGCCTGGGCTTGATCCTGTACCGCATGGCCATGATTTTTACTTCTCTCCGCAAATTTGAGAACGGTGAGGCAGCCACCCTGATAGTGTGTACCGATGAAGATTTTAATACCGCCCTGCGTTTGGCAGAAATCTACCTCCACCACAGCATCCTCATGTTCAACAATCTGCCCAAGCAGAGCGAAGCCACCCAGTTTAAAACAGGCGACAGCAAACGCAAATTCTTTGAGACTTTGCCGGCAGAGTTTACCCGCCAGCAGGCCGTTGAAATCGGCAAACAGTTTCAGCTTTCACCCCGTACCGTGGACGATATTCTCCACAATGCCACTGGCAAGGCTTTGGAAAAACTGAAAGCCGGCCACTACCGCAAAATTTAACCAGCATCTTTTCCCTGGCATAGCTCCCCATACGGCATACCCGATGGGGTTTTTGCTTTGTTTGCAGACTTTGCAAGGTTTGCAACCCTGCTATTCTTTTTAGTAAAATCTTGTTTTTGATTTCTTATATTTGCCAATATTTGACAAGTCAATAATAAAACAATGAAAAGTCAATTTGGTGAGAGGGTAAGGGAGCTCAGAGAAAAGCAAAACTTGTATTTGCGGCAGGTAGCACCATTGCTGGAAATGGATACGGCACAACTGAGTAAAATTGAAAAAGGGAGCAGATTAATTAAGAGGGAGCAGATACAAGTTTTGGCTGACATTCTGAAAGCTGATTCAAACGAGTTGCTGGTGCTTTGGTTGGCCGATCAGTTGTATGAAGTGGTCAAGGATGAAGATGTAGCACTAAAGGCTATGGATGCTGCTCAAGAAACATTGAAATCTAATAAAAGAAACAAAAGAAATAAATAACTCATGGCTTTAAATACACAATCACTTCAACCAATTATCAACTTTCTCTGGACGGTTGCTGATGATGTTTTAGTTAATACCTATCAGAAGGGTAAATACAAAGATGTTATTCTGCCAATGATTGTTATTCGCAGATTAGACTTACTATTAGAGCCTACGAAAGACCAGGTTCTTAAAACATTTTCGGAGTATAAGGACAAGCTGCAAAATCTTGATTCATTGTTAACGAACAGTAAGCATGGTTCAGGACTGGCCTTTTATAACACCTCGCCATTCACATTGAAGAAACTAATGCAAGATCCAAAAAACTTGCGTTCTAATTTTGAAAACTACCTCAATGGCTTTTCAGATAATGTACAAGACATTATCAATAAGTTTAAGTTTAGAAATGAAATAGAAACACTCGAAGAAGCTCAAATTCTATTCTCTTTAATCGAAAAGTTTTGTTCTCCCAAAGTTGAACTACATCCAGATAAGCTACCACCATTAGCTATGGGTTATGTTTATGAAGATTTAGTAAGGCGTTTTAATGAAGAAAATAACGAAGAAGCAGGAGAGCACTTTACACCAAGGGAAATCATCGATTTAATGACGCATCTTGTTTTTGTTCCCGTAAAAGATCAAATCAAACAAGGTACATATTTGCTTTACGACCCTTGCGTTGGTTCTGGTGGTATGCTCACAATCGCAAAGAACTTCATGTTGAATCCGGAAGGTCCAATTAAAAGCAATGCAACAGTTCATTTATACGGGCAGGAAAGTACGCCATTCATATACGCTACCTGTAAAAGCGATATGCTGATTAAAGGTGAAGACCCAAACAAAATTGCCTATGGCAGTACATTGAGTGCTTACGGTTTTCCTTCTGATTTGAAGTTCGATTTCATGCTCACTAACCCGCCTTATGGCAAAACGTGGGCTCCCGACAAGAAAGCCCTTGGAGTAGGCGAAAAAGGAAAGATCATTGATAAGCGTTTTATACTGAATGGCACCTATAAGAATGAAGCTGTAACCAGTCGGGTTAATGATGGTCAGTTGATGTTTGTATTACACATGCTCAGTAAAATGAAGGATACCGAACTCGGCAGTCGTATTGCTTCAGTTCACAATGGTTCAGCCTTATTTACTGGTGATGCAGGTCAAGGTGAAAGCGAAATCAGAAAGCATATCATTTCAAATGATTTGTTGGAAGCCATCATTGCATTGCCTAATGATATGTTCTACAATACGGGTATTCCCACTTACATTTTCGTTATCACCAATAGAAAGGCAAAACACCGTATAGGAAAGGTTCAGCTGATTAATGCTACATCTGAAAAGTTCTACACTAAGATGCGGAAACCTTTGGGCAAAAAGAGGGTTGAGTTTTCAGAAAGTCATATACCGGTAATTGAAAAAATGTACCTCGACTTTGAGGAGAATGAATACAGTAAAATTTTCGATAACGAGGATTTTGGCTACACACAAATTACTGTGAACCGTCCGGAAAGAGATGAAAACGGTAATATTATTTATGCAAGTAAAGGGAAACCAAAGGCAGATAGCAAATTGAAGGACACAGAGAACATTCCTTTGAAAGAAGATATTCAGGAGTTTTTTGAAAGAGAAGTATTGCCTTTTGCTCCTGATGCATGGTGGGATGAAAAGGATATCAAGGTGGGTTATGAAATCAATTTTGCTAAATACTTCTATAAACACCAGCCCCCAAGGACATTAGCGGAAATTGCAAAAGATATTCTGGCTATTGAAGAAGAAACAGAGGGGCTATTAAAAGAAATAATCGAATAAGATGCAGATAACACACATACACATAAAAAACTTTAAGGGCTTTGAAGAAAAGTCTTTTGAGTTCAAGGAAAGATTTACTGTGGCCATAGGAAATAATGGTCTTGGTAAATCAACCTTGCTCAATGCATTGCAAGTGGGTTTAGGTGCTTTTTTACAGTCAATGCCTACACTACCTGCAAACTATATTTACAGAAGGCAGTTTAAGAAAGGAGAACGGTTTAAAAAATATTATCCTGAAAGAAAAGACTATCTGCCTAATAAGGAGAATCCGTCTTTAATAGTAGCTGCAAAATGGTATCCAAAAGATGTAGTTGATGAAATACCTGTGCCGTTCCGCTGGGAAAGACACTATCTCCCTAGTAATGCTACCACACATAAAAAGGAGCACTCTGCTGATATTATTCAGTATGCAAATTATTTGTTCGATAATCATGCAAGCAAAAAGAATGTGCTTTACCCTGTATTAGCTAACTTCTATATTAATCGAACCAATGCACAGGTAAGAAGGGTTGATAAAAAGTGGCGTAGAATGTCTCGGCTGGAGAAAGGATATTACACTGCACTTGGAGATAGTGTTGATTTTACAGGTGTGTATGAATGGTTATACAGTTACGAAAAGAAGGTAAAAGATGAGGTAGAATTTGAGGGCACAATACAAGCAATGTATGATGCCATTACAACCGCCATACCCTATATAAAAGAAATTGAATACAACTCAAAGTATGATGAGTTTGAAGTGTTGGTAGATTTTAATGACGGGCAGCCGGTTGAAAGAAAGATTGCCTCGATGCTCAGCGATGGTATGAAGGCTATGTTGAACATGGTGGCAGAAATTGCTTACCGCTGCATCATGTTGAATGGAAAGTTGGGTTATGATGCAGTTGTGAAAAGCCCTGGCGTAGTATTGATTGATGAATTAGACATGCACTTGCATCCCACATGGCAGCGGCATGTTATCAAAGATTTGAAAGCTGCTTTCCCGAATATGCAGTTTGTGGTAACAACTCATTCGCCATTTATAGTGCAAAGTATAAATGCAGATGAATTGATTAATCTTGATGTTCACACCACTATAAATCCGAAGGATTATCCAATAGAGGTAATTTCTGAGGAAGTAATGAATGTAGAAGCATCTTATGGCACAGATAAAAAGGAAGAAGAAAAGCAAAGTGTTGACTACTTCCATCTTTTAAGTGAAGCCGAAAAAAGCAATAATAAGGATGCCTATAAAATCCAATTGGAGCAACTTGAGAACTCAATCACTGATACTGGATTGCGGGCTTATTTAAAAACTCACAGAATAGCTAAAAACATCATTTAATGAGACCGATAGAGAATAGCCCAATACCTCAGGTAAATGGTGTAAATAAAACATTTGCCAATTATCAGGAATGGCGTGAAGACCTGGCTGATGCATACGGTCAACATTGTGTTTTTTGCAATGACAGGTTACAAAGTAGGTTTGAGGTAGAGCATTTAGTAGCTCAATCTTTAGGAATAGTTCCCCCTCTTGCATGGAATAACTTATTTCTGGCTTGTGGTCCGTGTAATTTGGCTAAGTCTGCAAGAGTTGCTACAGCAGCAACACATTATTTGCCAAACGCAAATAATACGCACATGATTTTTTCTTACACAATTAGAAAGCATAAGAAGAACGGCAAATATGCATGTATTCCTGTGTTCAATCCGATTTTAAATCCAAATCAGAGAACCAAAGCAATTAATACAATTACATATACCGAGTTGAACCGCATTGAGCAAACGCCAGTTCGCCAAAGAAAAATGACGGATGTAAGATGGCTAAACAGGTATACTGCATATCAAGTTGCAAACACCCAAAGAGCATTATGGAATACATTAACAACGCCACAGCAAAGGGCAGCCTATTTAGCAGCTATACCGCCAATGATTGAAAAGAATGGTTTCTTTTCAATCTGGTTTGATGCCTTTACTGGTGTAACAGATGTTTTAAGGGTCATTGTAAACAGTCTGCCTAATACATCAATGGCTTGTTTTGATGCCAATTTTAATCCACAACACCGTAGACCGGCAGACCCGGTTGATACAATTTAGAAGATATGACAGCAACGGCAGTAGACAATAATAAAATAGCATGGCTGGGTGAGTTCCCATCACACTGGCAGGTGCTTCGCATTAAAAATCTGTTTCAGGAGGTAGATAGCCGAAGCGAAACAGGTAGTGAAGAACTGCTTTCTGTTTCTCATTATACTGGAGTTACTCTCAAGAGGGAAAGCCTGGAAAGTGAGGACGAACATTTAACCAATGCAGAAAGCCTTGTAGGCTATAAGCTGGTAGAACCGGGTGATCTGGTAGTAAACATTATGCTGGCTTGGAATGGGAGTATGGGCATTTCACTATACAGCGGAATTACAAGCCCTGCCTATTGTGTGTATCGTATTAAGGGAGATAATAATCCGGAATATTTTGGCTACTTGTTTACTACTGCATTATTCAAAGCGGAGTTCCGCAGACACAGTACAGGTATTATTGATAGCCGCCTACGTTTATACTCCGATAAATTTTTCAGCATATTTTCAATTGTACCGCCAAAGACCGAGCAGGATGTAATTGTACAATACATCAAAACACAAGAGGAAAAGGTAAACCGCTTTATTGAAAAGAAAAAAAGATTTATTGAGTTGTTGCGAGAGCAAAAGTATTCTTTGATTTATCAGATAATAACTGGCGGCTTAGATGATTCCATAATGTTTAAGCAATCAGAGATACCATTTGCTGATAAGTTCCCTGCACATTATAAAGTTGAGAAATTTAATAAGTATGTTTATTTGAGACACGGCTATCAGTTTAGAGACTATGACTTTACTGATGATGGCTTAAAGGTTGTGAAAATCACGCAGCTTAATCCATCTGGTTACTTGGATTTATCAAAGGCAAATACAATAGATAGTTCTCGTTTGGAGGAGTTTAGGGACATTATTATTGATGAAGGTGATATTTTGATGGCACTTACAGGAGGTACAATAGGTAAAATTATCAGAGCTGACATAAACGAAGAGGTTCTATTGCAGAATTACCGTGTAGGTAATTTTATTCCTTTAAATTCTGCTGAACTTGACAAGGACTTTTTATATCTCCAGCTAAGTTCTCCATTCATTCAAAAACAAATATATTATCATGTTAGAGAGACTGGACAGCCGAATATAGGCAAAGGCGACTTTAGAAAAATATTCTTAGTCATTCCACCAATTGATGAGCAACTGAAAATTGTTCTGCATATTAAGAATGAAACAGAAATTATTGATAAAGCAATTACCAAAGCTGAACGAGAAATTGAATTAATCAGAGAACATAAAGAAGCGATGATAGCCGAAGCGGTGATGGGAAAAAGAAAAATAGTTTAAATGGACAAAGGAGCAAGATATTTTAAATGTGACTTTCAGGTTCACACCCCGAGAGACCTTCAGTTCTCTGGCCAGGATTATGTTTCTGATGCCGATAGAATTGCTTATTCAGAGCGGTTTATTAAGGCTTGCCGTGATAAAAGAATTGATGCAGTAGCAATTACAGATCACCACGATTTGTGTTTTTACAATTACATCAATGATGCGAGCAATAATGAGAAAGACATACATGGCCATCCAATATCAGAGCATGAACGTATAGTTGTCTTCCCGGGAATGGAATTGACGCTTGATGTTCCCTGTCAGGCTCTTTTAATTTTTGACGCTGATTTAGTAATAGATGATGAGACGAGAATAAAAATCTATACAGCACTTGGTATTTCAGATTATACAAGTAAATCAGAAGCAAAGACAGGCCCAACCAACAGGCTTGCGTTTAAGAGCATCAATGATGTTTATGATGCTCTTAATGGTGTAAAGGAATTGAAAGGAAGATTTATTATTTTCCCAAACATTAAAGATGGCGGAACAAGTACTATTATAAGAAATGGATTTCACAATGAGTATGCTAAAGGTTTATTTGTGGGCGGTTATTTAGATAGAGGATTGTATGAATCGCATAAAAATAATACGGGTTGGAATAATGTAATTGAGGGCAGGGTTTCGGCTTATGGTAATAGATCAATCGGCTTTTTTCAAACATCGGACAACAGAACGGATACATTTGAGCATTTAGGCATTTCTGCTACTTGGGTCAAATGGTCCACACCTACTGCTGAAGGGTTACGGCAAGCCTGCCTGGCAAAAAAGTCCAGAATTTTACAAGATGAACCAAAGTTGCCATCTACAAGAATTAGCGAGGTGAGAATATTGGGCAGCAGCTTTTTGAAAGACTTAGAAATTAAATTTAACCCTCAGTTTAATGTATGCATTGGAGGTAGAGGAACAGGAAAATCTTCCTTACTCCAATATATTTCTTGGGCTTTGGGTAAAGACAGTAATGAAGAGAAGAAAACTGACCTTGAAACGTTTATTAGTAATACACTTGGCACGGGTACTGTTGAGGTTACAATTATTAAAACTGGTACCACCCATATCATCAGGCGGTCAATTAATTCTTACGAAATAAAAATTGGCAATGACGATTGGCAGCCAACCAATAGCCAAAATATTGTTTCAATTATACGGGCAGATTCATTTGCACAAAAGGAACTTAGTAAGCATGAGAAAGATAAAACGGCACAGCTTACCAGGATCATTGAAAATGCAGTAAATAGTGGTGTTGAATCAATCAAAAGACAGATCAATGAAAATGGCAACAGGATTAAGGAAGTAGCCGCTTCTTATGAAACCTATCTTTCAAATCTAAAATCATCAGAAGATTTAAAGACACAAATAGAATCAATTGAGGAACAAATTAAATCCTTGAATGAGCAATTATCTGAAGTTCCCTCAGGCGACCAGACTATAATCAAAAACAATAGTCTTGTTGCAAACGAAAAATTGATAATAAAATCTTCTGAAGCTCAGATTGCAGCATTATTTAATCAGATAGGTAATATACTGACAAACGGAAATTTCAACGGTTTACAATTTGATTCTGAAAATGTTAAGAATACCGAAGAGATAAAAAAGTATGCTGCCAGCCATGATGAGATAGTTAAAAATATAAAAGCCGCATTAGATGATGCACGAAACAAGGCAAGTTCTTCAGTTTTAGTTGCTGATAAGAAGGTATTAACTGATTTGCATGGTTTACATGATGCTGAGTATGTTGAAGCAAAAGGCAGACAGACAAAGTTTGAGCAGATAATAAAAGAGCTTGAAGAACTCAGAAAGCGTTTGGCTGTTTTGATTGAGGATAGGAACAGGATACTTGAAACTTTGGAATCTGAAAAGGGTGTTAGAAGGAATTTGCAGAAGCTGTTTTACCAGAGGCATCAACTAAATATAAGTCTACACACTTTAATTAATAGTGCAGTAGCTGAGATATGCGGTAAGAGCGAAGGTTCTCTTGAAATTGAGTTAACACCGTTAGATAATATAGAACATATTGTCAAAGGTTTCTTAGCTAAAGTTACAGGAAGTAAAGGCCAGCCCGCAAGAACACAATCGTTTTTCCAGACACTCTTAAAGGGTGAAAATACATATAAGGAACTGTTGAAGTTTTGGTTCTCGATATACAAGGCTCAAACTGAAAAGCTTAAAATCGAAAACATAATTTCAGAGTATGGCTTGCAAAATGCCTCACTTCTTGAAACTGATTTTGAAAGAATTAATGAAAGCCTGAATACGTCAGCCATAATTGACTTTGCATTGGAACTTCCCACTTATGATTTAAAACTTCTTTACTGTAAAGACCCTTCAAATAAAATACCGTTTGAAGATGCCTCTTATGGTCAACAAGCTGGTTCAATCCTCACAATATTGTTGAATCAGGAATTTGGTCCTTTAATAATTGACCAACCTGAAGATGATCTTGATAATAAAGTTATTCATCAGATAACTGAGAATATTGTTTCGGCCAAGCACAAGAGACAGCTCATTTTCAGTAGTCATAATGCAAATATTGCAGTGAATGGTGATGCAGAATTAATCCTAACATTTGACCATAATTCTGATAAGTCCGCAGGGGAAATTATTGGCAGTGGTTCAATTGATAAGGATGAAATCAAATTGCAAGTAAAGGACATTATGGAAGGCGGTGTTATTGCCTTTGAGATGCGTAAAACAAAATATGACTTTTAAGTAATGAAAACAGATACATCAGAAAAAGGATTAGAAGCACTTATTGCAGCGTATCTCTGCGATACGATTGCCGGTAACTCATATCAGCTTCGCCAAAACACCCAATACAATCGTGTTGAGTGTGTAGATGAAGAATTGCTTTTCAGTTTTTTAGAAGCAACACAGGAAAAGGCAGTACTTAAATTGCAGACCATTCATGGCGGTAATTACCGTAGTAAAATATTGTACCGCCTCAACAGTCAGATCAAGCTGTTGGGCATTATTGAAGTTTTGCGTAAAGGAATTACTGACAATAATGTAAAACTGAAATTCTTTTATGATAAACCCGTTTCGAACCTCAATCAGCAAGACACTGAACTCTACAACAAGAATATATTCTCTGTAACCCGACAGGTGCATTACAGCACACAAAATGAAAATAGCCTCGATATGGTTGTTTTCATCAATGGCTTACCCATCATCACTTTTGAATTAAAAAATGAGCTTACCAAACAGAATGTAAAAGATGCTATCAAACAATACAAAACAAGCAGAGATAGCAAAGAAGAACTGTTTCGCCTCGGAAGATGCATGGTGCACTTTGCCGTAGATACAGAGCAGGTTTGGATGACCACTCACTTAAAGAATGGCAGTACATATTTTCTTCCCTTCAATAAAGGACACAATAATGGAGCAGGAAATCCCCCCAATTCATCGGGCATTAAAACTGACTACCTGTGGAAGGAAATATTGACCAAAGACAGCCTTACCAATATCATTCAGAATTATGTGCAGTTGTTTGAAGAGGAAGTAGAGAAGATATTACCTGATGGTAAAATCAAAAAGGAGAAAGTCAAGAAACTCATATTCCCTCGTTATCACCAATTATTTGCAGTAAACAGTCTGTTGCAAAATGCAAAACTAAACGGTGCAGGCCGCAGATACCTTATTCAACATTCCGCAGGTTCTGGTAAGAGTAACTCAATCAGCTGGCTGGCTCACCAGTTAGTAGGTTTATTTGATAACTCAAATACCAACACTGTATTTGATACGGTCATTGTAGTCACCGACCGTAAAGTACTAGATGCACAGATACGGAATAACATCAAACAATTTGAGCAGGTAAAAGGGGTAGTAGAAGCTATTACTGAAGGTAGTAAGCAGCTAAAAACTGCTTTGGAAGAAGGTAAGAAGATTATTATTACAACCATTCAGAAGTTTCCCTACATCGTTAATGAAATTGGAGAGTTGCCGGGCAACAAGTTTGCTATCATCATTGATGAAGCACATAGTAGCCAAAGCGGTAATACTGCCGGTAAGCTCAATGAAACCCTTGCCAAAGATTTTGAAAAAGTGCAGGTGGATGGGGATGAATACATTTTTGTGGATAAAGACCAGTATGATGAACTTACTTCCGAAGATTTGGTGGTAGATATTGTAAAAGGTAGGAAGATGCTGACCAATGCAAGCTACTTCGCCTTTACCGCTACTCCTAAGAACAAAACACTGGAATTGTTTGGTGAAAGGTTTAACGATAACGGCAAAGAAAAATTCAGGGCTTTTCATTTATACTCAATGAAGCAAGCCATTGAAGAAAACTTCATTCGTGATGTGCTGGAAAATTATACTACCTACCAAAGTTTTTATGGGTTGTACAAACGCATTGAAGATGATCCACTGTTCGATAAGGTAAAGGCACAAAAGAAACTACGCATCTATGTGGAAAGTCATGACCTGGCTATTGAGAAGAAAACTGCCATCATGATTGAACACTTCATGGATTCGGTGATTAAGCGTAAAAAAATAAATGGTTTGGCAAAAGCGATGCTGGTTACCAGCAGCCGTAAAAATGCAGTTAAGTATAAAAAAGCATTTGACAGATACCTTGCTGACACTGGAAATCCTTTCAAAGCCATTGTTGCCTTTTCAGGTGAAATTGACGGGCAAACCGAAGCCTCATTGAATGGCTTTTCAAGTTCAGCAATACCAGATGAGTTTAAGAAGTCAGAGTATCGCTTTCTGATTGTAGCCAACAAATACCAAACAGGGTTCGACCAGCCACTTTTACATACTATGTATGTTGATAAAAAATTGGGCGGTGTAAATGCTGTTCAAACCCTTTCAAGGCTGAACAGAACAACGGCTGGTAAAACAGACACATTCGTATTAGACTTTGCAAACAAGGCAGAAGACATCAAAAAGTCTTTCGACCCATTCTACGAAACAACGATTTTGGGTGAGGCAACAGACCCAAATAAACTATTCGACCTGCAATCCGCATTAGATGCTTTTCAGGTTTACACACCCGAGCAGGTGCAGGAGTTTTCACAACGCCTAATTACCAATGTTCCGGTTGATCAGTTACACAGCATTTTGGATGCTGCTGCCGAAGTTTTCAGAAGCCACCTGAACGAAGAACAGCAAGAAGATTTCCGTGCCAAATGCAAAACCTATGTACGTCTGTATGTTTTCCTTGCTCAAATAGTTCCTTTTATCAATCCATATCTGGAAAGGCTATACCTCTTCTTAAATCATTTACAGAATAAGTTAGGCCGTCAGAGGGAGGAAGATTTAGCACAAGGTATTTTGGATAACATAGACATGGAGAACCTTCGATACCAATTAGAGGCCACCACCAATATCGCACTTGAGCAGGGTGATGAATTAAAACCTATCCCCACTGAGATGAGAGGTGGAGTTGCTGAGCCTGAAATGGAGTATTTGTCAAACATCGTAAAAGCATTTAACGACAGATTTGGTACTGCCTTTACCAATGAAGATAAGGTGAAGAAAATGACAGAAGATTTAATGCAAGATGTAGCTAATGATAGTGAGTTTGTTAATGCTTTCCAGCACTCAGACACCCAAAATGCCAGGATTACATTTGAAGATGTGCTAAAGCGAAAGCTAATAGACCACATAGAAACCAATTTTGAAGTGTTTAAGGAGTATAATGATAACAAGGAGTTCAGGGATTTCTTTGCCGGAACCATGTTCCAGATAATGCAGAGAGATTTTATGAAGTTCAATGCCAATAAGTAAGCGTTTAAAAAATAATAAATTGAAAATGAGTGATACACCACAACATAGCGACATCATATTTTACAACACCCCCACAGGTGATGTGAAAATTGAGGTGATTTTTAATGACGAAACCTTTTGGCTCACTCAAAAGCGGATGGCGGAATTGTTTGGTGTGGAAGTTCCTGCTATCAACAAACACCTCAGTAATATTTACGAAACGGGCGAACTGGACGAAAAGGCAACTATTTCCATTTTGGAAACAGTTCAGCAGGAAGGCACCCGGATGGTAAAGAGGAATGTGGAGTTTTACAATCTGGATGCCATAATAGCCGTTGGCTATAGGGTAAACAGCCATCAAGCCACTCAGTTCCGCATTTGGGCTACTAAAACCCTTAGAGAGTTCATTATCAAGGGTTTTGTATTGGACGATGAAAGGCTTAAACAAGGAAAACGCTTTGGCAAGGACTACTTTGACGAACTTTTGGAACGCATCCGGGAGATTCGGGCAAGTGAAAGGCGTTTCTACCTCAAAATAACCGACATCTACGAACAGTGTAGTATCGACTATAACAAGGATGCAGAAATAACCCAAAAATTCTTTAAAACGGTTCAGAACAAGTTGCATTGGGCCATTACTGGCAAAACAGCAGCAGAACTGATTGCAGACCGAGCCGATGCTTCTCAGCCCAATATGGGCTTAACCACCTGGAAGAATGCCCCCAAAGGTAAAATCCTGAAAACAGATATTGGAACAGCCAAAAATTACCTGCAGGAAAAGGAAATCAAAGAACTGGAACGTATCGTTACAATGTACCTCGATTTTGCTGAACTGCAAGCCGAAAGACAGATCCCGATGAAAATGGCAGATTGGGTTACCCGTTTGGATGCATTCCTTCAATTCAATGAATACCAGATTTTAAAAGATGCAGGTAAAGTGAGCCATGAAGTAGCCATGAAATTGGCAGAGAAAGAATATGAAAAATTCAGAATAATTCAGGATAGAAATTTTGAAAGTGATTTTGAAAAAGAAGTAAAAAAGATAACCGATAAACCAAAAAAGAAAAAGAAATAAATGCAGCAAGATTTACTCTTAAATATCATTCCTTTCAATCCTCCGGCAGGTAATCAAACTTTTGCATTCTACAGGCAGAAGCAGCCTGGCTTTTATCCGGTGTTTAAGGGTGATTTGCAAGGGCTTCTTGATGATAAGTTTTCTGCATTGGAATTGCTGGAATTAGAAAAGCTATACACCGATTTTCAGCCACCCAGAGAAGAAGCAATCCTTTTGGACATTGATTTATCGGTTAGCACCCGTTTTGCCAATCATTACTACCGCTACCTGATACGAAAGCACTTTGAAGGAATTGCAGACATCATGCATCAGGACTTCACCAGTGAAACAGAAGTATGGTTTCACAGTCCTGAAAAGAGTACCTCCAAATACAAAGTGTATAACCAGTTTACACTCAAAGTTCAATATGGCAGGGTAACAGATACACCCGAGTTGGTACTTTCTTACGATGGTACAACTAAAGTATTTGCAAAGCCGGTTTCCGAGATTTACAACTTCAATACCAACCTGTACAATTGGATAGTTTGCAATGGTGTTATCTATAAATGGAAGTTCAGACCACAGGAGGTAATCAATCAACCACAGAATTGTTACCCTATTTTAAGCAACGAACTCAAACCGCATTTAGAAATTGCCTTTGATGTACCGGACTTAAAAAACCGCTATCCAAAATACTTGGATATTCTACAAGATTTTTACAGCAAGTATCTCAACACACCGGCATTTCGCAAAATCATTCCTATAACCGAGGAAGGCTTTTATCGGCCAAAGGCAGAGCAGCACCGTGTTATCAATTCAAGCTCCAACGATTTGTTGTATGCCGGAGGTAGAACAGGGAAAGAACCCAAGAAAGATTTTAAGTCAAAAGGTCCTTACCAATTGCCGCAGAAGCCCAGCAACTTCAAATTCTTTTTCATTTATCAAAAGGCAGACAAACCTACTGCGGTAACTGAACTGTACAGGTATTTACATAGTGGTTGGAAAGACGACCGTTTCCCTTTCCCCAAAATGCAGGACTACATCAAAGTTCCTTTTGAGTTAGACATTTCAAAGAATGTAGAATTTGATACCGTTGAAAATGCAGTAGCCAGTGTTCGCAATGCTGTAAAGAACGCAGATTGGCAACCTGATACGCAATACATGGCACTCTTTGTAAACCCAGTGCCTAAATTAGAGAAGGACGATGGCAAAAAGAACATCTACTATAAGATCAAAGAAATCCTTTTGTATGAAGGTGTGCTTTCACAAGTAATCAAAAGCGAACACCTGTACAAAAACGGTAAGCCTAATTCTTTCTTCAATACATTCCTTCCACACATAGAAATTGCCATGCTGGCAAAATTGGGTGGTGTACCCTGGAGGCTGAACAGACCAACCAACAATGAGCTTATTGTGGGTGTGGGTGCATTCTATTCTGTTACCCGAAAATCAAGGTTTGTAGGTTCGGCTTTCTGTTTCAATAACGAGGGAATTTTCAAAGGCTTTGATTGCTTTAAAGGAGATGATACCATTAGCCTTGCAGGTTCCATCAGGGAAGCGGTAGCAAAGTTTATAGCCGTCAATTATACAGCTTCAAGGTTGGTTATTCACTTCTATAAAGACATAGGGAAAAAGGAATTAGAACCCATCCTGCGGACTTTACACACATTAGGCTTGAACATTCCTGTTATTGTAGTTACAATCAATAAAACAGAAAGCAAAGAGTTGTTAGGCTTTGATGTGAGCGATGCGGAGAACTTAATGCCTTACAGCGGAACAATTGTAAAAGTGGGCAAATCCGAATACCTGCTATTCAACAATACCCGATACGATGCAACCTCAAAGCCTGCACAAAAGGAATATCACTTTCCGGTGAAGATTGCTTTATCCTCAACAGTGGAAGGCATGTTAGATGATATGAACTTGGTAGAGCAGCTAATAGACCAGGTTTATCAGTTCAGCCGCATGTATTGGAAAAGCACCAACCAGCAGAGTTTGCCGGTTACCATCAAGTACCCTGAAATGGTGGCCGAGATTTACCCCTATTTCCAACACGACAAACTGCCTGACTTTGGTAAGGAGAGTCTTTGGTTTTTATAAAAGCCTTGAATAACAATCTGAATTAACAAGCACATCATGGAAATGAACTTGGAAAAAATAGGAGCTTACCTTAGGGTTAGCGAGATAACAGAAACCAACAATGCATATTTATTCGATGTGCAAGGTCCTGATGCAAAAATCTATTTTGCAAAAGTGCCAAAGAATTTAGATGCCAGCAGTTCAGCAGCTCGGCAGTTTAGTTCTGTATCCCGTCATCTAAAGAAAATCAATAGTGAGTTTATCAATAAAGTAATTGATTCAGGCGATGAGGCTACTGCCGGTTGTTATTTTATGATATTGGAAAAGATTGATAATGGTAAAACACTGGAACAATTTGTTGCTGCTGAAAATGAAGTATCTCCCCAATACCTAAAATACATTCTACAAGTTTTGTATAACTGTTCGGAAGCGTTAGACCTTGCAGCTTCAAAGAATATATTTCATAAGGATATCCACCCAAGAAATATCCTGATTACGGAAGATAGAAAACCAGTAATAATTGATTTTGGAATATCATTACTGGAGCACACTATTTCAAAAAGGCCAACAGAAAATGAATACACTACACGCTTTTCAGCACCTGAGTACATAAGGAAGGAAGAATCAAAACTTCAAAGTCGTACTGATTTTTATTCATTATCCCTCTGTGTTTTGTATTCTTTACTTGGCCATCAGTTATTCTACGAAGACGAGAATAATGAAAGCAGATTGCAAAAAGTGGTCAACCTTTATAAATCCTATCTTTCTGAAAATGGTCTAAAGCAGTTTCAGGAAGTTTTCAGGAAGTCGTTTGATTCAGACCACAATAAAAGATATTTCAGATACACAGAGTTGAGAGATGCAATCAATTCATTGTTTGAAGTAATCAACCACACACCAGATAAACCATTTGCATTACATTTTGAACCGGGCATCAATCCCGTTGAATTTATTCGAGAAATTAACAGCGAAGGTGTTTTTATCGCAGTGAATGAATTACGACATCAGGTTCATAAGAATGTAATTGCAAAAATAGCATCAACTAATTTTTACGTTAACCATTGCTTTTTATCTAATAGAGGCAATTGCCTTGAAATCAAAGGATTCAAGAAAATAGATAACCTTGAGCCAAACGAACAAAAAAATCATGCATGGATTTTGGCAAATGGGTTTCAATTGTCTGAGGTAAACTTTGTGTCTAAAGAGCCTTCAGATGCGGACTTTCAAAACCATTATGATGTTTACAATCTTTTGGAGAAACTATTCATTGATAAACGAGATACTACTCGTTCTGCATTGCAAAGGCAGCCAAGAGAAATACTTCAAACCTATAAAACGCTTTTGCAGGAAGAGATCAATTATCTTAGAAATGATGCCTTTAAGGTTAGGTACTCTGAATTTGAGGTAAATTCAAATAATGAGGCAGCTTTTAAAGTCGTGTTTGACGAAAAGGTTACGATAGAAAAGGTCAATAATTTCCTTAAACGTTCTCAGGCATCTTTCAGAAAGGGTACAGAAATATCACTTTGCAGTAGTGAAGATGAACAAGGTACAAAATCAAAACAAAGCATTGGTTTTAGTACCCGTTACGACAGTAGAACCAATAAATTATTTGTCAAGGATTTTCCGATTTCTAAAAAAGAGGAAGTAGCAGTCAAAGGTTTTTTAATTGAGGATACTTCACTTCTTGAAATACAATACAAGCGTCAGCTTAATGCTATTAAGAATTACGAGAACGATAATATTACAAACTCCCAACTCAGGAGGTATTTGTTTCAACCTGAAAATCTAAAGCAATTAGCAGATGAGGTTGGGGAGCTTGATGCAGAACTTAATGTCATTTCAACTGAGAAGAATGGTAAACCAGTTCAGTTTCAGGATGCTCAGAAGTTTGCAATTTTAAAATCTCTATATCGTCCACCAATAACTCTTATTCAAGGCCCTCCGGGTACTGGTAAAACAACAGTAATTACAGAACTCATAAAGCAGATACTTGCTAAGGATAAGCAGTCTAAGATTCTCATAACATCGCAAACCAACCTTGCGGTTGACAATGTGCTTTCCAGAATGGTTGATGTTCCAGGTGTAAATTTTATTAGGTTGGGTAGAAACATTGAAGATGCCGTTATTGACAGCCACTCTTTTGATAAAAAACTGAATCTATGGGCTCGAAAAACTAAGGGTAATTGTGAGAAGAATTTCGCAGCACAAAAAAAACAGGCACTATCTCAGGAGAAGAACATATCCCCATTTTTGAACCTCATTTTACAGGAAATAAATAAGAAACAATCTTGGGATATTACTAAGAAGTACTTAAAGCAAGTTCTAACAGGTCATTTTGCAAAGGGTTTTGAGAGTTTGGTTGAGCATATTGATAACAAGCAAAATTTTGAGGCTGAGCTTTCTAAGTATATTGGAGATGAGCATGTGTTTCTTAACAAACTTGAGCTTCTAAAGCGTAAGTGGATTTCAATACTATCGAATATTGAAAATAAGGACGAACTAAAATCGAAATACATATCCAGCATCAATATAGTTGGTGCAACTGCTAATCACATAGCTGCCGGTATGTACAAGGATTTTAAGTTTGAGTTTGATTATGTTATCATGGATGAAGCTGCAAAGGCTACACCTGCTGAAACGTTGGTTCCTATAAACATGGCACATAATCTTGTACTTGTTGGTGACCATGAGCAGTTGCCTCCTTTAGTAACAGCAACAGAAGCAGTGAAAAAACAGGTACAGGCGAAATTGAATAATGAGGGTGAAATGGTAGACTTTGACAAAATCTACTATGACCAGCCAAGTTTATTCCAAATTATGTATGATGGTTCACCGGAAGAGTATAAAGAAATGCTTGATCTGCAATTTAGAATGCCTAAACAGATTGGCGATATAATTTCAAGTTTAGTATACCACAACAAATTAAAATCTACAGAAAAGAGTGGGAAGCCTCACAACATAAAATTAAAGGCAACCACTTCAATGTTTATGTGCGACATAAACAAATATCCTGACCGTTTCCACAGAATTGATCCTGTCAGTAGGTCATCATACAATCCTGTAAGTGCGAAAGCAATAACTGAAATACTTACAAAAATTGATAATATCCCAGAAATCTTCACTGAATCTGAAAATGATAAGCCGTATGAAGTTGGTGTAATTACTGGCTATGGTAAGCAAGCTGAGTATTTAAGTAATGAAATCGAGAATGCTTATTTCAAAAATTTGCAATTGAACAAGAATCTTACAATTGCTACTGTTGATAGTTTTCAGGGTTCAGAAAAGGATATTATCATTTATGACATTGTCCGTAGTGCAAAAGCGAAGGATAACACCGGGTTGGGTTTCCTCGAAATGCCTAACAGAATAAATGTGGCTTTAACAAGGGTAAAACGCCTTCTTATTGTTGTGGGTGATGCAGATTACATTTTAAACGTTAATCCAAGTTTTTCCTGGATCTCAAATAATCCTCAAAAGCCTTTGTTATTGAAGGAGTTTGTATCTCAATTGCACAAAGCTGGATTTATCTATAATAGCCTAAATGAAATATTCTATGAATAATCAGAAAGGAAATAATCAAAAGCAGCATAAGGTGCAATACAACAAAGGGCAAAAGCACTTTAAGAACCCGAAAATAGCACACAGCAAATCAAAGAATTTGTCTAAAACGGCTGTGCTATTCGATAATCACAAGGATGATCTCGGTTCGGAATATTCATTAAATGATATTCTTGAAATAGGCTATCCAATTGTTGAAACAACTATTGAAGTCATTTCCTCAGGCAAGCCGAGCGATATACTTCAGGAAGTTCACATTTTGCTTATTGAGCTGATTAACACTGGTGTTGATTCAAAAGGAGCATTGGCTCAGTTTCTTGGTGTATCGGAAAACGACTTTATACTGGATGAATTATACACCTTATTGGAAAACGGCATCATAGCCATTTCAGATGAGGAAAAATACAGAGTTACAACGAAAGGAGACATTTTCATTGAGGAAAAGAAGTTTATACCTGTTACAACCCAAGAGGACTTTAAGTTCTATGTTGATGGTCTTACAAAAGATATTTACTATGAAATGCCATCTGAAACTACCAATACTCCCAATAGACTTGCACCATCAGTAAAAGTAGATTTTGATTTTATCCAGGAGCAATGGTTGAAAATAAACAAATGCTACACGAGGGCAAATGCTGGCGATAAGGAGATTGTAGATTTAGCTAACTACAAACGCAGTATTACTGCAAGAAGGGATTTATTTGTCAAATATTATGTGTTAATATACTATCCTAAGGACAAGTCAGGCAAGAAAATACAATTAAAGGTTTACAACAGTGAATCGAAGCTGCTCAAATCTCATACAGAATCGTTGAGTTCTTTATACTCTTCAAATAAATATCTGTTTGATTTCACAAATGAACTTGAAGGCGTTGAGGAATACAAAAAGCTGTTCATTGACGCTGCTGTCCAAATCACCGATGAAAAGTTGACGGGTAAGTATCAAGATATTTCAACTTTCGAGCATAAGGAACTTATCAAAGAGGCACTTTTCACCGCTGACACAGCGGTTTATATTGAAAGCCCATGGATTAGAAAGGCTACAATGGATTACTTGCCTGCGATGGAGTTCTTTTTGAAAAAGAAGGACACCAAATTATTTATTGCCTATGGCATAGATTCAAGTTTCAAAAATGCTCCGCACAAAGAGACATTTGAGAAAATCCAAGAGTTGAAATCAAAATACCCTTCTCGTGTATTTATATTTCACTTGCCAACTCATTTCAAAAACAAGTTCCCTAACCGTGATGGTAGCCACAGAAAAATTCTAATAAAGGATTTTGAGTATTATATAAAAGGCAGCTACAACTGGCTTTCGTATAGCGGGAATGAAAATGAAAATTACGCAGTAGAAGAAGGTACTCAGTTTTTTGATAATGTCGAACAGTTTTGGAAAAAGGTGTTCCATGATTACCAATTTGAACTTTCTCTTTTAAACTTTTCGTAATAGCAAATTTGTATCAAGGTTACTGAGGTGGCTGTATGATACATAACAAATAATAATATGGACGCAACATTGCAGAAATACATTTCACAAACTACCGACACCAATAATTATCTGGTAACAGCAAACAATGGCGGTCATCAATACATAAATGACTTCGAGGAAGTTTATGCCTGCTATGCAGCTAACTTTCCGAGTGAACTGAATAACTGGTTACAAAACAAAATGATGTTAAATGCTCTTCCATTCAACGTCAAACAGTATGTTCAGTTTGCTTGTGAAGCTACCATAGTGAAATTCTTTGCCGACAAATACAAAACAGACCTTGCAATTGAGAAGAAAATAAATCCTGCTAACAAGATGGATGTTGACCTGGTATTTTCTGAAAACGGGTTTACATTCAATATCGAGATTAAGTGTTCAGATTTTAATGCAAAGGAGGCTATTGATGCAAGCAATACGCTTAAAATTCAGCCTGTAGGCCGCTTAGATGGTTTTGGTGATACCCTTGCTGAATTGCAGGAACTCTTAAAGCCGGTTGCTGAGAAATTGAATTTGGATGCCATTGTAGCAACAAAGAACATGGATAACAGCCTGAAAGATTTTCTTTTAAGTGCAAATAAAAAATTCAATCCTGCTGCATCCGACAAAGAACTGAATATCCTGTCTGTTTCGTGTAATGATGCTGAGGACATGCAATTGTGGTACTACTATATGTTCAAAGACCAAGGTTTGTTTACATCATCATCATTCCATCCTGTTTCCGAGTTTGAGAATGTTGATGTGGTTATTTTAAACAACCTCTATTTCAAGCACTACGAATACTTCAATAAAAAACTATTGAACTCATGGGATTTTGGCAACTGCTTTAATCTGATTTTTATTAACCCGTTTGCAAAGCAAAAGAAGGATGCGGCAGTAGCAGAATTGTTGAAAATATGCCATAACCAAAATGCAGGTTTAAGACTTTGGAATATGCCCGGCACTGCTGAAGAAGAAGTAAAGGACAGCAGAAGAATAGCAGACTATATCAAAGGTGAATTAGAAGATAAGCTGAAGCAATATTTCTTCAACCAACCTTAACCATTGTCTTTTTCACAAACAATAAATGGTCGTACTTAGAGAATACCAGACAGAGGGAATAAAGAAAATATTTGAGGCATGGGATCCAAAGAGGTCTAATCTGAAAAATGTTTTATTCCAAATGCCTACCGGAACAGGCAAAACAACTGTGTTTTCTGCAATAGTACGCAAAGCCCATCTTAAAGAAAAGTTTGTTCTGATTGTTGTTCACCGCATTGAATTGGTAGAGCAGATTGCTGAACGTTTACAGTCATTCGGTGTTTCTGTAGGCATTATTTCAGCAGGTAACAAGGCAGAACCTGATAAAGCAGTTCAGGTAGCTACAATTCAAACCCTATCAAGAAGAAACTATCCTCCGGCTGACATAGTGATTATTGACGAGTGCCATCATTCAAAGGCTGATACTTACAAAAAACTATGGGAAATATATCCCGATGCAAGGTTCTTAGGTGTTACCGCAACTCCGGTTCGTATCAATGGTGAGGGCTTCGATGACTTATTTGAAATACTCATTCCTTTAGGTAAACTCAGCTACTTCATTAACGAGGGGCATCTTGCCAAGATGAAGCATTTGGTTTGTGGCATCCCTGATGTTTCAAAGGTGAAGCAAAGAATGAGGGATTACGACTTGCAAATGCTTAAAAATGTAATGTTAGACAACTCCATTATGGCTAACCTGGTGGAGAGTTATAAAAAGTTTGCAAACGGAAAAAAGACAATCGTATTTGCTGTGGATATTGAACACAGTAAAAGCATTGTAGAACGTTATTTGGGAGCTGGTATACCATCTGCCCATATTGATGCTACTACTCCTAAAACGGAAAGGAAAGCAATCTTAGAACAATTCAAGAAAGGTGAAATACTTGTGCTGAGTAACGTTGATATTGTTTCAGAAGGTTTCGATGTTCCCGATTGCGAAGCAGTTCAGTTGGCAAGACCAACAAAGTCATTAGTGCTTTATTTACAACAGGTGGGCCGTTGTATGCGTCCATCACCAAATAAGGAATTTGGTTTGGTCCTTGATAATGCAGGTTTGTGGTTGGAGCATGGCATTTGTTATATTGACAGAGATTGGTCTTTAAAAGGCATCAACAAGGCTAAGCGTAAGGTTGCTATTGAAAAGCAGATAGGTTTTGACGAAGAAGAACGAATACGAGAAATAACCCGTCCAACTGAAGCAGAGGGGCTTGAACTTGTTGAAATAAGCGAAGACCTTGAAAGGCTATTAATCTTTGAAAGTTTCATCAGGTTTGCAAAAGCACAGGAGCACAAAATGGTTTCAGTAGTTTATAAATATTCAGACTATTTGCTATCACAGAATGCCAACTTTACTGAGTTTGAAATTAAGTATTGCCACAGGCGATTGAATAAAGAAGGCTGCAATTACAAAATTGGTTTTTGGTATCACCGTAAAAAGGAACTTGAAGAAAAGCTGAAGGAGCATATCATATAGGGCATTCCCCTTCGGGTCGGGCTTTCCGCTACAATCTTTTGCTGAAGGCAAAAGGATTTCCGCTTCAATCCCTAATGCCTAAGAAAGCGGTGTTCGTTCCTCACGAATTTATTGAACCCACCCGGCCAACGCACAAGCACGGCTTATGCAGTGGCTAACCCACAAAGCCAACCCTTCCACTGCATCTATGGTGTTGCCGCCATTTTTAACTGTCATACTTTTTGTGGCTATGCTCCCCACGCTTTTGGCACATTGCCTGTTCCGCTTCGCTACACAGCCAAAGAGCCAAGCCAACCCAAGCATAGCAACAAAAAGCCGCTACACTCCAACCACCACCACCGTTTCGCTTATGCCAGTATAAAAAATGGCGGAAGCATACTTAAACATAATGCGGTCTTATGTGTTCGCTTTGCACAGCCACCCCACGCTTATGCAAGCATCCCAACGCAGTGGCTGTCACATAAGTCGCCATTATGTTAAGTAGCCAACACCATAGCACTTTTTATCAAAAGTGAAGCCGTGCTTCTGCCAACGCACCCCACCCGAAGACCCACGACACCCCGCCACCCTTTCAGCGGTGCAGTAAAAAATAAAGCATGATTTGTTTTACGGCTATGTGCTTGCGGTAGGTTCATTCACTTCATCTCCATTTCGTTCAGGCGTTTCGTTCATTCCGCTTTGCTTCATTCACTACACTATCCTTCACTGCATTTCGCCTACGTTCATTTCACCAACCTCAGCACCGCACAGCAAAAGCAATTCCTTCTCTTCATTCCGCAAAGCCAACACACAGGCTTTCCGTGTCATGGCGTTTGCTTAACCCACGCTACAATAGCTTTTGTTTTTTGAAAAGTTACAAAAGCTGCCAACGCTTCTAAACAAACTGCTCATGCCACTACAAGCCTCCAACCCGATTTGCTTCATTCCGTTCAGTCATTGCATTTGCTCTTGACCCACCGCACCATAGAAAGCGGTATGCTTTATTTTTTCCTGCGAATTGTTTACCCCAGCCAACCCACAAAACACAACTCCGAACAATATATCCGGTTGAATTGAAATACGGTTGATGAAGTGTAGTAAACGAATTTTCTGATTTCAGAAGAGGAATGCAGATAAGGAGGATCTGCTTGAAAAAAATAAAAATAAAAAGTGCAGCAAAGTTAGGTGGCTGGCACAGGCCAACGCACTTAAAAAACCAAAAGACTACGGCATAATGAAAGGCAAATAAGCTGTTGTTTTTTATAGTGGTATTTGCCTTTCACCCTTCGGGACTTATTCCGTTTCCTTTTGGTTTTTTAGCCACGCCACCTGTGGGATTGCTTTCTTTTTTTTCTGTTTTTTTTCTTTGTCAAATTATATGTGTGCTGCGGAGCGTAAGCGAAGCAGGGCTGCGGCAAAGGCTTAAAACAGGCTCAAAATTTAAGCAGTCATTATGCACATTCCGAAGTTTCAAACGTACAGCGTAAAGCATCAAAGCACAGGTTTTGAATTTTACATTTTATCAAAAGGGCTGAACAGTGGTAAGTCTCTTTTAACTCCCTGCCCTAACTCATTTGTTTGTATTTGCAAAAGCCAGGAGCAGAAGGACTTTTATTTCTGGTTACTCTTTGGCCTGTGGAAGGCAAAATATTTTCATCAGTTCCTCACTGGTTCTGTAATTCCCTTTATCCGCTTATCTGATTTGAAAAATGAAATACTTACTCAGGCTGAAAAAGTAAGTAAGCAGGAAAAGGAATATAAAAACACAGTTGATAAAATCAAGCAGCTGGAAGAGAAGGAAAGAGCCATCCGCCAAAATCTGGCTTTAATCAATGATTTGAAAAGGGCAATGATTTACCGGCATCTTAAAAGCAAATAGTAAGGCTGACTTTGACATGATGCTGCACCGTGCATAAATAAATTTTGATGTGCAAAGGTAGCATGGCGGCCAGACGCACAAGCCCGACCCAAAAAAACCAAAAGACTACGGCATAAACACAGACCCACCGCACAAGGCTTTCATTTATTCCGTTTCCTTTTGGTTTTTTTATCCGCCATGCAGAGAGATGCACATAAAATTTATTTACTATGCACAAGCATCCTCGTATCAGTTCAGGCAGCCATTCAGGTATTTGCCCATTCACTCCGCAGGTACTTCATCAGCACTTGCCTTTGTCACCCTTTGCGTTTCAGCGTTACATCCGCAGGTCATCATTAGCCCATCAGCCAGTTTTTGGCATCAAGGTTTACCGCCTTCCATGTGGCTGCTATGTTTGGCGTTATCCTTCAGGTGTTCGTGAGCTTTCAGCATTGCCCTTTTAGGGGCTTTGCTGAAAAGAAAAAGCCCCACCAAACTGGTGAGGCCATTTCCTAACTGAAAGAAAGAACAGCGTTTATGCTACTTCAACAATGTTCAACACGTTGTAAGCACCGTTTTTGAGAGAGTACTGAACTCCGTTTACTTCCTGGAAGAACTCAATCAGCATCAGGTAGAACTTAGTTCCAGTTCCGGCAGGTACACCAGCAGGAGTAAGAGTTACAGGTGTGTTGGTTCCGTCAATAGGAAGATTGGTGACCGGGCTGTACTCAATTGCACTGGTTCCGTTGGTGAAGTCAACAACTGCATACGCAGACTTGAAGCTCACATGAGTTGCACCAGACGGATATGCAATATCATTGATCGGAATGAAGGCCGGAATGTTGATTGCTCCGGATACACCTGTTACGGTGAAGGGAGCAAAAAGAACACCACCCAAAGCTGCACTGTCATTGAAATCAAAATCTTTCAACAGAGCCAATGCCGCAGGGTCAGCAATACCAATTGCTACAGTACGTTCACCCCTTGGAGATGTAACGTCATAGTTTTTAATCTGCGTCATGATTTGGGTTAAACGACTGGTAACACGATTGTCAGCAGCGTTCATCATGAGGTTACGGACAGCGTTGCGAAGCAACTTGCCGGCAGTTGCAGAACTGCCAAACTCAGCTCCGTTTTCACGGGTACGCTGGAAGTTCGGGTCATTTGCAATACGTTCAGCAGATACGCCACCTTTGGTTTTTACCAAGTGACCATCTTGTGTTTTGTAGAAGGTCAGCTCATCCAGAGTGCCTTCAATTTTGAGAATACCTTTAAGTTTTGCCATTGCTTTAAACTTTTATGAGTTAGTAAATTTGTTTCGACTGATACGCTTTAATCAGCTTACGAAAACAAAATTAGAAGCACAGTAAAGCCTCTGCAAATGAGCCGTGCCATCTGTGCCGATTGTTCCGCATTATTCCAACAAACACACTTTTACCGCCCTTAAAAAAGATTTATATTTGCAATGTCACTTCCATATTTGAAGTATATCATCGGTATGGTTAGTGTATGAAGTTGAATAATTGAAATAATGAATAGACTGTGCATTTATCCGAAAGACATTCAGGTAATCACAGGCAGAAGCGACAGGTATGGTAGAAACCTTATTAAGAAGATCAAGGACCATTTCAACAAGCAGCAGCACCAGGTTGTTACTGTTGAAGAGTTCTGCCAGTACATGGGCTTGCAACCGGAAACGGTTGTCAAGCAACTTCGATAGGTTGTAACCTTATCTTTGCTTTTGCTTATGATAAGGCACAGCACACTCTCAACTCAACAACTTTTTTTCCTTTCTTTGTTGGGTAGTTTCCTTTGATAATACAGCCTTTGTTGGCTATTTGTTGCCCAATTAGCTGAAAGCCTTGATAATTAAGGGTTCACTATTTTTTGCATCGGGAAGTAACCGACGAGCAAAGCGAGGAGGTTATCCCGACTTTAGTCGGGATAGGCTTGATTTAAGTCAATCCTTTTTATTGCCTAATATCATTGTTTCGGGGCAAGCCTCCTGCTTAATTTTGTGATACAATCAACAAGATGTATCCTATGGAGAAAGAGTTTCTGAATGGAATGCAATGTGACCCGAATACGGGCATTTGCGAAGTGCCTGGCGCTGGTTCAAAAATCAACCAACCTGAAATTGGGGAAGTGGTTGATATGCAAGGGTTAACCGATAAACAATTGGCGACAAATCAGAAGAAACCAGTAAAACTATTATATTTTACAGATCCCATTTGTTCTTCCTGTTGGGGGATAGACCCTCAATTGCGGAAACTGAAAAACGAATATGGACAATATATAACCATAGAATACAGAATGGGTGGCTTGTTAAAGAGCTGGGATAGTTATGGCGGTTCTGATGTAAATGGACCTGCCAGCGTTGCCGCTCATTGGGATGAAGCTAGTAAGCAATACAATATGCCCATAGATGGATCAGTATGGCTGGAAGATCCTTTAGCATCCTCATATCCTCCTTCAGTTGCTTTTAAAGCAGCTCAAATGCAGGAAACAGAAAAGGCAATCATATTCCTGCGTAGAATCAAAGAGAAGGTTTTCATTGAGAAAAAGAATATTACCAAATGGGAATTCCTGAAACAGGCTGCATTGGAAGCAGGACTCAATACTGAGCAGTTTGAAACAGACTACAATGGCCTGGCAAAAGATTTATTTAATAAAGATCTTGCAATGGCAAGAGAGTGGGGCGTGAGAGGTTTTCCTACTATATTTTTTCTGGATGAAGAAGGCAGTCAGTTGAAAGTATATGGCAGTAAGCCTTACGAAGTGTATGAACAAACTTTGTTGAAATTACTGAGTGTACCTGTCGTTAAAAATATATCGCAACATTCGCTGGACATATTCAATCAATTTAATTCTGCTACTTTGCAGGAATATGCATTGTTCTATAATCTTTCAGAATCAGATGCACTGATTGAGTTAGAGAAATTAGCGGCTGAAAAAATAATTGAAAAATCCACTTCAAGAGCAGGACAAATTTGGCACAGGAATAAGTAGGCATATCTTATGAAACGAATGACATTTATTCAATCATTAATCCTAACAACCGCAGGTATGACAACACTATCTGAATTCAAAAATTTTACACAGCAATTACCACAGAACGATTATCTGATGCCGGTATTATTTGTTGGGCATGGCTCGCCTATGAATGGAATAGAAGATACTGAATTCAGCCGTGGCTGGAAAAAAATGGCTTCTGAAATTCCTACACCTGCTGCTGTTTTGGTGATTTCTGCGCATTGGTTTACACGGGGTACGCAAATTACAGCCATGGATTTTCCAAAGACCATTCATGACTTCGGCGGGTTCCCGCAGGCTTTGTTTGATGTTCAATACAATGCTCCTGGTAATCCCGCTTTAGCTAAAGAAACTGCATCCATGATTGTATCAACACAGGTAGAACTGGATCATGATTGGGGATTAGATCATGGCACCTGGACCGTTGTGAGGCATATGTATCCCGAAGCCAATATTCCTGTATTACAATTGAGTATTGATTATACAAAGGGGCCACAATTTCACTATGATTTAGCTAAGGAATTATATGCATTAAGAAAGAAAGGCGTGTTAATTATTGGTAGCGGAAATATGGTACACAATTTAAGAATGGTTGCCTGGGATAAATTAAATGAAGATCAATATGGATATGATTGGGCAATTCAAATGAATAGTCAGTTTAAGTTTTTAATAGAATCAGGCAATCATACACCTTTAATCAATTACACCCAATTAGGCAGGGAAGCCCTGCTTGCTATTCCCACTCCGGAACATTATCTGCCATTAATGTATACTTTAGGAGTAGGAACAACCAGGGATAAAATTTCTTTTTTTAATGATAAAGCAGTCGGGGGATCATTAACTATGACCTCGGTTAAATTGGGTTAAAGCTTAGCCTGCAGCGAAATAAAAAATGTTCTGCCATCACCCGGTAATGCACCTGGTCCGGGATATCCTCCTGCTCTTCTGGTGAAGTATCTTGCATCGAATACGTTATTTAACCCGCTTTTTATATTGAATTTGTTATTCATTTTAAAGGTCAGGGTAATATCCGTGATATCGTATGATGGTATTAAACCATTATTACCGTTTGCCGTTGGAGTAAGGGTGTTATTGGCATCACTGAATACCTGTGAAACATGACTGTATTGCCAGCTAATCAACCATTTTTTATATCCTGCGGTAATGCCTGCTCTCATAATATGTTCAGGTGCATTTTCAACACGCTTCCCTTTTGTATTGGCATCTTTGTGGTTACCACTGTATCTGGCGTCCGTATAACCATAAGAGCTAAAAACAATAAGGTCAAACGAAGTAGGTGCTTTGAAGGCTCGTGCAGGATTAAACTCCAGATAGCTTTCAATTCCTTTACTGGTGCTTGCGCCAACATTGGTGATTAAACGATTGCTGGTTCCGTTTGGCACAATTACGCCAACCCGATTGTTATACTGTAACACAAATCCACTGATGTCAAACTGCAAAAAGTTTTTAATTTTTCCTCTGTATCCAAAATCTAAATTATAACCCTTGGAATCTCTTAAATCCGGATCTACTATATCGGTAGTGGGTGGTGCCTGTAAATTAGCAAACTGAATAGGTCGGTAAGCCTGTGAATAATTGGCATAAATCTCAGTTGTATTCGTTATATGGTATTCAGCACCAATGCCCGCTAATAAAAAGTCTCTGTTTCTTGTGATATTCTGTAAAAGAATTTCATTACCGTTTGCTGCAAAACCGTTTCTTCCGGAAGCTGAACCTTGAATCCATTCGTACCTAATGCCCGGTATGATGATTAGTTTTTCGTTAATACGGAAAATGTTTTCTACAAATGCTGCTACATTATTAGATTTAAAAACAATATCTCTTGGATGTTTACCACTGATGCTGATATCATGACCTGTTCCGTTTGTACCCACTCCATCAGCCTGTCTGCTGGTAGTTCCGGTGTACAATCGAATACCTGCCGACAAATTATGTTGCATTTTACCCAAAGTATAGCTGGTTATTATGCGGCTCTCCAATCCATAATTTCTGTATTGATCTAAGCTGACTGTTCTGGAATTATAATTCCCAGTAAGGGGATTAATGGTATCTCTTACTGTAACTGGCAACATGAAACCAACACTGTTTCTATTACCTATGGTAGCAAAAAGTTTTGTGTTCCATCTGGTGTTTTCATTAATCTGATAATTCGCAATCAGTGCGGGTGTAGTCCAAGTAACATCAAACCAGTTTCTGCTTCTTAAACTTTGTTGAGCGTCTTGTAAAACCTGAGCGTCTGTTAATCCGCCTGGCTGTTGAGAACGCATATTGGATCGCATGATTTCAGCAGTCAAAGAAAATTTGCTGGTAAACTGATAAGTGATGGTTGCATATCCGGAGTTATTGTAAAATCGACTGTTGTCTCTCCATCCATTTCCTTCTCTGTGATCAAAGAAGGAGTAATAGTGAATCTTACCTTTTTTGCCTCCAATGG
The DNA here is from genome assembly GCF_000511175.1 of Sediminibacterium salmoneum NBRC 103935. Lineage (GTDB taxonomy): Bacteria > Bacteroidota > Bacteroidia > Chitinophagales > Chitinophagaceae > Sediminibacterium > Sediminibacterium salmoneum. The sequence continues at coordinate 1,832,511 of NZ_KI866530.1, read as the reverse complement.
CATTATAGGAATTAAAAAGACCATTGCTTCCGAAACTCTGTTGTGTTTCCAGCTCTATGGGTTTATTCATTTCACTACCATTTCTCAGGATATAATTAATTAATCCTCCAAACTGCGGTCCGTATTGTAAGGATCCCTGACCTCTGACCACTTCAATTCTTTGCACTGCCTGTAATTGGGGGTTATAGTAAGCTTCAGGATAACCATAGGGGTCGGCAGCAATATCATACCCGTTTTGCCTAACGTTAAATTCCCAACTTCTGTTAGGACTTAATCCTCTTGCTGCAATGCCTATCTGAATACCACTGGGATCACTTTCCCAAACATGTATGCCCGGAATTTTTGCCATAACCTGCCTCATGGTATTATTCACCACATTACCCTGCACATTGTCCATTACAATCAGGGCATTTTTCTTACCTGCATAAATATTGGTGCCTACTATCTCAGGCATTTGCTGATAATCGCTTTTGCTGTTTCTGCCAACAACAGTAATATCTGGTAAGTTCTTCGTTGCAATTGTATCTGATGTTGAAGACGGGGTTTGTCCGTTTAAAACTAAAGCTGCACATACCAATGTCAACACTGCTATTCCTCTCATTTTTTAAAATTTTGAGCTGCGAATGTCAGTCTTCCCCATTTTTATGGCTTATTAAATCAGGAATTCAGTTTACATAATCGGGAAATCCTGAATCCGGCGTATCTTTAAAGACAAAATTTACTGATATACCACACAATCCTCTTTTCTTTAAACAAAGATTTGTTCTTTTTATTTTCTTGATATTTTCAGGTTTCAGCTGTAATAACAATGAAGCGGGTGATTCTTCAGCAGAAAGGTTGAATCAGCCAATAGATGCTGCACATGCTCCTATTTCTTTTAATGGGGATACTTCATACCGGAATATGGCATTAATTCCAGGTGGGAGTTTTTACATGGGAGGGGATAATGAACAGGCAGACAAAGATGAGTTTCCCAAACATCAGGTAACGGTTGATTCTTTTTATATGGACATTACCGAAGTAACTAATGCTGAATTTGCTGCTTTTATAAAGGCAACCGGGTACATTACAACGGCAGAAAGAAAGCCAGTATGGGAAGAAATGAAAAAGACCTTGCCTCCCGGAACGCCTAAACCTCCGGATAGTTTACTTGTAGCAGCTTCGCTGGTCTTTACACAAGCCAGTGGTCTGGTTGATTTAAATAATTACAGTCAGTGGTGGAGTTGGGTGGAAGGAACAAACTGGAAACATCCGCAGGGACCAGGTAGCAATATCAATGGCAAGGAAAACTTTCCGGTTGTGCAGGTAAGCTGGGACGATGCTATGGCCTATTGTAAATGGGCGGGTAAGCGACTGCCAACAGAAGCTGAATGGGAATATGCAGCCAGAGGAGGAAAAGTAAATCAAATGTATCCATGGGGGAATGAGCCTGTGAATCAGGGTAAACCAAAGACCAATAGCTGGGAGGGAATCTTTCCATATTACAACGAACAGAAAGATGGCTTTTTGAAGTATGCACCAGTTAAATCATTTATCTGTAATGGTTATGGGCTTTTTGATATGGCAGGTAATGTATGGGAATGGTGCAGCGACTGGTATCATGCCGATTATTACAATACCTTAGCCAATAAAAATACAGTGAATCCCAGGGGGCCTGAGCAAAGCTTTGATCCACAGGAACCTTATACAGCCAAGCGGGTATTGCGAGGTGGAAGTTTCTTATGTAATGATGATTATTGCAGTGGTTATCGTGTAGCCAGAAGAATGAAAAGCAGTCCTGATACCGGATTGGAACATACTGGATTCAGGTGTGTAAAAGATAGTAAAGCGAAAAATAATTGAAAAAGAAATTAGAAAACGAGTTTGTAGCAGAATTTGGGCATTTACCCGAAGTAATTGTTCGTTCTCCGGGAAGGGTTAATATAATTGGGGAACATGCAGATTATAATAATGGCTTTGTGTTGCCAGCTGCAATTGATAAGGCAGCATATATAGCATTGTCTTTACGGGAGGATGACGAAATCCATTTGAGAGCAGTAGACTTGAAAGAAAATTTTGCTACTACGGTTTCTAATATAAGACCCATTGAAGAAGTTAGCTGGCCTAATTATATTTTAGGCTGTGCTGCCCAATTTGTAAAAAAGGGAGTATCCCTGAAGGGATTTAACCTGTTGCTATCCAGTGATGTGCCAATAGGTGCGGGACTTTCATCATCAGCCGCTTTGGAATGCGCTACGGTCTTTGCTTTGAATTATTTGTTGCATACAGGATACAATAGGATTGAAATGGTAAGTATGGCACAAAAGGCAGAGCACGAGTATGCCGGTGTAATGTGCGGAATTATGGATCAGTTCGCTTCTATGATGGGTAAAGCAAGTCAGGTAATTAAACTGGACTGTCGTTCATTAGAATACGAATATGTGCCTTTTAAATTAGATGGCATTAAAATTCTCTTATTCAATACCAACGTAAAACATTCACTGGCTTCCACAGAATATAATACAAGAAGAGCCGAATGTACACAGGCGGTTGAATTAATTAAATCCCATTATTCAAATGTAAGTTCTCTCAGAGATATAACAGTTGAAATGCTGGATGAATATGTTTTACCGGTGAATGAGTTGGTGTATCGGAGAAGTCGGTTTGTGATTGATGAAATGGATAGATTAACAAAAGTTTGCAGCTATTTAGAGAAAAACGATATTGCCTCAATGGGCGAATGCATGTTTGAAACCCATGAAGGACTAAGTAAGCAATATGAGGTAAGTTGTAAAGAGTTGGATTTTCTGGTTGATTATGTAAAAGATAAACCGGAAGTATTGGGTGCCAGAATGATGGGAGGTGGATTTGGGGGATGCACCATTAACCTTGTAGAGGAAAACCATATTGACCGGCTAACTCGTGATATAAAAACAGCGTATGAAACTGCTATGAATTTGCCATTAGATTTTTATATCGCATCCATTGAAAACGGAACTGAAATCCTTTAATACTATTATTTTATCATTACTTACTAGTTGTGTGATAGCGTAAAATGGAAAGTAAGTCCTTTGTCGGTATCCGATTCAGCATAAATGGTACCTCCATGTTTGTCAATAATTCTTTTTACAATAGCCAGTCCTAACCCATTCCCTTCAAATTTGCTGTGGTATCTTTTAAAAGGAGTAAACAGGGTTTTCATTTGTTCCTGGTTTAATCCAACACCATTGTCTTTTACATAATAAAAAGTCTGGTGTTCCTTTTGATAAGAGCCAATTTCAATAACCGGATTTTCTTTTTTGGAAGAATATTTAAAAGCATTGGAAATTAAGTTATTGAATAGCTGTTTTAAAGCAGCTTCATTGCCATTGGCGTTCGGTAAATTTTGTAGTTGAACAGTTCCCTTAAAGTCTATCGGTTGCTGTTGTTTAATTACATCTTCAACCAAAGCCTGAAGATGTACATCTGCTTTTTCCAATGGTTGTTTTCCTAAGCGGGAAAAGGTTAACAGATCCTGTGTTAATACTTTCATATTCAGCACAGTTGCTTTTACCATTTGTAAAAATTCTCTGTTCTCTTCGTTGAGTGTGCTGGGATCAACCAGGTCAACCACTGTGATTATTTTATTGATTGGATTGTTTAAGTCATGTGCAGCTGAAGAGGAAAATGCCTTAATATCTTCCAGTTGTCTTATTTCTTCTGTAATATCGTTTATACTAACAACATAGGCTACTCTGGAACCTTGTTCGTCCATCAGCGAATTGCTCTTGATATCTAATACAATTTTTTCTCCGTCTTTTCGAATGATTTCTGTTTGGTAATTTTCAGAAATCCCTTTTTTTCTATTTTCCAGTCTTTCATAAAATTCTTTTCGCCTCTCCTGAGGAATAATCATATCAATTACCACTTTTCCAATTAATTCCTGCTCAGCATATCCCAGAATTTTACAATAGCTTGAGTTGCAATAAATTAACCTGCCTTCGTAATCTATGCTACCTACACCTTCTTTTAGTGAAGCAACCAGTTCCCTGAATTTTCGCTCACTGGCACTTATTTTTTTCTCTAATGCCATACTTGCTTTTTGTTTTTTATTCAGCAGATTGGCGTAAGTATAGATTAAAATATAAGTAATTAGGGTTAATGCAATTGTAAATAATTCAGTTCCTATTTCAGTATTATAGAGACCCAAATGTTCTCCTTTCAGGCGAAAATAACCCAGCATGGGTGGTAAGAATAGAATCAGAATAGATGATCTTCTTAATAAAGTACTACCTTCTAATAATGAGGCAAATAATTTGGGTGTACCGGCTTTAATATTAGTTAAAAACAATCCGGCGCTTAAGAAAAGAAACAGAATGGCTGTAGTAAGGGCTATTGTGGAAATCCCTTCTATTCTGTATGCTGAATCTCTTCCATAAAGGTAACCTAAAATAGAAGTGTAGGCTAATGTAAATATTACTATACTAAAAAATGAGCGTAGTTTTAAAATCCATTTTTGGCTGGTGTTAATCGAAAGCATATTGAAACCAGTTAGGATAAACAGGAATGCTGTTATTGGAGCCATATGTGAATTGATAACGCTCGACTCTATTTTATTCTTAAATAAAAAATGATCCAATCTTAACCAATCTAAATTGAGTAAATAAGCGAACGTATGCAAAGTGCCAACCAGAAAAACAGTTGCAGCAATAATCATTTCAATAAAAACGGATTCTTCTTTGGCTTCCCTGAAACGTATGAGCCAATATCCTGATAGGATAAAAGTAATGGCAGTTAAAGGGTTCATTGCAGTCATTTCAGCGCTAATGCTCTTTAGTACCGTAATATTGAATTGCCAGCCAATTAATACCAATACTGATAAAATAACCGGGACATAGCCCAGTAAGTGTAAGTATAAAAATCTCTGTTTAATAAACATAGAAGTATAGTTGAGAGGAGGACGGAAATTGATGGTTAAACTTTCTTCCTTGTTTTTTCATTAAATTCCAAATTAAGGTTTACTTTGATTTGGATTTTAAAGCTGATTGGATGATACAAGTTACAAAAATATTCAGATTCGAGACCGCACATGCCATTCATGGATATAATGGACATTGCAGAAATATACACGGACATTCTTATGTGTTACATGTTACTGTAGGGTCAGATACAGATGATATGGCCTATCTTCCCAAGCCGGGATTTGTGATTGACTTTAAAGATTTAAAAAAGATCGTGAACCGGATCATCGTTGAGCAGCTGGATCACCGGTTAATATTATCCAACGACTTTCTGGCTGAACATCCACATGCTGCTGCTTCTGAGAACCTGATTGTTTGGGAAATGGAACCTACTGCGGAAAATATACTCCTGTATATCCGGAATGTACTACTTGCCGAATTGCCTTCGGATATAAAACTTAGAAAATTAAAGATTTATGAAACCAGTGATTCCTATGCAGAATGGGAAAATACAGCTCGATAAGGAATAATCTCTTGAACATGTCGTCATCAATACTTTAATTTCTCAGGCAAATTTGACACTTCCTAACCAATACAATAATTAATCCCACAAAAATGAATCGAAAAGACTTCCTGCAAAAAACGGCCATGGCGTCTGGTGCAATGGTATTATCGGCTAATAGCTTATCTGCAAGCCCCTTGGCTTCTAAAGTGAAAATAGTAATTATCGGAACTGGTTTGCGGGGACAAAACCACCTGGATCTTTTGCTGAGAAGAGAAGATGTAGAGTTGACAGCTATTTGCGATATCAACGACAGAATGCTGTCCACTGCAAAGGGTATGATTGATAAGTCTGGTAAAAAAATGCCGAAGATTTACACAGGTTCTCCGGTTATTTGGAAGGAAATGATTGCCAAGGAGAAACCAGATGGGGTAATTATTGCTACGCCATGGGAGTTGCATAAAGAAATGATTGTTGGCTCTCTGCAGGCAGGTATAAAATACGTAGGAACAGAAGTGATGCTGGGTACTACATTGCAAGATCACTGGGATGTGGTAAAAGCAGCAGAGCAATTCAATGGTCAGGTAATGATGCTCGAGAATGTATGCTATCGAAGAGATGTGATGGCTGCTTTAAATATGGTTAGACAGGGATTGTTTGGAGAAATTGTTCATTTGCAGGGTGGTTACCAACATGACCTGAGAGAAGTTAAATTCAATGATGGTGTTAAGCCCTATGGAGGCGGTGTTGAATTTGGAGAGAAAGGCTTTTCAGAAGCGGCGTGGAGAACAACCCATTCGGTTTACAGAAACGGCGATTTATATCCCACCCATGGTATTGGACCTATTGCACATTATATCAATATCAATCGGGGAAACCGGTTTTTATCTCTCTGCTCTTTTTCCTCTAAGGCAAAAGGCTTGCATAATTATATTGTTAAAAAAGGCGGCGAATCGCATCCCAATGCAAAAGTTCAGTTTAAGTTAGGGGATGTAGTTACTACTTCCATTGACTGTAATAACGGAGAAACTATTTTGTTGCAACACGATACTAATTTACCCAGACCTTATTCACTGGGATTCAGGGTACAGGGAACGGATGGTATCTGGATGGATTTGAATAAATCTGTTTATATAGAGGGTAAATCACCTAAAGCGCATCAATGGGAATCACAGACCGAGTGGTTTAATAAATATGATCATCCGCTTTGGGTAAGATGGAGTAAAGAAACCGCAGGTGCAGGGCATGGTGGCATGGATTTTTTTGTAATTCATGCTTTTGTAGAGTCTATCAAAAATCAGACACCCACGCCAATGGATGTGTATGATGCAGCTTCCTGGAGCGCTATTACCCCATTGAGTGAACAGTCAATTGAAATGGGAAATCAAACAGTTGAATTCCCTGATTTTACCGGAGGTCAATGGATGTATCGTAAACCTGTATTCGCACTAAACGATCAATATTGATGGAAGCAGTTCTGCAGAAATTTGGCATTCCATCAGATGCCCTTATCATCCCTATAACATCCGGTATTATCAATAAAACCTGGAAAGTTTGTAGTGTAAATGGGAATTATATTCTGCAGCAAATTAATGATCATGTATTCGTTAATCCGGAATTGATTCACGGTAATATTACTGTTATTGCAAGCTATTTAAAGAAAAATTATAGTAGTTATTTGTTTCCGGCTCCCATTCTGCATTCAGCCGGGAGTCAATTATTAAAAGAGCCGGGAGTTGGTTATTTCAGAGTGTTCCCTTTTATTGAAGGAACACATACCATTGATGTAGTAGCCAATCCTAAGCAGGCTTTTGAAGCGGCGGAACAGTTCGGAAGGTTTACTGCTTATTTGGGTGGATTTAATTGTAACCAGCTCAATGTTACCATACCCGATTTTCATAACCTTAGCTATCGCTATCAGCAATTTCAGGAAGCACTGAAATCAGGAAATGCCGAAAGAATCCATAACGAGAAAAGCCTGATTGATAAACTCACCAGACTGCAATTTTTGGTGAAGCAATACGATGCCATAACAAAAAATAATTCATTTAAGAAACGGGTAACACACCATGATACAAAAATCAGCAATGTACTGTTTAATGAGCAAGACAATGCAGTTTGTATCATCGATTTAGATACGGTAATGCCTGGTTATTTTATCAGCGATGTAGGAGACATGATGCGTACCTACCTGTGCGAGGTTTCTGAGAATGAAGAAGATATCAGTAAAATTAAAATAAGACCAGATTACTATTATGCAATTGTAGAAGGGTATTATAAAGAGATGCAAAATGAATTAACCAATGAAGAGAAAAAGCATTTCTTCTTCGCTGGTCAGTTCATGATTTACATGCAGGCTTTGAGATTTTTAACAGATTATCTGCATAATGACAGGTATTATCAGATTCAGTATCCAACCCATAATTTAGTACGGGCTATTAATCAGGTTGTTTTACTGGAACGATTAATGGAATACGAAACTGAGTTTAAAAAAATGAAATTATGATGCGCTTTATACTCTACTTGTTTTTTGCTGTTTTTTCGCTGCAAATGGAGGCCCAAACTTACCAGCCAACAAGCGCCAATCTTCAGGCCAGGAAGCAATTTCAGGATAACCGATTTGGATTGTTTGTACACTGGGGGGTATCGAGCATGCTGGGTTCGGGTGAATGGGTTATGCAGAATCGTAACATCAAAGTGAAAGACTATTTACAATTAAAAGAGACTTTTTATCCCAATCAGTATAATGCTGCAGAATGGGTGTCTGCTGCCAAATCAGCCGGTATGAAGTATATAGTTTTTATTACCAGACACCATGATGGATTTTCCAATTGGGACACGAAGCAATCCGACTGGAAGATAACGAATACCCCATATGGAAAAGACGTATTGAAAATGCTTGCGGATGAATGTAAAAAACAAGGAATGCAATTAGGTTTATACTATTCAACCCTTGATTGGTTCAGAGAAGACTATCCTTATTCAACTGGTAGAACAGGGCAGGGTACCGGCAGGAAGACTGGAGGCAACTACGGCTCTTATTTGCAATTCATGAAGGCCCAGCTGACTGAATTGTTAACCAATTATGGAGATATTATGTCTATCTGGTTCGATGGTCACTGGGATCAGACCAATCCCGAAGGTTCAGCAGACCGGTCTTCCAGAATCAACTGGAAATACGAAGAAATTTATTCTCTGATTCATCAGTTGCAACCGCAATGTCTAATTGGGAACAACCATCATCTGGATCCGATTCCCGGTGAAGATTTCCAAATGTTCGAAAAGGATTTGCCTGGTCAAAATCATACTGGTTTGAGTTTTCAAAAACCTTCTGACCAGTTGCCATTAGAGACCTGTGAAACCATGAATAATTCATGGGGGTATAATATTACCGATCACGCCTATAAATCTACCAGACAAATCATTCATTATTTAGTAAAAGCAGCAGCTTTAAATACAAACTTGTTATTGAATGTAGGACCAATGCCGAATGGAAAAATACAGCCAGAGAATCTGGATACACTAAAGCAGGTAGGACTATGGATGGAAAAATACGGAGCCACTATTCAGGGTACATACGGAAATATATTACCTGCTCAGGAATGGGGTGTTATTACTGCAAAAGACAATTCCCATTATATTCATTTGCTTAGCGCACAAAAGAATCCATTTGTTTTTATTCCTCTGGCCGGAAAGAAATTAAAGAAGGCATCGCTTTACTCCAATGGAAAATCTGTCAATTTTAAGCAGGTTCCTGAAGGAGTTTTTCTTTATATGGAAGGTATTGCATTTGATTCAATCGATACGATTGTTGAATTGAGCTGGCAATGAGCTGTTGGCAGGTAATGACTTTATTTTAGTCTGGCCTTATGTGTTTTTGTAGCAATATCGTGAATCACCTGGTCAATTTCTGTTGCGCAGACATTCAGGTCATTCAGTAAGATGGATTTTTCAACTTCATCTAAATCAATCCTTTGTAGCAGATGAACAATGCCCATAATTTTAGCAACAGGAGCTCTCATAACATGCGACTGAAGCCAGGCTATATCCTGTAACTCTTTGTTCTTTGTTTCAATAGCACTTATATATTCCAATCGGTCGGTGATATCATTAACAAGAATTACCCTGGCATTTCTACCTTTGTAATGAATAAAATTACTTTGAACATCTACGTCTATGATTGTGCCGTTTTTTTTAATATGTCTGAATAAACCTGATAAAAATTCCTTTGGATGAGCTCTCGCAATTTTTAATTGATCTTCAAAAGCTGACATGTCTTGTTGTGGTCTTATGTCTTTTAGGGTCATTTGCAGGAATTCAGATTCTGTATATCCATAGTGTTTTTGTGCTGCTTCATTTACGTCTAAAAATTCCAGCGTATCAATATCATATACCCACATTGGTAGTGGGCTTAAATGGAAAAGTTCACTGTATCTTTTTTCTGACTCAGTTAGTTCATTGCTCTTTTTTAAACGCTCAATACAATATATGATGCTTTTATATAAGCCATCTCCTGTTAGTTCGTCTTTTAATAAGTAATCGGCAATTCCTTTGGAAATGGAATTGATGCTAAAATCTATATCCGAATAACCTGTTAACACAATTACTGGAGTATCAATACAGATTTCCAGAATATTTTCAATTAACTCATCTCCACTTTTATCGGATAGTGAAAGGTCTAATAATACTACGTCAAATTTATTCAATGTATTTTCAATACATTTTTTTGTTTCTTTAAAACTTTGCGCATGAACGATATTCGGGGCATTGATATGCTCCTCTAAATAATCAGTAATTAAAAGAAAATCTCCCGGATTATCCTCAACAATTAAAATATTGTATAGTTTTTTGTCTTTGATCATAGTTGTTTAATGAGGCAAAGTAACCGTTTGTACCCAGAAATTTTCAATAGATTCCATTACTGTATTAAATCCATCAACATCCGTTGGTTTGGTGATGTAACAATTAGCATGGTTTTTATAAGAAGTTAATACATCTTGTTCGGATGAAGAAGTAGTTAGCATAATTACAGGAATCTGTTTTAATGTTTCAGATTCTTTAATATGGTGTAGTACTTCATGTCCGTTTTTTTTGGCAAATTAATATCTAATAGAATAAAATCGGGCAATTCATTCTGTTCTATATTTGCAAGATTGTCAAGATAGTCAATCGCTTGTTTTCCATCTCGAATTACACTGATTTTGTTGGCAAATAATTTTTCCTCTAATGCTTCTGTAGTTAATAGAATGTCACCTTCATTATCTTCTATCAATAATATATGATTTGGCTTTAAATTATGCATGGATAATCTTTTTAATAGTAAAATAAAACTTACTCCCCTTACCTAAATCAGATTCAACTCTTATATTTCCTTTATGTAAGGATACAATTTTTTTGCAAATTGCTAACCCAATTCCACTAGTATCTTCATCCTTGTATTTATTGATTTTGTAAAAAAGCTCAAATATTTTTTGGTGATTTTCTGGCTCTATTCCAATGCCATTGTCTTCAATACAAAATTCCCATTCTGATGGGTGAGATATACAGGAAATTTTAATTAAGGCCATTTTAGACAGATCTGCATATTTGATTGCATTGTTGATTAGGTTGTTAAATAAAACCTTAATGCCAGTTATATTACCATTAATATCTGGTAAATCTGTCTTTTCAACTATTATATTTTTTTCCTGTATCAATTGTTCAGATCCCTTTAGTATTTCATTTACTAAAGAATTAGTGTGTACCAATTCAATGATTTTGTCTTTCTCTGTTAATTTTGAATAGTTCAGTAGTTCGTCTATCATTTTACTCATTCTTTTGGCTCCATCTACTGCGTAATATATATATTGTCTTGCTTTATCGTCCAGGCTTCCAGAATATTTATGATCAATTTTTTGCATGAACTGATTAATCATTCTTAATGGTTCTTTCAGATCATGTGAAACAATTGTTGAAAACTGTGACAATTCATTGTTTTTATTAATGAGTTCTTTTCTTGTATCAACTATATCTTGTATTAATCTGCCTTCAGGAATAATGGAAAATACTTCGTTATTGTCATTTGTTAGTGGTTTTAGGTTAAACAAGATAGTAGTTGTAGCGCCCTCTTTTCCTAATATTTCAACTTCGTATTGAATAAATTCTCCTTTTGAAGCTCTCTCGATATTTTTCTTCAACTCTTCCTGAGTAGCTTTTGAAATTGTCCACCAATGACAATCCCAGAATTTTTTGCCAATTACATCTTCGGGTTTAAGACCAGCAAATGAAATGGCTGATTCATTAGCTTCAGTAAGAGTTCCGTCAGGCGTTAAAAATCCAATAAACTGAAAAGCAGAATTAAAAATACCTTTGAATTTTCTGGCAACTTCAGCTAATTCATTTTGGGCTTTCATTAGTGCTTCTTCTCTGTCTTTTTGCTCTTGTATATCCTGAAAAGTACCATAAATCCGAATACATCTGTTATCTTTGAATTCAGGGGTTCCCTTTGCTTTTGTCCAAAGTTCTGATCCGTCTTTTTTTATAAGTTTTACATCTGTTTCGTAGGCTTTGCCATTTTTTATGGCTTCATTAAACAACGCAATTAATTTTACTTGATTTTCATCTTTTTTTATAAAATCAAACGCCTCTTTAATATTCGGGGTATAATCATCCGATACTCCATGTATTTTTTTGTCGTAGAAGACCAGAATACAGTATCATTAATTAAATCAACTTCCCAAACACCTATTTTAGCAGCTTTATTGCTCTCTTCAAATAAAGCATTTAATTTTTCCAATCTACTTATATCGTTACTTATACTATTCAATGTTTAAAATATTTTATTTATTCGAATTTATTGGAAGTGTAAAATAAAAAACGCTCCCTTTTTCTTTTTCAGATTCAACAAATATTTTACCGCCTTGATTTTCAATAATCTTTTTAACTATAGCAAGCCCTATGCCTGTTCCGCTATAGTCCTCTTTATTATGTAGTCTTTGAAATATCTCGAAAATTTTATCATGAAATTCTTCATCTATTCCAATGCCATTGTCTTTAATGCTAAATTTCCAGTAATCATTTTCCTTATTACATTCAATTGAAATTTTAGCGATACTATTTGATTCCTGATATTTCAAAGCATTGCTAATCAGATTCTGAAAAATTTGTCTTAAGGAAGTTTTATAAGTATTTATTACAGGCATCGGGCCAATTTCTATAGTTGCATTTTTCTCTTCAATTTGTTTTTTATATAACTGAATTATTTCTTCTAATACCAATTTAACATTTACTTCTTCTTTACTCAGTTCTTGTCGGCCAATTCGGGAGAATTCAAGAATATCTAGAATAATCTGCCTCATCCGCTTTGCTCCGTCAACCGCAAAAAAGATATATTTTTTACCTTTTTCATCCAGAATATGTCCATATTTCTTTTCTATCTGTGTAAGGAAACTGCTAATCATTCTGAGGGGTTCCTGTAAGTCGTGTGAAGCGATATAAGCAAAATTTTCTAATTCTTTATTGGACGTAGCCAGATCTTTAGCTTGGTTCATGAGTTTTTCATTTAATTTTCCAAGCTCTATTTCATTTTGTTTTAGTTTGCTTATGTCTTGTGTAGAACCTATCATTTTAATAGCTTTTCCAGTGCTGGTTCTAACAATATACCCCCTGTCATAAACAATAGCATAAGAACCATCCGCACGTTTACAACGGTATTGATCTTCCCAATAGTGAATATTGGGGTCATTAAAGATGGTATTTCGATTCTCTTCTACTCTGTCCAAATCTTCTGGATGAATAAAGTCTAGCCAGAGAGATTTATTGGTTTTTGAAAAATTAGATGTATATCCAAGATTTTCAAAAAAAGAAGTCCCTAAACGGATTGTTTCTCCGCTAATGATATCCCAATCCCATATTAAGTCATTGGTCGCTTTGGCAACCATACTGAATCGTTCATTACTTTCAAATATTTTTTGTTGTGCTAATTTTTTGTCATTGATATCCTGAAAACTTCCATAAACCCTGATACATTTACCATTTAAGAATTCTCCTTCACCAATACTTCTAACCCATTTCCAGTTCCCTTTAAATGTTTCAATCAATAATTCTTCGTCCCAAGGAATCCCTTTATCTATACATTCCTGAACCCTTTGTTGAATCATATTTCTATGAAATCCCTCTTTAAATTTTGAAATTCCTTTTTCAAATGTGGGTATAAAATCAGGTTCTGCTTCTCTTATTTCTTTTGTGATATCAGACCAGAATACTGTACCATTTAACAAATTAATTTCCCAACTGCCAATTCTGGCCAGCCTATTCGATTTATTTAGGATGTCTTCAAGACTTTTCTTTTCTGTAATGTCTTTTCCAATACCATATATCAAGTTGTCTTCACTTGAAGGTACAAGTGTCCATGCAATCCATTTAATGGTTCCAGTTTTTGTAATCAATCTATTTTCAAGGTAATGAATGGTTTCTCCTTTTGAGAGTTTTTCAGCTTCTTTTCTGGTTCTTTCTTCATCATCCGGATGTAGGAAATGAGTAAAAGGAAAATCAATAATTTCTTCAGGATGATATTCAAGTATATTTTGAATTGACGGGTTGGTTTTTTTGATATTACCTTCAACATCTGCAATAACTATGAGATCTCCGGATGTTGTAAATATTTTGTTTAACTCAATTGTAAGTCTTTTTCTAATGATTTCTGCCGAAAGCACTTTGCTTACTTGCTGAAACAAATTGGTAGATATATATTTTAGATTATGTTGATTAGATATTCCTAAACACATTACACCTATTACCTGGTTCCCGTTGACTAAGGGAATGCCATACATGGCTTTAATTTTATATTTCTCTGCCAAGGATTTACGGCTGAATTCAGGATGATTTAACAGGTCATCCCAATATACTATCTTTTTATTTTTCCAAACATGGCCAGGTAAACCCATATTTTGGTTGATGTATTTAAAATGATTGTTGTCTATATAGAATCCAGCGTATTTTTCACTTATGCCTGCAAATGCTGATAAGGATAATGTTTCATTTCCGGCGCTTAAAAGCCATATTTCTCCTATGATGAACTCTTCAGAGGCAATAATTCTTTTTAATGTTTGAGTTAGAATAGATTCAAGCGTAGCCTCTTGTAGAAACAGATTACTAATATCCGTTAAAAGAATTTTTTCTAATTCTACTTTTTTGGCTTCAGTAACATTTCTTTCAACTGCAATCCAATGTGTAAACCAACCTTTTTCGTCTGCAACTGGGGTAATAGTAAAATTATTCCAGAACTCTTCTCCGTCTTTCTTGTAATTGACCAGTGTTGTTTCAAATCTTTGCCAATTTTTTAATGCGGCTCTAAGTTTGGTTAATTCAGCTTTGTCTGTTTTAGGTCCTTGAAGAATTCTTGGCGTTTTACCAATGACTTCTTCTTTTCCGTATCCTGTCATTTCCGTAAAAGCTTCATTAACAAAAATGATCCTGGGGCCTGGTAAATCAAAAGGTTCAGCCTCCGTTATGATGATGGCATCACTGGTATTCTTAATAACCGATTCCATTAGTTTTAATTCACTAATGGCTTTTTCTCTTTGTGTTACGTCTCTGAAATTAATAACAATACCTTCTATATTAGGGTCATCTAAAAGATTGGTTAAAGTAAACTCTACTATAATCCAATAATTATTATTGTGCTTAAACTGAATATTATCTGCAATAATTACATCACCTGGTTTTTCTAATGCAAACTGATAATACTTTAATAAAGAAGGGATATCTTTTGGATGAATTTGGTCAACGAGTTTGGCTTTAAGAATTGTTTCTTGTGTGTATCCTGTTAATTTAAATATAGATGGAGAGGCATAAATAGATTCACCTTCTTTGTTTAAGATTAGAATTGCATCTGATGCATTGTCTACCAGTGCATGAAACCTTTTTTCGTTTTTTAATAGAAGAGTTGCCTGTTTCTTTATTTCAGTTCCATCTCTTGCAACACAATACATTGTTTTATCTTCAGTATCCCAGTATGCTGACCAAATAATATTTACAACTTCGCCATCTTTTCTTACTAATTTATTTTCAAAATTAGTCATACTATTCCCGCCCATGATATAGTTTCTGGCTACTTGAGTTGTATGAAAGTCCTCTTTAAAAACAAATTCAGAGAAATGTTTACCAATCATTTCTTCTGGTTTGTATCCCAGTATAGTATAACTTGCTGCACTCACAGACTCATAAATCCCCATTTCGTTAACGGCACAGATTATATCAAGCGATGATTCAAGAATCTTATTGAGTTTGTTTTTGGTCTGTAAAATTTCAAGTTCCTTTACTTTTGAATTTGTAATATCTTGAACAACCCCTAATAGAATTGGACTGCTCGTAGATGTGTTCTTCTTTAATGAAACATAACAATTGATGTAGTGTGTTTTTTTCTCAACATCCTCAATCTTACATTCAATATTAGCTTCTTTTTCAGTTTTTAAGAGTTCTACAATCAAAGCTTGTATAGAATCAAGATGATCTTTTTGAATCTGTGATTTAATTTTTGTTAAACTGGGTATTGGCTGCTTGACCGACCACCCAAAAATGAAGTAAATACCTTCCGAACAAATCAGTTGACCTGTATGTACATCGTATTCAAACGTGCCGAAATGGGCAATGGATTCAGCAACTGATAATAACTCCTTATTTCTATTTGTCGGCATGGATAAGGGATGTTTAACGATATTTTGTACTAACCCACTTAAATTTACAACAAAATATGCTGCAATGAAAAAGAGATTTACTTTAATCCTATGCGTTTTTACATTATTTGCTTTCGCAGCCCCCAATAATGAGTATTACAAATTGATAGTTTACCATTACGCTGATTCCAGACAAGAGAAGCAGTTAGATGAATTTCTTTCTTCTGTTTATTTGCCTCAACTGCATAAAACGGGTTTTACTAAAATTGGCGTCTTCAAGCCAATTGCTAATGATACAGCAAAAGATAAAAAGATATTGGTTTTATTGAATCATGAGAAATTAGAGAAGTTGAGCCAGCCCTTGCAATGGGGTCTCTCTGAATTAGGCAGTTATGCTCAACCCATTTATACCCGATACGAACAAATATTACTAAGTGCTTTCAAGGATATGCCAAAAATGAAGGTTCCTTCAGATGCAGTTTCAAAAAATGAAAGGGTTTTTGAACTAAGAAGTTATGAAAGTCCAACTGAATCGGCGTATAGAAATAAGGTTCATATGTTTAATGAAGGTGGCGAAATAAAATTATTCGATCAGCTTGGGTTCAATGCTGTTTTTTATGCAGATGTTTTATATGGTTCCACAATGCCAAATTTAATGTACATGACCAGCTTCAGCAGTATTGAAAGCAGAAATGAACATTGGAAACAATTTGGGGAGTCTGCCACCTGGAAAAAATTGTCTTCAATGGACTTTTATAAGAACAATATGTCTGCTTTACATAGCTATTTGCTTAAAAGCACTGCATATTCAGATTATTAATAATTAGTGTACCTTTAGAACTTGAAAAAGGGCATAGCAATATTATTCCTTTCCATTTACCTCTGCACTGTTACAGAGGCGCACGAGTTGTTGAAGCTACCTGTAATATTTCAGCACTTTATTGAGCATCAGTCCGAAGACAACAACATCACCGTATTTCAGTTTTTAAAAATTCATTACGGTCAAGACGATGTGCAGGATGATGATTATGCAAGAGATATGCAGTTGCCATTTAAAACGGCTGGTGAATTCTTTACTTCTTCGGTTTCCCCTTTTGTGCCATTAAATTCAATTATCGTATTGCCTTATCCTTCCGTTTTATCGGAAAACCAGGTTAAGGGTCATCACTCCTTTAATTTCAATTCGAACTATCAGGTCAATATCTGGCAACCCCCCAAGCTTTGTGTGAATTCTTAACACAAAGATTTCCTTTTATAGGTATTTTCAAATTATAATTAAAAATCAATAATGCTAACAAGAATTATTGAGTTTTCCGTTCGGAATAAACTCATAGTAGGATTATTTCTGGTAGCACTCATTGGATATGGTACAATTGAATTAACCAGACTTCCTATAGATGCAGTGCCAGATATTACCAATAACCAGGTGCAGGTGATTACAGTAGCTCCTTCATTTGGTGCTACTGACATTGAACGGCTGGTAACTTTCCCCATAGAACAGGCGAATAACAATATATCAGGACTGCTTGAAATCAGGAGTTTCTCCAGATTTGGCTTATCGCTGGTAACCATTGTGTTCGACGATAATACAGATATATATTGGGCAAGACAGCAGGTAGCAGAGCGATTATTGCAGGTGCAATCCCAGATACCTGCAGGCATTGGAACACCCCAACTGGGGCCTGTTTCAACGGGGCTGGGCGAAATTTATCAATACGTTGTTCGACCAGAGAAAGGTTACGAAAAGCAATACGATATAACCGAATTAAGAACCATTCAGGATTGGATTGTCAGAAGACAATTACTAGGCGTAAAAGGAGTGGCAGAAGTAAGTTCTTTCGGAGGAAAATTAAAACAGTATTCTGTAGAAGTTGATCCGGCGAAATTACTGAGCTATAATATTACTATATCAGATGTTTTCAATGCTTTGGAAACGAATAATCAGAATACAGGAGGTGCATACATTGAAAAAGGACCAACTGTATTATTTATTCGTTCTGAAGGTTTGCTGGGTAATATTGAAGACATACAGAATATTGCTATTAAGAAAATAGCGGGTGGTACACCCTTGTTCGTCAGAGATGTTGCTGAAGTTAAGATTGGACATGCCACCCGTTATGGTGCCATGGCTTATAATGATCAGGGTGAAGTGGCAGGAGCAGTTGTGATGATGCTGAAGGGGGCAAATAGCAATACGGTAATTAAAAATGTAAAAGAAAGAATAGCACAAATTCAGAAATCTCTGCCCAAGGGAGTTGTGATTGAGCCTTTTCTCGACAGAACCAAAATGGTCAACAATGCCATAGGAACCGTAGAAAAGAATTTGCTGGAAGGTGCCTTGATTGTGGTTTTTGTATTGGTAATATTTCTGGGAAATATAAGAGCAGGATTAATTGTGGCATCGGTGATTCCATTGTCTATGTTATTTGCTGTTATCATGATGAACCTGTTTGGCGTAAGTGGGAATCTCATGAGTTTAGGTGCACTGGATTTTGGTTTGATTGTAGATGGAGCAGTTATTATTGTAGAAGCCGTTATGCATCAGCTGAGTCACAGTAAAAAGTTTGCAGTAGTGAATCGATTGTCGCAGCAGCAAATGGATAAGGAAGTGAATCATTCGGCCAGTAAGATGATGAATAGCGCTGTATTTGGACAGATTATCATATTGGTTGTGTACCTGCCTATTTTTACTTTGCAGGGTATTGAAGGTAAAATGTTCAAGCCGATGGCGCAAACAGTAGCTTTTGCTTTATTGGGTGCTTTCCTCTTATCACTTACGTATATCCCAATGATGAGTTCGGTATTCCTAAGTAAGAATATTTCGCATAAAGCAACCTGGTCCGACAGAATCATGGCACAGCTGGAGAAACGGTATAAAAATTTACTGGCAACTGTAATTGGTTATCCAAAAATGGTTTTATCGGTTGTAATTGGTTTGTTTATCACCGCTATGGTAATCTTATCGGGTTTGGGTGGAGAGTTTATTCCAGCTTTAGAAGAAGGGGACTTTGCCGTGGACACCAGGGTGCTTACAGGCAGTAATTTAAATACTACCATTGAGAGCACACAAAAAGCCGCAGGGTTATTGATTAAAGAATATCCGGAAATTGAAAAAATAGTTACTAAAATAGGCAGTGGTGAAATTCCTACCGATCCTATGCCAATGGAAGCCAGTGATTTGATGGTAATTCTTAAACCAAAAGAAGAGTGGACATCTGCCAAAACCTTTAATGAACTGGCAGAAAAGATGGGTAATACCATGTCTGCTGTACCAGGCATTACTACCGGATTTCAATATCCGGTACAGATGCGTTTTAACGAATTAATGACGGGAGCAAGGCAGGATGTGGTTTGTAAAATATTCGGAGAAAATCTGGATAGTCTTGCCGCGTATGCAGCAAGCGTTGGTAAAATTGCGGGAACCGTTGATGGCGCTGTAAGTGTGTATGTGGAAGCAGTAACCGGAATGCCTCAAATCCTGATCGAGTACAATCGCAACACCATTGCACAGTTTAATCTGAACGTAAGTGAAATCAACAAAATTGTAAATGCATCTTTTGCCGGACAAAGTACCGGATTGCTTTTTGAAGGAGAGAAAAGATTTGATCTGGTGGTAAGAATTAAAGGGGAATTGAAACAAAACCTGAACGATATTCAGCGATTATTAATTCCAACACCCAGTGGAGTACAAGTGCCATTGTCTCAATTGGCAACCGTAACCATTAAAGATGGACCCAATCAAATTCAAAGAGAAGATGCAAAGAGGAGAATCATCATTGGATTCAATGTGCGCGGAAGAGATGTGGAAAGCATTGTAAAAGAGTTACAGCAAAAAATACAAAAGCAAGTGAAGTTTCCACCGGGATATTATATTACTTATGGAGGAGCATTTGAGAATTTAAATGCAGCAAAGGCAAGGTTGATGATTGCAGTGCCGGTTTCTCTGTTATTGATATTCCTGTTATTGTATTTTGCTTTTAATTCTATTAAGCACGGGTTGCTGATTTACTCGGCCATTCCTTTATCTGCCATTGGAGGTATCTTCTTCCTGGCACTCAGAGATATGCCATTCAGTATTAGTGCGGGAGTTGGTTTTATAGCCTTGTTTGGAGTTGCTGTATTAAATGGTATTGTTTTGATAGCAGAATTTAACCGGTTAAAAAAAGATGGGATGGAAGATCTTAGAGAGATTGTATTAATGGGTACCAGTTTGCGATTAAGGCCGGTGCTAATGACCGCTTTTGTTGCTTCTCTGGGCTTTTTACCAATGGCATTAAGCAATGGTGCGGGTGCTGAAGTACAAAGGCCTTTGGCTACTGTTGTAATAGGAGGGTTGTTAATTGCTACTTTCCTCACTTTATTTGTTTTGCCTGTATTGTATATTATGTTTGAGAAAGGATTTTCCAATCCGGTGAAACCGGCGAAAGCCACAACCCTGGTGATTGGATTTTTGTTTGCCGCCACTAACTTAATGGCGCAAAATAGTAACCTGCCAACTTTATCCAGATACACCCCTGATTATTCAGCAAAAAAGATTACGCTGAAAGCAGCCATTGATTCGGCTATCCAGAATAATCTGGTTTTAAAGAATGAACAACTAAAAGCAAAATACCAGGAGCTGCTGATTGGTACGGCCGGTAATTTGCCAAAGACTGCACTAATTAGTGAAATAGGACAAATCAACAGTATATACAATGATACCCGGTTTGGCGTAAGTCAGTCAACTGCATTTCCAACGGTGTATAAGCGGGAAAAAGCTTTGCTGCAGGAAGAATTCAAAAGCAGTGTATTGAATATTGCTGTTCAGGAAGCAGTGCTGAGAAAACAGGTTCAGCAAGTGTATTATACCTTGGTTTACATGCAAAAGAAAAAACACTTCTGCAGTTTTCTGATAGTCTGTATGCTGCATTTTTCCAGAAATCTGCCTTGCGATTAAAAACCGGGGAAACCAATATTCTGGAAAAAACAAGTGCAGAAACTTTGCTGGGTCAAATTAATGTGCAAAAGGAACAGTTACTAAAAGATGAAGCGGCTATGCAGTTACAGTTTCATTTGTTATTAAATACAAGTGATTTTATGGTTCCTGCCAACGAAGACAGGCCGCTGGAAGTATCTGCCATTTTAGATACTGCACTCATTAATAATCATCCGGTATTACAAAGCATACAGCAGCAGCAACAGATTGCACAGGCCGGTGTAGCATTTGAGCAAAGTAAACTGTTGCCAGACCTTTCACTAGGTTACCTGAATGGAAGTATTCGTGGAATTGGAGCCGATGATAAGTTTTATGCAGGAAAAAGATTCAGCGCATTTCAGCTGGGTGTAGGTATTCCCATTTTCAATAAGGCGCAGAAAGCCAGAATTAATAGTGCTACACTCAACGAGAAAATTGCCCAATCACAATACCAGCAGGTAAAGCAGCAGATTAATACAGAGTACCAGGTGGCAATGTCACAGTATCAGAAATTTCTGGCCACCGTGCAGTACATGGAAAAGACGGGTTTAAAAAACGCACAAATCATTACCGAAACCGCCAACAAACAATTGGCTGCAGGCGAAATCAACTATCTGGAATGGGTTCAGTTGATTAATCAGGCAACGCTTGTAAAAAGCGATTATATAGAAGCGGTTAGAAGTTTAAATGAAGCCATCATTCAATTAATTTACTTTATTCAATCCAAATAATTATGAAACAATATTTTATTATACTGGCTTTTTCTATTGCTTTTTTAGCCTGCGGAACCAAATCGGGTTCTGAAGAAGAGCAGGGGGCTGAAGTTTCCGGAGCGGATACCATAAGTGTAACAGATGCACAAATTAAAAATGCCGATTTTCAAACTGGTCCATTACAAACAGGTGAAATGTCTTCTCTGTTAAAAGTAAATGGTAAGGTGGATGTGCCACCTCAGAATATGGTTTCAATTAGTGTGCCATTAGGGGGGTATTTAAAAACCAGCAAGCTGCTGCCGGGTATGCATGTAAACAAGGGAGAAGTGTTAGCCATCATGGAAGATCAGCAATACATTCAGTTGCAACAGGATTATCTAATGGCAAAAGTAAAACAGAGTCAGTTAGAAAAGGAATACGCCAGACAAAAGGAGTTGAATGCCAGTCAGGCCTCCAGCGATAAAATGTTGCAGCAGGCCGAGGCCGATTTAAAATCACATCGAATTCTTTCAGCAGCATTGGCACAGAAACTTCAGCTGGTAGGAATACAGCCAGCCAATCTAACAGAGAACAATATCAGTAAAAGTGTCAATATACATTCACCCATCGATGGATATGTAACCAAAGTGAATGTGAACATTGGAAAGTATATTTCTCCAACAGAAATTATGTTTGAATTGGTTAATCCAACAGATATACATCTGGCTTTGAAAATCTTTGAAAAGGATTTACCCAAATTGTTTATTGGGCAGGAACTGATTGCCTATACCAATAACAATCCGAATAAAAAGTACGATTGTGAGGTTTTGTTAATGGGCAAAGACATTAATGCAGAGGGATATACCGATGTGCACTGTCATTTTGAACAGTACGATAAAATTTTGATTCCGGGAACGTACATGAATGCGGAAATTAAAGTTAAAAACCGCCAGGCAATAGTGCTGCCAGCTGATGCCATAGTTCGACATGAAGGAAAACACTTTATATTTAAAGAGGTATCCAGACAGAAATATGCCATGTTGGAAGTGGAAGTGGGTGAAACGGAAAATGGATTAACAGAGCTATTGGTTCCGGAAGCCATGCTGAAGGAAACCGGCAATTATGTTATAAAGGGTGCCTATACTTTGCTGATGATGTTAAAGAATGAGGCAGAGTAATTAAATTGCGGCCAATCTCTTCATATATGATCAATCGCTGGATAGTTAAATCGTTGTTTATTTTTCTTTTGCTTGGCTTAGCCATCTCAAGTTCGGCACAAACCCTGGATCAGCTGGTAAAGCGGGGTCTGCAGAGAATGGCGGTAAAGAATTACAAGGGCGCAATAGAAGATTTTACTCAGGCTTTGGAAGAAACCCCGGATGATATCAATTTGTTTCTGAATCGGGCGATTGCTAAAAGAGAGCTTAAAAATTATGAAGGTGCAATTGAAGATATCGGATTTGCATTGGAAGTAAAAGACTCCGATGCAAATCTGTATTTTAACAGAGGGATTATAAAAGGCCTTGCAGGGGATGCCGCCGGTGCAGTAGAAGACTACAATAAAGCCATAAGCTTAGGACCTGCAACCGCCAATATGTTCTTTAACAGGGGCATAGAAAAGGAACGCACAGAAGACTATGCAGGGGCACTGAAGGATTACAACCGCGCATTGCAGCTCAAGCCCAATTATGGTGAAGTGTATTTTAACAGAGGAGTAGTTAAATACGCTTTAAAAGATATTGCTGGTGCTTTGGCAGACTACAGCAAAGCCATTGTTTTTAATCCGGAAAACACAGATGCCTGGTTCAACAGAGGCTATGTAAAAGCCAGACAGAATAACCATAAAGCAGCTTTGTCAGATTTTGATAAAGCCATTTCCCTGGATCCGGCAGCAGATATTTATTTTAACCGAGGCATTTCCAAAGCTGCATTAAATAATCACAAAGCAGCTATAGAAGATTACAATGAAGTCATCGCCATTGACTCTTCGGTAGAGAATGTGTTTTTTAACAGGGCAATCAGTAAAATACAGTTGAAAGATTTTGATGGAGCTTTACCCGATCTGGATCTGGCACTGGAAAACAATCAGTCCAGTCCGGATATCTATTTTAACAGGGGAATTTTATATCGCAACAAAAAGCTGTATAAAGAGGCTAAGGAAGACTTTGACAGGGCAATTGTACTGAATCCAAAGAACGCAGACCTGTTTGTAAACAGAGGATTAATTCAGCTGGAATTATCAGATACAGCAGCTGCAGTAGACGACTTCTCCAGTGCCATTGACTTAAATAAAAAGAATATAAGCGCCTATTTTAACAGAGGCCTTCAATTCGAACGTTCCGGCGATTTTGAAGCTGCTTTGGACGATTACAATCAGGCTTTGAAACTCAATCCCAACTATGGCGATATATATTTCAATCGCGGCTATGTAAAAAATGCACTGGGAGATAAAAAAGGAGCACTGGCAGATTACAACAGCTGTATCCGTTTAAGACCCGGCAATGCAGGGGCCTGGTACAACAGGGGGCTGGCCAAGTATGCAGCAAAGGATCTGGCAGGTGCGTTGGCAGATTATAACCGGGTAATTCAGCTAGACCCGCAAATGCCCAATATATTTTTTAATCGAGGAATTGTAAAGGGACAACTTAAACAGTTCGCCTCGGCTATCGCTGATTATGATAAAGCCATTGACCAGGATCCCAAAAACGGGGATATTTATTTAAACAGAGGGATTCTAAAAGTAATTTTAAAGCAAAATGCAGCTGGTTGTGAGGATTTGCAAAAGGCAGCAGCTATGGGCGTATTTGCTGCTACCATTGAGTTAGAGAAATCCTGTAAATAATACCGTTTGTTGAATTAATATACCATTAACACTTATAAAAGTTAAAACCAATGCCAAAACTGTAATATTGGTATTAGTTATTATACTAATGGGAAAAATTAAACCAACAAACATGAAAAAGCTTTTATTATCTGCATTCGTTTTATTTACTGCAGTAATCAGTTTATCGGCACAAACCGTTGATGAAGTAATTAATAAGTACGTTCAGGCCATTGGAGGCGCAGAAAAATGGAGTAAGGTCCAGACGCTTAAAGTAGAAGGTCAAATTGAAGTGCAGGGAATTGCCATTCCATTTACCATGCAGGCAGTGCATATGAAGGGTATGCGGGTAGATGCAGAATTTCAGGGAAGTAAAATTATTGATATCACCACTCCAACCAAAGGATGGGCTCAGAATCCATTGATGGGTAAAACCAGTCTGGAAGAAATTCCAGCTGATGAATTAAAGACGAAGTTAGATGAATTGGATGTGCAGGATGAGTTTGTAAAACTACAAGGAAAAAGGTTCAACCGTAGAATATTTAGGAAAGGAAGAAGACGAAGGTGCTTCTTACCATAAAGTAAAATTGACTCGTATAACTTCGTATAATGTATGCTATACGAAGTTATTAC
>NZ_KI866530.1:1684497-1807310 GCF_000511175.1 Sediminibacterium salmoneum NBRC 103935 | reverse complement strand
CCTATCCCCCTGTGTGCCTTGCCTCCCACGACTAGAAGACGAAGGTGCTTCTTACCATAAAGTAAAATTGACCACTAAAAACGGCAATGAAAAAACCTACTATTTCGATTTGAATACCTTTTTAATTTACAAAGAAGAAACTACTGTAAAGCAGCAGGGACAGGAAATTAAACAATCCGTAAAATACCTGGATTACCAGACTTTGGAAAATGGTATTAAAATGGCTTTCAAGTCAGACATGGGAATGATGATGATGGTAACTAAAAAAGTTACCATAAACCCTACTATTGACGAAGCTATTTTCTCAGGCAAATAATCTTTTATGCGCAAACTTTTTTTGTTCCTGATTACAGGAACTGTATCCTTATTGCATGCACAGAACATACCCTCGCTAAATACAGCACAGTTTCAGGTACTGGGCGCAAGAGCATTGGGGCCATCAACCATGAGTGGAAGAATAACGGCTATTGAAGGCGGTTATGCAGATGGACAGCTGAACTTATATGTGGGTACTGCCGGAGGTGGAATCTGGAAGTCGCAGAATGGCGGCCAGTCATTCAATCCCGTATTTGATAAATACACACAATCAATTGGTGCACTAGCCATCGAACCAGGTAATACACGTGTGGTGTATGCCGGAACAGGGGAAAGCAATATGCGTAATTCCGTATCCTTTGGTACGGGCATTTACAAAACAACAGATGGTGGAAACAATTGGCAAAAACTGGGTTTGGACAGTACGGAACATATTGCCAAAATACAGATTGATCCTTCTGATAAGAAAGTAATTTATGTAGCTGCACCGGGTCCTTTATATAAATCCTCTTTGCACAGAGGTTTGTTTAAATCTGCAGACGGAGGCAAAACATGGGATAAGATTTTATTCATAGATGAAAATACCGGTTGCGCTGATATTGCCATTAGCCCAACGAATCCAAATATTATTTTTGCTACCACCTGGGAGTTCAGAAGAAAGCCCTTTTCTTTTGTTTCCGGTGGTGCAGGATCCGGTTTTTATAAATCTGTTGATGGAGGAAAAACCTGGAAAAAATTAACCAAAGGTTTACCGGATGGCAACCTGGGAAGAATCATCGTAACAGTAAATCCATCCAAACCTTCTCATTTACTGGCATTGGTAGAAGCCAAACAATCCGGATTGTATCAATCCAGTGATGACGGAGAGTCCTGGTCGCTTTTAACAACCGCTACTGGTTTAATGGCGCGTCCATTTTATTTCAGTACGCTGGTAATAGATCCGAAAGACCCTAAGCGCGTATACAGACCCAGTTATGATTTTTCCTATTCAAATGACGGAGGAACTACTTTCAGTAATACGGTTATTGGTGGAGTAACGCCGCACGCAGATCATCATGCGCTGTGGATCAATCCAAACAATACCGATATGTTGTTTTTAGGAACAGATGGAGGTGTTTATCTGAGTTATAATAAGGGGATAACCTGGCAGTTTTTAAATAATTTACCGGTGCCTCAGTTTTATCATGTAAGTGTAGATAACCAGACACCTTATAATATTTATGGGGGATTGCAGGACAACAATAACTGGATGGCTCCTAATACCGCACCGGGAGGGGTTGCTGCAACAGACTGGAAAGCATTGGGAGGGGGTGATGGATTCTGGGTTCAGCCTGATCTTATTGATGAGAAGATTATATATGCAGAATCTCAGGGTGGAGAAATGTATCGTATCAATCTCAGAACCGGATTGTCAAGTAACATGAAACCCAAAAAGCAATCAGGAGAAGAAGATCATCGATGGAATTGGAATACTCCGATAGTAACGGGTAAGTCAGGTTTAAAAAATGCAGCAGGGAAACCACTAAGTAACTTATATGTAGGTGCACAATATCTTTTCCGATCCAGAGATAATGGGGTTAACTGGGAAAGAATTTCTCCGGATTTAACCACTAATAATAAAGCAATTCACAATAAGTCAGAAAACAGTGAAAGCATTACCGGGGATAATACCAGTGCGGAAAATCATGGAACCATTTATACTATTGTGCAACATCCTGCCAATGAAAATACTATCTGGGTAGGTACCGATGATGGTAATTTAATGGTGACCAACAATGGAGGTAAAACCTGGGAAAATAAAAATGCAGGAATTGCAAAAGCAGGAGTACCTGCTCAGGCCTGGATCAGTAGTATTGAATTGTCAATGCATAACCCAAAAAGAATTTTTGTAACCCTTGATCATCATATGTATGGAGATAACAACACTTATGTAGTTGTCAGCAATGATGGAGGCAATACTTTCAGCAGATTTGAATCGGAAGAATTCAGTGGTTATGCTCATATCATCAGAGAAGATTTTAAAACACCTGATTTACTTTTCTTAGGTACTGAATCCGGTTTTTTTATTTCATTGAATGCAGGTAAATCCTGGATGCGAAGTAAATACCAGAATCTGCCATGGTATAGTCCGGTGAGAGATATAAAAATTCATCCAGCCACAAGTGATTTGGTAATTGCAACTCACGGAAGAGGGGTTTATATTGTTGACAATATTCAGCCATTGAGAGAAATGGTTAAATCTGATCTGAGTAAATCATTTTTATTTTACCCGATTCAGCCTTTCAAATATGAATATGGTGCACAATTTCCGCAAGCCGCTTCCAATTTAACAGGTTATACAGGAGCCGGAAAATCATTGGCCCCCACTTTTTATTACTACTTGAAAGAGCGTAGCAATGATGTGGTAAAAATTGAAATTTACAATAGTGAAAATAAAAAGATCAGGGATTTAAATGGAACAGGATTAAAGGGACTCAATAAAGTTTTATGGACTTTAACCGCTAATCCCCCCAAAGTAGCCAAAGGAGGATTCACTGCTGGATCAACGGTTCAGTATGCCGGGGTATACGGACCAAAGGTTCCCTCCGGTAATTATAGGGTAAAAGTGAAAGCAGGGAAAGACAGCAGTGAGCAGTTATTAAAAGTACTGCCCAATCCAACAGCCGGATTAACCGCCGAAGCCCTTCAGAAATTGTATCAGCAAAATATGCGAATCTTCACCTTATTAGAACAGCAGGCCGAAATGGTTGCAAGCATCGATTCTAATTTGAATGTGTTGGCAAAAGACACCCTGCAGGTAGAAGTGGCCAGGTCGCAGAAGGTAAAAGATAAAATTGCCGCTTTAGCATCTTTCAAAAAGGAATTGCTAGAACTAAACCGTAAGTCGGTTTTCTTTGATGAAGTAAAATTCAGGAGAAAGCTAACAGATTTTTATATGGATTTGGCCCTTGCGCTGGAGCCTTTATCGCCCAGTCAAGAGAAAGGGATTAACCTGTTGGAGTCAGAATTCAGACAATTCCAACAGCGACTGAAATCCATATTTTAACATTTGACCCCCTAAACCCGCAAATAATCAACCGTTATTTGCGGGTTTTTTTCGTAATTAATGCAGCATTTTGCTGTTTATGCCAATTTGTTACATTTTATTCTTTTTTAATGCGATTGAAAGTACTAATACTGGCATATTTGCGTTAATAATCACCACTTTTTCCATTAAAAAGTTTGTTTATTCATGCAACTTTTTAAAAATCAGAGTGGTCTAAAAAAAGGTACAATTCATTCATATATAGGTGTCGAATAAATTTTTCTATTTTTTATAACAAGAATTAACAAAAATTTTGTTTACACCAAAAAATGTGTATTTTGTACACGCTTAATAACCAGTAAACTGCCATTTATGAATCTAAGACTGCTTGCTAGGCCCATATTAATGGGTGCCTTCGCTTGTCTGTTTGCCATCTTCTCGTATGCGCAAACAAAAACAGTTACCGGTAAGGTAACTGACTCAAAGGACGGATCACCGCTCGCTGGTGCATCTGTAGTAGCTAAAGGAACTTCAACCGGTACCCAGTCGGGTGCAGACGGTTCCTACAAATTAACCGTTCCTTCTTCAACCAAAACTTTAGTGATTTCTTTCGCTGGTTACGGTAATGTAGAAGTGAACATTTCTTCTTCTAACACAGCCAACGCGCAATTAACATCTACCGCTGATGCGTTAACAGATGTTGTTGTAATTGGTTATGGTAGCAGAAAATCAAAAGACGTAACAGGTTCTGTTGCGCGTGTAACGGAGAAGGACTTTAACAAAGGTCAAATTGCTTCTCCTGATCAATTGTTACAGGGTCGTACTCCCGGTGTGTTGGTAACTCCATCAACAGGTGAGCCAGGTGCTGCTGCAACAATCAATATCAGAGGTACCGGATCTATCAGCGGCTCTCAGGAACCATTATATGTAATCGATGGAGTTCCATTGATTCAGGGTGGTACTTTGGGTTCTGCAAGTGGTGTTGAAGGAAGTACTACTCCTAAAAACCCATTGATCTTCTTAAACCCTAACGATATTGAAAGTATCACTGTTTTAAAAGATGCATCTGCCGCTGCAATCTACGGATCCAGAGGTGCGAATGGTGTAATCTTAATCACAACCAAACAAGGTAGAGGTGGTAAAGCTGGTGTCTTCAATTTTGGAGCAACCACCAGTTTGGCTAAAACTGCACGTCGTTATGACTTAATGAATGCACAGGATTTCCTATTAGCGGCTAAGAGAGCTAATATTGATGGTGGTGCAGATCCGGTTGCTGCTGCAGCAGCTGTTAGAGGAATTGACAATGGTGCCAACACCGATTGGCAGGATCAGATTTTCCGCCAGGCTATTTCTCAAAACTATAACCTTAGCTGGGCTTACAGCAACAAGGGAACTACTGCCAGACTAAGTGCATCTTACGATGACCAGCAAGGTATTGTAAGAAACAGTGGTCTTAAGCGTATCACTACCCGTGCTAATCTGGGTCAGAAATTATTCAACGACAAGTTGAAATTAGAAGCGAATATTACTTATTCTAATACTAAGAACCAATATGCTCCATTGTCTAACAATGCGGGTTATCAGGGTTCTTTGTTAGGAGCTGCTTTACAGTTGAATCCAACCAATCCTGTTTATAACAGAGATGGTTCATTCTACCAGCCTGGTGATCAGCGTAACCCGGTTCAAATGCTGGCTTACTTTGATGACCGCGACTTCGTAAACAGATTCTTAACTAACTTATCTGCTACTTACCAAATTACACCAAGTTTATCTTACCGTGCGGTTTTAGGTTTGGATAATGCAAAGTCTGAGCGTACAGCATTTGCAGATCCTCGTTTGGGTACAAACGCTTATGGCGGTACTATCAACGTATTTGGTAGAGATTATCAGAATCCAATTCAAGGAAACGGACGTGTTACCAGACAAAATCTGGAAACCAAGTCTACCTTGATTGAACACTATTTCACTTTTGATAAAACCTTTAACAACGTACACGCAATCAACGCTGTTGCGGGTTATTCTTATCAGAGTTTCCAAAACAGTTACAACGCTAGCTTCGGCTGGGGTTTAAATACACCAGTAGTTGCTCCGGGCGATGTATTTGTTAAGAGCTATAGCAATTTCAGGAACTACGCCAATTTCCTACCTGGATTCGACAAAAACGAATTACAGTCTGTATTTGGTCGTGTTAACTATACTTACAACGACAAGTATTTCTTAACTGCTACTGTAAGATCTGACGGATCTTCTAAGTTCGGTTCTAACAATCGTTACGGTACTTTCCCTGCATTTGCATTTAAATGGAGAGTATTGGAAGAAAGCTGGGCTAAGAATTCTCTGGGTAAATTATTCAGCGATTTCAACGTAAGAGCTAACTACGGTAAATTAGGTAGCCAGGACAACCTGGGTTCTTATGCAGCCTTAAACCTTCAGCAAACTTTTGATGTAGGTAACGGTCCAACCACTCGTTTCATTCAGCAGGGTAACCCTGACCTGAAGTGGGAAGAAGTAGCAACTACCGGTTTCGGTATTGACTTCACAACTAAGGATGGTCGTTTATCTGCAACGGTAGATTATTACAAGAATGAGCGTACCAATATGTTGTTCTTCGCTCCAACTCCAGGTGGATTTGCTCCAACCAGCAGCTGGTGGATCAACTTACCTGGTAAGGTTACCAACAAGGGCTGGGAAATCAGTGTAAACTACAAAGTAGTAAAAGGCAACAAGTTCAACTGGGACGTGAGTGCCAACGTAACTACTGTTGAGAACAATATCACTGGCTTACCTACTCCAATCAATACAGGTGCGGTTAGCGGACAAGGTTTAACTGGTGCATTTGCCCAAACCTTAACCAATGGCTCTCCTATCTTTACCTGGTCAATGCCTGTATTCCAGGGATTTGATGGTAACGGTAACGCACGTTATGCTGCAGGTGCTGCTAACCAGTTAGTAGGAACTGCATTGCCTAAAATGTTTGCTGGTTTAACCAATAACTTCTCTTATGGAAGATGGAATTTAAGTGTATTCTTAAATGCTGTATCCGGACATTATGTTTACAACAATACTGCGAATGCATTGTTCTTAAAAGGAAGTTTGCGTAACGCACGTAACGTAACCAATGCAATAGGTAACGGTCCTGAGAATCCATTTAACCCAGGTTCTGTATCTACAAGATTCCTTGAGAAGGGTGACTTCATCCGTTTGGCTAACATGAACCTTAGCTATGCGTTCGACATTAAGAGCGGAAAAGCAATTAAGACTTTAACTGCTTTTGCTTCTGGTCAGAACCTAGCCTTGTTCACGAAGTACTCTGGAATTGATCCTGAAGTAAACGTAGACAAGAGCATCAACGGTATCCCTTCACGTGGTTTCGACTACACTCAGTATCCTAGACCAATGGTTATTACATTAGGTGTTAACGTAGGATTTTAATAAAGAACAACATAAACATTGACTATTATGAAAAATATAATTAAAAGCTACATTTTACCTGCCGCGGCAGTAGGTGTACTTGCGATCACGTCTTGTTCCAAGCTTGATCCCAAGTTGGAGGCGCCAAACTCCATAGCTCCTAATCAGGTAGGCGGTGCTCCTTCAGCACCTTCCATTGCTGCAGTTTACGAGCAGTTAAATCAATTGACCGGTGGTCAAGGTAACTGGTTTGGATTGCAAGAGCATTCCACCGACGAAATCATGGGGCCAACACGTGGTACTGACTGGGATGACTTTGGTACATGGCGTCGTTTACACCTTCACACCTGGGGTCCAGATCATAACCAGATCAACGATACCTGGAATGGCTTGAATGGTGCATTATTCCAAACAACATTAATTGCTGAAACCAAAACAGGATTAGAAAAAGCGGAAGGCCAGTTCTTACGTGCTTACTTCCGTTTCTTAACCTGCGATATCTATGGTCAGGTACAATCTCGTGCTGCAACTGCTCCTGCAAGTGCAATTCCAGATGTATTAACCAGATCTCAGGCAATTGATGCCATCATTGCAGAATTAGAAGCTGCAGTTCCTGCTCTTCCTGCTTACACTGGTGCAAACCGTGGACAGGCAACAAAAGAAGCTGCATGGACTTTATTGGCTAAAGCTTATTTAAATAAGGCTGTTTACAAGCAAGATCCTACCAATCCTGCAGGTCCTTATACATTTGCTGCTGCTGATATGAATAAAGTGATTGAGTACTGTAATCTGGTTGCAGCTAATACCAATCTTTCTATTGATACCTACTACTGGGATAACTTCAAGTGGGATAACGGATCTGTATCTTCTGAGAACATTTTCGTTCGTAAACCTGGTAGTGATGCCAGAGCTGGTAATGGTGCAAACCTGGTATGGCAAACTTGCCAAAGCTGGCACTATAACCAGCGTCCATCAAGCTGGAATGGTTTCGTTACATTGTCTCAATTCTACGATAGCTTCGAAGGAAACGACGTTCGTAAGAGCGATACCTTGCCGGGATACACCAATTTAGTAGGTCCAACTGCTGGTCTATTGGTTGGACAAGCTCGTGGTCCGGTTAATCCAAACAATCCTAAGGAACCAGGATCTATTGGTGATCCAATCGGTAACCTTTTCGACAGAAGCGGAAACCCATTGGTGTTTACTCGTAACGCATCTATCTTCTTTAATGGTGAAGCAAGTGGTATTCGTGTAAATAAATTTCCTCTTAACCCAAGCGAAATCAACGGCGGTGGTTGGGGAAGTGCAAACGAGTTTCCTTTCTTCCGTTTCTCTGATGTTCGCTTAATGAAAGCTGAAGCTTTATTAAGAGGTGGTACAACTGGTGCAAACGGTGAAACTGCTTTGTCAATTGTTAACGACCTACGTTCTAAGCGTAGAGCTACTGCTCTTGGTTCAATCAACCTATCTGGTTTATTGGCAGAAAGAGGTCGTGAATTGTATTTGGAAGGTCACAGAAGAACAGATATGATTCGTTTCGGTGTATTCAACGCTCCTGTTGAAGAAAGACCAAATGCATCTGATGGTTACAAAGTGGTTTATCCAATTCCTGCCATTTCATTGTCTTCTAACCCTAACCTGAAGCAAAACTTCGGATACTAATATCCAGGGTTAACATACACAATCCCTCCGCGATCAATTGATTTCGGAGGGATTTTTTTTGTCCGAACGGTAACCTAACTCAGGGTACAATGCGTATTTTAGCATATGCGCAAAAATCAAATTTTATACATTGGTTTAGTAATAGGGTTGTTTGCTTCCTGTAAATCAAAGCAGTCAGATACCCTTTTTGAAGAAGTACAAACCAGTATTCAATTCACCAACACGCTAACCGAATCGGATGATTTTAATGTTTTCAAGTATCGGAATTTTTACAATGGCGGTGGCGTAGCAACCGGTGATTTAAACAACGATGGCTTACCGGAAGTTTTTTTTACTGCCAACCAGAGTGCCAACAAACTCTATTTAAATAAAGGCAATTTTGAGTTTGAAGACATTACTGAAAAAGCGGGTATTGCTTACGACGGAGAATGGAGCACAGGGGTGGTTTTCGTAGATATTAATTCTGATGGATGGCTGGATATTTATGTTTGTAATGCAGGTAATATGCTGCAAAAGGCAAAAAGAAAGAACAAACTATATATCAATAATCAGAACAATACATTTACCGATAAAGCTGCTGAATACGGATTAGCCGATGATGGCTATTCTACCCAGGCCAGTTTTTTCGATTATGATTTAGACGGCGACCTGGATTGCTTTTTAGTAAACAACAGCCCCATTCCGGTAAATACCCTGAACTATGCCAATATGCGCAATATTCCGGAAGCCAAAGCACCTTTTGCGGAATTTTTAAAGGGAGGGGGTGATCATTTATTCAGAAACGATAATGGTGTTTTTAAAGAAGTAACCTACGAAGCCGGCATATATGGAAGCATTATCAGTTTTGGATTAGGCGTAACAGTAGGTGATATTAATTTAGACGGCTATCCGGATATTTATGTATCTAATGATTTTTTTGAGAAAGACTATTTATACATCAATCAGAAAAACGGAACCTTTAAAGATGAAATTGGTACCCGCACACAACATATCAGTTTCTCTTCTATGGGCGCAGATCTGCAAGACATCAATAACGACGGCATGCCCGATATCTTTACTACGGATATGTTGCCTGGTGATGATTACCGGTTAAAGACGAATACTTCTTTTGAAAGCTATGATATGTACATGCTTAAAAAGAACCAGGATTTCTATAATCAGTTTACCCAGAATTCTCTGCAGGTAAATAACGGAGAGGGAAAATTTTTAGAAACAGCATTTTACAGTGGAGTGGCAGCCAGTGACTGGAGTTGGGGTGCATTAATGTTTGATGCCGATAACGATGGATGGTCCGATATCCTAGTTTGCAATGGCATATACAGGGATGTTACCGACCAGGATTTCATAGACTTTTTTGCTAACGACGTAGTGAATCAAATGGTGGTGAACGGCAAGAAAGAGCAGGTAAACAAAGTGATTGATAAAATGCCATCCGTGCCTATTCCTAATAGCATATTCAAAAACAACCGTAACCTGAAATTCAGTAATGAATCTGTCAATTGGGGATTAAACAAGCCGAGTTTTTCCAATGGCGCAGCCTACGCAGACTTAGACAATGACGGAGACCTGGATCTGGTAATTAATAATGTAAACCAGCCGGCAAGCATTTATAAAAACAAGCGCATCAATCAATTAAGGGGGGATGGAACCAACAACACAAAGTCAAGTGAAAATAAAAGTGAGGAATCAAGTGATAGCGAAGCCTCAAAATGGATGGCCGTTCAACTGCAATATCAAACGCCCAATGTATTTGCTATTGGAAGCACGGTAAAAATATTTAAAGGAGAAGAAATCATCACCAGAGAGTTGATACCCAGCAAAGGGTTCCAGAGCTCTGTTGAATACAAGCTAACCATTGGTTTGGGAACGGGCAGTGCAGATTCCATGCAAGTAATCTGGCCAAATAGAATGGTTACTACTATTCAAAAGCCAGCAACGAATCAGCTCCACAAAATTGCTTATGATGCGGCAAAAGCAATTCCTTATCAGCCTAAAGCTTCTGCTGCCAGCACTCAGTTAGCCAGCAATCAATCAAAGAAGAATGCAACTACTTTGCTGCAGCAACAGCCCATTCAGCTGGATAAGCATACAGAAGATGATCAGGTAGATTTTTATGTTGAAAGAAATATTCCTTTCATGTTAAGCAAGCTAGGGCCAAAGGCAGCAGCAGCTGATGTGAATGGAGATGGTATGGAAGACCTTTTTGTGGGAGGTGCAAAAGGACAAGCCAGCCAATTATACCTGCAAACCAAAGCGGGTTTAAAAAAGCAAACAGTGAAAGATTTTGAACAGTATAAATTCAGTGATGTTACGGCTGCTTTTTTCTTTGACGCAGATCAGGATGGGGATATGGATTTATTTGTAGGTGGTGGAGGAAATACTGCTCCTGCATCTGCTGATATTTATCAGAATCAATTGTACTTCAACGATGGCAAGGGTACTTTCTCATTAAAATCAGGAGCTTTAGGAATCAGTCATACCAATTGTGGTGCGGCCATTCCGCTCGATTACGATAACGACGGCAAGCTCGATATATTTATCGGAAGCCGAAGTACGCCACAGCAATATGGAGTAGCACCTGCCAGTTTCCTTTACCACAATGAAGGTAACGGTGTATTTAAAGAAGTAAGTGCCAGTGTTGCTCCCTTCCTGTCTAACCTCGGAATGATTACGGGTGCTGTGTATGCCAATGTATTGGGCGATGCTAAAAAAGAACTGGTAGTAGTAGGTGAGTGGATGTATCCACATGTGTACCAGTTTAATGGCAAACAATTCCAGGAACAAAAATCCGGTATGGAAGATCAGTATGGATGGTGGCAAACCGTTGTGGCAGAAGACCTGGATAAGGATGGTGATCTGGATTTGGTATTGGGAAATTTGGGAGAGAATTTTTATTTGAAAGCATCCAAAGAAGCACCAGTAAAATTATTTATCAAAGACTTCGATAAAAACGGAGCCCTCGATAAAATATTCAGTCATACACTGAATGGAAAAGACATGCCTGTGTTTTTAAAGAAAGACATAACAGAGCAGTTGCCATATTTAAAAAAGGAAAACCTGAAACACCAGGATTTTGCCAATAAAACCATTCAGCAATTATTCCCCAATCAATTGGCTGATGCACAGGTATTGCAGGTAAACAATGCAGCGTCGGTACTAGCCATCAATAATCAACAGCAATCTTTTAGTATTCAGGCATTGCCTTATCAAATACAATTGTCTAGTGTAAGCGCCATTGCAATTGATGATTTTAATGGAGATGGAAACAAAGACATTTTAACAGCAGGAAATTTTATAGATCTGCTTCCGCAGTTTTGCAGTATTGATGCTTCTTTTGGCAATCTTTTATTGGGTAAGAGTAAAAATCAATTTGCCTTAAGTACACCACAGATGTCCGGAATTAGTATCAATGGACAAATCAGACAAATACTGCCTGTTACTGTTCAGCAAAAACCAGGCTACCTGTTTTTACAAAACAATCAGGTGCCATTGTATTTTACCAAAACCGTTGCGGGTAAATAATAGCGTATGAAAATGAAATGGAAAAGTTTGGGTTTGGCGGGATTAACATCGCTGTTACTAATAAGTGGCTGCAAGCAAAGCAGCACACCTTCGATTTTTTCTCCAATAGATGCCAATCAATCAGGATTAAATTTTACCAATATCCTAACGCCTACTACCGATTTCAATTTGTTTTCTTACATGTACTATTACAATGGTGCAGGTATAGGAGCAGGAGACTTTAATAAGGACGGAAAGATTGATTTGTTTTTCGCTGCCAATCAAACGGGCAATCGCATTTACCTGAACAAGGGGTTAATGAAATTCGATGACGTAACGACTGCAGCACAAATACCCAATGATGGTGCCTGGAGTACAGGGGTTTCTGTAGTAGATATTAATAACGATGGCTTGCTCGATATCTATGTATGCAGGGTGGGCAATTACAAAGTATTGAAAGGAAAAAATCAACTGCTGGTATGCACAGGCATAACCAAAGAAGGCATTCCGCAATACAAAGATCAGGCAGCAGAATACGGGCTGAACTTTTCGGGCTTTAGTACACAAGCTGCTTTTTTAGATTATGACGGAGACGGAGACCTGGATGTATTCTTACTAAATCACTCCGTTAACCACGATGGAAACTATGCACCCAGAAAGAATTTTGAAAACACTTTTGATGCACTGGCGGGTCAGAAATTTTACAGGAATGATACAAAGAAAAACGAAGCCGGTACAGTAACCGGAAAGTTCACCGATATTACAACCACCGTTGGAATCAACGGCTCTAAAATTGGTTATGGATTAGGCGTTGCTGTTTCTGATATTAATGTAGATGGCTGGCCGGACATTTATGTAGGAAATGATTTTCATGAAAATGATTATCTCTATATTAATAATCAGAAAGGGGGCTTTGAAGAGAAAGGCAGGGAATCTATCATGCATACCAGTCAGTTCTCCATGGGCGTAGATGTGGCAGACGCCAATAACGACGGCCTTCCGGATATTGTATCCATGGACATGCTTCCTTATGAGTCGTACATGCTTAGAAGATCATTGTCTGAAGACGACTATAATATTTTTCAAAATAAACTGGCATTCGGTTACACGCATCAGTATGCCAGAAACAATTTGCAATACAATCGCGGTAATGGTCAGTTCAGTGAAGTAGGTCAGTATGCCGGCATACATGCTACTGACTGGAGCTGGGCTTCCTTGTGGATGGATTTTAACAATGATGGAAAAAAAGATCTTTTTGTTTCTAATGGCATCCCTAAAAGGATGAACGATATAGATTATATCAATTTTGTTTCCGGTGAAGCTTTACAGGAAAAACTAAAAAGCAATAGTCTCGAGAGCAAAGACCTTACGCTGATAAATCAGTTTCCTGAAATTAAAATTCCCAACCAGTTTTTTCAGAACAAGGGTGAATTCAGTTTTAATAATATAACAGAAGCCATAGATAAAAATCCAAATAGCTTTTCCAACGGAGCGGTGTATGCAGATTTAGACAATGACGGAGATCTGGATATTGTGGTAAACAATATCAACGATCCTGTTTTAATTTATGAGAACAATACCAATCAGCTAAAAACTGTTCATCCCAATTATGCAACGCTCAACTTAACAGGGAGTTCGCAAAATACCATGGCGGTAGGAGCAAAGCTGATGATCTATGCAAAAGATGCGCTGTACACGTATGAGAACTATCCCGTGCATGGCTTTTTATCGAGCATGCAGATTCCTATGCATATTGGGTTAGATAATATTCAGCCAGACTCGGCTTTGTTAATCTGGCCCGATCAAAGTTATCAGCGGGTTCAGTTGCAACCGGGAAAAACAAGTGCACTCAGCTACCAGACAGGTCTGCCCCAATTTGATTATCAGCAACACTCAGTAAAGTTGTTAAATCTGAACAAACCAAAAAGTCGAACAGATGACTCAAATAATAAGGAGCCCCTTTTTACAGACATAACAGAAGCAACACAACTGAATTATCAGCACAAGGAAAATCCGTTCAATGAATTTGACAGGGAACCCCTGATTCCACATATGACATCTGCAGAAGGTCCTGCATTGGCCATTGCCGATATCAATGGTGACGGACTGGACGATGTATTTGTAGGTGCTTCTAAAACCCAGCACAATGCAGTGTTTATACAACAGGCAGGCGGAACCTTTAAGTCTTTGCCACAGCCGGCATTACTGCTCGATTCAATGTGGGAAAATGCAGATGCAGTTTGGGCAGATGTAAATAAAGATGGCTACAAAGATTTAATTATAGCCAGTGGCGGAAATGAATACTATGGAGAAGATCAACATTTATTGCCCCTGTTATACCTGAATAACGGAAAAGGAATCCTGAGTAGAAAGGCAGATGCTTTCACAGGCATATATTCCACTCAAAGCCGCATACTTGCAGAAGATTTTAATGGAGATGGCAATATGGATCTTTTCATAACAGGGCGGGTAGAACCCTGGAAATACGGCATTGCTCCCCGAACCTATTTATTAGAAAACGATGGCCAGGGCAATTTTAAAGACCAGACCCTTCAATATTCCAAAGACTTATTGAATCCGGGAATGATAACCGATGCCCTGCTGACCGACATTAATCAGGATGGCAAAAAAGATATTTTAATTAGTTCTTTATGGGGAACGGTTGATGCTTTCATTAGAAAGGGAAATCAGTTTGTAAAGCAGACCTTATTGAATCAGAAAGGATGGTGGCAATCTATCACTTTACTGGATGTAGACAATGATGGAGACCAGGATATACTAGCCGGAAACTTTGGATTGAACAGCCGTCTGAAAGCCAGTGCGGAGGAACCTGTTCGCATGTACATGAACGATTATGACAACAACGGTAGAATAGAGCAGGTGATTACCTATTACCTGCAGGGAAAAGAAATGCCATTTGCCAGTAAAATACAGCTGGAAAAATCTTTGCCTGTTTTAAAGAAGCAGTTTCTGTATGCAGAAGATTTTGCAAAAGCTTCATTGAACGAATTATTCGGCAAAGAAAAACTGTCAGCAGCAACAAAGCTGGAAGCAACCCAAATGGCCAGTATGGTATTGGTGAATGAGGGCAAGGGAAAATACAATCCTATGGCATTACCTGCAGCGGCACAGTTCAGTAATATTCGCGCGGTAGTGCCCATTACAAACGGCGCCTTGTTGCTTGGTAATTTCGGTTACAACAATATTGAGATTGGCAGACAGGATGCAAACTTTGGAACCCTGCTGCAGATAGCAAAAATGCACCCTGCCAATAATCAACAAATAAAACAATCAAAAACAGCAAACTCGCATCTGGCAGCATATCAATTGCCAGGCTTAGTAATTAAAGGCGAGGTAAGAAGAGCATTGCCCATTGCAATTGGCAAGGAAATTTGCTATATGCTCGCAAAGAATAATGGCAATGTACAAATCATAAAAAAAGCCCGGTAATAGCCGGGCTTTTTCAAAATATTTTTGCTTAGGGTTATTGAAAAACCGGGTAATTAATGGTTGTTCTCCATTTGGTACTGTCTTTGATAGTTCTTCTGTTGGTGATGAGTCGCTCGAATGAGATAGCCGGGCTGGTTTTACGATGGTCCTGAACATAATTCTTAACAGCTTCATTGCATTTTTGAATGACTGTTTTATCGCCGGTTACTTCGCAAACTACAATATTGCCTAACATCATATTTTTCAACATGAATTTACCGCTCGAAGGAATATCTCTTTCGGTGGGTACGGCCACCATTGCTGTAAAGGTAGAAGAGTCTTCCCTGAAAACATTCAGGATTGGATAGTTTACAATTTTCACTTCTACCCCTGCAATAAATTCATTTACTTCATCAATCAGGGCGTAAATTTCATCGGTAGAAGGTTCGTGGTCAAAAGTCTGTTTAGTAGATACATAGGAAGAGTTGGGTACTTTCTGCATTTCAATCGGATACCCGTAAACCTTGGAAACATCTGAAAAATAGTCCTGTATCTGATAAAGTAGTCTCTTACTGTCGTCTTCTGCGCTGTTCAGCTGTAGGAATTGCTTGAAGCGAAGGAATGGATTGTAAGACAGTTTCATTACCGTATTCAGGGTAAAACTGGTTTTGGCATTGTAGTCGGCAATAAAATTGAAATCTAGGGATACTTCCATGCCATCATTGATCATAGTGGCTTTAAAGCCATTCATCAATACTTTTTGAATGGTAATGGGGTTATCGTAGTAGGTAAAAGTAGAGTCATTCACTTTTTTACCGGGGAACCATTTGGTCCATTCCTGTGGATTCGTCATTACCCTGATTACTGCATCCGCCGGCATCGCAACAGAAACGGTTTCTGTGGTAGGTTTCTGGGAAGGAAGCAGGTAGGAAGCACCAATAAAAAATAAAACCGGGACTAATAGGTACAATGCTTTTTTCATATCCGTGCTGTCGTTTAATTGAGAATAAAAAAACTAAAATTAAATCTTTTACATTGCAAAAATAAATACTATTTTTAGGGAGTTGAAAAAGGGTTTAACCATACTGTCCTTGTGTTTGCTGCTCTTTAGCTGGGGTGGCTACAACCTGCTTTTGAATTACCTAGAGAATAAGTCGGACAGACAGTTTCAAACCAGCTTGTATCAGGATCAGTACGATGAAGCCAATCTGATACACCTGAAAGTGGCCGCCAGTACCCCTTATGGAACCAATAGTGAGGAATTTGAAAGTGCTGCCGGTGACGTTGAAATTAACGGAATAACCTACCACTTTGTAAAACGCCGGTTTTTTAAAGACTCTCTGGAATTATTGGCTGTACCCAATATTGAAAAAATCGGGATTAGAAATGCCAGAGATCAGTTTCTGAATCTGGCTGCCAACTTCAACAGTACTCCTCAAAATGAATCTTCTACTAATCAGCATATTGTACTAAAGTTTTCATTGTCAGACTTCACAGGTGACCATTGCTTTACCTGGCAGTTTCGTAATGGAGACACTTCGAGGGAGATGATTATTGAAAATCCATTGGTACACACGTCTGATTACGTTAACGCTTTGGAACGACCGCCGCAAGCCTGATGCTGG
The DNA here is from genome assembly GCF_000511175.1 of Sediminibacterium salmoneum NBRC 103935. GTDB lineage: Bacteria > Bacteroidota > Bacteroidia > Chitinophagales > Chitinophagaceae > Sediminibacterium > Sediminibacterium salmoneum. The sequence goes on along the minus strand of NZ_KI866530.1, from coordinate 1,790,342 downwards.
TACATTAAGCATTGTATATTTCCTCATTTATAATTGAACTGTTTATGTTGAAGCGCTTTGCGGTGCTGGGCATGCTTGTTTTTGCCCTTCAGTCATGTAGTACGAATACGGAGTACAAAACTCTTTTACACGATCCACTTTTATATAGCCATACAGTCCATGAACTGAATACTGTAGTAATGGGAAACAATTTCCCTCCAATGGTAGCAGCAAGAAACTATGCTTATGCTGCTATTGCAGCTTATGAAGTAATGGCAGCTGCTAATCCGGAAAAGTACGAGTCGCTGGGAGGCCAGTTAAATGGCTTAGCTCCTTTGCAATTACCATCTCTTAAGTCTGATGCAGACTGGCAGCTGGCAGCACTTCTATCTTATATGAAAGTAGGAGAGTCGGTAACTTTTCCAGAAGGTAGTATGAGGGCCTACGAAGACAGTATTTTAACCCTGGCGCGTAAAAAGGGCTTACCCAAAAAAGTGGAAGCTGCATCCAGAGAGTTTGCAGACAGTGTAAGTGCAGCTATCATTCGCTGGAGTAAAAAAGACAATTACCTGGAAACCAGAGGGGCCGAAAAATATACCGTAACCGATGAGCCTGGCAGATGGGTACCTACTCCACCCATGTATGCAACTGCAGCTGAACCGCATTGGATGGAAATCAGAACCATGATTATAGACAGTGCAAGCATTTACGAGCCTGCACCACCTCCAGCCTTCAATCTTAAAGACAAAAACAGTAAGTATTATCAGGAAGTAATGGCTATTAAGAATGCAATTGATAGTTTAACGCCTGAACAAAAGCATATTGCGGAATTCTGGGACGATAATCCGTTTAAAATGAATGTTACCGGACACGTGATGTTTGGCAGTAAAAAATTCTCGCCCTCAGGTCACTGGATGGGTGTAGTGGGTATTGCAGCCAAGCAAGCCAAGTCTGATTATCCGGAAACCATATATGCAACGGCAAAAACAGCAATCGCCTTATTTGATGCATTTATACAATGCTGGTATGTAAAATACAAATACAATACCGTGCGTCCGGAAACTGTTATCAATCAATATATCGATATCAATTGGAGACCTTATTTGCAAACTCCTGCATTCCCTGAATATACTTGTGGACACTCCACCATTTCTTCTGCAGCCGCAGAAGCATTAACCAGTGTTTACGGGGATAATTTTGCCTATACCGATTCAACGGAATTGGAATTTGGCATTGCCAACAGGAGCTTCAAATCATTCCGGCACGCGGCCGAAGAAAACAACTGGGCTCGCTTTTACGGTGGATTGCATTTTCACAATTCCTGTATCATCAGTACCGACATTGGTCAGAAAGTTGGGCAGCATGTTGCTACCAAACTGAAGATGAAAAAGTAAGCTTCATTTATTTATTTCTTAACAGAAATCATTTATGAATTACATAATAAGGTCAACCTTATTCAGGTTGATCATGCTCGCTGCTATAACAGTGACGCAACTGAATGCCCATGCGCAAACCGATATGGATGCGCTAATGATGGGTAAAAATAATTTTTGTACCGGCTTTATGGTCGGCAACAGCAGCTGGAAAAATTACTGGGAAGGAACACTCAAAAGAGACAACCCCAATTTAGGAACAGTAGGGTCAACCATGATTGGTATCATGGGCAACTACGGTATTAAAGACAACCTGAATATTTTATTCTCTGTTCCTTATATTTCTAACAGTGCTTCCGCAGGAACATTAGTAAAAAGACAAGGGTTACAAGACCTAACACTAACGGTAAAGTGGATGCCGGTTGAAACAACCATTGGCAAAGCAGATTTTTCCGTGTATGCATTGGGATCCTATTCAACGCCGCTTACCAACTATGTATCGGATTATCTGCCTTTGTCTATTGGGTTAGGTGCTAAAACAGCAATGGCCAGAATCATGGCCGACTATCAGCTCGGAAATTTTTTCACAACAGCTTCTGCTGCTTTTTTTACCAGAAGTAATGTTTCTATTGATCGGGTAACTTATTACACAACAAGAATGCATTATACCAATGAAGTAGAAATGCCCAATATGGCCAACTTCAATCTGCGCGCAGGTTACAGAAGTGGTAAGGGCTATGCGGAAGTAATTGCAGACATTATGCAAACCAATGGCGGATTCGATATCACCAGAAACAATATGCCTTTTCTGAGCAATCAAATGAATGCCAGCAGAATCGGCGTAGGATTCAAATACAATTTTGGAAAAGTAGAAGGATTGTCTGCAGTAGGCAATGCCATGTTTACCGTAGCGGGTCGCAATATGGGACAAGCAACGGCTATAAGTGCAGGTGTCTTTTACATTTTTGATTTCAATAAAAAATCCAACTCAAAAACACAAGAAAATGAAAGCAAATAAAACCAGCAAATGGTTATGGCTTCTATTCCCTGCTTTTGTTGCTTGTGAAAGAACCATAACAGAAAAAAATTTACAATACGAATCTTTAAATCCAACCAGTACAGACGCCAATGCAGGTGACTGGAAACCCGTCATATTAAATGTTGCCAATGAATTTCCGCTGGCAGCACCTACAGCTACCAATGTGGCAGTATACAATCGTGAGTTAACAGAAATCAAAGGTTTTCAGGCAACACTAACTGCTGAACAAAGAGCATCCATTCAGTATTGGAGTGCGGGTGGAGTATTAAGATGGAATGAAATAATGCGAGAACTGGTTGCCAAAAGAAATCTTCCACCAGCCGCCAGTGCAGATGGAACCTATCCAACACCCAGTGCAGCCAATCCCTTTGGCTATCCACAGTTTCCTTTTTCCAATCCGCCTTATGCTGCAAGAGCTTATGCATATGTAAGCGTTGCACAGTACGATGGATTGGTTGCGGCATACTATTATAAAAGATTGTACAATCGTCCGGCGCCACATACCGTAGATGCCAATATTAAACCATTGGTTCCTGCCACCAATCTTCCTTCTTATCCAAGTGAAGATGCCGTGGTAGCAGCAGTAAGTGTGGAAATGCTGAAATTGTTATTCCCTGCCGATATTGCATATATACAGCAGAAAGCAGACGAACATATGCTGGCCAGAATCATGGCAGGTATGAATACAAGATCAGATATTGAAGCAGGCGTTCAACTAGCCAGACAGGTGGCGGCAAAAGTGATTGCACGCGCTGCAGGAGACAATATGTCCAGAGCGGTGGGAACACCCGCACAATGGGCAGATTTGGAAACACAAACGGCTGCAACCGGAGAAATGCCCTGGATTAGCAAGGAATTTCCCAAGCGTCCACCCATGCTCCCTTTTTTCGGAAGAGTAAAACCTTTCCTGTTCGACTCATTAACCACTATAGCCATTCGTCCTGCAGCACCGCCTTCCACTAAATCAGACAAGTTTAGAACGGAGTTAGAAGAAGTAAACTTCTATTCTAAAAATGCCACCAGAGAACAAATCCGCATAGTTCATTTCTGGGGTGATGGAATAGCAACGTATACTCCACCCGGGCATTGGAATGAAATTGCCTGCGACGATTTTGTAAAGCAGAAATTCAGTGAAGTAAGATGGGCCAGAAATTTAGCCTTATTGAATATGGCAGAAATGGATGCAGCCATTACCTGCTGGGATGCCAAGTTTGCGTATTTTAATCCCAGACCTTCACAGGTAGATCCCAGTATTAAAACGCATACAGGATTACCTAATTTTCCATCATATATATCCGGTCACTCTACTTTTAGTGCAGCTGCTGCAACCATCTTAGGACATATTGTTCCGGCAAGAGCCAGTGCCTACAATGCCATGGCGCTGGAAGCTTCTTTATCCAGATTATACGGAGCTATTCACTATCGCTCAGATTGTGAAGTAGGACAGGCACAAGGGGTAAAAGTAGGCAACTATGCCATTGCGCGTGCGCAAACAGACGGTGCAAATTAACGCAACTCAAACACAGCAAACTGGTAGGGCTCCATCACGAGGTATTCGTGATCGGGTCCTACTTTTTGTTTTTTACCTGTCCAGCAATCATGCACTTCTGTTGGAGCAAAGCCATGTTCTTTAAATAAGTACCAGGTAATATAAGCCGCTTTATTATTGAAGTTAAACAAGCAATAATAGTGTTTGCCTTCGCCATGTCTAATGAATCCGGCCACATGAATATTGTGAGGGGTTAACCAGGTAATATTTTTCTGATCGCTGAATGCGGTAATGGATTTTCTTAATTGAATCAATTGTTGGGTAGCACTGAAAATGCGTTGTTCAACACTGCCGGCAACTTTTCTCAATTCATTCTTTTCCCAGCGAATCACCGGACGATGCATCCATCGGTTGTCATAACTTTTACCCGGATCTACCAAATAGCTGTAATCATTGGTATAGCCCACTTCATCGCCATAAAACAGCATCGGGATACCACCCAGCAGCATGGATTGTGCCTGCATCAAAACAATTTTGGAAATGGCTATTTGAACAGCAGGATTATTTGCAGCATTGATTGGGGTTTCATTTTTTAATTCTGAATCATTTTTTAATCCTGAATCAGAAGAAACCAAATCTCCCGCCAATGCTTTTTCCAATCCACAGAGGGAAGCTAAACTGCCGCTGATTCGGGCATCCTGTGTTTTGGGATTAACCGAAAACAGGGCGCCTGCAGCAGGACTATTGGGATAGTTTCCTGAATAAAATTCCTTTAAAAATTTTCTATGTTCATAGGAATTAAAACCCGCTGCAGCAATCATGGAATCATCATAACCCAATCCAATATCATCATGGCAACGGGTATAGGTAATCCAGGTGGTGCCCAGTGGTTTTTGTAACAACTCGTGTTGCGCAGCCAGCATTACACGGGTATCACCGGTGGCCAGTGCATCCCATTGCAAAGCCATCTGTGTAGCATTGTAAGCAATATCACATTCTTTGGCAACGAACGCATCCGTGCCAAAATATTTGATGATTTCTTTGGGAGCAACAATGGCTTCTCCTAATAAAGCCATACCCGGCGTGGCAATATGAACGCAGTGTTTAATCAGTTGTAAAAGCGTATGTGCCTTCGGAAGATTCTGACAGGTAGTGCCCAATTGTTTCCAAATAAATGCAGGGGCATCAATGCGTAAAATATCAACGCCTAAATTGGCATAGAAGAAAATATTTTCCAGCATGGCACTAAATACATCCGGGTTGGTATAATTCAGGTCCCACTGATAATGATGAAAAACCGTCATTACCCATTTATTGCATTCAGGAACAAAAGAAAAACTACCCGGAGAAGATTCAGGGAAAATTTCCGGCATGGTAGCGTCCAGCTGATCGGGAATTTCTCTGTTATCATACATGTAAAAAAAATCCTGGTATTTTTTATCACCCGCTTTAGCTTTTTTAGCCCACTCATGCTGATGCGAAGTATGATTGAGTACAATATCAATCATCAGGTACATGCCGGCGGCCTGCATTTTTTCCTGTAAAATCTTAAACTCATTTAAGGTGCCAAAGCGTTCGTCAATTTTTCTGAAATCAGAAACAGCATAACCGCCATCGCTTTCTCCTTCCGGACTTTCGAACAGGGGCATCAGGTGTAAAAAGTTTACGCCCAGTTCCTGCAGATAAGGCAGTCGCTCAGGCATACTTTTTAAGTTGCCGGCAAAGCGATCTACGTATAAACTCATGCCCGTAATTTGATTGCTGGCAAACCAGGCACCCTGTTGTTCTTTTAACGTATCTCTTTTGCGAAAGGCGGGCTTGCGTTGCTTATACGTTTCAATAATCAGTGTCAAAATATTTTCGAATGCCTGCAAAGATTTTGATTCTCCGGAAGACTTGGCAGAAGCATGAAATACGGACAGATTCCCGCCTGTATTTCCGTATATGGAAAAATAGAGATCCTGCAAAGTATTGGCATTGGCAATCATGCGTAAATAAAATGCATGGTCGGCTCCGGCAATGTCCATCAAATGGGTAAGGCAGAGCTCTTTTATTTTTTTATGAAGTTCGTATTGAAACACAGTGGGGAGAATTAAAATATCAACAATGAATAATTAGTAAATGAAGTTAAAATGCTTAATTAAAAATCTGATTGTTCAAATGCTTAAAAGCTTCCATGGCACCCATGTACTCGCAAGTGCGTGCACCAGCTTTGTTGGCATTGGTAACCATATGCGACCACATTTCCAGGGAAAGCTCATTGATGGTTACCGGATCCAGTTTGCTTAATTGGTATAAAACTGCACCCACAAAAGCATCTCCTGCTCCGGTTGTATCAACGGGGTTTACCGGAATGGAAGGAATGATGTATTGTTGGCCGTTAAAGCCCAATAGGGTTCCATCTTTTCCAAGTGTAATAGCAAACACACCCCTGGTTTCATCTAACAATACAGTAGTAGCAGCTTCCAGGGTTGGGGTGTTGGTTAGCAACATGGCTTCTTCGTCGCTCACTTTAAAGAAATTGCAATTGCGTAAAAAATGCCAGCTCTGGCTTACAAAAGAATCGGTGTTGTTTTTAAACAACAAGTGTCTGTAGTTGGGATCGAAACTGATGAATATATTATGGTGCAGCGCTTTCTGTAGCAGGTGCAAATAAGCTGCCTGCAAAGGGCCTGGTAAAAAACCGGTTGCCGATCCAAAATGAATAATCGAAATATTATTCAGGTTGATGGAATCAATATCGTCAATGGATAATTGTGCATCGGCGCCTCGGTTAAAAACAAAATCCCTTTCCCCATTATTCATCAAAGACACAAATGCAAAAGTGGTAAAATGATTCGGGTCTTCCAGCATGGCTTGAATTCCCACTCCAAAGGAGCGCATGGTTTCAATCAGCTGATGTCCAAAAGGGTCTTTTCCTACTTTGGCTGCCAGTTCCACTTTACCGCCCAGTGCAGCAATGGCCGCAGCTACATTGGTAGGAGCGCCTCCGGTCTTTTTTAAGAAATTCGATCCCTCCGATAAAGACATACCCTTATCTGTACAGATCATATCTATTAAGGCTTCGCCGATACAAAGTATTTTCATGGAAGTTTTTTTCTGATTAAAGAAAGTTATTTGTTGAATCAGTAGTTTGTCATTTAATGAATCTTATTTTATGAAGCAGCTGGTGTTCAGGTTAATGCCCTCCCCCGGACACCGCCTGAATTTCCCCTTCAGGTTTTACATCTTTAATTAAAAGGGTAGCAGCACAGGCAAGCAGCAACAATACGCCCGCAAAAGAAATGGCTTTACCTGAATCGTTGTTTAAAAAGTTTTGCAGCACCCATCCAAAACTGGTGGTTTGCAAAATCATCGGAATCACAATCATCATATTAATGATACCCATGTACACACCATATTTCTCTTTGGGTATATCGTTCACTACCATCAGGTAAGGAATACCCATCATGCTGGCCCAGGCAATACCAAATCCAGCCATTGGTACAAAGAGCATAAACTTGTTTTCAATTTGCGGAAACCAGATTAAAGCCAGACCTGCCATTAACAAGCAAACGATATGTACTTTCTTAGGGCTGAATTTTTTGGCCATCCATACCAATGCAAATGCCGATAAAAAAGTAACCACATTGTACCAGCCATTTACCAATCCTGCCCATCCCACTGCTTCTTCGTACAAGGTTTTGTTTTCACCGGGGCTGGTTTTCCATACCGACTGAGCAATACTTTTAGAAGCGTTCTGCCAATAGCAGAACAAGGCATACCATTGAAATAAATACACCAATGCCAGTTTCCACATTACCGAAGGCATATGAACAATGGCTTCACCTATTTCTATAAAGGGTTGAAGCAAACCTTTTTTTTGTGCACGAAGGGCTGCCAGTTCTTCAGGAGTGGGAGGTATTTCCGGTGTTTTGGAAATGCTCCATAAAACAGAAGTGATGGAACAAAAAGAGCCCAGAAAGAAAGAACCAAAAACCCAGTATGGAATAGCGCCATGCTGACCGGGAATATATTTCTGAAAAAGGAACAAAGAAATATTGGCCAGGGTAATACCCAGGCCGGTAAAAAAACTCTGAGTTAAAAATCCGGTGGCCAGCTGATCACCCGGAAGTTTATCAGCAATAAAAGCACGGTAGGGTTCCATGGCCGTATTGTTGGCAGCATCCAGTACCCATAATAAACCGGCAGCCATCCAAAGGGTAGAACTGAAAGGGTACAAAAACAAACACAAGCTGCAGAACAGGGCACCTATAAAAAAGTAGGGTTTTCTGCGGCCGAAGCGGGGATGCCAGGTGCGGTCGCTCAATACCCCAATAATGGGTTGAATTAATAATCCCGTCATGGGACCGGCCAGATTGAGCAAGGGAATTTCATCGGGCTTGGCGCCTAAAAAATCATAGATCGGATTCACGGCGCTCTGCTGTAAGCCAAAGCTGTATTGAATTCCGAAGAAACCCACGTTCATGTTGATGATTTGCATGAAACTGAGTTTGGGCTTGCTCAACTGCATATAAAGTATGTTAGTCTTTAAAAATAGCGATAAAATTGGTTTAATTTCGCCCCATGCAACATGCTTTTACCTACGAGAAGAAAAAAGTGATTCAGGGGTTACGCTACCATTTTGTGCAAAGGCCCGAAGTGAAAATATTGGTTGTGCTGGTGAATGTATTTGCTATTGTTGCCGCCATTCTGTTTTACAGTAAAAAAATACGACCCGAACCCTTCTTGTTGGGTTCCTTTATCTGGGTATTGATGATGGCTAGTTTCTGGTATATTTTGCCGAATTCCATTTACAAAAAAGCAAAAGATACTTTCCTCGACAAGTTTACCATTGCTTTTAAAGATAACGGTGTAACCCTGGAAAATGAAAGGGGCTATATGCACTGGAACTGGAACGAGTTCACGCATTATTTTGAAAGTCCTCATTTCTTTCATCTGTACTTTAGTGCCAAGTCTTTTTTTATGGTGCCCAAAGAAGGAATGGGAGATGAATTCCGCCATGAGTTAAGGGGGGCCTTAACGAGAGGAATTCAAACAAAATAAATGTAAGGGAAGTCGGCGGTTTTAATCACCCAACTAATCCGAAAGTTCCTTGCCCATGATTACATGTGGAATGGTAAGCTCAATAAAAGGCTCACTCATAACTTCATAGCCCAGTTTTTCAAAAAAATGTACAGACTCTTTGCGGGCATGCATGATAATTTTTTCAAAACGATTGTCCCTGGCCAGGTTTTCAGCAAACTGTACCATAGCCCTGCCAATGCCCTTACCCTGTAAACCGGACAATACAGCCAGTTGGCGCAATCTTACGGTATCGGGCGCAACTTTCACCAACATGCAGCAGGCTTCCATAATACCCTCATCGGTATAGGCTAATAAAATATGATTCTGTTCTTCGGATAGTTCTTCCGCATTAAAATCCAGGCCAAGGGGTTTACGCAACAACTGGCGCCTCAATGCTACCATTTGTTCGTATTCTGCGGATCCATGTTGAATCATTTTTAATGCCATAGCACTAATATAACCATAAAATGTATATTTTTGCCGCAGTAAACAAAAACTTTTACAATGTCAGACATCGCAACAAGAGTAAAGAAAATCATCGTAGACAAATTAGGTGTAGACGAAGCTGAGGTTACCAATGAAGCTTCTTTTACCAACGATCTAGGTGCAGATTCTTTGGATACCGTAGAATTGATTATGGAATTCGAAAAGGAATTCAATATCTCTATTCCTGATGAGCAGGCTGAAACCATCACCACTGTAGGTCAGGCTGTTGCTTATTTAGAAGAGCACGCTAAGTAAGATATCTATTTAGTTAGGAATAATTTTAATCCGCCTTCTGATACAAGCTTGGAAGGCGGATTATAACATAAACAGGTTTGTTGTATGCAATTGAAGCGCGTAGTTGTTACAGGTATTGGTACTATTACTCCTATTGGTAATAATCTGGAAGATTATTGGCAAGGGTTATTGAATGGTATTTCCGGTGCAGCACCTATCACTTTATTTGATGCAAGTAAATTCAAAACCCGTTTTGCCTGTGAAATCAAGGGTTTCGATCCTACCAGTTTCATGGAGAAAAAAGAAGCCAGAAAGCTGGATCGCTTTGCACAATTAGCTATTTATGCAAGTGATATGGCAGTGGCCGACGCTAAAATATCTGCTGAAAATATTGATGCAGATAGAGTAGGGGTGATTTTCGCCAGCGGTATTGGAGGCCTCCGTACTTTCCAGGAAGAGATGATGAATTTTGCGGCCGGCGACGGAACGCCAAGATTCAATCCTTTCTTTATTCCTAAGATGATTTTGGATATTGCAGCGGGACAGATCTCCATGCGTCATGGATTTCGCGGACCCAATTTTGCGGTAGTAAGTGCCTGTGCGTCCAGCACCAATGGCGTTATTGCTGCAGTAGACACCATTCGTTTAGGTAAGGCCGATATCATTATTAGTGGTGGATCAGAAGCCGTTATTAGTGAAGCTGGCGTTGGAGGATTCAACTCCATGAAAGCCATGAGCGAAAGAAACGATGATCCTGCAACAGCAAGCAGACCCTACGACAAAGACAGAGATGGATTTGTAATGGGAGAAGCAGCTGGTTGTTTGGTATTGGAAGAATACGAACACGCCGTTAAGCGTGGAGCCAAAATTTATTGTGAGATTGCAGGAGGCGGAGCCACTGCAGATGCCTACCATTTAACTGCTCCCCATCCGGAAGGACTGGGTGCGCGCAACGTTATGATTGCAGCTTTGAAAGATGCAGGTATGCAGCCCGATGAAATTGATTATATCAATACCCATGGAACTTCTACTCCATTAGGAGATGGTGCAGAAGTAAAAGCCATTACCGAAGTATTTGGCAGCCATGCGTATAATTTAAATATCAGTGCAACAAAATCTATGACCGGACATTGCCTGGGTGCAGCCGGTGTAATAGAAGCCATTGCATGCATTCAGAGTGTGATTCATGATATTGTTCCCCCTACAATTAATCACTTCACAGATGATCCTGAACTGGATCCGAAATTGAATTTTACTTTCAACAAGCCACAGCAGAGAATTGTGCGTGCGGCTTTAAGTAATACATTCGGATTTGGCGGACACAATGCCTGTGTAATCGTGAAAAAATTCGTAGCATAACAAGTGCAATTTTTAATAAAGCTATTTAAACCCAAAGCTGATTCAGCGTTTGAAGAACAGCTCCGCAATATGCTTGGCATTATACCAGGTAATATGCAATTGTATCGTAGTGCCCTTAGCCATCGTTCGGTTAAGGAAACGCCAGACGAAAACAATGAGCGCCTTGAATTTCTCGGAGACGCAGTATTGAGTGCGGTTGTAGCCGATTATCTTTTTAAATTGTATCCATACAAAGGCGAAGGATTCCTGACGGAAATGCGTTCCAAAATGGTAAACCGGCAGCAGCTGAATGATATTGCCCTGAAAATGGGTTTACGCAAATTAACTTTCTACAACAAGTTCGATAATGCCCTGAAAGGAAGCCAGATTTTTGGCAATACGCTGGAAGCTTTAATAGGGGCTGTTTACTTAGACAAGGGATATCCCAAAACACAGAACTGGATCCTGAAACAAATTGTGATTCCGCATTTGTTTATGGAAGACCTGGAAGTGATAGATATCAATCTGAAGAACAAATTGATTGGCTGGGCCAATAAAAACGGCAAGACCATTACTTTTGAAATGGCCGATGAAAAACTAGAAGGCAACCGCCGCGTATTTACCATGAACGCAGTACTCGACGGCGAAATTTTTGCACAGGGAAAAGCCGGCAACAAAAAAGACGCCAGTCAGATAGCCGCGCAGGTGGCCATTGAAAAGCTGGGCCTGTAGGGTTCCCCATTTTCAAAAATTTCATCTACTATAAAATGTGTGCATCCGGGTGATGAATCTCCTGGCACAATTCAATCAGGACCCCATTGGTTCCCTTGGGATGTAAAAAGCAAACCCATTTATTGTCCGCTCCTTTTTTCGGAGTTTCATTTAAAAGGGTAAATCCTTCCGCTACCAATCGCTGCATTTCGGCATGAATATCGGTTACATCAAAAGCAATATGGTGCATGCCTTCTCCTTTTTTGCTGATGTATTTGGCAATCACCCCTTCCGGATCGGTGGAAGCCACCAGTTCAATTTTAGATTCCCCGGTTTTAAAAAAAGCCGTCATTACTTTTTCGGAAGCCACTTCTTCGGTTTTATAGCAGGGCGTATTGAGTAATTTTTCAAAAACAGGGATGCTTACAGCCAGGTCATTTACCGCGATTCCGATATGTTCAATTTTATTCATGATAATTATTTTATATATGTGGTTACGAATTGAGGAAAAACAACTCCTGTGTACCTCCTGCGCCAAAATTATAGAACCTATTGTTATACTTTTGCGTTATAAGCAAAAACAAGCAATCATTTATGTTGAAGTTACCTGTTTACTTAGACAATAACGCCACTACACCCATGGATCCAAGAGTTTTGGAAGCCATGATACCTTATTTTACCGAGCATTTTGGTAATGCCGCCAGCCGTAATCACCCTTTTGGATGGGAAGCAGAAGAAGCGGTAGACTATGCCCGTGAGCAAGTAGCTAAATTGGTAGGTGCCGATCCCAAAGAAATCATTTTCACTTCCGGTGCAACCGAAGGGGACAACCTGGCTATTAAAGGTGTTTATGAAATGTATGCTTCAAAAGGCAACCATATCATCACCGTAACTACCGAACACAAAGCGGTTTTGGATACCTGCAAACACCTTGAAAGAGCGGGTGCTGAAGTAACTTACTTAGAAGTTAAGCCTGATGGATTAATTGATCTGCAGGAATTGGAAGCGGCTATTAAACCTACTACCATTTTAATTGCCGTAATGTATGCCAACAATGAAATTGGTGTAATTCAGCCGGTGAAGGAAATTTCTGCTATTGCCAAAAAGCACGGCGTATTGTTCTTCTCTGATGCGGTTCAGGCGGTTGGTAAAATACCGGTAGACGTAAACAAAGACGGAATTGATATCATGGCATTTACTGCCCATAAAATGTACGGTCCAAAAGGAATCGGTGCTTTATATGTACGTCGTAAAAATCCACGTGTTAAGGTAACAGCCCAAATGGATGGCGGTGGCCACGAGCGCGGAATGAGAAGTGGTACTTTGAACGTTCCGGGTATTGTTGGTTTTGGTAAAGCCTGCGAATTGGCTCGCCTTGAAATGGCCGACGATGCTGCCCGTTTAAGCAAATTGCGCGATAAATTAGAGACTGCTCTAATGAGTTTGGAAGAAGCATATGTAAACGGAAACAGAGAGCACCGTTTGCCACATGTTGCCAATATCTCTTTTAAATATGTAGAGGGAGAAGGATTGTTGATGGGCTTTAACAAGAACATCGCATTGTCTTCTGGTTCTGCCTGTACTTCTGCTTCTTTAGAACCCAGTTATGTATTGAAAGCATTGGGTTTAGGAGACGATTTAGCACATAGTTCATTGCGTTTTGGTTTAGGTAGATTTACAACCGAAGAGCAAATCGACTATACCATTAAGGCAGTAAGCGATACTGTATTGAAACTAAGAGACATGAGCCCGCTATGGGAAATGTTCAAAGAAGGTGTAGATATGGATAAAATTGAGTGGGCTCACCATTAATAGTGGTCTCAACTAAACAAAATAAAATTTTAACCCTAACAAAATAAATAAATATATCATGGCATACTCAGAAAAAGTAATTGACCACTACAATAACCCTAAGAACGTAGGTACTTTGGATAAGTCTAAAACCAACGTAGGAACAGGATTGGTAGGTGCTCCGGAGTGTGGAGACGTAATGCGTTTACAAATTGAAGTAGACGATGCAACTGGTGTTATTACAGATGCTAAATTCAAAACCTTTGGATGTGGCTCTGCCATTGCTTCTTCTTCATTGGCAACTGAGTGGTTAAAAGGTAAAACTTTGGATCAGGCAGTAGCAATCGACAATATGGAATTGGTAGAAGAACTAAATCTTCCTCCGGTAAAAATCCACTGTTCTGTATTGGCAGAAGACGCAATCAAAAGCGCCATCAACGATTACAGAAAGAAGAATGGTTTAGAAGAACTGGTGTTCGAAGAAAGAATTCACTAATTGTGTTAAATAGAATTGTATGAGTGAGATAGCTGCAGAAAATAGCATATACGTAAGCGACAAAGCCAAGGCCAAAGTTAAACAACTGATGGACGAAGCAGGTGTTGCGGGCGATTCAAGCTATTTCTTAAGAGTAGGTGTTGTGGGTGGAGGTTGTTCTGGTCTTAGCTATAAGCTGGATTTCGACAACGAGATCAAACCCATGGATCAGGTTTTTGAAGACAATGGTGTGAAAGTGGTGACAGATTTAAAAAGTTTTCTTTACCTGGTAAATACCGAGCTTGATTTCTCTGATGGATTGAATGGCAAAGGTTTTTATTTTAATAATCCCAATGCCAGCAGAAGTTGCGGATGTGGTGAAAGCTTCGCGGTTTAAAACCGAAAGCCCAATTGCGATTCCATATCAGCGACCAACTTTGTTAAATTAAAAGCAATCAATAGTAAAGCCCCGATTCGTCGGGGTTTTTGCGTACAAAAACTTTAGATTTGGGCTATGTGGAAGATCTGTAAAAAAGAGTGGCAACAGTTTTTTGCTTCTTTAACCGGATACCTGGTGCTCAGTGTATTTCTGGGTGTAACCGGATTGTTGTTTTTTGTATTTCCAGACACCAGTCTGCTCAATTTTGGCTACGCCAGCCTGGCCCCCTTTTTTCAGTTAATGCCCTGGCTCCTGTTGTTTTTAATTCCAGCCATCACTATGCGCAGTATATCCGATGAAATGCGCACGGGCACTTTTGAAATTTTACAAACCCTTCCCCTTTCGCTGCGACAAGTCATAGCCGGAAAATACTTCGGCACTTTATTAATTATTGCAGTGGCATTGTTTCCAACCGTAATCTATGCCATCTCCATGCAAGCTTTAAGTATTACCGGTGGGATTGATACTGGCGCAACCATCGGGAGTTATATCAGTTTGTTTTTACTGGCCGCAGTGTATGCAGCCATTGGCATATACGCCAGCAGCGTAACCACCAATACCATTGCAGCATTTGGGTTAGGGGCGATTATTGGTTTTGCTTTATTCGCCGGATTCAGTTCCCTTGCACAACTGCCTCTGTTCAGCGGCGGCATGGATTATTATATTGAATTGCTGGGCATTCAAATGCATGCAGCCAATATAAGCAGGGGTGTGATGGCGCTATCCGATATTTTATATTTTATTGGTCTGATTGTTTTTTTCTATACCTCACACAAATACAATTGCAACAATCTGCCAAGCAGAAAAAGCAATTGGGTATAGCAGTGCTTGCTCTGATAGCCATTTCATTTGCAGGCTCAAAACTCAATCAGCGTCTGGATTTAACAGAAGACAAAAGATTTACCTTAAGTCCTTCCACCATTCGCATGCTGGAAAAAATTGACTCAACGGTAAAAGTGGAAGTGTTTCTAACGGGTGAATTACCTGCAGATTATAAGAAGTTAAGTCTGGCCACAGCCGATATCCTGGAGTCTTTTAATAGTTATGCCAACAACCAGATTAAAGTAGAATTCATAGATCCGGTAGAAGGCCTGGCAGACGATACGGCCAAAGCCATGCGCTACGATAGTTTACAGAAAATGGGTATTGTATTTGAGCAGGTAAATAACCAATGGGTATTACCTTCTGCCCTGGTCTATTTTAAAAATAATCAGCCTCCCATTCCGGTAGATTTAAGAAGCAGCAGAAAAATTTACAAACAGTTCAATGTAATTGCAGAAGAGCCACAGGAAGATGTGGAAGCTACTCGCAATGCAGCAGAAGCGCTGCTCGAAAACAAATTTGCTACTGCCATTGATAAAATGACCAGACAGGATGTGCCAACAATTGCGTATGTGGTAGGGAATGGACAACCCACCGATTTAACGGTGAACGATTTAGGAGAAAGCTTACGCAACGAATACCGTTTGGGTATATTCAATTTAAAAGAGGGTTATCCGGATGCGTCTATCATAAAGACCCTGCTGATGGTGAAGCCCAAAGCAACTTTTACAGACGAAGATTTGCTGAAGCTGGATCAGTATGTAATGAATGGAGGAAATATCATTTGGTTCATCGACAAGCTGCATGCAGAACTCGACAGCTTAAAAAGAACAGAAGGACAATACACGGCTTTCGACCGAGGACTGGGTCTTGATGAACTATTGTTCAAATATGGAGTAAGAATCAATGGAGACTTAGTGCAAGATTTAAATTGTTCAAAAATACCATTGGTAGTAGGCCGTAATCCGGATGGAAGTATCCGCATGCAAAGAATGCCCTGGCCTTATTATCCCTTGTTATCCTCCCGAACCCCCAATCCTATATCGGCTAATCTGGACAGGGTATTACCTATATTCCCCTCCAGCATAGATACGGTAATGGCAAAGGGTATTCAGAAAACCATCTTGCTCTCAACCGATTCAAGCAGCCGCATACTACCTTCTCCTGCAGTAGTGTCACTCAATAGTGTGCAAACAGAAGAAGACCTGTACAGTTTTAACAGAAGTTATATACCGGTAGCTGTTTTACTGGAAGGAAAATTCAATTCTTTATTCAGTAACCGCCTACCTAAATCGGTAATGGATTCTGTGAAGCAATTTACGGGCAGGCCCTTTTTAGCCAAGGCCAATAAAGAAGGGAAACAAATAGTAGTGGCGGACGGAGATATCGTAACCAACGAAATCAGCCAGACTACCGGGCCTTTGCCAATGGGAATGATACAGATGGAAAATTATCGCTTTGCCAATAAGGCCTTCTTTTTAAACAGTGTGGATTATCTGTCTTCTGATAATTCGCTTTTTGAAAGCCGAAACAAAACCGTAGTCCTCAGATTGCTGAACAAACAAAAATTACAGGAGCAAAAGACTTTATGGCAGGGGATTAACGTACTTTTACCCGTCATTGTAATTCTGCTTACCGGATTCATTTTCCAGTGGTGGAGAAAAAAGCAATACAGCATTTAATTATATCGCATCATGAGCGCACATCAAATTGTTTACCTCGTATTCGGAATTGTGTTAACCATCGCACTGGCTTTTGACCTAGGATTGTTAAGTAAGAAAAACAAAAGCATCTCAATTCGTCAGGCATTAAACCAAACCATGTTCTGGGTAGGTCTGGCAATAGCATTTTTTATTTTCTTATGGATAGAAGGTCCGGCCCTGGCATTGGAAAGTTCCGATGCAACCGGAGAAATAAGCAGACATCAGTTGCCTTTTGAATTTTTGAGTGCCTATTTAATGGAATGGAGTTTAAGCATCGATAATATTTTTGTTTTCATTCTCATCTTTAATTCCTTCAATGTAAAAGAAGCCTATTACTCAAGGGTATTGTTGCTGGGTATTTTAATGGCTATTATTTTCCGCGTAATCTTCATTACATTGGGAGTAGCACTAGTAGCTAAGTTCTCCTGGGTGCTGTATATTTTCGGAGGATTTTTAATTTACACTGGCTATCATATGTTCAAAGCCAATGATGATGAGCAGTTTGATCCGCAAACCTCTAAAATTTATAAGTTCTTAAAATCCTTCCTGCCCCTGGTAAACCATGACGGAGAAGGCAAATACATGGTACGTGAAAACGGTAAGCCGGTTTATACTACTTTATTTGTAGTGGTGGTATTACTGGCAGCTATTGATTTGGTATTTGCACTGGATTCTATCCCTGCAGTAATGGGTATTTCAAAGGATCCGCTCATTATTTACACGTCTAATATTTTTGCAGTATTGGGTTTGCGTTCGCTATTCTTTTTATTAAGAGGAGCGGTAACCAAATTCGATTATTTGCAACAGGGTATTGCCATTGTACTGGTGTTCATAGGTGTAAAAATGCTGGGCGAACATTACTTAAGTATGTGGATGAGTAAAACCAGTCAGGTTGCCCTTTCATTGGGAATGATTGTGTTGTGTATATCAGGATCCATTTTGTATTCGATAGTATTAGAGAAAAAAGGTACTCCAAAAGATTACATAGACGATTCTGTAAAATAATTCTATGCCTTACTGCCTGGGTGATATTGCCGCTATTTTACAGCAGAACATTCCAGCGAATGCAACTCTGCCCGTAGAATACCTGGTAACAGACAGCAGAAATATTATTGATCCGGCAAAGAGTATTTTCTTTGCCATCAAAGGGCCACGCAGATCCGGAATCAGTTTTGTTAACGAAGCTTATCAACAGGGCGTCAGGATATTTGTAGTAGAGGAACCCATTGATTCAGCTGCTTTTGCAGGGGCAGTTTTTATGCAAGTACCCAATGTGATCGGGGCTTTGCAGGAACTGGCAGCGCATCACAGAAAACAATTTTCTATTCCGGTAATTGGTATTACCGGAAGCAATGGAAAAACCATTGTAAAGGAATGGCTGTATCAGTTACTGCAACCAGATTATCATATTGTAAGAAGTCCGCGAAGTTATAATTCTCAGATAGGTGTTCCGCTAAGTGTATGGCAAATGAATGCGCAACATACACTGGCTATTTTTGAAGCAGGTATTTCTGCAAAAGGAGAAATGCAGGCATTGGCCAATATTGTGCAACCTACTATTGGCGTATTCACCAATTTGGGAGAAGCCCATAACCAGGGATTCGATAATCCCGATCAGAAGTTGGAAGAAAAAGCATTATTGTTTCAGCATACGCCTTTGATAGTAACAGCGGCTGATTATATGCCCGCTTCTTTCATGCAAAGCAAAGGAGTGGTTGCGTGGGGATCAAAACTGCAGGACATCGGTGGTGGTTCTGTTCCGCAATTACTGGTAGCGAAGCAGGAGAGGAAATTAGCGGAAACAGTTTTACAATTACACTATAAGAATGAAGCATCGAACAAAAAAGCAGATGCTATTTCAGCCGCCACAATTCAAGTGCAATTTGAATTGGCGCTGCCTTTTACGGACGAAGTCTCTGTTCAAAATGCGCTCACCTGTGTACTGGTGATGTTGCAACTGGGCTATGTATTCCCTGTGATTCAACAAAGAGTAAAACAATTACAGCCAGTAGAAATGCGGATGCAATTAAAGAGGGCCATCAATCAGTGTTATGTATTGAATGATAGTTACAGCAACGATAAAGTTTCGCTTTCACTGGCACTGCAGTTTTTAAAAGAGCAGGCAGGAAATCAGCCCATTGTTGCTATACTTTCTGATATTGTAGAATCGGGTGAGCCACTGGATCAATTATATAATCATATAACACAACAACTGGCGAATGCAGGAGTAAAAGCTTTGTACGCAGTAGGTCCGCAGATGTGCAGTTATTTTAAGGAGGCTTCCTTTTCTGACTCAACAACCAATCTAGCTTTAACAGAAAACTCCCAACTTAAAAATAAGTTCTTCCCATTCAAAGTTCAGTGCTATGAGCAAACGAGTAATTTGCTGGAAGCATTGAATGAATTGCAATTTCAGCAACAATATATTTTACTGAAGGGGGCAAGAAAATTTGCCTTTGAACAGGTAGCGCATTGGTTAGAACAACAAGTGCACCAGACCATCATGGAAATTAATCTGACTGCTATGGTGCACAATTTAAAAGAGTACCAGTCGCTGCTCCGGCCTCAGACCAAAATGATGGCCATGGTAAAAGCCTTTGGCTATGGCAGCGGAGCGGGAGAAGTAGCCAGAAGATTGCAACAGCAGCAGGTAGATTATTTATCGGTAGCTTATGCAGACGAAGGAGTAACTCTTAGAAAAGCAGGTATTCATTTGCCCATCATGGTTATGAGCGCCGATGAATATTCCTTTGATGCTATGGTGAATCATTCGCTGGAGCCTGAATTATTTTCCTTCCCCATTTTAGAAGCTTTTCATCACTATATAACACAACAGGGTTTACCGCAATATCCCATTCATATCAAGCTTAACACGGGTATGAACCGGTTGGGATTTGATACGGCTGAAACTGACAAGCTTTGTGATTGGTTGCAGCATCAGAAATTATTGCGTGTTAAATCTGTGCTAAGCCATCTGGCAGCAAGTGAAGACAAAAACGAAGATGAATTTACACAACACCAGGTAGATTTATTTACCCAGGCAAGCAATCAGATAGAAAAGGCATTGGGTTACCCTGTAATAAAACATATAGCCAATACAGCCGCCATCCGAAGAAATGCTAACTGGCAGTTTAATATGGTAAGACTGGGCATAGGGCTCTATGGTGCCGATAATATACGCGACACTGAGTTGTCATTACAAACAGTAGCAACGTTAAAAACAACCGTGGCACAGGTGAGACACCTGAAAGCAGGCGAAACCATCAGCTATAACCGATCAGGTGTGTTAACCAGAGATAGTATTATTGCAACGGTAAGAATTGGATACGCAGATGGTTATTCCCGAAGAATGGGTAACGGAAATGGAAAAATGTTTGTAAGAGGAAGCATAGCCCCAACTGTTGGAAAAATCTGTATGGATATGTGTATGATTGATGTAACCGATATTCCCGGTGTAAAAGCGGGGGATGCGGTAGAAATTTTTGGAAAGCATATTTCCATTCAGGAAGTTGCCAAAGCGGCTGATACCATTGCTTATGAAATCATGACGGGGATTAGTTTACGCGTGAAGCGAGTGTATATAGAGGAGTAGCCTTATTTGCAAAACTGCTTCTTAAGCAAAGCTGCCTGCAAACTCCCCAGTTTTTCCGCCTGTGAAAAGTCGGAGCAGGAACCCGATTTATCATTCAGTTTTTGTTTGGCTAAAGCTCTCTGTAAAAAGAAAGGTGCTTCCTTTGCATTAAACAAAATGGCTTTATTGTAAAACTTGATGGCAGACTTAAAATCGGCAGCACTGAAATAGGTGTTAGCCAGCTGAAAATAAAGTGTCTCGTCGCTATCATCAATTTCAATTGCAAGATTTAAATCTAATACTGCAGCACCAAACTGTCCCAATGTCTGCCTTATTTCCGCTCTGATTCTATAAGCTTCTGTTTCGTTTTCGTCCATATCGATTGCTTTGTTGCAATCCTGTAAAGCCCCATTAATATCCATCATTGCTTTTTTAACAGAAGCACTAATAAGCAAAGGTTCAACCTGACTGGGAGAAGCCTTCACCACTTTTTTAATGTCTTCCAAAGCCTCCTCCAGACGGTTTAGTTTTAACAGGGCTTTGCTTCTGTTGGTATATGCTTCGGAATAAGTTATGTTTTTCTCGATGGCACTGTTAAAAAACTTCAGTGCCTCCTCTGTTTTTTCCTGCTGCATTAATACCAGGCCCTTTTGATTTAAGGCTTCCACATTATCGGGCATTAACTGAATCGAGTTGTCTAAATCAGCAATTGCCTCTTTCAACAGCTTTAATCCCGCATTAGCTTTTCCCCTTAAAAAAAAGGCACGGGAAAGCATTTCACTGTTTTTCTCAGCCGCAATCAGTTTGTTTAGGCCAGGTAAGGCTTCTTTAAAGTTTTTGAATAAGACTTTATTGTTGGCAGCTTTTAAAATATCGGCGGAAGACTGTGCCCTGACCAAATTAACATTAGAGACAATAAGGATGACTAACAGCCAAAAATTTTTGTTCATGACAGGATTTCTGTTACACGTTAAATCGGGGGGAAGCGAAGTTCAGTATTTGGGGGATTTTTTAGTACCTATTTATAGGTATAACTTGTCAAAGCTATCAATTTTTGAGGAAAAGTTAACCAAATTTTATACTTTTAGCCCATAACAAACTAATATGAAACTAAAACTACTATTCACTACCGCTATTTTGGCAATTTCTACCTTAGGTCTTTTGGCACAGGACAAGAAAAGAAAGGAAATTGGTTTTATTGTTGGGCTTCAACGCTCCAATCTCGACTACAATCAAATTACCACTATGAATGTATCCGAGGAAGCGAAAAGCAATATCGGAGGTTCTTTTTTCCTGAATTCCAGATTGATTGGACATTTTATTACACTTAGAACTGAACTGGGTTTTTATTCTAAAGGAGGAACTTATAAAAGTACTGCACCCGGAGTACCAGATGAAACCAATCTGTCTTATGTAGCAGCTCCCGCTTTGTTACTTCAAACAAAAATTGGCTTTTTAAAAGCTTATGCGGGCCCTCAATTGGGCTTTTTAATCACTGCTAAATCCAAAACTGGTAACGTAGAATCAGATGTAAAAGCTGCTTTTAAAACCACCGAGTTGTCCGGTATTATTGGTGCGGAAATGAATTTGCCACTTCGTTTAATGGCAGGTGTTCGCTATAATTTTGGTATTTCCAATATCAATGAAATTGCACAAGGAACTAGTAGACCAGGCATGTATATGTTATATGTTGGATTGAGATTACGTAAATAATTGGCCCCTCCCCCCAGGCTGGAACGAAAAGAAACGTCATGAAGGTGATAAAACTTTTATCAGTTGCTCTGTGCATGGTTGTTATTAACCAGCAGGCAAGTGCCCAAAAAAAGATTCAGGTAAATATTCAGGTAACCGATGTCCATTTGAAATATTCAAATAAAAGCGGAACTGACCCTCGGATTAAATTCTACAATAAACAAAACAATGCCTTATTGAATCCTAAAGATTCAGAGGGCTTTAATTGCTTTCATCTGGTAGATTTTAAACAAACGGATGCAATGGTAGATTATCCTTTGCTCCCCATTGAATGGGATTTGAGCAGTGGTTCGGCCATTGGTCTGAAGATGGAAGCTTTTGAAAAAAATAAAAGAAAGGTGATTGTGAATTTGACGGAAGCGGCTTGTTCAATAAAGACAAAATGCACGAATTTGGTGAATGGGTGATTGACTTAAAGACTGTAAAGCCAGGAGTTGCTTCTAACAAGATGTCGGTAACTACATCAGGTGGAAATTTCTCCATTGAATACAAAATAAAATATTCCTTACCGGCAGCAGATGCCATTGTATTAGACAATCCAACCGGCAAGTATTGCAGCAATACAAAAGTAAAATTAACCACCGGCGCTTCTCTATTGCCCAATAAGGAAGATGTATTGTACAAATGGGAGTATCAGCTGGAGGGATCAGGCAGCTGGAGTTTATTAACCACTACTTCTTCTCCTGAATTACAAGTAAGCATGGGTGATGTATTGAAAGCACAGCCCGTTGCCAATCAGAAAATCCTGGTAAGAGCTTCTTTAATGGTGCAATCAGAACTGGGGATGCCAGCAGAAAGTAGTTTTATTTTCATGCCCGCTGCGCCTACATTGCAGTTAAGTGATATTGCGGTGGCCAATACCTGTAAGGATTTGTCGGAAGGAATCGTGAACATCAAAAATATTCAGGGCTTTACAGAAAAATATGCACTGCAATTAAAGCCTTCAGATAAGCTGGTAAAATCAACAGATGGTAATGCTCAGTTTACAGGAATAGCCAAGGGACAATACCAGTTGGTTTTAACCAATGACGATCAGAATCAGGGAGTATGTAATGTGAGTTATCCAGTGGTAGTAAATGAACACCCTGCATTGGTAGAGGGCTCCAAAAAAATTAATCCTGTAACCTGTAATGGTTTGTCGGATGGATCTGTGATTTTAACAGTCGGTGGTGGTAATCCAGCAGGGCTGAGAGCTACTATTCTGCCTCAGGCAGGTAATCTGGATATCAAAAACCGCGAAGTAAGTTTTACCGGTCTGCCAGCTGGAAAGTATGTAATTCAGGTATTGGATTCCTGCAATAATAAAATAGAATTTTCCGCTACTCTTTCAGAGCCGGTTGCAGCAAAAATTAATGTAACCAATATTGTAAAAAGCAGTTGTGCGGAAACACCAAATGGATCATTTACAGTAAGTATTACCCAGGGTGTAGGACCTTTCCGTTATGTATTAACAAAGACCGAAACAAAGAAGGAGATTGTTAAAACCGATTTCACTAATAATCCAACCTGGTTGTTTAGCAACCTGACTGCCGGTGAATACACCGTATTGGTGTACTCTAACAACAGTGATGTTTGTAAACCAATTGAAAGAAAACTGCGCATTGAAGAATCGGTATTGGAAGCGGAAGTAAAACTGACGAAGAATATTTCGGCAACCAGTGAAGATGCCAAGAATGGCGCGCTACATTTTGCAGCAACAGACAGTAAATTGTCCTTGCAATTTATTCTGACCAATCTGGTAAACAATCAGGTGTACAGCAATACAACCGGGCATTTTGACAATATTCCGGCTGGTAGGTATTCACTGGCATTAAAGCGTGCAGACACCAATTGTGGGGATATGCAAAAAATTAATGAAGTATTCACCATAACAGCAACTCCGGTTCAGATTGTGGAAGACACAACTAAAAAAGATACTTCCAGATCGGGCGGTTCAGATTTATGATTTTATACTATAACTGCACCTTATCTTTGTTTTTACGATAAAATTGAGCCGTGAAAGCAAAACAGATCATATTTCTAATACTCGCCATTCTGCTGATTGATCAGGGATCTAAGTTCTATATTAAACTGAACTACTATACCGGTGAAGAGCACAATGTGCTGGGTACCTGGTTCAGATTGCACTTTGTAGAAAACGAAGGAATGGCCTGGGGCTGGAAATTCGGGGGCGAGTTTGGTAAAATAGCATTGACTTTGTTCCGGTTGGTAGCAGTTATCTGGGGTAGTTTCCTGATCCGGAATTTTATCCGTCAGAAGCAACACAAGGGATTCTTAATTTGTGCAGCCCTAATTTATGCCGGTGCATTGGGAAATCTAATTGACAGCCTTTTTTACGGACTTATTTTTGAAGCCAGCAATCCTTTTACACAGAACGTTGCAACCTTTTTACCCGCTGGCGGTGGCTATGCCGGATTGTTTCATGGGAAAGTGGTAGACATGTTGTATTTCCCCATTATTACCAATTCTCAGTATCCAAGCTGGATACCCATTGTAGGTGGGGAAGAGTTTGAATTCTTCAGACCCGTATTCAATGTGGCAGATATGGCTATTTCAACAGGTGTTATTGCCATTCTTATTTTCCAGAACAAGTTCTTCAATAAGCATGAAGAAGCCCAGCACAACACCGTAGAAACCAATGCGGATGTAAGCGATAAGACGCAAATATTTTAAATAGAGGCCTAATTCCATTTTTGCAATTTTTTGTAAATCTGGAGTCGGATTCCATTTTTACATATTTTTGTAAATCTGGAGTCGGATTCCATTTTTGCATATTTTTGTAAATCTGGAGTTTGAATCTGTTGTCAAAACAGGGTGCTATGGCAAAATTGATTAAAAGGGAGATTTTTGTTCAGGCTGAATTTAAGTTGAGTCAGTTCAGGGCTTTGTGTATTACAGGTCCAAGGCAAAGTGGTAAAACTACTTTGAGTAAAATGCTGTTTAAAGACAAGCCCTATGTAAATTTTGAAACTCCCTCTACTCAAGTAGCCTTTCTGGAAAATCCAGAGATTTTCTTAAAAACTTATAGCAAGGGAGCCATATTTGATGAAGTGCAGAGAGTGCCTTTAATATTCAGGTATCTGCAGGAAATGCTGGATAAAAATACCCAACGTGGCCAGTACATATTAACGGGCTCTAATAACTTTTTACTCCAGGAACAGGTGTCGCAATCTTTGGCAGGGAGAGCTGGATATTTGTCTTTATTGCCGCTGAGTTTTGAGGAAATATCGTCAGCGGGTTTGCCTTCGGAAACAGTTGATGAGCTCATTGTAAATGGAGGTTATCCGGAAATATGGCAGGAAAAGCTACAGTCTACTATTTGGCTGGAAAGTTACGTGCAAACCTATGTGCAGCGTGATATTCGGTTGCTTAAAAATATCAATGATTTAGCCACTTTTAGTCGGTTTGTATTTTTGTGCGCTAATTATGCAGGACAGTTGGTAAATAGAGAAGCTTTGGCAAAAGGCACAGGTGTTGATACAAAAACGATACAATCCTGGTTGGGTCTGTTAGAAAGTAGTTTCTTGGTTTATCAATTGCAACCATGGTTTAATAATGCGAATAAGCGGTTAATCAAGAGTCCCAAATTGTATTTTCATGATACAGGATTATTATGTTATCTGTTGGGAATACAGAATAAAACACAACTAAGAAAACACCCTCAATACGGATCCATTTTCGAAAACTGGATCATCTCTGAAATTCAAAAAAACCGTATAAATGAGGGGGATACAAAGCCCATGTATTTTTATAGAGACAGTACTGGAAACGAAGTTGATTTGCTCGTGCATAAAAACGATGAGTTGTTTGCTGTGGAAATTAAGTCTTCTAAGAAAGTTGATTCCTCCATGCTAAAAGGCTTGAATCATTGGAACAAATATCATCCGGATGCCAATACTTTATTAATTTACGGAGGAGATAAGGCCGATGAAATAAAACCCAATCAAAACATATTGCCCTGGAATCAAATTAATCAGTTTTAAAAAATACAAATGAAAAAAATATTCTTCCTTTTTTTTGTTGCAGCGCTTGCTGCGTGCAACTCAAATAATGTGGATACCATTGTACACCACGCTAAAATTTATACCGTAGATTCTGCCTTCACTGTGGTGGAAGCCATGGCCATTAAAGATGGAAAGATTGTAGCAATTGGAACCAATGATGATATAACAGGCAAATACAAAGCTGATAGTGTTGTAGATGCAAAAGGAGCTGCCATTTATCCGGGCTTTATAGATGCGCATGCGCATTTTCTTGGATATGCTTCCTCCTTGTATCAGGTAGATTTATTCAACACCAGCACCTGGGAAGAAACCGTAGACCGAATTGTAGCTTTTTCCAAAGAGCATCCTGAAATTAAATTCATACAGGGTAGAGGATGGGACCAGAATAAATGGCCAGGCAAGAAATATCCTACCAATGAATTGCTGAATAAATATTTCCCGAACACGCCTGTAGTAATTGCCCGTGTGGATGGACACGCATCTATTGCTAACGATGCTGCTTTAGCATTAGCCGGCATTAAGCCAGGTGATAAAGTAGTAGGTGGTGAAATAGAAACCATCAATGGAAAGCTAACAGGCGTGATGATCGATAACGGTGATGCAGCGGTATATGCCAAAATTCCTTCACCAACTAAGGAAGAGTGGGCAACCTGGTTAAAAACAGCAGAGAAGAATTGCTTTGCACAGGGATTAACTACCATTACAGATTGTGGATTAAGTCATCAAGATGTAGACTTATTAGATGGATTGCACAAGAGCAATCAGTTGAACATGCGCTTGTATGTAATGCTATCTGACAATCCAGACAATTACAATGTGTATCTTAAGAAAGGTCCATATAAAACGGATAAATTATTTGTGAACGGATTTAAAGTGTATGCAGATGGAGCACTCGGAAGCCGTGGTGCCTGTTTATTAAAACATTACACAGACCAACCAGGTTGGGGCGGATTTTTATTGCGCAACAAAAGTCATTACGATTCACTGGCCAATGTGTTGAGCAAAACGGAGTTCCAGATGTGTACCCATGCCATTGGAGACAGCGCTAACAGAGAGATCTTAACCATCTATAACAAATACCTGCAACCCGGCAATGACAAACGCTGGAGAATAGAACACGCGCAGATTGTAGCACCCGAAGATTTTCAGTTATTTGGTAAAGTGAATGTGGTTCCTTCTGTGCAACCCACCCACGGAACCAGTGATATGTATTGGGCAGAATCCAGATTGGGTAAGGAAAGAATGAAGGGAGCATATGCCTTCAAAGATTTGCTAAAGCAAAATGGATGGATACCATTAGGAACCGATTTCCCGGTAGAAAATATTTCCACTTTTAAAACCTTCCTGGCATCCGTTGTGCGCAAAGATGCAAATGGATATCCTGCAGAAGGATTTCAGATGGAGAATGCGTTAACCCGCCAAGAAACAATCAAGGGAATGACCATCTGGGCTGCTAAAGCAGGATTCCTCGACAAAGAAGTAGGAAGCCTTGAAGCAGGAAAGAAAGCAGATTTTATTATTCTGGATAAAGACCTTATGTCTGTTGCTGAAGCAGATATTCTTAAAACAAAAGTCACTGCAACTTATCTGGGTGGGAAGCGAGTGCATTGATACTTTTATTATTAGTTAAAGGGAGGGCATATGCCAATTCTCGCTGCCCTCAAATTTTAGCATAATTATTTCTCATTCCTTTAGAAGTAGCTATGCTAAAATTTGAGAAATGCTCGAATCAGCATATATCCCTCCCTTTTCATTTATCAATAAGAAATCAATGCAATTCATTCCACTTTAATTCTTAAAATTGAATAAATCCTGTATTTGTATAATGCTTACCTGAGTTTGTATAATTCGCTGCTGATTATTTAGAGAAACTTTGCTTCTTAAATAATCAAATATGCAAAAGACAATTTTTATTACAGGTGCCAGCAGTGGTATTGGAAAAGAAACTGCTTTATTGTTTCAGTCTAAAGGATGGAATGTAGTAGCAACCATGCGCAATCCGGCTGTTGCGACTGAGCTAAATCTATTGGATAACATATTGGTGCTGCCTTTGGATGTATTGGATTTGAAAAGCATTCAAGCAGCAGTTGATCAGGCCCTTCTTCGTTTTGGTGGTATTGATGTATTGTTAAATAATGCAGGATACGGCGCTTATGGCCCTCTGGAATCATTTACCAAAGATCAAATATTAAGACAGTTCAATACGAATGTAATTGGCCTGCTCGATGTAACCAGAGCCGTTCTTCCTTACTTCAGAGCGCAAAAGAAGGGTATGGTAATTAATATTTCTTCCATTGGAGGAAAAATGACATTCCCATTAGGTAGTCTATACCACGGAACCAAATTTGCAGTAGAAGGAATTTCTGAATCACTATCCTATGAGGTTGAGTCTTTTGGGGGACAAGTGAAAATTATAGAACCAGGAATGATTGCAACCGACTTTGCTGGCAGATCATTTGATTTTAGTAACGATGCAACGATGGAGGCCTATCAACCCTTAGTAGGTGCTTTGATAAATGCAATGCCCATTATGGCAGCCAATGCCTCACCAGCCAGTTTGGTAGCAAATGTTATATTTGAAGCAGCAACCGACGGTAAGCAGCAGTTACGTTATACTGCTGGCGAAGATGCAAAAATGTTAATGGAAACACGCAAACAAGCTGATGATGCCAGCTTTATAAGTGGAATCAAATCACAGTTTGGTCTTTAATTACCTGATAATTACAATATGAAGACATTGATTCATCTGCATAGCATGTCCGACTTATTTAAGTTGTTCAATTTAGGAAGCCAACATCATCCTTTAGTTGCCGTAATGGATTTTAGTAAAGTGTCTGAAACCATTGACCAGCATACCAAGATTACCACAGATTTTTATTCTATCATGTTTAAGAATTATTGTAGTAATCATATTAAATATGGCAGAAAAACAATTGACTTTCAGGATGGAAACCTAATCTGTATAGCACCTGGTCAGGTGATAGAGATTGATAGTGAAGTAGCACCAAGAGAAGATATGTTGGGTTGGGGATTGTTCTTTCATCCCGACTTAATTAGAGCTACGGCATTGCATGAGAAAATTCAACAGTATGGTTTCTTTGAATACGAAATTTCTGAAGCACTTCACTTGTCTGAAAAAGAGAAAACCATTCTATACAAATTAGTACAAAAAATTGAGTCGGAGTTAAAAGAAAACATTGATGATTACAGTCAGCCAATTGTAGTTTCTTCTATAGACTTATTGCTCGAGTATTGTAAACGTTTTTACGGAAGGCAATTAATAACCAGGAAGGAAGCAAATACTTCTATTGTTGCCGCCATTGAAAATGCACTCAAAACGTTTTTTGCCAATAAGGAAATTAGTGAGCTACCTACCGTAAAGTATTTAGCTGCACAAGTGCATCTATCACCAGGCTATTTAAGTGATATTTTAAAGAAGGAGACGGGCAGAAACGCACAGGATCTGATTCATTACTATCTGATAGAAGAAGCAAAAACAAGGCTACTTAATAGCAACTTGAACATCAATGAAATCGCCTATGCCATGGGCTTTGAATATCCGCAGTATTTTAATAAGCTCTTTAAGCTAAAGACCGGCAAAACCCCGGTTGAATACCGCAACCTGAATTGAGAAGTAAAGGAGATAGCATATGCCAATTCTCGCATAAGAAAAAGCACGTACAAATTCTCTCGGCCCTCAAATTTTGAGCTTACACACACATGAGTGATATATAATTAAAGAGGGCAAACATGCTAATTCGAACATTTCTCAAATTTTAGCAACGCTACTTTTCAAGAAATGAAAAATAAAAATGCTAAAATTTGAGGGCAGTGAGAATTGCCATGCAGCCCCTGCTTATATTAATTTACTTAAGCTCACCAACCATTTGCGAAGGCACCACCCAAAGATCAAACTCTTCTGCAGTTAAGTACCCAAGCTTAATAGCCATTTCCTTTAAAGTAGTTCCTTCCTTGTGTGCTTTCTGTGCAATTTCAGCGGCTTTGTAGTAACCAATCTTGGTGTTTAGTGCAGTCACCAACATCAAGGAATTATTTACGTGCTTCTGAATATTGGCTTCAATAGGTTCAATACCTATTGCGCACTTATCGTTAAAGCTTACACAACCATCTCCAATTAAGCGGGCACTGTGTAAGAAGTTGTAAATCATAACAGGCTTGAATACGTTCAATTCAAAATGACCGTTAGAGCCACCAATATTAATGGCTACATCGTTCCCCATTACCTGAGCAGCAATCATGGTTAATGCTTCACACTGAGTTGGATTTACTTTACCTGGCATAATAGAAGAACCTGGTTCGTTGTCTGGAATAAACAATTCACCAATACCGCTTCTGGGTCCGGAAGACAACATACGGATATCGTTGGCAATCTTCATCAAACTAACGGCTACTGTTTTCAAAGCGCCGTGTGCTTCAACAATAGCATCGTGCGCTGCCAAGGCTTCAAACTTATTTTCAGCAGTTACAAAAGGCAATCCGGTTAGGTTGGCAATATGTTTGGCCACATTTACATCATATCCTTTAGGGGTATTGATACCAGTACCAACGGCAGTTCCACCCAATGCTAGTTCACTTAAGTGTTCAAGGCTGTTCTTAATGGCTTTTAATCCATGGTTTAACTGAGAAACATAGCCGCTGATTTCCTGACCTACGGTTAAAGGAGTAGCGTCCATGAAATGTGTACGGCCAATCTTTACAATATGCATGAAAGCTTTGCTCTTAGCAGCTAAAGTATCACGTAATTTTTCAATACCAGGAATGGTAGTCTCCACTAAAATCTTGTACGCTGCAATATGCATGGCAGTTGGGAAAGTATCATTACTGCTCTGAGACTTGTTTACATCATCATTTGGATGCAAGAACTTGTCTTTGTCGGTTAAGCTTCCACCTTTTAATACATGTCCACGATATGCAATTACTTCGTTTACGTTCATATTGCTCTGTGTGCCGCTACCCGTTTGCCATACAACCAATGGAAACTGATCACTTAAAGTACCCGATAATATTTCATCACATACAGTACCAATCAATTCTGCTTTTTCAGCTGGTAAAACACCTGCTTCCATATTGGTTAAAGCAGCAGCCTTTTTTAAATAAGCAAATGCCGCAATAATTTCTTTTGGCATTTTGTTAATGTCCTGCGCAATCGGAAAATTCTCAATACTGCGCTGTGTTTGTGCGCCCCAATAAACGTGTGCAGGTACTTTTACCTCGCCCATTGTGTCCTTCTCAATACGGTAGTCCATCATTAAATTTTTAAAGGGTCTAAAAATGAGTGCAAAGGTAAATAATCAACCGTTACCTGTAAGTCCTAGTTTCTGATGGGTAATTTATCAAATAAGAAAGTAAGGCTGTCTCTGCCATTGGGGTTTGCAAAATAGACAGTCCCAACGCCTTGAATGGTTGTTTCGGGTCTGGTGAGAATATCAACTTTTCCGCTAATTCCCCTTAAGACATCAGTTGAACTAGGTTTCTGGTAAGTAAAAATGTTGCCCGCCGCATTAAAATCATAAGAGGTTCTGTCAATCCCGTTCAATTTTATTTCAAAATAGTATCTGCCCAAACTGGTTGTTTTGTAAGCATATATGGTGTTATTGAACCTTATGGCATATGCAGAGTCACAGTAAATTACATTGTTGTTGTCAATCCAATAAAATGTTCTCTCACCCGTTGCTGTTTTGGGTGTGGTAAGGTAATCGGGAACTTTGGAACAAGAGAGGCTACTAAACGCAATTGCGAAGGCAATAAAGAGTTTATTCATGTTAGTTGGTTTATCAACTTATGAAAACAAATTATATGCCAAAAAATAAAATATGTTCACGCCTGGATTTACTTGCCTGCGAAATTCGCCTTGCGTTTTTCTATGAAGGCTGTAGTGCCTTCCTTCATATCATCGGTACCAAAGCAGTTGCCGAACTCAGCAATCTCCACGCTGTAGCCATTCACATTTTCTTTATACACTGCATTGGCACTGAGTATGCAACCTGCAACAGCCAAAGGTGCTTTTTCGTTAATCACAGATAATATGGAAACAGCTTTTGCAATCAATTCTTCCGGGGCCACTACATAGTTCACCAATCCGTATTGTAAAGCAGTAGCGGCATCAATCATTCCCGCACTCATTAGTAATTCCAACGCACGTCCTTTACCAATCAACTGTACCAGACGTTGTGTGCCACCATAGCCAGGAATCAATCCCAGGTTCACTTCTGGCTGTCCGAATTTTGCGTTGTTCGATGCAATGCGGAAATGACAACTCATCGCCAGTTCACATCCACCCCCTAATGCAAAACCATTCACGCAGGCCACGACAGGCTTGGGAGAATTTTCAATCTTGAAAAAAATGTCTTGTCCTTTTTTAGCGAGTGCCATTCCTTCTGCAACAGAAGCACCAATAAATTCACTGATATCTGCACCAGCAACAAAGGCTTTGGGGCCTGCACCGGTAATGATCACCGATTTAATCTCGGCATTGCTATACACTTCATCCATAGCAGCACTTAAATCGCTCATCACTTGCTGATTCAGTGCATTTAATTTGTCCGGACGATTAATGGTAATAGTGAAGATACCCTGTTCGAGGGCAGTCAATAAAGTTTGGTAAGCCATCTCGTTAAATTTGGCGCAAAGATACAGCAGAGAGGGAAAAGAAAACTGGTAACCCTAAAACGGTCTGTTAATCTTCACCCATTCCTTAATATAGCTGGCGATATTAGTAGTAGAAGTGCCGGGGGCAAAGAGTTCCCCAACGCCCATATCTTTCAGCGCTTTCATATCGTCATCAGGTATAATCCCGCCGCCGGTAAGCAAAACATCGTTCAGGCCTTTTTCTTTCATTAAGCCAATGACTTTGGGAAAAACGGTCATATGCGCACCACTCAAAATGCTGATGCCAATGGCGTCCACGTCTTCCTGCAAGGCAGCGTTCACCACCATTTCAGGGGTTTGTCGCAGGCCGGTATAAATTACTTCCATGCCTTCGTTGCGCAAAGCGGTGGCAATAATTTTTGCTCCGCGATCGTGTCCGTCTAATCCCACTTTTGCTACTAAAACCCGTATAGGTCTGTTCATATCACTGGTTAATTATGTTCCAAAATACTCAACACTTTTTTAATTCTTTCTATCGTGGCTTCTTTGCCGATGATTTCTGCAATATCAAAAACGCCGGGTCCAAATTTACCCCCTACCAACATGATGCGCAATGGCAACATCAGTTCGCCGGGTTTTAAATCCTGCGCTGCCGCAATTTCCTTCAATGTTTTTTCCAAATCAGTTGCTTCCCAAACCACGCTGCTTTCATAAGCTTTGGCGAGTTCAATGAAGAACATATTCTTGGTATCATTCCATTTGGGTTGGATGGAAGCTGTATCAAATTCGGAAGGGGTTGCAAAGAAGAAAGCAGCCTGTGGCACAAAGTCGGCCAGCAAAGTGCAACGCTCTTTCACCAACTGAATCACGCGCAGCAACAGCTCGCGGTCAACGCCTGCAGAAGCTGAACCTGCATCAGTAACAAACCCCTGAACCCCAGCCGCAGCAAGGGTTTCCGACACCTGGTCTGCCAACTGTTCCGGAGCAGCGCGTTTAATCCACTCCTGGTTATACCACAATGCTTTTTCATAATTGAACTTCGCACCACCTTTGTGCACACGGTCCATAGAAAATGCACGAATCAATTCATCTATGGTAAAAATTTCCTGATCGGTACCATCGTTCCAACCCAATAAAGCCAATAGATTCACAAAAGCTTCCGGCAAAAATCCACGCTCTTTAAAGCCAATGGTTTTTTCACCGCTTTTAGGATCGGTCCAGTCCATGGCAAAAACAGGGAAGCCCAAACGGTCTCCGTCGCGCTTGCTGAGTTTACCATTTCCATCGGGTTTTAAAATCAATGGAAGGTGCGCCCACTGTGGCATATCGGCCGACCAGCCTAAATATTTCCACAACAAAATATGAACAGGTGCACTGGGCAACCATTCTTCCCCACGAAAAGCGTGGCTGATTTTCATTAAGTAATCATCTACCACCACCGCTAAGTGATAAGTAGGCATGCCATCCGCTTTTAGCAACACTTTATCGTCCACTTGTGAAGTATGAAAACTCACTTCTCCACGAATCATATCGGTAAACGTAACCGTTTCATCCAACGGCATTTTAATGCGCACCACATGGGGCGTTCCCGCAGCCAGTAACGCAGCCACTTCATCGGCACTCAGTGTAAGTGAGTTGCGCATTTTCATACGCAATGCATGATTGTATTGAGGCGAAGGATTTTCTTCCGTTTTGTATTGCACCCGCATCTGCTCTAATTCTTCGGGTGTATCAAATGCATAATACGCATGACCGGTTTGCACCAGCTGCTCAGCATATTGCTTATAGGTAGCTTTTCTTTCGCTCTGTCTGTAAGGCGCATAAGGTCCGCCATGCACAGGGCTCTCATCTGGTATAAGACCACACCAGGCAAGGGTATTGAAAATATATTCTTCCGCACCGGGTACAAAACGGGATTGGTCGGTGTCTTCAATTCTCAGAATAAAATCACCGCCATGTTTTTTAGCAAACAAGTAATTAAATAATACCGTTCTAACGCCGCCTAAATGCAATCCACCCGTAGGGGATGGGGCAAAACGCACCCTTACTTTCTTATCCATGCTGCAAATATAAATCATTCGTGCAGCCCTAATGAATATCTTTGAACTATGTATCTGGTAAAAACACCCTGGTGGCTAAGGGCCTGGTTTTCGGGCTATACCTGGCGCATGCCTCGTACGGATAAATCCATCTATCTCACATTCGACGATGGTCCGCACGAAAAAGCCACGCCCTTTGTGTTGGTTACGCTACAACAATACCAGGCCAAAGCCAGTTTCTTTTGCATCGGGAAAAATGTGCGTAAACACCCGGAGATCTATCAGCGCATATTAGCAGAAGGCCATACCGTGGGCAATCATACAGAGCATCATTTAAATGGATGGAAAACGCCGGACGAACAATACCTGCAGAACATACGGCAGGCCGAAGAAGTAATTGAGAGTTCTTTTTTCAGACCGCCTTATGGACGGATCCGCCGCAGTCAGGCGAAACAGCTGGATAAGCAAATTATTATGTGGGATGTCTTAAGCGGCGATTTTGATCCTAATTTAACCCCCGAAGGCTGCCTGGCTTATTGTATTAAACATACAGAAGCGGGATCGATTGTGGTATTTCACGACAGCGAAAAAGCATTCACCAAAATGTCGCATGCATTGCCCAAAGTGCTGGATTATTTTTCGCAGCAGGGCTATCAGTTTAAAGCACTGTAATAGCTATAAAAATGGAAGGCCAGGGTAGAAACCCCGGCCTGTTTTTAATCCGTACCCTATGAAAACAAAGGTTACTGCTGCTGTTTTTCAACTTTCGCAGGGATTCATTTAATATCTTAATGTTCGTCTTTCGGTTTAATTACCTTTCGTGCATATATAAACGCAGTGCTGTTAACTTTATTTTAAATGCACTAAAAAAAGTAGAATTTTGATGCATGAAATGGATTGATACGCACTGCCACTTATATGTAGAAGAATTTAAAGATGATGTAGATGCAGTGATAGCAAGGGCTCAGGCTCAGGGAGTTGCTCAGTTTTATTTACCAGGCATC
Source organism: Sediminibacterium salmoneum NBRC 103935 (assembly GCF_000511175.1). Taxonomy (GTDB): domain Bacteria; phylum Bacteroidota; class Bacteroidia; order Chitinophagales; family Chitinophagaceae; genus Sediminibacterium; species Sediminibacterium salmoneum. Next base: position 1,754,417 of record NZ_KI866530.1, on the reverse strand, counting down.
GACAGTGAATCCATTCCGGCCATGCTGGCCCTTGAAGCCAACTACCCCGGGGTATGTAAAGCCATGATGGGATTGCACCCCTGTTATGTAAAAGAAAATGTGCAACAAGAGCTAGCCATTGTAGAGCATTGGCTGGAACAAAGAGATTTTTGTGCCATCGGCGAAATAGGCCTCGATTATTATTGGGATACCCAGTTTAAAAAAGAGCAACAAGAAGCATTTGCCACCCAGATGGAATGGGCGGTTCAAAAAAATCTACCGATCGTAATTCATACCCGAAATGCCATGCAGGAAACCATCGATATGGTAAAGCCCTTTGCGGCCAGGGGGCTGAAGGGAATTTTTCACTGTTTTAGCGGATCCTATGAGTCGGCCCAACAAATCGTGAATATGGGCTTTTTGCTAGGCATAGGCGGAGTGCTTACTTATAAAAATGCAGGCCTGCCCAAGGCATTGGAGAACATAGGGGTAGAGCACCTGGTGCTGGAGACCGATGCACCCTATTTAAGTCCGGTTCCATACCGGGGCAAACGCAACGAACCCGGTTATCTGGTGCACGTGGCAGAAGTGTTGGCAGGGGCTAAGGGGATTACAACCGCCGAATTAGCGGAAATCACTACTGCCAACGCAACGGCTTTGTTCAGGGGATGAGCTTAAAGAATGGAATCTTGCTTTCGAGGCTTACTTCCCTAATTTACAGCGAAAACCTTCCCTAGTTTGCCGATTAGGGCCTATATTTGCAGCCCAATTAAACAACCATATACAGAGAGGTGTCCGAGTGGTTGAAGGAGCACGCCTGGAAAGTGTGTATACGGGAAACTGTATCGAGGGTTCGAATCCCTTCCTCTCTGCAACAAGATGAACGAAAAAAAACCTGACGAAGTCAGGTTTTTTTATGCCCCAGTTCGATTCCGGGACTTTAGTCCCGAGGGAGAAATGGGGCATAAAAAACCTCGGGCACTGCGTGCCCGGTTTTTCCCGTTCCCTCTTATTGCTACCCCCACCCGGGGATCATCGAAGCTAATCGCTGGGCACAGCTGCGAATACCCAAAGGGTAGAGCAGCTAATCCTTTCTTAGCGGAGCTAACTAAAAGGCAACGCAACAACCCAAAGGGAATAAAAACTCCTTATTTGCCCCAATTTATGTAAATTGCGACAGTAGACTAGCCTAATTTATATAAATATGGATATTCCTCGTATACTACAAACGCAAATTGAGTCCAAAATTGGACAACAAAAAGTAATCCTACTTTATGGTACAAGACGAACGGGAAAGACAACAATCATAGAAAAGGTTGTTCAAAAATATTCGAAAGATGCAATGCTTTTGCATGGAGAAGATATGCAGATATCAAACATCTTACAAAATAGAACGGTTTCAAATTATCAAAAACTAACCAGCGGAAAGAAAATCATTATTATAGAAGAAGCACAAGCCATTCCAGAGATTGGCAAAATTTTAAAACTATTAATTGATACGGTAAAAGGTATTACAGTAATAGCAACTGGAAGTAGCAGTTTTGATTTAGTAAATAGCGCTGGAGAACCATTGGTTGGAAGAAATTTTGAATTTTATTTATTCCCGATCGCTCAGGTTGAATTGTCCACTATTGAAAATTTTATTGCGACCAATCAAAATTTAGAAGAGCGGCTTGTTTATGGAAGTTATCCTGAGTTGTGGCATTTAAATACTATACAAGAAAAAGAAACTTATTTAAAGCAAATGGTTAATAGCTATTTGTTGAAAGATTTGCTTTCTTATGAAAATATAAAGGGAGCTGATATTCTTTTTAAATTATTGCAAATGCTTGCTTGGCAATTAGGTAGTCAGGTAAGTACGGTAGAATTAGCCTCACATTTACAAATAAATAAAGCTACAGTTGAACGGTATTTAGATTTACTCTCCAAAGTATTTATCATCTATCCATTAACAGGATATAGCAAAAATCTTAGAAAGGAAGTTACTAAAAGTAAGAAGTGGTATTTTTTTGATAATGGAATCAGAAATGCTTTAATAAACAATTTTAGTCCTTTGAGCCAACGAAATGATATTGGTCAGTTATGGGAACAATATATTTTAAGTGAGCGTATTAAGTTCAATCGCTACAATAATTATCAACCTCAATACTATTTCTGGAGAACTTATGATGGACAAGAAATAGATTTGCTTGAATTAAATAATGGTCAGTTACAAGCATTAGAATGTAAATGGAAAGAGTCAAAAGCTAAAGTTCCGCTTGCTTTTGCTAAAGCATACCCAGAAGCTAAATTTTCAATAGTAAACAAAGACAATTATTTAGATTGGATTACCACTTCTCAACATATATGAATTAACCAAGTCTATACATATTTTGACCAATAGGTAAACTGCCCCTGATTGGGTATTCATATAAAGTATATTTGAAAGCAAGGTCATAAGTACCCTTTCAAATAAACTTTTTATCATGAAAAATTTTGTTTTAGTCCTAATAGCATTTTTTGCTTTTTCTTTTCCAGCTTTTGCACAGCCCAGCAACAATAAAATTCCTGAGCCTTTTGCTCAAATAAAAAGAGCAGGTGAAAAAGAAGTATATATTCCGGGCAAAGTTTTTCGTACACCCGATAATAATAATTATCTAAGCGATACCAGTGAATTTAGTTTTAGCAGAATGGCTGAGTCTAAAAATATAGTTGTTTTTTGGGCAAAGGAATTTGGAAAAGATCCAATGCAAAACCCCAATGAACAAAAGCGTTTTAATGTATCCAATGCCCTGGAAGAGTTAGAGCGGTTTTATGATTATTATGTGAATCAGTTAAAATTGGTAGTAAGAGGAAATTCTTTAACAGACCAGTATAAAATGGTGCTATATGTTATTGGTGGAGAGGGTGCAACTGCACTTGGTGGGGGAGCGGATAATAAAATCGGGATGCTATGGACGCCTGCAGCCAGAATGAATAAAGCACCATACGGTGCACTGGCGCACGAATTAGGACATTCTTTTCAGTTTATGATCAGAGCCGATAATAAACGCGGACCAAGAGGATCTATTGCTGAAATGTCTGCACAGTATATGTTGTGGCTTTATCCGTATTGGATGACTTTATGTAATCCCTTCCTCTCTGCATAATTTTTTATCCTGCGTTAAGGGTAAAGGAGAAGGCACTCCCCTTTCCTAAATCACTGATTACAGTAATTTCTCCTCCCTGCGCCTCAATAAATTCTTTGCTGATGCTAAGTCCAAGTCCAGTCCCTTCTTTTTTAGAGCTGGGAATTCTAAAGTAACGATCAAAAATCTTGTGGATGTATTTAGGTTCAATGCCCTGACCAGTATCCATCACGGAAAACTTGATTTTATCATTTTCTGCACGTACTTCAATATGAACAGTAGCATTTTCGTGACTATATCGAATTGCATTGGAAACCAGGTTGATCAAAACCCAGCTGGTTTTGTCTTTGTCTGCCGATACTGTAGAAACTGAAGGGTCAATCGAAATGGACAATTGTATGTTTTTATTATTAGCTGCCAGTTTATTTGCAGTAACTGCAGCATTAATGATTTCTTCAATTGGAGTGGATTGAATTATCATCTGAATAGACCCGGTTTCTACCTGGGTCATGTTAAGTAATTCACTGGTAATTTTCAAAAGTCTGGTTGTATCTTCTTTAATGCTTTCAACCAAGTTTTTTTGCTCCGGGTTCAGTTCTCCCAAATGTTGATTCTCCAGCAGGTCCAGGCTCATCCGAATGGAAGCAATAGGCGTTTTTAGTTCATGAGACACTGTTGCAATAAAATTGGTTTTGGCGTAGTCTAATTCTTTATAGGGAGTAACATTTTGCAATAAGATAACAATTCCAATAAGCTGTTCTACATGCTCTCCTGAAGGAATGATATTGATGGGGATGATTTCTTTTTCAAAATAGCTTTCTTTGTTATCTGCATAAATCTTTATTGGTATTTTATTTTGTTGTTTGGGTTGGATAGGTTCGTATAAGTCTTTTACCAATAATCTAATCAAATCATTTTTCAAAGCTAGTTCTTCGGCAGATTTACCCACAATTTCATCTGCTTTAATGCCACAAATTCTAATTGCCATATTGTTCATAAACAATACTTTCTTGTTGTGGTCTAAACCTATTACAGGATCCTTCAAATTGTTAATCAGGGTTTCAATTCTTTTCTTTTCAATCAGTAATTTTTGAAGACTACTAGCCTGGTATTCTTCCAGTTTTTCCGCCATGGTATTAAAGGAAGAAGCCAAAACTCCGAATTCGTTTTTTTGTTAAAATGTAATCTTCTGGAATAATTTCTTTCCGCAATTTCTTTTATACTTTCTGTTAATTCTCGAATCGGATTAGCAATATTTCCTGGCAGATTAAATAGTAAGGTAAATGAAATCATGAAACAGATGCAGCCAATAATACTCACCCAAAATATAGAGCGCTCCGAAGTAGATTCTGCAATCATACTTTTTCTTTCAATGGCTTGCATATTCAAAAGCATGATATCCGACAAATCCTTTCTGATACTTCTGATTTGAGTCGTATCCAAAGGATTTTTTTGTAATAAGTTAAAATGAATAGCAAGCTTTGTTGTCAATTCTCCTTCACCGGGCTCTGTAACATTTTTTTGTTGTAATGCAAGATTTTCAGCAAAAAGATTTTGGTTAACTGGTAAAAAAATATTGTTATCCAAGGCTATTTGCATTTTCCTGGAATAGTCCAATGTATTGTAATTAGCCACCAAAATATTCTTTGTATCCAAACTAAGTTGATGGATGAAGAGGATGCTGATGGAGGCCAAAAGAAAAATCAGACTAAATAATAGACCCAATCCTAATTGGAGTTTCTGTTTAATTTTCATTAGCTTAATATTACTAGGTCAATATCACTACTCGACATTTTTTTCAATAATTCATTGAATACATTGGTGGCTAATATAAGTCTGAACAAACTCAAATGTGGTTTGCCAATGCAAATTGTGGTAATCTGCCGCTGATCGGATTGTTCCATAATCGCTTTTGCAATATTGGTATTTTCTACTTTAATAATTTCAGCCCCAAGTTCTGTAGCCAATTTAAAATTATTAATTAAGTGTCTTTGTTTATCAAGTGCTATTTTATCTGTTGCTTCTGCAGGTATTTGTACATATAAAACATACCATTTGCTATTATAATAATTAGCCAGTCTGGCTGTTTTGCGAATAACTGTTTTGGCAGTTTTTTCATTTGAACTTATACAGGCTAAAAATCGCTCATGTTTTATAGCATTGACATGAGTAATTTCTGATTCTACTTTTCTTTCTACTTGTGAAGCAACTTCTTTTAGTGCCAGCTCTCTCAATTGTAGAATATGCTCACTTTTAAAAAAATTCTTTAGTGCTTGTTCAATTTTTGTAGGATCATAAATTTTCCCTTCTTTAAGCCGGGATATCAATTCATCTGCAGTAAGGTCAATATTGACAACTTCGTCTGCTTGCGCTAAAACACTGTCAGGAACTCTTTCTTTTACTTCAATTCCTGTAATTTGTTTAACGGCTTCATTCAGACTTTCAATATGTTGAATATTAACAGCACTAATTACATTAATGCCCGCATCAATAATTTCTAGTACATCCTGCCATCTTTTTTCGTTTTTGCTTCCCTCAATATTCGTATGTGCTAATTCATCTACAATGACTAATTCGGGTCTGGTTTGAATAATGGTTTGGACGTCTAGTTCTTCCAATTCTTTGCCCTTATAAAAAAGTTTTCTTCTCGGAATTACAGGTAAACCCTCTAAAAGGGCATGGGTTTCTTTTCTGTTATGGGTTTCAATATATCCTATTCTAACATCAATGCCATTTTTTAATAAAGCATGTGCTTCCTGAAGCATCCGATAGGTTTTACCAACACCCGCACTCATGCCAATGTAAATCTTGAATTTACCTCTTCTCGATTTCTTGATGAGATTGAGAAACTGTTGAACTTTTTGGTCTTTTTCTTGCATAAGCGAGCTGTTAGAAGAAGATAAGCATACTAGGCTGAATGCTAAAATGAAATGGCAATTGCTGTTGTCATAAAGAAATTACCAGTACTCAGCCGACTATTTTTTTCAAATATTTTATCATTAGACGAGAAGCTACGGGCTTCAATGCGCCAAACTGCCTGATCGCTTAATTGGCGATCGTAGTTGATAGAATAACCCCAGGTTTTAAATCCATTGGTTGTTCCGGTACTGATAATCACTTGATTTGGGTCGTTATAATATTCTATTCGGGCAGTAATACTGTTTTTGTTATCTGCCTTTAGTTTTGCCATAACGATTGGGGTATACCAGGTATTGTATTGATTGCTTCCTTTGTATTTTTGTTCAAATCCAATGTCAAATCCAGCTGTAACAGCCCATTTAGAAGATAGCTGGAATATACCATAAAAATTATGGAAGTATCGCATCTGACGTACGCTATCTGGTTTATCATTGCCAATAAAAGAACTACTATTTAAGGTGACTGCATCATTGGGTTTATACGTTATTTGATGGCCAAGTCCAAGGGTACGATTTCCAGGCACTCGTTGCATTCTTTGCCATCCATTTAAGACCAATCCGCTGAGTGTCCATTTTTCATTGGGTGAAATATAGGTTAATTTTACCCCCGATTCATAATAAGGCGAATTATCAGCGAGAATGCCCCTGGTCAGAGACCAGCAATCTTTACCAATTGCACTTTCAAAGCCAATATGTGATGCAAAAATACCTGCATCCAACCAAAGATTGGCGGTCTTAGATAATTGTAAGCCGACGTTGGCTTCATAAATATTTTTAAGCACACCAGGTTCTGCAGCCAGGTTGGCATTCATATAGGTTCCTGTGGCAACAGCTAAATTGGCTCTCACTCCATTTTGTGCATAAGCTGCTTTAATATATCCCAGGTTCAGTGCCACTTCATTGTGTTTATTGTGCGAATATGCAAATCCGGGGCGGGTATTGGAAAGCGGTCTTCCAAAATCGTAACTATAATAGGTTTCAATGTATCCGCTAAAGGAAACCGCGGGACGGTCTTGTTTATCCTGGGCTACTACAATACCACTCAATAACAAACTAAAAAATACGCTCAACAAAGTTTTCATTTTTATTATTTTAATTGATCCAACGAAATATTTAAGGCCAATACATTAATGACTGACGGGCCGAACATGGGTTGTTCTGTATGTTTACGTATTAATTCGTTCAAGTTGGCTTCCGGAATATTTCTAATTTGGGAAATCCGTTTAACTTGTATGGTTGCTGCTTCAACAGAAATATGGGGATCTAAACCGCTGCCACTAGCTGTTACCAGCTCAGCTGGGATGTCTTTTTTATGAATACCCGGATTGTGTACCATAAAACTGTCGATACGTGCTTGAACTGTAGCTAAATAATCAGGATTAGCAGGTCCCTTATTGCTGCCGCCAGATCCAGCTGCATTATAGCTCACGGCCGAAGGACGACTATAGAAATATTGGCCTTGTGTAAATGTCTGGCCGATATTCTTGTAGTAAGATTGCCCATTGGCAATGATTCGTTTTCCTTGTCCTTTATCGGGTGTTAGGTGGGCAGCTCCCCAAATAAGAAGCGGATAAATACCAGACAAAAGAATCAGCATTACAAGGGTTAATTTTATTGCAGAAAATACATGTGTTTTCATTTGATGAATTTGAGCTCTTTACAGAGTTATTAATAAAATATGGTTACTGCCATGTCAATCAGTTTGATACCTATAAATGGAACAATAATGCCACCTAAACCATAAATAATAAGATTCCTTCTCAACAAGGCGCTTGCCCCAATAGGTTTATAAGCCACACCTTTTAAAGCCAATGGAATTAACAAAGGAATGATAAAAGCATTGAAAATCACCGCAGAGAGAATGGCGGTTTCTGGACTTGTTAATCGCATTATGTTTAATCCTTGTAAAGCTGGAATTGCGCTAACAAACAAAGCAGGTACAATAGCAAAATATTTTGCCACATCATTGGCAATGCTGAATGTAGTAAGGGTGCCCCGGGTCATGAGCAATTGTTTGCCAATTTCTACAATTTCAATCAATTTAGTAGGGTCGTTGTCTAAATCTACCATGTTTCCTGCTTCTTTAGCTGCCTGCGTTCCACTATTCATGGCAACCCCAACATCTGCCTGTGCCAATGCGGGTGCATCATTGGTTCCATCGCCCATCATAGCCACCAGTCTGCCTTCTGCTTGTACTTTGCGGATATAATGCATTTTGTCTTCTGGTTTGGCTTCTGCAATAAAGTCATCAACACCAGCTTTCTGGGCAATATATTGCGCCGTAAGTGGATTGTCTCCTGTAACCATAACGGTTTTAATCCCCATTTTACGCAAGCGTTCAAAACGTTCCTGAATACCGGGTTTAATGATATCCTGTAATTCAATCACCCCCATCACCTGTTCATTCTCAGATACAACCAACGGAGTTCCGCCATTGGCAGAAATTTGTTTGACTCTTTGGTCAATGGCCTCAGGAAAAGGATTCCCTTTCTTTTCACAAAGATTTCGAATAGCATCAGCAGCTCCTTTTCTAATGCGCGTGTCTTCTCCTATATCAATACCAGAGCTTCTGGATTCAGCAGTAAATTTGATGAATCTTGCATTCTTTATTTCGTAATCTGCAGCGTTTACGCCCACCAATTCAATGATTGATTTTCCTTCCGGAGTTTCATCTGCCAAAGAGCTTAACAATACGGATTTAATGAAACAATCAGGCGAAATACCTTCCGCAGGATAAAAATGAGTTGCTTTTCTATTGCCAATCGTAATAGTTCCAGTTTTGTCTAGTAGCAATACATCAATATCTCCAGCTGTTTCAACTGCCTTTCCACTTTTGGTAATTACGTTGGCTCGCAAAGCCCTGTCCATGCCTGCAATACCAATAGCAGAAAGCAACCCTCCGATGGTAGTAGGTATCAGGCAAACAAACAAAGAAATAAATGCAGCAATGGTTATGGGTGCTTGCGCAAAGTCAGCAAAAGGTTTTAATGTAACCGTTACCAAAATAAAAACCAAAGTAAAACCTGCAAGTAAAATGGTCAATGCAATTTCATTAGGTGTTTTTTGTCTGGAAGCACCTTCTACTAACGCAATCATTTTATCCAGAAAACTTTCACCTTGTTCTGTGGTAACACATACGACAATTCTATCGCTCAAAACCTTAGTACCCCCTGTTACACTGCTTTTATCGCCCCCTGCTTCTCTAATTACAGGGGCACTTTCTCCGGTTATGGCACTTTCATCAATGGTAGCTAGACCTTCAATAATTTCACCATCCGAAGGAATAATATCGCCTGCTTCGCAAACAAAATAATTGCCTTTTTCTAATTGAGAAGAAGGGATGATTTTTATTTCGCCCACTATCATTTCGCCAACAGGTTGTAACATTTTGGCTGGGGTTTCTTCTCTGGTTTTACGCAGGCTATTGGCTTGCGCTTTACCTCTTGCTTCTGCAATGGCTTCTGCAAAATTGGCAAATAATAGGGTAAAAAATAAAAGCACCGTAATGACCAGATTGTATACAAGACTTCCCTGGCTTTGCTCGCCCATAACAATCCAAATACAAACTCCTCCCATGATAATGGTGCCTAACCATACCATAAACATTACAGGGTTGCGGAACATGTTAGCAGGATGCAATTTTACAAAAGATGCTTTTAGGGCCTCTACAACAAGGTCTTTACTAAATAAACGATTTGATTGATTTTGTTTCATGGGGATGGAATTAATAGAGCGTAAAATATTCAGCAATCGGACCGAGTGCCAATGAAGGGAAAAAGGAAAGAGCAGTAACTATCAAGATCACAGCAAAAATCATAATGCCAAAAGTGGAAGTGTCTGTTTTTAGGGTTCCTGCACTTTCTGGAATTTGTTTTTTTGCTGCCAGCATACCTGCAATAGCTATTGGTCCAATAATGGGTAGGAAACGACCTAGAATTAGAACTATTCCCGTACTAATATTCCACCAAAGTGTATTGTCGCCAAGACCTTCAAATCCACTTCCGTTATTGGCAGCGGAAGAAGTATACTCATACAACATTTCACTGAAACCATGGAATCCAGGGTTGTTTAACCAGCTAGCATAGGCTTCGGGATTATTTACGTATAGATAGCTCGACAATGCTGTTCCTACTAATATTAAGAAGGGATGAAGCAAAGCAATTAACATTGCAATTTTTATTTCATTCGCTTCAATCTTTTTTCCAAGAAATTCAGGGGTTCTTCCAACCATTAATCCACTTATAAAAACAGCGAGAATGATGAAGATGAAAAAGTTCAGCAGGCCTACCCCACAACCTCCATAAAAACTATTAACCATCATGGCAAGCATTTCATTCATGCCACTCATGGGCATGGTACTGTCGTGCATGGCATTAACAGATCCTGTAGAAATGACGGTGGTAACAATGCTCCAGAATCCAGATGCTGCTGCACCAATTCTCATTTCTTTGCCTTCCATGGCGCCTAATTTCTGCTGAATACCCATTTTAGCTATGGCAGGATTGCCATTGACTTCCTGAACAATGTTGGGGATGGCCAGCAGAAGAAAGCCCACTGTCATCACTCCAAAAATCATCCAGCTCATTTTTCTTCTATTGATAAAATAGCCAAAGGCAAAAATCATAGAGAATGGAATTAACAATTGCGCTATCATTGCTACCATATTCGAGAAATAGGAGGGGTTTTCTAAGGGATGGGCACTGTTAGAGCCAAAATAACCGCCCCCATTGGTTCCCAGGTGTTTAATTGGGATAAAAGATGCAACCGGCCCTCTGGATACTTGAATAGTGTCTCCTTGCAGGTTTACCATTTGCTCTTTCCCTTCTAAGCCCATCGGCATTCCATCAAAAAGAAAAAGTATGGCAATTACAACGGAAATAGGAAGTAATATTCTTGTAATTGATTTTACAAAATAGACATAAAAATTACCCAGTTGATGAGTAGCCCTGTCTTTGAGCGCTTTGAACAATACTACAGCTGCAGCCATACCAGTTGCTGCACTAACAAATTGTAAGAACTGTAAGAACAATTGACTTAGATAACTAACGCCCGTTTCTCCTGAATAGTGTTGAAGATTACAATTCACTACAAAAGATATAGTGGTATTAAAAGCAAGATGGGCACTCATGTCCGGATTCTTATCCGGATTCAGGGGTAACCAACTTTGGTTCATTAATATCAGCATGCCTAATACAATCCAAACCCCATTAATAATCATCATGGCCAACATATGTTGTTTCCAATTCATTTCTGTGTTGGGATTAATGTTGCTGATGCCGAAGAGCCATTTTTCCAGGGGATTAAAAACCCTGTTAAGTCGCGTAGGTTGTCCGCCATAAACTTTTGCCATGTATTTGCCTAAAGGAATGGCCAACAACAAGCTAATAGTAAACATAAAGACAATACCAATCATTTCTGAATACATAGGATAGATTTAAAATTTTTCAGGTTTAACCAGTACATAGCACATATAGCAGAATACCAAAATGGAAATAATAAATAATACAAGCATAGCTTTCTATTTTTAGTGTTGCCAAACAATAGACAATGCTCGTGCCTGTTCCTCAAAAACAGGTGAGATTCAATAAGGGAAAGGGTTTGCGCTATGGCACGCTGTTTTGGGATAAAAAAAACCCTTTCATTTTGAAAGGGTCTAGATTATCGTTTCGATAGGGTTAGTTTACTAGTGTAGCTTATACTCATCTATTTTCCGGTATAAGGTAGTAAGGGCAATATTCAGCAATTTGGCAGATTCTGTTTTATTGCCATTGGTATATTTTAGTACTTTCTGAATATGCTTCTTTTCCATTGCGGCCAATTCTAAGGTGTCATTCTCATCAGCAAATCCTTCCATTTGAAAGTCGGAAGGCAGTGTAACTGGCAAAAGAAGATTTCCATCGGAAATAATTAGGCTTCTTTCAATTACGTTTTTCAATTCTCTGATATTGCCTTTCCACGGATGCGCTTTAAGGGCTTTCAAATACTCGGGTGACAATTGAACTTGTTTTTTATTCAGCTTTTCTGCAAAATGCAAACAAAAGAATTGTGCAAGTTCATTGATGTCCTGAGTTCTCTCTCTTAATGGAGGTAAATGAATTTGAAAAACAGAAATCCTATAATACAAATCTTCTCTAAAATGGCCTTGCTGTATTTCCAGTTGAAGATTCCGATTGGTTGCAGCGATGATTCTTAGATTCACTGTGGTTGGTTTACTGTCTCCTACTTTTAAAAATTGACCACTTTCTAATACACGAAGCAATTTAGCCTGAAGATCAATCGGCATTTCTCCAATTTCATCCAGAAAGACCGTTCCTCCGTTGGCTTCTTCGAAAATACCTTTGCTGTCTTTTATTGCCCCGGTAAAAGCTCCGGCCTTATGACCAAATAATTCGTTTTCTAGTAATTCTTTACTGAAAGCCGCACAGTTAATGGCAATGAATGTTTTTTTACTTCTACCACTATTGTGGTGAATAGCTTGTGCAAAAACTTCTTTGCCTGTACCTGTTTCTCCATGCAATAAAACAGTAGCATCTGTTACTGATACTCTTTCTGCTGCGCGGATGGCTTCCTGAATAGAAGCTGATTTACCCAAAATGCTGGCAAAGGAATATTTGTTTTCTAATCTTTTTTCAAGTTGAAACAATCGTTTTGATAGAGCAACTTTTTCTAATGCTTTATATAGGAGGGGAATGATTTTATCGTTATCGTCTGCTTTGGTTATATAATCAAATGCCCCTTTTTTCATAGCCTGAACCCCATCCGGGATATTGCCATAGGCAGTTAACAAAATAACTTCAATAAAAGGGTATTTTTCTTTGATTTGCCCTAGCAGTTCTACACCATTGGTGTCTGGTAATTTTACGTCACAAAGCACAACATCCACAGAAAGCGTTTCGAGTTTTTTCAAAGCCAGTTTGGCTGTGCCTGCTTCTAAAACGTCAAATCCTTCCAATGAAATAATTCTGGAAAGTAAGGAACGAAGTTTTTCCTCATCGTCAATTATCAAAATGGTATTCACACTACAAATATATTGTTATCTGTTTTTAACGGGATATACGATTTTGAAGCTGTGCGCAAGCCATTTAGAGATATAGGGACGGAATTTACAGTAGCGTCCCGGATGGGCCACCAAAGGATATACTGTAAAAGTGAACGGGAAACCAGCCAATGTAAAAGCAGTGCCTGGATCCTATGTACAAATCAACAGGGTTTGGAAATCGGGCGATGTAGTAGAAGTGAAAATGCCGTTTCAGTTTCACTTAGATCCGGTGATGGATCAGCAGAATATTGCCAGTTTATTTTACGGCCCCATTTTATTGGCGGCTCAGGAAACCGAAGCCAGAAAAGAGTGGAGAAAAATCAGTTTCGATGCAAATGATATTGGCAAATCAATCAGTGGCGATCCAAAGCAATTGCAATTCAATATTGGGGATGTGGTTTTTAAACCGTTTTACGATTCATACGGTAGACATTCAGTTTATTTAGACGTACAGTTCAATTAGCATACGGGGGTTTTTTGGACGGGAAGCAGGATAACACTTGCTTCCCTTTTTTTTGATTAATTTGTGCGTAATCAAATTGAATCAAATGCGGAGGATGTTGGCTATTGCAATTGTATGTTTTGTTTTTTCTGCAGCGGCATTTGCACAAGTACCGAAAGCCTATCCCCAGCAAGTGCAGGGCAATGCCCAGACTGCTCAGCAAAAAATGGACAAAGCTTTGCAATTTTCCAAGGAAGGAAAATATGTGGCATCCATAGAATTGTATCAGGACCTGCTCAAGAACCATGTAGCAGAATTAAAAAAAGACATTGCACTCAAGTCATTGGTGTATCTGGAATTGTCTTTTAGTCATTCCAGTTTGGGAAATCAGAAAGAAGAAATAGACTATGTAGAGAAAGCCATTGAAATAATGGAGAGTCATTTTACACAGATCAAGGAAATAGACTATTTAACAGCCTACAATAATCTGCATTACTATTACGGAGAATACGACGATAAGCAAGGTGAGCAGAAAACCTATCAAAAATTTGCTACTTACTTTAAAGCCCGATTCAAAGGAAAAGAAGCTTCCCCTGCTTATTATTATGCCAGAAGAATACTTAGAAAAATGGAAGTGATTGCTGCCGGACTGGAAGATGATCCTAAAAAAGCCGTAGCGATTATTCAAAGCTTCCAACAGGAAATAAAGCAAAGTCCTTCAGAAGAATTACAGGCCGACAGGTCTTATTTACTTGCCTGTTATTCCAGCCTCTGTGACTATTACAATTACAATTCAACCGATCATGCCGCAGGTATTCAGGCAGGCAATGCTTTCTTGCAAACGGCCACTGCCTTGAAAGACTCTTTCAATATCATGTTGTCGCATTCCAAACTGGCCAATCAGTATCGGGAAATGGGCGACTATAAAAAAGCCCTGTATCATGTAGAATCCTCTTTGCAAAGTTTTCAATTTCCACCAACCAGCATCAGCCGCTTCAGTTTAGAAACCATGAAAGCCATGAATATGGCCAGTTTGCAAGATTATACACCCGCAATGGCCATTGTGGAGCGGAATATACTCTCCCTCTTGCAAACCCATATTGGTCCGAACCAACAGATACTGAGTTTTAACCCTCAACTGATTAAGCAACTGAACAATAGTCGCTATGTAAATATTTTTGCCAGTTCTGCACTGATCTTTATTGAAGCCTATCGGCAACAAAAGAAACCCCTGTACTTAGAGAAAGCAGAGAAGCTGGTATCAACCGCTTCCTTATTGTTTGGCGAGTATTACAAGAAAGGCAGTTACAACAGTACCTTGAATAACCTGCACAAAAAAATTGTGGAAGGATATTTATTTGTTGCAATCGAAAAATATCCCAATGCTTATCTCCCTAAAAAAAGAATTCTTGAGCAAATAGAGAAGAATACTTCCTTTCATTTAGCCAAGTCTTTTGAATTGCAGTTATTAAAACAAAATACCCCGATTGCAAAATTGATGCATGAACTTCAGTGGCAACAACAACAAAAAGAATTCTGGTCGCAGGAACAAATTGAAAAAGGGAAAACAGTAGACTATTCAACAAAAATTCAGGAACAGGTAGTAGCCATACAAAAACTGGAGAAGGAAATAGCCACTAAACAAAAAGCATTTACCAATTTTACGCTGGCCAATTATTCTGTAGACGCCTGCATGCAACTTCTGCAACCCCAACAGGCGATACTTAAATATTATGTGGCTACCAATTATGCCTTCCGTGTATTGATTACCCATGATGATATTGCCATCCAGCAGCTGGGTACCGTAAAAGCGCTGGCTGAAAAAGTAAATGAATACAATGCATTGATTAAAAAACCCAATAGCAATTGGAAGCCCTTGTCTGCTGCATTGTATGAGCAGCTGGTAAAAGGAATTCAACCGCAGCAACTCACCATTATCCCCGATAATTTTTTAAACTATTTGTCTTTTGAAAGTCTGTACAATGCAGCAACCAAACAGTTTTTGGTGAACCATTTTCCCATTACTTATAACTATTCTCTTTCCTTGTGGTACCTGCATCAAAAAAACAGAAACACTACTGATAAGGCAAAACTGGCCGCTTTTGCCCCGGACTATACACAAACGGTTTATAAGAATGCTTCTTTAGCAAAGCTTCCCTTTGCCAAAGAAGAAGCAGAGCAGGTAGCGGGCATATTCAAAGGAGATTCTTTTACTGGTAATGCTGCTTCCAAAGAAAATTTTTACGATCAATCCAA
Source organism: Sediminibacterium salmoneum NBRC 103935 (assembly GCF_000511175.1). Lineage (GTDB taxonomy): Bacteria > Bacteroidota > Bacteroidia > Chitinophagales > Chitinophagaceae > Sediminibacterium > Sediminibacterium salmoneum. The sequence goes on along the minus strand of NZ_KI866530.1, from coordinate 1,738,676 downwards.
CAAAGCCAGTATGCTGCATTGTGCTGCGCATGCGGTTTTGTACGATAACAATTTCAATGAATCCTGCCTCTTGTTCAATCAGGCCCAACCGCTGTATTTAAGTGAACTTTACACAAAAGCCATGCCTCTGGAATTGGTGGTACTCAGTGCTTGTAATACCGGTGCGGGTAAATTGGTAGAGGGAGAGGGACTGATGAGTTTGTCCAGGGCCTTTACCTATGCAGGAGTAAAAAGTACAGTGGTAAGTTTATGGCAGGTACCAGACAAAGAGACGGCAGCAATTATGGTTTTGTTTTACCAGTATTTAAATAAGGGATTGAATAAGGCAGCGGCATTGTCAAAAGCAAAACAGGATTTTGTAAGCCAATATCCATTGTATGCACATCCTTATTTCTGGAGTGGATTTATACTAACGGGGAATGATGCCCCCCTTACTTCATCATCGGGCCCATGGTTCTGGCTTGTTTTGATAGGAGCAGTGTTGCTGGTTGTATCAGGCGCTTACTTTTTGTTCTTAAGGAAGAAAGCCTAATTCAGTTCCTAGTTTTTTTGCGTTGCCTGCAAATGGGTTATCGGTTGCTGCCGTTGATTGAATCAATGGTTTCGCTTTTGCTGGCTGCTCCATTTTTATGTATAACAAACCCAGGTACCAGGTGGCAATGGGTGCCGTTTCTCCTTTTGCTGCTATGGCTGCTTCAAAACTTTTTCTGGCGGCTTCATTTTGGTTCAGTGCCATTTGAGCAATTCCCATATACAATTGCAGGTCTTTCCATTGATCGCTTTGTTGTAATTGCTGAAATGCATAGATGGCTTTTTCGTAATCTCCACCATCATAGTAGGCAAATGCCTGAGATAAACGGGTATCGGAATTGGCCGTTCTTTCTACGGGTGCAATGGTATTGGGATAGGGTTCGTAATAAGCAGCGAAAAGGGCATTATAATCGGGGCCACGCAAAAGCTGAAGGGTTGTAAATAAGGCAGCAACAACAATGGAAGCAGCAGCTGCCCATTGCCAGATATAGCGCTTCTTTTTTGCCGCAATGGATGCTTCCAAAGCCTGTAATTGCTTTTTAGCAGCAGCTCTTTCTGCCAGGTGAATACTGGTAGCTATTTTTGATTCTTCATCCATTGTGTTCGGCAATTAGTGTTTTGAGTTGTTTAATGCACCTTGATTTTTGCGATTTAACTACATCTTTATTTTCATATCCCAACAAGTGAACAATCTCTTCCAGTTTTTTCTCTTCATAATAGAACAGCTGCAGAATCTTTTTACAGTGCACTCCCATCTTTTCATAATAGGATTGCAATAAAACAATTTGCTCCTCTTTTTGGGCAGCTTCCATAAAATCCCATTCTATTTCGGGTAGTTCTTCTATTTCAATGGTTGGTTTTTTTTCTTTTTTAAATGATGAAACAACATGTATTTGCCAATAGCAAACAAATAAGTAGCAACCGAGCTTTTCACCGCAATGGGTTTGTTCTTTTTTATTTGTTCCATCAGCGCAACCACAGCATCCTGATAAATATCAATGGCCGTATCCTTTGAAACGGAATAACCAAGGGCAAAGCCAATGAACTTCTCCCGATTTTCAGTGTACACACGTTCCAGGTCAAAAGACTTGTTGTTGATCATTAGTGTAAATATCCTTAAAAGGTAAATCGGAAAAAAATAATCTCTTTTTGGGGTTTACTTTTTTGTCAATGGTACACTAAAGCTAGAAACCATTCTAAAACCTTCATTATGAATTCTTTAAAGTTATTGTTCTTTTTGAGTTGCTTCTTGATACAATTGGCAGTTCAGGCTCAGGAAGAAAAGAAAAACCTGTTAAAGCGCATTACAGAAAAAACAAAGACTACTTCAGAACAAAGGGCTGAAAATACAGGAGACAAAATCGGCAATAAAATTGGCGATAAGGCAGATGCGGCAGTGGATAGTTTACTCAGTGGAGCCTGGTTCAAGAAAAAGAAAAAGCCCAATGCTGAAAATGAGAAGAGCCAAACAAAAGGGAAGACAAAATCTAAAAAAGAGGGTGATGATGAAGAAGATTCGAATGAAGAAGGGGCCAACGGAGACCGCAAAGCCAATGTAAAAAATGGTCCGCAATCGGTTGGAGCTTATGGAAAGTTCGACTTTGTTGCGGGTGAGAAGCAATTGTATTTTGACAATTTCGATCGGTTGGAAGTGGGAGATTTTCCTGCAGAAATGAATACCAACGCCAGTGGCGAAGTAGTAAAGCTGGAAAACAAAGAAGGCAAGTGGTTGCGATTGAGCAAGAATGGCTCCTTTGTTCCGGATGCCATGCAAAAATTACCAGAGAACTGTACCATTGAATTTCAAGTAGGTATCAATGCCGACCCTACCAATAATATGTCTGGATTTGGATTGAATTTTACTACCATACAGGAAGACCTCATGAAAGATGCATTCTTTTCAAAGGGCACGTCTATCGTGTATCTGCATCCAGGTGCAGCAGAAGCTGGTATATTCATTAATCCTACCAACGGACCAGAAATAGACAATCAAATTAAAATGCCACAGTGGGATGTAAAATCGGGGGATCAGTTTGTAAAAGTTTCCATATGGCGTCAGAAGGGAAGGCTTCGGGTGTATATGAATGAAGACAAAATCATTGATGTGCCCAGGTTCTTTACAGAAACCAGCAGCTACGGATTTGCTTTTTTCAGAAGTTTCTTTAACGACTGCGATATCTATATTACCAATCTCCGCTATGCAGTTGCAGGAGCAGATACCAGAAATAAATTACTTACGGAAGGAAGGTTTACCACCAATGAAATTTTGTTTGATGTAAACAGCGATAAAATAAAACCAGAGAGCAATACCATTCTCTCCGATATAGGAAAAGTGTTGTCAGAGAATGCTACCGTGAATGTTAAAATCATTGGGCATACCGATAACGATGGAGACGCAGCCGCCAATATGGTCTTGTCTAAAAAACGTGCTGAAGCGGTAAAAATGAGACTGGTTTATGGATTCGGCATAGACGAAGCCAGAATTCAGACGGACGGAAAAGGTGCCAGCGTTCCCTTGAATGCCAATAAAACACCGGAAGAAAAAGCCATTAACCGAAGAGTGGAATTCATAAAATTATAATTCTCTAATTCAGAAATCATTGATATGAAAAAAATTATCCTGTTCGTATTGTGTTCAGCCGGTTTTGTAGCCAATGCGCAATTTCGTTTACACACCAAGTGGACCAATTCCTTACAACATACCAGTGGCCCTGATGCAGGTATCACCCGTATTGCCAGAGAATTGATTTTTGCCACACCTGAGGCCAATACCTTAAAGATGGTGGATCCTTTTACTGTTATTGCCCGACCTACCAAGCCAATCAGCATTGATATGGAGAATGGTGTATACGTGAATAATATCAGCGCTTTCGATGCAAAAATATTTGATGCAGCGCTCAACCGATATATCATTGCGCTACCCATGGTTCGTCTTTCCGATACCAAAATAAATGGCAAAACTTTTGGAAGAGGCAAGCGCGTTTATCTGGCTTTGTATAAAAATAATTTCGACAGTACCCGATTAACGGTAGTAGAAAAACACGCATCCCTTAACTGGACAATCGGCAATCAAAGTCCTGCGGTGCAGGTAAGTAGCCCCAGTATCAGCGAGTATACTACAATTGCTGTAAGGTTAGACAGTGTGGAGTTCAGAGCTGCTGCGGGAACCAGTACGGGTTCTTTTCCCAAGCTAATTGATCTTACTAAAGCTATGCCACAAAGTATTCAATCTAATCGACCGATTGTACTTCCTCCTAAACCTGATGATGACGATAGTACTCAGCTGCTGAATGTAACCAGAACCAGTACCAGTTTTCGTTTCATGGTAAAAAGTATTGAGACCCTGAATATTGATACGGATGACGAGAAAGTAGTGCCAAATGCTTCCTTTAAAAACAAGGCAGAGTATCTGGGCGTACTGGTGGCAGAAGCCATTACCAGTAACAAGTTTTTTTCAGTTAACTTTTTCAATTTTCCCTCAAGAACCAATAGTGCAGCCAATCCTGTTCGGTTGGCAATGAGAGAGAAACGTACTATTCCCAATAGCGGTAATACCATTTTTACCATACCCAGAAATCAGTTTGAAACAGCCAAACTAAGGTTCGCAGGAAGTTTATCCGAAATTGATGAAGACTACAAAGTTGAAATGTCGTACACATCTGAACTTATTTTAGACAATAACCAATTCAGAGAAGTCTTAATGAAAAATCTTTTCAGCGGCACCAATTATTTTGATATCAGGCGTACGGGCGTTGGGTTTACTTTGCGGGTCCATTTTGAGATAGAAGAACTGAATTGATTTATTCAAACAGCCTGGTAAAATGGTTCTCCAGATGACTTCTCATGCCATTTCTGAATTCGTCAGGAGAACCATTCTCTAATATTTCAACAAGTTCATTGTGTGAAACGAATGTTTTTAGCATGGGCTGTTTTTTCAGCAAACCACTATTATGTACAAAATCAAACACAGGCAGCAACATTTTCTGGAATTTCTTTAGCGTTTCATTACCTGTAATTTCATACAGCTTTCCGTGAAACGCAATCTCGTGTTCAATATTAAATAAGTGATATTGAGTAGCTGGGGGTTCACCCGCAACAATCTGTCTTAATGCTGCAATATCTTCTTTGGTAATTCTGTGAAATAATAAGTCGGCCATGCCTATTTCCAATACCAATCGGATTTCAAAAATTTCTTTTAATGTTTCAGGAGCTAGTATATGAGGATTCATACTCTTGCTCATCATTCCAAAAATATCCGGACTGGTTATCACAGATCCCTTTTTCTTTTTAGACTCAATAAGACCCATTATTCTCAGACGAGTTAAAGCTTCTCTGATTACGGTCCTACTCACTCCCAAAGCCTCTGCCAATTCAATTTCCTTTGGAATCACATCGCCCACCGATAGTTTTCTTTTTTGCAAAAGATCTACCAGGCTATTTTCCACTTTGTCCACCAGGCTACTAGTGTCCATGGGTTTTATTTCATTCTTAATGAAAGCCAGGGTCATTAGATTATGTATTACTTATTATTTGCGAAATCCAAAGTTACCAAAAATGTAGCGATTTTTCGAATAACTCGTAATGCATTAAAAATCAATATATTATAAAATTGTTAAAATTTATTTGGCAGTTAATAAAAAACATTATTAGTTTTATGTCATACATAATACCAAAATAAAAATTGCTTACCATGAACGTAAATCGCTTTAAACTCAGCCTGATTGCATTGTTTACAATGCTTTCCACTGTGTTGTTAGCCCAAACCAAAAAATTCTCCGGCACTATCCTGAGTGATGATGCCAAACCCATTGCCGGGGTTTCTGTTACCATCAAGGGTAAAAAATCGGGAACCCAAACCAACACTCAGGGTATATTTACCATTGAAGCCAACGAAGGATCAACCCTCGTTTTCTCTATGGTAGGTTTTACTACCCGGGAAGTAGTAGTTGGTAATAGTGCTATCGTAGATCTAACGCTCAGTGCTGTAGTTTCTGAGTTAGAAGATGTTGTAGTAACCGGTTATGGTTCTCAAAAAAGAAAAGAGATCACCGGTGCGGTAATTACAGTGAATCCCAAAGCTTTTGAACATTCACCAACCACAAACGTTGCCACTGTATTGCAGGGTAATGCACCGGGTTTAAGAATCCAGCAGCGTACGGGTCAACCCGGCACCACCCCTTCTATTACTTTCAGAGGAGGTACAGAATTTGGTGGCGGTGGTACCCCTTTGTTTATTGTTGACGGAGTAATTGTTCCCTCTTTGTATGGATTAGACATCAATGATGTAGCAACCATCGATTTATTAAAAGATGCCGCAACTACTGCTATTTATGGTGCAAGAGCTGCAAACGGTGTAGTGTTGGTTACTACTAAAAAAGGAAAGAAAGGTAAAGCGCAAGTAACTTACTCATATCAAAATACAACCAACTATATCCGTAAAAATCCCTCCGAGTATTTGAGTGCATCCGATTATATCCGTATGAACCGTCTGGGTATACAGGCAAGGTTCAGAGGAGATTCCTTAGACAACAATACCGGTGCAATGAACACAGACCGTGGACAGCTTTTAGGTGCATGGGGATGGGCAGTGAACTCAGGCTGGAGAACCGATTTAGGTTTATACACCACACAATTATTAAACAATGCCAACAGAGCACTTTTGAACGATTCCAGATGGAGATTATTGGTAGACCCTAATCCATTTGCTCCTGGCACAATGGATAGCATCATCTTTACCGATATCAGTGCAAGAGAAAGAGAGATGATGATATTGCAACAAAACAATACCAGTGAGCACAATATCAATTTCTCAGGTGCAAATGAGCAAGGTAATTATGCATTGTCGTTAGGTTCTGTAAGAGATAACGGTATGATTATCGGCTCTCAGTTAAAGAGAATGAATTTGAATTTTAACGGGGGATTGAATATTGGGGAAAGATTAAAAGTGTCTACCAATATCAGCGCGTACAATGTGGAACAGGCTTTGCCTTACGGCGGATTTGGCGGTGTTGATCCCGAGGGCGGTGCAGCGGGTGGATTGTTACAGCGTTTTGTAGGGGTGGCTCCAACCATTCGTTATACCAACTATGCAACCGGCGAAATTCTGCCTGGTCCAAACGATGTTACTTTAGGTAACCCGGCATACTGGAGTAATTTAACTGTAAACAATACCAACCAGCAACGTTTCCTGGGTGGTATTAATTTAGAATATACCATTCTGCCCTATTTAAAAATATTGGCAAGTGGATCAGGATATTATCAATACACCAACAATAATTTCTTTACCAAAGCTTATCAGCAAGGTAATGGTGGTGCTATGAATACCAACAGAGCTGCCAGTTTTAATACATCTAAAACCATGCAGTACACCACCAATGCATTCCTGCAATTCAGCAAGCGTTTTAAAGAACACAATGTAACGGCATTGGCAGGGATGGAATTTTATGATTACAAAAACTATGTTACTTCTGGTTTTGCGCAAGGGGCTCCAACCGATTTAATTCCATGGTTGGCAGCAGCTACACCTCCTAATGTGCAGGGAACTACCATCGTAAATCCTGCAGGTGCTTCTTCTAACTTTGATCAGTGGGAAAGAATTGCCTCTTCTATTGCACGGGTAAACTATTCATTTATGAATCGTTATTTATTAACCGCAGTAGTAAGAGTGGATGGTTCCAGCCGATTGAAGAAAGGAAATTATTATGGTACATTCCCCGGTGTTTCTTTGGGATGGAATATGCACGAAGAAGGATTCTATAAAAACTCTTTTTTGTCTAAGTTTATAACAAGAGTTAAACCCAGATTAAGTTATGGTGTTAATGGTAATGTAAGCTCCTTAGGATTCTTTGCTACTTCTCAGGTATACAACAATGCAGGAACCTATAATGGTTTCGGCGGTACCTATGTAGCCAACTATATCAATTCCGATGTTAGATGGGAACGTACGAATAGCTTGAACATTGGATTGGATGCGGGTATCTTAAATGAAAAAGTTACATTCAGTGTTGATTATTTTGTTAGAAACGTATTTGACAAATTAGCCGGATTAAATATCTCTTCTCAAACTGGATTCAGCAGTTTCACCACTAACCTGGGTCAATTACAAAATCGAGGAATTGAGTTGGTAGTGAATGCCAAAATTATTGAACCTAAAACAGACGGGGGATTTGCTTTATCTGTAGGCGCTAACTATTATCATGTAAAAAGTTATGCTAAAAAATTACCTTTCAATGGTCTGGAAGGTAACAGAACCAGCGGCTTCTTTGTATGGGATCCTAAAAATCCGGGTAAACAAATTTATGTGGGTGGTTTAGTAGAAGGACAGCGCATTGGCTTAGATGAAGTATGGGCGCCTAAGTGGGATGGTATTTACACCGATCCTTCAACCATTGCCAGAGATGCAAATGTTTATAATGCATTCTTGCCTTATAATAACAAACGCATTAAGCAATTGGGTGATGCACAATGGCATCAGGTAAATCCTAACGATACCATCGACAGCAGACAATTTGTTTATGTAGGCAGAACTACGCCACAACATATGGGTGGTTTTAATATTGCCAGTTCATTTAAGGGTATCCGATTATATGCACAGTTCGATTACGCATTTGGTTTTGTGGTTTTGAATAACCAGATTGTAAGAGGGTTAAGTCAGGTACAGGGTTCACAAAACTCTACCACAGATGTATTAAAAACATGGACGCCAAACAATCCTACTGCAACCATGCCCAGATACTATTGGGCAAACCAGGGTAGAAACTATGCTACAGATGCAAGTGGAAACAATCCTGCAGCCAACTTATGGGAGAAAGGAGATTATGTAATGCTGAGAGAATTAACCCTGGCATATGATTTACCCGGGACTGTTATCAGCAGATACTTAGCCAACAGAGTTAAAGGATTGAGCGTAAACGTTACTGGATCTAACCTATTCTACCTATCTGGTTACAGCGGTAATTTCCCGGAAGTGGGAGGAGTAGACCAGGGTAAATTCCCTCTACCCCGAAGATTAACCATTGGCGTAAGAGTAACCCTGTAATGGATTGTTCAATTATTAAAAAGAATGTAATGAAACACAATAAAATATTTACAACGGCTGCACTGTTACTTATGTTGGTAGCGGCAGCATGTACCAAAAAATTAGATGAAGTAGTGCCGCAGAGCAGCATTAGTAAAGATCAGGCACTAAAAGATCCCAATGCTGCCAGAACACTCTACTATGGTACTTATGGATTATTCCGTTCTTATGCCAGTACCTTTTATCAGCTGGGCGAGATGCGTGGTGATATATGGGTAGATGGTTTATTCACTGAAAGTGTTGACGGTGGTTTACAAAATTTATACCGTCACAATATTAGCAGTCTGAATGTACCATTTGCTAACTGGGGTGGTATGTACAATCTTTTATACAACTTTAATAATGTTATAAAGATTATACCTCAAACACCTTTGCCGGATGCTGAAAAAACAAGAATCCTGGCGGAAGTTCACGGGTTAAGAGCCTATGTATATTATACCATGCTAAGAACCTGGGGAGATGTTCCTTTGAACACCGAACCAGTTGAAACCCTTACCAATACAGCAGCTACTTACAAACCAAGAACAGGAGCGGATTCAATCATGCTTCAGGTAAAAGCAGATATTGCTAAATCTTTAGATCTGTTTGGAACGGCAACACCTGTATCTACTGATAAACGAGTGGTATGGAGTAAGCTTGCCACACTTGTATTAAAAGGAGATGTTTTTATTTGGTCAGGAACCCATATGGGTGGCGGAGCGGCAGATTTTACCACCGCAAAAGCTGCATTGCAAGAAGTAAGAAACCTGCAGGGTGCCAATTTAAATTTACAGGCTAACTACCGCGACATTTTTGATCCCACCAAAAAAGTGAACAATGCCGAAATGATTTTTGCAGTAAACTACGAATTGCAACAAGCACAACTGACTTTCTTTGGTAATTTCTCAGTTAACTCTATACAGGCAAATACCTTATCATTTGCACAGGCAGCTACACCAACGGTGGCTTCAGTATATCCTTATGTAAGTGGTGCCAACAGAGTGGGAATGAACCAGGCAATGATTACCCGTTTAACTTCAGGAATAGCAGATCAGCGAATCAGCAATACATTCAGAGTAATGTATTCCAATGCCGCTCCCTTTGCTATCAGAGGGGTAATGTTGACCAAATATTTGGGAACAGTAGCGGGCACATCACAAATTTACAATAATGATTATCCTATTTATCGTTATGCGGATGTGTTGTTGTTGTTAGCGGAAGCCAAAACCAAATTGGGAGAAGACCCTTCAGCTGAAATCAATGCGATTCGTTTGCGTGCATATGGATCGGGTTATACTCCTTTTGTGAGTGGAAGCCAATCAGCTAATATGAACGCAATTTTAGAAGAATACCTGCGTGAGTTTATTGGTGAAGGCAAGCGTTGGTGGGCACTTCGCAGAGCTGGCGATAGTTATGTGTATGCCAATACCAATACGGCTTTCCTGAGCCCAAGCAGTACAGCCAAGTTCTTATTGCCACTTTCTTTGACCATGCTGAATGCAGACCCATTGTTAAAGCAAACAGCTGGTTACTAAAAAATAGTTTATTAAGCAAGCATAAATGGTAGTTTTGAAAAACCAGGGGGGTAGCCATACCCCCCTGCATTTATCCTTATAAATTTTTGTTATGGAATTTACCCATTTGCAAGGATTGATTGCTGCCCCTTTTACACCGATGCATGCTGATGGTAGTGTGCATCTGGAATTGATTCCTGATTATTATGCTTTACTAAAAGCCAATGGAATTACGGGTGCTTTTATTTGCGGATCAACAGGTGAGGGTGTTTCCCTTACACTAAAAGAAAAGAAGTCTGTGGCAGAAGCCTGGGCGGCTTGTAGCAAAAATGATCCTTTTTTTTCTGTGATGCCCTTGTTAGGGGGAACCTGTATTGCCGATGCCAAAGAGTTGGCAATGCATGCAAAATCCATAGGATTGGATGCCGTTTCATTTACCGCACCTTCGTATTTTAAACCTGCCAATGTGCAAATGCTGGCTGAATGTTGCAAAGAAATTGCCGCAGTAGTTCCAGATATGCCTTTCTATTATTATCATATTCCCGTATTAACCGGAGTAGGTTTTCCTATGTACGATTTATTACAGGCAGTTGATGGACTGATCCCCAATTTTGCCGGTGTAAAATATACCCATGAAGATTTTATGGATTTTCTTTCTTGTTTACATTTTAAGAATGGCAAATACGATATGGTCTGGGGGAGAGATGAAAATATGCTTCCGGCCCTGGCTATCGGAACCAAAGCATCTATCGGCAGTACGTATAATTATGCAGCTCCTTTGTATCATCGTTTAATTCAGGCATTTGAAGCAGGAGATTTATTAAGTGCACAGCAATTACAACAACAATCTATTAATATGATCAGGTTGTTGGGTAAATATGGTGGAATAGCCACTGGTAAAGCCTATATGAAATTGATTGGACTGAATTGTGGTGAGTTTCGATTGCCTGTAAAGAATATGGATGCAATTGCTTTTGAACAATTTAAACAAGAGGTAGCAACCTTATCTTTTGAACAGTACTGCTCAAAAAAACCCATTGCAACAAAACAATAATCATGCGAGTTCATGTTATTATTTTATTCTTTATACTAATCTCGCAGCATGTGATTGCTCAATTACATTTCAATACTCATCTTAAAACTGCGGTTGCCGCAGAACTACCTAATATAGGAGTGGCAGGGCCTGTTACAGGAACTGTTAATAATTATTTAGTGGTTGCAGGAGGGGCTAATTTCCCTGAAGCAATGCCCTGGAAGGGAGGGGCAAAAAAATATCAGGATCAAATTTTTATTTATCAGCAAACAAACAGCAAACTAAATCTGAAGAGCAAGACACAACAATTGCCAGCGCCGGTTGCGTATGCGGCTGTTTGTAATTCTCCGCAAGGTATAGTATATGCTGGTGGAGAGAATGCCGAAGGTATCAGCAACAAAACCTGGTTGCTGGACTGGAATTCAAAACAAGAATCGGTTGTGTTAAAAGCCTTTCCTGATTTGCCCATTCCACTTACCAATGCTTCTGCTGTTTGTGTTCAGAATAAAGTGTATCTTATTGGTGGAGAAACTGCTGAAAATACCAGTGCCGCATTTTATTTTTTAGATTTAGAAAAAATAAACAAGGGTTGGCAGCGTCTTGGAAATATACCTGCGCCTTTGTCGCATCTGGTTTTAACTGCTGCAGAAGAAAGCAAGCATGCCTCGCTTTATATTGTGGGAGGGAGACAAAAAAATCCAGGCGGTATTAGTAGTTTCAGCAATAAAACCTATCGATACAATATAAAAAATGATTCCTGGGAAACAATGGAAGATATGCCTTATGCGCTAAGCGCAGGAACAGGTGTTTGTTGGAACAATAACCAAATAATCATTTTTGGGGGCGACCGTGGTATTGTATTTAATCAGGTAGAGCAATTGTTGGTTGCAATAGCCAATGAAACAAATACTGAAAAAAAGCAAGAATTGATTCATCAGAAAAATCAGCTACAGGAAAACCATCCCGGCTTTAGCAAAGAAATACTTGCTTACAATATAAATACGAATCATTGGAGTAAAATTGGAGAACTCACACAGGCAACACCTGTTACTACTACTGCTTTTTTTTGGAATAGTGCTGTGTTTATTCCGAGCGGAGAAATAAAAGCGGGTATACGATCTAATAAAATTTTACAAATTAATATTCAACCCCCGAACCGTGAATAAACATAAAAAGTATTCATGGATTGTAGTGGCGTTACTCTGGGTAGTAGCGCTGCTCAATTATATGGACAGGCAAATGCTGAGTACCATGAAACCAGCTATGCAGGCGGATATTGAGGCATTGAACAGTGCTACCAACTTTGGTTATCTAATGGCTGTATTTCTCTGGATTTATGGATTCATGAGTCCGGTATCCGGAATTGTTGCAGATAGGCTAAACAGAAAATGGTTGATTGTTGGTAGTTTGTTTGTATGGAGTGCCATTACATTTGCTATGGGTTATGCAACTACTTTTAATCAGTTGTATTGGTTAAGGGCAGGTATGGGCGTTAGTGAAGCATTGTATATTCCTGCCGCCCTTTCCTTAATTGCAGATTATCACGATAACAAAACAAGATCCCTGGCCATTGGAATTCATATGACCGGGTTGTATATGGGCCAGGCATTGGGTGGTTTTGGTGCAACCATTGCTGCCAGCTACTCCTGGCAATCTGCTTTTACCAGTTTTGGGTTGATTGGAATTGTCTATTCCATTGTGCTGATTTTGTTTTTACGGGAGAAGCCGAAGGAAATAGAGCCAGTAATTGTTAGTTTGAAGAACAGGATATTAACCAACGAACACAAAAAATCTTTTCTAAATCTGTCTGAAAAAAACAAACGAGAGTCTTTATTCAAGGGCCTGACTGTTTTATTATCTAATATTTCCTTCTGGGTCATCCTGTTTTATTTTGCAGTACCCAGCTTACCGGGATGGGGTGTAAAAAACTGGCTACCTACTTTGTTTGCAGAAAATCTGCAAATAGAAATGTCTTTGGCAGGGCCATTGTCTACCATCACCATTGCAGCTTCTTCCTTTATAGGTGTATTGTTTGGTGGAATTCTTTCGGACAGGTGGGTGCAAAAAAACATTCGCGGAAGAATTTACACCAGTGCTATTGGTCTGGGCTTAACCATTCCGGCTTTGCTTTTGATTGGATTGGGTAGCAGTATGCTGCATATGGTGGGAGCGGTGTTTTTCTTTGGATTTGGGTATGGTATGTTCGATGCCAATAATATGCCTATTCTCTGTCAGTTTATTTCGGCAAAGTACAGGGCAACTGCCTATGGTTTAATGAATATGACCGGTGTATTTGCCGGTGCATTCATTACGAATGTATTGGGGAAGTCTACCGACGCAGGAAGTTTAGGAAAAGATTTTGCATTGATGTCGATAGTTGTGGTTTTTGCCTTGGTTTTACAATTGACAGTGTTAAAACCGAAGCCAGTTGAATCTGAAATTTCATCTTAATTGTTTAAGTATCATTCTAATTATTCAGCATATAAATTCTTGCTATGAAAAAACTTTCTATAATTAGTGTATGTATTTTATTGTTGGTGCAACTCGGTTGTGCCAAGAAAGTATTGGCAGTTCCAGGTGAAGTAAAGGCAACCGCTTTTGCTCCGGCTATACCCGTTTTAAAAGGAATGGAACAGAATCCGGTTCTGCGTGTGGGTGTCTTTATACCGGCCGATTTGCCTCAGCAGGATTTTCGCAAAATCAATATGACAGTTAATTCAGGTGCATTAGCCGATATAGAAAAAATTCAATTCTATTTAACAGGCGCAGAGCCATTTAATGCACAGCAATTAATAACAAGTGTTCAACCAACGGCTACACAGATGGAAGTGCCTGTTTCATTAAAACTAAATCCGGGCGCTCATTTTATTTGGGTAAGTGTACAACTAAAGCCAACTGCTTCATTGCAGGGAAATATTGAAATCAGCGCTAAAAAACTCATTTCGGCTAACGGGAAAAACATTATGATTGCCGAACCCGCAGGCCCTTTTGTTAAGTTTAAAGGAAGTGCAGTTAGAAAGGCCAATGATGACGGGGTTCATACTTATCGAATACCGGGTATTATTACCACCAATAAAGGAACTTTGCTTTCTGTGTATGATATCCGCTATAAAAATACGGCGGATTTGCCTGGGAATATAGATGTAGGTTTAAGCAGAAGTACCGATAGCGGCAAAACCTGGCAGCCCATGAAAGTTATTATGGATATGGGAGCGCCGCACGAAAACAACGGTGTGGGAGATCCAGCCATACTATTTGATCCCATCACAAAAAAAATATGGGTAGCTGCCTTATGGAGTAAGGGAAACCGCTCCATTGCAGGTTCTTTACCTGGTATATCTCCGGATACAACAGGACAGTTTGTATTGGTAAGTAGTGATGACGATGGACTTACCTGGTCTGCGCCTTACACCATCACACCACAAATAAAAAATCCAAAATGGCATTTATTCTTTAATGGTCCTGGCTCAGGTATTGCCATGCAAAATGGCAAACTGGTTTTTGCTGCGCAGTATTGGGATGAAGTAAAGAAACCTTACTCAACCATAATTTACAGTGAAGATCATGGTAAAAACTGGGTAGGTAATGTAAATGGACCTAAATCTAATACAACCGAAAGCCAGGTGGTAGAAACTACACCTGGAACAATCATGTTGAATATGAGGGACAACAGAGGTTCTTACAGAAGTGTGGCAACAACATCCAATATGGGAGTAAGCTGGACGGAGCATGCAACTTCGTACAATGCCTTGCAAGACCCTGTTTGTATGGGGAGCCTTATAAAGGCCAGGGTAAAAGTAAAGGGTGTATTAAAGGACGTATTGTTCTTCAGCAATCCCAATACCACCAATGGTCGTTACAATATGACTATCAAGGCCAGTCTCGATTTGGGAGAAACCTGGTTGCCGGCGAATCAAATATTGGTTGATGAAAGAAATGGTTACGGGTACTCTTCATTAACACAAATAGATGCAGAAACCATTGGTATTTTATACGAAGGAACCCGCGATCTGTATTTTGTGAAAGTACCGGTTGCAGCCATTATTAAGTAAGAGAAAAATTTTTCAATTCAATTAATCCGATCAAAAAAGTGAAAATGATGTATTCCGTAAAAGAATTAGCTGAATTAGCTTCCTTCTACGAAAACCAATTGCTGAATAGTACGGTACCTTTTTGGTTTCCAAGGTCTTTTGACGAGGAGTTTGGTGGATTTCTGCTTATGCGTGATGCTGATGGATCGCTGATTGATGATGATAAGGCAGTGTGGATACAAGGTAGGGCAACCTGGTTGTTGGCTACATTATATAATACTGTAGAGCAAAAGCCTGAGTGGTTAGCAGGAGCTAAGCGCGGGTATGATTTTTTAAATCAGTATTGTTTTGATACAGATGGTCAGATGTTTTTTCATGTAACCCGTGATGGAAAACCTATCCGAAAGCGCAGGTATTTTTTTTCTGAAACATTTTATGTGATAGCTGCCGCAGCATATGCCAAAGCATCAGGAGACGAAGAGGCAGCAGCCAATGCAAGAAAAATTTTTGACCAATGTATAAAGTATACCATTACTCCGGGATTGCTGCCGGCTAAATTTACGGAAACGAGACCTGGTAAGGGTATCGGTGTACCTATGATTATGATGAATACTGCTCAGCAGTTAAGAGAAACCATTGGCCATGCACCCTGCGATGAATGGATTAGTCAATGGATCTACGAAATAGAAACCTATTTTGTAAAAGATGATATTCAGTGTGTAATGGAACAAGTAGCACCGGATGGATCTATCATAGACCATATTGACGGACGCACGCTGAATCCGGGTCATGCCATAGAAGGTGCCTGGTTTATTTTACATGAAGCAAAATATAGAAATAACGATCCTCATTTAATTCAACTGGGTTGTAAAATGCTGGATTATATGTGGGAGAGAGGATGGGATAAGCAGCATGGCGGCATTCTTTATTTCAGAGATGTATACAATAAACCTGTTCAGGAATACTGGCAGGATATGAAATTCTGGTGGCCACACAATGAAGTAATTATTGCCACTCTTTTAGCTTATTTAATGACCGGGGATCAAAAATATGCTACCTGGCATAAGATGGTTCACGATTATGCATATTCGCATTTTCTGGATATGCAGCATGGCGAATGGTTTGGGTATTTGCACAGAGATGGTACGATTGCTCAAACGGCGAAAGGTAATTTATACAAGGGGCCATTTCATTTGCCCAGACAGGAATGGTATTGCATGCAAATTTTAAAATCTTATTTATCATGAGACCCTTTGCTGTGCAATTGAGAATCTCTATTAGCTTCTTGATTGTTTGTTCTGTTATCCTTTTTTACAGTGCAAATGCTTCGTTTCATAGGGATTCACTGCTGTTTTCTGTAAATAGCATTTTTTCGGATCATATGGTTTTGCAGAGAGAGCAGCCCATTCATATTTGGGGTAAGGGTTTGCCTGGATCCATTGTTCAGGTTAGTTTAGCGCCTGCAGTTGATCCCAATAAAATAAGCAATCATTTGCAAAAGCAGGTAGCTAAATCAGTCGTAAAAAAAGACAGCAGCTGGTCGGTTTATTTGCCGGCGCAATCCGCCAATGCAGCACCACAGACATTACAAATAGCGTCGAGAAAACAAAAGCTTCAATTCAATGATATTTTAATAGGAGATGTATGGCTTTGTATAGGTCAAAGCAATATGGAGTGGCCCATGCAGCGGGAAATGAATTATAAGGAAGCCATTGCAACAGCCCAGCAGCCATTGTTGCGATTATACAATCCGACCTATGCAGGTAAAAATATTTTCAATCAATTTTTTACCGATTCGGTGCTCCAGCTATTGGCGCCAGAAAACTTTTTTGCAAAGACCCATTGGGAAGTAAGTGATAG
Organism: Sediminibacterium salmoneum NBRC 103935; assembly: GCF_000511175.1. Taxonomy (GTDB): domain Bacteria; phylum Bacteroidota; class Bacteroidia; order Chitinophagales; family Chitinophagaceae; genus Sediminibacterium; species Sediminibacterium salmoneum. The sequence continues at coordinate 1,721,651 of NZ_KI866530.1, read as the reverse complement.
CCATCATTTTAAGACCATGAGTGCGGTGGCGTATTATTACGGAAAGGAAATAGTAGAGAAAACCAAAGTTCCGGTTGGTTTAATCAATCTCTCTATTGCAGGTGCACCACTAGAAACTTTTATAGGAACCGATGCCCTAAAATTGAATCCTGTCTTCGCCTCTAAAGCCATGGAGCCCTGGTTAACTAACCCTTATTTACCCGTTTGGGTTAAAGAAAGAGGGAACCAAAATCTGCGAACAGGAACGAACCATCCTTTTAAGCCTGGTCATGTGTATGAAGCGGGTATCAAGCCCTTGTTTCCATTTGCCATAAAAGGGATTGTTAATTATCAGGGAGAAAGTAATGCGCAGGAAATAGAAAGAGTAAATGAGTATGTGGCCTTATCTGCTTTGATGGTGAAAGATTACAGAGCCAAATTTAAACAACCCAAACTACCATACTACTTTGTACAATTGAGTTCCATAGACAGTGTAAAGTACAAGGGGCAATTCTGGCATTTGTTTCGCAACGAAGAAAGAAAATTGCTGGAGCAAATTCCTTATTCGGGTATGGCTGTGATAACCGATCATGGCCTAAGGGATAATGTACATCCAACCAATAAAAAGATAGTAGGGGAAAGATTGGCCCAATGGGCATTGCACAATGACTATGGAAAAGCGGTTGTGCCATCCGGGCCTTTGCCAGATAAAGCTATTTATGAAAAAGGACAAGTAAAAGTGTATTTTAAATATGCAGCGGGGGGATTGCAAACAGCGGATGGTAAATTGTTGCGGGGTTTTTCGCTGGACGGAATTACAGCTGTAGCAGCACAGATTGATTCTTTAAAAAATTTTGAGCAAAAACCTGGCTCAAATCAAGGGAATTTTACGGTAGTGATTCAATCCCCAACCATGCCTGAATATGTTTATTACGATTGGAAACCTTATACAGATGGTAATTTAGTAAACAATGCAGGATTGCCAGCTTCAACATTTAAACTAGAAGTACTACAATCAGCTGTTTCTTCTTTAAACATCATTCCGGCTCCTGTTCGCCTGCAACAACAAAAAGGTGCTTTTCATATTCATGAGCAAACTGCCATTGAATTCTTTGCACAAAATAAAGCGTTGCTTTCTGCAGCCAGATTTCTTCAACAAGGCATCCGGGAAATTTCGGGATTCACCCTGCCTTTAAAGCCAGCCAATGGGCAACTAAAAGCGGGTCAACAAAAAATTGTATTGGCATTTATTACCGATACAACGCTTGGGAACGAAGGTTATCATTTAAAAGTAACGCCTGAACTCATTTCTGTACAAGCCAATACAAAGGCAGGTATCGTCTATGGCATACAATCTTTGATGCAGACATTGCCTGCTATCAGAAACAATGCAAAGCTGCTTGTTCCTTCAATGGAAGTTACCGATTATCCAAGATTCAAGTGGCGGGGTATGCACCTGGATGTGAGCCGTCATTTTTTTGCTCCTCAATTCATTAAACAATACATTGATTTACTGGCATCCTATAAGTTCAATACTTTTCATTGGCATTTAGTAGACGACCAGGGATGGCGTATAGAAATTAAAAAGTATCCAGCTCTAACTCAGACAGGAGCCTGGCGGGTAGACCATACAGATAAGGTTTGGGGATCAAGGCCGCAGGCTAAACTTGGGGAGCCTGCTAATTATGGTGGATATTACACACAGGAGCTAATTAAGGAAATTGTTGCATACGCTGCAGAGCGAAATATTACTGTGGTCCCGGAGATTGAAATGCCAGGTCATGTAGCATCGGCCATTAGTGCATATCCTTATTTAAGTTGTACCCAACAAAAGCAATTGCCGTTAACAGGCGGTAATTATACCGGTATGGCATCTAATTATTGTGCAGGCAATGATTCGGTATTTCATTTTTTAGAAGATGTATTAACAGAAGTAATAGCATTGTTTCCATCCAGATATATTCATATTGGTGGTGATGAAGTAGACAAGACATCCTGGAAGAAATGTGCCAAATGTCAACAAAGAATGCTTGCGGAGCATTTAAAAGACGAAGAGGAATTACAGAGCTATTTTATTAAGCGAATTGAGCGGTTCCTACAATCTAAAAAACGAAAAATTATTGGCTGGGATGAAATACTCGAAGGTGGATTGGCACCTGATGCAACCGTTATGAGCTGGCGGGGGGAAGCAGGAGGTATTGCAGCAGCCAAAATGAAGCACAATGTAGTGATGACGCCGGGTAATCCTGTTTATTTTGATCATTATCAGGGAGATCCTGCAACTGAACCTTTGGCCATTGGTGGATTCAATACCTTAAAGCGTGTATATGATTATGAGCCATTGCCCAAGGAATTGTCATCAGCTGAAGCCAACTATATTTTAGGGGCACAGGCGAATCTCTGGACAGAATATATCACAACACCCAAACAAGTTCAGTACATGGTATTACCCCGCATGTTGGCTCTGTCAGAAGTTTTATGGAGTCCTGCAAACAGTAAAGACTGGTCTAATTTTAATGAAAGACTACAATCTCATTTTATTGGATTTGATCAAAAGGGATTGCATTACAGCAAGGGAAATTTTAAAGTTGATATTAAGCCTTCTTTACAAGCAGGAAAATTATATGCAACGCTTTCTACCGAAGCTTATAAGGGCCAAATACAATATACCACTGATGGAACGCACCCTAATATCAATAGTAGTGAATACGCCAATCCTATTGAAATAAATTCCTCTGTTACCATTAAGGCAATCACAACAGTGAATGGAGAAGTGAAAAGTATTTTTCCTGCCGAGCAAAAATTTGCCATACATAAGGCAATAGGGAAGCAGGTAGTATATACAAACCCTATCAGCCGATATTATATGGCTGATGGTCCTAATTCCTTAACAGATGGCATCAAGGGAACATCTGCGGTTAATAAATTTTGGCATGGCATTTCTGCGAATGACTTAATAGCTACAATTGATTTAGGAGAGGAGAAAATAATTCAGACTCTATCCTTGGGATGTTTACAGCAATATGCAGATTGGATCATGATGCCAGAGTGGGTAAAGTTTGAATTTTCATTGGATGGTATCCATTTTACAGAAATAGGTACAGTTAACAATACAGTATTGCAGCAAGATAAAACACCCACCATCAAAGACTTTATTGCTTCGTTCACACCGGTAAATGCAAGATACGTAAGGGCTACAGCAAAAGTGTTGAATCAATTACCGAAGGGGCATTCAGGTGAAGGAAAACCAGCCTGGATATTTGTAGATGAATTCATTGTTGAATAGTATAACTATGAAACTAAAATTTGTAAATGTGTTATTGGTGATGTTATTCCTTGCTTTACAAAGTAAGGCCCAGATTCAATTGCCAAAATATCCTGATTCAATTTTTTCAACTTATTATCATCAGCGGATAAGTTTGTTTCAATCGTTACAGGGTTTCGATAATAGTAAAGCAGTAAATGAGCAAAATAACCAATCCATAATCTTCCTGGGCAACAGCATCAACGACGGAGCAGAATGGAATGAGCTATTCAGTGATAGTCGCATTAAGAACCGAGGTATCAGCGGCGACATTACTGCGGGTGTGATATATCGTTTGGATGAAGTTGCGAAAAGAAAACCAGCCAAAGTTTTCCTGATGATTGGGATTAACGATTTAGGCAGAGGCCTGACCCCGGACTCAGTTGTTAAAAATATTTTATTCATTAATGATTATTTGCAACAGGAAAGTCCGGAAACAAAGGTTTTCATTGAAAGCATTCTTCCGGTAAATCCATTGTTTGGAAAATTTGCCGGACAAACCAGTAAGACGAAAGAAATTTTGATTGCAAATACATTTCTCAAAAATGCAGCTGAAGCACATCAGTACACTTATATTGATCTGCATTCTTCTTTTACCGATAACCAGGGATATTTAAATAAAAAATATACCAATGACGGACTGCATTTGATGGGAGCAGGTTATCAACATTGGCGACATTTAATTTATCCGAAAGTTTTTGGACTTACAGATAAGCCTGCTTTAATTCCGCTGCCAAAACAGGTAGAATGGAAATCTGGTTATTATCTGTTACAATCCGGAAAAAGTATCAAAGAACAGGTTGCCATTCTTATTGAGAATAGTTCCGAGGGTTTTGAAAGGGATAAAAATGTTGTAGGGGCAAAAATCAAGAAATCGAAAGTAAATCTGCGTAAGGGTGATGCTAATGAATCCTATGAACTCAATGTCTCCGAAAGTCAAATCAACATCAAAGCAAAAACGCAAAAGGGCGTATTCAATGCCATGCAAACATTGGAACAATTGGCTCGCAATGGAAAAACCATTGATGCAGTGGAAATTAAAGACGAACCAGCTTTTGCCTGGAGAGGATATATGATTGATGTTGGAAGGAATTATCTATCCATTGATTTGCTGAAACAGCAAATTGATAGGATGGCAAAATACAAACTGAATGTATTTCATTTTCATGCCTCCGAAGACATTGCCTGGAGAATAGAGAGCAAGCGATATCCGCAGCTTACTTCGCCAGAATATATGCTGCGCAATAAGGGGTTGTATTATTCAGAAGCAGAAATAAAAGAGCTAATACAATATTGCAATGACAGAAATATTTTATTCGTACCTGAGATCGATATGCCCGGTCATAGTGCGGCTTTTAAACGCGCGATGAAAACAGATATGCAAAGTGATTCCGGATTGATTATTGTAAAAAATATACTGGAAGAGTTCTGTACTACTTTTGACGTTCCCTATATTCATATTGGTGCAGACGAAGTTAAAATCACCAACCCGAATTTTATTCCGGAAGTAACTAAATATATTCAAAGCTTTGGCAAAAAAGTAATTGGCTGGCAACCGGGTGGAAATTTTCTAGACAATACTATCCGCCAATTGTGGATGGATGACCTTGGTAAAATTACCAGCGATAAACAAATTCAGTACATTGATTCCAGGCATTTGTATTTGAATCATATGGATCCTTTAGAGGCCGTGACCACTATTTTTAATAGACAATTGGCCAACAAAGATCAGGGTGACCAAAATGCTTTGGGTGCCATTATCTGTACCTGGCACGATAGAGCGGTGGAGAAGCAGGAAGATATATTAAGAATGAATCCGGTATATCCTGCCATGGTGGCTTTTGCCGAAAGAAGCTGGAGAGGAGGGGGGCAACCAGGATGGATTGCTAATGTTAGTGATGGTGACAATAAAGCGTTTGCGGAATTTGAAGAACGGTTGCTCAATCATCGGCAGCAGTATTTTAGTGCAGCAAATACTTCAATTGCTCCAGTTGCTTTTTCTTACCAACGCCAAAGTCATATGCAATGGAAACTTTACGGTCCATTTGCAAAAGAGGTGAATGATCATCAAAACTATTTGAGTGAACAAGCAATGGCTGGCTCTTTTTATAAAAGAGTAACTGGCGGTACCGTGGTGTTGAAACATTGGTGGGCACCCCTGATTAAAGGGGCTATTGATACCCTTACACCCAACACAACTGTTTATGCCGAAACCGAAATCTGGAGTAAGGAAACCGCGGTGAAACCTTTTTGGATTGGATTCAACAATTTGTCTCGTTCACCCGCAACGGATTCGCATCCGAAAGGAGAGTGGAGTTTTAATAGCCCAACTGTTTGGGTTAATCAGCAAATGATTGCACCACCTGTATGGAAGCGTGGAGGTCAAAAAGGCCATTCAGAAATTCCTTTATCAGATGAAGGATATGAATACAGAGCGCCAACAATGATTCTTTTACAAAAGGGACAAAATAAAGTGCGTATCAAAATTCCTATAAAAGAATTAAAGGGCAAAGACTGGCAGAACCCTGCTAAGTATATGTTCACATTTGTACCGGTTGAATAAGCAAAGCATTGTTCCCATCAAAAGCCTCAATAAAAGTATCCGCATGAACAAAATAGCAAAGCGTAGCAGCGACGTCAAAATGTTAAAATTGTCAACATCTATGGGTAATCAAAAATGCTTTTTGATCAGTGTTGTATGGCTATCTATTTCCTTTTTAATGCAACCGAAATACTTATTGGCCCAGCGAGATACTGTTTGGCTGAACAGTAATTGGAAATTTAAAACAGACAAGCAATCAGAGGGTTTGAAAGCTGCCTGGTTTACAGCCCCACTAATCAATAGCAGAACGGTTTCCATCCCTCATACCTGGAATATAGAAGACAGCAATCAAATGCACTATGGGTGGGCCTGGTACCAGCGTAATCTGGAAATTCCTGCAACTTATAAAAACAAACAACTAGTGCTTGAATTCGGCGCCGTTAACCACACAGCGCATGTATACTTAAATGGTATAAAAGTTGCAGATCATATTGGAGATGGGTTCAATAAATTCAAAGTGGATATTAGTAAAGCCGTACAGCCGGGTAAAAACAATCAACTGACTGTTGCGGTTAACAATGATTACGGCAAGAATAAAGTACCTTATGGAAGTTCATTTGACTGGCCGAATGATGGTGGTATCATACGAAAAGTAAAAATGATGGTTACCCATCCGGTTGCTCCCAGTCAAATATGGGTAACACCCACTTTACACAAAGATTCATCTGCTACGGTGAAGATTAAACTGCCATTCAATGCTGCTATACTCGAAAAGAAATATGCAGGGCTAAAGTCTACATTGAAACTCAATATTCAAATTGCTCCTGACTTGGAACAATACAAACAAATGAATCGTCAGCCCAATTTAACAATGCACGAATTGGCCAGAACCCAGATGGTTACTGCCTTGGTAAAGCCCGATTGGGACGGCGTAAATGCTTATGCAACAGTTCAAATTCCAAAGGTAAAACCCTGGCATTTTGATTTTCCGCATTTGTATTTCGTTGGTGTTTTCATTGCGACAGATAAAGAACTGATTGATGTAATTGGAACGAATACTGGTTTCAGAAATCTTGCATTCATCAACGGACAAACCCATCTGAACGGAGAGCGGGTAAAACTGATGGGCGTTGAGTGGACGGCAGGCTCCAATCCGGATTATGGATTTGCAGAAACCGATTCTGTAATACTGGCGAATTGCAAATTGATGAAAAATGTAAATGCAATTTTCACCAGACAGCATTTTCAGCAGGACGATTTGTTTTATGAATTCTGTGACCGAAATGGCATATTGGTGCAACAGGAAGTTCCTTTGTGGGGGCCTGAAACCCCAGCCAGCGAAACCGTTCAGCAGATTGCCATGCAGCAATTGGGAAGCATGATTGATAATCTGTATAATCATCCCAGTATCTTTTCCTGGGGTGCAGGAAATGAATTGCGCGCCAGAGATGCAGACATGAAACCCTTTATTAGTGCATTAATGAAAAAGTCAAGAGAGCTGGATCCAGGCAGGAATACTGCCTACGTGAGTAATACGCTAACACATGGTTATATCACGAATCCCAATTTTGTTCCCGATGCAGCTGCGGAGGGAGATTATTTAATGATGAATGAATACGGGGGAAGTTGGTGGAGTATACCCACTGGGGAAATTCATTTGTATCTGGACAGTGTGCATATGAGTTACCCTGACAAGCCTTTTTTCATTTCAGAATTTGGTTTGTGTGAGCCTAATTTTAAAGGAGGTGATGAGCGAAGAGTAGAAGACCTTATTTATCATATGGCAATCTATGAAAGCAAGCCCTATGTAGAAGGCGCTATCTATTTTGATTTAACGGATTACCGAACGCACTATCCCGGTACTACCGATATTGGAAAGTTCAGAAGAAGAATTCATGGGGTGTATGATATGTATGGAAATCCCAAGCCGTCTATGAAAGTATTAAGGGAGCAATCATCGCCTATTGAAATTCAACACGTGGCCAATGGGGAAAAAGGAAAACTCAATATTACGCTGTATGGTAGTATGGGTTTGCCTCAGCATACAGTGAGTGGATACCAGTTATATATTTCTTCACAACAAGATAATTACCTGCAAACAAAACCTTATTTAATTCCAACGCTGAAACCGGGGCAGCGGCATAGCTTAAAAGTGGAAGCTATAAAGGGTTTAGGTTCTGGTGATTACTTTATTACAATTGTTAGGCCAACAGGCTTTGTAGCTTCGCAAAAAAGATTTGAAGATTAAATGTGAAAAGACTTGGTTGTACTATTTATTTCCGTCAATAAACTTTTCTAGTAGGTTTATTTTTTCTCTTTCACTTTTAAGCAGCGCTTCATAAAGTTCAACCACTTTATCAAATGGATTGAATGTACAATTGTGATTGATTACATTCAATGTGGAATGGTCGTGACTTGTGAATGTGTTAGACAATATGTTAATGGCAGTGTCTTCGTCAAAGTTTTTTATGGCATCAACAGGAACTTTTAAAACATTGGCTACTTTAATTAGTATATTGTCTTCAATCACTTCTTTTTGTTCAATTAAAGAAATTTTTCTTTGGTTCCAGTCTTCTCCCATTTCAGCTGCGAGTGTTTCTTGTTTTATCCCAAGAAGTTCTCTATAACGCTTAACGTTACGTCCTTGATGTATTGTTTTTTCCATGGAATTCCTTTTTTCAAATATAACAAAGAAATTCAGGTAAAATACCTTGCTTTTCAGGTAAAATACCTGTTTTAAAATTAGGATACCTAATTTCTTGATTACAATTTAGTAGCTACATTATTTTATGGAGCTAGTTAAATCTTTTTTTGATGCCTATTCACTGCAGTCTGCAAAATTATATGTCTCCAGCAGTTTTAAAGCAGCAGAAACCAGTAAGATTTGGAATAATGGAGCTCCGTATGATTTGATATACTTTTTTGAGCATTTGTCTAAATTGGTGCATGCCCTTCATAAGTGGGTTAAGCGTAACAAGAAGAAGTCTAATAATATAGTTATTAAGAATCTCATTCAAACATATTCTATAAAGCAGTGGGAGACTAATTTGAACTATATCTTATGCTATGCACTTTCAAATCATAGTTTATTTGAAGCAAGTGTAGACCTGGCAGTCTTGCATTTCTATGAAATAGTAAATCAATTAATAGAGAACGCTTATTTAATGATTTAGTTATGATAAATACATTCATTTATACTGAAGCAACGAAAGTGGTAGATCAAAAATTAAATTGTATTCAATCCATTCAAGATGCATATCAGCCAGATGCTATTTTTTTATTGGGTACAAAACATAATCAATATAAAACAGAAAGTATTTTTTCTGCTCTTTCCAATGAGGGAACATTCATTTCGCAATTGTTCTTATTGGTACTTATTCCAAAACCAGAGAAATATACAATATTGGAAATGCATGAGATGATGGAGCGAAAAGCCAGTAACATTTTGCCAACAACTTGTATACTTTTAGAAACCAGTACATTTATCCATTGGTGTTCTATAGGCCACTCTTTTGCTGTAAAAGTTGTAAACTCAAGTACTCCTGTTTATTGTAATAATCAGTATGCAAATTCTTTCCAGATACATGTTGAGTCAGAAATGAATGCTAATTTGCTTCAAAGAACTTATCGTGAGGGCTTAGAGAAAAGCAATGAATTCTTTTCTGGGGCAGAGCTTTATTTAATTAGAAAGCAATACCAATTAAGTCTTTTTATGCTGCACCAGGCAGCTGAACAGGCACTGAGTACTTTTATTAAAATGGGGTTGGGGTATTACATCCCTATACATAATGTGGAACGCTTATTACGTTATGCAGGCTGGACCAATCATGCTGTTTCATGTATTTTTCCTTTGAAATCAGAAGAAGATAAAAGAGTATTCAAATTGTTTCAACGATCCTATATTGACAGTCGTTATAATCCTGAGTTTACTGTTAAATATTGTGATTTAATTGTTTTGAGGGATAAAGTGTCGGAATTGCTGAATCAATTGAAAATGTTGTAAAATTCCATCATTAATGCCTATATTTGCTATTAATGGTGGAAAAAACCAACATAAAATGGCTTGAATTGACTGATAATGCTATTCTACAGCAATTAGGAGCCTTTATCAAAGAGACCCGTTTGTCCCAAAATAAACCCAGCAAGAACTGGCAACAGCAGCGGGTGTGAATCGTTCTACCATTGTTCAGTTAGAAAATGGGAATAGCGCCACTTTAATCAGTTTTATTCAGGTACTCAGGGCATTGGGTAAACTGGATTTATTTGAGCGATTCCAACAACCCACCATTATAAGCCCATTGCTTTTGGCAAAAAATGCCCTTTCTAAAAAGAAGAGAGTTTCTGCGCATATAGCTAAAATAAAACCAACACCTAAATCTAATTGGTAATGGTAAGCAATGCATTTATTAAAATCTGGGATCAACTGGTGGGTGCAATTGCATGGGATGCCGCTAAGGGCATTGCTTTTTTTGAATTCGAACCCGGATTCCTGACGCGTCAATGGGATTTGTCTCCACTAAAAATGCCCATACGCGAAGCCAATAGAACCATATTTTCCTTTCCTGAATTAGTCCGAAGCAACACATTTAAAGGCTTGCCAGGTCTTTTGGCTGATGTATTGCCCGATAAATACGGAAACAGGCTAATTAATGAATGGCTTGTAAAACAAGGGCGTTCCATGGATAGTATGAATCCTGTTGAATTGTTGTGCTTTATTGGTAAAAGAGGAATGGGCGCATTGGAATTTGAACCCGTTATACAAGATGGCTTTAATAAAGCAACCAAAATTGAAGTGAGTCAATTGATTGAGACTGCACAAGCCATTCTATCCAATAAAAAGCAATTCAATACAAACCTGTCCAGTGAAGAAACAAAGGCATTAAAGGATATCTTAAAAATAGGTACTTCTGCAGGTGGTGCAAGAGCAAAAGCAGTAATTGCCTATAATGAAAAAACGGGTGAAGTAAAAGCAGGGCAAGTAGAAGCGCCCAGAGGTTTTACCCATTGGTTGATGAAGTTTGACGGGGTAAGCGATTCAGAAATCGGCATAACAAAAGGCTATGGCAGGGTAGAAATGGCATATCATTTAATGGCTAAAGCGGCAGGTATTGAAATGATGGAATGCAGACTCTACGAAGAAAATGGAAGAGCACATTTTATGACCCGGCGTTTTGATAGAGTAGGAAACAAACAAAAGCTTCATGTACAAAGTTTTTGTGCACTCAATCATTTTGACTTTAACCTCGTTAATGATTTTAGTTATGAACAATTGTTTCAAACTATGCGGAGTTTAGGTTTGCCTTATCCGGCTGCCGAGCAATTGTTTAGAAGAATGTCTTTTAATGTAATGGCTCGCAATTGTGATGACCATACAAAGAATTTCTCTTTTATCATGGATCAGGAAGGGTTATGGTCATTGGCCCCTGCATTTGATATCTGTCATGCCTACAGACCAGAAAGTAACTGGGTAAGTCAGCATGCACTAAGTATCAATGGAAAGCGATCCAATATTACCAGAGATGATTTGCTGGCAGTTGCTAAAAATATGAATATCAAAAAAGCAACTGTCATATTGAATCAAATTAAAGAAACGGTTGCATCTTGGAAGAACTTTGCTGCTGAAACCAAGGTTGCACCTAAACTAAGAGATGCTATTGGACAAACATTGATTTTGCTTTAGAACATAAACGCACCGGCCATTTGATTTTGTTCTGTCCTTGAAATTCCAATTTGATTCGCAATTTTTTTCCAGTTCTGAACAGATAATTTAACATCATCAATAATGGAATCCATTTTTTTGGAACTAAGCTGAAAAAAAGCCCCCACGCTTTTTGCAAGTTCCAAATCCAATGAATTATTGTTCATGTCAATATTTAGTGCAAGCCCATTTTTATACACCGATGGATTAATGTCATAAGCTGGTGACAGGTGCCATCCGTTATTTTTAATTAGAAAACCATGATTTCTAAAATGGTCATCTGTATTGGATATGGTAATATTAAATACGATTCTTCTCCATAGTTGCTCTAAATCTGCAGAAATATTAGCTCCGTGAAATTGTATAAATTCTGCTATTTCCAAATAGCTTCCCATATTATCTCGTATCAGGTTTTCATTGTTACCTGTCATTGTCATGGCAGAAGCAAAATGAATTCTTTCTCCATTCTCTCTGTCAAATCTTTTAGTAAAAAATGTATGATGCTTTCCTGCAATTTTTTCAATTTTACTCTCAGACATTTGTATGCCTGCATCTCTTGCCAGTAAATAAGCCAGATATTCCCATGAAGCTTTATCTACATCATCCGTTTTTGAAGGAAATTTTGCAATCCATGGATGGTGTTGATTATCGAGGATATTAGCTTTAGGTCTAGCTCCACCAAGTGAAGAACCAGGAGCTATTAAAATTTCAAGCCAATTATTTATAAGGGAGTCGTCATTGTTTAATTCAATGGCTTTTGCTGCGTTTTGAAGTTCTTTAATCTTTGCCCAGTGAGGCGTTGATTTTTTTGGATTATTGTCTATAAATGGTCCACCCTGATCCGTTTTGAAACGCAATCCACCCATTCTGCTTTCGTCATTCACTCCCAATAAAAAATCTATATCTGTTAATTGTCTGTTTTCAATACCACTTTCTAAGGCAAGTTGAGCAGCTCTTTTTTTCATCAATGTTCTCCCCCATGTGTCTGGCATTGAATCTAGAAATACACCAAAATTTTCTTTATTGGTTGGGTGTTGCGTTCCTGTGAACCAATTAATATCCGGGTCTAATAAAAATTGTTCTTTTTGGTTTAACCAGGCATCATCATAGGTAAAACTAAAAGCAGTTTTGCCTCTTGCCATTTGAACAGTTAGCATGCCTATTGCTTTAGGTTCGTTTAAACCCAGCCAATGTGCATATACTAAAATGTTCTTTTTATCTGCCATTATTTATTTTTTGTCAGCAAATTCAGGTCCTGCAATTTCCTGCCATAAGTATCATCAGCCGCTATTTGTAAAAAATCTTCATGTAAACCCAAAACCCTTAAAGTATTAAAATACGCACCCATTGAAACACTAGGATTCCCTTTTTCAATTTCGTAAAGTGTGGATCTATCAATATTGGCTCTTTCTGCTGTTTGAATAGTGGTTAACTTCCTCCTTTTGCGTGCCAGTTTAATATTCTCTCCTAGTTCTGCCAGAATCCGCTGGTGTTTGGGGAATAATATTGTTTTCTTAGATTTCATGTTGTTTAATATCTACAAAATTAATAATATTGTTGAAAATAAGCAACAAATAATTTAATTCACCATTATCCCAGCCAAACAACCATTATGATGAAAATATTTCATAATTTCGACATAATAAATTTTGATGTCGAATAGACTGCCACCAGTTTGGGTTGATGTTGAAATTATCGCCAAAATTCATCATTATGGCTTTTAACCGAAAAATGTCTTTCAACGAGTTGCCCAATTTGCCTCCAATGGGTTTTGTTGAATCGCCCGAAATATTAAGACAACTAGCTAAAGCTGCTCGTTATTTGGGAGAGCTGAATGGCCTTTGTGCGTCTTTGCCAGATTCCCAAATACTTATCAATACAATTATACTACAAGAGAGTAAAGAAAGTTCTGCAATTGAAAATATTGTTACAACACAAGACGAATTGTATAAAGCTGCAGCAGAAGATGGTACGGCAAATCCAGGGGCAAAAGAGGTATTAAGTTACAAAGAGGCTTTGTATGTGGGATTGAAAAGAATGCGTGATCAAAAAAATCTTTTACTTACCAATACCATGGTAGAAATAGTTCAAACCATCAAGCAAAATAATGCTGGAATTAGAACTATACCCGGGACTGCTTTAAAAAATGCTATAAACGGAGAAATAGTTTATACTCCGCCTTGTTGTGAAGATGTGATAATTGAAAAGTTAAGTGCATTGGAACAATTCATCAATGACCCGGCATTATCTACATTAGATCCTCTGATTAAAATGGCTTTAATTCATTACCAGTTTGAAGCAATTCACCCATTTGCTGATGGAAATGGCAGAACGGGTAGAATCTTAAATGCATTATATCTTGTACAGCAAGACTTATTAACACAACCTGTACTTTACCTGAGTTCATATATCGTAAAACATAAAGCAGATTATTATCAGTTATTAAGATCCGTCACTGAAAAAGAAAATTGGAACGATTGGATCATGTATATGCTAACAGCTTTAATTGAAACAACACAACTCACTACAAAAAAAATAAAATCAATGCTTTCATTAAAGAGTGATTATGAAACTCAAATGAAAGTTGCCTTAGGGTCTTCATTTAGTTATGAATTACTTCAGTTGATGTTTACTTTACCCTACTTAAAAATAGATTTAATTGTAAATAATGAAATTGCACACAGACAAACTGCTTCAACTTGGTTAAAGAAGCTCACAGAAGCCAATTTATTGAGGCCACAAAAAATGGGAAGAACAACCTATTACATTAATTATCGATTGATGGAAATCTTAACAAGTAATTTTCTTTAACCAAAAATCGTAAAAACTTGCAACTTCTTTCTGCCATATTCAAACTGTTTTTACTAATTGCCATTCAGATACTTATTGAACAGGCACCGCAATTGATACTGGGTCATCCTGAAGTAGTTGTTAATCTCAGCTTTATCTTCATCATCAATTGCGGATTGCTATTGTTTACCAGCAACTATCGCTGGTTTTATATTCTGCAATATATTTCCCTGGCTATTTATGCCATCGTACTCGTGCCGCAGTTGTTCTTCTTTAATATGTTCAACTTTTATGCACGGATGAACTATATCTTTTTAAGTCCGGGTAATTTTATCATTGCATTTGTTTACTTGTTGATGGTAGCTGCCTTAATTACTGGCATTGTATGGTTACAGGTAAAGCTGATGAAAAGCATGGGCAGGCAGGTGTACGTGGTTCCTGTGTTTGCAGGGCTCTTGCTCATTGCCGAATTATTTGCGCCTCCTGCAGAGTTCTTATCTGCCCGTGTCTGGCGCAAACTGATTATTGACTATATCGGCAATAACAATATTGAGCAGATTCAAAAAGATTATGCCAAGTTCAGCAAGGGCAAGAAGTCTATTACGCCCTATGCCTGTGACGCAGCAAATGATGAGTTAACAGCCAGTATGGCTCCCTCCATGCAATACCTCTACGATACCAATGCCAAAAAAGATTTTTTATTGCTGATGGAAAGCTGGGGCGAACTGGGAGAACCCCGCGAACAGGAGAAACTGATGACCCATATTCGCAATTTGTTCAATCAACATGGTGCAGCACTAACCAATAACTACATATTGGAAATGGGACGCACTTGTTTTCATGGCAATACCAGTTCGGCAGAAGGCCGCGAAATGCTGAATATGAACGATGAAGAATCGTATCGTGCCTTTTTAGAACATGGAGTAAAACCCACGCATAATATTACCGAATACAAAAATCAGCACGGGTATCATACCATTGCCGGATTCACGGCTGCCAAACAATATGGTAGTAATTCCAGCAATGCAGAGGGATTCAGAAGAGCACTCGGTTTCAAGAGCCGCTTTTATTACGAAGAACTTAGTAAACATTATCCGGTTAACAAAGAGAATACCTATAAAGCCGTCTTCGACGAAAACCTGATCGACAGTATTCTGAATGAGAGCAAGCGCTACGAAAAAGTATTTGCCTATGCGCTCACCATTAATACGCATACCCCATTTAGACTGGATGTAAATAACAATATCGACGGCCGATTCTATTACAAGGTAAAGGGCCAACTTTTTAAAAGCTTTAAGGAAAACCAGCAGGCATACGACCAGTATTACCGGATTGCCTCCATCATTGATCATACGTTCAAGCGCCTCGCAGAAGGAGCCGCCACCACGGCCGGCCAACCCGCCACAACTGCCACCCCCTTCGACCGCGTCCTCATCATCGGCGACCATGCCAATCCCGATTTCCGGACCCGCGGCCTATATAATATGAAAACCGTTCCCTTCCTAATGATTCGTCGCAAAAAATAGCGAGGTAACAATTTGGTAACAATCCCGTAACAATTGCGTAACAGTGGCGTAACATTAAGGTAACACTGCGCTGGTAATTTTGCATCATAAAATATTCAAGTGATGCAACAACCCCCGGCAATCAGATTATTTTTTACCTTTTTCTTCACCATTTTGGCCACTGCAGTATTCTCGCAAGCCAAGATCAACGGTAAAGTAATCTCCGCCACCAATGAAAACTTATCCGGTACTTCTATCAAGTTAGAAGGGCCCACCAACAGAACCGTAGCAGCCGATGTAGAAGGTCGTTTCAGCATTTCGGTAAAGCCAGGAAAATACACCCTGACTTTCTCCAGAGTAGGTTATCAAACCAAGGTATTGGAAGATATAGAAGCCAAGGAAGGCATTGAAGGTAATGACCTGAACGTGGTATTGGATCTTAAGACCACCACCACTGAAGTAGTGGTTCGTTCCTCTGCCCGTAAAGAAAGTTCCAATGCCATGATTGTGTTTCAAAAAACCAACACAGCCATGTCAAGTGGATTGGCAGCGGACTTCATCAGAAGAACACCCGATAGAAATACTTCCGACGTATTAAAGCGTGTGAGCGGTGCTTCTATCCAGGACAATAAATTCGTAGTGGTTCGCGGATTAAGCGATCGTTACAATCAGGCTTTATTGAACAATGCTTTAATGCCCAGTTCGGAGCCCGATAAAAAAGCATTCTCCTTCGATATTATTCCGGCTGCCATGATTGATAATATTGTTATCAACAAAACCGCAACCCCGGATTTACCCGGTGAATTCGCCGGTGGATTGGTGCAGGTGAATACCCGCGATATCCCAACCAAGAATCAATTGAATATTACGGTTTCTTTGGGATACAACTCTCAGAGTACTTTCAAAAGCTTCACAGGCAATCAGCGCAGCAACACAGCCTGGTTGGGTTTTGATGGTGGCGACCGCAACCTGCCATCCAGCATGCCGAATACCGTTACGTACAGAGGCTTAACCGATAACGAGAAAATCGCCATCAGTAAGGATTTCAATGGCAATGCTTATACAGAGCGCAACAATACTGCAGCGCCCATCCGTACCATCAATATGGCATGGTCTAATACCAAGACTTTCAAGAACGAAGCCAAGCTGGGATCCATTGTATCTGTGTATTACAGAAACGCTTCCATCATTTATGATGAAGTAGAAAGAGGTCGTTACGAAAAAGTAAGAACCCCCATTTTCACGGGTACAGAAGTGCAGAATCGTTATTCAAGCAATGTAGGGGTAATGGCCAACTTCACTTATATGAAGGGTGCTACTAAAATCTCTTTCAGAAATATCCTGAATCAGGTGTACGAAGAAAATTATTTAAACAGAACCGTAGACAATATCGGTCGTTTACAAACCGTATCTCTACGTTCTAATTTCTTAAATCAGCGTTTGTTAATCAGCAGTCAGTTAGAAGGAGAGCATTTGTTAAGCAGCAACCGTGGTATCAAGTTTATCTGGAATGCCAACGGATCTTTCAACAGCAAATCACAGCCCGATTTCAGAACAGCTCAGTTTGCCAGAAGCTCTGCTACACCTAACGCACCCATGACATTGGATGACGATGATACCAGAAGATTCTTCTCTGAATTAAAAGATTACTCTACTGGTTTAAATGGTACGTTGATTGTTCCATTTAATATGGGGGGATTAAAACAGACGATGAAAATAGGAGGCTCTACCTTACTACGTTTCCGTGATTTCAACGCCCGTGTATTCCGTTACAGACCTGTGAGCAATACTGCAGATTTAACCCTGCCTTATGATCAAATGTTCCAGACCAGCAATATCAATAGCAATGGTTTGTTGATTGAAGAGCAAACACAAAACACCGACCGTTATTTTGGTATTTCAGCATTGAACAGCGGATACTTAATGTTCGATAACAAACTGACCAATAGTTTAAGAGTGATCTGGGGAGCCAGAGCTGAGTTCTTCGAACAGTTCTTAAGCAGCCGTGACCTTGCTTTGAACAGAGTAAGAGTAAATACACAGAAATGGGATTTCTTGCCTTCTATCAATATCACTAATAGTTTCAATAACCAACACCAGATTCGTTTTGCGGTATCTCAAACCGTTGCCCGTCCTGAGTTCCGTGAAATTGCACCCTTCCAGTTCTTCGATTATGAAAGCATCTGGGGTATTGGCGGAGAAACGGGTTTAAGAAGAACCAAGATCTTCAACGCAGACATCCGTTACGAATATTATCCTAAGTCTGGAGAAATGATATCCGTAGGCGTGTTCACCAAGAAGTTTACCGATCCAATTGAATTAAGAATGGACGGAGGAAGTAACGGAGACCGTTGGTTGTTCAGCTACACCAATGCAGCATCTGCAACCTTAGTAG
Organism: Sediminibacterium salmoneum NBRC 103935; assembly: GCF_000511175.1. Taxonomy (GTDB): domain Bacteria; phylum Bacteroidota; class Bacteroidia; order Chitinophagales; family Chitinophagaceae; genus Sediminibacterium; species Sediminibacterium salmoneum. Next base: position 1,703,438 of record NZ_KI866530.1, on the reverse strand, counting down.
GAGCAGAGGTTGAAATCCGCAAGGGCATGGACTTTGTAAGTGACAAATTAAAAGACTTCACTTTCATTGGTAACCTGACTGTATTAAAGTCAACCGTAAAGTTGAACTCAACACAGGCTAGTGGTAAAGAAACCACACAGAACAGACCTTTATTCGGTCAGTCACCTTACTTAATTAATGCAGGCTTCCAGTACACCAATACAGAGAAAGGATTTAACGCTTCTATCTTATACAACAGACAAGGCCCAAGATTGTCATTGGTAGGCGATCCTGAAGGGGCTGGTTTCTACGATATCTACGAACGAAGCAGAAACTTACTGGATGTGCAGGTTTCTAAGAAAGTAATGAACAATGCAGGTGAATTTAAAATTACCGTATCCGATATTTTCAACAACCAGTTTGCCTTCTACGATAATGCAGACAGCAAGCCAGGATACAGTTATGCAGCAGGAGACAGAATCAACTATGCATACAGACCCGGAACAACCGTAACGGTATCCTTCAGCTACGATATCAACTTTAAGAAGTAATTCAATCGAAGAGAATTCCAACAACTGAGAATAAAAAACTTAAAACAAATAAAATGAATAAGCTTACTCAAATTTTTATCGCAGGAGCCTTAGCGCTAACCGCAACTTCTTGCGTGAAAGTAAACTTTGAAGATCCGATTGCCAATACCGGAACCGGTACCAACGCAGACGATCCCAACACAACCAGAATTTTAAAAGGTTCTTATGAAAGAAGCATTACACTAACCGGTGGTACCTATACCATTCAGGGATATGTATACTTTCAGCAGGGAGCTACTTTAACCATTCCTGCAGGAACCATCCTAAAGAGTGATATATCACAGAAAGGCGCTTTGATAATTGAAAGAGGCGCGAAGATAGAAGCTAACGGTACAGCAAGCAATCCTATTGTATTTACTTCAGGTAAGCCTGCAGGATCAAGATTGCGCGGAGACTGGGGTGGTATCATCATCTTAGGGAATGCACCCACCAACAGACCTTTATCACCTGCGCCCCTTGTAGAAGGTGGTGTAGACAGAAGATATGGCGGTACTACTGCTAACGATAACTCAGGTTCTATGCGTTATGTACGTATAGAATTTGCCGGAATCGCCGCAGAGCCTGGAAGCGAAATTAATGGACTAACACTGGGGGGTGTTGGTTCAGGAACTACACTTGAATATATCCAGGTTTCTTACGGAAACGATGATGCATATGAGTTTTTTGGTGGTACCGTTAACTTAAAGTACTTGTTGTCTTATTCAACTTCAGACGACGATTACGATTTTGATTTTGGATACACAGGAAAGATCCAGTATGCAGTTGCACAACGTAACCCTGAAGTAGGTGATACCGATGCAGGTAACGGTGTAGAAGCAGATAACGATGGATCAGGAACTTCTGCCAGACCCTTCACTCGTCCGGAGTTAAGCAACTTTACCTGGATAGGTTCCAATGGTGCACCTAATACACAGGCATTTGAAAACTTTGCCAACAGATGGAGAAGAGGCGTACGTTTCTCTGTACGCAACTCTATCTTGATGGGCTTCCCTAAAGGTGGATTCTCTATGGAGTCTGCATTAACCGGAACTGCATTCAGCAACGATAGTTCTGAATTCAAGAACAACCTGGTACATGCTTTGGCAGATGCGTATAAAGTAGATGCATCAGCAGGTGGTGTAATTACTGCAGCAGCTGTAAAGACCAAGGCAGAAGCCAATGGTGGTATTACTTATGCAAATGCGGCAGATATTATGTTGACTGCTCCGTTTAATATTGCTGCTCCAAATTATTTACCCATGACAGGTTCACCTGCATTAACAGGAGCCAGCTTTACCGGAATGGATGCATTCTTTACACCGGTAGCATTCCGTGGTGCATTTGGCACATCTAACTGGACAACCGGTTGGGCAAGCTTTACGCCTCAAACCAACGCTTACTAGTATACTGCGGCCCGGCCGCAACTCAAATATTTAATGGCGTTTTATAACAGTTAAGTTAAGTACGGGTCCCATTTCTATGGGACTCTTTTTTTGGGGCTCCTCGGCGCGGAGGTCGCCGCCGAAATCAGGGGGGAGGTCTTGTGTCAAAATTGTAAATTTGCTAAAAAAATATACCAATAGTAATGAGCATATACTTCAAGCATATTTTTTCGCGCATTTTCGTTTTTGCAACAGTAAGTTTTCTGACCGTTGGGATTATAACTGGCTGTAATGGCGGAGGCGCTGATAAGCCTGCAGGTAGTGCTGCTAGTGCGGATACTACGCTGCAAAAGAACGAAGCCCCTGCAACGCAAACCGCTGTTGACCTTGCAGGTCTACGCGGCGCAGATAGTGTGCAAATTTTATTCTTTACAGATCCATATGGGAAAGACTCTTTACGATACACACGTTTTTTTAAACACTACAACACAAGTGATACAGCCATTGTAAATCCCTTGTTGAAAAACTTAGACAAGTTATTTGTAATGCGAAATGAAGTCATGAACTGCCGTTCAGAAGGAAAATTGTTTTTCTTTAAAGGAGAGCAGGAGTTAAAGACGGTTTATTTTAATACTGGAGCGAATGCCAAGGCTGATGCCAGCAACAATGAAAACTGTACGTTTCTCTACTTTATAAAAGATGGTGGATTTTACTACGTTCCTGTCAATGCAGAAATTGCGGCAATGCTAAATAAGCTTAAGCCAATGTCTAAGAAGCCGGTAGCAGAGGTGAATTAAGCAATGGGATAATGTTCCTCCTCGTATTTTTCAATTAGTAAACTCAAAATCTCCAATTCATTACCTTCCTCAGATCCAGGTTGTGCATCAAATATTTGCTCAAGTCTATTTAATGCAACTTGGTATTCCTTTTCAGATTTTATGAGTTTCATTTCCATACAATAGATTTTAATGCATTAAAGTCTAAAATTAGGATTTTAAATCATAAAGCCCAATACCAGGGCAAGGTTTCGGCGTAGTTTCAGCTTTTCTTCATGGTCTAGTTCACCTACTTTTTTTATCAGCGCTTCGGTATTTATAGAAGTTACTTGGTCAATAAGTACGGTGAATTCTCCAAAATAGTAAACATATGTGCTCATGCGCAATACAAAGCAACGCGGTGTGAACATTTTAGATAAGGGGCAGACTAAAGCAGATACAGGATTTTTGGTATTCATGTAATCACTATTAGGCCACTCGTAGGTTTTCATATACTTTTTTTAGAACTCCTGTGTTAGCGTAATCGTATTTAGTTCCTCCAATTCCTTTATAATAAATCTATAATAGGGGGTAGTTTCAAAGTTTTCGAATGCAATTTGTTCTTTGACCATTTTATAACGCTGGTAATGATTGAAAGCGTCAATGGCTAGATTGATGTAATTGTTTCTGTTGATTTTTAGTCTTTCTCTAACTGCTTCCATATTGTCCAAAACGGTTGGGTTTAGTTTCAGCGAAACTGGAATCATCTTGGATGGAGGAACTTCTTCAAAGTCGGGTTTAAATCTAGCCATGGATACTTATGTTTCGTTTTTGAAAAATTGGCAAAAAAATATATCAATAGTAAATTATTCAGTTTTGATCCAAAATGAATTAGGCAAACGAATTGGGAATGGAAATTAAAGCAGGCGAAATTTTAGAATTGCGTATTTATACGTAACAATTCAATTTTTTAACTAATACTAGTTAGGATAGTAGAATTTTATAATTTGCCCTTACTCTCAAAATATCTCTTTTTTAGATTTGAGGTCTTTTTGATATTTGGGGTAGGTAAATTCTCAATTCAACTTTTGTTACACAAGTCCTCCGGATAATTTCGGTACCTTTGTATAGTATGGATCTTAAGAAAACCTATATAGTGAGTGCCCTTTCCAATAAGTGCCCAAGATGCCGGGAAGGGGAGTTATTCGTTCGTAAATCTGCGTATGGACTAAAGGGTAGTGCTACCGAAATGCACGAAACCTGTCCGGTTTGTCATCAGCCCACTGAAATTGAAGTTGGATTTTACTACGGTACTGGTTATGTAAGCTATGCCCTTTCTGTTGCTTTAACCGTGAGCACATTTGTAGCCTGGAAAGTATTAATCGGAATGACTTTCGATATTGATGATAACCGCATCTTTTACTGGATGGGAACCAATATTGCCATCTTGTTACTACTACAACCCGTATTGATGCGACTGGCTAGAAGCCTTTGGTTAAGCTGGTTTGTGAAATATGAGCCCAATTGGAAGGAGAAGCCTTTAAAAGCGCCAGAGCGTATAAATAAGGATCAGTTTGCGAATTGGTAAGCCAGATTTTCGTTTGAGTAGATTAAGTACTTCAAACTAAAGCTTAGCACAGATTTCATCTGGAGAAAGTGCTGGAATTTCACTTCCTTTGAAATCTTTGATATTTCTAGTTACGATACAGTCCATTCTCTGAATACTGCAGGCAGCATACAATTGTAAAGCATCTTCGAAATCTCTTTGCTTTGATTTTAGTCCTTTGTTAATCATTGAACTGTCTATGGGTATCACTTTTACATATTCAATCAAACCAGAAAGTGCTTCCCTGAGTAACTTATCTTCTAAAAATTTTTTTAATAAATAGTAAGATGTTGCTATTGAATGCGAGGAGGTATAAAGAATAACTTGCTTGTTTTCAGCAGCTGAAAATATTTCCATCGCAAACTTGCTAAATGGTTTTCTGTCTGCCAGTAAGTCCACCAAAATATTAGTGTCTAAAAAAAGATTTCTCATAAATGCTTTTTCTCCAGATAGGAAAGGTATTCTTTCTTTTCATCAAAGTCTTTAGGTAGTTTTACTATACCCACAAGCTTTTTTAGTTTTGGTGAAATTTTTTGTTCTGTTTTTTCTTGCGTAATGCTATCCAGGTATTTTTCTACCAATTCAGACAAGCTTCTTCCTGAATTCTTTGCATAGGATTTAGCTCTCTCAATCACTTCTTTTTCAACTGTTAGTGTGAGTTTGGTAGTCATTGTACGTGTATTTATTTCAAATATACGTGTAAAGTTTGAATTATTGAATCACCTGCTCCATTTTCATAGACCGAGAGCCCTTTACTAAAATATAGCTATCCTGTGGATTCTGCTGCTGTAGCCAATCGCGGGCTTCCAAGGCATTGTCCTTGTAAATAAAGTTCGCGTTGGTGTATTGGGTGAACAAATCTTTTGTGTAGATAAAGTCTCCGCCTACCAGTACTACCTCTTTAAAGCCAAGCGAGGCAATCAGTTCTACCAGGGCTTTGTGTTCGGCAATGCTTTCTGCTCCCAGTTCCATCATTCCTCCCAACAATAAAATCTTGCGATTCGCATGAATACGGGCAAAGTTTTCAATGGCTACTTTCATACTACTTGGGTTGGCATTGTATGCGTCCAGAATAATATGATTGGTTCCCTGCTCAATTAATTGAGAACGGGAATTAGATGGAGCATAATCTTCAATGGCTTTGATCATTTTGGCTGTGGGCACACCGAAGAATTTGCCAATGGTTAGTGCGCAGAGAATATTGGGCAGATTATAATCGCCCACCAGCTGGCTTCGGACGATGATTTCCTGTTGCGGTGCTGTGGATGAAGAATCGGAGCCTGAAGCAACTGCCTCCAGCCCCGCGGTAATAGCCACCGTTAAAAATGGTTCGGAAGCTTCAATCCTTCCTTGCACCAAACCCTTGTTCTGTCCGTAGTGTACAATATTGGCGATGCCTGCACTCATGGGTTGCAGGTAATCGTAGTCGGAATATACAAAAGCGGTGCCGTTGTGATCCCGCAGAAACTGATAGAGTTCTCCTTTGCCTTTTCTAACGCCTTCAATCCCTCCAAACCCCTCTAAATGTGCTTTTCCACAATTGGTAATGACGCCATGGGTAGGCAAAGTATAAGAGCAATAACTTTCAATTTCTTTTTGGTGATTGGCGCCCATTTCAATCACAGCCATCTGTGCATCCTTGCGAATGCTCAGCAATGTGAGGGGCACACCAATATGATTATTCAAATTTCCCTGGGTGGTATAGGTAACAAAGTGCGAGGCCAGCACTGCATAAATCAATTCCTTGCTGGTGGTTTTACCGTTGCTGCCGGTAATCGCAATTAAGGGAATATTCAGTTGTTCGCGATGGTGTTTCGCTAGTTGCTGTAATGTTGTTAACCCATCGTCAACGAGGAGGAGCCGCTTTGAAATACCCGGCTCTGATAACTCTGCTGCAATGAGTTCGCTTTCAATGGGCATTTCATCAATCAATGCATATGCCGCCCCATTGGCCAATGCCTGCAAAGCAAATTTGTTCCCGTTAAAGTTGGGTCCCTTGAGTGCCGCAAAAAAATCTCCCTCTTTCAACTTGCGGGTATCGGTCTGAATGGAGGGATGTTGCAAGTATATTTTATAGATGCTTTCAATATTCATGAAAACAAATATACGCAGCAATCAGCAGCAATGTAGCTTTAGAACTCGTCGTTACTCAGGTTAAAGACCAATCCCAAACGCAAAGTATTCGAAAGCGGATTACGCGTAACGCCAGAGCCAGAAGGCACCAGGTAAGACACGTTGATCTCCATGAACTTGGCGTTGAAACCCGCACCAGCGGTGAAGTAGCGGCGATTGCCACGGGTTCTGTCTTCGTAAAAATAACCTGCGCGCAATTTAAACTGGTTGTTATAATTGTATTCCATACCTGCAGAAATCTGGAAGCTCTTGGTAAGGCTGCTGCCATCAGAGAAAGATTTCATCCAGGAACTTACCACAGAAGTATTTCTGTAATCGGACAAAGCTGCAGAGTCTACTGAAAAAACACCTGTTGTGGTAGGCGCAATCGGCACCAATAATTTATTTACATCCAAAGCAAAGCTGATGCTATTGCCTTCGCTCATTACTTTGGTATAAGACATACCCAAACCCAAGTTGGCAGGTAAGAAGTCTTTGTTACGGGCATCGTTGGTGTAACCCACTTTAGTACCCAGGTTAGAAAGTACTACCCCAAAATTCAAACCCTGACCATCTACGTCGCGGCCATTATAAAATAGCGACACATCCCCGGCCAAAGCATTGCCTGCTTTGTACACCACACCGGTACCTACATCACCCACCACCAAACGGGAATTGATATAACGCAAAGCCACAGCTAAGCTTAGTTTATCGTTTAGTACACGGGTATAACCTCCGTCAATAGAGAACTCGGTGGGGCGAACGGTATTGAGCACGTTACCAGAAAAATCCGTTAACTGAATATTGCCCAAGCTAAAAAAGCGCATGGATCCGGAAATTACGGAATAGTCGTCAATTTTTTTATAGGCAGCTGCACTGGCTAAATACACATCGTTTAAACCCAGGTCGCGTAACCAAGGAGTATAGTTTAAAGCCACCGCCGAACGCTTTTCTGCAAAAGCGGTTTTGGCCAGGTTCCAGAAAGGAGAGTTGGCATCGGGATTGGTAGCAATGGCTGCATCTCCCATCCCTCCTGCACGAGCATCCGGAGAAATACGTAAAAACGGAACAGCGGTAGAAACAATATTAATTGAATCGGCTTGCGCAATGGAAGCTGTTGGAATTGCAAAGCTCATGCAAAGACATAGCACTGCCCAAAAACGATTAGGTGCGATTTTCATACAGGAAATTTTTGAGTAGAAATTTATGCCATTCAGTTTATTTAGTGGCGCAGTGGGGAGCTGCTATACAATGATACGAATAAACTGCAAATTGTTGTATAAAAAAAGCGCAATAAATGCGATTGACATTTATTGCGCTTGAAACTACCAACTGGTTGGTATAGATCTAATTATTTAGTTGCATTGATAATACCGATGATTAAGGCACCCATACCTACAAAGCTGCTGGTTAAGCCCATGATTTCAGCAGTAGTCAAAGGTTTCTTGTTCTTGCGAACCGGCACATACAATTCCGCTCCTGCTGTTAGCTTAGGATAGGTTTTGAAGAATACATAGTTGTGAACCGTTTTAATTTTACCATTCGGGTATAGCACATAAGTGCCTTTTTTATTGGCATTTTCAGAGAAACCACCTGATTCGCTGATTAATCTGCGAGCAGACAAACCTCTGTAATACGGTACTTTTTTCTGAATGTTCACGCCACCAAATGCTTGTACAGAAGTAGGTGTTTTAGGAATGGTTATTAAGTCACCTTCTTCCAGGTAAATATCATCTGTTGAACCCGGATTCTCAATAGCATTGCGCAGGTTAACGGCTAACAATACTTTTTCTTTGGTTAGGGCACTATCCAGAAATTTCTTGGTTAAAGTATCTGTACTTAATTGCTTTGACAATGATTTTTTAATTTCCAATACTTCTCCTTTTAAGGCTTCCTGATAGGTATTGCGCAGGAAGAAAGCAGAGCCCAAAGATCCAGATTCTAAAATCCCACCAGCGCGTTTGAATAAGTCACTGATACGATCTTTTTTCGTATTCAATAAATAAGTTCCAGGGAACAATACTTCACCAGTAATGGTAACGGATCCTGCAGCCTGGTTGCGTGGCAGGTTCTTTACGTTTACCACATCAAAGGGTTCCAATTCAATGGCAGCTTGTTGCGCAGAAAAAGTTAAACTGTCGCTTAGATTAAAGCGAAGAATGGTATTGTACACAGCCGTATCCGACATGGTTTGGTCCTTGCGGATTCTTCTGAGTACTTCCACTTCTTTTAAGGAAGCGCGGTCTTTTAAACCACCTGCCAGTAAAATCACGTCTTCTAAACGAAGACCAGCGGCGTAGGTAAAACTATCGGGTTTGTTCACTTCTCCTGTTATGATTACGTAAGCTTTTTCTCTTAATCCTAGTTTGCTATATACATGCAAAGAGTCATCGTTTCGTAAGGATAGAGCCAGGTCAGCTGGTGAATCCAGATTCACCGCTGTAACCGTAGTGTCTTTGGTTTCATTGGTTCTAAATAACAAAGCCCTTCCCTTATAAGCATTCTCTTTTAGCTGAGCCGCTTTGATTAAAGCGCCTAAAGTAGGGTAGGAAGAAACAGCATAACTATTCGGGTAATAAATGGCACCAGCAGCAATTACGCGGTTCTCAAAACGCTTGGGTACAGCGCCTACTACCACTGAATCAGAACTCTTAATGGAGAATTTGTTTAATTGATTGTAGTCTACGTTTAGAATGGATTTACCTAAATCGCCAAATCGCTGAATGGTGATTTTATTTTTGTTAGCAGAGTCTGCAAAACCTGCAGCATATTTTTCAATTACAGTTGCCAAGTTCTCTCCCGGCTCTGATTCATAAATTGCGGGTCTTTTTACGGCACCGTTTACAAACAAGCGTACTGCATAGGGATGCACTTTAATGATATCGTCGTCTTTCAGTAAAAGGTTCTTAGTCAGGTCTCCGTTCAATAAGAAATCGTATAAATCAAAGGTTACCAATTTTTTACCATTACGAATCAAATCGATCTTTCTGAAAGAACCGTTGGTAGAAGGACCACCCGATGCATATAAGGCATTGGCCAAAGTAGCTAAGGAAGAGAGTTCATAAGTACCGGGTTGTTTTACTTCTCCAATTAAAGTAACACGGATACTTCTGATTTGTCCCAGACTAACCTGTAAAAATGTATTACCAGTTTTTAAACCCGGATAGGTCTTGGCCATCACGTTTCTCAATTTGGTCTTGGCTTCTTCTATGGTTAAACCAGCCAATACCACCGGTCCAATATTCGGAATACGAATTTGCCCTTCTGTATTGATTTTGTATTTAGAAGTTTTTTCAGAGAAACCATAAATATCAATCGATAATTCATCGTCTACGCCCAACACATAGTTGCTGGGTGTTGCCGTACGCATATTGGGTTCAAATGTTAAGTTGGCATTGGAGAAAAACTCTGAACCAAAAATTTGTAATCCTTCTTTTGATAAAGCGTTGAACTCGTTTTTAGTGTTTACCGGCTTTCTGGACTCGTAAGTTGCCCCAGTAGTTTTTTGTGTACCTGTTGCACCCGTTCCTATGCTACCCATTCTCGCTTTAATCTGTGCAATCTGAGCGGCAGATAAGCCTCTTTCTTTTGCTTTGGCTTCTAATTCAGCTTCAGAAAGACCGCTCAACTGAGCTTGTTGTACATATGCCTGAAACTGGGCGTCTGATAAGGCACTGATATCAATGCTGGAAACCTGTGGAATCGTAGGTAACTGTGCAAAAACCAAGGGTGTTGTGGAAACGAACAATCCCATCAACAAAGCTTTCATCCAAATTTTCTTCATGTGAACTATTTTATACTAACTGTTTACTTGTTTTATAGCGGGGGGATTGGGGGCGAAGATAGCCCGAAAACCCTAATACTCAAAGAATCATGATTTGTCCGGCAGCGCTTTGGGTGCCCAAACTTGGATTACCAGTAACAGCAACGGAAAGTTTGTAATAGTAGATCCCTGGCAGGCATTTTCTTCCCTGCTGGGTAGTGCCGTCCCAAGCAATTTCGATATTGCGGGTGCCTTGGGTGTTTAGCGTCCTCCGAATCCGGGTAACGGCGGCACCCGCCCCATCAACAATGTCTATCTGCACTTGCAAATCGGTATTGGGTTGGTTGTGTTCAAAAGCAAAGACCGTTTTCCCACCCAATGCTTTGAAAGGATTGGGGAAACTCCTGACCTGCGCTATTTTCAATTGCTCTTTATTTACCACCGTAAATTCTAAACTTGCTGAGTTGCTATTATTGACTAAATCCCAGGCTTTGAGTTGAAGTTGATGTTTTCCCGGTGGGAGTTGAGCTAACTGATAACGGAGGGTTCCGCGCTGGTATTCGTTGAGTTCGTTGCTGAAAAAGGAATTTAGTACCATGCTGTTGCGCTGGTCTCCATTGAGTATTAAAACAATATCATGCCCGATGCCATTGCCGGTAGCATTGATACCAGATGTGTCAAATAATTTCGCTATCAAGACTGGATTCTCATTTGTGATACCCCCGTTTTTAAACGCTTCATCATTTAGGTATAATTTGATTTCCGGACCCGTGGTATCACGGGTATTGTTCTCCGTATTTCCCACAATTCTCATGGGCAATGCACCCGCAGCTGGTTGCGTATTGTTACTGTCTGAACGCTGTGCAAAAAACTTGATATTGGCTTTGTTGGGGCCAAAGCTGATGTCTCTGGGTACTTTTAATTCAACAGTAAATCGTCCATTTTTAACACTGGCTTTTCCATTGAATAAAATGGTTTTCTCTGAAGTATAGCTGGTACGGGGGCTTTCCGGAGTATTGCCCAATGTGAAAACTTGCTGGGGCTGGTCATACAATTGTACGGACACAATACCGTTATAATCATTTGCCATACTGCCATTGGACTGATTAACTTGTCCGCTGATTTCATAGGTTTTCAAGGCAATTAAACTATCTGAGAACGGTATGATATTGCCCGTATTTTTTTCTTTTATCTGGTACACTTGAATAGGCAGTTCTGGCAAAGCCAATTGCAGGGCAGGGTCTCCCAATAGGGCAAATTTCCTGCTATTCAAAGGGTCACCGCTGGATTGTGTATTGCTCTGGTTACTTAGGTTCTTGGCAACCCGAACGGATTCACCCAAAGAGCGATATAAGTATGCATTATTTCCTGAGCCGCTATTGTTCATCGGCTCTAAAGCCGCTTTGATAAAATTTTGATTCATGATGCGATTGCTGTAAGCAAATACCAATCGGGTGGTCGTTAATAAAGCAATCGCCCCATTATTGCTGCCATACAACAAGGGTCGGGCAATCGAGGGTTTACCCGGTTGATCAAAGGCATCAAAATCGCAGCTCGCGGTAATGAAAAGCGGCAATTTGTCGGGATTGTTGAAACGATTGATTTCATTGGCGCTTATCACGGCTTCTTCGGACAAGCGCAGGTGATTGCCATGTCCTGAGTAGTTTACGATTAATGCCCCGGATAATACCTGGTTTACTATGGCATCACTAACTGCTGGATAACGCGCTCCTCCCGCACCGCTTACCAAAGGATAAGCATCCAGATAAATTTTATTGGCGGTTAATGCAGGATTAGCTGAAAGTGCAGTAGCAGCAATGCTTTCCGCATCATTGAGGTGCAGATTTTGGTCTTTGTCATCAGCAATAAAAACCAATTGGCTGCGCCAGACATTATCTGTGTTACTAGTGGATAAATTGTAATTGCTATTGGGTTGATGATAACGAATCAGTTTGTTGATGTATTGATTGGCTTCTGTAAGCGAACTAACAGGAATGCGACCTACTGCAATGGATAAGGGAGCATCGTTCAATTGATTCACATCATCGCCATTGTTGAGCATGGCATAAAAATCATCTGAAGTATAAGAAAGCAAGGGCGATAAGCTATTACTGCTTTGAAAAGTCGGAATCAGGTTGCGCTCATTGTATTGGGTATTCTGTAAAATATTTTTGGGATCATACGTGCCTGCTCCGAATAAGACAGTGTATTGCAGTGTTTTCCCATTGGCTGTTGAAGATGGTGCTGAATAGTCGTAAAATAATTTGAGTGTATTTCTGATGGCGGCAGGGTCGGGTATGCCAGCAGCAAATTCATTGTAGCATTGAGTAGTTGTGATAACCAAATCTTTGTATCCGTATTGGTTTTGGTGAAAATTGGCCATGCGATTGGCAGCAGAAAGTAAAGATGGATGAACAATGATAATGCCTCTGTAATCATTACTTCCTGAGCCAGTTGCATTAGTATTGGTTGTTCCTTTGGCCAGATCAAGAAGGTTTTGATTGGGCACATTGGGATTGTTGGGAATAATCGGCGTTAAAGCTTGCGCAGGGTTAAAGCATGCAAATTCTTTCCGTATTTCTACGATGGTTTTTACCTTGATTTCACTGCTGTTATTTGCAGAAACTACGATGGATGGATTGAGTGGATCACTGATATCCCAGACACGGGTGTCTGTGGAAAATACCGTAGGAGAACCGTTATTCAACGGTGCAGAGATCCGCAATTCTGCTGCTGAATCACTGGATAAATTACCCGTGTTTTCTCGGGTAATATTAAAGTAAAAGCCCTGCGTAGCATTTTGTGGTATCAACTGTTTTTGCCCCTGAATTGTAAACCTGTTTAACCATCCTTCGGAACCACTTATCCCATTATATTGGAATTGAACCGAAAGGTTATTGGCATTGCCTAAGTTGGCTGGTAAAATTGCATTTTGGTTTTTAGCTTCCCTAGCATAATCATCCAATAAGCCACCTGATACACCAGATAAAGTAATGCTCTGAGCCAGATTCCCGTTCATTAATGCTTTAAATTCGGCAGAAGCCCCAAGGCTTCTGGACGTCAGATGGGTAAAGAGCTTCAAAGGTTCAGTAGTAACTGCATTGGTCCAGGGAATAGAAAAGGTTCTGCTATTTACACTGTTATTGAAATTTTCGCCCACCCATTCTTTACCGCTGCCCAATAGATTGTCTTTTGGATTTTCGTATGCAAAGCGCTCTGTGTAGGTTCTGACAATTTTACCAATCGGCAGAGGGGCGACAGGTGCAGTTAGAATTCTCTTTGGCAAATTCCCATTGATGGGATTGGGATTGATGGTAATAAAATACCAGGTGGTATCGCTATAATGGTTTTTTTCAAAACTGAAGGACTGCGTGGTTGAATTGTATTTCCAATCATGGGGTCCAGTGGCAAAAAAATATGCGTAATTGGAACCCGTTTCAATAGGAATTTCTGTTAAACTTATAAGTGAAGCTGAATCTATTTTCTCAGGTAAGTTTCCTCCCTTTTTTCCAAAAATCCGGAGGCTATTGGTGGGGAAGGGGTTGGCGTTTAAACCCAAAGCAGATAGTTGCGAAGCTTCAATTTTATAAATGCCGGATTGGGTTAGACCTATCCTAATCCATTGACCGGCAGATAAAAAAGAAGTATTTAAAAAATTTTGTTGAGAGTTAATTTCAAGACAAATAAAGGAAAAGCCTAAAAATAGAATTACTTTTTTCATGCAATAATGCGAATTCCGTTTATCTATCAGGATAATGTTTGTTTTTTATTTCATCAGCAAGGGGCTCAACTGGTTTGCATGGATCAGGTATAGGTATGTATAATTGTTTGCACATTGTGCAAACAGTAAAGCATTTCATTGGTTTATCATTAATTGGGGTATCCAAATAGACATAAGAATTGCTATGTGGACTGTTGACTTTTATGATATTCCCTCTTGTGTCTTCTGCAAGGGGTGCAATTGTGCACCTATGAGCAATTAACCAATCGTAAAAATCGGCTCTTGTCATAATTAAGCAATAGATAAATTAAACTGCTTTGTTCTAACATTTGGTTGATGAAAACCGTTGTTTTGTTGGTGTTCAAAGACGGTTTGCACAGTTTGAATCAAATTTTTTGTTGCTTCCTCTTCTGTATCACCCTCAGCAATGATATTGGGTAATTGTGCAAAAAATGCAGTGAAACCTTTGTCAATTGGGTCCTGAACAAATATCCCTGTTAGCTGAAAATTTTGTGCTTTCATGTTTTTTAGGTTTACTGGTTGACGACACAAATTATACAAAAATTCCAAAAATATGCACCACACCGTGTTAAAACTGCCTATTTCAGGTAGTTGCCGCAAAGGTGATTGGTAAAATATTTATTCAAATACAACGTTTTAGGTAATTATTGGGTCTAAAATTAGGATTTTGCTAACTAATATTTCTATACATTCGTTGTTATAAAAAACCGAATTTTATAGGCCAATTATACACTCTAATCAGTATAACAAAATCAGACAATGCAGGTAAATAAATTTGTGCGGAACGCCGTTTTATTGGTTTCCCTAATGAGTGTAGCTACTTCTTGTAGTCTTTTCAAAGGAAAAAAAGAGAAGTCCACTGCTACGGGATGGAACTATAATGACCAGCAGTTTGGCAACTTCAATGTGGTTAAACCCAAGGATATTCAAACTGCTCCGGGACTTGTTTTTGTTCAGGGGGGGACTTTTACCATGGGCGCTACTCAGGAAGATATTATGGCTGACTGGAACAATATTCCGCACCGTGTAACAGTTAATTCCTTCTTCATTGACAAATACGAAGTAAGCAACCTGAACTACCGCGAATACCTATATTGGTTAGAAGGTACGTTTGGTGCTGCGGGTATGGATTCCATTGTTACCCAGGCTTTGCCGGATACCCTGGTTTGGAGAGAGGAGCTGGCTTATAACGAACCGATGGTGGAATATTATTTCCGCCACCCTTCTTATAACAACTACCCTGTGGTGGGTGTAACCTGGTTACAGGCTACTGAATACTGCAAGTGGAGAACCGACCGTGTAAATGAATTGGCTTTGATGAAGAAAGGTTTCCTGGATCCTAAAACACAGGTGAAGAAAACTTTGAATGGTGCAGGTCAGGACAACTTCAATACCAAGGCCTATTTGTTAGGCGAGTACCAAGCTGTTCCTGGAAGGGACGTGACTTCCAAGAAAAACCCATTGAAAGATGCACAAGGCCGTCCCAGAACCGTTGCTAAGTTTGAAGATGGTTTGATGTTTGGTGACTACCGCTTGCCAACAGAAGCGGAGTGGGAGTATGCAGCTTACGGTTATATTATGGAAAATCCACAGCGTAAGAGCAATAAGGGAATCAAAGGAGAGGAGTTGATTGCAAATAAATCTATTTATGCCTGGAGAAACGATGGTTACGATAATTTAAGAGCGACTAAAAAAGGTGCGGCTCAAGGCTCCTTCCTTGCTAACTTCAAAAGAGGAACGGGTGACAATATGGGTGTAGCAGGTGGTTTGAACGATAATGCTGCTGTTACTGCTGAAGTAGATCAGTTTGTACCGAATGGATATGGTATTTACAATATGAGCGGTAACGTGAGCGAGTGGGTAGCTGATTTATACAGACCATTGACGAATTCTGAAGCAGAAGACTTTAATCCTTTCCGTGGTAATGTTTTCCAGCAAATTGATATGAGTGGTGGACAAGGCAATTTAAGAGATGATAAGGGTAGAATTAAAATGAAGCCTGAACCAGATTCATTAACTCGAAACAGAAGAAATTACCAAAAAGCCAATGCGCTGAACTATTTAGACGGTGATTCATTAAGCTCAGTAACTTATGGTTACGGTATCACCACTTTAATCTCTGATAAATCCAGGGTTTACAAGGGTGGTAGCTGGAACGACCGTGCTTATTGGTTGAGTCCTGGTACCCGCCGTTTCTTACAAGAAGACGAAAGTACCAATACCATTGGATTCCGTTGTGCGATGAGCCATTATGGTGCACCAGAAGGAATTGGTAAAGGCGCCAAAACTGGTAATAATTTCCCTCCAAGAAGAAATAAAAGATAGACGCTAAAGATTAACATTATGCGCATAGGCTACGGGATTGATTTCCATCAACTGGTGGAAGGCAGAGACCTTATGATTGGTGGGGTAAAAATTCCGCATACCAAGGGCGCTTTAGGCCATAGCGATGCGGATGTGTTGTTGCACGCTATTTGCGACGCTTTATTGGGCGCAGCTTGTCTAGGTGATATAGGTGTTCATTTCCCTGATACATCCGCTGAATTCAAGAATATTGATAGCAAGATTTTATTGGCTAAGACCAGAGATTTGATATCTGCCGAAGGCTATGCTATTGTGAATATTGATGCATCCCTTTGCTTAGAAAAACCCAAGATTAAACCCCATATTCCTGCTATGCAGGAAACCATTGCCAATATCTTGGGTATTGGACTTAGAGATATTTCTATCAAAGCTACTACCAATGAGAAAATGGGATTTGTGGGTAGGGAAGAGGGGTTGGTTGCACATGCGGTTTGTTTGCTACAGTCTAAATGATTTACCTACACAAAATATTGCCGGTATTTGTGATGCCTATCATGCTAATTATTTACCTTTTGATTTTTGCATTGTGGAAGAAAAACAGATGGCCGATTTATACGGCTATTGCTTGTTTGTACATTTTTTCTACACCCATTTTCGCCAGTAACTTCTTTCAATTGGTTGAAGGCTCTGAATTGAGGAAAACACCTAAGGATATGCCCAATGCAGAAGCTATTGTGGTATTGAGTGGCATGATTAATCAGGTGAAATCAACTGATGGAGTATATCCGGAATGGGGGGATCCTGATCGTTTCTTTGGTGGAATAGAATTGTTTAAAGCGGGTAAAGCACCTAAAATTATTTTTACTGGGGGCAAAATGCCTTGGGATATTACTAATCTTACTGAAGGTGAAATCTTAAGACTATTTGCAATACAGCAAGGGATGCCTGATTCTGCTATTTTAATCACAAGTAATGTAGAGAATACAGCAGACGAGGCAAAAGCTGTTAAATCTTTAATTGGCGGCAATAAAAAAATGATATTGGTTACATCCGCCTATCACATGGCTCGTTCAAAAAGGCTTTTTGAAAAGCAAGGCTTTTCTGTTGTGGATTATTCCGTTGATTTTAAAGTAGATAAGAGTCAAAAAACAACCCTTATGGATTTCTTACCCAATGCAGATAGTTTTAGATTATTGAATACGGGGTATAAAGAATTGATTGGCAAGATAATTTATCTTATTTTTTGATTTTAAGAATGACATTATGAAAGAAGTTGCTATAGTTGGAGGAGGGATTTTAGGTTTAGCCATAGGGTATGAATTAAGTAAATCAAGTTCAAAGTATAAAATTTCCATTTTTGAAAAGGAATCTGCTCTAGGTAGACATCAATCTGGTAATAATAGTGGTGTTCTTCATTGTGGGTTGTATTATAAACCAGGATCACTTAAAGCCCAACTTGCTTTAGAAGGTATCAAGCAAATGATTTCTTTTTGCCAAGTTAATAATATCGATCATGAAGTTTGCGGTAAGATTGTTGTTGCTAGTGATGAAAGAGAAATTAAACTTCTAGATGATTTGGCAATGCGTGGGAATTTGAATGGATTGAGTGGATTGAAATTTCTTACTAATCAAGAATTGAAGATTAGAGAGCCGAATGTCAAAGCAATAAAAGCATTATTAGTACCTGAAGAAGGTATTGTTAGTTACAAGCAAGTCATGGAAGCTATGGCTAATTACATCAAAAGCGATAATGGAGAAATTTTTATTAATAATAAAGTGTTAGGGTTGTCTAAATTTTCAGAAAATTCAACGTTGCTAAAGACTGAAAAATTTGAGAAAACTTATGATTTAATCATTAATTGTACTGGTCTGTTTTCTGATAGAACTTTTACAAGTTTAACCAAACAAAAGAGCCCAATCAAAATTTTGCCTTTTCGAGGAGAATATATGCATATTGCGGATGAATACAAGCAAATTGTAAATCATTTAATTTATCCTGTACCTGATCCGCAATATCCTTTTTTAGGTGTGCATTTTACTCGTATGGTAAATGGTGGAAGAGAAGTTGGACCCAATGCTGTTCTAGCTTTAAAACGTGAAGGTTATAGAAATACTGATTTTTCACTAATAGATGCAATTGATGCTTTAACTTATAATGGGTTCCTAAGATTTCTTAGTAATAATTTTAAATTTGCCATTGGAGAATTTGCCAGTTCATTATCAACAAAAGCATTTGTAAACAAGGCCAAAAAATTGATTCCTGAAGTTGAAGATTATATGTTCACCAAAGGTGGAACTGCAGGAGTAAGAGCGCAAGCGATAAGTCCACAAGGCGAAATATTAATGGACTTTAATATTATAAAAGAAAACAATCAAATTCATGTTTTGAATGCCCCTTCGCCTGGTGCAACAGCTTCTCTTTCTATTGCAAAATATATAATACAAAACTACATTTAATAGACAGCCTTCACCACATTCCAAATTACCTTAGGTTTCCCCAAAGTATAATAGTGTAAAACCGGCACACCAAAAGCTTTCAGTTCCTTGCTTTGCTGAATCAGCCATTCGGTTCCCACCTGCTCACATTCTGCATCCGTTTTGCATTTGGAAATGGCATTGGATAAATCGGTTGGAATGTCTACGTGGAATATTCTGGGTAAAATAGAAAGTTGCTTTTTATTGGTTATGGGTTTTAGTCCCGGGATGATAGGGAACAGTAATTCGACCCT
>NZ_KI866530.1:1680367-1682208 GCF_000511175.1 Sediminibacterium salmoneum NBRC 103935 | reverse complement strand
TGCTGCTGGAGTTGCGGACGAAATCTTAGTACAGGTTTCTTATGCCATTGGTGTAGCACAGCCAACTTCTATCAACGTGAACACATTTGGCACGGCCAAAGTGAACCTTACCGATGGTCAGATTGCAAAAATAGTAGAGGGCTTATTCGATATGCGTCCTTACTTTATTGAGCAGCGCCTGAAGCTGAGAAACCCAATCTACAGTGAAACTGCAGCCTATGGTCATATGGGCCGTAAGCCAGAAGTGGTTACCAAAACCTTCAGAACCCCAGATGGCAAGGAAAAGAAGGTAAAAGTGGAATTATTCACTTGGGAGAAGCTGGATTATGTAGCCAAAGTGAAGAAGGCTTTTGGTACAAGATGATTAATATGTTTTCTTTTAATTTATATGTTTTTTTGGGTAGTATTATATGCCCACTTATATTTGTCTTTTATTAACCACATAAGATTCATCCTACCCCCTCATGATCTTATGCATTGATTTTGAGTTAATTGTTATAGTTGTCTCTAAAAGTTATTTACGGATTTGATTTTTAGAAGTAACATTTGTTACTGATGATTCATCTGTAAGTGAGGTTGGCGAAGCCCTGCATTTAAAACCAAATTTTTTAACTTATTACATAATTTGGCATTTGTCTAATACAATATCATGCACAAAATGAATAAAAAAATAATTTGATTGGTCGATTTGGCAATAATGGCTCATGTCATTTGAACCTTAAATAAGTAGTTTATGAACAATCAGATAGCAAATACTTCGGATAATATTTCCGCGAAGGAAATACTTCAAAATATTGGAGAATGGGTGCGATTTTTATCAACAAATTGGTGGAAAGTAGCTATAATCGGTTTAATTGGAGGATTTTTAGGATTTGTATACGCTCGCAAGCAACCAGTTACTTATGAAGCCAAAACTACTTTCGTAGTAGAAGACGGTAAAAGTGGTACATCAGGCTTGGGGGGGCTGGCTTCATTGGCTGGTCAATTTGGTATGGATATGAGTATAGGGGGGGGCGGATTGCTATCTGGAGATAATATTATTTTTTATTTCAAAAGTTTCTCACTATCTAGAGAAGTATTATTAACTCAGTTCGGGTATAACCCTAATGAATCTTTTGCAGATGTTTATGTGAATGCTTACCAACTTAAGGATAGTTGGAAAAAAAATGAGAACATTGGCGATGTGAATTTTCCTCCATTGATATTAGGTAAGAATTATACAAGATTGCAGGATAGTTTATTACTAATTATTTCTGAAGATATTATCAATACAAAATTTTCAATTGGAAAAACGGATAAAAAAGCTGGTTTATTTGATGTTTCAGTCATTATGGAGAACGAGACTTTGGCAAAGTTTTACTGTGAGCGAATAGTCCAACTTGCAGTTGACAAATATTTAAGAATTAGGACACAAAGGCAAAAGGTAACAGTTGAAAAGCTTCAAGCAAGAGCCGATAGTATCGCAAGTCTTTTAAGTAAAAAAACAATTTCAGGGGCATCATTACAAACAAATTCTAGTGTAATGGATATAAATCCACTATATCAGACAAAGAATACTGTGGCTGTAGAAACTACATTGCGAGATAAAACAATGTTGACTACAATTTTTTCGGCCGTCACACAAAATTTGGAAATGGCGAAATTTACCTTGAGCCAGGAAACACCTGTAATTCAGATTGTAGATGCACCGATTTTGCCATTGAAAAGAAGTAAAATATCCAGCATAATAACTGCTTTGCTTTTTTCTTTGGGTTGGTCATTTATACTTGTATTTGTTTTAATTATGAAAAGAATATTTTCAAAAATAATGGAATAGATTATACATATAGGATACTTATTAG
>NZ_KI866530.1:1676832-1679617 GCF_000511175.1 Sediminibacterium salmoneum NBRC 103935 | reverse complement strand
TTATTGAAAATTCTCAAAGAGACATTAATATCGCTTTTATTAATGAGCTTTCTAAAATCTTCTCTCTCTTGAATATAGATACACATGAAGTTTTAGACGCTGCTGCTACAAAATGGAATTTTCTCAAATTTAAGCCTGGACTTGTAGGAGGGCATTGCATTGGAGTTGATCCCTATTATTTAGCACAAAAGGCTCAAGAAGTCGGATATCATCCTGAGATTATTTTAGCCGGTAGGCGCATGAACGATAGTATGGGAAAGCACGTAACTACAGAAGTTGTTAAACTGATGATGCGAAAGAATTTGAATGTTATGAAATCTAATGTTCTAATTCTTGGTTTTACATTTAAAGAAAATTGTCCTGATATTCGTAATACTCGGGTAATTGACATATTTACTGAGCTTACGAACTTTGATATACATGTCGATGTTTATGATCCATGGGCGAAAAAAGAAGAAGTGTATCATGAGTATGGAATTACTATTCTTGATAGTTTTTCAAATGACATGCTCTCTAACTATTCAGCAATTATCCTTGCAGTAGCTCATGACCTTTTCAGGGAAATAACGATACAAAAATCAGAAAATGTAGTCGTATACGATGTAAAAGGAGTTCTGCCAAAAGAGATGGTTGATGCTCGATTGTAAATTAATTTAAGTTATAAACACATGTTGAAATTTCATACTAATGATATTTCTAAATTTACCTTTTTAGTAACAGGTGGTGCTGGATTCATCGGTAGTCATATTGTCGAGTACTTAGTTTATTCAGGGGCAAAAAAGGTAAGAGTATTAGATAATTTATCAACTGGGTTCATTGAAAATATTGAACCATTTTTACAAGAGCCAAATTTTGAATTTCTACAAGGAGATATTAGAGATATTGCAACTTGTAGAAAGGCTGTTGAAAATATTGATTATGTTTCACATCAAGCTGCATTAGGTTCCGTCCCAAGATCAATTGATGATCCAATTACAACAAATGAAGTAAATATTTCAGGATTTTTAAACATGCTTTATGCTTCTAAAGAAGCTTTGGTGAAAAATTTTGTGTATGCTGCATCATCATCAACGTATGGTGATAGTAAAGTATTACCAAAGAAAGAAGAAAATATTGGTAAGCCCTTATCTCCATTATGCTGTAACGAAATTTGTTAATGAACTTTATGCTGATGTTTTTTTAAAACCTTTGGTGTTTCATCTATTGGGTTAAGATACTTTAATGTTTTTGGGCCTAGACAAAATCCTAACGGAGCTTATGCTGCTGTAATTCCTTTGTTCATAAATGCTATTAAGTCTAATCAATCTCCTTTTATTAATGGTGATGGAGAGCAAACTCGTGATTTTACGTATGTTCAGAATGCGGTTCAGGCTAATATTCTAGCTATGCTTACTAAAGATGAAAATGCATTGAATCAAGTTTACAATATAGCTGTTGGCGATAACATAACTTTAAATATTTTGTTTGAATCATTGGTTAAACTTGCTAGGGTAGAAGGATTAAGCGCAAAATATAGGGAAGCTCGGGTTGGTGATGTAAGAGACAGCTTAGCTGATATTTCAAAAGCAAAACAGTTATTAGGTTATAATCCTTCAATAACAGTATTACAAGGACTAGAGTTAACTTTAAAAAATTGGAAAGGGATTTAGACACTAACATTCAAATGGTAGACCTAAACGGTCAGTATTTAAACATTAAGGAATCTATTGATGATGCTGTCTTAGATGCCATTGGTAAATCGCAATTTATAGGAGGAGATGATGTCGCCAGGTTTAGTGAAAACTTCTCAAACTATCTAGGTGGTTCATTTGTAATACCATGTGCAAATGGCACTGATGCTTTGCAAATTGCTATGATGGCTTTAGACTTTCGCCCGGGTGATGAGGTGATTGTTCCGGCTTTTACCTATGTTGCTACAGCAGAGGTTCTAGGTTTATTGGGACTTGTGCCAGTTATGATAGATGTTGATCTTGATACTTTTATTGCTACTCCTGAACTCATTAGAAATGCTATATCACCGAAAACCAAGGGGATTGTTCCTGTTCATTTGTTTGGACAATCTGTTGATATGGAACCTATCATGGAATTATCAAGGGATTATGGTATTCATGTTATCGAAGACGCGGCTCAGTCAATAGGCGGGTTTTATCAATTTACTGATAAAAAGTGGAAAGCCTCTGGAACTATTGGACACATTGGCTGTACGTCATTTTTCCCATCTAAAAATTTAGGCTGTTACGGAGATGGTGGAGCTTTAATTACCAATGATACAGAGTTAGCTAAAAAAATAAAAATGATTGCTAATCATGGACAATCCGAAAAGTACGTACATAAATTTATAGGTGTAAACTCACGGTTGGATACAATTCAAGCTGCTATTTTAAATGTCAAGCTAGATCAACTAAGTAATTATCAAAATGCAAGAATTTCTGCTGCAAATAATTATGATCATTTGTTAGGCGAAATCAGTGAAATTCAAATTCCAATCAGATCTCAAAATGTAAAGCATGCTTTTCATCAATATACGATTAAGGTGAATGGAGGAAAGCGCGATGAGCTTAAACAGTGGTTACATGAATGTGGAATTCCTTCGATGATATATTATCCAATTCCCTTGTACAATCAAGAAGCATTTAAATCAATAGCAGTAGTTTCTCAAAGCTTAACTAATACAGAAATATTAACTAAGTCGGTTTTGTCTTTACCAATGCACACGGAACTTAAGATTGGTCAACAACAATACATCGCAGATTGTATTAAATCTAATTTTTTAAAAAATATTAAT
>NZ_KI866530.1:1665044-1676580 GCF_000511175.1 Sediminibacterium salmoneum NBRC 103935 | reverse complement strand
TAATAACTTTCGTATAGCATACATTATACGAAGTTATACGATGTATTAAATCATTTTTTAAAAGATAATTATGTCTTTTTTTGCTCATCCTACAGCAGTTATAGATGAAGGATCTAAAATTGGCGCAGGTACTAAAATATG
Source organism: Sediminibacterium salmoneum NBRC 103935 (assembly GCF_000511175.1). GTDB lineage: Bacteria > Bacteroidota > Bacteroidia > Chitinophagales > Chitinophagaceae > Sediminibacterium > Sediminibacterium salmoneum. The sequence continues at coordinate 1,676,439 of NZ_KI866530.1, read as the reverse complement.
GCACTTCTCTCACATTATGAATGGGTGTGTTTTAGGTGAGTTATGTAATATCGGACAAAACGTAGTTATCTCACCGGATGTTATTTTAGGGAATAATGTTAAAGTTCAGAATAATGTTTCTTTATATACAGGTGTCATTTGTGAAGATGATGTTTTTTTAGGCCCTTCATGTGTTTTCACAAATGTTATTAATCCGAGGAGCGCAGTAAATCGACGCAATCAATATTTGTCAACAAAAGTAGGTAAGGGAGCTAGTATTGGAGCAAATGCAACTATTGTTTGTGGTCACGATATTGGTAATTATGCTTTTATTGGTGCAGGAGCGGTTGTTACCAAGTATGTTCCTGCTTATGCATTAGTTGTAGGGAATCCTGCAAAGCAAGTTGGTTGGATGAGCGAATATGGTAGTAAACTACTATTTGATGAAAACGGAGAAGCTTTCTGTAAAGAAAGTGGTGATAGATATATATTAAAGAACAATTTAGTAAATAAAGTGAATGAGTAAAAAATTTGCGTTAATTGGTGCTGCTGGTTATATCGCTCCAAGGCACATGAAAGCGGTAAAAGATACTGGGAATACAATCGTCGCAGCATTGGATAAATTTGATAGTGTTGGGATATTAGATAGTTATTTTCCGGAAGCTGATTTTTTTACCGAGTTTGAAAGATTTGATCGCCATATTGAAAGGTTGAGATTGAAACAACAGCCCATTGATTATGTTTCTGTATGCTCACCCAATTATTTACATGATTCACATATAAGATTTGGTCTGAGAAATAATGCAGATGTTATTTGTGAAAAGCCCTTAGTACTTAATCCTTGGAATCTAGAGTCATTGGCATCTCTTGAAAAAGATTATGGGAAGAAGGTTTTCAATATCTTACAATTAAGATTACATCCTTCAATCATATCTCTTCGAAATAAAGTATTAGCGGCACCCCAGAATAAAATTTTCGATATTGATCTTTCATACATTACTTCTCGCGGTAATTGGTACTATACAAGTTGGAAAGGAGATGTGCATAAGTCTGGAGGCATAGCAACTAATATCGGTGTTCATTTCTATGATATGCTTTTATGGATTTTTGGTGATATAAAAGATAATATAGTTCATTTGCATGAACATGACAGAGCTGCTGGGTATTTGGAGATGCAAAGAGCAAGAGTAAGATGGTTTTTGAGTATCAACTATGATAATATACCACCACAAATAAAAGAGTCGGGAAAAAGAACCTTTCGTCAAATCACAATTGATGGAGAATCTTTTGAGTTCAGTGATGGGTTTACAGAATTGCATACCTTGAGTTATAAAGGCATTCTTGAAGGAAACGGATTTGAGTTAAAAGACGTAAAACCAGCTATTGATCTGGTGCATGATATAAGAGTAAAAAGCCCAATCGGCAAAAAGGGAGACTTTCATCCGTTCGTTAATCTTCCATTAAGCAAACATCCTTTTTCAAAATAATTTAATAATATGAATATTGAAAATTCAAAAGTTTTAGTCATAGGTGGCGCTGGTTTTATTGGAAGTTTTGTAGTTGCAGAGTTGTTAAAGGAAAACGTTGGTCATGTCATAATTTATGACAACTTCGCACGTGGTAAAATGGGAAATATTTCAGATGTTCTTAAAGATCCCAGATGTACTATATATCCCAATGGTGGTGATGTACGTGAAACGGACATCCTAAATGAAGCAATGAAGGGAGTAGATTATGTTGTATGCCTCGCAGCTATGTGGTTACTCCATTGTAAAGACTTTCCTCGTACTGCTTTTGATGTTAACATTGGAGGAACATTTAATGTTTTGGAGGCATGTGTAAAAAATAATGTAAAGAAATTGATCTGGTCATCATCTGCTTCGGTTTATGGGGACGCGGTAGAATTGCCAATGACTGAAATGCATCCATTTAATAACAAAAATTTTTATGGAGCAACAAAAATTGCAGGAGAGGCAATGTGTACAGCTTTCAACGACAGGTATAATTTGCCAGTTATTGGTTTGCGATACATGAATGTCTACGGCCCTAACCAGGATCAAACTGCTGCATATACCGGTGTTATACCTATTATGCTCAATAAGATTGATGCAAATGAGCAACCTACAATTAATGGAGATGGTAGTCAAGCATATGATTTCATTTATGTTGAAGATGTCGCAAGATGTAATGTGCAAGCACTTAAAAGTGATACAAATTTCGGTTTCTATAATGTAGGTACAGAAGTTCAGACATCTATAAAAACTCTATGTGATACAATATTAGAACTCAAGAAATCTGATTTAAAAGTTATATATAAGCCTTATTCTGCAGATGATGCTAGAGCGTTGGTTCAAAATCGTATTGGATCTCGGGTAAAAGCAGAAACCGAGTTAGGGTTTAAATATAAATATGAGCTTAAAGAGGGACTTCAAAAGTTGATTGATTGGAGATTAAAAAACAAACAATAATTCGGTATGCAAAAAAGAAATATTCCAATATCTATACCATCAATGGGTATTGAAGAATGGGAGGCATTAAAAGCTCCCATAGAAAGTGGTTGGATTACTCAAGGACCAAAAGTTAAGGAATTTGAAAGTGCATTTGCAATACGTCACAATGTAAAGCATGCATTAGCTGTCTCTAATTGTACGACAGCTCTTCATTTAGCTCTGGTAGCCTGTGGTGTGAAAGCAGGGGATGAAGTACTTGTGCCAGCTTTTACTTGGGTTTCGACAGCTAATGCAGTAATGTATTGTAATGCGACGCCAGTTTTCGTTGATGTTGACCCTCTGACTTTTAATATTGATGTTACTAAAATTAAGGACAAAATTACCTCTAAAACAGTAGCAATAATTCCAGTGCATTTGTTTGGCTTATGTGCTGATATTGATTTTATCAGGGAAAATTTCCCACAATTAAAAATTGTAGAAGATGGAGCATGTGCAGCGGGTAGTGCATTGAGAGGGAAACCGGCTGGAAGCCTTGGTGACGTAGGTTGCTTCTCATTTCATCCAAGAAAATCTGTTACCACAGGTGAAGGTGGAATGCTAACAACGAATGATGATCAAATAGCAGCCACTTTAGATATGCTACGTAATCATGGAGCATCCATTTCAGAAGAACAAAGGCATCATGGCCCCAAGCCCTATATTCTTCCTTCGTTTGATATGGTAGGTTATAATTATCGAATGACTGATCTTCAGGGAGCATTAGGCGTTGTACAATTGTCGAAGCTTGATAAATTCATAGATGAAAGGAATCATTGGGCTACTTATTATAAAAATGAGTTGAGTAGTATTGAGTGGTTAAGAACGCCAGAAGTACCATTAGGGTACAAGCATGGGTGGCAGAGTTATGTGACTTTTATTAATGAATCAGTTTCTCCGCTCAAGCGAAATGATATAATGGAAAAACTTCAACAGCATGGAATTGCTACTAGGCCAGGTACACATGCAGTGCATATGTTGAATGTGTATGCCAAAATGTTTAATATTCAACCATTAGATTATCCCGGTGCATTTGCTGCTGATCAATATTCAATGTCAATCCCGCTTCACAACAAGATGCTAAAAGAGGATTTTGAATATGTTGTTCAAATTTTAAAAAGTATCTAGTTTTTTACTCCTGATAGGACCCTATCAATAATCATTCTATAGATTTAATTTATGTGTGGAATTGCTGGAATATTTAAGTTAAATGGTAAGCCTGTTTCAAATCAGGAAATAAGAATAATGAATGATGCCATCAGTCATAGAGGACCAGATGGGGAAGGGATTTTTATAGATGAAAATTTAGGTCTTGGTCATCGCCGACTTGCTATTTTGGATACATCCCCCAAAGGCGCTCAACCTATGAGGAGTAAAGATGGAAAGTGGGTAATAGTTTTTAATGGATGTATTTATAATTTTCATGAATTAAAGCTCGAATTACAAAGTAAAGGGCATGAGTTTATTTCTACATCTGATACCGAAGTTATAGTAGAGGGATTATCAGCTTATGGGCCATCATTTTTTTCAAAACTTGATGGAATGTTTGCTATTGGTGCTTGGAATACTAAATCACGAGAATTATATCTGAGTCGCGATAGATTTGGGGTAAAGCCATTATACTATTATTTTAGGAATGGTATATTATTATTTGCGTCAGAAATAAAAGCCTTTTTAAAAAATCCTGCTTTTTCAGTACAACTCAATTATCAAGCATTAAATGAGTATTTTACCTTTCAAAATATGTTCACCTTCCAAACTCTTTTTAAGGACGTGTACATGTTGCCTCAGGCCAATACTGTGTGTATCAATACCTATACATCAGAAATTATTCATAAATCTTGGTGGGACTATGATTTTTCGAAAACAGATGACAAAATGAGTTTCTTGGATGCCAAAAATGAAACTGAGCGATTATTTTCAAATGCAGTAGCTAGACAAATGGTAGCAGATGTGCCTGTAGGGAGCTATTTGAGTGGAGGTATTGATTCGGGTTCAATCAGTGTTTTGGCGTCAAAGCATGTACCTAGGTTATATACTTTTACTTGTGGGTTTGATATGAGTCAAGTAACAGGCGTAGAAGCTAATTATGATGAACGGAGGGACGCGGAGCTTACCGCTAACTATATTAAGAGTGAGCATTATGAGCAAGTAATGAATGCAGGTGATTTAAAATGGAGTTTGCCTAAATTGGTTTGGCATCTTGAAGACTTGAGAGTAGGCATGAGTTACCCCAATTATTATATCTCTCGTTTAGCTAGTAAATTTGTTAAAGTCTGTTTACAGGGAACTGGAGGGGATGAACTATTTGGAGGCTACCCATGGCGTTATTATAGAATTTTCAAATCCTTAGATAGGAAAGATTATTTCAATCAATATTATGATTTTTGGCAAAGAATAGTTAAAGATGAGGATAAAAAATCTCTATTCAATAAACACATACATGCCGAATTTGATGTACAAGAGCCAAGAAGAATTTTTGAACGAGTCTTTCTTTTTAATGAAAGTTTGAAATACGATCTACCAGAGCAGCATATCAATAATTCACTTTATTTTGAAATCAAAACATTTCTCCCCGGTTTATTTTTAGTTGGAGATAAATTGTCCATGGCTCATGGTTTAGAGGAAAGATTCCCGTTTATGGATAATTCGTTAGTTGAGTTTGCTCAAAAGGTGCCAGTTCGTCATAAGTTAGGTAACCTTGAAAATATGAAGCGATTGGATGAAAATGAATTTGGGGATAAGAGAAAAGTATATATTGAATATGACGATGGTAAGAATGTTTTGCGAAAAGCAATGAGTTCTATTATGCCCCAACAAATAATTAATCGGAAAAAGCAAGGATTTAGTGCTCCAGATGAGAGTTGGTATCGAGGAGAGAATGCAGCTTATATGAAAGAATTACTTTTAAATAAAAGAGCTATTTCTTCGGAATTTATTAACCCTCTTTATACCCGAAGAATTGTTGATGAGCATATCAATCAAAGAAAGAACCATCGTTTGTTATTATGGAGTCTTATGAACTTCGAATGGTGGTGTAGAATCTTTTTAGGGAATGAAAAAATTTAATTCGTGATTCCTCATTCAAGAACAACAATTGGTACAGAAGAAGTTGAAGCTGCTTCTGTACTTCTAAATAGTCTCAATTTAGCTAAAGGAAATATTAGCGAAGCGTTTAAAGATGAGTTTAAAAAATATATAGGTGCAGAATTTGTCAATCTTACCTCTAGTGGCACAATGGCTTTTTTTTAATTCTTAAGTCTTTGGAAGTTAAGAACGGCGATGAAGTTTTACTACCTGATTATATATGCAATAGTTTGTTAGGTCCGATAAGTGCATTAAAAGCATCTGCGATAGTATATGATAACCAATTAAATAGTTGGATATCAAATGAAGATCAAATACTTAAAAAATAAGTAAAAAGACTAAAGCTGTAGTGGTAAATCATACATTCGGCTATACTCTTAATTTTTTAGAAAATTTGAGAAAACGTCTGCCCGAAAATGTTGTATTAATCGAAGATTGTTGCCATGTAATTATCAATAGTTCTCATGAATTGAGTAAATACGTTAGTAAATATAGTTTATGCTCTTTTTTTTCCTTTAATGCAACAAAACTATTAGCTTCTGGAGAAGGAGGAGCAATAAGCACAAATAATGAGAAATTTGCGAATAAAATCAGTGCGTTTAAAATTGGCGACAATTTAAGTAATCTTTCATGTTCGATCGCTTTAGAGCAGCTCAAGAAACTAGATTATTTTCTAAAAAAAAGGAAAGAAATCGCAGAGCTTTACATCTCTGAATTTAAAAATTATTTGCCTAGTGAGTTTGACTATTATTCTGGGATCTATTTTCGATTCCCTATTCTAGTTAGTAAAAATGCTGAATTCTGGTATAGTAAGGCTATTTCGTATCGCAAAGGGGTTGACAGTTTAATCTCAATGAGTCTTAACGTTAAGGCACAAGTTAATGCTTATAATATACTAAAAGATACAGTTTCATTACCAATTTTCCCATCTTTAGAAAATTTTGAATTAGAGAAAATAGTTAGTGAAACTCATAAACTTATAAGAAATGCAAATTAGAATACTTGAGGATCAGTTTAGTGTAGATTACGAGAATTTTCTGAAGCAACATGAATGCACAATGATATACTATTCACAGAAATATAAGAATTTCTTGAAGGAATTGTTGGGTGCAGAATCGCTGTATCTTGTTGCTGAAGGAACAGATAAAAAAATTGAAGGCGTTTTACCTTTATTGGTTAAGAATGGTCAATACGGGACAGTAATTAATTCACTTCCATATTATGGAAGTAATGGGGGCATACTTTCTACCAACTTGTTAGCAAAGAAGTTATTATTGGAAGAATATTTATCATTAATAAAGACAAGGAAGTACGCTTGTTCAACTATTATTGACAATCCGCTTGATCAAAATTATGATTATAATCGTATTGATGTAAATGAAAGGGACAGCAGAATCGGTCAGTTAACTAACATTAGCGGGCAATTCGATACTATGGAAACTTTGATGATAAAGTTTCATTACAAAACAAGAAATATTATTCGGAAGGCAATAAAGTCAAATATTAAAGTAGATGTCGATAACAACATGTTTTCTTTTCTAGAAGAAATACATAACGACAATATGAAAAGTATTGGTGGCATGGCAAAGGATAGTCGTTTTTTCAATCTTGTGCCAAAGTATTTTAATGAAGGGGTTGATTATGATATTTATGTTGCTAGATATGAAGGTGTTCCTGTTTCAGCAATGCTCGTTTTCTATTATGGATCAATAGTGGAATACTATACGCCGGTAATTGTACGTGAATTTAGACATCTACAACCATTATCCCTTTTAATAGCTACGGCAATGTTTAACGCAAGCAGTAGGGGGTTTAAATGGTGGAATTGGGGTGGTACTTGGCAAAGCCAAGATGGCGTATATGATTTTAAGTCAAAGTGGGGTACACAAGACATTATATATAATTACTACACTACAATAGTTGATCAAGAACTATACAATTGCACAAAAGAACAACTTTTAGATGCTTACCCAGGCTTTTATATAATGCCATTTACATCATTAAAGAGTTGATATGGATATAGTTTTTTTTACAGGAGGTGCAAGGAAAAAAGCGCTACTAGCTTTAATACAAAATGGAATAAATATTGTTGCTGTTGTGTGCCCTCGTCCTTCTAAGGCAAATTCAAGATTTTTGGATGTTATTATTACAGCTCATGAATACGGAATCCCCGTTATAACTGTAACGAAAGACACTATTTATGAGTCTATAAAATCTTTAAAATTTGACGTGCTTGTAAGCTGCGGATTTAGTTATATAATGAACGAACAAATTATAAAATGTGCCAGAATTCTTGCCATTAATGTTCATCCAACTTTATTACCTAAATATCGCGGATTTAGAAGTGGTCCATACATACTGATAAACGGAGAAACAAGAAGTGGGGTAACAATACATGAACTCACAACAGATATGGATAGGGGTGATATTTTTCTTCAACGGGACTTTCAAATTAGCCCTTTCGATACGACTAAAAGTGTATTTCGAAAAGCTCAAGAATTGGAACCTCAAATGCTTGTTGACTTTTTTAATTTTTTAAAAAGTGGCTCTTTGCAAAGAACTCCACAGGATGAGTCGAATGCTTCAGCTTACAACAATATTCGTACCCCAAAAGACTCCTTGGTAGATGCAAATAAATCACTTTTTGAGTTGTATAATTTTATTAGATCTTGCGACTCTAATGACTACCCCGCATACTTCTACGTCGAAAATGAAAAGGTTTGTATAAAACTCTGGAGACCAAATAATCAAGAACAAGATACGATATGAAAACATATAAAGGACGTGACCTTTTATCTGAGGGATTACAAATATGTACAAGATGTATATATGATGAAACTGTAGCAGGAATAACCTTTGACCAAAACGGTGTTTGTAGTTACTGTAAATTAGTTGATGATTTACAAAATCAGTATAATACTGGAACCAAGGAAGGTGAAAGTGAGTTCTTGAAAATAGTACAACAAATCAAAAAAAATGGAATAGGTAAGAAGTATGATGTCGCAGTAGGTGTTAGTGGGGGTACTGATTCATCCTATATGTTGTACTTATCAATCCAATACGGATTAAGACCTCTTGCAGTTCACTATGATAATACATGGAATACAGCAATAGCCACTGAGAATATACGGAAAGTCACTTCGAAGTTAGGAATTGATTTGTACACACATGTTTGTGATAATAAAGAAAGTGATGATATCTTTCTATCGTTCTTCAAAGCTAGTGTGCCAGAAATTGATGGACCAACAGATATTGCGCTAGCCGAGGTAATGTATAGGGCAGCAGCCAAATATGGTATCAAGTATGTTTTTGAAGGTCATTCTTTTATTGCAGAAGGTGTTTCTCCATTGAGCAAAGCTTATGTTGACGGTGGATATAATATTGATGTACATAAAAAATTCGGAAAAATGCCAATGAAAACTTTCCCAAATATGACCTTTTGGAAATTTATTTATTGGACTGTTTTTAAACGTATTCGAAAAATTAGACCTTTATGGTATCTTAAATATTCTAAAGAAGATGCAATGGAATTCCTAAAAAAAGAATACGGTTGGCAGTATTATGGAGGTCATCATCTGGAAAATAGAATGACAGCGTTTCATCATAGTTATTACACACCGGTAAAATTCGGACTAGACCAAAGAAATAATAGTTTGTCAGCTTCTGTACGATCAGGAAAAATTTCCCGAGAAAATGCGCTCATGCAATATGCTCAACCGCCTTTTATTGAGGACGAATTAATTGTCTATTTCAAGAAGCGAATGGGGCTTTCAGATAATGAATTTGATGAAATCATGAATCGCGAACCTAAATCTTATAAAGATTATAATACTTATAAAAAACGGTTTGAAATTTGGCGACCATTATTTTCCATTCTAGCTAAAAAGCAACTAGTTCCTATGAGTTTCTATCTTAAATATTGCTTCCCTTCAAAGGATAAAAAATGATAACAATAATAGATTATGGAATGGGCAATCTCGGCTCTGTTGCTAATATGTTTAAGAGGATTGGCGTAGAAAGTATAATTTCTTCTGATATAGACGTAATTAGTCAAGCAAGTAAAATTCTGCTACCAGGTGTAGGTGCTTTTGATACTGCTATGGAAAAAATTAATGAGTTAGGTCTTATACCAATATTAAATTTTAAAGCTTTAGAAGAAAAAATACCAATTATGGGTATTTGCTTAGGGATGCAATTGCTTACTGAGTCAAGTGAAGAGGGAAAACTAAAAGGGTTAGGTTGGATTCCTGGACATGTTAAAAAGTTTAGCTTTGAAGACGATAAATTGGGACTAAAAGTTCCTCATATGGGATGGAACTTTATTAGGTCTAACAAAATATCTAATTTGACAAAGGATCTTCCAGAACCATCAAAATTCTATTTTGTTCATAGCTATTATGTTGAATGTCAAAATAGGGAAAATGTAATTGCAACAACTGAATATGGGTTTGAATTTGATTCTTTGATATCATTTGAGAATATCTATGGCGCTCAGTTTCATCCTGAGAAAAGCCATAAGTTTGGGATGAAATTGTTACAAAATTTTGCTGCAATATAATGTTACAAGTTAGAATAATACCTTGTCTACAATTAATAGGGGAAAGCCTAGTTAAGACTGTTAACTTTAAAAATCAACGATACATTGGGGATCCAATCAATACGGTTAGAATTTTTAATGAAATGGAGGTAGATGAACTTTGTTTTCTTGATATAAGAGCCTCAAAAGAGGGACGTAAGCCACCCTTTCATATTCTTAAACAAATAGCTAATGAAGCATTCATGCCAATGGCTTATGGAGGAGGTGTAAAAACTTTCGAAGAAGCTAAAGAAGTATTATCGATTGGCTTTGAAAAGGTAATTATAAATACTGCCGCCTACAACAATACATCTTTGATTACCCAAATATGTGACCACTTTGGTTCTCAAGCTGTAGTCATTTCTATAGATGTACGAAAAAGCTTATTAGGTCATTATCAAATCTATACCAATAGCGGTTCACAAAAAAACTCTATGCACTTAACGGAATACTTGAAAGAAATTGAAAAAGCTGGAGCTGGTGAAATTTTAATAACCTCAATTGATAGGGAAGGAACTTGGTCGGGTTATGATATTAAACTTATAAAGACAATAACAAGTAATGTTACTATTCCTGTTATTGCAAATGGAGGAGCAGGAAGTTTAAAAGATATTGGACAAGCTGTTAATGAAGGTGGTGCTTCTGCAGTTGCGTTGGGTAGTATGGTCGTTTATCAAAAAAAAGACATGGGTGTGTTAATTAATTTTTTTGAAAAAGAGCAAATTAATAGTGCGTTTAATTCAAAATAATTCGAATTAATATAAAATTGGAAAGCCAGTAAATATACTTATGGTAAGATATATGTAGTTATTACTACAAATTTGATAAAATCCTTTTGAAATTTATGAGAGCTATATTTTGTTAAAGCGAAGTCAATAAGATTAGAATGAAGCAAATTGCATTGGTTGGTAATATGAATAATAATTTAAGTTCATTATACCGATATTTAATTGACGATGGATATTCAGCAGATCTTTTCTTGCTTGAAAATGAACCAAGTCACTTTCATCCTTCTAACGATAGTTTTGATGGATATTTTGAAAATAATATTCCTAAAATAGTAGACTGGGGCAATCCACTAAATATTATATCATCAAAAGTGACTGATCCCAAAAGAATACTTTCTGAGTATAAACTTGTCATTTGTTGCGGACCATCTACGGCATTCATAGCTAAAGCAAAAATAAGAATAGATATATTTTTACCTTATGGTTCAGATATTTATTCATTACCGTATATCCAGTTCGCAAAAAATCCAATAAATTTC
>NZ_KI866530.1:1638852-1664552 GCF_000511175.1 Sediminibacterium salmoneum NBRC 103935 | reverse complement strand
CGTATATCCAGTTCGCAAAAAATCCAATAAATTTCTTAAAAAGAATAGTTTTTACTTTTTATCAACGAAAAGGTATTAAAAATGCACGTTTAATTATTTGTGAAAAGCAAGCAAGTAAGCTTGAAGAGAAAATAAATAAATTAAATATAGACTCACGTCGGGTAAAAAAGTCTATTCCAATAATTCACTTGAAAACATATTCAAACTTAGAGAGTAAGTCAGGATTACAACTTGCTTTTTTTGGTAAGTATAAAAAGTTGCGAGAAAGATATGATCTTGTACTTTTTCACCCAGTTAGGCATTCATGGAAAAATCCTTTAGATCCAATGGAAACTAAGGGTAACGATTTTTTGTTTAAAGGGTTTTCCTTACTTAAAAAACTCTATCCTAGTTTGAATGCTTGTATAATTACTATTGAATATGGTGCTGAAGTAAATGAATCGAAAGCTCTTTGCATTGAGCTAGGTATTAATGATCATGTTCACTGGTTTCCTTTACAAAGTCGGAAGGAAATAATGGGAGGGATTTATCATTCAGATATTGTTGTTGGAGAGCTTATGGATAGCTTTAATCTATATGGGGTTGTAATTGAAGCAATAGCTATGGGGAAGCCTATTATGAATAGTAGAGTTGATGAAGATTTCACTGAAGACTATCCTGATTTATACTCAAATATTTTTGCTAATTCTCCGGAAATAGTTTGTGACCGTATAATAGATTATATAAATAATCCAGAATATTTTAAAAATTTGGCACAGCAAAATATTTTCTGGTATAAAAAAAATATCGTGGATAACTTTTTGCATCATGTTAACTCACTTATAAACAAAAGTAGTGGAAGACCAAGTTGAAAAGTTAAAGAATTCAAATACATGGGATAAGTTTAGGTTTTTAGCTAAGGATTCATTCGTGTACGGTGGACTAAGTGCATTAACGAAATTTTTTTCAATTTTTTTAACTCCAGTTTTAACTGGATTTTTAGCAAAGGAAGAGTATGGGAATATGGATATTCTCAATCCTATACTCGCAACTTCTGCAACCATCATAGTTTTTGGTATGGATAGTGCTGTAGCAAGATTTTACTACAACACTGATGATGTAGTCCAACGAAAGTTGGTTGTGAGTAATGCCTTTTGGACACAAATAGTTGTTTCAGGACTTATTCTAATATTATTGTTTTTATTTAAAGAAGAGTTTTTAAGCTTATATCTAGGAGTAAGTAATAATAATAAACAAGCTGGCATTTTGTTTATTCTTATGATTTTAATTTTCTTTACAACGCCAATACGATTTGCACAAAATCTTCTAAGGTGGACATTTAAAAGAAAGCAATTTTTAATCCTTTCTATCGGATTTATTCTAGTAAATTTTATATCTATTATTTTATCTGTAAAGTTTATGCAAGATAAATTAGAAGCTGTTTATCTTGGACAAGTTATTCCTTCAGTTGTATTTGCCTTACTCTCCCTCTTTTTCCTTCGGCCTCATCTGGTTTTCAAAATTGAAACTAGACTCTTAAGAAAAATGTTAATATATGGTATTCCTCTAGTCATAGTAGCATTTATTCCTGCATTAGTTCCAGCTATAGATCGGTATGTAATAAACAAACATTTAGGTTTAGAAGATGTTGCGAATTATGGTATAGGATACCGGATTGCCTCTTTTGTAGGTATACCTATTTTAAGTATCAATACAGCTTTAGGCCCTTTTATTTTGAGTTTATACAAGGAAAAAGATGCGGAGCGGATATTTAATCTCATTCTTAACGCTGTTATCATTGTTATATCAACTTTGATAATGATAATTTCTATAATGTCTCCTCTTTTTTTGAATATATTAGCTTCAAAAGATTTTTCTGAGGGATTATTAGTAGTAGCTCCACTATGCTTTTATTTACTTGTTGAGATGCAAAGAACTATTTCCTCTGTAGGAATAGATTTATCAATGAAAACTTATTGGAATCTAATTTTATATCCTCTTAGCACCATTATCTTGTATATCATCCTTGAAATATTAACTCCTCGCTTTGGTATTTTCGGTGCGGCTAATGCACTTATGATAAGTGGAATTATCAATTATATTTTATTTACCATAGTTGGGATTAGATTGTTTCCAATTAAGTATAATCTTGGCGATAAGATACTTGTTATGCTGCTAGCGTATGGGATTTGTTTGCTGAATCAATTTTATTTGTCAGATACTGCCTTACAAGGGATTTTAGCTTTTTTAAATAGCCTTTTTTTCTAGTTCTTTCATTTTATCTTTTAATAAACAAAAGTGACCGTTTACAAGTCTTTGAAAGAATCAAAACTCAATTCGGAAAGCTAACATTATAGGTTATGTATCTTTAAAACTAGGTTTAATTTTTTGCTCTGATATAGAAGTATATAATTTAAAAATAGTGATTCTAAAGAATACAAACTCTCCAATCAAAATCTTCTAATAATAATGAGGGTTACATTCATTATTTATCATTTAAGTAGCGGTGGGGCTGAGCGTATCTTGGCATCATTAGTTGGCTACTTTTATAATCACTATGACGTTGAATTAATTGTATATTCAAATGAGGATTTTTTTTTTCCGATCCCAAAAACTGTTCGGGTTCATAAAATAGTTTCTAAAAAACAGAATACTTTGTTTTCATTTGTGAATCGCCTAATTAAAACTTATTCAGTCTTAAAAAATCGTAAACCTGATGTAGTAATAAGTTTTCTAACGGAAACGAATATTGTAGCCACAATCTGCTCTTCTCTACTTCGGATTCCTATAATAGTTTCAGAAAGAACAAATCCACTTAAACATAAACTTAGTAAGGCTGTCTTAATTTTACGAAATTTTGTATATAAGTATTGTTCAAGTTTAGTTGTTCAGACTAATGATTCGAAACAATATTTTGAGCAAATTGTAAAGGGGAGTAAAATCGTTGTTATTCCCAACTTTGTTGATCTTAAAAAATTTGATCAATTTGATCGTATATGTATACCTAATAAACAGATATTATCTATAGGTCGTTTATCCTTCGAAAAGGGGCATGATTTATTAATTAAGGCATTTGCCTCTTCTAAATCTAAGCAACAAGGGTGGAAGCTTATAATAGTAGGGGATGGTCCGCTATTTCAAATGTATAACAGGTTGATTGAACAGCTTGATTCTAGAGAATCAATTCAGTTAGTTGGTAAAAAAAAGAACGTTCTAGAATATTTATTTTCATCTACTTTTTTTGTTTTGCCTTCGCGTTACGAAGGCTTTCCCAATGTTTTATTAGAAGCAACAGCCACTGGCTTACCGTGTATAGCTTTTAATTGTGGAATGGGGATAGCGGATGTAGTTGAAAACGGGTTCAATGGATTATTAGCTAATGCTGAAGATTATGAATCTTTAAAAGAATGTATTGATTCTTTATCTCAAAATAATGAATTACAAAGTAAGTTTAAAAGGAACGCCAAAACAAAGGTTCAAGATTTTGAGATTAATAAAATTATGGCACTTTGGAACAGTTTAATAAAAGATGTATGCAAAAAATAAATTTTTCAGAATATATGTTTAGTTTTATATTGGATTAGTTAGCTTTTATAGGATTGCTATATTGGTTAGGATATCGACGAAAAGCATACTAAGCTTTTTACATTGTACATTGAATTTATTGTTAGTTTTTATTCGCTAAAGCTTAAAAGTATTCTTTCTTTAGTCAGTTTGTTTTCGGAATTGTAATTAATTATACTCTTCTTTAAAGATTATAGCATGTGTGGAATATTTGGCTCTACTTTTAGATTAAATCAAGATGTTATTGGGAGCAAACTTAAAGCGATGAATAATCGTGGGCCTGATTACTCAGCTTTTAAAGAATATGGAACTGATATAAAAATCATTTTAGGGCATAATAGGTTAGCTATTGTTGATTTAGATGAAAGATCGAATCAGCCTTTTGAATATGAGAACTTAGTAGTAGTCTTTAATGGTGAAATATATAATTTCATTGAATTAAGAGAAGAGCTTGTTCAGAAGGGATATATTTTTCGAACAAAAAGTGATACAGAAGTATTGGCAGCTTGTTACCTAGCTTTCGGGGAAACATGTGTTAGTATGCTCAATGGAATGTTTGCATTTGTCATATACGATAAAGTTAAAAACATATTATTTGGTGCAAGAGATCGATTAGGGAAGAAGCCCTTTTATTACAATTTGGATGAACAAGGTTTTGAGTTTGCTAGTCAATTATCTGCTTTGGAAATAGGTAATGATCCAGTTTTATGTAAAGAATCTTTGCTGCAGTATTTATATTGGAATTACATACCAGAACCGAAAACCCCATACCATAATTATTATAAGCTGCCTTCGGCACATTTTTTTAAATATTTTCTTGATACACGAGAGTTTAATACGTTTAGGTATTGGGATTTGCCAGAATATAGACCTCAAATAAGTAAATTTATTACTGCAAAAAGTGAACTAAAAAATTTGTTGATAGACTCTGTTAAAAAGAGATTAATATCTGATGTTCCTTTAGGGGTTTTCTTATCGGGCGGGGTAGATTCTTCATTGGTTTGTGCAATCGCACAAAGCATTTCGGATAAAAAAATAAAAACATTTTCTATTAAGTTTAATGAAGAAGGATTTGATGAAAGCGAATATGCAAAAGCTGTTGCTGGTTATTTAAATACAGACCATAAAACTATTGAATGCTCATTTACAGAGGGTATTGATTTTATTCGTAATTATCATTTATATTATGATGAGCCATTTGCAGATTCTTCTGCAATACCTTCCTTACTATTATCTAAATATACTAAGACTGATGTAACTGTTGCTTTATCTGGAGATGGAGGAGATGAAACCTTTATGGGGTATAATATTTATGATGTAGTTAATAAAAGAGAATGGCTATATAGAATCCCATACGTATTTCGACTTTTAGTTAGTTTCCTATTTGAAATTATACCGGGTCATAGGTACTCTTTAATAGCAAAAGCACTCCGCCTCAAAAATGTAAAGGAGTTTTATTTGTCATATTTCAAAGGACTTAATCGAAGTTGGATTTCAAAAAAAGAAAAGGAGGTAGCTTATATTGATTATTTATTCAAAAACCCCAAGCCATTAATGGAAGTCATTTCTGATTTCGATACAAAGACTTACTTAAACGGAGATTGCATTACGAAAGTAGAGCGAGCTAGTATGGCTTTTTCATTAGAAGTGAGATCGCCTTTGATGGATTATAGGGTTGTTGAGTTTGTAAGGAAAATTCCAACAGATTTTAAATACCAAGTTGGAAATAAAAAGCGAATTTTAAAGGAAGTTTTGTATGACTATTTGCCTAAATCATTATTTCAACGACGAAAAACCGGATTTGGAATGCCGCTTGGCGAATGGTTCCGAGGTGAGTTAAAAGAATATGTTTACGAAACATTATCGGATGATAATCTCGCATTAGTTAGTGACTTAATTGATAAAGATGAATTTAAAAGGGTTTTAAAAAGACACATGGATGGAGATTGGAATCACACGCCAGATATATGGAAGGTAATGGTACTAATTAATTGGTTAAAAAGAAGAAAAGGTTAGGTCATATAGATTTAATAATGGAACTCTCTAAATTTTGGATAACTAGTTTTTTTTATTTCTTGCTGTCATTGTCAGCATTAGTATTTGTCGGAATAGTTGTAGATGATTTTTCTATTTTTTTTCTTTTTTCTTTTTAGCTTTATTTGGCACTTTTGTTTGTATAAGAACTAAGCTTGTTGGAGTGTATCTCACAAGCTTTTTTTGGCTATGCTTTTTCTTTGGGGTTCAAATTTTCTTTTTTAAAGATCAGTATAATAGTTTTTTTGATAAGGGTGGTGATGATTCTTATTTCTTTTTTGATTGGATTTTGCCTTCGTTTTATGACTTTGAGCATGCATTGCAAGAGCATAATCCCTATAAGTCGTTTGTTATCCCAACATCCTTATATTTAAAATTTATTAATTATATTGGGATAAATTCTATATCTTTTTTTCATGTCAATTTGGTAAATATTTTTTTTGCATCTTTTATTCCAGTCTTTGTATATAAAATTGCAGCCAAGATATTTCATGAACGAATTGCTGGGGCGTCTTCTTTTTTTGTTTTGATGTACCCTTTTTTAAATTATCAGTCCACTAAAATATTAAGAGACGTACACGTTTATTTATATTTTACAATCGTTGTATTTGTTGTCGTATCAAATTTTTCAGTTTTTCGAAAATTTTTTCTTCTTTTAATTCTTGCTTTCCTTCTCTTTAATGTAAGAAAGGAATCGGTTTTATACATGATGATTTTTGCTGGGCTCTACAATTATTTGAACACCAAAGATTATCGTATTCGAATAGGGATAATTGTAGTAGTATTAATTACTTTGGTAGTAGGGTATTCCTACGTGAGTTTCAAGTACGGACTAACAATTGAATCAATATCTAGGTTTTCGCAACTATATGATGAACTTAGGGTTGAAACTGACACAGGAGGTTCCTTAGCGACTCGTTTAAAAAATTCGGGTGTTGTGGGTAAAATTGTTTCTGTTATTTATATATGGATTTCTCCTTTCCCTCCACCTGCAATTTATTCATTTAATTTAATGAATTTTATTATTAGTGTTGGTGTTTTGCTTTGGTATTTTTTGTTTCCTAGAGCTGTTTTGAAAGTAGCTGAGGAGTGTAGAACGAATAGAAGTACTAATTCTCTAAACAAGAAAAATTTCTCAATAAGCATTTTTATTGTAATTATATTAGGGACTTTTTTGATAAGTTATACCTCTGGTGATCCTCGTCATAGCATGGTTTTTTTTCCAGTTTTGAGTATTTTTGCAGTAGCTTATTTTTGGTCACGATCTTCAAAGTTTGATTCCATATTTAATTACATATTGATTACAATTTCTTTTCTAGCAATTTTTATTTACGTTATTTTGAAATTCTCTGTTGTAAATAAATTCTCATGAAAATAGCTATTGTACTACCGAATGGATTAATGGGTGGGGCAGAACAGTTTCTCATTAATATTGCAATAGAGTATTCCAAAAGAGGGACTCAAGTTTCTATTTTCTTGCTTACGAATCTTGGGTATCTTGAGTTATTTAAAAAAATGAAAAATTATGGTATTGATATATATACCACACCCGCTAAACGTGAGATAATAGGAGTATTTATTTTTCCTTTTTTAATAGTGAAGCATTATCGTCGATTTGATAAAGTATTCACATCTCATACACACATTAATTTTTTAATTGGAATTTTGCGATTTCTTAAAATTGTGAGAGCCCAATTATTTATAGCTCGGGAGTCAACAGTAATATTTCAAAGATATTCTGGCACTAAATTAGTAATGTTTAAAATATTCATGAAAACTGGATATTTAATGGTGGACTATTTAATTTGTCAGACTGAGTTTATGCGTAGCGATTTGTTGATGCACATGCCATCCCTAGGGAAAAAGATGCATATAGTTGTCATGCATAATCCCATCAATGTCGAATCAATTGAATATAATTTACAGTTTGATGTTGATTTACACCTACAAGCGCCGTACATTGTAGCGGCGGGTTCTTTGCGTGATGAAAAAGGGTTTGATATTTTAATCGAGGCTTTTAAAATTATTTCTGAAAAGTTTCCTGAATTAAGTTTAGTGATATTAGGGAGTGGTGTAAAGTTTCAAATACTTCAAAAAATGATTCATGATTTGGAGTTGACGAAATCTGTCTTTTTATTAGGTCAAGTTGACAATGTTTTTCCTTATTTTAAGAATGCCAAGGTCTGTGTTGTTTCATCAAGAATTGAAGGATTTCCTAATGTTCTTCTTCAGATGATGTATTGCAATTCCAATGTAGTCTCAACTTTATGCGCTGATGGTATATTAGAGATACCTCAAATTTTAACTTGCGAGCCAAACGATATCAGTGGACTAGCCTTCTCTATTAGTAAGGCTTATTCTAGTAATTTTTCTACAATAAATGAATATCATAGGTCTTATCTTAGTCAGTTTCATATAGAACAATTTGTTGATAAGATTAATGCGTTTCATTAGTATACACGACAATGATGAGTAATATTCTTTTCTTTTTTTCAACGACAAATATTGGGGGAGCTGAAACTAATATTCTTAAGTTAACAAAGGAGTTTAAAAATAGGGGCCATAAAATTTATTGGGCTTTTTTAGATAATTCCGGGCCAATGTTGCAATTAGCAGATTCTAAATTTACACATCTTCATTTTAAGTCTAATTTTTTAAGGCTTCCTTTTTCAATACTTTCCTATTACAGATTCATCAAAAGAAATGAAATTGAATGTGTTTTAAATTTTGGTATTAGAGTAGAAATTATTTCAAGAATTCTTTCAAAGAGTGCTGGCGTGAAGCGTATTATATCAAATATTAGGAGCACAGATGATTGGCGTAATTCTTTCCATACTTGTATTGATCGGTTAACTTCTAAAAGTGTTGATGTTTGGATATCTAATAGTTTAGCTGGAAAGCAAGCATTTCATAAAAGAGAGAAAATCCCTCTAAACAAAATTCAAGTAATATATAATTTTGTTGAGCTACCTAGGCGAAGTGACCTGCTTAAAAGCAATTTGAAATCAGGAGTTTTTCGATTAGGCATTCTGGCAAATATCTTAGAAAAAAAAGGATATCTTGATTTGATTAAAATATCAGCAGAATTAGAGAGAGAAAATATACCACATATTATAAAGTATGCTGGTCGTGATGAAATGAATGGTTTATTTGAAAAATTAATTGAGTTCAATGGTCTAAATGCAAATTTTGATAAGTTGGGCTACATCCGTAATAAAGATTCCTTTTTCGGTGATATAGATATTTTTTTACTCCCTTCCTATTTGGAAGGATTTCCTACTTCTGTTCTAGAGGCTATTAGTTACGGCAAGCCTGTGGTTGTTTCAAATGTTGGCGGGATACCTGAAATCATAAAAGATAAAAAAAATGGATTCATCTGTGAGCCAGGCGATATAAGAGGTTTTGTGTCTTCTATACTTGAACTTCGAAATAATGAAGTCTATGAATCTATAGTTAGAAATGGTTTTTTAAGTTTAAAAGAGTTTGAAAAGGATTTAATAATAGCTCAATGGGAGGCACACTTTTGAAATATAAACTTTTACGTATTACAACGGTCCCAATGTCAATCAGTTTGTTATTGAAGGGACAATTGAGATTTTTGAATCAATATTTTGATGTGGTTGCTGTTACTTCAAATGGCGATGAAATTCACGATATCATTGAAGATGAAGGTATAAAAGTTATTCAAGTTCCAATGAAGCGTGAAATCAGTATATTACATGATTTAAGATCTTTCAGTAGGTTGATACGTGTCTTCAAAGATGAAAAGCCTGATATTGTTCATGCTAATACGCCAAAGGCAAGTTTATTAAGTATGATTGTAGCATGGTTGATTGGCGTTCCTATAAGAATTTATACGGTTACTGGATTGCGATTTGAATCTGAAGTTGGTTTTAAAAGGAAATTATTGATTTTAATGGAACGCATTACTTGCTATTTCGCCACTCATATTAATGCAGAAAGCTTAGGTGTTAAAATGCTTTTAAAAAGTGAAAAGATAACGCGAAAAGAAGCCTTTATAATCGGAAATGGCAACATAAATGGCATTGATGAAATATTTTGGAATCCTAAATCGGTTTCAGAACTAGAAAGAATAAATTTTAGAAGACAATACAATATTTCAAATGTTGATTTTTGTTTTTTGTTTGTTGGAAGGGTTGTAAAAGACAAAGGGGTAAATGAATTGGTTAGAGCTTTTGAATACTTTTGTAGGTATAATGAAAACTATAATTTGATTATTGTCGGTCCTTTTGATATGAATGAGTCTAATATAGATTTAGATGTAGCAGAGGTAATGCAAAAACACCCAAAAATATTTTTGCTTGGATTTCAAAAGGATATACGACTCATTATGGCTTCATGTGATGTATTGGTCCTTCCAAGTTACAGAGAAGGCTTTCCTAATGTATTACTTCAAGCTGGTGCTATGGGATTACCTATTATAGTAACGCCAGTCAATGGCACAGAGGAACTAATTGATTCCCAAAATGGAATTATTATTGAAAAATTTAGTATCGAAAGTATTTTACATGCATTTAGAGCTATTACTAATACTGAGTATTTATTTGATAAAGCATATTGTCGGAATAAAGTTACAACTAATTACTCTCAAGCAGAATTCTATCCACTTTTATATAAATTTTACCGAAGTTTAATCAATGATTAGTCTTTGATAAAGAATTGCTCTTGTCTATATATTCTTGACTCTTTTGTAAATTTAACTTTGCTTTGTTTTAATTTCATCCATTTATTAGATTTTCGAATTGAATAAATTAAATGATTATATAACTAAGCCTAAATTTTAAAACATTCTATGAATTATATTTATGGCTCATCTGGGCATGGGAGTGTAGTGCTAGAAATTTTACAAAAATCTAATATCAAAATTGATGGATTTATAGATGACTTTGAACCCAATTCTGAGTTTATGGGATTTAAAGTATTTAAAATGTCAAAATCTTTCATAAAAACTTCAGATAGTATATTTATTGCAATTGGGAATAATCATGTTCGTAAACGTATAGCAGAATCAATTAAATTCCAGCCAATAAATGCTATACATCCCAATTCAATAATTTCTACAACGGCGAAAATATGCTTAGGAACTTGTTTTATGCCTGGTAGCATAATAAATTCTAACGTTGAAATTGGCACACATTGTATAATAAATACAAATGCTTCAGTCGATCATGATTGTTTAATAAATGATTATGTTCATATTTCTCCTATGGCAACTTTGTGTGGTAATGTATCTGTTGGAGAACTTACTCATATTGGGGCTGGATCTGTCATTTTACCTAATGTTAAAATTGGTAAAAACTGCATTATTGGAGGAGGGGCGGTTGTTATTAATGACGTACCAGATAATTATGTTGTAGTTGGAAATCCTGCAAAATTTATAAAAATGAATAATATCAACATATGAAAAAAATTTGGCTTTCATCTCCTCATATGGGGGGTAATGAAATAAGTTATGTACAACAGGCTTTTGAAACTAATTGGATAGCCCCCCTAGGTCCTAATGTTGATGCTTTTGAGCAACTCTTACAAAATATTGTATCAATAAAACATGCAGCAGCTTTAAGTTCTGGTACTGCAGCAATGCATTTAGCCTTAGAATTATTAGGAGTTAAATATGGTGATCATGTATTTTGTCAAAGTTTTACCTTCGCAGCTTCTGCAAATCCCATAGTTTATCAAGGAGCTATTCCTGTTTTTATTGATTCAGAGTTTGATACTTGGAATATGGATCCTAATTTATTAATAAGTGCACTCGAAGAAGCAAAGTCCATTGGCAATTTGCCAAAAGTCATAATTGCCGTTGATTTATACGGAATGCCTGCTAAAATTCTTGAAATAATTGGAATAGCAAATGAATATGGTATTCCTGTTATTGAAGATGCTGCTGAGGCATTAGGCTCTAAAATTGATAATAATCCATGTGGTGGATTTGGAGATTTTGGCGTATTGAGTTTTAATGGTAATAAAATCATTACAACATCAGGTGGAGGAGCTTTATTATCTCAGAATGCAGAAATGATTGAAAAAGCTCGATTTCTTGCTACTCAAGCAAGAGACTCAGCTCCTCACTACCAGCATTCTCACATTGGCTATAATTACAGAATGTCCAATGTATTAGCTGGAATAGGAAGAGGACAATTAGAGTTTTTAAATGATAGGGTTAATGCTCGCAGAGCAAATTTTGAAAAATATGTACATTATTTCTCAAAATGGAATTCCAGCGGATTTTCAATTCAATTTCAAGATGAGCCCCAAGGATATTATTCTAACCGATGGTTAACTTGTATTTTAGTAGATCCAATTTCAAATAACGGATTAACACGTGAAGTGATAAGACTTTCATTAGAAAAAGATAATATAGAATCAAGGCCTCTCTGGAAACCGATGCATCAACAACCAATTTTTGCAGAATCCAAAGCTTACCTCAATGGAGTTTCTGACAAACTTTTTGAAGAAGGTCTGTGCATGCCTAGCGGCTCAAATTTGACAGATCAAGAGTTTGATCGAATCTTTGAATGTTTAGATCATATTTTTGCTATATATCAAAATAAATAATGTACAAGAGTTATATTAAAAGGATACTAGATTTTATAGCATCATTAGTTTTATTATTTGTTTTTTCACCAATAATTATAGCTTGTTTCATCTTGCTTCTTTTTGTCAACAAAGGAAAAGTTTTGTTTTTTCAGGAAAGACCTGGGTATCTGTGTGTACCTTTTACAATTTTTAAATTTAAGACAATGCATGATGGAAAAGATATTCATGGTAATCTATTACCAGATGAGTTTAGACTTACTAAAATAGGCAAAATTATCAGGGCACTATCGATTGATGAATTACTTCAATTGATAAATGTATTTAAGGGTGATATGAGTTTAGTCGGCCCAAGGCCTTTATTAACAAAATACCTAACTCGTTATACAAAAGAACAAATTCGTAGACATAATGTGAGGCCCGGTATAACTGGTTGGGCCCAGATAAATGGCAGAAACTCTCTAAGCTGGGAGGAAAAATTCAAACTTGATGTTGAATATGTTGAGAATATTTCCTTTTTTTTAGATATGAAAATTTTGTATTTTACAATTTTTAATATTTTTAAAAGAGAAGGGATAAACGCTAAAGGTCATGCAACAATGGAAGAATTTAAAGGGGCTAATAATGAATTGGAAACCCTTTAGAATTACTTTCACAATCAAAATCAATCCGAAATTTTTAATTATATATTAAAAAGACATTGTAAATTAGGTACATTCAATATAAGATTTTTAAGTTTATCCTTCTAAATAATTTTAATGCTTACTCGATACCAATTACGACGTATAAAAAACTTATCTATTATTCCTCGATGGGTTATTTTTATTTTAGATATGTCGGTGAGTTCGTTTTGTTTTCTGTTAGCATATTTGATTAAAAATGAATTCAATTTAAATTTTTTTGAACAAGGCCAATTCGGCCAAACTTTACTGATATTACTGGCCTTTAATGTTTCTCTTTTTTCTCTTTTTAAGGTTTATGCAGGCATTATTCGGTTTACGGGTTTACAAGACACTTTCAGAATCTTCTTCGTAGTATTCTTCGCAAATGTGGGTTATTACTTGTTAGATCTTTTCATGCAACAATGGTATCAAATGAAGTTGGTGCCTGCTTCTGTTTTAGTAATTAACATGTTGCTTTCATTTGTTGCCTTAAGTAGCTATAGAGTTATCGTTAAATATTTTTTTTCATATATCACGACCATTAATGTTACAAAAAAGCGAGTTGCTATATATGGTGCGGGAGATGTAGGTATTTCAACTAAACGGGCACTGGAGCACGATATGACTGCCAATATTCAAATGGTCTTATTTTTAGAAGATGATCACCGAAAAGTAGGAAAGAATATTGATGGAATTAAGATTTTTTCATCCGGTCAATTGGAAGTTTTATTGAAGCAATATTTAGTGGATGAACTTATTATAGCAACAACAAAGCTCCCTTCTAAAAGGAAAAATGAAATTGTAGATTTTTGTTTAGACAACAAAATAGAAGTTTTTACTGTACCACCGTTGAAAAATTGGATTAATGGGCAATTAAGTACAAAGCAATTGCAGAATGTTAAGATTGAAGATTTATTAGAGAGAGAACAAATTAAGTTGTACAATGAAATACTTTTTAAACAACTAAATAATAAAACAGTTCTTGTAACAGGGGCAGCAGGTTCTATAGGTAGTGAAATTGTACGGCAACTATTGCAATACAAGCCTAGAAAAATTATATTAAATGATTGTGCTGAGACTCCTTTGCATGATCTAAAATTGGAGTTGGAAAGTTTAGGTTGTAATTATTTTAAACTAAAACTGGGTGATATAAGAAACGAGTTATTTGTTGAAAAAATCTTTGAAAAATACCGACCCGATTTTGTGTATCATGCAGCTGCATACAAGCATGTTCCAATGATGGAAGATAGCCCTTTGGAAGCGATTTGTACCAATGTTGGGGGGACGAAATTATTGGCAGATTTATCAATTAAATATGGAGTAGAGCGCTTTGTGATGATTTCTACTGATAAAGCGGTAAATCCAACCAATGTGATGGGGGCATCTAAGCGGATAGCTGAAATGTATGTACAGAGTTTGTACCAGAATCAGGAAATTCAATTTCAAAAGGACTTAAATACATCAAGAACCAAATTCATTACTACGCGTTTTGGTAATGTATTAGGTTCGAATGGTTCTGTAATTCCTCGATTTAAAAAACAAATTGAGGCGGGTGGTCCAGTTACAGTTACACATCCAGATATTACCCGATATTTCATGACCATTCCCGAAGCCTGCCAATTAGTTTTGGAAGCGGGTTCCATGGGGAATGGGGGAGAAATATTCGTATTTGATATGGGGCAACCCGTAAAAATTGCAGATTTGGCGCGTAAGATGATTAAATTATCTGGACTTGAGCCAGAGGATGATATTAAGATTGAATATAGTGGTCTTCGTCCAGGTGAAAAACTGTATGAAGAGTTGCTAAATAATGCAGAAAATACCATGGCTACTTATCATGAAAAAATTCTAATTGCTAAGACGCGTACATTAGAATATGATAGTTTGTCTTTACAAATTGAAGCATTAATTACACCAGCTAAGAATCAAGAATCAGTCATTGAAGTGGTAGCTGCCATGAAAGTATTGGTCCCCGAATTCATCAGCAACAATTCCGAATTTGAAAAATTAGACCAGCCCCGCTCCGCAACGGTGGTCAACATGAAATAATACATGCGCATCTTCTTTTTCATTTTTTTTCTCTTAATTGCAATCATTTCGAAAGCTCAGTTTCTTGGGCTGGACAAAGACGAATGGCTCAGAAGACAGCAATTACTAGGTGAGTATTCTGCCAATACTTCTTTTATGGTAAGACCTGTTGCAAAACAGGATTCTACAAATAAGGTTTTAGAAATCCTTCCCTTCCAACTCAACACCAAATTCAATAGCCACCATCCCTACGGATGGAATGACCAAGGAATGATCATGGCCAAGGGCTTGCAAACCATGTTCAGTGCGGGTATAAAGGCAAATTACGGTCCTCTGGAAATACAATTGCAACCAGAATACTATTATGCGGCTAATCCTAACTATGCTACCACAGCAGGATATGGATCAGCTGCTGGCAAATCTTTTTCAAAACTCTATGGTGGACAATCCGCTATAAAGCTGAATCTAGGACCCATTACCCTTGGCGCTTCTACCCAAAACCTATGGTGGGGGCCTGGTCAATTCAGTTCGCTTATGATGAGCAATAACGCTCCAGGGTTTTTGCATTATACATTCAACACCAATAAACCCATACAAACGCCCATCGGTAGTTTTGAATGTCAATTGGTCATCGGTAAACTCAACGAAGACACAACCAAGGCTTTTGAAAATAGTTTTTTAAAGCCCTTCAACCCTAGAAACGAAGACCGTTTTTTTAATGGGGTCGTCATTACCTACCAGCCAAAATTTTTGCCCAATATTTTTCTAGGGGTTACCCGTTCTGAGCACTTGTATACAAGTGACCGAAACAAAAGAACTGGGTTGAGTAAATACGTTCCCGTTTTATTGGGTGCAAGCCCCGAAGCCAATGCAAGCACTGCTTCTATCCCCAGTGACGGCGCTTTCAGTTTTTTTGGAAGATGGATCTTGCCCAAGAACAAAGCCGAATTTTACATTGAATGGGGCTACAACGATTTCAAACAAAATTTCAGGGACTTAGCGGTGAATCCTAGCCACGCCGCCGCCTTGATTGCAGGGTTTAAAAAGATTGTTCCCATTAAAAACAATCAACTCTTAGACATCAGTGGGGAAATTACCCAGATGGCACAAACCCCCAGTTATATACTACGCAATGCAGGCAACTGGTATGTGCATGGGGGAGTCAGCCAAGGCTTTACTTACCAAAACCAAATCATGGGAGCAGGATCCGGCTTCGGAAACAACGTACAAACCTTACAGGTCAAAAAAATAAATGGGCAAGAATACATAGGCATCAAACTGCAAAGAATTCAGCAGGATCCTAAAGGGCTAGGTGGCCCTACCAGTAACTTACTCATGCGCCCCATTCAATGGAACGATGTTGCCATTGGGTTCTTGGCGCAAAAAAAATTCAATGATTTTTGGTTAACGGGAGAAATTCAATTCGTCAACTCCACCAATTATGGTTGGGAGAAAGGAAATGCCTTTAACCTATTTGCTACCATAAATGCCCGTTATATATTACCCAAAAGAGGAGGGAAGCCATGAAAACAATAAGGAAAGTTTTCTTTTTTATAGTGTGGGGGGCAATGAGCTCATTATTTACTAATAATGTAAAAGCCCAATGGGTACACAGCGACCTTCAACTACAAGACATCCAAAGACTGAATCAAATTGCCGACTCCACCAATCCAGAAAAAAATAGTTACCTGATCCGCAGTAGCAGCAATTATTGGAACAATCAATTGCCAGAACGGTCTTTTAAAAAAATGGCCCTTGGTCAAACTCTTGCAAGCGGGTGTTACGCTTCATAAAAATGACCAACTCACGATTTCTGAAAATGATGGAACGCTGATTCCTGCCGTGGGCATGCAGCAGCGATTTACCATTGGAGCCATCGTTAAATGGGGGGGCATAACCCTGCAAGTGCAACCGGAATTCATTCAAGCCAGCAATGAGAACCCCAGCACCTTCACGGGAGATCCCAACAATGGGAATTTTTGGTCCAGGTACTATATGTACATGGAAAACAAAGTGGACAACCTGAGTCGCTTTGGTACAACTGCCATCAATCAATTCTATCTAGGGCAAAGCAGTCTTAAATACCATTATAAAAAGTTGAGCATCGGAGTGTCCACCGAGAATCTTTGGTGGGGACCGGGTTTACGCAATAGTCTGGTCCTGTCTAATCAGGCACCAGGGTTTTTACACGCCACTTTGCATACGAACAAACCCATAGAAACCAAATTTGGGAATATTGAATTTCAGGCGCTGTATGGGCAGCTCATCAAAACCCCTTTTGCGCAAGAATACAACCCCATCATGCAGAATATTTGGGCTGGGGGCATACAACCCAAAGCCGATATCAACCGCAATATCTTGGGATATATTTTCAGTTATAATCCCAAATGGACCCCCAATTTCTTTATTGGCGCTACAGGTATGAGCTATTTCTATACCGCTGGGGCTCCCATCAATCCCAATTCAGAAATCCTTTTACCCCACGAAAACAAAGCTTCCACTGCAAGACTGGGTTCCTTGTTTTTCCGATACAAAATGCCTGAATCAGGTGCTGAAGTATATGGAGAATACGGCAGGGCCAATCGTTGGGCAGCTCCCTGGAATTTGTTCGGAGACACTATCCCTACTGGCTTCATGGTAGGCTTCAGAAAATTAATACCATTAGGGGGGGATGCTAAAAAAGGACATATCCTACTTAATGCAGAAATTACCCAATTGCAGTTGCCTGATACTCGTTTGGTTTTTAATGAAGCATCACCTTTAAGTGTCCCCAAAACCAATAGCTGGTACACCCATCCCTATATTGCACAGGGATATACCAATGACGGTCAAGTCATGGGCGCTTCGGTAGGACCAGGTGGCAATAGTCAAACCATCAACCTTGCTTGGGTAAAAGGGAAAAAACGCATTGGATTGCAAATAGATCGGGTGGCTAATAACAATGATTTTTCGCTCTATAGTAATCAATCGGGTATATTGGGTTATGGAAGTCCCGATCGTTATTGGGTCAATATGAACTATGGATTCAATGCCCAATGGGATTTTGGTCCTTGGTTACTCTCTGGCTTTGTTCAATATACCAATGCCCTCAATTATCGCTGGGTAAAATTGCATGGGATTTTCTCCCAACCCTCCGATGCTGATAGAACCAATACTCGGTTCTCTATTTCGCTCTTCCGCTATTTTACTAAATAGCGTTTACTCCCCCTTTTATCATTATTTTTGTTACAATGAAAAAACTAGTTGTACTCTTCATTTGTGCCGTAGGCTTGTTTGGAGCTTTTTCGAAAGTTCAAGCCCAGATTCCGAATATGTCCATTGAGTCTTTAACCGATCAGCAGATCATTGGGTTAATGAGTCAATACCAGTTAATTGGCCTTTCTGATTTAGAATTGGAAATGAAAGCCCGTGAAAAGGGGCTGAGCATGGAGCAAATTAACCAGCTAAAGAAAAGGCTGTCAACTTTGGATTTTTCTACGATGAAAGAAATGGGAGCTGCAGGGGGCATGACAAAATCTTCATCGGAAGACAGTTATTCTCCCCGCAATCGCATTAAAACCCGATCGGTGGCTAGCTATTATAGAGACACCACACAGAAATACCATCCATTTGGTTACGAGATCTTCGAAAACGACGAACTCAGTTTTGAACCCAATATCAATATTGCTACGCCCCAACATTATGTACTAGGCGCCAACGACCAGTTGGGCATTGATGTGTTTGGAATCTCCGATATTACCAAGAAGCTAACGGTATCTGCCGATGGATACATCCGTTACCCGAATTTAGGACCGGTGAAAGTGGCAGGCCTTTCTATTGAGGAAGCCAAAACCAAACTCAAAACCGCGTTGGCGAAAATTTATCCAGGCATCAATTCAGGGGCGGTAAATGTGCAGATTGCCCTAACCAAATTGCGTAGCATTCGCGTAACCCTCATTGGAGAAGTGTATCGCCCCGGTAATTTTGAACTCTCTTCTTTCTCCACCATCATGAACGCCTTATATGCTTCGGGAGGTCCCAATAAAATAGGTTCTTTCAGAGATATTCAATTGGTGCGTAATGGTAAAACCATTGCCCATTTTGATTTGTATGATTTTCTCTTAAAATCGGATCTCACCAAAAATTTATTGTTAGCCGATGGCGACGTGATTCGCATCAGCCCTTATACCAAACGGGTATTGCTAAAAGGTGCAACCAAAAAGCAGGCGTATTTTGATGTGAAAGAACAGGAAACGGCTGCTGATATCATTCGGTATGCAGGAGGCTTTGCCGACCACGCATTTAAAGAATGGATTCGTGTATATCGCATGGGTACTCGAAATAAGGAATTGGTGAGCGTACCGTTTGCAGAACTCGGTAAATTCAATTTAAATTCAGGGGATACTTTAACGGTAGACTCTCTGGCCAATATGTATGCCAATCGGGTACGCATCAGAGGAGCTGTTTACTATGGCGGAGATTATAGCATTGCCCAGATTCCTACTTTAAAAAATCTATTAGAGATTGCCCGTCCGCGCGAAGACGTGTTTATAGACAGAGGCATCATCAAAAGACTCAAGCTCGACTTTACGCCTGAAGTAATTGCTTTCAATCTGAATGAGGTTTTGTCTGGCAAAACCCCCATCGCCTTACAGCGGGAAGATTCTGTACACCTGTATCGCATTCAGGAATTGAGAGAGCAATTCTTTGTCAACATCAATGGAGAAATCAATGTACCGGGGCAATACGACTATGCGGAGAATATGTCGGTGCAGGATCTGGTGCTATTGGCAAAAGGCTACAAAGACGGGGCGGTTTTGCAAAACATTGAAGTATCCAGAAGAGTAAGAGCGGCAGGAGTTCAGTCCAAAGACAGCACGCTTTATTCTATCATTAAAGAAATTAATCTGGTGAACCCAACACCGGAAGACCTTCAATTTACTTTGAAACCCTTTGATATTGTTTCGGTTCGTAAATCACCGGTGTACAAAGAGCAGATTTCAGTATCTGTAGAAGGGGAAGTGGTATTCCCTGGTACTTATACATTAGCTGGCAATGCCGAAAAATTATCCGATCTCATTAAGCGTGCGGGGGGATTAAAACAGACGGGTTATGCAGGCGGCGCCGTATTGTTCAGAAAGACCTACCAGGATATTTCTTCTTCTGATGCTTCCATAGTAAGCACGAAATCCAATTTAATCAATACCCAAAGCGGTAAGCAGGCCAATGCCAATTCCACCGACACTTCTGCCATTCAGCAGTTAGATCGGGAACAAAAACTGGTAGGCATTCAATTGGACGAAGTGTTACGCAATCCGGGCGGAGGCAACGACTTAATCTTATTGGAAGGCGATATTTTGAAAGTCCCCAAGAAACTACAAACCATCCAGACTTTTGGAGCGGTGAATGTCCCCAAGCAAATTGTGTACTACGATGGTATAAGATTCAGAGATGCCATTCAGGAATCCGGTCGCTTTAGCATAAGAGCAGCCAGACGTTTTGCCTATGTAGTATATCCCAACGGACAGGTAAGAACCACCAAGCGTTTCTTGTTCTTCCGTTCTTATCCTGCCATCAGACCGGGCACTGAAATTTATGTACCGGACAAAGGACCCAAAGCCAAATTATCTACCGGGGAAGTAGTAGGTATTTTCTCTGGCCTTACCTCTTTAATCAGTATTTTGGTCGTACTCATCAATACCAGCAAATAATTCATGGAAGCATCCAAAAATTCTGTTGTTCAAATGAAAGATGTGCTTGCTGAGTTAAGTGCATTCATCAGAGCCGTATTGCAACTCTTACCCAAAGCCTTATTGGCGGGAGTCTTGCTTTCTGCCCTGGCATTGGGCTATTATTTTTTTCAGAAAACATCGTATAAAGCGCAGGCCAGTTTTATTCTAGAAGAAAAATCTGCGGGTGGAGGTTTGGCTGGCCTGGCTTCTCAGTTTGGCATTGATGTTTCCAGCCTTTCCAGTAATAACAGCATATTCGCAGGCGATAATATTTTAGACATCATCAGTTCCCGAAATATTGTAGAAAAAGTATTGCTTTCCAAAGCAGATCCAGCAAACAACAAGGATTCTGCCCGATTAATTGACTGGTACATTGCAGGCGAGAAACTCAAAGAGAAAAAATGGAGTGGTGTTGAAGGCATTGAATCCATCAACTTTTACAATTATAAAGAAGGCGATCGTCTGAAAGACAGTTTACTTAGAGAAGTGTATAAGTTGGTTTCCACTAAAAATTTATTCGTAGATCGCTTAAATAAAAAGGGAACCATAATTCAGGTAACAAGCTCCGGGCGCACGGAAACCTTTCCCAAATTATTTGTAGAAAGAGTGGTAAGCGAAACCATTCTTTACTACGTTCAAATTAAAACCTCGGTAGCCAATCAGAATATTTCCCGTTTAGAAAGAAGGGCAGATTCCATTTTACAAATCCTGAATGCCAAGTCGTATCAAACAGCAACCCAGCAAATCCTGGACGCAAATATGGCCTTTAAATCGGCAGCAGTTCCTTCTGAATTAAGCCAAAGAGAAAAAACACTTAACTACGCCATCTATACAGAGATTACCAAAAACCTGGAAGCCAGCAGAATGTCGCTATCTTCTCAAACCCCGGTGATCAATTTATTGGATATGCCCAAGTATCCCTTGGAAGACAATCGGGTGGGTTGGAAAAAATTATTGTTATTAAGCTGGGCAGTAACTTTCATGGGATTGGGCTTATTCAGCTTCTTTACCTACAAATCCACCCAATAAAATGAATGGGGATGGATATATCTTTTATTATTGTTCATTATAATGCAGTAGCACTCTTGCACAATTGTGTACGTTCTATTCTTGAACATACACAGGGTGTGCAATATGAAATCATTGTGGTAGACAATGCTTCCTCCGATCGCAGTATTGAACAATTTCCCAATGCTTTCGAAAATGCCCCAATACAACTGGTTCTTTTAAAACAGAACAAAGGATTTGGCGCCGGCAATAATGCAGCCTACAAAGTAGCCAAAGGCAAATACCTTTTTTTACTGAATCCCGATACCTTGCTTTGCAGCAATGCAGCCATGCAGTTCTATACATTCATGGAGCAGCAGGAGGAACGGCAGATAGCTGCCTGCGGTGCCGATCTAATTGATGTATCGGGCAACTCCATTCAGGCCTTTGGTAATTTCCCTACCTACCTAAGCGCCATCGCAGAATGCGGCCCCAAGTTTTTATTTCTATCCTATTTTAAAAAGCACATGGCCTTAGGTGGAGCCAATTATAGCAAGGAAATAAAATTGGTGGATTATCTTTCTGGCGCCGCCCTATTCATTCGCAAAAAGGTAATTGATCAATTGGGCTTTTTTGATGAAGCTTTCTTTCTGTATTTCGAAGAAACAGAATTGGCGTATCGACTTCAAAAAAATGGATACCGAATGGCCTTGTTGCCTGAAGTAAAAATTATTCACCTGGAAGGACAAGTGGTGAGCAATAATTTTCAGGGACTTCAAAAATTTACCTGGAGCGAGCAAAGCCGTCAGCTCTTCTATAAAAAAACAAGAGGGGCTTTTTTTGCGGCTACCATGAAATGCTTGGACATATCTCAGTTAATCATCCGAACTTTATCCGGCAAAGAGCAGGGGCCTTTGTTACCCAAAATTGCAATCATTTGGAAAGCGTAAAGCATCATAGCAATATAAATCAACACAACAACCAAAGTTTGCTGAGAGGGTTTTTAATTGCATCACCCCATGAAACCAATCGGTTGGCATGGGTAAATAAAACCTGTAAAGAGCTACCTGGAATTCAGGTGGTGCCCGCTATCTATCCTTCTCAAATCCATATTCCTTTTTTAAGAGCCTTGCAACAAAAATCAAAAGAGAGAACCGGATACGCCCTTAAGGAAGGGGAGATAGGGATCTTGTTATCTAATAGAAAAATCTGGAGAAATATTGTAGCATCAAATGCCAGCGAAGCGGAAGCTTTTCTAATATTGGAAAGCGATAGTGAACTCAAAAATCCTGAGCTGCTACGAAAGCATTTTACAATGCTTACCAGTCAATACGATCTATTCTTTTTTGGTTCCTGGCTGGGCAATACCAGCTTATTGCGAAGTACCCGCCAGCCACTAGAACAGGGTTATGCTTTTGGCACCCCTTTTATCAAATCCATTTCAGGTGGGTATGGGTACGCACTGAACAAGAAAGCTGCCCGTCATTTATTGGCCAGTTCCAACAAGATTGCGCATCCGGTGGATGAGTTTAAAAGATATATTACACCGAATTACCTTCGGATTGGAGCAATACTCCCGGAGTTAATCAGTGTTTACCCCGGCGAAAGCACCATCGGCGAACGCCCGCATGAACCGGCAAAAGAAAAATTGAAAATGCTATTGTTGAATATTCGGAATGCCATTATTAGTTATTGCAGATGAATAACCTAAAGAATCTATATTTAAGTTGGGTGGCAATCGTATATGCCCTGTATTGCTTTTTCAATAAGGGAATTGCCTATACGTATCTGGTAGAATTTACCTGGTTGTTGGGTCTGCTGGTGCTCTTAAAAAATATTCGATCCTATGCATTTATCTGGAGAAAAGAAACCATACTGGTTAGCCTTTTTTTATTGATTACAGCGATATACACGCTGGTAGGCATTGGACCTTACGGGCTGCAGGATACCATCAGGGATAGTTTCGTAATGAACTATGCTTTTTTTGTGTTCATTGTTTTTTTATACATGGATGAAATACAAGTGTTGGAGCAAAAAATTGCCAATGTATATGCCTACTTCCCCATTATAGTTGCCATTGGCTTTTTTTTACGTACCCTGTATCCTCAATTGAACTATTGGATATTAATTGGAAATCATCCTTTTTTTGAATACAAAAACGGTGATCTGGCAGTGCATCTTTTCATTTGTTTGATGTTGATGGTAAATCAACGAATTCAGGCAAATCCCAAATTGCTCCAATTAAATTATTTATTGATAGGGTACCTGGCATTAATTTCTTCTACCTATAGCAGGGGAGGGATGCTTTCCTTTATTGTTCCCTTGGCTATTTACTTTTATAAAATACGAAAAACACCAAGAGGGAAATTCTACTTAGGCTATTTAAAATTTGCACCCCTTGTTTTGCTCATTGCCTTGCCATTGTACACGGCTACCAAGTTTAAGGACAATACGCAGGGGAGAAAGATTGGCATAGAGCAGTTAGCAGAGAATGTAACCAGTATTTTTAACCGGGATTCCAGGAAAGTCGGAAAAACACTGAATGACA
The DNA here is from genome assembly GCF_000511175.1 of Sediminibacterium salmoneum NBRC 103935. Taxonomy (GTDB): domain Bacteria; phylum Bacteroidota; class Bacteroidia; order Chitinophagales; family Chitinophagaceae; genus Sediminibacterium; species Sediminibacterium salmoneum. The sequence goes on along the minus strand of NZ_KI866530.1, from coordinate 1,640,484 downwards.
ATATTGTATGGCGATTAACCTGGTGGGGAACAATTGTGGATTATACCTTTGCAGGCCCTTATTTTCTTCAGGGAAAAGGCCTGGGAATCAATTTGTCGGTAAGTGATGGGGTTACCCAAACGGGAGATACACTTAGGTCGCCACACAATTACAGTATGACTTTATTGGCCCGCTATGGAGTACCATTCTTTTTTGCCTGGATTTATTTTTTAGTCTTAATTCTAAGACCCCTTTTTTCAAAACATTTTAATGAAGAAACACTCTTGTATTCGGCCATATTGTTTTCTCTTTTTTTGAATGCCAGTTTTGACGTTTCTTTCGAAGGTCCGGTAATGGCAACTCCATTCTGGATATTTGTTGGTATTTTACTCATTAAACAGGAGAATCGCTTGCGTGAAAAGCTTACTGCATAAATACCGGCAATACTGGCAGAATTTATACACTACTTTTTTGTCTCAGGCAATCAGTGGGCTCACCATTTTATTGCTTTCTCCCTTCTTGATTCAGCATTTAGGCGAAGCCCAATTTGGACTTTACGGTTTGCTAATCCTCAATATTATTCCACTTTCCATAGTGGCAGACCTGGGATTGAATACGGGCTTGTTGCGCCGCTTAATTCACGAGCCTGAAAAAGCTTCTTCTTTAATTTCAGTTACTTTCTTTTATTTTATTGCCATTACCCCAATTGCATTCAGTATATATATGTTGTTGTTTTCAATGGGATGGGTAAAATCGCCTGAAGGGCAGGTAAGGTATGCCGCATTACTCTCTCTTATCTTATTACTGACCTTGCTTTCATCCATGTTCGATATAGTAATTCAGTCGGTCAATAAAATTTACCTGGCCAGAAAAATCAGAATGGTAAAGCTAATCATTGAAGCAATATTGATCTTCTCGTTTGCCTATTTTTGGGGATTACTGGGGGTCTTTATTGCTTATATCCTTTCAAATATCATTTATGTACTCCTGTTATCGTATTACGCAAACAGAGAAAGACCTTTTATCATTTCAACATCGTATTGGCAGATTCCTGTTTTGCTTAACCATGTGCAGTATTCCACTTGGTATTTTATTGCAGCAGTGGCACAGGTGCTGGTATTTAATGCCCAAGCGGTTCTGCTCGGAACTTTGATGAGCGCTTCGGTGCTTGCCCATTATATTTTAGTAACCAGGTTCTATGATGTGGCTAAAATGGCATTGAGCAATTTCACCATGATCTTATTTCCTTCCATTGCCCAGCTGGAAGTACAACAAGACTGGGCAACCATACAATCTCAATTGAAAAAAGTAACCATCAGAATGATGCTGCTATGTGTGGCCGCAGCCATTGTTTTCTTTACAATCGGGAAATGGATTTTCATACAATGGTCGCAACTGAATCAATCAACTATTTTACCTGTTTTTATTGGCTATGGCATTTTGTTACTTTTATTGGTATTGGAACATATTCCAATTGTTTTTTTAACTGCCTTGAAATGGAATAAACTGCCCAGTATTGTTTCGGTATTGCAGGGCGTATTGGGATTAATCCTGTCTTATTTTTTTATTCCTATTTTTGGAGCTATGGGGATCATTTACGCTGGTGTGCTGGCCCTCCTGAGTCGTGGGAGGCAAGGCACACAGGGGGATAGG
>NZ_KI866530.1:1631537-1638827 GCF_000511175.1 Sediminibacterium salmoneum NBRC 103935 | reverse complement strand
CCTATCCCCCTGTCGTGCCTTGCCTCCCACGACTCTGGCCCTCCTGGGCACCAGCTTCTGGTTCAGTTATTGGTACCTGATTCGGGAAATAGAAAAAAACAGTTGAATGGAAGAGGCATCACCAACAATAGTGGCAGCTAGGGCTTATGGAGATTTTACCATTTTGATTGCTCATGCAAATGCCGCCCTTTCGCAAAATCAAGCCTTTAAAATAATCGCTTCTTCGCATCTCGCTCCCTTGTATAAGGCCTTTATAAAGTTGGGGGCAATCTCATCTCTCCCCATTGAGTTTGTAGATATGGGAATCAAAGGCTCTTTACTACGTTTCTTTACCAACAAACAGTTGCTGGGAATGGAAACCATACAACAGGTACAAAAACTAAAAGCCAGAATAGAGGACCAACCCAATGAAACAATTTATCTGGAACAGGCTGCAAGACTGAGTTGGTTAAAGCCATTGGTGCATAAAAAATTAGAAGCAATTTCACAAGGCAAAACGGTGTATGGCGATTATGCAACCTTTTTTAAGGTAGAACTACCTTCAATGCAAATGCCAACTGTCCAAAAGATTTTAATTCTTCCCAGTTCCAGACAAGCCAAAAAGAATTTGCCGGATAAGTGCATCGCAGCCATCCAGCAAAAACATTCGGACGCACAAACTACGGTTGGTTTATTTGGGTCTGCATCCCCCCACCATTTTCCAACAAAGGATGATCAGATGCAGCAAACCGTTCAGTACAGCAGTTTTGAGGCTTTAATCAACCTGATACAATCGCATGATTTTGTGTACTGTCCGGATAGTGCGCAAGCCCATATTTGTCAGCTTTTGCAAAAACCGCATTTTATGTTGTACCCCAATCAGTATCATTTATCTTTTGCTACTCCCTTTGTAATCAAAAACAAACAGTATGCTTCATTCAGAACTTTTGAATTAGCTGTTGAATGAGTGCAGATAAAAATTCCATCCCTGTTTTAGGCATACCTGTTTTTAGCCAGGGTATGCAGCAAGCTGTTGAATGGGTTATTCAACAATGTCTTACCAATAGCGGCAAAAATGCTTGTATTAGTGCAACGGGCGCCCATGGAATCATAGAAGCGCACAAAGACCCGGTTTTTAAAAAGACCCTCCAGCATTTCTGGCTCAACCTGCCAGACGGCATGCCTACGGTTTGGGTAGGGAAGTTGAAGGGAGCCAAATCCATGGAACGTTGTTATGGCCCCGATTTTTTTAAGGCAATGATGTTAGCTTCTGCTGATTTGTCACTCAACCACTTTTTTTGTGGCGGAAAGGAGGGCGTGGGTGAAGAATTAAAAGCCGCTGTTGCGCAAAAATTCAGCAATAAGCGGGTGGTCGGCGTGTTTTCTCCCCCTTTCAGAGAAATGACAGACCCGGAAATGGCCATTTTGGGGCAGCAAATCAATGAATCTGGCGCTCATATGGTCTGGATAGGAATAAGTACGCCCAAACAGGAGAAATTTGCCGAAAGATTGACTAAATTTGTAAAAGTCAATGCAATCATAACAGTGGGGGCTGCTTTTGATTTTCATACCAACCGGGTAAAACAGGCACCAAAATGGGTGCAAAACGCGGGTATGGAATGGTTTTTTAGGCTTTTAATGGAACCTAAACGACTGTATAAAAGGTACGCCCAAATTGTCCCCCTATTCATTTGGCTGAATATTAAAGAATTTGTTGATTTTTACATTCTGAAAAAAAGATAATATGAAGAAAGTGCTTGTTTGTGGTGCGGGAGGATTCATAGGTGGGCATTTGGTGAAAAAGCTAAAACGACAAGGACATTGGGTTCGTGGGGTAGATTTAAAATTGCATGAGTACAGTCCTTCCATGGCGGATGAATTTGTGGTGGGCGACTTAACCGATCAGGCTTTGGTACGCAAAGTGCTGGACATTCCTTTTGATGAAGTGTATCAGCTGGCCGCAGATATGGGCGGAGCAGGCTATTTGTTTACAGGAGATAACGATGCCAATGTAATGCACAATTCTGCATTGGTAAATTTGAATATTATACAGCAGGCACTGAAAGTAGGGGTTAAAAAATTATTTTATTCTTCTTCTGCCTGTATTTACCCTGCCTATAACCAGGAAGATCCTCAGAATCCTAAGTGTTCTGAAGATTCTGCTTATCCGGCTATGCCAGACAGCGAATACGGTTGGGAAAAACTATTCAGCGAACGTTTGTTCCAGGCATTTAACCGCAACTACAATATGGACGTGCGCATCGCCCGTTTCCACAATATTTTTGGACCAGAAGGCACTTACACCGGAGGCAAGGAAAAATCTCCTGCAGCCATCTGCCGTAAGGTAGCGGAAGCACAGGATGGAGATGGCATTGAAGTCTGGGGCGATGGACAGCAAACCCGTTCTTACTTATACATTGATGAATGCTTGGAAGGCATTGAAAGATTAATGGAATCTGATTTTGTTGGTCCGGTAAACATTGGATCCGAAGAAATGATTACCCTGAATCAGCTGGCGGAAATGGTAATGAAAATTGCCAACAAAAATTTATACATCAAGAACATAGATGTAGCCCATACAGGCGTAAGAGGGCGCAATTCTGATAACAAACTCATTAAGCAAAAACTGGGTTGGGCTCCTTCTGCTCCTTTGGTGAATGGAATGACCAAAACCTACCAATGGATCAATGCCCAGGTGCATGCGCAAATGCCGGAATTAGTGAAAGCAGATTAATTGGGTATGTTGCCCAATTTACATGCCCTACGATTTTTTCTAGCTTTGATTGTGGTACTGTTTCATGTGCCTACTATTTCCCAAACATTGGGATTTGCTCATTATGCAGATGCCCCCATTTTTCATAAAGGCGAGCTAAGTGTTTTTTATTTTTTTACGCTTTCAGGTTTTCTGATTATTCGGTTAATCTATGTAGAGTTATTAGAAACCAACACAATTAATTTTCTGCGTTTTTACAAGCGAAGAGCAGCGAGAATATTGCCTCCCTATCTTTTGGTGTTAGGTGTTGGACTGTTTTTATACCATTTTTTATTGCCCTATTTGGGTATTCCTTTTGCTGTTGATTATGGATTGATTGAAGCCTTGTTTTATAATATTTTCTTTCTTTCCAATGTATTTAAAACCATTTATCCGGATATCGGAGGAATTCTAAGTGTGTTGTGGAGCATTGGTGTAGAAGAGCAATTTTATTTATTATGTCCCCCATTGATGCTGCTATTTAAAAAGCAATTGAATCGCTTTTTAATGGGGACTATTTGTTTGCTTTTTGCGGTCTTTTATTTTTATCCTTCCTTTTATCAATTTGATAATTTCTTCTTTTATTTCGCTTTTGGTGGTCTGATTGGAATGCTAGCTATTCAGGAGAAACTGAATTGGCTTACAAAACTTACTATTCAGATCATCTTACTACTCTTGTTTGTAATTAGCTTTTTTACCAATCTTTTAGAATTGCTGCCTCCCTTAGCTTATCACTTTACTACTATGCTGATCAGTGGTTTATTGATCTATACTATTTCGCACCAACCCATCTGGGCCATTCAAAACAAATGGGTGAATGCCTTGGGAAAGATTTCCTACGGCATTTATCTCTATCATATGATTGTATTAACAGGGGTATTGTTTATACTTCAGAAAGCAATCGCGTTTGGCTTTGTTTTAAGTGACTTCCAACAAATATTACTCATTAACACAGCAACCATATCCATTACCATATGGGTTGCCTGGCTCTCTAACAAATACTTTGAAAGTTTATTTTATCGCAAACCATAGCTGAACCAAACGTAAAGTTTTAAAGATTAAAGTTCAACAGCCATTAATTCATTTGCTAACTCATGTAATGAATTTTGAATTTTCTTTTTTTGAGCTGGCCTAGGTTTTTTTAATCCAGATGCATAATGTTGTATTTGTTTTTGTCGGATTCCAGTAATTCTTTCCAGCGATGCATTTGTAAATATGCCTTTATAATAATTCAACAAGCTTTGTGTATCAAATTTGTACACCAACCGATATTCTGTAAATAAAATTTTCGGGGCTTTTTCTTTATTGTGTTTTTTGATTAATTGAATTGATTTTTCAATTGAGGCTTTTGCTTTTTCAACGGTATCACCACCACCATAAATCCCCTCTACTTTTTCAGCATATGCTGTATACTGGTCTTTTGTTTTTTCTATTATAATTTTGACGGTCTTCATTTTACTTCAATTTCATTTCTTTAATAATTTTTTTACATAATCCAACACCAACTTCTTTAGCACCATGATAAGGAACAGGGTACTTTTGCCCCTCTTTCTCATATATATAATGACTTCCTTCTACCTTATGTAATAATCAATTATTTTTCCTGATCTTTCGATGTAGCTCGTTTGATTTCATATCCTTATTACAATAAGGAATATTTTAAAGGTAGTAAAATTACTATCAATTAAATATCCGATTGAAAAATTATTTTTCAAAAAAATGTTAATCAATGTAAAATACTAAGGTATTTATACTCAGATTGTGCAGTAATCCACCCAGTTATTATTTCATCTTATTATAGTCCATAGCTGAACCCAAGCTGTAGGGTATTGTCTTTAGCCTTGCTGCCATTGGCCAATGTGGTGCTGATATGCTGCAAGTTCCCGAAGAAATGCAGGTTGTTCACGAATTCATACGACACTTGTAAAAAAATATCTGTACGCTTTTTCTGGTAGTCGAATAAGAATGGAGGTTGTGGTACGGCGTTGTATTGCTGGTCTACGGTTCCTGGCCCACCTTTGCGAATATGTTGGATGCGCAGATAAGTCTTTAATCTTGGGATGGGGGTAAACTTGGCAAATAGCATTGCCCTGTCAAAATTAGATCCCATCCAATCGCCTAAACTGGCATTGTATTGGGTATAGGTTTGTGCAGGAATTAGATTGTTATAAACAAAGGGATTCACGCGGGTGTATTCAGCCCCCAGTGTTAAATAGGGTAGAAATAAATCAGTAACAGAACCCCCTAACGTATAGCCAATCTGGTTTCTTGATTTGGCCCTATTGAACATACTGCCGACTTTTATTTCGTCTATAAACAGCGAGCCATACAAATGGGTATTTCTCAAATGATTTCTGGAGCTTACCTGCAAAAAATATTGTCCGTTAGAACCCGCTCTGATATTGTAGTTGCTGCGGTTGTTGTCGTAAAACTTAAATAAGTTGATTGGGATGAAAAAGCCTACATCGGTTTTATCGCTGTACACAATGGATTCCCCAATGGCAATGTCCAATCCCTTGATGGGTTTAAACGTCAATGAGTGACTGGCCATATATTTGGGTATGTATTGGTCTCTGTAATCACCCACTCCTGTGGTTCCTGTTCTGTAGGTAGCATTGGAATCAATGATATTGGAATTTAACCAGGCATGTACATAATTAAAATGCAGCCATTCAAAAGGTTGGTAATCTAAACGTAAATAAGGGTAGGTGGGTGCTTTATCGGAAAGGATAATTCTTCCGTTTTCTCCATAACCAAAAGTCAAAATATCTTTACCAATGCTGATGGATCCCTTTTTAAACTGGTAATTGACACTTGCCCTGATTTCCGCAAAATTCTGGCGATTGGGTCTGGCTGTTCCTGTTAATTCAACAATATCGGTTAGTGGACTCTCTGTTCTGAAATTGCGAACACCGGTTCCCGTTTCTGTATAGTCTCTGTAGTACACCTGAAAGCCCCAGTTCTTTATTTTACCCCAGAAATTAAATCCATTGCTCATTTGGGTAAAGCTCTTTCCGGTTCCGCTTACATGGGATAAGCTACCCATGGGATCAAAATTCAGTTGAAAATCTTTGTGGTTGATGAATAAACCTCTGATTCTTTGGTTGGGGTCTTTTTTAACCAGGTGAAATTTATCATTCTCGATGGGGTCAATGGGTCTGAACTCCTGCAGATAAAAAAGCATTTCTTGTTTTTCTATATCGCTTAATTCGTTGGCTTTTTTTTCTAATTCTAATAGATGCTTGGCAATGACTTCCCTGCTCACCGGTCTGATGATATCGCTAAAGTCAATAATCCCTTTTGCAGCCAATCGGTTTAAATAATTATATACTTCATGATTCGGGTTTTCCCAAACCATCTGTGCTTGCGTGCTGAAAGAGCCGGTTACTATAACCATAACCAGCAACCATTTTTTAATAGGCATTTTGATCTCCTCTTAAGATATTAATAACTGTTTGCAGGATAATCTGACAATCTAGCCAGAAGGTCCAGCGATGGATATAATACAAATCCAGGTTCACCCTTCTTTGCATATCTGCCGGGGTTCTGGTTTCTCCTCTGCATCCGTTCACCTGAGCCCAGCCACTGATTCCGGGTAACACAATATGGCGGAGCATATAATTCTCTACCGTGTGCATACTTTCTATATTCAGCGGAGTGGGGTGAGGACGAGGGCCTACCACCGACATATTGCCCAAAAGGACATTTAAAAATTGGGGGAGTTCGTCTAAATTGGTTTGTCTTAATATTTTGCCAATCCAAGTAACACGTGGATCGTTTTTTTGTGCCTGATTGTATTTTCCGTTTTCATCGGTATCGCGGCTTTCCATCACCATGGTGCGGAACTTGTAGCAGGTGATTTTTTCGTTGTTCAGTCCCCAACGTTCCTGTTTAAAAAACACAGATCCTTTGGAAGTGAGTTTAATAAGGATAGCAATAATCGGGAAAAGAATAATCCCCACCGTCATAAAAACCAGCAAGGAAAAAACAATATCAAAACCGCGTTTGATGATTCTGTTCTGCCATTTGTCCAGGGGCAATTCCAATACGCTAATGGTAGGTACCAGCCCCACATTGTCTACGGTAATGGCCGCAGATGCATACTGATGCAGGTCGGGTAATATGCGAACCTTGGTTTTATGGTAATCACAGATTTCTATGCACTGCTGTATGTTGGCGTACTCGGTATTGGGTAAACCGATCACTACTTCATCTACGGGCTGTTGCTGCAGCACTTCTTTTAATTGTTCTATTTTCCCCAAGTATTTACTGCCGTTTACTTTGGTGGGTTGGTGGTCTATTACCCCTACGCATTTGTAACCGTAGTAATAATACTTGTTGATGGTTTCATAATAGTTTACCGCTGCAGGAGTGGAGCCTACCAGTAAAATATTATCGTACATATTGCCCTGGTGTAAAGCCGCATGTACACTTTTTCTGAGCAAATATTTGCTGAGAGTAACAACCCCAAAAGTGAGTCCGATAAAATTCCCGATAAAGTTTCTGGTATAGGGTGGGGTAATGGTTAGGAAAAACAACAAGGAAGAAATGGTGATGCC
>NZ_KI866530.1:1486918-1630639 GCF_000511175.1 Sediminibacterium salmoneum NBRC 103935 | reverse complement strand
GGTTGGCATTTTTCTTCATATTTAAACTGCACTAATTTACCCCATTCGCTTTGAATAGGCTACAAAGGATTTATTAAATCCGGCAAATTTTTTCCATGTAGAGAATAGATTCAGGGAATAATTGGGCATATTCTCTTTTCGAGAGCAGCTTAATTTCATCTACCTGACGCCTGGCATCTTCAAAATTGGGCTTACGGGGGATATGACCCAACTGGAAATGCTGGGTTAGCCAATATTGTATTCTTTTAGGAAAAAACTGAAAAAACGGGAATACCCAATGGGGTTCTATCGGGAACCAGTAATTGGGGGTTTGTATAAAATGGTATTTGCCAACCCGCTGCACTTCTTTCGCCATTTTTTGTTGGTTTTCCCAGGTGTATAAGTGTTCTATAACCGAATTGGAAAATACAATGTCGACACTTTGGTCTGCAAATTCTTTCAGATTCGTAGCATCTCCCTTTACAGATACAAAGGGTGCTGACACATTGGGGGTTTCCTCCAGGTTGAGCAAAATGATGCGAACATCCGGCTCATTGAAATTCATGGCCTTCCAGAAATCAACCGTACCCCCAATATCCAGAATGGTCAGGGGCTTAGGGATCTCTTTTAACAAGGTTAAAAAAAACTGGAAGCGCTTATTTCTAAATTGATGTGAAACAGAATTCCTTTGCGTATTGTCCGATATCTTATGTACGATCTTTTTATACATCCAAGGCAAAAATAAAGGATATGCTCCTATATTGCAGATTGTTATGAGACAAATCGCCTTTTTTTTAGCTGACCTCCTACTGATTCCCATTAGCTATTTGGGTTTGAAGTGTGTGGGGTTGGTGCGAAAGTTTGGATTGCCCCATTTTCCGAGACACAAAAAATTGTTTGAGCATACGGGTGTTTTTCCAATTTTGAATCATTATTACGAGCCACAATTTATTTTTTCCAGGTCTTTTGATCCTGCTGCAAAGAGAGCACTGCATCTGGACTTTAATGTGGAAGGACAGTTGGCATTTTTACAGTTGCTGCAACACAAAGAGGAGTTGTTGTCGCTGGCGGAAAACCTTGATGGACTTGTATCCGAAGGGGGGCTTGAGAATAATAGCAATGTAGCTACTGCAAAATTCTACTTGAATAATCCTGCATTTGGCAGGGGAGATGCCGACTTGTACTATTTGTTAATCAGGAACCTGAAACCCAAAAGAATCATAGAAATAGGCTCAGGGCATTCTACTAAATTGGCCTTACAGGCGATACAAAAAAATACCTCTGAAGGACACCTTGTAAGCATGACCTGTATTGAGCCCTATGAATGTAACTGGCTAGAACAGATAGAGGGCATTGAGTTAATTCGAAAAAAAGTGGAAGAACTGGATCCGGCTTTTTTTGAGGTACTGGAGCCCAATGATATTTTATTCATTGATTCCTCGCATATCATCAGGCCCGATAACGATGTGCTATTCGAATATTTGCAAGTGCTGCCCAGAATTAAGCCCGGTGTATGGATTCATGTACACGATATTTTCACGCCCAGAAATTATCCTAAAGTCTGGTTGCAGGATGAATTAAAATTCTGGAATGAACAGTATTTACTGGAAGCATTCCTCAGCAACAATAAAGACTTTCAAATAACCTGCTCGCTTAATTATTTAACCAAGGATTATTATGAGCAAACGGCTGCAGTGCTATTGAATTTAAATACAACAGCCAATCCGGGTTCATTTTGGATGAAGCGGATTTAATTCTTAAAAGGCCAATTGAAATTTTGTAGATTGCTCAAAAAATAACTGTGCACAATCGTCTTACATCTATCCAGATAAAAATTATTAACCAATCTAACAACGCGCTACCCGAATACGCGACATTGGGTTCTTCGGGAATGGACATTCGCGCTTTTATTTCCGAACCGCTCGTTTTGCAACCTTCCGAGCGGGTGCTGGTGCCTACTGGTCTGTTTGTGGAGATTCCCTTGGGCTATGAAATTCAGATCCGCCCCCGAAGTGGCCTCGCGATTAAACAGGGCATTACCTGCCTCAATACCCCCGGCACTATTGATGCGGATTACCGGGGAGAAGTCAAAGTAATTTTGATTAATCTTTCTTTGGAGCCTCAGACTATTCATCCCGGAGACCGCATTGCTCAAATGGTCTTACAGAAAGTAGAGCAAATTCAATGGGTTCCTGCAACAGAATTAACTAGCTCAGATCGTGGAGCCGGCGGATTCGGTAGTACTGGGAAGGTTTGAGTTTGCAAGAAATTCGCCTGCAAACTCAAATATATTAGGTGCTATCCGGAGAATTTCTGTGCACTTAAAAATTTGTGACTGGATTGCAGGCTTTCTAAAATATCGCCCTTGCTAATATCCTGCTCCACAAACCAATGCTTTAGTCCTGCTTTCTTGCGGGCAGCAAATATTTTAGCAAAATCAATAGTGCCATTGCCCACTTCGGTTATTTCCCCAGCGGTAGACATATCTTTTACATGCCATAGCGGGAAACGGCCCGGGTACTTGTTAAAATAAGCCAATGGATCTTTGCCGGCTTTATAAATCCAGTACAGGTCTAACTCCATCTTTACCAGATTGGCATCTGTTTTATTCTGCAAATGGTCGTAGGCCAGCGTGTCTCCGAATTGTTCAAATTCAAAATCGTGGTTATGGTAAATGAACTGAATGCCCGCGGTTTTGGATACTTCTCCGCAACTATTTAAAAGGTCGGGTAATGCGGTATAGATTTCTTTGGTTCTTTCGTTGGGGAACAAGTAGGAACAGCCCATATATTTGGAATCTATGGCGGCCAGGTCTTCTACGGTTTGTTTCCAGTTGTCCTGTAAACTGCCCTTTATTTTCATTCCATAGCCCGACACATGGTGCGAGCTGATCACTTTCATGCCTGTATTGGCCAGGATGGTTTTGAACTCCTTGGGTGTTTTACCAAAGAAAGTACCATTGTAACCATAAATCTCCAACTGGTTGTATCCAATACTGCCCAAACACGTCGCCCAGGCCCACACTAAGCGCTCCAAGGGCAACCGACTGGATAAATTGACTTCTTTTCATGGCTCCTTCGGGCTGTGGATTTATTTCAAAAAAAGTTGCCTTATTGGACTACTTTTGTATATTTGCATTGTGTCTGAACCAAAGAAAATAAAAAATAATACAAAGTCGCTTACTCTTTTAATAGAAGAGGAATATGGTAAGAAAGGATCTACAAAAAGAAACAAGTTCGATAAAGGCTATGAAAGCTTTAAATTAGGAACTTTAATACAAGAAGCTAGGCTGGAAAAAGGGCTAACTCAAGAGCAACTCGCGGCGAAATGTGGAACAAATAAAGCTTATATCTCAAAAGTTGAAAATGACATCAAAGATGTTCGAATCTCAACTCTGCAAAAAATTATAGAGGTTGGACTTGGGGGACATCTTAAATTATCTGTTACACTATAAGTTGTTTTTAAAAGCACTTAGATTATGAAATCTAAACCTTCATTGAAGTCAGAACAAGTAGATCGGAATATCAAAACTGAAAAAATTAGTCCAAAGGTTAAAAGCTTATCAGGTATTGTGAAATTGCCTAAGAACTTTGATGAGAAAAAGGAGTTTCATAATTATTTAGAAAAAAATACGGGGAGTTATTTGCTAATTCTTTTCAGTGATCTGGCAATTATTCATTTTAAAATTCAACATTCACTTTTCTGCAATTTGATAAATAGTTGCAGTAATTTTTGGTAAGTTTAAGGTAAACCATTCTGGAAGTTCATTTATTGCAACAGAAGAAAAGCATTTCCCCTTTTTTATCACAGCTAATCCAATATGTTCAATACCTGAAGTGTCAAGAATTGTAACAGAATCAAAAATCTTAAAATACTGGTCTAATTTTTCTAGATTACCATAAAAATTTGAAGATAAGGTAAAAGGGTCAACATAATGACCGCCTTCTTGAGCTCTACCAATTACACGTGTTTCAGAAAGAGCTGTGTCCGTTAAACCAAAAAAAATTAGATGTATTTTATATCCAGACTCCATAAACTTTTGAGGTATACTCCAAGTTGCATCATTCGTAAAGTGACCTTCGTAAGCAAAATCTTGATTGTATTCTAACGCAGTATTGACTAATTGGTCAAAGGTAGTTTCAACAAATTCTGCAGCAAGTTTTTTACACTCTTTGTGAGACTTTATACCATTTACCCAAAACTCGCTTCTTTTCTGCATAAAGAGTTTATCGCCATCAAAAATCGAGCTTCTTAAATGTGTGGGAATATATTCAGGCCCTACAGATGATTTACCGGCACCATTTGAACCTGTTATGATGTAAAGAAGGGGCATCTTACTTTACTTCTGAGAAGTGAAAGCGTTTTCTTAAATGTGTGGCCTCTGTCTTTGATAATTCACGAACCACATCAATGTCTCTTGATGAATGAACAACAGTAATTAATTTAATACTGCCATTAGGGTACTCAAGGTAGCATTGGTTGGTAGATAATTCTTTTACGTTAATCATAAATGGAAGACCGCTTCTGAGTTTATTTTCACGAAGTTTTTTCACCGCATTGGTCCCTTTCTTACTAGCTATTTTAACTATAGACATATTGCGAATTTACTAATAATTAGCCATTTTTTTGAGAAATAAATTGTCAAAGTAAACCTAATTATTGGTTGTTAGATAAGTATATACACATTAAAAAAAGTATTTTGACATAAAAACCTTTGAACCTGTCTAAAAGCCTTGTTTTTTGTGTTTCCAAAGGCTATTAAATTGGCTATCTTTGCACCCGCTTTATAAGCAACCCCGCAAGGCACTGTTCATTCATTGTCAGATATTTGGCGAGGATGGTTGTTTGAAAGCAAACAGGATTTCAAAGTCATTTATTGAATAATATTTTATGTGGGATAGACAGAATGAGGCATTTGATTTTTTGAAAAAAAATCAGCTAACGAATTTTGTCTATCCCACATGTTAAAATAACACAATGAAATATTTAAAAATACTAATGTTAATCACCATCCTTGCCAGCTGTAAGACAGTGAAGAAAGTGGCAACCATCCAGGAGGCAATCGACAAAAAAGACACGACCCAAACCGTAGTCATCACCGAAACCCCCAAAGTAGACTCCGCCGCTATTGTCCGCAACATCATGGACAAAGTGGTCACCAACAATATCCAGTTCAAGACCTTCAATGCCAAAATAAAAATTGACTACGAAAGTGCGGAGAACAGCGATAGCTACACCGGCTATTTAAGCATTGCCAAAGATTCCTTAATTTTTATCCGTATCCGTGGTTCCTTTCTGGGTATTTCTGCAGAAGGATTACAGGTAAAAATTTCCAAAGACTCTGTGGTGCTGGTAAAAAAAGTAGGAGATAAATATGTGCAATACCGCACCATCGACTACCTGAAAGAAGCGACCCAGATTCCCTTTGATTTTTCTACGTTGCAAGATTTATTGATTGGCAATCCTGTTTTTGTAACGGACAATATTGTTTCTTACCGCGATGGTCCTACCACTTTATCGGTTCTGATGGTGGGCGAAATTTTCAAGCACCTGATTTCCCTTTCCAACGATGATTTTAAAGTGGTACACAGCAAGCTCGACGACGTGGACATTCAAAGAAACCGAACCTGTGCCATCAGTTTCAGCAATTATCAGCCCATGGGTACCTATCAGTTTGCTACCCAGCGAAAAATAGTGGTGGCGGAGAAGAGCAAACTCGATATCAACCTCGATTTTAAAGAGTTCGCCCTAAACGAACCGTTAAAATATACCTTCGAAGTGCCTAAAAACTACAAACGAAAGTAATTTAAGGACGGTTTTAACGTTTATTGTTTGACCTTAGAACTGTGGCCGTTCGGAATCATCAAAATCTTTGCCATCATTTTAATACATAGCTATGTTTAAACAAGTTTTCTCTCTTTTAGCAGTGCTGCTCTTTAGTGGCTTCGTAGCAGTAGCGCAGAACAGAGAAGAATTGCAGAAACAGAAACAGAGCATTGAAAAGGAACTGGCCGAGCTAAATCAGTTGTACCGCGAAACCCAGAAGAGCACCAAATCTTCGGTGAAGCAACTGGCCATCATCAAAAGAAAAATCAATGCACGTGAAGCGCTGATCAATGGCATCAACCGCGAAGTAAAGCAACTGGATGAAACCATCTATTTAAACGAACGAGATATCTACAGACTTCGCAAGGAACTGGATACCCTGAAAGTAAAATATGCCAAGAGCATTGTTTTTGCCTATAAAAACAGAAGCAGTTACGAATACCTGAATTTCCTTTTCTCTGCCCAAAACTTCAACGACGCTATGAAGCGTGCTGCCTATTTAAAGAGTTATCGCCAGAACCGCGAAACCCAGGCCAGCGCCATTGTGCAGAGCGAAAAACTATTACAGGAAAAAATTGGGGTTTTAAGCGCGAACAAGAAAGAAAGACTGAGCACACTGGAAGTGCAGAACAAACAATTGCTAGATCTGGAAGAAGACAAAAAAGAGCAGGATCAGGTGGTGGCCCAATTAAAGGGGAAAGAAAAAGAACTCAATAAACAAATTCGCGATAAAGAGAACCAGCGTCAGAAAGTGGCCGTGGCCATTAATGCGGTGATTCGTAGAGAAATTGAAGAAGCCAAGAAAAGAGAGGAAGCCAAGCGTTTGAAAGCATTAGAAGATGCGCGTAAATTAAAAGCGGCACAGGATGCAGCAGCAGCGCAGGCCGCAGCCGATAAGAAAACTACAAATACGGCGGTGGCTAACGGGGCGGGTGCTGGTAATAGCGGCAGTACTAATCCCCCCAAACCTACTTTGAACGACCCTGCAACAGGGGTTACTTCTGCAGCCAAAGACAGAACCTATTCTCCTTTGGAATCTACGCCGGAAGGCATGGAGCTCTCTTTGAATTTTGAGAACAACAAGGGTCGTTTGCCCTGGCCGGTTAGCAATGGTATTGTTACGGTGGGATTTGGAACCCAGAGTTATGCGGGCACCAAGTTGATGCAGAAATCGGACGGCCTTGAAATTGCTGTGCCAGTAGGCTCACCGGTTCGTTGTGTGGCCGATGGGGAAGTAGTGTATGCGGGTGAAGTGGCCGATGAAAATATTGTACTCGTTAAGCATGGTAAATATTTTACCGGTTATAAAAATCTCTCCACGGTTGCGGTTTCCCGTGACCAGAAAGTGAAAGCAGGTACGGTATTGGGCAAGTCGGGCACTTCTATTGACGGAGAAGGCGGCATCTTATTCATGATCATGAACGATAAGAGTGTGGCACAGAATCCGGCACCTTGGTTGCGTTCTAAATAAAATTTCTTCTTGGTAATTTCTGTATCTTGTTGCAAAGCTTTTTATGCAACAATATATCCTTTCTTTTGACCAGGGAACCACGAGTAGCCGTGCCATTTTATTTGATAAAAACGGTGCGATTTTTTCTACGGCACAAAAAGAATTTACGCAAATATTTCCGCAACCCGGTTGGGTAGAGCACGATGCCAATGAAATCTGGAGCACGCAAATTGGTGTGGCTGCGGAAGCCATTACCAAAGCGGGTTTGAGCATTCAGAATATCGCAGCCATTGGCATTACCAATCAGCGCGAGACCACGGTGGTTTGGAATAAAAATACAGGTGTTCCCGTATACAATGCCATTGTTTGGCAGGACAGAAGAACTGCGAATTATTGTGATGAATTAAAAGCAGCTGGTCATGCGGCAACCATTCAGGAAAAAACAGGATTGATTGTAGACGCGTATTTTTCTGCTACCAAAGTAAAATGGATACTGGATAATGTAGCGGGTGCCCGTGCCATGGCTGAGAAGGGTGAACTCATCATGGGCACGATTGATACCTGGTTGGTTTGGAAACTCACCAACGGTCAAGTGCATGTAACCGATGTGTCGAATGCATCGCGTACCATGCTCTATAATATTCATACCCTGCAGTGGGATGCCGATTTGCTTGCGCTCTTCGATATTCCCGCAGCCATGCTCCCCCAGGTAAAAAGTTCCAGTGAAATTTACGGACTTACCCAAAGCATTCTGACTTCGCATCCCGTGCCCATTGCAGGGATTGCGGGTGATCAGCAGGCAGCTTTGTTTGGTCAGCAATGTACCCAGCCCGGCATGGTAAAAAATACTTACGGTACGGGTTGTTTCATGTTGATGAATACAGGTGAGAAGCCCGTTCGTTCCACCAATCAATTGCTCACTACCATTGCCTGGCAGGTGAATGGGGTTACGCAATATGCACTCGAAGGTTCGGTGTTTATTGCGGGGGCAGTAGTGCAATGGTTGCGGGATGGCTTGCAAATTATTCGTTCTTCTACGGAAGTGGAAACCCTTGCTGCACAAGTGTCTTCATCGGACGGAGTATATGTGGTTCCGGCTTTCGCGGGATTGGGAGCGCCTTACTGGAATCAGCATGCGCGTGGAACCATTGTTGGCATTACGCGGGGTACTACCCGTGCACATATTGCCCGTGCCGCAGTGGATAGCATTGCTTATCAAACCATGGATGTACTCAAAGCCATGGAAGCCGATGCCGGTATTTCTATTAAAGAATTGCGCGTGGATGGAGGCGCAACGGTTAACAATAGCTTAATGCAGTTTCAATGCGATTTATTGCAAACTTCGGTGGTGCGTCCTACTACGGTGGAAACCACGGCGCTTGGTGCGGCGTATTTAGCTGGTCTGGCTGTGGGTTACTGGGGTTCTGTTTCAGAGATACAAAGCATCTGGCAGCGCGATCGCGTTTTTACACCAGCTATGACTTTGGCTTCACGCGACGAACTCGCAACTGGCTGGGCCAAAGCAGTAGGAGCTGCGATGAAGTATTAAGCAGGTTTCTTTGATTTACTCAATATATTGAGTAATTTTACTCATTACATTGAGTAAAATTAGAATTATGTTCCAACGAATTCATTATCAATCGCTTACAAAAAGACTCATGGAGCCACGGCGCTTTATGCAGGTGATTATTGGGCCTCGTCAGGTGGGTAAAACAACCATGGTAAGTCAGGTTGTAAAGGACTTAAGAACCCCTTATTTATTTGTTTCTGCCGATGCTGTACCACTGGGAAGCGGTATTTGGTTGCAGCAACAGTGGGAATTTGCCCGTTTGAAATTGAAGCAAGAAAATGCGAAAGAGTTTGTTTTAATTATCGATGAAATTCAAAAGATTGACCAGTGGAGTGAAACAGTAAAATTGCTTTGGGATGAGGATACCAGATTGGAGGCGAATATCAAATTGGTTTTATTAGGGTCTTCCCGACTGCTTATTCAAAAGGGTTTAACGGAGTCTTTGGCAGGTAGATTCGAGCTCATTTATATGGGGCATTGGAGTTATTCGGAAATGAAAGCAGCATTTGATTATTCATTTGAAGATTTTGTTTGGTTTGGGGGATATCCTGGCAGTGCCGCATTTGTTCATGATGAAGTAAGGTGGAAAGAATACATGCTTCATGCAATTATTGAATCAAGTATTTCCCGGGATATTTTAATGCTGACGCGGATAGATAAACCAGCATTGATGAAAAAACTTTTTGAATTAGGATGCTTGTACGCTGGTCAGATTTTGTCGTACACAAAGATGATTGGACAGCTGCAGGATGCGGGTAATACCACAACTTTAAGTCATTATCTCGGCCTTTTACATACGGCTGGTTTATTGGGTGGAATAGAAAAATATGCAGGGGATATTATTCGAAAAAGATCATCCAGCCCTAAGTTTCAGGTGCATAATAATGCATTAATCAGTGCACAGCTATCTCAAACGAAAAAGCAGGTAATGAGTGATGCAGCAGCATGGGGAAGAATGGTTGAATCAGCGGTTGGGGCGCATATTTTAAACAGCTCGTTAACCAATCATTCGCAACTGTTTTATTGGCGAGAAAATATACTAGAAGTAGATTTTATTTTAGAAAAGAACAAGGAATTGATTGCGTTGGAAGTGAAAAGTAACGATGAAACTGATTTTCGTGGGTTGGAAGCATTTAAAAAATTGTATAACTCCAAAAAAACAATTTTGGTGGGGGCAAAAGGAATTCCTGTGTCCGAGTTTTTGCAAATGAATCCAGTTGAGTTGTTTTAGACTTTTGAAGCACATGTTATTTATCAATCAAAAAATGGCAACTTATAACTCATTTAACCCTTTTTTTGATTGATAAATATTATATTTATGATTGATAAAATCTTTCATGCCCAGAAAATTAGCCGATAATACGGACGCAATAATTGGCTTTATTGCCAATAATCCAAGATGTTCTTCTCAGGAAATATTGGATGGGTTGAATCTTACAATAAGTCTTGCTACTTTAAGAAGGAAGCTACAGGAATTAGTGGCGGAAGATTTGATTACTGCAATTGGTGAATTGAAAAGCAGGAAATACGATCTCAGCGCATCGTACAATATCATTCGTCCAATAAATGTTGAGCATTATTTTGAGAAAGAGATTGATGAACGTAAAATTCAGGATAAGTTCAATCTGGACTTGATAGAAGAAACTTTATATAATGTTACCCTCTTTACAAAATCTGAGTTGGATCTATTGAATAATCTACAAAAGAAGTTTACCAATAATTCGTCCAAATTAACTCAAGTTGAATTTCAAAAAGAGTTAGAAAGATTGGCTATTGATTTAAGTTGGAAGTCATCTCAAATTGAAGGAAATACCTATTCTTTGTTAGAAACAGAAAGATTGTTGAAAGACAAAGAAACGGCTGCAGGTAAAACGAAAGATGAAGCAACCATGTTGCTAAATCATAAAGCAGCCATTGATTTTATTATTGAGCATACAAATTATGTAGATCCAATCACTGTTGCTGGCATTGAAGACATTCACAGTATACTGGTTAAAGAGTTAGATATTAAAAGAAATATCCGTAGTGGTAGAGTGGGAATTACGGGAACGAATTATACGCCTTTGGATAACGAATATCAAATTAAAGAGGCACTTGAATCAATGTGCGCTTTAATTAATGCAAAAAGCAATGTATTTGAAAAATCTTTGTTGGCGTTGGTATTAATCTCTTACATACAGCCATTTTCTGATGGCAATAAAAGAACAGCGAGAATTATTAGTAATGCCATATTGATGAATCATCATTACTGTCCTATATCATTCAGAACCATTGATTCAATTGAATATAAAAAGGCGATGCTTGTTTTCTATGAGCAAAATAATTTGTCCCCATTTAAGCATGTATTTATCAATCAATTTGAATTTGCAGTGAATGCCTACTTTTAAATGAATGATTTGAACACTACATATGATATAGTAATCATCGGCGGCGGTGCAACAGGTTGTGGTGCAGCAGTGGACGCGGCTTCGCGGGGGTATAAGACTTTGTTGGTGGAACAATACGATTTTGGAAAGGGTACTTCAAGCCGTTCTACGAAGTTGGTGCATGGTGGAGTTCGTTATCTGGCGCAGGGGAATATTAAATTGGTGCGCGAGGCGTTAGCCGAACGCGGCAGATTACTCAAAAATGCACCACATGTTACGGGCACGCAACCCTTTGTGGTACCCGTTTTCAGCTTATGGGAAAAGTTTTATTACAGCGTTGGGCTGAAAGTGTATGATATTCTTTCAGGGAAATTATCATTGGGTAAAACCCAATTGCTCTCTCGCAAGAAAACGATAGAATTATTGCCTGCACTGAACCCTGCGAAGTTGGTGGGCGGCATTTTATATTACGATGGTCAGTTCAATGATGCGGAACTCTGCATTGACTTAGTTCATACGGCAGAGCGTTATGGCGCAACAGTAATGAACTATACGAAGGCTGTGGGTTTGATTAAAGAGAAGGGGATTATTGTAGGAGTGGAGCTTGCGGATACTTTGCAGGCGGGTGCCAGAGACCAGGCGACCAGCGGCAGCGAACACAGGACTTCGGTCCCCGCGCCCCAAAAAGTTTCCTGCAAAACAGTGATCAACGCAACCGGCGTTTTTACGGATGCGGTTTTGCAAATGGATGACCCGAATGCTGATACGCTGGTTTATCCTTCGCAGGGGATTCACCTGGTGATTGATGCCAAACATTTTAAAGGTACTAATGCGCTCATGATTCCCAAGACCGATGATGGTCGCGTTTTATTTGCCGTGCCCTGGCAGGGCAAAGTGGTAGTAGGCACTACCGATACCCATGTGGATCATATTGAAGCAGAGCCGCTGCCGCTGGCGGAAGAAATTATTTTTCTTTTGGATCATTTCAATCGCTACTGCAATGCCCAACTCACCAAAGCAGATGTGCTCAGTGTTTTTGTGGGATTAAGACCGCTGGTAAAAGCAGCAGGCACAAACGTTTCGTCCATGCTCTCCCGCGATCATACCCTGGTGGTTTCTCCCAGCAAAATGGTTACGATTACCGGAGGAAAATGGACCACTTATCGAAAGATGGCCGAAGACGCCGTGAACAATGCTGTCTTTATTGGAAGACTTGAAGGGGGTAAGTCCGCAGCGAAACTGAATAAGAAATCGAAATCCAGTGACAAATCTGTCGAGCGAAAATGCATTACCAAAGATTTGCCGATAGGCGATTTAGGTGATTCGCAAAAATTAGCTGAACAGCTATTGAAAGAAGCCCCTTCATTGGGGGCGCACTTGTTTCAGGAGGTAAAGAAAATTTCAAGTTCGGATGGCGCTGACCATTCTGTTGGTGCCTATGCCATTCGCGCGGTGGATGTGGTTGTTGCGGCGCGCTGCAAATACGTTAAAACCGTGGAAGATTTTCTTGCGCGCCGCAACAGACTGCTCTTCCTAGATGCCAGAGCCGCCATTGAAATTGCGCCAGCCGTTGCAGCCATTCTTCAAAAAGAATTGCATTGGTCCAATGAACAAAGAGAGGAGCAAGTGCAATCCTTTATTCAATTAGCACAACAATACATAATTCAGTAAATTCAAATCATGAATGCATTCATCGCTGAACTCTTAGGAACCGCTACCATCATTGCCTTTGGTAATGGAGTGGTGGCCAATGTGGTTTTAAATAAAACCAAAGGAAACAATGGGGGCTTAATTGCCATCACGTTTGGCTGGAGTATGGCGGTGTTTATCGGGGTGTATATGGCGGCTGCTTCTAGTGGTGCGCATTTGAATTCAGCGGTAACGATTGGATTGGCTTCTCTCGGAAAGTTTGAATGGTCCCTGGTGCCGCAATATTTGCTGGCTCAATTACTGGGAGCCATGCTGGGTCAGTTTCTTGTATTTGTTATTTACAAGGATCATTTTTATGCAACCGCAGATGGCGCAACGCAGCGGGCTTGCTTTTGCACGGATCCTGCCATTCGGAATCCAACCCAAAATTTTCTAACCGAATTTTTAGCTACGTTTATTTTTATGCTGGCGGTTTTATTCCTCTCCAAAGGAGAACATGCATTGGGCTCTTTTGATGCTTTGCCCGTGGCCTTGGTGGTGCTGGGTATTGGTTTAAGTTTTGGTGGTCCAACGGGTTATGCCATCAATCCTGCCCGTGACCTGGGCCCGCGTATTATGTATGCTATTCTGCCAATGAAAAACAAAGTAAGTGCGGATTGGGAATATGCATGGGTTCCCATTGTGGGCCCTATTTTAGGAGCTTATTTAGCCGGAGCTGTTTATACTACCCTATTTTAAAAACGGAAGCTTAAAATGCTTGCTCGCCACTTTCTTTTTCTTCATAATGGTGGGCGTATGCTGAAATTCCTGGTAGTAGATTTTTAATAAGATCAGGAAGTAAGAAATAATCAAGGGGCCAAAGATTAATCCGGTGATACCAAAATATTGCAAGCCCATGATTACGCCTAGCAATGTAACCAGCGGATGAACATCTGCCATTTTTTTAGCCAGTACAAATCGTACCACATTGTCCATTACGCCCATCACCAGGGATCCCCAGGCGATTAGTCCAATGCCATAGCCCAGTCCAATATTGGCCATGATATAAATACTCACCGGTACCCAGATTAATCCGGCGCCTATAATCGGAATCACGGATGACAAACCTGTGAGTACGCCCCAGAAACCAGGCTCTGGTAATCCTACCCACATATAATATAACCAGGCCAGTCCTCCCTGAATAATGGCAATCATAGGAACCCCAATGGCATTGCTCACGGTCTGTGCCCTGAGTTCGTTGGCAAACAACATAATTTTTTCGCGCTTAAAGGGCAGATAAAAAACGATGGCAGCTTCCATTCTGTTTAGGTTCGCAATCATGAAAAACAAAATGAAGTACATCATACCCATGGCGCTGAGTAAGTGTAATCCCTGACTGAGAATACTGCTGATAAAATCAGTAAAATAATTCTGAATGCCGCTCAGGTTTTTTTCTGATAAGAGTTCAAAATGGTATTCCATTTTTAGTTGCTCATCCAATTGCTTTAGGGGTTCTAAAAATGCATCCGTATTGCCTGCAATCAACAAGGCTTTTTGATACAACATGCCCGCCAAAAAAGAGAAAGGCAGCAGAATGATAAAGAAAGACACCACTATCACTAATACGGCAGCAGCTGTTTTGCTCCAGTTTTTTTTCTTCACCAGAAATTCTACGCTGGGTTTACTGAGCACATAGAATATAGTAGCAGCAAGGAACGCAGTGAAAAATTGTTTTAATGTATAAAACAAAAACGCCGCGAACAATAGCATGACGCCCAGAAAAATATAGCGGTTTATCTTATGGTCTTGTTGCATTTTTCGTAACTTGTATCAAATGTATTATTTATGAGCGAGAACAATAAATTCATTTCCGGTTTATTGCTGGGAGTATTGGCTGGTTCAGCATTGGCTTTGTACCTGAGTTCCGATAAAGGAAAAGAGTTACTGGCCAATATGAATATTGATACGGATGAAATTAAAGAAGATATGCAGGAAACCTATGGCAAAGCCAAAGAGAATGTAGAAGAACTATTGGCTAAAGCCAAACAGCTGGTGAAAGAATTAGAAAACAAAGTTTCAGAAGCCTAGAAGAAGCAAGCCATGTCCGACTCCAATCAATTTTTTAAAGACGCCAAGCAGGAACTGGAAGATTATATTCAGAACAGAATCCTTTTGGCCAAAATGCAGGTGGCCGATAAAGTAAGTGATAAAATGGCGGCAGGCGCCCTCTTGACCATTCTGGGTGTTTTGTTTGTCTTTGCCCTTATTTTCGGGGGGATCATGGCTGCCTATTATTTAACCGACCTCACAGGTAGTCTGGTGAAGGGTTTTGGCTATGTAGCAGCTTTTTTTCTGGGATTGGCCGTTTTAGTGCTGATTTTCCAGAAATCCATCGCCGGCGGGGTTCGCAATTCCATCATTAAAAATCTTTTTAAGTAACCACCCATATCGCTTTTACCATGCCAGCCTTTACGCCTCCATCTATCAGCAACCAGGAAGAACTCCAGAAAGCCATCGCCCAGCTAAAAGGGCACCTGGCCAGTCAGGAGAAGGACCTGGGTGAGCGGGCAGCTAAAATCCCCTCCCAACTCTTTAAAAAAGCCTCCGGAGCCATTGTTCCCGCGGTTTTAACCACTGCCAGCCTGGCCGGGGCATGGAATATTTTAAAACTGGTTCCCGTGGCCCAGTCCCTCTTTTCAATTTTCAAGAAAAAAAAGGACTAGTTCCTTCGCCTTTTTTGCGGCTTACCCTTACCTTTGCGGCCAAATCAACCATTTATGGCAACAACAGGGAAGATTAAACAAATTATTGGTGCGGTTGTAGACGTTCATTTTCAGGACAGCGCATTGCCTGAAATCTACAATGCCTTAGAGATAACCAAGGAAAACGGTGACAAGCTGGTACTTGAGGTACAGCAGCACCTAGGAGAAGACAGTGTACGTACCATTGCGATGGACGGAACTGAAGGTTTAGTAAGAGGTATGTCTGTAGTTGATACAGGTAAAGCCATCGCTATGCCAATCGGTGAAGGTATCAACGGTCGTTTGTTTAATGTAACTGGTGACGCTATTGATGGTCTTCCTCAATTAGATAAGAGCAACGGTCGTCCGATCCACGCTAAGCCACCAAGCTTCGAAAACCTAAGTACTGCAACAGAAGTATTGTTTACCGGTATTAAAGTAATCGACCTTATTGAACCTTATGCAAAGGGTGGTAAGATTGGTTTGTTCGGTGGTGCGGGTGTAGGTAAAACCGTATTGATTCAGGAATTAATTAACAATATCGCGAAAGGTCATGGTGGTCTTTCTGTATTCGCCGGTGTGGGTGAGCGTACTCGTGAGGGTAACGACTTATTGCGTGAGATGATTGAAGCGGGTATCATGAAATATGGTGATGGCTTTAAACATAGCATGGAAGAAGGCGGATGGGATCTTTCTAAGGTTGACTTAGAAGGTCTGAAAGATTCAAAAGCTACTTTCGTATTCGGTCAGATGAACGAACCTCCAGGGGCTCGTGCTCGTGTGGCTTTAAGTGGTTTAACTATTGCGGAATACTTCCGCGATGGTGATGGTACTGGAAAAGGTAAGGACATTTTGTTCTTCGTTGATAATATCTTCCGTTTTACTCAGGCAGGATCTGAAGTATCTGCGTTGTTAGGCCGTATGCCTTCAGCGGTAGGTTACCAGCCAACCCTTGCTACTGAAATGGGATTGATGCAAGAGCGTATTACTTCTACCAAGAATGGTTCTATCACTTCTGTACAGGCCGTTTACGTACCTGCGGATGACTTGACTGACCCGGCTCCTGCAACTACTTTCGCTCACTTGGATGCTACTACCGTATTAAGCCGTAAGATTGCCGACTTAGGTATCTACCCTGCGGTGGATCCATTGGATTCTACTTCTCGTATCCTTACTCCGGCTATCGTAGGTGAAGCACACTACGAAACGGCTAACCGTGTAAAGTTGATTCTTCAGCGTTACAAGGAACTACAGGATATCATTGCTATCCTTGGTATGGATGAATTGAGCGAAGAAGATAAAATGACCGTACAGCGTGCTCGTAAAGTACAGCGTTTCTTATCTCAGCCTTTCCACGTTGCTGAACAGTTCACTGGTTTAAAAGGTGTATTCGTGAGCATTGATGATACCATCAAGGGTTTCAACGCCATCATGGACGGTGAAGTGGATGATTATCCTGAAGCAGCCTTTAACCTTGTAGGTACTTTGGATGACGCCATTGAGAAGGGTAAGAAAATGATCGAAGCAGCAAAAGGATAATTTATGATTCTAGAAATATTAACGCCTGAAAAAAAATTATACAGTGGTGAAGTGTACGGTGTACAGTTGCCTGGTATAAGTGGTTTATTCGAAATCCTTGATAAGCACGCGCCATTGGTAAGTGCCTTGGGTAAGGGTAACCTGAAAATTTTAAAGGATAAGAAAGAAGTAGAAAAGTACTCTATCCAAAGCGGTTTTGTTGAAGTGTTGAACAACAAAGTAACCGTGCTGGTAGAAGGGGCAGTTGCCTTATAGTGGCACAGCCTTTTGCTGAAACGAAATAATAAATTTCTCTTATAAGTTTGAATAGCTCCTCCATTTTGAGGGGCTGTTTTTTTTGGGGCTATGTTGTGGTTTTTGCGAGAGTATGGCGGTCTTTAGTGAAAATTGTTTCACAAGAATGTTTCACGGAGGGGGTAGGCTCTATCGTTTTTTTGAAAATGGTGAAAAAATATACCGATAGTATTAATTGTACGTTATTTTGTACGTTTTAATGTAATTTATTACCTTTGTTACTACAATTTGAAGTTATGCAAGCAGTTTCTATTTCACAATTAAGAAGTAATATGAAAAAATATTTAGATGATGTGACCAAATCATCGGACACCCTGATTGTGTCAAGAACTGCGGAAGAAGAGGCGGTTGTTATCCTTTCTTTGAAAGAATACAATTCGCTTTCAGAAACAGGACACCTGTTGTCTACTGCTGCTAATAGAAACAGACTTCGTGAATCTATAGATCAATTGGAAAAAGGGGTTACCAAAAAATTTGAATTATAACCATGCATTTTGAATTCACAGAAAATGGGTGGGACGATTTTCAATTTTGGATTGAAACAGATGAAGATGTCGTTCTAAAAATAAAAGACTTATTAAAAGAGATAAGAAAAACTCCATTTAAAGGAACGGGAAAACCAGAACCACTTAGATACGATCTAAAAGGTTTTTGGTCTAGAAGAATTACTGGAGAACATAGACTAGTGTACAAAGTGGAGGGGAAAAAAGGAGTGGATCAAAAATGTATTATCCTTCAATGTAGATTTCATTACGATTAAATATTCTATTGACTTAATGGTAATTCCATGTTTAGATCAGTACCGTGAAATCACGGTCTTTTTCTAGTATTATTCCTCTATTGTTTTTAGATTTTTTTTCTTTTATTGAATCATAAGTATCATCATTATGATTCGATATCACTTTTTTGTTTGCATAGCAAAACTTCTAGCACCGTTAAATAACCCACCTTTTTTGCTAAAACTGCCTTTCCGTTTATTTGGTCTTATTGGTTCCTTCGTACTGTTCAGAACAAAACCTTGTTGCAACAAGTAAACCAACCCGAGTTCACGGTAGCGGGACTTCTGCGTGACGCTGAAATAACCATGGCGAAAGACAGGTCTTTTAAATTTAAGTAAAATGAAAAAAGTATCATTTGAACAGCTCGGTTTAGTAAACCTGAGTACCGAGGAATCGCTGGAGATTAATGGAGGAGGCTTTTTTGGTGAATTATTCAAAAAGGTTGTTTTGTTTGAAGTTCTTAAGGACATCAAAGAAAACTGGGATGAGTGCAAAAAAGGGTTAAAGGATGGATGGAATTCATTAAAATAATTTTAAAAAATTTATCATGAACAAGAAATTAAACCTAAATGAATTTTCTGGAATTACAGAAATGTCATTTGAAGAAATTCAAACAATTGATGGTGGTGGTTTTTGGTATGACTTTTTTTATGTAGTAGGTGCTACCGGAAAAGCAATTTGGACTTTTTCGAAAGATGCAGTCGAATACCAACATTCACTTCCAGCAAATTTGAAAAAGTAATTATAATGGTTGGGTTTACCCAACCATTATTTTGTTTTTTTAAGAACTAAAAAGAAATATGACAAACTTATTTATTCAATTAATTACGTCTCTTGCTAAGAGAAGGATTTCTTTGCTAGTCTTTTATGTAATAATTTTTGACTTGATAGTAACTATTATTTTTTCGTATGTCCTTTTTCCAAATCATTCTGCTGGTCCACAATTTGACTCTAGTCTTGAGGCATTTCTAATGGCAGTTATTGTTGCACCAATCTTAGAAACATATTTAATTCAATACTCTATTATTGGGTTTATTGTTAAGAGATATCCTAGTAAACTATTAGAAGCTTGTTTAATATCAGCCACAATATTTGGGTTGCTTCATTATTACTCAATTGAGTATATGGCAAAAACATTTATTTCAGGGGTAGTGTATGGGATATTATTCTTGGTTTCTATAGAGAAAAAAATTTATCCATTATTGCCAGTGGCAATATCACATTCTATATATAATTTCTTGGGCTTTTTAACTCAATATGCTTTGTAACCATGCTCCCCCCCAATATCAATATCATTTATTTTCCCCCACGGCAATGGCTATATTGGATTATTCTGACTATGGTCATTGCTTCTTTTTCTGTTTTACCATTCATCAAAACCTCCATATCAATAAGGACGAATGGAGTCATTCGGCCAGCAAGTGAAAGAACCGAAGTGAAATCAATGCTTACAGGGCATATTGATCAGCTGTATGTACAAGAAGGAGATACTGTGAAGCAAGGGCAGCTGATTGCCATGATTAAGGATAGGGTATCTGAACCGAAAAGGCAACTGAATCAAATTGAACTGAATCAAAAAAACAAGTACATACAAGATCTTCGTTTGTTAACGGAACAAAAAGATGCCATTGGCCAACTTCCTTTAGCATCTTTAGCAACCCCTCTTTATAAAGAGCAACTAAGTAAGTTTCAATTTCAAATGTCCGATCAACAATCCGCCATTAAGAAAGTGACTAATGAATTAACTATTTATACTTCACTCTTAGCCGAGAAAGTAATTGCCCGTAAAGAACATTTTGATAAACAAATTGAGCTGGACCGATTAGTTGCTTCTTTTAATGCGTTTAAAAATAACCAGCTGATATCCTGGCAAAACGACTTGCAGCAATTTCTTTTGGATAAATCTTTATATCAATCGCAAAAAAGCCAGATTGAAGTGGATCAGTCCAATCATTTTATACATGCCCCTGTGGCCGGTGTTATCCAAAATATTAATACTCGATACATAGGAGGGGTGGTTACAGCCGGAGAATCCCTTTGTTTGGTTTCTCCTTTGACCAAACTGGTGGCGGAGTGTTATTTGTCTACAAAAGATATTGGAATGCTTACCATTGGCCATGTTGCTAAGTTTCAAATGGATGCTTTTGACTACCAATATTTTGGCCTGCTTTCGGGTAAAGTGTTTGCCATTGAAAATGATTACTCTCTCATCAATAACCAGCCTGTTTTTAAAGTACACTGTAACATCGATAATGTGCAGTTGAATATGAAGAATGGATACATTGGTAAGATTAAAAAGGGCCTCAGTTTTCAGGCCAGATTCATCGTTACGGAACGGTCGCTCTGGAATCTTTTGTTTGACACCATGGATGATTGGTTTAATCCCGTTGCACATGTTAAAAGCTAATCTTCGTATCCAGCAACGTGATATTACCGATTGCGGTGCTGCCTGTTTGGCCTCTGTTGCCATGCATTACCAGTTGGAATTATCTGTTAGTAGAATTCGTCAATATGCAGGTACGGATAAAAGAGGTACTAATGTATTAGGGTTGATTGAAGCTGCCGAAAAACTTGGATTTCAAGCCAAGGGGGCAAAAGGAACTTTGGAGAGCCTTTCGAAAATCCCACTCCCTGCCATTGCGCACTTGGTCCTTCCCAATGGCTTGCATCATTATGTTGTCATTTATAAAGTCAGTTCTAAGTCCATTGTGTATATGGATCCCGGCGATGGTCAGTTTGTTACGAAGCCACAAAAGGATTTTATGACTTTATGGTCTGGAGTCATTTTACTAGTACTCCCTGGAGACA
Source organism: Sediminibacterium salmoneum NBRC 103935 (assembly GCF_000511175.1). GTDB lineage: Bacteria > Bacteroidota > Bacteroidia > Chitinophagales > Chitinophagaceae > Sediminibacterium > Sediminibacterium salmoneum. The sequence goes on along the minus strand of NZ_KI866530.1, from coordinate 1,609,658 downwards.
ATTTTGTAAAAGGCAAACAAAAAAAATCAAATCTGCATCGTTTCTGGAAGCTTGTTCAACCTCATTCCTCTATGCTTTCCCAGGCTTTCTTGGGAGCAATTGTTTATACGCTACTTGGTCTTTCTACTTCTATTTATATGCAGAAGCTAATAGACTTTGTATTGGTGGAAGGCAATCTTCAGTTATTGAATATCATGAGTGTGGGTATGATTGCATTCTTGGGTTTTCAAATCATTATTGGATATTATAAATCTTTATTGGGAGTTCAATCGGGTCAAATGATGGATGCGCAACTCATTTTAGGCTACTATAAGCACCTACTTCAATTGCCGCAGCGATTCTTTGATACCATGCGAGTGGGTGAAATTATTAGTAGGGTAAACGATGCGGTTAAAATCAGAGACTTCATTAACTCAGTTGCCTTGAACTTATTGGTTAATATACTTATTGTTGTTTTTAGTGTAGGGATTATGTTTCTGTATTATTGGAAGCTGGCTTTAATTATGCTTATGTTGATTCCTATTTACACACTGCTTTATTGGATTAGCAATAGAATCAATAAAAAATGGCAACGCCAATTAATGGAAGAGAGTGCAGAGTTGGAAACCCAATTGGTGGAGAGTTTACATGCTGTGGGTACCATTAAAAAATTTGGCTTAGAATCTTTCTCCAATGAAAAAACCGAGAGCCGTTTTGTTCGGCTTTTGCATTCCATTTACTATGCCAGTAAATATGCGCTATGGATCGGCAATGGTGTTGAATTTTTTACCAGATTTTTTACCATACTGCTGTTATGGTTGGGCTCGTATTTTGTGATTCAGCGAGAATTAACACCGGGAGAGCTTCTCTCATTTTATGCCTTGGTAGGTTATTTTACGGGTCCTGCTTCTTCTTTAATTGGGGCCAATAAGTCTATTCAGGATGCTTTGATTGCTGCAGATCGTTTATTTGAAATCATTGATTTGGAAACAGAAACTTCTGCTGATGCAAAAGTGGAACTGTCTTCTGATTTAATCGGGGATATTGAACTGAAGCATATTCAGTTCAGATATGGCACCCGTGCCACTGTTTTTGATGATTTAAGTTTAACTATATCAAAAGGCAAAAGCACGGCTGTGGTGGGCGAAAGTGGAAGTGGTAAATCTACGCTTTCCTCTTTGCTGCAAAACCTTTATCCTTTACAGAAAGGCCAAATTACCATTGGGGGATTAGACCTTCAGCATATTAGCACTAGAAGCCTGCGGAAAAGAGTGGGGGTGGTACCACAGCAGATTGACTTGTTTAGCGGCTCCATTGTAGATAATATAGCAGTGGGGGATTATGAACCCGATATGCAAAAAATAATCTTCCTTTCGAAGTTGTTAGGAACAGATGAGTTTATTGAACAGTTACCTAATTCTTATCATAGTGTGGTGAATGAACAGGGTGCTAATTTTTCTGGAGGACAAAAGCAAAGGTTGGCTATTGCCCGTGCATTGTACCGAGATCCTGATATTTTAATACTGGATGAAGCTACCAGCAGTTTAGATCCCGCTAGTGAACAAAAAGTACAAAATGCTTTGCAATGGTTTAAGGAACAAGCAAAAACCATCATCATTATTGCACATCGATTAACCACAATTAAACATTGTGATCAAATTCTGGTATTGAATAAAGGCAATTTAATTGAACAGGGTTCACACTCGTACTTATTAAACTTAAACGGGCAGTATGCCCAACTCTGGAATCATCATGAATCAAAGTAAGAATCCCTTCGTCGTTATTTTGCTGCTGCATGGAATTTTTTTTAATTTCATTCTATTGCCATTAGCAATAATATTTCCAAACTTTCAGGCTGTTTTATTCCCTCTATCTCAACCTATGCTTTTTCAAGATTGGGTGAATTCAGTTTGCCTCAATGTATTTGCTTGGCATCTTTTGTATGCAGGATTAAAAAATCCTTCATTCTTTAAAACCCCAAGGCGTCTGAGGGATGAATTAAAAAAGTTTTCTTGGATTTTTCGGTTAGAGCAATGGGTGTATCAGCATAGCAAAGGCTTTTTAAAGAAACCCCAGATATTGATGGTTTTAATGGGTGTCGCAATCTGTTTCAATATTATCCTTCCCATTATTTCCACGACCATTTTCGGATACAAACTTTCCTATCGTTCCTTAGGGCTCTCTTTTCTTTCTTTTCAGTTTGTGAATTTCGTTGCCTTTTATTTTTATAACAAGTTCCCCAATGAAACTTTGGATAAAGAGGATACGATTCCTTCTCCTTGGTTACTGGCAATTGTTTTTGGCAAATCTGCTAAAAAGAAAATGGCAAATCAGTAAATAAAAAAATCACGAGAACCGATGTTAATTCAACTGCGGATCAATAGGGTAGTTGGTCATTTGTGCGTATTCGCCGCCCAGCTGTTGTAAGCTGCGTTTCCAGATTTGATGCGGTTCGTCTATGAATAGGATGCCCGGGTCGGACTGTGTAAGGATCCAACTCTTTTCATCAATTTCTTCCTGCAATTGGCCGTTGCTCCATCCGCTATAGCCCATGAAAAAGCGAATCTGGTTTTCTGTAATTTCTTTGTTGTGTAAGGCCGCAATGGCTACATCAAAATCACCTCCCCAATAAATCCCTTTGGTAATTTCTAAACCTTCCTGAATGATATCGGGTCTGCGGTGTATAAAGTGTAGGGTGTGTTGCTCTACAGGCCCGCCTTCAAAAACGGGCAGTGCTATTCCCTCTGCTATTTCTACTAAGTCTCCCAAGTATTGATTGGTTTTTTTATTGAGGATAAAACCAACATCTCCCTCCTCATTGTGTTCGCAGATTAATACGGCAGTTCTTATAAAATTGGGATCCTTTAAAAAGGGGTCCGACAACAATAATATTCCTTTATTTAGTTCCATTCGTATTCAAAAGATAAGAATAATATTTATTTTCCGTACCAATTGTTAAAAATTCTCGTTAAAAAAGCCTGACAACGGGTAGATACCCCAGGGTCTGGACTTTTTCATTTTATATTTGCTTCGCATGAAGAGAACCTTCCCCATTATTGTTATACTAATTTCGCTTTCACTCTGTGGCTTATTCCTGTTGCAGGCCTCTTGGTTTGATAACCTGATGGAAGTAACCAGGACGCAGTTGATTGAGAAAATAAATATGGTTGGGTTTAATGTTGCGAATGACATTGGTAAGTCTACTCGCTCTTCGCAACCGCTTCGTTTAAATAGAAGGGGTGGATTCTTGCTGGGTTCTGAATTACAAATTAAACTGTTCCGTCAGCCTACCGTTGAAGAGCGATTCACGATGGAAGAAGTAAGAGATAAAATTTCCAAAGAATTTCAGCGGGTTAAATTGAATAACCTGAAGTTTGAATTTGCTATTTCTGATGTAGAGGGTGACTATGAATTTTATTCTACTGGATATGAACAAGAATTTTGGGATACAATCAATAACAAGCGCAATTATTATCCGATTATTAGGGATACGGATAATCTGGCTTTGAATGAAGCCAATGAATTGTTGATAATCATCGTTCCAGACCTAGCCAATCAAGTTTGGTATTCACTTCGTTGGATTTTAATGGGGGCCGTCACATTCTTTCTGATTATTCTGGCGGCTTTCTATGTAACAGTAAAGACCTTATTGAATCAGAAAAAGCTATCTCAAATTAAAAGCGATTTCATCAACAATATGACCCATGAGTTCAAAACGCCACTGGCTACCATATCCCTTGCGGTGGATGCACTCAAGAGTCCGAAAGTGCAAGCCAACCCTGAAAAAGGGGCTTATTTTACCAATATTATCAAAGAAGAAAATATCCGCATGAACAAGCATGTGGAAACCATTTTACAAGCTGCTTTTTTAGAGAAGCAAGAGTTGAATTTGAATTTGTCTAAAGTGTCTGTTCATGAAATGGTGCGTGAAGTCGCGGGTACTTTTGCGTTGCAATTGCAGGATAAAAACGGCAATATTGATTTTCTTTTAAATGCTTCCAACGACACCATTAGTGCAGACGATACGCATTTCAGAAATATGATTTCTAATTTAATCGACAATGCTATCAAATACTCTCAGGACCCTGTCCGCATTATTGTATCATCGCATAGTACCAAGAACCATTTTGTATTGCGTGTTCAAGACAATGGAATTGGTATGAACAAAGAATCGGTGAAGCGCATTTTTGAAAAGTTTTATCGTGCGCATACGGGCAATCTGCATAACGTAAAAGGTTTTGGCTTAGGCATGAGCTATGTGAAAACCGTTATTGATGCACACAAGGGTAAAATAAAAGTGGACAGTGCCATTGGCAAAGGAACTTCGTTTACAATTGAAGTGCCGCTCATGCAGGATTGACCCAAAGTATAGAACCATCTCCATAAGATAGAAAACGATATTCGTGCTTTAAGGCATAGTCATAAATGCTTCTCCAATCATCTCCTACAATAGCAGATATCAAAAGTAACAATGTGCTTTGAGGTTGATGAAAATTGGTTACCAAGGCACGAATGATTCTGAATATGTATCCTGGCGCAATGATGATTTGTGTTTTCGTAATAATGCGGTCTGCATTGTTTTGTTGCATCCAATGTAGTAGGGCAGTTAAGGATTCTTCAGCGGTATATACTTTCGCAGTATTATTTTCACTATCTGCACCACCATATGGTTCCCACTGTGACACTTGCAAGTCTGCGGCTGCAATTGATGGATTCCGCAAAGTCTTAACGCCAATCCAGTAAAGGCTTTCCAGCGTACGCAGCGATGTTGTTCCCACCGCTATAATACCCAATGCAACATGCGCCAACAACTGCTCAATGGTTGCACGATTTACATCAATGAATTCTGCATGCATTTCATGATCCTTCATTTGTGCGGCTTTCACCGGTTTAAAAGTACCGGCCCCAACATGCAGTGTTACATATCCTTTATGAATATTTTTCTTTGCTAGTTTTTCAAATACGGATGAAGTAAAATGCAATCCTGCGGTTGGTGCTGCCACCGAACCATCGTGCTTTGCATAAATGGTCTGGTATCTTTCTTTATCTGATTCTTCTGTCTCTCTGTTTAAATAGGGAGGGAGAGGAATATCTCCTGCTAAATGCAAAACTTCTGCAAAGCTTAGTGCTGCTGGTTCCCAGCTGAATTCAATAAGGAAACAATCGCTCAGTATTTCTACCTTATTGGCAAAGATTTTTAACGGTTTTTGGGGGTTGGGTCGATCAAAACTGTCTTGGCTATGCTCGCTCGCAGCTACTTCTAGAAACACCGCCCCTTCCTTCCATTTCTTGGCTCCTCCCACCAAGCACTTCCATTGCACAGAACCCTTTTGTAGCATCGCTGTAGTTATATCGCCGTACTGATCCGAAGGCTCTAAACAGAACAATTCAATTATACCTCCGGTAGGCTTTTGGAACAAGAGTCGGGCTTCTACCACTTTGGTATCATTGAATACCAATAGGCTTCCCTGGGGGAGTTCATCGGCTATGTTTGCATAGACTGACTCTCTAATAGAAATACCATTTCCCGAAACAGGGCCTGTTTCACCTGAATTTGGCTCGGCCGTCTCCGAAAATTGGGGTGCCCCGTAAATCAGCAGCTTGCTCTGATCCCGCTGTTCCAGCGGATATTTGGCGATTTTCTCGTTGGGCAGCTCGTAGTTAAAGTCTTCAATATGCAGGTTTGACGGGTGTTTCATGCGATTTTCATTGTTATTCACGGCTTATCCACAGTAATTCACAGGTTATACAGTGCCTTTAATGCCATTTCGTCTGGAATGCAAGATAGGAAAGGATTGCAGCCCCTTTAATCTTGTGGATAAATACAAGACCCCCATTTTTGGGTTAAAAGTGGGAAAAAGTGTTATTTTGTGTCAACAAGTGGTAAACTTGGAAATATTTATTCACTTATGATCGGATTTCACGGAGAATATGAAGCAACGGTAGACGCCAAAGGGCGTTTCCTCCTTCCGGGCGGGCTGAGAAAGCAATTGCCTGAAGGAGAGTCGCGCTTTATTCTGGGTCGTGGGTTTGAAAAATGCCTCACGCTGTATCCGATCAAAAGTTGGGAACTCATTATTTCTAAGATTAGCCAGTTAAATGATTTTGATCCAAAAGTACGTCAATTCAGACGTCAGTTTTTGGGAGGTGCTACCGAGATTGAACTGGATGCTGCCGGCAGAATGTTATTGCCTGCTTCATTAAAGGAATTCGCGGGCCTTTCCAAAGACATTGTACTAGCTGCCGCCATGGACCGTTTTGAAATCTGGGATGCAGCGAAGTACAAACAGCTCTTTGAGGATTTCTCAGCGGAGGCTTTCAGTAGCCTGGCGCAGGAAGTGATGGCAGAGGCAGATAAAAAACAAGATAAATAATAGCATGGAAAAAATACCTGCTAACGATTATCATGTTCCGGTGCTCTACCACGAAACCCTGGATGCGTTGTCGATTGTTCCGGATGGAATTTATGTAGACTGCACATTTGGTGGGGGTGGTCATAGCAGAGGCATTCTGGAAAAACTGGGGCCCAAGGGCAAGCTGATTGCATTTGATCAGGATGCAGATGCGCAACAGAATATTCAGAACGAACCTCGTCTCTTATTCATTCCGCAAAACTTTCGTCACCTGCATCGCTTTTTGCGTTTGCATGGGATAGATCAGGTGGATGGAGTGTTAGCGGATCTGGGTGTGAGCTCGCACCAGTTTGATGAAGGAGAGCGCGGTTTCTCTATTCGCTTTGAAGGTCCGATGGACATGCGGATGGATAGAAGACAAACCCTTACAGCTGCCGACATTATTAAAACCTATTCTGAACAACAGTTGCACAAATTGTTTGAACAGTATGGGGAAGTAACCAACGCCAAAACCCTTGCTGCACAGATTGTTCAGCAGAGAGCCCGCTTACCTTTTGCAACCATCGAGCAGTTCAAGGCTTTGATTAGTGCAGTGGTAAAAGGAAATCCCAATAAATATTTAGCCCAGGTTTTTCAGGCGCTTAGAATTGAAGTGAACGATGAGATGGGAGCGCTGAAAGAAATGTTAGAGCAGTTAACCAAAGTGTTGAAGCCCGGAGGAATTGCTGCCATCATTACTTTCCACTCGCTGGAAGACAGATTGGTGAAAAACTTTTTCAAGCAGGGAACTTTTGAAGAAGTAATAGATCATCCACTCTTGTCAATTGAGAAACCAAAGCATTTTCAACTGGTGAATAAGAAGCCCATAACGGCTGGTGCAGTAGAGTTGAAAAGAAATAGCAGAAGTAGAAGCGCAAAGCTGAGAGCAGCAGCGCGCTTGTAATATATATACCGTGCCCGAAAACAAAACAAATCCTAAGAACCCCATTAAGGGTTTGCTTAACTATGAGTGGATAGTGAAGAATATTGGTTTCTTCCTTTTCCTATCTCTTTTAGCAGTACTGTATATAGCCAACGGACATATGGCCGATAAAACCATACGCCGTATTAATAGCATCAATAACGAATTGAAGGAATTGCAGTTTACCTACAAGACTTTGAAGAGTGAATTGATGTACAAAACGGAGGAGTCGCAGATTGTGAAGTTGGTGGAACCCATGGGTTTAAAAATAAGTAAGGAAATGCCCGAGCGCATTCAGAAATAATGGAAGTAAAACGCGATATACTATGGAGAGTGTACCTCAGTTATATACTGATGGTAGTTGCCTGTATCGCCATCTTTGGTAAAGCGGTTTACATTCAGCAAGTAGAGGGAGCCAAGTGGAGAAGCATGAGCGATAGTTTGCACCAGCGCATTGATGAAATTGAAGCAGAGCGTGGTACTATCTATTCTGAAGACGGTCAGATGTTGAGTACTTCTATTCCGCAGTTTGATATTTTCATTGATTTCCGCGTTGCGGGATTAAGAGAGAAAAACGGACTGCGTTTTAGAGAGAATATAGATTCTTTGAGTTATTGTTTAGCACAACTGTTCAAGGATATGAGTCCGGTGGAATACAAAAGAGTATTGCAGCAGGCGTACAAAGCGCAGGAAGGATATTTTCCACTGAAGAAAAAAATCAGTTTTACGCAGTACGATTCTTTACGCAAATTTCCTTTGTTTAAACTGGGTCGTTACAAAAGCGGTATGATTGCCAATGAGCGCACGGTTCGCCTGAATCCTTATCAGATGCTGGCTTTCAGAACCATTGGTCTGGCCCGTGATTCTAATAAAGTGGGTTTGGAAAAAACCTACGATGCAGTTTTAAAAGGAAGAAACGGTAAGCAGACTGTTCGTTCCATTGCAGGTGGAGTTGGCGTTCCTGTGGATGATACTTACCTGGTAGAACCAGAGACGGGTAAAGATATTGTGAGCACCATTGATGTATTTATTCAGGACATTGCTGAAGCAGCTTTGATGAAAATGATGGTGAAGAACGAAGCGGAAAATGGTTGTGTAATTGTAATGGAAACCAAGACCGGAAAAGTAAAAGCCATTGCCAATCTGGGCAGAATGCCCGATGGCTCTTACTGGGAAAATTTAAACCATGCGATTACACCCAGCGAACCGGGATCTACTTTTAAGCTGGCCACATTAATGGCTTTGCTGGAAGACAAGAAAGTAAACCTGAATCAAACCATTAACCTGGAGAACGGTGCATGGAGAATTGCAGGTCAAACCGTGTATGATTCTGAAAGACATGCTGAGAATATTGTAACCGTAAAGCAGGCTTTTGAATTGAGTTCGAATGTAGCCATGGCTAAAATGGCGGTTACGCATTACCTGAATAATCCGCAGCAGTACCTGAAGCATTTGCGTAAGATGCGCATGGATACCATTACAGGAATTGATTTGGTAGGAGAGCGCAGGCCGGTGATTCATCGTCCGGGTTCTAAATTATATGGTCCTACCACTTTGCCCTGGATGAGCTTTGGATATAACCTTGCCATCAGTCCATTGCATACGGCTATGTTATACAATGCGGTTGCGAATAACGGAGTAATGATGCGTCCTTATTTGGTTAGCAGCATTAAAGAAGAAGGGGTGTTGTTGAAAGAAATTCCACCAGTGGTTTTAGATACGCAAATCTGCAGCCCATCAACACTTGCAATGTTGAAAGCCAGTCTGGAAGGGGTTTGTATTTCAGGTACGGCCAAGTCTTTGTTTGCTGGCACACCTTATAAAGTAGCGGGTAAAACAGGAACGGCGTTGGTGGCAGATGGCAACAGAGGATACAGCAGTAAAATTTATCAGAGTTCATTTGCCGGATATTTTCCTGCTGATAATCCGCAATACACTTGTGTAGTAGTAATTAAGAACAAACCTTTTGCTCCTGTATTCTATGGCGCTGCTGTGGCAGGGCCGGTGTTCAAGGAAATTTCGGATCGTTTGTATGGCACTTATATCAAGACCAATAAAACCCTGATTGCAGGATCCAATAAAAAGGACAGCAGCTTCTTTGCCTATAACGGATACAAGGCAGATTTGATGTACCTGACTGAAAAATTAAAAATTGGTTTTTCAGATTCTACCGGAAGAGCAGATGAGTGGACCCGTGTAAATAAGAACAGTGCGAAAGCAGTACTGCAAAGAATGCCGGTGAATAAAAATGCCATGCCTCCGTTGAAAGGCCTGGGATTAAAAGACGCCATTTATCTCTGCGAAGAAATGGGATTGATGGTGCAGGTGAAAGGAAGAGGAAAAGTAACAGAGCAGTCGATTGTTCCCGGACAGCCGATTGCGAAGGGGCAACTGGTGCAGCTGAGTCTTAATTAAATAACAAAATAATAGACGACATAACTAAAGAAACTTAACTGTTAAAAATAACCCAATGAAAACGCTACAGCAACTTCTTATTCAAACCAAAACGCAGCAGGTAACTGGTGCCTTGAATAAGGACATTACTGCCATTGAGATCGACTCAAGGAAAGTGAAAGCTGGTGCTGTATTTGTTGCCATTACAGGAGCACAGAGCGATGGCCATGCTTTTATTGGTAAAGCTATTGAGTTGGGTGCGGTTGCCATTGTTTGCGAAAGCCTTCCTGCTGAGCTTGATGCTGCGGTTACTTATATTAAAGTGGCCAGCAGTGGAGAAGCAGCTGCGCGCATGGCAGTTGAGTTTTATAATCATCCTTCTGCAGAAGTAAAGCTGGTGGGTGTTACGGGTACCAACGGTAAAACCACCATTGCTACTTTATTATTCAAGTTGTTCCGTCAGTTAGGGTATAGTTGTGGCTTAATCAGTACGGTTCAGAATCAGATTGATGATACTATTATTCCAGCCACGCATACCACACCCGATGCCATCAGCCTGAATGCCTTGTTGCGCAAAATGGTGGACGAGGGTTGCTCTTATGTTTTTATGGAGTGCAGCAGTCATGCCATTCATCAGCACCGCATTACCGGATTGCAGTTCAACGGTGCTTTGTTCAGCAATATCACACACGATCATTTAGACTATCACAAAACTTTTGATGAGTATATCCGTGTAAAGAAAAAATTCTTCGATGATTTATCTGCTGATGCATTTGCCATCTCTAATGCTGATGATAAACGCGGAGAAGTGATGTTGCAGAATACCAACGCTACTAAATACTTGTACAGCCTTAAAACCATGGCTGCTTTCAAGGGAAAAATATTAGAAAATGCATTGACAGGTTTGGTGATGACCATCAATGACCAGGAAGTGCATTTTCGTCTAATTGGAACATTCAATGCCTACAACTTACTGGCGGTGTATGGTGCGGCCGTTTGTTTGGGTGTTGAAAGTTCAGAAGTACTAACTGCATTAAGCATGCTTACCGGTGCAGAAGGCCGCTTCGATTATATCATCAGTGCCAACAATATCATTGGTATTGTAGACTATGCACATACCCCCGATGCATTGGAAAATGTATTGAGCACCATTAAAAAATTGCGCAAGGGCTACGAGCAAATCATCACAGTGGTAGGTTGTGGTGGAGACAGAGACAAAACAAAACGTCCTGTAATGGCGCAGGCAGCCTGCGACTGGAGCGACCGCGTGATTTTAACCAGTGATAATCCCCGCACGGAAGACCCTGAAGCTATTCTGCGCGATATGGAAGAAGGACTGAGCAGTGCGGCAAAAAGAAAGTATATCACCCTGGTAGATCGCAAGCAGGCAATTGAAGAAGCAGTAAGAATGGCCAAGCCGGAAGACATTATTCTGGTGGCCGGAAAAGGACACGAGAAATACCAGGACATCAATGGAGTGAAACTTCCTTTTGACGATAAAGAAGTTTTACAAAAAGCATTTACCACCATTACCCAATAAACCCATACTATGTTATATCAATTATTTAACTGGCTAAAACAAAGCTTCGATATTCCCGGAGCCGGGCTGTTTCAGTTCCTGACTTTCAGGATTGCAATGGCGATTGTATTGAGCTTGGTAATTGCAACAGTGTATGGAAAACGCATCATTCTGTTTTTACAGAAAAAGCAAATTGGGGAGTCGGTAAGAGATTTAGGATTGGCGGGTCAGGAGCAGAAGAAAGGAACTCCTACCATGGGCGGTATCATTATTTTGCTGAGCATTCTTATTCCAACCTTATTGTTTGCCAATTTAGATAAAGTATATGTGCGACTGATGGTACTTTGTACGGTTTGGTTGGGTATCATTGGCTTTCTGGACGACCTGTTTAAAATTCGCGCCAGAAAAGCAGCACAACAAAAAGGCGAAACCTACAAGAAAAAAGATTCTGATGGATTGGCCGGTATCTCTAAAATTATTGGTCAGGTAGGATTGGGAATCATCATTGGTACTACCCTTTATTTCAGCAATGCCGTAACGGTAGAAAGAGAAATTATTGGTTCTGCGCGTAAAGTTTCTATGTTGCAGGAAGGAGAAAGATTTGCGAAAGATTCAACCATTATTGTTCGTCAAATAAATGGATTGGAAAGAAAATTCGTGAAAGTAAAAACGCCCATCACTACCATCCCTTTTGTAAAGAACCATGAGTTCAATTACAGCAAGCTGATCAGCTGGATGGGAGAGGGTGCAGAGAAATATACCTGGATTGTGTACATCCTGATTGTGACCCTGATTATTACTGCTGTTAGTAACGGTGCCAACCTTACAGATGGATTGGATGGATTGGCTGCCGGTGTGAGTGCCATTATTGGTGCGGGTTTGCTGGTATTCATCTATGTAAGTTCCAACTACATTTTTGCCGATTACCTGAACATCATGTATATCCCGAACCTGGGTGAGCTCACCATTTTTGTGGGTGCATTCGTAGGGGCTTGTATTGGATTCTTATGGTACAATGCTTTTCCTGCTCAGGTATTCATGGGCGATACGGGCAGCCTTGCACTGGGTGGCATTATTGCTTCCTTAGCCATCATTGTAAGAAAAGAATGGTTGATTCCTATTTTCTGTGGCGTGTTCCTGGTAGAAAATTTAAGTGTGATGATTCAGGTAGGATACTTTAAGTACACTAAGAAGAAATACGGTGAAGGAAGAAGAGTGTTTTTAATGAGTCCATTGCATCATCACTATCAGAAGAAAGGATTTCATGAAAGCAAGATTGCGGTTCGTTTCTGGATTGTAACCATCATGCTGGTGGTAATGAGTGTAGTATCCTTAAAAATCAGATAAAAGAAAGTGAGTAATAATATTATCATATTAGGCGGAGGCGAAAGCGGAGTAGGTGCGGCTGTATTGGCCAAGCACAAGGGGCTGAACGTATTCCTGTCCGACGGTGGCTCACTCAAGGAAATTTACAAAGCGGAACTGCGCGCGAACGGAATTGAATTTGAGGAAGGCGGTCATAGCGAAGAAAGAATTTTAGCGGCAGACGAAGTGGTTAAGAGTCCAGGCATTCCGGAAAAGAATGAAATGGTGAAAGCCATTCGTGCTAAAGGTATTCCGGTGATCAGTGAAATTGAATTGGCTTATCGTTACAAAGGTGATAGCAAAATTATTGCCATCACTGGCAGCAATGGCAAAAGCACCACTACGGCTTTAATTTATCATATCTGCAGAACGGCAGAACTGGATTGTGCCATGGTGGGGAATATTGGTTATTCATTTGCCCGTCAGGTGGCAGAAGACCCCAAACCGCTCTACATTATTGAAATCAGTTCTTTTCAATTAGATGATATTAAAACCTTCCGACCCAATGTAAGCGTATTGCTCAATATTACGGAAGACCATTTAGACCGTTACAATTATGTGTTCGACAATTATATACGGTCTAAGTTTCGCATCATCGAAAACCAGACCGATGAGGATTTCTTCATCTTCTGTTTAGACGACGAAGTGATTCAGCAAAAACTCCCATTACTAACTATCCATACTAACCCACTACCATTCTCTATGAAACAAGAAGTAAAAAAAGGCGGCTACATCAAGGGCGACCAGATGATGCTGCGCATCCAGGAAGAAAGAGTAAGCATGAGCATTTATGATTTTGCCCTGAAGGGTAAGCACAACCAGTACAACACAATGGCAGCGGGTATTGCAGCAGCAACCATTGGTATCAGAAAAGAAAAAATCCGGGATGCTGTAAAGAACTTCCATAGCCTGGAGCATCGCATGGAGTTTGTTGCAATGGTTCGCGGCGTTGAATTTATCAACGACAGCAAAGCCACCAATGTAAACAGTACCTGGTATGCGTTGGAAAGTATGAATAAGCCAACGGTTTTAATTCTGGGTGGTGTTGACAAAGGAAACGACTACACATTAATAGAAGAACTGGTAAAGGAAAAAGTGAAAGCCATTGTTTGTATGGGAACAGACAACAGCAAAATCATTGAAGCTTTTAAAGATATTGTTCCAACCATCATTGAAGCAGACAGTGCCAAGAAAGCGGTGAATGCTGCCTTCAGAGCTGCCGGTAAAGACGAAGTGGTTTTGTTAAGCCCTGCCTGCGCCAGCTTTGATTTATTCAAGAACTACGAAGACAGAGGAACCCAATTTAAAGAAGCTGTTAAGGAATTATAATGTCTGAAATAAAAGATACCCTTTTTTCTCAAATCCCCTCGGTAGATGGGGTACGCAAGCAATTGCTTACCCGTACCCGTGGTGATAAGTACATCTGGGGTATTGTATTGATATTGTCCCTTATTTCAATTCTGGTAGTGTATAGTGCCACGGGATCTCTGGCATATAAAACATACAAGGGCAATACCAATATCTATTTATTTAAGCAGCTGTCTTTCTCTATGCTGGGGTTAATCATCATGTATTTTTTGCATCGGGTTAACTATACTTTTTTCTCGCGGGTAGCCACTATCTTGTTTATGTTATCTATTCCTTTATTGTTGTACACATTGTTTTTTGGTGCAAGAATTAATGAGGGAAGCCGCTGGATTAAATTACCCATCATCAACCTTACTATTCAGACCAGTGACTTTGCCAAGCTGGCTTTGTTCATGTACATTTCTAAAATGCTGAGCAAAAAGCAGGAAGTAATTAAGGATTTTAAAAAAGGATTCCTTCCTGTGGTGTTACCGGTAATTATTATTTGCGCATTAATTATGCCTGCTAACTTATCGAATGCCTTGTTAACGGGTGCAACTTCTTTGTTGCTGATGTTTATTGGCAGGGTAAGCTTTAAACATATTTTACTCACCATTATGGTAGCCCTGATTCCTGTGGCTATTATTGTTTCGGTGGCCGTGCTTTCCTATGATGGTAAAAAATCGGAAGATATTGCAAAGCCTGCAGTGGCTGAGAAAATGAAATCGATGGGTCGTGTCGGTACCTGGGTTAAAAGGGTACAGGACTTTATGTACGCCAAAGACAGTGAAGTGCCTTATCAGGTGCAGCAGGCCAAGATTGCCATTTCGAATGGAAGTGTATTAATTGGATTAGGACCAGGCAATAGTCAGCAGCGTAACTTTTTGCCACAAGCCTATAACGACTTTATTTATTCTATCATCATTGAAGAATATGGTTTGCTGGGCGGGGCTTTCATGATATTTATTTATCTGGTCTTTCTGTTCCGGTGCATTAGTATTTTCCGGCGATGCCCTTATGCATTTGGTGCATTTCTGGCGCTGGGACTAAGCTTTACCCTGGTGATACAGGCGGTGGCTAATATGGCCGTGAATGTGAACCTGGTTCCTGTTACCGGGGTTACGCTTCCGTTGGTGAGTATGGGAGGATCTTCCTTTCTGTTTACCTGTGCGGCCATTGGCATTGTGTTGAGTGTGGGCCGAAACGTAGAACAACTGGAAGGAAAAGCTCCGATAGAAACAGGAGTGGCTCCTGTGGATACAACACCGGTAAGTGTTGCTGCTGTTGCAGCAAGCGGTGCAGTTACCAACTCTTTTCAAAATCAAAATCCTCGCGCGAATGGCTAATCGATTTATCATAGCAGGTGGAGGTACAGGCGGACATATATTTCCGGCCATTGCCATTGCCAATGCAATTAAACATGTGCAGCCCAGCTCTCAGATTTTATTTATTGGAGCAAAGGGAAAAATGGAAATGGAGAAAGTACCACAAGCGGGTTACGAAATCAATGGCCTGGACATTGCAGGTTTTAACAGAAGCTCTTTACTTAAAAATATTTCCCTGCCCTGGAAACTCGTCAAAAGTTTTGTTCAGGTCAGAAGCATTTTTGCCTCCTTTCAACCCGATGCGGTAATAGGGGTGGGTGGTTATTCTACTTTCCCGGTTTTAAAATATGCACAGAGCAAAGGTATTCCCACATTTATTCATGAAGCCAACTCCTTTGCGGGAAAGAGCAATATGATGCTGGGAAAAAAAGCCACGAAAATTTTTGTTGCTACGCCTGGCATGGAGCGTTTTTTTCCGGCAGAAAAAATACTGGTGTCTGGCAATCCGGTTCGTGATATTATTGTGCGCAACGCTATTCAAAGAGAAGAGGCGCTTCGCTTCTTTAAACTGGATCCTGATAAAACAACCGTATTGGCTGTGGGTGGTAGTCTGGGTGCAGCCAGCATCAACAATGCCTTGATGGAACAGCTGGATGAATTTGGCCAAAACGATTTGCAATTGATTTGGCAAACGGGCAAAACCAATAGTGAATTATATAAAAATGCGGCTGCTAAATACAACAATGTATGGGTTGGCGAATTCATTAACCAGATGGAATATGGCTATGCAGCTGCCGATATGGTTATCAGCCGTGCGGGAGCAATGGCCGTTACCGAATTGTGCATCACAGGTAAAGTGGCCATCCTGGTTCCTTATCCGCATGCAGCAGAAGATCACCAAACGGCCAATGCCATGCAATTGGTGAATAACGGTGCTGCCATTTTAGTGAAAGATGAAAATGCAAAAGCGGATCTGGTAAAAGAAGTAGTGGCCATTTCCAAAGAAGTAATGAAACAGGAAGAAATGAAAGCGGCCATTCGCAAACAGGCTTTGCGCAACGCTGCTGATTTTATAGCTAAAGAAATTTTACAATCCTTGTAATGAGCAAATTAACTACCATACAAACCATTTACTTCATAGGAGTCGGAGGCATTGGTATGAGTGCCATTGCGCGTTATTTTTTGTCGAAGGGCGCCAATGTGAGTGGTTACGATAAAACACCTACGGTGCTTACGAATCAACTGGAGAAGGAAGGAATACAAATTCACTATACCGATGATATCACATTGGCGCCACAGCAGCCCGATGTGGTGGTGTACACACCTGCTATTCCGAAAGACCACAAAGAGTTGAATCATTTTATTAATAACGGTTTCACGGTGATGAAGCGCAGTGATATTCTGCAATGGATTACCGAAAACAGTTTCAATATCTGTGTGGCAGGTACACACGGTAAAACAACGGTTACCTCAATGGTGGCCCATTTGTTGCGCCATACCGGTTATGGCTGTAATGCTTTTCTGGGTGGCATTTCCGCTAACTATCATACCAATTTCTGGAGCCACGAACGCAATGTAGTAGTGGTGGAAGCCGATGAATACGATCGCAGTTTTTTAAAGCTGGCACCGAATGTAGAAGTGATTACTTCCATGGATCCAGATCACCTGGATATTTATGGTACTGCTGAAGAAGTAGAAAATGCCTTTGTTCAGTTTGCAGGAAAATTAAAACCGGGTGGAACCATCGTTGCCAAACATGGGTTGAGCAGAGCCGCCGAGTTACGCGCGGATCACTTGTTTACCTATGATCACCAAAACGAGGCGGCGGATATTTTTGTAAAAGACCTGAAAGTGGTAAATGGTGTTTATCATTTTTCTGTTCAGGCCCCTGACTGGTCTATTGATAACCTGGTATTGCATATGGGTGGCCTGCACAATATCGATAACATGATTGCAGCCATTACAGTTGCCAAACAGTTGGGTATTGATGCGGATAAAATTGTTGCGGCGGTTGCCGATTACAAGGGTGTCCGCAGAAGATTTGAATATGCATTGAATACACCGGCACATGTGGTGATTGACGACTATGCGCATCACCCCGATGAGCTGAAAGCTTTGTTGTCTGGTGTTAGAAGCATTTTCCCCAATAAGAAATTAACCCTGGTTTTTCAACCGCATTTGTATAGCAGAACCAAGGATCAGGCCGCAGGGTTCTCTGCTACACTTGACCTGGCAGATGAAGTGATTTTATTGCCCATTTATCCGGCAAGAGAATTACCCATGGAAGGAGTAAACAGTGAAATGTTGCTGAACAATATGCAGTTGAATCAGAAGCAGGTATTAGAGAAGGCCGCTTTTCTGGATTGGGTAAAAACCACTCAACCGGAACTATTGGTAATGGCGGGTGCCGGCGATATTGATACCCTCGTGAATCCTGCGAAAGAACTATTAATGAATCATCCGCTTTTATAACCCATGAAAAAGTTGAACTGGAAAAATATATTCATCCTTACTGCCTGGGCACTGGCTGCTGTGGGCGTAGTGGTGTTATTGGGTGCTTCCATCCGCCAGAAAAACAACAGAAAATTAAAAGGGGTAGTGGTAGAAATTAAGGGTGCAGAAAAACATATGTTTATTGACGAACAGGATGTACTGCAATTGGTGAACAGTCCTGCTTCGGTTACAGGTCGTCCTATGCGGGCAGTTCCTTTGCGCAAACTGGAAATGCAGGTAAAGCAAAATCCCTGGGTGAACAATGCCGAAATGTTTTTTGATAACCAGCAGGTATTGCAGGTAAGTATTGTTGAAAGAGAACCCATTGCCAGAATATTCGAAACCAATGGTCAGTCTTATTATATAGATACTGCCATGAATCGTATGCCGCTGAGTACAAAGCTTACAGCCAGAGTGCCTGTATTCACGGGTTATCCAATAAGTAAAAAGACCGATACCACTTTAATGCAGTCTGTTATTTTACTTTCCCGATTAATGAATGCGGATTCATTCCTTACCGCACAGATTGCACAGGTGGATATTGTTGCCAACAAAAAGTTTGAAATGATTCCTGTGTTGGGAGAGCACCTGATTGCTTTTGGAGACTCTTCTCTGGCGGCGGATAAACTCAACCGTTTAAAAGCCTTCTACCAGAAAGCTTGGTTGCAACATGGGATCAATACCTATAAAATAATCAGCTTAGAATATAAAGGTCAGGTAGTGGCTATAAAAGAAACACCAAAAAATGTAGTTGAAGAAAACAATATATCGATTCAAATTCCGTTAACAAGTAAAAGAAATACTCTATGAATCACAATGAAGCACCTATCATTGTTGGACTGGACATTGGTACCACCAAGATTGCTGCAATTGCCGGCCGCAAAAACGAATTTGGCAAGCTAGAAATTCTTGGATTTGGTCGCGCCAACAGCAGTGGTGTATTACATGGTCAAGTGTTGAATATTGACCAGACCATTAAAGCTATTCAGGCCGCTTTGGAAAATTGTGCACAGAGCAATCCCGATTTAGAAATCAACGAAGTATATGTGGGTATAGCAGGACATCATATCAAGAGCCTGCAAACCAGAGGGGACATTGTTCGTCAGGATGCGGATATTGAAATCAGCAGAGCAGAAGTAGAACAACTCATCAACAACCAGCGTAAAACTTTTATTCCTGCCGGAGATCAGATCATTGATGTAATTGCGCAGGATTTTCACGTAGACAGCAACCAGAACATCAAAGACCCAGTTGGATACAATGGGGTTAAAATGGGCGCTAACTTCCATATCATTACTGGTGACAGAAACGCTATACGCAATATCAATCGTGCAGTAACCAGAAGTGGTTTGCAAACCAAAGACCTTGTATTGCAACCATTGGCTTCTGCCAGTGCGGTAATGAGTGAACTGGATATGGAAGCAGGTGTTGCCATCCTTGATATTGGAGGTGGAACTTCTGACCTGGCTGTTTTTTATGATGGTATTCTAAAGCATACTGCCGTGATCCCTTTCGGCGGAGAAAATATTACCAATGATATTCGCTTAGGTCTGGGTGTATTAAAAACACAGGCTGAAGCCATGAAAGTTCAGTTTGGTTCTGCGTTGGCTGATGAGGCAAAAACCAATTCCTTTATTACAATTCCTGGTTTAAAGGGAATGCCTGCAAAGGAAATCAGCGTGAAGAGTCTTGCGCAGATTATTCAAGCAAGAATGAGTGAAATTCTTGATTTTGTTACCTATCATTTAAAGCAAGTGGGATTGGATTCTCGTGCATTGAATGGAGGTATCATCTTAACGGGTGGTGGATCTCAATTGAAACACCTGATTCAGTTAACTGAATATGCAACTGGTTTAAATGCCCGCATTGGTATTCCTAATGAACACTTGGCGCCCAATCATATTGATGAATTGAATAAACCCATGTATGCTACCTGTATTGGTTTGATCTTGAAAGGATACAACGACTACGATCAGCATCACAAAGAATTCAAAGAGCGTTTTGTAAAACTGGAAGTGCCAGCGAATTTGAAGAAGAAAGCAGACGCTGCTCCTGAAGCACCTGTTGCAGCAGCCCCTGTGATGGAGAAGCCTATAGAAGAAACTAAAGAAACCGTGAACATGGGCCCACGAATTAGATTCTGGGACAAATTCAAAAACAACCTGATTGAATTGTTCAAAGAAGAAGAAGACCAAGTTATAAGATAAAACCCGAACCTTAATCCCTACTAACCCAAACCGTCCACTATGATTCATTTTGATCTTCCTAAACAAAAATCATCCATTATCAAAGTACTGGGTGTTGGTGGTGGTGGAAGCAACGCCGTAAACTTCATGTTTGAACAAAACATTGAGGGGGTTGACTTCATCATTTGCAATACCGATGCCAAAGCAATTGAGCAAAGCAAAGTGCCTAACAAGATACAGTTGGGACCCCATTTAACCCAAGGTTTGGGTGCGGGTGCCAATCCTGAAGTAGGTAAACGGGCTACTGAAGAATCATTAGAAGAAATTAAACGCATTCTGGAAGTGAATACCAAAATGGCATTCATTACCGTGGGTATGGGTGGTGGAACCGGAACAGGTGGTGCCCCCATCATTGCACAAATTTGTAAAGACTTAGGTATATTAACCGTTGGGATTGTAACCACTCCTTTTGGTTTTGAAGGTCCGCGCAGACAATTGCAGGCAGAAGAAGGAATTAAGGCACTAAAGCCTTATGTAGATACATTGCTGGTAATCAGCAATGATAAATTGCGCATGCAGTATGGCAATTTGAAAATGAAGGAAGCATTTTCTAAAGCCGACAATGTATTGGCTACTGCAGCCAAATGTATTACCGATGTAATTAATAGCCGTGGACATATTATTGTAGACTTTGCGGATGTATGTACCGTAATGAAGAATGGTGGTGTGGCTATTTTGGGTAAGGCAGAAGTAGAAGGAGAGAACCGTGCACAGCTGGCAATTGAAGAAGCATTGTCTTCTCCATTGCTGAACGACAGCGATATTAGAGGAGCGAAGTGGATATTGATTAATATCAACAGTACCGAAGGTGAACACGAGTGCACCATGGATGAACTGGAAATCATCAATAACCACTTGCGTTTACAGGCCGGAGAAGATGCGGATGTAATTGTGGGTATGGGTTATGATGAAAGCCTCGATAAAAAAATTGGTATCACTTTGGTTGCTACCGGATTTGAACACAAAGATCCATTTGCCAAACCAGCTGCTGTTAAACAGGAAGAAGCCAAGCCTGAGAAAATTGTGATGACTTTAAAAGTAGATCATCCTGCAGTATCTACCGGCGTAATTACAGCTACAGCGCCTGCTGTGGAAGCAACTCCAGCACCTGTTGTAGAAGCGGTGAAGGAAGAAGCTCCTTCATTTGCAGAAAGCCTGATTCCGTTTGTTGCAGAAGAGCCCGTAACACCAGCAGCACCTGCAACCCCTGCGGAAACTACCCCTGCTCCGGAAAAAATTTACGAAACACTGGAAATGCCCTCAACCGCTTCTCCTGTTATCGTATTCGATTTAGCACCAGCAGAGGCTGAGCCTGTTATGCAGACACCTCCTGCAGTGCACACTTTTGAAGAAGAAGTGGAAGCGTCATTGCCTCCAATTCCAACCGCCATTCATTCCAGTTTTTCAGGTTCTGCTTTAAGCAAGCCTGCTAATATTTATGCTACTGAAGCACCAGCACCCGTTGTTAGCACTACTCCTGAAGTGGCTGCTCCGCAAGTGCCTCAAGTAGAAGAAGAAGCGAATCTGTTCGATATGCAACTGGTAGAAAAACCAGAAGGCTATAGTGCTCCTCAGCCAACCATGAGTGCAACTCCTTCCAATGAGTCTGCTGATAATGGTGGTGATTATTTTGATGATGTGGAAGAGCAAAAAAGAAGAGCTGCAGAAAGAATTCAAAAGTTGCGTAATCTTTCTTTTAACATGAATAATACTTCTGACTTAAATGGAGAGTTTGATGCTGTTCCGGCTTATGTTAGAAGAAATATGGAATTATTCGGAAACACTTTAACTTCTGTAGAAAACTTTTATAGTAAGTACACCGTAGGAAAAGACGAAAATAACCAGACGCAGATCAATACCATCAACACTTTCCTGGATGGTAAAAAACCAGACTAGTATATGGCAACGGTTTTAATTACCGGTGGAACGGGAACAGTAGGTACTCGTTTAACTGAATTGTTGATGCACAAAGGATATTCGGTTATCATTGTGGGTAGAGGGGGCAATCAAAAAAGAGTGGTGGACACTACCGGTAATGACAATACTTATTTGCGTTATGCAAAATGGAATATAGTCAATCAAACCATTGATGAATGGGCCATTCGGGAAGCTGATTTCATTGTTCACCTGGCAGGAGCAGGAGTGGCCGATCAACGTTGGTCTGCTGCCAGGAAAAAAGAAATTGCAGACAGTCGCATTGAATCCGGCAATTTACTGGTGAAAGCTTTAAAGGAAATTCCCAACCAGGTCAAGGCTGTAATTAGTTCTTCTGCCATTGGCTGGTACGGCCCTGATCCCCTCAACAACCCTGGTTTTTCTGAAGATGCGCCTGCCCATTCAGATTTTCTGGGTACTACCTGCAAAGAGTGGGAAGTGAGCATTGCACCTGTTCAGGAAATAGATAAAAGACTGGTGATTTTACGAACAGGCATTGTACTCAGCAATGCAGGTGGGGCATTGCTTGAATTTAAAAAACCCCTGATGGCCAGAACCGCTGCTATATTAGGAAACGGAAAGCAGATGATTAGCTGGATTCATATTGACGACCTTTGTTATCAATTCATTTATGCCATTGAAAATTCAGCTTTACAGGGCGTTTACAATGCAGTAGCACCTAATCCGGTAAACAACAAAACACTTACGCTAACCCTTGCCAAAAAATATTGCGGATCCTTTTATCTGCCTATTTATGTTCCCGCTTTTGCACTTAAAATAGTGTTGGGAGAA
Source organism: Sediminibacterium salmoneum NBRC 103935 (assembly GCF_000511175.1). Taxonomy (GTDB): domain Bacteria; phylum Bacteroidota; class Bacteroidia; order Chitinophagales; family Chitinophagaceae; genus Sediminibacterium; species Sediminibacterium salmoneum. The sequence continues at coordinate 1,586,949 of NZ_KI866530.1, read as the reverse complement.
ATGAGCATTGAAGTGCTAAAAAGTGCAACCGTCAGCAGCAAGAAAATACTGCAGGCTGGATTCAAGTTTCAATATCCTACTATTGAAAAAGCACTCGACAATCTAATTAATTCTGGAGCCAAATAAAACGGGTCTTAGTTCAAATCTCTTTTACTGTGTACTTTAAAACAGATCAGCCAGATAATAACGGTATACAGTATCGTTAGTATAACCTGTTCATTCACCAATGAAATCGAAAGCAGGTAAGCATCTTTTGAATCTTTACCAAAGTTGCCTGTGAATGCTGGTGCTACCAATATATTATCGGATACTTCAATGGGCAGAAAACGGGTAATAGGTATCTTTTTGTATTTCAGATAAGCCACCAGAATATTTTCTACTACCAGATAATAAAACACAAAAATGCCCAATGCAATGAAGGCTTTTTTTACCAGATAGCCCAACAGGAATGCAATGGATAATTGCGCAAATGTTTGTAAATAAAACATAGGGATATAATGCAGTTGCTCTGCAATTCTTCCCAGATTATCCGGATCGGTATAAACTCCGAAAGCCATTGCCACGAACATGAATACCGTCATTACTACAAATGATATAATGGCCACATCAATTAGCTTTCCCGCCATAAAATCTTTTCGGCTCCATCCGTCAATGATGTTTTGTTTATGCGTACGGTAGTTGTATTCATTTGTAATTAACATGATAACCAGAATGCCGGGTAGTATTACAAAGAAGGATGAAAAATAGGCAACCGTATGAAAGGTTTCTGGAAAAGCAAATGGATTACCCAATAACATTTTTGCAATATTATTGGTCATTTCCTTTCCCTGTGTTACCTGCTGGTAAACATTGTAGAACATGTAATTAATGCTTGGGTAAGTAAGCATTACTATGGCCAGCATCCACCAGAATGCAGGATACTTTTTAATTTTCAGCCATTCTATTTTTAAAAGTGCGCCCATTGTATTTGTTATTAGTCGTTGGTAAGTTCAAAGAACTTGGTTTCTAAACTCTTTTTCTTATTCAGTAACAGGTTCAGTGTAATTCCTTTGTTAAAGCAGAATTGATTCACTGCTTCCATATTCGCAGTTCCGGCCGGAAAATGAACCTGCAAGCGGTTATTGTCTTCTTTGATGGATAAAACATTTTCCATGCCAGACAAACATTCTTTTAAACTACTTAAGTCGGCAGATCCAATTTCAACAATGTCTTCGTTGCTTAATACTTCGTCTACCGGACCACTGGTTAATAAGGTTCCTCTTTTTAAGATGGCCACATGCGTACAGATTTTTTCTACTTCATCCAGCAAGTGGCTGGCGATAATGATGGTAATACCTTCGTTTGCCAGTCGTTTAATTAATTCTCTTATTTCCAGTATACCTACGGGATCAAGACCGTTGGTGGGCTCATCCAGCAACAATACTTCGGGGTTGCCAAGCAGGGCAGCAGCAATGGCCAGCCTTTGTTTCATGCCCAGGCTATAGGTACTGAATTTTGATTTTTTTCTTTCGGTAAGTTTAACAATCTCCAGCACCGCATCTATATCGGCATCGGTTCCCCTGCCACTGATGGCAGATGTGATTTTTAAATTGTCTACAGCCGACAGGTAATGATAAAAATTGGGTGTCTCCAGTAAGGAGCCAATCCTTTTTCTGGCATTGGCACTATGTGGTAAATTGAACCACTGATAGGTTCCTGAGTCTGCACCCAATACATCCAGCACAATACTCATCAGTGTGGTTTTTCCACTACCGTTTGGACCTAATATGCCAAATACACTCCCCTTGGGTATGGTTAAGGAAACATCCTTTAATGCTTTTACGGAACCGTAAGACTTGCTTACATCCGTTAATTGCAAAACTTTTTCCATCATTATTAATTTTTAAGCCAGTTCCGAAGCTGCTTGATTACTTTTTCTTCTTTGAATATACCAAACTTATCATTGTAATCCCATAGCATGGTTGGTATATCAAACTGCTCCATCAGGCCCGTGATATCTCTAAGATAGGTAGATTTTGACTTGGCATTGGCTAAATTGATAACCCCCGTTTCTGTACAGATAAGCGGCAAATTCAGCTTATCGGCATCTGCCTTTATTTTTTTGATTCTACTGTATAAATAGTTGTAATTAGATTCTCTGGGGAATCTTTCAAATTCCTTAATTACTTCCGAGTCGGGTGCCGCGTCTTTTAGTTCGGGCATTTTTCTTTTTCGGAAAGGATAGGGCAGGCCGGTCATATAGGTTTTCTCCTTGGTCCACTCTGCCCCCTGATGCGTGAATACATAGGGTTCGTAAAAATGAAAAGTGTACAGGATTTTTTCATCATCCACGGGAAGTTTGCCCATGGCCAGCAGCTCATTAATGCCGTTGTAGTTGGTTCCCCCAATAATGAAAATACGGTCATGGTCTTCTTTTCTAAGGGCTTTTACAATGGTATTGGCTGTTTGTTTCCAGGTCTCGGCACTGGTTACCGGCTCGTTGTACAGTTCAAAAAATAATTTTTCGCTCGAGAATTCCCTTAAGTATTGCATTACCTGCTTCCAGATCCCGACAATTCTGTCGGCCTCTGTTTCCCTGTTCTGGTCGGTTAGCTTGCCATAATGGTAAACAATTACCAGTTTTAGGTTCAATCTGCGGCAGTTCATATAGGTGTCATGCAATTTTTGGAGAATTGCTTCGTTTAATTGGGTGGATCCTTCCCTCATGAAGTAATCGAAAGCCACCGGCAAACGAACTGTTTCGAACCCGGCAGCGGCAATTGATTCCAGCATCGGGCGAATATCTGTTGTTAAAAGCTGTTGCTGACTAACCCAGTATTGTTCTAACAATGAAATGTTCACCCCCTGACCCATAGAGCGGGCGATCTTGCGGAGTGCTTCCTGATTTTGAGCGGAAACCGGGGCTGCTTCCAGTAGGAAAAAGCAACTGATGAGTACTAAAGTTCTTCGCAACACGTTTTACAGTTAAATGATTAATATTTTATCAGTAGCAGATAAGAAGTACCCATGATTGATTACCATCGGATTCCTTATGTAAATATAGACCGCGCCAAGCTAAATAATGAGCTGGTGAAGCGGGGTGCTTTCTATTCGAATGTGGCTGTGTGGACTTTGATGTTTTCACTTCCATTGTTTTGGCTGTTAGATGTTTTGTTCATGAAGGAAGACTGGATGTTTTTATTGGTCATCCGCATCATCTTCTTTTCCATCTCTTATTTCTTTTACATTTTCGGCACCAAAAAACGTTGGGGCCATGAACTGATATTAAACTTAGTGGTTGGGATAAATATTGCATTGGTCTCCATGATTTGTGGAATTGTTCCTGTTGCTACTGGTTTGCCCTACTATTTGCTGGCTTCTATTATGATGTTGCTTCTGAATACCATTTTATTCTGGAGGCCATTGTTTGCGCAGTTACATGCGGCTATTTCCTTTACTATTATTCTGTTTATGTACTCGCTCAACAACGAAACAGCCAGCTATGCCAGCTTGATTTCGAATGGGGGAGGCGTATATTTTCTGGTAGCTATTTTCTCTATTGTTATTGCCTATAACCGCTACCAGATTGTAAAGCGTGAGACAGAGAAAAACCTGATTATTGAAGAATCCAACAGAAGATTGCTGGAACAGAACGAAAAAATCAACGACCAGCACCATATTATTGAAGAGAAGAATCGTCGCCTGAAAGAATTGAGTGATTATCGTCAGAATACCCTCAATATTATGATTCATGACCTGAAAAACTTTATCGGGTCTAACCAGATATCCATTGATCTCATCAATCGCAAGAGCAGTAACCTGACTTCTGACCAGAAGGAAATTCTGAGTTATATCACCATGGGGAACGAAAAACTGCATTATCTGAGCCAGAAACTGGCAGAGTCAGCAGAAGCCGATTCTGGTAAAATTACTTACCGGATGGAACAATTCGATATTATTCCTGAGGTGGAAAAAGCAGCGATTACCCTGGTGGATGCGGCCAGTATTAAGCAGGTAAACCTTCAGGTTCACCTTTCTCCGTCCGAAGTAATGGTAAATATTGATAAAATATTTTTACGTCATATATTATTTAAGCTACTTTCTAACGTTATTAGGTTTATCCAAAAGGGTTCTTCTGTTAGTATTCATGCCAATGACCTGGATGGGTCTTGTATTATTGAGATCATCAATAAGACCAATAACCCCATCGGAATGGAAAAACTGGATGAATATTTTAGCCGATTAACCAATCCTAACCAGTCTGAATTGGCCATCAACCACTCAGGCATGGGATTTTCTATTGCCAAGCAGCTAACCGAAGACATGGGAGGTTCGCTAACTTATGAAAGCAATGTGACTGTTGGAAACTATTTTAAACTCAAATTCAAACTGGCTTAGTTTAAATACCCCGAAATCATGAAAACAAAATCATCCCTGCTCGTACTCTTCCTGCTGATAGCTGGTAGCATATTTGCCCAGGACTTCAAGACCCGCTCCCTGGAAGCAATGGGTTACCGGAATGAATCCATTATGGGTATTAATGGTGCCATTTCCTATTTCTTGAAGCTACAGCCAAGAGATGATGTAGACCGTACCAATCTGATACTGCAGGTGAAGCCTTCTCAGGTTTTAAGAGAAGACATGTCTACCATTACGGTTTCATTAAAAGATGAGCCTGTATATACTACCCGTTTGGTGGCAGACGCCATTGACTCTGTAATGACGATTGTAATCCCCCTGAATAAAAGATATGTTCAGGAAGATGGTCGTTTTATTAAATTGAGAATTGACGCCAAAATGGCCATGTCGGATGAATATTGTAAGGACGTTGACAATCCGGCTATCTGGGTTACCATTCGAAACTCTTCTTATTTAGAAGTTATTAAGCAAGAACGCTCTACTTACTATCACAGTTTAAAAGAAACCATTTCTGAATACAATTCAGTGGCCACTCCGGTGAATGCTGACTTAGACGATTTAACCAGTGGTTCTATCCTTTTTGCTTTATTGAAACAGAAAGGGGGTCTGGAAGATATTGTTACCACCAATTACAGAAATACCGATTCTTCTGTTGGAAATACAATCGTGACCGGTTTGTATAACAAGCTTCCGGCATATATCCAGGCACAATTGCCTGAATTTAAAAACGGACAGGGGTTGATTAAAAACCTGATATTCCCGAATGGCGATTATGTATTGGTGATTACTGGTAAAGACCCCGAAGGATATAGAAAAGCTATTTACACGCTGACGAACTATAAAATTATCAATGGTAGTTTCTCTTATACCATGTTAGTAGATCAGGGGCAGCCAGCTTACTTTGACAAGAATCAGTTGCCTGTTGTATTCTCACTGGAAGAGCTAGGAGGTACACCTAAACTGATGGAAGGTATTGGCGCATTGAAAACCAACTATGCATTTTCATTGGCCGATTACAACGCCATTCCTAAAAAACTTACTTTCCACCTAGAAGCCATGCTTTCTATGTTAAAAGAAGGAGACCGTGGTTTCTTAAACGTATACCTGAACGATAACCTGGTATTCAGTACCGACTTACACGATAAAACCAGTTTCAACGGAGACATAGAACTGAAGCCATACTTACTTACTAAGAATAACTCATTGGTAGTGGAAATGCGTTTTCATGGTGCGGGTGGTATTTGTAAGGAAGGGTTCTCTAATTTCTTCGGATTCATTGATACCAAAACTTCTAACCTGGTGTTCTCTGGCGAAAAAGTAAATGAGTTCTATAACTTCTTTAACTATCCTGGAGAGTTTAGAAAGAAAGCTTTGCGTTGTATTGTTACTCCAAGCCTGATGCCTTATTTGGCAGCATCTCTGGGCGAACTGGTGTTTCAGTTGAATACAGCTACTTTGGCAGCGAACTATCTGTTTATTCCTGAACTGGTAACTTCTGATAAAGCCAATATGAACGATATGGCAAACATGAATGCCATTGCCTTATTGCACAGAAACGATCCGTTGATTAAGAACTTTGAAAAGAACCTACCAGTACAATTCAACAGAGACTTCCAGTTGTATAAAGATATCAGTGGGGAAACCTCTTACTCTATTAACGACTTTTCTAACTCAGGTATCGCACAGATTTTCCGACAGGGTAGTTCTACCTTCCTGCTCGTGAGTGCACTGGGAGACTCTAGTATCAGTGATGCCTTTGAGGGCGTAATCAAAAGCTTTGGATCACAGTACTCTGCCATTGAAAGTAACGTATGTATTGCCAACAGTAAGGGAAAGAGTAATTTCTTCTTTAAACTGCCCGACAATGCTGGTCTGGTTACATACCGAGGAGATAAGAATAATATGGCTTTGCTTTGGAATAAATACAAATATTTCATGCTGGCTGGTTTAGGTATCCTGTTGGTACTAGGTTTCTTCTTCATCAGAAAGCGTGTGAAAAAATCACAGGAGATTGTTTAATTGGTTCCTTAAAAATCCGTAGCATCTATGCCTGTTTGTGCCTTGAATAATATGATTAGTGTGGGCTTGTTTACCACGGCCAAACTGGATGAGATTGATGTAATTGCTGATGAGTTCGACTATGCGCAAATAAAAGCAGCACTGAATTTCGGGTACCTTACCCGTAAAGCCTATGTTGCTTTTCTGGAGCGTTCAGGTTTTCCGCTGGTGGATGTTCGTAACGAAGTATTAGATGAAAGCTTTGTGGAACAATGCGACCTGCTGCACCTGAACGCTTTTTTATATTTACCCATGCGGAATGATGGCAGAGGTAATTTACTAGTAGCTGCTGCCGACCCAATGGATGAAAGACTGCAAGGCTATCTGGAAATGAAGTTCAATACCAAGGTAAAATTGGTAGCTGCTTCGGATTTGGATATTACCTGGATGGTACATAAGCTTAGAGGAGAATACTATGTAAAGGAATCTGTATTTAGCCTGATGCGTAAGGATCCCGATAGTTCGGGTCTAACTACTTTTACGGATGCGCAATTGGTGTTTATTTTTGTTGCCATTGCTGTTGCCTTTATTTTACTGACCTACAATTTTGTCAATAGTTTTATTTTCTTCAACCTGTTCTTCAGTTTCGTCTTTTTATTTTCCATTGTATTTAAATTGTACATTGCCTTAAAGGGCTCTAAGTACGAACTGGTAGAAGTGGTAACCAAGGATGAAGTAAAAGCGGTTGACAATAGTACGCTTCCGGTATACACCATATTGCTGCCGGTTTATAAGGAGGATAAACTAATTCGTAAATTAATTTGGAACCTGAGAAGTCTGGATTATCCAAGAGGAAAACTAGACGTAAAATTATTGATTGAGGAAGACGATGATAAAACCCTGAACGCCGTTCGTAACCTGGATTTCCCGGCCAACTTTGAAACCATTGTGGTTCCATTCCACATGCCTAAAACCAAGCCCAAAGCCTGTAACTACGGTTTGTTTTTTTGTAAGGGAACTTATTTAACCATCTATGATGCAGAAGACGTTCCAGATTCTGACCAGTTGAAAAAGGTTGTGAGTTTGTTCAGAAAACTTCCAAAGGATTATGTGGTATTGCAGGGAGCACTTAATTATTTTAATAAGAATGAGAACCTGTTAACCCGTATGTTCACTTTAGAATATTCGTATTGGTTCGATTATATGTTACCAGGTCTTCAGTCACTGGATGTACCCATTCCTTTAGGAGGCACTTCCAATCACTTTAAACTGGACAAGCTAAAAGAACTGGGTGGTTGGGATCCGTTCAATGTTACGGAAGACGCCGATTTGGGAGTGCGGGTATTTGAAAAGAGATACAAGGTAGGGGTAGTAAACAGTACTACGCTGGAAGAAGCCAACAACGAACCCTTTAACTGGATTCGTCAGCGTTCCCGCTGGATTAAGGGATACATGCAAACCCTGCTGGTGCATATGCGCAATCCTCCAAAACTGGTTGGTAAAAATTGGATTGGAGAGGATTTTTCGGATTCAACTTCTTCGTTGGATTTACTCCGATTACCTTTTTATTGTATCCGGTGTTGTTGGGCTTTTATATTGTGTATCTGGTTTTTGATTTGCAAACCGTTCGTGTGCTGTTCCCGGACTGGGTATTGTATATATCCATTTTTAACTTTGTGGCGGGGAATACGCTCATGATTTATGTAAATATGCTGGCTGTTTTCAAACGCCGATTTTATGAGTTGATTTTGTTTGCGCTGGTGAATCCTTTCTACTGGTTAATGCATTCCATTGCAGCCTATAAAGGATTGTGGCAGCTGATTTATAAACCATTTTATTGGGAAAAAACCAATCACGGTTTAACCAAAGTATCTCATTCTTCCGCTGCAGCAACAGTGGTAGCCAATGCCAATGAAACCTAATGAAATTCAGTAGTCATCAAATACGTATCATTTCATTGCTGCTGGTCATTTATTATGTGATCCTGGCCTGGCTATTCAATAGAATTGGGTTTGAACACTCAGAACGATTGTTCTATGCTGAAAAATTAAAGTTGCTTTTTGAATACAGCGAGAATACCCTTTTAACATTGGGTACTACTTTTCCAACGACTTCTTTTTTAATCAATATTATATTTACTCCCTTCGGATATTTATTTGCACCGGTTGCTTCTTCCATAGTACTAATGTCTTTTCTATTTTTCTTTATGGCAAAAGACATAAATAGTTCTGAATTACCCGCCCGTACTTTAATGTTGGCCTTGCTGGCTTTGTTCCTGATTCATCCCCAGTTTATTTTTGCTGCCACTAGTGGAAGGAATATTGCCGCCATCATGCTTTTTACTTACATGTTGTTCCGGAGTTTGTTCTTTTACTATAAAAACCAAACAACCTACTACCTGTCACTGGCCAGCTTGTATTTAGGGGCATTGATATTTTCTGAAGTAAAGTTTCTCTGGTTGATCCTGGGTTTTCTTCCCTTTGTGGTACTGGTTAGTATTGAGGGGATTAAAACCGCTAAGGGAGAACCTGTGGTGTTTCAATATTTTCAGGCGCTGAACAATCGCTCACTTCGTCGTAAACTGGTAAACAGAACGGTCTCTTTGTATTTCATTTTGTATCTATTGCCGCTAGCAGCCATATTTCTATTCCGCGTGTTGAATCAGTCCCATGCGGGTGATCCTACCTATTTCTTAAGTTCTCAGTATTCTAACTGGAGGGTTACCGGTGTATCTACCATTACCAATATCCTGGAAAGAGGATCTGGTGCCAACCTGAATAAGCAGACACAAATTATTTTTCCTTTGTTCACTATTTTTCTGGCTCCCATTTTTGTTTCGGCCTTGTTGTTGTTTAAGGGCAAATTATATGAATTATTAACGCTTTTTACGCCATTGATTTTTCTGTCAATCATACTGATTGATATTCAGTTTTATTTAACTGTGGAGTATTATATACTGTTGCCTGTTATGGCTTTTGTGGCTTTCAATTTTGCCAGTCAGGTCAAACTCAATCGATTCATGTCTTCTATCATTATTATGGCAGGGACATTTCTTACTTTACTGGGGGGCTATTATTATTTTAAGGAAACTTCCGATTTTGAAGAACAACGATTTGTAAGTATGGTAACGGAAACCAACAAATGGTTTTTGCCCAAAAAAGAGTCAGAAGAGAAACAGCTGGCCGATTATATAGCTTCCGTTAAATCGCCGTCAAGACCTGTTTTAATTGACGATGCTGCAGCTTATGGCATTGTAGCATATCTGCCAACGCTGGATGGACTGGTAATGCCATTGCAAAAGAATTTCATTACGGTAATTGAAAATCCAGCTTTGTCGGTAGAATACATTCTTATTGCAAAAAGACACAATCTGAAACACAATTACACGGCCATGAACGCCTACAATATGTTTGTAATGAAAGAACGGTTGAATCTGAGGTCCAACCGTGTCTTTGAAACTGAAAACTGGATTGTATATTCAATAAGATAAACTGCTAATTATTTTGATGCAACAATCTTACTTAACCCTTACTACTCACTAGTTTTTCTTTTTTTAATTTCTAATAGGTCTGCCACTTTTCAATACACTCTGAATTCTTTCGAGTGATTTCTTTTCGCCACACAAACTTAAAAAGGCTTCTCTTTCCAAATCTAGCAGGTATTGTTCACTTACCAGTGTTTGCGCACTTAAGTCCCCGCCACACATAACATACGCTAATTTGCGCGCCACTAAAGCATCGTGATCGGTTGCATATCCACCTCTCCACATGCCATTGATACCGGCTAGCATGGCTCCCAGACCGGATTTGCCCAATACTTTAATATCGGTTCTTTGTACCGGAGTATTGTATCCTGCTTCGTGTAATTCTAAAACTGATTTCTTGGCTTCTGCAATTCTTCTGCCTATATTCATCACCACTTCGTCCTGACCTTGTCTTAGGATACCCATTTCAAAAGCTTCCTGTGCAGAGGTAGCCACTTTGGCTGTTGCTATGGAAAAGAATCTTTTCTTTAATGTATTGGTCTCTGGTTCGTCTTCGTGTAATTCGTCGCTGGCTCTTAGTGCAAACTCTTTGGTTCCGCCACCGCCGGGAATCAATCCCACACCCAGTTCCACTAAACCAATATAAGTTTCTGCTGCTGCGCAAACCTTGTCTGCGTGTAAATTCATTTCGCAACCTCCGCCTAAGGTTAAACCATGTGGCGCAGTAACAACTGGCACACTGGAATAACGCAAACGCATCATGGTATTCTGGAACATGCGGATGGCCATATCCAGTTCATCGTATTCCTGCTCGATTGCCAGCATAAAAATCATACCCACATTGGCACCCGCACTAAAGTTGGGCCCCTCGTTGGCAATTACCAATCCATTAAAGCTTTCTTCTGCCTTGCTGATGGCTTTGTTAACTCCTTCGAGTACTTCTCCACCCATGCTGTTCATCTTGGTACTCCATTCCAATCCTGCTACACCATCGCCAATATCGTACATTCTGCAGGCACTGTTTTTCCAGATAAGTTTATCGCTGTGGTTCTTAAGAATCAGGAAGGATTCGCCACCAGGAATGGTTTTATAAGATTTACTGGCCACATCGTAACATATGCGCTTCCCGTTCTCTACTTTGTAGAAACTAGTTGCACCTGTTGCCAGCATTTCTGCAACCCAGGGTGCTACGCTGTAACCCGCTGCCTGCATGGCTTCTACGGTTTTGCTAACCCCAAGGGTATCCCAGGATTCAAAAGCTCCTATTTCCCATCCAAAGCCCGCCATCATGGCATCGTCTACACGATACAATTCATCACTGATTTCAGGAATTCTGAAAGAGATATAAGAGAACAAGGAAAAATGAAATGCTCTGTAAAACTCACCGGCTTTATCGGGAGCTGCACTTAACATTTTAATTCTCTGCTTTAAGTCTTCCACTGGTTTGGCAGCTTCTAAACTCGCGAATTTTGGTTTTGTTCTTGCCACATATTCCATGGTTTGCAAGTTGAGCGTTAGAATTTCCTTGCCCGCTGCAGACTTGGTTTTCTTGAAAAATCCCTGACCGGTTTTATCACCCAGCCAATTGTTGGCTGTTATTTTTTCTAACCAGGACGGAATGGTAAAAATCAATTTGGCTTCGTCGTTAGGGCAATTGTCGGCAACTCCCTTGGCTACTTTTACTAAGGTATCTATCCCTACTACATCAGCCGTTCTGAATGTTGCAGACTTGGGTCTTCCAATAATGGGTCCGGTTAAGGCATCAATTTCATCTATGGTTAATCCCTGCTTCTCCATAATATGGAAAATGCTCATGATGCTGAATACCCCGATTCTATTGGCAATAAATGCAGGAGTATCCTTACACAACACGGTGGTTTTACCCAGGTGTACATCGCCATAGTGCATTAAGAAATCCACCACTTCCGTATCGGTATGGGGTGTTGGAATAATTTCCAGTAATCTTAAATAGCGTGGAGGATTAAAGAAATGCGTTCCGCAGAAATGCTTTTTAAAATCATCGGATCTGCCTTCTGCCATCATATGAATCGGAATACCTGACGTATTGGAAGTAATAAGGGTTCCCGGCTTTCTGAATTTTTCTACTTTTTCATAAATCAGTTGCTTGATGTCGAGTCTTTCAACTACCACTTCAATAATCCAGTCGCAACCGGCAATCTCTTTCAGGTTATCATCAAAGTTGCCCGTCTTGATTCTGTTAACTACCGACTTGGTAAACACGGGAGAGGGGTTACTTTTTACAGCCGCTGCCAGCGCATCATTTACCAGCTTGTTTCTTTCTGCTGGTTTAGTGCTTTCTGCTGCTGCCGCAGGAACCATATCCAGCAATAATACAGGCAGTCCAATTCCTGCAAAGTGACAGGCAATTCTGGACCCCATTACACCACTTCCGAGTACGGCAACTTTTTTGATAGAACGTTTCATTTTTGAAAAATTTATGGTCAGGTTTTGTAAAGGGTACACTTTACAAAATTAGTTAGTTATGCAACTATTTCCGAAGATAAGGTAAATTTTAACCTTCCCTTCCATTAGGGGCAAAAAAAATATCAAATCTTTCGTTGGGAAAAATTTGATATTAATGCGTTGGTTTTTCTTAGATGTTACTCTTCTGAAACGGCGGCACCTTTGTATGCAAAATACAAGCAAACAAGGTAAACGGCTAATAGTACGTATACTAGCATAATCGGGGGGATTTTGATTACTAATTTATACAGAAATTCCTTTCAGTTTTAAAAATTATTGTTAACAAATGTGGAAAATGACAAAAATGTTAAACAAACGATTTATAGACCGCTGTTTTGTTCATTTTACCACTCAAAACTTTGCCCCCTTCTTTCATTGTGTTCAACGTATTTTTGAAATATGGAGATTAATGCAAATACCATTGCCCACCTGGCCAACCTGAGCAGATTGCATATTGCCGATTCACAAATGGAGCAATACCAGCAAGACCTTCAGAAAATGGTGGCATTTATTGAGAAGCTAAACGAACTGGATACGGAAGGAGTAACTCCGCTTCGGATGATGTCTGCTGCTTCAGAACAAAGAAATGATACTGTTAAAGGCAGTCTTACTTTGGATGAAGCTTTGCAGAATGCGCCAGCTTCTCATTCTCCTTATTTTATTGTACCCAAGGTTATTAAAAAATAATACAGCTTATGTCTACCGAATCTATCATACATCTGGAAGGAATTGAAAAAAGTTATTTCATGGGCAATCAGGCCATTCCTGTTTTAAAAGGAATTGATCTGGATATTTTCAAGAATGAATATGTTGCCCTGATGGGGCCTTCCGGTAGCGGAAAGAGTACCCTGATGAATATACTGGGTTGCCTGGATTCTCCAACCGGAGGAAAGTATATTCTGAACGGAAAGGATGTAAGTAAAATGGCTGATGATGATTTGGCTGAAGTAAGAAATACAGAAATTGGTTTCGTATTCCAGCAGTTTAATTTGTTGCCTCGTTTAACCGCTGCCGAAAACGTAGCACTGCCTTTGATTTATGCAGGTGTATCTAAAAAAGAAAGACATGAAAGAGCTATGGAGGCCTTGGAGAAAGTAGGCCTTGCTGAAAGATCGCACCACAAGTCGAATGAGCTTAGCGGGGGACAAATTCAGCGTGTGGCTATTGCCCGTGCCCTGGTGAACAATCCCTCCATATTGTTAGCCGATGAACCTACCGGTAACCTGGATTCTAAAACTTCAGTAGAAGTAATGCATATTTTCGGAAAATTACAGGAAGCAGGGAATACAGTTGTGCTGGTAACCCATGAAGAAGATATTGCAGCGTATGCCCGCAGGGTGGTTAGGTTACGTGACGGATTGGTTGAGAGCGATACCACAAAATCATAACATTGACAATTCTGCAAAATTGTATATTGCCGAACATTTGAGTAGTTCCATTGTAATCATTGCTCAGTGTACAAACTATGGCAATTAAGATTTATACAAAAACAGGCGATTTAGGCAAGACTTCTTTAATTGGAGGTACCAAAGTACCCAAAAGTCATATCAGAATTGATACATACGGAACCGTGGATGAGTTGAACTCCTGGATTGGAGTGGTGAGCGACCTTACACCCGATGAACATATTAAAGTGGTCCTGAAGGAAATTCAGGATCGTTTGTTTACCGTGGGATCTTCCCTGGCCTGTGATCCGGAGAAAGAGCCCCTGATGAAAATTCCTGACCTGAAAGAATCGGATATTGTTTTTCTGGAAAAAGAAATTGACCAGATGAATGATAGTCTTCCTGCCATGAAATTTTTTGTATTGCCTGGCGGACATCCGGCCATTTCCCAAACCCATGTGGCCCGTTGTGTTTGCCGCAGAACAGAACGCTGCTGTGTTAACATGCAGGAGCAGGATATTTTTGTTGAACCTCTTGTAATAAAATACCTGAATCGGTTAAGCGATTATTTATTTGTATTGTCCCGTTACATCGGACACCAGATGGGGGTTGCTGAAATTCCCTGGAAACCGCGGGTTTAAAATTTTTGCCTTGATTTTTGATGGGCCGCCTTTAGCTACAATTATTGTGGCAAAATTAATCCGTCTTTCATATGCAGGGTTCTGTGGCTTAGTCCGGCCAATTCTTCGTTGTGCGTAACAATTAAAAAGCTGGTGCCCATTTCCTGATTAATGCGGGTGAATAGCTGGTGCAGTTCTCTTGCATTGGTACTATCCAGATTACCAGTTGGTTCGTCTGCAAACACAATCAGCGGTTCGTTAATGAGCGCCCTGGCTACTGCCACGCGCTGCTGTTCGCCGCCAGAGAGTTCATTGGGTTTGTGGTGGCTGCGATCCTTCAGTCCTAATAAATCGAGTAATTGAACTGCTCTTTCTTTTACAACTGCATTGTTTTTATTGGCAATCCATCCGGGTATGCTTACGTTTTCCAGGGCATCAAATTCCGGTAACAAATGATGAAACTGGAAAATAAAGCCCATGTTCAGATTCCGTAACCTGGCCAGGTCCTGGGTATTCATGCTAAGTAAGTCCTGGTCATTTACCAGAATGCTCCCGCTGTCCGGACGATCCAGGGTTCCCAGAATATGCAGCAAAGTACTCTTCCCTGCCCCTGATGAGCCTACAATGCTGACCATTTCCCCTTTGTTAATGGTAATATCCACCCCTTTTAAAACAGGGAGGTTTCCAAATTTTCTGGTAATGGCCGTGGCTTTCAGCATGTAATAGGCTTTTATTTACTGCAAATTAACCTTTTCTGCAGAGATGGGTAAAACTCACATTTGGTGGTATCATTTATACGGTTACTTTTGCAAAAATAATCGAGACTATGTTTTGGACACTAGAATTAGCAAGTTATTTAGAAGAAGCTCCCTGGCCTGCTACCAAGGATGAGTTGATCGATTATTCTATCCGCAGTGGTGCGCCATTGGAAGTGGTAGAAAATCTTCAGGAATTGGAAGACGAAGGAGAAGTGTATGAGAGCATCGAAGACATCTGGCCTGATTATCCAAGTCAGGAAGACTTCATGTTTAACGAAGACGAGTATTAATTAATACACTACACAAATAAAAAGATGGCTAACTGATTCTTCAGATAGCCATCTTTTGCTTGTATGCAGCCGTGATTACAGCTGCGTTTCTATTTTTTTATTCTTTCGGTTTTGCAGGGAATGTCATCTTGAAATAGAATAGCATCAATGCAAGCGCCAGCACAATCATATTGGCGGCAAGCACAGGTCCACTCTTTACATTTACTGCATAAATTAACCAGACTACACAACTGGTAATTACAATCAGTATCATCCAGATACTTAAGTCGCCCACACTTTTACTTTTCCATGCCAGCCATACCTGTGGCATAAAAGTAATAGCACTTAAAAAAGCTCCGAAATATCCTAACAGATCTACCAAATTCATACACTTCATTTTTGTATCCTTATTGGATACGATTGATTAATTAAATGCTGTTTACTCCTGATTGGCAATACCCAATTTCTCCATTACTTCCATGCTAACTCCAGTGGTAGAATATCCTCCATCGTGGAACAGATTCTGCATGGTTACCATTTTGGTTAAATCGGAGAACAAAGTAATACAGTAGTTGGCACAATCTTCTGCACTTGCATTACCCAGTGGAGCAACGGCTTCGGCAAAATCATAGAAATCACCAAACCCTTTGATACCAGTACCTGCAGTGGTTTTGGTAGGAGATTGTGAAACGGTATTGATACGTACTTTTTTCTCTAATCCATAATGATAGCCAAAGCTTCTGGCAATGGATTCCAGCATGGCTTTAATATCTGCCATATCTGTATAGAACGGGAAGGTTCTTTGTGCTGCCATATAAGTTAACGCAACAACGGAACCCCATTCGTTAATGGCATCCAGTTTTTTGGCAACTGCCAGCATCTTGTGAAAAGACATAGCAGATACATCAATACCTTTCATAAAATAATCGTAGTTAGATTCGGTATATGGAATCTTCTTGCGAATATTTACACTCATTCCTATAGAGTGTAGTACAAAATCTATTTTACCACCCAGGATTTCCTGAGACTGTGTAAATAAATTCGTTAGTTCTTCTGTGCTGGTAGCATCGGCAGGAATAATCTGTGAACCGGTTTTTTCAGCCAGTTTATTGATCTCGCCCATGCGCATGGCAATAGGAGCGTTGGTAAGTACAAATGTGGCACCCTCTTCGTGTGCTTTCTCTGCTACTTTCCAGGCAATTGAGTTTTCATCCAGCGCTCCGGTTATAATACCACGCTTACCTTTTAATAAATTGTAGGCCATACAAGTTTAATTTAAGTGCCGAATATACGAATCATTTCTTTGGCATTCTCCAGGGCGGCTGCTGTGGGTTTTTCCCCACTTAGCATCTGTGCAATGGCGTGAATGCGTTCTTCGGTACTGAGTAGTTTAATATTGGTTTTAATTTGGTTGTCTTTGTTTTCCTTGTACACAAAATAGTGTGCATTGGCTTTACCCGCAATCTGGGGTTGATGGGTAATGCAGATGATCTGTCTGTTTCCGGCCAGTTCCTGCATTATGATGCCCACCTGTTTGGCGGCTTCTCCGGAAATACCTGTATCTATCTCGTCGAATATCAGGGTTGGTAAATCTATTTTCTGCGCCACCAGCGATTTAATGCAAAGCATGAGTCTGCTTAATTCACCTCCACTGGCCACTTTGCGAATAGGTTCAAAACGATTGCTTTTATTGGCATCAAATAAGAGTTCTACATTCTCCACTCCATAAGCAGATAGCGGAATAGTTTGTAGGTTCACTTTAATTTGTGCATTCGGCATGCCTACCTGTTTTAATAAGGCATTCACAGCTTTTTCAAAACCATCTGTTACCGATTTTCTGGAAGCAGTAATTTGTTTGGCTGTTTGTTTTAGCTGATGCATTAAATCGTTGGCAGCTACCTGCTTTGCCAGGATGGCTTCGTCTATGGCAACGGCTTCAAAAAGCTTATTCGACAATTCGGTCTGTATCTGTAGCAACTCCGCTGTGGTAGTTACGCCATGTTTTTTCAGCAGTTTATATCCCTCACTAATCCGCTGGTTTACCTGGTCTATTTTGGCTGCATCAAAATGAACATGGTCGTTAATTCTTTCCAGTTCATCGGCTATATCCTGAAGTTCAATCTGACTGGCTTTTAATCTTGCCGACAGGGCAGGAACACCTGCTATCAATGCTTCCAGCGATTGCAGACTATTGTTTAATTGTTTAATGCGGGCAACAATGGGTTCTTCCGAATTGGCAATTTCAAAAGAGACTTTCTCTAATACTGTTTTAATTTCTTCGGCATTGTTCAGCAACTTTAATTCTTCTTCCAGTTGCTCCAGTTCGTTCTCTCTTAAAGCAAGCGATTCTAATTCATTACATAAGTATTGATTGTAATCGGCTTCTTTCTGCAAAGCTGCTTTCTGCTCTTGCAGGGCATTGTAGTCGGCCAATACACGGGTCCATTCCTTAAAGTATTGCTGGTGCGTCTGCAGGATATTTTCATTTCCTGCCAGCGCATCTATTACCATTCTTTGAAAATCGCTGTCTCCCAGTTCCAGTGTATCAAACTGCTGGTGCAAGTCTACTAACAATCCAGCCAACACTTTTAATTGTTGAAGGGTGGCAGGTGTATCGTTGATGAAGGCACGGGACTTGCCATTGCTGGCAATTTCTCTGCGAATGGTAATTAGTGAAGTATGACCGTCTTCAAAATCATGGGCCTGTAAAAATTCGTTTACCGCTTTTTTCTGACCTGCCAGAAACTGTCCTTCAATTATACATTTGCGCTCCTTGTTTACCAACACACTGGTATCGGCTCTCTCTCCAAGGATTAAGCTTATTGCGCCCATCAGGATACTTTTACCAGCACCCGTTTCACCGGTTATGATGTTGAGCTGTTCGTTAAACTGAATGGTCAGTTCATCAATGATGGCATAATTGTGTATCGTTAATTCCTGCAGCAATTTTCTACATTTTTACTGGGGCAAGTTAATGAAGCTTACCCAAATTGGGCTTAGACTTTTAGCTAAATAAGCATAGAAATTTTGGGAAGTTCCACACTGGCTTCCTAGTTCCCTTTGCAGCGTTCAATTCCCGATTTGGCTTTCTGATCCAGTGAGTCCTTGAACTCATGTCCTTCCATATTCATACACTGCTGGTAGTATTTGATAGCGGTGGTTTTGTCGCCTCGTTCTTCGTATATCAATCCTATTTGTAAAGCGGCCCTTGCTGCAAAATGTTCTCTTCTGTTTTCCCCCAGCTTAATGGCTACCAGGTAATTCCGGATAGCATCGTCCTTGCGACCCAGATCGTCATAGATTCTGGCTGCCCGGTATGCAAAATCCAGTTTGTCTGCCAAACTGCTGAAATCGTTGGATGTTTTACCCTGTAACAATTTATAAGCTTCTGCATGATAGCCCCCATCGCTGAGTAAACGGGCTTTTAATAATAAGGGATTGGGCCAGTTGTTTTCCTTGGCATCCCGGTTGGCTTTTTTGTCTGCATCGGAAAGGGTAGATCCCTTTGCGAGTGTTTGTTTCCGGAATGCTTCTGCCTGCTGCTGGTTGCCTAGTAAATAATAGGCCCAGCTAATTTTCTGATAACTGTCTTTCAGATAGAACTTCCCCCTGAACTCACGGGTAAATTGTTCAAAATGTTCAATGGCGTCATCCAGGTCCAGGTGATAAATATGGGCATAGCCCAGTTGAAAATCCCAGACGGGCGTGCTTAAATATTCTGCAGATTTATTTCTGTGCTGTATAATCAACTTGCATTTTGCTGCTTCCTTGTTGTTCAAAGAAAGATTGGCCGCCATAAAAGCATGCAGATGGTTATTGACCAGGTCTAATTTTTTATTTTCTACAAAGTCCAGTGCTTGCTTTCTTTCATTGCCAATATGAAATAACAAATAGGGATAAATGAAACTGGCTTCATTGGAAAACTGTCTGGCCCAATACTCATTGCTATTGGTAAAGTCTTTCATTTTTTTCATCCCTTCTGTAATAGAGCCACGCATGCCCAGTAAATTGGTCAGCCATTTATATCCTTTGGGAATAGTGCCCATAATAGATTCCAGCGCGCCATACAGCATTTCATTGGGGCTGAATTTGGGAAATTTTTTTCGGTTTTCCTTTATTAAAATATAGGCTTTGCGAATGTCCCAGCCCGCATCCCAGAAATTGCCGAATTTAATTTGTACTGCACCTCTCTGTATGCGAAGCATAGATTGACTGTACAAATAAAACGGGCTTGACTTGTCTCCTTTTTGCAATAGATCCAGCCGGCTTTGCATGACGCCCATTTGCCTGGTGTAATAATCAGGATCTTCGTTAAAAAACAAAGTATAGAAATCAATATAGTTATCCAGTAAAATAGGAACAAGATTGTCTGGCTGTTGAAGGCGAATTTTTTGCAGCTGTGCTTCTGCAGTTTCAAATTTGAGTTTATTGATTTCCTGGTAAGCCTGCAGACAGGCTGCGTTAAAATCAAATTTCTGCTGAGCCCCGGCTGTAAACAGCGATGCAAAAAAGAAGGTCAGTAGAAATAGGAATTGCCTCACAGTCTAAAAATAAGAAAGGGCAGCCAATTGACTGCCCTTGAGTATGTTAAATGCAATTTTTTATTTTGCTTCTACGCTGTCATTTAAATCAGCATCTACAAGAATACGTCCGCAGTTTTCGCAAACGATGATTTTCTTGTGCAGGCGAATTTCACTCTGACGTTGTGGAGGAATAGAGTTGAAGCAACCTCCGCAGGCATCACGCTCAACAGCAACTACTGCCAATCCATTCCTGTAACTGTTTCTGATTCTGTCGTAGCTGTAAATTAAACGCTCATCAATATGGGCTCTTGCATCAGCACTATATGAATTTAATTCAGTTTCTTCTTTTACGGTATCTGCGATGATTTTTTCTAATTCACCCTTCTTGTGATTCAGAACGCCTTCTTTTACAGCAACCATTTTCTTGGCGTTTTCTAATTGCTTTACCTTCTCGGCTAGTTCTTCGTTGGCATCGCGGATATGTTTTTCGCAAAGCTTCACTTCTAATTGCTGCATTTCAACTTCTTTGTTGATTGCTTCAAATTCACGGTTGTTCTTTACGTTCTCGCTTTGCTTTTCGTATTTGGCAATCAGGGCTTCGCTTTCTTTGATTGCATTTTTCTTGCTCTCAATGAATTCACTTATACCGTTGATTTCTTCTTCAATACGAGTTTGACGGGCGGTTAAGCCTTGTATTTCATCTTCCAGGTCGCTTACTTCCATTGGAAGCTCGCCTTTTAATACCTGAATTTCATCTAGTTTGCTGTCAATCTTTTGTAAACGTAATAGGTTTACTAGTTTTTCTTCAACGGAGAAATCTTTTACAGATGCCATATCGTGTTGGTAGTTATAAAGTTTATCCTAAAAAATAACGTACAGGATTTGTCTGTACGGTGGTTTTAAGGACGGCAAAGTTAGGGAATTTAGCGGTTATTAGCGAAAAAAGGAGGTCAATCGTATATTGTTCACTTTCCCAGTGCCCAATATCGGCAAGAACCAGCTTTTTGTCTGCGTCGAAAAAACTCATGGTACTTGATGTCTGCACTGATGTAGCAGTCGGCACCAGCCGCAATGGCATCCCTGATCAGGAAGCTACCGGCTCCTCCACACAGTGCAACTTTTTTGAGGTTTTTGCCCAGAAAAGGGGTGTGTTTGACCAATTTTAGGCCAAAAACCTGTGAAATATGGCTAAAAAAGGCTTTTTCTTCCATGGGGGATGGCAACTGTCCGACGATGCCAGACCCCACTCTTCGGTTGGCATTTCTTAATGGCACCAGGTCATACGCCACTTCCTCGTAGGGGTGGGCGGCTTTCAGGGCAGCCACAACCTGCAACTCCAGGTAGCTGGGTAAAATAACTTCAAGTCGGGTTTCGGCCACCGATTCCCGGATTCCCGGAGTACCAATGGTAGGGTTAGAGAGCTCCGATCCACGGAAAGTCCCAATCCCCTCAGAACGAAAACTGGTTTCCGAGTACTCCCCAATATGGCCAGCCCCGGCAGCAAACAAAGCTTCCTGCACCTGCGCCAGTTGAGGAGTGGGAACAAAAGTGATGAGTTTGGTAAGGATGGAGGTTTTGGGTTGCAGGATGCAACAATTGACCAATCCTATTTTTTCTGCTATCACAGAGTTCACGCCGCCCCATACATTGTCTAAATTGGTATGTATGGCATAAATGGCAATATCATTCTTGATGGCATAAATAATGGCTTCTTCTACATAGTTCTTACCCGTTATTTTGGTTAATCCTTTAAACACAATAGGATGATGGGCCACCACCAGATTTGCCTTCTTTTCTTTTGCTTCCATCAGTACTTCCAGGGTTGCATCTAGCGTACATAAAGCACCAGTGCATTCCCACTGCGCATTGCCCGTGATAAGCCCTGCATTATCATAAGATTCCTGATAAGCAAGTGGAGCAAAGCTTTCGAGTTCCCTGATGATTTGAAGTATTTTCATGAGACGAATTTAACTAGATTCGCATTATGGCGGAAGCGCATTTTCTATTTAGTGATGGTAAGGTTCTGAAGCAGGACAAGCTTTTGATTTCGCCGAATAACCGTTCTTTCCGCTATGGAGATGGTTTTTTTGAAACCATGAAATGGTGCAGGGGCAAGGTTTTACTGGAGTCCTTGCATCGGGAGCGTTTGATGACCACACTGGAAAAACTAAAGTTCAAACCACCTTCCTATTTTACTGCTGATTATATTTTTGAAGCTGTGGCTGAGCTCGTGAAAAAAAATCAACACCATGCTTTGGCCAGAGTCCGTGTAACGATTTATAGAGGCGATGGCGGTATTTACGATCCCCAGAATCATTTTCCGCATCTGTTGATACAGAGCTGGGATCTGAATGAGTCGAATAATAAACTCAATGAAAACGGACTAACCATTGGTGTTTTTAAAGAAGCCGTGAAGCAGGCCGATCATTTTTCTTTATTAAAAACCAATAACTACCTGGGCTACGCCATGGCGGCTTTGTGGGCAAAGGAAAATCACCTGAATGACGCACTGTTGCTGAATCCGCAGGGAAATATTGCCGATGCTACCATTGCCAATATTTTTTTGGTGCAGAATGGGTTGATCACAACCCCTGCTTTGTCTGAGGGTCCGGTTGGGGGCGTCATGCGTAAATATGTGTTGAGTCAGTTGCGTGAAAAAGGATACGAAATAAAAGAAGGGATTGTTACGCCCGAAGACCTGGCCAATGCTTCCGAAATATTTTTAACCAATGCCATTTACGGAATGCGATGGGTAAAGCATTGTGAAAACAACTCTTACGACCACCAGTTGGTGCCGGTGCTTTATAGAGAGATTATTAAGCCGCTCTTTTATTTGTGATTTTTTCATTGGTATTGCGTTTTAAGCAATCCTTATTGCTTTTGAACTTTTTTGTGTGCTTTCTGTTGAATGACAAACCGTTTTGATGAAGCCTTCCGTAAACATAGTCTGGTTCAGAAGAGACCTGCGACTTTCCGATAATGCCGCTTTATACCATGCCCTTAAAGCCGGCACGCCCGTATTACCCATTTTTATTTTTGACCAGCATATTCTTGACCAATTAGAAGACAAGAAGGACAAGCGTGTAGCATTTATTCATGGGGCTATTTCCGAAATGCAGACAGCATTGGTAGGTATGGGTTCCAGCATGCAGGTTTTTTACGGAAAGCCTTTGGAAGTTTTTGGAAAACTGGTTGAGCAGTATTCCATTGGAACGGTTTTCACCAATCATGATTATGAACCCTATGCTTTGGAAAGAGATGCTTCTGTACAGTCTTTTTTAGCGCAAAAGTCTATCAGCTTCAGCACCTGTAAAGACCAGGTGATTTTTGAAAAAAGCGAAGTGGTAAAAGACGACGGAAAACCGTACACGGTTTTTACGCCTTATTCGCGCAAGTGGAAAGCTGCCCTGAAACCTTTTTATTTAAAAGCGTATCCTACTGAAAAATATTTCAAGCATTTTTATCAGCAGGCACCATTGGCCATACCGAGTTTGTCCTCCATGGGATTTGAATCGGTAGAATTGGTATTTCCTTCAAAGGAATTGAACCAGGAAATAGTAAAGAAATATAGTCAGAACAGAGACTTTCCTGCATTGGATAACGGTACTTCTAAAATGGGGGTGCATCTGCGTTTTGGCACGGTGAGTATTCGTAAGATTGCCACCATTGCTGCCGGGCTGAATGAAACCTATCTGAATGAATTAATCTGGAGGGATTTTTATCAGATGATTCTCTGGCATTTTCCCAAAGTGGGTAAGGGGCAAGCGTTTAAAGCTGAATATGATAAAATTAAATGGCGCAATAACGAAGAAGAATTTCAGAAATGGTGTGAGGGTAAAACAGGCTATCCCATTGTGGATGCGGGCATGAGAGAATTGAATACAACGGGTTTTATGCACAATCGTGTCCGTATGATAGTCGCTTCTTTTTTAACCAAGCATTTATTAATTGATTGGCGTTGGGGAGAAGCTTATTTTGCTTCTAAATTATTAGACTTTGATTTGTCAGCAAATAATGGGGGATGGCAGTGGGCAGCCAGCAGCGGTTGTGATGCAGCACCTTATTTCAGGGTATTCAATCCCTATCTGCAAACCGAAAAGTTCGATAAGGAATTCAAATACATTAAAAAGTGGGTGCCTGAGTTTCAGGAGTTTACTTATCCTAAGCCGATAGTGGTGCATGAAGTAGCGCGCAAACGCGTTCTTGAAACTTTTGCTGCTGCTTTGAAGCCTGCTTAATGAAGTTTGGGCTGATATATATAATCTCCTCTGCAATCCTGCTTAGCAGTCTTAAATGAGAAGATTATATATATCAGCCCAAAATCAAATAAATCTTTCTTCAATGCAACTGTCAGTTCTGATTCTATAATTGCTGTAACTTTAAAAAAACATCAGGCTTGAAAATCTATATCAAAAATATGGTTTGTGGTCGCTGCAAGCTGATTGTTCGCACTGAATTGGAAAAGCTTGGACTTTCTGTTAAAGTAATTGAATTAGGCGAAATTGAACTTGCTGAGTCAATAAATGAAGAGCAGAAGAAGGAGGTTGCTGATCATTTAAAAAGTTTCGGATTTGAATTAATTAATGACAAAAAGAGTAAGACGATTGAGCAGATAAAGAACCTCATTAGGGAACTCGTACATGATAAAAACAATGAATTAGGAATGAATTTGTCTGACTACCTACGACAAAAAATAAATTCAGATTACAATACATTGAGTAACCTTTTTTCTGAAGTAGAAGGTGTCACTATTGAAAAGTATTTTATTCTGCAGAAAATTGAGAGGGTAAAGGAATTGCTCATGTATGATGAAATGAGTCTAAGTGAAATAGCCTATGCACTCAATTATAGCAGCGTAGGGTATTTGAGCAATCAATTCAAAAAAATTACTGGGTTAACTCCTTCTCATTTTAAAAATTTGAAGAGCAATATGAGAAAGCATATTGATGAACTATAGTTTCTTACTATAAAACTTACAAATCTTATCTATAATTCTACAACGCAGACAGGCATTGTTCAGCTGAAATTTGTATCCTAAAATTTACTACTATGATACATGAATATCAGGTGACGGGTATGACCTGTTCCAGCTGTGTGGCAAAAGTGCAGTCAGCAATATTGAAAGTTCCTCATATCTCTTCTGTTGTTATTTCTAAAGAAGAAAAAAAGGCAACAATAACCATGTCGGAGCATGTTGCACTGGAATCGCTGCAAACTGCATTAGACGCTCGCTATTCAATTACAGAATTAAAGCCTGCCATATTTGCTAATCCCGTTTCAACCTATCCCACTGATTCATTAACAGAGGAAAAGAAAAGTTGGTGGGAAACCTATAAGCCGGTTTTAATGGTGTTTTTTTATATAACTGCTATTACTTTATTAGTACAGTTTTCAAATGGTTCTTTTAGCTGGATGCAAGGGATGCAACATTTTATGGCGGGATTTTTTCTGGTGTTCTCCTTTTTTAAATTATTGAATCTGGAAGGTTTTGCTGATAGTTATCGCATGTATGATTTGATTGCCAAAAAGTTCAAACAATGGCCTTACTGGTACGCGTTTATTGAATTAGGGCTGGGGCTTGCTTTTTTAGTTAATTTTAATCCGTTAATGACCAATCTGATCACATTGATTGTAATGTCTGTTAGTGTAGTGGGTGTTTTACAATCTGTATTGAATAAGCGCAAAATAAAATGTGCTTGTTTAGGTGCAGTGTTCAATTTGCCCATGAGTACCATTACGATTATAGAAGACTTTTTAATGATTGTGATGAGTGCTATTATGATCTTTATTCATTTTGTTAACTAATAATATATATATAGATATGAAAGCTTTAATTATTTCAGTTTATGTCTTTTTGTTTTCGATTGTAGCATCTGCTCAGCATGAGAATCATCAAACGCCAGCAGCCAATGCAGCGCAATCAAAAAGTCCCAGAAAAGCGGCTATGGCGCTGGTTGGAAAGAATCATGTTCATATTGATTACGGCTCTCCAAGTGTAAGAGGCAGAAATATTTGGAATGGACTGGTTGCCTATGATCAGGTTTGGGCTACCGGCGCTCATAAGGCTACCTGGGTTGAATTCTCCAGCGATGTGCAAATTGCAGGTAAGCATATTTCCAAAGGGAAGTACGGTTTCTTTACTATTCCCGGGAAAGAAGAATGGGTTTTAATCCTAAGCAAAGATTGGGATATGCATTTGGCCGATGCGTACAAAGTGGAAAATGATGTTATCAGGGTTGCTGTAAAACCTTCACTAAACAAAGATATTACTGAAGCACTTACTTATAAAGTTGTCAGAAGCTCAGGAGATAGAGGAAAAATTGAAATGAGCTGGGAATATATATCCGTTGCGTTGGATTTTCTAAATCTTAAATAATAAGTGATGTTTTATAGGCTTTTTTTGACGCTTTTTTTTGTAGGTATACTGAATGTAGTATTCACACAAAACAGTTTTGCCCAGAAGGTTGTGCGGTATGATTTATGGGTTAAAGACACTCTTGTTACTTTCGCAGGCAAAGCTAAAAGGGCAATTGCTGTAAATGGTCAAATTCCCATGCCTACCTTAACTTTCACCGAAGGAGACACAGCTGAAATAATGGTGCATAACCAATTAAAAGAAGCTACATCGCTCCATTGGCACGGTTTGTTTTTGCCCAATAAAGAAGATGGGGTCCTTTTTTAACTCAAATGCCTATTGAACCCGGACAAAGCCATTTGTATCGTTTTCCGATTATACAAAATGGGACCCATTGGTACCATAGTCATAGTGGATTGCAAGAGCAAATTGGGATGTATGGATCTATGGTCTTAAAAAAGCGGAGTACAGATTCCACTTTCAGAAAAGGAATTGATGATTTGCCTGCAATTCCTGTTATTTTAAGTGAATGGACAAATTACAAGCCTGAAAATGTTCATCGAATGTTACACAATGCTTCGGATTGGTTTGCCATTAAAAAAGGAACTACACAAAGTTATGCAGAAGCTATCAGAGAAGGACATTTTAAAACTAAAATTAATAATGAGTGGAAACGAATGTTGGCGATGGACGTTTCTGATATTTATTATGATGCTGTTTTGATAAATGGGGAAAGAGCAGCCAGCTTTCCGCAATTTAAAGCAGGTGATAAAGTACGACTTCGGATTTCAAATGGTGGGGCATCCTCCTACTTTTGGATTTCCTATGCTGGTGGCCCCTTTACTGTTGTTGCCAATGATGGTAATGATGTGGTACCGGTAGAAGTGGATAGATTAATTATTGGTGTTTCTGAAACCTATGATATTGTAGTTACCATTCCGGAAAATGGATTTTCCTATGAATTATTGGCTACAGCAGAAGATCGTATTCAGACTGCATCTGCTTTTCTGGGTAATGGTACAAGGAAAAGTGCCAAAGCACTTTCCAAGCTGAAATATTTTGAAGGTATGCAGATGATGAATGATATGATGAAAATGAATGGTGACATGGATTTGATGGGTATGGATATGGGTATGCAAAAAATGGATATGAATTCAGTGATGTATGCAGATGAAAGCAATTTAAATACATTGAATTATACGAAGCTGAAGTCCACTGTTAAAACCAATTTCCCCCAAAATGCACCTGTAAGAGAACTGAAATTTGAACTAACAGGTAATATGAATCGCTATGTATGGAGCATGGACAACAAAGTACTTTCTGAATCAGATAAGATTTTAATTAAGAAGGGGGAGGTGGTCCGTATAACCCTGTACAATAATTCAATGATGCGACATCCTATGCATTTGCATGGACACGATTTTAGAATTCTGAATGGGCAGGGGGATTATGCGCCGCTCAAAAATGTGTTGGATATTATGCCCATGGAGACCGATACGATTGAGTTTGAGGCTAACGTAGAAGGTGATTGGTTTTTTCATTGTCATATTTTATATCATATGATGGCAGGGATGAATCGTGTTTTCAGTTATGAAAAACAATCCGATAACCCATTGTTACCTAATAAAAATTGGGCCTTTAAGCAATTACAAAAAGAAAGTAATCCCTTTCATTGGATGGCGCAAAATGATTTTGCGAACAATGGGAATGACGGCATGATCATGGTTCAGAATACCCGTTGGAGTATTGGATCAGAGTGGCGATTGGGATACAATAATATGCACGGATACGAATCTGAAACGCATATTGGAAGGTATATCGGAAGAATGCAGTGGCTAATGCCTTTTATTGGTTTTGACTGGCGATATAGAAAATTAGGATTACACCCTGCTGAAAAAAACATATTCGGTCAAAAGAATACCAAAGATAATCGGGTGCAATTAAGTTTGGGTGTTGCATATACTTTACCCATGCTGGTAACCCTGCAAACCGAAATATACCACGATGGTAACCTACGTGTTCAATTACGCAGAGATGATATACCGGTATCAAAAAGAATTCGTTCTGCTTTTATGATTAACTCTGATAAGGAATACATGGTTTCCTCCAGCTATATTCTAGGGAAGAATGCCGGCTTACGAATTCATTATGACAGTGATATGGGCTTCGGCCTGGGCTTGACAATCAACTACTAAAATAATTTTGAACAGCACTTAAGATGCTTTGAAGGAATGTATGCTGTCTGAGGAAATTTTACCGACGAGCATTTAAGACTGCGCAGCAGGATTGCAGCGAGGAAAAAAGATTTTATCACATAGTAATTACAACTGATTTTCTGTTAGAATATTCACCGCAGCAAGCCCATCTTCACCAAGGTCTAAAGAATAGTTATTTACATAAAGGTCAATATGCTGCCGCATCACGTCCTGGCTCATTTCCTGCGCATGCGCTACTACATAGTCTGACACGGAAGGATAATTGCTGAATGCGTATTCAATGCTTTTTTTAATTAAGCCATCTACGGTTTTAACAATTGCGGGATCCAGGGTTTTCTTTGCAATGATACCGCCCAGTGGAATGGGCAATCGCTTGGTTTGCTCCCAGTAATTTCCCAGGTCAATTATTTTTCGAAGTCCTTTCGCCTGAAAAGTAAATCTGTTTTCATGAATAATCACGCCTGCATCTACTTCTCCATTCAGCACCGCATTCTCTATTTCATGAAACACTTTGAATACTTTCTTTTTTGCCTTTGGATACGCCAGGCTGAACAACAAATGCGCGGTGGTATTTTCTCCGGGAATTGCGATTGTCATTTCATTGATGGCTTCAGGACTATAGTCCAGTAGTTTAGCGGGTTTGGTTATCAACAAAGGACCTACTCCCTTGCCCAATGCACCGCCACTGTTGAGTAAACTGTAATTGTCCTTTACCTTACTCCATACTCCATAACTGATTTTTGAAAAATCCATTTTGCCTGCAATGGCCCATTCATTCAGGGTTTGCACGTCTTCCAGGTGAACATCAAATGTAATTCCCTGGGTGTCTATCTTTTGATTGACCAGTGCATCAAAAATAAAAGTATCGTTGGGACAGGGCGAAAATGCCAGACTTAATTTCATAGATTCGGATGGTTTGGAAGTCTATTCGGTTCAGATTTATTTCTGCTGATATAATTTATCAACGTAATGCAGCAAGGTTTTGTTGAGTAGGTCAATACTCTCTTTCATCAGCCACTTGCTCTTATCTCTTTCTCCCACATAATTAGAGATAGCTCTGATTTGTATAAAGGGAATTCCCGTTTCTCTTCCTACATAATGCAGGGCGGCTCCCTCCATGCTTTCAGTTGCGGGGCTGTATTTTTTTTCGAGTTTCTTTATCAGGGTTAGATCAGTACTGATCTGGTTCACGGTTACTGCATCTACTTCCGGCAGTCCCAGAACGTTGTAGGTTTTTAACCAGGGATTGGGCAGCTTTCTTTTTTCGAAAGGATGGTAACTGCTTTTTTCCAGTTTTAAATCGAAGATATCCTTCCAGTTTCCCTTTTCCATAACACCGGTGTCTCCCAGCTGTTCGTTATTTATCACAACAATTTTTCCGGGGGCCAGTTTCTTCTGAAAACTTCCGGCAATTCCTGCCTGAATAATTAAATCGGGGCGTTCCTCTATGGCGAGTCGGGTGAGTGCTACAGCAGACGCTAATAATCCCACCCCTGACTGATAAAACTGCACTTTAATGCGCTTACTTTTACCTGTATAGAGATCGTTGATCCCCACAAATGCAGGCATCCATTCTCCGGTGGTTGCTGATGTAATTACGACTCTCATAAACGTAAAGTTGATGAAAAACACGCAACTTTCTTCATTTTTGTACCTTTGCAAAAATTTTGAGCGAATGGTGTACCTGACCAGACAAGAACATTTTAATGCTGCCCATAAATTATTCAATCCTGCCTGGAGCAAAGAACGCAATGAGCAGGTATTTGGGGTATGTGCTAATGAGAACTGGCATGGACACAATTATGACCTTTATGTTACTATTAAGGGTACACCCGACCCGGATACCGGCTTTTTGTTCGACGTAAAAGCCCTTAGTAAGCTCATTAAAGCCCATGTGATTGACCATTTAGATCATAAGAACCTGAATATGGACGTGCCGTTTATGGCTGGAAAAATGTGTAGTACCGAGAACCTGGCAATCGCTATCTGGGAGCAATTAGCCCCTCATTTGCCTGCTCCGGTTCAGTTGCATTGCATTAAACTGTACGAAACGCCCCGTATTTACGTGGAATACTTTGGTTAACTGTTAAACTGTCAGGACTATTTCGAGGCGTTTGTTTAATCATTCCAAAAAAAGTTTAAACAAATTGAAGCTACCTGCGTTATTATATCGTATTCCTGCCTTTTACAGTTGATTTGGTTTATGGTACGTAATTGGATAGGTTTACAGAACAATTCGTTTGGACACTTGATCAGCACACTTCTGAAACAGTACCAAACTAATATAAGTTCAGCGTAGTACAAGAAGGATTTAATATGAACAAGAACAGAATCACTGTCTTCCGTAAGGAACATTTTAATGCTGCCCACAGGTTGCATAATCCCGCC
Organism: Sediminibacterium salmoneum NBRC 103935; assembly: GCF_000511175.1. GTDB lineage: Bacteria > Bacteroidota > Bacteroidia > Chitinophagales > Chitinophagaceae > Sediminibacterium > Sediminibacterium salmoneum. The sequence continues at coordinate 1,556,071 of NZ_KI866530.1, read as the reverse complement.
TGGTCGGCCGAGCGGAATAAGGCAGTATTTGGTTTGTGCAACAACGAAAACTTTCACGGTCATAACTACGAATTGATTGTGATGGTAAGTGGTGAAATTGATCCGGAAACAGGTTATTTAATTGACCTGAAATTGTTAAGCGATGTAATTAAAGAAGAGGTGCTAAACCGATTCGATCATAAAAATTTAAACCTGGATACACAGGAATTTAAAAACTTAAATCCTACGGCGGAAAATATTGCAGTGGTTATTTACCAACTGTTAAGAGCGAAGCTGGAAGAGAAATATACCTTAAAAATCAGATTGTATGAAACAGAACGAAATTTTGTCGAATATCCGACTGAATGGTGATAAAATCGTTTTTAACGATGATGACCTGATTGATGAAATGGGAGACAATCATGTAAGTACTTCTATAGATACACCAATGGTGGCCAATGCTTTTGAAAAGTCTGATGCCGAAAAAATCGCCATCATTCAGGAGCATTTTAAAGCCATTATGGAAACCCTTGGACTGGATTTAACCGATGATAGTTTAAAAGGAACCCCCAAACGCGTTGCTAAAATGTACGTGCAGGAAATTTTTAGCGGTCTTAATCCCGCCAACAAACCTGCTGTTGCTTTATTCGACAACAAATACAAGTACAATGAAATGCTGGTTGAAAAGAATATTTCTTTCTACAGCAATTGTGAACACCATTTTGTTCCCATCATTGGTAAAGCGCACCTGGCTTATATTAGCAATGGTAAAGTAATTGGTTTAAGTAAATTAAACCGTCTGGTTGAGTTCTTTGCCAAGCGTCCGCAAGTGCAGGAGCGTTTAACGGTACAAATTGCCAAAGAATTACAGAAAGAACTGGGTACAGAAGATGTTGCTATTGTAATTGATGCCAAACACTTATGTGTTGCGAGCAGAGGCGTGGAAGACGACACTTCTTCTACCATTACTTCTTTCTATGGCGGTAAGTTCAAAGAAGAAAAACGCAAAGTAGAATTCCTTCGTTATTTAGAATTGAAGACTGAGTTTTAAAAAATCGTTTACTTTGCCATAAATTTTTAATTCATGGCAAAGCACGCTTTTGTTTTCCCTGGTCAGGGAGCTCAGTTTTCCGGAATGGGTAAAAACCTGTATGATGCACATAGCTCTGTAAAAGATTTGTTTGAGCAGGCTAATGAAATCCTCGGTTTCCGCATCAGTGATATCATGTTCACGGGTTCTGATGAAGCGTTGAAGCAAACCAATATTACCCAGCCTGCTATTTTTATTCACTCAGTTGCTGCATTTAAAACCATTGAAGGTGCCAAGCCTGATATGGTTGCAGGTCACTCTTTAGGAGAATTCTCTGCATTGGTAGCCAATGGTGTTTTATCTTTTGATAAGGCTTTGCAACTGGTAAGCATTCGTGCTCAGGCCATGCAAAAAGCCTGCGAAGCCAACCCATCTACCATGGCGGCTGTTTTGAATTTACCCGATGAAAAAGTAGAAGAAATTTGTGCGGCTGTTCAGACTGAAACAGGGGAGGTAGTAGTTGCTGCCAACTACAATTGTCCGGGTCAGTTAGTAATCAGCGGTTCTGTTGTAGCTATTGATCTTGCTTGTATAAGAATGAAAGAAGCGGGTGCCAAACGTGCATTGGTGCTACCGGTTGGAGGCGCATTTCACTCTCCATTAATGGAACCAGCCAAAGCAGAACTGGCTGCTGCCATTGAATCTGCCGTATTCAATACCCCTTCTTGTCCTGTATATCAGAACACCGTTGCTAAAGCGGTTAGCGATCCAATGGAAATAAAAAACAATCTGATTAATCAGTTAACCGGTGCGGTAAAATGGACACAGAGTGTTCAGGCAATGGTGGCAGATGGTGCTGCTGAATTTACTGAATGCGGCCCTGGTAAAGTATTACAAGGTCTGGTTGGTAAAATTGCAGGCGCTGCTGTTACTACCAATGGGGTTAGCTAGTAAAGATTTTTCGGCCCTTATTTTATTTTTAGTGCATTGAGTACGCCATTGTCCCATACCGGGGGCACCGCTCTGGTTCCTGTTGTGTAGGAGGCAATACCGAAAGTATCGTCATAATCCCATACAGCCCAGCCAATGCCAAATTTATTCAGGTAGGTAGTTACGTCTGATAAATAATTAATGATGCTTTCGGGTGGAGCTACTTTTTTGTGCACACCGAATTCGTTGCAGATTACGTCTACTTTTTTCTGAACACTCCAGTTGTACACCAGCTGCATTACTTTATTAATGGAGTCTGCAGCGTATTGTTGTCTGCCGTACCATTCTATCTGAGATTTTGCAGAAGGGTTGCTGGCATTGGCCGCAAGCGTACTCACATTGTTTGGTGTTGCCGGATAAGGCAAGAAACGAAGCAGTGAATAGGGCCCGCTGATCCAGTCGGCTCCCTGGTGAGTAAAAGTAAATGGATCGTAAAAATGAAAATTGTAAATGATTTTTTTCTGATTGATGATGGGCAGCTGCAATAACTCGCTCCAGCTACCGTAATCCTCAGCTGTTACAATAATATAATGATTGGGAGCGGCTTCTCTGATAGACGTTACTATTTGTTCCTGAAAAGGAGCCCACCAGTTTTTGTCAATTCCGGATACCAGTCTTTCTGCACCGATATTGGGTTCGTTCCAGATTTCAAAAAACAAGCGGGAAGTATCATATGCTTTAAAATGATTGGCCAGATTTTTCCAGAATTGTCTGAAGGATTGTCTTGCCAAAGGATCAATGGCCAGTCTGGCTTCAAAATTATCACCGTAGGGATGCATTTCAATGGCCACCGCAAGCCCTGTGGCCTGTATATTCTTTACCGCATTTTCAACATGTACCAGGTTGGCAGTTTGAATGTCTTCAATCTTTGAAGTTCCGCATAATACGGATGGTCCAATGGGGAGGCGAACATAAGTAAAGCCCGCATCCTTTATTTGTTTGAAATGTGCACTGCCGAAACGGTTGCTGAATTGGGAAGGGTCTGAATAATCGTTGAACCAGTTAGATAAATTAATGCCACGGGCCAGCTTGTCCACTGCCGTTCCCTTGGGGCCGATAACAGGATCGGGACTGGAACCGGTTTTGGTACAGGCAGTCAGCCATAAAGCGGTCATTAATAAAATGGTTGAAAGATATTTATTCATTCTCCTTAGTTGATGCTGCAATTGATCCATTCCGGATCAAAATTGGCATTGTATTTTTTATAAAAATTAATTGCGGGTTCGTTCCATTCCAACACTTGCCAAACCATTCCCTTGAATCCTTTTTCTTTACACTCTTGTATTAAACGATCAAAGAGTAGCTTACCAATATGTTGCCCCCTCATTTTTTCGGTTACCAATATATCTTCAAGGTACATTCTTTGACCTTTCCAGGTACTGTAACGTATATAGTAGAGTGCAAAACCATGAATTTCGTTGCTTCCGTCTGCCTGGGTTTCTTCTGCAACAAATGCCCACCATACCGGCTTCTCACCAAATCCGCTTTCAATAAAATGATCCAGTGTTACCGTTACTTCGTCCGGTGCTTTTTCATAAACAGCCAGTTCCTTAATTAATTCTAGAATCCGTGCACAGTCTCTGGCTTCGGCTCTTCTGATTTGAATATTCATAGTTGGTTCAGTGCTTGATTGAAATCTGCAATTATATCTTCAATGTTTTCTATGCCCACACTCAATCTGATTAATCCATCGGTGATATCGAATTGTAATCTTTCCTCTTTGGTTAATCCCATATGGCTCATACTGGCAGGGTGCGACAACAGGGTGTCGGGTGTGCCAAATGAAATGGCTTTCACTGCCATCTGTAAAGCGTCTATGAATATTTTTCCTGCTTCCAATCCACCCTTTAATTCAAAACTCATTAATGCACCTGCCTGTTTCATTTGTTTACGGGCTATGGCATAGTCAGGATGTGTAGGTAATCCGCAAAAATTTACTTTGGCTACAGCAGGATGTTGTGCCAGATAATTGGCTACCTGCACTGCATTGCTACAGTGTCGCTCCATCCGTAACTCCAAAGTCTTTAATCCATTGGTTAATAAAAATGCATCAAATGCATTGCTGTTGCCTCCTAATAATACATGCCATTTCCAGATGGGACCATTCATTAGCGCAAGGTCTTTGCCTATTAAAATGCCACCAATGGCTGTGCCATGTCCATTCAAAAATTTTGTAGTGCTGTGCATAACAAAATCAGCTCCCCATTTAAAGGGTTGCTGCAAGAATGGAGTAGCGGCTGTGTTGTCAACGGAAACTTTAATCCCCTTTGATTTTGCCAGCTCGCATACTTTCTGAATATCAATGCAACGCAGTGTTGGATTGGAGGGCGTTTCAATATGTATCAGCTGAATATTCGGATGATTTTGTAAAGCGGTTGCTATTGCTTCTTCATCATTCAGATTTACCAATATGGTTTCCACGCCGGTGTCTGCTAAAACTTTGTGCAGCAACTCATGTGTGCCACCATACAATGCATGGTGAGATAAAACCGCGTCTCCTTTTTTTAGTAAGCCTAAAAACAGAGTGGTTAAAGCAGCCTGTCCGCTTGAGTGCAACAATGCTTTTACTTGTAAGGGTTCTCCGGCTTCGTTTTTTAAACCAAAACTTTCAAGTGCTGCAATGGTTTCTTCTGCAACCGTAAAACTTGGGTTGCCCCATCTGCTGTATATTTTAGTTTTATCGGTTCCTGCAAATCTTTCACTTCCTTCAGTAGCTGTTTCAAAAGTAAAGGTAGAGCTGGCATGTATGGGCGTTAAATGCGCGTGATTGGCGTTGTTATGGCCCGATGCGTGGATAGCAGTAGTACCAACTCCATTGTATTTTTTATTCATTTGTAAAAAATATTTTTAGTCGAGATCATTGGAATTATTGGCTGTCATAGGCCCACTTAATCCAGGTGGCTCCCCAGGTAAATCCTCCCCCAAATGCAGCCAAAACGATGTTGTCACCTTTTTTCAGTTGCTTTTCCCAATCCCATAAACACAAGGGTAGGGTGGCTGCTGTGGTATTGCCATACTTCTGAATATTGATCATCACTTTTTCTTTGGGAAGCCCCATTCTGTTAGCGGTTGCATCAATAATTCTAAGGTTGGCCTGGTGTGGTACCAGCCAGGCAATATCATCAGCGGTTAAATTGTTTCTCTCCAGCAATTCTGCACTTACATCGGCCATTCCTTTCACGGCAAATTTAAAAACAGCCTGTCCTTCCTGATAAGCGTAGTGTTCCTTGGCCATAACCGTTTCAACTGAAGCCGGCTTTAAGGATCCGCCCGCCTTCATGTGCAGGTATTGTCTGCCACTGCCATCACTTCTTAGAATACTGTCTTTAATTCCGAAGTCTTCTGTTGTAGGCTCCAGCAATATGGCGCCTGCACCGTCGCCGAAAATAATACAGGTGGCACGGTCGGTATAATCAATAATGGCACTCATTTTATCTACACCTACTACCATCACATTTTTGTAGCGTCCGCTTTCAATGAACATGGCTCCGGTGGTTACTGCATATAAAAAGCCACTGCAGGCTGCACTCATGTCAAAACCCCATGCATTGGTTGCTCCAATTTTATCGGCAATGATATTGGCGGTTGCCGGGAAAACCATATCTGGCGTTACTGTTGCGCAGATGATGCAATCAATATCGGTGGGGGCCATATTCTTTTTACGCAACACTTCTTCTATGGCTTTTACTGCCATATCGCTACTGGCTTTTCCCGGTTCCTTTAAAATTCTTCTTTCTTCAATTCCGGTTCTGCTCCTGATCCATTCGTCGTTGGTGTCTACCATTTTTTCCAGATCGAAATTGGTCAGTTTTGTTTCGGGAACATAACCGCCGACTGCGGTAATTGCTGCACTAATTTTATTCATTTACTATATGGGTTATATAAAAGGTTGAAGGTACAGCTAATTGCTTTCTTTTTGTTATTTTCGTCTTCATTTATGATAGCATTTCTCAGAGGTCATTTTGCCGTTAAAACACCCGCCCGTGTGGTGGTAGACGTGAATGGAGTTGGGTACGATCTTCAGATTAGCCTGAATACTTTTTCTGCTATCAGTAATCAGGAGAGCGGTCAGCTCTTTACCTACCTGCATATTACCGAGAATGCACATACTCTTTTTGGCTTTGCCGACCTGATAGAAAAAGACCTGTTTCTGCAGCTCATCAGTGTTTCCGGCGTAGGCGCTTCTACCGCCCGAATGATGTTGTCTGGTATGAAGCCCGAAGAAATTACCCGCGCCATTGTGCAGGGCAATACCAAACAGCTGGAAGGTATTAAGGGAATTGGCAAAAAATCGGCCGAAAGACTGATAGTTGAATTGAGAGATAAGCTGGCCAAACAGCATAATGAGAATATTTTACCCGGATTTGTTACCCCTCAAATGGATTCGGATGCCATAAATGCCTTAATTTCATTGGGCATTGGACGTGTAATGGCCGAACAAGCCGTTAAAAAGACCATGCAAACCACCCCCGAAAACAGTTCATTAGAAGAAATTATTAAACAAGCACTCAAAAACCTCTAGCCATCGAATTGAGCTTTACCTAACCAAGCGGGACTGTTGTTGAATTATTGCGGAAGACTTCTGACTTTATTGCTGACCATTTTGTGGTACCTGCCCTCTTTTGCCCAAACGAAAGACACATTGCGGTTTCCAATAACGGATCGTCGGGGTGATGTATTCAGCAACCCAAGTAAGAATCCTTTTGATATTCGTGATACCGGATTAATCAAAAGAAAAACAGAATACGATCCCAAAACAAAATCCTTTTATGTTTCTGAAAAAATTGGAAACAGCTGGTACCGAAAACCAACGGTGCTGGGAATGGATGAACTGATGAAACTGGAAAGCAGGAAATCGGAGAACGATTATTTTAAGAAAAGGGCAGATGCCTTATTTCTCTTAAATCAAAAATCTAAAAGACCGGCTTTTCAAACCTATCCCAAATTATTCGATCGGATATTCGGGCTCACCGGCCAAAATTTAAAAGTAGATATCCGGCCTGCCGGGGAAGTGAATGTGATGGCAGGCTATCAGGGTCAGAATATCAAAAATCCTACTTTACCTGAAAGAGCCAGAAAGAATGGTGGATTCGATTTTGACATGAATGCCAATCTGAACCTGAATGCCAATATTGGAGACAAGCTTCGTTTCCCTATCAACTATAATACTTTAACGAATCTGGGTTTTGACAATCAGTTGAAACTAGATTACAAGGGAATGGACGATGAAATTATCAAGAGCATTGAAGCAGGTAATATTTCCTTTCAATCGAAAGGAACTTTAATACCGAGTACACAGAATTTATTCGGGGTAAAAGCGCAGTTGCAATTTGGTAAATTGTTTGTAACGGGTGCATTGGCCAATCAGCGTTCTGCCCGTCAGAGTCTGAACTTGCAAGGTGGTGCAGCATTGCAGTCTTTCCAGAAAAAACTGGATGACTACGAAGAAAACCGACACTTTTTATTAGGTAAATATTTCAGGGACAACTTTAATAAGACCATGCGCAATTTACCCGTGGTGAATTCACAGGTGCAGATTCAGCGGATGGAAGTTTGGGTAACCAACAGAACCGGTGCAACCACTGATGCGCGTGATATTGTGGGTTTGATGGATCTGGGTGAGCCTCGTCCCTTTAATCCTTCCGTTCAATCCTTAACCAACAGCGATTTGCCTGCCAATGGTGCCAATAATTTATTCGCTTCTCTGGCGGGGGATCCCAATGCCCGTAATCCTGCATTCATCAATAGTTTATTATTAAGCAAGGGACTACGTCCGGTAGATGATTATGAAAAAACATTTGCCAGAAAACTGTCTCCGAATGAATATTATTTTAATCCGCAAGCGGGATTTATATCGGTTAACACACAGTTGCAGGCCGATGAAGTATTGGCGGTTGCCTTTCAGTACACCTATAACGGAAGGGTTTTTCAGGTAGGGGAGTTTTCACAGGACATTTCTTTGGATTCCAGCAGAGGAGTTCAGAAAGTGTTGTTTTTGAAATTATTGAAAGCCACTTCTCAAAGAACCAATTTGCCTATCTGGCAATGGATGATGAAGAACGTTTATTCGCTTGACCTGTTCGGCGGAATTGAAAGAACAGATTTTAAACTGAACGTTTTATACGAAGAACCAAGTGGTGGTTTAAAAAGGTTTTTACCCGAAACATCTCCTGCAGTAGAAGGACAACCCTTGCTTCGCATTTTAAATTTAGACCGACTCAATAACCGGAACGATCCGCAACCCGACGGGGTATTCGATTATATAGAAGGCTTTACCATATTGCCTCAGATGGGAAGAGTAGTATTTCCTGTGTTGGAGCCTTTTGGTAGAGACCTGGATACACTGGCATTCAGTGGCTTGCCCATTGCTACTAAGCAGAAATATATTTATTATCAACTCTACGATTCCATTAAAGCCATTGCACAAACATTTGCGAATGTGAATCGATTTGTCATGCAGGGACAAGTGAAGGGCGCAGGGGGTAGTTCAGAGATTTATCTGAATACGTTTAATATTCCACCCGGATCTGTTTCTGTTACTGCAGGAGGACAAATACTAAGGGAAGGAGCAGACTTTATTGTAGACTATAACCTGGGTACGGTTAAAATATTGAACCAGGGAATCCTGAGTGCCAATATACCTGTTAAGGTAAACTTCGAAAACAATATAGGCTTTGGTATGCAACAGCGTGGCTTTGCAGGATTAAGGGTAGATTATCTGGCGAGCAAGAAATTATCTATCGGAGCTTCCATGGTGAAGTTGGGAGAGCGTCCCTTCTTTACCAAAATGGGTTATGGCGATGATCCTATTCGCAATACCATGTATGGAATTGATTTCAGTTATCGTTCTGAATTACCAGGATTAACACGCTTACTCGATAAACTTCCTTTCTACACCACTCAGGCAAAATCTTCCATTAATGCCTATGGGGAAGCAGCCATGTTGCAACCCGGACACCCACCACAAATTGGCAGAGGAGATCAGGGATTAATTTTCATTGATGATTTTGAAGGTACCCGTGCATCAATAGATTTGCGCTTCCCGTTTGTATCCTGGGCACTGGCCTCTACTCCGCAGGGCAATCCGAAATTTCCGGAATCAACATTAACGGATTCTATCAATTACAATTTCAACAGAGCCAAACTAGCCTGGTACAATATTGAACCCAACTTGCAGGACAAGAATAGTCCGAATAATCCTTTGCGCAGAAACTTAACAGAGTTAAGTGATCCTCGTGTTCGTCAGGTATTTACCAATGAATTGTTTCCGCAAAGAACAACCAATATCACAGATGTGCAGGCGGCCACTTTTGATCTGGCATTTTATCCAACCGAAAAGGGTCCTTATAATTTTGAAACCCGTCCCGGACAAATCAATGCCAATGGGCGTTTGAGCAATCCCACTTCGCGTTGGGGTGGTATTATGCGCGCCATTGATCAAACCGATTTTGAAACCAATAATATAGAGTTTGTAGAATTCTGGATGCAGAATCCATTTATACTGAATCCAACGAGCAGAGGTGGAAAGTTGTTTTTAAATTTTGGTAATATCAGTGAAGATATTTTAAAAGATGGCAGAAGGTTTTATGAGAATGGATTGAATACACCAACAGTTCCTGCATCAGTGGATAGCAGCAATACCTGGGGTAAAACACCTGTGAATCCTATTCAGATTACACAGGCATTCAGCAATGATCCGAACGACCGTCCTTTTCAGGATGTGGGCTTTGATGGTATTGATGATATAGCAGAGCGTCGCAAGAAAAGTTATATCCTGAATCAGCTGGCCAATAATTTTGGTCCGGCATCTGCCGTATATCAGAGAGCTTTACAGGATCCATCAAATGATAACTATCAATGGTATCGCGATCCGGCCTACGATGCAACGGGGACAGGTATTCTGGGCCGGTATAAAAATTTCAACAATCCACAGGGAAACTCACCGGTGGCAACCACTGGCGGACAGTTTACCTCAGCTGCTACTTTGTTTCCGGATAATGAAGATTTAAACAGAGACAATACCCTGAACGAAACAGAATCGTATTATGAATACGAACTGGGATTAGCACCGGGTATGGACGTGGGCAGAACCCCCTATATCACAGATAAAAAACGCGTAACCGTAAATTCTGCTGATGGAATTACCAGAACAGAAGATTGGTATTTGTTCAGGGTTCCTATTAAAAACTACACCAGAAAAATCGGGAATATTCCGGACTTTAAATCCATTCGTTTTGTGCGTTTGTATATGACCGATTTTGAGGATTCTGTAGTGGTTCGTTTGGCAAGATTAGATTTGGTAAGAAATCAGTGGCGTCAGTTTATTTATAATTTAGATACAACAGGATCATACACGCCCATCAACAATACCACTGGTACAGCTTTCAACACCCTGGCCGTAAACTTAGAGGAAAACAGCAGCAGAACACCCGTGAATTATCTGATGCCTCCGAATGTGGAAAGGGTTCAGTTATTAAGTAACAATGGAGTAAACCTGCAACAAAATGAACAGGCCATTGCCATGCGGGTAAATAATTTACAGCCGGGAGATGCAAGAGGTATTTTTAAAACCCTGAATCTGGATGTACGCCGGTATGCCAAGTTATCCATGTATCTGCATGCGGAATCCATTACCGGTCAGCGTCCGGTTGCCGACAACGAAGTCAGGGCGGTTATCCGCATTGGTCAGGATTTTCTGAACAACTATTATGAAGTTAAGATTCCATTAAAGATTACACCACCAGGCATTTATCCAAGAGGACAGGAAGCCCGTGTGTGGCCGGTAGAGAACAATATAGATTTTCTGTTGCGCGATTTAATAGACCTGAAATTGGAGAGAAATAATTCAGGGGCTTCTCTGGCTACTATCTATCGGAAAATAATTGGCAATAAAACTTTTTCCATCATGGGTAATCCCAACCTGGGTGAAGTAAGAGGGGTATTGGTGGCCGTAGAAAATCCGGTAAGACCCAATGGTACTGCTATTAGTGCTGAAGTATGGGCCAATGAATTAAGATTATCAGGGCTGGATGAAAGAGGGGGCTATGCGGCATTAGGTAGGGTAGACCTGGTATTGGCCGACCTGGGAACCTTGTCTGTATCTGCCAATAAATACACACAGGGTTTTGGTTCGCTGGAACAAAGAGTGAATGAAAGAGCCAAAGACAATTTAATGCAGTTTGATATTGCGGCCAATATAGATGCCGGTAAACTGGTTCCTAAAAAAGCCAGACTCTCTGTTCCTATTTATGCAAGTATCAATCGCTCTACTTTAACACCGGAGTTTGATCCCTACGATCTGGATGTGAACTATAAGCAGAAATTAAATGCAGCTGCACCCGATAAAAGAGATTCCATTAAAAGAGCAGCAGCAGATATCACCACCATTAAAACGCTGAACTTTAATAATGTAAGGGTGCTGCAAGGTCCGGGCCGATCCAGGTTACTCAGTCTCAGCAATTTTGACATTAGTTATTCCTTTACGCAAACGGAGCATACCAGTCCGGTGATTAATCAGAACAAAGTAACCCGTCATCGCGGTGGTTTTGGATACACGTATATTGGTCAGAACAGTTTTGTAGAGCCCTTTAAAAAGATGATTAAAGGAAAGAGCCCCTGGCTGGCTTTTGTAAGAGATGCCAATTTTAATCTGAAGCCTTCCTTCATTAGTTTCAGGGCTGATATCAATCGACAGTTTGGAGAATTCATTCCACGTATGGTTAATACTTTTAGCAGCAAAGTAGAAAGGGTAGACACCACTTATGACAAGTATTTTACGTTTGATCGTTTTTATAATCTTCGATGGGATTTAACCCGCTCTGTTAATCTGGACTTTAACGCAACCAACAACGCGCGTATTGATGAGCCTTTTGGAAGAATAGATACCAAAGAGAAAAAAGATACCGTAAGAAGTAATTTCTTAAAAGGGGGCAGAAATACCTTGTACCAGCAGAAAGCCATCATGAATTACAATATTCCGTTAAACAAGTTTCCTTTTGCAGACTGGATAACGGCAAGGTATAGTTATGGAACATCTTATAGCTGGATTGGTGCCAGCCGTATTGCCGTTAACCTGGGAAATACCATTGAGAACTCACAGGAAAACAATTTAAATGCCCAGTTTAATTTTGGCAACTTATATGCCAAGTCTAGGTGGATGCGGGCATTGGATAATATTCCACCACCAAGAGCAAAGGGAGATACAAAGAATGCGCGTAATGCCCCGCCAGCAGCGAATCCATTGGGAACTGTATTCCCTACAAAAGAAGAAGTGATAGCAGGCTTAACCGGGCAGAAAAGAACAGATGCCATTAAAAAATGGAGACAGCAAAGACGCGATATCCGCAATGCCGAAAAAATGTTGCGTCAGGCAACAACCCCTGAACTGGGTGCATTGGAAAGATCGGCAGGTAAGTTCCTGACGATGTTCAAAAATATCTCTGTGAACTATAGTGAGAATTACAGAAGCCGTTTGCCGGGTTATATGGACAGCACCCGTTTTATTGGACAGAACTTTAAGAGTATGGCACCGGGTCTGGATTATGTTTTTGGTAAACAGCCGGATGCCAACTGGATCAATGATAAAATTGGAAGAGGCTTATTAACCAAAGACAGCACATTCAACTTTTTGTACCGACAGAGTTTTGAACAAAGTTTAAAAATAACTGCGCAGCTCGAACCGATTCGTGAATTGATTATTGATTTGAATTTAGACAAAACTTTTAGCAAGGATTATACGGCTTTAATTAAAGACACTACCGGAACCGGAAATAATTTCGGGCAATTGAATCCTTTGTTCAGCGGAGGTTTCAGTGTTTCCTATATTGCTTTTAATACCTTGTTTGGTAAAAGTAATCCGAATGAGTTGTCGGCTACATTCAAGGAATTTGAAGCCAACCGTCTGGTGGTTTCAAGAAGGGTTGCTTCTCTGAATCCTTACTGGCAGCAGCTTCCGGCTAACCAGCAATTTACCAGTGATGGTTATGCGCGCGGTTATGGACGATATTCTCAGGATGTTTTAATTCCTTCCTTCCTTGCTGCGTACACCGGGAAAGACCCTAACACGATTGCATTAATTAAAGAGGGCTCCAGTAAAATAAGCGCCAATCCATTCCGTGGCATCATGCCCAAACCCAACTGGAGAATTACCTATACAGGTTTATCTAAAATTCCGGCACTGGCATCCGTGTTCAGTAATTTTACCATCAGTCACGGTTACAATGGTCAACTGAGCATGAACAGTTTCAGCAGTGCTTTATTGTATCAGGATCCTTTCAGATTGAATGCGCCAGGATTCATAGATTCTACCAGTGGTAATTTTATTCCTTTCTTCCTGGTACCTAATATTAGTATGTCTGAGCGTTTTGAGCCACTCCTGAAAATTGATTTCACTACCATCAGCCAGTTCAACTTTAATCTGGAATTTAGAAAAAGCAGACAGCTGAGTTTAAGTCTGATAGATTATCAGTTGAGCGAAAGCCGCAGTACAGAGTGGATTGTGGGATTGAACTGGAGAAAGCGTGGATTTAAATTACCTTTTGGTATTGCAGGCAAGGGATTGCAAAACGACCTGAACCTGAAACTGGATGTGTCTGTTCGCGATGTGTCTATCAGTAATAGCCGCCTTGATCAAACCAATGCTTATGGTACAGGCGGTCAGAAAGAAATTACTATTCAGCCAGCCATTGATTATGTAATCAATAGCCGGATAAACGTTAAGTTCTTCTTTGATCAGCGAAGAGTAACACCGTATATCTCTACCTCTGCACCTATCACGAATACGCGTGCAGGAATTAACGTGCGGATTTCACTGGCACAATAATCTTTTCAGTTTATCGCATTCTTAATTTGTTTGTGGAAATTAAAGTCATTTATATTGGTAAATAAAAAAGGTGAGGGAAATCCCTCACCTTTTTTTATCAATGTATTTGTGCTAATTTTTTCTGAAAGCCCACTTCCCGATTTCTTTCCAGCCTACTTTTTTACCGTACATTAAAATGCCGGTTCTGTAAACCTTACCACTCAACCAGGTGGTTAATAAGAAGCTTCCTATAAGGGTTGCCATACTTGCAATCAACTGCCAGTAAGGAACGGTTCCCGGTACACCATAGGCAATTCTCGCCATCATTACCATGGGTGAACTGAATGGAATAATGCTTGCCCATGTTGCCAGACTGGTGCTTGGATCTTCTACCGCGCGGCTCATGATGATAAAAGAAAAAATGATCGGCATGGTGATGGGTAACATTAAACTTTGCGCGTCCTGTGGATCTTCGTTTACTACAGAACCTACAGCGGCAAACAAAGATGCATAGAATAAATAGCCACCCAGAAAATAGAAAATAAAACATCCGATGATCAATGGCCAGTTGGCTGTGCCCATGGTATTTTGAAACTTGTAGATATTCTGAGCCGTTTCACTAGCCTGTGCCATGGATGCACCCGGTCCCATTTGAGCATTGGTTTTTTGCAGTTCTGCCACCTGTTGTAAAACATCCTGTGGAATAAAGAACCGGGAGGCAGCTATGAATCCGAATATTAAAAGAATCCAAACAAAGAATTGTGTTAATCCTACGGCACCAATCCCAATGATTTTTCCCATCATGAGCTGGAAAGGCTTGGCGCTGCTGATCATTACTTCCGCAATACGATTGGTTTTTTCTTCCATAACACCGCGCATTACCATGGCTCCATAGATAAACATGGTAATATAAATCAACATGCCTGATCCGAATCCGATTCCATAGGAGAGGGCTGCACTGCTTTCTTTAACCGTATCACCGGCTTCTTCCAGTGATTTCATTTCTGCAAATTGTGAGGAAGCTTTGATAGAGTCTAACTGTGCACGGTTAATTCCGGCATCCTGTAACATCTGATCTTCTATGGCATCGTTGATTCGGTCTTCAATTTTAGACTGAAGCATTAGTCCTATTCTTTTTTTAGAGCGAATAATATAAGTTGTTTTATTCGTGCCTTCGAACTTAGGAATCAGAATGATATCTGTATAGCCCTTGCTTACGTAGTTCGAGGTATCTACATTGGCAGGAAACTCAAATTTAATATCACCCGCATCTCTCAGGTTGCCTTTGAAAAATCCATTCTCATCAATCACAGCTATTTTGTGGTTTTCTTTGCCGGAAGTGGACAGTAAGGCTGCTCCGGCAATTACGCCAACCATGATTAATGGAGTTAAAATGGTAGTGAGCAGAAAACGTTTGTTCATTACTCTGCTGAGGTATTCTCTTTGTATAATAATCAATATCTTATTCATACGTTTAGTTGTCTAGTTTTTGAAATGCTCTTGCTGTTGCGTGTGTTCCTTCTACCTGGCTGATGAATATTTCATTTAAGGAAGGCAGGATTTCATTGAAAGATTCAATGGTACAAGGTGTTTGCAGAAAATGATTCAGGATATCATTGCTTTTGTAGCCGGGATTAATCTGAAGAATCAATTCCTGGTCATTTACTTTTACCACATTGAATGCAGGTGAACTTAAATTGCCTGAAACATCTGACAGGCGAATACTGAACTTGTTTTCTTTAAACTGCTGCTTAATACCATGTACCGTGCCGTCCAGTATTTTTTTACCCAGGTTAACCAATACAATATGGTCGCAGATTTCTTCTACCTGTTCCATACGGTGTGTACTAAATATAACCGTACTGCCATTTTTGGCCAAGGCAAATATTTCTTCTTTAATCAGGTTTGCGTTAAGGGGATCCAGACCACTGAAAGGTTCGTCCAGAATAATCAGTTTAGGCTCATGTAAAATAGTGGTTACAAACTGAAGCTTCTGACTCATTCCCTTACTTAGGTCTTCCACTTTTTTATTCCACCAGCTTTCCATTTCGAGCTTCTTGAACCAGAACTTGATTTTGTGCATGGCATCAGCCCTGCTCAACCCTTTTAACTGAGCCAGGTACATAGCCTGTTCACCAATTTTCATTTTTTTGTACAAGCCCCTTTCTTCCGGCATGTACCCTATATTAATAATATCATTGAGCGGATCAAAAGTTCTTCCATCTAATTTGATTTCGCCACTGTCCGGATAAAAAATTCCGGTGATCATTCTCAATAGGGTGGTTTTGCCTGCGCCGTTTGGACCCAGTAAGCCAAAAATACTTCCCTGTTCTATGCTGAAACTAATATCATCCACCGCTTTCTGGGTAGCATAATATTTTTTCAGGTTGTTTAATTCTAAGATTGCACTCATACGCTTAATTATTTACTGAATGTATGAATTAGTACGCCCATTCAACATATTATTACAGGAGTGGGCAGGTTTTTTGAGTAAATTTGCGGGATTATATAAATACAGAGAAATGAAGGGTTTTCAGAAGTGGGGAGTTGCAGGATTGATGCTTGTTTGCTTAGTTGGTTTATCAGGCTGGGGATTCTTGGTTCACCGTACCATACACCAATTGGCTATTTATCAATTGCCGGTGGAAATGAGTAGCTTTTTTCACAGTAATCTGTCGAAGCTGGTGTATGATGCTCCCAGGGCAGATACCCGCAGAAATACGGATAGCACGGAAGCTCCCAAACATTTCATGGACCTTGAGCCGTATAAAGTAAAGACTGCTTTTCAGCTTCCATCGGGCTTTGACAAAGCCATTGAAAAATATAGCTGGGATACTTTAAAACAGTATGGCTATGTTCCTTATCAGATTATAGTGATGAAAGACAGGCTTACAGCCGCTTTTAAGAATCAGAACAAAGACTCCATCCTTTTTTATGCAGCAGATCTGGGCCACTATATTGGAGATGCCAATGTGCCTTTGCATACTACCCTTAACTACGATGGACAGTTAACCAATCAGCAAGGCCTGCACGGTTTATGGGAGTCGATGATTCCGGAACTGGAAATGGAAAGCTATAACCTGTTCAACGGTCATAAAGCACAATATTTGCGCAATCCTATGCGTGAGGTTCAGAAAGCCATGCAACGTGCACATAAGTTGTTGCCGGATATACTGGAAATGGAAAAGAAGGTTTCGCTTTCTTTTACAGACTCTACCAAGTATCGCTACCAAATGCGCAATGGTAAACAATCCCGTTCTTATACCAGTGGATTTGCCAAAGCCTATGCGAATCAATTAAAGCCCACCATTAATCAACAATTACTGCATTCTGCCTCTATGATTGCTGATTTCTGGTACACGGCCTGGGTGGATGCAGGTAAACCTGATTTAAGTAATTTGTTTCAAGCCAATGCAGAGAGACAATCCAAATTTGCAACTGAAGTTGAGGCCTACAAAAACAACCGCCTGATTACAGATAATTTGTTAGAGGCTAAGAAGAAACAATAGGGGCCAGAAAAATATACTTCTAAAGCATAGAAGTTTATTAACCGAAAACTTTTGCAATCTGATGAGCCAGCTTCTGTCCGTCCATGGCGGCGCTTACAATCCCTCCGGCATAACCTGCACCTTCTCCGCATGGATATAAATTCTGCAGTTGCGTATGCGTTAGTTTTTCCGGATCCCTGGGTATTCTTACAGGAGAAGAAGTTCTGCTTTCTGTTGCTACCAAAACTGCTTCATTGGTATAGTACCCTTTCATTTTTGCCCCAAACATTTTTAGTGCCCCTTGTAAGGATTGATAAATAAAATCGGGTAAGACTTGTTGCAGATTCGCAGCCTGTAAGCCCGGTAAATAACTGCAATCTGGTAGGTTTTGTGAAAGTTTATTGTTACAGAAATCTACCATTCTTTGCGCTGGTGCTACAAAGTTTCCGCCTCCGGCAGTAAAAGCTTTCTGCTCTACTGATTGCTGAAAATCCATGAGCAGGAGAGGATTGATTTCTTTCTTCTTAAAATATTTCAATGCATCCTGTTCAGCAACCTGTACTACCATTCCGCTATTGGCAAATGGGTTATTTCGTTTGCTTGGGCTCCAGCCGTTTACAACCAATTCGCCGGGATCAGTTGAAGCGGTGGCTATAATCCCTCCGGGACACATACAAAAACTAAACACGCCTCTTTGCTTTACCTGTTCTACCAAACTATAAGAGGCAGGTGGTAAAAATTCGCCCCTTGTATTACAGTGGTATTGTGCGGAATCAATAATGCTTTGCGGATGTTCAATTCTTACACCCAAGGCAAAGGGTTTGGCTTCTATTTCAATATTTTTTTGATGGAGCAGTCTGAATATATCTCTGGCAGAATGCCCGGTTGCCAGTATAAATGCATCTGCTGCAAAACTGCCGCCATTGGCTGTTTTCAGCGAAATGATTTTATTATCTCTGACTTCGAAGTCGATAAGTTTGGTTTCAAAATGCACTTCCCCACCCGCAACAATAATTTGTTCGCGCATGGCAGCAATAATCTGCGGCAACTTATTGGTTCCAATATGTGGATGCGATTGATAGAGAATTTTTTCTTCTGCTCCAAACTGATAAAACAATTGCAATACTTTATCTATGCTTCCTCTCTTACTGCTTCTGGTATACAATTTACCATCGCTGTAGGTTCCGGCTCCGCCTTCACCAAAACAATAATTGCTGTCCGGATTAATGATGCCTTGTTTGTTTAATACGGCAAGGTCTCTTCTTCGGGCTTTTACATCTTTTCCTCTTTCAATGATAATTGGCTGAATGCCTAATTGTAAAAGTTCCAATGCCGCAAAAAGCCCTGCGGGTCCGGCCCCTACAATAACCACTTTTTTTGCCTTTGCGGGTAATGAATCAAAAGCAAAAAGGTTTTTACTTCTTTCTATGAAAGGTTCATTCACAAAAGCGTTCAGGGTCAGGTTGATCCAAACCTGCTGACGACTTCTGGCGTCTATGGATTGTTTGAGGGTGGTGTATCCGGTAATATTTTCTGCAACTGTTCCCAAAGCTGCAGCCAGCATGGATTGCACAATCATTGGACTGGCCGTTTCTTCGGGCTTTAATTTAAGCGAGATATTTTTTTGCATACTGTCAGGTGTTGATCCTAAAAAGTAAAAAGCTTTAGAATGGAAGATCGTCTACCACTTCGTCGCTGGGTGGTATATCGTTATAAGATGCAGAAGGAGGCATATCGCCTTCAGAAGCCAATTTTACTGTTTCCATTCTCCATGCATCCAGGTTGGTGATATAGTTTTCTCTTCCGTCTTTTACCCATTTGGTTCCCTTGATATTAAAAAGAACTTTTACGTCTTCACCAATATTGAATCTGTCGGGCATGGCAGTTTTATCCTGCACACATTGAAACTTCACATAATTCGTGATGGTTCTTCCGTTAATATCTTCTGATTTTTCAATAACAAATTCTCTGGTTTTAAAACTTTCTGTGCGCTGAACAATATCAAATTTGGCTACCAGTTTGCCTACAATTTCATAACTCATGGGTAAGGTTTATTTTAAACAAAAGTAGGTGTATTTTTACCAATTAAAATTGTACCTTTCTTCGTTCACAACTGTCTACTATGAAGCGTTATACTTTTCCGCTTGTATTCTACCTTTTTGTTGCTTTATCCTGCGGTACCATTCAGGTTCCGAATACCGTAAATTATCAGGGTTTGTCTGTGTCGGGTAAGCAAAAGCAGGATACGGCTCTCTTGAATCTGATTCAGCCCTATTCGGTTGAAATTAACAGCACAATGAACAAAGTAATTGGATTTACGCCTACTACTTTGGCCAAGCGGTTACCGGAGAGTGGCCTGGGTAATTTCATGGCAGACTGCATGCGGGATTTGGCAGCCAGAAAATTTGAAGTTGCCGTAGATATTGCTTTCATGAATTCCGGAGGTATCAGAACCACACTGAACAAAGGGAATATTACCGTAGGAAATATTTATGAGTTAATGCCTTTTGACAATTTGCTTGTGATTCAGGAATTGAAGGGATCGGTGCTGGAAGCCTTGTTTCAGCATGTTGCTGCCGATGGAGGCTGGCCCATTTCGAAAGGTTCATCTTTTAAAATTCAAGATAAGAAAGCCGTTGATATTGTAGTGAATGGAAAACCACTGGATAGAAACGCCACTTATATTGTTGCCAATTCCGATTATGTTGCTCAGGGTGGTAGTGATGCTGCCATGCTAAAACCTTTTCCTTTTCAGAACAAAGGGTATTTAATACGGGATGCTTTAATCAGTTATGTTACTGAAATTACTGCCAGTGGAAAACCCCTGGATCCTAAAATTGAAAACCGTGTAACCAGCAATAACAATGAATAGAAGACATTTTATAAAACAAACCGCATTCACAGGTGCTGCACTGGCAGCTGGTGCAATTGCTGGCAAGGGTGTTTTACAAGCGCAAACGCTGGATGGATTACAGTCGATACCAGAACAATCCCTTCTGACCATTTTACACACCAATGACGTGCACAGCAGATTGGAACCTTTCCCCATGGATGGGGGCCGAAACCAGGGATTGGGTGGGGTAGCAGCCAGAGCGTCCATCATTCAATCGGTTCGGGAGGAGAACGCATCCACCTTATTGCTGGATGCGGGTGATATTTTTCAGGGTACCCCGTACTTTAATTTGTACAAGGGAGAACCTGAAATAAAAGCCATGGCCAAAATGGGTTATGATGCGGTTACAATGGGGAATCATGATTTTGATGCAGGCATTGAAAACTTTGCCAATCAATTACAGCATGCCAATTTTCCCGTGGTGATTTCCAATTATGATTTTAAGGGAACACCGATGGAGTTTTTGTATAAACCATACACCATTATTCAGAAAGGAAAACAACGCATTGGAATTTTAGGTGTGGGTATTGAACTGGAAGGCTTGGTTCCCAAAAATTTGTACGGTAATACAGTATACAATGATCCGATTGTTGCAGCCAACCAAACAGCTGATTTACTGAAGCAGAAAAAATGTGATTTGATTGTTTGTCTTTCGCACCTGGGAGACAAATACAGCGACAATAAAGTGAGCGATGAAATTCTGGCCAAAGAGAGTCGGAACATCGATTTAATCATCGGTGGTCATACACACCGCTTTTTTGATCAACCCAGAAAATATAAAAACAAGGATGGTGGGGATATTTTGGTGAACCAGATGGGCTTTGGAGGCATACAAATGGGACGTTTAGATTATAATTTTTCGGAAGTAAAAAGAAATAAATCGCCGAAAGCCCATACTGTAGTTATAATGAGAAAACCAAGCGAATAAAAAAATTTTTTTTTCAACATAAAGTCTACATATTCGCAACCCGGTTTTTATTTTCGAAACATATCCACATATGGGGAAAATAAGATAACTTGTAAGCAGAGATAAAACTTAACTGATTATATAAAATTGTTCACTTAATTGTATGGCTAAGAACGCTGAAAATGTTTGGATCAATTGTTTAAAAATTATCAAAGACATTGTTGAATGGCAACATTACAAAACATGGTTTGAGCCAATTACTCCGGTAGAGTTGAAAGGAAATGTATTACTAATCCAGGTTCCATCTCAATTCTTCTACGAATACCTGGAAGAGCATTATGTTACGTTGCTTGCAAAAACTTTAAAACGTGAATTAGGAAAAGACGCAAGATTAGAATACCGCATCATGGTAGACAGCGGCAATACCAATAGCCGTGGTTCAGTTGATTTACCTGCCAGAGGTCCAAAGTCTATCAATAACAATGAAATGAACTTTCCACTGGTGATTGATAATCCTGTAAAGAATCCTTTTGTGATTCCGGGGTTGAAAAAAATGCAGATTGATCCACAGCTGAACCAGGGATATATTTTTGATTCTTTTATAGAGGGGGATTGTAACCGCGTTGCACGCAGAGCCGGTAAAACGGTTGCGGAAAAGCCCGGTGCCAACTCTTTTAATCCTTTGGTGATTTATGGTGGCGTTGGATTGGGTAAAACCCACCTTGCCCAGGCCATTGGAAATGAAGTGAAAAGATTACACCCTTCCAAGGTGGTTTTATATGTTAGCAGTGAAAAATTCATTAATCAGTTTGTTGATCATAGTCGTAACAACGCCATTAATGACTTTATTCATTTTTATCAGTTGATTGATGTGTTGATTATTGATGATGTTCAATTCTTCAGCCGTGCTGAAAAAAGTCAGGATGCATTTTTTGCCATCTTCAACCATTTGCACCAGAGCGGAAAGCAATTGGTGCTAACTTCTGATAAAGCACCTAAGGATCTGGATGGCATGCAGGAACGTTTGCTAAGCCGTTTCAGATGGGGTTTAAGTGCCGACTTGCAGGTGCCGGATTACGAAACCCGTATTGAGATTCTGGAGAAGAAAATGAAGAACGATGGTTTGGATATGCCGAAAGAAGTAATTAAGTACGTGGCGTACAATATCAACACCAACGTTCGTGAACTGGAAGGAGCTTTAATTTCTTTACTGGCTCAGTCTTCTTTAAATAAGAAGGAAATTGATGTAGAACTGGCTAAGAAAGTGTTGCGCAATTTTGTTAAGACCAGCAGCAAGGAAATTACCATTGACGCTATTCAGAAAATGGTTTGTGAGTACTTTGATGTACCCTACGACCGTTTGTTACATAAGACACGTAAACGCGAAATTGTTCAGGCCCGACAGATAACCATGTACCTGGCCAAAGCTTTCACCAAAAACTCTTTAAAAACCATTGGAGAGCATTTTGGAGGCAGAGACCATACCACCGTTATCCATTCCTGTCAGACCGTAAAAGATCTGATGGATACTGACTCTATTTTCAGAGAGAATGTAATGGAACTAACTCAGAAGGTGCAGCTGGCGGCTATGTAGTTCATTTTTATTTTTGGATTTTTTGCCTCAATTTTTGGCAGTTATCCTCAGGAAACTTACTTTTGCATCCCTCTCCGAAAGGAGTAAGGACGGTGAGGTGGATGAGTGGCTGAAATCAGTAGTTTGCTAAACTGCCGTACGGGTTAAACTGTACCGCGGGTTCGAATCCCGCCCTCACCGCAGATTATTTAAATATAATCTGCGAGCAAACGAAAAGAATGATTTCCTCCGGCGGAAATCAGGAAAGGTTCACGGGAAGTAGCGCAGGCCGGTAGCGCACCTGGTTTGGGACCAGGGGGTCGCAGGTTCGAATCCTGTCTTCCCGACGAAACAACATAACCCTTCGACGAAGTCGAGGGGTTTTTTATGCGAGTATGTTGAGCGTTTACGCTCATAAATACGAGCGTAAAAAACCCCACAGCGCGAAGCGCTGAAGGGTTTTATTTGTTTAGTACACCCCCCCAAAGGAACAGCGAACGGAGTGAGCTAATCCTTTGGGCACAGAGTGAAACGATGTGAATCCTATGGGATCAGCGAACGGAGTGAGCTAATCTAATATCGCCGGTATTTCAAATCTTGTCCATTTTGATTTTTCTGTATCCGTTCCAATAGTAAATGGAATATAGGTAGGGTTAATGATTTGATTATGTTCATTTACTTCCTGAATGATTACTTCACATAGTAAATCATTTATCTTTTTATGATTATTTATAAATACCTCAATGAACAGTTTCCTTCATTTAACTATGTGAATGGTTTTAGTCCAGTTTCCAGATAAGCATTCTCCTATTTTCGGAGTATGATCTTTTTGCGGATACTTTATTAGGAATTGAGCGTTTGTATTTACAGTAACAATGAAACGCTGATTTATTGTAAAAAATCAAGAAAAGTGATTTATTGGCTTGTAATTTTTATCTTTAGTTCAGCATGTTTTTTATGAAAAAGATATTTTGGTTATTACTCCTCATTTTTTCAGCATTTTGGTTGCAACCTTGCTATGCACAATCTTCCTCTAATCCCACTTATGTTATTGTACATGGCGCCTGGGGTGGAAGCTGGGCTTTTAAAAAGGTTGATTCTCTGCTTACTGCCAAAGGTGCGCTTGTTTATCGCCCATCCTTAACGGGTCAGGGAGAGCGGGTTCACCTGGCCACTCCTGAAGTAGGTTTGTACACACATATCAAAGATGTAGTCAACATGATTCTTTTTGAAGACTTGAAAAATATTGTGCTGGTAGGACATAGTTATGGTGGGATGGTAATAACGGGTGTGGCAGATAGTGTACCCGAAAGAATAACCCAGATGATTTACCTGGATGCATTTGTTCCAGAGGATGGAGAAAGCGTTTTTGCACAGGGCAAAACACCGGAAGCCATGAAGCCCTTGATTGAAAATGGATTTCTGGTTCCCAAATGGGTTAGGCCTGATCAGGCGCCTCCTAAAGATGTACCCCATTCTGTTAAAACATTCACAGATAAAATCAGTCTGAAGAATCCAAAGCGAATGACAATACCTACCCATTATATCCTTACCGTAGACAAAGGAAAAGATCCAACCAAAGACGATTTTTCTACCCAGGCAGATAAGGCAAGAAAATACAAATGGCCGGTGTCTGTGTTGGAAGCCGATCATAATCCCCAATGGTCTGCTCCTGTTCCATTTGTTAATCTGTTACAGGATATTGTAAAAAAAAGATTCCTTAATAGGTTCTATCACGCCTGAAAGAGCCTGGTGGAATTTGCTGCACTACGATTTAACTGTTCAACCAGATTGGGTAAATAAACGACTTAATGGAGTTAATACAATAACTTATGGTATTGCCCATAATAAGCTCATATCGGAGATGCAGATTGATTTGGTATTTCCATTGGGAATTGACAGTGTAATACAGGATGGGAAAAAAGTTCCATTTAGACAAGTTGGTGATTTCTGGTATCTGCAGGTAAACAAACAAAAGCAGGTTTCAAAAAAGCAAATCAGTATTTATTATTCAGGTAAACCTGTTGAATCTCTTCATGCTCCCTGGGATGGCGGTATGGTCTGGTCTAGTGATTCACTTGGCAGACCTTGGATTTCAGTTGCCTGTCAATACAAAGGTGCCAGTCTCTGGTTTCCCTGTAAGAATCATTTAGCGGATGAACCTGAAAATGGAGCAACAGTATCTGTAATTGTTCCGGATAGTTTAATGGCGGTAAGTAATGGGAGATTAATGCTGGAGCAAAAAATGGCTGTAGGTAAAACCTTGTACCGTTGGCAGGTAAAGAGTCCAATCAATCATTATGGCATTTCTTTTTATATTGGTAAGTATGTTCAATTGTCTGGAAAGTTTAAAGGTATAAAGGGAGAATTAAGTACGGATTTCTGGGTGCTGGATTACAATCGCCAAAAGGCAATTGAACATTTGATGCCCCAGACCGATAGTACACTTGTTGCGTTGGAACATAGTTTTGGTCCGTATCCTTTTTATCAGGATGGATTTAAAATGGTTGATGCACCATATATAGGCATGGAACATCAGAGTGCCATTGCGTATGGAAGCTCGTACCGTAAGGGTACCAATCTGAAAGGAGGGGATATATCCAATACAGGATGGGGAAAAAAAACGGATCGCATTCTGGTTCATGAAACTGCCCATGAATGGTTTGGTAATAGCATTACAGCCAGCGATATTGCTGACAGATGGATTCAGGAAGGTTTTGTAGGTCTTGCGGAAGAATTGGTCATTGCCCATTATTGGGGTGCAGAAGCGGGAAATGCCTTCATGCAGGGAAGGTTCAGGACAATTGAAAATGACAAACCGATAATTGGTCGCTATGGGATTAATGAAGATGGTGGTCAGGATAACTATGTAAAGGGATGGGCCGTATTGCATATGATAAAAACTATGTTGTCTGATGATGCCCGCTTTATAACAATATTAAAAAAGCTGAACAAGCAGTTTTATCATCAGGTAACTTCCTCCAATGCTATCGAGAATTATTTTATCCGGGAAACCCGGTTGCAACTGAAACCATTTTTTGATCAATATTTAAGAACTACAGAAGTTCCTGTACTTCAATATGCAATCAAAGGGAATCAGATTCGATACAGGTTTATCAATTGCAATACTGATTTTACAATGCCAGTTAAAACCAATTTATCAGGACGGGAATGGATTTACCCTGCTGTTTCATGGAAAACCTCGGTATTTAACGGGTTCAAAAAAGATGACCAATTTGAAGTTGATTCTAATTTTTATCTAAAGGCAGAGCGGGTTGACTAACACTTGAATCTCTCTACTGTTGCCCGTTCCAGTTCTTCCCGATGATCCGGATGTGCAATGCTGATTAGTGCTTTGGCTCTTTGTGCCATATTCATCCCGAATAAATTTATAGCACCGAATTCAGTAACAACCCAATGAATATGCCCCCTGGTGGTAACAACGCCAGCTCCCTGTTTTAAATAGGGAACAATTCTGGAAATGCCTTTATTGGTAACTGAAGGAAGGGCAATGATTGGTTTTCCTCCCTCTGATAAAGCAGCGCCTCTAATAAAATCCATCTGTCCTCCAATTCCCGAATACTGATACATGCCTATTGAATCTGAACATACTTGACCGGTTAGGTCTACTTCAATGGCACTGTTGATGGCAGTTACTTTCTTATTCAGACTTAAAACCCTTGGGTCGTTTACATAATCTATATCGAGTGCCTTAATAATTGGATTGTCATCGGCAAAGTCATAGAGTGCTTTGGTTCCCAACATAAAGGAAGTAACACAATATCCTTTTACAATTTTCTTTCTGCTATTGTTAATGGTACCATTCTGAATTAGCGGTATGGCACCGTCGGAAAACATTTCAGTATGCAGTCCTAGGTTTTTATGATTGGTTAAATTTTTTAAAACTGCATCTGGAATACTTCCGATACCCAACTGAAGGGTTGCCTCGTCTTCTACTAATTCAGCTACGATCTTTCCTATTTTTTCATGTACATCTGTCAACCCTTTTGCATAGCTAACTTCTGGAAGAGGATCATCTGTCCATACTGCAAAATCTATTTTTGAGAAAGGAATAAATCCATCCCCGTGCACCCTTGGCATATTTGGATTTACCTGTG
This sequence comes from Sediminibacterium salmoneum NBRC 103935, assembly GCF_000511175.1. Lineage (GTDB taxonomy): Bacteria > Bacteroidota > Bacteroidia > Chitinophagales > Chitinophagaceae > Sediminibacterium > Sediminibacterium salmoneum. Next base: position 1,529,293 of record NZ_KI866530.1, on the reverse strand, counting down.
CAATTACTGTTTTAGCTGAGCGTAAAGCAGATTTTACAATATCTACTGAAGTGCCTAGTGAACAGTAGCCGTGTTTGTCAGGTGGGGACACTGTTACTATTGCTACATCTACTTGTAAAATATTTCTGTTGAACAACAATGGAATTTCACTTAGGAAAACAGGCGTATAATCACCCATGCCCATGCTGATGGCTTTTCGGTTGCTTTCAGAAACAAAAAGCGAATTCATGTAAAAATGCCCTTTCAGCGAAGGGTCATTCAAGTCTACTCCCTGTTGGGTTATACTTATTAATTCTACATTAAACAATCGGTCTTTTTGTGCAATCAGTTCATTGATTAACCTAATTGGAGTAGCTGCACTTCCGTGCAGGAATACTTTTTGGTCGGAATTGATTTTTTGAATGGCTTCTGAAGCAGAAATGTACATGAGACTATTTTATGATTTGATTGCGAATGGCAAAATTAAAAGATTAATAAAGTCTTAATTACCGTTTTTACATGATAAAACTCATATTTGACTGTTAAATTTTTCTCAATATTATTATTTAATTTGTAGCTTCATTACTCAATTGCTTTCGTGCTGTCCAATGTAGAAATTAATGAATTGCTTGAAGCCATCTCTGCAAGAGATTGCGAAAAGTCTTATAAGGCGCTGTTTGTGTCATTGCATGAAAGCCTTTATGGGTTTGCTTTTGCCATACTTAAGTCTTCTGAAGATACAGAAGAAGTGGTTTCTGATCTTTTTATTAATTTATGGATGAAAAGAAAAAATTTAAAGAGGTTAGAAAACCCCAGGCTTTATCTGCTGATTGGAACGAAAAACTTTGCTTTGAACCGCTTGAAAATAAATAAGCGGAAGGCATCGCTTCAAATAGATGATTTTTCAATGCAACTGGAAAGTGTATTTTTTAATCCGGAGGAATTGGCCATCTCTGCTGAGCTGACTCAAAAAATTATGGATGCAGTGAATGCCTTACCTCCAAAATGCAAAATCATCTTTAAACTAATAAAGGAAGACGGATTAAAATACCAGGAAGTTTCCGAGCTGCTGGATGTATCTGTTAAAACCGTTGAGTCTCAAATGGCAATTGCGCTACGAAGAATTCGTCAATGTTTGGAGTTTAAACATGAATTCCCTGAGATCCACTCTATTTTAGCCAAAAAATAATTTTTTATCCCTTTTAGGGGTATTTCTGCTTTTGGCTTGTCCTTATTCTGACCATATACTTGCCATGAAAGAAGAACGATTTTGGATTCTGCTTACGAAAAAGATTTTCGGCGAAGCTTCTGAGGAGGAATTGAAGCAATTGCAGGATTATATAAGTTCAAATCAAGATTTTCTGGCTTCTCATGACAGACTAACCGATTTTTTCGCATCCAATACACCTAAAACTTCTAGCTCCAATAAGCAAAATCAGGAAGACCATTACCTCAATCATGTGAACAGACTTAAAGCACAGGTTCAGGATTTTGATATGGTAGATGATGAGATTGCCAATGATTTTATTCATATTGATACTAAGCAAACAAAAATTGCCAGGTGGATCAAGGTAGCCTTTTCAATTGCTGCAGTAAGTATTGGTGCATTCTTTCTTTTCAATACTCTTTTCAGCAAATCAGAGCTTCCTGCCCTTGCTAAAAGCAAGCCTCAGAATGAAGTGATTGTTAGTAAGGGGTCTAAGTCAAAAATTGTATTACCTGATGGAACCCAGGTTTGGATTAATTCAGGAAGCAAGTTGACTTATGATGAAAATTTAAATGGAAAATACAGAGAGGTGATGTTGGATGGCGAGGCTTACTTTGACGTCGTTCATAATCCCTCCAGACCCTTTATTGTACATACTTCAGACATAGATATTCATGTATTGGGAACTGTTTTTAATGTGAAAGCATATTCAGTGGATGAAACCATTGAAGCTACACTGATTCAGGGCTCCATTGAAGTGATCAACAGAAATCAAAAAGATGCTCCTAAGTTAATGTTGAAGCCTCATGAAAAAATTATTTTCAATAAGGAGAGCACTGTTAATGCGAAGAAAGAGGTGATAGCGGGAGCAGAGATAAAAGAAATTCGGGAAACCTCTTTTAATGTGCAGGTAGTTCCTATCTCTAAAACATTAGCTGATTCCAGTATACATGAAACATCATGGGTGTATAACAAAATACTTTTTGAAGAAGAAAAGGTAAAAGACATTGTGAAAAAACTTGAACGTTGGTATAATGTTCAAATTAATCTGGCTAACGAAGACATTGAAAATATTCGACTAAGCGGATCATTTGTAGACGAAACAATTGATGAGGCTTTGCGTGACCTTCAATTATTAATCCCTTTTAATTATGAAATCAAAAACAATATTATAACTATCAGTAAAAAATAATAAAAACGGGAAATGTTGCAGCATTTCCCGCTAAAAGCACAGCAATCTTATGGATAAAATCCATAGGCGTTGCATTCTTTTATAACCAAAATCAAAATTATGCAAAAAAGTGTAGTTCTTGGCCACAAAAAGTGGCGCAGGACGCTTCTCAAAACCTTGCTCATTATGAAGCTTGCCATTGTAATTACCTTGGTATCAATTATGCAGGTAAGTGCAACTACCTCTCTAGGACAAAAAGTCAGTGTAAAAACAAACAAAACAGAGATCAAAAAGGTCTTAAAGCAAATTGAAAATGAAGGGTATTTTCGATTTTTGTATAATTCTGACTTAAAGGACCTTAAGAATAAAGTAAACTTTAACGCTATTAACTGGACCATTGGACAGTCTCTTAACGATTTGTTTGCAGGAACCAACCTGACATACAAACAACTGGGAGGAAATTTATTTGCCATTATTTCGACCAATGAAGTTGAAAATGATAAAATTGCTATTACCGGTAAAATTGTAGGGGATAACAAAGAAACCTTATCGGGTGCTTCTATTTTGGAAAAAGGAACCAATAATGGAACATTTGCAGACAACAATGGTAATTTTAAAATTACTGTTGATAAAAATGCTACCCTGGTTATCAGTAGTATTGGTTATGAAACAACCGAAGTGAAAGTTGCAGGAAAAGCTATCATTGATGTGCAACTGTCACTTGCTGTTAAGAAAATGGACGAAGTGGTTGTAATTGGTTATGGATCTGCCAGCAAAAGAGATTTAACTGGTTCTATTGTGAAAATTTCAGGAAAGGAAGTTGCTGATAAACCTAACACCAATCCCGTTGCTTCTTTGCAAGGTAAAGTAGCAGGTTTGTCCGTTGTAAATAATGGTACTCCTGGTGCAGCTCCAGATATCAGAATCAGAGGTACTATCAGTATCGGATCTGTTCGACCTTTATATGTTGTGGATGGAGTGTTCAATGACAATATTGATTATATCAACCCGAATGATATTGAGTCAATTGAAATTTTAAAAGACCCTTCATCTCTTGCTATTTTCGGGGTAAGAGGTGCAGCAGGGGTTATTGCAATCACAACTAAAAGAGCGAAAGCAGGTCAGGTAGTGATTAATTTCAATTCTACTTATGGGTTTAAAAAACTGGTAAATAAAATTGCATTAGTTAGCGGTGAGCAGTTTAAAACCCTGTACGAAGAAGAAAAAGCAAATATTGGTGTTACTTCTCCTTTCGATTACAGTAACTGGACTGCCAATACAGATTGGATTGATGCAGTTACGCGCACAGGGACATTCAGTAGTAGTAATCTGAGCTTAGCTTCTAGTACTGAAAAGAATAAGTTCAATTTTGGAATTGGTTATACAGGTGACGAAGGATTAATCAAGCATGAAAAACTGGAAAGATTTCAACTTTCTTTTAATGATGAGGTTAAATTGAATAAAGCCATTAAGCTTGGAGTAAACTTTAATGCTACCAGACAGGTTAATCCTTATAATGCAACTTATATTCTGGATCAGGCAAGAAAAGTAATTCCTTTGGTTAGTGATGGAACTATTGCTGTAAAAGCGAAGAACCCATACGGGTTAGATAGTACTGTTCAGAATTTGTATTACGAATTACCTTCTATTCAGAACTCAGGTGTTGTGAATCCTTTAATTCAACTTGAAAATGAATGGGACAAAACCAAGAGTGTTGAATACAGAACAGTGGGTAGTGTTTTTGGAGAAGTGAACTTCTTGAGAGATTTTACTTTCAGAGCAAGTTTTTATGCTGATATCAGTAATGTAAATACTCGTCAGTATACACCTATGTACAATGCTTACGACGCTGCAATTAAGAGGCCATTTTTGTATAGCCGTACTACAACTATTTCTGAATCGGATCAGTCTTATAAGAAATTCCAGCAAGATTTTATTCTTAATTACAGAAGGAGTTTCGGAGATCATAGTTTAACTGCAATGGCTGGATGGACTACTTATTACTACGGTAATTTCAACAGGTCAGCGGCTGCCAGACAAAGTGCTACTGGTGCTGCAATACCGGATGATAATCGTTTTTGGTTCATAAATAATGGATTTACGGATCCAACTACCAAGATTTCCAATTCTGACCAGCGAGAAAGAACAACTGCTTCTGCTTTGTTAAGAGTGTTGTATAATTATCAGGGTAAATATTACCTGAATGCATCAATCAGAAGAGATGGTTCTTCTCAGATTTCACCAAACAACCGCTGGCAGAATTTCTGGGCTATTGGGGGTGCATGGGAAATTAGTAGAGAAAATTTCTTCAAGAATCAGAATGTTTTTGACTATGTAAAATTAAAAGCCTCAATCGGGGTTTTGGGTAACCAGAATACCTATGGGTATGATTATCCTTTTTATCCAGGCTTAGTTGCAGGTAATGCTGCAGTTTTTGGCAACCTGGTTTACAACGCATTCTCACAATCCTATTTGCCTAATCCAAATTTGAAATGGGAAACTGTACACGCTAAAGAAGTGGGTGTAGAATTCAATGCCTTAAAGAATAAGTTACACGTTGAAATTAATTACTTCAATAAACTTACTAAAGATTTAATGACATTTATTCCTGGTAGTCAGGGTGTGTCTAATGGATTGGATAATATCGGTAGTATCAGAAACAGCGGTATTGAATTGTCTGCAAGCTATACTAAGGATATCAACAAAGACCTTTCTATCACTGTAAATGGTAATTTCACTACTTATAAGAATAAGGTTGAATCACTTGCTACCAAGGAGTTCTCTATTGTAAATGGCGTAAACAGAACAACAGTAGGATTGCCAATTGGTTATTTCTATGGTTATATAGTAGAAGGCATTTATCAATCTTATGCTGATAAGCTGGCTTCTCCGGTTAATACTGAGTTCTCTTATGGTCCCGGCGACTTAAAATACAAAGATATTAACGGTGATGGTAAAATAAATACAGCTGACAGAACCATGATTGGGAATCCAACTCCTGACTTTGCCTATGGAGGTAGCATTTCTGTAAAGTATAAGAATCTGGATTTCGGTATTGATTTGGGAGGTGTTTATGGTAATGAAATTTTCAGAAACTGGGGTGGTACAGAATCACCTTTCCAACGAGTGAATTATGCTGCGTTTAAGATGAACAGATGGCATGGTGAGGGTACTTCCAACTGGGATCCTATTTTGGCTCAGGACCACAGAGTTAATTATGAAGCATCTACTTACAATATTGAAGATGGTAGCTATTTCAGAATCAGAAATATCCAGCTTGGATACAACGTAGTTTCTTCATTCCTGAACAGAGCTAAAATAAAATCATTAAGAGCATTTGTGAATGTTCAAAACTTTAATACCTGGAAAAGAAATTCTGGTTATACACCTGAATTTGGTGGAAGCGCCATTTCATTTGGCGTAGACAATGCCGGCGGTGCCATTCCGTTGACTACCACTTTTGGAATTAATGTAACATTCTAAGTCTTTTAAATTATTATAATTTATGAAAAAGCATATTAAAATATTATTCTCCCTGCTAACTATATCATCAATGTTATTGGTGCTTGCAGGTTGCAGTAAATTTCTTGATCGTAAACCGCTAACTGCAACCCTTGATGATTTGAATCAAGGTGGTTTGGAAGGACAGGTTTATGGATTGTACAGTAACTTACGTAACAGTGCAGGTTTTACCACCATTCCATGGTTGGCTATGCACGATTTCAGATCGGACGATTCTGAAAAAGGATCAGATCCTTCTGATGGAGCTGAATGGGTTGCTCCTTTTGACAGATACCAGTATGTAAAAGATCTTTGGGCTACCAATACCTACTGGGATGATCATTATGCACTAATTAATCTGGCAAATACTGCCATTCAAACTGCTGATTCACTTAAATTGACTGATCCAGCCTCTGCTAATAATATTGCAGAAGCAAGATTTTTCAGAGCGTTCGCTTATTTTGATTTGGTTAGAAGTTTCGGAGACGTTCCTAAAATTGATTTCCGCGTTTATACTGCTTCTCAGGCCAATATTGCTAAATCACCGGCTTCTGCTATTTATGCACTGATAGATGCTGACCTTACTTATGCAGCTGCTAATCTACCAACTGTTTGGGGTAATCAATATCCGGGCAGACTTACCAGTGGTGCGGCAAAAACGCTGCATGCAAAAGCACATTTGTTCAGAGGAAACTGGTCTCAGGCATTGAGTTTGTCTCAACAGGTTATTTCTTCTGGCGTTTATTCTTTATATAGCAGTTACTATGGTATATTCAAGGATGCCGGAGAAAATAGTAGTGAGTCTATATTTGAAATTCAGGCATATGTAAGTCCAAATGGGTCTATTAATAATGGATGTCAGTATGCTACTACACAGGGTGTTCGTGGTTCCAATGCAAGCGGATGGAATTTAGGCTGGGGATGGAATACGCCTACCGATAATTTAGTAGGTGCTTATGAAGCTGGAGATGTTAGAAAAGGATCTACCATTTTATTCTCTGGTCAGTCTGATGATCCATCAACGGGTGGTTATGGGAGAGTACTTCCCGGCTCTACTTTTGATGTGCCTGCTGGTCCTTTACCAAGAAAATACTGGAATAAAAAGATTTATGCAGATCCTGCCTACAGAGCATCTACTGGTCAGTCCGATAATCCTAGCTGGATCAATAAGCGGGTATTTCGTTATGCGGATGTATTGCTTATGGCAGCAGAATGTATGAATGAAATGGGTAATGGTGCACAATCTGCTCCTTTAGTTAATGCAGTTAGAAACAGAGCAGGGTTGACGGATATCAGTTTTACCACACAATTGGCAATGCGTAATATTATTAAACAAGAGAGAAGAGTTGAGTTTGGTGTTGAAGGTGAGAGATTTTTTGATCTTGTAAGATGGGGTGATGCACTTACTGTTCTTGGACCTTTGGGCTATACCAATAAATGTAGGTTCTATCCAATTCCTCAGCCTGCAATAGATAAATCAGGTGGTTTGCTGGTACAAAATCCAGAATGGTAATTGTATTTTTTTAATGTTCACTCACAAAAAAAATGTAATGAAAAATAATTTTAAAATATTTATCGCCGCTGCTATCGCATTGAACACATTTGTTTTAACAGGTTGTCAAAAAATGGATCGCCCGGCATTAGGAAACTATGTTAAAGATGCCAATCCCCCCGGTGGCCCATTAAAGTTTTATACGGCATTTGACGGAAGTACATCCAATCCATTGATGAATGCCGTAGATAGTATTAGAGCCACATTTGCTTCAGCCAATCCTTTGGCGTCTATTTCTGGTATTTCAGGAAAGGCAGTTCAGGGTGCTGATGGGAAAGCACTATTGTATCCATCTGCCAATGATTTTAAATCAACAAGCAGCTTCAGTATTGCTTTATGGCTAAAAAATGCTGCCCAGGCCGGACGTACTGAGTTTCTGTTTTCATTGGTAGATGACACATATGGCTGGCATCACAGTGCGGCATTTGTTTTAGTAGAAAACCAGACAGCTACTAAGGCAACTATGAAATTTGGTTTAATGGATCAGTGGCTGGAAGGTGATTTTGTAAAACCAATGTTCGATGGTAATTGGCATCATATTGTATATGCTTATGACCATACTACCTCAAAAATGAATTATTATTTTGATGGTGCATTGGTAACTGGACTTACTCCAACACAAACTGATGCAAAGAATGCAGGCAATCCAAGAGGAGCTGTAAACTTTTCTCAGGCAACCAATTTGGTAATTGGTGGATGGAACAAGCATGCAAATATTACCGGACCAACTGATGGATGGATTAGTTCATTCACAGGGGCTATGGATCAGTTTAGATTATATGGCAAAGCATTGACTGCAACGGAAGTTGCTTCATTGTATGCAGCTAAACAATAGTTATTGGCAGTTTAATGATAAGGTAAAGGGCTGGTCATATTTGAATCAGTCCTTTACTGTTTAATATAGAGATAGTATGAGAATAGGTAAATTTAGTTTAACATCTGCCTTTTCGGTAGTGATTAGCATGCTAATCTTATTGCTTTCCTGTAAAAATGGTAATCAAAAGTTTACTCAGGTTTCTTCTTCTGTTTCCAATATAGATTTTACAAATGAGATAAAAGAAAGAGATGGGCTAAGCATCCTGTATTATCTTTATTTCTATAATGGCGGAGGCGTAGCTACGGGAGATATTAATAATGATGGTTTGATTGATATTTATTTTACGGCTAATAGTAAAGGCAGCAATAAATTATACCTGAATAAGGGAAATTTTGTATTTGAAGACATTACGAAGCAGGCAGGAGTGGCTGGAATTTCTGATTGGTGTTCTGGTGTTACGATGGCTGATGTGAATGCCGATGGATTGTTGGATATCTATGTTTCAACAGTGAGCAATAAATATGGTCTTAAAGGACATAACGAGTTATACATAAATAAAGGGGAAAATGTATTTGAAGAACAGTCTGAAAAGTACAATTTAAATACAGCTTGTTTTAGTACTCAATCTGTTTTCTTTGATTATGATCGCGACGGTGATTTAGATTGTTTTATTCTTAATCAATCTCATAAGCCACATTCCAATGTAATAAATGTTGTTAATAGAAATGTATATGATTCTTTATCCGGAGATAGACTGTATAGAAACGATTTGAATGCGACCGGAAAGTTTACGGATGTATCTGCTAATGCAGGTATATTTCAGAGTAATCTGGGTTATGGTCTGGGTGTAGCTATTGCAGATCTTAATAATGATGGATGGGATGATATTTATGTTGGAAACGACTTTCATGAGAACGACTATTATTATGTGAACAATCAAAATGGTACATTTTCCGAAATGGGGTCTAATCATTTCAGACACTACAGCAGGTTCAGTATGGGGAATGATGTTGCTGATTATAATAATGATGGTCAATTGGATTTGATTACAGTAGATATGTTGCCAAAGGATGAAAAAATTCTCAAGACATATGGTAGCGATGAAAATATGGACATCTACAATTTTAAAATTGATAGAAATGGCTATCAAAAGCAATTTTCAAAAAATGTTCTGCAAACCAACAATGGTAATGGGATTTCATTTACCGACAATAGCATTTTGAGTGGGGTGTCAGCAACTGACTGGAGCTGGGCTCCTCTATTTGCAGATTTTGATAATGATGGTAAGAAGGATTTGTTTATTTCAAGTGGAATTGTAAAAAGACCAGTAGACCTGGATTATGTTCAATTTGTAAGTGATATGAAGTCTAATAAGGGGCTAGATATTACTGATAAATTTGATCAGGAAGTTATTGATAAAATGCCTGATGGGGCAAGTCATCCCTTTCTTTTTAAGGGAGATGGTAAAATGGAATTTACAGATGTTAGTGAAGATTGGGGAATAGCCAAATTGAAAGGATACTTTACCGGTTCGTCCTACGCTGATTTAAACAATGATGGATTACTCGATCTTGTGATTAATCCAATAAATGCACCGGCTGTTATTTTGAAGAATATTCATGCCAATACCAATCATCTTGCTTTTTCATTTAAAGGAAACAATGCAAATACTTTTGGAATTGGGGCAAAAGTATATTTGTTTCAGGGTGCTGAATTGCAGTATCAGCAACTAATGTTGACAAGGGGGTTTCAATCTTCTAGTACACCTTTTTTACACTTTGGTTTAGCCGATGGAAAACTGCCTGACAGTATTCTGGTGATTTGGCCCAATCAGCAATATCAAGTGATTAAATCTAATATCAAATCTGGTTTGATGAAAGTGGATCAGATCAACGCCAAAGGGAATTTTGTGTACAACGAATTCTTTAAGAAACAACCATCTGATTTAACCAATATTACCAATCAGGTAAACCTGAACTGGCAACATAAAGAGAATGATTTTATTGACCAGAACAGGCAATATTTAATACCTCACAAACAATCTACCAGAGGACCTAAGTTGACCGTTGCCGATATTAATAAGGATGGGCTGGATGATTTTTTTGTTTGTGGAGCTTCAGAGCAACCCAACGTAATAATGATTCAAAAAAAAGATGGGGGTTTTTCACAACTGATATTGCCGAATGCGGGAATGTCTTTGCATGCTGAAAAAGTAGATGCAAATTTCTTTGATGCCAATAAGGATGGATACCCCGACTTATATATTGTAAGTGGTGGGAATCAGTACGATGATGGTAACCCTGCATTGCTCGACCACTTTTATTTGAATGATAAAAAAGGGGGATTTATGGTGGCTGACAGTCTTATTCCTTCCTTGGCTTATAATAAGTCTTCTCTTACTCATGCTGATTATGATAAAGATGGGGATATTGATCTTTTTGTTACTGGTTTGGCCAATGCCAAAATGTTTGGTATTCCACAGTCCTCCTATTTATTGTTGAATGACGGGAATGGAAAGTTTTCATTAGCGAATAAAAACACAATTGATGCAACGGCTTTGGGCATTGCAACCAGTTCAACTACAATCGATTTTAATAAAGACGGATGGCAAGATATTGTAGTAACAGGGGAGTGGATGAATATTACATTGTTTGAAAATGCCAAAGGAAAATTTATTAAAAAAGAGATTGCAGGAACAAGCGGATTGTGGCAATCTGTCTTTTCTGCTGATATTAACGGAGACGGGTATATAGATTTTTTTGCAGGAAACTGGGGCGAAAACAGTAAGCTCAATGTTTCAAAAAATAATCCGCTAAAGTTATACATCAAAGATTTTGATTCTAATGGATCTGTTGAGCAAATATTATGCTATACGAGAGAAGGGAAGGAATACACTTTTTTGGCAAAAGATGAGTTGGAAAGGGCCCTGCCTGTTTTAAAAAAAGCTTATTTAAAATACAGTGAGGTAGCAGGGAAAACAGTTCAGTATATGTTCTATGATTTATTCAAGGATTATCAGGAGTTAAAAGTGGAAACACTGAGTACTTCCTATTTTATTAACGATACAAAGGGAGGGTTTATTCAACATTCCTTGCCAAAACAATTACAGCTTGCGCCTGTTTTTTCATTTACCTCTTTATCAAATGGGAAGCTGCCATTGTATTTAGCCTGTGGGAATTTTTATGGTGTTATACCTTACGAGGGACAATATGATGGATTGTATCCTACGGCTTTTTCCATAGATAAGCAATTGGTTTCTGTTTCTAAAGAAAATTCTTTCAATGAATTGGTTGGTGAATTTCGGGATGCCAAATGGATTATGGGTAAAGATGGCAAGAAAATATTGGTGATATCCAGGAATAACAATTCGTTATTATTCTTTCAATAAATATAATTATCGTGAATCTGAATTTTATCCTTATGAAGCAAATGTCTTTTTTGGGAATAGCCATATTCTCTTTTTTCTGTGCAAAGAAACAGGAAGTGAATATTGACGCACCGGCCACGGAAACTGTTTTTTATTGGGTTACAAATGCTGATCAATCTGTACTTTTAAAGAAGCAGACTATTGCTTTGTTCACAGGGAATGTAAATAATGCGCATCCTGTTATTGATATTGATAGCTCTCAACGCTTTCAGGAGATAGACGGATTTGGGTATACTTTAACTGGAGGAAGTGCTTACCTTATTAACCAAATGGATGCAGGGACCAGATTGAGTTTACTGAAAGAATTGTTTGGGAACTCAGAAGATGCTATTGGTATTTCTTATCTCAGAATCAGTATTGGAGCTTCTGATCTTAGTCAGACTGTTTTTAGTTACAATGACCTTCTAGCTGGTCAAACGGACACCATGTTGAATCAATTTTCTCTTTCCATGGATACAATAGATCTTATACCAATAATAAAACAAATACAAGCGATTAATCCTACAATTAAGTTCATGGGCTCACCCTGGAGTCCACCCGTATGGATGAAAAGTAATCAAAGCAGTATTGGTGGTTTTTTACTACCTAAATATTATAGTGTTTATGCCAACTATTTTGTTAAATATCTGCAGACAATGAAACAAAGAGGTATTGAGGTTGATGCCATCACTATTCAGAATGAACCTCAGCACGGAGGTAATAACCCCAGCCTTTTAATGTCTGCTTCTGAACAGGCAGATTTTATCAAGAATCATTTAGGGCCAGCTTTCAAGAAGAATAAGATAACTACAAAAGTTATTATCTGGGACCATAATTGTGACAATCCAAACTATCCTATTTCAATATTGAATGACCCTGAAGCCAAGCAGTATATAGATGGATCTGCCTTTCATTTGTATAGTGGAGATATCAGTGCTTTATCAGTAGTTAAAGCGGCTCATCCAGATAAGGCAATTTATTTTACAGAACAGTGGACTGGTAAAAACGGTCAATTTGGAGGAGATTTAATGTGGCATATTAAAAACGTTATCATTGGTTCTGTACGTAATCATAGTAAAGTTGCGTTGGAATGGAATTTAGCAAATACCCCTGATTTATCTATGCATACCCCTGGCGGTTGTACTGAGTGTAAGGGCGCACTGAACATTTTTGGTTCTACCGTAACCAGAAATGTGAGTTATTATATTATTGCCCATGCCTCTAAATTTGTTCCAGCTGGTTCTGTTAGAATTGCATCTAGTTTTGCCGGTGACTTCTATTCAGCCGCTTTCATTACTCCTACCGGAAAGAAAGTAGTTATTGTACTAAACAGTGGATCTAAAACAGCTAGCTTCAATATTCGGCATGCTCAGAAATGGCTGAGCGCAGAATTAAACGCAGGGGCAGTTGCTACTTTTGTAATTTAACTATCTGGAATAATGAGATTTTTCTTATTTAATTTTATTGGTCTTTTTTGTAGTGTTGCATTTTTTACATCTTGTAAAAAAGCTGCAAGTAACCAATCAAATGAGGTGGTAAATAATACGCCATTTCTTTTAGCAGGCAGTAGTATAAATGGCGAGAGTTTTTCAAAAGACCTTATCAGTTATGATGTGAATACAACACCGAATATTGTATTACGGTTTAATAAGAAAATAAACAGAACAATTGCTGCCAATGCCATAGTATTACTGAAGAATGGTAATGAATCGGTAAAGCTTAACTACAGTTTTCTTCAAAATGATAGTGCAGTTTCCATTGTTGCTCAGGCATCGCTGGCTTATTTAACTAAGTATATTCTTTCTATAGATAATAGTTTGCAATCTGAAAGTAAACAGACGCTTTCTATACCAGTTTCAATGGGTTTTATCACCACTATGGATTCTACTGATAAATTTCCTGTTCTTACAGAAGCAGCTTTACTAGACACTGTTCAAAAAGCAACATTTAATTATTTCTGGAATTTTGGTCATCCAATATCAGGAATGGCAAGGGAAAGAAATACTTCAGGTGATATTGTTACATCGGGGGGGACGGGTTTTGGTATTATGGCATTGGTAGTGGCTGTTGAGCGAAATTTCATTTCACGTTCAGAGGGTCTCGCAAGAATGAAGACCATTGTATCTTTTCTTCAAAATAAAGCAAAACGTTTTCATGGTGCTTTTCCTCATTGGTTAAACGGGATTACCGGAGATGTTGTTCCGTTTAGTATAAAAGATAATGGAGCAGACCTTGTTGAAACTTCTTTTCTAATTGCAGGACTCTTAAGCGCAAGAATGTATTTTTCAGGTTTAAATACAGAAGAATCCACTCTTCGAAACAATATTAATTTAATCTGGGATGCAGTAGACTGGAATTGGTTCCGCCAGAACAATCAGCAAACTTTATATTGGCACTGGAGTCCAGATTATCAATGGGATTTGAATCTGAAAATATCAGGTTGGAATGAATGTCTCATAACCTATGTGCTTGCTGCCTCTTCCAATACCAATGCAATTCCACGTGAGACCTATCTGAATGGTTTTGCCAGAAATGGTTCAATGAAGAACAATGCAGTTTATTATAATTACAAATTGCCACTTGGTCCGGAGCTGGGAGGTCCTTTATTTTTATCTCAATACAGTTTTCTTGGGATTGATCCCCGTGGACTTTCTGACCCCTTTGCTGATTATCAGGAACAAGTGGTGAACCATAGTTTAATCAATTATAATTATTGTATTAACAATCCCAAAATGTATTGGGGTTATAGCCAGAACTGTTGGGGATTAAGCGCTTCGGATATACCCAATGGTTATTCCGCCAGTTCACCTACGAATGATCTGGGTGTAATAGCACCTACAGCCGCTTTGTCAGCATTCCCGTTTACACCTAAGGAAAGTATGCAGGCCTTGAAATTTTTTTATTATAAGCTAGGCGATAAGTTGTGGACAGAATACGGTTTTGTCGATGCTTTTAAATTACAGGATTTGTGGTTTTCTACTTCTACCTTAGCTATTGATCAGGGTCCTTCTATTATTATGATTGAGAATTATCGATCAGGATTAATTTGGAAACTATTTACGGCTTGCCCGGAAATTAAAAACGGTTTGAAAAAATTAGGCTTTACTGCCCCCTATTTATAATAAATGAAATTGAATAATGGTGAGAAATCTTATTGCGATCTTATTTTTTTCCTTGCCTGTTTTTCAGGTAAAAATGTATTGGCTCAGCAAAAGACCTATTGCAATCCTATAAATATCGATTACGGCTTTACGCCTATCCCCAATTTTTCTGAGTGGGGAAGACATCGCGCAACAGCAGATCCTGTAATCGTTAATTATAAGAATGATTACTATCTGTTTAGTACCAACCAGTGGGGCTATTGGTGGAGTAATGATATGTTGAACTGGAATTTCGTTTCCAGAAAATTTCTACGACCCTGGAATGAAGGGTACGATGAATTATGCGCACCAGCAGTTGGTATAGTGGGCGACACAATGCTTGTATTTGGCTCAACCTATACCAGTAAATTTACTTTGTGGATGAGTACAAATCCTAAGGCGAATGATTGGAAACCATTGGTAGATTCTTTTGAAATTGGTGGATGGGATCCTGCATTTTTTACCGATGATGATGGACGATTCTATATGTACAACGGCAGTAGTAATGTATATCCATTATATGGGATAGAGTTAAATAGGAAAACATTTCAACCAATTGGAACCAGAAAAGAAATTCATTCTTTAAAAGCCTGGAGATATGGATGGCAAAGATTTGGGGAACATATGGATAACACATTCCTGGATCCTTTTATGGAAGGTGCATGGATAACTAAATACAAGAACAAGTATTATTTACAATATGGGGCACCCGGTACAGAGTTCAGCGGATATGCAGATGGAGTAGCAGTGGCAGACAGCCCACTTGGATATTTTACAGAACAGTCGGATCCATTGAGTATGAAGCTAGGTGGTTTTGCAAGAGGTGCAGGACATGGTGCAACATTCTCAGATATTTACAACCGATATTGGCATGTGAGTACCATCATGTTGTCAGTTAAAAATAATTTTGAACGAAGAATTGGAATATGGCCTGCTGGTTTTGATGCTCAGGATATGATGTGGACCAGCACTGCATTTGGCGATTATCCGCATTATTTACCTGCCTTTAGGAAAACAGAAATACAACCTCGCGAATTAAATCCTGCTTTTACCGGATGGATGTTGCTGAATTATCAAAAACCAGTAATGGCTTCCTCTTCATTGGGTGGACATACACCCAATCTGGCAGTAGATGAACAAATGAAAACTTATTGGAGTGCATCAACCGGTAATAGTGGTGAGTGGTTCCAGTCCGATTTGGGTTCCATATCTACCGTTCATGCTATTCAAATTAATTATGCTGATCAGGATGCTGATATATTAGGTAAGAGAACCAATTTATTTCATCAGTATAAACTTTATTCTTCAATGGATGGTAAAAAGTGGACACTGCTGAAAGATAAAAGCAATAATCAAACAGATGTTCCTCATGATTACATTGAACTTGAAAAACCAATTTCTACCAGATTCATAAAGATTGAAAATGTACATATGGCTAGTGGTAAGTTTGCCTTAAGCGGGTTAAGGGTTTTTGGAAATGGAAATGGTCAGCTTCCAGATTCCGTAAAACAGTTTATGGTTCTGCGAACCGAGAAGGATAAACGAAGTGCCTGGATAAAATGGTCTCCCGTT
The DNA here is from genome assembly GCF_000511175.1 of Sediminibacterium salmoneum NBRC 103935. GTDB lineage: Bacteria > Bacteroidota > Bacteroidia > Chitinophagales > Chitinophagaceae > Sediminibacterium > Sediminibacterium salmoneum. The sequence goes on along the minus strand of NZ_KI866530.1, from coordinate 1,512,948 downwards.
GATAATGCATATGCTTACAATATTTATTATGGTACCCATCCCGATCAATTGTATAATTGTATTATGGTTCATGATACCAATGAGTATTGGTTTAAAGGGATGGATCTTAAAAAAACCTATTATTATACCATTGAATCAATCAACGAAAATGGAGTTTCTGTTAAATCTAAAATTTTAAAAGTAGACTAATGAAAAGTTTTATTAAGCGCCTGGTTTTAGCTTTTGCATTTTTATGTGTTAATACTTTATATGCGCAGCATTCAAAGATGGATCTATTTATTAATCAGTTAATGGCAAAAATGACATTGGAAGAAAAGCTGGGACAACTCAACTTGCCAAGTTCCGGTGATATCGTTACCGGATCAGCTGAAAGCTCTGATATTGCCAAGAAAATTGTAGCAGGAAAAGTAGGTGGGCTGTTTAATATTAAATCTGTTGCCAAGATTAAAGAAGTGCAAAAACTGGCTGTAGAAAAAAGCAGACTCAAAATTCCATTGATGTTTGGTATGGATGTTATTCATGGTTATGAAACCTTATTCCCCATTCCATTGGGAATGAGTGCCACCTGGGATATGCATCTTATAGAAAGATCAGCCAGAATTGCAGCCAATGAAGCCACTGCAGATGGTATCAATTGGACTTTTTCTCCGATGGTTGATGTATCAAGAGATCCCAGATGGGGCAGAATTTCTGAAGGTAATGGAGAAGATGCTTTTCTGGGGGCGCAAATTGCAAAAGCAATGGTTAAAGGATATCAAGGAGATGATTTGTCTAAAAATAATACCTTGCTTTCTTGTGTAAAACACTACGCACTGTATGGTGCTTCAGAAGCGGGTCGGGATTACGGAACAACCGATATGAGCAGGGTTAGAATGTTCAATGAGTATATGCTCCCCTATAAAGCTGCTGTTGAAGCAGGGGTAGGATCTGTAATGGCTTCCTTTAATGAAATTGACGGATTGCCTGCACATGGCAACAAATGGTTATTAACCGATGTATTGAAGAAACAGTGGGGTTTTAAAGGATTGTTGGTTTCGGATTATACAGGTGTGAACGAAATGATTGCACATGGAGTAGGCGATCTTAAAACGGTTTCAGCCTTGTCTATGAATGCCGGATTAGATATGGATATGGTTGGGGAAGGATTTTTAACCACTTTGGGTGAGTCTGTAAAAGATAAAAAAGTTTCGATTGCCAGAATCAATGAAGCTTGCAGAAAAGTTTTGGAAGCCAAGTACAAACTGGGTTTATTTGATGATCCATTCAGGTATATAGATGACAACCGTGCAAAGACAGAAATATTTTCTGAAACAAATAGAAATGAAGCCAGATCTATTGCAGCTCAGAGTTTTGTTTTATTGAAAAATGCCAATAAGACGCTTCCATTAAAAAAGTCAGGATCAATTGCACTGATTGGTCCTTTGGCTGATAACAAAGAAAATATGGGAGGTACCTGGAGTGTAGCTGCAAATTTAAGTAAAGCCACATCATTGTTGCAGGCATTCAAAGAAACTATTGGAGATAAAGTTGCCATTCATTATGCCAAGGGATCTAATTTACATGAAGATGCTAAATTTGAGGAGCGCGCAGGCATGTTCGGGAAATCATTGAAGCGTGACAATAGAACGGATGAGCAATTGTTAAATGAAGCGCTTGAAGCTGCGGCGAAATCAGACGTTATTGTTGTAGCTGGCGGAGAAAGTGCCGAAATGACCGGAGAAGCCAGCAGCCGTGCTCAAATTGATATTCCAGCTGTTCAAAAGAATTTAATAAAAGCGCTTTTAAAAACCGGTAAGCCGGTTGTGTTGGTTTTATTCACGGGAAGACCTTTAACACTCAACTGGGAAAATGAAAATATTCCGGCAATTTTAAATGTCTGGTTCCCTGGGTCTGAAGGGCCGTATGCTATTGCTGATGTGTTATTCGGAGATGTTAATCCTTCAGGAAAACTAACGGCTACTTTTCCACAGCATGTAGGTCAGGTTCCATTATTTTATAATCATAAGAATACCGGAAGACCTTTGAGGGGGCCCTGGTTTCAAAAATTTCAGAGCAATTATTTAGATGTAAGTAATGAGCCTTTATATCCATTTGGATACGGATTGAGCTATACTAATTTTAGTTATGGAAATGTGGAATTAAGCACCACTAAGGCAAAGGGAAATCAGACAGTTACTGCTAGTGTTATGTTAACCAATTCCGGCTCGTATGAAGGGAAAGAAACGGTTCAGCTTTATATAAGAGATTTGGTTGGTTCCAGCACCAGACCTGTACTTGAGTTAAAGGGATTTCAGAAAATTAGTTTAGCGCCGGGTGAATCTAAAAAAGTAAGTTTCACTATTACTCCTGAGGACTTAAAATTTTATAATTATGATCTAAAGTTGGATTGGGAGGCTGGCGATTTTGACATTTTTATTGGAACAGACGCTCAAACATTAAAATCTGCAAGATTAAACTGGAATAAGTAACTTGAAAAGCAAAATAGTAACCTAACTACAATTTATTCTAAATGAAATTCTTCTCAAGTTTTTTTTTAGCAGGGTTGATTACAACTGCTGCAAGCGCGCAGGTAAAACCTGAATGGACAACGGTGTTTTCTAAAATTAATACTGAAGTAGATCAGCATTCAAAAGCCTATAGTAGTTTAAAAACTGCAACGGAGACCATTGGTCATCGATTAACGGGATCGGAGAATGGAAAGAAGGCGGAAGAGTTTGCTTATAATTTATTGAAGTCTTATGGATTCAAAGATGTAAAATATCAACCCTTTGAAGTGGAAAGCTGGAGCAGGGGGAGCTTAACGGTTAAGATTGGTTCAGATAAAAATAACCTGCAGGCAGTGAAAGCTGTTTCTCTGGCGCATGCTCCTGTAAAAGCCAATGTGCAACTGGAACTGGTTGACATGGGAAATGGTCTGGAAGAAGATTATACCAGTAATCCGGGAAAGGCAACAGGGAAAATTGCAGTGGTTTATTTGGGAATTTTGCCTGGTTCAAAATCGGGTTTGAAGAATTTGCATCGTTCTGAAAAAACTGCTTTGTCTACCAAATACGGAGCAAAAGGGATTATCATCATCAATACAGCAAATGGTGGAATACTGTTAACTGGCACTGCATCTGTTACAGGCAAGTTGATTCCCGATCCTGCCGTTTGCATTGGTAAGGAAGATGGCATGAAGCTAAAGGAAGAGATGAAGAAGACAACGCATTATGCTGCAATTGATATGACCAATCAGTCGGGTTTAATTAAAGCCAGAAATGTAATAGCTACTATTAAAGGGAAAACTCAGCCCAATGAAAAAGTAATTATTGGTGGTCACCTGGATAGCTGGGATCTGGCAACCGGCGCTATTGACAACGGAATCGGATCTTTTGCAGTGATGGATATGGCGCGTACATTTCAGGCATTGAAACTACAACCCGAAAGAACGGTTGAATTTGTAATGTTCATGGGAGAAGAACAAGGGCTATTGGGTTCCAGGGCATATGTAGATCAGGCAATGAAAAATAAGAGCATTAACCAGATCAGGTATATGCTGAATTACGACATGACCAATGATCCTAAAGGGTTTTCTACTACTATTATAGAGAGTAAGGAATTGTTTGAAGGGATAGGGGCCATTGCACAAACATTTGACACCAGTTATAAAAACCTATTCAACAACGGAGCCGGATTGCATAGCGATCACCAGCCGTTTATGCTACAGGGAATACCCACTGGCGGCGGTGCCGGGGGCAGATTGCCCAACAATGCGGGCCCTTGTTATCATGCGGATTGCGATGATTTTAAACTGGTGGATGATAAAGGACTTAGGAACACCGTTCGCTACGGAGCCATGTTGCTCTATGGTGTAGCCGATTCAAAAGAACTGAAAGCCAAAAGATTTACTGATTTGGAAGTTCGGGATTTCATGATTAAAAATAACCTGAAAGAAGCTTTGCAAATTGCAGGTGAATGGCGTTGGGATTAGGCCAGCTTTTTCCTTGAATCAACGTATAGCTGAATTTTTAGCGATATCCAGATGGAGATGGCTGCGCAGAATATGCCTGCTCCCACATCCAGTGGAAAATGTTGTGCCAGGTAAACTCTTGAGTATCCTGCTAAAATAGCCATTACAATTCCCGGAATCCAGAAATAACGGTAGGGAATTACCAGTGTTCCCAGCAGGAATAAGCTGAATGCAGTAGTTGTATGACCGGAAGGAAAGCTATTGCTGGTATGTACGGTAACGCCCTTCACGGTATGTATGGGATTGGTACCTGCTGCTTCAATAGCAGCTGTAGGTCTTGCTTCATTGGGGTAAATAATTTTCTTTCCAACCTGTACAAAGAGTGTTGAAAATAAAATGGCACTTAACACCAGTGGAAGCCATCTTCGTTTGTAAAAAATAAAATAAAGACCTACCGGAACCCAGAGGATCCCGTCTCCTGCATAGGTAAATGCTGCAAAAAAATAATCAGCTATTTTACCCAGATCTCCGTTTAATAAAAGAAAGAGTTCGTCTTTACCCCCCAGATAACTGAATAGAAGTAAAAGCGTGCCTGATACAATACTTAGGGTAGAGGCTGTTTTATATGCGTTGGTATTAAGCGTTGTCAATAGCTGGGTTTTATGCAAAGATAGGGGCTGACAATAAAAGGAACCCCGCCCCACAGAACGGGGTTCCACCCAAAAACAAGTAGCTATTTTAAATAACGCCTGCCAGTTCCAGGCTTTTCTTTTTCAGGTTTACTACATCAATATCATCTATGATACCATCATGTGCCAGAATTAGTGAAGTATTGTTTTGTTTCCACCATTGCTGGTTAATGAGTTTACTGCAATGCAATACGCCTATCAGGTATTTTCTTTCGGCCTGTGCATGCCATTCCTCAATCCATTCAAATTCTTCTTTCGGTATATATTTCAGGTCATCAAAACTTACATATACTTTTAAGTAGTAGTCGTTGGTTAGTTCATGTGGTTTGTGATGGTAGAGTTTTTTGTATTCGTACCGGTAATTGTAGCGCAATGCAGCAATATCACTTAACACTGCAGAAGCAGTAGGAAAGCTACCTGCCCCTTTTCCATAAAAGAATTGCTTATCAGCAAAGCCAGACTCAATTACAACCCCGTTGTATTCATTTTTTACAAAGGAAAGAGGATCCTGTACGGGTACAAATTGTGGTAGCACAAACGCAGCTACTTTTCCATTCTTTAATTTTTTAGCCTGACCAATCAGCTTGATATCCAGATTTTTTTCTCTGGCTACCAGTGCATCGGAACCCTGTATGTTCTGAATTCCTGTGAACAAAATTTCTGAGGGGGCACTTACCACTCCATAAGCATGGTTTAACAGAATGGTCCATTTGTTTAATGCATCGTATCCTTCCACATCCAGTTTAGGATTGCTTTCTGCAAAACCCAGTTGTTGAGCCAGCAATAAGGCTGCGGAAAAATCTAGTTTCTCCTCGAACATTTTTGTTAAGATGAAATTGGTGGAACCGTTTACGATGGCTTTAATGGAATGCAATAAATCGTTGTCGTAGTACTCTTCCAGATTTCTGATAACCGGAATAGAAGCGCAGGCGGCTGCTTCATACAAAAAGGGTAGTCCTGTTTCTTTTTGCAAAGCCAGTAATGCAGGCAAATTATCTGCAATCATTTTTTTGCTGGCACTTACTACTGATTTGCCATTTTTTAATGCAGTGGATACAATATCAAAAGCGGCTACTGAATCATCAATCACTTCTACAATTACATTTATTTCAGGGTCCTGTAATAATACATTCTTATCGGATGTAAATAATTCTGCAGGTGCATTTCTTTTCTTGTCTGCATTCTTAATACAGACTTTTTTAATACTTGCCTTTAATGAGGGGGTCTGTTGTAATACCTTGTACAATCCTTCTCCAACCACGCCAAATCCAAATAATCCGATTGTTAACTGTTTGTGTGTTTCCATTTTAATTTTGCTACTTTTTTTTATGAATACTATTAGGCTACTATTTCTTTTCTCTGTTTATGAAACCAACTGGCTGCTGCTTCCCTTTCATTGTCTGTTAACTTTTGCAAAACCTTCGCTAAGTCTTCAATCAGGTCTTCTGCTTCTTCCAGCCCAATGGACAGTCTGATTAAACTATCACTTACTCCTGCTGCTCTTCTTTTTTCAGCCGGGATAGATTTGTGGGTCATATTGGCCGGATGAGAGATTAAGCTCTTGATGCCTCCCAAACTTTCTGCAAGCTTGAATAATTGCGTATTGCTGGTTACAGCAATGGCTGCTTCATTGGTATCGTCTATTAGTGTAAAGGAAATTATACCTCCGCCGTTTTTTCCTTGCTGTATGGCCAATGCATGATTGGGGTGGGATGGAAGTCCAGGATAATTAACACTTGCTACAGCAGGATGTTGTTGTAAATACTGTGCAATTTTCAAAGCTGTTCTGCTGTGATGCTTCATGCGTAAATGCAGGGTTTCAATTCCTCTGATCACGAGCCAGCTATCGAAGGGGGCCAGTACGGCTCCGCAGGCATTCTGAAAAAACTTCAGTTTTGCTCCCACCGTTTCTTCTTTTGCTACCAGGATGCCAGCAATCAAGTCGCTATGACCACCCAGGTATTTAGTGGCACTATGAATTACAATATCGGCACCCAATAACAAGGGTTGTTGCAAAACAGGTGTTGCGAAAGTATTGTCTACGCAAAGCAGGCAGCTATTGGCTTTGGCAATATTCGCTATGCCTGCAATGTCTGAAATTTTTAAAGTTGGATTGGTAGGAGTTTCTAACCAGATTAACCTGGTACATGGAGTAATTGCTGCTGCTACTTTTTCTGTATCACCGGTGTCTACAAAATTTACTTTGATACCATATTGTTCATACACCGCAGTGAATAACCGATACGCACCTCCGTAAATATCATCAACAGCCAAAATTTCATCTCCGCTTTTCAGTAATTTAACTACGGCATCAATGGCTGCGAGCCCGCTTGCAAATGCTAAACCAGTTGATCCTCCTTCCAGTTTTGCAATGAGCGATTCCAATGCGGCTCTTGTTGGATTATTCGATCTGGAATAATCATATCCTTTGTTAACTCCGGGAGACTCCTGCACAAATGTGCTGGTTTGGTAAATGGGTACCGAAATGGCGCCAGTCAGCGGATCTACCGGAATGGCGTGAATGAGTTGGGTTGCACTGAGCATGTGACGATTTTTTTGTTTAAAAAATATCGTTCTCTTTAATCTCTAGGTGGCTTTCCCTGGCCATAAGACCATAAAAAAACCCACCTGATAAAATCAGATGGGCATATATAATTTTCCTTTCGGTAAGAATAAAAGCTTGACTCTGACTTATCTTCCCCGTTAAAGCATTGCTTTACCAGGATGGAATTGGCACCTTCATACTACTGAGTTAAAGTAATATGGGTTGCCAAGGCTTCATAGGGCCAAAACCCTCCGCCTTTCTTGATAAGATTATTAAAGAACTGATGCAAATGTACATTCGCAATTTCATTTCACCAAATTAAAAGTCTATTAATTTAGTGGACAATTACTTATTCTACTCACAGATGATTGAATTTCAGGTAGTTTTCTTTTATAAAATGCAAACTTTACAACGGGCTGCTTGTTTGTATCTTTATTAACTATTATGGCAAAGAAATCGATTCCTACTGCACCTGTACCGGTAAATGACACGGATTTTATTCAGGTAATGGGTGCGCGTGAACACAATTTGAAAAACATTGATATTGCTATTCCTAAAAATAAGCTGGTTGTTTTTACCGGCGTAAGTGGTAGTGGAAAATCTTCACTGGCTTTTGATACTATTTACAATGAAGGTCAGCGCAGGTACATGGAAAGTTTTGGTGCCTATGCCAGACAGTTCATGGGTGATATGGAAAGACCTGATGTTGATAAAATCACAGGCCTGTCCCCGGTAATTTCTATTGAACAAAAAACCACTAATAAGAATCCACGCTCTACTGTTGGTACCGTTACGGAAGTCTATGATTTTCTTCGTTTGCTCTATGCGCGCATTGGAGAAGCATACAGTTATGAGACCGGAAAAAAAATGGTCAAGTTTAGTGAAGAAGAGATTGTTGATAATATTTACACGAAGTATAAAAATAAAAAAGTGAGTTTGCTGGCGCCCCTGATTCGAGGAAGAAAGGGACATTACCGGGAGCTCTTTGAAGACATTAGAAAGAAGGGATTTTTAAAAGTAAGGGTTGATGGAGAGATTATTGATCTTACTCCCAAACTGCAGGTTGACCGATATAAGATTCACGATATTGAAGTAGTGATTGATCGTTTGCAGGTAACCGACGATTTAAGAGTGCGGGTAAGTCAGAGTGTCCAGCAGACCTTGAAAATGGGTAAGGATCTGATGTTCCTTTTGCTGAACGATACCAATAAGACGGTTCAGTATGCCAAGCAATTGATGTGTGAAGACACGGGTATTTCCTATGAGGAACCTTCTCCCAATTCTTTTTCCTTTAATTCACCTTATGGTGCCTGCCCTACCTGTAAGGGTTTAGGTCATATGTATTCCATTGATTTAAGTGCAGTTATTCCAGATCCGAATTTAAGTATTAAGGAAGGTGGAATTGCGCCGCTGGGCGTGCAAAGAGATGCATATATGTTCCGTAATGTAGAACAGCTGGCAAAGAAAAATAAAATCAACCTGGATAAACCTGTTAAAGACTTACCCGTTGCTGGATTGAATATTCTGTTGTACGGAAATCCGGATGGGGATAGTTTAATGATTGATCCTGCTGAAACAGAGGGTGTAGGTGCAGATCCATATGCTGGTGAATTTGAAGGAATTATTCCCATGCTGAAGCGTTGGTTTGCCGGTGTAAAATCGGATGGTATGCGTGAGTGGGTTGAGCAATACATGGAATTAAAAGTTTGTACTACTTGTGACGGAGACAGATTACGAAAAGAAAGTCTCTGGTTTAAAATTGACAATAAAAATATTGCTGAACTGAGTGCATTGAATTTAGATAAGCTGCAGCAATGGTTCACGAATCTGGAAGATAGATTGAGCAAGAAACAGAATGTAATTGCAAAAGATATTTTAAAAGAAATCAGGGAGCGATTACAATTCCTGCTCGACGTTGGCCTAACTTATCTTTCGCTGAATCGTTCTTCCAGAACCCTTAGTGGGGGGGAGTCGCAGCGAATCAGGCTGGCTACACAAATTGGATCTCAATTGCAAGGGATTACTTATATACTCGATGAACCTTCCATTGGTTTGCATCAGCGCGACAATCATCAGTTAATTCAGGCATTGAAAAATCTGCGTGATATAGGTAACAGTGTGTTGGTAGTGGAACACGATAAGGATATTATGCTTGCAGCGGATTATCTGGTGGATATTGGACCCCGCGCAGGGAAATATGGGGGTAGTATTGTGGCTGAAGGAACACCACAACAGGTGTTGGAATCAGGAGCAGATACTGCTCAGTATTTAAACGGACAAAAACGTATCCAGGTGCCTGCGGAAAGAAGAGCAGGTAGCGGAAAGTTTCTGGAATTGAATAAAGCTTCCGGCAACAATTTAAAGAATGTTTCTGTACGCTTGCCCTTGGGAAATTTAATTGTGGTGAGTGGGGTTAGTGGCAGTGGTAAGAGTACCCTGATTAATGAAACTTTATATCCTATTCTGGCTAAGCATTGTTACAATAGTAAAGTAACACCCATGCCTTTTCATTCTGTGAAAGGGCTGGAGCATGTTGACAAAGTGATTGAAATTGATCAGTCCCCAATTGGTAGAACGCCCAGGAGTAACCCTGCTACTTATTGCGGATTCTTCACAGAAATCAGAACCTTGTTTGCAGCTGTACCCGAAGCCAAAATCAGAGGATATGCAGCAGGTCGTTTTTCCTTTAATGTTAAGGGAGGCAGATGTGAAATTTGTGAAGGAGGGGGAATGAAAGTGATTGAAATGAATTTCCTGCCCGATGTATATGTGAACTGTGAAAAATGCAATGGCAAAAGATACAATCGCGAAACGCTTGAAATTCGTTACAAAGGAAAATCCATCAGCGATGTGCTGAATATGACGGTGGATGAAGCCTGTGAATTTTTTCAGCCTGTTCCTTATTTATACAGAAAGATTAAAGTATTGCAGGAAGTAGGGCTGGGATATATTACGCTGGGGCAGTCGGCTACAACCCTTAGTGGCGGTGAAGCACAGCGCGTAAAGCTGGCTACAGAACTGGGAAAGAAAGATACCGGGAAAACATTTTACATTCTGGATGAACCCACTACCGGTTTGCATTTTCAGGATATCAGTCATTTGCTGGATGTGCTGAATAAACTGGTGGACAGAGGGAATACGGTATTGGTGATAGAACACAATCTGGATGTAGTTAAAATGGCCGATTATATTATTGATTTAGGCCCGGAAGGTGGTGATGGAGGCGGACAGATTTTATTTGAAGGAACACCCGAAAAAATGGTGCAACATAAAACCAGTCATACAGCTCGCTTTTTAAAAGCTGAAATGAATTAACTTCCCTCTATGAATTTAAATGACCTGAATTTTTTACCGGAGTGGGATGAAAGCCGCTACAAAGTGGGTCCTGATGATGCAGCAGAAGAGTGGCGCAGAGGCCCGGCCAGGGCAATTGCCAAAGCCATGTACAACCAATGGAGAGAAGTATTTGGTTTAGTGGTTGCCTTTGCAGAGAATCTGGCGGATGATGGCGAAGAAACCCATCCTGCTTCTACCAAGGCATTGATTTATGAGAATGTAATGATTGTTGCTCCCAAGATTATTGGTGCTATCAGCATGGATTTGTATGTATTGAAAATGGAAAATGCATCTGTTATCAGAACCAATGCCAAGCAGATGATGGAACAGATTGGTTTTGCCGTTTTGATGGGTTGGGCAGACGAAGCCCATAAGCAGGTTATAGAAGAAGCTTTATATAAATTCAGAGAACTATACAAGCAATGGGTTAGTACGTTTCAGAAAGACAACTTTGAAGACGAGTGGGGCTTATTTATTTAATAAGCAGACTTGTTCTTTTGCATCGGTTTCCACACTAAATAGAAATATCCCAAAATTAAAATTCCAAGTGTGAAGGGAATCAATGCTATATGCTTATAAGTGAATCCGTTCCAGATTTCAATATGATCAAACCCAAAAAACTCACTGACCATCCAGTAGGAGTTGGCAGAAATCCATACTGTTATCGCCAGATTGTGACATAGCTCCGACATGTACTGACGGGTTCGGTAAGCAATGATAATAGAGATGAGTAAAGTGGGGAGAATCATAGAAGTCCCCAACCATCTGAGTCCCAGACACCAGGCCACATCTTTAAATAACCAGAATACAATGTGGAGATTCTCCATCTTCCGGTATTTCAGCGGAATATCGTATCTGTCATCATGAACCGAAGGGGGCTGCTCCATTCAATATCTTTTGTGGCACAATATTAAATTTTTGTAAGCAATTATCGGCTTAAAATATTCTTCAAACGATCAATGCTCGCCAGTGGGTGTATAGGTTCCCCCTTAATAATATATTGCGTTAGCTGATGGGCAAAGTAAGGTGCCAGACTACAACCCTTGGTTCCCATTCCATTGAGTATGCCAATATTTTTGTGAATAGGATGAAATCCAACAAAAGGTCTTCGCTCAATATTGGCCGGTCTCTCCGATGCCATATGATCCATAATCTGATAGGGTAACTTAAGCCAGTTCTTTAACTGGAATTCCACTTTTTCCTTAAACGCAGAAGTTGGATTCGGATGATCGTACTTCCATTCATAGGTAGAACCTATCCAGAACAAATCTTCTTTCCAGGGCACAAGACTCAGACTTTGTTTGTAAATATGATTTCTTGGCAAGTCGGGTATCGAGGCAATGATAGCTTCCCCTTTATTGGGTGCAAAGGGTAGTAGCTGAAACCAGGGGTTGGTAGCTCCAGCATTCCCATCACAGAAAATAATGCGATTTGCTTTTATATCTTTCCAATGAATGGATTCATCTTTAACTACACAGTCATTGAAATTGAAATCACTCTCTATCAGCGCATTTTGGTGCTGTAATTTTTTTCTCCATGCTGCCAGTAAATTGGTCAGTTGTATCAGCCAGCAGGGATGTATTTCACCAATCCCAAATTGAAGGTGAAAATAGGATTCCCATTTTTTTTGATCTGGCAGTGATAAATATTCTGTTTCGGTTTTTAGCCTTTCAGTAAAAGCTATTTTGTTTTCAGGCGTATTATGAAAATCCAGCACATTGCATTGGCGTATCAATTCAATGGATAATTCTTTTTCCATTTCCTGATAAGCGTTCACTGCAAATGGCATAAAAGTTTCAATCTCCCAGGTTCTTACAATTCTTCTTCCTGTAACAGGATTAATAACACCGCTGGCTACTTTGGTTGCCGTAAATGGATTTGAACTATCTACTACCATTACCTGATGACCTGCTTTCAGCAGGTTCCAGCTTAAAAAACTGCCACATAATCCCTGTCCTATAATGAGTGTGTCTACCTGCATGGTTATTGTTCAATTCTGATTTTAATTGCATTGGAATGAGCTTTCAATGCAGGCGCATACATGCTTTGAACAGAGGCAATGCCTGCCGTGTATAATCCCGTATGTGTGGCTCTGATAGTATAATCCAGTTGATGCGTACCTCTGGACAATGAATGGAAATAATAATTGGTACTTACATCTTTGGTGCTTTGGTAATAGAAAGAACGACTCTTCCATTGGTAACCACTAAGTACATCGGTGGGCTCTGTTGCAGCTGGACGTAAATCTTTAACGTGCACGTAATCTATTTCTCTCTCTGTTTTTATACTCAGTGTTACATTCATCAATTCTCCTACTTTAACGGGCTCATTTTCATTTAATAAAGACCATTGGTTATTTCTGAACACCCGGATGGTTTTATTAATTTCTAATTCACCCTTGCTGGCAGTAATTTCATCCATATTGGCCAAGTATTGCCAGTAGATGCTTCCGTAAGATGGCTGATTGGAAATCATATACTGTGTAGCCGTTGTTACCGTAATATTTCCCATAGACGCATTCACTTTATTTCCTTCGATACGCTTTTTAAAGTAACCGGATCCTTCCATTGCTTTTTCAGTGGCAGTTCCAATAGGGGTAGTATTTCCCAGTTTTATTTGAACTGCTCTTTTATTACTGAACCATTCTCTTGCATTGGCTACAATGCTGTACACAGCATCTGTTGTGCTCATACTGTTTCCCCAATGATTGGCTTCCTTATTTACAATTAGCCAGGTTAGCATACCACTGATCAATTGTTTGTAAGGTTGCTTAGGTAGTGCAGCATTAATTTCACTGAAACAATCAATCATCATACTCTGGTGTTGTACGGGCATGGCATACCAGCGGGAAGTGGTTCTGTTTTTCCAATAAACACCTTTGTATGTATCATTCATCGATTGTTCTGCCAGTGATTTCAAAATTCTTTCAGCGAATGCAGTCTGATTGTTTCTGAGTGCAAGTAAAGCTGCCATTGCCTGGCCATATAGATTTTGCTGTGACCAGTTGGTAAGTGCTTTCTTTAAATAAAACTGATAGGCAGAATCATTGGTAATGGCAATATCTCTGTAAAGACTTCGCATTGTCAAATAATCCAATGGAATGCTTATTAGTGTTGCGGTCTTCTCTTTTTTGTAACGGTACTGAATCTCACTGTCCATATAATGATTGGCTTTCACCAGCATCACTCTTAATCTTGCTGACATAGATGGATCAATGGCGCCGATTCTTTTTAGTTTTCCAATTTGGGTTAAAATATAATTGGTAATATATGAATCTGCATTGCCCCCTTCGAACCAGCTGAAACTTCCGTCTTTACCTTGTAGCTTTTGCAAACGGATGATCCATGCTTCATTTTCATCTGTAATTCTTTCTGCATTGAACTGGTTGGCCAGCTCTTTTAATAGTAGGTTCCCGGATTTTGCATCCAATACCCATGGGGTTTCTTCCAGTAAAATCTGTTTTAATTCATTATTCTTTTCTAAAGGGTTGAGCAAAGCGGTACTATCTTTTCTCCAGGCATCTAATGCCTGACCAATCACAGGATATTTTTTTAGGATATGCAATGCCATCAGGTTGGCATAGATTCGGCTGAATTGCTGTATGGCTGATTGTTCCGGATCTGTTTTCATATAGCTCAGTGCCTGTATGGCATTCCAGGCAGGCTGTGTGGTATACTCAACGGTTAAGGCTTCTGTACTAATACCCTCACTTTGATTGTTGAGAAGCTTGCTGAAGGTAAATGTCTGAGTTGTGTCTTTGGATAAGTAAATCGGAAGGGTTTCTGTAATGAATTGTCTGTTACTTAAAACAGGAATAATATGTTCTTCCCCATCACTAAAAGAATTGGTTTTTGCAACTATCCGAATACGGAGGGGTTTGTTGTAGCTGAATGGAATTTGTACCGGGAATTGGGTAATAGCAGATTGCCCTGCTTCCGCAGTGAAATATTGTTGAGGAAATACATTCTGGAACCATCCGTCTACCGGTGTATTCGTGGTGGCATCCATTAATTCCAGCACTATAGTACCTGTTAATTCTTTTTGCGTAAGGTTGGCAATTTTTACTGGTATTTCCATCTGATCTCCCTCTCTCAGAAAACGGGGTAGGTTGGGTTGCACCATTAGGCTTTTTTGTGTCTGAACCTTCTGTTCGGTAAAGCCCACAGCCAGTTCTTTGGTATGCGCCAGTGTCATCCATTTCCATTGGGTTGTTGCATCCGGAAACTGAAAGCTGAATGTGTATTTACCTGTGCTGTCTGCATACAATTGCGGAATAAAGAAAGCTGTTTCATTAAAGTTCTTTCTTATTTGCAGCTGGTCTTCTGTTTGTTTGTTCGAACGGATGATTCTTCCGTTACGCATGATATCACCGGTTACCGGATCTTTAATATCAACAGTTGAATACACTTTATCATAGCTTTCTTCCATTGCCGGGTTTGTGCCTCTGATAGAAATATTTGCTGGCGGCGGAGCAGCCATGGTTTTTTTAGCCTGTGCTGCTTCATACAAAACCCGGTCTTTTATTTTCCATTGTACGGGAATATTGCTAAGCAGTTTGGGATCTTCATAGGGTTGGGCTTCACAGAAACATTGGTAGTCGTGCAAAAGGGTAATATAACTGGAACGAAATAGATTACTGCTGAATCCTTCCTCGTAATTGGTACTTCCCCATAAGTTTAATCTGTTCCAGTCGTGTGGATATAAAGCATCAAGGCTGGCATCGTACATGCCGGTTAATAATTCTGCTGCTTTTTCATTTGCTTTACTTCCCTCTACTTCAATTTGCCAGCTTTCCTTAGAACCAGGTTCAAAGACATTTCTGAAAGTGCCGGTTTTAACGGATAGTGCTTTATCATTAAACGGAACAGAAATAGATATTGCCTGTTGATACATTCTGCCGTATGCAATAAATACTTCCTGTATGAATATACCACCCTTGTCGCTTTCACTAATTATCAGCTCTTCCTTTGTAATATTTTGCTTTTCTACAAATTGATAAACAGCTTTTGCATTGCTTCTTTTTATTTTTTGAATTACAGTCGGATTGTTGAAAGGATAAGCTTTAACTATTTGTATGCTATCGCCTGGCTTTGTTATGGTTGCAGAATAAAACTGAAAATGGCTTGGATAGGTTCTTGGTTTTTCTGGATTGATTATCTGGATAAACTGAAACGATTTTAGCGTTAGTCCAAAACTGTCAATAGCGGTAGCTATTACTTTGTAAGTGCCCGCTTCCAGCTGGTTTATGTCTGATGCTGTTGCTGCAACCGGCCAGTTGGCTATTTCTGTTTCCTGGTTGTATTCGTCATTGGGGAAATACTTGCGGTAGGTAAGAGAATCGTATATATGCTTATCGGATTGTTCCCAGTATTTTTTGCGAATAAATTGGGTGGGCTCTGACACCTTATAGATGGTTGTTTGAACCGGAATATTTTTTGTTTTTCCTTCTAAGTCTACCACCTGGGGCTCAATCTTTTTCAATTGATTTTGAATAAGCACTGGCGGGATCTTCATAAATAATTTCCATGCAGTTCTGGCTGCGCTGATATTGATATTCCCCGATCTGCTTTCTCCATTTAAATCGGTTACTGTTAACTGAACAATGTAATTCATGGATATGTTTTCATCATTTCCTTTTGTAGAATCATACAAAGCTTTAAAAGGGATAACAAACTCTCCTCTGCCATCTGTTATTCCGTTTCCTGATGCAATAATATTGTCTTCGGATTGAAGTCTTCTTCCATACTGTTTAACCGTGTACACTACTTTAGCTCCGTTAATTACATTTCCAGCATAGCCCATGGCCTGAATGGTATAATGTATGCTATCGTTTAAGCGATAGCCAAACTTGGGCTGGTTAAATACGAGCTGAAGAGTAGGCCTTTTGTATTCTTCTATCTTAATACCGGTACTGGAATAATTATAATCCACTGCTTCAATAGTAAACTGTCCGGTTAATCCACTGTTGGGAATAGGAAACTGACCTGCAATACTTCCAAAATCATTCAGCTGTAGAGAAATTGAATCTACTTTTTGTCTGTTTGCATTATAGAGATAACAAAGAACAACAGCTTTATCAGTGATCAGCTTGGATTGTTTGGTATTCCAATCCCTGGTAATGGCAATGCCTTTGAAATTAATAGTCTGTCCTGGCCTGTATATAGATCGGTCTGTGAAAAAATGAATTCTTCTGTTTGTTTTTTCAAACTGAACAGATGCGCCTTCCAGCTCCTCCAGTGTTCTGTATTGGTATTTATAATCACTGAAGTACAGCTCATTGTTTTTACGGCTCACCTTAATGAGTACACTGTTGTTTATTTTATCTAGCACAATAAAACTTCCCTGTTCATCTGTTTTGGTTTGCAGTATATTTTTTTGTTCTGTAATGCCTGTATTTCTATTGGAATTATTCACGAAAACAGTTACGCTTGCATTGGTAACGGGCTTGCCATCTGTATAGTTTCTAATAAAATAACGTTGATTGTCTTTTACATACACCCATTCTGATACATTGAATTGGGTATATCCCAGTTTGTCTTTTGCAACATCAAAAGCTTTACCAGCGCTGGTTAGTAAAAGATAGGAGCCATCTTTTAGCGGGTCCATTTTAAATTCGGTAAAATGCGTTTGATAATCTCCTGCAGAGGGAAGCGGGATTGCTATTTCTCTTACCAGTTGCTGTTTCTGGATGTTTCTGAGAATTTCTTCTGATGTAATTCCATTTGGATAATAGGCAGGTGAAACCTTGTAGAGTTTACCATACAAAGTATCCAAGTTTTTAAATTGCAGGAAAGCACGAAATGGTTTGTTGCTCTCATTGTAATCTTCCACTTGAAGCCAAGCTTTCTTGTCTTTTATTTCGTTGCGCAAGTCTGTTAAGCCGCTTTTACTCATCTGGGCTGCATTGAGCCTTTCATCTGCTTCTTTAATGATTGTTAGTGCATTAACGAATGCATATCGGTTGGCCGTATCTCTGAAAGGATGATAGTTCCTCCCTTTTTCAGCAGTAAGTCTTGCCAGTTCCAGATATGCATCTGCTATTACTGATGCGTGCGTCTCCATTATAACCGAGGCTCCGGATTTTGTGCTGGTGAATTGCGTTAGTGCGCTTGCATATTCCTTTTCTTTTATGATGCTTTCCTGAAACTGCCATTTCAGAAAATTAAAGCGATACCGTTCCTGTACTGCTTCGCCTGTTTTTTTCCCTTCTATCAATTCCTTATACAAAGCAACAATGACAGGATGGTTGGTCTCGCCTGCTTCATTGCCCAGTCCCTGTGAATAATACCTGATTTGTTCCAGTATGAGTAAATCGTAGACTGTATAATTTTGCAGCGGTTCTGATCCCCCTGCAATAATGGGAGCATATACCTTTAGCGAACTGTTTTTTAAAAGGGATGCATTCGCTTTTGCCTGTTTAAACTGGGCTTCAATACTATCCTTTAAAGATTGTGCATTCCAGTTTTTTCGGTTGTATAAATTCCATCTCTGATTCTCATAATATTCATTGTATTTCCTGGCAATCAGCACGTGTAATAATGAGTTGAGTACCAAATTCTCCCTGATTTGCTGACTTGTTTTTTTCAATGTCTGCAGGGTTTCGGTATAACCTTCTTCTGTGTATTCCTGATTGATCTCTGTTTCATAAATCAATGCCCTGATTTGTTCAGCTTCTTTTTTTTCTGCAACTGCTTTTTTATAAAGTGCTCTCACTTTTTCCAGCGCTGTTTTGGGCAATCTGTCTTTGAGCAATAAACTGTCAATGATTTTATATTGTTCGCTGTAATAAGTATCGCTTGTCTGTGCTTTTATCTGAAAGGAAACCAGTAGTACAATCAGGGAAAATAGTAGGCGCATAGAAATCAATTAGGTATATATGGCTAATGATGCAAGATGCTGTTTTTTGCATAAAAAAACCCGAAGCTGATGGGCTCCGGGTTGTATATTAACAATTTGCTTGTTTATTTTTTTAGTGCAGCAGCCATGGTAATACCAATATCCGCAGGGCTTGCTACTACTTCAATACCGCATTCTGCCATGATTTTCATTTTGGCAGCTGCTGTATCATCTGCACCGCCAATGATAGCACCGGCATGTCCCATTCTTCTTCCGGGAGGAGCAGTTTGACCTGCAATGAATCCTACTACAGGCTTGGTTTTATTGTCCTTGATCCAGCGTGCAGCATCTGCTTCCATGCTACCGCCAATTTCACCAATCATGATGATACCATCGGTTTCAGGATCGTTCATTAATAATTCTACTGCTTCTTTGGTTGGGGTTCCAATGATTGGGTCTCCGCCAATACCAATGGCAGTGCTGATTCCTAATCCGGCTTTTACCACCTGATCAGCTGCTTCATAGGTAAGGGTACCACTTTTTGAAACAATACCAATTCTACCGGCTTTGAAAATAAAGCCAGGCATGATACCTACTTTTGCTTCTTCAGCAGTAATAACACCAGGACAGTTTGGTCCAATTAAACGAGTCTTGCTTCCCTGTAGGTAATTTTTTACTCTTACCATATCCTGTACAGGAATACCTTCCGTAATACATACTACCAAGCCAATTCCTGCTTCTGCCGCTTCCATAATGGCATCAGCTGCAAACGCTGGTGGTACAAAAATGATACTTACGTCAGCACCTGTTTGCTTCACGGCGTCGGCTACTGTATTAAATACGGGCTTATCTAAATGGGTTGTTCCACCTTTATTAGGTGTAACTCCACCTACCACATTGGTTCCATACTCAATCATTTGAGTGGCATGAAACGTTCCCTCTGTTCCGGTAAAACCCTGAACAATGATTTTTGAGTGCTTGTTTACTAATACTGACATAGCCTATCGTTTCGGAGATTTTTAAATTTTGGGCAAAAATAGGTGAAAAACGTTTGCAAAATGTGAAATGTCATTCTGCCACCCCATAAATATGGCATCCGTTTTGTATATTCAATACTTCAAATATAAAAACATGAACACAAAGAGAATTACCCTTATTGTCATTATCGGATTAATTGTATTAATTGGCGGATGCGGTATGAGTGGTTACAATGGATTGGTTAAATTAGATGAAACCGTAAGCCAGTCCTGGAACAACGTACAAAGTGATTATCAGCGCAGGGCAGACCTTATCCCTAATTTGGTGAATACCGTTAAGGGAGAAGCCAATTTTGAGCAGTCAACTTTGCAGGCTGTGGTAGAAGCCAGAGCAAGTGCTACCCAGATGAAAGTAGATGCTAAAGACCTGACTCCGGAAAAATTACAGGAATTTCAGGCCTCTCAAGGTCAGTTATCTCAGGCTTTAGGTCGTTTATTAATGGTTACAGAAAATTATCCTAATCTTAGAGCCAATGAAGCGTTTCGTGGCTTGCAGGCACAGCTGGAAGGAACTGAAAACCGAATCAAGGTTTCCAGAAACGACTTCAACGCTGCTGTAGCTGCCTATAACGTGAAAGCCCGTTCTTTTCCTATGAATATTCTGGCCAGCATAACCGGCTTTAAAGTGAAGGAAGGATTCAAAGCTGATGCAGGTTCTGAGAAAGCTCCGGAAGTTAAATTCTAAAATTGGCCCATGTTTGGATTATTCGGAAAAAAACGAAAAGAATATTTTACCCAGGCAGAGAAAGATGCCATTGTTGCAGCCATTCAAAAAGCTGAACAAAGAACCAGTGGCGAAATCAGAATCTATGTGGAATCCAATTGTGAACTGGTGAATCCGGTGCACAGGGCGAAGGAAATATTTTACCAATTAAAAATGGATCAAACAGCATCCCGTAACGGGGTGCTGTTGTATTTAGCCATGGAGGATCATCAGCTGGCTGTTTTTGGGGATGAAGGCATCCACCAGAAAGTAGGTCATGCATTCTGGCTGAAAGAAGTGGAAATGATGCTTTCCGAATTCAGAGAAAAGCACTTTATAGAAGGAATCTGCCATATTATTGAAGATATTGGTGAAGCCCTGGTGGCCCATTTCCCATACGACGGAACTACTGACAAAAATGAATTACCTGACGAGATTGTTTTTGGAAAATAAATGAAGAAGTTACTACTCATATTATTGTTGGTTGTTTCCTTTGTAACAGGCATTGCTCAGACAGTAGTGCCCCCGCCGAATCCACCCAGGCTGGTGAATGATTATGCGGGTGTGTTAAGCAAGGAGCAGGTTGCCATCTTGGAAGAAAAACTGGTGGCACTGGACGATAGCACTTCTAACCAGATTGCGGTAGTAATTCTGAAAACCCTGGAGGGCTACGAAGTTCAGGAATACGCTAATAAATTATTTCGTTCCTGGGGCATAGGGAATAAAAAAACCAACAATGGGGTCCTGATTCTGGCTTCCATTGAAGATCGTAAAATCTGGATAGAAGTAGGCTATGGTTTAGAAGGTGCAATTCCTGATGTAACCGCTTCCAGCATTTACAGAAATGAAATTGTTCCGGAATTTAAGCAACAGAATTATTATCGTGGAATTGATAATGCCGTTAATGCATTGGCCAAAGCGGCAGTGGGTGAATACAAAACCAAACGGGTTAAGAAAAACAATAACGGAGATAGCGGTGGATCTATACTTACTTTCATTTTTATCATTATCGTTATCATTTTTATTTTAGGCGCAGGCCGTGGTGGTGGCGGAAGAGGTGGCCGTGGAGGCGGAATGATGAGCCGGAGAGGTGCGGCCAATGTGGCTGAAGCTTTGTTGTGGTCTACTTTGTTAGGAGGCAATAATAGAGGTGGAGGCGGCGGCTTTGGTGGTGGCGGCTTCGGTGGCGGTGGCTTCGGCGGTTTTGGGGGAGGTAGTAGTGGCGGAGGTGGAGCAGGCGGGTCCTGGTAATGCTAATATCATGCAACAATTGAATTGGATAGGGGGGAAGTTATTCTGGATACTGATTTTTGCATCGGGTAAACTGAGTGCACAAACTTATTCAATGCCCTTGTTCCGTGTGGTTCATCAGGTTAGTAATATTACCAACCTGCATATTCCCGATCAGCCAATTACCATTCAATCTCAGAAGTCAACTCAAACCAGTTATCGTTTATTAACCCCTGTTTCAAATTATTTTGAACTGGAAGCTACCACTGAAAATATTTCAGGTAGCTTATTTGCTTTTGGCAGAGAAGATAAATTCAACAGCAATGATACTGCCGGACTGCAGTCAGCCGAACAAGCATGGCTGATGGCGAATATTAATAAGCCCAGAAAAATGGTTATCAGCCGTTTTCATGCAAAAGGATTGTTATACGATACAATTGAGTCCAGTAAACCCTTTTACTTTGAAATTGAAGAAGACCCTGGTAAATATTTTTTACCATTTGATAAAAAAACAGTGAAAGCCGGCTTAATCTGGTCAGACTCTACTGTTCAGGATAGTTCCAGGCAATTGCATCAGTACATTATTACAAAAATAATTGACCGGCAGGTTTTTGTTTCCGTTCTTTCAGACTGGTTCATTAAAAACAAATTGAGTCAACTGGGGAAGTCGGTTTTACAGCAGTTTAAAGGTATTGCCCGAACGGAAAGGGTTTACGATTTAGTTTCCGGCATTATGCAGTCAGAGTCTATGAAAGTAAAACTTTCGGGCAGCAGTACGATGGAAAAAGAAGTACTGCCTGTTACCATTGAATTGAGTTCCAGTACTACTGTTTCTTTACCGACGCAGCATTAGTTTCAATCCATCCACTTTCAGAAAAGCCCAATCAATTTCGCATTGTATTTTTCATGGCTTTTTTCATAAAAAAGCCCCGGGAGAAACCCAGGGCTTTGATAATTGGCAATCATAAACTCAATCTGTTCAAGCGAATCAATCTGCTTTTATTGCTTGGCTTTCTCTTTTGCATAGTCTGCCAATGCCTGCTCTCCGCTGGCTTCTTTCTTGGTAGCCAATCCTTTTAAGAACATATTATTGATCACCGGATCTGTTTGAGATCTTGCACTGGATGGAATGGCATTTCTGAATTCCACAATGGCATCCACACCTGCTTTGAATTTAGATGCATCTTTTACTTTCGACAGGAATTCAACCAGAGAACCAATGGCCGTGAATTTTGCCTGTGACAATGGCATTTCGGTAAAGTTTTTCATAATATACTCGTAAGCAGATTCATCGCCATTGGCAATAATCACTGAACTGATTGCAGAACTCAATCTGCCCTTTGCTGTTTGATTTTTCAGTTCATTCGCAATGGCAAAAGCTTTCTTTCCATCCAAATCGTTCAATGCCATCAAAGCTGCCCCGGCAACTGAATAGGAAGAGTCTTTGATGTAGTTTTCAAACTGAGATGCATATGTCTGATTTTTCAATCGGCCCAGTATACTGATGGCATCTGCTCTTACTAATTTGGATGGGTCATTCTTAGCCAGGTTTTCAATAGTTGCAATGGTTGCTTCTGTTAATTTGGCATTGCCGAAACTACCCAAAGCCTTCATTCTGATTCTGAAATATGGGTCTTTCAAACCTGCTTCAACCAATGCATATGCTCCTGGTTCTGTAATTTTTTTACCTGCATAGTCTATCGCTTCTCTTCTGTCTAAATAGTGACCACCATATTTCATCTGGTGCGCATAGGCTTCCATGGTTTTGGATTCTTTTTTCACTGCAAGCAACACTCTTTCAGGATCTATATTCACCAGGTCGGGTTGTGTGGCTACATCAAAATAAAAAGTATCAGCTGCATTTTTTGCCCAAACCATTTCTCTTTTTTTATTGGCACCATGGTAAATATCTATCAGAATAGGAAGCTGATAAATCTGATGAGTTTGTGTTTGCTTAATAACTACCATCAGCTTTTTAGCGGTGCCATCGTATTGCTGACTCAATGTTAAATTCGGATGACCACTATTGAAATACCACTGATTAAAGAACCAGTTCAGGTCTTTTCCGGTAACAGCTTCAAAAGCCAGTCTTAGTTTATGTCCGCTACCTGTTCCAAATTTGTTATCGGTTAAATATTTATTCAGCGAAGCAAAAAACGCATCGTCTCCCACATACTTTCTAAGCATGTGAAGGATTCTACCGCCCTTACTATAACTCACTGCATCAAACATGTCTTCCTGCGTATCGTAATAAAATCTTACCAGGTGTTTGCTTGCATCGGAAGGGCTGTTTAAGTATCCATTCATTGCACTCCAGTTTATAAAAGCCGCTTCGTCTTTTCCCTGTTTGTATTCTGCCCATAAATATTCACTGTAATCGGCAAAGCTTTCGTTTACCGTTAGGTTGCTCCAGCTTTCTGCGGTTACATAATCCCCAAACCAGTGGTGAAATAATTCGTGCGCTATGGTTCCTTCCCAGCTATTGCCATCGGTTAATTCTCTGGCATCCTGTTGTGCCGATTCCTGATGCAGGGTAGCAGTGGTATTTTCCATGGCACCACTTACATAATCTCTTCCAGTGATCTGGCTGTATTTAACCCATGGATAATCCACGCTTAATTTGCTTGAAAAATATTGCATCATTTCAGGCGTGTTCCCAAAAATGCTGCGTGCTACTTTTTCATAAGGCTTCTCTACATAATAGCTTACTTCCTTACCCTTGTAGGCATCTTTAATTACTGCGTAATCACCCACACCCATAAAGAACAAATAAGGTGCATGCGGTAAATCCATCTTCCAGCTATCGGTTCGGGTACCATTTGCATTCAGGGTTTGTTTAACGAGTTTGCCATTGCTGAGTGTAACATATTTGGCAGGCACGGTTAAATTAAACTCCTGTGTTGTTTTTTGATTGGTCTTGTCGATGGTTGGTACCCAAACAGAAGTGGCTTCTGTTTCTCCCTGGGTCCAGATTTGTGTGGGCTTGTTTTTGTCTTCTCCTTTTGGATTAATGAAATACAGACCCTTTGCATCCGTGATGGCTGCGCTCCCCTTAACTTCCAGTTCATCGGGCTTTGCTGTATAATCTATATATACCGTATAGCTTTCGTTACGGGTGTACGATTTATCCAGTTTAACACGAAGCACCCATCCATCGTATTGGTACTTTAACGGAATATTCTTACCAGCTTTTACTATTGCCAGTTGTTTAATGTCCATCCCCTTGGCGTCTAGCTGTAAACTGTCTGTTGCATAAAAGTGCGGCTTCAGGGTAATCCAGACGTTTCCGTTTAACCTGGACTGGCTATAATCGAAATTCGCATTCAGTTTGGTATGTACCAGGTTATTAATTTTTTCCGGAACAGACCTGTATTGCTTGTTGGTCTCTTTTCCCGCTTCCTGTGCTGTTAAATTGCCCAGCTGTGCCAGGGCAATAATCAGTAATAGTTTCTTCATAATCTGTTTTAAGTAGTAAATTTGAAAAAAGCAAGTTTACATGTTCATGCGTAGTATGCTACACCGTTTATCCTTTTTAACCGGACTTTTATTAATGGCGCTACTATCCAATGCCCAAAATAACTTTTTGTATATACAGTCCGAAAACAATCAGCCTTATCATATACAGCTTAAAGGTAATATCCATTCTTCTAATGCAAAAGGGTATTTATTAATTCCTAATTTACCTAATGGCGATTACAGCATGGTGCTAGGTTTTCCTTCCGGTGCTTATCGGGAATACAATTTTAAATTCAGCATCAACAGCAAGCCCAAAGGCTATGCATTAAAGATTACTCAGGATGGAGAATGGATGCTGATGGATATGGTTACCCTTGCCTTGGTTAGGGGAGAAGCACCTGAACAACCTATTACTGTGCAGCCGGGAGAAAAGCAAATAGAAAAATTATCTGATCGTGTAACCGATGCGGGTATTGAGCAGGTATATAAAGTAAGGAATGGGGGTAAGGCCGAAAACCTGGTTATTTTGATTCCGGTTCCCAAGCCGGTTACTGTTCGAGAGGCACAGAAAAAGCAGAACCGATAACCATGCCCCGATTTTTTATTGAACTCTCTTACAAGGGCACTGCCTATCATGGCTTTCAGATTCAGGATAATGCAGCTACTGTTCAGCTGGCACTGGAAAAAGCCATGCTTACTTTATTTAAAGAGCCCCTAGCTTTAACAGGATCTTCCAGAACAGATGCGGGTGTGCATGCATTGCAGAATTATTTTCATTTTGATACGGAACTCCCGATTACCGATAAGCATGTATATAACCTGAATGCGATTCTTCCTGATGATATTGCCGTGCGCAGCATTCGTTTGGTAAGTGATACTGCCCATTGTCGTTTTGATGCGTTGGGTCGCGAATATCATTACTATATATATCAGCAGAAAGATCCGTTTATGAAGGATCGCGGCTGGTATTATCCTTTTGAACTCGACTTCGACTTACTGCAGTCTGCAGCAGCTACTTTAAAAGAGTACACAGACTTTACCAGTTTTGCCAAACGCAATACACAGGTATTTACCCATAATTGTTCCATTGATTTGTCGGGGTGGAGCAAACCCGCCGCGCAACAACTGAAGTACACGGTTTCCGCCAACCGTTTCCTGCGCGGAATGGTCCGTGGTTTGGTAGGAACCATGCTGAAAGTGGGTCGCAAACAAATTAGTCTGGATACCTTCAAAGAAATCATTGAAGCAA
>NZ_KI866530.1:1428269-1484121 GCF_000511175.1 Sediminibacterium salmoneum NBRC 103935 | reverse complement strand
CCGATTTTAATCGGGAAGCCAACCCCGAGAACTGAAACATCTAAGTACCGGGAGGAAAAGAAAATAATAATGATTCCCTGAGTAGTGGCGAGCGAAAAGGGAAGAGCCCAAACCGGGTCAGCGTGCTGATCCGGGGTTATAGGACTGCATTTAGAAGTTGTTATCAAACCGAATCATCTGGAAAGATGAGCCATAGCAGGTGATAGCCCTGTAGGTGCAAATTAACAAGGACGAGCAGTATCCTGAGTAACGCGGGACCGGAGGAATCTTGCGTGAATTTGCCAGCACCATCTGGTAAGGCTAAATACTCCTCAGACACCGATAGTGAACCAGTACCGTAAGGGAAAGGTGAAAAGCACCCCGAACAGGGGAGTGAAATAGTACCTGAAACCGTGCGCCTACAAGCGGTCGGAGTCCCGATTTATCGGGATGACGGCGTGCCTTTTGCATAATGAGCCTACGAGTTGCTCCTCACTGGCGAGGTTAAGTTCTTATATAACGGAGCCGAAGCGAAAGCGAGTCCAAATAGGGCGAATAGTCAGTGGGGGCAGACGCGAAACTTTGTGATCTATCCATGGGCAGGTTGAAGGTGTGGTAACACACACTGGAGGACCGAACCCGTTGACGTTGAAAAGTCTTGGGATGACCTGTGGATAGGGGTGAAAGGCCAATCAAACTGAGAGATAGCTCGTTCTCCCCGAAATGTTTTTAGGAACAGCGTTGCATTATGAAGTTTATTAGAGGTAGAGCTACTGATTGGGCTAGGGGGCTTCACCGCCTACCAAACCCTGACAAACTCCGAATGCTAATAAATATCTGCAGCAGTGAGGCTTTGGGCGCTAAGGTCCAGGGCCGAGAGGGAAATAACCCAGATTAGCAACTAAGGTCCCTAATACGTAGTTAAGTTGATCAAACGAGGTGGGATTTCTATAACAGCCAGGATGTTGGCTTGGAAGCAGCCATTCATTTAAAGAGTGCGTAACAGCTCACTGGTCGAGAGATCCTGCACGGAAAATAATCGGGCATCAAACTACGAACCGAAGTTCTAAATTCTAGCTTGCTAGAGTGGTAGGGGAGCATTGAAATCTGCACAGAAGGTGTATCGCGAGATATGCTGGAGCGATTTCAAAAGAAAATGTAGGCATAAGTAACGATAATTAAAGTGAAAAACTTTAACGCGAAAAGTCTAAGGTTTCCTGATCAACGTTAATCGGATCAGGGTTAGTCTGGTCCTTAGGAAAACCCGAAAGGGGCATCTGATGGAAAGAAGGTTAATATTCCTTCACCTACTATGCATTAAAAGTGACGCAGGGACGTGGTGATTGCGTACGGACGGAAGTGTACGCCTGAGTGGAGTCTTCGGACGAAGCGAAATCATAAAATCCCTGCCAAGAAAAGCGAGCATAGCAGCCAGTACCGGAATCCGACACAGGTAGACGGGATGAGTATTCTAACGCGCTCGGGTGAGCCGTGGAGAAGGAACTAGGCAAATTAACGCTGTAACTTCGGGATAAAGCGTACCATCGCGAGATGGTCACAGTAAAATGGTACAACCAACTGTTTAACAAAAACACAGGGCCCTGCAAAAACGTAAGTTGACGTATAGAGCCTGAAACCTGCCCGGTGCTGGAAGGTTAAGGAAGGGTGTTCGACGCAAGTCAAAGCTCCTGACTGAAGCCCCAGTAAACGGCGGCCGTAACTATAACGGTCCTAAGGTAGCGAAATTCCTTGTCGGGTAAGTTCCGACCTGCACGAATGGTCTAATGAGTTGTACACTGTCTCCTCCACGAGCCCGGTGAAATTGTAGTATCGGTGAAGATGCCGGTTACCCGCCACGGGACGGAAAGACCCCGTGAACCTTCACTACAACTTTGCATTGATTTTGAGCAACAAATGTGTAGGATAGTTGGGAGACTATGAAGCAGTGTCGCCAGGCATTGTGGAGTCATCGTTGAAATACCAACCTTTTGTTGCTTAGAACCTAACCCTGAACAAGGGGACATTGCATGGTGGGTAGTTTGACTGGGGTGGTCGCCTCCTAAAAAGTAACGGAGGCTCGCAAAGGTACCCTCAGTACGGTTGGTAATCGTACGCAGAGCGCATTAGTAAAAGGGTGCTTGACTGTGAGACAAACACGTCGAGCAGGAGCGAAAGCTGGCTAAAGTGATCCGGTGGTTCTGTATGGAAGGGCCATCGCTCAAAGGATAAAAGGTACTCCGGGGATAACAGGCTGATCTTACCCAAGAGCTCATATCGACGGTAAGGTTTGGCACCTCGATGTCGGTTCGTCACATCCTGGGGCTGGAGAAGGTCCCAAGGGTTCGGCTGTTCGCCGATTAAAGTGGCACGTGAACTGGGTTCAGAACGTCGCAAGACAGTTCGGTCCCTATCTGTGGTGGGCGCTAGTAAATTGAGTGGACATGACCTTAGTACGAGAGGACCGGGTTGTACGTACCGCTGGTGTATCTGTTATGCCGCCAGGTGTAATGCAGAGTAGCTATGTACGGCAAGGATAAACGCTGAAAGCATCTAAGCGTGAAACCTTCCACAAGATGAGTTTACTTTTAAGGGTCGTCGAAGACTACGACGTTGATAGGCTATAGGTGTAAAGTTGGTAACAACAAAGCCAAGTAGTACTAATTGCCCGTAAGCTTTATTTTTTTATGTTTTGTTTTTTTCCTTTCCAATATGTAAAATATTAAGGTCGTATGACCCAAGATTTTATGGTGGTTTTGCCGGGGGTGTTCACCTCTTCCCATTCCGAACAGAGAAGTTAAGTCCCCCATGGCCGATGGTACTCGCATCTAGCTGGGAGAGTAGGTAGCTGCCATATTTATTGAACCTCAATCGAAAGATTGAGGTTTTTTTTTGCCCATAGGTCAACAGTATCGGAACTATAGGAAAACCATATATCAACAATAGCTTTGTAGTGTTATTTCCTGTTTTCTTGTCGTAAATAATCTGAATTCTAATATCAGGGAATTTGAATGTATTAAATAGTATAAATTGCATAAGCGTTTTATGCGTACATCTCCATCCAATATATTCTACCGAATTCTTTCATTGGGTAACAATGAATCAACTCCTTTCAGGGAAGCATATAAGAATTATATGTTTAACCTGTTTCTTATGATGGCTGCGCCTTTTGCATTGCTTGTCATGATTATTAATCTATATCTGGGTGAATACGTTTTGGCTTCTTTTAATATTCTTCATCTTTTCATTTTCATTTTCGGTTTTTATATATCGTATTCGCAACGATTTGTAAACCTTCGCCCTTTATTACTTTTTTTAGGTGCTGCTATTGCAGCGTATACTGCCTATTTTTTCAAGAATGGTAATGAGTATCGATTTCTGATCATGATTGTAGCTGCTGTTGTATTATGCGAAAAGAACTGGCAGTATATTAGTTTTGTCGTTTTTGTTTCAACCACTTTCGTTGTTATCAGGTTAGATGAATTGCCCATTCGTACGATGCATGGGTTGCAAATAGTAGAAAAGACAGTCAAGCTTATTTTTCCATTGGGATTCTTTTCTATTTGTTTATACTATTTTAAATCTATTTATTTTCAAAATCAGTATCGGTTAGAGAAAGCATATGCAGATTTGAATGAGAATAAGGCTGAAAAAGAAAGGATATTAAATGCAGTTGCACACGATTTAAGAAGTCCACTAAGTGGTATTTCCGGAATCAGTAAGATGATGCTGATGGATGAGAACCTGGACGATAATTCCAAAGAGATGTTTCAGTTAATTGATCAAAGTGCATCATCCAGTTTAAGATTGATTGGCGATTTAATGCAAACCAATATCAGTGTTGAGGAACATTATCAGTTTAAACCAATAGAGTTTAATAAGTTGATTCGTCAAAGTCTGCAGATATTGTATTTTACTGCTAATGAAAAAGACATTGAAATTAATATGCAGTTACCTGATGAAAAATTAATTTTTAATGCTGATCAGGATAAATTTGAGCGAGTGATTACCAATCTGGTTACCAATGCTATAAAATTCAGCCGTCAGGGCACAGCTGTTAATGTAAGCCTTGAGAAGAAGAATCTGATGGCGGTTTTTTCTGTGCAGGATCATGGAATTGGCATTCCACAAAAGATGCAGGATAAAGTGTTCGATTTATTTACTGTTGCCAAACGAAAAGGGACCAATGGTGAGAAAAGCTTTGGTATTGGTTTGGCCATTACAAAAAAAATAGTTGAACTGCACAATGGACAAATTTACTTTGAAACAAAGGAAAGTAAAGGCACCCGTTTTATTGTTGAGTTACCGCTGTTGGCATAATCATTTCAATATGTTCAATTCCATCTTCCAGATATACTTCGCCTTCGGCTTCAAACCCAAAGGAAGCATAAAATTGAATTAAATAACATTGTGCACCTATGCGAATAGGACCGCTGCCAAAAGTTTTATACATTCTATCAATTGCTTCTTTAATTAGTTGACGACCCGCTCCGGTTTTTCTGTACAATGGAGAACTGACAACCCTGCCGATGCTCATTTCCTTATAAGCAAGACCTGCAGGCAATAGCCTGCAATAAGCCATGAGTTCTTTTCTGTTCCAGTACATTAAATGCAGACTTCCCTGGTCTTTATTATCTGCATCCTGAAACACACAGTTTTGTTCTACAACAAATACTTCATTGCGTAATCGGATAATGGCATAAAGTTCTTCGGGTAATAGTTCTTCAAAAGATTTCAATGAAAAAAATGGGGTAGTTGGATTCATATAATTCAGGCTATGTTTCTGTATCAATTCGGTGTTTGCAAATAAAGCTGCATCTTTGCACCACTGCAATGTTGCAATGCTGTAAAATTAAGTATAGCTGAATTAAAATGAGCATGGCAGTTTAAACTAAGTATACCGAACAAAATCATGTCTAAAAGAGTCGCAATTATTGGAGCCGGACCAGCTGGTTTAACCGCTGCTTATTTATTGGGTAAAGAGAATCAGGAGGTTGTTGTATTTGAGAAAGATCCGGTTTATGTTGGAGGGATTTCTAGAACGGAAAGTTACAAAGGGTATCATTTTGATATTGGGGGGCATCGTTTTTTTTCCAAGTCAAAGGAAGTAGAAGATTTCTGGACCGAAATACTGGGAGACGAAATGCTGGAAAGACCCCGCAGTTCCAGAATCTATTACAATAAAAAATTCTTCTCTTATCCTTTGGTTGCATTTGAGGCATTGAAAAAACTGGGTATCATAGAGAGTGCGCTTTGTGTGCTTAGCTATATCAAGGCAAAAATTTTCCCTAAAAAAAATCCTCAGAATTTTGAAGACTGGGTTGTTAACCAGTTTGGTCAAAGATTATTCAATATTTTTTTAAAACCTATACCGAAAAAGTATGGGGTATACCCTGTAAGGAAATTTCCGCAGACTGGGCTGCACAGCGTATTAAAGGTCTTTCCTTAAGTAGTGCTATCTGGAATGCTTTGTTTAAACCCAAGCCATCCAATAAAGGTGACGTAATTAAAACCCTGATTGATTCGTTCCGTTATCCAAAACAGGGACCTGGATTAATGTGGGAGCGATGTACTGAGAAATGCATCGCCATGGGTGTGCAGGTAAAAATGAACAGTGGAGTTAAAGATATTTCTCTGAACAATCAGAAATGGACAGTGCAGACTGAAGATGGAAATACGCATACTGATTTTGATTATGTGCTTTCATCTGCTCCAATGCGTGAGTTGATTCAATCTGTAAAACCCGCTTTTAACGCAGAGGTATTAGCTGATGCATCTCAGTTGGGTTATCGTGATTTTCTTACTGTTGTTTTAATTTGTAAAGATGAAGATGCGTTCAGTGATAACTGGATTTATATTCATGATCCAAGTGTTAAAGTAGGTAGAATACAAAATTTTAAATCCTGGAGTCCTTATATGGTACCCGATCCTGAAATGGCTTGTTATGGATTGGAGTATTTCTGCTTTGAAGGAGATGGTTTATGGACAAGCAGTGATGCTGATTTAATTGCTTTGGCAACCAAAGAAATTGCTCAAATTGGATTAACAAAGCCGAGTGCTATTGTTGATGGCTATGTAGTTAGGCAGCCCAAAGCATATCCTGTTTACGATCAGGAGTATAAAGAAAGAGTAAACACCGTTAGAGAAGCAATTAAAGAGTACCCGGGCTTATACCTTGTGGGTAGAAATGGCATGCATAAATACAATAACCAGGATCATAGTATGATGACTGCTATGCTGGCTGCGAAAAATATAGTGGCTGGAAAAGAAGTTTATGATCTTTGGGATGTAAACGAAGATGCCGAATACCATGAAGGCGGCGAACGAGGAGCGGAACATCAGAAAATAGCGGAAAGATTGGTGCCACAAAAGCTACAGCAATAATAACAAGATATACGGAACTAGTAACCGTATTTTCCCTTCCATCTTTCTTTCAGGAATTTCTTGATTTCATTCTCACGTGCATTGTTGCCAGGAATATAAAATGATGTATTCACCAAAGGCACAGGTAAATATTCCTGTTCAATAAAATTATTTTCTCCCAGATGCGAATACTGGTAATCTTTGCCATAATCCATTTGTTTCATCAACTTGGTGGGTGCATTTCTTAAATGAAGCGGAACAGAAAGATCCCCGTGCTGAGCAACGGCTTTCTGCGCTTTTGCTATGGCTTCATATGCGGCATTGCTCTTAGGAGAACTGGCTAAATAGGTAGCACATTGCGATAATATAATTCTACTTTCCGGATATCCGATTTTTGAAACCGCATCGAATGTGCCATTGGCCAGCAACAGCGCATTTGGATTGGCATTCCCGATATCTTCACTCGCAAAAATCAGCATCCTTCTGGCTATAAATTTTACATCTTCTCCGCCTTCAATCATTCTTGCTAACCAGTACACAGCACCATTGGGATCAGAGCCCCGCATACTTTTAATAAATGCAGAAACTATATCATAATGCTGTTCTCCGCTTTTGTCGTACAAAGCTATTTTTTGTTGGGCTACTTTTTGAACGGCTTCATCTGTAATACGGGTTACTCCAGACTGAATTACTATCTCTAGTAGGTTTAATAATTTTCTGCCATCACCACCACTTAGGTTGATCAAAGCTTCTGTTTCCAGTAGCTCAATATTTTTTGTTTTTAGCAGTTCATCTTTCTGAATCGCTTCTTGTATCAGTTGAACCAGTTTTTCTTTTTCCAATGCCTTCAGCACATATACCTGGCACCTGCTTAACAATGCCGCATTTACTTCGAAGGATGGATTTTCGGTGGTTGCTCCAATTAAGCGGATGGTTCCTTTTTCAACTGCACCCAATAATGCGTCCTGTTGGCTTTTATTGAAGCGGTGTATTTCATCTATGAATAAAACCGCACTCTTCAACTCTTTGGCCTGCTCAATAACTTCTCTTACTTCTTTCACGCCACTGCTAATGGCAGATAACTGAAAATAGGGTACCTGTAAGGTTTGTGTTATCACATTTGCCAGGGTTGTTTTACCTACACCGGGAGGCCCCCAGAGAATCATGGAAGGAATGGTTCCTTTTTCCAATGCAGTTCTTAGCATACTACCCTTGCCCGTAATATGTTCCTGTCCAACAATATCATCAAGGGTATTGGGGCGCATTCTTTCTGCAAGCGGTATCTGTGACTCGAACAACATTCCTTTGTGTTTACGATTTAAAATTAGTGAATCCTGCCAGAACCGTGGTGCCAAATCCAAGTATGGCAATGATACCAAAGGACCACTGTAATCCAAAAGCTTCTGCGATGAATCCAATTAATGGGGGGCCTATAAAAAAGCCAAAAAATCCAATGCTGGATACAGCAGCCAATGCCATGCCAGGACTCATTTTTTCTGATTTACCTGCCTGACTATATACAATCGGAACTACAGAAGAAACGCCGAACCCTACCATCAAAAAGCCAATGGTTGCGGTAACTATGGACGGAAAGAAAACCGCCAGAAATAATCCGGCAGCTATAATCCCACCGCTTGCCTGTAAGATTTCTTTTCGTCCAAACCTTAGTACCAATCCATCTCCTAAAAATCTGCCCAATGCCATGGTGCCCATGAATGCCGAATAACCCAGTGTTACCAATGATGGCGGTGCCTGTACCACTTTTTGAAAATAGATACCACTCCAGTCGAACATGGTTCCTTCTGCTGCCATGCAACAAAAGGAAATTAAACCCAGTTTTAAAAGAGAGGAATCTGGTTTTACAAAAATGGGTTGATTGCCTGTTACCGCATCTTTAGGCATTCTGCCAAATTTCATTATCAATGCCATGGACATCATGGTAAGCGCAACAATTAAAAAATGTTGAAGTGGAATTAATCCAAAGGATATCATTATGGTACCAACAGCTGCACCCGTAAATCCTGCCAGACTCCAGATACCGTGAAAGGAAGCCATGATAGATTTACCATATAATTCCTCTACAGCAACAGCTTGTGTGTTCACTGATATATTCATCATATTCCCCAGCAATCCAAAAAAGAATAATAAGGCAGTTAAGGCCATTACGGTATTGGCAGTTCCCAGTAAGCTTAACACCAGCGGGTAGCACAGGGCTGCCAGCAGCATAACGGTTCTGCTGCCCAGTTTAGCTACCAGCCAGCCAGAGATGGGTAAACTGACCATGGATCCGGTGGGTAAGGCAAATAAAATACCACCCAGTTCCGCATCATTGAGTTCCAGTTTTTGTTTGATATCGGGGATTCTGCTGGCCCAGCTGGCAAATGTAATTCCAGCTATAAAAAAATAAGTTCCTATTGCCAGTCGATGTGTTCGCTTCGACAGTGTTTGATGACCCATATTCTTGATTCAGGTTGCAAAAATACCTCAATCCTTCTACTTGACCCATTTAGGTTATATTTGCGCTCAGAAACAGGCCTGGCCTGGTATAAATTTCAGTAAGATTATGTATCGTTCAAATACTTGCGGAGAATTAAGAATCTCCAATGTGGGCTCGGAAACCGTTTTAGCGGGTTGGGTTCAGACTGTCAGAAAATTTGGTGCCATTACTTTCGTAGACCTTAGAGACCGCTACGGAATTACCCAGTTGTTATTTGGTGAAAACCTGGCAAAACAATTGGAAGAGCAGCCTTTAGGTCGTGAGTTTGTTCTGCAGGCCAAAGGAATGGTGCAGGAAAGAAGCAATAAAAATCCCAATATACCAACTGGTGATATTGAAATTGTGGTGAGTGAGTTTACCATCTTAAATAAGTCGGCTGTACCTCCTTTTACCATTCAGGATGATACCGATGGTGGGGATGATTTAAGAATGAAGTATCGTTTTCTGGATTTAAGAAGAAATGCAGTAAAACGAAATCTGGAATTACGTTATGCCGTAAATCGTTCTGCTAGAAATTATTTGCATGAGAATCAATTCATGGATATTGAAACCCCTTTCTTAATTAAATCTACCCCTGAAGGGGCGAGAGATTTTGTGGTTCCATCCAGAATGAATCCAGGGCAGTTTTATGCATTGCCACAGAGCCCGCAAACCTTTAAGCAATTGCTGATGGTGAGTGGTTACGATCGTTATTATCAGATTGTGAAATGCTTCAGAGATGAAGATTTGCGAGCAGATCGTCAGCCTGAGTTTACGCAGATCGACTGTGAAATGGCATTTGTAGAACAGGAAGATATACTGCAGATGTTTGAGGGAATGGTTAAGCGTGTTTTTAAGGACGTAAAAAATATTGACTATACCGAAACCGTAGAGCGCATGTCATGGGAAGATGCCATGTGGAATTACGGTAATGATAAGCCTGATATCCGCTTTGGCATGAAGCTCTCTAATCTGAAGAGTGCTTTTTTGAAAGCTGGTAAAATTTCAGCAACTGGTGAATTGATTAATGGGGCTGGATTTGGAGTATTTGATAATGCTGAAACGGTGCTGGCAATTGCTGTTCCTGGTTGTGCTGAATATACCCGTAAACAAACAGATGAATTAACAGAGTGGGTTAAAAGACCACAGATTGGCATGCAGGGTTTGGTGTTTATTAAATGCAATGCAGACGGTACTTACAAGAGCAGCGTAGATAAGTTTTATACGGAAGACAAATTAAAAGCAATAGCAGATTCTGCTGGTGCAAAAGCAGGAGATCTGGTTTTAATTTTAGCAGGCCGTGAAGAAAGAACCCGAAAAGCCATCAGCGAACTCCGTCTGGAAATGGGTAAGCGTCTTGGACTGCGCAAGGACAATGAGTTTAAGCTACTATGGGTGATGGACTTCCCATTGTTTGAATATGCTGAAGAAGAAAATCGCTGGGTGGCCAGACACCATCCTTTCACTTCTCCCAAACCTGACCATATTAATATCATGATCAATAACAATCCGGTAATTGAAAATGCGGACAAATACCTGGAACACCCTTATTCTAATATCAAAGCCAATGCCTATGATATGGTATTGAACGGAAATGAAATAGGAGGAGGCTCTATCCGTATTTATCAGCGACCGCTACAGGAGAAAATGTTTGCCGCATTAGGCATGACCGAAGAAGAAGCTCAACATAAGTTTGGTTTCTTATTGGGTGCTTTTGAATATGGTGCACCTCCGCACGGTGGTATTGCATTTGGTTTTGATCGCCTATGCGCTATTTTAGGTGGAAGCGAAAGCATCCGTGACTTCATTGCCTTCCCCAAAAACAACAGTGGAAGAGACGTAATGCTGGATGCACCAAGTAGCATTGATGACAAGCAATTTGATGAATTGCAGATTAAATTGAATTTGAAGTAAAAAGCACATTCATATCTTATAACTAAAGCCACTTAATTTATCTTAAGTGGCTTTTTTAAATTGATGTATTATGCAAATGCTTTGGGGTATTGTGTAATGGCATTGCGATGCAACTCTTTTACAAAATCGCGGTGGGCCAAAAGAGAAATGAATATGACCAACATGAACAGCGCAACAAAGGCATAGGCAGTGAAGTGCATTTGTTTTACTCCTGCATAATCAAATAAACTGTTACTGAAAAATATCTGTACAAATAAACCTGAATGAATAATTCCTGAAAGTCGCTCACTCGTTAGTATCATTTCCTTTTTTTGTGCTTTGAAAAGTTTGTTCATTTTGAGTGTGTACACTATTTCAAAAATAAACAGGCCAATACCTACAATAAATAAGAACAGACCACGATGATATTCTTGTGTCAACAATTTGCCAATTAAGAGCATTGCCGCATAAATGCAGACGGTCATTGCAATTTTAGGTAGTGTGAAATAAGAGAAGAACAGTTTCCATTTTTGATTTCTGCTTTTTTTGCTCACCATTTGCATTCGGGTGGCAACAATATCAGCAAACCCTTTGATGCCAAAGCCTGCGTACACTTCTTCAAGTGCTTGCTCAAAAGAGAGTTTGGGATTGGCTTGCATTTTTTCTTCTATGGCTTCAGATAAATGATCTACCAGTTCAACCTGTACATCATAATACTGTACGTAATGCTTTCGGCAAAAGGCAAACAGACTTTCGTATTGGGCTTCAGTAATCATCCTATTATGGCTTTGGGGTTTACAATGAATTCCAGACTTTGCATGAATGCTTTCATTTCGTCCATAGCAACCGCTGTTTGTTTTTTACCTGCTTTGGTTAAGCTGTAATACTTGCGCATTCGATTGCCGTTCATTTCTGTTTCGGTTTCCACGATTCCCTGTTCTTCCAGCTTGTGCAGCAAGGGGTACAATGCTCCTTCGGTAATATTCAGTTCACCCTTTGTAATTTCTTTTACCATCTGCGTCATTTGGTATCCGTACATTCTTCCATTGTCTTTTAATAGCCTTAAAAGGATGGGTTCCAGACACCCTTTGTAGAGAGAAGATTTTTTCATTTTCAATGAATTGCTGTTGAATGAATGCTGTTATTCAAATGCAATAATACATAATTTCTAAATACATAAGAAAATTATGCATAATTTTTATGTGCATACAACCATTCTGCTTTATCGGGAATCCCCAAGAGATAATTCTTTACCTTTAGGGCCTATATATCGTTTGCATTTATGAAACAACTGACTATTTACAGAATTCTCTCTTTTATATTGGTTCCTATTGCTTTTTTTATAGCGCTGATCGACATTTTCGTCCTGCTCATGGGTCTTTCAGGGAATCCTGCCATGTTGTTTATTGCTTTTGTAATGGCTTGTTTGGTTATTTATGTATTTGCCTCGCTAAGGTTTTTGCTTAATGGAATAGGCAATCAGCGTCAGTGCAGCCACTCTCTCAGAGACTGGATTAAGGTAAATGCTTATGGAACTTTATTTATTGCAGGTATGTTTTTCCTTAATTCTTCAGGGGTATTTTTTCTGGGGGATTTACAGTTGCAGCAAATGTTAACGGATGTAATGGAGCAACAACCCGAATTATCAGGGCAGATTTCCATGGAAACCATGGTGAGCATGTT
Organism: Sediminibacterium salmoneum NBRC 103935; assembly: GCF_000511175.1. Classification (GTDB taxonomy): domain Bacteria; phylum Bacteroidota; class Bacteroidia; order Chitinophagales; family Chitinophagaceae; genus Sediminibacterium; species Sediminibacterium salmoneum. The sequence continues at coordinate 1,471,730 of NZ_KI866530.1, read as the reverse complement.
CAAAACGGTTGCGGTAATTATGTTTGTAGTAAGTATTACCGCAATAATTCATGTTCAGATGAGTTTCAGGCTTTTGCGTAAATACGCCTATTTATTTGGACAATAACATACTAAAGGGTAAGCTTATTTGTTGTTTCCATCGTATTTCCTACTTTTGCAACCGTCTTATCCAGACACTATATTAAAAAAAATTATATGGCAACAACTTCCGACATCAGTCGTGGCATGATTTTAAAATTGGATGGTAATTTATACTCTGTTGTAGAATTTGGTGAAAACAAGACTGCCAGAGCTGCAGCCAAAGTTTGGGCCAAGTTGAAAGGAGTAGACAATAAGCGTTCAATTGAGAAAACCTGGAACAGTGGTGAGAACATCTTTCCGGTGAGAGTAGAAAAGAAGGCTTTTCAGTTTCTTTACAAAGATGAAACTGGCTACAACCTTATGAACAATGAAACATTTGAGCAAATTGCATTATCAGAAGAAATGATTGATGCGCCTCAGTTTTTAATGGATGGTTCAGAAGTTTTTGTTTTCATCAACACAGAAACCGAACAACCCATTGGCGCTGAATTACCTGAAAAAATTGTGGTAAGAATTACTTACTGCGAACCCGGATTAAAGGGTGATACCGCAACCCGTGCATTGAAAGCGGCAACGATTGAAACAGGGGCTACCGTTATGGTTCCTTTGTTTGTTGACCAGGATGAATTAATCCGTATCAACACCAAGTCTGGAGATTACGTTGAGCGCGTAAAAGAATAATTAACCGGATTACCGGATAAAAATGACCTGAACATATTGATTCAGGTCATTTTGTTTACAAACAGAAAAACCGCTGTTTTTATTAAAAAAAGGCTATTTTGCCCCCGATTTCAGTAAAAAATAACTGTTTTTACCCCTAAAATTGCCATTTATGGACTTAAAGCAAATCCACGAATTAATCAAAATCATCAACAAAAGTAATATCGGAGAAATCAGCATCGAGGATAAGGATGGTAAAGTAACCATCAAGCAGAAGGAAGAACCTGCTGTTACCGTGGCTGCTGCTCCAAGTCATCAAGTGTTTACTACTGCGGCTCCGGCTCCTGCTCCAGCTGCCGCAGCTCCTGCGGCACCCGCTGTAGCCCCTGCACCTAAAGCCGACAACTTAATTACCATTAAGAGTCCAATGATTGGACTTTTTACCGCAGACCTGCTCCGGATAAACCCATTCTTGCTGACGTAGGTGCAGAAATTGCTCCTGGTAAAGTTGTTTGTATTATTGAAGCGATGAAACTATTCAATGAAATTGAAAGTGAAGTGAAGGGAACGATTGTGAAAGTACTGGTGGATGATGCAAGCCCAGTAGAATATGATCAGCCTTTGTTCCTGGTTGAACCGGCTTAATCGATTCTTTACCCAAAAAAATTACATGTTTAAAAAAATACTAATTGCCAACAGAGGTGAGATTGCTTTGCGTGTAATCAGAACCTGCAGAGAGATGGGCATTAAAACAGTAGCTGTATATTCAACTGCTGACAGAGATAGCCTTCATGTTAAGTTCGCGGATGAAGCGGTTTGTATTGGAAAGCCGCAGAGTAGTGATTCCTATTTAAATATTGCGCATATTATGGCGGCTGCAGAAATTACCAATGCAGATGCTATACATCCCGGCTACGGATTTCTGGCAGAGAATGCAAGATTTTCTCAGATATGTGCAGACCACGGTATAAAGTTTATTGGCCCTACTCCTGATATGATCAGTAAGATGGGAGATAAGATCACGGCAAAGGAAACCATGATTAAAGCGGGTGTTCCAGTGGTACCAGGCGGAGAAGGATTGCTGGAAAGCATAGAGCAAACCAAAGCGCTGGCCAAAGAAGTAGGCTACCCTGTTATTCTTAAGGCAACAGCCGGAGGTGGTGGTAAAGGGATGCGTGTGGTATGGAGCGAAGAAGAAATAGAAAAAGCATATACTACCGCTAAAATGGAAGCTGCGGCCTCCTTTAAGAATGACGGTATTTACATGGAAAAATTCGTTGAGGAACCTCGTCATATTGAAATTCAGGTGGCTGGTGACCAATACGGAAATGTTTGCCACTTAAGTGAGAGAGATTGTTCAATACAGCGTCGTCACCAGAAACTGGTAGAAGAGTCTCCATCTCCTTTCATGACAGCTGATTTACGTGCACGCATGGGAGAAGCAGCAATAAAGGCAGCGGCTGCTATTAACTATGAAAGCGTAGGGACCATTGAATTCCTGGTAGATAAGCACCGCAATTTCTACTTCATGGAAATGAATACCCGTATTCAGGTAGAGCATTGTGTTACCGAAGAAGTAGTTAGCTACGATTTAATTAAAGAACAAATCAAGATTGCCATGGGAGAGAAGATCTCTGGCAGAAACTACGAACCTCAGTTACATGCTATCGAGTGCAGAATCAATGCTGAAGATCCATACAATGATTTCAGACCTTCACCCGGAAAAATTACGAATCTCTTTACGCCCGGAGGTCATGGTGTAAGAGTAGACAGTCATGTGTATGCGGGGTATGTAATCCCTCCTTACTATGATTCCATGATTGGTAAATTAATTACGGTAGCGCAAACCCGCGAAGAAGCCATAGATACTATGTACAGAGCTTTGAGTGAGTATGTAATTGAAGGAGTTAAAACAACCATTCCATTTCACTTGCAGTTGATGCAGAATGAAGATTTCAGAAAAGGGAATTTTACAACCAAGTTCCTGGAGTCTTTTACAATGAAGTAATACATTCATGCAGAAATAATCGGGTATCAATTTTAGATTATATTGATGCCTAAAAAAAAGCCCCCGAAAAATTCCGGGGGCTTTTTATATGAATTTTTAGAAGGTTCAATTTGCTTATGCGTATACTACACGTTATAATTGTACTAACTGCATTACTTTGAACCGCCACCACCTCTTTGTGGACGATTTCTTCTCATTTCTTCGTAGAAATCATTAACTGCTTTAATTTGATCATCAGTTAAAGGAATTCCCTTGAATTTTTTTGTCTTTTCGTCATTCACCGTTTTTGTTTTAGCGGCTCTTTCCTCTTCACTCATGTCGCGCATGCCACGCATTTCACCCTGACTCCAAAGCTGGATTTCTAAAACTTTGTCTGCCTGAGCATCTGTTAATTTGGTTTTTTCAATCAATTGTGGTTTTACACGTTGCTTCATCATTTCAAGCATTTGTGCAGGGTCCATTTGACCTCCACCCTGTGCATTTACATTTCCTAAGGAAAGTGTTAACGCGAATAGCGCTAAAGAAATTATTTTTTTCATTTTTGTATGTTTATATAACAAAATAGTGGATTTTTTGAATCCACTATTTGTTTATCGGTAAAATACCAACTGAAGTCGGCATTCTTTTGTCTAAAACCTAACTATCTGATGAATAATAACTCACGGTATTTAGGCAGGGTCCAGTACTCATCGTCTACCAGGTGTTCCAGCTTATCAACGTGGTATCTGATTTCATCAAAATAGGTGCTCTTAATATTTTCATATGCAATTGCTTTTTCGCGGCTATGAACAATATTATTGGCAACTTTTCTGGCTTCTACCATTTCATACACTTTGGTATGTACAACCGAAATATGCTTACTGATGTATTTCAGAATGGTTAACTGACTGCTGTAGGCAGATTCATCCAGTCCGGCATTTTTAAGTCCGTTTACATTATTCAATAAATCATTTTGGTATTTGATAGCTGCAGGAAGGATATGATTGATGGCTAGATCTCCCATTACTCGGGCTTCAATCTGCACGGTCTTTATGTATTTTTCCAGTTCAATTTCATATCTGGCTTCCAGTTCTGAATGAGAATAGATTCCATTTTCCTGGTATAGTTTCAAAGCCTTTTCTGTAACCATGGCATCCAGTGCAACAGGTGTAGTTTTTAAATTGGGCAAGCCGCGTCTTTCTGCTTCCTTGTGCCATTCTTCACTGTATCCATCACCTTCGAACAATACATTTTTGCTGGCAACAATGTACTTCTGAATTACGTGCATGATAGCAATTTCTTTCTTATCTCCTTTTTCAATAAGATCGTCTACTTCAGTCTTGAATTTCTTAAGTGTGTCTGCCATAATTGTATTCAATACAGTCATTGCATTGGCGCAGTTCGCAGAAGATCCTACTGCACGGAATTCAAATTTGTTTCCTGTAAATGCAAAAGGAGATGTTCTGTTTCTGTCTGTATTGTCCAGCATCAGTTCTGGAATGCTTCTGTGTAAATCGAGTTTTAAGATAGCTTCATCCTGCTCATCAAATTTGTGTCCTACTCTGGATTCTACATCTGCAAGTACTTTCGAAAGGTATTGTCCTACAAACACGGAAATGATGGCAGGAGGAGCTTCGTTTGCACCCAGTCTGTAATCGTTGGAGGCAGAAGCAATAGCTGCTCTCATGATGTCTGCGTTATCATGAACTGCTTTAATGGCGTTCACAAAAAAGGTAAGAAACATCAGGTTGGTCTTTGGCGTTTTACCAGGTGCCAGCAAATTTATACCTGTGTCAGTTGCCAAACTCCAGTTGTTGTGCTTTCCACTTCCGTTGATTCCTGCAAACGGCTTCTCGTGCTGTAAAACAACCAGATTATGACGTTTTGCAACACGTGCCATAACATCCATTAATAGAATATTGTGATCAACAGCAATATTTACCTCTTCAAAAATGGGTGCACACTCAAATTGAGCAGGTGCAACTTCATTGTGTCTGGTTCTTAATGGAATGCCTAATTTGTAAGACTCCTGTTCAAAGTCTCTCATGAAAGCATATACTCTTTCAGGAATGGAGCCAAAGTAATGGTCTTCCATTTGCTGTCCCTTTGCAGGAGCCGCTCCAAATACAGTTCTGCCACATTGAATTAAATCGGGTCTTGCAGTAGCTAAACCGGCATCAATTACAAAGTATTCCTGTTCCCATCCAAGCGTTGTGGTTACTTTGGCAATGTTTTTATCAAAATAATTACACACTTCAACAGCCGCTTTATTCAAGGCTTCTGTTGCTTTTAATAAGGGGGCTTTATAATCCAGAGATTCTCCTGTATAGGATACAAATATGGTTGGAATGCAGAGTGTTTTACCTTTCCCGATTTCCATAATGAATGCGGGAGAAGAAGGGTCCCATGCTGTATAGCCACGCGCTTCAAAAGTGGCTCTTAATCCACCGCTTGGGAATGAAGAAGCATCTGGTTCCTGTTGAATTAATGCTGCCCCGTCAAATTCTTCAATAGCGGTACCATCGCTTTTTAATGTGAAAAATGAATCGTGCTTTTCAGCAGTTGTACCTGTTAGTGGTTGAAACCAGTGTGTATAGTGCGTAACTCCCTTGCTCTCTGCCCAGGCTCTGATGCCACTGGCAATCTGGCTTGCTACGCTGCGGTCAATTTTTTTACCACCGCGAATACTGTTGATTAAACTTTTATATGCTTCGTCGCTTAAATATTCACGGGCTGTTTTTAGGGTAAAAACATTTTCTCCGAAAATAGCAGTGATTTTTTTGCTGAATTCTGGAATGGCTGTTTCCGCATCATTGGCAATACTACTGATTGCTTTAAATCGTAAAGACATATTTTTTGGTTTATTTCGAGCAAAAATAAGCCTATTTGCCATTGATAGTTTAATATTTCTGGCAAATAGGCTTAAAATGTGAATAAAATCACCAAAAAACGTTACATATAATTTTTACTAATATTTTCCTACCATGATTTTGATTGGCTTGTATTTGGAATTATCAACGCCAGAGCCATCCAGGTTCACTATCATGATTTTATGTACCCCATTGCTGTTCATTTCAACAGGTACAATATTCTCACCTCTGAAAGCATTTACCTGCTTGGTCAATATTACTTTACCGGTAACTGCATCAGTCAGCTTCAATTGCAATGTTTTGGTGTTCTCACTTCTGAATCTCACACTGAACTTATTGCCGGTAACAGGATTCGGGAATGCACTCATGCTCATTTCTTTCAGGCTATTCAAATAGTTCATATCTTCTTTGCTGAACGAAATGCTACTCATTGACAACTGCAAGTCGGAAGACTTTCCTTTTGCTGGAGGAACTACCGTTATAACAATAGAGCTTACATCTTTCAGGTCAATAGTGCTATTGAATGCACTGGACTTAAAGTCTTCAATGCCAACAGCATATTCTTTTGATTCAGTTCCAATTGGTAAAGTAAGGCTGTACTGATCATCCCATTTGGCAATGGATTGTTTAACCAGTGTAATAATAACCGGCGCATTTCCGGCAGCAGTGAATTTTAAAGATTTAAACGCACTTAAGTCTTGAGGTACTCCACCGGCTCTTAATAATTTGTATACGGTAATATAGTCTGGGGTTGTTCCCGCTACTTCTACATTTCTGAATACATTAAAATCTTCCTTGTTTCTGGTGGCATTACTATTGGTTACCGCAAATTTCTTTACACTGGTTGTGTTGTTATTGTAATCTAGTCCCCATGCGCCATCAGCCATGAAAACCTGATCTTCTAATTTGCCATTCATGAATAGATGAATAGAAGATTCAAATAAATCATTGGTAGGGATAGTAATCGTACTCAGTCCATTTGCATTAACTGTAAATGGTATGGTACGTTTAACCTGTGTGGTTGTTTGCTCATTTGCTCTGTCTGTAATTTCAAGGTAACCACTGGTTGCAGCAGTAGTGTTCTTTAAAGTTAAAGTAACGGTTTCATCCAGTCTGGTTCCTTCGGTAAAGAATACAGATGGTAATCCGGCAGTATTAGGTACAGCCACAACAGGTAAACTGTTGTTTAGTCTGGTAATAATATCATTAGCCATTTCAATTACCAGGCTGGGAGATCCACCCCATAGTTGAATATTGTACATCATTTCTTCTAGGGCGTAGTCCTTGTTTAACCAGTTGGATTGTAATGTATAGTTGTTTCTACCGCTCTCAGCTCCAATGATAAAGCTGGTTGCATATTCTATTTCACCCTTGTTGTTTTTAAGGTTATATTGAACTAAATCGTGTCCTTTTACTTTTAAAGTACCCAAAGAGATAAGTTCATAACCCTTTAAACGATCGCAAATAGCTTTGGTATGATCGTACACCTGGCCAACAGTTCTGGTTCCGAATGCTACTGCCTTAGAAACATTATTGCTAACGAAATCAATTGACATGATTTCTTTTGCATTGGTAATGGAAATGATATCTGTTGGAGTAGATACGTAAGATTTATATCCGTTAGATAACTTAGTAGGAAGTATGTCTTGTAGTTTCAAGGTAGTTCCCACCGAAGCACCTGCGTAACGGTTATACTGATCGGGTTGAGGTAGTTTAGCATAATCAACTGGTCCTTGCTCACTTTTTACTGCTCTGTTGTATACGCGGTAGGCAATAGCATCACCAAGGCTCTTACTTTCTACACCACCAGAGCCGCCACCTCCAACACCGCCAATGGTAACAAACCCAAAGTCATAAGTATGATTGTTGTCTCCATTTATACCAGCAGTAATGGTAATATCAGCATCGTTGTTATTTAATGCAGCATCACTGTCTCTTATATCTGCATCCGTATCTGCACCACCGTTGTTAATGATTGTTAATTCGTAAGTGCTTAATGGAGATTGTACACTTCCACCTGTTGCGTTAGGTACACGGATAATGTAATTTCCGCCAGCTTGTAACTGACTGATATTATAGATAGCAGAAGCCGTATTTACTCCATTGGGATCTGAAGAGAAGTAGTAGTTCCCTTCTGCATCTGTAGTTGCAGTTGCAATTACAGTAGAGCCCTGAACAAGGGTAACTGTAACACCGGCAATTCCATTTTCATTGGCGTCCTGAACACCATCTCCATCTGCATCAAACCAAACACGGTTACCAATTTCAATAGGGGCTGGTGCTGTAATCAATTCCAGATCACCTAAACCATTGGCTTTACCAAAAACACTTACATCGTTTCCGGTATATAAGACTTTACCATTGGTAGCTACACCATTGTTGTTATTATAATATCTTACCCCACCGGTATACCAGTTTGCAATAGGGTCAAATGCAGTTGAGATTAATTCCTTACCAGGGAAATTCAATAGTGAACCCGTACTGGTTTCTTCGTGGTCCAGAAATAATTTACCTGACGAAGTATTTCCAATCCCCAGTGCACTGCCCTCATTTTGTCTGAAGCGGTCTGTAAAATAGAATTCTCCGCCTCCGGGGCCTTCGCCATTTCCGGCACCTGCAGAAGAAAGAGAACCGTCAGATCCATTGCTTTCCAAAGTAAAACTGCTGTAGGTTCCGTTGTTGCTGGCTTTTAGAATATCACCTGCCGCATTTCCTGTATAAAGAGTTGGGCCGCTGATTCCTAAATTCTGATTGCCCGTTTGATGACCTGTACGGTCCATTAAACCCAGCATCATAGAACCATCCATTGGATTAAACTCAATGCTGGTTAACATGGGTTGAGGATAAATGGCTGTTCCTGCATTACCTTTCACAGTTAATTCTGCAAATGTTCTTGCCCAGGGATGCCATGATCCATGACTTGTAGTTGCAAAGGGAATAGTACCATTCGGGTCTATATAATCTGTATTATGATTCACATTAAAACCAGTATTGATATTGGCTCTTCTGTTATAGGTTAAAGGGGCATCCAAAACAGTTGTAAAAGTTTCTGCACCTGGTGTTGCTGAAGCTTCTACTTTTAAAACCACCATTTTTAATTCGTTTCTGTCAACAGCTGTTTCGTCAGGCTTTACTCCATCCAAAACGCCACCCACATAAATAGCACCTCTGTAGTACTTTACAGCGAAAGGTCTGAATGTGCTGTTGCCTGCTGAAACAGGAAAATTATTGTAAGCTACAATCTGCGAAGCCAAAGTAGGTGCAGTTCCGTTTGTTCCTATTTCAACTCTCCATAATTTTCTGTCGTTCAGATTAATCAGGTATAAATAACGGCCATCATCTGAAATGGTCATGCCGCCGATTCCTTTTTTACCTACCTCAGTAAATGCCAATGCATCGTAGTTGGCAGATCTGATATCGTTATCACCTGGATTAAAGTTTCTGCCAGGGATATCACCTGCATCAAATGCGGGATTTACCGCTTTCAAATCAACAAATGTGGTTGTGTTCGATTTGTTTGTAGTTGATTTAGCATTGTTGGTAACATAGATACCATTCATGCCCAAAGAACCCATGGAAACATGACGTTTTACAAATGCAGCATAAAATAATTTATTGGCTTGTCTGCTATAGGCAGTAGCCCAAACAGATCCTATTTGTCCCATATCTGCCAAAACATTGGCAGCAGCCACTCCGTCATAGTTAAAAGCATAACTGGCATCGTTATTAGCAGCATTAAACCAGTTGCTGTTTGCTATTCTGTTGTTTCCATTTGCATAGGTTGGTACAATAATTTTCGCATTCAGATTATCAATATAATCGCCTGGATAATTAATTCCGAAATCTGCATTGGTTGAAGGCGCAGTTACAAATTGAACAGATGTTTTATTATTAGCACCAAATGCTGCAGGAAAATCTGCTGTATTCCATCCACTGAATTCCAGCCTTACTTTGGTAGACGCCGGAACGGTACCTGCAGCAAAACTATACATGCCGTTAGATCCGGATGTAGTAGTGCCTAGTACAGCACCGGTTTCATCGTAGGCTTTCACAGTTATACCCGCAACGCCCGGCTCGTTATACGAGGCATTATTGTTTTTGACACCGTTAGAGTTGAAGTCACGGTATACAACACCACTAACCTGAGCATTCAATGAATGCAATAAACTCAATGAAAAAAAAGCAGTAATAGCTAATCCCATTATACGTTGGGATTGCCTTGCTTTTTTTATTGGTTCAGCTGTGTAAAATCGACTCATAAAACAGATATTTAGAAATAAGGTAAATTCTCGGATTAAATATTAAACTAAAGGTAGATGCAATGCTGGTTTTTTTACTAAAAACGCCCTAAAATCAAGGGTTTTGGCCGAAAAATACCAACCAATTTGTAGGAAATTATCCTGCTGAAATATAAAAAAATAGTCATATTTCAAGGAAAGGGTATTTTACAAACCAGATAGGGTGTATTTTTAAATTTGAAAAAATGGTGTTAGTTGGTTAGAAAATTTTTATTTATCCTTTTTTTACCTGGTCTTTTTTAGGGTCGGTTTGTCTGTATGCGCAACGAGAAATAAAACCCTGTCAGCAAGAGCCTGCATTTATCAGAACGCTGGGTTTTGATCCGCTATGGACCGGGTTGAGTACTTCTGAAAAAAAGGCAATTGGAATTAGTTTAGTTGTGTTTGAAAAAAAAGCAGGCGAAACTGCACCCAATCTTCAAACACCCAAGCAAGAAATATATCAGCATCCCAGCTGGAAAGAAGCCGGTTATTTATCTACCATTACTTTCGACAGGGAGGGAAATGTTTATGCCATACCGGCTCCATTAATTTCCATGCTGTACAATAAAACAGAAAAATTAAATACAGTTTATCAGATTGATGCAAAAACCGGAGAAATGAGCGAATGGGTTTCATTGCCTTTTTATGGAAAGCCCGGTGTTACCAATCCTTTTGGCTTATTAGGAATTACATATGATTGTTTGCAGCAAACAATGGCAGTAGGTTCTGTTGCAGGATCTGACAGGTACAATGAAAGAGGTGTAATTTATTTGCTGGATGTTCGCTCAAAAAAAATTACAGATACGCTTCGTAATGCTGATGTTATGGGACTATCATTTGCTTTGGATGAAAAAGGGAATAAGCGATTGTATTTTGGAAAAACCAGGACCGGTGAAATTTATTCTATGCAAGTAAGTAAAAGCGGAAAATGGATTCGTAATTCAAAGCGCAAGGAATTAACCTTAGAAGGATATGGACCGCGAGGTGACGATAAAGCCAGAAAAATTAAATTTAATGGCAACCAGATGATCGTAAGCGGAACAGCATTCAATTATAATCTTCAGGCATCCAGTGAGAAACCTGAAACTATTTATACATTTATCTGGCTGCCTAAAGAGCAGAAATGGGGTTTGAATCAGTATCAGTAATATTGAAGAACAAGATTTACATATTGGGCTTAATAATAACCGTGTCTGGTATACTACTGGGCTTAATTAGAACATCGGTTCATAGCGCCCCGTCCTCTCAATTGGCCAGGGTTTCACTCGGAAGATTTTTGTTTTATGATAACAGACTTTCCTATAATCAAACCAAATCCTGTGTTTCCTGTCATGATCCCAAACTGGCATTCACAGACGGTTACAGAAAATCGGTAGGTGCTGATGGTTATGCTGTTAAGCATAATGCACCTTCTTTGCTGAATGCAGTTTACCGTACTTCACTTACCTGGAAGGATTCAACTGTAAATAGTTTGTACAGGCAGCTTCATTTTCCATTATTTAATCAAAGCCCCAATGAATTGGGATGGACCTCTAATGAAACACAAATTTTAAAAAGACTGGCTTTGGTTCCTGCTTACCGTAGCCTGTTTAAGTCGGCCTTTCCAACCGCAAAAAAATGGTTTACAACAGAGCAGATAAAAACGGCCATTGTCGCTTTTGAAGAGCAATTGGTTAGCTATGGTTCTGCTTATGATATGTATATTAAAGGAAATAAAAATGCCATGGATGATAAAGCCGTTATGGGAATGGCTGTTTTTAATTCTTCCAAAACAAATTGCAGCAAATGTCATCTTCCGGAAAATCCTTTTCAGTCCATTTCATCCGGATTTGCCGATGGAGTCAGAATTCCGTCTTTGCGCAATGTCTGGATAACTGCACCTTATATGCATGATGGAAGGCTGGATAATATTGAAGATGTGATTGAACATTATGAGGCTAAGTATACTTTTAAATTAGATAAAGCTGAAAGACAGCATCTGCTTGCATTTATGATGGCATTAACAGATACTAGTTATCTTAGCAGAACGGAGTTGCTAAATCCATTTCAATATTAATTGTGTATGCAAAAGCCTGGCCTGATTATCTTAACGATGCTGTTTGGTTTTTTTCTGTCAGCTGATGCCCAGATAAAAAGCAAAAAAAATCAAAAGAGCAAACCCCAATCATCCGTTTACCTGAATGAATACAGAAAGGGACTAATGTCTCCCCCTGTTAAGGATACACAGTCTTTTATTGTTGCAAGAAAAAAAGAAATTGAAAATATTTTAAAGGATTCACTTCCCGTAAAATTATTTCGTGAAAAGGGGGGAGAGCAGGCCATGCTGGCACAGAAAATCGCCTTGTCTGATGCATTCTTTACGCGATATCTTTTTGATCTGAAAACCAGAAAGCCTCTATGGAATGAAATTTTTGGTGTTTATCCTGCCAGACCCGGAGATATTAAAAAAGGAATCAAGGCATTACCGGGAACCCTGATGCGCGTTGAAATGTACAACTATGCAAATAATCTTACTACCATTGGTATTGTAGATTTATTTACACAGAAGCTAGTGAGCGCAGATCACTATCCTGATATGCAACCCGATATTCCCCAGTCATTGATTCAGCTGGCTGAACAAATTGCAATGAATGCTCCGGAAGTAGAAAAGGCACTGGGTTATAAACCTACGATTCAAAAGCCCGTTATGACGAGTACTAAAACGGCATTGAACAGAACCAAATGCGAACGTTCGCAGCATTTATGTGTGGCGCCCACATTTATTCAGGGTAACCGGGCGCTCTGGGCCATTGTAGATTTAACAGATAATCGGCTGGTTGGATTACGCTGGACCAATACCGGAGAGGATGGGGCAGTGGTAACGGAACGAAAATTGCAAAATGAAACCGTTGCGGATTGTTATTGTGAAAAAGTGAATACAGTTGAAAAGCATGGTTGGAAAATGGATTACCTGCTAACTGCTTCAGATGGACTGGAAATAAGTAATGTTCAGTTTGGCAAACAGAAGGTACTCAATAGCGCCAAGCTGGTTGACTGGCATGTTAGTTATTCGGGAACGGATGGTTTTGGTTACAGTGATGCAGTTGGTTGTCCTATCTACAGTCAGGCAGCTGTAGTGGCTACTGATCCCCCCAGAATAGCAGATATTGTGGAAGGCGATTCTGTTGTTGGTTTTATGATTGAACAGAAATTCTTTTCAGAGTTATGGCCGGGCCCCTGCAATTATAGTTACTCTCAAAGAAACTTTTTTTATAAAGATGGCCGGTTCCGGATAACCTGTGCCAGTATTGGGAGAGGCTGTGGTAATAATGGAACCTACCGACCCGTCTTCAGAATTGCTTTTGCCGGTAACCAGCAAAATTTTTATGAGTATGCTTCCGACGGATGGAAACAATGGAGCAAGGAAGGCTGGCAGTTACAGCAACCCACCACTCAGTATGATCCCAATGGTTATCAGTATAAAATACAAACCAGCCCCTTGTTAAGTTATTTGGTTGCCCCTGGAAACGGCCAGTTCAAAGATGGGGGCAGAGGGGACAATGCATTTGTTTACCTTACAAAAAACCATCTTACAAAAGATGAAGGAACCAATGATTTGGTAACCATTGGTCCTTGTTGTAATACCGACCATCAGCAAGGGCCTGAAAAGTTCATTGGTGCGAATCCGGAATCCACGGTAAATACCGATTTGGTTTTTTGGTACGTGCCTCAGATGAAAAATGATGACAGGCCGGGTTCTAAATATTGTTGGGCCGAAACCTACTATGAAGATGGTGTCTACAAAATAAAAGCGTATCCTTGCTTTGCAGGACCAATGTTTGTTCCCCAAAAATAACTTATATTGTCATTAGTTTATATGGAAAAAAAGATTCAAATAATGATTGCAGATGATCATCCCCTTTTTGTTGAGGGTTTAAAGATGATTCTGAACAGCAATGATCTTTTACAGATTTCGGGCATTGCAAACGATGGAAAACAACTTCTGTATTTGCTTACTCAGCAACCCAATATCGATTTGATTTTACTAGATGTGAATATGCCCAATTTAAATGGACTGGACACCATTAAATATATAAAGCAATCATTCGGATCGTCTAAAGTTTTAATGCTGTCTGCGTATAGCGATGAGAAAGTAGTTACTCAGGCAAAACAGGCGGGTGCCGATGGCTACATACTGAAAAACAGCAGCAAAGATGAGCTGATGAAGGCGATTATGGATGTGGTAGACGGCAAGACTCATTTTGATTTGCAGAATGAGCCTAATCAGGAAGATGCTTTCAAAAAAATGGATCTGTTTCTGCGCAAATACAATTTAACAAAGCGCGAAAAAGAAATTCTTTTATATCTGAAGCAAACTTATACCAATCAACAGATTGCAGACACTTTGCATTTAAGTATCTATACTGTGGAAACCCACCGTAAGAATATAATGCAAAAGCTGCAGTTGAATTCTCCTGCAGCTTTGGTAAAATTTTTAGTGGAATTTAATATTTGATTTAGTTCAATATTAGCTGGTTGCTACCATATCTCATACCGGCTTTTTCAATACTGATTGTGTAAATTCCGGCTGCCGGTTTACTGGTCAGTTGTACAGGTATTACATTGTCACCTTTTATGGATTGTATTACTTTACTGTAAATTGTTTTACCTGAGGAAGTATTGAAAATTCTAAGTGTATACAGCGACTCAGTGTCTGATCTGAATGTGGCATTGAATTTACCTCCGGTTGCAGGGTTGGGGAATAAATGAATCTTTTGCTGTTTTATATTTTCTACATATTCCTTTGATTTTTTGGAAAAGAATATATCGGCAACTGCTCCATCTATAGTTGTAGTTAATCCAGATGCATTTTCGAAAGCAAAAACAACTGTAGTTACATCATTGGCTTGTATTTTCTCTAATGGGTCAATGCCTGTGAATTCATCTAAATTAACAGTGTAGTCTGTCATTGTTTTATTCAGTGGAATTGAATAGCTAAACTGCTCAGCGAAGTTCTTAATGGAATACTTAACCAGTGTTATTTTTAAGGTTGCACCTTCGCCCTTGGCTTTGAAACTCATGGTTTTATAACTGGTCAGATCCTGCTGGGCTGCGGCACCTCTAAGCAACTTATAGGCACTTACATAGCTGTCGGTTTTTGCTTTGAACTGAATGTCTCTGAAAACTGGATAGGTATCTGCAAAATTTCTGGCAGTATCGTTTGTAATTGTATATGATTCTATCACTGTTTTGCTAGAATCATAATCCAGATCCCAGCTGCCATCACTCATATAAACCACATCCTGTAATTTGCCATTGATATACATGGAAATCAGGCTTTCATGTGTGTCGTTCATTGGGAATGAAACATTGGTTTTACCATTCGGGTTAAGGGTAAAAGGAATGATTCTCTTGGTTTCTATCTGAGAAAGTTCATTGTATTTTTCTTCTACTTCAAAATAGGCATTTGTAAAAGCGGTTTCGTTCTCTACCAGTAAATTCACTTTTAATCCATCTCTGTTTCCATAACGGATATAGGTATTAGGAAGAGGGTTAGGGGTAGCAATGGCTTTAACAGGCATGATGGCTTCCAGCTTATCAAGTACGTTTAATGCCATATCAATACACAGATATGGAGCAACCCCCCAGACCTGGTAATTGTACATGGTATCTTCTCCCACAAAATCAGCATTCAGCCAGTTGCTTTGAAAAGAAAAACTATTTCTGCCGGCTTTTTTACCGATGGAAAAACTCATGGAATATTCAATGTTGCCATTTTCCTGCTTGAGTTCGTATCGGGTGAAAACCAGGTTACGTAGTTTGAACTGATCCATGTTTAGCAATACAGCACCTTTAAGACGATCGCAAATGGGTTTGGTGTGGTCGTAAACATCCCCCAGTGTTTTGGTGGCAAAGGCTACGGCTTTACAAGTGTCGTTCTCTGTAAAATCAATTGCTCTTACTTCAACTGCGTTGGTAATGCCGGGAATATCGGTGGGAGTACTTACATAAGCTGTGTAAGTGCCTTCCGGAATTCTATCTGGCATAATATCAGCAAGACCAAGGGCTCTGTTTAAAGACATGCTGCGAATCTGATTGGTCTCCAGGTTCAGTTTTTCCATGCGCGTATAATCAACAGGTCCGTTGATTCCCTGCTTTAATTTGGATAGGGTTCTTTTGGCAATTTTATTGCCAAGCCCCTTACTTTCCAGTCCACCTGTGTTGCCAGAAAAGGAAACACCTCCATCTTCAGTGAAAATAGGAATGGAGTCTAATTTTTCTGTACAAAGAATGGGTGTAACAGTTGCATAAAACAGTAAATCATTAAAATCCTGATCGCAATCGTTTCTGTCTCTTAGAATATCTTCAAAGCCAATAACCAAACGGTTGGTCATGGTATCTCTTACAATAACTGTATGTTGTTTTAATGAATCGTTATTTTCAGGATTAAAAGCAGGATTGGAATACACTTTCCAATTACCTTGTTTTACCGAATTGCCATCCCAGCCGTTGGAAATTAAAACAAATCCAATTTCAGTATTGGCCGGGAAGTTTCCAAGATATACTTTGTCTCCTGCAACTAGAGAGCCACCAAAGCCTTGTTTGGAAGCATTGGGAAATATGATTTTGATATCCTGATTTTTAGGAGCCGTAGCCGGAGGATTCCCTTTTGGGTAAGAATAATATCCCAGAGCGTTTAGATAAGATGCTCCCTCGTCAATAAAAGTAATCCAGATATCAGAAGGGCAATTGGTTCCAATTGTCTTTACTCTTTCCTCTGCAATTAATAAGGGATTATAAACGGGTACAGGTCTGTATTCTGGTAATGTAATGTCTATCAGGGTTCTGAAAAAAGGGCTGACGCTGTCTTTGGGAGTTACCAGATAGTTGGGTTTTCCACTGGAATTGTAGGTGCCCAGATAGGTATAATTCTGTGCCTGAACCTGTCCGGCGCCTGAAATAAGTAACAACGCAATGACAAATGATAGAATAGGGCGGTTCATAACACTCAATTTTAGTATAAAATTACTGTATATAGATAGAATCAATACGCTAATAACGTGCCAATGGGCATAAAACGTATTAAATACCAACTAATTTGTATGTATTTTATTTGGAAAACTTCATTCGGAGGCTAAGCCTTCGTTTTGTACCTTCGCAGCATTATGGAAATTACCGTTAAAACCGCCCAGCAACTAAGGCTTACCGAAGAAGAATTTGAGTTGATTAAACAAAAATTGGGTCGTACCCCCAATTTCACTGAACTCTGTGCTTTTAGTGGAATGTGGAGTGAACACTGTAGTTACAAAAACTCCATAAAGTGGTTAAAAACCCTCCCCAGAGAAGGAGGGAGAATGTTGGTAGCAGCAGGGGAAGAAAATGCCGGATTAATGGATATGGGAAATGGTTTTGGCGTGGTTTTCAAAATTGAGAGCCACAACCACCCAAGTGCTATTGAGCCCTTTCAGGGAGCAGCTACCGGTGTAGGGGGGATACAGCGTGATATTTTCACGATGGGTGCCAGACCTATTGCTTCCTTAAACAGTTTGCGTTTCGGTAATCTGAAAGATAAAAAGACACAGCATTTATTGGCTGGTGTTGTAAAAGGGATTGGACATTACGGAAACTGTTTTGGAGTACCTACGGTTGGCGGTGAAGTTTATTTTGAAGATTGTTATCATACCAATCCACTGGTAAACGCCATGAGTGTGGGTATTATGCAGGCGAATAAAATGGTAAGTGCCACGGCAAAGGGAACAGGAAATCCGGTTATTTATGTAGGTAGTGCTACCGGCAAGGATGGCATTGGAGGAGCTAGTTTTGCGAGTGCTGATATTACCCACGATTCTGTGCAGGAACTTCCTGCCGTTCAGGTAGGTGATCCATTCCAGGAGAAAAAATTATTGGAAGCCTGTCTGGAAGTATTGGAAACAGGGGCCGTTGTTGGTATGCAGGATATGGGTGCAGCAGGAATTATTTGTTCTACTGCTGAAATGAGTGCTAAAGGAAATGTGGGTATGCATATTGATTTGGAGAAAGTGCCAACCCGTCAGCAGAATATGAAAGCCTGGGAATTATTGTTAAGCGAAAGTCAGGAAAGAATGCTGATGGTAGTAGAGAAGGGCCGCGAAGCTGAAGTGGTGGCGGTTTTTGAAAAGTGGGATTTAAGTGCCAGCACTATCGGACATGTTACGGATGACGGCATCCTTAATTTTCATATGAATGGCATATTGGAAGCCAGTATACCGGCTTATGAACTGGTATTGGGCGGAGGTGCACCTCAGTACACAAGAGAGTACAAAGAGCCTGCTTACTTTGCTAAAGTAAATGCCTTTGATATGAACGCCGTGGCAGATACCAATGATATTAAATCTACAGCAGAGGCGTTAATCAGCCTTCCGAATATTGCCAGTAAGCGTTGGGTTTACACCCAGTACGACAGCATGGTTGGTGCAGCCAACACCAGTACCAATGATCCTAGTGATGCTGCAGTTGTGTTGGCAAAGGGTACAGGAAAAGCATTGGCTGTAACAGTAGATTGCAATAGCAAATACGTTTATGCCAATCCTAAAACAGGAGGTATGATTGCGGTAGCAGAAGCTGCCAGAAATATTGTTTGTAGCGGAGGAGAACCCATTGGTGTAACGAACTGTCTGAACTTTGGTAATCCTTATGATCCTGAAGTATATTATCAGTTTGTTCATGCAGTAACCGGAATGGGGGAAGCCTGTAAAAAATTCAATACCCCAGTTACCGGTGGCAATGTGAGCTTCTATAATCAGAATCCGGATGGTCCGGTTTATCCAACACCCACCATTGGTATGGTAGGCGTGCTGGATAATGTAGAACAGAAAATGACCATGCACTTTAAAGAAGCAGGTGATGTGATTGTTTTAATTGGAGAACAACAAAACGATATTGCATCCAGTGAATACCTGCATAAGCTAAAAGGCATTACGCATTCCCCGGCACCTTACTTTAATCTGGATGATGAGTATACCATGCAGCAATTCCTTGCCAATTGTATTAAAACAAAAATGGTGAAAAGTGCCCATGATATAAGTGAAGGAGGATTGATGATTACCCTTCTTGAAAGCGGATTCGCGGGCAACAAGGGATTTGAAGTGAATCCGGTTGTTACTATTCGTCAGGATGCTTACTGGTTTGGTGAAGCTCAGGGTCGTGTAGTTGTTTCGCTGTCTGCAGAAAAAGCAACTGAGTTTATTGCATTGGCCAATGAAAATAAGATTCCAGTTTCCACATTGGGTGCTGTAACAGATAATGCTGTTGTTGTTAACGGAGCCAACTGGGGTTCTATCCATAACTGGAAAGAAAAATACGATACTGCAATTGAAAAAATGATACAGGGAAAATGAGTAAGAAGCTAACCATATTGGTAACCGGTGCGGCGGGTTTTATTGGCAGTTGTATGGTTCAGCAGTTAAATGATTTGGGATATGAACAGTTGTATCTGGTGGATGATTTTGGGGTAGAAGAGAAGCGAAAAAACTGGGAGCAAAAAAAATTCCTTGCCATTATAGAAAGAACCGGATTATTTGATTGGCTGAATGAAAATAAACCTGAGATTGACATCATAATCCATCTGGGGGCCAGAACCGATACCACTGAATTTGATTATTCGGTTCATGAAACCTTGAACCTGGAATATTCAAAACAGATCTGGCACTATTGCGTTGTAAAAAATATTCCACTGATTTATGCATCCAGTGCTGCTACCTATGGTAACGGTGAAAACGGATACAAGGATGACCATTCTCTGGTTGATAAGCTTGAACCATTAAATCCATATGGAGTTAGTAAGAACGAATTTGATAAATGGGCATTACTGCAAGCAGAAGCGCCTCCTTGCTGGACCGGACTTAAGTTTTTTAATGTGTATGGTCCTAACGAAGGGCATAAACACAGAATGGCTTCCGTTATCTGGCATTCATTTAATCAGATAGAATCAGCGGGATTTGTAAAGCTCTTTAAGAGTCATCACCCGGCATATAAAGACGGAGAACAACTGCGCGATTTTATTTATGTAAAAGATGTGATAGCCGTTATTACCTGGATGATGCAGCGGATGACAGATCAGCATTGGGATATTGCTCATAATGGTCTTTATAATCTGGGTACCGGTCGGGCCAGAACCTTTGCTGATCTGGTGAAAGCTACTTTTGCCGGAATGGATCTTGAGCCGAAAATTGAGTTCATTGATATGCCCGAAGATATCCGAGACAAGTATCAGTATTTTACCGAAGCGGACATGCAGAAATTAAAATCGGCAGGCTATCATGAACCATTTTACTCGCTGGAAGAAGGAGTGGTGGATTATGTGCGGAATTATTTGCGAACAAAAGCATTGTATTAAAAGCAATATATTGTATTAAAACAAAACCCGGCTTCTTCAGTCGGGTTTTGTTTTTTATTTAAATCCAGTGTTTTTTATAAGGTTCAATTTTCATGAACTGTTTATCCCGGATTTACAATCTGGCTTTCAAAAACTCAATGGTTTTTTTGTGCGCATCTTCCGTAGCTTCCTTATTGAAAGAGGGATTGCTCGGATTGGCAAAACCATGGTTTGCTTCATAACGGTGAATGGTAATTTTTTTACCGGCAGCAGCCATGTCTTTTTCAAATGCATTTACTACTTCCGGAGAAGGGCTTCTGTCCTGGTTGCCAAAGAATCCAATTACTTCTGATTGTAAAGTCTTTAGTTTTTCAATATTATTTTCAGGACGACCGTAATACATAACTGTTCCGGCAGCTTGTTTGCCAGCCAGAATACTGCTTTGTAAACTCCACATGCCACCAAAGCACCAACCAATGGTGAAAATTTTGGCCTTGGGTCCCGCATAGTTTAAAGCGCCTTTTACAATAGCTTCCAGTCTGGGTGTGGTAGCGGCTCTCATCAACTTCATGGCACTGTCTGCAGTAGCTGCCACTTTTCCGTCGTACATATCCAGCGCCAGAACATTTACATCACCCAGCTCTGCAGATAGCTTTTCAGCTTCCTGCTTAATCTGGTCGTTTAATCCCCACCATTCCTGAATAACAAAAATCCAGTTATTGGTTTTTTCTTGCTTTTGATGAAATATCCGGAAGCCTGATTGCCATCTGTTGCTTCAAAGCGAATGGTTTCGCCGGTAGCATTGGTTAGGTGGAAAGGCAATGGATTTTTGTGCATAGCTGCAAATTCAGGTGTCATAGCTTCATCTCTGAACTGGTCGCGTACATCGCTGTAGCAGGCAAGATAGTCTTCAGCTGCCCGAATTTGCCTTTTGGTTTCCGTATAACGGAATCCCTGAATGGCTATCAGCGCAATAACCGATAAGGCAAATAATTGTAAATGTTTCATATCAGATAGTTTTAATTTAGAACAGTTGTTCACTTTTCACTAACAGTTTTTCGTCAGATTGGTTGAATTTGTCTGGTCTATTTTTTCTATTCATTTAATAAAGCTAACTTTGTACGACCTCCGAACTATTTCAGTTCATTTTCCAGGTCCAAAGTTTGTTATTTCATTTATTGCAGTAAAATAGTCATTTTATGGCCAAGTATATTTTTGTAACTGGTGGCGTAACCAGCAGTTTAGGTAAAGGGATTATAGCCGCCTCGTTGGCAAAGTTGTTACAGGCCAGAGGGCTTCGTGTTACCATTCAGAAGTTTGACCCGTATATCAATGTGGATCCCGGAACTTTAAACCCCTATGAACACGGGGAGTGTTATGTAACAGAGGACGGTGCAGAAACTGATCTTGATCTTGGTCATTATGAAAGATTTTTAAACATATTTACCTCTCAGGCGAATAACGTAACTACCGGTAGAATTTACCAGACAGTGATTAATAAAGAGCGTGCCGGTGAGTTTTTGGGAAAAACGGTACAGGTTGTTCCGCATATTACAGATGAGATTAAGCACAGAATGCTTTTATTGGGTCAGAACAATGAGTATGATATTGTATTAACAGAGATTGGAGGTACGGTTGGGGATATTGAAAGTTTACCTTTTATTGAAGCGGTTAGACAGTTACAGTGGGAATTACCTGAAGAAGATGTGATGGTGGTGCACCTTACTTTAATACCCTATTTAAAAGCAGCAAAGGAGCTTAAAACCAAGCCAACGCAGCATAGCGTAAAAATGCTGAGCGAAACGGGTGTGCATCCTGATATTATTGTATGCCGAACCGAAGAGCCATTGAACAATGATATCAAACGTAAAATTGCCCTGTTCTGTAATGTAAAGCAGGAAGCAGTGATTGAAGCAATGGATGCCAGTACCATTTATGAAGTGCCCCTGCATATGTTGAGAGAAAAACTGGATCTGATTTGTCTGAAGAAGCTGAATATTACTCAATTCGCAGAGCCCAATCTGAATAACTGGAAAGAGTTTCTGGACAAGTTAAAATATCCCAAGAGTAAGGTAACCATTGGACTAATTGGAAAGTATATTGAGCTGCAGGATGCGTATAAATCTATTTTGGAAAGTTTTGTACATGCAGGCGCCATAAATGAAGTAAAAGTACAGGTAGTTAATGTTCACTCAGAATTTATAACGGACGAAAACGTTGCAGAAAAACTGATGGGGCTGGATGGATTGCTGGTTGCACCAGGATTCGGTAACAGAGGTATTGAAGGAAAAATTATTGCCGTAAAATATGCAAGGGAAAAAGGACTGCCTTTCTTTGGCATTTGTTTGGGCATGCAAATGGCCGTTATTGAATTTGGAAGAAATGTGCTGGGATTGAAAAATGCGCATTCCGTTGAAATGGATGCCCAATCTGAACATCCGGTGATTAATATGATGGAAGAGCAGAAGAAAATTACCATGATGGGAGGAACCATGCGTTTGGGAGCTTATCCCTGTGTAGTGGAAGAAGGGTCCCTTGCTCATAAAATTTACGGCACTACAGAGTTTACAGAAAGGCATAGACACCGTTATGAGTTTAACAATGCTTACCTGACCCAATACCAGGAAGCAGGAATGAGAACAAGCGGCAAGAACCCTGCAACGGGACTAGTTGAAATTATTGAACTGCCCAATCATCCTTTCTTTATTGGGGTTCAGTATCACCCTGAGTTGAAGAGTACGGTTGAAAGACCAGCACCTTTATTTGTAGGATTTATTGATGCAGCCAAAAAATACAACGAACAAAGAAGTTCACTGAACACAGGCAACAAAAAAGACGCCGTTATTTAGTCTTTTAATGAAATAAAATGCCTGTTTCATGAAATAAACAGGGGGATTGGTGAAGTTTTTCATTTTGGGAAACATCAATGTAGGAACTTGCTACAGTTGAATTTCCAATACATCCTGAAAAATGAAAAAATCACTGATTATTTTTATTTTACTGTTTCCCTCCGTCGTTTTCCAGATGAAGGGTAATTTGGAAGCAACTTCCAGCTTAAGCTTTATACCCGTTCTTTCACCTGTAGAAAGCCAGCCTTTGGCAGGTGATGAAGATTTAATGCATGGTGCCATATTATTGAACGAAAGGGTTATTATTAATTTATATTCATCCGAAATATCCGTACCCTACGATTCCCTTCACAGCTTTATTCAGAAAAACGCATCCATTATTAATAGGGAGCCATTCTGCATAGCGGTTGCCAAAGAAGTTGACTATAAACAAGTAATCCGGGTGGTAGATGCAATGGCTATCAGCAATATTGGCAATTACAATTTAATGCGATACGATTAAGTTGATTGTATTGCGGCAATTTCCTGCTCTTCTTTCTTTTTGGCATGTACCTGGTAAGTACCCGTTGGCAACAGAAGTTTTGCAATTACAGGCATAAGTTCTATCAACAATAGTAAGGTCACCAGTAAATAATAGCGGTAGGCAACTGCATCGTTATTTTTTATCAGGTGATTGAGTGCTTCAATTTGAGTGATAAAACCGTTATTTAATAATCCTTTAAAACGCGCCAGTTCCATTTGGGTATTTTGTTCAATTCTCTGCAAACTGCTATCTATCTGTTGTTGCAAGGGTGAGAGATTCGCAAGCGCTTCCTGGTATCCTTTTTCTGCCTTATCGGCTCTCTCTTTTTTGGCCAGCGCTATGGTTTTCAGACCCAGCTTTCCTGATCCACCCGTGCCATCTGTTTCCTGGATAAATGCATTTTGGGTTGCCACCATTTCCCGGTATAATATATTTAAAGATGCGCTTATTGCCTGCTTTTCTTTATTGAGTCTTTCCTTTTCGGCTTTAAGCCTTTTTTCAATGGCTTGTTGCTTAATATTAATTCTTTCCTCATTGTCAAGGGATGCCTGCAACTTAACTTCTTTCTGAAATAAAAACAATAGGGCAGGCTGAGCCATAAATAAACCTATGGTAATAGCCAGTATTCCTCTGAAAGCCAGCGTCACCCATATTTTTCTGGTAATTATTCCAATCCCTTTAATCAATGCCCTGTCAATACTTAAAATGATACCACCCATGAATATGCCCAGCAGTGCGGCTTTCCATAGTTCGGGTATAACTGTACTGAAAAAATAGGTCCAGGCCAGTGTTGCAAAACACCAGGTACCCAACATGAGCATACCTATAATGGCATGTCTGTTGCGGTCTACGACTGCATTTTTTACCAGTTCGGTTTCGGCGGTACTAAGCCACCACAGCATTTTTTCCCGATTGTTCGGGGTGTAATTTTCCTGCATAACTTATAATTAAGGTTATGGCAGGCACAGGTTTTTGTGGTTGGTGGTGGTTGGCTGGTTGAGAATACAAAGAAAAGACATTTTTTGTTAGGCAAACGTTACCTTTGCCGCTCAATAAAAGTTTGTATGAAGACGGATAAAAATACGGTCATTGGGTTTGTGTTGCTGGGTATTCTGATGTTTTTGTATTTCTGGTATACCAGCCAGCAGCAGAATGCCATTATTGAAATGAAAAAGAAGGAAGAAGATTCTTTGGCAAAAGTAGCAGCTGCCCGTATGAAGTTGTTGGATACTGTGGCAATCAAGACGGATTCCCTGAAAAGAGATTCTGCCGTTAGAGTAGCCAGTGCAGGAAGTTTTACAGATGCAGCCATTGGTCAGGAAACAGTAGTTACGCTTGAGAATGAATTGGTTAAAGTTAACCTTACCAATAAGGGAGCACAAATCAAGTCTGTTGTGCTAAAACAATACAAGGATGCTCAGGATCAGCCTGTGGTATTATTGAATAACAGTACCCTCGCTTATGCAATTAATACAGCCCCTGCACAATCTGCAGGAATTGAGAATTTGTATTTCACTCCGGGTGAAATTGTAAAAAATGCGGATGGATCACAAACCCTGCAGTTCAAGCTGGCTTCTGTTAACGGACAGTCTGTTGTTCATACATTTACCCTTGCACCCAATAGTTATAATATTGGCTGGAAGCTGGGCATGAACGGGGCAGCACAATTGCTGACCAATCAGCAACTGAATCTAAACTGGACCGTTGCAACCGAACAAATGGAGAAGACCTCTCAGTACGAGCGTCAGGTTTCTAATATCTGTTTTTCTGAGGACAATGAGTTTGATTATATCTCATCTAATACCGACCATACATTTGAAAAGCCTGCTCAGTGGGTTTCCGTTGTTCAGCAGTTTTTCAATAGTACTTTAATTGCAGATAATTCCTTCAATTCTGGAAGTATCAAGTGGGCCCGTGCAACGGATTCAACCAGAAGTCTGGCCAATACAACCAGTTCACTGCAGGTTAAAGTGCCGTCAGCTGCTTCTGTAGAAATTCCATTCCGTTATTATATAGGACCCAATGAATATGAAATTCTTGCCAAACAGGCACCGGAAATGGATAAGATTATCAACCTGGGTCGTGACATGTATTCTTTTGTAAGACCAATCAACAAATACATTATCATGCCTGTATTCGATTTCTTTGCATCGTTTGTAAAGAATTATGGCTGGGTAATTTTTCTTTTAACCTTGTTTATCCGTTTGGTAACAGCACCATTAACCTATAGCAGTTATTTGAGTGGTGCAAAAATGAAAGCACTGCGTCCGGAACTGGATGTGCTGAAAAAGAAAATGGGAGATGACCAGCAAGGTTTTGCAATGGAGCAAATGAAACTGTTCAGAGAAGCAGGTGTGAATCCATTGGGTGGTTGTATTCCTGCATTGCTCCAGATTCCTATCTTCTTTGCCTTGTACAGTTTCTTTAATTCTGAAATTGCATTGAGAGGTCAGTCATTCCTGTGGAGTGCAGATTTATCCAGTTATGATTCCATAGCATCTCTTCCTTTTAGTATTCCTGCTTTTGGTAATCACGTAAGTTTATTTACCATTACAGCTGTGTTAACGAGCTTTTTAATTTCTATTTATAATATGAGCATGACACCAACACAGGATAATCCTGCATTGAAGTACATGCCTTATATTTTTCCATTCATGTTGCTGTTTATTTTTAACAGTCTTCCTTCGGCGTTAACCTGGTATTATACCGTATCAAACGTTATCACTCTGCTATTACAATTTGTAATACAGAATTACATTATAGATCACGATAAAATTCTGGCAAAGATTGAAGCCAAGAGAAAAGCACCCAAAACCAAAAGCAAATGGCAGGAACGCTATGAGCAAATGGTAGAGAGCCAGAAGAAAGTGCAGGAATTAAAAAACAAGACCAATAAAAAATAAGCGTATGCGCTACTTATTAATCCTTTTATTTAGCGGTGCAATAAGTAGCGCATTTGCGCAAACAAGAGTAGTGGCTGAGTGTACCGTAACGTATGCCATCACTATAAATAATGAAGAGGCATTAGATAAGGATGCTTTGTCCTTATTAAAACAGAGCGTTAAAACTGTTTACATTAAAGGAAATCACAGTCGTTCCGATTTAATTAGCCCTTCCTTCTCACAGTCTTTAATATTCAACAAAGCTTCGGGTGATGCTGCCATCCTAAGAGAGATTGGTGCAAATAAGTTTCTTACCAAAATGAATGCAGCACAGTGGGCCAAACAGAATGATAAATTCTCCGATTTAACCATTCAGTTTACAGATGAAAGAAAAGCAATTTTGGGATACGATTGTAAAAAAGCCATTATACAATTAAAAGACGGAAGTACTTTTTCTGTATTCTATGCTTCCAATATTGTGCCTTCGGTAAAAGAATTTGAATTTCAGTTTAAGGATATTCCAGGTTTTGTACTGGAGTATGAAGCAAGGGACGGGTACACCCAGAAAATTATTTATACGGCTACCAAAATAAACCTGAATCCTGTACCTGGTGGAAAATTTGATATCCCGACTACTGGTTATCGGTTACTGAATCAATAAACAAATCGAGTTAGGCTAAATTAGTAAAGTCTAATTGCGGTTTTCCGGAACTTTGAATTTGGGAACTTTCACTTTAATCTTATAAGGATAGATATAAGAAGTGTTCCCGTTATTGTATTGCAACAGACTATTCAGTTCGGTATTTGTGTTCATTAAACTGCTGCTGTTATTAGATAGGGTTAAGCCTTTGTAGTTCAGATTAGACTTGATGGCAGACAAGGAGAGTCCTTTTTTAGAGTACCTGTTCAGGCTGTTTAAAGTAAACTTACTGTTTTTGGCTTTTTCGTCAACTATTCCTGTAAATGCAACCGCAACAATAACCAGGTGCAGGCAGATTGCGAGCATCATGGTGACTTTTGTAACGGATTTGGTTTGCATTAACATATGGCAAAGGTAGGATATATCCTAAATATTTTAACGAATTATTTTTATTAACAAACGTTAATAAGGGTTAAAAAGTTTGGTTTTTACAAAAAAAGTACAAATTATTGTCTAAATTAGGTAAACCTTCACCCATGAGCAACAATCCGTATCGAGAAGACAGGGAAGCATTGAAAGAGTTGATCATTCAATATCAACATCTTAAACATGGTAGAAGTCATCCATATTTAGAAGAAGAGGCTTTTGAGCGAATCATAGATTTTTATGATGAAAAGGATGATTTACCGGAAGCGATGGAAGCGGCAGATCTGGGGCTGGAACAGTTTCCCTACTCAGCCAGTCTGATGATCAAGAAGGCCGATTTGTTACTGGCTACCCGAAAATACAAGGAAGCTTTAAGTTTACTGGAAACTGCAGAGCTTTTCGATAGTTCTGACCTGAATTTATTTATTCTGAAAACAGATGCTTATCTGGCACTGGATCAACCAGCAAAGGCAGCCGAGTTACTGGAGTCTGCGCTGCAATTATTTGAAGGGGAAGAAAGACTGGATTTATTGTTTGAACTGGCCGATGTGTACGACGATTATGAGGAATTCGACAAGGTATTTGATTGTTTGCAACTGATTTTGGAAGAAGATCCCAATAACGAAGAAGCATTGTACAAAATTTGTTTCTGGACCGATTTTACAGGAAGAAACGAAGAGAGTATCAAATTGCACCAGTCTATTATTGATGAAAATCCCTTTAGTGAACTGGCCTGGTTTAACCTGGCTGCTGCCTTTCAGGGATTAAAGCTGTACGAAAAAGCCATTGATGCTTACCAGTATGCAGTAGCCATTGACGAGAAATTTGATTATGCTTACCGCAATATGGGAGACGCTTACCTGCGATTGCGCAAATACAAGGAAGCCATTGAAGTACTGGAGAAAGTATTGGAGCTGAGCAGACCTGAAGACGTGATTTATGAAGCAATTGGACATTGCTATCATCGGATGGGAAAATATGCACAGGCAAGGTTTCATTATAAAAAAGCAGTACACCTGAACGCAGGTGACAGTAAGCTTCATTATAAAATTGCGGTAACTTATATGCTGGAAGAACAGTGGCAGGCGGCAGCAAAGCAGTTGGAGAATGCCATGCGTATGAACCGTACCCTTCCGGAATATAATCTGGCGATGGGTGAATGCATGATGAATCTTGGCAAATTCAAGGATGCCATTATTTATTTTGGAACGGCAGTAAAACACAAGAGCAAATCTGTTGCCGGTTGGGAAGCTTTGCTAAGATGTTTAATAAATGCCGATATGATTGAAGAAGCTTATGAGCAGTGTATGGCAGCATTTATGGCAACCGGGGAGAAGCCTGTTTTTTATTATTACGCTACTGCCATATTACTTGAACTGGGCAGAACCAAAGAGGCATTGCTTAAGCTGGAGGCGGGAATGGAGAAATCTCCCAAACTGCTCAAGAAATTATTAGAACTGAATGCTTCTGTTTTACAAAATAACCAGATTGTTGACATTGTAGCTAGGTACAAGAAAGGAAAGAAAATATAAATATGTATTTTTGTTGTTCAACAATGATCTCCGAATGAACTACAGACTTACACAAATTCCGGAACGTACCCAACAACCCAGAACTTCAGGCTTAACCATGGTAATGGATAAGGGGTTAAGCATTAATCAGGTGAAAGACTTTTTAAGTGTAGCTGGCCCTCATGTAGACATTGTAAAGCTTGGATTTGGAACCTCTTTTGTAACGCCGAACCTGAAGGAAAAATTAGCTGTTTACCGCGAAGCCAATATGCCTGTTTATTTTGGAGGTACTTTATTTGAAGCATTCTTAATAAGAAATCAGTTTGATGATTATGTGGAAGTATGCAAGGAATATGGTGTAAGTTATATTGAAGTGTCGGATGGTTCTATCACTATACCACATGCTGAAAAATGCGGTTATATAGAAAAGCTGACCCAATATGCCACTGTGTTGAGTGAAGTGGGTAGTAAAGACGCAGCTCATATTATTCCTCCGTATAAATGGATAGAATTGATGCGTGCTGAATTGGAAGCAGGTTCCTCCTATGTAATTGCTGAAGCAAGGGAAGCAGGAAATGTTGGTATATACAGAGGTAGTGGAGAAGTAAGGGAAGGGCTGGTTCAGGAAATTCTAACACAGATTCCCGCGGATAAAATAATCTGGGAAGCACCTCAAAAGGCACAGCAATTGTATTTTCTTGAATTGATTGGATGCAATGTAAACCTCGGGAATATTGCCCCCAATGAGGTTTTACCATTGGAAGCCATGCGTATAGGACTAAGAGGAGATACTTTTCACCTTTATTTAGACAAGGCCTAGTATGCATCTCTATGGTTTATTGGGATATCCTTTAACTCATTCTTTTTCGCAACGATATTTTACGGAGAAGTTTAAAGAAATGCGATTGACTGAATCTCATGCGTATCAGAATTTTGCAATACCTTCTATAGAACAGTTTCCTCAGTTGTTAAATGAGCATCCTTTCTTAAAAGGGTTCAATGTAACTATTCCCTACAAAAAGCAAATCATTCCTTTTTTAGGTGAGATGAATGATGCAGTAAGAGAAATGGGAGCCTGCAATTGTGTACAGATTAAAGACGGTAAGTTGTTTGGATATAATACAGATATTATTGGTTTTGAACAATCCTTGCAACCTTTCTTAAGACCTTCCCATTCTCATGCATTGATACTGGGTACAGGAGGTGCAGCTGCGGCGGTTGCCTATGTACTGAGAAAGATTAAGATTCCTTATTTGTTTGTTTCCAGAAAAGAAGCTGATAAAACCATTCAGTACAATCAGGTTGATGCGGCAGTTTTAAAAAAGCATACTTTAATTATCAATACCAGTCCGGTTGGGCAATACCCGGATATAGCTGCATCGCCCGATATACCTTATGAATCACTGGGTCCTGATCATCACCTGTTCGATTTAATTTATAATCCCGAAACAACCCGCTTTATGGAATTGGGTTTGCAACAGGGGGCAACAGTGCAGAACGGATATAAAATGCTGGTGTTGCAGGCAGAGGAAAGCTGGCGGATCTGGAATAGTTAATTGCAACCGGATTACTGAAGAAATCAGCTTATTGTAAAGCAGCTATAATGGTATCGGTCATGGAAGCTTTCTTGCGGGTAGTATAGTCAAAAAGCATCATGCCTGTTTTGGCTCTTACGGCTAAAATTTCTTCGCCGTTTCTTTCAATAACAACTCTGTAATACAGATCGAATCCCATTTTATCAAAATCTATTGCTGCAATGTCAATTTTAATTTGATCGAGGTGGTTCATTTCTTTTTTGTATTCCACCATTGCATCAGCCATAATCAAACCAAATTCCGCAACCTGTAATTCTGAATAGCCGCGGGATTGAAGGAATTGTTGTCTGGCTTCCTGCAAGATGGATAAGACAGTATCATTCCCAACGTGTCCTCCGTAGTTTAAGTCTGTTACTCTAATCTGAAGCCTGGTGGAGAAAGGGAAATGTTCCGGTAAATTTATTTTGATACGATTCATACACAATAATATTTGCGTAGTATTCTAATAGATTATGCAATTCCATTTTTATGGAAAAAATCAAGCAATTGCTGCATGGCTTTCTTTCTATGGCTATATAGATTTTTTTCTTCCATACTCATTTCTGCAAATGTTTTATCAGCCCCATCCGGAATGAAAACCGGGTCGTAACCAAATCCTGATATGCCTTTTGCCTGATGTGTAATCTTGCCTTTACAGATTCCCTCGAATAAATGTTCCTGGTTATTC
Organism: Sediminibacterium salmoneum NBRC 103935; assembly: GCF_000511175.1. Taxonomy (GTDB): domain Bacteria; phylum Bacteroidota; class Bacteroidia; order Chitinophagales; family Chitinophagaceae; genus Sediminibacterium; species Sediminibacterium salmoneum. The sequence goes on along the minus strand of NZ_KI866530.1, from coordinate 1,440,426 downwards.
CAGATTAAGGAAATAACTGTTCTGAATTGTGCTTTTTTATTGGAATGGTCTTCCAGATTGTTTAATAGCAAATCAATATTTAACTGAAAGTTTCTGTTGTCTCCTGCATATCTGGCACTTTTAACACCAGGTGCGCCATTGAGGGCTTCCACTTCTAATCCGGTATCTTCACTAAAACAGTTTTTTCCTGTTAATTGATGAATGACTTTGGATTTTTCGCTGGCATTTGCTTCAAGTGTGTCGTGCGGTTCTGGGATATCAATCAGTATTCCGGCGTCTTCCAAAGACAATATATTCAATAGGTTGCCGGTAACAGCCTTGATTTCTTTTACCTTATTGGCATTGTTGGTTGCGAAAATAATTTCGGTTGGCATAATCAATTATATATTGAATAGGGTTTTTAAGCTTACCCAAAGTTTGGTTTTCTCTAATTTGGCTTCTGCACTATCACCTGTAAATTGAATAAACGCTGGTGCTGCCAGAAACTTACTCTGATCGTAAGGTTGAATCTGATAGTCGGGTATAATAAAAGGAAGCTGAATATCACTGGTTTTAACCCCAAACAAAATATATATGGATGGTGAGAGTTCCTTTTTAATTTCCGGGAACAAAGCAAGATATCTTGCCGTGTTGATAACGGAAACATCACCCATATTCAATTTGCAGGCACCCAGTATTTTGGTAAGAAAATCCAGATTGGCATCATTTAGAAAAACAGCATCGGGTTCATTTACCAGTATGGTAATTCTTTTTGCATTTTTACCCAGGAACCAGTTATCCGGTCTTTCTATTAAAGGCAATTGTTGTTTTGGCAGTAAAGGTTCATCTGTTAAAGTTGTTGCAAGATTGGGGATCTTATCACTATCACCGGTTGTTTTAATTTCCTCCTGCTTCAATTCTGCTGAAACGGATTGATTCATTTGTTTTGTAACCGCCTGATCCAGTCCTGGCTTTGGTTTTGCTATTTCAGTTTCAACAATCACCAGGCTTGTCGGGTAAAGTTGTGCCAGCACAAAATCGGGTAGTTGTTCAGCCATGGTTACTCCGTTTAAATATTAACAGTTGTTAGTTTTTTATTTTTTTTGTTTCTTTGCGCCAAATATAAAACTATGAACGCAGTACTGGATATAAACATTAAGAGAGCCGAAAAGTCTAAGTTAGATACGATTAGTTTGGAAAATATTCCTTTTGGCAGAGTGTTTACCGATCATATGCTGGTAGCTGACTACAGTAACGGAGTATGGAAGAATGTTGAAATAAGACCCTACGAAGCATTGTCTATGGACCCGTCATTGGCTGCTATACATTATGGTCAGTCTATTTTTGAAGGGATTAAAGCTTATAAGAACGAGGATGGGGAAGCCGCCATTTTCAGACCTTATGAAAACTTTAAGCGTTTCAATATTTCTGCGACCAGAATGCAGATGCCAACTGTTCCGGAAGAAATTTTTATAGATGGTATGAAAGCCCTGGTTAAGTTAGACCGCAACTGGATTCCATCCATGCCGGATCACTCCCTGTATATCAGACCCTTTATGTTTGCAACTGATGCAGTATTGGGTGTAAAACCTTCTGATACTTACAAGTTCATGATTATTTTAAGCCCGACTGGTCCTTATTTCAGTACACCTATGCGGATTTTTGTGGAAGAAAAATACACCCGTGCGGTAACCGGGGGAGTTGGGTACTCTAAAAATGCAGGCAACTATGGTTCCAGCATGTTCCCGACGAATCTGGCCAAGGAAATGGGATACGATCAGGTTTTATGGACAGACGCTTTTGAACATAAGTATTTGCAGGAAGTTGGTATGATGAATGTGTTTTTCATTATCGGTAATCAGGCAGTTACTCCATCTCTGGAAGAAGGTACTATTCTGGCAGGTATTACCAGAATGAGCTCACTTACCATACTGGAAGAAATGGGACTGGAAGTAGTTGAAAGAAAAATCTCTATTGATGAATTGATGGAAGCCTATAAGGCAGGTCAACTAAGAGAAGTCTTTGGTGCAGGAACTGCTGCCACTATTTCTCTGATAAAAGAGCTGCGCTATAAGGATGAATCCATGTTCTTTGATACCGAAAAATGGACGGTTGCTCCGGCTTTAAAGCAAAGATTAAACGAAATCCGTCAGGGTAAAACCGAAGATAAATACGGATGGATGTTACCCGTATAAACAGTTTCATGAGGAATAAAAACAAAAAAGCCCTGGGTTTTCCCGGGGCTTTTTCTTATCCTTAGATTTTGCACATATTTATCATAGTAATACGCAGATTATTTTAGGAATCTATGGTTCTTATTGTTTAAAGAACGGAATATTTTGCTGATGATTTCCGCTGGTTACCTGCAGCAAATATTGACCTTGTAACAGGTTGCCGATTGGAATGCGGATAAAACCCTGTTGAATTGTTCCTGCTGAAACTGTTTTGAGGAGAGTGCCTTCCATATTGAATATGCGTAAAACACTATTGCCCGGTACAGCTGCATTGATGATAATATTCATTTCATTCCTTGCAGGATTGGGATAGATTTTAACCGTTAGTTGATTGGCAAGCTGTATGGTTGCTTTTGGTGCCTGTTTGGCAATAAAGAATCGTTGATTGCTTCTGCTGGCACTGTCTGAATTTATATCAAAACGGATGCTGCTATCTTTTATTAATTCTAATTGTTGATTGGAGTAGGTGTCGTACAAAACCAATTTCAGGGAAGCTGGCATGAAAGCATCGGCTATTTTTAACTGATAGGTTCCGTTTAATAAATTGGACAATTCAATGGGTATTCTGGTTTGTTCACTAAACACACGGCTATCAACAGCCAGTTTTTTATTGTCGGAGGAATAACTAAATATATTCAAACCGGGGTTCAATAATTTACCTGCATCAAATAGGTCCTTGCCATTTTTGGCATTTGCCTGATCACGAATAATTAATCTGTCTTGCAGTTGCTGATTATAGTGAAGCTGGATATTGGTAAAATAGCCATTCTGTTCTTTAAATTCCTCTACAGTTCCATTGTTCCACTCATTTGATTTTGATGCTTCACTGAAAAGCAATTCATTTCCGGAAGTACTGTCTGTCTGTAAAATAATTGCTTCAAAAGGATTTAAAATATGCTTTTGGTCAAATGGAATGGCAGTATATCCACCTCCGTTTCCAAGTTGACTATCCCAAACATATTTATAGTTTTGGATGGAACTGCCTTTTACAATTAAAGATGAATTAATTGGGCTGAGATAAGGGTTGCTTACCAGCTGAAATCCATTTCCGGAAGCCGATAGATTTCTTGTTAAATTGCCAATAAGAATATTGCCGCTGAAGTAGTTGGCCCAGCTGGTCTTATCTTCATTGAGGCCAATATTCCAGCGAATTCCCTGTTGAGGCTTCCACTTGTTTTCATTACCCTGTGCAAGGGTTTGCCAGCCCGATTCTATAGAGAAACTGTCTGTGTTTAATACTGTATTATTCCAGTGAATATTTGGTGGGCTGATCCACTGCTGCAGAGATAAGAAATCGGTAAACGGATGTCCTGCCAAATATATTCCTGAGCTCTTTTCTTTAAAGAGGTTAGGAATAAAGACCATTCCGCTTAAAGTAGCTCCCTGTGCGGCAGGACTAATAATGGCAGATGCATTAAAATATAATTGATCATTGGTTTGAAAATTGCCCGATTTTAACTGTACCGATTCATTAATGTACAGAGGGCTGAGAAGCCTGGCATTGTTATTAATGATCAGGTCTCCGACGGTTTTATTTTTAAAAATATGTCCTCTGATTTGTTGAATCATATTTCCATTCAATTCAATCTTTCCCGTGTTTGCATCAATGCTGGCGCTGTCACCCTGTAATTCACCCTTCAATTGCAGGGTGCCTGTAATATTCAGTTTTGCCCCGGGAGTTAACCAAAGATTTTTTATTGCATGCTTCTGTAAAATAAATGGCTGATGCGGCGTATTGGAGCCAATGGTAATATAGGCATTACTATCGGGAACCAGGGTATTGCACCAGTTCAGGGGATTATGCCAGTTACTGTCTGCTGATCCCATCCAGCTGCGTGATTCCAGCCTAATCTTTTTGTAAGTATGCGAGAATCCGTTTGAAACAGTAACCAGTATACTGTCAGTAACCAAAACATTAGCAACTGCCATTTTGATGGATGCAGGTTGCATAATACTTCCTGAACTAATCTTGCTAAAAGTTGATTGGTTGCCATCCCATCTGACAGACCCCTCGGTTATTTTCCAGGTTAAAATTTCTCCGTTAGCAGTACTATCTATTGCCAGTAAAGGAGCAATGTCTATACTGTCTCTTGTATTGCACTGCTGTAGGGTACTGTCTTTGTTTTGCTGATATTGAATGGGTGTTCCATTGATGCGAATATGCGCCAAGGGGTTTGAGCTTACAGACAGGTCAGTTTTATTTTCCGCAAGGTCCTTTATGATAATCTGAGTTGAATTGTAAGTACTGGCTAATTCAATACCATCCAGGTCTTTGTCATTGGATTCTATGATATACCTAAAGAACAAATTATTGGAATGATTCCCTTTCCAGTATGATGCCAGTTTAATCCGGTTGCTGATTTGTATGGGTATGGCCTGTAAGGGCGATAATGAATCGAGATGAACGGATTCATTAAAACCTAGTTGAAGCGTAAGTGTATCTCCTTTTTTAAATATTGAATCTCCTAGTGGAATCAGGTTAAGCTGTATAGGTTTTATTTTATCAATCAATTGCGTATCGATGCTAAAAAAGGGTAGTCCGGATAGTCCCGGAATCAGGTTGTCATTATTGTTGATTCCCAATACTATTTTACCTTCTCCGTTCCCGGTAAAAATCTTTATACGATAATCCGTTCCTGATCCGGTTACTTCTGCAATGGCAGCATTTCCCAACCCCTGGGTATGCAATACAAAATTTTGCGTGCTCAGTCCTGTTATATCTCCGCTGGGTTTAAATGCATATTGAATGGTATCTGCATTGGATATTCCCGCTGTGATGGAATGAAGACTGTCTATATGCACTTGTTCGTTTTCCGAACTGTCTGTGTCTGCCTTAAAGCTAAAATCGTCAATGGCCATTAAATCATCACTGCCTCCTTCATCTGAATCCTCCCAGACAAGTAAAAGCTGTTCTCCGTTTTTCCATGTTAATCCACTTATATTAAATTGAATGATGGATTGATTTTCCGGATTGTTTCCATTGAGGCTTCCTGCACCTGTACTGCTTTGTACAGAAGTAAAATTGAGGGCGGGGGCAGCATTCAGTAAGCTGCCATTAATTCCGTTGAATGCACCTGTGCCTATTTTACCTTTCCAAATATTGGCATTTCCTGACCCTCCTTTGCGCCATTGTTCCGCAGTAAAAGATCCATTGATTTTATGGAGAGTCTTACCAGTTTGGTTGGTTATAATCAACCCAATGGAATAAACGCCTGTGCCGGCAGAAAGGGTTCCTAATGCGCGGTCACTGCCCGTGTTACCCACGCTGTATATACCTGCAGCAGTTGAACTGCCGGTGCCTATTGAAAAGACCGCATTAGCGCTGCTGCCCGACCGTTGCATTATTTCCCATCCCGCCATTGCGGAAATGGCAAAAGGCGCATTCTGAAACGGGTGAGGGCCTTTTCCGGATAAAATAAAGCTACCGCTGGTCGGCAACCCATTAAAATTTTGCTGGTAAATAACATTGGCCTGGGAATAAACCAGGCTGTTTCCGGTTTGCGCATGTAATGGGTTATATGCTGCCTGTAGTAACAGGAGCAATGCCAGTGAATGATGCCTCATAACTTGGGCTGGGGGCTTTGCGGGGCTACAGTGTAAAGCAAGGTTTTATTTATTTTACAAACAACAGGGGGATGAAAATTGGGCTAAATCCCTTTTTTTTGCCCGTAGAAATACTTTTTTTTGGAAAACATTTTGGATTCTCATTCAGAGCCATTACCTTTGCCGTCCGAAATTTTAAATGGTTTATAATGCCTACAATACAACAATTAGTTAGAAAAGGCCGCGAAATTATCAGGGCTAAGAGTAAGTCTAGAGCTTTGGATGCTTGTCCTCAGCGTCGTGGTGTATGTACTCGTGTATATACTACTACTCCTAAAAAACCAAACTCTGCTTTGCGTAAAGTAGCGAAAGTGCGTTTGACCAATAAAGTTGAGGTTATCGCCTATATTCCGGGTGAAGGCCACAACCTACAGGAGCACTCTATTGTACTTATCCGCGGTGGTCGTGTTAAAGACTTACCGGGTGTACGTTACCACATTGTACGTGGTAGTTTGGATACTGCTGGTGTAAAAGACCGTAAGCAGAGCCGTTCTAAATACGGTACCAAGAAAGAAAAAGCTAAGAAATAGTTTTATTCACTATAGTGACTGAGTAAAGTTTTAATACTTGAAGACCTTCAGTCCCTTTTAAAAATTAAACAATGCGTAAAGCACAAGCCAAAAAATTACCCTTAGCACCAGACGGTCGCTTCAACGACAAAATGGTTACCCGTTTCATTAACAATTTGATGTGGGATGGTAAAAAAAGTACTGCCATCAATATTTTCTATGATGCAGTTGATAAAATAACAAAAGTTACCGGTGAAGACGGATACGAAGTATGGAAAAAAGCCATTGCCAATGTAACTCCTGCTGTTGAAGTAAGAAGTCGCAGAATTGGTGGTGCTACTTTCCAGATTCCTTCTGAAGTTCGACCTGACCGTAAAGTTTCTTTAAGCATGAAGTGGTTAATCCGCTACAGCCGCGAAAGAAACGGTCGCACCATGGCAGATAAGCTATCCAATGAAATCATGGCTGCTGCAAAAGGTGAAGGTGCTGCTTTCAAAAAGAAAGAAGATACACACCGTATGGCTGAAGCCAACAAGGCATTCTCACACTTTAAAGTGTAAGCATATAAAATTTCACAAGGCCCCGAAACTCTCGGGGCTTTTTTGTTTTAAACACCTGCCGCACAGGAATTGATATCATATTTAATCAATATTTTATCCCCAAAACAAATAAATGGGGCTGAACCCTTTGTTGGTTCGGGATTATCTGTACCTTTGCGGCCTCTAAAAAAATAAGAATACTATATGGCTGATTTGAAATTTCAACGAAACTTTGGTATTGCCGCTCACATTGATGCCGGTAAAACCACTACCACCGAGCGTATCTTACGCTACACTGGTATGATCCACAAGATTGGTGAAGTACACGATGGTGGTGCTACTACCGACTGGATGGAGCAGGAAAAGGAAAGAGGTATTACCATTACTTCTGCAGCGGTAAGCTGTCAGTGGAATTTCCCTACCGTATTGGGAAAAGCTACTCCTGAAACCAAGTCTTATTATTTCAACATCATCGATACTCCCGGACACGTGGACTTTACCGTAGAGGTTGAACGTTCAATGCGTGTACTGGATGGTTTGATTGCATTGTTCTCTGCAGTGGATGGTGTAGAGCCTCAGTCTGAAACCGTTTGGCGTCAAGCGAATCGTTATAAAGTTCCCCGTATTGGTTTCGTAAACAAAATGGACCGTGCTGGTGCAGACTTCCTGAACGTGGTTAACCAGGTGAAGGAAATGCTGGGTGCAAAAGCAGTTCCTTTGCAGTTACCAATTGGTGCAGAAGATAATTTTAAAGGCGTAGTTGACCTTATCAAAATGAAAGGTATTGTATGGCACGCTGAAACAGAAGGTATGACTTTCGACGAGATTGAGGTTCCTGCTGATATGATGGAAGATGTGATGCATTGGAGACAGAACTTGATTGAAGCAGTTGCTGAATACGACGATAACCTAATGGAGAAATTCTTCGATAATCCTGATTCAATTTCTGAAGCAGAAGTTCACGAAGCTATCCGTAAAGCTTGTATCGATTTAAGCATCGTACCTATGATGTGCGGATCTTCATTCAAGAACAAAGGGGTACAAACTGCATTGGATGCGGTTTGTCGTTACCTGCCTTCTCCTGTTGATATTGAAGATACAGTAGGTACCGATCCTGATACTGGAGCGACTATTACCAGAAAGCCAAGTGCTAAAGAACCATTTGCTGCATTGGCATTCAAAATCATGACCGATCCTTTCGTAGGTCGTCTGGCTTTCTTCCGTTGCTACTCTGGTCACCTGGATGCAGGTTCTTATGTATTAAACGTAAGAAGCGGAAAGAAAGAGCGTATCAGCCGTATCATGAAAATGTTTGCTAATAAGCAAAATCCAATTGACTTTATTGAAGCAGGTGATATTGGTGCAGCAGTAGGTTTCAAGGAAATTAAAACCGGTGATACCCTTTGCGATGAAAACCATCCGATTACTTTGGAAAACATGTTTATTCCTGAGCCGGTAATTGCCATTGCAGTAGAACCTAAAACCCAGGCTGACGTAGACAAAATGGGTATGGCTATTGCGAAATTAGTAGAAGAAGATCCTACCTTACGTGTAAATACAGATGAAGACACTGGTCAGACCATCCTTCGTGGTATGGGTGAATTGCACCTTGAAATTATCATCGACCGTATGCGTCGTGAGTTTAAAGTAGAAGTGAACCAGGGTGCACCTCAGGTTGCTTACAAAGAATCTTTCGGTACAACTGTTCAACACAGAGAAGTGTTGAAGAAGCAGTCCGGAGGTCGTGGTAAGTTCGCTGATATTCAGTTTGAAATTGGACCAGCTGATGAAGAATGGTTAGCAGCTAACGAAGGAAAGAGCTTCCAGTTTGTGAACGATTTGTTTGGTGGATCTATCCCTAAGGAATTTGTTCCGGCTATCATTAAAGGTTTTGAAACTTCAATGACCACTGGTGTTTTAGCAGGTTACCCTGTAAACAATATGAAGATCCGTGTATTCGATGGTAGCTACCACGATGTGGATTCTGATGCAATGAGCTTTGAATTGTGTGCGAAGTCTGGTTTCCGTGAAGCGGGACGTAAGGCTAAGCCTACTTTGTTAGAGCCTATCATGAAAGTGGAAGTATTAACTCCTGATCAGTACATGGGTGATGTTACCGGTGACTTGAACCGTCGTCGTGGTATGCTGGAAGGTATGGACAGCCGTGCCAACCTTCAGGTTATCAAGGCGAAAGTTCCATTGAGCGAAATGTTTGGTTATGTAACCCAATTGCGTTCTTTGAGCTCTGGTCGTGCAACTTCTACCATGGAGTTCTCTCATTACAATCCAGCACCTAATAACGTTGCTGAAGAAGTAATGGCAAAGAACAAGGGTAAGGTTAAGAACGATGAATAATTTCATCCTGACTAATTAAACTTGATTTTACATATGCGCCCCGATTTATCGGGGCGCTTTTTTTGAAAGTTTGGTCCATCTATATTGGGTGGTAATTCAAGGAGTAGGGTAGGACGATTGAAGTTGTCCTGTAGCTTTCAGAATCCTTCCGGAAAGATGCTGAACCACTCGGAAGCGCCCGGAATTGCAACAAACAAATGTTTATTTTATTTAATATTAATGTTAATTTTGTGGAAAACCAGGCTTTTTGCGAAAAAATAAAAATAAATCCACAAAAAAGGCGAAAAAAAACATAAAAAACTTAGTCTGTTCAATTACAGCTCCTTACCTTTGCAACCCCAACGTAAAAATTGGTTTTTGACTATGTCTCAGCGAATCAGAATCAAATTACAATCATACGATCACAATCTTGTAGATAAATCTGCAGAGAAGATCGTTAAGACAGTACGTAGTACAGGTGCAGTAGTAACAGGTCCAATTCCTTTGCCTACACACAAGAAAATTTTCACTGTATTGCGTTCACCACACGTTAATAAGAAGAGCCGTGAGCAGTTCCAGTTAGCTACGCACAAGCGTCTGATGGATATCTACACTTCTTCTTCAAGAACCGTAGATGCGTTGAGCAAATTAGATTTGCCATCTGGTGTTGAGGTTGAAATTAAAGCTTGATAAATCAAGCCGCTGTCTGAAAGCAGACAGCATTAGTTCTTACTAAATATATTATCTGCCAACCGCTTAAGCCGGGAAAGCAGCTCTGATTAGAAAAAATAAATCATCAGCTTTAGAATGAAGCTGGTGGGTAACATATAAACAGGCCCTTCGAGGTTTGTTTACTACCGGTACTTCCCCTTCCTGCCTTAAACAGGAAAACAAAGGAAAAGGTCGGTAGCAAACTAGGATTGAATCCCGCTTCATCGGTGGGATGTCCTCATAACCGAGCGGGGCATAAACCGCAAAACGATGAAAGGAATTATTGGAAAAAAAATCGGCATGACCAGCATCTTCGCCGCTGATGGAAAGCAAACCGCTTGTACCATCGTTGAAGTTGCTCCGAATACCGTAACTCAAATCAAGACGCAGGAAACTGATGGTTATTCTGCAGTACAATTAGCATTCGGCGACAAGAAAGAAAAGCACGCTACAAAAGCCGAAATCAATCACTTCGCAAAGGCTCAGACTCCAGCCAAGAAATTCGTTAAAGAATTTCGCAACTATTCAATAGAAAAGAATTTAGGTGAAACTGTAACAGTAGATATCTTCTCTGAAGGTGATACTGTTGAAGTTGTTGGTACCACTAAAGGTAAAGGTTTCCAGGGTGTTGTAAAGCGCCATGGTTTCTCTGGTGTGGGTGAAGCATCCCATGGTCAGCACGATCGTCAGCGTGCTCCGGGTTCTATCGGTGGATCTTCTTATCCTTCCCGTGTATTCAAAGGAATGAGAATGGCCGGTCGTATGGGTGGAGACCGTGTTAAAATGAAAGGTTTGAAAGTAGTTAAAATATTTTCAGAAAAGAACTATATCCTGATCAGTGGATCTGTTCCAGGTCACAACGGTTCTATCGTTTTAATTCAGAAATAATCACCCTGTTTAATTGACAGATTAATTGAAAGATCATGCAAGTAGATGTATTAGATATAAAAGGACAGAAAACCGGTAGAACGGTTGAATTACCACAGGAAATCTTTGGTATTGAACCCAATGACCACGTTATCTATCTAGCTGTTAAGCAATACTTAGCCGCTCGTCGTTCCGGAACGCACAAGGTTAAAACCCGTGCAGAAGTGCAGGGTGCAAGCCGTAAGCTGCACAAGCAAAAAGGAACCGGTGGTTCTCGTAAAGGTAATATCCGTAACCCTTTATATAAGGGTGGTGGTACCATCTTTGGACCTAAGCCTCACGCTTACGATTTCAAATTGAACCGTAAAGTGAAGGATCTGGCTAAGATTTCTGCCTTAAGCTACAAAGCAAAAGAAAGTGCTATCGTAGTAGTAGAAGAAATTAAAATGGATGCTCCAAAAACCAAGCAATTGGTAGACATCATGGGTAACTTGAAAGTTGCTGATAAAAAAGCACTCATTGTTTTACCTGAGTACAACGATAATCTGTACCTAAGCACTCGTAACGTGCCAAATGTAGGCAGCACTTTGCTTGCAGACATCAACACTTACGATATCATGAATGCAGATGTATTAGTAATAACAGAGAACACTGTGAAAATCTTCAACGAAGAAGAAGCAGCAGCTTAATTTAAGTAACGTTTCAATCATACAAAATGAGACAGTCAGAAATTTTAATAAAGCCGATATTAACCGAAAAAGCAAATGCTCAGCAGGATTCGCTAAGAAAATATGCTTTCAAGGTAAACCGTAAGGCTAATAAGTTGGAGATCAAAAAAGCAATTGAAGAATTCTATGGCGTAAACGTAGTAGATGTAAATACTGCTGTGGCTCCGGGAAAAAACAAAGCCCGCTACACAAAAGCTGGTTTTATTCAGGGAATGAAATCTGCTTACAAGAAAGCATTTGTAACTGTAGCAGAAGGGGAAACAATTGATCTTTACGCAAATATTTAATTTATAGCAGCGGAGCTGAGAATTCCGCACAAAAAAATAAACAATGGCACTAAAAAAGTACAAACCAATCACAGCAGGAACTCGTTGGAGAATTGGAAATGCTTATGCTGAGATTACTACTAATAAGCCTGAAAAGAGCTTGTTAGAGCCTCAAAAAAGCACTGCTGGCCGTAACTCTCAGGGTCGTAGAGTTATGCGTTACATGGGTGGTGGAAATAAGCACCACTACCGTATTATCGATTTTAAGCGTAATAAGAGAGATATCGCTGCTACAGTTGTATCTGTTGAATACGATCCAAACCGTACTGCATTTATTGCACTGGTTCAATATACTGATGGCGAAAAGCGCTACATCATTGCCCCACA
>NZ_KI866530.1:1427242-1428220 GCF_000511175.1 Sediminibacterium salmoneum NBRC 103935 | reverse complement strand
CCTTGCCTCCCACGACTGCATTGGCTATGAAAAACATGCCTTTGGGTACTTTAATCCACAACATTGAATTACAACCTGGTCAGGGTGGTAAAATGGTAAGAAGTGCTGGTGCTTCTGCTCAGTTAGCCAACAAGGAAGAAAAATACGCAGTATTAAAAAATGCCTTCTGGTGAGTTGAGAAAAGTTTTAATCAACTGTTATGCTACTGTAGGTGTTGTTTCTAACAGTGACCATAACCTTGAAACTGCAGGTAAAGCCGGTAAGAATCGTTGGAAGGGTATTCGTCCACGCGTAAGAGGTGTTGCGATGAACCCGGTAGATCACCCGATGGGTGGTGGTGAAGGTAGAGCTTCCGGAGGTCATCCTCGTAGCAGAACCGGTAAGTACGCAAAAGGTGAGAAGACTCGTACCAGAGGAAAAGGTAGCGATAAGCTAATCATCCAGCGCAGAAACGGTAAAAAACTGGCTAAATAATTTAACCAGAAGAAATAATTAAAATAACTAATAGACCAGTAAACTCAAATAATTATGGGTCGTTCGATTAAAAAAGGTCCTTACGTAGATGCTAACCTAGAAGGTAAAGTAGTTGCGATTAACGACGGAAAAGTAAAGAGAAACGTTATTAAAACCTGGAGTCGTCGCAGCACTATCACACCTGATTTTGTTGGACATACTTTCGCCGTACACAACGGTAACAAGTTTATCCCTGTTTACGTAACAGAATTCATGGTAGGTCACAAATTAGGTGAATTTGCTCCTACCAGAAACTTCAGAGGACACGCAGGAACTAAAAAATAACTGTAAGGGTTAATCCCCATACATCAAACAAAAAAAGAAATGGAAGCAGTAGCTAAACTGAACAATTATCCAACAGGTCCGCGTAAAATGCGCCTGTTAGCCGATGTGATCCGCGGAATGGAAGTGGAAAAAGCACTTGCTATTCTGAGTCGTGGGAGGCAAGGCACACAGGGGGATAGG
>NZ_KI866530.1:1426515-1427217 GCF_000511175.1 Sediminibacterium salmoneum NBRC 103935 | reverse complement strand
ATCCTCAGCACAATGCCACTCCATTGGCAAAGTTGTTGAAGAGCGCTATCAGTAACTGGGAGCAAAAAAACAGCGGATCAAATGCTGCAGACAGTAGTCTGATTGTAAAGACCGTATTCGTTGACGGCGGTAGAGTATTAAAGCGTATGCGCCCTGCACCACAAGGTCGTGGCTACAAAGTACGTAAGCGCAGCAACCATGTAACATTAATCGTAGATTCTAAAAACTAATTAGTAAAACCATTATATGGGTCAGAAAGCAAATCCAATTGGTAACAGGTTAGGCATCATCCGCGGATGGGACAGTAACTGGTATGGTAGTAAAAAAGACTATGCATCCAAACTGATCGAAGATCATAAGATCCGTACCTACCTAAGTGCCCGTATCAACAAAGGTGGAATCGCAAAAATCGTTATCGAGCGTACGCTTGGTAAATTGATTGTAACTATTCATACTTCCAAGCCAGGTATTATCATCGGTAAAGGTGGTAACGAGGTAGATCGTATTAAGGAAGAATTGAAGAAGTTAACCGGTAAAGACGATGTACAGATTAACATTCTTGAAATCCGTCGTCCTGAACTGGATGCAACTATCGTAGGAGATACCATCGCTCGTCAGATTGAAAATCGTATCAACTTCAAGCGTGCAACCAAGATGGCCATTGCCTCTACTTTACGTATGGGTGCAGAAGGTATCAAGGTG
>NZ_KI866530.1:1423988-1424847 GCF_000511175.1 Sediminibacterium salmoneum NBRC 103935 | reverse complement strand
TGCACCATCGGTGATGTGGTAAAGATCATGGAAACTCGTCCGCTTAGTAAAACCAAGCGTTGGAGACTGGTTGAAATTGTAGAAAAAGCGAAATAACAATATTGATTTGGGATTCTTGTACCTCAACAGGTATCTGATTCTTAAATGTAAAATTTCAAACTAAATAAAATGATTCAGCAAGAAAGCAGGTTAAATGTAGCTGACAATAGTGGCGCTAAAGAAGTACTTTGTATCAAGGTGCTTGGTAACAGCGGTCAGGATTATGCTAAAATCGGCGATAAAATTGTTGTTACGGTTAAAGACGCAATTCCTGCAGGTGGTGTTAAAAAAGGAACAGTATCTAAAGCAGTTATTGTTCGTACTAAAAACAAACTCCGCAGAAAAGATGGTTCTTACATCCGTTTTGATGACAACGCAGTTGTGTTGTTGAACAACTCAGATGAACCTCGCGGTACACGTATCTTTGGACCAGTAGCAAGAGAGTTGCGTGATAAGGGTTATATGAAAATTATTTCTCTTGCTCCTGAAGTATTATAAAAAAGCTAAAAGCTAAATAAAATGAGTACAAGATTTAAACCCAAATTCAACATCAAGAAAGGTGATACCGTAGTGGTTATTGCCGGTGATGACAAGGATTTGAAAAAGCCTCGCACAGTATTGGAAGTGATTATCGATAAAGGTCGTGTAGTTGTAGAAGGAGTGAATATCGTAACCAAGCACACCAAGCCCTCTGCTCAGAATACCAAAGGCGGTATAGTAAAAGTAGAAGCTCCGATCAACATTAGTAATGTAATGTTGTGGGACGCCAAGAAAAGCGAGCCAACCAAAGTGAAGCGTACCCGTGAGAATGGTAAATTAA
>NZ_KI866530.1:1415305-1423963 GCF_000511175.1 Sediminibacterium salmoneum NBRC 103935 | reverse complement strand
GGTAATCAAATAATGAGTACAGAGAAATATACACCGAGATTAGCAGCAAAGTACACTAAAGAAGTGGTACCTGCTCTTATGAAGAAGTTTGCTTACTCAACTGTAATGCAAGCACCTAAACTAGAAAAAATCTGTATCAACCGTGGTGTTAATGGTGCGGTTACAGATAAAAAACTAGTAGACATTGCAGTAGAAGAACTGAATATGATCACTGGTCAGAGGGTTGTTCCTACTATGTCTAAGAAAGACATTTCTAACTTTAAATTACGTAAGGGTATGCCAATTGGTGCCCGTGTAACTTTAAGAGGTGAGAAAATGTATGAATTCCTTGACAGATTAGTTTCTGTTGCCTTACCACGTGTTCGTGATTTCAAAGGAATCAGCGACAAAGCTTTTGATGGTAGAGGTAACTATACCCTTGGTGTTACTGAACAAATCATTTTCCCTGAAATTGATATTGATAAAGTAAACAAAATCACCGGGTTGGATATCACTTTTGTTACAACAGCAAATACCAATGAAGAAGCTTACGAGCTTTTGAAAGAATTGGGTATGCCGTTTAAAGGAACCAAGAAAGATTAATTAAACACAGAACAAAAAATTATGGCAAAAGAATCAGTAAAAGCCAGACAAAGAAAGCGCGAGAAAATGGTAGCTCAGTATGCTGAAAAGCGTGCGGCTTTAAAAGCAGCAGGTGATTATGCAGGATTGGATCTACTACCTAAGAATGCTTCTCCGGTACGTTTAAAAAACCGTTGTCAGCTTACAGGAAGACCTAAAGGATACATGCGTTATTTTGGTCTGTCAAGGGTTATTTTCCGCGACATGGCTTTGAATGGTATGATTCCAGGCGTAAAGAAAGCAAGCTGGTAATCTACCCGCTGCTAAAACAAAATTTAGAACTGATATAATAATAATAATATGGTAACTGATCCAATAGCAGACTTCTTAACTAGAATTCGTAATGCTCAGTTGGCTGGTCACAGACTGGTTGAAATTCCTGCTTCCAATTTAAAGAAGCGTTTAACAGAAATCTTATACGATCAGGGTTATATTCTGAAGTATAAATTCGAAGACGATAACAAGCAAGGTCTAATTAAGATCGCGCTTAAGTATGATCCTGCTACCAAACAACCAGCTATCCGCTCTTTGGAAAGAGTAAGCCGTCCAGGTTTACGTCAGTATGCTAAGCCTGCTGAAATTAAAAGAGTAATCAATGGTTTGGGAGTTGCAATCTTAAGTACTTCTAAGGGAGTATTGACTGATAAGCAAGCCAAGGCTCAGAATGTGGGTGGTGAAGTATTGTGTTACATTTCTTAATTTAATGAGTTCCGACAATTAAGCCTCTTAGTCGTGGCTGAACACGGAGCGTTTATATTCATAAAAATAAAAATCGACTATGTCTAGAATTGGTAAACAACCAGTAGTAGTTCCGGCAGGTGTAACCATAACCGTTGATGCAGAGAACGTTTTAACAGTAAAAGGTCCTAAAGGACAATTGTCTCAGGCAATTGACAGAGATATCACTGTAACTATTAATGAAGGTAATATTACACTTACCAGACCAACCGATCAGATTCGTCACCGCGCCATGCACGGCTTATACCGTTCTTTGGTAAGCAATATGGTGAAGGGTGTAACTGAAGGTTATAAGAAAGAATTAGAGTTAGTAGGGGTAGGTTTTAAAGCTGCAAACTCAGGTAATTTGCTGGATCTTGCTTTAGGATATTCTCACAATATCATCATCGAAATTCCAAGTGAATTAAAAGTAACCACAACCAACGAAAAAGGTCAAAACCCTAAAGTTTTCCTTGAAGGTATTGACAAGCAATTGATTGGTCAGGTAGCGGCCAAATTGAGAAGCTTACGTAAGCCTGAACCATACAAAGGAAAAGGTGTGAAATATGCTGGTGAAATCTTAAGAAGAAAAGCAGGTAAATCAGCAGGTAAATAATTAAACTAACAATCCCCCGGCCGAATCGGAGGTATAAAATAAAAAACAATGGGTAAATTAATTCAAAGGCAAAAAATTAGATACCGCATCCGTAAGAAGGTTGCTGGTACAGCTGTAAAGCCACGCCTTTCTGTTTTCAGAAGCAATGCCGAAATCTATGCTCAATTAATTGATGATGATAATGGAGTTACAATAGCTGCTGCATCTTCAAGAGATAAAGACATCGCTGCTCAGAAAGTTACCAAGATTGAAAAAGCTAAAATGGTAGGTGCTGCAGTTGCAACTAAAGCTTTGGCTCTGGGTTTAACAAATTGTGTATTCGACAGAGGTGGAAATCTATATCATGGCCGTGTGAAGTCTGTTGCAGACGGAGCAAGAGAAGGTGGTCTGGTATTCTAATTACTAACATCAATTTAATCGCTCAATAAATGTCTAAAGTAAGCGTAAATAAAGTAAAAGCGGGTGGCGACATCGAATTAAAAGATAAGGTTGTTGCTATTAACCGTGTGGTAAAAACCACAAAAGGTGGCCGTACATTCAGTTTCTCTGCACTTGTTGTTGTTGGAAACGAAAATGGTATTGTAGGACAGGGTCTTGGTAAAGCAAAAGAAGTACAGGAAGCAATTGCTAAAGGTATTGAAGATGCTAAAAAGAACCTGGTTAAAGTACCTGTAATGCACGGTACAATTCCTCACGAACAGTGGGCTAAAGATGGTGCTGCCAAAGTACTTATTAAGCCAGCTGCACACGGAGCGGGAGTTATCGCGGGTGGTAGCATGCGTTCAGTTTTGGAAAGTGCTGGTATTACCGACGTACTTGCTAAGAGCCTTGGATCAGCAAATCCTCACAACGTAGTTAAAGCTACTATTAAAGCGTTAAGCCTTTTAAGAGAACCAGTACAGGTTGCTAAAGGACGTAACATTAAATTGAGCAAAGTATTCAACGGATAATATTTATGAAAAAGATTAAGATCACACAAATAAAAAGCGGTATCGACAGACCTGAGCGTCAGAAGCAAACCCTTATTGCGCTTGGTTTAAAGAAGTTGAATGCCTCTAGAGAAGTAGAAGCTACTCCACAAATATTGGGTATGGTTAACAAAGTTAGCCACCTGGTGAAGGTTGAAGAAGTTGCTTAATTAAAAATTTTTTAAGTCAGTAGTTTGGATATACCGTTTCATGCGGATATCTTTACTCCTGACTTTTATTTATTATAAACAACGCGAGGGGTGATACCCCGTAAGTTCAAAATCAAAGTAAAATGAAACTACACAATTTAAAGCCTGCTGAAGGTTCGGTTAAAAGAGAAAAAAGATTAGGTCGTGGTGAAGCATCTGGTAAAGGTGGTACTTCTACCAAAGGTAACAAAGGTGGTCAAAGCCGTGCCGGTTACAAGAGCAAAATGGCTCATGAAGGTGGTCAGATGCCTATTCAGCGTAGAATTCCTAAACGTGGATTCAAGAACAATAACAGAGTTGAATACAAAGTATTTAATCTAGGTCAATTAGATCAATTGGTTGAGAAATACGGTTTCACTGAAATTTCTCTTGAGAATTTATACATCAATGGTTTAATCAACCGTACTGATAGTGTTAAGGTATTAGGTAATGGCGAACTGAAGACTAAGCTCAGTTTCAAAATTAATGCCATCAGCGAAAAAGCAAAAGCTGCTATTGAAGCTGCAGGCGGAACAGTTGAGATTATCAAATAATTAAGTTTAACGCCATTTAATTTAGTGAAGTGAAAAAACTAGTTCAGACTTTTAAGAACATTTGGACCATTGAAGAGTTACGTAACAAAATTATTGTAACCCTTGCTTTGGTGTTAACTTATCGTTTTGGTACGCATATCGTTTTACCGGGTATTGACCCGAATAAAATTGAAGCTGCTGCCAATTCAGCTAAGAGCAATGGCCTCTTGGGCATATTTGATATGTTTGCCGGTGGTGCCTTTTCACAAGCTTCTATTCTTGCCCTGGGTATCATGCCTTATATTTCTGCATCTATCTTTATGCAATTGATGACCATTTTGGTTCCTCAGTTACAAAAGGTTCAGAAAGAGGGAGAGAGTGGTCGTAAAAAAATCAATCAGTGGACCAGATACTTAACAGTGCTGGTTACTTTATTCCAGGCAGGTGCTTATGTTGCCTACCTGAATAGCCCGGGATATGCAGAAGCAATTTTACCAGCATACAAGCCTTTCTTCTGGTTTTCAACAGTTGTTACCTTAACTGCAGGTACTTTGTTTGTAATGTGGTTGGGTGAAAGAATTCAGGATAAAGGATTAGGTAATGGTACTTCAATCATCATTATGGTTGGTATCCTTGCCCGTCTACCTCAAAGCATCATTCAGGAATTTGGTGCCAAAGGTGTTAGCGGTGGCGGTGGATTGTTAATCTTCTTAATTGAAATGGCCGTATTGGTTTCCATTATTATGGGATTGATTATCCTGGTTCAGGGTGTAAGAAAAATACCAGTTAACTACGCAAAACAAATCATTGGTAGCAGACAATTTGGCGGCGCACGTCAGTTTTTACCTGTAAAAGTGAACAGTGCTGGTGTCATGCCTATCATTTTTGCGCAGGCCATTATGTTCCTGCCTACCTTGGTTTCTTTTACTAATCTGGATTCTGCTTCCGGCATTGTGAAAATCTTTAATGATCACAGCAATGCTTGGTATATGTTAATTTACTCTGTAATGGTAATTGGTTTTACTTTCCTTTACACTGCATTGATATTTAACCCTAAGCAGATTGCAGAAGATTTAAAGCGTAATAATGGATTTGTCCCTGGTGTTAAACCCGGGCAACCTACTGCGGATTATATTGGAGCAATTATGGATAAGATTACTTTACCTGGCGCTATTTTCTTAGCATTGGTTGGTATTCTTCCCGGCTTTGCTCAACGTCTGGGTGTTACGCAAGGTTTCAGTACCTTCTTCGGTGGAACTTCCTTATTGATTATGGTGGGTGTTGTTTTAGATACCTTACAGCAAATTGAAACCTACTTGTTAATGCGTCAGTACGATGGCTTAATGAATAGCGGAAGAGTTCAGGGAAGACAAGGGGTAACCAGTTCTACCATCTAGTATCAAATAAAATAACGAACTTTGTAAACCTGTTTGGCATTGCTGAACAGGTTTACTTTTTAATAGACAATGACCAGAAGAAATAAAGAGATGATTATATATAAAACGGATGCGGAAATAGCTTTAATGAAAAATGCTGCTGTTTTAGTTAGTAAAACACTGGCTGAAGTGGCCAAAATATTGAAGCCTGGAGTTACAACGCTTGAAATTGATAAGCTTTGTGCCAATTTTATTCAAAAGCACAATGCTACTTCCTCTTTTTTAAATTACAGAGGCTATCCCTTCACTATCTGTGCATCAGTGAATGATGTGGTGGTTCATGGATTTCCCAATGATACCCCATTAAAAAATGGTGATATTGTTTCTATTGATATGGGCGTTATTTTAAACGGTTGGCACGGTGATCATGCTTATACTTTTATTATGGGCAATGCAGATCCTGCAGCCATTGAACTGGTTAAGGTTACCAAAGAGTCTCTTTACAAAGGCATTGAAAAAGCAATTGTAAATAATAGGATTGGTGATATTGCCTATGCCATTCAGGAGCATACAGAAATTAAACACGGGTATGGCGTAGTAAGAGAACTGGTAGGACATGGTTTGGGAAGAAGCCTGCACGAAGATCCGCAAATGCCCAACTATGGTAAAAGAGGTACAGGACCCAAGTTGAAGGAAAATCTGGTGCTGGCCATTGAGCCAATGATTAATATGGGTAGCAGGGAAGTATATACTGATGAGGATGGATGGACCATTAAAACCAGAGACGGGAAGCCTTCTGTTCATTTTGAACACGATGTTTGTGTAAAGAGAAATAAGGCTTTAATCCTTTCTGATTACAGTATTATTGAAGCAGAAGAGAAAGCCAATCCACATTTGAACTCCAGTTATTATTAGTATTCAATTTTATAAATGAAAAAGCTGGTTGTGGTAGGAGGTGGGGCTGCTGGATTTTTTTGCGCTGTTAATGCAGCGAGAATGAATCCGGCTTTAGAAGTAATACTATTGGAAAAATCAGCTAAACTACTATCTAAGGTAAGAATCAGCGGGGGTGGCAGATGCAATACAACGCATGAATTATTTGATATCCCGGCCCTGGTAAAAAAATATCCCCGCGGTGAGCAATTTGTAAAAAAAGCCTTTCATCAGTTTAACACGAAAGACACAATCGATTGGTTTAGCGAACGAGGGGTTAAGCTTCATGCGGAAGCTGATGGAAGAATGTTCCCTGTTACCAATCAGTCTGCTACCATTATTGATTGCCTTTTAAGAGAAGCAGATCTGTATAAGGTTAAAGTATGCATGAATACTGGTGTGCAATCGATTGACCAATATAATGATCAGTGGAAAATTCATACGGATAAAAAGGAAGAGATTATAGCAGATGCAGTTTGTGTTGCTTGTGGCGGCTTACCTAAATTGTCTATGTTCAGCTGGTTACAAAATACAGGACATCATATTATTACACCTGTTCCTTCCTTGTTTACGCTGAATATGCCTAAACATCCCATTACAGCTTTAATGGGAGTCTCGGTTCCTAATGTTTCTCTTAAAGTAGTTGGTTCTAAATTAAAGGAATCCGGCCCTTTATTAATTACACACTGGGGGTTGAGCGGCCCTGCTGTGCTGAAACTATCTGCCTGGGGTGCAAGACAATTAGCAGATCTTAATTATCATTTTGATGTTGCCGTTAACTGGCTGGATGAGATGAATGAAACAGCTTTAAGAGAGGAATGGTCATTTTACCGGGAACAGATGGCTAGTCAAAAAATGGGGAATAAATCGCCCTTTGCTTTGCCCAATCGTTTATGGCAATTCTTATTGCTCGAAGCGGGTATTGGTGCAGATACCAAGTGGGCTGAATTAAAATCTGTTCAGCAGAATAAACTGATTCAGCTGTTAACCCACAGTGTATACGCTATATCCGGTAAAACCACATTTAAGGAGGAATTTGTAACAGCAGGAGGTATTTCTCTTTCTGAAATTCATCCACAGTCCATGGAAAGCAGAATTGCCCCGAATCTCTATTTTGCAGGCGAAGTGATGGATGTGGATGGAATTACCGGTGGATTTAATTTTCAGCATGCCTGGACCAGTGGCTTTATTGCAGCCAAGGCGATTGCCCAAAAGTTTGCATAACTCAAATTCTTTGCTTAACTTATTGCAAGAAATTATTTTCTATGCATAAAGTAAGTGATATTCTCAATCGTAAAGGAGCTCAGGTAACCATAGTTTCCCCGGATACAACCGTAATTGATGCCTTGAGAGTCATGGCAGAAAAAAATATCGGATCGGTTGTGGTTATGGACAAAGAACGTTTCTTGGGAATACTGACAGAGCGTGATTACTCCAGGAAAGTGATACTGATGGGAAGGCATTCCAGTGATACCCCTGTTAGTGAAATTATGAGTGCAGATTTTCCCATGATTACTTTGTCTGATACAGTTGAACATTGTATGCAATTAATGAGTACCAGAAGAATCCGGTATTTGCCAGTTATGCAAAATGATCAACTTGCCGGAATTGTCAGCATGAACGATGTGGTGGCCGAGACCATCCTGAGTCAACAGCAAACCATTTCACAATTAGAAAACTATTTACAGTCTTAACCAGCTGACCTTTAATGGGGTTAAGGCTTTCTTAGGTTTGTAGAAGGTCCCGCCCATAAAGGCTAATGACGCTTTCCTGCTGTGTAATAACCAGTTATCAAAGATTTTGTTAATTCCCTTCTGCTTATTACAAGAATGCATAATTTGTTATTCACTAAACTAATTGTATGAAAAAATATGTAATCGGATCTGCCATGCTTTTTCTGGGTGTAAGCACTTTAGTAAATGCTCAGCAGGTGCCAACTCCCCCCGCTAAACCAGCTACAGCAGATACGGCCAAACCGGCTGCAGCCCCCAAAAAACAAACTGTTGCAGATAAAACAAAAGGCACCAAAAAACTGGAAGGTCTTTTTACAATTTACCAGGATACCACTACCGGTAGTTTGCAGATGTATATTAGAAAAGACCAGTTAGATAAAGAATTTATTTATCAAAGCTTTTCTATCAGTGGTCCTACTACTTTGTTTCTGAATCAAAGCATGCACAGAAACACAGCAGTATATAAGATTAAAAAAGCTTTTGATAAACTGGAGTTTTCTGAAGTAAATACCAATTTTTATTATGACCCGAAAAATGCAGTGAGCAAATCTGCTGATGTTGATAAACCTGAAGCTGTTTTCTTTAATGACAAGTTCAGCATTGAAGATGAAAATGGATATCTGATTAGTGTGGATGGTTTGTTTTTAAGTGAGAAAATGGATCCGGTTAAACCACAAATGGCACCTAGTCCAATGGCGATGTTTATGTTTAATCTCGGCGGTTTAAATCCCACCAAATCTAAGTACGCCGACATAAGATCTTATCCGAATAATACGGATGTAGTGGTGGATTTGTCTTACGATAATCCAACTACAATGGCCAGTGGAGGACCAGATGTTGTTGATCCAAGATATGTTCGCGTGAGAATGCAGCATAGTTTTCTTGAAATGCCTAAAAATGATTTCAGAGCAAGAAGAGACGATCCGCGTGTTGGGTTATTTCATGCAACAGAGAACCAAGTATAGTCGTGGGT
>NZ_KI866530.1:1413055-1414572 GCF_000511175.1 Sediminibacterium salmoneum NBRC 103935 | reverse complement strand
GTGAGCCGGTAGAACCTATCGTGTTCTGGGTTGAAAACACAACTCCGGTTGAGTACAGACAGGTTATTATTGATGCAGGTTTAAAGTGGAATGAAGCATTTGAAAAAGCAGGTTTTAAGAATGCAGTTCAAATGAAAATGATGCCGGATGATGCCAAGTGGGATCCTGCCGATATCCGTTACAATGTAATCAGATGGGTTTCTTCCGCACAACCTTCTTATGGTGCTATCGGACCCAGTTTTGTGAATCCCAGAACCGGACAAATTTTAGGATCAGACATTACCGTTGAGTGGTATTCAGGTAGCGCAACCCCAATTCAGGATGAATTATTCAACGGGCCTTCCATGCCTCAATTGATTTTCCCTGGTATGGAACACCAGCATGCATTTAATTGCAATATTGGTTCTGAATTAAAAATGCAGTATTCGGCTGGTTTAACAACGCTTGAAACTACTAACGCAAGCCCAGAAGAAATGAAGGCAATGCATGAACAGTTTTTAATTTATTTAATCATGCATGAAATGGGTCATACGTTGGGATTGAATCATAATATGAAAAGCAGTCAGATGCTTTCGCCTGCTGAAGTGCACAATACTTCTATTACCAGAAAAATAGGATTGATTGGTTCTCTAATGGACTATCCTGCAGTTAATATTTCTTTGGACAGAAGTAAACAGGGAGATTATTATACTACCAAAGCCGGTCCTTATGATATCTGGGCTATTGAATTTGGATATACTCCATTCAATGAAGCGGAAGAGGAAGCGATGTTGACTAAAATTTTGTCGAGAAGCAATGATCCCAAACTGGCATTTGGAAATGATGGAGACGATATGCGTGCTCCTGGTAAAGCAATTGACCCCAGGGTAAACGTAAATGATATGAGTAGTGATGCCATTGCTTATGCGGAAGAACGTTTTAAGCTGGTGAATAATGTGATGGGAAAACTGGTACAAAAATATACCAAGCCAGGGCAGTCATTTGCAGAATTAAGATCCAGATACAGTATGTTGCAAGGACAGCGTAGTGGTCAGATTAATGCAGTGAGCCGCTATATTGGTGGTGTTTATATAGATCGTAGTTTTCCTGAGCAAAATTCAGGCAATAAACCCTATACACCTACTCCTTATGCTACACAGAAGAAGGCAATGGAAGTGTTAACTAAGTATGTTTTTGCGCCGAATGCATTTGAAGCAGACACTCAAGTGTTTCCTTACCTGCAAATGCAACGTCGCGGATTTAATCAGCCTGGGAACGGAGAAGATTTTAAAGTGACCAGCAACTTTTTAGGCCTACAGGTAAACGGTGCTTTGGCGCATATTCTGAATCCCATCACTTTGCAGAGAATCAATAATACCCGTTTATATGGAAACGAATATGGGGTAGTAGATGTAATGGGCGATTTGGTTAAAGGAATATTTGATGCCGACATCAATGCCAATGTAAATATGTATCGCCGTTATTTACAAATCAGTTTTGTAAAAGGTGCTGCTGGTTTAATTGCACCTACTTCTACT
>NZ_KI866530.1:1405292-1412962 GCF_000511175.1 Sediminibacterium salmoneum NBRC 103935 | reverse complement strand
GTTTAATTGCACCTACTTCTACTTTGGATGAAGTTTCCAAATCGGCGGCTTTGTATACTTTGAGAAAATTAAGAACAAAACTGGCGGCTGCGGTTTCTCCTAATGAAGATACCAAGGCACACAGGGACACGATTTGATTTTCTTATTGGATAAAGCGTTGAAAGCAGATTAATTGAATATACTGTTAATTAAAAATCCGCCCCGATTAATCGGGGCGGATTTTTTGTTTTGTAACTAAATGTTTTTTGAATCCTGATTACCATATTATGTTCCGTAATTTTTACAGGATTGCGACATGGGTTTATTGCCCCGTTTTTTTCACAGGAGATTTTTTTGCTTCCTTGTTTTCCTTGTAGCGCATATCAGGAGTGCCGTCTGCTTTTCTGGGACCAGGTGCAGTTGCTTTGAATTTTTCTTTATTGGCTTTATATCGCATGTCGGGCGATCCGTCCGATTTATTAGGGTGAACTACCTGACTGTTCCTGCCACCAGGATTAATGTTCTTTTGAAATTGCTGAATTTTTTTTATTTCAGCAGGATTTTGAGTGGACCCTTTTTGTGAGAGGCCAGCATAGAAGATGCAGGATGCCAAACAGCTTAGTAAGAAAGATTTTAGCATAATCAATTTAATTGGTTAGGCTGCCAAATTACAAATTCTGCATTAAAATCTTCTGGGATATGTTTGGGCTATCTTGGCTTCTTTTCTTTCTACATTATTGCTGGGACTTTTGTACCCGGGTGAGCCAATTCTTTCTGCTGCTCCTCCTGGTCCTGCTTTGTATTTTGCCTCCGGGTTGGTATTACTGGTAGTATTCTGAATAAATTGCATTCTTCTGCGAATACGATCCAGGTTTTCTTTATTTTTTTGGCTTTTTCTGCGTCAGTTAAAATTGGCTCAGTATTTTTTGGCTTTTTACCCATTGCCATTGCTTTGGCTCTTTCTGCTTTGTTGGCCATTAATTGAGCCTCAATGGCTTTTTTCTGCGCCCTCAATGCCCTTTCAACTCTTGGATCGTGCGATTGGGCATGAACTGCACTAATCAAAATAATCCCTACGGTTAGGAAGGATAGATGGATTTTCATTGTTTTTTGAGCTTTTGAACTACAAACTAGCGAATTATTTATATAAATGCAATAGTTGTCGGGGAAATAATGCCATTTATAAGGTAAAATTTAACAATAAATGCTACCTTTGCCCCCCGATTAAAACCATCGGGTTATTGTATGATTTTATTTAATAAACAACTAAACGCAGATGCTCAGGAGAGCGCAGCCGCTTCAGAAGCCGCTAACGTTCCTACTGCGACAACAAAAGCACCTGAAGTAGTAGAAACCGCTCATGACGATTTTGACTGGAGCATTGACAAAAGAAATGTAAGTCATTATGCTGCAACTGAGCGTGAAAAGTACGACAAGGTATACGACAATACTTTCGTACAAATTGAAGACGGTGAAATCATTAAAGGTTCAGTGGTTGCACTTACTAAAACAGATGTTGTAGTAAACATTGGTTTTAAAAGTGATGGTCTTGTATCTCTTAATGAATTCCGTGATTTACCAGGTTTGGCCGTAGGTGATGAAGTGGAAGTAATGGTAGTTGAAAAAGAAGACCGTTCCGGTAACCTTCATTTGAGCCGTAAGTCTGCAAGAATTTTCCGTGCATGGGAAAGAATTGTGGAAGTTCACAAAACCGGTGAAGTTGTAACTGGTACTGTTACCAGCAAAACAAAAGGTGGATTGATCGTTGATGTATTTGGTATGGAAACTTTCTTGCCAGGTTCTCAGATTGACGTGAAGCCTGTAACTGATTATGATCAGTTTGTTGGTAAAACAATGGAATTTAAAGTAGTTAAGATTAACGAAACTATCAAGAATGCCGTTGTATCTCACAAAGCCTTGATTGAAAGTGATATTGAAGCACAACGTGCTGAAATCATGAGTAAGCTTGAAAAAGGTCAGGTATTAGAAGGTATTGTTAAGAATATCACTGACTTTGGTGCATTCATGGACTTAGGTGGATTGGATGGTTTACTATACATCACCGATATTTCATGGGGTAGAATTTCTCACCCTAGCGAAGTGGTGAAAATGGATCAGAAACTACAGGTTGTTGTATTAGACTTTGATGATGACAAGAAGCGTATCAGCTTAGGTCTTAAGCAATTGACCCCACATCCATGGGATGTATTACCTGAAGGTTTAGCGGAAGGTTCTGTAGTAAAAGGTAAAGTAGTAAATATTGAAGACTACGGTGCATTCCTTGAAATTCAACCTGGTGTTGAAGGATTGGTTCACGTATCTGAAATTACCTGGGCGAATACCCCAATTAATGCGAAGGAATTCTTCAAATTAGGTGACGAGCACGAAGCTAAAGTGGTTACTTTAGATAAAGACGCACGCAAGATGAGCTTGAGCATTAAACAAATGACTCAGGATCCTTGGAACACCATTGAAAACAAATATCCAGAGAACAGCAAGCACAAAGGTTTGGTGAAAAACATCACTCCTTATGGTGTATTTGTAGAGTTAGAACCAGGAATTGGTGGAATGATTCATATCAGCGACCTAAGCTGGTTGAAGCGTTTCAATCACCCAACTGACTATACAAAAGTTGCTGAACAAATTGACGTTATCATACTAAGCATCGATAAGGAAAACCGTAAACTTCAGTTAGGACACAAACAGTTGGAAGAAGATCCCTGGAATTCTCTTGAAGAAACTTTTGCCATCGGTTCTATCCACGAAGGAACAGTTACCCGTAAGGATGACAAAGGTGCGTTGGTTCAGTTACAGTATGGTTTAGAAGGTTTTGCCCCTAACCGCCACCTGAACAAGGAAGACGGTACACAGGTAAAAGCTGACGAAACCGCACAATTTGTGGTAATTGAATTTGACCGTAACGAGAAGCGCATCGTTCTTAGCCATGCACGTATTTGGGAACAGCATATTGCTGAAGAAAAAGAAGCAGCTAAGAAAGAAGCAAAAGCTGAATCTGATAACACCAAGAAAGCCGTTAAAAACATCCAGTCTAAAGTAGAAAAAGCTACTTTGGGTGATTTAGGCGCTTTGGCTGAGATCAAGGCAAAATTGCAGGAAGGAGAGGGTGATAATAAGTAATATCACCTAAAGTTGTAATACAAAAAGGCTGTCCGGTTTAATCGCTGGATGGCCTTTTTAGCTATTAATTAACGGCTGTGATCCCAAATTCCAAAAAACCCTTCTTAAATTGCTATTTTATACGTAATTTCGCCAACTTCTATGGGTAGAATTGTAACTATTTTATTGCTTACTGTTTTTTTGGGAACCGCTTGTACTACCAAATTTGCCAAGATAATGAAGAGCAAAGACTATGAGTATAAGTACAAAATGGCGGAGCAGTATTATGCCAACAAAAAGTACCCGGAAGCGCTAAGGCTCTTTGAAGATATTTTCCCTTATTTAAAAGGTTCCCAGAGATATGAAGACATGTACTATAAGTATGCGTATTCTTATTTCTACATAAGGGATTACCTGAACGCGGAAAATATGTTTAAAAGCTTTGTAGAAAACTTTCCTGCCAGCACCAGAACACAGGATTGCGAATACATGCGGGCGTTTTGTTATTTTAAACAATCGCCCAAGGTTGAATTGGATCAGACCAATACAACCAAAACTATGGGCTTGATGCAGGCTTTCATTAGTACGCATCCAACATCGCCGAGAGTAAAAGAAGCTACAGAGATCATTGATTTATGTAGGGAAAAGTTAGAAAGAAAGGAATTCTTAAGTGCTGAATTGTATTATAACCTGGGATTCTATAAAGCTGCAGCTATTGCGTTCAGTAATGTGGCTGATAACTTTCCGGATTCTAAAAAATCAGATGAATACAAAGTACTCATGATTAAGTCATACTATAAGTATGCTGAAATGAGTTACGAGGACAAGCAAAAAGAGCGTTACGAAAAAGTGTTGTCTGAGTGTAATGAGTTTGCGGAAAGGTTCACAGACAGCAAGTTTCTTGAAGAGGTAAACAAGTACAAAACACAAACCCTTAACATACTTAAAAAAACGGGAAAAATGAGTAAACTAAGAAGGCAGATGAGTGCCAATACCGCCAGTGTGGTAGAAACCAAAAGCCTGATCTCCATAAAAGAGAAAACAGGTAATCTGTATGAATCTATTGCCATTATTGCAAGAAGAGCTAATCAGATTAATATTTCCCTTCGCGAAGAATTACATAATAAATTGGAAGAATTTGCCAGTCATACAGATAGTCTGGAAGAAATTCATGAGAATAAGGAGCAGATTGAGATTTCCCGCGCATATGAGAAAATGCCTAATCCGGCAATTCTGGCAACAACAGAATTCATGGAGGGGAAAGTGTACCACAGAAAAAATTTAGATACCGACTTATTCCGATAAGCTAATTCTTTCTAAAATGATTCAAACGACAGTATTTTACTGTCGTTTTTTGTTATTTTTAGTTTCCGTTCAATTTAATCTTGCCATGCAATTCATACGTGTTAC
The DNA here is from genome assembly GCF_000511175.1 of Sediminibacterium salmoneum NBRC 103935. Classification (GTDB taxonomy): domain Bacteria; phylum Bacteroidota; class Bacteroidia; order Chitinophagales; family Chitinophagaceae; genus Sediminibacterium; species Sediminibacterium salmoneum. The sequence continues at coordinate 1,408,456 of NZ_KI866530.1, read as the reverse complement.
AATTCTGTTTGTTTCCCTGTTTGCCTTACCGCAGTTGCTGAATGCACAGGAGCTTAAAGCTAAAGTAACCGTAATGGCTGCAAGGGTAGCAACCACTGTAGACAGGAAAATATTCACAACACTGCAGACTCAGTTGAATAATTTCATGAATAACAGAAAGTGGACGAATGATGCATTCAGGGATAACGAAAAAATTGAGTGTAGCTTTATTATCAATATTGAATCTGCTGTAGAACCTAATATATACAAAGCCTCCTTAACCATACAAGCTGCCAGACCGGTTTTCAATGCTTCCTATCAGTCTGCACTGGTTAATTTTATTGATCCTGAGTTATTATTTAAGTATGTAGAGTTTCAGCCTGTTGAATTCAATGAAAACAGGGTCCAGGGCACTGATGCGGGTGTGGCTAATTTAACTGCAGTGCTTGCATACTATGCATACATGATTATTGGTCTGGACTATGATTCATTCTCTCCAAAAAGTGGCGAATCTTATTTCAGGAAAGCACAGAATATTGTAAACAATGCACCTGAGGGTAGTAAAATTGCCGGATGGAGAATGTTTGATGGATTGAGAAACCGTTATTGGCTCAATGAGAATCTGATCAATACCAAATTCAATATTATTCATGATGTAATTTATACCTACTACCGGGCTGGACTAGACAAATTAATTGAGAATGAGAATGAAGCAAGGGCTAATATTTTACAGGCACTAATTCAATTAAACGCATTGAATAAAGAGAATCCCAATAGTATGATTCTGCAATTTTTTATGCAGGGAAAAACAACTGAGCTAATTGGAATATTTAAGAAAGGAACTTTTGAAGAAAAACAAAAAGCAGTAGAATTATTATCGTTGCTGGATATTCCCAACGCCAATAAATATAAAGAGGAGCTGAAGTGAGAAAACTATTTTATTTCCTGATTGTTCTTTTTCTGGTTGCTTGTGGTGGTGAGAAAATCCCCAAGAATGTTATTCCCATCAATGATATGAGTAAGATTATGTGGGATATGATAAAGATGGATGAATACTATCTGCGAATTACTGCAAAAGATACTTTGAAATTAAAGATTAAAGAGAACATCCGTTTGTATGAGCAGGTTTTCAGTAGCTATGGTATTGAAAGAAAAAAATTTTACGATAGCTATCATTATTACGAAGCACACCCCAATCAGTTTAAAATTCTGATTGATTCAATTGATGCCATTGCAGTACGGGAAAGAAATTTGATTAATCAAAAATCACAATCCAAATAAGAATGAATAAGGTATTTAAAGATGCATTAGAAGCAACTGCAGATATTAAAAATGGTGCAGTAATTATGTTGGGCGGATTTGGTTTGAATGGTATACCCGAAAATAGTATTGCTGCTTTAGTTGCGCATAATGTTCAGTCCTTAACCTGTATTTCTAATAATGCAGGTGTTGACGATTTTGGTCTTGGGCTGTTATTACAAACTCGTCAGATTAAGAAAATGATTAGTAGTTATGTGGGAGAAAATGCCTTGTTTGAAAAACTACTGTTAAGCGGCGAATTGGAAGTAGATCTGGTTCCTCAGGGTACTTTGGCTACGGGCATTCAAATGGCTGCTATGGGTATTCCTGCTTATTTTACACCAGCTGGTTATGGTACTGAAATTGCCGCAGGAAAAGAAATAAGGGAGTTTGACGGGAAAATGTATTTAATGGAAAAAGCCATACATGCAGACTTTGCCATTGTTAAAGCATGGAAAGGAGACAAGGCGGGTAATTTGGTTTTCAGAAAAGCTACCCGCAACTTTTCTACCTCTATGGCAAAAGCAGGTAATATAACCATTGCAGAAGTGGAACACCTGGTTGAACCCGGAGAAATTGATCCGGATGAAGTGGATGTTGCAGGGGTATATGTACATCGAATTTTTGAAGGAAAAAATTATGAGAAAAGAATAGAAAGAAGAACCACCCGTATTTAAATGATTTTTCAAAATAAACCATCATCATGGCTCTAGATAAATTTGGTATTGCTAAACGTATTGCACAGGAACTAAAAGATGGCATGTATGTGAATCTGGGTATTGGTATTCCTACATTGGTTGCTAATTATATTCCATCCGGTATTTCTGTTGTTTTTCAGAGTGAGAACGGTATTTTAGGTATGGGGCCTTATCCTGATGAAGCATCCATTGATGCTGACTTAATTAATGCAGGTAAAGAGACTGTAACCGTTGTTCCTGGGGGGGCTTTTTTTGACAGTGCGGAAAGTTTTGGAATGATCAGAGCAGGAAAAATTGATCTGACCGTTCTGGGCGCTATGGAAGTGAGTGAAAAGGGAGATATTGCCAACTGGAAGATTCCCGGTAAAATGGTAAAGGGGATGGGAGGAGCGATGGATCTGGTGGCCAGTGCTAAGAATATTATAGTTGCTATGATGCATACCAATCCAAAGGGGGAGAGCAAATTGTTGCCAGCCTGCAGTCTACCCTTAACGGGTGTAACCTGTGTTAAAAAAATTGTGACTGAACTGGCTGTACTTTCTGTAACATCGGATGGATTTTTCCTGCACGAGAGAGCTCCGGGGGTTACAGTAGAAGAGATTAAATCGAAAACACTTGGAAAACTGGTTGTTCCGGATTTTGTGCCTGAAATGCAGATTTCCTAAAACATTTCCGTTTTTTCTTTGTTGAATGGTTTTATATATTTCACTTTTTAAATAAATAATAATGAGTATTCAAGTAGGACAAAAAGCTCCATCATTTTCTCTTTTTAATACTGAAAAGCAGAAAGTAAGTCTGGAAGAGCAAAAAGGAAAACCAGTTGTTTTGTTGTTTTTTCCTCTGGCATTTACAGGTGTATGTACGGCTGAACTTTGCAACGTGAGAGATAATATTGGGTTGTATAACAACACCAATGCTCAGGTATTTGGGATTTCAGTTGATTCTTTGTTTACACTAGACAAATTCAGCAAAGAACAAAACCTGAACTTTCCATTGTTAAGCGATTTTAATAAGGAAGCTGCCAAAGCTTATGGGGTATTGTATGATACTTTCCCTGCATTTGAAATGTTGGGCGTAAGTAAACGCGCTGCATTTGTTATTGATGCAGAAGGAACAGTAAAATACGCCGAAGTTTGCCCAACACCTGGCGATCTTCCCAGCTTTGAAGCTATCCAGGCTACATTAGCA
>NZ_KI866530.1:1367620-1404910 GCF_000511175.1 Sediminibacterium salmoneum NBRC 103935 | reverse complement strand
CTTACAGCCTGGAGATTTATAATTTCATGGGGCGCAAAATGACATCACAGCGGGTAACTGCCAGTAAAATGACTATCTATTTTGATGATAATTATTTCAGAGGGCTTTATATCTATCAATTAAAAGATCGCAGTGGAAGAATGGTAGAGTCAGGCAAGTTTCAGGTTTCACGTTAGGATTCCTTTTTTATCATTTTTAATTATCTGTCGGTAACTTCTACAATCAGAAATTTCAGGTAATTGGTATTTTCCATACCCCAGACAATCGGATGGTCACTTGCCTGTGCCTGAAAAGTTACCTGCTTTAATCTCTTTTTTGCATCTTTGGCTGCAGCATGAATGGTCTCTAAAAAAAGTTGGGGGTGTACCAGATTGGTGCAGCTTGATGTAACCAGAAAGCCTCCGTTTCGGATCAGTTTCATTCCCCTTAAATTAATTTCCTTGTATCCGTTCACCGCATTCTGAATGCTGTCTCTGCTTTTGGTAAATGCAGGTGGATCCAGCATTACCACATCGTAACAAGGACCATCCTTGCCCCAGTCTTTCAAAACATCAAATGCATTCATTGCCTTAAATTCAACAATTTTTTCCAGGCCGTTTAATGCCGCATTTTTATTTGCCTGTACAACTGCCTGTTCAGAAATATCAATACCCAAAACAGATTTAGCACCATAATGTGCAGCATGAATTTCAAATGTGCCCGTATAGGTAAATGCCCCCATAACTTCTGCTCCCTTTACAATATGCTGAATAGCTCTTCGGTTATCCTGTTGGTCTAAAAAATAGCCAGTCTTTTGCCCATTTTCAATATCAACATGAAAGCGGAGTCCATTTTCATTGATAATGATATTGGTATTAAATGGAGCCGATAAAAATCCTTTTTGCTGTGTTAATCCCTCCAGGCTTCTGACCGGTACATCGTTTCTTTCATAAATACCTTTTGGATTAAAAATCTCTTCCAATGCTTTTACAATAGCTGGTTTCCATTTGTCTATTCCCAATGAAAGGGTCTGGATTACAAAGTAATCATTGAATTTATCTATAATTAAAGCCGGTAGCTGATCGGCTTCCCCAAAAACCAGGCGACAATTTTCTGTATAGCCTGTTTTTTGACGGTATTGCCAGGCTTTTAGAATTTGCTGGTGAAAAAAAGCTTCATTAATTTCTACTGGTCTTCTGCTCAACAGGCGAATGATGATTTGTGACTTCGGGTTAATATAGCCTACACCTGCAATTTTCCCGTCCGCAAATCTAACTTCCACTATATCTCCAGGTGTTGTTTCCCCTGCAATCCGGTCTATTTCATTGGCATAAATCCAGGGGTGTCCGTTGGCAATTCTGGGGGCTATCTTTTTTTTCAGGTATACCTTTGTCATCTGGCAAATATAAGCAGGCTATAACTGTCATTTTTTCCCTTTTCTTTGCGTGGCAAAATTATTGCCTATATAGGCTAGCAAACAAAATATACTATGGAAGAGCAAGAATTGCAGAATAATGCTGAAACAACCGAAAAAACAGCAGAAATAAACATTAATGCTGACGAAAATGCAGCCGGTACGTCAAATTTGAACGAACCAGTTGCCGAAGAGTCTGTTGTGGCAAAATTGGAGGCCGAATTGGCTGAGCAGAAAGACAAATACCTTCGTTTGATGGCTGAATTCGACAATTTCAGAAGAAGAACAGCAAAAGAGCGCCTGGAATTGATTCAGACGGCTGGTAAAGATGTAATTGTTTCCTTACTGGATGTTTTGGATGATTGTGACAGGGCAGAAAAACAACTGCAGGGAACCGATGATATTGCCATTCAAAAAGAAGGGGTAATGCTGGTCTTCAATAAACTGAGAAACAATTTGCAGCAGAAAGGAGTTAAGGTAATGGAAACCGTTCATCAGGATTTTGATGTAGAAAAGCATGAAGCCATTACTGAGATACCAGCTCCGACAGAAGAATTGAAAGGAAAAGTAATTGATGAAGTAACCAAAGGTTATTTTTTAAACGATAAAATTATCCGCTTTGCCAAAGTGGTGGTAGGAAAATAATCCAACTTATTATTTATGTCTAAAAGAGATTTTTACGAAATATTGGGCGTGTCTAAGTCTGCAACTGCGGATGAAATTAAAAAAGCATACCGCAAGGTAGCAATGCAATATCATCCGGACAGGAATCCAGGAGACAAAGCAGCTGAAGAAAAATTTAAAGAAGCTGCAGAAGCTTATGAGATATTGAGTGATGCAGATAAGAAAGCCAAATACGATCGTTATGGGCATGCTGCATTTGGTCCCGGAACCGGAGGAGGCAATTATGGTGGTGGTGCAGGCATGAATATGGATGATATTTTCAGCCAGTTTGGAGATATTTTTGGTGAAGACATGTTTGGTAGTTTCTTTGGTGGGGGAGGCAGACAAAGAGGAGGCGGAAGACAAAGAGGAACAAGGGGTTCCAATTTAAGAATCAAATTAAAGCTGAATTACGAGGAAATTGCCAAAGGGGTTACCAAGAATGTGAAAGTTAAAAAACACGTTGTTTGTAATACCTGTACGGGTAGTGGAGCAAAAGATAAAAACAGCACGCAAACCTGTTCTACCTGCGGTGGTTCAGGTCAGGTTCGTAAAGTAACCAGTACTTTCCTTGGACAAATGCAAACGGTATCTACCTGTCCAAGTTGTAATGGGGAAGGAACAACTATTACGGCTAAATGCGGAAGTTGTAAAGGTGATGGACGAGTGTATGGTGAGGAAACCATCAGCATTGATATTCCAGCCGGAGTACAGGAAGGTATGCAACTAAGCATGAGTGGAAAAGGAAACGCAGGTGAGCGGGGTGGAGCACCAGGAGACTTGATTATACAGATAGAAGAAGAGTCGCATGAAGAGCTGCACAGAGACGGATTGAATGTTGCTTATGATTTACATATTTCTTTCCCTGATGCCGTATTTGGTACGCAGGTAGAAGTGCCAACCATTGATGGCCGAGCTAAAATAAAGATTCCTGCAGGCACACAGAGTGGTAAAATTTTCCGCTTGAAGGGAAAGGGCTTTCCTGAAGTGCAGGGATACCATCGTGGTGATCAACTGATTAATGTAAATATATGGACACCACAAAGTTTAAGTACTGAGGAAAAACAAGCTTTGGAAAAGTTCAGCAGCAGTAGTAATTTCAAACCTAATCCTTCCAAAGGAGAGAAAAGTTTTTTTGATAGGGTAAAAGAAGCATTTAGCTAATTGCCGGATTCTATATATTGTTAGCCCTGTAAGGATAGATTAATCTTTACGGGGCTTTTTTCTTTTATTAGGGTTGTATAATTTATCTGCTTTCTGAATTAAAACTAGTAGTTCATTTTGTAAGGTATTCTGCGGATTGCAAGATGCAGTGGCCAACCCCAGCAATTCATTATAAGAATAGGTTTTCATGAATTTTGATTTACGCAGCAGTCCGGCGAATGCAGCAATGCTGATGGTTCGTCTGCCAGCAGAATCAAGCTGTTGTATGGGAATGTATTGGTTCTTTAATTGAAATGTCTGACTTGTGGCATATTGGTGTATTGCAGACTCATATGTTAAATTAATTTTAGCTACCTCATCTGAAATTAAACTGGTAACTGGTTCAATTTCGAAAAGGGCTATTGAAACATGTCCGCTTCCAATTTCACCCCCCAGTAATGTGGCTGAACTGTCTGAAATGGCATCTCTTTTATTATCAAAACCAATTAATCGATAAGCGCTAACGGCTTCTTTATTAAATGCAATATTTAATATGGTATTCTTTGCAACAGAAAAAAGGGTAGTAGTAAATTCTCTGAAAAGTATTTTTTCTGCTTCTGCTACCTGATCGATATAAGAAAAATTGCCATTCCCTTTTTTAGAAAGTGTTTCCAGTTTGCTGTCTTTATAATTGCCCATTCCAACACCTAAGCAAGTTAAACTGATTCCCAGTTCCTTGTAACTCACGATCAGATCTTCCAGTTCTTTTTCTGTTCTTTGTCCAACATTAAAATCGCCGTCAGTAGCTAAAATAACACGGTTGTTCCCTCCTTTAATAAAACTTCCTTTAGCTAACTGATAAGCTACTTTAATAGCATTTTCTCCGGGGGTATCACCATTGGCACTCAATGAATCTATTACAGCATTAATAGTGTTTTTTTCGGCACCGCTGGTTGGATATAAAACTATTGATACATTTCCTCCATAAGTTACAATGCTGATGGTGTCTATATTTCTGAGGTTAGCAGTGAGTATTTTAAAAGCTGATTGTAAAAGGGGTAACCGATTGGGATGGTCCATAGAACCAGATACATCAATTAAAAAAACAAGGTTGCTGGGTGGAATATTTTCCAGATTGATTTTGGGGGCAAATGCTTTTGTCAGTAGTAATTTATTGTGGGGATTCCATGGACAATCTGTTATAACAGATTCTAACCTGAATAGAGAATCAGCATTCTTATTGGGATAGTCAAATGAAAAATAGTTCAACATTTCTTCTGTTCTAACTGCATCTGTTGGAACATTCATTTCGTTGGATAAAAATCTTCTGATATTACTATAAGCTGCTTTGTCAATGTTCAATGAAAATCCGGTCTGTGGATATTGAGGGGTTTTAATAAAACCGTTTTCAATTAAACCACTATAACTTTCACCCATTCCGCCATAGTATATACTTTCTGCCGGTTTTAGGTCTGTAATTACGGAAGAAAGATTTTTTTGGTAAAGCCTGGCTGTGCTGGGTAACATTTCCAGCAAGATCTGTTGAAATACATTACTACGTAGCAACATGCCGGTTGTTTCATAACCTGCCAATGAGAAAAAAATACTGTCTTCTGATTTAGATATCGGGATGCCAAAGTCTCCGTCTTTTCCGCTGTAATAGGGTATTAATCCCTTCGATTTTACCTGAATGGTAACGCCTTCAAGTTTTCTTCCTCGGTTGTCTTTGATTTGACCTCTCAAATAATACTGAGCAAAGCCATCTAAAGCCAGTAAAAGTAAAATCAGTATGGGAAATACCTTTTTCATTTCCTACAAATTAAGAAATCTGGCTGACGCTTTCTTGCAGGAAATTATTCGCTTTCTTTAAGCTGATAAATTTCTTTTAGATTTCTGCCGAAACCATCATAGTCTAATCCGTATCCAAGCACAAACCGGATGGGAATGCTAAAGCAGCAGTAATCAATTTGAACAGGGTAGATGGTTGCATCCGGTTTATGCAATAGTACCGCCATTTTAACGGAAGCGGGCTGTTGATGCAGTAGCTGGGGAATAAATTCGTGCATGGTTTTACCCGTGTCAATAATATCCTCCAGTAAAATCAGGTGTCGGTCTCTGATATCTGTATCCAGGCCTATTGCTGTAATTACATTGCCGGTAGATTTGGTTCCTTTATAAGAAGCCAGTTTAATAAAACAGATTTCAGCTTCAATGGAGATTTGTTTAAACAAATCTGCAGCAAACATGAATGATCCGTTTAGTACACCTATAAACAAGGGCTTTTTTCCCTCATATTCTTTACTGATCAGCTTTCCCAGTTCACTGACTTTTTCCTGAATTAAGGATTCAGGTAAATACGGTTCAAATGTTTTGTTGAAAAGCTGAATATCAGACATGATTATTTTCTATTTGGAGTTGACTTGCCGGAGATGGGCATTTTTAAAAATACCTTGGTGCCGGGAGTTGGAACAGCAGTTTTATTTAATTGGTTATTGTATTGTAATATATTCTCGAGTCTAACTCCGTTAAGCTGTGCTATCTCAAAAAGGGTTTCTCCGGATTTAACTATGTAAAATTCCTGCTCTCCTTTTTTGGGTTTCTTTTCCAGATAAATTAACTGATCTTCAGAAATAATATCTGTTTCTTCCAGTTCATTGTATTGAAGAATTTTTGCCAATGATATATTATGTTGATTGGCAATTGCCAGTAAAGAAGTTCCTGCTTTCGCCAGAATTACATTGGTATTGTTAATTGTGAATACAGATTCAGGAAAATTGTAGTGACCGTATTTGGCTTTTTGGGAACTATTTCTTTGCTCCTTTGGAATAAATGTTTCAGAGGCCGGTTCATTGTCAGCTTCCTGTGCCGGTTTTTTAGTTTCCTGTGCTAAAGCAATTGATGGGTTGTTTGTTATAGCAATGCTATTGTTTGCGTTCGGAAGTCTCTCGTCTTTCCGGTTATTGGACTGTGCCAGCACCTGAGCAGAATTATCGAATGGATTTGAATGATTGATTCTGGCCAGTGCGATGGTATTGTACTGATCCAGCTGATAATCTTTTACGATTTTCATTAGCTTCTGTGCATAGGTAGGAGCAGTGGCATAGCCAGCTTTCTTTAATCCTTTTGCCCAGCCTTCTGTATCGGTTGGACTGAGTTTGAAAAGGAATTGATAGTGAGCTCTCGTTCTGAGAAAGTCTGAGTGGTCTTTAAAGGACGATGCCGGATTATCATAGACCCTGAAACATTCCCCCTTTGCATCATCATCGTGATAGGTTTTGGCACCAGTCCATTCCGTTTTACATTTTATGCCAAAATGATTATTCGATCTTTTTACAAGGTCGCTTTCACCTGATTGAGATTCCAATACAGCCTGTGCCAGAGTAATGGCAGCAGGAACACCAGAACGAATCATTTCTTCAATAGCAATTTCCTTGTATTGTTCTATATAGGCAATGGTCTTGCTATTCTGCGCATGCAATTGCGCAAAACATAAAAAGCCCAGCAAACTAAAAATCCATTTCATCATGCTTTTCTCTTTTTTATGATGCTGATTCCATCTCTGATGGAGAGCATCACTTGTTCTGTTCTGGGATCTTGCTGAACATGCTCGTTGAATGCATGAATGGCTTTTGCGTTTTTACCTTTCAGCGGGTCTTCCAGCACCTGTCCGTGAAAAAGAACATTGTCTGCAATTATCACCCCTCTTTCCGATAAAACCGGCAACACCATTTCGTAATAATCAATGTAACTTGTTTTATCTGCATCAATGAATACCAAATCCCATTTGAAGGGCAAACCGGGTATGATTTCCCTTGCATTTCCGACGTGCAAAGTTATCTGCTTATTTGCATTCAATTTCTTAAAATTTTCAGCTGCGGTTTGGGCATCTTCAGGCCTTAGTTCAATCGTATGAATAACGCCATCCTCCGGTAGACCTTTTTGTAGGCATAGCGCACTATATCCGGTAAATGTGCCAATTTCCAGTACAAATTGGGGCTGTATCATGGCGCAAATCATGCTCAGGAACTGTCCCTGAACGGCTCCGCTCAACATATGCGACAAAGGGTGCTGAGCAATAGTTTGTTCACTGATTTCCCTTAAAGCTTCCGTTTCAGGACTTGTAAATTTTGCGGTATAAGCTTCAACCAGGGGGGAAATGATTTCCATACGCCAGTTTATTTAATTCCTTTTTTGGAAATTAGTAACAGGCCTATAAAAGTTAGTGCACCATTTATAATCAGCAGTTCTAATCCCACTTCATAAGAACCCAGTAAATCTTTCTGGAATTTATCCAATATAAAACAAATGATGGGGGCAGCTATGCAAACATAGGGCACCCATTTATCTGTTACCACTCTTTTTGTCATTATCCCGAAAGTAAATAATCCCAATAATGGCCCATATGTATAGGCAGCAATTTTTAACAGCAAACCAATCATACTTGGATCGTTCACCCATTTGAAGACCAATACGAAAACAAGAAAAATAGCAGCAAAAGTTAAATGGACTCTTTGTCTTATTTTTTTCTGTGCAGCTTCACTTAAATCAGCTCTTCGCTGTATTCCTATGATATCTATACAGAAGGTTGAAGTTAAAGCGGTGATGGCTCCATCTGCACTTGGGAATAAAGCAGATATTAATGCAATGATAAAAATAACAGAAACAATAGGAGGCATATGTTCCATTGCCAGTACAGGGAAAATTTTATCACCTGTTGCATCTATGTTCAATCGTTCTGCATACAGGTATAAAAGTCCGCCAAGAAACAGGAAAATTACAATTACAGTAGCCAGAGTAACTGCCATTGACATAACGTTTTTCTGAGAATCCTTCAGGTTCTTTACAGAAATATTCTTTTGCATCATTTCCTGATCCATACCTGTCATGGTTACTGTAATGAATGCCCCCGCAATAATTTGTTTTACAAAGAAAAATTTGCTGTTAGGGTCAGTTACAAAAATGTTTGAGTAACCTCTTTCATTCATTGCCTGAAGACTTTCCCCGAATCCCATATCCAGTTGATTCAAAATATAGAATACACAGATTACCAGACCGGCAAGCATACAAGTGGTTTGCAGGGTGTCTGTATAAACAATGGTTTTTACTCCACCTTCATAAGTGTAGAGTAAAATCATAATGAGGATGATTAATGTTGTTGCCCAGAATGGAACATTAAAACTGTTTAAAATTGCTTCCTGTAATATATTTACCACCAGGTATAATCTTGCCGTTGCGCCAAGCGTTCTTGACAAAATGAAAAAGGAAGAACCTGTTTTATAGGCATTGAACCCCATTCTGGTGCTCAGGTAGTGATAGATGGATGTAAGATTAAGCCGGTAATAAAGAGGGAGTAATATGAAGGCAATCATGGTATAACCAATCAGGTACCCCAATGTTATCTGTATATAGGCAAATGCTTCGTTTGCTACTGCTCCGGGAACACTCACAAATGTAACACCACTTAGGGAGGTTCCTACCATGCCAAATGCTACCAGCATCCAGTTGCTATTCTTATTTCCAATAAAAAATGAATGGTTATCGCTGTTTTTACCAGTATACCAAGCAACTGCCAGTAAAATCAGAAAATACCCAATTACAAAAGAAAAAAGCAATAAAGGAGACATAGCAATTCGTTTGGTTTAAAGAATTTTGTAAAGTAGTAAAAATAATTAAGGTATTTTGTCTGTCCTAATTGAATACGATGAAAATTAAAAATATTGCAGTGTTCTGCGGTTCCAAATCAGGGAACGATCCCCGTTTTTTAGATGAAACGATGATTCTTGGAAAATTAATGGCGGAAAATGGTATCAGATTAATATACGGAGGCGGCAATAAAGGATTGATGGGCGCTGTAGCAGATGCTGTTATGGATGGGAAAGGAGAAGTTACCGGCATTATTCCTGAAGTGTTATTGGAATGGGAACATGAACACAAGGGCATTACCGATTTACGCGTAGTTGGTGACATGCATATCCGGAAAAAAATGCTTTATGAGCTTTGTGATGCAGCCATTATTCTGCCCGGAGGAAATGGAACGCTCGATGAACTCTTCGAAATGCTTACCTGGAATACATTGAAAATTCACAACAAGAAAATTGTACTGATGAATGTCAATGGTTATTACAATCATTTGATTGCACATATTGACACCATGTATCAACAGGGGTTTCTTTATGAAGACTGGAAGCAGCGATTACTGGTTGCTTCATCAGCAGAAGAAGCTATTTCTTTTTTGAGTTAAGGTAAAAGCCAAATCCACCTCTGAAAATGGGTTGAGGATCTCCGGCAATACCATCTCTGTAAGGTGAATTGACAGCCTGGTTTAAATCGATCATGATGGTTAAATAAGACAACTGCCTGCCGATTTCTCTGCTGCCATAACCTATACCTGCCAGCATACTGGGTGCCTGTAATTTCAGTCTGGTGGTTTGTCCGCTTATGGGATCCGTTACGGAAGAACTAATCCAGTTATACTCCGGCTGAATCTGCAAATGCAGAAAGGATACAGGCCATACTCTTAAAAAAGCACCCCCTCCGTAATTAAAGTTTTTGTAACTATTAGAATTAAAGACAGATGCACTTTGTGAATAGTAATTAAAATTTGTAGCTATGCCCACATCTACCCAATTATTCAGGCTGTACCCAATGGTTGGGTTTAATCCCACATTAAAAAAGCGATTGGATAAACCCAGGTTTAAACTGGTGCCTATGAAAACCCTGTTCCTGTCGAATCCAACCGGCTCTTCCGGCTTTTCCATTTGAGCGAATCCGGTTAACACCGTAGTTAAAAATATAATGATAATCAACACACACTTTTTCATAGTTGAACTTTTGGTAAAAATAGTTAATCCCTGCTGTCGAATATTTTTCCGGCATTTAAAATATTGTTAGGATCAAATGCTTTTTTTATGTCTCTCATTAATTGAATGGCAGACAGGCTGAAAACCGTTTCCATATAAGGTTTTTGAATTAAACCGATTCCATGTTCTGCACTAATGGTTCCCCCCAGTTCTTTAACAATAGCAAAAAGAGATTTTAAAATGGCCGTCATTTCCGGATTTCCATGACTGTTTTTGATGGTTGGATGATTGATTCTTATGTGCAGATTACCGTCGCCTGCATGACCATAACAAACGACTTTACAGCCGTGTTTTGCGCCTAATTCTTTCACACTTTTAATTAAGGCTGGTAACTCTGCACGAGGTACTACAGTATCTTCTTCAATGGTATAGCCTTCCAGTTTTACTGCCTCTGCTGCTTTTCTGCGCAATTGCCAGAGGGCTGCTTTTTGCTGGGCATCGTCTGCAAATAAAATATCTCCTGCATCAAATGTGGTCATCAGCTCTGCAATGGCTTCCATTTCCTGCATAAGCACATCCATATTATTCCCATCCACTTCAATTATTAAATGGCCTTCCATCTCATCTGTAACAGGAACTACATTGCTGTCTACCATTTTGCTGACAATCTGCAAAGCATTAATTTCAATTAATTCCAACGCACTGGGCGTGAAACCTGCTCTGAAAATAGCACTTACTGCTGCTCCTGCTTTTTCAAGTGAAGCAAATGGTACCAACATTAGTAAATCATATTTTGGCAGGGGAATCAGTTTCAAAACTATTTTAGTAACAATGGCCAGCGTTCCTTCACTTCCTACTATTAGTTGGGTTAAATTATATCCCGTAGCATTTTTTAATACATTGGCTCCGGTCCACATTACTTCACCCGTTGGTAAAACAATTTCCAGATTGAGCACATAATCTTTTACTACACCATACTTAACTGCTTTGGGGCCTCCGCTGTTTTCAGCAATATTGCCTCCGATAAAACAACTTCCTTTACTGCTTGGATCCGGAGGATAAAACAGGCCTTTTTCTTTTACGGCATCCTGCAATACTTCCGTAATTACGCCAGGTTCTGTTATAACCTGAAGATTGCGCTCATCGATAGATAATATTTTGTTTAATTTTTCAGTAGACAACAAAACACCTCCCAAATGGGGTAATGCACCACCGCTTAAACCAGTTCCTGCCCCCCTGGGAGTCACGGGTATACTGTGCTCGTTACAGAGCTTCATAATTGCAGCAATTTCTTCTGTATTAGAAGGCTTAATCACAACCTCCGGTAGGTATATCAGCTTCTCAGTTTCGTCGTGGCTGTATTCCATTAAGGCTTCTTCATCTGCCAAAACCTGGTCTTTGCCTACGATTTCCTGAAACGCGTTTAAAATAGCGGTGGTTATCTTTCCCTGCTGCATGAATCCTGAAATTAAATTTTGGTAAAAATACGGTTGGGGGGGCTAAAAATTGTGTAAATCGTACACAAATAATGCAATCAAATTATTAAACAATGTACTTTTGTATACTAACTAACGATTGTTTGCATATGTCATTACCAACTTTATCATTAGATTTTTCAAAGTTATCAGCCCTGGGTTTAAAGAATGAAAATGGAGTACACTATCAATTGTCTCCTGAAACATTAGTAGAACAAGCATTATTGAAGGGGCAGGGTGTGTTGAATAACACAGGAGCACTGTGTATTAAAACCGGAGAATTTACAGGCAGAAGCCCGCAGGATAAGTTTATTGTAAAAGATGCAATTACTGCTGATACTGTTCATTGGAATAATTTTAATATTCCCATTGATGAAAAATATTTTCATCAGTTAAAGGCAAAAGTGCTTGACTATCTTGGGCAACAGGAAGAAGTATGGGTTAGAGATGCTTATGCTTGTGCTGATCCTAATTATAGATTGAATATCCGTGTGATTAATGAAAATCCATGGAGCAATTTGTTTGCCTATAATATGTTTTTAAGACCAACAGAAGCCGAGTTGGTGAACTTTGAACCAGAATGGCATATCTTACAGGCACCTGGCTTTAAAGCCGATCCTGCTGTGGATGGCACAAGACAGCACAATTTTGCTATTGTATCGTTTACGCATAAAACCATTTTGATTGGAGGCACTGGATATACCGGTGAAATGAAAAAAGGCATATTCACTATTTTGAATTATATCTTACCCCAACAGAAAAATGTATTAAGCATGCACTGTAGCGCCAATATGGGTAAGGAAGGAGACGTGGCTGTTTTCTTTGGCTTGAGCGGTACTGGTAAAACTACATTGAGTGCAGATCCCAACAGAAAATTAATTGGGGATGATGAACACGGCTGGACCAATAATAGTGTGTTCAATTTTGAAGGTGGATGTTATGCTAAAACCATCGACCTGAGTGAAGACAAAGAACCTGAAATTTTCCGCGCCATCCGTCCGGGAGCATTGGTAGAAAACATTGGATTCGTTAATGGAACCAATGAAATTGATTTTGCTTATAAAGGAATTACTGAAAATACAAGAGTAAGTTACCCACTTCATTTTATTTCGAATGCGCAGGAGCCGAGTATTGGAGGGTTACCTAAGAATTTGTTCTTTTTAACCTGTGATGCTTATGGAGTTTTACCTCCTATCAGCAAATTAAGTCCGGGTCAGGCAATGTATCAGTTTATCAGTGGTTACACCGCAAAAGTAGCCGGAACAGAAGCCGGAGTTACTGAGCCGAAATCTACTTTCAGTGCCTGTTTTGGCGCTCCATTCCTTCCATTGCATCCGGGAAAATATGCAGAAATGCTGGGTGCAAAAATGAAGGAACATCAGGTGAATGTATGGATGATCAACACCGGATGGAGTGGCGGATCCTATGGCACAGGAAGCCGTATGAAACTCAGCTATACCAGGGCTATGATTACAGCTGCATTAATTGGCAGCTTAGATCAGGTTCAATTTGAAAAGCATCCTGTATTTGGTATGATGATTCCAACCAGTTGCGAAGGTGTGCCCAATGAAATATTAAATCCAAAATCTACCTGGAAAGATGCGGCTGCTTATGATGCAACTGCGAAAAATCTTGCCCAGCAATTTGTAAAGAATTTTGAAAAATATGCAGCCGGTGTTTCGGCAGAGATTCTGGCGGCTGCCCCAATCGTTTAACTATTGATTGCTAAAGTTTTTCGATTGTTTGCCTTAAGTGCCCCGAGTTTTGCTCGGGGCTTTTTTATTAAAATAAGCCAAAAAGCATACCATCTACTTTGCTGATAATTTCACCAAATTGTTCGTCGTTTTCAGCAAATTTATTTTTATCGCAGTCAATAACAAGCAATGGACCTTCTTTGTAACCATCAATCCATTTGTTGTAATATTCATTCAATTTCTTCAGATAGTCCAGTCTAATATTTTCTTCGTATTCTCTACCTCTTTTCTGAATCTGAGAAACCAGGGTTGGAACAGATGCCTTCAGGTAAATCAATAAATCCGGAGGCTGTACCATGGTTTTCAGGGTTTGAAAAAACTGGTAGTAATTGTCGAAGTCTCTCTTACTCATCAAACCCATTTCGTGCAGGTTAGGTGCAAAAATATTAGCATCCTCATAAATGGTCCTGTCCTGAATTACTGTTTCTGTACCATGTTGAATATCGAGTAGTTGATTCAAGCGACTGTTTAAAAAATAAATCTGCAGGTTGAAACTCCAGCGTGGCATGTCTTCATAAAAATCCATTAGATATGGATTGGTATCTACATTTTCAAACTGAGGAATCCATCTATAGTGTTTGCTCAGCATTTCGGTCAGGGTTGTTTTTCCTGCACCGATATTACCTGCTATTGCAACGTGTTTAGGTTTTTTAGGTTTTGCCATTGGACTGTTCTGTTAAAGTGTGCAACTTATGTAAACTAATTTAAATTAAATGAAGCTCCCTAATAATTTAGTCCAACTGCATTTCGAACCATGGTTAAAGTTTCTGAAGCCCTGGCTCTTCCTTTGTCTGCACCCTGTTTAATAATTCTGTGTAATTCATCAGGATTGGCCAGTAAATCAGCAGCTTTTTCTCTGATAGGTTTTACAAACTGTACCATATCTTCTGCCAACTGCTTCTTCATATCACCGTAACGGATAATACAATTTCCCTGAGAGCTTGCATTAAAATCGGCTTCAAATTTAGCCAAGGTATCTGCACTGCTTACTAGCTTCATCATGGTGAACAGATTTTGAATATAGTCGGGTTTTACAGAGTCAGGTGTTTCCGGTCCCTGATCGGTTTTGGCTTTCATTATTTTTTTGCGAATCAATTCATCATCATCTGCCAGATAAATAGTAGCATTCTGGTTTTCACTCTTACTCATTTTCCCGTTTCCGTCAAGACCCATAATCCGGATAAGTTCATCACCATAATTAAATGCATAAGGAAGCGGGAAAACATCACCATAACGATAATTGAATCTGTCTGCAAAGTTTCTGGCCATTTCCAGATGCTGTTCCTGATCTTTACCCACGGGTACTTTCACTGCACGTTGAATAATAATGTCCGCAGCCTGCAATACAGGGTAGGTTAACAAACCCGCGTTTACATTCTCAGGTTGTAA
Organism: Sediminibacterium salmoneum NBRC 103935; assembly: GCF_000511175.1. Taxonomy (GTDB): domain Bacteria; phylum Bacteroidota; class Bacteroidia; order Chitinophagales; family Chitinophagaceae; genus Sediminibacterium; species Sediminibacterium salmoneum. The sequence goes on along the minus strand of NZ_KI866530.1, from coordinate 1,390,293 downwards.
TCTTACTTTTTCTTTAAACGTTACTGTTTTCTCCAGCTCACCTTTGTAGGAAAGCATATTTAAATACAAATAGAGTTCAGCAATTTCTGGTATATCGCTCTGAACATAAAATGCCACTTTTTGTGGATCTAATCCACAGGCAATATTTTCAGCAATAACCCGGTAAACACTGTTCTTTAGCTCTCTGGTATCAGGATGAGTAGTTAAGCTATGCCAGTTGGCAACAAAAAAATAGCAGTTAAAATCGTCCTGCATGCGAACATAATTCCGCATAGCACCAAAATAATTTCCCAGGTGAAGGAACCCTGTAGGGCGGATTCCACTTACTACAACCTCTTTTTCCATAGTCGCGAAGATAAATATTGAGGTTGGTTTTTTGTGGCAGACCAAAAAAGAATTCGGAAATTGTAGCCCGAAACCTATTTTAATCTTATTTCTACAAATAATAACATACTCGCTTCACCCATAGAATACCTGAAAGGGGTAGGACCGCTTAGGGCAGATATGCTCAAAAAAGAGCTGGAGATCTATACTTTTGGGGATCTATTGCAGCATTACCCTATCCGTCATATTGATAAAACAAAGATCAATACCATTTCGGAAATTAATTACCAGACCGACTATATTCAAATTGCAGGGAAACTGCTTCAATTCGATATCATAGGTGAAAAGCGTTCCCGAAGGTTGGTGGCTCAGCTAAGAGATGCAACAGGTACCATAGAACTTACCTGGTTTCAGGGTATTTCATGGATTCAGAAAAGTTTATATATAGGAACAGAATACCTGGTGTTTGGGAAAACCGGCTTTTTTAATGGTAAGCCCCAGATGGTACATCCCGAAATTGAATCTTTTGTGCCTGCAAAACTGGGAGGTAAGGCTTTCCTGGAGCCGGTGTATCCTTCCACTGAAAAACTAAAGGCCAAAGGCTTAAATGGAAGGCAACTGGCCAAGTTGACCTACTCGTTGCTGGAATTGGTAAAGTCCGCAGATTTGTCTGAAAACATACCGGCATCCATAGTAAAGGAACTGAAATTACTGGGGCGCTATGAATCCTATATCAATATACATTTCCCCAGTACAGATCAGCATTATAAAAAAGCACTGGAGCGTTTGAAATTCGAAGAATTTTTTATTGCACAAGTGCGATTACAACTGGTTCGTTTGCAGCGGAACGCACAAAGCAGAGGAGTGGTATTTGAAAAAGTGGGTCCTTATTTTAAGGAGTTCTATGATCATTATTTACCCTTTGAATTAACAGGTGCACAGAAAAGAGTTATAAAGGAAATAAGACAGGATACGGGCAGGGGAAGGCAAATGAATCGTTTATTGCAGGGAGATGTGGGTAGTGGAAAAACAATGGTTGCACTATTAAGTATGTTACTGGCGGCTGATAATGGGTATCAGAGTGCATTAATGGCGCCAACTGAAATTCTTGCACAACAACATTATCAGGGACTGACTCAGTTGTTGAATAAAATGCCCGTTGAAGTAGCATTATTAACGGGCAGTACCAAAGCAGCAGAGAGAAAGAGAATACTGACAGGTTTATTAAACGATGAAATACACTTAGTGGTAGGTACCCATGCCATTATTGAAGATAAGGTTCAGTTTAAAAATTTAGGACTCGTTATTGTGGACGAACAGCATCGTTTTGGTGTTGCGCAGCGTGCCAAACTCTGGACCAAGTCGGTGATTCCCCCGCATGTGCTGGTGATGACCGCAACGCCTATTCCCCGAACCCTTGCCATGACCGCTTATGGTGATTTGGATTATAGTATTATGGATGAATTACCCCCCGGAAGAATTCCCATTACAACGGTACAAAGGAATGAAATGGCCAGGGCCAGTGTAATGGATTTTGTGAAAGAAGAAATTGGAAAAGGCAGACAGGCCTATTTTATATATCCCTTGATTGAAGAAAGTGAAAAACTCAGTTATGAAGATTTAAAGCAAGGATACGAACAGGTAAAAAGTTTTTTTCCTGAACCCAGGTACAAAATCAGTATGGTACACGGAAAACAGCCTCCTGAACAAAAGGAACTTAATATGAAACGATTTGTTGCAGGAGATACCCAGATCATGGTTAGTACAACCGTTATTGAAGTGGGTGTGAATGTACCCAATGCTTCGGTAATGGTAATTGAAAGTGCCGAAAAATTTGGTCTGTCCCAGCTACATCAGTTAAGAGGTAGAGTGGGAAGGGGTAGTGAAAAAAGTTTTTGCATTTTATTAACGGGTAGTAAAGCCAGCAAAGAAGCAAGAGAACGTATCAATATAATGTGTGCTACTAATGACGGATTTAAAGTAGCCGAAAAAGACCTGGAAATGAGAGGGCCGGGCGATATAGAAGGTACCCGCCAGAGTGGGGCATTGAACTTTAAGTTAGCAAGCATTGTTAACGATAAAGGATTGTTGCAACTGGCTCAGCAAAAAGCGGAACAAATTGTGGAACGGGATTTGCATTTGGAACAACCTGAGAACGCTTTGTTAAAAAACTACCTTACGCAACAGCATACCAAAGTGGGTTGGAGCAAAATTGCGTAACTTAAAACTGTGAATTTGAAATACATCAGCCTGATATTGATTTTCTGCATTGGATTTATTCGTGTTCATGCGCAAGGATACCTGGATTTTGTAGAAAACAAGGGACAATGGGAATCTTTTATTCAGTTTAAAAGTGAATTGTCGGCCAGTGCATTTGCATTAACCAAAAACGGATACAGGGTATTGCAACACAATGTGGACGATTATGCAGCCATCGCCGGATCGAAGCATACACAATCAGTTCATGGCGAACCTTCGGTTAAATCGGAAGTGACTCCTAAATTTCAAACAGGCAATGATCAACTGTTATTGCGTTCTCACGCTTATGATGTTAAGTTTTTGAATGCAAATCCCAATCCCCAGATTATTAAGGAAAAACCAGTAGCGGGTATCAGTAATTATTTTATTGGGAATGATCCTGCTAAATGGGCAACGGCTGTGAAAACTTTTCAGTCGGTAACCTATAAAAATATGTACCCCAATATTGATATCCGATATTACACCAATAATGGGGTACTGAAATATGATATTATTGTACATCCTGGAGGTGATCCATCAAAGATCATTTTGTTTTATGAGGGAACCAATGGTCTCTCTTTAAAGAATGGTGCTTTACAAATCAAAACTTCTGTTGGAACATTACAGGAAACGATTCCCTATAGTTATCAATTATCTGAAGCAGAAAGAAAAGAAATTGATTGTGCCTATGAAGTGAAGGGTAATCTGGTTCAAATAAAAGTTAAGAATACTTACGATAAATCAAAGACATTGGTGATTGATCCCCAGCCTGTTTTTATAAGTTATTCCGGAAGTATTGCGGACAACTGGGGGTTTACAGCAACCTACGATTTATTAGGTAATTTCTATGCCGGAGGGGTAGTATTCAGTTCAGGATTTCCTACCACAACTGGGGCTTTTCAAAGAAATTACGGGGGGGGCATCAGCGAAAATGGTTTGCCTTCCGGCTTTGATATAGGGATATTGAAATTTGAACCCGGTGGAACCAGTCTTATTTATGCAACCTATAGTTGGGGAACGGGGAACGAACAGCCGCACAGTCTGGTAGCGGATCCTGCGGGCAATTTGGTTATAGCAGGCAGAACCTCATCCATCAACAATTATCCAACCGATAGCAGGTTTCCCTTGTACGGATCCGGTGGGGGAACGCTTGATATTGTTCTTACAAAGCTGAATCCCAATGGTACTGCTTTAATCGGGTCTTTGCGTATTGGCGGAAGCGGAAGGGACGGAGTGAATATACGTCCCAACTATGAAACACCTTTGGGTCCTGAAACTACCCGGAGAAATTATGGTGATGATGCCAGAAGTGAAGTGATTTTTGATAATGAGGGAAATATTTTATTGGCATCTGTAACACAATCTGTTGATTTTCCAACAAGCACAGGTGCTTTTCAAAGAAGCAGTGGCGCTGCAAGATCAAACGGAAGGATGCAGGATGGCGTACTGATAAAATTAAATTCAACACTTTCACAAGTGATTTTTTCCAGTTATCTGGGAGGTAATGATGATGATGCTGCTTTTGTATTAGCCATAAATCCTGCCAATAATAATATTTATGTTGCGGGTGCAACAGCAAGTGATAATATGCCTGCCAGAGCCAGTGCTGCTCCTGGTTTTCAGAATTTCAACGGAGGGGTAGATGGTTTCATCAGTATTGTATCTCCGGATGGTTCTGCCATTCAAAGCACTTCCTATTTTGGAACCAACCTGGTGGATGTTATTTTCGGTATACAGTTCGATCGTCAGGGCTTTCCTTATATTGTAGGAACAACAACCGGTTCGCTTACTCCTCAGAATTCACCTTATAATACTGCCAATCCCGGACAAGCAACAGGCAAACAGTTTATCGTTAAATTCCAACCTGATCTTTCCAGCATTATTTATTTAAGCAATTTTGGTGCTGCCGGTTCAACAACTCCCAATTTGTCCATTTCGGCATTTCTGGTAGACCGTTGCGGTAATGTATATGTTTCAGGTTGGGGGGGTAGCAATATCAATAGTTTCCCAACCAGTCCTATTACGAATCTCCCCATAACTTCCGATGCCTATCAATCCAATACGGACGGAGCTGATTTTTACTTCTTTGTTTTGGAAAGAGATGCACAAAGACAACTGTATGGATCCTTTTTTGGACAAACAGGAGGATTTGCTGACCATGTAGATGGAGGAACAAGCAGATTTGATCCTAATGGCACCATCTACCAATCTATTTGTTCCTGCAGAAGAAACGGAGACCCGAGCAGACCTATACTGGGAACAGGTGGGGCCTGGTCTACGGCCAACCGTAGTAATTCCTGTAATTTGCTTGCCATTAAAATTGCTTTCAATTTAGCCGGGGTAGGGGCTGGAATTAAAACTTCTATCAATGGAGTTCCCAGAGATACTTCCGGTTGTGTTCCCTTAACCGTTGTTTTTTCTGATACCCTTGAATTGGCCCGAACTTATCGGTGGGATTTTAATGACGGTTCCCCCGAAGTAACCACCAACAACTATTCTGTTACTCATACTTTCAATAATGTGGGTGTTTATCGTGTTCGGTTAATTGCAACTGATCCGGCATCCTGTAACGTGAATGATACGGCATTTATTACCATGCGGGTAAGAGCAGATGAAGCAACATTGGGCTTTACCCCAAATAAATTATTGCCCTGCGACTCCTTAAGCTATCGGTTCGATAATATATCTTTTGCATCAAGGCCTTTTGTTGCAAATGCTTTCCGTTGGGATTTCGGCGATGGAACCAGGCAGGTGGCGTCCTTTGGTCCGGTTACACATACCTACGCAGCACCCGGAACTTACAATGTTCGTTTGATTTTAATTGATACCAGTTTTTGTAATGAACTGGATAGTATTGAAACACAGCTCAGAATTTCACCTCTGGTGGATGCCAGATTTGAAACGCCTTCTCTGGGTTGCGCGCCTTATACGGCTGAGTTCAACAATACATCTTTGGCTGGTCGCAGTTTTATATGGGATTTTGGAGATGGAAATACTTCTACACAAACTTCTCCTCAGCATTTGTATACAGCCGTAGGTAATTATACGGTCAGGCTGATTGCAATTGATTCCTCTACTTGTAATATTGCCGATACTACCAGTTTTTTAATCAGTGTCAGAGGAAAACCGACCGCCGGCATTAGCTTCAGTCCTAATCCTACTGAACCCAATACACCTGTTACATTTACGAACAATAGTTTCGGTGCAGACAGATATAAATGGACTTTTGGGGATGGAGATAGTTTATTTGCCAATCGCATAGACACAACTGTTAAACATTTGTACAATGCAACCGGAACCTATAATGCCTGTGTGATTGCCATCAATGATGCCGGCTGTGCTGATACAAGTTGTGTTCCCGTTGCTATTACCATTGTTCCCGGCTTTAATGTTCCCAATGCGTTTTCTCCTAATGGAGATGGTGTGAATGACCGGATTTTTGTAAGAGGTTTTGGTATCTCAAAAATGAGCTGGCGGATTTATAACAGATGGGGAACCCTTGTCTATTTCGGATCCAGTTCTTCAGAAGGCTGGGACGGCACTTATAATGGAAAATTACAACCCCAGGAAGTGTATCATTATACACTTGAAATAGAATTTAGCAACAAGGAAAAAGCAACTAAAAAAGGTGATATTACCCTTCTGCGATAATACAGAAAATAAACCATGAAAGGATTGAAAATAACATATCGTTTGTTGGGTGTATTGCTGGGGTTGTTGTTACAGCAATGCGTTGCAGCGCAGGCATTGAATTATTCTCAATATTTTAATTCTCCCTTGCTGGTAAATCCGGCCAACACCGGATTTAATCCCGACTATGATTACCGTGCTGGTTTAAATTACAGAAACAGTTTTACTGCTGTTGGTGGGGGATACAAAACCATGGGCGTTTGGGCAGATGCCAAATTGTTTGCCAATCGTTTTGAAAATGGTTGGATGGGAATTGGAGGCAGCATTATAAAAGACGTAGCCGGAACAGGTCAGTTAACCGCTACAGGTGCTTCCCTCTCATTGGCATGGCATCAGATGCTGGGCTACAATAGTTTACTGAGTGCCGGATTTAGCGCCGGGGTAACCACTAAGCGGGTTGATATAGCAAAGCTGAATTTTGACAATCAATGGAACGGTCAGTTTTTTGATGTGTCAATACCTTCAAATGAACCTTTTGCTTTTAGTCAGGTAGGGTATTTGGATTTGAATATGGGATTGAATTATGCCTATTTCGCATCCGAAAATTTCTATTTCAATGCAGGGGTATCCATGATGCATATTAATCGTCCGAGAGAAAGTTTTTTTGCTGCCAATATCAGTGATGCAAGAGTGCCTGCAAGATTTAATTTTTTCGCCAATGCAAGTATTAAAGTAGAAGATATCTGGATACTAAATCCCAATATATATTTCAGTACCATTGGAAATAAAAATGAATTGGTAATGGGCATGAATGCCAATCGTAACTTAGGTGGAAACGGAGCACAGCAGATGATTGTAGGGCTTTATTATAGAAACAGGGATGCCATAATTCCCATGATTGGTTATTCCATTAATGATCTGCAGATTACGGTTAATTATGATGCAACCATTTCTTCATTAGGCAGATTGAATGCAACCAGAGGAGCGTATGAGTTATCCATCATAAAGCATGGTATTTTCCCCAGCTCGGGAGGGCGTTCTGTTAAATGTCCTACAGTTCGTTTTTAAGTGCCTCAAACTTTATATATTGCGTAATACAAACGATTGCGCATGAAATATTTTCCATTAGATTCAAACATTTTCATCAATAACAGAAAGCGTTTTGTACGCCAGATGACCACCAATAGTATTGCAGTATTTGTAAGCAATGACGAGTGGCCCGGAAATGGAGATGCCCTGCATCCATTTAAACAAAACAGTGATTTATTCTGGCTGAGTGGTATTGTTCAGGAAGATTCAATGGTGATACTGTTTCCAGACAATCCGGATCCCAAGTTTCGCGAAGTACTTGTGTTGGTAAGACCTAATGAACTGAAAGAAAAATGGGATGGGAAAAGACTGCGAGCTGAAGAAGCCAGAAAAATATCAGGCATTCAAACCATTGTTTGGTTAGATACCCTGGATGCCTTGTTACAGGGTTGGATTCATCTGGCAGATACCATTTATCTGGATAGCAACGAAAACGACAGAAAAGCTTCCAATATTCAAACCAGAGAATATCGCTTCATTGCAGAAATGAAAGCCCTTTATCCCTTACACCAGTTTATGCGTGCGGCTAAAATAATGAAAGCCATACGCGCCATTAAAACAAAGGAAGAAATAGAAGTGGTTCAGAAAGCCATTGATATTACAGATCTGACATTCAGAAGAATCATGAAATTTGTAAAACCTGGTGTACATGAATATGAAGTTGAGGCTGAAATCTGGCATAGCTTTCTAAGCAATCGTGCAACTGGCCCGGCATATGGAAGTATTATTGCCAGTGGCGATAATGCCAGAACACTCCATTATGTTTCTAATAATGCAGTCTGCAAGGATGGAGATTTATTGTTGATGGATTTTGGTGCTGAATATGGGGGCTACTGTGCGGATTTAACCAGAACCATTCCTGTTAATGGCAAGTTTACCAAAAGACAGAAAGAAGTTTACAATGCCTGTCTTCATTTACACAACTATGCCAAGTCAATTTTAAAACCAGGCATCAATATTCTGGATTATACCGATAAAGTGGGGGAGGAAGCCACCAAACAGTTTATTAAAATTGGTCTGATTACAAAGGCCGATGTAAAAAATGAAGACAAGGAAAATAGAGCGTATCGCAAATATTTGTACCACGGTATTTCGCATCACCTGGGTGTAGATGTACATGATTTGGGTACCAGAACCGAACCTATTCAGGCGGGTATGTTATTTACAATTGAACCTGGTATTTACATTGAAGAAGAAAAAATGGGAGTCCGAATTGAAAATAATTTCTGGATAACCAAAAACGGGAATAATGATTTGATGAAGAATATCCCGATTACTGCAGATGAAATTGAATCATTCATGAAGCGTAAATAGCATGAAGCATATTCCAAATTGTTTTACGCTGTTGAATTTATTTTTAGGTGCAACAGCTATTTTGTACATATTGCAACCTGGCCTGACTTACCAGGCGGAAGGGGATGGCTTGGTGAGTATTCCTGAAAAAATGATGTGGGCCAGCTGGCTCATTTTTGCGGCTGGTCTGGTTGACTTTCTGGATGGATTTGTAGCTCGCTGGATGAAACAGGCTTCTGAAATGGGAAAACAATTGGATTCTCTTGCCGATGTAGTGAGTTTTGGGGTTGCACCAGCCATGATTGTCCTTCAGTTTCTGCGTTTTTCCTATTCAAGTTCAGAAGGTGGATTAGATATCACGGAATGGGCATTATTACCAGCATTGTTATTGCCTTGCGCTGGTGCATACCGACTGGCCCGTTTTAATTTAGATACGTCAAAGTCGGTTGGGTTCAAAGGAATTCCCATTCCCGCTGCCGGAATTCTGCTGGCCTCCTTTCCATTGGTTAACTGGTATGCCAAAGATGCCTGGGTAATGGATTTGCTTTTGAAACCATGGTTATGGTATGGTCTTATTGTGTTCCTGAGTTTTGGGATGATTTCAACTATACCCATGCTGGCTTTGAAATTCAATGGTATCAGTTTCACTAAAATATTACCCTTTTTAATCATTTTGGCTATTGCCTTGCCGGTTGCTTTTCTTTTTGGCTGGCTGGCAATTTCGGCAGGGTTTATTGCTTATGTAATTCTATCTTTGTTCTTTAAATCAACCGAATCATGAAGTTTGAAGTAGCCATCAATGTAATGCCTTTAAAAGATTTATTAGACCCTCAGGGTAAAGCCGTTTTAGGAGGGTTGGCCAATTTAGGCATAAACCAGGTTGAAGACGTAAGAGTGGGAAAACGCATTACCCTATCGGTTGAAGCCGGATCTGCAGAAGAAGCAAAATTGATTGCTGAAAAAGCGGCTAAACAACTACTGGCTAATCAGGTGATGGAGTTTTTTGAGATCAGTATAAACGCATAATTTGCTTTATTTAGTTCCTACACCTTTAGGCAATCTGAAGGACATTACTTTACGCGCACTGGAAGTACTGAATGCGGTGGATGTTATTCTTTGTGAAGACACCAGAACTTCATCTAAGTTGTTGCAGCATTATGCCATTCAAAAGCCATTAAGTCCGTATCATCAGCATAATGAACATAAAATTGTATCTCATATAGCCGATCAGCTGGAAGCAGGTAAAACCATGGCATTAATAACCGATGCGGGCACACCTGGAATTTCTGATCCGGCTTTTCTGATAGTTCGCGAATGCATACAAAGGAAAATTAAAGTGGAGACTTTGCCGGGTGCAGTAGCTTTTGTGCCTGCATTGGTAAATAGTGGATTGCCAACCAACCGGTTTGTATTTGAGGGCTTTTTGCCTTTGAAAAAGGGCCGGCAGACCCTATTGAAAAAACTGGCTAACGAAGAAAGGACCATGATTTTTTATGAGAGTCCCATGCGATTAGTAAAGACGCTCGAAGAAATGGCGAAATATTTTAGCGAGGAGAGAAAATGTTCTGTTGCCAGAGAACTAACCAAAATATTTGAGGAGAATCAACGAGGAACTTTAATAGAAGTTGCAGAATATTTTAAATCTAAATCGGTGAAAGGTGAAATTGTACTGGTAGTTGATGGCTTGCCTGATTAGAATTCTCAAATTAATTTCGGAAATTTACCTTCCTTTATTTTATTCATTGCTAACGATAAATCAATACCATGCCTAGATTGACGCAATTTTTATTTTTTAGTTTACTGTTGATCAGTACAGCAGTTACAGCACAACCCGACCGCTGGCAACAGAAGATTAAATACACCATGAATGTAAATATGGATGTAACTACCAACCGTTTTACCGGCACACAGAAAATAGATTATTTTAACCAATCTCCGGATACTTTGAACAAGATGTTTATGCATTTGTACTGGAATGCTTTCCAGCCCAATAGCAGCATGGATGTCAGAAGCAGGGAATTAGGAAAAACCAAATTGTCTGATCCCCGTAGGAATAATGATGGTTTGGATTGGGATGCTAGGGTTAAAGATCGTATCAGCAAACTAACACCCGATGAAATCGGATACCAGCGGGTAAAATCGGTTACCATTAATGGAGTTGCGCAGTCTTTGAAAGAGCATGAAACCATTCTGGAAATTGTGTTGTCCAAACCCATTCTTCCTAAATCGAAAATTACATTGGATGTAGTTTTTGAAGCTCAGGTTCCTGTTCAAATCAGGAGAAGTGGCAGAGATAATGCAGAAGGTATTCGCTATAGTATGGCACAATGGTACCCCAAGGTAGTGGAGTATGATTACCAGGGCTGGCATGCCAATCCTTATATAGCCAGAGAATTCTACGGTGTATGGGGCGATTTTGATGTGAATATCACCATCGATAAAAACTATATGGTAACCGCTGGCGGAGATTTACTGAATGCCAATGAAATTGGATTTGGATATGAAGCCAAAGGCGTAACTGTGAAACCTGCATCTGGTAAAACCTTAACCTGGAAATGGCAGGCCAATAATGTGCATGACTTTATGTGGGCAGCCGATCCCGAATACAAAATGATTACCAGAACAACTGAAGGTGGTCCGCTGTTGCGTGTTGTTTATAAGAAAGTGGATTCCTTAGAAAATCGCTGGCAGAAAATGGCAGATACCTGTGCTTTGGTATATCCGATTATTGCAAAAACTTTCGGAGCATATCCTTATAAGACTTATACGTTTGTTCAGGGTGGCGATGGTGGTATGGAATATCCAATGGCTACGCTTATTAAAAGTGCCAGCCTTGGAACAGCTATTCATGAATGGATGCATAGCTGGTATCAGATGATTTTAGGCAGCAATGAAGCCTTATATCCATGGATGGATGAAGGGTTTACTGATTATTCAAGCACCCGTGCTTTGGCCACATTGCGCAACAGCCCGGGCTTCTGGTATAACGGAACTTACATGGGGTATATCAGACTGGCAAGAAGTGGATACGAAGAACCTGCAAGTACCCATGCCGACCATTTCAATACCAATTATGCTTATAGTTCTGCAGCTTACAGCAAAGGAGCTGTTTTTATTGAGCAACTCGGATACATTACAGGTGCCACAGTAAGAGATAAAATTTTATTGGACTATTATAATACCTGGAAATTTAAACATCCTAATCCAAATGATTTTATTCGTATTGCAGAAAAGGCAAGTGGTTTAGAGTTGGACTGGTACAAGGAATATTGGATCAACAGTACCAAGACTATTGACTATGCAGTAGGAGATATTGCAATGGTTAACAATAAAACTTCCATCACCATCAAGCGTTTAGGTAAAATGCCCATGCCGGTAGATGTACTGGTGACTTTTAAAGATGGCAGCCAGGAAATGCATTATATGCCATTGGATATTATGTATGGATCAAAAGCAGCTGAGTCTGCTGTTCCAAGAACCATGCACACTCCATGGAAATGGACTCACCCCGACTACAGCTTTAATACATCCAGAGCCATATCAGATATAAAATCCATCGAGATTGATCCTAGCCAACGTTTGGCAGATATCAACAGAACCAATAATAAACTGGTGATTCCTGATTAAAAGGTATTGCCAGAATATAAAAACCCGCATTCGTTATTTATTGCGGGTTTTTTATTGTTTTTATTTTACTGAATAATTTATTTGGCAACGTGTAAAATGTATTTTTCCTCAAAGTATTCTTCCGGAAAAATTTTCACAATGGGCATCATTTTAGGCCTGGCACCACTTTCAAATATTTCCTGATTTAAGTCGCCCCCCTTTAAACAGATTAATCCATTTCTAATACTACCATCTGAAATAGTACCTGTAGGTTTTTTAATTAAGGGCATACTCCATTTTAATAACTCTTTTAAAGGAGCAACAGCTCTTGAAACAGCAAAGTCAAATTTCCTATTGGTAATATCTTCTGCCCTGGAATGCTTGGTAGTTATGTTTTTTATGCCTGCTGCTTCGCATACGGCATCTACTACTTTTAATTTTTTTGCAATACTGTCTACCAGAAGAAATTCTACTTCAGGGAAAAAAATGGCCAATGGTACGCCAGGGAAACCACCACCACAACCTATATCAATGATCTGCTGCCCTTTCTTAAAATCTGCGATGGCTGCAATACTTAATGAATGAAGTACATGGTGTAAATAAATACTGTCAATGTCTTTTCTGGAAATGACATTGATTTTGGCATTCCACTCTTTATACAATTCTTCTAGCATACCCAGCTGATGCAATTGCTGCGGAGTAAAATCATCAAAGTACTTGGTAATTAATCCCAGTTTTTGCGCGGCGCTTTCCATATAGCAGGTACAGTAAATAGGTAATAAAAAAACATCCAGATATCAAAAAACAGGAACCAGGGGTATAGGTCTTTTTCATTCAGTTTAGCCATTCCTTTATACAGGATGATAGCCTGTAATAAGAAACGAATAGCATAAACACCCAAGGCTAGTTGCCAGTTAAAGAAGATGATGGAAATAGCCAGAAGCGGGTAAACAAAAAATAAGGAAAAAGAATAGAGCCCCAGTAAAAACTGATGAATGGGTTTGTAGTATTTTCCTGTAGTATAATGTCTGTATTTCTGTGTCATCCATTCACCCCAGGTTGTTTTGGGATCACTTAGGGTGTGCGCATCATGATCCATTAATACAGCCGTATTGGAACCAGTTGCCACCTGATTGATAAATAAATCGTCATCTCCGCTAGGGATTTGATTGATGGAAGAAAATCCTTTATTCTTAAAAAAGAAAGTTCTTTTTTGTAGCTCAGGTTTCTGCCTACGCCCATATAGGGCTTACCAGCCAAAGCGTAAGAAAAATACTGCATAGCTGTATGAAAAGTTTCAAATCGAATCAGCTTATTGAGTAAGCCGGGTTTTTTGTGATAAGCTCCATAACCCAGTACAATTTCTGTTTCCTCGTCGTAAGCGTCCTGCATTTTTTTAATCCAGTTTTCGGAAGCGGGAACGCAGTCTGCATCTGTGAGTAAGACAATTTCATATTTGGCGCTCTTGATTCCCATGGATAAAGGGAACTTTTTACCACTGATCATTTTGGCTTCCTGGGTAAGCTCAATCATGTTCAGGTTTTTAAAGGAGCGTTTGAATTCATCAATTACATATTTACTCTCGTCGGTTGAGTTGTCGTTAACCAAAACAACTTCGTGAGTAGTTGGGTAGTCCTGAACCAAAACCCCGGGAAGGTTTTTCACAAGGTTATGCGCTTCGTCTCTTGCACAAATAATTACAGATACGGGATGTTCAACAGATACTTCTTTTTCCTTATTATGATAATAAGCCATTCTTCTGAAGAAGTATAAGTAATAAAATGCCTGAATGGCAATAACGGTACAAAAAAGCCCAAAACAAATGGTCCAGACAATATCGGGTATGATCATGCCGCAAAAATAGGGCAAAGACCAGTACTTTTGCAGGATGGCTGCACTAAGTTATTCACTTGAACATACCGCAAATGGAACCGCTGCAAGAGCGGGCACCATTCAAACCGATCATGGTCAGATTCAGACTCCAATTTTTATGCCCGTTGGTACTGTAGGCTCAGTAAAGGCAGTTACCCAGCAGCAGCTGAAGCTGGATATTCAAGCACAGATAATATTAGGTAATACGTATCATTTGTATTTAAGACCCGGTACGGCCGTACTGGAAGCTGCCGGTGGCTTACACCGCTTTAATGGATGGGATCGACCTATTTTAACAGATAGTGGCGGATACCAGGTTTTTTCACTGGCAGCCAACCGGAAAATTAAAGAAGAAGGAGTTGTTTTTCAATCTCATATTGACGGGAGCAGACATTTGTTTTCGCCCGAGTCGGTAATGGATATTCAGCGGAGTATCGGGGCAGATATTATCATGGCTTTTGATGAATGTCCGCCATATCCCAGTACGTATGAGTATGCCAGAAAAAGCATGGAATTAACCCATCGTTGGCTGGACCGATGCATTGCCCGCTTAGCTGAAACACCTGATAAATACGGGTATACACAGAATTTATTCCCTATTGTTCAGGGAAGCACCTACAAAGATTTACGAAAAGCTTCCTGTGAGTACATTGCTTCACGCAATGCTGTGGGTAATGCCATTGGTGGGTTAAGTGTGGGAGAGCCGGAAGAAATGATGTACGAGTTTACCGCACTTTGCACCGAAAATCTGCCTGTAGATAAACCCCGTTATTTAATGGGAGTAGGAACACCCTGGAATTTACTGGAGTGCATCGATTTAGGAATTGATATGTTCGATTGTGTAATGCCTACCCGTAACGGTAGAAATGGCATGCTGTTTACAACGCAGGGTGTAATCAATATCCGAAATAAAAAGTGGGCAACCGATTTCAGCAGCATTGATCCTGGTTTGCCTTCTGAACCCAGTCAGTATTATACAAAAGCCTATTTGCGCCATTTGTTTGTAGCAGAGGAAATTCTGGGATTGCAGTTGGCCAGTATACATAACCTCAGTTTTTATTTGTGGTTAGTGGGTGAAGCGAGAAAGCATATACTGGACAATAGTTTTGCAAGCTGGAAAAAGGAAATGCTAGAAATAGTGAAGCGGCGGTTGTAATCTCCCCCCGGAAAAAAGGCTGTGGATAAGCGCAGCGCATTTTAATATTTATTCACTTTCATCTTAAAAGTCATGCAGGTTGAAGGAGTGTGATTATTTTAGTAATACTTACTAATCCGCTACCTACTGAAGCCCAGAAATTGTACATCCATTTTAATGGATGTATTTTTTTATCTTTGAATGAATGAAGAAGCTTGATTGGTACATACTCAGAAAATTTCTTACCACCTTCTTCTTTGCTATTTTTTATTCGCGGTGATAGCGGTGGTTGTTGATGTTAGTGAAAAAACAGACGACTTTGTTCGTTCCCAATTAGGATTCAAACGAATTGTAACAGACTATTATGCAGGATTCATTCCGCATATCATTGCTTTGCTGTTCCCGCTTTTTGTTTTTATTGCGGTGATTTTTTTACTTCCAAAATGGCGGGCAACAGTGAGATTATTGCCATACTTGCCAGCGGCACCGGCTATTCCAGGTGGTTAAGACCCTATTGGATTGGTGGGATAATCATGGCTACTATTTTGTGGTTTGCCAACCAGTATGTGGTACCTAAAGCCAATGTGCTAAGGGGAAATTTTGAAGCCAAATACATCGATGCCAATTCAAGCTATAATGCCTTACTGGGTCAGTCCAATCATATTTATCTGCGGATAGATTCTTTTACCTATGCAGGTATCCACTATTATGATACTTTGGTAAAAAGAGGGGGACCTGTTTTTTTGTATACAGTAAAGGGTAACGAAGTGGTAGAGAATCTAAGAGCAGAATCCATCATCTGGGATACTGCTTCGCGGAAATGGAAAATGGATGTTGTATTTGACAGAAAGCTTCAACCCATGCAGGAACAAGTGGTTCAGGAAGCTACCCGCCTCATGAACTTTAATTTTAAGCCATCCGACTTAACAAGAGACAAATACACAAAAGACAAATTGACCACCCCGGAATTGTCCCGTTTCATTGCGCTGGAAGAATTGCGGGGATCTGAAGGTTTAAATAGTTTAAAAGTAGAGCGGTATCGCAGGGATGCCACTTGCGTAACGGTCATTTTACTTACGCTTATTGGTGCCATAGTTGCCGGACGTAAAGTCAGAGGAGGAAGTGGGGTACACCTGGCGGTGGGATTTGTGACCGCTGCCTTATTCATCGTTACAGACCGTTTTTCAACCATTTTCTCCACAAAGGGTGATTTACACCCCTTGCTGGCAGCATGGATACCCAATATGATATTCCTGCTGGTTGTGGCGTACTTGTATCGTAAGGCTCCAAAATAATTATTTGTGAAAATTTAGAACCAGATTGGCATTGATTTTGTTACAGTTGCAACTTCAATTACCTTTGAAAAACAGATTATCTAACAATAGATTGCCATGGGAATAATTAAAGAAAGGTTTAAAGCAAAAGCTGATATAGCTTCCGCTGAAATCAAATCCATTTTAAAAGATCACGGAAATAAAAAAATTGGTGAAGTTACTCTTGCCCAAATTTATCAGGGTATGAGAGGTATTACCGGTTTAGTAACTGAAACCAGTTTACTGGATGCTCAGGAAGGTATCCGATTTAGAGGCTACTCTATTCCTGAATTACAGGAGAAGCTGCCAAAAGCACCCGGTGGAGGGGAACCTTTACCAGAGGGATTGTTCTACCTGATGTTAATGGGAGAATTGCCCACTGAGGAGCAAGTGAACCATATTACCAGTGTGTGGCAGAGAAGAAGCCATGTTCCGAACCATGTTTTTGCTACCATTGATGCGCTTCCGCTGAATACGCACCCAATGACCATGTTTGTAGTGGGTGTCATGGCTTTGCAGACTGAAAGCAATTTCGCCAAGGAATATGCAAAGGGAATGAATAAAAAAGATTACTGGGATGCAACCTATGACGATGCAATGGATTTGATTGCCCGTTTGCCTAGAATTGCAGCGTATATCTACAGAAGAAAATATAGAAATAACGAACATATTCAACCCAATGGTTTGTTAGACTGGGCAGGAAATTTTGCCCACATGATGGGATATGACGATGAAAGCTTTAAGGAGTTGATGCGCTTATATATGACAATCCATGCAGATCACGAAGGAGGTAACGTATCCGCTCATACCACTCACCTGGTGGGTTCTGCATTAAGTGACCCATTCCTAAGCTATGCTGCGGGTATGAATGGTTTGGCTGGTCCTTTACATGGGTTAGCTAATCAGGAAGTGATCAAGTGGATTTTTGAAATGCAGGAAAAGTTGGGAACGGATAGTCCAAGTAAAGAGCAGATTGCACAATATGTGCAGGATACTTTGAATTCTGGCAAAGTAGTACCAGGATATGGTCATGCCGTGTTGCGTAAAACAGATCCGCGTTTCTCTGCACAAATGGAATTTGGCAAGAAACATATGCCGGATGATAAGCTGGTAAATACTGTTTGGAATATTTACGAAACAGTACCTCCAATTTTACAATCATTGGGTAAAATCAAAAACCCATGGCCGAACGTAGATGCTCATAGTGGTGCATTATTGGTACACTATGGTTTTGTTGAATATGAATTCTACACCGTGTTATTTGCAGTAAGCCGTGCATTGGGTGTAATGGCAAGCCTTTGCTGGGATAGAGTTTTGGGCTTCCCGTTGGAAAGACCAAAATCTGTAACTACAGAGTCTGTGAAATTATGGCTGGAAGGCAAAGACCAGATTTGGGAGTAATTGCTATTATGGCTTGAAAGCCTTGAATTGTCCTGAAATAGGTTGACAGTTTTAAAATAAGTCCCGGTTGCCTCAGGTAGCCGGGATTTTTTTGTTGTAGACCTGATCTGGCGTTTTCATTTGAAGTGCTAGATGTGGTCTTTTGTTGTTATATAAAAATACACTTTCTTGAACTAACTGTTTGACCTGTTCTTTACTTTTCAATTTCCGATCCATTCCAAATTCTTCTTTTATGGTACGGTTCATTCTTTCGGCTAATGCATTTTCGTAAGGGTCTCCATTTTCTGTCATGCTTAATTGTATATTATTTTTTGCTGTCATTAGCACATATTCCTTGCTACAATATTGCAATCCTCTGTCTGAATGATGGATGGTTGACATACTTGGGTTGTTTCGTTGTGTTACAGCCATTTTCAAGGCTTCAATCATACTTTCGGTTTCCATATTATCTTCAACAGCATAGCCCATGATTTTTCTGCTGTAGGCATCCGTTATCATGTTCAAATAACAATTTCCTTGTTCTGTCTTGATGTATGTTATATCGCTTACCCAAACTTCATCCTGATGATTTATTGTTTTCCCCTTGATTTGATTAGGCCATTTTCTTAGCCAATGTTTACTCATGGTTGTTTGTGTGTAGCGCCTACGGGGATTGATTTGTAACCCATAATGACGCATTAAGCCAAAGAGCTTATCCCGACCAAACTTCAGTCCATTCTTCTGTAAATCTTCTTTAATCAGATAGTATACTTTGCGGGTTCCAATTCTAGGCAGTTGTTTTCTTTCCCTATCCACTAGCTTTTTGACAGCCTCTAGTGTTAACGTCTTTTTTATCCTATCTTTTTGCTGCTTGTATACATTTTGACGACTGTAACCTAAGACTAATGCTATTCTTCCGACGCTGTATTCTCTTCTTTTTCCCCCTGTTTGTCGGAAGCTGCTTGTGACAGGGGTAAGAACTTTTTTCTAATCTCAGTATCGAACATATCATCGGCAATATCTATGGCTCTATTTAATATCTCTTTCTCTGCTTCAAGCCGTTTGATCTTTGCTTCCAATTGCGATATGTACGTCTTCGGTGGTGCTTTCTTTTTCATGGGAGATTTACTAGTCCAATCTAAAGTTCCGTGTTTTCTTAACCATACCAAAACGGTACTTCTTCCCTGGATGCCATACTTCTTTTGACTCTGTTTCCAGGTTAAGTGCCCTTTTTCAACTTCATCAACTACCTGAAGTTTAAAGGATAAGCTGTAGTCCCTTTGGGTTCTCTTTAAATAATTGTTACTCTGCATAAGTCAACTTTTGTGTCAACTTATTTTAGGACGAGGCACCTTATAAAATTTTAAAGCCCGACCATTTGGTCGGGCTTTTTGCTTAATCAATCTTGTTTATTTGGCTGTTACGCCACCTATTTCACTTACAACTATTGGTTTTTTAAACATCTGTTGAATATCATATACGGTTTTGTTGGGGTACCATGTGTATTGGTAATCTTTCCCAACAATACCCGAATTATTAAATGCTTTAGCAGCCAATGCAGCTGTGCTGCTAATGTCATTCATGCTCTCTCCGTAAACCGGTGCAACATATTTATAAACGAAGTTGTCAAATGAAATAACAATACAGCCCAATGTTTTTAAAGGAGGAGAAACATCTGCAGGACGAAAGGGCGAATAAACTCTTAGTCGGATACTATTATCATCATCATCATCATAAATGATGCTGAAGGCAGTCTTTTTATTGATGGCGTATTGGTATCCTGTCCATTTAAAACTAGACTGTTTTGGGGATTTAATTTTAATTTTCTTAAGACCTGCTTCTTTGGCTGAACCATCTAAAATCAATTCCAGAGAGTCCTTAATAATATCATAATAGGGCTTCCCAGTTTTAAATAATTGAGTAAAATAAAACGCCTCATTTTCTGCTTCGTTGTACTTCGTTTTTTCCCTCGGCGGAAGATAGGTTAAACCTGCACTTTCCGTAATTCCAAAAAGCGCTCTTTTTGCGCTATAATACCTCCCGTAGGGTTTGTTGTCTGTAAGAGAATTAAAGGTTTCCGGAAATCCCTTTGCAGCATCTGCGATTAAAAAAACCAAATCAAATCTTAATTTACTGGAATTTGTTTCCTGAGCCTTCATGCTATGAGAAAGCAAGAATAAGGAGAGGATGACAATAATTTTTTTCATACTTTTTATGTTTTTTTAGACGACGTTGTTTTTATCTTGGGTCTATTCGACTTCTGGTTTCCAGCGGTAAATCAAAAATTCCATTGGTGATTTTCACGAGGTTCTTAGCATCCATGCTGCCGTCTTCTTTTTCTAATACACCGGTAAAGGAGAACCTGCCCTTGATTCGGTCTGTAGTGATTAGATCAATGATAATTTGTCCGCCCTTTACCCGACTTGCATCACTCCACCAATACGAGCTATTCCCATTTGCATTGGAAGAATATTCGGCTCTAACTATGAAGTTGCTTGCATCATCTTCTGGCACAATTTTATATTCTCCATTCGTAATCAGTTTGGTGGTATCTGATGGTGCAATATTCATCACGAGAATATTGGTGTTGAATATATCGGTAGATGTTTGCGCAGAAATGGAAATGGATCCGTCTTCTTTTACCCTGAAAGCAAGTAGCTTACTTGGATTGAACAACATGGGTTTACCATTTACCGAAACTGTAAAAATTCCGGGCGCGCCTTGTGGTGGAAGTGCATTCGTGTTTTGTGCGTTCGATTTCGAATGGATGGTTAGAAGTAAAAATATACTCCCGATTAAAAAAATGCTACGGCGTCTTTTGTTTACAAATTTTGATAATTTGATCATGATTATTTATTTGTTTTAATTCCTTTGCCCCCACAGTCTGTGCAGATATCCGGGAAAGATGTTCTGCCATAACGAGTAGTAGTAGTGTATCGGCCATTCAGATAGCGGTCAACCCCCACATTTTCAACAGTATTGGTAACACTTACCCTGGAATAGCCAGAAATGCCTTTGCCATTGCAGCGGGTACAGGTGGTAGGTTTTTGTGCGGCATCCATCTGGCTCATTTCTGCTTTCAGTTTGTCTGCCTTTGGATTTACAATTTTGGTGATTTTGCCATTCAGTATGGTCACCGTGGCTTCTGTATTGGGATAATAATAATTGCCAGTTTGCGGAGTACAGTCTTCATTTACTTTGCCTGTGAAGCTAACCGACTCCCTCGCATAATTGAATGTTCCTTCAACAGGCAGATCCTGATGAAATTTTCCCACGAAACTATTGCCACTTGCAAAAGTGAAAGTGCCGGTTCCATGTCTTTGTCCATTTTTAAATTGCCCGGAATATTTGTTTTTGCTCGGATAAATCATAACACCGGAACCATTTAAACAATCTCCGGAGGAACAGCCTTCTACATTAGGCATATGACCTCCTGTGATAACCATTTCTGTTTCGCGAACGATTTTTCCTTTCTCATACCAGACTTTTTTTGAAGTCCCTTTTTTATAAAAAACACCTTCTCCTTCTTCTGTTCCATTAACAAATTGGCCCTCATATTTTTCTCCATTCCCATAATCCATTACTCCGGCTCCATGAGGTTTGCCATTTTTAAAGCTACCAGTATATATTGCGTATCCGAAGTTGAAGCTGCCGGTTCCGTTGGTACAGTCCCCTTTAATGCATTGCGCATTGGCTGTAGATAGTAAAGCTAAAGAAGTAATAAATAAAATAGCCTTCATGTATTGGGTGTTATTGCTGTTTCTGCTGAAGTGATTCGGCTTTTTTTATGAACCGGTTGCCTTCATTCTGTTGACCTGTTCGAACCAGGGCCACACCGTAATAGGCATTTGCCATGATATGTTCGGGGTATTTGCTGACCATGTTTTTTGATAATTCAAGTAGTTTTTGCCAATTCTGCTGGTCAACATATACGGATGCCAGATTTCCCATTACATCCGGGTCCTCCTTGCGTTCCAATGAACCCTTGAACAATTTTTCGGCATTATTGAATTCTTTGTTTTGATAGGATGTAATGCCCATCAGGTTTAAGTCGTTGGGGGAATAGGAAGGATGATCTCCATTTGTGAAAATTTTATCAAACCAATTTTTTGCAGTTTTATAATCTGCAGGTCCAGCTGCAAAATATAATCCACGTCTGAGCCAAATCTCAGGTTTGGGGATGGAAGCAATTTTATCTGCCTCATCAAAATAACGGGTTGGATTAGCTTCTTTCAGATAGTAAGAAAAAAGTGCTGCATTGTAGTAATGTACTGGATCTGTTTTGTTAAGCAATATGGCATTTTCTTCGTCCGCTTTTGCCAAATCATAATTCTTCAATGAAGAATAGATTAAGGCTCTTTGTGAAAAAAGAGCAGCAGTTGGATTCTGAGAAATACCATTAGTGAGGTAAGACAAAGCTCTGTCCGTTAATCCCTTAGCTTCAAAGAAGAAAGCTAAACGTTGATAAGGGAGCATTTGTTTAGGCGAGAGGCTTATAGATTCCAGATACAATCTTACGGCTTCATTTTGATCGCCGGATGACCAGGCTTTATCAGCTGCCAGGTTCTTCTGTTTTGCTGCTTCACTTATTTGTGAAAAACCTGAAATATTTATGGATAATAAAATTCCTAAAGCAAATGACTTGATGTTATAAATTCCGCAGTACTTATATTTTCTCATATACGGCTGCAAAATATTATTATTTGCTCCCTAATTTATGGGCCGAACGGCCCATTTTGTATTCTGGTTATGAGAGGTAAAGGGCAATAAAAAAGCCCCATAAAGGGGCTTTG
>NZ_KI866530.1:1347443-1366589 GCF_000511175.1 Sediminibacterium salmoneum NBRC 103935 | reverse complement strand
CTTGCATGCCATGCAAGCGCTCTAGCCAACTGAGCTAACCCCCCGTTTATTTTAATTTCAAAAGAACTTTGTTTTTGAACCGCGACCTTCCCGATTCCATCGGGACGCTCTAGCCAACTGAGCTAACCCCCCATAGGAGTGCAAATGTAAGTTGCAGGTACTGAATGTCAAAAAATTGTTTTATAGCCTTATAATGGCCTCAAATACATGATTTTTACAATAAATAGGCTTGTTTTTCGTTGTACTTGTTAGTTAAGCATAAGCAATTACCATGAAATTCAGTCAACTGTTCATCGCATTAGGATTTACTACTGCTATCTTGCTATCGGCCTGTAAAAAAGAGGTAGATAAGCCCGCAGATGCTCAGGAAACCACAGAAGACAACAGTCCCCCGATTGGAGGGGCAACGGCTGTATTCAGGGATACAGTTTCAGTAAAAGACGGAGAAGTAACCATTACTTATGCAAAATCTGATGCCTGTTTCCCCAGCAATGAAATTTTCTCATTCACAGCAACTGCTGCAGGAATACCTGCTGGTGCAAAATATATCTGGGAATTCGGGGATGGTAAATCCTTAACGGGTACTACGGTTAGAAATATGTACAGAAACCCTGCTACGTATACCATTATTCTTCAGATTAAGAACTCGGCTGATGTTTTGCTTCATAAAGCTTCCATTTCAGTAAAAGCATTGGGGCAGCAAGTAACACCAACGGCCATTTTTTCCAGTGCTTTGCCCGATATCAATTACCTGAACAATATGACATTTACCAGTAGGTCTACAGTGCCCACTGGTACCATTGTTGATCATTTCTGGGATTGGGCGGATGGTACTACCAGCAATAGTTCCAATTCTTTTATGCCAAAGAACTTTCCAAAAGTTCCGGAAGACAAAAACTACAATGTAAAGATGATTGTTACTGCCAACTCTGGTTGCAGGGATACAGCTTCTTTAAATGTTTTTGTTCCGGCTTCCTATAATATCAGCGGGAACTTTACTGCGGAGCAATTTGATGCTTGCACGAATGAGTATTTTATTTTTACTCCAACTGCAACAGGTGTTCCGGCAGGTGCAGAATACACTTGGGATTTTGCTGATGCAACTGGTGCGGTTACAGGTAGTCCAGTTAAAAAACAGTTTACTTATCAGAATGATTATGATGTTAAAATGACGGTTACCCTAAAAGGTAAAATCATTTATCAAACCCATAAACCAGTTCGGGCTTTTGGGCAGAATATTAAGCCAAAAGCACTGATGTTAAAGAATGTGGTTAGTTCTACTGCAACCAAGGAAGTATGGGCTTTTTACAGTCAATCCAATATACCACACGGATATTTAACTGGTTACAGATGGGAAATGCCATTTAACAGAGTAGACGATAATTTCAATACGATAGTTGAACAGGAATTTACAAAAGCTGCAACACCATCCAATTATTCAGTTAGATTGATTGTAACTGGTAATACGGGTTGTAAAGACACAACTGTTGCCAATATAACTGTACCGGCTAAATAAGCCTTATGAGATTGATACGTAACCATTTGTTCATTTGCCTGACTGTACTGGGTCTTTTTGCTTGTAAAAAAGACGCTGCTATTGATTTGGATAAGCTGGTGCAGGTAGACTCTGCGCAAATAACAAAAGGAGCAATTGTTACAGTATCAAGAGATACTACTACAGTAACTTACGGTAATGTTGAAGCCAAGTTTAGCCAGACTTCTACCTGTTTCCCTTCTTCAGAAGTATTTACTTTTACTGCCTCTGGCGTTGCTTTACCAGCGGGGGGGTATTATAGCTGGCAATTTGGAGATGGAAATATAGCAACAGGAGCTACTACCACGCATTCTTATCAGGCTGCCGGATCTTTTGTTGTGACTTTGATGGTAATGGCCAATGCAAATAATATGCTGGCTAAAGTAAGTTTTGGCGTTAAGGCATTGGGTCAGCAAACCAAGCCTGAAGCCAGTTTTACAACTAAATTTGATTTTCCTCAGAATTTGAGTTACGTGACATTCAACAGTACATCGTCCATTAATCAAGGAGATATAGTACAGTATAAGTACAGTTGGGGTGATGGTACAGAGCATATCAGTTCGGTTGGACTGGTTAGACATGAATTTCCTAAAGTCATCAATGATTCTACTTATTCTGTAAAATTGACAATTCTCTCTAATAGTGGTTGTAGTGATGATACAACCATTCGTTTAACAATTCCGGGCAGATACAATATTAAAGGGAAGTTCAAAACTGAAACTTTTGATGCATGCACCAACGAAAGAATATTATTCACAGCTGAAGCGGAAAATGTACCTACTGGTGCAGTATATGAATGGGATTTTTCTGATGGCACAGGTGTTAAAACAGGTAATCCGATCATGTATAAATACAAATTTCCCAATGATTATGATGTTATCATGAGTGTAAAACTCAATGGAAGAGAAATTTACAGAACGAATAAACTTGTGAACGCAAAAGGAGAGAATCCTAAACCCACAGCCAAGTTTGAGGAAACCCTTGTATGGGATTATCCCACAACCCAACGTTGGTCGTTTAACAGCAGGTCTACTATCCCTACCAGTACCATTGATTCTTATCAGTGGAGTTTTGGAAACGGGAATACCAACAACGAATTTTACAGCTTTATAGAAACAGTATACAACAAAGAGACCACCAGTAAAAGCTATACTGTTCAACTCATTGTAACTGGAAATGGTTGCGCAGATACTGCCAGAAAAACCATTACTATTCCTTCCAGATAAATTCTTTATTGTAACTTGGTAATCTTTAAAACCAGTGCCATGTTACGATTGTTTATTTGTCTTTTTTTATTCAATACATATTCTCCATTACAAGCACAAGTGGCTAAAAGCCAACTGGTTCCGGTATCTGAAAAATCTTCTCCGAATGATTCTATGCAGCGTGCCAAGCAGATGGTGAGAATTGCTAAGATAAAAGTGAATCCTGATCAACTGGATAAATATAATATTGCATTGAAAGTTCAGATGCAGGAGGCAATTAAGAAGGAACCGGGGGTATTGAGTTATCATGCAGTTGCTGATAAAATAGATCCATCTAATATTACTATTTTAGAAATTTATGCAAGCCTTGCAGCATATCAATCCCATATACAAACACCTCATTTTCTTTTATACAAGGAAACTGTAAAAAATATGGTGCAATCTTTAGAGTTAATTGATGTTGATTTGATTGCTCGCGCAAATAAATTAAAAGATTAAAATTTGAAATAATTAGTACAATGAAAAAATATTTGACCTTACTGGTTTCGCCTTTCTTTTTTGCATGCGATTCTTCCACTTCAAAATTTTCTGAAGAAGATGGTCTTTCAGTATTCAACGCTGATACCCTTAAGAAACATATTGCTGTTCTTGCCTCTGATGATTTCATGGGTCGTAAACCATTCACGGAAGGAGAAACTAAAACCGTTAATTACCTGGTAGAGCAATTCAGGCAATTAGGACTGGAGCCAGGTAATGGAGACAGTTATATTCAATCTGTACCCATGGCTAATATTCTGGCTACAGCTGCGCCTTCCATGCAAGTGAAATCCGGCAAAGGCAGTTTTATGCTAAAAGCATTTGATGATTATATTGTATGGACAGATAAAACCGATTCCAGTTTTACTTTAGATAATGCAGATCTGGTTTTTGCCGGATATGGAGTAGTAGCTCCTGAATACAATTGGAATGATTATGCAGGTTTGGATGTAAAGGGAAAGGTTGTGATGGTTATGGTGAATGATCCGGGTTTCTGGATAGGAGATTCAAGTTTGTTTAAAGGGAAAGCAATGACCTATTATGGAAGATGGACTTACAAGTTTGAAGAAGCTGCCAGACAGGGAGCAAAAGCCTGTCTGATTATTCACAACACTGCTGCCGCAAGTTATCCTTTCAGTGTTCAACAAAACAGTTTTAATACAACTCGTCTAAAGTTAGACAACAGAGGAAAAGATATTCCGAACTGTGATATGATTGGCTGGATTCCGGAGCATGTAGCTAATCGCTTATTTGTTGCTTCGGGATTTGATTCTACACTGCTGAAGAAAGCCAATCAGTCTGGTTTTAAACCTGTTCCCCTGAATTTGCAGCTGACTACTTCTATGAAAGTAAAAGCCAGTTTTAATAAATCTGGTAATGTGATTGCAAAAATTACCGGAAGTAAAAGACCTGATGAAGTAATTATATATACGGCACACTGGGATCATCTGGGAATTGGAAGACCCAATAAAGATGGAGATTCAGTATACAACGGAGCATTGGACAATGCTTCCGGAACGGCCGGTTTGATAGAAATGGCCAGAGCATTTAAAAGCATGAATAAGAAGCCGGAAAGAACCATAGTTTTTTTAGCTGTAACCGCTGAAGAACAAGGTCTGCTAGGTTCTGCATACTATGCAGAGAATCCTTTGTTTCCTGTTGACAAAACAGTTGCTAATATCAATATGGATGGTCTGAACAGATTCGGTAAAACCAAAGATATGGTTGTGGTTGGTCAAGGACAATCTGAGCTGGAAGATTACCTGAATGATGCTATTACCAAGAAGGGAGGTTATCTTTCTTTTGATCAGCATACAGAAGCCGGGTATTATTACCGATCTGATCATTTCAATTTTGCCAAAAAAGGGATTCCTGCTTTGTTTGCAAACAGTGGAAAGGATTTTGTTGGTAAAGACAGTTCATACGGTAAAGCAATGGAAAAAGAGTTTAATGAAAAACATTACCATCAGCCATCTGATCATTATGATGAAAAGTCCTGGACGGGAGAAGGAGCTATCAACGATTTACAATTGTTGTTTACCGTTGGCAGAAGAATGGCTTTTGAATCAAGTTTTCCAAAATGGAAAGAAGGCTCTGAGTTTAAATTAACCAGAGAAAAAAATAAGCCATGATAACGAAAGAAGAGATAGAAAAGGCACACGGGAAAATTAAACCATTTATTCATCATACCCCTGTTTTAACTAATAGCAGTATCAATGAAATGGCAGGTGCAGAATTATTTTTTAAATGTGAGAATTTCCAGAAAATTGGCGCTTTCAAAATCAGGGGAGGAATGAATGCTTCCTTAAGTTTAACTCCAGAACAACTGGCCAAAGGCTTGGCTACGCATTCTTCCGGAAATCATGCGCAGGCGATTGCTTTTGCTGCAAAGACGCTAGGTACCAAGGCATATATTGTTATGCCTAGTAATTCTCCTTCTGTAAAAGTAAATGCCGTGAAAGGGTATGGTGCTGAAGTTATTTTTTGTGAACCCAATCAGGCAGCTAGAGAAACTGCTTTGCAAAAAGTAGTGGATGAAACAGGAGCAGAATTTATACACCCTTACGACGATGATAGGGTGATAACCGGTCAGGCAACCTGTGTTAAGGAATTAATTGCTACAGTACCTGGCCTTGAAGTAATTTTTACTCCTGTTGGTGGTGGTGGCTTGTTATCTGGAACAGCATTGGGCTCGCATTATTTTCATTCAGCTGCTAAGGTATATGCAGGAGAACCAGCCGGAGCTGCAGACGCTATACTGAGCTTTCAATCAGGCAAAGTTGAAAAAGCTCCTTATGTTAATACAATTGCAGATGGGTTATTAACTACACTAAGCGAAAGAACCTTAACAATCATTCGCAAGCATGTGACTGATATATTTCTTGTGACGGAAGAAGAAATAAAGGAATCATTAAGATTGGTTTATGAGCGAATGAAAATAGTAGTAGAACCCAGTTGTGTTGTACCGCTTGCCGCAATGCTTAAAAACAAGGAACAGTTTAGCGGGAAAAGAATAGGAATTATTTTAACCGGAGGAAATGTAGATCTGAAAAAATTTTCGGAATGGTTTAATGATTAGCAATTATGCCTGAACAGAATACCAATTTTGATGCAATAGTAATAGGCTCTGGTATCAGTGGGGGATGGGCCGCCAAAGAACTCTGTGAAAAAGGGCTGAAAACGCTTGTATTAGAGAGGGGCAGGATGGTAGAGCATAAAAAAGATTATCCTACAGCCAATTACCATCCCTGGGATATGCCGCATAGAGGTAATATTCCACCTCCTGAAATGGATAAGGATCCTATTGTAAGCAACTGTTATGCTTATAAAGAGGATACAAAGCATTTTTTTGTAAAGGACAATGAACATCCATATGTACAGGAAAAACCATTCAGCTGGATAAGGGGTTATCAGGTTGGTGGTAAATCACTTTTGTGGGCAAGGCAGACCCAACGCTGGAGTCCATTTGATTTTGAAGCTCCGAAGCGTGATGGTTTTGCAGTTGACTGGCCAATTCGTTATAATGATTTGTCTGGATGGTATAGTTATGTTGAGAAATTTGTAGGAATAAGCGGTAATAAAGATGGCCTGGATACTTTGCCTGACGGAGAATTTCTGCCTGCCTGGGAAATGAATTGTGCAGAGAAAATTATTCAGCAAAAAATTATGGAAGCGTTTCCTGATAGACATGTTGTGCAGGGTAGATGCGCGCATTTAACACAACCCGGTGTTGAACATTTGTTGCAGGGACGGGGGCAGTGTATGGCAAGAAACTTATGTGCAAGAGGTTGCCCTTTTGGTGCTTATTTCAGCTCGAATAGTTCAACCTTGCCCGCTGCAGAAAAAACAGGTAATCTGAAAATTCAAACGCATGCAGTTGTTGATTCAATTATATATGATGAAAAGCTAGGTAAAGCAACTGGAGTAAAAGTGGTAGATGCGCTGACACATGAAGTGAAAATATATACTGCAAGAATTATTTTTGTAAATGCTTCCTGTTTAAACTCTAATTTGATCCTGCTGAATTCACGAAGTAATTATTTCCCCGATGGATTAGGAAATAAAAATGGACTTCTGGGAAAGTATATTGCTTTTCATAATTACCGAGGCAATATTACAGCAGCGTTTGAGGGCCCACTAGACCAGTATTATTATGGCCGCAGGCCTACTCAGCTGATGATGCCAAGTTTTAGAAATGTCTACAAGCAGAATACTGATTTTTTAAGAGGGTACATGGTACATTTTAGTGCTTCGAGGGGCCGTCCTAAGGTAGACGGGGTTGGTATTGATTTTAAAAACGCAATTTCAGAACCCGGAGCCTGGCATATATATATGATGATGCAGGGAGAAACCATACCCAAAGTAACCAATCAAGTGTATTTAAGCGACTATGAAAGAGATGATTGGGGCATACCTCAGCTGGTTGTGAATGTGGACTATGATGAGAATGATGAGAAGCTTTTGCAGGACTTTTTTAAGGAAGGTAAGGCAATGCTTGAAAAAGCAGGTTGTACCAATATCAATACCTGGGACAGTAAGCAACCTCCTGGCCTGGATATTCATGAAATGGGAGGTGTTAGAATGGGTAGAGACGAACATACTTCTCTCTTAAATGAATACAATCAGATGCATCATTGTAAAAATGTATTTGTTACAGATGGTGCCTGCATGACATCAACAGGAAATCAAAATCCTTCATTGACTTATATGGCAATAACAGCCAGGGCAGCTGAATACGCCGCAAGACAATTTAAGGAAGGTAAATTATAACAGGCTAGTGTTCTCTGTTATTAGAATTATCTGGCTTGTTTTAACTTCCATAATTGACCTTCGTAAAAGAAGGGCTTTAACTGGATATAATATTTGTCATGATCTACAATAAAATCGTACACTAAATCGAAACGATTCTGCATGTATTTATAAAATTTGGGTTTACTGTAAAACCAGCAAGTGTAGGAAGCCGGGGAACCATAATAAACCGGTGGAACATGTTGAATAGCAATTCGGTCACGGTCTTCGTCGTTGAATGCTATATAATCGATGTATAAATATTTCACGCCGCTTAATACAATCTGGTCCAGGAGTTCATAGGTTTTTTCTATATACTGTATTACACCAGAGAAAATAATGATATCTGGTTTATGATGCTGAAGGCATTCTTCCAGGGAATAATAGAAGTGCAGCCGTTCGTGTTCAAACTCTTTTCTGCCTGCGTCCACATAGTTGGGTTGTTCAACTATACACCAATTTAAATTATGAACAGATTGGAGGTAGTTTTTTTTGTGATTATAGGTTGTGCCCAAAGAACCACCAAAATCCAATACAGTCAGGTTGCAATTATTCTCAGCTGCAACAGTAAGCAGCGTAGCCAACATGCTGAAATTCATTTTCGGCTTATCGTAAACAATCCCATCTCTTTCGTAAGTTACTTCTCCATTAACAACCTTGCGGGTAGTTTCCTTGATTTTTTCAAGTATGCTCTGCTCGTCGTATCCGCTGGCTATTTTGTTGGCAGCCTCAAAACTTTCGTAATCACCTTTCCAGCCATATTTAAAACTGTACCAATAAAGCGTCCTGAAAATGGGTGGTATGAATTGTTTCAGTAAATAATGCATTAGAAATCAAAAATAGCATAAAACTTATATAAAATTAAAGGGATATATAACTTCTTTCTATTTTTAACATTGCCTTACTAGTAACCTGCAACAGAATCGTCTCCTCTTTTATCTGCTGCTGTTTCTCTGATTTTATTGGGTAATATCCGAATGCCATCGGTTCTGCCTATGCTTGAACGGTCTTTAAGCAGATAGCCCATTTTCTGGAGTGTTTCCCGGGTTTTGCTATCAAAGCCATTCTCTATCATCACTTCATCGGGTAACCACTGGTGATGGAATTTTGGCGCGTCAATCGCATCCCCCAGGGTTTTATTAAAGTCTATCACATTAATCAGCGCCTGATAAACCGAAGTGGGTATGGTAGTGCCGCCCGGAGTACCAATAACGATATAAGGTTTTTTATTTTTTAATACAAGGGTGGGGGTCATTGAACTCAGCATTCTTTTACCGGGAACAATAGCGTTGGCTTCTCCCCCTACAGCCCCAAACATATTGGGGACTCCTGGTTTTACACTAAAATCATCCATTTCATTGTTCAATAAAAATCCTGCACCGCCTACCACTACTTTTGATCCATAGCTTCCATTTAATGTTGTTGTAACTGCCACCATATTACCTGCAGCATCAACCACACTCAAATGGGTAGTTTCCTCACTTTCATTTATAACACCTGCATTCACTTCCTTACTGTTGCCTGCTTTGCCGGGTGAATAATCGTTCATACGCTGTTGTAAATATGAATCGCTGATAAGTGTTTTCACAGGCACTTTCCAGAAATCCGGATCACCCATATGTTCTGCACGATCCGCAAAAGCCCTGCGTTCGGCTTCAATCATTAACTGAACAGATTCAGGGGTTTGAAATCCCATTTTACTCATGGGATATTTTTCAACCATTTTCATCATTTGAGCCAGTAAGATTCCGCCACTGCTGGGGGGAGAAAAACTGATGATTTCGTGACTTCTATAGTTGAATACAATCGGCTCTCTTAATTTAGCAGTGTAATTTTTTAAATCAGCGTGTGAGATAACGCCTCTTCCACGTTCCATCTCAGCTACAATCAGGTCTGCTGTTTTCCCGCCGTAAAAGCCCATTGCGCCTTCCTGTTGTATCCTTTCCAGAGTATGCGCAAGCTCTTTTTGAATAAGTGTGTCACCTACTTTCCAGCGGGTTGGTTTATAAAAAGCGGTTGGTTGTGTGCTGAAACGAGCAATACCATCTTTTACGCTGCTGATACTGGCAGCCTCTTTTTCTGTTAATACAAATCCCTTGGCAGCTATGTCAATAGCGGGCTGAATCAACTCAGCAAACGGAAGTTTTGCATATGCATGAGTAGCAAATAAACCTGCCACAGTGCCAGGTATGCCCGAAGCAAGATGTCCATTCTGTGATAAGTTCAACTGGGCATTCCCGTTTTTGTCCAGGTACATATCCCGCGATGCTTTTTCAGGTGCTGCTTCTCTGTAGTCTATACCTATTAGTTCACCGTTGGTTTTGCGCGCCAGTAAAAATCCACCCCCACCTAAGTTTCCTGCATTCGGGAAAACTACTGCCAGCACCAATTGTGTTGCGATGGCTGCATCAAAAGCATTTCCTCCCTTTTTCATGATGGCCGCACCTACCATGCTGGCCAACGGGTGTGCACTGCTCACAGAAGCCTGTTTAAAGTTTCCGCGCTTAACTACAGAATAATGGAATGGGTCTACTTCCTTGTTGGGCCCTACAATAGATGTTACATGCTGTGCATTGGCAACCGGTATTAATCCCAGGAACAGAAATCCTGATAATATCTTTCTCATATTACAATTTACAATTTTATAGGGTTTTATTTCCCAATATTCCTACTTTCATGCTTCATTATTAAACTTATGAAGAAATTATTATTTGGACTATTTTGTTTGGGCATTTCTGTGTTATCATTAGCACAGTCAGTACCCAGTCCTGAACAATTTTTGGGGTACAAAGTGGGTACCCGTTTTACCCGTCACCACCGGATTGTGGAATACACAAAGTCTGTTGCTGCTGCAAGACCCGATATGGTTAAACTGGAGAAATATGGTGAAACCAACGAAGGCAGGGAATTAATGCTGGCCTTTGTGAGTACTCCGGAAAATATGCAACAACTGGATCAAATCAGAGTTAATAATTTAAGGATGGCAGGCCTGGCGAAAGATAAAGCCGCACCTGCTTTGGAAAATGCCCCGGCCATTGTATGGTTAAGTTATAATGTGCATGGTAATGAAGCATCTTCATCTGAAGCGTTTCTTTTAACGATTCATGCATTAACGGACCCCAATAATAAAGCAACCAAAGAATGGCTGAAAAATACCATTGTAGTTCTTGATCCTTGTATTAATCCTGACGGTAGAGACCGTTACATTAATTGGTATAATTCTGTAGTTGGAAAGCATTACAATGCGGATCCGGCGTCAAGAGAGCATGCAGAACCCTGGCCCGGAGGAAGAAGTAACCACTATAATTTTGACCTAAACAGAGACTGGGCCTGGCAAACACAGTTAGAAACCCAGCAAAGGATAAAAAAATACCATGAGTGGATGCCGCAGGTACATGTGGATTATCACGAACAGGGATTCAATGAACCCTATTATTTTGCTCCGGCTGCAGAACCATTACACGAAGTAATTACTCCCTGGCAGCGGGACTTTCAGGTTATGATTGGAAGAAATCATGCAAAATATTTTGATCAGAATAATTGGTTGTTTTTTACCAAAGAAAGATTTGACTTGTTGTATCCCAGTTATGGTGATACCTATCCGGTATACAATGGTGCTATTG
Organism: Sediminibacterium salmoneum NBRC 103935; assembly: GCF_000511175.1. GTDB lineage: Bacteria > Bacteroidota > Bacteroidia > Chitinophagales > Chitinophagaceae > Sediminibacterium > Sediminibacterium salmoneum. The sequence continues at coordinate 1,355,403 of NZ_KI866530.1, read as the reverse complement.
GCATGACCTATGAGCAGGGAGGTATACGTGCCGGATTGGGAATATTGAATGAGGACAATGATACGCTTACTTTAGTAGATCGTGCGGCTCATCATTTTACCACAGGATTATCTACTATTGAAATAGCTTCTAAAAACAAAAGCAGACTGCTATCTGAATTTAAGCAGTTTTTTGATGATAGCAGGGCTGGTAAAATTGGGGAGTATAAAACTTATGTATTCACAGCAAAGGATGAAAACAAAATGGCTGCTCTCAAAAAATTATTGAGCCAGAATGGTATTGAATATGGGGTACTGAATAATAAGAATTTCCGTGGCTTCAATTATTTTACCGGAAAAGATGATGTGTTTGCAGATGAAGGAGATCATATTGCAGTAAGCGCATTTCAACCCAGATCGGTAATGGCAAAGGTTTTGCTGGAGCCAAGAACCGTAGTTACGGATTCCAATACCTACGATATTACCGCTTGGGCAGCTGCGTATGCATACGGCATTAAGGGGTATGCAGTAAAAGAAAAATTAGCAGTAAATTCAGAAAGTGCAGCTGCTGCTGCAATTGCACCGGTTAACAGCAATTACGGTGCGTTGATACCTTATACTTCATTTAACAGTGCGAAGGTTCTTGCCTATTTACTGAAACATGGCGTTAAAGTTCGCTTTGTTGAAAAACCATTTACCTATAAAAACAAAAGTTATGATCGCGGAACATTGGTGGTATTAAAAACCAGCAATACTGCCGATTGGCAATCTGTATTGAATGCAGCTTGTTCAAAATACAATGTTCAGGCAGAGGCAGTAGAAACGGGTTATATGGATAAGGGTTCAGACTTTGGTTCTCCTGATATAAAAAATATTGCAGCCACGCCAAAAGTAGCTATGTTAACCGGGGATCAAACTTCCTCTTTGGCAGCCGGTGAAGTATGGCATTATTTTGATAAGATACTTGATTATCCTATCACTCTTTTAAATGCAGCCGATATAGCCAGATACAATTTGAAAAACTACGATGTATTAATTATTCCTGATGGTAATTACAGGGTGCTAAATGAAAAATCGGTATCAGATAAAATGAAGGATTATGTTCGTGGTGGCGGAAAAATTGTGGCTTTGGAAAATGCAATGGCTACCATGAGCAGAGGAGACTGGGGAATTAAATTGAAAGAAGGAAAAGGAGATGAAAAAGCAGACTCAGTTAAGAAATATGCGGACCGTGAAAAGGATTATTTAACCAATTCCATTCCGGGGGCTATTTATAAAATGGATTTAGATAATACACATCCTCTCGGATTTGGATATCCTGATTTTTATTACACACTAAAGCAGGATGGAAATGTATATGAGTTCATGAAGGATGGCTGGAATGTAGGTACAATAAAGAAGGATGCATATGTTACCGGTTTTGTTGGAGCAAAACTGAAGCCAGGTATTAAAGATGGTATGCTTTTCGGAGTTCAGGATATGGGTGCAGGTACGGTAGTATATATTGCTGAAGATCCTTTGTTCAGAAACTTCTGGGAGAATGGTTATTTGTTAATTGCAAATGCAGTATTTCTGGCTGGGAAATAGTATTAAAATTCTTTCGAAAGTTTTCCGTAAAGGAATATAGATATGATTGTTATAATTACAATTAAACAAAAGGGTAAGCCAGCAGGCTTACCCTTTTTAATTTGCGATTCCGAATTATAAATAGTTAACAGATGGTGCCAATAAAATATGGGTTCAACTACAATTTGATATTAAGTGCTAGCATGAAGTTTCTGCCTGCCATGGGGTAGTAGAAATTCTCTGTAGTTACAGATCCTCCGGCTACATAGCTGAATGTATATCCATTGGGTTCATATTTTTTATCAAATAAATTATTCAACTGAAAGATCAGCTGAGCTTCTTTAATCCACTTGTGTTTAATGGTGTAGATGGTTCTGAAATCCTGTGTATAAAAACCATTGAGTTTTCGATTTTCATTTTGGGTATTATCCAGGTATTGCTTGCTTACCCACTTATTCAGCAAACTGATTTCCCAATTATTCAAAGGATTAATGTTGATTGTAAGTGCTGACACCAACGAAGGGGAAAAGGATATGTCGGTATTGTTATGATTAATGGCTATTTGCCCCCCATTGTCGTAATCATCTATATATTCTGTAAATGTGCTGATTTTATTTCTGCTAATGCTGGTGTTTCCTGAGAAGTTCAGCCACTGATTGATTTTAGCACCTGCCTGAATTTCAATGCCCGCTCTGTAGCTATTGGGGATATTGGTTCTGGTATAGGCACCCACATCGTTGATTTCACCCGTTAGTACCAATTGGTTATTGTATTTCATATAGTAGCCCGTAATACCAAAAGAATATTTTGAAGTCTTTTTTTCAATTCCGAGCTCCCAATCGTGCAGGGTTTCATAAGTTGGCTGACGGTTAACACCCGCCTGAAAATCGTCTCTGTTAGGCTCCTTCCTGGCAACAGCATAACTTAAATAGGATTGCCATCCCATTGCATTATACACAATGCCTGCTTTGGGATTAAAAAAGCCAAAACTTCTGTTTACGTTTAATGTTGGATTATCGCTGAATCCATTCATGCGGTGTCTTACCCATCTGTATTGTAAATCGGTAAATACAGAGAGTTGATTGGTTATATTGGTTTGCCACTTGGCATAAATGTTTGCATCTTTTTTAAGTGCAGGCAAATTATAATAACGATAATTAGCAGGAACTGTGCCGATTGCCACAAATGGGATTGTGCCAAAGTGCACACCGTCATAGGTAGACCAACCACCACCCAGGGTAAATTCTTGCTTTTCTTTTTTGTACTGTAGTGAAAAAATCTGACCGTAGAAATGATTATCCAGCCATCGTTGCCTTACCAGATCTGTTCTCATAAGTGTATTGCCTCCAATTACTACATTGGGTAATCCATAACGGGAAAATCGCTGATCGGCCTTGTATTCTTCGTAGTATCCTTTTCCTCTGGTATAAAACAATGCAGTGTTGAATGACCAATTGTTATTCAATGCTGTATTGTAAAAAAGTTGATAATGTGTTTGTGTGTAATTGTCCGTTTGGTTTTCGTAAGGAGTTCCGGCTTTCTCTGTTCCGGCAGGATTATTGGTTCTGTCTGTTTTTATTAAATTTTCTGCTACACCGTACCAGGCCTGGTAAGTTTTTTCGTTGCCGGAAAAAACATTGAGTCTGATTGATGATTTTTTGTTTAAATAAGCGGCGCTTACATAATAAGACTTTAGGTTACTGCTGGCCCGGTCTATAAAACCGTCACTGGTAATTCTGCTAAGTCTGGCATCCAGGGTAAAATGATTGCCAATTAAACCGCTACCAAATTTCAGCGTATTTTTTATTGTGTTGAATGATCCAACACTATTGTTGATTTCTGTGTAGGCTTTACTATTGAATTCGTTTGTTGACATATTCAACGTGGCACCAAACGAACTGGCACCATTCGAAGAAGTACCTGCTCCTCTTTGTATTTGAATACTGTTAACAGAAGAGGAAAAGTCTGGTAGGTTTACAAAAAATGTTCCCATGCTTTCCGCATCATTATAAGGTATGCCATTTAGTGTAACATTAATGCGGGTGGCATCGGTTCCTCTGATTCTAATACCTGTATATCCCACTCCATTTCCTGCATCGGCATTGATAACTACGGATGGGGTTTGATTTAACAGAAATGGGATATCTGTTCCCAGATTAGTTTTTTCAATGGCCGATTTATTCAGGTTGGTTTTGGTAAATGGTGCCCGATCTGCTGCCCTGATTGCTTTTACTTCCAGGGGTTGCAGGAAAAGCGGGATGGGGGTCAATTCAAATTGAATATTATTTTTATTACCTATCCCTCCAATCAACTTATTTCTATCCATTGGTCCCACCCTAAGGGTTTCATAGCCCAGACTATTAATGTTAAATCCCTGTTTTGCATTGGTTGGAATACTAAAGACACCTTGTTCGTTGGATAGAGTTTGTTGGTTTCCCCAACTGATAATGGCTCCTGGAATGGGCAGTAGACTTCCTTTTTCAACAACTTGGCCCGTTTGATTTTCGGTTTGGGGACTTTGCTGTGCAAATGCCAGTAGGCTAATTAACACCAGCGCGGTTGTTCCCATGATTTTTTTCTTCATTTCATCAATGATTTTGAGTTAAAAAAATGGGAACAGGGAAATGCAATAGGAGAGGTAGTACAGTAAATTTCACCTTCCCTTCGCAGGAATTACCCTGTTCAGGTTCAACGGGTATTTCTCAGCCAAAGCATACGCTTGAGCACCCCGAGGACTACACAAAAGTAAATCAATCTTTTTTAAATGGTTTGTAACTTTTACCTTGTTGAACCGTTTTATTCAAAATTGCAGTAATGAAAAAACATGTTTTATTCCTTATAGGCCTTTGTTGGGCTTTTCTGGCCTTTTCACAGGAAGAAAAAAAGCTGGTATTCGATGCAAATGCTCAACCCAGGTCGGTTGGGTCTTTTTCCGGTATTGAAATATCAGGGGCAATTAGTTTGTATTTATCTCAGGGTAAAGAATCTGCAGTAGCGGTAAGTGCCAGCGATGCGGAGTTATTGGAAAAGATCAGAACAGTTGTTCGGAACAATGTTTTGTATATTTCTTTGGATACCAAGGGAATAAACTGGAAGAAGTGGGGAAACACCGGAATCAAGGCTTATGTAACATTTGATGAGCTTACCAAGTTAGAGGCTTCAGGTGCTTGTAATATTAAAACTGCCAGTGCCATGAAATTGGATGATCTCAAAATACAATTGTCCGGGGCTTCAGATTTTACTGGTGAAATAGAATTAGGAAACCTGAGGGTAGATCTAAGCGGCGCTTCACAGGCCAATCTGAAAGGGAAAGCAGAAAAAACACAAATGATTGCTAGTGGTGCCAGTTCTATTAAGTCATTTGATTTAGTGAGTAATTATTGTAAGATTGATGCCAGTGGTGCTTCTTCCATTCGTGTAAATGTAGCCAAGGAAATAAGTGCGGAAGCCAGCGGTGCCAGCAGTATTCAATACAAAGGCGAAGCCATCATCAAGGATTTTAACAGCAGCGGTGCATCTTCCGTTAAAAGAAAGAATGACTGATTTTTAAATATTATTTGGAAAAAGACTTGCAAAGACGTAATTTTGCAATCCAATACATCGCGAGATAGAGCAGCGGTAGCTCGTCGGGCTCATAACCCGAAGGTCGGAGGTTCGATCCCTTCTCTCGCAACAACTCAAAGGCCCTTTTGGGGCCTTTTTTCGTTTAACTACCCAGAGCCGGGCAAAATTTTGCCCGAATAATGAGTAAATTCAAAAAGTGAAAGCAGGATTTGTAAACATATTTGGAAAACCGAACGCGGGTAAAAGCACACTCCTCAATGCATTAATTGGGGAGAAGATGGCTATTGTTTCTCCAAAAGTTCAGACGACTCGTCATAGAATCAAGGCTTTTTTGAATAAACCGGGTGAGTACCAGATTATTTTTTCGGACACTCCGGGCATTATTGATCCTAAATACAAGCTGCATCAGAAAATGATGGATTCTGTAAAAGGAGCTCTGGAAGATGCAGATCTGGCTTTATTGATGGTAGATGCCAATGACAATTTAGAGGATTGCGATGCCATTTTCTCTGCTTTGAAGCTGAAAGTTCCGGCATTGGTTTTATTGAATAAAATTGATATTGCAGGCAATGGAAAAATTGCAGAAGCAGAAGCTTTTTTTGCCAATAAGCCCTATTGTAAGCAACTTATTAAAATTGGAGCATTACAGAAATTGCATTTGAATAAACTATTGAATGTAATTGTTGAAAACCTGCCGGAGGGTCTTCCCTTTTATGATGAAGATGACCTTAGTGATTTACCAACCCGTTTCTTTGTATCGGAGATGATTCGTGAAAAAATTTACGAGTTGTTTGCAGATGAGATACCTTATCATACAGCAGTTATGGTGAACGAATACAAGGATAAGGGTAACATTATAAAAATTCAGGCTGATATTATTGTGCATAGGGAAACCCAGAAAGCGATAATTCTGGGTGAGAAGGGAATCATGATTAGACAGATTGGAATTAAAGCCAGAAAAGACATTGAAGCATTTGTTCAGAAAAAAATATTTTTGGAGTTGTTCGTTAAAGTAAGACCTAAGTGGCGCGATAACGACCTTCAGTTAAAAGAATATGGTTACCAGTAATGGTAACTGATTACCTCAACCAGAATTAAATAAAAATGAGTTACACTGTTGCTATTGTAGGCAGACCCAATGTAGGAAAAAGTACTTTTTTTAATCGCTTGTTAGAACAGCGTAAAGCCATTGTTGATGACATAAGCGGGGTTACCAGAGATCGCCAGTACGGTGTGGCAGACTGGAATGGAAAAACTTTTAACCTGATTGATACCGGCGGTTTTGTTCCCCAAAGTGAAGATATATTTGAAGTAGAAATTAGAAAGCAGGTAAAAATTGCCATTGAGGAAGCCAATGCAATCATTTTTATGGTTGACGTTGCAACGGGTATTACCGATCTTGATGAAGCAATGGCAGATTTGTTGCGCAGAACCAGTAAGCCTGTTTTTGTAGTGGTTAATAAAGTAGACAATGGTACCCGTGAACTGGAAGCCACTGAGTTTTATAGTTTAGGTTTTGAAAATACCTTTTTCATCAGCAGTATTTCCGGAAGTGGTACTGGTGATTTACTAGATGGTGTTGTTGCGAATATTTCCGAAGAAGAAGGGGCAGAAAAATCAGTTGATGATGCACTGCCGAAGTTTGCCATTATTGGTCAGCCCAATGTGGGGAAGTCTTCTCTATTGAACGCTTTGATTGGCGAGGAGAGAACCATTGTTAGTGATATTGCTGGAACCACCAGGGATACCATTCATACACACTATAAATTATTTCAGAAAGAATTCATGCTGATTGATACGGCTGGTATCCGCAAAAAAAGCAAAGAGAAAGATGACCTGGAATTCTATTCTATCATCCGTGCTATTAAAGCTATGGATGAAGCAGATGTATGTTTGCTGGTTATTGATGCTCATAAGGGTATAACTGCACAGGATATTTCTATTTTTAGCTTAGCTGCCAGAAAGGGCAAAGGAATTGTTGTTCTGGTAAATAAGTGGGATCTGATTGAAAAAGAAACCAATACTGCCCGTGATTATGAAAAAGTATTGAAACAAAAAATGGCACCCTTTACTGATGTTCCGGTTCTATTTATTTCAGTAGTGGAAAAAACCAGAATTTTCAAAGCTATTGAAATGGGACTTGAAGTTTTTGAAAACAGAAAGAGAAAAGTAACTACTTCTGAATTGAACGAAGTGATGTTAAAGGCGGTAGAAAATTACCATGCTCCTGTAGTTAGAGGGCACTCAATAAAGATTAAGTTTGTTACTCAACTGCCAACACCGGTTCCTTCTTTTGCCTTTTTTACCAATTTCCCGGATGATATTAAAATGCCATATAAGAATTATCTGGAGAATCAACTGAGGGCTAATTTTAACTTCAAAGGGGTCCCAATTCGCATATTCTTCCGTAAAAAATAAAAATTTTAAGAAAATTTTGGCAAAAATCATCTTAAAACCCTATTTTTGCGACCAAATAAAAAACCCAAAAACAAGTACAATGAAAAAAGTATTCGCAATTCTGGCTGTAGCAGGTTTAATGACTGCTTGTAACAACGCTGAAACAACTGAAGCAACTGCTGACACTGCTGCTGCAACTGTAGACACTGCTGCTGCAACTGTAGACACAACTGCTGCAACTGTTGATACAACTGCTGCTGCTGTAGACACAACCAAGAAATAGTAAATACAAGTACTCGTTACTAATATTACTTCTTGCAAGAAGGTCCTCCCGATACAAATCGGGAGGATTTTTTTTGTGTCAGTTTGTACTTTTTCCTGGCCTCTTTGGCAGATGGCATCAATATTGTACTTTATTCTGCCCGGCCAGAAATTGGGTGGTGAGATCATTTTTG
>NZ_KI866530.1:1341772-1346750 GCF_000511175.1 Sediminibacterium salmoneum NBRC 103935 | reverse complement strand
CGGCCGTCCTTTGGTCGAGATGGCATCAATAATTGTACTTTATTTCTGCCCGGCCCAGAAATTAGGGTGGGTGAGATCATTTTTGTGACATTTTGACTAAAGAAAATTATGGATAAGAGAAAAATATTATTTAAAGCAGAGGATGAAACGGATTTTATGCCGATTCTCCCTATTGGTGAGCAGGATGGAGATATGGATAATGAATTGGAAATACCAAATGAGTTGCCAATTCTGCCATTAAGAAATACCGTTTTGTTTCCAGGTGTTGTGTTACCGATTACGGTAGGTAGAGATAAAAGCATCAAGGCGGTAAGCGATGTTTATAAATCTGATAAACTAATTGGGGTAATTGCTCAAACAGATGCAAATATTGAAGAGCCTGAGCCCAAGGATCTATGCAAAATAGGTACGGTTGCCAAAATTGTGAAATTGATTAAAATGCCGGATGGGGGCACAACTATCATTATTCAGGGAAAGAAAAGATTTGAATGGCTGGAAATGATAAGTGATGATCCTTATTTTAAGGCAAGTATCCGTTTATTCAATGAAGACGAGGCACCCTCTACAGACGATTTTAAGGCTTATGTAAGCACTATTAAAGACTTGGCTGCTCAGATTATTCAACTGTCGCCTAATTTACCTACAGAGGCTTCCATTATTTTAAAGAATATTGAGAACCCAGCTTTCCTGATTAATTTTGTTAGTAATAATTTGAACAGCGATATACAGGAAAAGCAATCCTTACTTGAAATCAACGATATCACAGAACGGGCTGTTAAACTGGTGCAGATTCTGCAAAGGGAATTACAGTTTGCTGAGTTAAAAGACAAGGTTACCAATAAGACCAGAACAGAATTAGATAAGCAGCAGAGAGATTATTTTCTTCAACAGCAGCTAAAAAGTATCAAGGAAGAATTAGGGGGTGATAGCAATGAACGTGAAATAGCAGAAATGAAGAAAAAGGCCGAGACTAAAAAATGGCCTGAAGCTGCTAAGAATGCTTTTAATACAGGAATACAGAAACTGGAGAGAATGCATGCGTCTACGCCAGATTACTCTGTGGTATATAACCACCTCGATTTAATGCTCGATCTTCCCTGGGAGGAATATACCAATGATAATTACGACTTGAAGAATGCGCAGAAAGTGCTGGATATAGACCATTACGGCATGACTAAAATTAAGAGTCGAATTCTGGAATACCTTGCAGTTCTGAAATTAAAGGGAGATATGAAGAGCCCGATTCTATGTTTTTTAGGCCCTCCCGGAATTGGTAAAACCTCTTTAGGAAAATCAATTGCCCATGCAATCGGAAGAAAATATGTTCGACTTAGCTTGGGTGGCCTTCATGATGAAAGTGAAATAAGGGGGCACCGTAAAACCTATATAGGCGCCATGCCGGGTAGAATATTACAGAATATCCGAAAAGTAAAAACATCCAATCCGGTTATGATTCTGGATGAAATAGATAAAATAGGAGCTGATCATCGGGGAGATCCTTCCTCTGCCTTACTGGAAGTGCTGGATCCAGAACAGAATCATACATTTTATGACAACTATCTGGAACTGGAATACGATTTAAGTAAAGTACTTTTTATTGCTACTGCCAATAATTTGCAGAATATTCAACCAGCACTGAGAGACCGCTTGGAAATCATTGACCTGAGTGGATATGCTGTGGAAGAAAAACTGGAGATTGCCAAACGACATTTGGTTCCCAAACAAAAAGAAGCGCATGGTTTGGGTAAAGTAAATTTCAAAATAGCAGACAAAGTTTTAGAAAAAGTAATTGAGCAATATACCCGTGAAAGTGGGGTTCGTGAACTCGACAGACAAATTGCTTCCATCATGCGTTACCAGGCAAAGGAAATGGCGCTGAAAGGAAAAGTAAAAATGAGTGTAAGTGCCGGCGACGTTGAGAAAATTCTGGGCCAGCAGCGTTACAGTAATGAAATCTATAAAACAGCCAATATGCCCGGTGTAGTAGTGGGATTGGCCTGGACTTACGTAGGAGGTGATATATTGTTTATAGAAACAATTTTGAGTGAGGGCAAGGGCGAGCTGAAACTGACAGGAAATTTAGGTAATGTAATGAAAGAGAGTGCAACTACTGCACTTAGTTATATTCAGGCAAATTTTAAAAAGTTGGGTATTGATCCTGAATTATTCAAGTCAAGGAATATTCATATCCATGTTCCGGAAGGAGCGGTTCCAAAGGATGGACCAAGTGCAGGTATAACCATGCTTACATCCATTACTTCGGCCTTTACAGGCAGAAAAGTCAAGCCATTTCTTGCCATGACCGGAGAAATTACTTTGAGAGGTCAGGTTTTACCTGTGGGGGGGATTAAAGAAAAAGTCCTGGCCGCAAAAAGAGCCGGATTGAAGGAAATAGTACTTTGTCATCTGAATCAGAAAGACGTGGATGAAATTGACAGCAGTTTTATTAAGGGGCTGCATTTTCATTATGTAAAAACCATGCAACAGGTTATTGATTATGCATTGGTATAATTGTATTTTTATACCAGATGCGTAATTATATCATTCTGATACTTTTTTTATTCTTCATTGCCACTGAGCTGAAAGCACAGACGCTTGGTGGCAATGCTGTTTATAATTTTCTTACACAGCCAGGTGGTGCGCAAATTGCAGCATTGGGGGGTACCAATATCAGTCATCAGTCCAATGATGTTTCGTTAAGTTTAAGTAATCCTGCCCTGTTAAGAAGTACCATGCATCATCAGGTTTCAACTTCTTTCAACGGCTTTTTGGCAGGAATTAATAACTATTCTGCTGTAACTGCATTCAGACAATCTTCTTTTAACCTGGGAGCAGGTGTCCAGTTTCTGGATTATGGTTCTGTTTCGCAAACAGATGCAGCTGGAACTGTTTTTGGTACAATCAGGCCCCGTGATTTTGCCATACACCTGATGGCGAGCAAGCAATACAGGGAAAGGTTTCATATTGGTACTACGCTGAAATTCATACAAAGCAATTATGGTCCTTTCCGTTCTTCCGGCATTGCAGTAGATGTAGGATTAACCTATCAGGATACTGTTAATCAATGGCAGGCTGCATTCCTTATTAAGAATATGGGTACACAGTTCAGTACCTATGGCGGTGGCGATAAAGAAGAGCTACCCTTTGATGTGCAGGCAGGTATCAGTAAACGACTTGCGAATGCCCCGATTCAGTTTTCATTAACAGCACATAATTTACATCGTTTACGAATATTGTATAATGATACGGCTTTCAATGCTTCTGAAGGTGATTTAAGAACGGCAGGCTTTCTTCAGAAAACCTTTGCGCACCTGGTTCTGTCTGCACAGTTTTATATTGGGGACAAAGTAGAGGCAACCCTTGGTTATAATTTTCTTCGCAGGCAGGATTTGAATGTATTCAATGCGGCCAGTGGATTAAATGGCTTAACAGCAGGTGTTGGATTTCTTCATAAAAAACTACATGTCCGCTACGCAACAGGTTTTTACCAGCAACGAGTCTTTCATCAGTTCACTTTGAATTTATCCATCTCTGGTAAATCACTATAAAAAAAGTCTTTGTATTTCTTACAAAGACTTTTTCATTGAATGATTCACAAGTCAAATCCCCCAATAGAACAGGGTTGAGATTGTAATGATTCTATTTAGAAATCAAATTTGATTCCCTGAGCCAAGGGTAAATTGGTACCGTAATTAATGGTATTGGTTTGTCTGCGCATATACGCTTTCCATGCATCACTGCCACTTTCTCTGCCTCCTCCGGTTTCTTTTTCCCCTCCGAATGCGCCACCAATTTCGGCACCACTGGTACCAATATTTACGTTAGCAATACCACAATCACTTCCATTGGCAGAAAGGAATAGTTCTGCCTCTCTTAAATTCAGTGTCATGATAGCTGAAGAAAGACCCTGAGGAACATTGTTCTGCATTTCTATGGCTTCATTCAGATCCTTGTACTTCATAACATATAAGATAGGGGCAAATGTTTCGTGTTGTACAATAGCAAGTTCATTGGTAACTTCGGCAATACATGGTTTTACATAGCAGCCGCTTTCATAACCGGCTCCCGAAAGAACACCACCCTCCACAATAAATTTACCTCCCTGAGCCTTGCATTGTTCAATGGAATTCAGGTACATAGTAACTGCATCTTTATCAATCAATGGTCCTACGTGATTCTGTGAATCAAGAGGATTTCCGATTTTTAATTGAGCATAGGCTTTGGCAATTTTTTGTGTGAAAGCCTCGTATACCGATTCGTGAATAATCAATCTTCTGGTTGTAGTACATCTTTGACCTGCGGTTCCCACTGCTCCAAATACAGCACCAATCAATGACATGTCGAGGTCTGCGTCTTTGGAAATGATAATAGCATTGTTCCCACCCAATTCCAGAATACTCTTGCCTAACCTTCCTGCAACTGCCTTGCTTAATTCTTTACCCATTCTGGTAGATCCGGTTGCTGAAACCAGTGGAATTCTTGTATCGTGACTCAACCATTCACCCACTTCACGTCCACCCTGGATCAGGCAGTTTACTCCTTCCGGTACATTGTTGGCTGCAAATACTTCGGCAATGATATTTTGAACAGCTACTCCGCACAAAGGTGTTTTTTCACTTGGTTTCCAGATGGTAGTATTACCACAAATCCAGGCTAGTGCAGCATTCCAGCTGAATACAGCAACAGGGAAATTAAATGCAGAAATAATGGCAACAACACCCAACGGATGCCATTGCTCGTACATTCTGTGCTGCGGTCTTTCACTGTGCATGGTTAATCCATATAATTGGCGGGAAAGGCCAACTGCAAAATCACATATATCAATCATCTCCTGAACTTCACCGTATCCTTCCTGCAGACTCTTACCCATTTCATAGCTTACCAGTTTACCCAACGGTTCTTTCTTTGCTCTTAATGCTTCTCCAATCTGGCGAACGATTTCCCCTCAGTCGTGGGAGGCAAGGCACACAGGGGATAG
>NZ_KI866530.1:1333187-1341747 GCF_000511175.1 Sediminibacterium salmoneum NBRC 103935 | reverse complement strand
TTTAGGAGCAGGCCAGTTCCTCCATCTTTAGCAGCAGCCAGGCTGGTTTGTACCAACTGCTCATAGCTTTGCTGGTCTCCACTCTTTACTTCCCCAATTTCTTGCCCGTCTACCGGAGAAAAAGATTTGATTGCATTTCCATTGGCCGATAACCATTGGGTGCCGGTTGAAACACCTTGATTTTTTTGTTGTAACCCCAGTTGCTGCAAGAATTCCATAACGAATGTGTTTTTTGCAAAGGTACATCCAAAAAATGGAATACCGGGGCTTAGGTCAGCTTCGAAATAGTCAGTAACTGATCATATACCTGATTATAACTGCTGCCAATGGGTACTTCTTTTCCTGATACCCAGATTTTTGATTTACTGAATTTTTCAATTCTGTGAGTGGGTACAATAAATGACCTATGAACCCGCAAAAAATCTCTGGCGGGCAATTTATCGCTGATGCTTTTTAATGTCATCAGGGTTAACACAGGAGAGGGCTTTATGTAAATTTTAATATAATCATCCAGCGCTTCAATTAATTCAATATCCTTTAAATTGATTTTCATGATTTCATAGTTCACTTTCACAAAAATGGAATTAAGCTGCAATTCCTGTGAACTTAAAAATTCCAGATATTCTTTTGCCTTGTAACAGGCTTTTAAAAAACGATCATATTCAAAAGGTTTTAGCAGATAGTCAACTGCGTCAACAGAAAATCCATCTACCGCAAAGTCTTTATAGGCAGTTGTGAAAATGACAATTGGTTTTATTGCTAAACTTTTATAAAACTGTAAACCATTGATATCTGGCATCTGAATGTCTAAGAACAATACATCTACTTTGTTTTCCTGCAAATAGGCTCTTGCCTCATCCGTGTCCGTAAAAGTTTTTTCCAGTGTCAGAAAAGAAATCTTACTACAGTATTCCTGTACAACCTGAAGCGCCAATGGCTCATCGTCTATAGCAATACATTTAATCATGAATGGGTGTTGATGGTTAGCTTTACAATATAATACCCGTTCTCAATCTGGTTGCTAAGGGTATATTTTTCAGGATATAACAATTCAAGTCTTCTTTTTACATTATTGATGCCAATACCTGTATTCTCCATCATATTGTTTTCGCTGTGAACAATATAATTTTTGGCATAAAAATGAATATGGTCTTTTTCAATAGTCAGGTCAAAGTCAATAGTGCTTTGTTCTTTTGTACTTACCCCGTATTTAAAGGCATTTTCCACAAAAGGAATAAAAAGGAGGGGAGCAACCAGTAATGGAGCTGTATCTCCTTTAATGGCAAAGTTCACCTGCACTTTGTCTGTAAGTCTTACCTGCTGCAGTTCTATATAATTATGAATGAATGCTACTTCATTTTCCAGCGGAACAAGCTTTCTCTCTGTTTCCGTTAAAATATAACGCATAATGGCTGAAAGCTTCAGGACTGCATGGGCCGTTTTCTCACTTTTTACAATTGCGAGGGAATAAATATTATTCAGTGTATTAAAAAAGAAATGAGGGTTAACCTGTGATTTCAAAAAAGACAATTCCGTATTGATTCTTTCATGCTCGGATTCTTTTCTGTTTTGCTCTGTCTTCAGCCATCTTCTTACAACTTCAATGCAGGCGCCAAAGGTTATAACCAATAAAAATAGAACGGTATTAAAGAAATCAGCATAGGGTCTTCTTCTGATTCTTCCTATTCGGTTACTATTTAATCTGACACCCCTGGTATTTTCCGTGATATTAGCAGGAATCTCTGGTGGGTATATCATCATGGCCACCGTTCTGGGTACATAAAGAAAAAATAAAAGACAAGCCACCAGACTAAGTATATATAGAAACCATTTTTCTTTTATTAATAAACGGGGTATTAATACCATGGTATTCAGATAGTAAAATACCATTAACATAATATTATTTAGTATGATTACAGTGAGCATATGATTGCTCATACTGAAGTCTCTGAGCCTTGGGAAAAAGACCAGATAGGGGAGAAAGAAAAAACACAACCAGGCAGCCAGGTGGGCAACCAACTGTACGGTTCTGTTCTTATCTGAAATATTTGTAATCATATGAATAATAACACTTGTATCACTTCAAATTTAAGTGGTCTATACCTGATTTGGAAAAAAAGGGACTGAAAAGGGGCGATTCATCGGTGAATTTTGGCATATAAATGCTGCACCAGTCCATCGGCAAGTCCTATTTTAGGCACATAGATCTCATCTGCATCGGCCCAGCGCATTACGTTAATATAAATTTGCAGTGCAGGAACAATTACATCTGCCCGGTCGGTTCTGAGTTTATAGACCTGCATTCTGTCTTCCAGATTAAAACTGGATAACTCTTTATAATAATCTTTCAACAATTCAAGGCTTAATGGCTTTCCGTCTTTTTTCTTGCTGAGTGAAAATACTTTATTGATATTACCTCCTGTGCCTATGGCAATCATTTTTTTCTGCCCTTTGGTAGCCGATTTTATATAATCTTTCATTTCGTCCCAGTGATTGGTTGTAACCATATCTTTTAATAGACGAATGGTTCCAATGTTGAAAGACTTTTTAAAACTCAGTTTGCCGTCGGCAAAAAATGTAAGTTCTGTGCTGCCTCCTCCAACATCTATATACAGATAGCTATTGGCAACATCCATATTTTCGGCAATATGATTCTCGTATATAATGGAAGCTTCCAGGTCTCCGCTGATAATTTCAATATTTAGACCCGTCTCCAGCTTTACTTTTCTTATAATATCTGCTGAATTGGCGGCATCCCTCATGGCACTTGTTGCACAGGCTATAACGTCTTTTACTTCATAGGCATTCAACAGGTGACTATAGGCTTTCATGGTCTGAAGTATCATACCTCTTTTGGCCTTGGATATCTCGCCGTTTTCAAACACATCAAAGCCCAGTCTTAATGGAACCCTAACCAGGTTTAGTTTGTTGAAAATGGGATTCCCTTTGGTATCGTAGCTTACTTCTACAATTAATAGTCTTGCTGCGTTACTACCTATGTCAATTGCTGCTAGCCTCACTCTTTAAATTGTTTTTTCTGAACAGGTAATGATAAGTCTCAATCTGAGATCTTATTTTCTTTTTACCCGTGAAAGGTACATAGTTGTTCGCTAATTCACTGTTCAGAATCCGGGCTTTGACATTGTCTTTTAACTGAATGTGGATAATATCAATAATTTCCTGCTTAAGTTCATGATTGGTTACAGGAACTGCAGCTTCTACACGATGATTCAGGTTTCTTACCATCCAGTCGGCACTGGAAATGTATACCTTTTCATTGCCTGCGTTGTGAAAGATCATTACTCTTGAGTGTTCAAGGTATTCATCCACAATACTGATAGCTTTAACCGGTTGTTTGAATTTTTTTCTATCAATCTCTGCACAGAAAATACCCCTCACAATCATTTCAATTTTTACTCCGGCAGCTCCTGCTGCATATAATTTGTCTATTAAGCTTGCATCGCTAAGAGAATTCACTTTTAAAATGATACCGGCTGGTTTTCCGGCTTTCGCATTCTTTATTTCTGTTTCAATGAGTTTATACAATTCATTCCGCATATTGGTTGGGCATACCATCAATGTATTACAGGATTTCAGTATGGAAGAGCCATCCTTCCAGTTTTCCAGATAGCGAAATATTTTATTGATATCGTTCATGACATTTCTGTTCGATGTTAACAGACAGTGGTCTCCATATACGGTTGCCGTTTTTTCATTTAAGTTTCCAGTACTTACAAAACCATATTGTCTGGAACGGGTACCGCTTCTTTTACTGATTACACAAAGCTTTGCATGAATCTTGGTCTTAGGTACGCCTAATAATACTTTTACACCTTCTTCTTCTAAAATATTCTTCCATTCTAAATTCGCCTCTTCATCGAATCTGGCCTTTAATTCCAGCATTACCACTACCTGTTTGCCATTTCTGGCTGCATTAATCAGCGCATTGATTATTTTAGAATTGGGTGCAAGCCGGTAGGCTGTTATTTTAATAGAAATTACATCCGGATCCATTGCAGCTTCTCTGAGTAAGTCTATAATCGGGTCGAATGCGTGGTAAGGGAAATGCAACAGAACATCCTGTTTGAGTATAACGTCGGTAACCCTTAAAGCGGTTTGAAGTGATTTAGGAATGAAGGAGGCACGTCTTGTACTTTTATCTGCAAGAATATCCGGGAAATCCATGAAATGCCTGAAATTATGGATTCTACCACCAGGGATAATATTGCTCTTTCGGTTCAGATTTAGTTTTCTGATTAGAAATTCCAGCAATCCCGGATCCATTTCCTTGTCATATACAAATCGAACTGGTTTGCCTTTTCTCCTGTTTTTAATTCCTTTTTCTATTTTCTCAGCAAATGTGGTACTGATATCGTTATCCAGATCAATTTCAGCATCTCTGGTAACTTTGAAAACATGGGCTTCAAATATGTCGTAACCGAAATAGGAAAAGATTACCGGTAAATTGAATCGGATTACATCTTCCAGTAAAATGATATTTTGCTCATCCTTTATTTTAGGCAGCAGAATAAAGCGTCCCACTGCTTTGGTTGGAATTTCTATCAAAGCATATTTCTGCTGGTAGGCTGAATTTTTTTTGCGCATCACAACTCCCAGAAAAATACTTTTATCTCTCAGGTAGGGGAGTTGTGGCAATGATTCAATCATCAGAGGGATGATATTGGAACGTACTTGTTCATCAAAAAATTTTCTTACAAAATTTTGTTGTGTTTTATTTAATTCCTTCTCTGTAAGCAGGGCAATTTTTTCTTTTTTTAATTCTTTCTGAATACCATTCCAGATTCTGTTGAATTCGTTTTGTTGCTGCAAAACGGTCATCTGAATCTGATCCAGAATTTTTTGAGGATCTTCTTCCATATACATGTTGAGTTTTTTTCTTTTCTCAGAAAACTCAATCATGCGTTTTAATGTGGCCACCCTTACCCTGAAAAATTCATCTGTATTATTAGAAAAAATGCCCAGGAATTTTATTCTTTCTTTTAAGGGAACAGTAGGATCATTTGCCTCCTGTAATACTCTTGCATTAAAACTAAGCCAGCTAATATCTCTCTGAATTAAATGTTTCTTAGACATATTCAAATATAAGTTTTACAACAAAGAATGAATGTTAAGTCTTTGTTGAATAGCAATGCTTTTAAAACAAGTTAAGAGTAAGATTTTTTTATATGAGCTATAATTCCAGTAGTGGAAAAACCATCAACCAGTTTATTAATGACTACTCTGCCTCCGTTTTGAATGACTTCTTTGGCTCCTACAATTTGCTCTACTGTATAATCTCCCCCTTTTACAATTACATCAGGCAAAATGGCTTGTATAAGTTGCAATGGGGTATCTTCCTCAAAAATGACTACTGCATCTACTACCGCAAGATTGCTCAATACAATACTTCTGCTTATTTCACTGTTTACCGGACGTTCCGGCCCCTTCAGTCTTTTTACGCTGGCATCACTGTTTACTCCTATAATGAGAACGTCGGCCTCAGCTGCTGCCTGATTTAATGAATAAATATGCCCTTCGTGTAGTATATCAAAGCAACCATTGGTAAATGCAATGGTTCTGCCCGATACTCTCCAGGCTGCAATTTGTTTGAGTAGATTGGGTAGTGTAAGAATTTTATGCTGGATTGCCTGTGTTGCTTTCATGATTTTGATTTTTTTTATTGTACCAGGGCAATAAACCCAGACTGATGAATCCCACTATTAGCACAATAATAAATTGTGCAAACCATTGCAGTGTTCCATTGGCAAAGCCAATTTCAAAACCAACCTGATTCTTTTCCAGAACCTTGGCAATAAAGTAGGCGTAGGCCCCGATACCTCCGGGTGTAATAATCATTCCAATACTTCCAAAAGCCAGTGCTGAAATGGCAACGGCAAAGCTCAGGTGACTGGTACCTTCAGTAGCCATAAGCCCTATCCAGGTTCCTGCAATATATAAGAACCAGATTAGTGCGCTGTAAATAATGAATAAACCCTTGCTCTCCAATTGACGGATACTGCTTAATCCTTCCCAGACACCTGACAATATTTTTTGAAATACCTGTATAATGGGATGGTGGGGCATTTTATTCAGAATAAACCAGGAACCCCAGATGATGATACCCAAAATACCCAACACAATGGACCACTTAAAAAGGCTTTGGTTATCTGCTGACTTATTCATCAGAGGGGCCATTAATTGTGCCGCGTAATCCCCAACGACTTCAAACTGACTAAATAAGGCAATCACAAAAACGAGTCCCAGGGCTATTACATCGAAGGCCCTTTCTACCAGTATGGTACCTATCAGTTTATCTGCCGGCACTTTTTCGTATTTGGCCAAAACCGTGCATTTTAATACTTCACCTAATCTGGGTACAGCCAGGTTGGCCAGGTATCCTACCATTACAGCAAAAAAAACGTTTCCCGGACGTGGAGAATACCCCATTGGCTTCATCAGGATTTTCCAGCGCAGCGCACGGATAAAATGACTGATTGTTAATATCAGAAAAACTGGAATAAATAGCCAATAATTGGCGTTTTGCAGGGATTTTTTAAAATCTTCCCATTTTTCAGGGGGTATTTGCTGCATACTCCACCAGACCAGGAATAAACCAATGCCCAGAAATATGGCATATTGAACAATAGCAATCCCCTTTTTTCGCATGTTCCAAAGATAGTTTTTTTGTTATTAAGCCCATTTTAACAGCCAGTCATCAATCAAAAACCCCTCTAGCCTTGAATTTCGCGCTATATTTCTTAACTTTGCACCCTTATTCAGGGTCAGGCTCTAAAAAAAATGTTCATGTCTACAAAGAAAAGGATATTATTCATTGCTACTGAAATGTCTCCGTATCTGGAATTAACGGAGTTCGCAGAAGTCATTAATAAACTGGCTATCAAAAGCAATGACAGTGGTCTGGAAGTGCGTTGTATCATGCCCCGTTTTGGAGTAATTAATGAAAGAAGACACCGTTTACATGAAGTGGTAAGATTATCTGGAATTAATGTTACAGTTGACAACGATGATCACCCGCTGCAAATTAAAGTGGCTTCTTTACCCAATGCCAGGTTACAGGTTTATTTTCTGGAAAATGAAGATTTTTTTAAGCGTAAACAAATTTTTCATGACGATGAGGAAAACTGGTTTGATGACAACGATTTAAGAACCGTTTTTTTCTGCAAGGGAGCACTTGAGACCGTGAAGAAATTTGGATGGCCCCCTGATATTATTCATTGCAGCGGATGGATGAGTGGGTTGATTCCTGCTTACTTAAAGACAGCATATAAAAAGGAACCCGTTTTTGGTAATAGCAAAGTGGTCTTTACTATTGGTCAGAATACTTTTGAAGATAGTCTTGGGCCAGAATTCCTGAAGCGTGCTGTGATTAATGTAAATGTAAAAGATAAAGACCTGGATGTCTTTAAAGATAGCAATAACACTGCCCTTTTTAAAGGGGGGGCTCATTTTGCTGATGCCATTTCATTTGGTTCTGATGTTGTTGATAAAAAGCTGGTGGATGAATTTTCCAAAGTGAAAGGCAAAAAGGTAATTCCATTTAAAGGATGGGATTCTGATTTAACAGAGTATTTAGAATTGTACAACGACCTTGCGGGTAAGTAAAACCAGAACATGTTAGCTAATTTTAAACTGCATTTTGCACGAATTTTCTTCTTTGTTTTTTTAATTTTCTCAGCAGCATGTACCCGAATTACCACCACTGAACTGGGTGCAGGATTAATACCTGTAGTAGACGGGGTAAATACATTTGATACCATCATGGAATTGCAGACAGACACATTTAATGAGTCTGATACAACCCGTATATATAATGCAAACAATATGGTTATTGGGGCTATAACCAATGATCCCATTTTTGGTACTACACAAGCCGAACTGAATTTTGAACTAAAGCCATCATTTTATCCTTTCAAGGTTCCTGGAACCAAGGATAGCCTGGTAGTTGATTCTGCCGTACTGATTTTGAGTTACAAAGGATATTACGGTGATTCTACTCAACCCCTGAATATTTCTGTTCATGAAATCAGCCCGGCTACCCCATTGGATCCTTTTTATAACTATCCGGTAAACTTTCCGGCTGTAAAACCGGTTAGCACCATTGGTGCTTTGTCTAATTCAATTCCACTGGATATCAGAACATTGGCGGACTCTGTTAAAAACAGATTTGAAAATACCAATAATCAAATCAGAATTCCTTTGAGAATGGACGTTGCCCGCAGGTTTCTGAAAGACTACGATTCAACGAATGCATACCTGAACGATAGTGCCTTTCAGTCTTATTTTAAGGGCTTCTCCGTAAAAGTTCAATCTTCCAATCCTGCCAATGCATTGTTATATGTGAATTTACTGGATACCAATACCAAACTGGCATTGTATTATAATACCAGCACAACAGGCGCAACGGTAAGAGACACTTCCGTTATTTATTTTAAATTTAATTCTGCCTTTGGAGGTTACGCCAATTTTGTTACCAGAAACACAACAGGTGCCGAAATTAACAATAGAATAACCACAACTTCCAGACCTGACTCACTGGTTT
>NZ_KI866530.1:1327853-1332593 GCF_000511175.1 Sediminibacterium salmoneum NBRC 103935 | reverse complement strand
CCTATCCCCTGTGTGCCTTGCCTCCCACGACCATAGAATAACCACAACTTCCAGACCTGACTCACTGGTTTATGTGCAAAGTGCTCCGGGTACTTATGTACGTATTCGTGTTCCGGGTTTGCAAAACCTGAGCAACCGCATTATTCATCGTGCAGAATTGATTGCAGAGCAGGTGCCCGACGACAATAATATCATGACACTCGACCGTTATTTTCAGTCTCCGAGGCTTTTGTTACTGAGTGCCTTTGATTCAGCAAAGAACCAAAAGAGAAATATTCCCAACGATTATATAGTAGGGTCTTCCGGACCAAATACGGTTGATTTTGGTGGTTTCAGAACTTTCAAAACAATCAATGGATATGACAGGGTTGCAGCATATATTTTGTTATCAGCCGATATGTTCAAGGTATTGTTACACGCAAAGATTCTTCATTTACGCTGCGTTTATCAGCACCTTCAAACGATTCATTAAATTACTTCCCCCCGTTCCCGAATAATTTTGTTTCTCAGATGTACTATTTAAGTACTGCACAAGGTAATGAGTTGGCCAATGGCCGGGTTCGCCTGGGCGGAGGATCGCATAGCAGATTCAGAATGCGTCTGAGAATTGTTTATTCAAGGATTTAATTTTACAACATTTAAAAACTATAATATGCCTTATTTATTTACCTCTGAGAGTGTATCTGAAGGACATCCGGACAAGGTAGCGGACCAGATATCCGATGCGTTGATTGATAATTTTTTAGCGTTTGATCCGCAGAGTAAAGTGGCTTGTGAGACTTTGGTAACGACTGGTCAGGTTGTATTGGCCGGGGAAGTGAAGTCCAAGGCTTACCTGGATGTGCAGGAGATTGCGCGAGGAGTGATTCGCAGGATTGGCTATACGAAGAGCGAGTATATGTTTGAAGCGAACAGCTGTGGTATTTTATCAGCGATTCACGAGCAGAGTTCAGATATTAACCAGGGAGTAGATAAGAAGAAGAAAGAAGAGCAGGGAGCAGGCGACCAGGGTATGATGTTTGGTTATGCGAGCAATGAGACTGAAGACTATATGCCTTTGGCTTTGGATTTGGCGCATAAGATTCTGATTGAACTGGCTGCTTTAAGAAGAGAGAACAAAGCCATTAAATACCTGAGACCAGATGCCAAGAGCCAGGTAACGTTGGAATACAACGATAACAATCAACCCGTAAGAATTGATGCGATTGTAGTATCTACACAGCACGATGATTTTGATACAGAAGCGAAGATGTTGGCCAAGATTAAAAAGGACATCATCGAGATTTTGATTCCACGGGTAAAGGCGAAATACAAGAAATACGCGAAACTGTTTAACAAAGACATCAAGTACCATATTAACCCTACCGGCAAATTCGTTATTGGTGGTCCACACGGAGACACGGGTTTAACCGGCCGTAAGATTATCGTAGATACTTACGGAGGTAAGGGAGCCCACGGTGGCGGTGCCTTCAGCGGTAAAGACCCAAGTAAGGTTGACCGTTCTGCAGCCTATGCTACCCGTCATATTGCAAAGAACTTAGTAGCTGCTGGTGTAGCAGACGAAATCCTGGTACAGGTTTCCTATGCGATTGGTGTGGCACAGCCTACTTCCATTAACGTAAACACATTTGGTACAGCCAAAGTGAACCTTACCGATGGTCAGATTGCGAAGATTGTGGAGGGCTTATTCGATATGCGTCCTTACTTTATTGAGCAGCGCCTGAAGTTGAGAAACCCTATCTACAGTGAAACAGCAGCTTATGGACATATGGGCCGCAAGCCGGAAGTGGTTACCAAGACTTTCAGAACCCCGGACGGCAAGGAGAAAAAGGTAAAAGTGGAATTATTTACCTGGGAAAAACTGGATTATGTAGCCAAAGTGAAGAAGGCTTTTGGATTGAAATAATCAAAAGTGTAAAAAATTCGTCATCCCCTGTAGTATTACAGGGGATTTTTTGTTATATTAGGTTAATGAAAACCAGATTAATCGTCTTTGGTTCGCTGGCAGCTTTGTTCTTTTTTATTCTGAGAGTACAAGGTGCGAACCTCATAACCGAAGCCACACCATTGGGGATCATTAACCTTGAATTTGCAAGTACTGCAGAAGAATTAAATGCCGTGCTTTTTGGATGGCCCAATGCCGATGTGAAAGCCAATATATATATTGATTTTGTTTTTATTCCTTTTTATGTGTTGTTTTTTTCAACGGCTGCACTGGCTTGTTCCCGCGTCTGGAAAAATTCAAGTATGCAACATGCAGGTAAATCACTCTCTAAAGCAGCATACGTTGCAGGAGTGCTTGACTTGATTGAAAATAAGTTTATGCTTGATAGTTTTGCAGGTAGTTTTTCAGATACTACACTGTTGATTACCAATTTATGTGCCGGGGCTAAATTTTTGTTATTGATAGTAGTTATACTGTATATTGTAATCAGTATTCCTTTTATCTCTTCTATAAAAACAAATGATGGAAACCAACCCCTGGAGAATTAATGCGGAAAAACTGGTTTACAATAATCCCTGGATATCCCTTACTGAATACGATGTAATTAACCCTGGCGGAGGGAAGGGGATTTATGGAAAAGTTCATTTCAAAAATATTGCAGTTGGGGTGCTGGTTCTGGACCATGAACTGAATACTTATCTGGTAGGACAGTTTCGGTTTACTTTGAATGCCTATTCATGGGAAATGCCCGAAGGGGGCTGTCCGGTGGGATCAGACACGCTGGAAAGTGCCAGGCGTGAATTGCTGGAAGAAACAGGTCTGGTGGCCAGAGACTGGTCTATATTATTCCAAATGCATTTATCTAATTCTGTTTCAGATGAGTTGGCAGTTATTTATCTGGCCAGAGATCTGCAGCAGTTTGAAGCTGAGCCCGAAGAGACGGAGCAATTGCAGGTAAAGAAGTTGCCATTTGCAGAATTGCTTGAAATGGTGGAAAAAGGAGAAATAACCGATTCAATGACAGTAGCGGCAGTATATAAAGTTCAGCTCTTATTGCTTCAGGGCAAATTGAATTAAATACATTTGCAGATGGCTATTAAAAAATCATCCATCATCATTGGTCGTCAGCCACTGGTAGAAGCATTGCAATCCGGAAAAGCAATTGATAAAATCTTACTGCAAAAAAATGCGAACGGTGAAGTGGTTCAACAAATCAGATCACTTTCCCGAGAGCACAATATACCCGTTCAACTGGTTCCGGTTGAGAAGTTAAACGGGCTAACCAAAGCCAATCACCAGGGAGTCATTGCCTTTGTTGCGTTGGTGCAATACCTGGATTTGCAGCAAGTGATAGATCATGTAGTATCTAACGGAGATGTTCCCTTGTTTCTGATGTTGGATGGAGTAACTGATGTACGAAATATTGGTGCTATTGCCAGAACTGCTGTATGCTGTGGTGCGCAGGCTATTGTTATACCCGATAAAGGAGTAGGTGCATTGAATGAAGAAGCCATGAAAAGCAGTGCGGGTGCGTTGGAGAAGATTCATATATGTAGGGTCAACAGTTTATTAAAGGCGGTTGATGATTTGCATTTAAATGGCATTGCCGTATACACCAGTGAAATGCGTGCAGATAAAAATGTATACGAGCTGGATTTTACAGCTCCCTGTTGTGTAATCATGGGAGATGAGGGTAGGGGTGTACAACCTTATCTGGCTAAAGCTGCTGATGCGTTTTTTAAAATACCTATGGCTGCTAAATTTGATTCACTAAATGTGTCTGTTGCCACTGGTATGATTTTATATGAAGGCATGAAACAGCGTATGCATGCTTCATAAAATTTAAATTAGAGCCTTGTGATGAAAGAAAATAAATTTACTTTAGTTGAGTGCCCGAGAGATGCCATGCAGGGCTGGAAAAATTTTATTTCAACAGCCGATAAAATCAACTATCTCAATACTTTGCTAAAAGTTGGTTTTGATGTGCTGGATTGTGGCAGTTTTGTATCTGCAAAAGCCATCCCTCAGATGGCAGATACCGCGGAAGTTATTTCTAATCTGGATTTGCAGGATTCTGTAACAAAATTGTTGGTGATTGTTGCCAATGAACGGGGTGCCGAAGAAGCGGTGAAATTTAATTCAATCAGTTACCTTGGATTTCCATTTTCTATCTCACCCAGTTTTCAGATGAGAAATACAAACAGTAGTCTGGAAGAAAGTTTTGAGCGGGTAAAAACCATACAGGAATTGTGCGAGAGAAATGGAAAGCAACTGGTTATTTATTTAAGTATGGGTTTTGGCAATCCTTACGGAGATGCTTACGGGGAAGATATTTTATTGTATTGGGCAAGTAAAATGACTGACCTGGGCATACGCATTATTTCATTGGCTGATACGGTGGGTGTGGCAACACCAGACCAGATTAGCAGTGCATTGAATAGTCTGATTCCTGTTTATCCTCAAGTAGAATTTGGTGTGCACCTGCATGCAGATGCAATGAACTGGAAACCCAAACTGGAAGCTGCTTTGCATGCTGGCTGCTTAAGATTCGACAGTGCCATTAAAGGAATAGGCGGATGTCCAATGGCTCAGGACGAGCTGGTTGGTAATATGGATACTGAAAAAATGATTGCATTTTTTCAAGAGAAAAATTTAGATATACCATTAGATAAAAAGGTGTTGCAGGAATGTAGTACCATGGCAGTTCAAATTTTTCAATAATTGATTCATGAAATTCCACTTTGATTTTCCCATTCGTATAACTTCGTATAATGTATGCTATACGAAGTTATGCA
>NZ_KI866530.1:1300448-1327723 GCF_000511175.1 Sediminibacterium salmoneum NBRC 103935 | reverse complement strand
CCTATCCCCTGTGTGCCTTGCCTCCCACGACTATGGGCTCCTGCTTTACAGAAAACATAGGACAGTATTTAAGGAATTATTCTTTCAGGATACTCGAAAATCCCAATGGGATATTATTTAATCCTGTTAGTGTTGCTGATGCCATTCAATCTTACATAAACAACGAAAAGGTAAAGGAAGAAGATTTATTTCAACTGAATGAAACCTGGCATAGTTGGAAATTTCATAGCAGGTATTCCGGTATTTCTAAAGAAGATGCGCTTACTAAAATGAATGATAGTATTGCACAGGCGCATCAGTTTTTAAAGACATCCAGTTATATGATTGTAACACTGGGTTCTGCCTGGGTATATGAATTAACAGACGCTGCAAATGGTATAACAGGTACCCTTGTTGCCAATAATCATAAAGCACCCGCTTCCTGGTTTAAAAAGAGGCTTTTAACTGCAGAAGCTGTTAAGTTATTGCTGGTTTCTGTGCTGTCTTCCTTGCGGGATTTTAATCCTATTCTCAAAATTATTTTTACCATCAGTCCGGTAAGGCATTTGCGAGAAGGGGTAATAGAAAACAACCGTAGCAAAGCAATTTTAATTCAGTCTGTACACGATTTAGTTAATGAGCATGAACATGTATATTATTTTCCATCTTATGAACTGGTAATTGATGATTTAAGGGATTATCGTTTTTATGCGGAGGATCTGGTACATCCTAATTATCAGGCTACCCAATATGTCTGGGAAAAGTTTGTAGATGCCTGTATTGATGAATCGAGTACTCAGTTATTTAAAATTATACGCGAAGTTAAACTGGCCTATCAGCATAAACCATTTAATCCTTCTACGGAGCAGCATCAGCAGTTTTTGCATAAATATGAAATAGTTACCCAAAGATTGCAGGAACAATATCCCTATCTGCAGTTGAAGCAGGAACTGGATTATTTCCGAACAGGGCTCAGAAATCAGGAACAGGAGGGTTAGACAGCGCGGATTCCAGGGTAATTAATTTGCACAGATCCACCATTTCCTTTTTTTGTAGAAAATTTTCAATTTCTGCCTTGTGTAACAGACCGGTTATAATAACAATTGTTTTATTGCTATTTGCATTCAGTTGATCCCATATTTTTTTATTCATTGCAGCACTTCTTTCATCCCAGAAGTCTAGCTGAGCATTGTACCAGTTGCCAAAAGGCTGAAGAGCCGGATTCTGAAGGGTGAGTCTTCGTATAAAATGTTTTTCCTTATACAAAATATTTTCAATGGTATCTGTTAATGTAGACCTGTTCATTTGTATTAAGGAACTATCAAGCAATTGCATAAATGCATTATTGATTTCTGAGTATTTTTCATATTCAGCTGATTCCGAATTATTCATCAGTCCCTGTTGATACACTTTTGACAAGGTTTCCTGATGGCTTTTTTCCATGGCTTGGTGATAGGCTATATATGTTTTTCTGTTGGGTATAAAAACATCAAAAGGAGAAATACAGACCTGCTTGTTTTTCTTCTGGTATTTTCTTACAGCCCTGTATTCAATGGGATTTTTCCAGATCCCCAGCCATTCTGCTGTTTGTGCACCCCAGACTTTGTTGATGGAACAATTGGTTATAATGGTTGAATCCAGTTCCATTAAAATAAGATCGGGATTAATACGATTAATTGCGTTGTACATGCTTTTAACGGTCAACATCTTATTGCCGTTATGTTTGGTGCCAATTATGATTACCCTGTTCGGAGAAGGATTGGCATATAATCCGGAAAACAGAAGCAAACAGGAAAGCAGTAGCCAACCAGTCCAAATTTTAAAATAAGGTTTGTACACCATGTGCAATTTTAAATTCATGTTGTAGTAACCATTTTTTTCGCCACATGCCACCAGAATATCCGGTTAAAGAACGGTCGCTTCCAATCACTCTGTGACAGGGAACAATTATGGCAATTTTATTTTTACCGTTGGTGGTTGCTGCTGCCCTGATTACTTTAGGGTCGCCCAGTTTCTTTGCCAGATCCATGTAGCTGATGGTTTTTCCAAATTCAATGTCCATCAGTTTATTCCAGACTCTTTTTTGAAAATCAGTGCCATCCTGGTGTACCGGTAAATCGAATTGTCTTCTTTTTCCATGAAAATATTCAATGAGTTGTTCCGTACATTGGTGCATAAGTTCAGTAATGCCCGGAACACCGTGCTGCAACTGATCTTTATTGTCTACAAAACTCAATTCGCCAATAAAATGCTCATTGCCTCCTATTTGTAATAATCCTACCGGACTTTCGTAATACGTATAATGCAATTCACCCATTGGCATGTTTTAGCTTTCTAAATATACTGAACAAACCAATTAATTATCCAATTTTTGCCCCATTCATTACGGGTAAATTGGGTTCCAGTAAAATCACCTGGTTCTGCTGATCATATACACCTAATACCAGGCATTCACTGAAAAAATGAGCAATTTTTTTGGGAGGGAAATTTACCACTGCGATGATTTGTTTGCCAATCAGGTCCTCCGGATTGTAATGGGCAGTAATTTGTGCAGAGGATTTTTTGATGCCCAGTTCACCAAAATCAATACTTAGCTGATAGGCAGGTTTTATAGCTTCCGGAAATAGATTTACTGATAGGATGGTTCCTGTTCTGATATCTATTTTTTCAAAGTCTTTCCAGCTAATCATTACGCTTCCAAAATATTGGCTAACAGAATTAGTTCCTCTTGTTTATACTGATTTTCAGTGTTGTTAAAACATCGGGATAACTCCTTGATTAACTTACCAATGATGGCTCTGTTGGTTCTGGGTCTGAAGAAATTCGGATCTGCTGTTTTACCCAGGCGATTCAGATAGGTCTCAATATCATTGTGTGAATAAGCTTGTCCATTTGTAGCATCAATAAAGAAATGTATCTGGTCTCTGTAATATTGAGAGCTGTCATTAAAATCAGTATCTGAGTGAAAAAATGCAATCAGGGATTGTTTGGGTATCTGAATAAGCCGGGCATTGATTTCTAGTTTTTCGCAGATTACCTGATATATAATGCTATTGGCAATGGCGTTTCCTTTCTTGGATTCAAGTACTTTATGAAGAAAAAATTCATCCGGATTATCATACTTTAATTCAATACCTTTTAAGTGGTAATAGTTGTATATGATGCTGCTTAATACATTAGCCTGTTCCAATGGAGTTAAAAAACTATTTAATTCGAGCCAGACATTTCTTCTGATTTTTTCAATGTCCTGTATTACCGGTGTGGTTTGCAATTCCGGGTATTGAAACTTTGCTACGAGCAGGGCACCAAAAAGCAAATCCGGACATGCACTGTTTTTCCATTCAGTTAAATCCTGTTGTAAATCGGTAAAATGCAGACGATGAATAATCATCTCAATTCTTTCCTGAATTGCCTGATTGGGGGTGGTTTCCCAAAGATGTTCCAGATTCGGGATTACCGGCTTTCCATAAGCTACCAGTCTTTCTGTTACGCTGGAATAGACTATTTCATCCGGATCGTCAATAAGGGTAAACAGGGCATTTAATTCTTTGGTCTCCTGCATAGTTGGTTCTATTCAATATCAAACTAAATTCATTTTTGTGAAAAGGTCAAGGAGAAGTTATTCAAACCTTGTGGATATATGTTGAATTTGTGGCATAATAATTTAAACAGTCTGTCGTTCTATTGTCATTTTCTCTTTAAATTAGTAATATTAACAGTCGTAATTGACCGTTAAATTCTACCTTTGAGATTATCAATTTTTTTGAATGAGTACATTTACTATCCCCAAATTCCCTGCTGTTAAGCAATCCCTTCACTTAGAGTTAAAAAAAAGAGTACAAGCCTATTTTGACGAACGTGGCATTGATGCAACAGGAACTCCCAAGTTATTTACCAAAGCGATAATTATGGTTATCGCTTTCGTAATCGTTTACACCCATCTGGTGTTTTTTACACCCGCATGGTATTTTGCAGTTACTGAATGCATTGTTTTAGGTGGTTTAGTCGCTGGTATTGGTTTTAATGTTATGCACGACGGCAGCCATGGTAGTTTTAGCACCAACCGGTGGGTTAATAAAATTGCCGCTTCTTCTATCAGCTTATTAGGAGCCAATCACTTTATGTGGAACATGAAACACAACATGATTCATCATAGTTTTACCAATGTGGATGGTGTTGATGATGATATTGAAGTGGGCATATTAATGCGCATGGCACCTACTCAGAAAAGAATGAAAGCGCATCGTTTCCAGCATTTGTATTTCTGGGTTTTATATATGTTATTGTATGTATTCTGGATTTTCTTTACGGACTATAAAAAATACTTCACTCAAAAAATCGGAAATGTTCCTTTAAAGAAAATGAGTGTTTCTGATCATATTGAATTCTGGGCAGTTAAAGTGTATCATGCTGCAGTATTCATTGTTATTCCTGTTGCTGTAGTAGGATGGGTGAACTGGGTGATTGGATTTTTCACCATGAGCTTGTTTGCGGGTTTTGTTCTTAGCATTGTTTTTCAGCTGGCTCATACAGTGGAGCATACAGAATTTCCTGTTGCAGATGTTGAATCACATAGGTTACCCGATGAGTTTGCAGCACACCAGATTAAAACTACTGCCAATTTTGCTACCAAGAATAAATTAATTAGCTGGTTAGTAGGAGGATTAAACTTTCAGATTGAGCACCATTTATTCCCAAAAATTTCTCATGTGCATTATCCGGCTATCAGTGAGATTGTAAAGAAGGTTTGTCAGGAATATCAGTTGCAATACATTGAGTATCCTACCATGCGCAGAGCGGTTGTAGCCCATGTTCGCTTCTTAAGGGAAATGGGTAGGGCTTAGCCAGATTTAATAAAGGCATCAACAAATGCGTAAGAATTAAAAGTCATTCGATTTGCAAATGCGATCTTTTAAATAAAAAACTCCGACCAATGTCGGAGTTTTTTTATGGGAATCAAATTGGCTATAACTGAAATTTGAAATTGCTGACAGCCATTCTAATAGCTGGCGAATAATCTGTCATACTACTTTGCCGCTTTTTTGGGCGCGGCTTTTTTGGTAGCTGATTTCTTTGTAGCTGCTTTTTTTGTTGCCGTTTTCTTTGCAGCCGCTTTTTTAGGTGCTGCTTTCTTGGCAGCAGTCTTTTTGGTGAATGCTCCCGGTAACTGATCTTCAATCATTTTCTTCACTTCTTCCAAACTGATTTGTTCCAGACTTTCTGCGGTAGGTTTGGTTCCATCGGCCAGTTTCCCGAGTTTCAGCATTTTCTTCTGGAATCGGATAAACGGACCCCAGCGGCCATTTTCAATGGCAATTTTTTCTGAAGGCCATTGCTGTATGAAACGGTTGGCTTCTTTTTCCAGTTTCTTTTCAATTAATTCATTAATGTCCTGCGCACTTAAAGATTCATAGTTGTAAGCCCTTGGAATATTGATAAACAAGTCGTTCCATTTTATAAACGGGCCGAATCTTCCCTTGCCCTTGGTTACCGGTAACTCATTATAAAATGCAATAGGAGCGTCGGCTTCCTGTTTTTCTTTTATTAGCTGAACGGCTCTGTTTAAATCCATTTCGTGCAAGTCCTCACCTTTGGGAATTGAAATGAATTGTTCGCCTAATTTTATATAAGGACCAAATCTACCCAGGTTCACAGATAATTCTGCTCCCTCATATTCGCCCAGGGTTCTTGGCAATGAAAATAGTTCCATTGCTTCTTCCAGGGTAATGGTTTCAATACTTTGAGAAGGTTTTAATTTAGCAAAACGGGCTTTCTCATTTTCATCACTGGTATCCCCAATTTGTACCATGGGGCCATATCTTCCCATACGGGCGATTACTCTTTTACCTGTTGCTGCATCAATACCCAGTTCTCTTTCTCCTTTGGCTCTTTCTGCATTTTCCAGGGTATGTTCTATGGTTTCATGAAAGGGTTTATAAAAACCATCAATCATATTATTCCATTTTAAATTACCCTCTGCAATTTCATCAAACTCGGCTTCTATTTTGGCTGTAAAGCCAAAGTCCATCACTTTATTAAAGTGTTGTTTCAGGAAATCTGTTACTACCATACCCAAATCGGTAGGGAATAGTTTTCCTTTTTCGGCTCCTGTATTTTCCTGAATAATCTCCTTTTCAATTTCGTTGCCGGCAGTCAGCTTCAATATGGTAGCTGCTCTTCTGATTCCTTCCTTGTCCCTCTTTTCTACATAATTCCTTTTCATGATGGTAGAAATAGTTGGGGCATAAGTGGAAGGGCGTCCAATGCCTAGTTCTTCCAGCTTTTTTACCAGGGAAGCTTCAGTATACCTGGCCGCAGGTTTAGTGAATTTCTCACTGGCATTCATGTACTGAAAATCAAGAACCTCGTTCACTTTTATCGGGGGCAACATTCCCTCTGTGCTTTCCTCATCTTCTTCGTCCTTGCCTTCCATGTATACTTTTAGAAATCCATCGAATTGCATGACTTCGCCGGTTGCTGTAAGTGTTTCCCGGTTGGTACTAACTTCAATTTTAGCTGTTGTTTTTTCAAAAGCTGCATCGCTCATTTGTGAAGCAATGGTTCTTTTCCAAATCAGTTCGTATAAACGTTTACATTCCTCATCTTCTACTGTATGATTGCTCATATAAGTAGGACGGATGGCTTCATGGGCTTCCTGAGCACTTTCGTTTTTATTCTTGAACTTACGGGGCTGGTGGTATCTGGCTCCGTAGCTTTTGTTGATTTCATTCTGAATATCTCCCAATGCGGTTTCACTTAATGCAATACTGTCGGTACGCATATAAGTGATTTTACCACTTTCATATAATTTCTGCGCAATCAACATGGTTTTGCTTACACTATAACCCATTTTCCTGGAGGCTTCCTGTTGCAGGGTAGAAGTAGTGAAAGGGGCTGCCGGCGTTCTCTTGGCAGGTTTTACCTGAATATCTTTTACGGTGTATTTTGCGTTTTTGCAAGTCTCCAGAAAAGCACTGGCTTCTTCTGTTGTATGTAACCTGCCCGGTCCTTCTGCTTTAAATTGTACAGGTTTCCCGTTGATATCAGTGGCTTTGAAGATGGCTTCTATTTTATAGGAGCTTTCTGCAATGAACTGATTAATCTCACGCTCTCTCTCAACAATTAATCTAACGGCTACGCTCTGAACCCTGCCTGCGCTAAGGCTTCTTTGCATGCCTATCTTACGCCATAAAACCGGACTCAGTTCAAATCCCACCAAACGATCCAACACCCTTCTTGCCTGCTGGGCATTCACCAGATTCATATTAATCAGGCGGGGATTGTCTACCGCTTTCCTGATAGCAGGGGCGGTAATTTCATGAAATACAATTCTTTTGGTAGAGCGGGGGTCTAAACCCAGTACTTCTGCCAGGTGCCAGCTGATACTTTCTCCTTCACGGTCCTCATCCGATGCCAGCCATACTTCGTCGGCCTTTTTAGCCATTTGTTTCAGCTCTTTAACTACTTTTTCCTTTTCGTCAGGAACTTTGTAACGGGGCTGATAATGATTGTTTACATCTATGCCCATATCGTCCTTTTCCAGGTCTCTGATATGACCATAACAGCTTCTCACTTCAAAATCCTTACCCAGAATTTTTTCAATGGTTTTTGCTTTAGCGGGCGACTCAACGATCAGTAAATTTTTTGCCATGTAGAAATTCCGATTCTAAGATTTTACTTCAATGATTGGGGTTAAATGCAATGCAATATTAGGTGAAAGGATTAAATCACAAAAAATTGGGCTCAGAAGAGGGTTCTAAAAATGCCATTATTTTGTTGCGTGTACTCGATTCTTTATAGATTTTATTATGGCCTAATCCATGTGTTATGTAAAATTCAGTGCCGGGTATATGCTGTGACAATAAAGGTTTTACATCTTTGAATGTGCAAATAGTGTCTGTTTCATCGTGCACCCAAAGTACACTTGCGGCAATTTTTTTAACCACTCTGGGTACAGAAAAATATTCTATGGGCTCTCCTGCCAATTGTTGTATATGAGCTTCAAAAGCTTCCTGCACTTCTTTTTTGGCAGGAATCAAGGCAAAAAAGTTTTCTATGGCTCTTTTGGTTTCGGTTGCCGGTGCAATTAATACCAGTTTCCGGTTGCTGGTATTCTCCATTCTTTCTATGGCTAAACTAGCTGCCAGGCCACCCAATGAATGGGCAATCATTCCATAAAGCGGACCAAACTGGTTTTCAATGGCCAGGATGCAGTCTCTGTATATAAGCGCATTAATTCTTTTGCCATCACTGGTACCATGCCCCGGTGCGTCAAATGCAAGCACCTCATATCCGCTTTTCACCAGGGCTGATACATAGGATTCAAATTTGTAGGAATAACTGCTGAATCCATGAATGATCAGCACTTTTCTTGCCTGAGCCAGTTCAGATTTCCATTGGAATCCCCGGACTGTTACCCCCCTCAGATCTACCGATACGGGAGTGGAATGGTGAAAAATGGCAGGAACCTTAACTCCTTTTTTTACCCTGAATGGGGTGCAGAAAAGGTCAAAAGCAGCAGCTGCCGCTTTTTCCGGTGAAACCATGCCCAATGTCTTTATTTTAGTACGATAATACTTTAGCAATATCCGCTGACTCCATTTCATCTTCATTATTCAAAGATATTTAATTAATCCCGA
Source organism: Sediminibacterium salmoneum NBRC 103935 (assembly GCF_000511175.1). Lineage (GTDB taxonomy): Bacteria > Bacteroidota > Bacteroidia > Chitinophagales > Chitinophagaceae > Sediminibacterium > Sediminibacterium salmoneum. The sequence goes on along the minus strand of NZ_KI866530.1, from coordinate 1,319,105 downwards.
CTAAACTTTTTAGCATAATAGGGGTTAATAAGAGTTTTAAATACTTTTGCCAACCAAATAGTGATTATGTATACCATTGAAATTGAATTTGAACAGAAAGGACTAGAGAAAGTAGTACTGAATAATATTGCACCTGACCAGAGTTTACTGGAGGTTTGTTTAGACAATGGCATTGAACTCCACCACAATTGCGGGGCGGTTTGTGCATGCAGCACCTGCCATTTATATGTGAATAGTGGCGCTGAGCACCTGGAAGAATTGGGTGACAGGGAAGAAGATTTCATTGACAGAGCTGTAAACCCAAGAATCAATTCAAGACTGGGTTGTCAGTGTGTATTGCAGCAAGGTTCCGGAAAAATCAGTGTTACCTTGCCGGATCAGACTCAGTTTTTAGGAGAATAATTATTCATTGAAGCATTTTAAAGAAACCATATGAGCCATTTTGAGCCACCCATTTACTGGAATGACCACGAAGATATAGCTATGAAATTGTACGAGCGTTTCGGAGACGATTTCACAGAAGCAAAAATTTACAGAATCCGTTTTACCGATTTATTGGAATGGATTTTAGAAATACCCGGATTTGAAGGAACCCGTGAGCAGAGTACTGAAGGGCATCTGGAAATGATTCAGAGTGCCTGGGTGTATGAATGGAGAGACAACCAAAAATAAGATATTGGAAAAATTCAGTTTAATCAACACGTTTGTATTCGACGTTGACGGAGTGTTAACCGATGGCACTTTATTGGTTATGCCCAACGGACTCATGGCCCGCAGGATGAATATTAAAGACGGCTACGCGCTTCAGCTGGCTGTAAAAAAAGGGTACCGTGTGATTATCATTTCAGGAGGGCATTCTCCTGAAGTAATGGATCGGCTGAACAAACTAGGGGTAAAGGAAGTCTATATGCAAGTGACAGACAAATTATCCTTGTTGCAAGAATTGATTGGAACCGCCGAAGAAAATCAACACCAATGTCTGTACATGGGTGACGATATTCCCGACTTGGCCTGTATGAAATGGGCTGGAATTGCGGTTTGTCCTGCTGATGCAGTAACCGAAATAAAATCGGTTTCCTATTTTATTTCAGAAAAAAACGGAGGGATGGGTTGTGTGAGGGATGTGATTGAAAAAGTCATGAAGCTTCGGAATGACTGGAACGAAGATTTTACACTCAGGGCTCAATAGGCACTGATAAAATAAGCTAAGCTTTTGAAACTTATCGCGGCATTCTTAAGATTAATCCGATGGCCCAATCTGGTTTTCATTGTAATTACACAGTGTTTGTTTGAATGGGCCATTTACGGTCGCGTATATCCTGCAAACGACACGGCCATCTTTAACGGTTCTTTTATCCAATTGGTATTGGCTTCAGTTCTGATAGCAGCAGCGGGATATATCATCAACGATTATTTTGATCAGAATATAGACCAGATTAACAAGCCGGATAAAATGGTCGTAAATGTAATCATTAACCGGCGCTGGGTAATCTTCTGGCATATGACACTGAGTCTTGCGGGTCTTTTCTTTACAGCTCTGGCATTGCCAGTTCAGCAATACTGGCACCTTGTTCTGGGTAATTTGGGTGCCATCTTATTATTGTGGTTGTATTCTACCAATTTCAAAAAACAATTGTTAATTGGAAACGTGCTTATTTCCTTATTAACGGCCTGGGTTATCCTGATTTTATTTTTTGCCAAATATCCGCTTGTGATGCATGAAATGCTCGGGCTGGATCATGCCAAAGTGAGGTTCTTCCGTTTAACCATTTTATATGCGGCTTTTGCCTTTATTATTTCACTGGTTAGGGAAGTGGTAAAAGATATGGAGGATATGGAAGGCGACCAGAAATATGGATGCAAAACCATGCCCATTGTTTGGGGGATACGTGCTACCAAGGTATTTGTTGCAGTTTGGCTGGTTGTTTTGATAGCGGCTTTGCTGATTTTGCAATTTTATGTATTGGGTCTGGGTTGGTGGCATAGTGCAGGATATTGTTTGTTATTTATAATATTGCCTCTGGTAATTACTGCACAAAAATTATACAAAGCCAATACACCAAGTGATTATCATCGTTTAAGCACCCTGATTAAATGGGTGATGTTTACAGGTATATTGTCGATGGTATTCTTTCAATTTTATGAATAGTTAACATGCAAAGACCATTGATACTGGCTTCCCAAAGCCCAAGAAGAAAACAGTTGCTGGAATGGGCAGAAATTAATTTCACAGTGGAAGTGGTGGAAACAGACGAAAGTTTTTCTGCAGAATTGGACCCTGTAGAAATTCCCATTCATATTGCAAGGGCTAAAGCCATAGCTGTCAGAGAAAAGCGCAGGAAGGAAGGTCGCGACGCTGAAACACCTGTTTATCTGGCGGCGGATACCGTGGTTGTGTTGAACAATGAAATTATCAATAAGCCCAAAGACAGGGCAGATGCCATAGCCATGCTTTCCAGATTGTCTGGTCAACAACATAGGGTAATCACGGGAGTTGTGATACTCAATCAACAGGAAGAAATTGCTTTTTCAGAAACCACCCAGGTGCAGTTTCATGAACTTACTGCAGCACAGATAGAACATTATGTGGACCAATATAAGCCCTATGATAAGGCAGGTGCCTATGCCATACAGGAATGGATTGGGGTGATTGGAATCGCCGCTATTAACGGAGACTTTTACAATGTGATGGGCTTGCCTGTGAGCAGGGTGGTGAAGGCGCTGCCTGTTGGGTAAGCAGCAGCCTTTCCTTTTTACGTATCTTCTACCAGCTGAATGTAAGATCCAGTTCCAGATCAGGATGCAATGACCTTTCTACCGGACAGGTTCTGGCAGTATTTTCCAAAATGGTCTTTTCCTTATCGCTCAAATTTTTAAGTGATTCAGGAAATTGAATATGTACTATGATTTTGCCAATCCGGCGGGGATCGGGGTACATAACTTTGGTAACGTCTGCCCTGGTACCGTCCAGAACAATATTGTCCATGGTCTGGGCTTTGATACCCATGGTGGTTATCATACAGGAAGCCAATGCAGTAGCCACTAAATCGGTGGGGGAAAACCTTTCCCCTTTTCCCTTGTTATCGGTTGGAGCATCGGTTTCAATGGATGATCCGCTTTGTAAGTGGGTTGCAGTGGTTCTTAAGTCGCTGGTATAAATAATTTGTGAAGTCATTGCATCAATTTTGCTTTAAATTTACATCTATCAAATTAAATGGAAGTGAAGAAACTATTTTTCGTGATTTGTCTCTTGTCGGGAACAGGATTAATGGCGCAGAAAAAACAACTTTCTGAAGCTGCTATGCAGCGTGCTCAAAAGAAAGAAGAAAGGAGAGAAAAAATAAATCAGTTAATAAAGCAGGAAGAAGAAGGAGCATTGATTTTTAATAAACAAAGTGCTTTCAGTTTCAACTTAAATACCGATGGCTGGGGACTTAAATACGAGAAAGGAAAATATAAATCCATTACTTCCACTAATCTCTGGTGGCTGGAATTCGGTGAAAGGAAACATCCCAAGGAAGAGCGGATTCCAACACTTTCGTCTTCTGGTGGTTTTATACTTATCTCTAACTATATCTATGGAAAGCGGAATAATTTCTATTACCTCAATCTTGGTTTTGGACAACAAAAACTAATAGGCGGAAAGGGGAATAAAAATGGTATTGCTGTTTCTGCCATTTATGGTGCAGGATTAAGTGCCGGTTTATTAAAACCTTATTATCTGGATGTTCAGAACCTGCAGACAGGAGAAAGAACACAGATTAAATACGACGGAACCAATCAATCAACTTTTCTGGACCCTAATGCCATTCTGGGAAGAGGGGGGCTATTTAAAGGATTTGGAGAAATGAAATTTGTTCCGGGCGCCCATGCTAAGTTTGCCCTTCGCTTCGATTATGGTCGCTATAATGAATTGCTTTCAGCCATTGATGTGGGCATCAATGCTTCCTATTATTCCCAGAAAATGCCGATTATTTTGTTAAACCCGGAAAAGAACTTCTTCTTTAATGCTTACGCAGCATTTACGTTCGGTAGAAGAAAGTAGTTAATTTTGTGCCCTAGAACTGAAGCGCATGCAAGAATTACCTGTTGTACCCAAGATACCCCAAGATACTATTGTATCCAGCGATACCCCTTTAAAAAAGCCCAATTGGCTGAGAGTTAAATTACCAATAGGTGAGAGTTATAAGCACGTGAGAGGTTTGGTGGATACCCATAAACTACATACCATTTGTGAAAGTGGCAATTGCCCGAATATGGGCGAATGCTGGGGAGAAGGAACCGCTACTTTCATGATTCTGGGCAATATCTGTACAAGAAGTTGTGGATTCTGTGCAGTGGCAACCGGAAGACCACTTGCGGTTGATTTTGATGAACCCCAGCGAGTAGCAGAAGCCATCCATCTGATGAAAGTGAAGCATGCGGTAGTTACCAGTGTAGACAGAGATGAATTGAAAGACGGGGGCTCTATTATCTGGTACAATACCATTAATGCGGTGAAAGCATTAAATCCAGATACAACGCTGGAGACCCTTATTCCTGATTTCAGGGGATTTAAGGATCAGATACAAAGAATTATTGATGCGGCACCTGAGGTAGTTAGCCACAATATGGAAACGGTGGAAAGAATTACCCGTCAGGTTAGAATCCAGGCCAAATACAGAAGAAGCCTGGAAGTATTGGAGACCTTGAAGAAAGGAGGCATGAGAACAAAGACCGGTATCATGCTGGGGCTGGGTGAAACCAAGGAAGAAGTGGTTCAGACCATGAAAGACCTGGTAGAAGCGGGCACAGACGTAATTACACTTGGACAGTATCTGCAACCTACCAAGAAGCATCTTCCTGTACAGCGCTTTGTTCATCCGGATGAATTTGCTGAACTACGCGAAATCGGATACACAATTGGTTTTGATTATGTGGAAAGCGGTCCGCTGGTTCGTTCTTCCTACCATAGTGAAAAACATGTGATTCCTGGATACGGAAAGAATAAATGGCTAATGGAAAAAGCCGTTCATGCTTAGGTTACTGCTTTTACTTCTTTTTTTACCTTTTACAGGATATACTCAGTACACCTGGGTTAAAGCAGATGCAGCGTTTGGTCCATTGCCGAAGGGAGTAGAATTATTTTATACCAATGATTCACTCGATGGTAAACCCAGTAAAGCCTTTTATTGCAAAGTGCCCTTAAAAAAAAGGAACCTCTTTTTTACTACAAAAGTGGGAAATGGAAAAAGGTTTACCCCTTCTGAATATTACCAGCAAAATGATCATCCATTTCTGGTGGTGAATACTACCTTTTTTGAGTTTGTTCAAAACAGAAATTTAAATGCAGTTGTGCAGGAGGGAAAACTGGTAGCCTACAATGTCCACAGTTTGGCGGGAAAAGGTAAAGATACACTAACCTATCGTCATGTATTTGCCAGTGCCATTGGCATTGCAAAAAATCGCAGGGCTGATATCGCGTGGTTGTATACAGACAGCAACAGTAAGTATCCGCTGGCTTCACAAACGGTGGTTCCTTTTTTTAAAGACAGTATTGCAACCGTTAATTCAGCATCTCTTACTATTAAGAATGAGTTTAAAAAATGGAGAATGCAGACTGCTGTTGCTGGTGGTCCGGTATTGATTCAGGATGGGCAAATCCGTATCAGCAATAATGAAGAAATTCGTTTTCCAGGTAATCAGATTAACGACAAACATCCTCGAACAGCCATGGGATATACAACGGATGGCTATTTGATAGTTATGGTAGTGGAAGGAAGAAATCCTGGCATAGCAGAAGGTGCTAGTTTATTTCAATTGGCCAGACTTTTACAATCTGTTGGTTGTATAGAAGCCTTGAATTTAGATGGTGGCGGAAGCAGCACCATGCTGATTAACGGAAAAGAAACCATTAAACCCAGCGATAAAACCGGGCAGCGCCCGGTTCCCGCAGTATGGATTATTTCATCTCCCAAACAAGGGCAGATGCGCCCAAAATAGCTGCATCTGATTCCTTCAAATGGCTAACCAATATTTTCACTTTATTTTGGAATACCTGTACCAGATTTGCTTCCATATGTTCGCGTGTTGGCTTTAAAATAAAGTCTCCTGCTTTGGTTAAGCCTCCAAATAATACAATGGCTTCCGGACTGGAGAACATAACGAAATTGGCCAAAGCCATTCCTAAAATCTTTCCGGTAAAATCAAATATTTCCTTGGCCAGTTCATCTCCTTCTATGGCTGCATCGTACACTTTTTTAGAATCAATTTCATTGTGCGGGATTGCCCTGAGTAAACTGGGTTTGTCGCTTTTTTGCAGGAATTCAATGGTACTTAACCGTACACCGGTTGCGGATGCATAGCTTTCCAGTGAGCCTCTTTTTTGTGTGCCTTCATGTAATCTGCCATCAGGAATGATAATGGTATGACCCAGTTCACCGGCAAAGCCATCATGGCCGTAAACCAGTTTTCCGTTGGCCACAATACCACTTCCAACTCCTGTTCCCAGTGTGATCATAATGAAATCGTTCATGCCCTGAGCAGCACCGTACATCATTTCACCAATGGCTGCAGCGTTGGCATCATTGGTAAGAACAACCGGTAATTTAAATTTATCTTCTGCCATTTTTCCAAAGGGGATAATTCCCTTCCAGGGTAAGTTGGCAGCATATTCAATGGTGTTCTTGTAATAGTTTCCGTTAGGAGCACCAATTCCAATCCCTTTGATTCTGCCAATGCCTCCGGCCTGTTCAATCAATGGCGCAATGTTCTCGTATAACTCATCAATGTATGGAATAACTTCCATATGATTCCGGGTACTCATTTCCCCTGAAAACAAGAGGTTCCCAACCCGGTCAACTATTCCATATTTGGTACCTGTACCACCTATATCAATTCCAATAGCCAATGGTTCCATAGCTGCTGATGTGTTTCTGTTTTCTTGTTTGGTATTCATATTTGCTGAATATTATGAATGGAATATCAAATTAAAATTAATGTCCGCCGCCAACCTGTGCATCAAAATCCAATCCCTGAGCTTTTAATACAGACTTCATTTTCAAAGCCAGATATGCAAGAAAAGCAAAGCAGGCTGCGGCCAACAAATAAGACTGATGCATTCCGATAGAAGCATTGTCTCCAATTGCTCCTTGTAAAGGAGGAATGATAGCTCCTCCCAGAATCATCATGATTAAGAAGGCAGAGCCCTGACTGGTGTATTTGCCTAATCCACCTACCCCTAAAGAAAAAATACAAGGCCACATTACAGAACAACACAATCCACCTGCAATGAAAGAGTAAACAGATATCAACCCATTGGTAAATACACCTATAAGCATGGCAATGGTTGCTAAAGTGGCCACCGCTACCAATGTTTTAACCGGTTTTTCCTGTCCATAGAAAAATGCGGCAATCGCTAATACAATGTAAACGGCATATCCAAATAAATCGGAAACATCGCTACCGTATAAATTATTTACATAGAGTACTACTCCAAAAGCAAAGAAGGGCACTACAATGGTTGCAATAGTTTTTGAAATGCCTTTCAGATTAAATACCCCAATTGCCCCAGTCCATCTGCCAATCATTAAGCTGCCCCAGTACAAGGAGACATATTTGGATATCTGACTTTCTTCCAAACCAGTTTCTGTTAAGTAACCCGGGATACGTAATAATGCGCCAAAATTATTATCAATGGTAACTTCCACCCCCACGTAAACAAAAATGCCAATCATACCATAAATTAATTGCTGGTATTTCATGGCACCCCAACCTTCCGGATTTTTTACTGCCTTACTATTGGAGTAAAATAAAATACCCACTACACTAATTAATGATAATAATAACAAAGTCAGTTTAGGTACTTCTGTAAACTGACCCACAACAATGATCAATCCAATACATAAAGTCATCATTAAAAGGGAAGAAGCTGCTTTATTGGCTTTCTCAAATTTTTCATCGTTCTTTCCTTCCGGTAATTTTGAAAACGCAAAGAATAAAGCTACTGCTGCAAATACGGCAGCCACAATTAAATAGAGCGTATTGATATTGGTTACAGTAACTTCTGTGTTGGCATTTCCAACAGATCCGAATAAAAAGAAGCTTACTATAATGGGACCTAAAGTAGTTCCCAGTGAATTAACCCCACCTGCTAAATTTAAACGATGAGACCCTGTAGACGGATCTCCCAGCAAAATGGCAAAGGGTTGTGCAGAAGTTTGTTGTAATGAGAATCCGAGTGCCACTATAAAAAAGGATCCCAGAATAGCAGGGAAAGAATTGGCATTGGCAGAAGGGATAATCAGCAGGGCACCCACCACTGAAATGGCAAGTCCATAGATAATTCCCTTTTTGTAACCGATCTTATTTAAAATATCATACCCTACAAAATTGGATAATATAAAAAGAATCAATGAGCCTATAAAATAAGCACCATAAAATGCAGAGCCTATTAACTGAGATTCAAACTGATTGAGTTCAAAGTGTACTTTGGCGAAGGGTATAAAAATGCTGTTGGAAGCAGCAATAAAACCCCAGAAAAAAAACACAATCACAAGGGTGGCTAAAGCACCGGAATTGGTAGGCTGTTTGGTTTGGCTCATAACAAACGTTCAATTTTACAAACAGGGAAAATAGTAATAAATGCGGGAAGCAAAAATTTTAAATCGGAATTTGAGGGAATCAGTTTATTGGCTATCTTGAAATAGAAGTTTTAAAACCCTTTTATGGAAATCATACATGTTAGTGCAGAGTGTTATCCGGTGGCAAAAGCTGGCGGACTGGGAGATGTAGTAGGGGCTTTGCCCAAATATCAGTGCAAGTCTGGCGATATTGCCAAAGTAATTATGCCCATGTACCGGACCAAGTTTCTATATGAGAATGACTGGACCGTTGATTATAAGGGCAGTGCCAATTTGGGCAACTGGAATTTTGATTTTACCGTAATTAAGGAACCCACTAATAAATTGGGTTTTGATTTGTTTTTAATTGATATCAATGGTTTGCTAGACCGTCAGAAAATATATGGATACGACGACGATGCAGAACGATTCACTGCTTTTCAGATTGCAGTTGTCAGTTGGATCAGCAGCTGGGAGCATAAGCCCGATGTGGTGCATTGCCATGACCATCATACAGCACTGATACCCTTTATGATGAAGTATTGTTATGCCTTTCAGCACCTGGGTTCGGTTCCGACTGTTGTGACCATTCATAATGGACAGTACCAGGGCTGGATGGGCTGGGATAAAAGTATCTATATACCCAAATGGGATTTATGGAAACGGGGCATGCTCGACTGGGCGGGCAATATCAATCCCCTTGCATCCGGGGTTAAATGTGCCGATAAAGTAACTACGGTTAGCTGGAGTTATATGGATGAACTCAGGTACAATGCCAATGGCCTGGAGGCTTTGTTTGAATATGAGAAGGGGAAATGCATGGGTATATTGAATGGAATTGATAACGAAGTCTGGAATCCGGAAACAGACACTTATCTGGAGCATCACTATTCTGTTAAGACGGTAAAAAAAGGAAAAGAGCAGAATAAAAAAATTCTATGCGAACAGTTTGGACTGGACATCACCAAACCCCTGTTTGTATTTATTGGAAGACTGGTAGGAGAGAAAGCGGCTGATATATTACCAGATGCCATTAGAACCGCCATGCACGAAACACAGGGTAATGCCTGCTTCTTAATTTTGGGAAGTGGTGAAACCCAGATTGAATGGGAATTACAGCAGATGACGAATCATCACCAGGGTATTTACAATGCATATATCGGGTACAATGAACAACTGAGTCATGTTATTTATGCCGGAGCAGATTTCTTATTAATGCCCAGCAGGGTTGAGCCCTGTGGTCTTAATCAGATGTATGCCATGCGATATGGAACAGTTCCTGTAGTAAGAAGCACAGGAGGCTTGAAAGATACCGTTTCAGATATGGGTGATCCCGATGGCTTTGGCATTCGATTTAACAATGCCACTGTAGAAGACCTTGCCTATTCTATTGGCAGGGGCGTTTCTGTTTATCAGGATCAACAGCAAATGGCTAAAATGCGAACTCAAATGATGCAAATAGATCATAGTTGGGAGAGTACGGTTGCTGAGTACAGACAAGTTTATCAGAATTTAAAATAAAAAAACTAACTTCAAAGCAGTATAAAAGCAATCCATATTTATGAGTAGTATTTCCAAATCAGTTTTGGCTGTGATATTGGGCGGGGGAGCAGGCACCCGTCTTTTTCCTTTAACCGCAAGCAGGTCTAAGCCAGCGGTTCCGATTGCCGGTAAATATCGTTTGGTGGATATTCCCATCAGTAACTGTATCAATAGCGGTATCAACCGTATGTTTGTTTTAACGCAGTTTAATTCAGCTTCACTGAACAAGCATATTAAAAACACTTACCACTTCAGTGCATTCAGTACGGGTTTTGTAGACATTCTTGCGGCGGAACAAACACCAGATAATCCGGGTTGGTTTCAGGGAACAGCAGATGCGGTAAGACAATCACTCAGACATATTTCCAATTTAGAGTATGACCATATTTTAATTTTAAGTGGTGACCAGTTGTACCAGATGGATTTTGGCGATATGCTGAAAAACCATATTGACAGCCAGACCGATATATCCATTGCAACCATACCAGTTGATGATCGGGATGCTCCTGAATTTGGTATTTTAAAAACCAATGAACAAAATGTAATTACTTCCTTTATTGAGAAGCCTAAAAAGGATTTATTGCCTGAGTGGGTAAGTGATACGGGAGCAGATATGCAGAAGCAGGGTAGAAACTATCTGGCATCTATGGGTATCTATATTTTCAATAAGAAAATCCTGGATAAATTGTTGAATGAGGCGCATCCCAATGCAACCGATTTCGGAAAGGAAATCATTCCTGATTCTATTGAAAATTACAAGGTATCCAGTTTCCAGTATGATGGTTACTGGACAGATATCGGAAATATTTATTCCTTCTACGAAGCCAACCTGGCTTTAACACAGGAGATACCGCCATTTAATTTATTCGACAATACCAAGACGGTTTATAGCCGTGCGCGTATGCTGCCGCCTGCAAAAATCAGTGGAACTACTTTGGAGAAAACCATTATTGCCGAAGGTTCCATCATTCATGCCAGCCGTATAGAACAAAGTGTGGTAGGTATCCGCTCTCGCATTGGCCATGGTACAACTGTTGTAAGTACCTATATTATGGGTAATGATTATTACGAAACCATTGAAGAAATGGAACTGAATGCCAGCAAGGGATTACCTAAAATAGGCATCGGGGAGCGTTGCTATATCAAAGACGCCATCATCGATAAAAACTGCCGTATCGGGAACGATGTGCGGATTAACGGGGGAAGTCATTTGCCCAATACTGACCATCCATTATATACCGTTAAAGATGGAATTGTAGTGGTTAAGAAAACGGCCATATTGCCAGATGGCTTTGTGATTTAAGCAATTTAGTTCAACACAAATTTTCATGAACATCCTCTTTATGGGGATGTTTTTATTTGTATATTGAGATGTGTATTCAATACACAATATCAACCAATAAATATCGATTGCTATGTCAACTACCCCTAAAGCGGTACTGCCAAAACTTGGTTTCTGGCAGATCTGGAATATGTGTTTTGGTTTTTTTGGTATCCAGTTTGGCTGGAGTCTGCAGATGGGCAATATGAGTGCTATTTATGAATACCTGGGTGCAAGTCCTGAACAGATTCCAGGCCTTTGGTTGGCAGCTCCTATGACTGGTTTAATTGTTCAGCCAATTATAGGCTATATGAGCGACAGAACCTGGCATCCGCGTCTAGGAAGAAGAAGACCTTATTTTTTAATTGGTGCTATTTTGAGTTCGCTGGCTTTGTTTATCATGCCCAATTCATCAGCTATCTGGATGGCTGCAGGGGTATTGTGGATTCTGGATTCCTGTATTAATATCAGTATGGAGCCCTTCCGTGCTTTTGTAGCAGATAATCTGGACGAAGAGCAACAACCCATGGGTTTTGCCATGCAAAGTATGTTTATAGGATTGGCTTCATTTATTGCAGGATACTTGCCTCAGAAGCTGGTTCAGTGGTTAGGGGTTTCAAGGGAAAAAACAGCTGGAGGCATTCCTGAAAATATCATGTATTCGTTTTACATAGGTGCTGCAGTTTTTTTACTGGCTGTTGTATATACGGTGGTTAAGAGCAAAGAATATCCACCTGCTGATCCCGAATGGAAAAAGAAACTGGACGAAGAAGGCAAAGGATTCATGGGTGGAGTGAAAGAAATTTTTAGTGCAGTCGCGAATATGCCAGATCAGATGAAGCGGCTGGCGCTGGTTAATTTTTTAACCTGGCCAGGTTTATTTCTCATGTGGTTTTACTACAGCACAGGGGTGGCAACTGATATATTCGGGGGGAACACAACCACCAACAGTGATTTATACACGCAGGGACTGGAATACGCCAATACCACTTCTGCCATTTTGAATTTAGTAACATTTGGTTTTTCTTTTTCACTTCCTTTCTGGGTAAATAAATTGGGTAAGAAATATACTCATTCTATTTGTTTGGTATTGGGAGGCATAGGCTTAATCTCTGTGAAATATGTTTCGGATCCTTCTTTTCTGTATATATCCATGGGACTGGTAGGTATTGCCTGGGCATCCATTTTGTCGATGCCTTATTCTATGCTGGCAGGCTGTATACCCCCTGCTAAAATGGGCATCTATATGGGTATCTTCAATTTTTTCATTGTATTGCCCGAAATTATCGCTTCGCTGTTTTTTGGAAAAGTAATGGAAAATGTATTGCACAATGATCGTTTGATGGCAGTACAAGTGGGTGGGGGACTGCTTGTAGCAGCCGCAATAATTTGTGCTTTAGTTGTTAAAGAGAATCAATCAAAATAATTACAGTATGAAAAAAGGAAGCTTGTTTTTTGCGATATTATTTTGGGGACTGCAACTGATTGCTCAAAAAAATATTGAACTATATCCAACACATTGGTTTACCGGTATGAAGTGGAATAAAGTGCAATTGCTGGTGCGCAACACCAATGCCACATTTGAGAATATTTCTGTTACAACTAATTATCCCGGTGTTACCATTACAAAAGTGCATGCGTTTGAAAATAAAAAATACCTGGCGATTGATCTGACCATTCAGACCATAGCCAAGCCTGGTAAAGTACAAATGCAGTTGAAGGGGACTAATTCCAAAACCAATCTGACCTGGGAACTAAAACCTCGCAGAAAGGGAATGGGTTCTGAATATGCGAATGGGGTTACTTCAAAAGATTTCATTTATCTGTTAATGCCCGACAGATTCAGCAATGGCAACCCTGCTAATGATAAGGTAACAGGATATCTGGACACTGTTGTTAATAGAAAGGACCCTATCAAAAGGCATGGGGGAGATTTGGAGGGAGTTACCAATCAATTGGATTATCTGAAAGAACTGGGTGTAACTGCCATCTGGATGACACCAGTGATTGAAAATGATATGCCTTTGCAAAGCGAACAAGCCGGAATGATGGCAGGATATCATGGCTATTGGTTCACCAACCATTATGCCATTGATAAAAGACTGGGAGGTGAGAAGGCTTATAAAAACTTAATTGAAGCCGCTCATGCAAAGGGCATTAAAATAATTCAGGACGCGGTTTATAACCATATTGGTAATGAGCATTGGATGTTCAAAGATGCACCTGCTAAAGACTGGATTAATCAGTGGGCATCCTACACCAATACCAATCATCGGGATGAAGCCATTTTTGATCCGATGGGAAACGCAGCAGACAAGAAAGTGATGTTGGACGGATGGTTTGTACCCCATTTACCAGACATTAATCAGAGAAACCCATTTGTATCAAACTATTTAATTCAGCATGCGCTATGGACAGTGGAAGAGTTTGGTATTGATGGCTGGCGGGTAGATACCTATAAATATTGCGATGAAGCTTTTATGAATAAGGTTAATACAGCATTGGAAAATGATTTCCCTACTATCAGCATATTTGGTGAAGCAGTAGCTAATACAGTGGCAGGCAGTGCCTACTTTACCAAAAACAATATGAATGCTGCCTTTAAACACAATGCTCCGGGGACTACTGATTTTCCGTTGAGTTATTCCATGATGGATGCATTGAACCAACCCTTTGGCTGGACCCAGGGAGTGAATAAAATGTACATGACTTTATCGCAGGATTTCTTGTATCAGACACCGGAGAAGAACTGTATATTCCTGGATAACCACGATATGGAAAGATTTGTTTCTATGATTGGGGAAGACATGAACAAATTCAAAATGGGCATGAATCTTTTGTTCACACTAAGGGGTATTCCGCAATTGTATTATGGTACTGAACTGTGGATGAAAAATTTCAAGGACCCCAATGATGGGATGGTTCGTCTGGATTTTCCTCTAGGGTTTCTGGATGAAATGGGGAATAAGCGCACAGCCGGTGGTCTTAATCCCACCGAAAACACAGCCTATCAATATGTAAAGGCCCTGGCTAATTTCCGAAAGAATAATACGGCACTGCAAACGGGTAAAATGATGCAATATTTACCCAAGGACGGGCTTTATGTTTATTTTAGATACGATGAAACTTCAACAGTAATGGTAGTATTAAATGCGTCTTCCAAACCGAATACACTGGAGTGGAAACAGTATGTAGAGAGAACCAATGGATTTAAACAGGCATATGATGTAATTACTGGTGAAATATTGGCGGATAAAAAAGTGTTGAACCCTATGGAATCAAGAGTAGTTTTATTATCAAAATAAAACCAATATGTTTAACTTTGTTTAAAGCAATACAGCGGAAGTAATGAAGAATAACGGATCCATTGAAACAGGGTGTTTACATTGTAATGTTCGTTTAAGCTCTGTATTTAATGTTTTGGACCAGGAACAAACACAGGAACTCTGTGCGCACAAATCCTGCGCGGTTTATAAGAAAGGGCAATATGTTTTTACTGAAAATGGACTACCCAATGGGTTGTTTTGCATTAACAGCGGCAAAATAAAATTAACCACCACTGGTTATGATGGTAAGGAGCAAATTCTTCGGCTGGTTAAGTCTGGTGATATTTTGGGTTACCGTGCCCTGCTTTCCAACGAACGCTATCACTGTTCTGCTGTTACGCTGGAAGATGCATCTATTTGTATTATTGATAAAAAATACTTTTTTGATGCGCTGGCTGCCTCGCCGAAATTGATGTTTGAAGTGGTAAAGAAAATGAGCCATGACCTTAAGACGGCGGAAGATCATATCGTATCTCTTTCTCAGAAAAATGTAAGAGAGCGTATGGCTGAAGCACTTTTATTCCTGAAAGCTACCTATGGATTTGAGGAGGATAATCAGACCCTGAATGTTAGTTTAAGCAGGGAAGAAATTGCCGATTATGTTGGCACATCCACAGAATCCTGTATACGATTGTTGTCAGAATTTAACACCGATAAGTTAATTCAGCTAAAGGGGAAAAAGATCAGCATCCTTAATCTACAAAAGCTGATTCAAACGGCCAATATTGAAGACTAGGTAATTTTTATGATTTTAATCATGTTTCTGCATTTCAAATCTCATTGAATTCGTGACTTTACAGTGACAATTTTGTAGGGTAAAATTTTACCCATGTGTAAACATGCAGACCAAACTGCCGAATTTATCGCTCACCTTTTAGATAATGTATATCCTTGTCTGGAATTGAAAATTCAGAATGCTATTCATTGTTCTTTTCTGAAAGATTATGATGCGGAAGCAACTACTTATCTGAAAGAACTGATGCAGCAGATAAAAAATGATTTTAGTTCCCTCGTTACCTGTGAACAAAAACTGGTGTTTCCTTCGGTGATGAAAGTATTCAATGCAAAAACGGCAAAAGAAGTTCCGATGCCCAATTTGTTTGATTTAATGCAATTAACAAGGAGCAAGGAACATAAAATAATGGCTCAGGTAAACACGCTCGCCAACCTGCTTTCTACCAATACCTGGAACAAAGTTGCTATTAAGCAGCACGATTTAGTGAATACTTTCAATGACAGTTTTGTAAAGGAAAAATACAAATGGAATAAAATGATTGAAGACAGGCTGAATGCATGTAATTGTTTCAGGTCAAATGTTTTCAAAGGACTTGGTGTTGACCCACATAATAAGAAGATAAATAATTAAAAATTTAATACGTTCAATTCAAAAAATTAAGTAACTTTTAACAACTTTTTACAACATGTTGAATAAGACCTTAGAATCCACCAAATGCTTTCACTGCGGTGACGCCTGTGTGGGAGAGCCTGTGGTTTTTGATGAAAAGTCTTTCTGTTGCAAAGGTTGTAGTTCTGTTTTTCAGATTTTAAATAAAAGTAATCTTTGCGAGTATTATAATTTACACGATGCTTCTGGTGTAAAAATGAGCGAAACCCGTGATCCGCAGAAATTTGCATTTCTGGATAATCCGCAAATTGCCGCTAAGTATATTGTTTTTTCAAAGCCCGCTCAAATTGCGGTTCAATTCTACTTGCCTCAGATTCATTGCAGTTCCTGTATCTGGTTATTGGAAAACCTGCAGAAAGTTCACGAGGGAATCTATTTTTCAAGCGTTCATTTTCCAACCAAGGAATTGACTGTTTATCTGGACCCTGAAAAAATCAGTATCAGAGCTACAGCGGAATTGCTTGGCTCTGTTGGCTACGAACCCTATATTACTTTAAACGATGGTCAGGAAGCCAAGCGCGAACAGAAAATTGTGGCTCGTACTGCCATGATTAAAATTGGTATTGCAGGTTTTTGCTTTGCCAATATCATGATGTTGAGTTTTCCTGAATACCTGGGTTTGGAAACCATTACAAGAGATGGGCTGAATGCCAATTTATTCCGATACTTTAATCTATTACTTGCTTTACCCGTTTTATTATACAGCGGGTCTGAATTCTTTATTAATTCCTGGTATAGCTTTAAGCAAAGAAGACTGAATATTGATGCCCCCATTGCTTTGGCGCTCGCCGTTACTTTTGGCAGAAGTGTATATGAAATTTTATCCGGAACCGGCGGAGGGTATTTAGATAGTATGTCCGGAATTATTTTCTTCATGTTATTGGGAAGATCTTTCCAGACCAAGACCTTTGCTGATCTTTCATTTAACCGAGACTTTACTTCCTATTTTCCAGTGGCAGTATGTTTGATTGATAAAGAAGGGAAGGAATCTTTTGTGCCTGTTCAGGAAGTGAAAGCAGATGATACTATCCGCATCAGAAACAACGAAGTTATACCGGTGGACGGTATGCATATCAAAGGCAGAGCAGAAATTGATTACAGTTTTGTTACGGGAGAGAATGAGCCCGTTTCTTTGGCCATTGGCGATTTAATTTATGCAGGTGGAAAGCAGCTTAGTGGGGCCATTGATGTGCTGGTAGTGAAACCATTTTCACAAAACAGCTTTACCAAGCTCTGGAATAATGAAGCTTTCAAAAAGTCAGATAAAAACGACTATTCCTTTACAACCGTAATTAGTAATTATTTTTCTGTAGTTGTTTTAACCGTTGCATTCAGCAGTTTTATATTTTGGTATGGCACTAATCTGAACTATGCCTGGCAATCTATGACAGCCGTTTTGATTGTTGCCTGTCCCTGTGCATTGTTAATCACAGCCACATTTACAGAAGGCTTTGTACTGAACATTTTCAGCAAGCACGGGTTGTTTTTAAAAAATGCCCTTGTTCTTCAGAATATTGCCAAAATTAACCAGGTTGTTTTTGATAAAACAGGAACGCTTACTTACCCTCATGCTTCCACTGTTCATTATGAAGGGAATCCACTTAGTGCATCAGACAAAGCTGTAATTGGTGCAATGGCAACGCAATCAATGCACCCATTAAGCAAGGCGATTGCTAAAGAGTTAAATATTGTTCAGGGGCAGATTGCCCATATTAAGGAAGTAGCAGGGGCTGGTATTGAAGCTTGGGAGAACGAAACGCATTATAAATTAGGTTCTGCAGACTTTGTTGGAAAAGCAACCGGGGAAGTCAAGGGATCTGAAGTATGGGTGTCTGTTGATGGAGAAGTCTTTGGTAAATTCATTATTCAGAATGTATTGAGAGCACATGTAGACAGACTGATTCAGGAATTACCTTATCCCATAACTGTTTTAAGTGGCGATAATAATCGTTCTGAAGAATATTTAAAGCAGAATTTGCAAAGACCTGTTCAGTATTTATTTAATCAGACTCCGCAAGACAAACTTCAGTATATAGATAACCTAAGAAAAGAAGGTAAAGAAGTGATGATGGTGGGGGATGGATTGAATGACGCAGGTGCTTTGAGCAAAAGCAATGTAGGTATTGCAGTAGTTGACAATACCATTCAGTTTTCACCTGCCAGCGATGCCATTATGCTGTCTGAACAATTGCCTTTGCTTGATCAGTATATCCGCGCTGCCAAATGGTCTAAGAATCTGATTAAGACCACTTTTGTTATTTCTACATTATATAATGTGGTTGGATTGTATTTTTCTGTAACTGCTCAGATGTCTCCATTAGTGGCAGCTATTTTAATGCCATCCAGTACATTCACCATTGTAATGACAACTATGCTGGGCTCTGCCCTGATAGAAAAATATTGTTTTCACCCCATTCTGAATCCTAAAAATGAACAAGTATGAGCATTATTGTAATGTTATTA
>NZ_KI866530.1:1250464-1300423 GCF_000511175.1 Sediminibacterium salmoneum NBRC 103935 | reverse complement strand
CCTCCCACGACTCGATAACTTCGTATAATGTATGCTATACGTAATGTTATTAATTATCAGTTTACTGGTGGCAACCGGATTTTTGGTTGCTTTTATCTGGGGTTCAAAAACAGGACAATTCGACGATTCATTTACACCCGCTAATAAAATATTTTTTGATCAAACCCATCAACCAACAGAGAATAAATAAACAACCATGCAGTTAGAAAAATTCACTTACGACAATTCCATCGTCCGGAAATTTGCTTTTGCCACTGTACTGTGGGCATTAGTAGGGATGCTGGTAGGGGTAATCATTGCGTTTCAGCTTGCTTACCCGGCACTTAATTTTGGTATTTCATTAACCAGTTTTGGTAGATTAAGACCGCTTCACACGAATGCAGTGATTTTTGCGTTCGTAGGTAATGGTATTTACACAGGGGTATATTATATGATGCCTCGTTTGTTAAAAACCAGTATGTGGAGCAAAGCACTTGGCAATCTGCATTTCTGGAGCTGGCAGTTAATCATTGTTGCCGCTGCTGTTACTTTGCCATTGGGTTTAACCCAGGGTAAGGAATATGCAGAATTAATCTGGCCCATTGATATTGCCATTACCCTGGTATGGGTAATTTTTGGTATTAACATGTTTGCTACCATCCTAACCAGAAGAGAGCGTCATTTATATGTAGCCATCTGGTTCATTATTGGTACCTGGGTTACAGTAGCACTGTTGCATATTGTTAACTCATTCGCATTGCCAACATCATTAACACATAGTTATAGCTGGTATGCAGGTGTTCAGGATGCACTGGTTCAGTGGTGGTATGGACACAATGCCGTGGCATTTTTCCTTACAACCCCAATGTTGGGTATCATGTATTATTTTATTCCTAAAGCAGCCGGAAGACCAGTTTATTCCTACAAATGGAGTATCATTCACTTCTGGGCTTTGATTTTCATTTATATCTGGGCTGGTCCTCACCACTTGTTATATACCGCTTTACCTGATTGGGCGCAGTCCTTGGGAGTTGTATTTAGTGTGATGCTGATTCTACCCAGCTGGGGAGGTATGTTGAATGGTATTTTCACCTTAAGAGGTGCCTGGGATAAAGTAAAAGAAGATCCCATTTTAAAAATGTTTGTGGTGGCACTTACCTGTTATGGTATGAGCACTTTTGAAGGCCCGATGTTGTCTTTGAAAAATGTAAATGGATTTGCACACTATACCGACTGGATTGTTGCTCACGTTCACGTAGGAGCTTTGGGCTGGAACGGATTCCTGATTTTTGGTATGTTGTATTGGTTAGTTCCGCGTTTATACAATACCAAATTGTATTCCGTTAAAATGGCCAATACCCATTTCTTAATTGGTACCGTAGGTATATTATTATACGCCATTCCTATGTACTGGGCTGCCGTTTCTCAGGCCTTGATGTGGAAACAGTTTACTCCGGAAGGTCAGTTGAAATTCCAGTTCCTTGAAACCGTTACCCGTATTATTCCTATGTATATTGTTAGAGGTATTGGTGGAACCATTTATTTAACCGGAGCTGTATTGCTTGTGATTA
This sequence comes from Sediminibacterium salmoneum NBRC 103935, assembly GCF_000511175.1. Lineage (GTDB taxonomy): Bacteria > Bacteroidota > Bacteroidia > Chitinophagales > Chitinophagaceae > Sediminibacterium > Sediminibacterium salmoneum. Next base: position 1,298,873 of record NZ_KI866530.1, on the reverse strand, counting down.
ATTTAATTAAAACAGCTAAAGCCGGATCATTCATTGCTGAAGAAACCAGTGAAGCACCTGCTTTGTCTTCACAACCATTACCTGCAGGAAAAGCATACTGGCATTCTATCATTGAAAGAAGACCTGTACAAATGCTTGTAATGAGCTTAATTGTGGTATCTGTAGGGGGTGCTATTGAAATTATCCCAACCTTTATTGTGAAGGAGAATGTGCCTACTATCAGTACGGTTAAGCCTTATACTCCACTTGAATTACAGGGTAGGGATATCTATATCAGAGAAGGATGTTATACCTGTCACTCACAAATGGTTCGTCCTTTCAGAGATGAAGTAGCCCGTTATGGTGATTATTCCAAAGCCGGTGAATCTGTATACGACCATCCATTCCAGTGGGGTAGTAAGCGTACCGGTCCGGATTTGGCCCGCCTGGCAAATAAATATCCTAATAGCTGGCATTATCGTCATATGAATGATCCTGAAGAAATTTCTCAGGGATCTATCATGCCTCCTTATCCATGGTTACTGGATAACGATTTAGATATCAGCACTACTCCAGGAAAAATAAGAGCGATGCAAACACTTGGCGTTCCTTATCCTGAAGGCTACGATCAGAAAGCGAACAACGATTTAAAAATGCAGGCTGATGAAATTGCTGCAGATTTAAAGGCAAATAATATCAAGGCTCAGAGTGGAAAAGAAATCATAGCATTGATTGCTTATTTACAAAGACTGGGTGCCGATCTGAAAAAAGCGCCTGAAGCAGAAATTAAAAGCTTACACTAAAATTCATTTGTATGAAATTTAAAAATTATGTAACAACCATCGATAACGTGAATATTTATCCAATGATATCATTGGTCATATTTACTCTATTCTTTGCTGTTGTTACCTGGTATGTTTTTTCTGCTAATAAAGAAAAAATGGAAAAGAATAGTCAAATACCCATCAATGACTAATAAAAATAATTTTATGTTTACCACTATCACATATAATAAAAATTACAAAGCCGCCTTTCAGAGAATGTTGCTGCTTTTGCTGGCCAGTCTGGCTGCGAATATCATTTGGGCACAGGATGCTGCAGAAGCTGCGGCGCCTGCTGCACCCAAAGAAGTTTTTTATGATTCAACCGTTGCTTATGTTTTATTAACCGTTATTGGTTTACTGGCCATCGTGATTTATATGTTGGGCAATGTATTTGTACTTGCCATTAAAAATAAGATGGATCAGCAGAAGCAATCAGGGGCAGGAAAAGCTGCGGCATTAACTGCAGTAATGTTATTGGTGTCTGCCGGTTCATTGTTTGCACAAGCTAAAAATGTACCTGCCGGAACACCTACTGTAGTTTCTGAAACCATTGTTCAGCTACTGGCATTTATTGTTGCCATTGAAATGATCATCATTATTTATTTTGCCAATGGTATTCGTACCTTTTTGAAAAAAGATGCATTGAAAATGGCCGCTGCTGCCGGAGAGCCTGTAGTAGAGAAAGAGAAAGTTTCCTGGTTCGATCGTTTGTACAATCGCAATACAGAAGAAGATGTGGCCCGTTTGGATTTGGGTCATGATTACGATGGAATTAAAGAACTGGACAATGAAGTGCCGGTTTGGTGGAAGTGGGGATTTGCTATCAGCATTATATTCGGTGCGGTGTATTTATACAACTATCATATCGCTGGAACCAAACCATTGCAACAACAGGAACTGGCCTTGGATTTGGAAAAAGCGGCCACAGAACAGGCTGCTTATCTGGAGAAGTCTGCGAACAATGTGGATGAAAATACCGTGAAAATGTTGGGTGCTGATGATATAGCAAAAGGTAAGGAATTGTATATTAAACCAGGCGCTTGTGCAACCTGTCATGCAGAAAACGGAAGTGGTATCGTGAATGGCGCACCTGGTATTGGTCCTAATTTAACAGATGATTACTGGTTGCATAAAGGAGACATTAAAGGGATTTTCTATAGCATTAAATATGGCTGGCCTGAGAAAGGTATGAAGAGCTGGAAGGATGACTATTCTCCTGTTCAGATTGCTCAAATTGCGAGTTATGTAAAATCTTTACAGGGAACCAATCCTCAGCCAGCCAAGGAGAAGCAGGGAGAATTGTTTGTAGAACAAGGCGCTGCGGCTCCTGCTGATTCTACATCTGCCCCTGCAATGAAGTAAAATAAAGATAGATTATGAGTGAGCCGAACCAACCAGATTTTCGAAGTTTACACTCAACGGTAAACAGTAAAGGAAAAAGAAACTGGATTTATGCCTTGCAACCCAAGGGGAAATTTTACCGCTATAGAACTTATTTGAGTTATGTATATGTGATTTTATTTTTCACCATGCCTTTTATGCGCATTGATGGAAACCCCTTATTTCAGTTTAATATTCCTCAGGGAGAATTTACTTTTTTCGGCTCACTCTTTACACCACAGGATTTTATCATGTTTGGTCTGGGCATGATTATTTTCATTTTATTTGTAGTCATTTTCACCTTGATTTACGGCCGATTCTTCTGTGGATGGGTTTGTCCACAAACCATATTCATGGAAATGATTTTCCGCAAAATTGAATACCTGATTGAAGGTGACGGGAATAAGCAGAAAATAAATAATGGCAAGAAATGGACTACTGAATTGTACATCAGAAAGACCATTAAGCATATTGTATTTTTATTACTGAGTTTCACCATTTCCAATACCTTTCTGGCTTATATAGTTGGAACTGAACAGCTATTTAAAATTATTTCTGACCCCGTATCTGAACATATTGGCGGCTTTATTGCCATTGTGTTTTTCACGCTGGTTTTTTATTCTGTGTATGCATTTGTGCGTGAAATTGTTTGTACGGTCATTTGCCCTTACGGCAGACTGCAAGGCGTTTTACTCGACAAGAATTCGATTGTTGTTGCCTATGACTATTTAAGAGGGGAGCCAAGGAATAAAAAGAAAGCTACTGAAGGAGCAGGGGACTGTATTGATTGCGGCATGTGTGTGAATGTTTGTCCTACCAATATTGATATTCGAAATGGTACTCAGCTGGAGTGTATCAATTGCACGGCCTGTATAGATGCCTGCAATATGATGATGAAGAAAGTAAACAGGCCTGAAAATCTGATAACTTATGCTTCTGAAAACCAGATTGCATCCGGCAAGAAATTTGAATTCACCTATCGTATCAAAGCTTATTCAGGTGTATTGGCAGTATTGATGGTTTTACTTGGGGTATTAATTGTAACCCGAACCACTTTTGATGCAACAATTTTACGTGTACCGGGGCAGGGGATGCAGGAAAACCATTTGGTGCCGGAGTGGCATTTATACTATTTCTTGTATGGAAAACCATGCAGGTAGATATTGAAATGGTGGAGTCTAATTATTATGAAAAGGAAATGGCATTCAACGGAAAGTTACAAGCTACCGCCAATGCCAATGCATTAAAGCAAAAAATCTCCATTAATAAAAAGGAAGGTCAGGTTTTTCTGACCATCGATTCAACGTTAACAACCGCCATCACCAATGCGGAAATCCATTTTTACAATCCGGCTTCCGAGAAGTCAGATAAAAAATGGCCTTTAGCTGCATCCGGCAACGGAGTTTATATTTTTCCGGTTTCTTCATTTAACAAAGGAAAATATATTGCTAAGATCAGTTTTACCAGTGCGGGTATTAATTACTACGCTGAAGAAGTGATCTTTATTCCTTAATTATGGAAGTCCTTTTATTTTCAGGATTTATTTTAGGTTTCGCAGGAAGTGTGCATTGTGTTGGTATGTGCGGACCTTTAGCCCTATCCTTGCCCTTTCAGCAATTTACTGGTTGGCAAAAAGCACTTGCAATAGGAGGGTATCATTTCGGAAGAATTAGCAGTTATATGCTCATTGGGATTATAGCTGGTGTTTTCGGGAGAGGCCTGAATTGGTTCGGACTTACCCAGATTCTTTCTATTGTATTGGGTTCTTTTATTGTGTTGTCTGTATTGTTGCCCCGGCTGTTTACTAAACTTGATTTACCCTTTCTGAATGGTTTCAAGCAGTGGCAAATCACCACTATGCAATCCATCTTGCAAAAAAGGTCAGCACCTACCATGTATATCTTTGGTGTACTCAATGGATTCTTACCCTGTGGCCTTGTTTACACCGCAATGGCTGCTTCTCTGGTAGCTCATACCATTACAGAGTCAGTATTGTTCATGGGTAGTTTTGGATTAGGTACTGTTCCCGCTATGCTATTACTGGTGCTTGCCGCACAATCTTTATCTGGTGAATTCCGTCAGCAAATGCGAAAACTCATTCCGGTGCTATCCTTAATCATTGGAATACTATTAATTCTTCGCGGTTTGAACCTGGATATCCCATTTGTGAGTCCTTATTTACATAAAGCTATACATGGTGCGGATGCCATTGAATGTGGACACTAATTTACAATTGGGCAACCCACATTTTTCTGGCTCCTTCCTTTCCCCAGTCTTTTAATGCTTTAGATAGTTCTGTGGTTAGTTGTGTTCTACCTATTTGTTTTCCCTTTTGTTTTACATTGAGTTCATTTGCTGTTGGTGTTACCAATTCCAGTTTGGTTGCAAACCAGGTGGTATTCAATCTGGGTACAGCTAATCCCAGTATCATTCCCGGGAGGCCACCAAAGCTTTCCGGACCTGCACTTACCGGAATTTGATCGGTGTAAAACGCAACTACATAAACCGAATCACAAATTTTGGTAACGGCTTTTCTACATTCAAAGCCTGCAATTTCTCTGGTTTCTTCCGCTATTTTCCATTCCCAGGTACGGCTGCTGTCTTTGATTAAATAAGTATTTTCAAATACTTCTTTTTGACTAATGGAAATACCTTTTTTTAAATCCTGAACACTCACATCGGTGTCAACAGGTTTAGTACCCCACATATACTTGTTATTGGGATTTTCCTTTGCTAATTTATAAACTGATTTGTCTGTAGTAAACTTGAGTTCGTAAACATCAGATACAAATTTGGGTATCTGTTTGAGCATTTCAGCAGTCCACATATTTTCTCCTTCATCTAAAATGGGCGCATGCTGGTTGACTCTTTTTTCAAATTCAATTCTTCCTGACTGAATAAATTGAACCTGAGCACATAAATACGTGCTAAAAAATAAAAATATACAAATGATGTTGATCTTTTTCATATTAAAATCCTTCATTAGGTTTACCATTTTTACTGAAATTCCAGATTAAAGAAAATAAGAAATAGCGTTGAATGGTTTGATTGGTTGTTTCTGTAATAAAATTGCTGGATGCATTTCGATTGATGCCTAAGTTTTGATTTAGAAGATCGTTTACAGAGGCTTTAATTTCCCATTGATCATTTTTGGAAATTACCTTTCTAACAGAAGCATTCAAAATATACACATCTCTCTGATCAGCAAATACAGCAGTCTTCTGGTAAATATTGGCATTTAAATCGAAGTCGATATAAGTCTTTATTTTTTTTAACTTAAACTGCATATTGGCGTATGCATTATAAGACCAGAATTTAGTGCTAACATCCGGACGAATGGAAGTAGTGGAATTATTGTGTATTGCACTTCCGTATGCATAAAAATTAATCCATTTATCTCCCCAGTACCCAATATTTAAACTGAAATCAGTGGCTCTGTTTTTAGTTATATTATCAATTCCATTAACCCTATTGGCAAATTGGTTGATTCTGGGACTAATATCTACCCCGATATTCAGAGAAGGAATTATCTCGAATCCATATCCAACCCTTCCACTCAAACTGTAATTTCCGGCTACGTTTATTGCCTGGTTAATTCTTCTACCCTGGTTATCTACAAAACTTGAATTGGAAATGGCATTTTCAGTTTTAGAGAAGTTGATGTTAAAGCTGATTCTTCTGCTTTTTAATACTTTATAGTCAGAACCTCCCAGGTTAAATTGGTGCACAAAGGATTGCTTTAAGTTCGGGTTACCAATAGTTAAGTTTAGCGGGTCTATATTATCAATAATCGGTTGTATTTGTGCAAGAGAAGGATTTCTTGTTGTACCGTTATAAGAAAAATTAAATCTTCTTTGTTGTTTCGGAGTAAAATTAAATGTTACTGCAGGAATAAAATTGTTGAAAATTACATTGCGGTCCGTTTTTTTAACAATGTCATTCAGTCGGTAATTAACTGTTCCTAAACCAGTACCGATAGAAAAATTAAATTTCTTTACATTGTAACGAAGGTTTACACTTCCACTATGACCGGTTGTGTTGAAGATGAAATGATTACTTAAAGTATCTACCAAATTCTCATACTTATTGTTTGCTGCGTTTTTTGCAAAGGTATTCCGCTCTGCATCGTTTCTACTTACACTCAGTTTGTAATTCAATACCAGAAAAGTATTTTTCCAAAGTGGTTCTGTATAGTTGATGGTAGAATTAATAGTAGTAGCAATTTGTTTATTGGTCTTTTGTTGGTCAACATTATCTCTTCTTACCATATTACCCAAAGCATCATAAAAGATATTGTCTGCTGTTAAAAATCCATCATCTGCTCTGTCATTGTAGTTTATTTCATTGTTCCAAGAAATAGTACGGCCCATTTTTTTGAATCTTTTGCGATAAAAAATGGTTGAGTTCATGGTTTTGTTTTCATCTACCGTAGATGTAGCCCGATTACTCTGGTTTAATAAAATACTATCGCTATTGATGGTACGACCAAAATAGGTTGAACTGGTGTTGCTATTAACAATGGATCCTCTCGCAGTAATTTTTAAGGAACTGGTAGAATCTATCTGCCACTCATAAGTGCTGGTTAGTTTATTTCTTTTTCTGCTGCTGGCTTGATTTTGAACACTGGTACTTATTAAGTCGGCTCCTGGTAGGATGTTCTGAGTTTTATTGGTATTCACGCCTCTCACATCCAATTGATTGTATTGGTAAGTATTATTAGAATTGTGTTTGTCTTTATTCCATTTATTACTAAAATGCAACCCACCCGTTACCGAATTTGGGAAACCTGTTCCCCAGCTAAATTCATCACCAGAGCTCCACATCATAATGCCGCCATCGTCAGTCATTTCAGTGGTCATATTTGAATTCCCTCCGTAGTTCTGGTTTTCATTCCAATTGAGGGATTCAAATTTGGTATTGTCGGTAGTTAAGTATCCTGAAATTTTTCTTTTACCCTTGAATGAATTGGCTAATAATTTTCCATATCCATATTTATCAAAATCACCACCAGCTTCGGCTTTGCCAAAATACCCTTTCTTCTTGTCTTCTTTCAAAGTAAGGTTCAGGGTTTTAATTTTCTGTCCGTCATCAATACCTGTAAACACTGCCTGATCACTTTTTTTATCGAAGGACTGCACTTTGTCAACTGCATCGGCTCTAAGATTTTTGGTAACAACGGCAGGGTCATCGCTGAAGAACTCTTCACCATCCACCAGCACTTTTTGCACTCTTTCTCCCTGAGCGGTAATTTCCCCTTTGCTGTTTACCTGAATGCCAGGCATTTTGCGTAAAAGCTCCTGTACATCGGCATTGGCGCTTACTTTGAAACTGTCTGCTTTGTATTCTGTTGTGTCTCCTTTAACTCGAATGGAACCGATGGTTTGCCGAACAATTACTTCCTGCAACAGTGTGGCTTTGGTGATAACGGGTACTTTGCCTAAGTCGGTTGTGGATCCCCCCGTAACAGAAATTACATCCACGTAATCGGCATAAGCAGGGTAAGAGACCATTACAATGTATTTGCCGGCTGAGAGGTCAGGCAAATTAAATTGTCCCTCTTTGGTTGTGCGTGTATACTTTACCAATACAGAATCTTTGGCCCTTAATACGGCAACCACAGCATTGGTTAAGTTTTGTTTGTTCAGGGTATCAGTTACCGTTCCTTTGACTGATCCGGTTTCCTGAGAAAACCCGTTGGAGATGGCAGCAAATAAAAAGATTGCTACCAATGTTAGTTTGGTCATAAATGCAGTTAATTCGTCTTTAGATGAATTTTGTTGTAAATTCCATAAAACTTATGACAGAAATTTTCCATTCATCATATATTTCTGTTAAATAATTTTATCATATGTCTGATTCAACAAAATCGAATAAAAGAGCAGCCCCTAATACAAAAGTTGCAAAGGAAGCCCAGAAGAAATTTGAAGAGACGCATTTTGTTGATACGCAACAAGCAGTATGGAACTATTCTTTGTTTTCAGAAGCAGATGTCCGGAATTTTCAGAACGGGACGCATTACCAGCTCTATAAGTTCTTTGGTAACAAACAGTTAGAAGTGCTGGGTGTGCTGGGAACTTATTTTGCCGTGTGGGCGCCGAATGCCACTTTTATTTCTGTGACCGGCTATTTTAATAACTGGGATAAAACCAGTCATCCGTTAAAAGTAAGACTGGATAATTCGGGTATCTGGGAAGGATTTATTCCAGGCATTCAGGCAGGGGAAGCTTACAAGTATCATATACATGGTTTCAATGGAATCAAATTAGACAAAGGAGACCCTTTTGCGCATTTCTGGGAGAAAAGACCTTTTACTGCTTCTATTACCTGGCAAACGGATTATGAATGGAAGGACCAGGAATGGATGAAGCATCGCAAAAAACACAATTCACTCAAGAGTCCTTACAGTGTTTATGAAGTGCACCTGGCCAGCTGGATGCGGCCGGATAAACACGACGAGGAATCTTACAATACCTACCAACAGATTGCAGAAAGACTGGTGCCTTATGTAAAAGATATGGGTTTTACGCATGTTGAGTTTATGCCTGTAATGGAACACCCCTTTGATGGAAGCTGGGGCTACCAGGGAACAGGCTATTTTGCGCCCACTTCACGATTTGGATCCCCGCAGGGATATGCGTATTTAGTAGATGCTTTTCATCAGGCAGGTATTGGGGTAATTTTAGATTGGGTGCCTTCGCACTTTCCCTATGATGCGCATGGTTTATTTATGTTCGATGGAACGCATACTTATGAGTATGCAGATATGCGAAAAGGCTATCATCCGGATTGGAACTCTTATATATTTAATTACAAGCGCGGAGAAGTAAAATCATTTTTAATTAGTAGTGCCCGATTCTGGTGCGATTGTTTTCATACAGATGGATTAAGAGTAGACGCAGTGAGTTCCATGCTGCGACTGGATTATAGCCGCAGTGAAGGTCAGTGGGAGCCGAATGAATACGGTGGTAACGGCAACCTTGAAGCGATTGCTTTTATTAAAGATCTGAATGAAACCCTTTACAGGGACTTTCCGGATATTCAGACAATTGCAGAAGAAGCAACCGACTGGCCCAAAATCAGTAAGCCAACTTTTGAAGGTGGGCTTGGCTTTGGTATGAAGTGGATGATGGGATGGATGCACGATACCCTGGACTATTTTAAAATGGATCCTATTTTCCGCCAGTTTCATCAGGATAAATTTTCGTTCAGCATGATGTATTTCTATGATGAGAATTTCATGCTACCGCTGAGTCATGATGAAGTAGTACATGGCAAGAGTCCGATGATTTATAAAATGCCTGGCGACGAGTGGCAGAAGTTTGCCAATCTCCGCATCCTCTATACGTATATGTTTACGCATCCGGGAGCCAAATTGTTGTTCATGGGAAATGAATTTGGTTCTACCAATGAATGGAATTATAAATCGGAATTGCAATGGGAATTGCTGCAGCATGTAAGCCATGGCGGTATGAAATATTGTGTGCAGCAATTGAATCAATTGTACAAATCAGAACCCGCATTGTATGAAAAGCAATTTGAACCAGGTGGTTTTGAATGGGTGGATCTGAACCACCGCAGTGATTCGGTGATGGTATACAAGCGAAAGGGTAAAAAAGAAAAAGACGATGTGCTGGTGATACTGAATGTTACACCTGTGGTTCGCCACGATTGGGAGATTTATGTGCACGGCAAGGGAAAGTGGACCGAAATATTCAATAGCGATAGCAAGGAATTCTGGGGAACGGGCGACGTGTTTAATCCCTCCATACAAAGCAAACTGGTAGACAAGCCTTCCAAATGTTATCAACTGAAAGTGCATCTACCGGCATTAGGAGCGGTTGTATTGCGTTAAGGAATGATGAACGGTAGTAACTTTTTTTCAGGGCGTCCGTTTCATAGAAAAATCGTTTATGAAAAAATACTATTGTTATTGTCCATCTCTGTGATGGGTTTGGCCGTAATGGCACAAAAAACTGTGAATGAACCCCATGTTGAAAAAAGAAGTATAAAGTCTTTTCACGCTGTTGATGTTTCTTCTGGCATCAAATTAATTTTAACTCAGGGCGATAAAGAAGAGCTGGCGGTTGCGGCAGGCGATCCTGCTTATCTTGAATACATAGAAACCACTGTAAAGGATGGGGTGCTGAAAATTACCCGTAATCAGGATTGGCAATTCTGGAAACAATGGAAAAACTGGAAAGTAACTGTGTATTTGTCTTTCAAAGATTTGGATAAAATTAATGCCAATAGTGGTGCGCTGGTTTCCGGAAGCAATCTGGAACTTAATAAATTATCAGTAAGAATGAGCAGTGGAGCGCTAGCTGAACTATCAGGCAAAGCGGATGATATAAGTGTGGATGCCAGCAGCGGCGCCATGTTCAAAGGCTATGATTTGTCTGCTAAAACCTGTGATGCAGAGAGCTCCAGTGGCGGCTCTGTACAGGTGCAAGTGTCCAAGGAAATTATTGCCCGTGCCAGCAGTGGAGGGTCTATCCGATACAAAGGCGAAGGTAATATCAGAGATATTAAAGTAGGTAGCGGAGGATCGGTAAGGCGCTTGTAGTTTTCGTTTAAACGGGAATCAGCTGCACTGAAAATTAAATTTATCGCAATAAAGGGAGCTGTATGCAGAATACAGTTCCCTTATTTAGTTCACTGGATTGTACAAATAAGTCTCCCTTGTGGTATTGTTCAATGATGCGTTTGCTCAAAGACAAACCAATTCCCCAGCCTCTTTTTTTAGTGGTGAAACCCGGTTGAAAAACTTTTTTCCATTGGTTATGCGGAATGCCTTTGCCACTGTCTTTTACACAAATCTCTAATTGCCAGTTGTCCTGTTTCATGTCAATTTCAATGCTGCCTTTTCCATCCATTGCATCCAGTGCATTTTTGAGTAAATTTTCAATGACCCAATCAAATAAAGTAGGGGAGAGCAGACATTCTGTGTTAACAGCATTGCCTCCGTTCAGCTGAAACTGCACCTGATCACTACTTCTTTTTTTCATATAGTCCATTACCAATTGTACTCTTTCATAAGGGTTGCACAATTCTGTTTTTGGGGTGCTGCCTATTTTGCCAAAGCGATCTGTAATGAGTTGTAAGCGATTCACATCTTTGGCTATTTCTGCTGCAATGGATTTGCTGTCTTCTTTTTCTTTTAATATTTCCAGCCATCCTTCCAGGCTACTAACAGGTGTACCCAATTGATGTGCCGTTTCCTTGGCCATGGATGCCCATAATTGATTTTGTCCGCTTTTGTGACGGGTGCGTAATGAATAAATAACAATCCATACGAACATTATCACCAGCATCAACTGAACAATCGGATACCATTGGGCTTCTCTGTATAGTTTACTCTGACCGTAATAGTAACGGATGCTGGTACTATCTTCTGCCTTCAGTTTTACTTCTATGGGCGATTTGTTATAGCGTTTAAAAACAGCCAGTTGTTTTTGTAAATACTGAGGGTCTTCTTTAACTGCAGTGGAATCAAGGTTTACATAGTTGCCGGTGGGCTTGTCTTTGTCGTCGGTTTCAATAATGGGAATAGTAGTGTTTTCCGTAATGATTTTAGCGGCAAGATTAAGTGATACCGTATCGGTTGCATTAAGGATGGTCCTCTCGGCTTCTACCCATGCTTCCACCGCCAGGCGTTCTTTACCAGCTATTTGCTGGGCAATGTATTGAGAATACACAATAGTTCCGCTAACAATGGCAATGGCCATCATAAAGAGCACATTGGTAAAGTTGAAACCCCTCTTAAACATGCTACTAAAATAAGCTTTTGGTTGGGTTATAGCTTTCTTGGGTTAAAAATGGTAAGACTTTGCGGGACCTGACTTGTCTTAAAAAAGAAACCGCCCCAAATTGTGGGGCGGCTCTTTCACGATTGCTTGCTAAACTAACTAACTGTAGGATTAACTAAATAATCCACCTTTCTTCAAGGTTTTAATACCCTGACCTATTTTAAATCCGTTATTATAAATTTCAATTTTGTAGTCTCCTTCTTTGTAAGCATCTTTTTGCTTCCAGTCAAAACTTACCGGGATGGCTTTGTTCTGCTCGTAGTTTACAGATACTTTATTGGTATAAGGACGGCTTCCTTCTTCTCTTGTATTGAAATTTGTGCCCTCTGTAATTATTTTTCCATCAGGAGCGGTAACCACTACATAAAATTCTTTGGTACCGGAAGGAGTGATTCTGTTTTCATCAATTACAAAAGAAATTCTGATTAAATCAGCACGTTTTGCAGTGGTGGTTTCTTTTTCCTTGCCTGAGTTTTTAATGTTAATTGCATTAATACCAATATTGGACGCGTGTAAAGTAGAAGCTACGTCTACTTTATCTTCCAGTTGTTTCTTTTCGGTCTTGGTTGTATTAAGGGTAGACTCCAAGTTCTGCTTATCAGCGGTTAACTGGGTTTTCTCTGTATTCAATTGCTCGTTGGCATTGGTTAACTGAAGGTTTTCACCTTTTAGTTTTTCAATTTCTGCAAACAGACCGTCAATCTTTCCGTTTAATTCTCCAATCAATTGCTTGGCTTCTGCTAATTCCTTTTCAGTTGCATTGCGCATCTTTAAAATGGAACTGATATTGCCTTTCAACTTCTGGATATCTGCATTTCTATCAGCCAAATCACCCTGTAATTCAAGGTTATCCTTGGTTAGGGAATCTGCTTTTGCAGAAACATTCATGAATTCCTGCTGAATAGCCAATCTTGCACTGTCTACATTGCTGATTTTGGTTTCCAACCCTTGAATGGTATCCTGAGTCTGGCTTTTATCGTAGAAAATATAGCCCCAGGTTAATACCAAAGCGGCAATTAATATACCATAAATGGTCTTGCGGTTATCTGGCGCGGCGCCATTGTTTACTGTACTCATAGTTTCGATTTTTTAATGATTGATTGCTTCTCGACTCCTATTTTCCAAAACCGTGCCAAAATAAAAAAAGCCTTGAAAATTGTGTACAAAAAAGCCTTTTGGACTATGGAAAATCCTTTGGGGTTCAGCATCTTTGCGCCATGTCTGCTGAGAAAATTTTATCGGATTGGAAAAAGAGCAGCTTTAAGCCTGTTTATTGGCTGGAAGGTGAAGAAGCTTATTTTATTGATGTATTGGTGGATTATGCTGAGAAAAAATTGCTTTCTCCGGCTGAAGCAGAATTCAATCTGAGTGTTTTTTACGGAAAAGATGCCGATTGGGCTGAGGTCGTGAATGCCTGCAAGCGCTATCCCATGTTTGGAGATAAGCAGGTGGTTATTCTGAAAGAGGCGCAGCAGATGAAAGACCTGGAAAAACTTATCGGTTATATTGAGCAACCGCTGGCTTCAACCATTTTTGTGGTGAGCCACAAGGAAAAGAAAGTGGATGGTAGGGGGAAACTGGCCACTGCTTTAAAAAAGACAAAAGCAGAAGTACTTACCACCAAAAAACTATATGATAACCAGCTACCGGATTGGGCAGGTCAGATGATAAAAAATCATGGACTCACTATTACACCTAAGGCATTGGCCATGCTGGTAGACCATATTGGTAACGATTTAAGCAGAATTGAAAATGAAATTGAAAAGCTCATGCTCAATATGGGCACGCGCAAATCCATCGTTGAAGAAGACGTGGAGAATTTTATCGGCGTAAGCAAGGAATTCAATGCTTTTGAATTGCAGGCAGCTGTGGCGCAGAAAGACCTGGCCAAATCCATTCGCATCATTCAATACTTTGAATCGAATCCTAAAGCGGGGCCTATTCAATTGATATTGCCCTCCATCTATAATTTCTTTAGTAAGCTATACGTGCTCTTGTCTTTGCCGGATAAGAATGAGACCGCTGCTGCGGCGGCGTTGGGTGTTTCTCCATTTTTTGTAAAAGACTATTACGCCGCCGCGCGCAAGTATGATTATGCAGCAGTGGAAAAAGTGCTTTTACTATTGCACGAATACAATTTGCGCAGCCTGGGTGTACACAATGGTTCCGCCAATGACGCGGGTCTCATGAAAGAACTGGTAGTAAAAATAATGGCCTAAGTTCGAACCCGCGCTCCGCGCGACTTCTCAGTCTCTGTGTTTAAATAGTTTCGTTTACATTATTATGCAAAAAATTCCATCGCCTGGTTTCTGTCCGCATTCAACTGGGCTTTTAATTCCTCCAGCCCATTGAATTTCACTTCGCCACGAAGGAATTTTTCAATACGGATGATGAGTTGATTTCCGTAGATATCTCTGTTGAAATTGAAAATATTTACTTCAATCACGCGTTTCTTTCCGTCTACTGTTGGCCTTACACCAATATTCATCATGCCCACAAAAGACTCCTGACCCAGCTGAATTTTCACCGCATACACGCCATTGGCAGGGATCAGTTTTTCTTCACTGCTGATATGTAGATTGGCTGTTGGGAAGCCAATGGTTCTGCCGATTTTATTTCCTTCTACCACCAAACCCTCAAAGAAATAAGCATAGCCTAGGAAATGATTGGCGGTATCAATATCGTTGTTTAATAAAGCTTCTCTGATGCGGGTAGAACTAATCACTACCTGGTTCAGCATTTCCTCTGAAATCTCTTTCACTTCAAATCCCAGTTCGCGGCCATATTTTTCCAGCAAGTGATAATCCCCCGTTCTGCCTTTTCCAAAACGATGATCGTAACCAATAATAATTACGCTGGGTTTGAAATAGTGGTATAAAAAGTTTTGTACATAGTCATCCGCTGATTGATTGGAAAACTGATGATCAAAAGGAATTACTACCAGGTTGTCAATACCCGCCTGCTCTAATAAAGCGGTCTTTTCCTCAAGGGTATTGATTAGCTTTATGTCTCCGGGAACAGAAGAAACAATTTTGCGCGGATGCGGATGGAAAGTAATAATAACGGTCTCTCCATTCACACGGGCTGCTTCCGATTTCATTTGTTGCAAAATCTGCTGGTGTCCCTGATGAACCCCGTCAAATGTGCCAATGGTAATCACCGCGTTCCTGAACGCGGGCAAGTCGTTTGCCAATTCACGATATACCTTCATAATCGGCGCAAAAGTACGGAGTCCCTGCCAAAGTTCCTGCCGGTAAGATACCTCGTTTTTGTACCTTTGCACCCATTCCATACTTTCAAAACATCCATTCATGTCTTTATACGCACAAAGAGGGGTTTCTGCACAAAAAGAAGAAGTGCATCAGGCCATTCAGAAATTAGACCAGGGTTTATATGCCCATGCATTCTGTAAGATCTATCCCGACTTTTTGTGTAACGACCCTGCCTGGGTTAATATCATGCATGCGGATGGGGCAGGTACCAAGAGTATTCTGGCTTATTTATACTGGAAAGAAACCGGAGATATTAGTGTATGGAAAGGAATAGCTCAGGATGCGGTAGCCATGAATCTCGACGATTTGTTATGCGTTGGAGTAACTGATCAGTTGTTGTTTTCCAGTACCATCGACAGAAATAAAATGCTGATCAATGGGGATGTGCTGGAAGCCATTATCAATGGTACACAGGAATTTTTTAATACCCTGAAAGAATATGGCGTAAACATTCATTACCTCGGTGGTGAAACCGCTGATGTAGGTGATGTAGTCAGAACAGTTGCCGTGAACGGTACCATGACTTCCCGCTGGCCCAAGGATAAACTGATTACGAACGATAAAATTCAGGAGGGTGATGTAATTGTGGGTTTTGCCAGTGCGGGTAAAGCACACTATGAAACAGAATACAATAGCGGATTGGGAAGCAATGGATTAACCAGTGCCCGTCATGATGTATTGGATAAAATGTATGCCCGCCAATATCCGGAAACCTTTGAACCCAAACTCCAGGATAAGGTGGTGTACATCGGTAAGAATAAAATGACCGATATAGTAAATGTGAAAGGAGAAAAAATTCCGGTTGGCAAATTATTATTGTCGCCCACCAGAACCTATGCGCCTTTGATGAAAAAAATACTGGATCTGCATTTCAGCGATATTCACGGTGCCATTCATTGCAGCGGCGGAGGTCAAACCAAATGCATGAAATACCTGCACAAGCCATTGCATATTGTTAAGGATAACCTGTTTGATCCTCCACCGATTTTCAAAATCATTCAGGAGAACTCAGGTGCCGACAACAAAGAAATGTATCAGGTTTTCAATATGGGGCACCGCCTGGAAATCTTTACCAATGAAACAACCGCTGCATCCCTGATTGCCATTGCTGCAGAACTGGGAATAGAAGCGCAGATTGTGGGCAGGGTAGAAGCTTCACAGAACGGAAAATCTTCCTTAACCCTCAAGGGAGGTTTTGGGGAAGTCTTTTATCAATATTAACCTTTAATTGAGGCGTCAGCACTTATATTTGTAACACTATTTAATGCATACTATGTCTGAAACCGTTGTCTCTTTAAAGCATGTGAATATTTATCAGGGCAGCAGCCTGATTTTACAGGATGTAAACTTTACCATCAACAAAGGTGAGTTTGTTTACTTAGTAGGTAAAACAGGAACGGGCAAGAGTAGTTTGTTAAAAACCTTATACGGTGAGCTTACATTAACCGAAGGGGAAGCATCTGTGGTTGGTTTTGATTTAAGAGGAATGGACTGGAAAAAAGTTCCCTTCCTGAGAAGAAACCTCGGCGTAGTGTTTCAGGATTTTCAATTGCTCACAGACAGAAATGTACACGAGAATCTGAAATTCGTTTTGAAAGCAACCGGCTGGAAAGACGAAAGATTAATTGAAGAAAAAATCAACGACGTTTTAGATAAAGTGGGCTTAAAAAGTAAAGGCTTTAAAATGCCTTTTGAAATGAGTGGTGGCGAACAACAAAGGGTTGAAATTGCCCGCGCCCTGCTTAACTCCCCTAAACTCATTTTGGCGGATGAACCTACTGGTAATCTGGATCCGGAAACCAGTGATGAAATTATGCAGTTGCTTTTCCAGATTGCCCGCGACTATGGTACATCTGTGGTAATGGCAACACACGATTTTATTGTGATCAACCGCTATCCCAGCAGAATGCTGAAAACCGAAAACGGGAAAGTTGCAGATAGCGCAGCGCAAATGGCGGCACACTAACCTAAGGTGAAACAATCAATTGTAATTTCTTATTTTCCCCAAATCCAGCCAACTTGTTTTTTGGCATTGGCGGTATTATTGAATCGGGGAACCAGCCATTTATTTCTTAATCTGATTTCCTCTTCCGAGAAAGGCTGGTGATAGAGCTGCATAATAATTTCCTTAAAAGCATTGGCTGTTGTGCCTGTATGGCAAAGTGGTTCCAATCCGGAATCTGCAATCATTGCTTCGTTCACCACTACATGCCTTCCATTGAAAAGTGCATTCAGCAATTTGAATTTCATCCCCGTGCTTATATAAGCCGGTAGTACATTGATATGGGCTTTGGCAATCATATCCTGCATCTCCTTTTCTGAAGGGTTGGCAACCAAGCAGGAGAATCTACTGGAATAAGCCAGTTTCTTTAGTTTTTCGGAGGGATTTTTACCGGCGATTACTAGCGGGATCTCTAAATTTTTAAATACTTTTTCCAGCAACCAGGTCGCTGCTTTTTCATTCGCTTCAACACTCAGGTCCCCGTGGTATAAGCAATAAGAGCCAATGCCCTCTGGTGCGGTTAATTCCCAGTTGGGAATATACAGGGGTAGTTCTTCTATATTCTTACAGCCAAACTCACTCCTATATACATTGTTATCCGCCTCCTTTACACCCCAGAAAGTAGCCCTGCCCGCCAGATCGGCTTCGTATTTTTTCAATAACCTCGATTCATTCCAGTAATAGGCTTTCTTTAAAGGTGAACTGGCATTTTTATATAAATCCTGGTAATAACGGTATTCTACATTGTGCAACCTCACAAAACAATCCCTGTTTTTGAATCGGGAATCATGCAGTAAATAAGTACAATGCACCCCCTCCATGAAAATGGGATAATTGTCCTGTAGCAAATTCTGATACAGGCTTTCATTAATCCGGCTACTCACGATATAAGGCAGGGTGCTTGAAAAACCCTTATGACCCTGAACGCGGGGGTAATAATGTACCGATTCACAGTAGGAATTGAGTGCTGTTTGCTGACCCCGGCCGTATTCAAAACAATGTAAATGAACTTTTATGCCTTCTTTCTGAAAAGCCGGGAGTTTATAAAAAACGTCACAGGCACCCCCGTAATCGGCAGGGTAAGGAACATCAAAGGCGATAATATGTAAGTGCTTTTCCAAATTATAAACTCCTGTAAAATGCCAGTAACCGCTCCGACTCTTTTTCCCAATTCAGGTTTTTGGTGGCTTCGGGGCAGACCAGCTTTAAACTGTTATACAAAACAGTATCGGAGAGTAAATTGTTCATTGCATTGCTCAGTGTATCTTTTTCAATGTCATTGATTAACAAGGCAAAAGGATATTGTTGGCCTATTTCAGCATAAGCAGGATAATTTACACAGACCTGTGGAATGCCTGCTGCCATATAATCGAAAAAGCGGTTGGCCAGAGAGTAATATTGATTCACCCCATCCGGTTCAAAAATAGTAATTCCAAAATGAGCAAGGGGGGTCAGTTGTTTTAGCTCAGCAGGGGGAATGGGGGGATGCAGAAAAACCTTTTCAGACAGGTTGTACTGATCAATCAAATGCTCAACTTCCTCCTGAAAGTTACCAGTACCCACAATAAGGAGGGGAGCATTTACCTTTTGCATGGCCGGAATCAGGTTTTCAAATCCCCTACCATGGTTAACAGCTCCCTGATATATAATAAATTTATCTTTGACTTGATTATTAATGAGTTGATTTAGTTTATCTGAATTAAATATAGATGCTTTTTTACCCACTTCCTGTTCATGTTCTGCCAAAACGGCGGGCATTTTCCCTAGCTGATCCTTAGCTGAAAGACCGGAAATAGAGACGGAAGGGAGGTTTCTGATTACTTCATATTTAATTTGAAGTCGTTGATAAAACAGGTCAGATAGGTCCTGATTCACCGTGTATCCTCTCCTGAAATGGGGCAAACTGATCCGTTCAATGGTTCTCCAGATGGCCGAAATGATGGGTCGGGTTCTGACTTCCTTCATTTCAGTAAAGAATTCATGGGCATCGTATACCCTTTTCTTTCTTCTGATGGCAGTTGCAGCCAGTACAGGTAAGACTGTATCCAGATCAATTGCACATGCAATATCATATGATAACCAACATAATATAATATATAATCTAATATTAAATTCTATATAAAATAGAGGGCCTTTCAGAAAAAGGCACCTGATTAATTTCTGCTGATAGGGGATTCCATAGAATGGGGGGATTGGAATAGCTTTATTTTCTGATCGCTTTACACCAATAATGGTGACTGCATATCCATTGGCAGCAAGCGAACTGCAGATTCTTTGCATTCGCTGGTCGTAGCAAATTTCATTCGTTACCGTAAAGACGATGGATGGCATAAAACAAATATAGGTCCGGATATTTATTCACGGTTTTTGGTGGATAACTTCCTGTAAAATCTGAATCCATATATGCAATATTTTATTGCAATAAATTATTATAAATAATTGATTAATAGTTATTTAAATTAATTTAATTAAAGCAGTTTCCTTGTATGAATGTTTGAAGCTGTTTTTCTTCTTCACTTATTATTCACAATGGGCTTTCCCCTATATAAATTCTACTGCTTTTAACTTATGTTCGCAAGTACTAAATAGTGATAACGTGAGATTAAAATCATTAGAAATCAAGGGGTTTAAAAGTTTTGCTGATAAAACGGTGGTGAGCTTCGATGAAGGTATTACCGGTATTATCGGACCAAACGGATGTGGTAAAAGCAATATCATCGATAGTATTCGTTGGGTAATTGGAGAGCAAAAGATTTCTGCCCTAAGAAGTGAAAACCTGGAAGCCCTGGTTTTCAATGGTAGTAAAACCAGAAGCGCGAGTGGTCTGGCTGAAGTGAGTCTGACTTTTGAAAATACCAAGAACCTGTTACCAACTGAATTCAGTACAGTAACGGTTACCAGAAGATTTTATAAAAATGGGGAAAGTGAGTATCGGCTAAACGATGTTACTTGTCGTTTGAAAGATATCCATAATCTGTTTTTGGATACAGGGGTTAGTACAGACAGCTATGCCATCATTGAACTGGGAATGGTAGATGATATCATCAAGGACAAGGACAATAGCCGTAGAAGAATGCTGGAGCAGGCTGCCGGAATTACCATTTACAAAACCCGTAAAAAAGAAGCCAAGAATAAACTGGATGCGACCGAACAGGATTTAGCCCGTATTGAGGACTTGCTTTTTGAGATTAATAACCAGCTTAAAACTTTGGAAAGCCAGGCAAAAAAGGCAGAGAAGTTTTATGAAATAAAAAAGGAATACAAAGAGGTTGCCGTTGAATTGGCCAAAGCTGCTTTGGAAGGCTTCAATATCTCATACAGGGAATTAACAGAACAACAGGAACTGGAGCTCGACAAAAAAATGCAGCTGGAAGCAGAAATTGCAACCGATGAAGCGGCCATTGAGCAGGAGAAAGTGGCATTCATAAGCCAGGAACGTGCGTTACAAAGCATGCAACACGGGTTTAATGAATTGCAGCAAAACCTTCGTTCTACCGAAAACGATAAAAACCTGGCCAGCCAGAAATTACAATACCTGAGAGAAAAGGAGAATAACCTGAAAGACTTTTTGGAAAAAGCGGAAGGTCAGTTGAAAACCATCGGAGATTCCATTGAGTATTCTCAAATGCAGGTTGGAGAAGAAGAAGCCAATTTAAAAGGCCTTCAGGAAAGAGTAGAGGAAGCCAAAATGGAAGTGGAGAGCAAGCGTCAGATTTTTGACGAAAAACGCTCCGGAGTCGATGCCGTGAGAAACCAGTACCAGCAATTCCAGCGTAATCAGTTTGATGCAGAGAAGAAAGTGGCGGTGGCAGATACTTCTATTCAGAACCTTCAGCGTATGCAGTTGCAGTTGAATGAAGAGAAGAACAATCGTTTGCAACAATTGTCTCAATTGCAGGCAGAATGTGCGGAGAAGGAAGAAGCATTGGAGATGAAAAGGGTAGACCTGGTTCAGTTGCAGGAGCAACATGAGAAAACCAAGGAGCAGATTTTTGAAACCCAGCAACAACTGGAAGTACTGCGTTCTGAACTGGCCGACGAAAACAGAAAGCTGGATGCCAAGCGCAATGAATATAACTTATTGAAGAGCCTGATTGATTCCATGGAAGGCTATCCGGAGAGCATCAAGTTTCTTCACAAGAACAACGACTGGAACCACAATGCCCCCATTTTATCTGATATCATTTATGTAAAGGAAGAATATCGTGCCGCGGTTGAAAATGTGCTGGAACCATATTTGAACTACTATGTGGTGAATAACCTGGAAGAAGGATTGAAAGCCGTTCACTTACTGGATGATAACAAAAAGGGGAAAGCCAATTTCTTCCTATTGGATCAGTTTGCCAATTACCAGCAACAGACCCATCAACCCGCCCAGACCATCAAGGCGCTGGACGTTATTGAAGTAGACGATCAGTATTACAAACTGGCTGAATACCTTTTAGGCAATGTTTATATTGGTGAAAACGACGAAGCCATCCGCAATTCCAACGGGGCTGTGGTGTTGGAGAAAACGGGTAAATACGTAAAAGGAAAATTCACTCTTACCGGCGGAAGTGTTGGATTATTTGAGGGTAAAAAAATCGGGCGTGCCAAGAACCTGGAGAAACTGGCCGAAGAAATTCAGGATCAGGAATCGGTGGTAAGTTTATTGAAAGCCGATATTCAGGCCAAGCACAATGAAGTGATTACTTTCAGCGATCAGCTGAAAGAGCATGCCATTAAAGCGACCGAGCAGGAAATTAACCAATTGAATAACCAGGTTTTTGCTGCTAAAAATAAAATGGAGAATCTGCAGGCTGCCCAGCAAAACGGCGAACAGCGTCTGGCAGATATTGATAACCGTTTGCAGGATGAGCAAGATGCCATTGCAGAAACCAGAGAGTTATTGGCTGAATTAAATATTCAGTTACAAGACACGGCAGAACAAATGCGCAATCTGGAGCTGGACTATCAGGAATCAGAACAGGCTTATCATTTTGCATCGGGTCAGTTTAACGAAACCAACCTTCAGTTAACCCGCCAGCAGAGTAAATTAACAACCATTAAGCAGGAATTAATTTTCAAGGAAAATCAATTGAACGATTTACATGTTCAAATTAAAACCAATACGGCTCAATTGGCTGAAGCGGAACAGGCGATTGTAGATGGTGTGGCTTCTTTGCAGGAAGTAGAAGAGCTATTGCTTGAATTGATGCGCAAGAAAGAAGAAGAAGAATTAAAACTGAATGAAGCTGATCAGGCTTATTATAATTTCAGAAATGCCTTGCAGGAAAAAGAAAGTGAGTTGCGTCTGAAAGTGAAGAGCAAGGAAATGATTGACCACCTGGTGAATGAATTGAAAGACAAGCTGAATGAATTGAAATTACAGCTGGCTGGAATGAAGGAGCGCTTGCATGTAGAATTCAAGATTGAACTGGACGAGATCCTTGATCAACCCAGAACTTCTGATACCCCATTGGAAGAATTGCAGGCAGCATCGGACAGAATGCGCAAGCGTATGGACAATATGGGTGAAGTGAACCCAACTGCTATTGAAGCCTATACGGAGATGAAGAAGCGGTACGATTTCATTTTAGAACAGAAAAATGACCTGGTAACTGCTAAGGAAAGCTTATTGCAGACCATCCTTGAAGTAGAGGAAACTGCCAATCAATTGTTCCTGGATACCTTTAATAAAGTAAGAGAGAACTTCCAGAAAGTCTTTAAAGCTTTGTTTACCGAAGAAGACACCGCAGATATGCTGATGGTGAATCCGGATAACCTGGCGGATACAGGCATTGAAATTGTGGCCAAGCCTAAGGGCAAACGTCCAAGTTCTATTACCCAGTTAAGCGGGGGAGAGAAAACCCTTACTGCTACTGCACTGTTATTTGCTATTTATCTGATTAAACCAGCTCCGTTCTGTATTCTGGACGAGGTGGATGCACCCTTGGATGATGCGAACGTAGGTAAGTTTACACAGATGATTAAGAAGTTCAGTGATAACTCTCAGTTTATTATTGTTACCCACAATAAGCAAACCATGGGAGCCGTAGACGTTATTTATGGCGTAACCATGCAGGAGCCGGGTGTAAGTAAGCTGGTACCAGTAGATTTCAGGAGCCTGAACTAATATTTAATAGATTACCTTTGCGCCTCCATTTTATTATTGGGGGCGTTTTTATTATAGATATGAAGTACGAAAAAGAAATTAACAGAAGGAAAACATTTGCCATCATCTCTCACCCGGATGCCGGTAAAACCACGCTGACAGAAAAATTATTGTTATTCGGAGGTGCCATTCAGGTGGCAGGCGCGGTAAAGAGCAATAAAATTAAAAAGGGAGCCACTTCCGATTTCATGGAAATTGAAAGACAGAGAGGTATTTCGGTGGCTACTTCCGTAATGACTTTTGAGTACCAGAATATTCTAATTAATTTATTGGACACCCCCGGCCACAAGGACTTTGCGGAAGACACTTACAGAACCCTTACTGCGGTTGACAGTGTAATCCTGGTGATAGATAGTGTGAATGGAGTGGAAGCACAGACCCGCCGCTTGATGGAAGTCTGCAGAATGCGTGATACGCCGGTAATTGTTTTCATTAATAAGATGGACCGTGATGGAAAGAACCGTTTTGACTTATTGGAAGAAATAGAAAAAGAACTAGGTATATCCCTGCATCCCATGACCTGGCCTATCAATAGTGGAAAGGAATTTAAAGGGGTATATAATTTAGATAATAAAAGTCTTCGCCTCTTTACAGCCAGCACCAAGGCTGATGATGAAGATGTGATTGCCATTACCGACCTGGCAGATCCTGTATTGGATGCCAAAGTAGGTGCAAGGGATGCCAATCAGTTAAGAGAAGATGTAGAGCTGATTGATGGGGTGTATGGCGAATTGGATCCGGCTGACTATTTAAGTGGTTCTATTGCGCCCGTATTTTTTGGATCTGCCGTTAACAATTTCGGGGTAAAGGAAATGCTGGATACTTTCATTCGAATTGCGCCTGTTCCCCGTTCCCGCGAAACCACCACCAGAACCATTGAAGTGGGAGAAGAGAAATTCAGTGGATTCATTTTTAAGATACATGCCAACCTGGATCCCAAACACCGTGATCGTATTGCTTTTATGCGGGTTTGCAGCGGCAGGTTCGAGCGTAACAAATATTACCATCATGTTCGCTTAGACAAAGACATGCGTTTCAGCAATCCTTATAGTTTCATGGCCCGTTCCAAAGAAGTAGTAGAAGATGCTTATGCAGGGGATGTGGTTGGTTTATTTGATACGGGCAACTTTAAAATAGGGGACACACTAACTGAAGGAGAAAATTTTTACTTCAGTGGTATCCCTACCTTCTCACCTGAAATCTTTAAAGAACTGGTGAACAAGGATCCGATGAAAACCAAGCAATTAGAAAAAGGAATCAGCCAGTTGACCGATGAAGGGGTTGCCCAGTTGTTTACGCAGCATGGAGGCAATAAAAAAATCATTGGTTGTGTGGGAGATCTTCAGTTTGAAGTAATCCAATATCGTTTGTTACAGGAATATGGTGCAGCTTGTGAATTCAGAACCTTACCTTTTTACAAAGCCTGCTGGCTAACCAGTAAGGACCAAAAAAAGCTGGATGATTTTCTTCGCTTCAAACAGCAGAATGCTGCGGAAGACAAAGATGGACAACCCGTTTACTTAGCCCAGAGCGAATGGTTTCTGAACACAGAAATCACGAACAATCCGGATATCACTTTCCACTTTACGAGTGAAGTGCATAAGTAAAGCCACTTAGTTTAGTAATTATTTACGTGCTATTTTGAAAACCAGTTGAGTTTTATTGGTCGGCTTGTTGAGTGAACTTACTTCGGTAGTAACTGTGTAGATATTTCCCGGAACAAGATTGTCTATCTGAAGATCAATCGTACTAACTGCACTGGAGGAAGTTTGAGTTGTCTGTGAGAATGTTATACTATTCGTTAAATCATTCTTGACCGAAATATCAATCTTTACACCAGTTTTTGGTGGCTTTGAGCTGATGACTAACTTGTAATTAAATGAATTCGATAGTGCCGAAGCAATCTCATTTCCGATTACGGGATTGGTAGCAATTTTTAAATCTTCTTCCGGTGGTTCAACAGCCTCCTTTTTGCTACAGCTTATAGTTAGTAAAGCAAGAGTAAGAAAGTATATTATAGTTATTGCTTTTTTCATAAACGAATCCTTACTGAATAATTATTTGTTTGCTTTCTTGTTTCTGGGTCTTGGTGTTTGTCAATAAGATTGTATAAACACCTGGCTTCAGTTTGCTTATATCTATTGTAATTGATTTAGAGAAATTGTTGTTTAACAACCTTTTTCCACTGGCATCAAAGATCTGATAGTTGATTTTATGATTTGAAATACCTGCATCAATGAATACTTTTTCTCTAGCAGGATTAGGGAATAATTTATACGATTCGTTTGAAGTATTGGTATTAACGACACTGGTTACCAGATAGAAATAAGGATCACTGATTGGCCCTGAACATCCATTGATTCTTACTTGTACACTATAATATCCACTTACTAATGGTTTATAAATATTACTTGTTGCTCCAGCAATTTGAGTTGAATCTTTAAACCATATGTTTCCGTTAATAGTGCTGCTAACCAAATCAGCACCTGATCTGGTAATGGTGGCTTTATCAGGTATTGTATTTACAGTCACTGTTGTTGCGGCGCTTACAGGACTTGTGCATCCTGCGTTATTGGTGGTTGTCACAGTGTAGTTGCCTGATTGTATAGCTGTATAAGTAGCATTGGTTGCACCTACAATGATAGAACCGTTTTTGAACCATTGGTTACCCGATGTTGCACTTGAAGTAAGCACAACAGAACCACCCACACAGAAACTGGTAGCAGAAACTGCACTAATGGTAGGAGTGGCAGATAAGGCATTTACGGTTACTGTTGTTGCGGTACTTGCAGCGCTTGCACAGCCTGCAGTATTGGTAGTAACAACCGTATAGTTACCTGATTGCGTAGCTGTATAGGTTCCATTGGTTGCACCGGTGATAATGGTTCTATCCTTGAACCACTGATTGCCGTTTGCAGCACTTGAAGTAAGGACAACAGAACCACCAATACAGAAGCTCGTAGCTGATCCTGCACCAATGGTAGGTACGGCGGGTACTGCATTTGCGGTTACCGTTATAGCAGCACTTGCAACACTTGCACAACCTGAGCTATTGGTAGCTATAACCGTATAGTTACCAGATTGAGTTGCGTTAAAGGTGGCATTAGTGGCGCCAGTAATGATGGTACCATCTTTGAACCACTGATTACCTTTTGCAGCACTTGAAGTCAATACTACAGAACCACCAGAACAGAAACTGGTTGCAGAACCTGATGTAATGCTTGGAGTGGCTATGGTCTCTTTGGTGAATTTTAAAGCTTCAGATGCAACGCTAAAACATCCATCAACACCCACTTTTAAAGTAATAGAATCTTTTCTATATACTTTTATTGTATTACTCGAGTCGAGTGTAGACCAGGCAAATTGCGTGAAACCATCTGGTGCTGTTAGTGTAGCCGTATCATTTGCACATAAAGCCGATTTTCCTGTATAAATTATTGCAGGTTTTGCAGGGTTAATGCAAACAATTTGAAAAACGGTATCAATATTTTCATAGACAGAGCTGGTATCTAAAAATGCACCTATTCGAACTTTACCAGGTTTAATTGCATTTAGTTTACCTGATGTAATTGTGGCTTTGGATAAGCCAGAATCAATTATAAACTTAACCGTTCTTGATGAACTAGAGGTGGCAATCAGCGTTTGGCTGGTATCTCCGATCGTCATTGTCTTAGGTGGGGTAAAGAAAATACTATCGCTTAGTTTTTTAGTAGATGCAACGATTGCAAAATTATTACTGGTTGAACCAACAACAACATTACCGGCACTAATGTCAATGGCTCTTATTTGACATTTGAATGAATTGATTGGTGTTGTAGTTGAATTATTTGATTCAAAAATATTGTCATTTGATAATCCTCTTATGATGTTGAATTCAAACGGATTGGTTGATTTTCCCTGAATGCTGCTTGGAATTGTCCATTCATAAACACCAGTTGAGGCAATCGTTCTGGCTACAGTATTCCATGTTTTTCCACTGTCAATGGTAAACTCAATTAATACAGAGTCTTCTAAATTAACTGTTGACCAGGTGATCGAATATTTTGATCCTCCAACCAATACCTCATTTGCTTCTGGTTTTTTGATGATTAGTTTATTGATATTACTTCTCTGTGCATGACCATCAAATTTTCCTCCACGGTATTTGGTCGGGGATATTGTTTTGTTTAGTGTTTTTACTTTTTTGAAATATGTTTTTTCATCGTTAACCGTTGTATCACTGAGGTCTTCCATTTTAATCCATAAGCTATCACCTAAATTTTCGGGTACAATCCAGTTGTATACTTCGGATTTTGCAGAAAGTGAATCCTTTATTGTACGGTAGCTTTCAGTTTGCTTAGTTTTATATTTAATTCTAATTGTATCTACACCTTTAGGGAGCCACTCCAGCGTTTTAGCAGTTTCCTTAA
Organism: Sediminibacterium salmoneum NBRC 103935; assembly: GCF_000511175.1. Lineage (GTDB taxonomy): Bacteria > Bacteroidota > Bacteroidia > Chitinophagales > Chitinophagaceae > Sediminibacterium > Sediminibacterium salmoneum. Next base: position 1,271,047 of record NZ_KI866530.1, on the reverse strand, counting down.
TAAATTCAGATGAATCGGTAGTAATTAACAGACTCTTTGGTTGTAGGGAAAATATAGAGTCATTGGTGTCAAACACCGAAGATTCAGTAGCGTCACTAATTCTTATAAAACACTTTTGAGATGGTGAATTAGGTGTTCTCCAGCTGAAATTATTAGTAGTACCTGAAATATCTGAGTTGAGCGTAGTCCATGTTCTGCCGCTGTCTATGGATAATTCAAGCTTAATCTTATCAATATTATTGCTTTTCCATTGAATGCTTATATTGTTTTGAACGGAGAGTACTTCGCCTCCAACCGGGTATAATAATTTAATATTACTGATAGTGTTTGCTTTTGAAGTATGACCGTCAAAGGAGCCTCCTTTGTATTTTGCATTATTGCCAAGCTGAATATCCTTAAAGACTATTGTCCCTGTTGTATCTGAAATGGTTGAGTCCGAAAGATCCGTTATCACAAGCTTGCTTTGATTCTGAGTACCTGGATGTATAATCCAATTGTACATTTCATTAATTGCCGGTATTGTATCTTTTAGAGTGCTGTCTTTTGAATTTGAAATCAGCTTGACTCTTACGTTGTTGACTCCTCCGCTCTGCCAGCTGATAGGGAATACACCTCCTTTATAAAAATTACTGGTTGAATCTATTCCTGTGAATTTGAGTTCTTTTGGTCTGATAATAAAAGCATTTGTACTGGTAGAAAATAATGTTGTGTCACTTTTAGAAACGATTTTGATCCTAGCCTTACTAGTAGGGGTGGCACTGGCTTTCCAGCTATATTGTCCGGCAGACGCGCTTATATTTTCAACTATTGTTGTCCAGTTGACGCCATTATCAGAAGAGAAATAAATATTGATTAGATCAACATTTCTTGAACTCCATTTGATCTTTTGTTCTGAGCTTCCATAAATGGAGTCTGCAGCATTCAGCGTAAGTAATTTCAGTGAATTGGTTTTATTATCTGAAGAAGCATGTCCATCAAATGCACCGCCCTTAAATTTATTAAGATTTATATTCGGTGAGTTGACCAGACCAAACGCCTGCTTCAGTGTATCAGATAAAGAGTTATTGCTAGCATCATTGATAACTATGTAACACTGCGATCCGGAAGATACATTTACTATCCAGTTGTAATAGAAATTGTTCGCATTAATAGTATCTGCAATTTTTATAAAACTTGCCTTGTTATCAACGCTTAAATAAATATTTAACTTTTTAACACCACTGGAAACCCAAGTAATAGGTTGTACACTTCCTTTATATACATTTATTGGTAATGAGTCAATTGTTATACTCGGGGGCGGGATTTTAAAGGGTTGTGGATTAGTTAAAGAATAATTGCTTGCTGACTTTGTATTGTCGTCTACATCTGATATTCTGATATAGCAGCTATCAGAAGTCTTATTTGGCACATCCCATTCATAGAAACCCGCTGAAGCCGCATAGCTTGAAACCTCCATTTTCCAGGTTCTGCCGGAGTCTAAAGAAGACTCAATTTTAATATTATCAATATTGGTGCTCGTCCATTCTATTCTTTGTTTGGAGTAGGCGGGCCATATATCTCCATTGCTAGGTTTCCTAAGCACAATTGCTTGTGCTGAAGAGCCCCAATAGAGTAATATCATTAATATTATAAGGAATACTTTTTTCAAGTAGTATTATTTAGTTGTCAGCAGGTGCGGTTCTTACTGATCTGAAACCTAATGGTCTTCCATAATCTACATTGTATCTTTCTGAAATTGCTCCAGTTTTTTGTTTAAAATGATCTCTGCTCAAACCGTAATACATATTATTTAATGTTGTTGAAAATTCATTTTGATCAATTCTCCCTAAATAATTAAGTGAACCATCCCCATGTTTTTTATAAGATAATCCTCTTGATATTGTATTACTAATAGATACAACCAGTTGTGGAACGTTTTTACTAAAATCCATGATGCCGTAATAAGTTGAACCAGATGATATTCTTGATGAGGTATCTGTTGCAAATATTCCTACTCTAATAGGTCCTGAGCCACCATCTCCACCTGATGTTGGACCTGTTCCTCCAAGCATATTATTAATTGAAGGATTTATATATCTCTTATAAATATTATAGTTGCTGAAAAATTCAGTTCCATTCTCTGCGCCACTATATGTTAAAGTTCTAAACGAAGAATTGCTTCCGGAATTATTTTCTCTTGCTATAGTTGAATCGTTTCCCCATGGCCAATCAAAACCTGACCAGTTATTGGTAGTATCTGAACTCCAATTAAAATTATTATTTTGTCTGTAAGCTTTATACATGGGGGGTAAAGGTCCCCTTGCAGCTTTCTCGTATTCAAGTTCAGTCATAAGCCTCATTGCTGACCAATCACTAAAGGTCTCATAATAATTAATTTCCGATCTTCCAAGAGCTCTGTCTGGTCTGCTTACAAAATATTTAGCTTCGTTAGAATCTAATAAGATTGTATGTCGTTGCATATCATTAGGAATTGAGCTGTAAAAAGGATCAAGATTTTGTAACGCCTGTTTGTATTTAGGGTTTATTTTTTTTAGCCTAATGGTATCATAATATTGTTGCCACTGTAATACCGTATCCCTTAGACTCAAAGTGTTTAGCATATCTGTATATTGACCTTGTGTTACAGGATATTTCATGCAGTAAAATGAACGATATCCTGTAGGAAAATCTGGGAAGTCTGAAATTTTATCATTATTAATATCAATTCCATTTATTCCAGATATTCTTATTCCATCAATATATAGTTTGGAGTCATCATAGCCTCCTAAGTTATTTAAATCTATGAATGTATTAACTAAAGGAGACCATTTATCGGTGATAGTAACAAAATTATTAGGAGCGTTTTTTATTTGAAAAGAGTTGTATGATCTTTGTGTCCCATTCCCATCGCCCAATGCAAAATTTCCCTGTGGTACATAAACCATTTCCGTCGCAAAAACTTTTACCTCAACACTGTCAATGACTGTAACACTGTCTGCAGCATAATTCCAGAAGAGTTTAACACTGTCCATTTTTACATTACCAGCGCCAACACCACTTCTATAATAGAAAGCCCCTTTCCTGTCATCTGGAATCGCAAATTTCATGGTAGTTGAACCTGTACCTGTGCTATTGCCAGTTTGAGACAAAGTCATATGTCGATACCTCCAAACGCTATCCTGTGGTCTTCTGAATTTCACAAAAATCCAGGCGGCATCCCAGTTCACTTCATCTCTCCAGGAATTATCCCAGGAAATATTAAAGCGAATGGCAGCAGTTTTAGCTGTCTTGTTTGTGTCGGTAATGGCTACTTTCTGAATAGATATGTTATTAGCATATGAAATGCATACAACATTCACTAATAGAAAGAGAAGAATGACTCTTTTCATTGCAATTGAATTAATGGAAATGCAAATTGGGTGGGAGGGATAATAAAGGTAGACAAAATAAATTCTTAAAAAAATCGTTCTCATGAATCAGGCTGATTTTCCCATGAACTGACTGTTTTTTCCCACCAACAGGTAAATGGCGAAACATTGATCCCGGAATTACTACTAGAAATGATATCTTTAATTGAAACATGAAAGTTTCAATTAGCATAATGAAACACTTTATTTTATCCTTAGCAATTTCTTGTTTTTCAATCATATGTAGTGAAGCGCAAACCAATTCAACGCAACCCTCTCTGAAATACACCGTCCGCATGCCACAAGCTGCCCAGGGTAAATTTCATATTGCGCTGGATGCCAAAGGATTTGCAAAAGACACACTGGTATTTAAAATGCCCAACTGGATGCCTGGTTACTATCAGCTCATGAACTATGCAAAAGGGGTGGATTCCTTGCAGGCCAAGAATCAACAGGGACAGTCATTGACAGTGAATAGACTTGCTGAAAACACTTGGCAGGTAATTGCACCTAAGAAATCTGCTTTTACGCTCACTTATCAGGTTAAAACCAGCCGCAAGTTTGTGGCCAATAGTTTTATTGACAGTGCTCATGCATATATAGTCCCAGCCAATAATTTTCTTTATGTAGCCGGTATGCTGCAACTCCCCGTGCAAGTGCAGGTGAACAATGGGGATCAACCCGGGTTTAAAAAAATAGCAACCGGATTGGATAAGGTCCCCGGAAAGTCCAATGTATTTACTGCTCCCGATTTTGATATTTTATACGACTGTCCCATACTGGTAGGCGATTTAAAAGAACTTCCCCCTTTTACAGTAAGAGGAGTTCCTCACCGATTCATCGGGTATAAAATGGGTAGTTTTGATGAGCAATTATTCATGAATACTTTGCAAAAAGCAATTGAACAAGGCGTAAATATCATTGATGATATTCCATTTAAAGAATACACATTTATTGGGATTGGTCCGGGCAGAGGGGGAATAGAACACCTGAACAATACTACGGTTAGTTTTAATGGCAATGAATTAAAAACGCAAGCCGATATTAACCGAATCATGAATTTCTTAAGTCATGAATATTTTCATCACTACAATGTAAAAAGAATTCGTCCGGTAGAACTTGGCCCTTTTGATTATGATAAAGGAAGCCGTACCACACAGTTGTGGATCAGCGAAGGAATCTCTGTTTATTTTGAATACCTGATGGTAAAGAGGGCAAAAATTGTTGACCGGAATATGTTCTTCAATAATCTGGCAAATAATATTACGGCACATGAGAACAATCCCGGTAAGGAGCACCAGAGTTTAATTCAGTCCAGTTACAATACTTGGTCAGACGGGCCATTTGGCACCAGCGGAGTCGATAAAAACAAAGCCATTTCTTATTATGATAAAGGACCGTTTGTAGGCATGATCATTGATCTAGCTATCAGACAGGCTTCTCAGAATAAAAAGTCGCTGGATGATGTGATGCGGTTCATGTACAGGGAATATTACCAGAAACTAAAACGTGGTTTTACGGATGCTGAATTCCAATCTGCCTGCGAGCAAATGGCGGGCAAGTCCCTGGCTACAGAATTTGATTACGTATACACCACACAACCCATTAATTACAATCAATACCTTGGTTATGCTGGTCTTGAATTGGTTAGCAGTATTGAGGAAAAAGGGAATACCAAAAAAACGCTATATCATATTCAGGCTATCCCCAATATTAATCCTGCACAAAGTGCAATTTTGAGTTCCTGGCTGGGGGATTAAAAACACCGTGAAATCACGGTTTCTTTTCCTTAGGCAAAACCCTATTTTGCTAAAATAAAAAGGGTTTATGCGTAATTTATTGCTATGGATTTATCCCTGGGGATTATTGATATGTCTGCTTCTTAGCCTGAGCGCCTGTACCCGTATTCCTTTACAAAGCATCACACTCTCCGAAAAAATTCAGGAGGAAGGAGAGAGAATGCACCGGCTGAATCTTTTATTGGTGCATCAGGTTTTTGCAGAGAAAAAAAACAGGGTGAATGACTTTATTCAAAAAGAATACACAGCAAAAATCGTGGCTAAGATGACGGAGGATTTAGACGATGAAACAGATCCTAAATTGGTATTGCCAGAAATGATGGCGGCGGCTTTGCCACTGATTACCGAAAGACAATATACCATGCAGCTGGCACTGGATTCAGCAAAAAATAAATTACTGAATCAGTTGAATGCCGATTTTAAACAATACCAGCTGGCTACTTCAGAAATGAAAAAATTACTGGAGTCTGCTGTCAAGCTAAACGAAAGCAAGAAGCAGTTGCTGAATCAATCTAATTGGCTGAATAAAAAAGGGATCAACTACGAAGAGCTTGCTGAATTGCTGGACCGGTTTATACAGTCTTCCGGAAATATTGGAGGTCTTGTTGTAAACCTGAATAAAGACCTTGAGAAAATTTTGAACTGATATGGATAATAAATGGAAGAAGAAAGCCGCACAGGCACAGAAAGAAACCGATGCCGAATTGGCTCAGGAAATGGGTGCGCTCAGCAGCTTTAATCCCTCCGAATTAACTAAGCTCCTGGGTGAGCATGATATGAGTAACAAAGAATTTGATCAGCTGATTAAACTGGTGAAAGACCATACCAAAAGCAATAACGACAAGGCAAAAGCCATTGGGAATATCCAGAATGGGGTTGAAATCCTTGTTGGAGTCCTGGGAAAGCTGCTCTAGGGTTCCCCTCAAAATCCTTAATTTTGCCCTCTCATGAAGGCAAAAACACTTAAGAAAGACAAGGTTAATATCATTACACTGGGTTGCAGCAAGAATCTGGTTGATTCAGAAGTGCTGAGTGGTCAGTTGGCAGCCAATGAAATTGATGTGGTTCACGAGAACTCCAAACTAGATCACAATATTGTGGTGGTGAATACCTGTGGCTTTATTGACAAGGCAAAAGAGGAGAGTATCAATACCATCCTGGATCAGATTGAATTGAAGCGCAGAGGTAAATTAGATAAAGTATATGTTACCGGCTGTTTAAGCGAACGATACAGAGGCGATCTGGAAGCTGAAATGCCTGAAGTAGATGCCTGGTTTGGCACTTTGGAATTGCCTTTGATTCTTAAACAATTTGAAGCCGACTATAAAGCAGAATTGTTAGGGGAAAGAATGCTGAGTACCCCCAAGCACTATGCCTATTTAAAAATTTCAGAAGGCTGTAACAGAACCTGTTCATTCTGTGCAATTCCTTTGATGCGCGGAAAGCATATCAGTCGTTCAATAGAAGATCTGGTTAAGGAAGCCGAAGCACTGGTTCAAAAGGGCGTTAAGGAAATCATGCTGATTGCACAGGAACTTACTTATTACGGACTGGACATTTACAAAGAAAGAGCCTTGCCAAAGTTGCTGGATGCATTGGCCGATGTGAAGGGATTGGAATGGATTCGTTTACACTATGCTTACCCCAGCAAGTTTCCGCTGGAAATACTGGAAGTGATGCAGCGTCGCGATAATATTTGTAAGTACCTCGACATGCCTTTGCAACATGCCAGTAGCAGCATGTTAAAAGCCATGCGTCGTAATATTACCCGCGAAGAAATGTCTGAATTAATTCATGAAATCAGATCACGCGTGCCGGGTATCTGTTTGCGTACTACATTAATTGCCGGCTTCCCTGGTGAAACGGAAAAAGATGTGGAAGAATTAAAGGAATTTTTACAGGAACATCGTTTTGACAGAGTAGGGATTTTCAGTTATAGTCACGAAGAAAATACCAGTGCCTATGACCTGGAAGACAATGTGCCTGCAGAAGTTAAATCAGCACGCGCTCAGGAGATCATGGAAGTGCAGCAGGAAATTTCTTACGAGAAAAACCAGGAAAAAGTAGGACAGATTTTCAAAGTATTGATAGATAAAAAAGAAGCTGGTCGTTACCTGGGAAGAACCGAATTTGATAGTGTGGAAGTAGATAATGAAGTGGTGATTCATAGCAAGAAAAAACTCGCCATCGGCGAGTTCGTTCAGGTTAAAATAACCAAAGCTTATGATTACGATCTGGAGGGAGAAGTGGTGGGTTAAAATTTAAACCCAAAGGTCAGCATCATATTCCCTCTATTGCCTGTTTGATTGGCGAAAGTATTGGGTTTGTCGTTCAGTCTGTAGGCAAATACAGCATCCTTGTTCATGATATGTGAGTAGGAAAGGTCAATGAAAATACCTTTGTTTCTGTAGCCAATGCCTCCGGATCCTATTACCCTGCTAGCCTGAATTGCTTCATCCTGATAGGGGCTTCCATAATAAGCAGCACCTAGTCTGAACATGACGGTATGAAACTTTAATTCGCCTCCGATTCTTGCGTTAATATTACCTTTTAAATTATCCACCACTGACTCATTCAATGCGGAATAGTAATTTCTGAAACCGGCATCAGATGCATTTTCTGAAGCAACGGCAAATCTGGCACCCTTATAGTGGACGTATTCCAGGTCGGCACTGATAAACCCTTTTTGTAAACGGGTATCACTCACTTCTCTCAAGACGATACTAAAACTACCTATTGCTCTCCAGGGAGTTGTAATGGTGTATTTGCTGCGGCCAGCTTGTCCACTGTTCAAGCGATCACTGCTTTCTGTGCGTCTGCCTGCATATCCTTCCGTATCAGCTGTTAGGGATGCCCTGATTCTGTCGGTCATAGCAATAAACTGGGGGGTATGAAAGGCAAAACCAATACGAACAACATCGGAGGGTTTATATAAAGTACCCAGTTTTAGTCCAATACCTGCTCCCTGCGAAGTGTAGGTTTCCCTGAATTCAAAAAAATTGAATTGATTGCCAGGATCATTTGTGAGATCTCGTTCACTGTAAAATAAATCCCTGGAATATTTAATAATCGGGATGGTTAAACTACCGCCAACATACAATTTATCGGCCATATTACCTGCGAGTCCCAACGCCAATTCTGTATATCCACCACTGGTTCTGCTATTATATAATTGTTTGGTGCCCAAAGAAATGGGAACAAGGCTTTGATATCCCGCTACCGTTCCACCTGGACCACTTAAAGTATCTACCAGAAATGTCCGAAACGCAAGCGAAGAACCGAATATATAATTACTCAATGCAGCGTTGGTGTCAGCCCTGTCACGTGTAAGCTCTTCAAGGTATTTTTCTGTGAAAGAACTGAAATTATTTAAACCACTGAAACTAACCTGATTATTGTAATTGGCTATTTGGTTTACGGATATTGCAAAAGCCGAACTGGTCCATTTGCTGTACCCACTTTTATTAGCCCCTGCTAAAATTAAACCACTGGTGCCCAGGCCAAATCCTGATTTATTTGAAGTGGTATCACTTCCACGATAATTGAATTTGTTGTTATTCATGAGGAACCCAGGAGACAAAACCAATTCTCTTGTTTTGTATAAACCAATACCAGCGGGGTTTACATGGTTTGCGGTAATATCCCCACCAAGAGATCCCATGGCGCCACCAACAGCCATATTTCTGGCTGTTCCGTTAGGGGTAAACCAGGAGAGTCTAATTGCTTCGTCAATCGTTTGTGCACTTGCGATTTGGACAAAAAATGCCAGGCCGCTTATAAATAAGCCGAAATATTTTTTCATACTTGAGTTGTTAAACGCTGGCAATATTAATTTCTACCACCTCTTCCTGAAGTTGCGCTGGAGCCTGTGCTTTTGAACCCGCCGCTTGAGCCACCTGCATTGCTATTAGTCATAGGGATAGCACTTGAGCTTGGGTTGTTAAAGGTTCTGATAGCTCTGTCAAAACTGTTCGATTGACCATCAGGAGAACTTGATGTAGAAAACACTCTTTTTACCAAATTGCCAAAATTATTGCTGCTGCCATTGGACCCTGGTGCATACCAGTTTCCTCCTTTTGAAGAATTACTATTGTTATACATTCTGTTTCTCAATGCACTCAAATTTGAGCCAGCACCAGAAGTGATGATATTCGCTTTTGGATTTGAATAATTGAACACGGAGAAAAACGGATTATTCAATCCAATGGGAGTTACATATCCACCTCCTGTTCCAAAGAATCCGGTACCGAAAACTCCTGGGGCGTAATATGATCCACCCAAAAATCCTCCACCATATAAATTATTCCAAGCATTTAATCCGGGATAGTAATTAAAACCAATATTCCATGGATTCATTACATATGGGTTCAACCTCCATGGATTCATTGAATGGGCATAGCCAAAACTAAAAGGCGAAAAATCATAACGCATATCGTTCCAGTAACTGAAATTATCTATGGTACCCCAACGATCCCTGTTGGCTACTTTCATTCTTAAATAACGATCATCCATGGTACTTACATATTCCTGGTACCGATCGTCACTGTTTTTACCACTTGCATATGCATAAGTCTCTCCATCCTCTCCAGGTGAGAAATATACATCGTCGGGCGTTTGGCCTGATTGATAGGCCGTGCTGCAGCCACTCAAGATGGTAACAAGTGTTAGCGCACTGAATACAAGCTTTTTCATGATTTTCCTTTTTAGGTGCATCAATTTGGTTGAATGAAGTTACATACATTTGCGCATGGTAACTACAAACAATTAAAGGCAAATTACATGCCAACTAACAAATGTTAGTGTTGTTTAGGTTAAAAAAATAAAATATTTATGGGAAAGGAGCTTACCTCAAGATCGCAGGATTATTCACAATGGTATAACGACTTAATTATCAAGGGCCAACTGGCGGATTATTCTGCAGTAAGGGGCTGTATGGTTATCAAACCCTACGGTTTTGCTTTGTGGGAAAATATGAGGGATGTGCTGGATAAAATGTTCAAGGATACCGGACATCAGAACGCCTATTTCCCGCTTTTTGTTCCCAAGAGCTTATTTGAAGCCGAAGAAAAGAATGCTGAAGGTTTTGCTAAGGAGTGTGCGGTGGTAACCCATTACCGTTTAAAGACCGATCCGAATAATGCAGGTAAGCTGATGGTTGATCCTGAAGCAAAACTGGAGGAAGAGCTGGTGGTTCGTCCAACCAGTGAAGCCATTATCTGGAACACATATAAAGGATGGATTCAAAGTTATCGTGATCTGCCCCTGCTGATTAATCAGTGGGCTAACGTTGTTCGTTGGGAGATGCGTACGCGTTTATTCCTGCGTACAGCAGAATTTCTTTGGCAGGAAGGTCATACGGCTCATGCAACTGCAGAAGAAGCCATTGAAGAAACCAGACGTATGCTGGATGTATATGCTGATTTTGCAGAGAACTGGATGGCTTTGCCGGTTATTAAGGGAGTAAAGTCGCCTAATGAACGATTTGCCGGAGCTGAAGACACTTATTGTATTGAAGCCCTTATGCAGGATGGTAAAGCATTACAGGCAGGTACATCTCATTTCCTGGGTCAGAATTTTGCAAAAGCATTTGATGTAAAATTCAGTGACAAGAATAATAAACTCGATTATGTGTGGGCAACCAGTTGGGGGGTAAGTACCCGATTGATTGGCGGTTTGGTAATGGCTCATAGTGATGATGATGGATTGATTTTACCACCACGGATTGCGCCTGTTCAGGTGGTTATTGTTCCTATTTATAAAGGCGATGAACAGAAAGCCCAGATTGATGAAGTAGTAAGCGTAATGATGAAGGAAATGAAAGCCCTGGGAATTACCGTGAAGTACGATGATGCAGACAATAGCAGACCCGGATGGAAATTTGCTGAATACGAATTAAAGGGTGTTCCGGTTAGAATTGCAGTTGGAGCTAGAGACCTGGCCAATCAGGTGGTAGAAGTTGCCAGAAGAGACACCAAGGAAAAACAAACTATAGCTATTGCAGGAATTGGTGCATATACTCAGGCATTACTGAATGAGATTCAGGAGGCAATGTTTAATAAGGCGAAAGCTTTTCAACAGGAACATATTACTCCTGCCAATACCTGGGAGGAATTCGTAAACATACTGGATACCAAAGCAGGTTTTGTATCTGCTCATTGGGATGGAACACCTGAAACAGAGGAAAAAATTAAGGAGTTGTCAAAAGCAACCATTCGCTGTATTCCTTTGGATAATCCACAGGAAGAAGGTGTCTGCATTTTATCCGGAAAAAAATCTACTCAAAGAGTGCTGTTTGCGAGGGCATATTGATATATTTATTATATGGAATATAATAAATACAGCCTTAGCTTTAAGGGGAGTGGCGCATCCTATTTCAAGATATTGCTGGTCAATATCATTTTAGTAACCATTACCCTGGGATTGTATTATCCATGGGCAAGGGCCCGTTCTTTACAGTATTTCTATAGTAATACCCTTTTCAATGGTCAGGCTTTTGTATTTACCGGAACGGGGTCAGAAATGTTTAAAGGATTTATTAAAGCTTTTGTTTTATTAATTGGAATATATGGATTGGTAACTTATCTGGTACTTAACGAACAGGAACTGGTAGGTGCCGCTCTTTTTTATATCTTCTTTCTGCTACTGCTGCCTCTTGCTATTCATGGTTCTTACAGATATCGGTTTGCCAAAACGGTATGGAGTGGAATACGTTTTGGATATACAGGAGACAAATGGGAATTGTTTGCCCTTTTCATTAAAGGGACACTACTAACCCTGGTAACTTTTGGAATTTATGGTGCCTGGTTCATGATGAATCTTAGGAGATATCTGTTGTGCAATGTAAAAATCGGGGATGCCAGATTTTCTTACAAAGGGGTTGGTGGAGAATATTTTTGGTTGAATGTAAAAGGATATTTCTTAAGCATTATAACACTGGGACTTTACTTTTTCTGGTGGCAAAAAGATTTATATGCCTATTTTATTAATAACCTTAGATTAACCAGGGGAGATCAGACGATGCTGTTAAGATCAACTGCAACAGGTGGAGATTTTCTTGTGTTAATTCTGGTGAATCTTTTGCTTTTTGTATTTACGCTTGGACTGGCTACTCCCTGGATTGCAGTTAGAACTATGCGATTTTTATTTTCCAATATGGTGCTGGATGGAACCATTGCTTTTGATGAATTACAACAGACCCAACCTAATTTTGATGATGCTACGGGTGAAGATATTGCCGACTTTTTAGACTTTGGATTTATAATATAATGGAAGTACTTAACTCAGTTCAATATTTTGATGGATTGCAGGCTAGCCCTCAATCTGCATTGTTACATATCTCTGAAGCAGGATTCTCACTTCAGGTTGGTCCCATCTGGAATGCAGGTGCACCGGTTTTGTATTTTCCAAAAGCTGAATGTTCTTTTCAAAAAACCGATCATCAGCTCATTGTTTTTTTGAATAAAAAAGCAGGAGCCTATTTTACTGTTGATGCACAAGATCCAACAGCAACGGCCATTATTCATTTACTTCAGCCAGTTGAAAAGTCTTTCGCAACAAGCTTATTTAAACTGAATGCCTTTACGTTGTTGTTGATTGTTCTGCTATTGTTTTCCGGAGTATACTGGGGGATTGCAACTGTTGTTCCATGGGCTGGCCTTAAAATAATCAAACCCGAAACAGAAACTGAATTGGGAGAAAAAATGCATGAGGCGATGATGGGGGATGCCAGCGTAGATAAAAGTAAAACAGCCCTGATTCAGTCATTTGCCAACTCACTGGAATTAAGCAAAATCTATCCTATTAAAATTACGGTGGTAAAAAACCAGGAGGTGAATGCCTATGCCATACCAGGAGGGAATATAGTGATATATACCGGCATATTACGGACTATGCAATCGCCAGATGAACTGGCAGCCTTGCTCGGACATGAAGCGGCTCATATTACAGAGCGGCATAGTTTGCGATCGGTCCTGCGTTCTGCGGCAACAGGTTTAATGATATCTGTTATTTTCAATGATGTTTCCGGAATCTTATCCATTTTGGTAGAAAATGCAGAAGGATTGAGGTCGATGCAATTTTCCAGAAGTATGGAAGAAAATGCAGATGAAGTGGGTATGAAAGTGCTGGTGAAGAATAAAATAAATCCACTGGCGATGAAACAATTGATGCAGACCTTAAAAGATAATGCACCCGAAATGCCTACTGTTCTTAGTTTCCTTTCTACACACCCTGCAACGGATGACAGAATTAAACATGCGGAGTCTTTTGCTATTCCTTATAAAAACAGTTCCTTTGCAGCCAATCCTCTCAGGGATTCTATTTGGAGAGAACTAAAGTAAAATGAAGCAGAAAGAAATTCATCCCGCATTGCAGCCCTATTTAGAAGGACAGGCCATATTGATTGATAAACCCGTTCACTGGACTTCATTTGATGTTGTCAGAAAAATCAGAAATATTACCCGTATTGTAAAAGTGGGACATGCCGGAACCCTTGACCCATTGGCAACCGGTCTCTTAATTGTTTGTACCGGAAAATTTACCAAAAAGATCAATGAGTACATGGGGATGGAAAAAGAATACACCGGTACTTTTACTTTGGGGGCTACAACACCTACTTATGATTTAGAATCAGAGCCAGTTAATTTTTGTAATACCGACCACCTGACTGAATCTCAAATAAAATCTGCTACGCAGGAATTTACCGGACTGATTATGCAGGTTCCTCCCATTCATTCGGCCATTAAGCAAGAGGGCAAGCCAGTTTATTTAGCTGCAAGAAAGGGATTAGATGTGGTGCTGGAACCAAGACCGGTTACCATCCATGCATTTGAGATTGAAAGAATAGAAATGCCTGTAGTTTATTTCAGAGTAGTTTGTTCAACGGGAACCTATATCAGAAGTCTGGCCCATGATTTCGGAAAAGCATTGGGAGTAGGGGCGTATATGAGTTCACTCAGAAGAACAAGGATTGGCCATTTTCAGGTAGCAGATGCAGAAAGTATGGAATCCTTCGAAACAAAAATTGAACAATTGAAAGCTTAGAAAGGAAGCCCTATTCCAAGCTGTAATGCAAAGTTGGGAACCTTAATGCCATTGGGCCTGGTATCGTTCCAGGTAAAGTCTTTAATACTCATCCATCCATTGTTTGCAGCACGTAACGGGTCCTTTAATTTATAGGCAAAGTCTAATCGAATTAGGAAATAAGACATGTCGAATCGGAGGCCTGTACCAATGCCGATTGCCATATCCCTTGTAAAATTACCAAGTGAAAAACGGGTATCAATATCGGTTGATGCAGCACGTTTAATATTCCATACGTTTCCAATATCTGCATACAGTGCAGACCCTATTTTAAAACTTCCGATACTGGCCAATTGAAAACGATACTCTACATTAAATTCCAGCTGCATATCTCCAAAACGATCTCTAAAAGCATTGGCAGCCGTGTCTAATTCACTTTGATTGGAGCTGCCCAGACCCAATTGTCTCAATCTCCAGGCACGCATGCTGTTGGGGCCACCTGCAGAAAATTGTTTGTAGAATGGGAGAGTAGGGCCAATTATGGTATCACCGCCATAGTTATATCCCATACCTGCAAAAGCCCTGTAGGCCAATTCAGATTTAGGAAATTTTACAGACTGTTTGTATTCTGTTTCCAGTTTTAAATAGCGGTATATATTTCCCTTCAATCCTGGAATAAATCCAAAGAGGCCACCGGCTTCTTCAACTGCAATCCGGTAAAATTTATCCTTGGCCGGGTTTCTGCTTCCCTTTGTTGTTTTTACAAAAGAAAAACTCTGGCTCACAATACTTCCTTCATTAAAAGAAGCTTTCAGAAATGGGTTTTTAATAATCAGCTGATCCAGTGAATCCAGCTTTTCTATAGAGTATAATTCAACATTGATTGGTTTGTATAAAAATGAACTGTTTCCTTTCTTCCATTCAAATCCATAGCTGGTAGTGAAATTTCTGATATTGTAAAAGTTTCTTCTGTCTACATAACCCAGATTTACCGACCACAGGGTTCTTTTGTTATCCAGCAGGTCCAATCCCTTCCAGGGTTTAAAGGGTTGAATGATTCCAGGGAATATATAGGTATGGCCAACATTAAAAAGAAAGGTCTGAAACAGCTGGTCCGGCTGGTTACTGCTGTTTAAAATGTTCAATTCAACTCCCGTTCTGATGGTTGCCACCGATTGGATAGCATTTTTCCAGACATTTCTGTTATTATACGAGAAGTTCGTTGTAATACCCAGCAGATTGGTAACACCAATGTCGGCAATATTTCTACTGGCTTCCAGGTCTACTGTAAAACTTTGCTTTACAGCTGGTGTCATAAAGAAATACATGTCCAGCGTATCCTTATCCCTGATTTCTGGTCGGATATCTACGTTTTGCCAGGCAGGCAATTGTCCCAGTGCATTGGCAGTTTTAAAAAAACGTTGTTCGTTGTAAACATCTCCCTTTGAAAAATAGGTATCTTCTTTCATTGGCCTGTAATTGAACAAACCCTTTTTGTATCGGATAGTTCCATTGGGAATTTTCTTCTCAAAAAACGATTTGTCTTTTAACAAACTATCGGGCACATCAGAAATTTTCGTCTCAGGATAATAGTGCAGATTGCCAATATGGTATTTAATTAAACGGGAACTGTCTTCCAGTTCTCTTTGTTTGATGGTTATATCCCAGTTTGGATTTTCTTTTTTTGCTTTGGCTATTTCTGATAAAAGCTTTGCCTGCTCAAAAGGGTCGGTGGTTAAGGAGTACAGTTTGGTGTTATTGGAATCTACATAAGCGTAAACATCTTCTCGGGTTATTTTATAATAACCACTTTTTCTGAAAAGTCCTACCAGTCTGTCTAATTCGTTACTGATGATTTCTTTGGAATAAGGTTTGTTCTTTTTTAGCAGACTCTTGCTGCTTTCTGAACTGGCCAGACGCTGCAAGGAGGAGTCATTCATTTCAATGTTGACTTCGTCGATGCTGATATTTTTTCCTGCATCAATATTCATAAACACACTGGTTCTTATCTGGTCTTTTACCGTGTCGATGGTGTAGGAATTGGTTAGTTCAGCATAGTAATATCCCTGAGCATTCAGGTAAGAATTCATGAAAAGGGCCGAACGGAGAATATTACTGCTGTCGAAAACAGCCGGATTCTTAATTTTATAAAACAATCCAAATTGTTGTTGCTTGGGTACTTTTAAACTGTCGTCCCAGTAATTTTGCAAGTTGGTTAATAAGCGTTTTTTCTCATCTTTGGTAAAATTGCCATTCAGGTTTATCTGATTGTTATAAACAAAGGGCCGGTCTTTTGGATAATTTCTAACCCAGGTTCTTTTTTGTTCAGCACAGGATACCAGGAACAATATGGTGAAAATGAATACAATTGCGCCGTTGAATCGGGTATTTACCTTAAAATGCATAGACAATGTTAAGCAAGAATGAAGCCAAATATATTCAAAGTTTGTTCCATAAAAAACAAAGGGACGCTTTAAACTTGTTTATTGTAGAAGGAGTAAAAGGGGTAGACGAGCTTTTGAACAGTTCCATACAGGTTCAGAAAATTTATGCATTGGACAATTGGGAGCACCCCAAAATGCACAAAGCTCCTATTGTAAGAATCAGTGAATCGGCTTTACAACAAGTAAGCGCACTGCAAACACCCAACAAAGTGCTGGCCATTGCAGCGCAACCGGTTATGGAGGTTCAACCGCCGGTGAAAGGTAAATGGATACTGGCCCTGGATGGAATTAAAGATCCGGGTAATATGGGCACGCTAATCAGGATAGCTGACTGGTTTGGCATTCAGCAAATTGTTGCCTCGGAGGATTCAGTAGAATTCTTCAACCCCAAAGTAATACAAAGTACCATGGGAAGCTTTGCCAGGGTAGCGGTTGGTTATACACCACTGCTTCAATACCTGAATCAAACTGACCTTCCGGTACTCGGAGCTTTGCTGAATGGGAATTCCATATATCAGCAACCCGCACTAAAAGAGGGGGTGCTGTTGATAGGGAATGAATCCAATGGAATTAGCGAAGCTTTGCTGCCATTGATAAGTTTACCGGTTAGCATACCCAGAATAGGGGGAGCAGAATCGCTGAATGCAGCAGTGGCGGGGGGCATTTTACTCTCACATCTTCTAAAACCCAGCTGATATTTATCTGAACTGGATGGCCTGAATAGGTTTGATTTTTTTTACCAGCAATGCAGGAAGCAGCAAAATAGAAAAAGACAAAAGCCAGGTAGCAATACAAACCAGGGCAATTTGCCACCAGATGATTGATACAGGTGCTTTTTTTACATAGTAAGCAGATTCGTCTAATTGTATAAACCCTGTAGCTTGTTGAAGTAGTACCAGACCTAATCCTACAAGAAAACCCCAGATAACTCCTTTAAATGCAATAGTACCGGCATGGTGCAGAAAAATCTGAATGACCTGTCTGTCTCTGGCCCCTAATGCTTTCAGAATACCAATCATGGGGGTTCGCTCTAATATCAGAATCAGCAGACAAGTAACCAGGTTGATGATGGCTACTATGGCCATGATAATGAAAATGACATTCCTGTTCATATTCTGAATATGCAGCCAGTCAAATATATTCGGATAGATAGAAGCAACCGTTCTGCTCATCCATTCAGTGGGTAAATCATTTAGTAAAACCTGGTTTACAGAATCCGGATTAAACCCCTCCTTTACAAAAATTTCATATCCCCCTATCTGATCAGGCTCCCACTGATTGAGTCTGGCAATCAAACGTAAATCTGTAAGCATGAAGAGCTTATCGTATTCTTCAATACCTGTTTTGTATAGCCCCGTCACTTTTAATTTCCGGTAAGTGGTCTGGGTAGACTCATTGCCTACAAAATACAGCGTAACAGTATCGTGCAGCCGAATATTCAGCAATCGGGCAATTTGTTCAGAAACAATGATTTCTCTGCTGTAGAGGCTATCTTTAAAACCCAGCCAATTTCCCTCAGTTATAAAAGGCTTGATTAAACTACTGTCATAGGTTGATTCAATTCCTTTTAACAAAATCCCCTCAATATTTTTTTGTGTGATAATACCGCCGATTTGGTAGCAAAAGCCTGTTGTATAACTACACCCTCCTGTTGGCTCAGCAATGTTTCGATTTGCCTGTTCCGGCTGATGGGCAATTCTTCTGCCATTAAAGATTTGTCAGGTTCAAAATGTTGTACCCGTATATGTCCCCAGAAGTTAAAAACTTTTTGTGCAACAGTCTGTTGAAATCCATTTACAAAACAAACCGTGATAATCATGGCCGCCACACCCACAGCAGTAGCCCCTACAGACAACCGGATGATGAAGCGAGAAAAAGTTTGCTTTTGATTGGCAGCTAATTTCTGAGCGATATATGCTGGAAAATTCAAACGGTATAATTTTTGAAGTAATCAAAGCTACTAATAATACATTTGTTTCAGTAAGTTTAATCTATGATGAAACTGTTATACACAATGCTACTGGGTTTATTAAGCAGTTCTGTGATGGCTCAGCTTAAACCGGACCATATTTATCATCCCAATATCAAAACCCCGAAATTGTTTCCTGCGAATAATCAGCTGGGACTACCCATTATTCAATTGAATTCAGTAGATCAATTGGAACTACATTTTGATGATCTGGGCAATTATCCCAAGAATTATTTTTATACTTTTCAATTGTGCAATGCAGATTGGTCAGAAGCACAATGGAGTCCATTTGATTATATCAGAGGGTTTCAGCAAAACAGAATCAGTCAGTACCGTATATCTTCTATATCGCAGGTACAGTATGTACACTATCAGGTTAATTTACCGGAACGTTCCAGTGTTCCAACCAGAAGCGGCAATTATATCTTAAAGGTTTTTCAGGATGCAGATACCGCTAAATTATTGTTTACCAAACGATTTTATGTGGTTGATAATAAAGTAGGAATTGCAGCCCAAATGCAACAACCATTCAATGCAATGCAGCACAGAACGCATCAGAAGATTCAATTGTCGATTAATACTTCAACCCTTCAGGCCATTCAACCTCAGCAGATACAAACCACCATTTTACAAAATGGGAGATGGGACAATGCATCACAGAAATTAGTTCCTTCCTTTATTAGGGGTAATATACTTGAATACAATGCCGAGCAGGATTGTTTATTTGCGGCAGGCAAAGAGTATCGCTGGATTGATTTAAGAAGTTTAAGATTCGAAAGTGATCGCATTGAAAGAATCAGCAGAACCAATATCCCGGTAACTGTTTATGCTAAAACAGATGCAATCAGAACAGGGGTTCGATATTTATGGTACAGAGACTTAAATGGATTTTTTGAAATTTCTACTACCGAGTCCATCAATCCCTGGTGGCAGTCTGATTATGCAGAAGTGGAATTTACATTGGCTACCGATAATCGTCAGCCTCTTAAACAACCGGTGTATTTAATGGGAGATTTTACCGGAAATCAATTAAGTGATAGTTCGCTGATGGAATTTGATGAGCGTAAAATGGTCTATTACAAGCGGTTAACTTTAAAACAAGGATTTTACAGTTATCAGTATGTTGTTAAAGAGGGTAACAGCCAGCAGCCAATAGCTTCCTATGATTTTACTGAAGGGAATTACTGGGAAACGGAGAATAGCTATACTATTCTTGTGTATTATCGCCCTTTTGGCGGAAGACACGATGAATTGGTAGGATTAAGGCAAATCAGTAGTATTCAGCCTAATTTAAGACTTTAACAATTAAGTTTAGGCAGGGCAGGTATTTAAGTGTACCTTTGCAGTATTATTTATTTACAATTTTTACAATGGACACACAAATTCAAGGAACTGTAAAGTTCTTTAACGAAGAAAAAGGTTTTGGTTTTATTAAGCATGATGATTCCAACAAAGAAACTTTTGTACATGCAAATGGTTTAATCGACCAGATTGAAGCTAACGATAAAGTTATCTTTGATGTGCAGGAAGGAAGAAAAGGTTTGAATGCAGTAAATGTAAAACGTTTAAGCTAGTCTTAAATTACATACCTTATCAGAGGCCATCAACTTTCCGTTGATGGCCTTATTTTTTATCAGCGTATATTTGTCCCCTAATTTCTTATTATGTCTGTTTTAATGAATCAACTGAAAGAAGCTGCAGCTTTTATAGGTTCAAAGGCCAATCAGGAGGCCAATATTGGAATTGTTTTAGGTAGCGGTTTAGGAAATCTGGCCAAGGAGATTAAGGTGGAAGTTTCTATTCCCTATTCAGAGATACCCCATTTCCCGGTAAGTACAGTGGAAGGGCATGGGGGAAGTTTATTGTTTGGAGAACTGAGCGGCAAAAAAGTATGGGTGATGAGCGGCAGGTTCCATTTTTATGAAGGGTATACGCCTCACCAGGTTACTTTTCCGGTAAGGGTA
>NZ_KI866530.1:1240394-1249876 GCF_000511175.1 Sediminibacterium salmoneum NBRC 103935 | reverse complement strand
GGTGATTTAATGGTAATTACCGATCATATCAGCCTGTTTGTGGTGAATCCGTTATTAGGTAAAAACGAAGAGGAACTGGGTACAAGATTCCCTGATATGAGTGAGCCTTACAGCAAGGAACTAATTGCAAAAGCAATGCAAATAGCTGCTCAGAACCAGATTGAGTTGAAAAAAGGAGTATACACAGGCGTAACCGGACCCACTTTTGAAACCAGAGCAGAGTATAAAATGATACATACTTTGGGTGGTGATGCTGTGGGAATGAGTACGGTTCAGGAAAATATAGTTGCCGTGCATTGTGGTATGAAAGTTTTTGCTACCAGTGTAATAACCGATTTAGGTATCAGAGAAGAGGAAAATGTAATTACGCATGAGGAAGTGTTGGAAGCAGCAACAGCAGCAGAGCCGAAACTTACTTTATTGTTCAAGGAATTGATCCGTAGTTTATAAGTTATTACTCATTTTGCATGATGAAGCGCAGAACCATTCTTGGATTACTAATGCTGCTATTCGTAATTACGGATGCAGAATGGGGATGGGCACAGGGATTCAGGCCAGGTATGGGTTCATTTCCAGCTGCCGGAAATATGATGCAGCAAATGGGGACCCGGAAATCTAAAATGGATTCTTTGCAGAAAAGAGACTTATACGCAGACTCAATTACCATTTTTTATAAATCATTCGATTCAACCCGAAATCGCGCATTAGATTCTTCCATCAATGATTTTACTACCCGGTTTCCTATGCCATTTACCCATTATCATTTGGGTAATTTTGGAACAGCTGCCAGGTCTATGTTGTTCAATCCTTTAATGAAAACGGGTTTTGATGCTGGTTTTCACGCATTTGATATTTATAAGTTTACCTTAGAGAATACAAGGTTTTATCAGACTACCAGACCCTATACAGAACTGGGTTATTTATTGGGAGCTAAAGCAGAACAACTGATAGATTTAAAGCATACACAGAACCGGAAGTCGAATTTTAATTTTGGATTTGAATACAGGTTTAGCAATTCCCCGGGTGCTCTTAAAAACCAGAATGCCAGTCACAATAACTTTAGATTTACTTCTCATTATCAGTCTAATAACAGACAATACGAAATTTTCTTTCTCTACATTTCCAATAAGTCTTCTGTTTCTGAAAACGGAGGTCTGGTTGATGTTAAAAAACTGGATAGTCTGGCACTGAATGACCCTTTTGAATTGGAGACAAGATTAGGGAGGTCCGGAGCTGCCATCAGAAATCCATTTAACACCAATGTTAGCACCGGACATTTACAAAGGGATAATATGCTGTTGATTCGTCATCATTACGACCTGGGTAAAAAAGATTCACTGGTAACCGATTCAGCCACCTACAAAATTTTCTATCCCCGCTTTAGAATTGAGCATACTTTAAAATATCAACAACAACTGGGTCAGTTTTTTGACAATAATGTGGATTCCTTGCGATATCTTAATTATTTTAATTACATAACCCGAAATGGTCAGAATTTTCAGTTCAAGGATAGCTGGAAAATTCTCACTAATGAATTTGCCTTAATCAGTTTTCCTGATAAATCCAATCAAAGTCAGTTTTTAAAAGCAGCAATTGCACTTCAGCAGATCAGTGGAAATTTTGACACACTCAATTCAGTAAAGCTTAACAATATATACGCCATTGGTGAATACCGAAACAGAACCAAGAATCAGGTTTGGGATCTGGAAGCAAAAGGGGAGTTATACCTGAATGGGTATAATGCCGGAGATTACAGTGCTTTAGTAAGTATGAAAAGATTACTGGGAAAGAAAATTGGTTATCTGAATATTGGGTTTCACAATGTGAATCGTACCCCGTCGTTTATTTTTAATGCACAGAGTACTTTTCCGGTTCAAAACAGAACAGGCTTTAATAAAGAGAATATTGTAAAGTTTTTTGGTGTTTACGATAATCCGGCAAAAGCATTCAGTGTCTCTGCAGAATACAGTTTGGTAAGCAATTACCTTTACTTTGATAGTTTTTTTGCAGCCAAACAGGAAGCAACCCTTTTTAACGTTGTAAAGCTGGGCATTTTCAAGAAATTTAAACTGACCCGTCATCTGAATTGGTATACGGAAATTCATGCACAAAAAACGGTAGGCACTGCACCCGTTAATTTGCCTTTAATCATTACCAGAAACAGATTGGCCTTTGAAGGTAACTTCTATACCAATTTATTCTTGTCTACCGGTTTAGAAATCAGGTATAATACTCCATTCAAAGCGGATGGCTATAGTCCGCTGCTGGGCCAGTTTTTCTATCAGAACAGCCAGACTTTTAATAACAGGCCCGACATGCATGCTTTTCTTCATTTCAGAATTAAAAGCTTTAAAGGATTTATCCGTTTTGAAAACCTGAACACCTTGTTTTCAAAAGTAAATCTGCTTTCCGATCAATATCCCGCACAAGGGGTTTGGAACCGAATTGGTATTTGGTGGAATTTTGTAAACTAATCTTCTGCGTCATTTAGTTCAACGCCGTAAAATATTCCCAGCTTTCTGATTACTTCTTCCACTACTGCATCAGGGCAGCTTGCTCCGCTGGTCATTACAATATTGATGGTTTCCTTTTTGGGAAGATAATTTGCAATTTGGGTAAATTCTTTTGTTTGCCAATTACAGTGAAGGATATTTTCCTTATCAATCAATTTGTCAGGACCATCAATAAAGTAAGTAGGATACCTGGCTTCACAAAGTTCTACCAGATGAGAACTATTACTGCTATTGTGACCCCCAATTACGATGGCCAGATCCGCTTCTGTGTCCAGCATTCCTTTTACGGCAGATTGATTATCGTTAGTGGCATAACACAAAGTGTCTCGAGTATCTGCAAAGTGATTGGCAATTGTTTCGCTGGTTAATTGATAGTGCTGTATAAGCACAGATTTCAAATAATCGGAAATGGCTTGTGTGTCAGTAGCCAGCTGGGTAGTCTGGTTAACTACTCCAATTTTCTGCAAGTCTTTCTCTACATTGAATCCTTCTGAATATTTACCTTTAAATACCGTATAGAAATCTTCGGGTTTATTTTCTCCCGTCATGAATTTGGCCAATTCAATGGTCTCGGCCATATCGTTCACAATTACAGTAGGAGTATTGGCAGATGCATGTGAAAAAGTTGCCCTTGTTTCTTCGTGCTTGGGTTTTCCATGAACCACGATGCTATATCCTTTGGCCGCAATTTGTTCACTCCTGTTCCATACTTTTTCTACGAATGGGCAGGTAGTATTGTATTTTTCAATGGCAATGCCCTTTGCTTTTAACAATGCTTCTATTTCCAGCGTAGTACCGAAAGCAGGTATGATAACTACATCATCGGGCTGTAAAGAATCAAATGGTATGATTTGTTTGCCATAAGTGTCCTGAAGAAATTGTACTCCGCGCTCCATTAAATCCCTGTTCACCTGAGGATTGTGAATCATTTCGCTTAATAGAAAAATTCTTTTCCCTGGGTTTTGATCTATGGTATTAAAGGCAATTTCAATGGCATTTTCAACCCCATAGCAGAAGCCAAAATGCCTTGCCAGAAAAATATTGACCGGTCCCAGTTTCACCAAAGTGGGGCTGAAATCTTTTTTCAGTTTATCGGCTGCTTTCCTGTTTTCCTTGATTCGGCTGATAAAGTGGCTGCGGTATATATTGGGTATCGTGAATTGCTTCATGGTATATAAACCATAAAAATACGAAATAGTTCGTTGATTAGGGGAGGGAGCAGGGCTTATCTCCTGTATCTAATAATTACTGATTTTGAGTCCTGTAAAGAATTCTTCTTCAGTTAGTTCCTTTATGCAACCGGGTGCCAGATTGCCTAATTGCAGGTTTTCAATCCGGATTCTAACCAATCTTTTGCATTTTAAGCCAACAGCTGTAAGCATTTTTCTTACCTGGTGATACTTGCCCTCTGTAAGACTAATGCTGATCCATGTATGCGGTACCCTTTCAGAAGGATTATAATCACTATTAAACTGAATTGCGGGGGGGTCAACCAGGCTAACTTTACAGGGCCGGGTTGTATAAAACATCTCGTTCCCGGTTCTGATTTGCACTCCCTGGCTTAACTGATTTAATTGATCCTGATTTACCCTGCTATTAACTAATACATGGTATTCTCTAAAATGAGGTGATTCACCCTGAAATAAAAGTCTGGTTACTTTTTTATTGGTAGTTAAAAGCAAAAGTCCTTCCGAATGCTGGTCCAGTCTTCCGATGGCATGTGTCCCTTCCGGAAAATTGAAATGCAGGTTTCCCAATAGAGGAACTTCATGACTGCTTTTAAATTGAGAAACCATATTACAAGGTTTGTTCAATATGTAGTAGTAGTGCATCATGAGTCGCCTCTTCCAACTAAGGGGAATAATAAATTCACTGTAGTGCCTTCTCCCTGCAAGCTTTCAATTTCAATATTGCCGTTCATTTTATTCATGAAATCCTTACACAATACAAGCCCTAAACCAATTCCCTTTTCATTAGCAGTGCCAAATGTAGAGTAGCTAACATTGTCCTGGAACAATCTGGATAAGGCATCCGGAGACATGCCAACTCCGGAATCTTTAATAATCACGAATGCATTGTATTTGTTTCGTTTTGTATTGATGTCAATGATGCCTCCTTCATTTGTAAATTTAATTGCATTGCTGATGATATTTCTAATAATAAAGGCAGTCATATTTTTATCTGCCCAGATCAGCTGACTATGAATATAAGGTCTGATTCTGATTTTTTTATTTACGGCACTTTGGTTTAGTATAGAGATGGTATCTGTTATTATCTGAGCCAGATCAATTGGCTGAAGATTCATTTGAATTTCGCCGGTTTGCGACCTTGACCACATTAACAATCCATCCAGCATCTCAACCACTTTCTTTACATGGGTATTTAAATTACTGGATACAAATTCAATTTCCGCTTCGCTGAAATTTTTAAAGTTGTCTTTATAATAGTCCAGGAAACTAATAATACTGCTTAGCGGGGCCCTCATATCATGTGAAATAATCGACAAGAATTTGTCTTTCTGCGCACTGATCATTTTCAGTGTTTCTTCATTTTCCAGCAATTGCTGATTTTTAGCCTGCAAGCTTTCCGATTTATCCTGAATGATTTTGATAGACCTTCTTATTTTTCGGATAGCCAGGTTAAAATTAATTGCCAGCTGACCAATCTCATCCATTCGCATTTCGTCTATAAAATCCGGATTAATATCATCTTTGAATTTAGTTGCCACTACTTCTTTGGTTGCCTTATTCAGTTCAATTAGTGGACGTGTTATTTCCATTGATATCAGATAGCTCAGCAATAGCCCTGCAATAAGTGTTACACCGATTAATCCATAAAAAATCAATTCAATCCGGCCCAGATCTTCTTCATATAACCGGTTTATAGACTGTAAGGCAGCATCAATTTGCTCGTCATTGCTTTTGCTCTGTTTAATTAGTTCATTTTGCAGGCCATCTTCATCGGAGCCTCCAATGCTTCTCTCCAGTTTCACAATTCTTACAAATGTTTTCCGATACTCATCCAGAATAATTTCAGCTGTAGGATTGTTCTCATACACATAAATGAGTTTGCGTGCCAGAGAGTCAAAAGATATGGCAGCCGACTGGCTTTTCTTATTGAAATAGTCACTTGAAAGTTGTTCCAGACTGTTTAGATCGGTCTCGGATATCAGTCTGTTATCTTTAAGCTCTTTTTTGTGTTTTAATAATGCACCCATTAAACCCTGTTCACCAATTCCCAATTGTTTTACTGAGTCGACCATTCTCTCAAAAAACACTTCCTGTGCATGTATATTTCTGGTAATGGATAGCAGTTTTTCAGCAATATGTGGTTGGGTAGCAATTTTGTTTTCATTAATTGCAATCAAGCTACTGTCTATTTGCTTAACCAGTTGTTGATATTGGTATACAGCAGTGGAAGAGCCTGTAACGTAAAAACTTTCCGAAAACCGATCAGTAGTTAAAAAAATCTGCCTGGCAGCTGCCTGCTTCCCTATATAGGTCCTGATTTTATCCAGTTGGCCAATCATCTGGTGAATGATCAGTCTTTTGTCATTTACTTTAACTGATATCACAATGATTAATAGTGTTATCAGTAATATTAGGAAATGGGAAAGAAAAAGCTTGTTTCTTATACTTAAGTTCCTTAAATGGGTTTTGATCATTTCTTTTTAAACTAGGTTCAGTGTTTCTCGGAATTAGCGTCTAAGATACTTAGTTTTGCAAGATGCATTATGTTTCAGTTGAAGGTTTAACCAAAAGCTACGGTATAAACCCCCTTTTCAAGAATATTTCTTTTCATATTAACGAAGGTGATAAAATAGCCCTTATAGCCAGGAACGGGATAGGTAAGTCTACTTTGTTACGTATTCTGGCTGGTCTGGAAACCCCGGATGCAGGAAAAGTATGGATTCACAAGGATGTAACCGTTGCTTTGTTTGAGCAGGATCCCCAGTTTGAAGAATCCTGGTCGGTGCTTGAAAATATATTCCATTTGAATCATCCTGTTATTAATGCCATTAAAAAATACGAAGCTGCCATAGAAGCGGAAGATGCCATTGGCATAACGGAAGGCATTGAAGCTATGGACAATTTAAGTGCCTGGGATTTTGAAGCCAAAGTGAAGCAAATTCTGGAAAAACTGAATATTCACCACCTTACCAACCCGGTAAAAGACCTTAGCGGAGGTCAAAGAAAAAGAGTGGCCCTGGCGAAAACCCTGATTGATATTGGTTTTGCTCATCAGCATACTTTATTGATAATGGATGAACCTACGAATCACCTGGATGTGGAAATGATTGAGTGGCTGGAACATTATCTCTCACAGGAAAAAGTAACATTACTATTGGTAAGTCACGATCGTTATTTTCTGGATGCAACCTGTGAAGAAATCTGGGAACTGGAAAGGGAAAATCTATACGTTTACAAAGGTGATTACGAGCAATACATGGAACAGAAAGCGGCTCGTATTGAAAGTGAACAGGCAAGTATTGATAAAGCAAGAAATACCTATAGAAAAGAACTGGAATGGATGCGTAAGCAACCCAAGGCCAGAACTACCAAAAGTAAAAGCAGGCAGGATAATTTTTATGAAGTAGAAGCCAAGGCCAAGCAAAAGATTGAAGATGCCCAACTGCAGTTGCAGGTTAAAATGAGCAGGCTGGGAGGGAAAGTAGTTGAGTTGAAGAAAGTGTATAAGAGTTATGGTGATTTGCCCATTTTGAAAGGATTTGATTATCAGTTCAGCAAGGGTGAAAGAATTGGTATTGTAGGGAAAAATGGAGTTGGTAAGTCTACTTTTTTGAATATTCTACAGGGAATAGAACCCGTAGACAGTGGTAAAATCAATATTGGAGATACAGTAGTATTCGGCAACTTTTCGCAGCAGGGGCTGGTATTTAAAGAGAATGTAAGGGTGATTGAATATGTGAAAAGTTTTGCAGAGAATTTTCCATTGGCAGACGGCACAACCTTAAGTGCAGCCCAGTTTCTGGAGTTGTTCTTATTTACTCCGGATAAGCAATACACTTTTTTAAATTCTTTGAGTGGAGGAGAAAAGAAACGCCTGCAATTGCTGGTTGTTTTATTTCGCAATCCCAACTTCCTAATTCTGGATGAACCAACCAATGACCTGGATTTGCCCACACTGGCTGTGCTTGAAAATTTTCTGATAGACTATCCGGGTTGTATTTTGATCGTGTCCCATGACCGTTATTTCATGGATAGACTGGTAGACCACTTGTTTGTATTTGAAGGCAATGCGGAAGTAAGAGACTTCCCCGGTAACTATACTCAATACAGACTTTGGTTAAAGGAAAATGAAAAGAAAGATCAGAAATGGGACGATCTGGAAACTAATAAAAGAAAAGGCGCAAGCACCGAAGAGATTGTAACAAAGCAAACAACTACAACTGCTTCTCCGGTTAAGAAGGTTTTAAGTTATAAAGAGAAAAGAGAACTGGAAACATTGGAAAAAGAAATGCCTTTATTGGAAAAGGAGAAAGATGAAATTACAGCTAAAATGAGCGCAGGTAATGCCGATTACGCCGACATGCAAAAAATGGGCGAGCGACTGTTGCAAATAGAAAAAGAGCTGGAACAAAAAGAAACCCGCTGGTTGGAGCTCAGCGAGTTTCAATAAAATTTTAGATAAAACTAATTAATTCTACTTCAAAAATTAATGTGCTGTTCGGCCCAATCTGAGCACTAACCTGACGTTCACCATATCCTAAATGCGGAGGGATGAAAAAACGCCACTTGCTTCCAGTTGGCATCAGTTGTAATCCCTCGGTCCAGCCTTTAATTACCATATTAAGCGGAAAGGATGCAGGACGCCCTCTCTGTACAGAACTATCGAAAATGGTTCCGTTAATTAATGTACCATGATAGTGACAGGTTACTTCGTTACTTGCAGAAGGTTTAGGTCCTGTGCCCTGTGTGATGATTTCATATTGCAATCCACTGGGTAATTCTACAATACCTTCCTTCTCTTTATTGGCTGCTAAAAATGCCTGCCCTTCTTTTAAATTAGCCGCAGCTTTTTCGGCTTTTAGTTGTGCTAACTGATCTGCTACACCCATAAATAATTTTTTTTCAAAGGTAAGCAATCAATCCTTACTTTTGCGCCGTGGCAGGTCTTGCACGACCAGCTCCTGCTGAACCTCCCCAGGGCAGGAATGCAGCAAGGATAAGCGGTTGTAGCGGTGCGATGCGAGTAGCCTGCCATATTTTTAACTCCACTTTTATGAAGTTTTTCATCGACACAGGTAACCTTGCTCAAATTAAAGAAGCCAACGATTTAGGGATTCTGGATGGCGTAACCACCAATCCTTCCCTGATGGCAAAAGAAGGCGTAAAAGGCGAAGAAGCCATTGCGCAGCATTACAAGACCATCTGTGAATTGGTAGATGGGGATGTGAGTGCAGAAGTACTTTCTACTGATTTTGCAACTATGGTAGAAGAAGGGAAAAAACTGGCAGCCATTCATCCGAATATTGTTGTGAAAGTTCCTGTTATTAAAGATGGTATTAAGGCAATTAAATGGTTTACAGATAATGGTATCCGTACCAACTGTACCCTGATTTTTTCAGCAGGTCAGGCAATTCTGGCTGCTAAAGCCGGAGCAACTTATGTGTCTCCTTTTATAGGACGTGTTGATGACAGTGGCTGGGATGGAATGGAATTAATTGGTCAGTTGAGACATATTTTTGATGTGCAGCAGTACAAAACAGAAATCTTAGCAGCTTCAATCAGAAGTCCATTGCATATAATAAAAGCAGCAGAATTAGGCGCAGATATTTGTACTTGCCCATTGGATTCTATCGTGGGACTTTTGAAACATCCATTAACTGATATTGGATTAGCTAAGTTTCTTGAAGACGCAAAAAAAATGTAGTTCTAGAACTACAAAATATATCACTTTTCTTATGTGAAATATCAGTCGTGGGAGGCAAGGCACACAGGGGATAGG
>NZ_KI866530.1:1196426-1240369 GCF_000511175.1 Sediminibacterium salmoneum NBRC 103935 | reverse complement strand
TTCTTATGTGAAATATCATACTAAATTGCCCGCATTGCGGGCAATTTAAGTTTTAAACAGACTTCATTGTGTTTGCATTTTTTTATTGTTTAAACACAATGTTTCATTGAAAAAATTACTTCCATTAGTTTTTTAGTCTGCTTTTTTCAGGATAAAGCAGAAGCCCAGTCCATCTATCCATCTACTATTAATGTAGCAGGGCAATACAGCGCAGGTCAAGGTAATTACCAGTTTGAATTAAGCCTGGGAGAATCAGCATCAATAGTAACACAATCAGCTGGGAGCCTTGTTGTAACAAGTGGTGTTCTTCAATCTTTTACTTCTTTTGCATCCATTTATAATGCATTCCCCGGATTTCTACCTGATGAAATTAAAATCTATCCTAATCCATTTAGGGATATTCTGGAGATTAATTTGATGCATACCAATTCAGGAAAGATTAAGATTGAAATTTTTGACATTCAGGGAAAGTTAGTTAAGGAAATAGTTTATTATCACTTTGGTTTGGGTAGAACAGAGAGATGGGATTTCAGTAAGCTGGCTCAGGGAGCTTATATAATTGTTATTCAGCAGCTAAATGGGGTAGGCAATTCTGTTGTTAAGAAAGGCACATTCAAAGTTTTGAAAATCAAGTAAGTTTTAAAAGAAAATATCAATCAAACAGCATGTTAAATAAAAAGGCATTCTTTGGGTTCAGTTTTGTTCTGTTTTTGTTTTTAACCACAAACTTATTTTCTCAGGCACCTGTTTTAATCAATTACCAGGGCGTTGCAAGAAATGCTGCCGGTAATCCATTACAGAATCAGACAATCTATTTAAGGGTTAATATCAGAACAGGATCATCACAGGGGCCGGTTCAGTTTTCAGAAACCAGGTCTGTAAAAACCAATTCCTGGGGGCTTTTTGCCATTCAAGTGGGAAGTCCTGGCTTTATGAGTTCAATTGGATCATTGGGCAATGTAACCTGGATGCAAGGGGATAAATTTATGGAAGTTGAAATTGATCCAACGGCAACAAACAATTATATTAATCTGGGGTCAACACAATTGTTAAGTGTACCCTATGCATTGAATGCGGTTTCTGCAGGCACTGCAAATCCTGTTGGTACAGCAGGTGGTGATTTATCTGGTAGTTATCCTAATCCAATCATTGGGAATAATAAAGTTACTTCAGCAAAAATTGCAGATAGCGCAATAGTGACATCTAAGGTTGCTAATTATAGTATTACGGATATAAAAATAGAATCGGTTAGTGGTGCAAAAGTGACGGGCGATATTAAAGGTAATTCCGAAAACGTAAATGGAATTATTAAAATTATTAATGGTGGTACTGGTGCTTCTACTGTTTTAAATGCCAAAGTTAATTTGGGAATAGATGCAGTAGATAATACATCAGATTTAAATAAACCAGTAAGTAAAGCTGTACAGAGCGCACTTGATTTAAAAGTTAATATTGCTGATGCGGAAGGATTGCTAAGTAGCAGACTTAAATTAAGCGATACTGCTGTTATGCTGAGTAACCGGCTCAAGATTACCGATACCGCAAATATGTTGTCCAACTTCAGACGGTTATCTACTAAAATTGAGAATGGTGATTTGGCAAATAGCACCATTAGTGGTATTGCATTGGGTTCAAATTTAAAAGGGTTAAGTGCTTCATATGGTATAGCAGGTACAGGTTTTAATGGTTCTGCTGATGTTTCAGATTGGAAAGTGGATACATCAGTAATTAGTACCAAAGCTAATGTGAGTGGATTGTTGACAGGTTATGCAACCACTGGGTCTGCTGCATTAAAGTTAAATATCAGTGACACTGCAAGTATGCTGAGTAACCGGCTGAAGAGTAGCGATACAACAACAATGTTGGCCAATCGGTTGAGGAGTAGTGACACATCCTATATGTTAGTGAACAGGTTGAAGATCAGCGATACAGCGAATATGTTGAGTGGCTACCGACGTTTGTCTACTAAGATTGAGAATGGTGATTTGGCAAATAGCACCATTAGTGGTATTGCATTGGGTTCAAATTTAAAAGGGTTAAGTGCTTCATATGGTATAGCAGGTACAGGTTTTAATGGTTCTGCTGATGTTTCAGATTGGAAAGTGGATACATCAGTAATCAGTACCAAAGCAAATGTGAGTGGATTGTTGACAGGTTATGCAACCACTGGGTCTGCTGCATCAAAGTTAAATATCAGCGATACAGCAAATATGTTGAGTAGCTACCGACGTTTGTCTACTAAGATAGAGAATGGTGATTTGGCAAATAGTACCATTAGTGGTGTTGCATTGGGGGCAAATTTGAAAGGGTTAAGTGCTTCATATGGTTTAGCGGGAACTGGTTTTAATGGTTCTGCCGATGTTTCAGATTGGAAAGTAGATACATCATTAATTAGTACAAAAGCCAATGTTACTGCTCTACTTGAAGGATATGCAACTACAGGTTCTACAAGTAGTTTGGATAAGTTGTCGGATGCCAAGTCAGGAGGGGATAATTTTAATAATAGTATCCTCCTTGGCCATAAAGAGACTGGTATACTAAATAATGCTTCTAATAATACTGTTCTTGGGTACGGGGCTTTTAAATCTGTTACAAGTGCTTCGGATAACACTGTGGTTGGATTTAATGCCCTAAGAAACAACCTGAGCGGTAATTATAATATTGCTTTAGGCTCACATGCTTTATTTTCCAATACCACAGGAGCGGATAATGTATCGATTGGTTATAATGCATTACTAAATAATACTGCTGCAGAAGGTAGTATTGCTATAGGAACTAATGCTCTAACAAACGCCACAACCGGAAGCTTCAATGTTGCTATTGGACATCAGTCAATGGTGAAAAATACTACTGGTGATGTTAATATTGCATTGGGGTATACTTCTTTATTTGAAAATACAACGGGCAGATATAATCTGGCCCTGGGAGTTCAGTCTTTGGAGAAAAATACTACAGGGAGTCAAAATACAGCTGTAGGTGTTGGGGCTTTGGATCATAATATTACCGGAAATGAAAATGCAGTTTTAGGTGCATTTGCAGGTAGATATATTGCTGATGGGTCTACTCTAAATACCGCAACTTCTAATTCAATTTTGATTGGGGCAAATTCAAGGGTCAATGGCATTGGGCAAAGCAATCAGATTGTTATTGGTCACGATGCCATTGGAAATGGCTCAAATACAATCAAATTAGGAAATGCCAATATTACAAATGTGGCCACAAGTGGAACCATTACGGCGGGGACAATTACCTATCCTAATACGGATGGTACAGCTGGTCAGGTTCTTGTTACTAATGGGAGTGGTGCCATTTCATGGGGTTCAGCTGGAACTACTGTTAGGGAGGTAGCAGACGAGTATAATGCAAGTGCATCACAAACCAGTTTTACTTTGAGTCAAACACCTTCAGTTAATAGTAAAGTAAAGATGTTTGTAAATGGTATTCGAATTAGTAATACCGCATATAGCGTTTCTGGAGCTACGGTTACGTATATTCCGGCTAACAATGGTGGTAACAATCTTGTGGTGGGAGATCGTATACAATTTGATTTTTTTTACTAGTAACATTAACTAATTGTAAATCGGTTTTTATGCAGATTGTTAATCGTATATTTTTTTCGGTTATTCTTGGATTCTTAATGCAATTGTCAGTTGCTGCACAGAATATATTGGATTTAGCTGGTTTAGATGAAACTGTTAATTCAACTGTTGCATATTCGGTAAGAAAGCTAAGCTCAGCGTATACAGGGTATTGTATGCAGGTTAGGAGAAGTAGTGATAATGCGTTGCTAGATATTGGTTTTACTGCAGGTGGAGATTTGGATAAAAGTTCTCTATTAGCTTTTGTAGGTACAGACGATGGATTTGTTGTAATCTGGTATGATCAAAGTGGGAATAACAAAAATCTTACACAGGCAAGCAATGCTAAACAGCCGCGAATTGTAAATTCAGGCAATATTGAATTGGAGAATACTAAACCATTTATCCGCTTTTTTGGACAAGTAAACACAAGTGCATATAATTCTCTGAATCTTGTTTCTGAAATGACAATAACAGGACACGTTGCAATTGTGAACAAGTTTGCAAATGGGGGTGACGGATTTATTTTAGGTCATTCTGCTGATTTAATTAGAGATTGGCATAGTAATCTTTCCTCCAATCTTTTAATTGATCTTTCTAATGCCAGCACGTCAATAAAAAATGGCAAATATTGGCAGAATGGCTCATCTGTTGCCCCTGGTAGTGCGGTATTCAATACTACGCTGATGGTTCAGTCTATTGCTCCCTTGACTCCAAATGATAAAACAAGGTGGAATAATATTGGCTCTGATAGAAATTTATATCATCACACCAATAATGGAGGTGGGTATGCAGAACTAATTGCCTTCTCCTCTGAACTTAAAACTTATTCAAGAAATTATTTGGCTGAAAATCAAGGGATTTATTTTGGAACTGGAACTACCCCGGTTCCTTATTTAAATAGATTCGGAAAGATGGTAATTGCAGAAAGCGAATATTTGAATAGAAATGGCGGATTGGGTACATCAGGAATGAACAGTAACGGCGAAACTTTTCCAAGATCTGTTATTGCCGATATCCCTGTTACTGCACCTGTAAGCTCAATAACATCATACAGCGCAATCACTGGTGGTAGTATATCTTCAGATCAAGGTGCTAATTTAAAAGCAGGAATTTGCTGGAATACTTCCTCTAATCCAACAATTCTAAATTCAAAAACAATCGATTTAGGGAGGTCCGGTAGTTATACTAGTCTTATAAATGGCTTAAGAGGTAATACAACATATTATATTCGATCTTATGCTTCTAATTATCTTGGGATAAAGTATGGAAATGAACTGAGTTTTACTACTGCTGCATCTGTTCTGCCCATTTTTTCTGGTACTAACAGCGTAAGTGCAATTAAAGCATCATTGGCAACGGTTTCAGCCAATTTGTATACAGACGGAGGAGAACCAATCTTGGAAAAAGGCTTTTGCTGGAGTACTTCAGCTAATCCTACCATTGCAGATTTTAAGTCTAGTACAACAAATCCTTCAACTGGATTGTTCTCAGCTAATTTGACTGATTTAACATTGGCTACTACTTATTATGTACGGGCTTATGCTACAACCAGTTTAGGTACTACTTATAATGACCCTGTTCAATTTTCAACAAGCTCTGTTTTGAGTGTTGGAGAAAAATATTATGGAGGAACAATTGCTTATATTTTAACAGCCTCTGATCCGGGTTATATTTCAGGCGAAACTCATGGACTAGTTGTGGCAAATAGTGATGCAAATATTATAAATATCCCTTGGTCAACAGCATTGTCTAGTTCCTTAAATACGAGTAATGAAATTGGAACAGGAAGGTCAAATACGGCACTAATTAGTGCATATACCGGAGCTAATATTTCTTATGCTGCTTATTTATGCAGTTCTCAAACAATCGGTGGATATTCTGATTGGTATTTGCCCAGTAAAGATGAACTATATAAAATATATCTTAATAAAGCTCAGTTGCCTGGTTTTAGGAATTCCCGGTATTGGACATCAACTCAAAATTCCGCTTCTTTAACTACTGCTTGGTATCAAGATTTTAATGTTGGTGTTCAAGCTTCCTTATCTGTCTCAATCCGTTGTTATGTAAGGCCAGTGCGAAGTTTTTAAGATAAAATAATAACTAAATTCGATATTGTTTTATGAATCGAAATTTAGTCATCATTATTATTGCCCAATTCTTCTGCACCTCAGTTTGGTTTGCAGGTAATGCTGTATTGCAGGATCTGGGAACTGAAAAAGGGTTATCGGCAGATTTTCTGCTTTATCTGGTTAGCGCAGTGCAGATTGGATTTATTTCAGGGACATTGATTTTTGCCTTGTCAGGGATCACCGATCGTTTTTCTCCTTCACGTATTTTTTTCTTATCCTCTATTGGGGCTGCTGTATGCAATATTTTATTATCAGCAAATGATATGGGTTCAACCGCAATTTTAATTTCCCGATTCTTTGTGGGCTTTTTTCTGTCCGGCATATATCCTGTTGGAATGAAAATTGCTGCAGACCATTTCGAAAATGGGTTAGGTAAATCTTTGGGATTTTTAGTAGGAGGGCTGGTACTTGGTACTGCTTTCCCTCATTTTATTAAAAGCTTATCCATCAGCTTTCCATGGGAATTCGTGGTTTATACCAGTTCAGGCTTATGTATTTTTGGGGGATTATCTCTTTATTTACTGGTTAAAGATGGTCCTTATAGAAAGCCTGCAGGAAAGCTGCAGTTTCCTGATTTTAAAGTGTTAATGCGGATAGTTCCCTTGCGAAAAGCTATACTTGGTTACTGGGGTCATATGTGGGAGCTCTATACTTTCTGGACGTTTATACCATTGCTCATCTTTCAGAAAACTTCCTGGACTTCAGCATCTATTTCCCTTTATTCTTTCTGTATAATAGCAACAGGTGCGCTTGCCTGCGCGGTATTTGGTTTGCTATCCAGAAAAACCCCGTTGGACAGCCTTGCCAAACTGGCTTTGCTTATTTCAGGTATTTGTTGTTTGTTATTTCCAGTTTTTTATTTTTTTGCTTCCAATGCAATTTTTATAGGTTACCTGGTTATCTGGGGCTTTTTTGTTGTGGCAGATTCTCCCATGTTTTCAAGTCTGGTAGCTATGTCTGCACCTCCTGGATCCAGAGGCAGTATCATTACATTCGTAAACAGTATTGGTTTTCTAATAACAGTAATCAGTATTCAGATTACAGGTTACTTGCTTATGCAGATTACATTTATTTGGGTCTGGCCTTTTCTCGCTCTTGGTCCTGTAATTGGGTTGAGTCAGTTTGCGAAGCCGCTAAATCTGCGTAAATTGTAGTATCAGCTAAAATTGTTTATGACCAGCAAAAAACTATTGTTGTTGTTTTTTCATCCCAGATTCGAAGACAGCAAGGTAAATGTAAAATTAACTGAAGGCGTAAAGCATCTTTCTGGAATCACTTTTCGGGATATGTACGAATTGTATCCGGATTTTAATATTGATATTGAAAAAGAACAGTCCTTATTGCTGGAGCATGATATAATTGTATGGCAACATCCTTTTTATTGGTACAACTGTCCGCCATTAATGAAGCAATGGCTCGATTTGGTTCTGGAATATGGTTGGGCGTATGGAACGGGGGGTAATCAGTTGCAAGGTAAGTGGGTGATGAATGTAATTACCTCAGGAGGGGATTTTCATGTGTATCAGAAAGAAGGTAGAAACAGGTTTACACACAGGGAATTTTTAAATTCATTTGATCAGACGGCAAACTTATGTAAAATGGAATATTTGCCACCTTTTATAGTTGCAGGTGCCAATAAACTAAGTGCAGACGCAATTGAAGAGAATATGATTTGGTATCAGCAAATACTTCACTTTTTAATGAATGAACCAATTGAGTTAAATAAGCTCAAAGAGATAGACAATTTTAATCAATTAAAATCAGCAGAATGGGAGCATCCGTTTTACAAAATGCCATGATTTTTCTGGGAGCTGCATTGGTTTTTGTTCCCATTGCAAAGAAACTGGGGATTGGCTCTGTACTAGGCTATATTATTGGAGGGGTAATCATTGGACCCTTTGTGCTGGAGTTTATTGGAACTGAAGGGGAAGATATTATGCATGCGGCTGAGTTTGGAGTTGTTATGATGTTGTTTTTAATTGGATTAGAATTAAACCCTCAATCATTCTGGAGAATGAGAAGACGCATTATTGGCATGGGGGGCTTACAAATGCTTTTCACCAGTATCTTATTTTTTCTATTTTTTTATTTTGGTTCAGGGATGGAGCTAAATACATCAATTGCATTAGCCCTCACATTCTCTATGTCTTCTACTGCGATTGTTTTACAAACATTGAAAGAGAAAAATCTTGATAAATCACAGGCAGGGAAATCTTCATTTGCAGTTTTATTGTTCCAGGATATTGCTGTTATACCAATATTGGCTGCACTGCCTTTACTTGCAATAGGTGAAGTTCAAACAAAGGTTGCAAGAACCGGAATGCTTGGCTGGATGGATGAAAATAGAACCATTACCATTATAGTAGCTGTTTCCAGTATTATTTTACTGGGAAGATTTGTTTTCAGTCCCCTCTTGCATTTAATTGCCAGGGTTCATATGCGTGAGTTGTTTACTGCTTCCGCTTTATTTCTGGTAATAGCAGTATCCTGGTTAATGGATCTGGCTGGTGTAAGTGCGGCATTAGGTGCTTTCCTGGCAGGAGTTTTAATGGCAAACAGTGAATTCAGGCATGAATTAGAAAGCAATTTAGAACCTTTTAAAGGGCTTTTGCTGGGCCTGTTCTTTACAGCAGTTGGTTCTACCATCAATTTTGGATTGATTGTGCATCAGCCATTGGCCATATTTAAAGCCGTATTGCTTTTCATGTTATTGAAATCAATTGTATTATTTCTGGTTGGTAAGATTTTCAGGAAAGTACTAATGCAGAACATTTTATTTACCCTATTGCTATCTCAAATAGGGGAATTTGCATTTATCCTTATGGGATCCATCGGGATGTTGGGACTGCTGGAGAAAGAAATGCTTGATTTTTACATGGCTGTTATTACCATCAGTATGATTATGTCTCCCGTATTATTATTTATCAATGAAAAATTAATTGCTAGCAGAATTGTTTCAAACAAAGCAGAGGAGAAAGAGTATAAAGTAGATCCCAAGGAACACAATGAAATAATTATTGCAGGATTTGGTCATTTTGGAAGTACACTGGGGAGGTTTTTAAGGGCAAATGGGGTAGAAGCTACCATTCTTGATAATAACAGTGAGCAGGTAGTCTTGCTGCGTAAAATGGGTTTTAAAGTATTCTACGGGGATGCTACCCGAACTGCAATTTTAGATGCAGCAGGAGCAGCACATGCAAAAATTTTGGTATCGGCACTGGATATTCCGGAAAAAAATATTGAATTGTCTGCGCTGGTTTCCAAGCACTATCCTCATTTAAAACTTTTCTTCAGGGCAAAAAACAGATTAAATGCCTATGAATTAATAGACAATGGCATAAATAATATCTACAGAGAATCTATCCATGCTTCGGTTTACATGGGTGTAGATATCTTGTCTGCATTGGGTTTCAGAAAATATACTTCACTCAGGAAGGCAAATGATTTTATTCTTCATGATAATAATGCCCTTAAAAAACTCTCTGAGCACAGACACGATTACGATAGCTATGTAAAGTCTGTAAAAGAAGAAATAGAACAGCAGGAAAGATTGCTGGCTGAAGACAGAAAATTCATTGAACACAAGCCGGATAATGCTTGGGACAAGTCTAAACTGGTTGCTAACGATTGATTATAATCTGCCTCTTTTCTGCCTGGCTCTGTATGGCTGCCTCAATAATTTTCATGACATTTTTCCCTTCTGATCCCGAAACCTTAAGGGGTTCATTGAGGCGAATTGCAGAAAATATATTTTCGTAGTATTCGCCATAGTTGCCTGGTATACTGTCTACACGGGCTTCATTTTCAGTTCCGTTGTAATTAGTAATTAAACGTCCTGCATATGCTTCAGGCTCTATTCCCCAGTTATCAGTGAAGGGTTGCGCTTGTTTCAGCAACGCACTCTCCTGAATATCGGCCCTCTGTTTTATAAAACTGCCTTTACTGCCATGAATCAGATAGGCGTCTACTGGGTGGGGAACCAGTAAGCTGCTGATTAGGGTTACGCGTAAATTATTATAAAGTAAATGAATCAGGAAGTCATCATCAACCATTGAATGGGTTCTGAGTGTTCTGATATGAGCTTCTACAGCCATGGGCATTCCAAATAGAACCAGCGCCTGATCAATAATATGGGGCCCTAAATCCATCAGCAATCCTGCTCCTGGTCCGGGTTGTTCTTTGTGAAGTTTGGCACTTAAAATATCCTTGAATCTTTCAAATCTTATAGTAGCTGTATGAATAGTACCAAGTAATTGCTGACTGACTATTTTTTGGACGGTCTGGAAATCACTATCCCATCTTCTATTCTGATAAACAGACAGTATTCTTCCCTGCCTTTCTGCTAATTCAATTAGTATATCCGCTTCCTTTTCCGAGGTAGTAAAAGCCTTTTCTACAATAACATGCTTTCCTGCAAGCAATGCTTTTTGCGCATATTCAAAATGTGTAGCAGTTGGGGTATTTACTACAACCAGCTCAATTTCCTGGTTATTCAATATCTCTTCCAGCTGATGAACTACCTGAATAGAAGGATAGTCATCCATGGCTGTCTTTTTACTGCGTTCCCATACAGCTGTTAATTCAAACCCGGGGTGATGATGTATAAACGGGGCATGAAATACTTTCCCGGACATGCCATAGGAAAGCAATGCTGTCTTAATTACGGGATATTGATTAGTGCTTTTCAAATTGATATTGCGTACTGATGATTAAATTTTTGTTGCGATCTTTTGCTATTTCCAATTCCCTTAACCCACTTGGGAAATAGGAGTAGTCCCAATGGGTAATATTTCTTCCATTCAATCCTATCTGAATCATTTTGACCAACTGTCCTTTTTCATTGTATTCAAAAACAAAATCAGGAAGTAGTTTTTGCGCTGTAGTGTTAAATCTTACGATATCGCTTATTCGGTTGTCAGGAGTGTAATAGAAGTAATATTTTTCAATTTTTTTGTCTTTTTTAATCCAGGTTTCCTCTAATACCAAACCGGATGAGTCTGTCTGAAATTCAACTGTAACAGAGTCCATCCCGCTTGTTTTTTTAATCATTTTCTTCGGAGACCCGCTTGAGCTGTATTCCCACTGATGCAATTCTGCAATGCTGCTACCGCTTGCACTGTCTTTGGTGGTAGATACCAATGTAGTTAAAAGACCATTGGTATTGTATTGGTATTCAATGATTGTTTCTGATCCTGGTTTTTGGATTGCTGTTTTTTTAAGCCTGCCCAGTTCATAATATTGATTAACTAGTTCCCTGGTACTGTTATTTTCAGATAGGGTCCTGGTTATTTTTTTACCATCTGTAGGTATATCTGTTCGGCTTAAAATGTTAACATTCCCTTCTGCAGCTGTACCCGTACCTGTTATTATTTTAATCCTGTTTTTTCTTATAATCTCGTAATTTTTTTGAGTTTGCTGTAATCCAATCAGATCTGTGTAATAATACTGTCCGGATACCAGAGAATATTGGGTTAAGAATAAAAACAGTAATAAGCCCCTCATAATTGCACTTTATTCAAATTTACTACCTTCGGCCTTACCGTTTAATATGTATTTTTAAAGAAAAAATTGTCTGGCATAGCTGAAAGAAAAGAAAAGAAATGTTTGAACTGTAATGCTACAGTTCATGGGAGGTACTGTCATGTCTGTGGACAGGAGAATATTGAGCCCCGGGAGAAGTTCGGCCATATGTTAACGCATTTTGTATTCGATCTTTTTCATTTTGACGGAAAGTTCTTTAGAACCATGAAGTACCTGTTGCTTAAGCCGGGATTTTTGGCCCGGGAGCATTTAAGCGGTAGAAGGATGGATTATTTGCACCCTATCAGACTTTATATTTTTACGTCGGCCTTTTTCTTTTTGTTCTATTTCATGGTTGCTCCGAGTAAACTGGACATGAATGTAGATATGGGGAAAAACAGAGCTGATACTGCCAATCAGCAATCAGGAGATACCACTTTAAAAAATTTAAGAAAGGACTCAACTCAGAATGCTTTTTTTAAAGCTGAAAAACAGTTTTCAACATTGAGAGAATATGACTCTACCCAACTTCAATTGCCGGAAGAAAAAAGAGATGGATTTATTATTCAGAAATTTCAGCGCCAGAACCTGATTTTAAAGGAGAAATATCCCTCGCGTAAAGATCTGATGAATAAGGTTTTTGATGTATTTGCTCATCAATTTCCTAAAATGTTGTTTGTTTCCCTTCCACTATTTGCTTTTAT
Source organism: Sediminibacterium salmoneum NBRC 103935 (assembly GCF_000511175.1). Lineage (GTDB taxonomy): Bacteria > Bacteroidota > Bacteroidia > Chitinophagales > Chitinophagaceae > Sediminibacterium > Sediminibacterium salmoneum. The sequence continues at coordinate 1,228,435 of NZ_KI866530.1, read as the reverse complement.
ACTGTTCCTTTTGTACGCTAGAAAGAATCAATATTACTTTGCTGATCATGTAGTTTTTACTTTACATTTTTACTCAACTGTATTTATACTTATTTTCCTGGCTATTTTTTTGAATATGTTGCTCCATTGGACTGGATTATTTGTAATTTATAAGGAGAAGGATGAAAATTATTTGGATGGAGCAATTGGGTCTGGTTACTTAATCATAATTATTGGATATTACTGGTATCGCTCATTAAGAAATTTTTATGGACAGTCGAGATTAAAGACAATCTTTAAGTTCGTTTTGCAATTGCTTATCAATTTATTTGTCTTTTCTATTTTATTCCTTTTATTCTTTCTTTTTTCTTTCATGATAATCTAATCCGATGAATCAAACAGCTGATGCATTTTTAAAACTGGTTACCATAATGGATGAACTTAGGGAGCAATGCCCCTGGGACAAAAAGCAGACAATTCATACGCTTAGATCTATGACCATAGAGGAATTATATGAATTGGTTGATGCAATTGATGCTAATGACTGGAAAGGGATTAAGGAGGAACTGGGTGATCTTTTCCTGCATTTGTTATTTTATTCGCGCATTGGCAGGGAAGAGTCTCAATTTGCTTTGGAGGATATATTAAACGGTATTGCGGAAAAATTAATAAGACGTCATCCGCATATATATGGGGATGTTAAAGTAAAGGACGAGGAGGAAGTAAAGAAAAACTGGCAAAAAATTAAAGCAGCTGAAGGCAAAGTAGCTCAGTCGGTTCTGGAAGGGGTACCCAAATCATTACCAGCTATTGTAAAAGCGCTTAGGGTTCAGGAAAAAGCCAAGCAAATTGGTTTTGAATGGGAGAATAAGCAGGATGTATGGGCAAAAGTTGAAGAAGAAATAAGTGAGTTCAGCACAGCAGTTCAGAAGGCGGATAAGGCTGAAATGGAAGCTGAATTTGGCGATATTTTGTTTAGTCTGGTTAATTATGCACGGTTTTTGCAGATAGATCCGGAAGCAGCTCTGGAAAAGACCAACCAGAAATTTATCCGTAGGTTCAGGTTCATGGAGAAAAAAGCGGGGGAGAAAGGCCTCACACTCGACAAAATGAATCTGACTGAAATGGATGAATTGTGGAATGCTGCCAAAAGGACCAATGAATCGGATAATTAATCATATTCAGCAAGCAGCGTACAAGAATGGTTATTTAATAATAACTGCTGCATGGTTATATACTTTATCCTTCATTTTCTCCAACTACTTTAGCTATAATTCCAGTCCGGATAAAGTAAGCGAGAATATTGCAGACAGGATTCATAAGCTGGAAAACAGATTTGAAAAACTATCGAGTGATACCGCATTAATTGCAGGTTTAGTTTTTGATACTGTTAATGCAGAGATTCCTTTGGAATTGCAAAAAGAAGAAGCTGGTTTTTTTGTATATGAACTGAATGCCAACCAACCATCCAGACAGGTATACTGGAGTACCAATAAAATTTCTGTACCCGAAAAAGAACTCATCAGCTTTATTCCGGTAAAGTTTGTAAATACTTCTAATGGTCAGTTCATTTTGCTTAAAAAGAAAATGACGCTGAGAGGAAAGAGTTTCTGGCTAGTAAATATGGTACCTGTAAAGTGGTCTTACTTTATTCAGAATAAATACTTTGTTTCTGACTTTGCCGATTTTCCCGGATTAGACGAACAGTATACCATAGCTGATGCCATTACAGAGAATCCGGTTTACAGCAAAAACGGGGTTTATCTTTTCAGTTTGCAACTGAAAGAGGGTAAAAGATTCATTGCTTACGATGTAATCACCATCTTATTTAGATTACTTTCTGTTTTCCTGCTTTTTACATTTATTCACGCAATTACGCTTGAATTAATTCGCATTGTTAATTTTAAGACGGGTATAATTTTTCTGATTACCAATGTTGTCTTCTTAAGGATAGTTGCCTACATTTTCCCATTCCCGTTTGATTATTCTAAGCTTCCCTTGTTCGATCCCACAATTTACGCTTCTAATTGGCTTAATTCCTCTTTAGGTGCATTATTAATAAATGCTATTTTATTTTACTGGGTATTGAGATTTGCCAAGATACACTATGTAAATAGAACAGAGGATAAACCAGTGACGATTAGCTATAGTAATGTATTAAGACTTTTTATTTTTACTACTGCCGCATTTTTTATTGTTAGTGTAATACAAAGCCTGGTAAGAGACGCTAAAATCTCTTTTGACGTAACCAACTTCTTTAGTTTAACTATTTACAGTACTATCAGTATTGTTATTCTCTGTTTTCTGGCACTAGGCTATTTTTATTTATCACAAGTTCTAACCATTAAAATGATTGTGACCGGATCAGCTAAATTTTTCCCGGTTTTAGTTATTGTATTGAGTGGTTTCTTCAACATTCTTCTGATGAATAATTATAGCCAGGGTGGATTTTATCTGCTCCTGATAGTATGGATTATTATTTATTTTTTTATTCTGCATATCAGACGTTCAGATATGCGAATTCAAATTATCAAGTCTCCTTTTTTTATTTTCTGGGTAATGTTCTTTACTCTTTCTATTGCATCTCTCGTGATATACCAGAAACGAAATGTTGAGTTTGAGCAGAGAAAACGAATAGCTGAAAAGCTAGCCATTCAATCTGATCCTTCGGGGGAAAGCCTTCTTAAAATTGCGGCATCTAATTTTAATAACAGCTTTTTAAGCGATAATTTTCAACGATTTCACGAAAGTGAATACACCAATAAATTTATTAAAGACAGTTTGATTAATCAGAATTTTTCAGGCTATCTAAACAAATACGATACCCGTATTTATACATTTGACAGTTTGTTTCACCCTTTGTTTAACGAAGATTCTCTTAACTATTCTTCTATTAAGACTATTGTTCTGAATCAGGCCATTGCAACAGATATTCCTAATTTGTTTACCTACGACAACAATGCGAGTGGGTTCAATTATATTTATCAGGTAGATGTTGAAAAAAACAGCAGTACCATTGGTCATTTGTTTGTTTTAATGAAATCGAAAAGATATAAGAGCGAAGCCTTGTATCCGGAATTATTTAATCAGTCTCAGGATGTAATTGCTAATATTAACAGTGACTATGCTTATGCAATTTATAGTAAGGGTAAACTAATTAATCATTTCAATAACTATAATTTTCCAACGGTTCTTACAGCCAATGATAATCCTGTATTTGAGTTTACCTTCAGAAAAACAAAGGATTATATTGAACTTTGGTATAATGCAGGAAAGGAACGGCAAGTAGCGGTAGTAAAGCAAAATGCCTGGTTCATTGAATCCATAACCTTGTTTGCTTATTTGTTTTGTTCCTTCCTTTTAATCATTTTTATATTTCATATCGGGTCACTTCTGGTGGATGCTAAATTCAATTGGCATCAAATTAATACTTTATTAAGATTAAATATCCGATCACAGATTCAGGCTACCATTATTTTTGTTAGCGTTTTCTCCTTTTTGGTAATAGGAATTGCAACCATTTCTTTTTTTATCTATCGGTATAATACCACCAATGAAGAGCGCCTGACCAAGTCTATACAGGTTATGGCGAATGAATTAAATGCAAAAGTTATTAGTATTCTGGCTACAGATGACGAACCTAATAATCCAGGTATTAAGAATGAACTGGAGAATATTATTGCAGAAATTTCTGATTTGCATAATGTTGATATCAATTACTACAGTGCTTCCGGAGATTTGATTATTTCTACTCAACCTTATATTTACAACAAGAATTTGTTGAGCCGGAAAATGGATCCGGTTGCTTTTTACGAAATGCAACGAAACAACCGTATCCGATTTATTCAATCTGAGTCGATTGGTGGATTTGGATATACTAGTATTTATACTCCTTTGTTATCGGAAACTGGAGATACTTTTGGTTATTTAAATATTCCATATCTAAATTCTCAGCTGGAATTGAACCAGGAAATTTCAGGATTTCTGGCTACGCTGATTAATTTAAATGCATTTATATTTTTATTGGCAGGCGCCATCGCTTTCTTCATTACCAATCGAATTACTTCATCACTCAGGTTAATTGGTGCTACCATGCAGAAGATGAGTCTGGAAGCAAAGAATCAGCCCATTGAATGGTACAGAAACGATGAAATCGGGGCCCTGGTGAATGAATACAACAACATGGTAAAAAAGCTGGAGAAAAGTGCGGAAAGTCTTGCCAAGACTGAGCGGGAGGGGGCATGGAGAGAGATGGCCAGACAGGTGGCTCATGAAATTAAAAATCCGCTTACTCCCATGAAACTAAGTATTCAGTATTTGCAGAATGCTGTGGAAAGGGGAGCTCCCAATGTGCAGGAATTGAGTCTTAAGCTGGCCAAAACACTAATTGAACAAATTGATCAGCTGGCAAAAATTGCTGGAGATTTTTCCCAGTTCGCCAATATTGGCAATGTGAAACTGGAAACATTTTCCATCATACCCATACTTGAATCTTTTCAGCATTTGTATGAGGGAGATGCTTCAGTTAAAATTGAACTGAATAATCAAGCCAGGCAAGTGACAATTGAATCTGATAAGGTTCAGATTAATCGATTATTTATGAATCTGATTCAGAATGCCATAGAAGCGGGAAAAGAACTGGATGGTACAGCTGTTTTACAAATAAGACTCAGGAATGAAGGGAGCTCGTTAATTATTGAACTACAGGACTTTTCCGGAGGAATCCCTGCTTCCATGAAACCCAATATGTTCAGGCCTAACTTTACTACCAAGTCAGCAGGAACCGGCCTGGGTTTGGCTATCTGTAAAGGAATTGTTGAACAGGCCAATGGACAAATAAACTATCAGTCAACAGATGGAGTTGGAACCCTGTTTACAATTCAATTGCCGGTTGCCGAAGTTTAATGTTTCTGCTTTTGTTCCCGAATAAAGGTTTCCAATTGCAAGATGGAATAACTACTTAGGTTCCGGGAAGGGGTTAATCCTGCTTTCTGAGCTACCAGTACGCCATATTTGCAATCTTTAAATCCATCAATGGTATGTGCATCGGGATTAATAGATATCAGTACATTTTTCTGAAGCGCCCTTCTGATCCACCTCCAGTCCAGATCTAGCCTTCTTGGATGCGCATTTAGTTCAATGACTACACCATTAGCAGCACAGGCATCAATGATTTTTTCGTGATCAATTGGATAGCCAGCCCTGCTCAAAAGCAATCTACCGGTTGGGTGGCCAAGGATATTGGTAAATTTGTTTTCAATGGCCTTGATAACCCTGGCATTGGCTTTTTCTTCGTTCATTTTAAGATTAGAATGTACAGATGCAATTACTAAATCGAATTGCGCCAGAATTTCATCCGGATAGTCGAGGCTTCCGTCATTTAATATATCGCTTTCAATGCTTTTGAAAATTTTAAATGGTGCCAGTGTTTGATTCAGTTTATTTATTTCCTGGTGTTGTTGCAATACTCTTTCAATGCTTAAACCATTGGCATAAAATGCAGATTTAGAGTGATCAGAGATAACCAGGTATTCTAATCCATCTTTAATAGCAGCTTCTGCCATTTGCTGGATAGTATTGCCACCATCACTCCAGGTACTATGGGAATGAATAATCCCTTTAATGTCTTTTTCAGTAAGGGTTGGTGTAATCTTGTCTTGCTTTGCCAGGGTAATTATTTCCGCATCCTCTCTCATATAAGCAGGTATAAAGGGGCAACCCGCTTGTTCAAAAATGCTTCTCTCTTCAGTGTAACTTTTTGTTTCGTTCCATCCAAAGGTTTCAGACCAGGTATTTAAAAACAATTCACTGCAGCTGGTTCTAAACAGAACCGCAGGAATTTTTGCCTCATCTGCCAGCCAGAACTGTACGCGAATGTTTTTTTCGTTGCAGAAACTTAACCTATCATCTTGTTGGTTGTTAATTGTAAAGCCTATTCCCTGCATAAAAGGATTGAGTGCTTCAGCTTTGGCATTGGTAACCCAATCGATACTGTCAATTATTTCCAATTGTCTTCTGAATTCGCCAGTAATCACAAATTGGTAGGGTAGTGAATGGATAAGTATTTTTTCCAGTTCCATTTGAAATTCTTCTACCTGCTGGTACAAATAACGTCCCATGGAACCCATGTAAAATTCAATGGCCTCTTTAATATTTTGCTGTGTTTTTTCGCCAAACCCTTTATATAATGTAAGCCTGTTTTCGTTACAGGCATATAGCAATTCACCTAAGGTTTCAATTTCAAGTTCTTTCCAGATAGTGGCAATTTTTTTTGGACCGATACCTTTTATGCTTAACATTTCCAGAATGCCCGGAGGCGTTTTCTGAATAATTTCATTTAAGATAGAGAATTGCCCTGTATCTAATATTTCCAGAATTCTTTTCCCGGCACTTTCACCAATTCCTTTAATGGAAAAGATGGCATTTCTATCCATTTCTGCCAGTGGGGTTAGTAATTTATCTACGCTAAAAGCCGCTGCAGCATAGGATTTGGCTTTGAATGAATTCTCGCCATGTATGTCCATTAATTTAGCAAGGAGGCTAAACTGAGCTGCTATTTCATCATTTGTTATCATGCCTGGAAATTAGGAACAAGTAGGGGTTTATACAAAAAAACCCATTCCAAAATTGGAACGGGCCTTAAATCTATTTCTGCTTGAGAAATAAGAAGAGAATTACTTCTTCTTAGCAGCTTTCTTAGGAGCAGCTTTCTTAGCAGCCTTCTTAGGAGCAGCTTTCTTAGCAGCAGCTTTTTTAGGAGCAGCTTTCTTAGCAGCAGCTTTCTTAGGAGCGGCTTTTTTAGCAGCAGCTTTTTTAGGAGCGGCTTTTTTAGCAGCGGCTTTTTTAGGAGCAGCTTTCTTTGCAGCGGCTTTTTTAGGAGCGGCTTTTTTTGCAGTTGCCATGTTTTTTAGATTTAATGGTTAGTAAATAATACATTAAAAATAAAAATTGTATTTGGAACTACAAAAAAATTTTTTATGCGGTTGCTTCCGCTGGTAAAACAGAGACAGTTGTCTTGTCTGCTTTGCCTTTTTTGAATTCTACAATTCCATCTGCTAATGCAAATAAAGTGAAGTCTGTTCCAACTCCAACATTCTTACCAGGATGGTATTGAGTTCCTCTCTGACGAATGATAATGTTACCGGATAGTGCAGGCTGACCACCATAGATTTTTACACCCAGGCGTTTGCTCTGTGAATCACGACCGTTCTTAACACTACCTTCCCCTTTTTTGTGTGCCATAATTGTATGTTTTATAATACCGGTATGAACCGATAAAATGTTAATTACTAAGCGATGCTTTCAATTTTAATTCTGGTATAGTGCGTTCTATGACCATGCTTTTTACGAAATCCTTTTCTTCTTTTCATTTTAAAAGCAATGACTTTGTCGCCTTGAACCAGGTCGCTAACAATTTCAGCTTTAACGGTTGCCTTAACAGCTGCACCTACTGAAATATTACCACCATTGTCAACGAACAGTACGTCGTTAAACTCTACTTTGTCACCGGATTTACCCTGCAGGTGGGGAACGTACAAGCTTTGACCTTCTTGTACTTTAAACTGTTGACCTGCGATTTTTACTATTGCTAACATAGCTGTCCAAAATTAGGACGGCAAAGGTAAGGTTTCCGCCCGATATAACACAAAGATTTTAGAAATAAATTATTGCAAAATTAAGCCTTCTGTACTTGAAACGGACTTGGATAAGCCTATTTTTGTTGCTTTGGGATCAATTTTAGCCTATGAACTATAAGTCGCTGTTGGCAAAGCCCTTTGCCAATGTAATACACAATAGTATCCGTAAGGGGATGATGCACGCGGTACAGCATCAGGACCTTATTTTTAAAAACCTGGTTAAACAGGGGGCTAAAACCCAGTTTGGGAAAGATCACCAGCTTACGGCCGGATTGGATTATAAGGCATTTTCTCAGTCAGTTCCTATTCGGGATTACGAATTAATGAAGCCCTATATTGAGCAAATTAAGGCTGGGAAGCCTAATATACTCTGGAAAGGGAAGCCCATTTATTTTGCCAAAACCAGTGGAACTACCAGTGGGGTTAAATATATTCCTATTACCAAGGATTCCATACCCAACCATATCCAGACAGCCAGAAATGCCCTGTTCTGTTATATGGCCGAAACTGGAAATACAGCTTTTGCCAATGGGAAAATGATTTTTTTAAGTGGATCTCCAGTGTTGGAAAGAACAGGGGATATTCCTACGGGCAGGTTGAGCGGAATTGTAAATCACCATATTCCTGCCTATCTCCGTTCTAATCAGTTACCCAGTTACGAGACCAATTGTATAGAAGACTGGGAAACCAAGCTGGATAAAATTGTTCAGGAAACCCTGAACAAAGACATGACATTAATAAGTGGGATTCCACCATGGATGCAAATGTATTTTGACAGATTGATTGAGCGGACAGGTAAAAAGATCTCAGAAATCTTTCCCAATTTCAGCGTAATGGTTCAGGGAGGGGTTAATTTTCAGCCTTACCGTGCCCGACTCATGGAAAGCATTGGAAAGAAAATAGATGCCATAGAATTGTTTCCGGCAAGTGAAGGTTTTTTTGCCTTTCAGGATACCATGGATCAGGAAGGGATGTTATTGAATACCAATAGCGGCATTTTCTTTGAATTTATTCCTGCAGCGGAAATTTTTAATGAGTCACCCACCCGCCTGAGTCTGAAAGATGTAAAGCTGGGAGAAAATTATGCATTGATAATTAACAGCAATGCTGGGTTGTGGGGTTATAATATAGGAGACACTGTAAAGTTCGTCAGTTTAAATCCGTACCGAATACTGGTTACAGGAAGAATAAAACATTTTATCTCGGCATTTGGGGAACATGTGATTGGCGAAGAAGTAGAAGCTGCATTGCAAATAGCATTGGAAAAGCATCCTGCAAAAATTACAGAATTCACCGTTGCTCCGTTTATTCAACAAGGGGAAGGAAAGAGTTATCATGAATGGTATATTGAGTTTGAAACACCGCCTTCCGATTTCAATGCATTTGCAGCATCTCTGAATGAGGCACTAAGCAATAAGAATGTCTATTATCAGGACTTAATGCGGGGGAATATTCTATTGCCTTTACAAATAAGAGAGGTACAAAAAAGCGGGTTTATACAATATATGAAAGCAGAGGGTAAGCTAGGAGGACAAAATAAAGTTCCCCGGTTGAGTAATGACCGGAAAATTGCGGAAGGCTTGCAGCAATTTCTGATAGCATAAACCAAGGGAGATATTTTTTGGTTTATATTGTGTAACTATGCCCATTCTTAAAGTTCAACTATCATGAGTCAAAAACGAATTGCCATATTTGGGTCTACCGGATCAATCGGAACACAGGCTTTAGATGTAATAAAGGCAAATCCTGATTTGTTCAGTGCAGAAATTCTGACTGCTCAGAGTAATGATGAGCTTTTAATAAAGCAGGCATTATTGTTTAATCCCAATATTGTTGTTATTGGGGATGAGAAAAAATACCAGAACGTTAAGGCGGCATTGGCAAAAACGGATATTAAGGTCTTTGCAGGAGAAGATGCATTGGCTGAAGCAGCATCGGTAGATTGTTACGATATGATGCTCGCAGCCATTGTTGGTTATGCAGGGCTTAAACCTACATTAAATGCAATTGAGTTGGGCAAGCCAATTGCTTTGGCAAACAAGGAAACATTAGTAGTGGCCGGAGATCTTGTGATGCAGAAAGCTGCGGAGAAAAGAGTAGCAGTGATTCCGGTGGATAGTGAACACTCTGCCATTTTTCAATGTCTGGTTGGTGAGGGTAGAAATAAAATTGAAAAAATTATTCTGACAGCAAGTGGCGGTCCTTTCCTTGGAAAAAAGCCCAACTTTCTGGTGAATGTAAAAAGAGATCATGCCCTGCAACATCCCAATTGGAGCATGGGTGCTAAAATTACGATTGACTCTGCAACCCTCATGAATAAAGGCTTGGAGATGATAGAGGCCAAGTGGTTGTTCAATCTGGAAGCCCATCAGATACAGGTGGTGATTCATCCACAGAGCATCATTCATAGTATGGTTCAATTTGAAGATGGAAGCATTAAATCGCAAATGGGTTTGCCCGATATGAAATTGCCCATTCAATATGCGCTGGCTTTTCCTCAGCGCATTCCCAATAATTTTCCGAGATACGATTTTAAAAAGCCTTCAACCTTAACGTTTGAAGAGCCCGATATGAAAACCTTTCGGAATCTTGCGTTGGCCACAGATGCTTTGTATAAAGGTGGAAATACGGCCTGCGTAATGAATGCAGCGAATGAGATGGCGGTATTTGCTTTTTTAAGAAACCGGATTGGATTTTTGGATATTACCGAAGTAGTTGAGCAATCCATGAATAAGATTCCATTCATTGAAAAACCAACTTTAACGGACTATTTTGACAGCGACGCGGAGGCACGTAACTTTGCCGCTTCCTTATTGCATATGTAATTAAATGATTTAAATTAATAAAGAGGGGAATGTATGAGTTTATTAGCTATTGACTGGGGTAGTGTAGGAGTAAAAGCCGGACAGTTTATTTTATCTTTTTCTATATTGGTGGTATTGCACGAACTAGGGCATTTTTTGCCTGCTAAATGGTTTGGGTGCCGGGTTGAAAAATTTTATTTATTCTTTGATCCCTGGTTTAGTTTGTTCAAGAAGAAGAAAGGTGAAACCGAATATGGTTTAGGCTGGATACCTTTTGGAGGCTATGTTAAAATTGCCGGCATGATCGACGAGAGCATGGACAAAGAGCAATTGAAGAAGCCTGCTGAATCATGGGAATTCAGATCCAAACCCGCCTGGCAACGTCTGATTATCATGATTGGTGGCGTATTTGTTAATGTGGTATTGGCCATTGTTATTTTCGTTGGTATAACCTGGTATTGGGGGGATGAACAATTGCCTACAAAAAATCTGGCCTATGGTGTTCATGTGGATTCATTGGGCAAGAGCCTTGGATTGCAGGATGGCGATAATGTAATTGCCATGGACGGTAAACCCATTGAAAATTTTGGTACCATTGAATCAGAGTTGGTTCTTACCGAAGCAAAGACATTAACTGTATTGCGCAACGGAGAAAAATTGGAGATTAAAGTGCCTGATCAGTTCATGCAGAAAATTATCAAGGAGAAAAAATTCAGTGGGATGTTAATTCCACAGTATCCGGTGATTGTAGATTCTGTAAGCAACACGGCTGTATTTAATGCCGGTGAACTGAAAAAAGGGGATACTTTAATTGCGATTAATAATCAGGCATTCAGGTATTATCACGAGTTTGATGCACTAAAGAAGAAAGCCACCAATCAGGTAGCAGTATTAACTGCAATCCGTGGCAAGGATACGGTTCAGATTAAAGCATTGGTGAATGAAAAAGGGGCTATCGGCTTTTTCCAGAAAAGTCCACTGGCTATTTTAGGTACCGAACATATTCAATACGATTTGTGGGCATCCATTCCCATTGGATTTAACCGTTGCTGGGAAACCCTGGATCGGTATGTAACCGGCCTGAAACAATTGTTTACCGGTAAAGTAAATGCCAGCGATTCTCTGGGCAGTGTTATCAGTATTGGTAATACTTTTCCCGGCGTTTGGGATTGGGAAAGATTCTGGACTTTAACAGGTATTTTCTCCATAGTACTGGCTTTTATGAATATTCTGCCCATTCCGGCATTGGACGGAGGACATGCATTGTTTACCTTATATGAAATGATTTCCGGCAGAAAACCAGGCGATAAGTTCATGGAATATGCCCAAATGGCAGGTATGATCCTGTTGATGGGATTAATGGCATACGCTTTGGGGTTAGACTTTTGGCGTTTGTTTAAGTAAGCATTTAAATTTGCGCTTACCTTTGTATACTAAACTTTCACGGGGCCGTTTTGGTTTTGACAGCATATGTAACGGTTGGTGTAAGCATGCAGTGCGTTGGATAATTAGCACTTTAATCTGAATATTCAACCATTAATTGGCAATACACAGTATGCCATGGCTGCTTAATCAGTGATTAAGTAACCATTTGGGCCGCCGCACAGGTTCGCTTCTTTCCAGGTGCCGCCGCCGACTACAAAACAAAAGGAGATGCTGCAACAGTAGGCTGTGCCTGTTGATTAAGATTATCCAGCTAAGTAGTGTATTGGTTTGTTCTTTTCCTGTGCATTGCCGACAATTAATAAGGAAATAAGCATGTAGAAAGCTAATGGTCGCGATGTTTGGACACCGGTTCGAGTCCGGTCGGCTCCACAAAAAACCCCGAGTATTTTCGGGGTTTTTTATGGGATAATTCAGGAATTATTTCCAGTATTCTGTTGATTAGTTGTTTTGATTTAATCGCTTTTGCCAAATAATATTTTCCAGGACAAGTAAGTTATTGTAGCCAGGACTATAATAATAGAATGTACCCAGTTTAGATTTGGTTAAAAATTTCTTTACCTGGTCTGGATAGATGGATCCCATATTGGCTATGAAAAATGAAAAGGTTTCGTCTTCTATTAATGAGGTTAAATCCTGATTGGGACCTATAGAAATTTCGGGTGGCTTAGCACCCCATTTCAATAAGGAAGTGCTCAATAAAATCTGTTCCATAAATGAATTGGATTGATTAAATAGGGTAGTAGCCTGATTGATGAGTTGGGGTTTTAGTGATTCCAGTGAAGGAATTGGCTTTAAAGACATTAATCGTGAAAGATGGTATAAAACAATAGAAGTTTTGGCATAATGATGAGAAATATAATTAGCATGGTCAATATGCTTCCGGGTTTGAATAGCATTTTCTATTAAGCCTAAACTTGCTGAATCTGCAGAGCTCCAATCCAGGTTATATTTCTGAACAAAGTAAAGTACATTCATCAATACACTGATGTCGAACTCGGTGGGCATTTTTTTGCCAAACCAGGTGGAATAAGCCCCCAGCTTTCTATAATCTTTAAAAGTGTTTTTTACAGGATTGGAATGGTTGTTAACGTGTTTTTGCATGAGCCCATGCACTAATCGGGCAATGGAATCATTGGCCTGCATTGCCAATAAAATGATTACCGTATCATCCATGTCATCGGGCAAGGATCTGCTTTTATCAAGTTGATTCAGCCAGCCAGCATTGGGGAAAATCCGGGGGGTATCTGTTGGCCAGAAATTATAAGTGGGATAATTGTTTTTTCTGTTTTTGAATTTTTCAAAAACCGGTAGGCTATTCCCTATGATCTGGTTGGCAATGTTTTTTTGATAATCTGTTAAATGAGAATGAATATCAAGTAGCGTAAATGAAACCAGGCCAGTAAAAAAAGGGTTAATATCTGCTTTGAACCGATCTTTATTATGTGCGTACATCCGGTAAGATGGGATGGAGCCTTTGGGGAAAACCCCTTCTTCTTTAGCCTGCAGAAAAGCAATTCTGTTAAGCAGTTGGGATGTTATCAGACTATCGCCTGCAAAACAGAATAAATTAAGGGTTAAGAAAAAAAGAGTAATGATTGGCTTCATGAAGGGTTCAATAATCAAATGTATTGAAATGATAGCATTAAACATTTTATAGCTTCTTTGTATAAAAAAAATTGAACTCAAGAGAAATTCTTTAAGATATTTACCCTTTATCAATGCAGACAAAATCTATGTGTATGAAAAAAGTTTGGGGGGGCTTAATTGCCGCACTGGTAGCAGTAATATTTTCAAATGCATTATGTGCACAGGATAATGCCAACGCCATTCTGGGTAATTGGAAAACGGGTTCCGGGAATGCAGTGATTCAGATTTATAAAAACGGTGAAAAATTCCAGGGGAAGATTATTTCCTTGCAGGAACCCAATGATCCGGAAACAGGAAAACCAAGATTAGATAAAGAGCATCCCGATCCCTCCAATAAAACCAGACCAATTTTAGGTCTTGTTAATCTCTGGGGGTTTAATTACAAAGACAAGAATTCGTGGAAAGATGGTCATATTTATGACCCTAAGAATGGCAAAACCTATTCCTGTAACATGAAATTAACCAATGCCAATACCTTAGAGGTAAGGGGTTTTATTGGGGTTTCTTTAATTGGCAGAACCGATACCTGGACTCGTCAATAAAGCCAGATTCAGTAAGCAATTTAAAAAGAAATAGTCTTCAGGCATTTTCACTTACAAGTAAAGTGCCCTGTAAATATTTTTCATTATGCTGAGTGGCATCAAGTCCCAGTTCTTCCTCTTCAGAGCTTACTCTTAGTGGTAGCATCAGGCTGATTATTTTAAAGATACCAATAGACATGGTAAAGCTGAATATGACTACAATTAATAAAGCTTTTAATTGTGTTATGAAAAAATGACCGTTCCCATATAGTAATCCATCCTCACCAATTCCGTTTACAGATTTTGAAGCAAAAACACCGGTTAATAACATCCCAACCATTCCTCCAATTCCATGGCAAGGAAATACATCCAGCGTATCGTCGAGAGAAGACTTTGATTTATAGTATACGGCAAGGTTAGAAATTATTGCAGCAATAAATCCAATAAATATGCTTTGAGGAATTGCTACAAATCCTGCGGATGGAGTAATGGCAACCAAGCCAACAACCGCGCCAATACAAAATCCAAGCACGGATGGTTTCTTTCCTCTCAATACATCAAAAAACATCCAGGATAAACCTGCTGAAGCTGCAGCTGTATTGGTTGTTGAAATAGCTGATACAGCCAATGTATTGGCCCCTAATGCAGAGCCACCGTTAAAACCAAACCATCCAAACCAAAGCAAGCCGGTTCCAATTAAAACATAGGGAATATTTGCCGGCGGAATTTCAATTTGTTCCATATGCGATTTTCTTCGTTTCAAAACCAAAGCACCTGCAAGGGCAGCACAACCTGCAGATATATGAACAACGGTTCCACCCGCAAAATCTAAAGCACCCATCTTAAAAAGAAAGCCTTCCGGATGCCAGGTCCAGTGTGCAATGGGAGCATAAACGAGTATACTGAACAGGGCAATAAATAGAATGTAACTGGTGAATTTAATTCTTTCGGCTACAGCTCCAACAACCAATCCAGGTGTAATGATGGCAAACATCAATTGAAACATAGCAAAAAGTCCCAGAGGAATAGTTGGTGCAAGACTCCATGGAGCTCCGCTGTTCACTCCTTTCATAAATAAATAAGTGGTTGGATTGCCAATAAATCCATAAAATGAATCACCAAAGCAAAGGCTGAATCCAATTGTTACCCAAAAAATTGTTACAACCCCGCTGGCTACAACGCTTTTAATCATTGTTGAAATAACATTTTTTCTGTGTACCATTCCGCCATAAAAAAAGGCCAGTCCGGGTGTCATTAAAAATACCAAGGCGGTTGCCGTAAGTATCCAGGCAATATCAGCTGTATTGTAGTTCCCGTTTTTATCAATAAAGCTGATTTCGGGGGGAGCAAAAATGCTGAGTAGAGCAATCACTGATAAAACCAGAAATGGCATAAGGTTGTAAATGTTGATTTTCTTTTGGTACATAGTTGAATTAGATATTTCTTATATTTATATAAGTTCATGCTAATTTACTTTAAAATAGCATATAATTTATTTAATATTAAATATCTAAATTATAATAATGTAATTTATTATGCTCTTTTCAAAATCAATTATTGCTATATATTTATTTAATTAATTGTTAATCAATATTTTAGTTTAATATTGTGTTGGTTTTAAATATATAGTATTATTAATAATATAATATTATTTAATTGTATTTTAATAAAATAGATTGATTCTTACTTTGCCGGTAAATAGATAATAAAACGAAATATTTAATTTTCTTTGCAATATGAAAGCCGCCATTGATTCTATTATCCAATCGTATAAAATGTTGCCTCATCCGGAAGGGGGATTTTATAAAGAATCCTATCGATCTGATCTTTTATTAGAGGGAGATAGTTTGAGTAATGGAATGAATGGAAGGCGGAATTGCTCAACAGCGATCTTGTTTTTATTGGTTGAAAACTCCTTTTCTGCTTTTCATCGCATTAAATCAGATGAAGTATGGCATTTTTATGATGGCGATCCGGTTCAGATTCATGTAATTGAACCTAATGGACATTATTATATAATAAAACTAGGCAGGAATACTTTGGATAATGAAGTATTTCAGGCTGTTGTACCCGCCGGGGCCTGGTTTGCCAGTAAAACAATAGGAGCGTATTCATTGGTTGGCTGTACCGTTTCCCCGGGATTTGATTTTGCTGATTTTGAATTAGCCAATGGGGAAAGCCTTGCAGCCGAATTTCCTGATCAAAAGGAACTAATCCTTGCTTTTTGCAGGCATTAACGGCTGTAATGGATAAGAAAATAACCGAGAATACTTAGCAGTAATACGGCAAGGGTAACCAATACAATCCATTGCTGGTCATCTGATTTTCTTTTTTTCTTTTTGTCTGTGCTTTTACTGATTTGTTTTTTCAGTTGTTGGTTTAATAGCCTGGTAGTACCGGCTAGCTTAGATTTGTCTTTGAATGCAGACAATCCCTCAAGGGCATCCATATGAAAATCAGAAGCAGCAATTTTTTCTTCCAGTTCGTGGATATCAGCTGCATCCACTTCGTTTTTCAGATATTTCATTAACTCATCTTCTGAAAGTGGTGCTTCTTTTTTAAATATGTTTTTCCAGCTTTTCATATTCTGGTTTGTTTTTTTAAAAGCAACAGTTTAAGATTTCGCTTTCCATTTTGAATATTGCTTTTTACCTGTAAAAGAGAATAGCCGGTAATTTCACTTATTTGCTGGTAGCTTTTTTTATGGTGATAGAATAAAGTTATGCAGGATTTCTGTTCCGGATTTAATTCTTCTATTGCTTCTTCCAGCAAATTCAGGTTCATTTCTTTTTCTTCCATGTTTTCCCTGTCGGAATCTGTTATAAGCATTTTTTCATCCTGCTGGTCCAGTTCTATGGTATTTTTCCTGTCTCTTATTTTCATTAAGCAATAATTGCAGGCTATTTTATACAGCCAGCTTTTGGGATAGTCTACCTGGTATTTTTCAAGTTCATTCAATGCCTTCAGAAATATTTGCTGCACTGCATCTTTGGCTTCTTCTTCGTTTTTCAAATACTTCATACATACACCTAATAACAGAAGGGTATAACGCTGCAGTAAAATGCCCAGCCATTCTTTATTGAGATCTGATCGGTACTTTTTAAGTAATTCGTTATCGGTAATATGGTTAAAGGCGCCAGTATTCACAACTTAAATAAAAGCATTTTTCTTAAGATGCAGGCATAATTAAATTCCATATCTTCCCCTTAAAATTTACATGACTTTTATCACTGCCATTGTTGCTGTAGTGCCCATCAGAGCAGAAGCTTCTCATCGGTCTGAAATGGTGTCCCAATTGTTATTCGGAGAACTGGCAGAAATTACAGAGGGTAATCCTCAACTCCTTACGGGTAGTTTTGTTAAAATAAAATCTCAGGTTGATGGATACGAAGGCTGGTGTCAGTCTGCACAACTGGCAAGGGTACCAGTAGAATTGGCTAACCAGTATAATGCTTCAATTACTTCAGAGGCCTTAAATACGATGGTTGTAAATGGTACAAAAATGCAATTGCCATTTGGTGTTTCCCTGGGTCTTTTCAGGCAGCAGCAGCTAAACCTCGAGGGTTATCAGTTTGCCTATCAGGGACAATTAACCATGCCGGAGAATAATCCATTCTCCTCTGATCGGGTAAAAGAGATTGCATTGCTTTTTTTAAATACACCTTATTTGTGGGGAGGGAGATCCTTGTTTGGGATTGATTGTAGCGGGTATGTACAGCAGGTTTTCCGATACTTCAATATAATACTTCCCAGAGATGCGTACCAGCAGGCAGAAGCGGGTACAGATATTGCATTTTTAGCGGAATCCCATTGCGGAGACCTTGCTTTTTTCGACAATCCGGAAGGCAAAATTACGCATGTGGGTATTCTACTAAATGAGTACCAGATAATCCATGCATCCGGAAAAGTACGAATAGACCGTATTGACCAGGCAGGTATCCTTAATACAGATACAGGTGAGAGAACACATTCCCTCAGATTAATAAAGAGATATTCCGGAAAATAAGATTACATTAAATCCATCCCCTTGGCAAAATAGGTAACAACGCCAGGAAGTGCTAGCCAGAAGAATTCACGGTATACAATAAGGAGTACAATCATGGCAGCAAGCCAGAAAAAGAACAACATCCAATATTTACCAGTAGATTGTTTAGCTTCCATTGTATCTTAATTTTTAGCAAAGATAAGGAGGGTGAATCAATTCACCCTCGTCTCTTCAATAGATTGTTTATTTTTTGTTGTATGGGTTGTCTCAGCTGGCTTCTTTTTATCTAAAAACAACATTTTCAGGCTAAGTAAAAGCATCACAATCGCAAAAATCTTCTTCATTTTATCATCAGATAAATTCAATGCTAGTTTGCTTCCCAGATAGCCTCCTGCTAAAAAAGCCAGGGCAATTACAAATACATAATTGAAATTAATCTGCCCCTGCTTGTAATACTGCCAAACAGCCAGTGCTACAACAGGTAAAACAAGAACCCCAAGCGAAGTGCCTTGTGCTTGTTTCTGGGTAAAACCCAATACAAGAACAAGAGCCGGCACCATAATGATTCCCCCTCCAATCCCAACCAGACCGCTCAGAAATCCGGCGGCCAGTCCAATAATGACCAGTAATAGCAGGGTGGTAGTACTCATTCTAATTATTGTCCAAAAGTTTCCTTGTAAAAGTTGATGGCTTCTTCCACAATGGTTAAGGCTTTTGCCTTATCTCCAAAGTCCTCTACCAGTACTTCCTTTTTTTCAAGGCGCTTGTATTCCTGGAAGAAGTGTCTGAGTTCATCAAAAAAGTGTCTGGGCAGTTCTTCAATATTATTATAGTGATTCACACCCGGATCTGTAGCAGCCACTGCAATTATTTTATCATCTGGTTCTCCTCCGTCAATCATTTGCATAACACCAATCACTTTGGCTTCCATCAATGTTAGTGGTTGAACAGGTAAAGAGGTAATTACTAAAATATCAAGTGGGTCTTTATCTCCCCCATAAGTCTGAGGAATAAAACCATAGTTGATGGGATAGTAAAAAGATGAAAAAATGACTCTGTCTAATTTAAGTAGTCCGCTTGGCTTGTCAATTTCATATTTACATCTGGATCCCTGTGGAATTTCAATTACTGCATTTACTATTCGGGGAGCATTTTCTCCGTAGTGTACTCCATGCCAAGGGTGTAAAACTGTTGTCTGCTTCATATTTTCTTCTTTATTGATTGGGTTGGCTTAAGTTTACCAACCAACGGTTATCTTGTTTAATAATGATTGTCTTTTTCCCGGTTGTATCTAATGAATTGCTATGGAATAAAATAACTGTGCTGTCATTTGGTTCTGAAACTTCTCTGATATTAATAGAAGCTGTTCTTAGTTCCTGTCTGCCTTCTTTGTCTTTTTCTCTGTATGTTGTTTCTATCTGATTCAGTAGGGCCTTGTTTTCATTGGACTCCACCATGTAGAAAGCCGCTCTTTCAAAATCACCTTTCAGGCAGGCGTCTATAAATTCTCTGCCGGCATCTAATCCATTTTCGGCTGGAACCAGTGGCGCAGACGCTGTACTGCAACTTGCCAGGGTAATTGCTATTCCAATTAAAAAATGATTCAATTTCATTTGCCGAAGGTAGTTAATTCAAGCCATTGCCAATATGGGTTCATTAAAACGCCAGATAGTAGGGCTTTAGTATAGTTTTAAATTCAGGGGAGTAATCAGACCCCATTTTGATGCTGATTTCTTCTGTTATTTCAACTTGTGTTATTTTTTCCTCAGTAGTTGATTTTCGAAGTAAAATCATTGATCTGAAAAATGGATGAGCTTCTGTTTGTTTTACATAGCAGCTGTGAAACAAACAGAGGTTTTCCTTAGCGACCAACTTCCTCCATTCATCTGTTCTTTGATAGGGGATTAATACAGCCCCGATTCCATTGTCGGATAATAAATCAGCCATTCCTTTTGCCAGTAAGCCAAAGCTGAATTGCTGACTATGCATAGCTAGATTTCGGTTGTTCTGACTGCTTTTAAGCTGGTTTTCAAAAAAAGGAGGATTCGAAATAATTAAATCAAATTTTTTGTGCTGCCCATCCATGTATTCCTCCATCGATTGATGGTGAACACTAAATTGTTCTTTCCATGGACTTGCATTAAAGTTTTCCCTAGATTGAATGGCTGCATTTTCATCAATTTCTACAGCTTCAATGGTTGCACGGGTAAACTGTGCAACCATTAAGGAAAGCAATCCTGTTCCTGTACCAATATCCAATATATGCCTGGTATCTGGCTTAAGTGCATGCATCGCCGTCCATGCCCCGAAAAGACAGGCATCTGTGCAAACTTTCATTGCCACTTTTTCCTGGTGAACAGTAAAGGATTTAAAAGAAAAATAAGTATTCGCCATACAATTATTCCATAATGCCTTCAAGGGCAAGCAGGAATGCAAAATTAAAGGCCGTTTCTTTTAAGTAGTCAAATCTTCCAGATGCACCGCCATGACCATAATCCATATTCGTCTTTAAAAGCAGCACATTATTGTCTGTTTTCATACTTCTCAATTTTGCTACCCATTTAGCAGGCTCAAAATACTGTACCTGACTATCATGTAATCCGGTAGTTACCAGTAAATTCGGGTATTTTTTTGCAGTTACGTTTTCGTAAGGCGAGTAGCTCTTCTGATAATTGTAATAGACTTTTTCTTTCGGATTTCCCCATTCATCAAATTCATTAGTTGTTAATGGAATGCTTTCATCTAACATGGTATTTACAACATCAACAAAAGGTACTTCTGCAATAACACCCTTCCATAAGTCTGGTGCCATAGTACTAACTGCACCCATTAGCAGTCCGCCTGCACTGCCTCCATTGGCATACAAGTGTTCTTTACTGGTAAACTGCTGTTGAATCAGGTATTCTCCGCAATTGATGAAGTCGGTGAAAGAGTTTTTCTTTTTCAATAACTTCCCTTCTTCATACCATTGTCTGCCCAAATCTTCACCCCCTCTTATATGCGCCAATGCATATACAAATCCTCTGTTTAACAGGCTGATGAAAGTACTGTTGAATTCAGCGTCTAATGAATAGCCATATGAACCGTATGCATATAATAACAGGGGAGACTTCCCATCCTTCTTTAAACCTTTTTTGTAAACCAGTGAAATGGGAATTTTTGTACCATCACTGGCTGGTGCATAAATGCGTTCAGTTGCATAATCATTGATATTATAACCTCCCAACACTTCCACTTGCTTTTGTAATGTTTTAGTCTTGTCCTGAACATTGTAGTCATAAACAGAGTATGGTGTTGTTAATGAAGTGTAGATGAATCGGATGGAGTCTGTAAAATAATTGGGGTTGGAACCTAAGCTGGCAGTATATGCTGGTTCGTCAAAGGCTATATAATGTTCTCCCGAACTAAAACTCTGTTTGATATTCAGTTGAATGAGCCCATTCTTTCTTTCTGTAATGATGGTGAATTTTTTAAACGCATCTACGCTCTGTACCAGAATATCTTTTCTGTGTGGAATAACTTCTTTCCAGTTAGTAACCCCGGTTTTATTGAGCGGACATTCCATCACTTTGAAATTAAGGGCATCCAGATTGGTCCTGATTAAAAAACGATCGTCTAGTGCAACAATATCGTATAGTACATTTTTTATTCTGGGCTGGAACGATACAAATGCATCATTGGGCTGATTGGCATTGATGAAAAAAACTTCCGAAGAAAGGGTTGCCTGTGAGGTAATCAGAATGAACTGACCGTTTTTGGTTTTGCTCACCCCAATATAATTGCTTTTATCTTTTTCTTCGTACACGGTATTATCCGGACTGGTACTTCCCAACTGGTGTCTCATGATTTTTTCAGAAAGCAAAGTCACCGGGTTATTTAAAGTATAAAAAATGGTTTTGTTGTCGTTGGCCCAGACTCCTTGTCCACTGGTGCCTTTAATGTCATCTGACAAAATTTCTCCGGTTTCCAGATTTTTAATTTTCAAAGTATATTGTCTTCGGGATACTTCATCAATACCAAACAAAAGCAAGCGATTATCAGGGCTAACTGTTATGCCTGATATGGAGTAATAAGATTTTCCCTCTGCCATCAGATCCACATCTAGTAGTATCTCTTCTTTGGCGGTAAGACTACCTTTCTTTCTGCAATACTTATAATATTGTTTGCCTTCCTCTGCGCGCGTGTAGTAATAGTATCCATTATTGAATACGGGAACAGATTCATCTTTTTCCTTAATCCTGGCTTTCATTTCATTGAAAAGCCGGGTTTGTAAATTTTTTGTTCCAGCCATCATTTGCTCTGTATAATTATTTTCAGCAGTCAGGTAGTTTACCACTTCTGTGCTGTCAGGCCCCTTTTTAAAATAGTCAATCATCCAGTAATAGGGGTCGGGAACGGTGTCACCGTGTAATATTCTAACATGCTCTTTTTTAAGGGCAACAGGTGCCTGTGTTTTCGGCCATTGGTAATTCATTTCTTCATTGTTTTTTACGTTGGAACAGGCTGTCAGAAGCAGGGAAAAGATGCATATAGGCAATAGCAGTCTCATGGAATGATTCTTTTTATGAAAATAATGAATAATAGGAAAACCGAATGGGTTTAAATTTCGTAGATAAGGTATAAAACAACCCTATGGTATCAATTATTTCCAAGCAAAGGGCTGCTTCCCGCAGACTTATTTCTTTTGGTGTGGTTGCGCTCACAGTTATTCTGGGTACTGGTATAACCAATCATATCAGAGGCCTTTGGTTATCTGCCTGGCTTTTATATGCATTTGCATTTGTTATTGGGATCATTATGTTGTTGGATTATTGGGGCTATAGCAGGTTTAAAAATACTTCAGTGGTATTAGCAGTAAACATATTCTTGTGTGCAATCACTTCGGTGGAGGGACTAAATGCTGGGGCTTA
Source organism: Sediminibacterium salmoneum NBRC 103935 (assembly GCF_000511175.1). GTDB lineage: Bacteria > Bacteroidota > Bacteroidia > Chitinophagales > Chitinophagaceae > Sediminibacterium > Sediminibacterium salmoneum. The sequence goes on along the minus strand of NZ_KI866530.1, from coordinate 1,205,506 downwards.
TCTCTATATTATTCCCACCATTTTTGCCCTGGTTTTTATGCTGGGAAATACAAGGGAATACAGGGCCGAAGTGATTGGATATTTTGTTGTTAGTGTTCTCACATTTGCTGCTACAATAATTTTTGTTCCCAACTCGAGTAGCTGGCAGGAAATCAGCGATGATATTTATAGAAAAATGTTTACTACCAATGCTATTGCTGTGGTAGTGCTTTGTGCCGTTTTCGCCTATATTGGTATTTATTTTGAAAGAAAAGTATACGAGCGACTCATAAATGAAAGAAATAAAGCCAGACATCAGGAACAGATGATCCGGGAACAGAACGGTTATCTGCGTGAAATTGCTTTCATGAGTTCGCATACAGTAAGAGCTCCGTTGAGTAATATACTTGGTTTAGCCGCATTGATGCGCGATATACCAAATGATCCGGATACATTTATTTTAGTAAAGGAGGGGATTGCAACTGCTGCCAATGATCTGGATAAAGCCATACATCATATGGTGTCTAAAACAGGCAATTTGATTAAGCGATAATTGCAGGATTGTAAAATGGAAAAGTCCCAGTAATTGGGACTTTTCTTAATTTATTTCAAGTGAAGTATTGAATAGTAAACAATACGCTCATTAAAATTATTTCTCTGCACTTAAACTTGCGCTTAGGTATTCTGCGTTCAATCTGGCAATATTTGTTAAAGATATTTCCTTAGGACAAGTTGCTTCACAAGCACCTGTATTGGTACAAGCACCAAAACCTTCTTTATCCATCTGTGCTACCATGTTCAATACACGGGTCTTGCGCTCGGGTTCTCCTTGTGGCAATAAAGCAAGGTGGCTCACTTTCGCGCTCAGGAATAACATGGCAGAACTGTTTTTACAAGCTGCTACACAGGCACCACATCCAATACACATGGCAGCTGCAAAACTATTATCTGCATTGTCTTTGTTAATAGGTAAGGCATTACCGTCAACCGCATTACCGGTGTTAACGCTGATATAGCCCCCTGCCTGGATAATTCTATCAAATGAAGTTCTGTCTACAGTTAAGTCTTTAATAACAGGGAAGGCATTGGCTCTCCAGGGTTCAACCACAATCGTGTCTCCGTCTTTGAAAGCACGCATATGTAATTGACAGGTAGTATTTGCCTGCCAGGGACCATGTGGCTTTCCATTGATGTACATTGAGCACATTCCACAAATTCCCTCTCTACAATCGTGATCAAATGCAACTGGTTCTTCCCCTTCGCTAATCAATTGCTCGTTCAGTACATCGAACATTTCCAGAAAACTCATTTCTGATGAAATGTTTTTTACCTGATACGTTTTGAAGTCACCTTTTGTATTGCTGTTTTTTTGTCTCCAAACTTTTAAGTTCAGATTCATATGATAGTGTTCCATTGCTTAAAATTAATTCGGTTTTTAATTTGCTTTAATAACAACGATTATTTGTAATTACGTTGTGTTGGCTTAATAACATCGTAGTTCAACGTTTCTTTATGTAAATCCCACTGATGTTCACCTTTGAATTCCCAGGCTGCTACATACATATAACCTGCATCGTCTCTTAAAGCTTCCCCGTCCGGAGTCTGGAATTCTTCTCTGAAGTGACCGCCACAACTTTCATTACGGTTTAATGCATCAATACACATTAGTTCTCCCAGTTCAATGAAGTCTGCAACGCGGTTTGCCTTATCCAGTTCAGTGTTCATTTCATTAATTTCACCTGGAATTCTAACATCACTCCAGAATTCCTTCTTCAAGGCCTGAATTTCCTTTATGGCCTGTTCAAGACCTTCTTTGTTTCTGGCCATTCCACATTTGTCCCACATAATTTTACCCAGACGCTTGTGGAAACTTTCTACAGACTGCTTTCCTTTAATACTCATCAATTGATGAATTCTATCGCTAACCGCTTTCTCTGCTTGTTCAAAAGCAGGGTGGGAGGTTTCAATAGATTTGTTATAGATTTCATCTGCTAAATAGTTTCCTAGAGTGTAAGGAATTACAAAGTATCCGTCAGCCAGCCCCTGCATCAAAGCAGAAGCACCCAAGCGGTTGGCACCGTGGTCACTGAAATTAGCTTCTCCCAATGCATACAAGCCAGGAACAGTTGTCTGCAATTCATAATCCACCCAAAGTCCACCCATGGTATAGTGTACTGCAGGGTAAATTCTCATAGGAACTTCATAAGGGTTTTCACCGGTAATCTTTTCATACATATCAAAAAGGTTACCATATTTGGCTTTCACCACTTCCTTACCCAAAGCAATAATTTCTTCCTGAGATGCATTCACTCTACCTTGTTTACCGGCCTCAATTTTGCCGTATCTCAGTATGGCATCTGCATAATCCAGATATACCGCCTGCTTGCTGCTTCCTACACCGTATCCTGCATCACAACGCTCTTTCGCCGCTCTGGATGCTACGTCTCTTGGAACGAGGTTACCAAATGCAGGATATCTTCTTTCCAAATAGTAATCTCTTTCTTCTTCTGGTATATCGGTTGCTTTTCTGGTGTCGTTTTGTTTTTTGGGAACCCAGATTCTACCGTCATTTCTTAATGACTCAGACATCAGGGTAAGCTTACTCTGATGATCACCACTTACCGGAATACAGGTAGGGTGAATCTGAGTGAAACAAGGATTCGCAAAAGCTGCTCCTTTCTTATGTGCTTTCCACGCAGCGGTTACGTTGCTACCCATTGCATTGGTAGATAAATAGAAAACGTTACCGTATCCACCAGAACACAACAATACTGCGTGTCCAAAATGTCTTTCCAGTTTGCCGCTTACCAGGTCACGGGCAATAATACCTCTTGCTTTTCCATCAATGGTTACCACTTCCAGCATTTCGTGTCTGCTATACATGGTTACATTTCCTAAAGCAACCTGGCGCTCCAAAGCCTGGTATGCGCCAATCAATAATTGTTGACCGGTCTGTCCTGCGGCATAGAAGGTTCTCTGTACCTGAGTACCACCAAATGAACGGTTGCTTAGCAAACCACCATATTCTCTTGCAAAGGGTACACCTTGAGCAACGCACTGATCTATGATATTGGCACTCACTTCGGAAAGTCTGTGCACGTTTGCTTCTCTTGCTCTGTAATCACCACCTTTAATGGTATCGTAAAACAAACGGAACACACTGTCTCCGTCGTTCTGATAATTTTTTGCTGCATTAATTCCACCCTGTGCTGCAATGGAGTGCGCACGACGGGGAGAATCCTGAAAACAAAATGCTTTTACTTTATAACCCAGCTCACCCAAAGAAGCAGCTGCAGAAGCTCCCGCTAATCCGGTTCCCACAACTATTACTTCCAGTTTACGCTTATTGGCAGGGTTAACGAGTTTGCAATGTCCCTTGTACTCAGCCCACTTACTTTCTAATGGTCCGGTAGGAATTTTAGCATTTAACATAGATCCAAAGGTTTATGATGATTTGAATATACTTTTTTAATAATAACCGACTATCCGATCCATCCTAGTTTAAAGCTCAAAGGCATTAAGATGAATGCAAGCGCAATAATGATTGAATAGGCGTATCCTACTGAGGTTAATAGGGTTGTGTAGCGCTTATTGTGAACTCCTAAAGTTCTGAATGCACTTTGGAAACCGTGAGCCAGGTGATAAGCCAGAGATATACAACCTGCAGTATAAACACCAATAATCCACCATTCTGTGAATGTTGCCTGCATAAGTGCAAACATATTGTGCATTTCAACGCCATTGTAGGTTACCGGGGCCAATCCTTCGTGTGTAAAACGAGCAGAAACCCAAAAATGATATAGGTGCAACACAAGGAAAATCAGGATAAGTGTACCCAGTAAGCCCATACTTCTGCTATACCATTTACTTCCGTCTTTATAAGTAACCGCGTAGCCTACTGCTCTTTTTTGTTTGTTTTCTAGGGTTAACAGGTATCCCTGGAAAATATGTAAAATTATGCCTGCAAAAAGTCCAATTTCCATGATTCTGATTAATACGGTAGATCCCATAAAATGGGCAGCCTTATTAAACATTTCGCCATTTTCATTGGGGTCGGCAAGGTCTGCAAATACACAGGCATTGATACCTGCGTGGACAATTAAAAACAAAACGAGGGAAATTCCGGTTAATCCCATAACCAGTTTTTTTCCAACTGACGATGTAAAGACTTGTTTCCAGGTCATATAGCAAGATTATTTTGGTTAAATCTCCGCAAATTTAACTCATTTATATATACAATAGGCGAAGACTTTGGTTGTGTGGAAATACAATAAATGCTTCCTGTTGAATTCGTTGTTGTCATTTATTAAGACTGCTTGAACAGTACTATCAACCGTTTACATAAAACAGGCCTTTAAAGTGATGATTAAACGTACATTTGAGTATGGTTAAATTACTCAGTATTTTATGGAACAGCTTCCGTATGGCATTGCAGGAGCTTAAAGTAAATAAATTACGCACTTTCCTCTCCTTATTTGGAATTACCATCGGAATTTTCTGCATAATCGGGGTGCTGGCTACAGTGGATAGTCTGGAAAGAAAAGTGCAGAATGACATCAAAACTTTAGGGAGCAATACCATTTATATAGACAAATGGAATTACGGCGGTGGTCCCGATTATCCCTGGTGGAAATACATGAAAAGGCCCAATGTTAAGATTGAAGAACTGGATGCACTAAAACAAAAAAGCGAACTGGCGGCTTATGCAGCTTTTTTTGTAAGTAGAAATGTAAACTACAGCTATCTCGACAATATTCTGAATAATACAAGTATTTATGGAGTAACCGGAGAGTTCAATAATATTCAGACAATTGATATAGAAACGGGTAGATATTTAATTGAGTCTGACTTTTTAAGGGGATCTGCAGTGGGAGTTATCGGTTTTAAAGTGGCGGAGGAATTGTACGGAAAAGCTGAAAAAGCAGTGGGTAAAGAAATTTCTTTTGGTGGCCGAAAAGTGTATGTGGTTGGTGTTATAAAAAAACAAGGTCAAAGTTTCATTGGAGGCTTTAACTACGACGATTGTATGATTGTTCCGTACCGATATTTCGCAAGTATATATAGTCCGGAAACCAGTAGTCCGAATATCATAGTACAAGGCAAACCTAAAATTGCCTCTTCTGCATTGCAGGATGAGTTGAACGGAGTAATGCGACAATTGCGAAAATTGAGCCCCACACAGGAAGATAATTTTACCTGTAATGATGTGGCCATGTTCAGTGAGCAGGTAAACGGGTTCTTTGGACAGGTTACTGCCGGTGGATGGGCCATTGCCGGACTGAGTTTGATTGTAGGTGCGTTTGGGGTAGCCAATATTATGTTTGTGACGGTAAGAGAAAGACCAGCCAGATTGGATTAAAGAAAGCAATCGGGGCAAAAAGAGGTACCTATTTTAACTGAGTTTTTATTGGAGAGTGCTTTTCTATGTGTACTCGGAGGTTTAATTGGACTTACCCTGGTTTGGCTTTTGTCACTGGTACTGAGTTCTATACTTCCTTTCCCGATATACATTGCACCTAATATTGTGATACTGGGTCTTAGTATTTGTATTGGTCTGGGGGTATTGGCAGGAATTATTCCGGCTTCCATTGCGGCTAAACTGGATCCGGTAGTTGCCATCAGAACTAAATAGTATTTTTGCCGGATGGGCACAACAATTCTGGCAATAGAATCTTCCTGCGATGAAACGGCTGCGTCCGTTTGTAAAGACGGCGAAATTCTTAGTAATATCATTGCATCACAGTCTGTACATGAGCAATACGGGGGAGTGGTTCCTGAATTGGCCAGCAGGGCACATATGCAAAATATTGTGCCCGTTGTAGATCAGGCATTATTGCAGGCAGGATCAAAGCTGTCGGATCTCAGTGCTATTGCCTTTACGCAGGCACCGGGCTTAATAGGCAGTCTCTTAGTTGGAACACAGTTTGCCAAATCACTTTCGCTTTCCTTGCAGATTCCTCTGATTGCCGTGCATCATATGCAGGCGCATGTGCTTGCTAACTTAATACCTGAACAAAGACCCACTTTTCCATTTCTATGTTTAACCGTCAGTGGCGGGCATACACAGATTGTGTTGGCTAAATCTGCCCTTGAACTGGAAGTAATTGGAGAAACCATTGATGATGCTGCGGGAGAAGCTTTTGATAAAACAGCTAAACTGCTGGGTTTGCCTTACCCGGGCGGACCATTAATTGACCGGTATGCGAAATTGGGGGATCCTTTGAAATTTAAATTTGCCGAGCCTCAAATACCCGAACTTAATTTTTCTTTTAGTGGTTTAAAAACCTCTGTTTTATACTTCTTGCAAAAGCAGGAGCCGGGTTTTATTGAAGCGAACCGAGATGATTTGTGCGCATCCGTGCAACATACAATAGTTCAGATTTTATTGAAGAAACTGGCAAAAGCTGTTCAACAGACAAATGTAAAACAAGTCTGTATTGCTGGTGGAGTAAGTGCCAATAGCGGTTTAAGAAACGGTTTAATTAAAATGGGGCAGAAACGAGGCTGGAAAACATTCATTCCCGATTTTAGCTATTGTACAGATAATGCTGCCATGATTGCCATTACGGCCTACCATAAATTTCAACAAGGGGATTTTGTTTCTCTGTCTGTTAATCCCTCGGCAAGGGCGGAATGGTAATCAAAAGGCAAGTTCCTTCGGATTTCCCTTTTAAAGTCGTAATTTTGCACCCCAAAACTGCCAATCAATGTTAAGTGCAAGGAATATTACACTCGCTTATGGAAAGCGGGTTCTTTTTGACGAAGTAAATATCAATTTTACCAAGGGCAACTGTTATGGTGTTATTGGCGCCAATGGTGCAGGGAAATCTACTTTCCTGAAGATTTTGAGCGGTGAGATAGAGCCCAATAAAGGAACTGTTGAAATTACACCAGGTGAAAGAATGGCTGTTTTAAAACAGAACCAGTTTGAATTTGATAATTGTACGGTGTTGAATACCGTTTTAATGGGGCATAAAAGACTCTGGGAAGTAATGCATGAAAAAGATGCCTTATATGCAAAGGAGGATTTTTCTGAGGAGGATGGAATGCGTGCCGGAGAACTGGAAGCAGAATTTGGAGAAATGGGGGGATATGAAGCAGAGAGTAATGCTGCCAGCTTTTTGAACAGTCTGGGTGTGCATGATGAGATGCACAATAGTTTAATGAGTGAAATTCCTAGTAACCTAAAAGTAAGGGTTTTACTTGCCCAGGCTTTATTCGGCAATCCGGATATTCTTTTACTGGATGAACCTACCAACGGTCTGGATATTGAAACCATTGGCTGGCTGGAGAATTTCCTTGCAGATTATGAAAATATTGTATTGGTTGTGAGTCACGACCGTCACTTTCTGGATACCGTATGTACACACGTAGCTGATGTGGATCGCTCAAAAATTAAAGTATTTACCGGTAACTATACTTTCTGGTACGAAAGTAGTCAGTTGATGAGCCGCCAGATCAGCGACAAGAATAAGAAGAACGAAGAAAAGCGTCAGGCTTTATTGGATTTCATCGCCCGTTTCTCGGCCAATGCATCCAAGAGTAAGCAGGCAACTTCCAGAAAGAAAGCTTTGGAGAAATTGACCATTGAAGAAATAGAGCCATCCAACCGTAAATATCCTGGCATTATATTCCAGCCGTTAAGAGAAGTAGGAAACCAGATACTTAATGTAGAAAATTTAAGCAAGTCTGTTGATGGCAGGGTTCTTTTTGATAAAGTTACCTTCAGTGTAAACAAGGGAGAGAAAATTGCATTCCTGAGCAAGGATCCTTTAGCAGTTACTGCCTTCTTTGATACCATAACAGAAAACGCACCATTGGAAGGTGGCAAGTATGAATGGGGTACTACTATCACAAAAGCATATTTACCACAGGAAAACAGTGAATTTTTTAAGGAAGGGCTTAGTTTAATGGACTGGCTCCGTCAATATGTACCACCGCATATTACTGATGCGGATGAACCTTTTATCAGAGGATTTCTGGGTAAAATGTTGTTTAGTGGAGATGATATACAAAAGAAAACCAATGTGCTGAGTGGGGGAGAAAAAGTACGTTGTATGGTTAGCCGTATGATGTTACAGAATCCGAATCTGGTTATTCTGGATCAACCTACCAACCACCTGGATCTGGAAAGTATTCAGAGCTTTAACGAAGGCTGTCAGTCATTCCCGGGTATTGTTTTCATTACCTCTCATGACCACACTTTCATGCAAACTGTGGCCAACAGAATCATTGAATTAACGCCTAAAGGAATCATTGATCGTCTGATGACATTTGATGAATATCTGGAAGATGCAAGGGTGAAAGAGTTGCGTGCCGAAATGTATGCTTAGATAATTTTTCTTCAGTAACTTACCGGTTCAAATTGGTAAGGAATGAAAAAAATTACGATTGCATTTCTATTGTCACTTTTTGTTGCATCCACTTTTGCGCAGGACCTGTCGTATTATTTACCCAGGAATGTTCAATACAATAAATCAATTCCAACGCCTGCTAGCATTGTTGGACATGAAGTAGGGGAATGGCATGTTACTCATGACCGTTTGGTGCAGTATGTAAAAGCAGTTGATCAGGCTTCCGACAGAATGATTCTGAAACCACTCGGACTAACCAACGAGGGCAGACAGCAATTGGCGCTCATAATTACTTCTCCTGAAAATCAGCAGAAACTGGAACAGATTCGTCAGCAACACCTGGCGTTAACCAATCCTGATCAATCCTCTGGCCTGAATACCAGTGAAATGCCGGTTGTGGTATGGATGGGGTATAGTATTCACGGAAATGAAAGCAGTGGTGCAAATGCGGCTCTTTTAGCCACTTATTATCTGGCAGCAGCCCAAGGCCCGGAAATAGATGCATTGTTGAAAAATACAGTAATTATTCTGGACCCCTCTTTTAATCCGGACGGATTAAATCGTTTCGCCAATTGGGTAAACATGCACAAGAGTTTTACACCGGTTAGCGATCCCAATGCAAGGGAGTTTAATGAAGTGTGGCCGGGAGGGAGATTTAATCATTACTGGTTCGATTTAAACCGCGACTGGTTACCGGCACAACACAAAGAGAGCAGGAACCGACTCTCACTTTATCACGATTGGAAG
>NZ_KI866530.1:1192299-1196166 GCF_000511175.1 Sediminibacterium salmoneum NBRC 103935 | reverse complement strand
GGAAGCCCAATATTTTAACGGATCACCATGAAATGGGTAGCAACTCAAGCTTCTTTTTTCAACCGGGTGTTCCTTCCAGGGTAAACCCTAATACTCCATCTAAAAATCAGGAGTTAACCGCTGCGATTGGTAATTATCACGCACAGTTTTTAGATAGTATCGGTTCTTTGTATTTTACCAAAGAGGGATACGATGATTTTTATTATGGCAAGGGTTCAACCTATCCAGACATTAATGGCGCAGTTGGAATATTATTTGAGCAGGCCAGTAGCCGGGGTCATCTTCAGGAAACCGAGAACGGGTTATTGAGTTTCCCCTTTACAATCAGAAATCAGTTCACTACAACTCTTTCTACGCTGGCAGCTGCAAAAGGCCTCAGAAAACAAATGCTCGATTACCAGCGTTCCTTCTTTAAAGACGTTATAAAGGAGGCTGAAGCTTATCCTGTAAAGGCTTTTGTTTTCGGAGACCCGCAGGATAAGGCCAGAACACAAATTTTTGTGGAAATGTTATTAAGGCACCAGGTTGACATTTATCCGGTAAAAACGGAGATCAATGCTGAGGGCAAATCTTTCAAACCCGGTACTTCATTCCTGATTCCCACCGCTCAGAAGCAATTCAAAATTATCAAAACGGTTTTTGAAAAAACATTCAATTACAAAGACAGCTTGTTCTATGATGTTACCGCCTGGACTATGCCGCTTGCCTTTGGCCTGCCTTATGCAGAAATCAAAACCCCTATTTCAACTAATTCACAAAAACTTACGCAGCCGGTTGAACTAACAGCTGCTGTAATGGGCAGTGGCAATCCTTATGCATATGCCATTAAATGGAATGAATATTACTCGCCTAAAGTTCTGTACAAACTTCAGGATAAAGGAATAAAAACCAAAGTAGCTTCCAAACAGTTTAAAATGATGATTGGCGGCAAAGAAGAGTTCTTCGATTATGGTACTATCATTGTTCCGCTGAGTATTCAGTCTATGGATGCACAAACAGTTGCAGGAATGATAAGTGAGGCCATACAGCATAGTGGAGTGGATGCATATGCATTGGCTACCGGCTTTTCTGCAGATGGCATTGATTTGGGCAGTAATAGTTTTGTTCACCTGAAAAAGCCTTCTGTGATGATGTTTGGCGGCAATGGAACCAGTGCTACCGATGTGGGAGAAATCTGGCATATGATGGATACCCGTTTTAATGTTCCGGTGAGCATTGTAGACGTGGATCGTTTTAACTCTATTAATGCAGACAGGTATAATGTAATTATTATGGCTTCTGGTAGTTATAACAATTTAAATAAAAACGCACAGGATAAATTGAAGGAATGGATCAGTGGCGGCGGTACTTTAATTGCAACTGAAGATGCAACCAAATGGCTCTCTTCTAATGGCTTCACTAAAGTGCTGTTTAAATCAGGCGATGATAAAAGAGATTCAACTTTACAATTACCTTATTTCTTGCGTTCGGATGAAACCAGAGCAAAAGACATGACCGGATCCTTGTTTGAAGCCAAAGTAGATCTTACACATCCTTTGGGCTTTGGTTATAATAATCCATCTGTTACCATTTTTAAGTCTAATACTTTGTTTATGGACAAGAACAATGGTGCCTATGATTCTCCGGTAATGTACACAGAGCAACCCTTACAGAGTGGTTATCTTTACAGAGGATATAAAAATGCAGTTAAAAACACTGCCGCTGTGAATGTAGATAATATGGGCCGCGGCAGAATTATCTCAATGGTAGATAACCTGAATTTCAGGGCTTTCTGGTTAGGCACTTCTAAAATGTTTATGAACGCAGTTTGTTTTGGGCCGTTAATTCGTTAGACATATGAAATTTCGCTTTGTTTTTATATTGTTATCCTTGCTTTTGTCTGGCAATGACCTATTTGCCCAGGATTATAAAGCATTGACCAAAAAAGAGCAGATCGTTTTTAACAGAAGAGAGAAAGCATTAATACAACAGTTTCAGGAGGCCAATCTTAGCTGGCCTGCCAAACAATTGTATATACGCAGTTTTAAACAGGACGGTGTGTTGGAATTATGGGTTAAAAATAGTTTAACAGAGCCTTTTGTATTATTTAAAACTTATAATATTTGTGCATTGTCCGGCAAACTGGGACCCAAGCGAAGAGAGGGGGATAAGCAGGTTCCGGAAGGAATTTATTATATCAATGAGTTTAATCCCAACAGCGATTACCATTTTTCTCTTGGTCTTAACTACCCCAATCAGAGTGATTTGGTTTTTGCAGACAGTAAAGCACCTGGCGGTGAAATTTATATACACGGTCAGTGTGCCACGGTTGGCTGTATCCCTATATTGAATAGTCCTATTGAAGAGTTATATGTGCTGGCTAGTATTGTAAAAAAGCAAGGCCAGGATTTTATACCAGTTCATATCTTTCCCATTCGATTCAGCAATCATCAGGCTGCCAATGCCATACAGTTGCTGGTTGGAGCCAACCCTGAATACCATCAGTTTACCCGTCAGTTAAAAGAGATTTACGATTATTTTGAGCAATACAAACAATTGCCAATCATTGGGATAACACAGGAGGGATCTTACAAAATACTTTCCAGATAAGCTATGTATTGCATTATTTAGTATTTTGTGACGAATTATTACAATCCTGATAGCCGCTGAAGACCTCTTGGTTTAATTATACAATTGTTGTTATCTAATGAAGCGAGCTAAGCTTTCCTTTTCAAATATTATATTGATTACGGCCTGTCTGGTAGTGGTGGTTTCGATCCTTTTTTTAAATGTAATCAACACCAGAAATATCATTACCCTTAAAAACTCAATAGATACTTTAAGTATTGAGAATAAAAACATCAGCTTACTGCGAAATACCAGTGACGAGTTGGTTGAGTTGGAATTGGTGTATAATAAATATTTGCAAACCGGTGAGGCTTCATTAATTAATACTTCTGCAAAACTGTTAGAAAATACAATTCAAAGATTAAAGAATTTACAGCAGGAGAGAGATAGTGGCAGGGCGGCCCAGATTGTTCAGCAGTTAGCAAAAGAACGTTCTTTACCAGCAATGATTGCAGATTTTGAAAATCTTTCTGCAAAATTTCAATCTAATAAAATTGACCTGTTGAATAAAGGGGAAACTGATTCTGTAAATGCTATTTTAGCCCAATATCATCAACAGTTTAAAAGAGTATTAATAAAAGAAGATGCTTTCCGTGAAAATTTAAATCAGACCATTTTCAAGAATGCTGTTACCGGTACGGATGTTATTCAAAAGTTTTTCTGGATATCTCTGCTCATCATACTATTTATTGTTGGCGTGCTGGTGTACAATATTTATAAGATGGTAAATTATGAAAATGAGATACTGGAAGCCAGGGAAAAAGCGGTAAAACTCGCGCAGGTGAAAAGCAGGTTTTTGAGCAATATGAGCCATGAAATCAGATCCCCGTTAACTGCAATCATGGGCTTTACGGAGATTATTGACAAAATAGAAATTGACGCAGAAAAAAAGAATTTTCTTCATGCTATCAAAACCTCTTCTGAGCATTTATTGTCTACTGTTAATGATGTGCTTGATTTTTCCAAACTGGATGCAGGTAAGCTGAAACTGGAAAAGCAGCCATTCTATATTAAGTCTGCCATAGAGGAAGTAAGTTTTGCCTTATCCAGTACCAGTGCAGCTAAAAAAGGAATTCGTGTTAACACCGTGATCAATTTACCGGAAAGTCTATTGGTTAAAGGAGATTTGTTCCGCCTTAAGCAAATCCTGTATAATTTGTTAAGCAATGCCATAAAGTTTACAGAAAAAGGGGGAGTAACCATTGACGCTGCAATATCCAGTAAAACCAATGATAAAGCCGTTATTCGGATTGCGGTTGC
>NZ_KI866530.1:1134877-1191590 GCF_000511175.1 Sediminibacterium salmoneum NBRC 103935 | reverse complement strand
GAATTCACGCAGGTTTCTAACAATACTGCTACAAAGGACAATAGAAGGGCCATCAAAGGAACAGGGCTGGGTTTGTCAATTTGTAAAATGCTGGTTGAATTACAGGGAGGAACCATTGGCGTTGAAAGTAAATTGAATCAAGGTTCTGTTTTTACATTTTCTATTCCATACGAACTGGCAACCGAAAAAGTTGATACAGAAAAAGAACAAACAACTATGAGTAATATTTCTCCTGTACTTCAGGGCAAAAAAGTATTGGTTATTGAAGACAATGACGTGAACATTATGCTATTGACCATGCTGTTGAAAAAGGTTGGAATTGTTTATGATATTGCCAAAGATGGGGAGCTGGGGCTACAAATGTTTAAGCAAAATAGTTACGATATCATTCTCACCGACATTAATGTACCCAAGTTAACCGGAGATGAAATTGCCGTTTTTGTAAGACAATATCCTGACGAAATCAAGCGGAATATGCCTATTGTTGGGTTAACAGCAACCATTGTTCAGGACGATCTGGATGACTACCTTGCTGCAGGAATCAACCAGGTTCTGGTAAAACCCTTTAAACAGGACGACTTGTATGCTACGCTTGAAAAATACCTGTCTTAACTTAACTGGGTTCGGTAAATAGTCTGAATGGTTTCTCTTGTTTTTTGCTGAAGCAATATCTGCTTATTGGTTAATAAAGTGCCGATGATTTCTTCGTTGTAATGTCTGATGGTAATTAAGGTTAACAATTTTTCAATCTGTACATCAAAGAGATGACTACATTTCTCGGCAAGCATTCCAATTTTTTCTTCGTGATCATCAAGGCATAGCTGCAGACTAATGGCACCTGTCTGAATTAAATTAGGTTTCACTTTTATTTCCCCGAAAATCTGATACAGAATACTCATGGGTTCTTCACCTATAAAAGAGAAATCTTTTGTTTTCAGGTGCATCAATACCTGGCGTTCCTTATTTACTATAATAGGAGGCAGGTTTTTAACATGCTTGTGGTGAATGATGGTTCCTTCCAATGTAGGGTCTAAAAAGCATTTTACCAGTAAAGGAATATTTTTATTCTGAAGCGGTTTAATGGTTTTAGGATGGATTACCTGGGCACCGTAATAGGCCATTTCAATTACTTCATTAAAGTTTAGCTCTTTAATTAGCTGTGCATCAGGATAAGATTTAGGATCGGCATTCATAACGCCTTCCACATCTTTCCAGATGGTTAATTCACTGGCATCCAGAATATTGGCAAAAATGGCTGCTGTATAATCACTTCCTTCTCTGCCCAATGTGGTGCTTTCATTATCGTCTGTTGCTCCAATAAATCCTTGCGTAATGGTAATTTTGCTGCTATTTTCTGCTATTGCGGTTTTAATTCTGGATGTGGAAAAATCAAATTGAACTCCCGCATCTCTGAAGTTGTTATCTGTTCTCAGTAAATCTCTTACATCCAGCCATTGATTAGCAATTTTTTCTTCTTTTAAAAAGTGGCTGATGATACAGGTACTGAAAAGTTCGCCTGTGCATACAATCTGGTCGTAATAGTAATCATAGTTTCTTACTGGTTTATCATGTAACAACCACTCCACTTCGGTAAAGAAATCGTTTAATTGTTGTACGCATTCGTTGTATTGAAGAACCAGCAAATATTTAGCTGTAGTCAGGTGCTGGTTTTTTACCACATTGAATAGCTGGAGTGCTTCTTCTTTATTGCCTTTAAAATAGGCATCTACCACTTTTTCAAGTCCATTGGTAGTTTTGCCCATAGCAGATACGATAATCACCAGTTGTTCCTGATTGTGGGACGCAATGATTGAACTTAAATTTTTTATTCTGTCTACACTGTTTACGCTGGCACCTCCGAATTTGAATATTTTCATACTTGATGGCTTGAGATAATCTGTTCTGTTCTTACAAATATACGTTCCGTACCCGCCCAATTATTATCTTTATATAAACGAAAGCGCTATATGACAATTAACAGAACCGTACTCACCTTAGATGAGTTTACGCTGCAACAGTTAAGACAGTTCCCATCGGCAACGGGTGAACTGAGCCGTTTGCTTAGAGATATGGCATTGGCGGCAAAAAGAGTAAATGTTGAAGTGAATAAAGCCGGGCTGGTAGATATACTGGGAGATGCAGGCAGCATCAATGTACAGGGTGAAGATGTAAAAAAGCTGGACATATATGCCAATAACCAGTTTATGGGCGTATTGAAGCATGGCATCAGTTGTGCCGGCATAGGAAGCGAGGAAATGGATGACTTTGTGGTATTTGACGATGAAGTAAGCAATAATAGTAAATACGTGGTACTATTTGATCCGCTGGACGGTAGCGGCAATATAGATGTGAATGTTTCTATCGGAACAATTTTTGGCGTGTATAAGCGGGTTAGTCCCTTGGGAAAACCCTGTACCAAGGAAGATTTTCTACAACCTGGCAAAAATCAGGTTGCTGCCGGGTATGTAATTTATGGATCTAGTACCATGTTCGTATATGCAACCCGCAGGGGGGTCAACGGTTTTACCCTTGATCCTTCAATTGGGGAGTTTACCATGAGTCATCCCAATATTACCTGTCCTCCCACAGGAAAATTTTATTCAGTTAATCATGGTAACTTTTTTCAATACGCAGAACCCGTTAGAAAATACATCGACGGATGTCAGCGTAAAACCAAGGAAAACGGAGGACCCTATACCCAGCGTTATATCGGCAGCATGGTAGCGGATGTTCACCGTAATTTAATAAAGGGAGGAATTTTCATGTATCCGGGAACAACGGATAAACCTCAGGGGAAATTAAGACTCTTGTACGAAGCCAATCCATTTGCTTTTATACTGGAAGTAGCAGGTGGGGTTGCAACCGATGGGGTTGGCAGAATCCTTGATATTGTTCCAACCTCTTTACATCAGCGAACTCCTTTGTTTATAGGTAGTAAGATGATGATGCAGGAATTGTCGGATGTGCTGGATCAAAAATAGTCTCTATGAAATATACCATTCTGTTTTTCATCGTGTTGATTTCTTTTGTTTCTAATCTCTCTGCCCAACAGGCACTGGTGCCAGGAAAAATGAATTATACCATGATGACAAAACCCAATAATATCATTTATAATGATACAATTTATAAGGGTAGCTCTCAATTCAAGCAATTGTTTTACAAATCGGGGAATGGTGAAATCATCGGCTCTTACCAGAAGCATCAATCGAATAAAATAACTGGTCAGATTTTCAATTTTGCCGGGGCCATTACCCTGTTAATTGGTGTGAATCAATTTTCGGGTAACAATACTGGGACTGCCTGGACATTGATAGGTGCAGGATTCCTGAGTTCAGTGGCTGGAGGATATTTTAACCTGATGGGACAGCGCCATCTTTTAACAGCGGTAGACTTGTTTAATCAGCAATACAATAAAAAACAAACCGTTTCAGTAGGAGTGGGTAATCAATCCCTGGGATTGGTGGTAAAATGGTAAACATGGCAAGCACAATTATTCGTGTACACGATTTGCATAAAAAGTACGGGGACTTTCATGCGGTGAAAGGAATTAGTTTTGAAGTGATGGAGGGCGAAATCTTTGGTCTGCTGGGCCCAAATGGAGCAGGGAAATCGACCACGCTGGAAATTATTGAAACACTACGAACTAAAACCAGTGGCCTGGTTGAAGTAGCCGGATTCAATCTGGATGAATCTCCCAATGAGATTAAAAAAATCATCGGCGTGCAATTGCAAACTGCCGGTTATTATCCCAACCTCAATTTAACTGAATTAATTGCATTGTTTTCCGGACTGTACAACCAAAAAACAGATCCGGTTGAATTGTTGAGTCTGGTTAATTTAACCGACAAGTCAAAAGCCAAATTCAAGGAATTGAGTGGGGGGCAGAAACAACGTTTTGCTATTGCCACTACATTGATTAATCATCCAAGGATTATATTTTTAGATGAACCTACTACCGGACTGGATCCACAGGCAAGAAGAAATTTATGGGAACTGATTCAGTTTATCAGAGCAAAGGGAACAACTGTAATTATAACTACGCATTATATGGATGAAGCAGAAGTACTTTGCGATCGTGTGGCAATTATAGACGCAGGCAAAGTAATAGCATTGGATACACCGGATGCATTAATAGACAACCTGGTTGCTACAGGATTTGAAAGGCCTAAACAAGTAAAAAATGCCAATCTGGAAGATGTTTTTATAAACCTTACAGGTCATCAGTTAAGATCAGAAAATTAATCGCATGCTTGAAGCACAATATCCAATAGGTCAGTACCAGTTTAAACCATATAGTGAATCAGTAAAAAATGACTGGCTGGCCGATATTTTATTTTTACCACAGGAGGTTGAAAATGCCGTACTTAATCTGGATGAAGCTCAGTTGAATACCCCATACAGACCAGGTGGCTGGACTTTGCATCAGGTGGTACATCATTTGGCAGATAGTCATATCAATGCCTATGCCCGGTTTAAACTTGCATTAACAGAAGACCAGCCAATCATAAAACCTTATGATGAAAATAAGTGGAATGAACTGGCGGATATTCATTCTGTACCCATCAATACATCCATTACTTTATTGCATGCACTTCATGCCAGATGGCATGCAGCCATAAAGGGATTAAGTGAAACAGAATGGGAAAGGACTTTGTATCATCCCGGCAGTAAAAAAATCATGTCCTTATGGTATATGCTCGGAATGTATGCCTGGCATGGTAAACATCATACCGGACATATTCTCTATTTGCGAAATAAAAATAACTGGTAAACAGAATCAATATGAAAAAATGGGAGCTATTGCATTCAGAACAACTGGTTAAAGACAAGTGGTCTGATGTTAGAAAGAACAGCTACAAGAAAAATGATGGGTCTGTTATTGAACCCTTCTATATTTATGGGTTTCCGGATTATGCAACGGCATTGGCCATTACTAAAAGAGGAACCGTTATTGTAGAAAGAATTTACAGACCTGGAATTGACGAAATTATTTTAGAGTTACCCGGCGGCTGTGTTGACCCAACCGATACTATGCTGGAAACAGCAATTGAGCGCGAACTGCTGGAAGAAACAGGATATCGTTTTGAACAAATTGAATACCTGGGCAAAATTTCGCCCAATCCCAACACCAATACGAATGTTATGCATATGTTCCTGGCAACAGGAGGAGAGGAAGACCCCGGCGCTGTAAGAGATACAGAAGAGGAAGTTGAAGTGCTTGAATTGGAGTGGGATCAGTTTATTGAAGATTTCAAATCACAGAAGTTTGTTCAGTCAATGCAAACCAGTACTATTCTGTATGCATTGATGAAACTAAATAAGTTAATAGTGTATTAGTATGGATGATAATAGTCGTAAATGGACAGTGCTGGAATCTAAGGAGGCATATAGAAAAAAATGGCTGACAGTTTTGGAAGATCGTTGTCAATTGCCAGATGGTTCGGTGATAGATCCTTACTTAACAATTGCTGTTCCGGATTTTTGCAATATTATCATGGTTACTCCTGAGCAAGAAGTGATTCTGGTTCGTCAGTACAGACATGCAGCAGGAATTGTTTCTCTGGAGCTTCCGGGTGGAATGATAGAACCAGGCGAAGATCCGGCAGTTGCAGCAAAAAGGGAAATGGAAGAAGAAACCGGTTTCCAAACCCAGGAGTTTGAATTCCTATATAAGATTCATCCCAATCCTCCTTTGGAGAAAAACCTGGCTTATTTTTATTTAGCTAAGAATGTAGTACCAACCGGAACGGTAGCCTTAGATCCATTTGAAGATATAGAACTGGTTTTTCTGCATCGGGAAGCATTTATGCAGAAATTGCTTCAGCATGAATTTCAACATGGGGTACAATTAAGCGCCATGTATGCAGCGGCTGTTCAGTTGGGTTGGATAAAGACTTAGTTCTTATTAAATGGAATCCGGTCTACTTCTGCAACAAGGAAAACACTGCCACAAACCAGAATCAAATCATTTTGATCGGCTTGTTCCATAGCAGCATTAAGCGCCATATTTACATCCGGATAAGTATCTCCTGAAATGCCGAATTGATTTGCTTTTTCCTGAAGCTGTTTTTCATCCAGTGCTCTTGGAATTTGAGCCTTTGTGAAGTAATAGGTAGCAGTTGAAGGCAACAAGGACAATACTTCATCTATCTCTTTGTCTTTTACCATTCCCATGATCCAATGCAATTGGTTAAAGCTGCATAAGTCCAGTTGAGCCAGTATGGCTTTTATACCATCCGCATTATGACCTACATCTAATACTACCGTTGGATAACTGTGAATCTGATCCCACCTTCCCAATAATCCTGTTGATTTTTTAACATTGGACAGCCCTTTTTGAATGTCTTCCTCCTTTATTTTCCATCCTTCTTTTATTAGCACATCACAGGCTTCCAGAACCGTCAATAAGTTTTTAGTCTGATAAAATCCAGGCAAATCCAGTAAGTACCGGTGATATTCATTTTTTTCTTTATCAACAATGGTTACCTGTAATAACTGATCCTGAAACAACCAGTCATGTACATATCTTTTTTCCTGTGCAAAACTAATAGAGCTATTATAGGCGGCACTTAAAAATACGGGAATGGATTCCGGATGTGTTTCTCCAATAACTACAGGTATATCCGGTTTGATGATGCCCGCTTTTTCAGCAGCAATGGCACCGATGCTATTACCCAACAGGTTCATATGGTCCATGCCAATATTGGTGATAATACTCAATTCGGGCTGAATAATATTCGTACTGTCTAATCTTCCTCCCAATCCGGTTTCAATAATGGCAATATCTACTTTTTCGATTGCGAAGTATTCGAATGCCATGGCAACCGTTATCTCAAAAAAAGAAGGTTCAATTAATTCAATTTGTTCCTTCATCCGCTCTGTAAAGGCAATAACAAATTCCTGGCTGCAACATTCACCATTAATTTTTATTCTTTCTCTGAAGTCTGTTAAATGAGGCGAAGTATATAATCCCGTTTTGTATCCTGCTTCCTGGAAAATAGATGCCAGCATATGGCTGGTGGATCCTTTACCATTGGTTCCTGCAATATGGATGCTGGGAAATTTTTTATGGGGATCCCCCAAAAAAGAACATAGTGAAATTGTATTGGTTAAATCTTTTTTATAGGCAGCTTCTCCCATTCTGCTAAACATGGGAAGGCGGCTAAACAAATACGAAAGGGTTTCAGAATAGTTCATGAAAAAACAATGCTTAGTTTCTTAGCTTAAAATTAAAAATCAAAGTGCCTGTTTGTTCAGAAGCTTCAGCTGCATTTAATTTTAAGGTTCTGGCTTTTTGTATAGCAATATTCCTAATAGAGGAATTGGTTGTGGTAGTTCCTTTGGGATTAATACTGGCTGAAATAACAGAACCGCTCTGGTTCACAGTAATGTCTACAGCCACTTTTGCATTTTCATTGAAATCATCTTCAAAAGAGGGGAGTCTGGTGATTCTTCTACCATCCAGTCCATTTCTGATGGATACGCCGCCTGAGCCGCCATTGCCACTGGCCGCATTGCCATTATAACTGTCCGACATTGGATTGCCAGTTGGCTTACCCTGGTCTCCTTTACCACCCGCAGTACCCTGACTTGCAGCATTGTTATAGCTATCATTTACTGAAGCACCACCACTGGCAGTGTTCCTGTTAGTATTATTAGAAAAAACCGCTTTGGGTTTGGGAGTAGGAGGTATATTGTTCACTACCGGATTCGACTTTTTATTTTCAGCAGGTTTGTTTTTGTTTACCGCTATATCATCTTCATTATTTACCTCTTCTGTTGCATTGTTGTTGTCAGCCGCTGCTTCTGCGTTGGTTGAATTGGCTTGGGAAAGATCATTATTGCCAGATACAGGAATATCGCCATAACCCGTTTCCGCATTTCCCAGATTTACTTCAATGCCTTCACCTTCCTGAATTTCCTGTGGCTGAGGCAACTGATAACGTACATAAAAAAACAGAGAAAATAAAATAATAGTAATGATAGCCGTGATGGTTGCGGCTTTAACCTGAATCTGCTGCGAATTTACATTTGCTGATTTCATCGGCACTAAAAGTACAATAATCCCCTAATTTCTTTAGGAATGAAAGGTTAATTTCCTGATCTTATTTTAGAAAAATATCGTAGCCAAATCTTACTAAAGTTGCTGCCACCACTATTAAAAAGAAAATGCGGATAAACTGATTTCCTTTGTAAATGGCCAGTCTGGCTCCGAGGATACCTCCAATTGCATTGCATATGGCCATGGGAATAGCAACCGACCATAGAATAGATCCCTTTAACATAAACAGGCTGATAGAGCCCAGGTTGGTTGCCAGATTTATGAGTTTGGCATGCGTACTGGCTTTTAAAAAATCGAAACCCAGAATGCCAATAAATGCCATGATGAAAAAACTGCCTGCTCCAGGTCCAATAAATCCATCATAAAATCCAATGATTACACTAATTAGAATCGTATATCTCCATTCTTTTTTTGGAGATAATGGTTCTCTGTTTGTCTGACCAAAGTTTTTCTTTGAATAGGTATATAAAGCCACCAGACAAAGCACGATGAAAATAACCGGCTTCATGTACTGATTACTAATAACAGATAACAACTGAGAACCACTGAAAGCTGCTGTAAAAGCAATGGCACACATTGCTCCAACCTGTTTCCAGTTAACAGCCACTTTTTTAAGGTATTGCCTGGCTGCAAATGCCGTACCTGTGAATGCAGGTATTTTAAGTGAACCAACTACTGTTCCAACAGCATATTGTGGAAGTAGTATTAAGCCAGCGGGTAATTGTATTAATCCTCCACCTCCAACAATTGCATCTACAAATCCCGCAAGGAAAGCGAAGAAACACAATAGCGCTATGATTTCAATTTCCATTATTGTTGACGTTTACGAAGGTTCAGGTTCGCGATGATTAGTCCTGCAATAACAATAACGCCGCTGGCCAGATGAATCAGAGTCATTTTTTCGCCAATAAAGAATACTGCTTCCAGTGTGCTGAAAACAGGAATGAGATTTCCAAACAGGACGGTTTTGCCAGCTCCTAATTTAGCAATGGCCAGATTCCAGCACCAGAAAGCCAATACAGATGTGCCGATGCCCAAATAAAGAATGGACCCCAATAATTCAGCAGACCAGCTGGTATGGTTACTGCTAAAATTAAGTTCAAGCAAATAAAATGGCAAAAGCATGCAGGAGCCCAGGCAAAATATCATCCACAGAAAAGAAAGCGGACTGATGCCTGAAGGTTTCTTGCGCACCAAAATATTATATACAGCAAAGGCAAAAGCACCTGCCAGAATCCATGCATCGCCAATGGAGAATTGAAAGTGTTTAAGAACATCCCAGCTTCCTTTTGAAATTAGCAGGATAATTCCGAGAATAGAAATCAACATGCCAATGATTCTGAAGAAACCAATTCTTTCCTTTAAGAATAGCACCGCCATTGCTGTAGCAAAAATGGGGGAGGAAGTGGTTCCAATTAATGCCATGTTGATAGCGGTGGTATAATGTCCGGCAACATAAACGAATGTATTGAATAGTGCAATACCTGTAAAAGACAATATCAATAAAATCTTCCAGTTTAATTTCATTACCCCATATTCTGCCAGAACCTTTTTGTAGGCAAAAGGGAATAAGACGATAGTGGCGCAGGTCCATCTATAAAATGCAAGACTTACAGGACCGATGCTTTCACTTGCTTTTCTCGCAATAATAAAATTGCCAGACCATAAAAGTGTGGCGGCAATTGCGAGTAAAACCCCATCCCTTGTTTGCGTATTTGCGTTAGCTTGCATGGGTTATTGGGCGCCTGCAAATTGATGATTGAAATCGCCTTTGATTCTTTCCATCGGGGGATTAAAGTAGCCGAATTTTACAGAAGGAAACTCTTCCTGTATCAGGTCCATTAATTGTTTAACACCCAGCATTTCGCCTGTTTCGCCCATTCCTATTTTACCCATATACCAGTCCGGATCAATATTGAAGTTTCTCCATTGAATCATGTTCAGTTGGGTTTCTGAAATTAACTTTCTCAGGGCTTCATATTCTGCTTCACTATCTGTAATTCCGGGGAATACAAAGTAATTGATACTGGTCCAGCCACCAAACCTGCGAACTACTTTGAGACTTTCAACAATGTCTTCAAATGTGTAGTTGTTGGGTCTGTAATAAGCTTCATAAATATGTTTCTGTGCAGAATTCGTACTTACTCTGATGCTGTTTAAACCCACTTTGCAGAGTTCTTCTACAGCAGCGGGCTTAGATCCATTCGTATTAATATTAATACTTCCTTTATTGGTATGCTTTCTTATTTCTATAATAGATTGTTTAATGGTTTCCCACATTAGCAAGGGTTCTCCCTCGCAGCCCTGACCAAAGCTGATAATGGGGAAGGGGGCATTTATTAAATGGGGAACAGTAAACTCTACAATTTCTTCTGCACTGGGTTTAAAGGTTAACCTGTCCTGCGTACTCACAATGGTTTCATCTTCTGGCTGAAAAGAAATACACCCAATACAATTGGCATTGCAGGCGGGTGAAGTGGGTACAGGGCATTCCCATCTGCCCAGTGAAAAATTTCTTGCAGCAGGACAATGGTAAGTCATGCAGCAGTTCTCCATCAAGTGCTTCACCAAACGGTTTTCCGGATAAGCTTTGAGTAGATGGGCTGTTCCTGTTTCAATGGCTGACGCATCAAATCCGGCAGCTTCTTGTCTGATGTCTTTTTCTATTCTTACTGCAGGTACATAGTTTTTATCGTTCATCCAGCCCACTGCTGTATAACAGAACAAGGGTAGGGTTGGAGCATCTGGCATGGTTTCGTATGCAGCAATAAATAATCCGGTATAAGCAGGTGGTATAAATGCTGCAACCGCCCATCCTTTTTCGCAGAGTCTCATTTCTCCGGTCGTTACATCTATGCCAATGCCTCTTCTACCCGGCAATTCATATAAGTTGCCTCCCATTGGTAATTCTATCCACTGGTCAGGCTCTACCGGAAATGCATCCCAGCCGGCACGTCCCACAGCATAGAGGGTATCATCTTCAAATATATTTCCTTCACCATCAGAATAGAGCAGGTAGGGACTAGTTTGCATAACTCGTTTTTTCTAAATTTAATTTGGCGTAGGCATTGAATTCCTGTTCCAATGTTTCGGTGGTACTGGATTCCAGTTCCTTTTGTATGAGCTGGTTGTTTTTGAAATCGATGGTTAGCAAACCATCTTTTAAAATAACGTTATTGAGCTCTGACCAGCTATATCTTTTTTTGGGGAAACTGTTTTTTACAATTTCATTTTCATCAAAAGCAATTTCTTCCGGAAACTTCACTTGCTTTTCCAACATGGCAGCCAGTAAATAAATCCATGCAACCCAAATACCATCTTCCAGCGAATACCAGCCAATGGCACCCATCAAAAGTCCAAACCGATAAAATGGTGCAATCCCTCTCTTGTTTTGCCAGATACAATAAACCAGCCATCCTATTACCATAGCAGCAAAAACAAAACTGGAAAAGCCTCTGCTGAATTTGGTAAAATAAGCTCCAATAAATGCAGTAGCAGCAATAATCAGCATGATCTGGCTAACCAGGTCTACGGTGGCAAAACTTCTTTTTTTCAGAACAATGATGTAGTCGTAGGTTTTCATAATACCATCAAGTTACAAAGTCTCCATAATATTCGGGCACCCACATTGCTGTCCCAGTCTGTTTGACCTACGCCTATTTCAACCAGGTCAAATCCAATCAGCTCTCTGCCACTTTGTTTTATCTTTTTAAATAAATAAATAATTTCTTCTGTTTCAAAGCCACCCGGAACCGGTGTTCCCGTGTTGGGGCATAATTTTCGGTCTAATCCATCAATATCAAAACTGATATAGACTTTTTGTGGTAAATGCTCTATAATCTCGTCTGCAATCTTTCCCCATGTCTGTCCTTCAAACTGCCTTTCTTTCACATTCTTATCAAAATAAGTAATGACACGGAAATTACTGTTGCAGATATAATCCCATTCCTGTTCACAGTAATCGCGAATTCCAACCTGTACCAGTTTGCTTATTTCAGGTATTTCCTTCAAAGCATTATACATAACTGAAGCATGCGAATAAGTAAAGTCTTCGTATTTTTCTCTAAGGTCACAATGAGCGTCAATTTGAATGATGCCAAAAGAGCCATGTTTCTCCGCAAGGGCTTTCATTAATCCCAATGGGCTACTATGATCTCCTCCTAGTATGCCTACCAGCTTCCCTTTATCCAGTAAGGCTTTGCTTTGTTCGTATACCCAGTTGTTCAGATAAACACTTCCCTCGTTTATTTCTTTCAGGCTTTTACACATGAACTTGTTGCTGGTTAGTTCGGCACCCTGGGAAATATAGTCAATGTATAATTCTGCTTCTTTTCTAAGGTAGTCTCCCTTCAATAGTAATTTCTTATCGATCTCCTTCATGAAGAAGCCTTTTTTCCAGCCAGCATCTCCATCCATGTCCAGTAAGTCTACCTGCATGCTGCTTTTAAAAACATGTTCTGCAGCCCTGGCTGTTCCTGCACCGTAACTAACCGTTACTTCCCAGGGAACAGGAAGAATTACAACGCTTGATTCATCTTCAGTGAAGGGGAGCCCAAAAATATTGTTGTTTGGGTTGGCAACCGCATTGGGGTTAAAGCCAGATAAGTCTGTCATATTGAGCAGTGTTGAAAACGGGGTGCAAGTTAGGTGCTAATTGTTAAAACAACACTATTTAATCGGTTATCTGGGCTCAAAATGACTGTTAAATGAAACAAACAGGCGGTTAAAGGGTAAAAATGGAATAAAATAGAGAAAATAAAGTGGAATGGCGGTTAAATGCAGTCCGTTATTATAGGCGTCTACCATTGCAAAAAGAGGAATGAACCACCTGTACCTTTTCAGTATATAAATGGCCCTTTCCGCAGAAAAACAGAGCGGAAGAATCGGAACCCACCAGATGAAACTATAAAATAGTTCTCCCCCGGTACCGAGGTAAGATAAGTTATACAGATACAGAAGAACGGTAGTTAAAGTGGTTAAATACCTGTTGGGAATAAAAAAGGCTGCAATAACGGAGCAGGATGAAGCAACACTCAGGATGCCGCTCATTTTGTTTCCGAAAAAAATCAGTGGATTTTGATCTGCGCACTGATAAGAAAGTTGCTGCAGCAGCATCATAATTACAAAAACCAGAAATACCGATCCCAGCAGAATTCGGGCAATAAAAAGTCTGAAATCTTCTACATTTTCAATGGTTTTTTCTGCTTTTTCAGACATGTCGGGTTATTGTATAAGGTTAAAAATTTTAACAAGCCACAAGTAACAACAAATCATTGAACCTATTGTTTTTAAGTTACCTTTGTATTATAATTCAGATCATGAAAACAACGCATATTATTATTCTTGTATTAATTGCCGCAGCTATCGCCGTGTTGGTACAGTACAGCGGAGACCTGACTACTTATGAAACCATTGCTTCTGCAAGAGAAAAGGAAGGTAAATTCGTGAATTTGATAGCTAAGTTAGATACTACGCAGGCTATAGAATACGACGCGGTAAAAAATCCCAATTACCTGAGTTTTACAGCTATTGATACCTTGGGAAATTCTATTAAAGTAATCTACCACGATACCAAGCCCACCGACATGGAAAAAAGTGAAAGAATTGTTTTAAAAGGGAAGGTTCAAAATAATCAGTTTGAATGTGAACATATTTTATTGAAGTGTCCCTCCAAATACAAGGACGATCCAACAGCTATGCAGAAGCAGCTGCAAACTTCTAATTAACGTTATTCTATACCATAAGCTAACTTCATGAATTATATTGGTGAACACCTGTTGCCAGGTCAAATAGGACATTTTTTTGCAATCCTGAGTTTAGTTGCTTCTCTGTTGGCAACTTTTGCTTTTTATAAAGGTTCCACTGTTGCGATAGAAGAACAAAAATCATGGAAGATATTGGCCAGATGGTCATTTGGTATAGAGTCTGTTAGTATTCTGGTTCTGTTCGGGGCTTTGTATTATATTATTTCGAACCATTTATTCGAATACAAGTATGCATACACACACAGCGATTTAAGTCTCCAGTTTGAATACCTGTTAAGTTGTTTCTGGGAAGGCCAGGAAGGTAGTTTTATGTTGTGGAGTTTCTGGCATTGTGTATTGGGGTGGATCATTATCTGGAAAGGTGGAAAATGGGAGGCACCGGTAATGACGGTGATTAGTTTTGCACAGTTTTTTATGGCTACCATGCTATTGGGTATGTATTTCTTTGGTTCCAGAGTTGGAATCAGTCCTTTCGCATTGCTTAGAAATGAAATGGACGCTCCCATATTCAGCCAGCCCAACTATCTTGATTTTATTAAAGATGGTACCGGATTAAATACTTTGTTACAGAATTACTGGATGGTAATTCACCCTCCGGTTTTATTTCTTGGTTTTGCCTCTACCATTGTTCCCTTTGCCTATGCCATGGCCGGACTTGCCAAAAAGGAACACGATTGGATCAAACCCGCTTTGCCGTGGGCATCGTTTTCTGCTGCGGTTTTGGGTACAGGTATCATGATGGGAGGTGCCTGGGCATATGAAAGCTTATCCTTTGGCGGTTACTGGGCCTGGGATCCGGTTGAGAATGCTTCATTGGTTCCCTGGTTAACATTGATTGCCGGATTGCATACCAATTTAATTTACAAGAGTAGCGGGTACTCTTTAAGACCTACCTACTTTTTCTATATTATTAGTTTTTCCTTGATTTTATATTCTTCTTTCTTAACAAAGAGCGGAATACTGGGTGATACTTCTGTGCACTCTTTCACTGATATGGGTTTGAATGCACAGTTATTGCTTTTTGTATTGATTTTCTTTATACCCGGAATGGTACTGTATTTTATCCGATATAAATCAATACCATCTATTCAGAAAGAAGAGAGTACCTATAGCAGAGAATTCTGGATGTTTATTGGTTCATTAGTGTTGTTTTTGTCAGGCATGGTGATTATAGCTAAAACTTCCACTCCAGTCTGGAACAAAGTTTTCGGAACCAATATTGCTCCGCCACAAGACCCTGAATTTGCCCATAATCAGATACAAATATTCGTGGCAATCATTTTAGGTATCCTTACGGCAACCACACAATACTTAAAATACAAGGACACCCCCAGAGGTCAATTCTGGAAAAAAATCATGGTCCCCACTTTTATTGCAGTAGCAATTTCTGCTGCCATCAGTATCTGGGGGGATATTTCCTACACAAAGAAAGGTGCTGGTTTTCTGGCTGCTATTCATCTAGGCATTTTCGCTGCAGTTTATGCTGTTGTTGCCAATACCGCCTATATCTGGCTGGGAGTAAAAGGAAAGATTAAAGCTGCCGGAGCTTCAGTTGCACATATTGGATTTGGCCTGGCGCTGGTAGGTATATTGATCTCCTCCGGTAAAAAAACGGTGCTTAGCTGGAACACAACAGGGGTAACCCCTTTAAGTGCAGAGAGCAAGGATGAAAAAGGAAATCCAGCCGGCGATCCGGCCGAAAACCTGACCTTGTTTAAAGCTGTGGCAACAGATATGGGCAGGTATATGGTTACTTACACTATGGATACCACCAACCCAAGAGACCGCAAAAGATATTTTGAAATTGATTTCAAAGCTAAAGACGGAAGCGAGCAATTCAAGCTTTATCCGGATGTGATTAAGAACAATAAGGGGATGGAAGGTTTTGCCGCCAACCCGGCAGCCAAGCATTACTGGCATAAAGATATTTTTGTGTACATAACATCTTTTCAGGAAAACAGGGCTGCAGATACAGTTAGTTTTAAGAACAGAGCCGTTAAAGTAAATGATACTTTGTTTTATGGAAACGGTATGATGATTCTGAATAAAGTATCTGTGAATCCAGCTGATCTGGCTTCCAAATACAATAAGGATGAAACGGCTTTGTTTCTGGACATGACTATTATTTCCAAAGAAGGAAAGCAGTATCGTGCATATCCGGGAATAGCATTAAAAGGACAGGAGTTAAGATCCTTGCCAGACAGTGTTATTTCGCAAAGTCTGGTGTTGAAATTCAATAAAGTAATCAACCAGGATAAGGGTGAGCTTGAAATTGGGGTAAAGGAAAGTGGCAATATTACCGACCTGATTACCCTGAAAGTGTATGAGTTCCCTATGATTAATCTGCTGTGGCTGGGTATCGTAATTATGGTGATTGGTTTTGTAATGTCGATAGTTCAGCGTGTTAAACAAATGGCAAAAAGTACCCATTAATAGCGGCAGCAAAGGTTACATTTTGAGTGTCATTGTATTAATATTAGTCTTATTTGACTAAATTGAATTCATATGGGCACTAAGTTTATCCCAATCATTCTGCTGATATGCAGCATTTGCTGCTCCGGGCTTTTGAAAGCTCAGGACAAAGGCATTTATGATACCGTAAGGGTATACGCTTATATTACTCCCGAAGGCGATACAATTGGAGAGTCCTGGCTACCCTCTGTTGAAGTGATTGGAAAACTGAACGCAGCAGGCAGAAAATATTGGGCAGAGTGGACCCGATTGAGGAATGCCGTATATGTAACTTATCCTTATGCAAAAGCTGCTTCCCGGATTATCAATGAAATTAATTTGCAACTGGTAAATGTTTCAGATAAACAGATGAGAAGGAAAATTATCCGGTCGAGGGAGAAAGAAATGAAAAAACAATTTACCGATCAGCTGACTAAATTGTCTGTATATCAGGGTAGGGTATTAATGAAGCTGATTAATCGCGAAACGGGCAATAACTGTTATGAAATTATTGAGGAATACAAAGGATTTATGACAGCAGCTTTCTGGCAAACTGTGGCATTTGTTTTTGGTAGTAATTTAAAGCAGCCTTACGATCCCGGGACCAAAGATGCGGAAATGGAAAAAATAGTAAGGGACGTGGCCCGCATGTATGGCTATCCCGGCTAAAGATATTGCTGAAGATATTCTTGAAAATCTTTTCTGGAAATCATTTCAGCACCCAGACTTTCCAGGTGTTCTGTATATACCTGGCAATCTATGAGTACAACTTTTTCCTGCATCAATTGAGATACCAATTGAATAAAGGCGAACTTGCTGGCATTGGAAACCAGACTGAACATACTTTCTCCAAAAAATAATCTGCCCATTCTTACTCCGTATAATCCTCCTACTAATTCATTGTTTTGCCAGGCTTCTGCTGAAATGGCCCAGCCTTTTTTATGCATTTCTACATAGGCTGCTTCTACTTCATCTGTTATCCAGGTTCCTTGCTGCCCGTTACGTTTATTTAATTTGCATTGCTGAATTACCTCTGAAAAACAGGTGTTGTAAGAAAAAGCAAAATCTTTTCTTTTTATCACCTGTTTCATGCTTTTGCTTACCAATAATTTTTCGGGAAACAATACGAATCTGGGGTCAGGGCTCCACCAAAGTGGGGTGCTTCCCTCGTACCACGGAAAAATGCCTTGCTGGTAAGCCAGTTTTAATCGTTCTGTAGATAAATCGCCACCAATAGCCAATAAGCCATCCTCAAGTGCATCTTCAACAGGAGGAAACAATAATTTGGAGGAAAGAATATGCATTAAGGGTTCAGTTCTACCGTAGCACCAATACCTCTTTCTGTAATGCTGTTACACATGGGTTTTAAAGTGTCGTAATCTCCTTTTTTTACTGCATACTTGCCTTTGTAATGAATAAACATAGCACATTGTTCAGCCTGTTCAAGTGTATGCCCGCAGATTTCCACAAGTGTCTCAATTACCCATTCAAATGTATTGACTTCATCGTTCCAAACAATCAGGCTATACTGATCGGTAGTAAGTGTATCGGTATCTGCGGAAGGAGACTCCCAGATTTGCGGATTATTGGAAGAATAAACATTCGACATGCGGTAAAATTATAGAATCGGTATTGATTTAAAGAAAAATGAAAATTTGTTTTGAAAAAATAGATTTTTTTTGCTGTTTACATTTCAGACCCTATTTTTGCACTCCAAAACAATAAGGGAGCATAGCTCAGTTGGTTTAGAGCATCTGCCTTACAAGCAGAGGGTCCGCGGTTCGAACCCGTGTGCTCCCACAAAGGTCTCGAGTTTTACTCGGGACCTTTTTATTTTCATTATAACCTGTTTATCTGGTTATCTGTATCCGATTAAGTTTAATTGGCTAAATTGGTAGTATCAACTTTCAAATATGCGATTGCTGATTCTTTTCACCCTTTTTTTTAGTAGCCTCAAAATCATGTTTGCACAGGAATATCGTACAGCCAATCCCAATGCCAGTATGCAGACGGTTAAACTGTATAATAATTTATTCAGGATACTGCCAAAAGGTATTCTTTTCGGGCATCAGGATGACCTGGCATATGGTCTTGGTTGGGAATATATACCTGGCAAAAGCGCTGTACAGGATGCTGTAGGTGAATATCCGGCCATGTATGGATGGGAGTTGGGCGACCTGGAATTGGATGCCACCTATAATCTGGACAGTGTTCCATTTCAAAAAATGAAAACATTTATTCAGGAAGGTTATGGGCGTGGTGGGGTGATTACGATCAGCTGGCACGCAAACAATCCGGTAACCGGAAAAAATGCCTGGGATATTTCCGGGAATGCCGTATCTGCCATTGTTCCGGGTGGTAGCATGCATGAAAAATACAAAAGCTGGCTCGATAAAGTAGCTGGTTTCTTATTGGATTTAAAAACATCCGGTGGGGAGTTTATTCCTGTTATTTTCAGGCCTTTTCATGAGCTGACAGGTAACTGGTTCTGGTGGTGTCAAAATGTTTGTACCCCTGAGGAATACAAATCTTTATGGAAGTTTACTTTTGACTATTTAACCAAGGTAAAACAGGTGAATCATTTATTGTTTGCCTACAATCCGGAGAAGTTTGAAAATGAAGCCCAGTTTTTACAATATTATCCGGGGGATGAATATGTTGATATTATGAGTTTTGATTTTTATCAATATGGTGATCCATCCAATAACAATGATTTTGAAACAACCCTCGATAAGCGATTGTCCATTCTTACCAAATTATCCAAAGAAAGAAAAAAGCTCCCAGCACTGGCAGAAACCGGATTTATGAATATTCCATATGCTGAATGGTTTACAAAAAAACTAATGAAGGGAATTGGAAATCATGCTATTTCTTATGTTCATCTATGGAGAGACGGAGGCGTGGTGAATGGATCCGGTCAATATCGCTTTGCACCATCTCAGGATCATTTTATTCCGGTAGGCCGGGACCCTTCTTTTATGGATTTTTACAAGTTGTATATTTCAGATAAATTCATTTTTGGTAATAAAGTACAGCAATTAAATTTATACAAATGAAACCTTTTCTATTCCTGATTGCCTCGTGTTTTTCGTTTAATCTTCTCGCCCAATCCTCTGCATATGATGAAATGCTTGCTAAAAAACTGGGTGCAGATGAATATGGAATGAAGCAGTATATTTTCGTTATACTCAAAACCGGACCCAATGTTACTCAGGATAAAAAATTTATAGACAGCTGTTTTGCCGGACATATGAGTAATATGAATGTGATGGTTAAAGCAGATAAATTAATTGTAGCAGGGCCGATGGGCAAAAACGATAAATCTTTTCGTGGTATTTTTATTCTGAATGTTGCTACAAAGGAAGAAGCAGAAAAGCTATTGAAAACGGATCCTGCCGTACATGCAGGTTTGTTAGATGCAGTGTATTTTCCCTGGTATGGTTCAGCGGCTTTAGCCACTTATTTGCCCAATGTTGAAAAAGTAACGAAGAAAAATTTTTAACATGAAGCCATTGCAACAATTGCTGATAGAGCTGGAATCATTTGTACCAGCAGCAGAAAATTCAAACCCAACTGTTTCATCCGTAAATGTTGGTTGGCATATTGATCATTGTTTGCTGGTCATCAATCAGATTGTGAATGCGATGGAAAGGTCTGATCCGGCTGAATACGAATATCGCTTCAATTTTAAGCGCTGGATTGCATTTACACTTAATAAATTTCCAAGAGGGGTGGCAAAAGCTCCCAGGCAAGTCAGACCACTTGAAGCATTTGATGCTGATAAAATTCCATCAACAATTGTACAAACAAAAAACAGTTTGTCCCTTTTTATTAGATTGCAGCCCAATCAGTTTTTTGTGCACCCTTTCTTTGGAAAACTCAACCAGAAAGCAGCACTTAAAATGCTAACGATACATACGGCACATCATCTGGCCATTATAAAAGACATATTAAAACAAAAAAAATGATACAAGCAAAAGGGTATGGTGCAACCAGCAAAGACAGTGAAATTGTTCCTCTTGAATTCAATAGAAAATCATTAGGCCCTACAGATGTGTTGATCGACATTTTATATTGTGGCATTTGTCATTCTGATATTCATACGGCAAGAGGAGAATGGGGGGCAGCTATTTATCCGGTAGTTCCCGGGCATGAAATTATCGGTAAAGTGGTTCAGGTAGGGGATTCGGTAACTAAATTTAAAGCAGGGGATATTGCCGGAGTTGGGGTATTTGTAGATTCATGCAGATCCTGTAATCCCTGTAAAACAGGATTGGAACAATACTGCGAAGAAGGTATGGTTCCTACCTATAATGGTTATTACCGTGATAAGCAAACACCTACTTACGGTGGATATTCCAATTGCTATGTAATTGACGAGAAATATACATTGCATATTCCTCAGAAAGAAAATTTAGCAGGAGTAGCTCCTTTGTTGTGCGCAGGGATAACAACCTATTCTCCATTAAAATTTGCGGGAGTAGGAAAGGGACATAAAGTGGCAGTACTTGGTTTGGGTGGATTAGGACATATGGCTGTTAAATTTGCGGCTTCCTTTGGAGCAGAAGTTACCATGTTAAGCACTTCGCCTTCCAAAGAAGCAGATGCCAAAAAATTAGGAGCACATCATTTTGCCTTGTCTACAGATCCGGCACAGATGAAAGCCCTGAAAGGGAAATTCGATTTTATTCTGAATACAGTAGCAGCCAAGCACGACATGAATAAATTTCTGGATCTGCTTACATTAGACGGAAAAATGTTGATTGTAGGCATTCCACCGGAAGAATCTGCATACAGTGCAGCAAAATTAATTTCAAAAAGAAGAAGCATCATTGGATCCATGATCGGAGGGATTGCTGAAACCCAGGAAATGCTGGACTATTGTGCAGCCCATAATATTTATTCCGATATTGAATTAATTCCGGTTCAGGATATTAACAAAGCTTATGAGCGTGTTATTAAATCCGATGTGAAGTATCGGTTTGTATTGGATATGAAAACCCTTTAATCGGTTACTTCAACAATCAATTCTACTTCAACAGCCATATTAAAGGGGAGGGTGTTGGTTCCAATTGCGGAACGGGCATGCTTCCCTTTTTCACCCAAAGCAAGTACCATCAGGTCGGAAAACCCATTCATCACTTTAGGTTGATCATAGAAGTCAGCAGCACTGTTAACCAATCCCAGTACTTTTACTACTCTCTTTATTCTGCTTAAATCGCCTAATTCTTTTTTTAATACAGCCAGTTGATTGATGGCAGTTAATCTGGCAGCGGCATATCCTTGTTCAATATTAAGGTCTAAACCCAATTTGCCCGTGATGTATTTTCCCTGTGGATCCGAAGGGCCTTTGCCTGAGAGAAAAATCAGATTCCCTGTTCTTACCGCATTTACATAGTTGGCTACCGGCGAGGAGACAGTTGGCAATACAATACCTGCTGCAGTTAGTTTTTCTTCTGGTGTTTGCGCCAATACCTGTAAGCTGATGAAAAGAGCAATCAGACTGAATAGGATTTTCATTTTAAATTGGTTTTTGAATGAAGGAAGGAATATGTTTGGGTTGATGAATTTTTATTTTCTTACTGGGAATAAATTCGCCGGAGATAAGTTCTACTGACTGTTTCGGTACTTTAAACAATTCAGCAAGATACCCAATTAAAAAAGCCGTGGCTTTTCCTTTTTCCGGTTGAGTTGCAATGGCAATTTTTAATTGTGTTCCTTTCACTTTACCAATTTGATTCATTTTGGCACCGGCCGTTACCAATAGATTCAGCACCAAATCTTCTCCCTGCCAGGTGTAAAACAATTCAGTCATTGGTTTTAAATTATACCATTAATGGTGTTCGTACATTTTCTCACCCGCTGTTACTGCAAACGGAAGCAGATTCTGCGGCGGAGGAATCGGGCAGGTAGCAAAAGGAGTGAAGACACAGGGTGGATTATAGGCCATATTAAAGTCTATATGAAAATCAACCTTTTCTGCCGCCGATTTGGGTATGTATAAAAATCTTCCGGCAGCATATGTGCTGTTTCCGGATGTATGGTCTCCCATTACCACCAGTAAATATTCTCCTTCTGATATGGCATCTAATGTGTAAAAACTTCCCTTGTATTCAAACCTTATTTTTCCAGCCAGCTCTGTTGGATTCTCCTGGCCTAATGCATTTTTTATAATGATATTCTGTTTAAATGCTGGTTTTATAAACTGAGCTTTTATTTTCCAGGTACTGTCTGTTGAAAAATAATCAATTCCCTTAAAATGCGTCAGGTTTCTGGATTGCAGGTCTCTTAACCGAATTCCAATTTTTTCACTTCTCTTGATGATATTGAATTGAAGTGAACCGCTGGAAACCATTACCATATCTTCCGGATTACTGAATATCAGGGTTTTCTTAGTAATCCTTTTCCCGTTGATAGTAAATGCGGTATTTGCATCTGGAACCAGCCAGACAGAATCTTCTTTTCTTAAAAAATAGCCAGCCTGCTCACTGATTTTTAATTTGGGAAAAACAATGGTGTTTTTTGCCCCAGAGCCTACAGTGTTTTTTCCTTCTTCCAGCCAGAACAGTCCTTCCAGGTTTAACCATCCGTCTGTGGCTTTTAAAGCCCTCACTCTTGCTCTTTTCCAATCTTCTATTTCATCTTCATGGGTCTTAAGTAAAAGCTTATTTACATGATGATTGAAACTGTCTTTGAATTGCTGATAAAATAAACCCGTTGCCGGTCCTGCAAATCCTGCATGTATATTTTGCACAGTTCTGTCAGGTCGTATGAAAATGGTAGTAGGAAACCCGGTAAAATTGCTGAGAAAAGGAAATGTTTTTAAAACGGAATTGCCATTGGATTCACCGCCGAATACCTGCTCATACTCAATCCCGAATTTTTCCCTGAATCGGGTCATTGTTTTCTTTGCATAGTTATAGTCGTTTACCACTTCAAACTGTGCTGTGATAATTTCAATGCCTCTCTGTTTGTTATTCTTATACCAGTCCGATAAAAAAATAGCTTCGTCTGCGCAATTGGGGCACCAGGTACCGCCAATTGTAAGGATAACCGGTTTATTGAAATAGGCAGAATCGTCTAAACTGATTTTTTTGCCCTTTGCATTCAATAAACTGAATTGAATGGGAGCAATATTTTCTCTCAGTTTGGTTAAGGTAGATGGATCAGAAAGTCGGGCTGATTCATTTTTATAAGCCCTGATCAGTTGTACCGTTTTTAATCCCTGCTGTACACCCTTAATAGAACCATCGGGTTCCAGGCTGCCAGTAAACATAAGGGGCGAGTATCCAATGAATAGAGAAAATTTAAAATGATTTCCCTGTATACGTCCGAAAGAATAACGACTATCTCCACTGGGTCTTATAAAAGTAACACCGCCTGTGTTTTTATCCTGGGTAAATAAGCCAACGGCTTTGACCTGTCTGCCGGAATCATTGGTGAATACGACTTCATATTTCCCGGCCATGTTTGCAGGAGCATTGTTATTATTCCAGATAAATCTTTCCTGGTTATTGGGTTCTGCATAAATGGGAAATGCATCTTCTCCTGATTGTCTTCTCCAGCTGCCTTTCCAGCGTTTCTCTTTCGTAATTCCCAGAACCATTAAACGGTCGAATTGATTAATCCAGACCTGTATACTATCTTTTACTTTTACCAGCTTCCCTCCAAAATAAGATTCGTTTCCATTTAAGAAATAAACAGAAAGTTCGCCTGTGCTGTCTTCCTGAACAGAGAAATTAAAGGGGATTTCTTCGCCATTATATAAAGGGAATGCCCCCCGCCATATTCCTTTTATTTCTGGTTGGGTTTGACTCTTTACTACCTGAAAAGCAAATATCATCACCATCATCCAGATCCATCTTTGATATATCTTATTCCTCATATTCGTTTTCAAATTTGAAACCATCTTTAATGGTTATTTCTTACAAGTTTCGTGCTATAAATGTTTAAATCGCATTTTGTCTTTAATTTGAATGCAGAACAAATTTACCCAATATGGTTAAGACTATCGCTTTGTTGTTATTGTCTAATATATTCATGACTTATGCCTGGTATGGACACCTGAAAGATCAGCAAATACCCTTGTGGAAAGCAATTGTAGTTAGTTGGTTCATCGCTTTTTTTGAATATTGCCTGATGGTCCCTGCCAATAGAATTGGCTATAATAGCGGGATGAACGGTTTTCAGCTGAAAATTACGCAGGAAGTGATAACGCTGGTTGTATTTACTGTTTTTGCAGTTTTGTATTTGAAGGAACCTTTTCAAAGTAAATACCTGATTAGCTTTCTGTTTATTCTGGGGGCGGTTTATTTTGCTTTTAAAAAATAGCTTTATCCATATACGTCCTCAAAATGCTTTATTTCCGTACAGGTTTCTCCTGAAAAGCATACAGCCAATACATCAAACTGAATTCTTTTGTACATGGGATGCAGAAAATGGTAATGGGTAGCAGCTATTCTGATTCTCTTCATTTTTTTCTTCAGAATATTCTCTTCCGGGTAACCAAATTCCAATGTGGCCCTTGTTTTTACTTCCACAAAGTAGAGTTGCTGTTCTTTTGCCGCAATGATGTCTATTTCCAGTCTTTTGTATCTCCAGTTCCTTTCGAGCAATATAAACCCCTTTGTAATCAGGAGTGATGCAGCCATTTCTTCTCCCAGTTTCCCCAATGCCAGGTGATTCTTTTCCATGTATACAAGATATTCAGCGAAATCACGTTAATAGGGGTATAAATACTGTTTATGGAAAGCAAGGAACGGATTTTTAAACTGAAAGGAGTAGTGCAGCATTATGCCTGGGGAGGAAGTACTTTTATTCCTGAATTACTGGGTACACAACCTGATTTGGCAAAGCCTTCGGCCGAGTACTGGATGGGAGCGCATTCTTCTGCACCCTCTGAGATTTACAGGACCGATTCCTGGCAGCAACTGAATGAACTCATCAGTTCCAATCCCTCCGATGCCTTGCAGTCTGCAGTGGTTGAAAAGTTTGGAGAATTACCGTATTTGTTTAAAGTACTGGATGTAAAAGATATGCTATCCATTCAGGTACATCCTACTAAGGCCAATGCAGAAATAGGATATGATGCAGAAAATGCAGCAGGGATTCCGTTGAATGCGCCTCACAGGAACTATAAAGATCGCAATCACAAACCGGAAGTGATGGTAGCTTTAAGTGACTTTTGGTTGCTTCATGGTTTTAAAAGCAAACAGGCACTGGAAGATACTTTGCAGAATACCCAGGAATTAACCGTGCTTTTGCCATTGTTCAGAAAAGAAGGAATCAAAGGCCTGTATCAGTTTGTGATGGAAATGGATCAGGTAGATGTAGATAATTTGCTGGCGCCATTGGTGAAGCGGGCGCTTCGGCTTAAAAAAGAAAGTAGCATTACCAAAAGCAGTCCATGCTGGTGGGCAGCTAAATTATATGAGGAAACAGGGATGCCTGAACATATAGATCGTGGTATTTTCAGTATTTTCTTTTTCAATATTGTGCAGGTTAATCCAGGTGAGGCGGTGTTTCAGAAAGCAGGTGTGCCACACGCCTATTTAGAAGGTCAGAACATTGAGTTGATGGCCAATAGCGACAATGTGTTAAGAGGAGGATTAACTCCTAAACATGTGGATGTTCCCGAATTAATGAAACATACCTTGTTCGAAGAAGTGGTTCCTCAGGTGATGAAAGGCGTTCCTCTTATGCCTGGTGAACTTATTTACCCTTGTCCGGTTCCTGATTTTGGGTTGAGTAAGATTTCTTTAACTCAGGGAATGGAATTTCAGTCTGAAACCTATTCACTGGAAATTTTTATAGTTACAGAAGGGTCTGTGCTGGTGAATCAGCATATGGTGTTGAAGAAAGGTGAGTGTGCTGCCATTCTGGCTAAAACAAAATATTCCCTGCTGGCTCCGGGTCATGCAACTGTTTTCAAAGCATTTGTTCCTGTGCTTTAGGGATTATTCACATAATGGGTAAAAATGACTGTGGTTCTTAATAGAATACGCTTATTTTTGCTTCGAAATTGACAACGATGAAACTGAACAAGCAATTTATATTTTCTTTGGTATTGATGGTGTTGGCTTCTGCTATCTACCGTGTATTCCCTAACAGACCAATGGGTTTTGCACCCCAGATGGCCATTGCTATTTTTGCCGGCTCTTTGTTTGTAAAGCACAAAAAACTGGCTTTTTTGATGCCCTTGTTGTCTATGTTCATTTCAGACAGCATATATCAGCTTTTATACATGAGCGATCTTAGTTCCATTTCCGGATTTTATGGCGGTCAGTGGAAGAACTACCTTTTAATTATTGGGTTAACCAGCTTTGGATTCCTGGTGAATCAAAATAAAATTGCTTCTATATTGGGTGCGTCCTTAGCGGCTCCGACTGTTTATTTTATCCTATCCAACGGGTTGGTTTGGTTAGGTGGTGGCGGATGGCACAGACCTAAAACTTTGGAAGGGTTAATGATGACCTATGCTGATGGTCTGCCATTTTATCCCAATAGCATTTACTCAACCTTATTCTTCAGTACAGTATTTTTTGCCAGCTGGATCTTGATTAAAAAAGCGAACAACGTTAAGTTAGCTTAATTTGATTCTGCGCATTTTATCCGTTTTCTGATTCGTAAACTTCGTCAATCAGTAGATTTCTACCATCTGCTGCCTGTGTCGCCAATTCGTCGCAACGATTATTGTATTTGTTGTCTGCGTGCCCTTTTACCCATACAAATCTTACGTGAAACTGCAGGGCTATGGAATGGTATCTTAACCAAAGATCCTTGTTCTTTTTTCCCCCTTTAAAATGGGTGCGGATCCAGTTTTCCAGCCAGCCTTTCTGAACACTATCTACAATGTATTTACTGTCTGTATAAATAGTAACAGGGATTCCTTTTTTATTAAGAGACTCCAGGGCAACAATCACCGCCATCAGTTCCATTCGGTTATTCGTTGTTAAACGGTAACCCGCAGCAATTTCCTTTTGTTTGTCTCCCCAAAGCAGTACAATACCATATCCGCCGGGGCCGGGATTCCCTCTGGCTGCTCCATCTGTATAAATCAATAATTGATGCGACATGTCGCGAAATAAATCTATTTTATTGATTATACCTGAAATACCCCTGTCTTAAATGTGTCCAAATTGGGGTTGTGGTTTGCAGCATGTATTCCCTCTGCAATAACCTGTCTGGTTTTAATTGGGTCAATGATTTCATCTACCCAGATTCTGGCCGCCGCATAATAGGGAGTAGTCTGTTGGTTGTACCGGTCTTTAATGGTGTCCAGTAATTTTTTCTCTTCTTCAGGAGTAGGAACGGTTCCCTTGGCTTTCATGGTGGCTACCTGAATTTGAGCCAGGGTTTTAGCTGCCTGATCTCCGCCCATCACTGCAATCTTTGCGGAAGGCCATGCATAAATAAATCTGGGATCATAGGCTTTTCCGCACATGGCATAATTGCCGGCACCATAACTGTTGCCGATAACGATGGTGATTTTGGGAACAACGGAATTCGCTACTGCATTCACCAGCTTTGCTCCGTCCTTAATGATACCGCTGTGTTCACTTCTGCTTCCTACCATAAAACCGGTAACATCCTGTAAGAAAACCAATGGTATTTTTTTCTGATTACAGTTCATAATAAAACGCGCTGCTTTATCTGCGCTGTCATTATAAATTACACCTCCAATCTGCATTTCACCCTTTTTACTTTTGCATACCAGTCGTTGATTGGCAACAATCCCAACGGCCCATCCATCTATACGGGCATAGCCGCACAAAATGGTTTTGCCATAGTCCTGTTTAAATTGATTGAACTCACTGTTGTCTACAATGCGTTCAATAATTTCAAGCATGTCGTAAGGTTTCAGGTTTCCTTCGGGTATTAAGCCATATATTTCACTGGGGTCTTTCTTGGGAAGTGCAGGGGCAATTCTGTCAAAGCCCGCTTTTTCTGGACTACCCAATTGACTCATGATTTTTTTAATCTGGTCTAAACAATCCTGTTCGGTTGCAAATTTATAATCGGCAATGCCGCTGATTTCAGTATGGGTGATTGCACCTCCTAAAGTTTCATTATCTATATCTTCTCCAATGGCTGCTTTAACCAGATAGGAACCAGCCAGAAAAATACTTCCATTACCTTCCACCATCAGGGTTTCATCGCTCATAATAGGCAAATAAGCCCCACCTGCAACGCAGGCACCCATTACAGCAGCAATTTGAGTAATGCCCATGGCACTCATTCTTGCATTGTTTCTGAAAACCCTTCCGAAATGTTCCTTGTCAGGAAAAATTTCATCCTGCATAGGCAGGAAAACACCGGCACTGTCTACCAGGTATATGATGGGAAGTTTATTTTCCATGGCAATTTCCTGCATCCGGAGATTCTTCTTTCCCGTAATCGGGAACCAGGCACCTGCTTTTACCGTTTGATCATTGGCTACAATTACACACTGTCTGCCACTGATATATCCAATACCGGCAACAGTTCCCCCTGCCGGACATCCCCCTTCCTCCTTGTACATATCGTATCCTGCAAAAGCACCAATCTCAATAAAGGGTTGGTTCTTGTCGCAGAGATATTCAATTCTTTCTCTTGCAGTAAGTTTATTTCTTTCTCTTTGTTTTTCTATTGCTTTTTTACCTCCTCCCAAAGCAATTTTCTCCATCCGCTGTTTCATTTCGCTCAGCATCAGTTTCATCCAGTCTTCGTTGCGGTTTTGTGTCAAATTCATATGCGAACAATTGTTAGTTTACAAATATAAGAGTGATTTAATTATATTTAAGATATGACTTACGACTTTATCATTATTGGTGCGGGATCTGCAGGTGCAGTATTGGCGAACAGGCTTTCTGAGAATCCCGAAAACAAAGTGTTGCTGATTGAGGCAGGTGCTCCTGATTCCAAAAAAGAAATTCATATTCCCGGTGCCTACGGAGAATTGCACCGGTCAAATGTTGACTGGCAGTTCTGGGGGGTACCCCAAAAGGCACTTGGGAATCGTAAGCTGTATATTCCAAGAGGCAAAACATTGGGGGGCAGCAGTTCTACCAATGCCATGGCTTATGTAAGGGGGAACAAGGAAGACTTTAATGAGTGGGCGTTACTCGGAAATACAGGCTGGTCATATGAAGAAGTACTTCCTTATTTCATTAAGTCTGAACACAACGAACAAATTGAATCTGAATATCATGGACAAGGCGGCCCTCTGCATGTTAGTTATTCAAAACAACCCAGTGTTTTTGCAGAAGCTTTTGTGGCTGCCTGTAATGAGATTGGAATTCCTTCGAATGAAGATTATAACGGGGCAGTGCAGGAAGGGGCTCATTTATTGCAGTTTAATATAAAAGACAATAGGCGCTTAAGTACAGCAGCGGCTTTTATAAAACCCATATTGAATAGAAAAAATCTGACCATTAAAACCAATACAAAAGTTAATAGAGTTTTAGTTGAAAATGGAACTGCAGTTGGGGTAGAAGTAAGTTATGGATCAGTTGGTGCAGAGAGAATCAATTGTAATAAGGAGGTACTGCTTTCTGCAGGAGCCATACAGTCTCCTCAGTTATTGATGTTGTCGGGTATCGGAGATCCTGATGAATTGAAAAAAGTGGGTATAGATGTACTGGCTTCGGTGCCCGGTGTGGGTAAAAATTTGCAGGACCATTTCTGGAGTGGCGTGAGTATGGAAACCTCTGCGCCTTCCGCCAATTCCTTATTAAAGCCCTGGAATAAAACCAAAGCCATT
The DNA here is from genome assembly GCF_000511175.1 of Sediminibacterium salmoneum NBRC 103935. Lineage (GTDB taxonomy): Bacteria > Bacteroidota > Bacteroidia > Chitinophagales > Chitinophagaceae > Sediminibacterium > Sediminibacterium salmoneum. Next base: position 1,161,571 of record NZ_KI866530.1, on the reverse strand, counting down.
TTACAGTATCTGTTGCTGAAGTCGGGACCATTGGGGAATAGTCCGCTGGAAGCCAATGCATTTATACGTTTGCAGGATAAACAAAGTAGGCCGGATATTCAGTTTCATTTTGCACCCCTGGGAGTTGCCAGAGATTATTCAACGGATTTGTATGAGCTGAAAACCTTTCCTCTGATAGATCAGATTTCTGTGATGTCAATTTTATTGCATCCGCAAAGTAGAGGCACCGTTCTTTTAAAAACATCCAATCCCAAAGACAGCCCACTGATCAATCACAAAGCTTTGGAATCAGAAACCGATCAGCAATTATTAATTAAAGCTTTGCGAAAATCAATGGATATTCTGAATGCATCTTCTTTACAAGCCTATGCTAAGGAAGCAGATTTATTTCCCTCAACAGATGCGTCTGACAAAGAATTGTTAGATCATATTAAACAGACACTGGAAACATTGTATCACCCGGTAGGTACTTGCAAAATGGGGGTGGATGAGATGGCTGTTACCGATCCGAATCTGAAGGTAAAAAAGATCAAAGGTCTTAGGGTAGTGGATGCTTCGGTAATGCCAACGATTGTTTCAGGAAATACCCATGCAGCTACCGTGATGATTGCCGAAAAAGCAGCCGACCTTATCCTTTCAGGCAATTAAAGTGTGAGATATACACATTGTTTGTTATTTTAGCAGTCATAAATTCACTCCATTGGCTACTACAAAAAAAACGATTGCTGTAAAGAAGACTGTTACAGATAAAGAAACGGCTGCCGATTTTATTGCTGTTCAGTTTCAGTTAAAATACCATACTGAATTCGGACAAAATCTCTTCATAGTCGGAAATCATATTTTATTGGGAAATGGAGATATGGCCAATGCCATTCCTATGCATTATTTAAATGAACAGGCCTGGACAGCAAATATTCAATTGCCAATAACCTCTGCAGAAGAAAAAATTAATTACAACTATGTATTGGTTAACGGGGACGGATCTACAGAAGTGGACTGGGGAACCGACAGGTATCTGGATCTAAAGAAAGTTCAGACGTATAAAAAAGTTCAGTTACTGGATACATGGAACCATGCAGGTTATTTTGAAAATGCATTTTATACAGAGCCGTTTCAACAGGTTTTATTAAAGCAAAATGAAACACAACTAAAAGGTAAATCCTTAAAATCAGCAACCCATATTTTCAAGGTTAAAGCTCCTTTGTTAAAAAAAGATGAAGTAATCTGTTTGTCAGGGTCGTTCAAAGCAGCCAATAACTGGGATGCAGATGCTGTGTTATGTATGGGCAAACAGGCTGATAGTCCTTATTTTGAATTGGAATTGAATTTAAGCAAAGAGCAGTTTCCGATTGCATACAAGTATGGGGTATATAATATCAAAACCAAAAAACTGATTCAGTTTGAATCAGGAGATAATAGAACACTACAGGTTGCAACAGATGTTAAGCAAGTAACTTTTGTTCAGGATGGATTTGCTTATCTGCCCAATCATTCATGGAAAGGAGCAGGGGTTTCCATTCCGGTATTCAGTATCAGAACCCATGATAGTTTTGGTGTAGGTGAATTTGCCGATCTGAAAAAAATGATTGATTGGGCTGAGGCAGTGGGGCTTAAGATGATACAGTTATTGCCCGTTAATGATACTACTGCTACACATACGAATAAAGATTCCTATCCCTATGCAGCCATATCCGCATTTGCCCTGCATCCCCTTTATTTAAATCTGAAAGCCATTGCAGGCAAAAAATTTGCTGCTGCCTTGAAGAAGCTGGAAGAAAAAAGACAGGCTTTGAATCAATTGCCAACCGTAGCTTATGCGGAAGTTCTTGAGCATAAAATTGATTTTGCCAAAAAAGTGTACAAAGCAACCGGAGAAGGGGTTTTGGCTGAGGATGATTTTAAGCAGTTTTTTAATGAAAACAAAGACTGGCTGACTCCTTATGCTGTTTTTTGTTATCTGCGTGATAAAAATGGTAGTGTAGATTTTGCAACCTGGCCTTCACATGCAAAGTATGACGAACAAAAGATTGCTAAGTTGGTAAAACCTGGAACCAAATCTTATACTGAAATTGCATTTCATTATTTTTTGCAATATCAACTTCATTTGCAGTTAAAGGAAGCTACTGCTTATGCACATAAAAAAGGAATCATTATAAAAGGGGATATTGCCATTGGGGTTTACCGTTATGGTGCAGACACCTGGCAACATCCTCATTTATTCCATATGGATTTTCAAGCTGGCGCCCCACCGGATGATTTTGCAGTAAAAGGACAGAACTGGGGGTTCCCAACCTATAACTGGCAAAGCATGCAGGAAAGTGGCTTTGCCTGGTGGAAACAGCGATTTGCGCAAATGGGGCGTTATTTTGATGCTTTCAGAATTGATCATATACTCGGCTTTTTCAGAATCTGGAGTATTCCCATGGATGCTGTAGAAGGCATTATGGGGCATTTTGTTCCCGCTATTCCGCTGACGCTTCAGTCGTTTGCAGAAAAGGGTATATGGTTTGATTATGAGCGATATACAAAACCCTATATTACAGATGCTGTTTTGTGGGAAATATTCGGATACGACAACGAATTGGTAAAGAGTCTCTTCCTGTCTGATCTTAAAAACGGTCAGTATGAACTTAAAACATCCTTTGATACACAAAGAAAAATTGAAGCTCATTTTGCCAATCTGGAAAATGATGCACAACACCAGAAAATAAAGCAGGGCCTTTACAGCTTAATCAGCAATATTTTATTGTTTGATGCCAATGGAGATGGTCTGCAGTTTCACTTTAGATTTGGAATTGAGAATACGCCATCATTTAAAGCATTGGAATTTGGAACTCAGCAGCAACTGAAGGAATTGTATGTGCTGTACTTTTATAAACAGCAGGATGATTTCTGGAAAAAGGAAGCCTATCAAAAACTACCTTCCCTGAAGCGGGTTACCAATATGCTGATTTGTGGAGAAGACCTGGGTATGGTTCCGGGTTGTGTTCCGGAAGTGATGAAGCAGCTTGGATTATTGAGTTTGGAAATTCAAAGAATGCCTAAGAATCCGGAACGTGCATTCTTTCATCCCAATGATGCGCCATATTTAAGTGTAGTAACACCCTCTACTCATGACATGAGTACCATTAGAGGCTGGTGGGAAGAAGACCGAACATCCATTCAGCAATTCTATAATCAGGAGTTAGGACAGTGGGGAGATGCACCGGCTTATTGTGAAGCCTGGATTAATAAAGCAGTTGTGTTGCAGCATTTGTTTTCGCCGGCTATGTGGGCTGTATTTCAAATACAGGATTTGATGGGAATGCATGAGAAAATCAGAAGAGATAATCCATTGGATGAACAAATTAATGTTCCTGCCAATCCCAATCATTTCTGGTGTTATCGGATGCACCTGACGGTAGAAGACTTGTTGGAAACAAATGTGTTTAACGAGGAATTAGCATCGTATATTCATCAATCAGGCAGATAACCAGCAAGAAGTGGAGTTAAGATATACCAGGACCAGTTTACCATTCGCCCATCCTTTTACTATATCGAATGGCAGAACCAAAACACATCAGGAAGCCCTGTTGGTGGCATTGAACCTTGGCCCGTTTACCGGATACGGAGAAGCTCCGGCCATTGCTTACTATGATATTACAGTAGATAAAATGATAGCCGATTTAACGGCTAAACATAAGATGGCAGCCAAATTTGCCATGACCGATCCGGAAAGGTACTGGCATTATCTGCATCATCTTTTTCCAGATAATCCATTTTTGGTTGCTGCGTTGGATATAGCCGGCTGGGATTTGTATGGTCAGATGAAGGGCAAGCCACTGTATGAATTATGGGATACCAGCTGGTCAGAAGAATTGCCTGTTTGTGATTTTACCATCGGCATAGATTCCCCTGAAAAAATGGTAGAGAAAATGCTGGCGAAACCCTGGCCGATTTATAAAATTAAACTGGGTACGCCGGATGATATTGGTATCATAAAAGCGCTTAGAGAAAAAACGGCTGCAATTTTCAGAGTGGATGCCAATGCAGGTTGGACCACAGAACAGGCAGTTGCACTTATACCGGAACTAGCCGAATTGGGAGTAGAGCTGGTTGAACAACCTTTGGCAAAAGATAATTGGGAGGGCATGAAATTGTTATATGCTTCTTCATCACTTCCCCTGATGGCCGATGAATCCTGCGTTGGTGAAAAAGATGTTGCAAAATGTGCAGGTTATTTTCATGGAATCAATATCAAATTAACCAAGTGCAGTGGTATTACACCGGCTAGAAGAATGATAAAGGAAGCCAGAGAGTTAGGATTGAAAGTAATGATGGGTAGCATGAATGAATCTGTAATTGGCTCAGCTGCCATTGCCCATTTTTTGCCACAGCTAGACTATGTGGATATGGACGGTCCTTTGCTGCTTACCGAATCCAACGCAAAAGGTATAACATACAATAATGGAAAGGTTCAACTTACGGGTAAGCCCGGCTTAGGCATTTTCTTTTAAAAGTTTTACCACTACTTTATCTATTGGAAGTGTCATGTCTTTTTCTGACAAGCTTTCCAAAGGAATCCATCTGAATACCTCTGCTTCTCCATTGGGGTCTTTTATTTGCTCTGGCCGAAAAGAAAATGGGATATCACTGGTAGGCAGGATAGCTGTATTGGCTGCATGCACGCGATAGTAAATGGAAATGATCTGGTCTTTATTATTGAAGGCTGAAATTTGAAAAAAATCGGTGGTGTAAAAATGCGTACCTATATTTATGTCCAACCCGGTCTCTTCCCTGAATTCCCGTTTTAAACAGTCTCTGGTTCCCTCTCCGAATTCCAATCCTCCGCCCGGAAGTTTGGTAATATAAGCTCCCCGTATAAACTCATCGGTTACCAGTAATCGCTGGTATTGATCTATCAGTATTCCGTAAACACGAACATTAAATAGCGGCATTGCTTAAAACCATTTTTTCTTATAAAAATAACCTCCGATAATGATGGAAACGCAAAGAGAAATAATTACCGGGATATAAAAAGCATGATTGGAATGTTGGTAGGGTATATCTACATTCATGCCATAAATACTGGTTACCAAAATGGGTAAGGATAGAATAATGGTGATGGAAGTTAAACGCTTCATTACATTGTTCAGATTATTGCTGATGATACTGGCAAATGCATCCATGGTACTGCTTAGGATATTGGTATAAATATTCGCCATTTCCAATGCCTGACTGGTATCTACAATTAAATCCTGCAGGAACTCTCTTTCGTCTTCGTTTAATCCAAGAAAATTGGTTCTTTCCAGTTTCATCATCAGCATTTCGTTGCTTCTTAATGCGGTTACAAAATACACCAGGCTTTTTTGTACACGCATTAATTTCAGTAAGTCTACATTGCTGTTACTGTCGTATAAACTTTGCTCGTATTGATTTCTGCTGTGGTTAATTTCTTTCAGGTAATCCAGAAATGTTTGTACTACTTTTTCAAACACTTTCAATACCATCATATTTCTCTTGTCGGGGTGTCTTTTTTGAAAAGTGTTCAGGAATTTTTTAATAGCGCCATTATCAAAAGAGTTAACAGTGATAATTTGATTATGAGTTAGAATAATACAAATAGGTATGGTAATGTAAAAAGCATCCGAATCATTGAACGAATTGTTCTCTGTTGGGGTCTTGATGATAATGATTTTAACATTGTCCTCCATTTCATAACGAGGGCGTTCATCAATATCCAGGGAATCTCTTAAAAATTCAATGGGGATTTCCAGTTCTTCACTTAGTTCTACAAATTCTTCTTCTTTAAACGGAGGTACCAGATTTACCCATACGCCCTGATCTGCTTTCTGAATTTCAATGGTCTGACCGTCTATATTTTTAAAGTACTGGATCATTTTTTACACTTTAGAAATCCCGTTTACATTAATTGTTCCTTTGAATACCAATTCCGCAGGCCCACACAACCAGATATCTTGAAAGCTTTGCTTTCCGGTTCTTTCAAATTCAACGGCAAGGCTTCCGCCTTTGGTTTTAATTTGTACGGTTTGTTTAGGAGTGTCATTCTCCATTGACATTATTATTGCGGCCGCAGTAACGCCTGTGCCGCAACTGTAGGTTTCATCTTCAACCCCACGTTCATAGGTTCTGACGTAGAGTTCATCCTTGTTTACTCTTTCAACAAAGTTTACGTTGATGCCTTTCTCTTTATACTCCTTGTTATACCTGATTTTTTTTCCTTCTGCCACTACGTTAAATTCTTCCAGATTCATCACTTCTTGCACATAATGAGGGGAGCCTGTATTGATGGTGCAAGCTCCAGAAAGCTGGCTTATGCTTTTTACATCAATCATTTTTAATTTAACCCAGCCACTTTGTGTTACAATGGCCTCATGTGGTCCGTCCGAAGCAATGAATTGATATTTTTCTTTTATAATTCCGGAATCAAAAGCAAATTGGGTAAGACATCTTCCGCCATTACCGCACATGCTGCCTTCAGCACCATCCGCATTGTAATATTTCATTTCAAAATCATAGCCCGCCCGACTATTCAGCAGCATTAATCCATCAGCCCCTATACCAAATCTTCTATGGCATAAAAGAGCAATATCTTTTTGATTGAGTTGAATTTGGTTGTTTCTGTTATCCAGAATAACAAAGTCGTTACCCGTTCCCTGGTATTTAAAGAAGACTAAATGCATGTTGCAATTTAGGTTGAAATGGGGAAGTAACAGCGTTTAATTGCGATAGCCTGCCTGGATATTTGATTCGCTAATGACTAGTATCTGGTCCATGAAATTGCTGAGTTCCGCTAAGTCTGATTCTCTGAAATGCCCTAATCTGATAGACATTTTCATTTGTGTGATTAATTCTGCGTAACTCTTGATGAATTGAGCAGACTGCCACTTAAGGGTTGGTTTGGTTTGGGCATTAGCAATGGCTGATACACGGTTGCAAACAATAATGATGGTTCTTCTGAGTTGAGCGGTTAATACAAAGCGTTGCTGTACGGGAAGCATACAGGTAAGCTGGTATACTTCCTTCGCAGCCATAATGGAATGCTGATAAATGGATATCTCTGGCTTTGTATTTTCAGACATTAATCAAATTTACTATCTAAAAATGGGCTGAAAAAATATTTATTGCATGCCGGACAATATTTCCAGGCTTTTTACGATTAGGGATTCTACTGCTTTGCCCCCGTCTTTACTAAAACTTTGTTGTACCCGATTAGCAACTATTGCACTAAGACTTAAGCAGTTATGATTTAGAAGTTTCCCTAATCCATACATAGCACTGGTTTCCATCTCAAAATTGGTAATGCGGTGATTCCCGTAGCTGAAACTGGTTAATTGTGGAATCAGGTTGGGGAATTGCAGTGGTAAGCGTAAAATTCTTCCCTGTGGTCCATAAAATCCCGGACAGGTAACCGTAATGCCATGATGGAAACCATTTACAAATTCTTTGAGTACACTGGCAGATGCTGATGCCATATAAGGAGTTACCCCATTGCTGCCCAATTGAGTGTGTGTGTCAAAGGCGTTTAATATCTGCGATTCTTCCTCATTATTCTGCTGCTTGTAAAAATGAAGCAGATTGTCTACCCCCAATCCATGTGTGCTGGCTACAAAGCTATCAACAGGAATATCCGCCTGTAAAGCTCCGGAAGTACCCATTCTCACTATGGTAAGTTTGGTATGCGCAGGCTTGATGGTTCTGGTGCTAAAATCAATATTGGCCAAAGCGTCCAGTTCATTGAAAACGATATCAATATTATCAGGACCTATTCCGGTGGAAACTACTGAAAGTCTTTTCTGCCCTATGGTACCCGTATGGGTTATGAATTCTCTGTGTTCGTACTTACCTTCAATTTTGTCAAAATGCTTGCTTACTTCAGCAACTCTACCCGGATCACCAACCGTAATGATGGTCGTAGCCAGTTCTTCTGGTTTCACATTTAAATGATAAACTGCACCTCTGTCGTTAATGATCAATTCACTTTCAGCAATTCTGAGCATATTTAATAAGATTAGACAGTAAAATTCGGGATTTCTTATTTAGAATTTTAAAATTCCTTTCTTTCCGCTATTTTTGCATCCCCAAACAAGGTCCTGTGGCCGAGTGGCTAGGCAGAGCTCTGCAAAAGCTTCTACAGCGGTTCGAATCCGCTCGGGACCTCCGAAAGGGTTGTCGAAAGACAGCCCTTTTTGTTTTTAGATCGTTGCCATTTTGTAACTTTTGTAACCATCTTTACCTTTTTGATTCTCCATTTTTGTATTCTAAAATTGATTCAATGATCATACTAGGTTATTTATTAGCTGCATTGGTTGGTATTTCACTTGGACTTATCGGTAGCGGTGGGTCTATTTTAACCGTTCCTATTCTGGTGTATATTATGGGGGTTGACCCGGTTTTGGCAACCGCCTATTCCCTGTTTATTGTGGGTTCCACCGCATTGGTTGGCGGTATTCAAAGTGCCACGCAGAAAAGAGTTGATTTTAAAACCGTATTGATATTCGGTATTCCATCCATCGCAGCAGTATATGCTACCCGTCTGTGGCTGGTTCCATTGATTCCTAAAGAAGTGGCTACTATTGGTTCCATAGTTATCACCAAGCCCATTGCCCTGATGTTGCTTTTTGCTGTAGTAATGATTCTGGCTTCTGTAAGTATGATCAAGCCAGGGAAGAAGCAAGCGACAGATGAAAACCTGCCAATGCAATACAATTATCCCATGATACTATTAGAAGGATCATTGGTGGGTGTTTTAACTGGTCTGGTAGGAGCAGGAGGTGGATTCTTAATTATTCCTGCACTTGTTTTGCTGGCTAAAATGCCGATGAAGCTAGCAGTGGGTACTTCTTTATTCATCATAGCTGCCAAATCGTTGATTGGGTTTACAGGTGACTTGCAGGGCAGTGAAGTGATTGACTGGAAATTGCTGATAACATTCACAGCATTTGCAGTGGTGGGCATTTTCGGCGGAATCTTTTTATCTAAAAAAATACCGGGTGAAAAACTAAAAAAGGCATTTGGCTGGTTTGTTTTAATCATGGGTATTTACATCATTATAAAAGAATTATTGTTTCCTGCAGGTGGGGGACACTAATGCAACAAAAGTTACCAAACGCCAATTTTTCACAATTGATATTTGCATCATAAATTATAAACTTAAAAACGAAACCATATGTTTTTTCAACACATTTACGACAAGAGTTTAGCACAAGCCAGTTATTTTATAGGCTGCCAGAAAGCAGGTGTGGCTGCAGTGATAGATGCCAAGAGAGATGTGGATACCTATCTTGAAATTGCCAAGGCCAATAATATGACCATCACCCATATTTTTGAAACACATATTCACGCAGATTTCCTTGCGGGATCAAGAGAGCTGGCTAAACTAACCGGTGCACAGCTGTATTTATCTGCTGAAGGTGGAGAAGGATGGGAGTATGAGTTTCCTCATGTAGGATTAAAAGATAACGATATTATCAAGTTGGGTAATCTGAGTTTTAAAGTAATGCATACGCCGGGGCATACTCCGGAAAGTATCAGTTTCCTTTTAACAGATCATCCTGCAAGTAATGAGCCGGTTATGTTATTCACTGGCGATTTTGTTTTCGTAGGTGATATTGGAAGACCTGATTTGTTAGAGAAAGCAGCAGGTATGATAGGAACCCAGGATAAAGGCGCCAAGCAAATGTATCAGAGCATTAATAAGTTCAATGCATTGCCAGATTATGTACAGGTTTGGCCAGGCCATGGTGCAGGATCTGCCTGTGGTAAGGCTTTGGGTGCTGTTCCAAGTACAACAGTGGGTTATGAGAAAGCCAGAAACTGGGCATTCCAGTATGCCAAAAATGAAGATGGATTTATCAAATTTCTGTTGGCCGATCAACCGGAGCCGCCGAAATATTTTGCCATGATGAAGAAGTTGAACAAGGTAGATCGTCCTTTATTAACTGAAGTTCCCAAGCTAAAGCAACTTTCAATAGAGGAAGTGAATGCAAATATGGCAAAAGGTATCAAGTTACTTGATGCAAGACCCAAATCAGAGTTTGCCGCTGGATTTATTCCTGGTAGCTTAAATGTTCAGGGTAATAATTCTTTTGCAACCTGGGCGGGATGGTACCTTACTTATGACGAACCTTTCATGATTCTGGCAGATGAATCTATGTTGGATGATTTAACCAGAAAATTAATGAGAATTGGTTTGGATAATATTGCAGGTTATTTACCATCTGTAGATGCATATTCTAAGGCGGGCGGTACTTTAAGCAAAGTAAATCAGGTAGATCTGGAAACAGCTAAAGCATTGGCCAAAGATTCAGAAGTTCAGGTAGTTGATTTGAGAGGTGTTGCTGAGTTTAATGCAGGTCATATTGAAGGTGCCGAAAACGTATTCGTAGGAACATTGCCAGACAACCTGAATAAAATAAGCAAAACCAAAAAAGTAATGATACACTGTCAGGGTGGAGACAGGGCGTCTATTGGCTATTCTATTCTTGCAAAAAATGGTTTTAATAATATTGTTAACTATTCTCCAGGTATGAATGAGTGGGTCAGCTCCGGACAATCCGTAGTTGCATAGAGAGTATGAGTTTAGTTAGAGCTGCCTCCCCCGGGCAGCTTTTTTTATGATTAAACTCATTTTTTAAGGTGCTTCTGAATATTAATTTTGAATGGAAATCAGAAAATATGAAAAGAATCAATATGTTTTTGGCAGCAATGCTACTTTTTATTTTGGGTTCATGTAATGAAGCCCCTGCTGAAAAAGTTACTGAAAACGAAATGGCTCCGGTAAAACATGGGGCATCTATGGAACATCATTCCACAAACGATTCTGCTGCGAAATACACACCAGAGATGGTTGCGAATAAAAGGGATTTTATCTGTGGAATGCCTGTAACTGCTGGTATTGCAGATACCGCTCATTATGATGGAAAAGTTTATGGCTTTTGTGCAAGCGAGTGTAAGGCTGAGTTTTTGCAGAATCCACAGGCTCATATAACCGCAAAATAACTATGCCTGAATTGTAACTTTTGATACTCGTTTTTTTTCAATGATTCAGGAGTTTTACAATCTCATTTAAATTGATAGGTATGAAAATAGAACAAATTTATACGGGTTGTCTGGCGCAGGGCGCTTATTATATTGTATCTGAAGGAGAAGCAGCTATTGTTGATCCTTTAAGAGAGATACAACCTTATCTGGATAGATTGGCGAAAGACAATGTTACCTTGAAGTACATATTTGAAACGCATTTTCATGCTGATTTTGTAAGTGGTCATATAGACCTAAGTAAGGCAACGGGTGCAAAAATTATTTATGGCCCAACTGCCAAAGCTGGTTTTGATTGTGTAGTAGCTAACGATGGAGAAGATTTTTCATTAGGAAAGATTCATGTCAAAGTATTGCATACACCCGGTCATACATTGGAGAGTAGTACTTTTTTATTAAAAGATGAACAGGGTAAGCCCCATTGTATTTTTAGCGGAGACACCCTTTTCCTGGGCGATGTTGGCCGACCCGATCTGGCGCAGAAAGCAGCCAGTATGACGCAGGAGGAATTAGCGGGATTGCTTTACGATAGTCTGATGAATAAGATTATGCCTTTACCTGATGATATCATTGTATATCCTGCACATGGTGCAGGTAGTGCCTGTGGTAAGAATATGATGAAGGAAACCGTGGACACATTAGGTAATCAGAAGAAAGTAAACTATGCACTGAATCAGCCCGATAAAGACAGTTTTATTAAAGCGGTAACAGACGGGCTTCAGCCGCCTCCGGGTTATTTTGGAATGAATGTAGCAATGAACAAGCAGGGATATGATTCTTTTGAATCTGTTCTGCATAAGGGATCTACGCCTTTAACCGTAGACGCTTTTGAAGCGGCAGCAGAGTCTACCGGGGCTTTAATCTTAGATACCAGAGATCCCGGCGTTTTTTATAAAGGATTTATTCCTCAATCTATCAATATTGGATTGGGCGGAGATTTTGCTCCCTGGGTAGGGGCCATGATTGTAGATGTGAAGCAGCCCATCTTATTGGTTTGTGATGGAGAAACCTATACCGATGCCATTACCCGGTTAAGCAGGGTAGGTTTTGATAATGTATTGGGGTATATAGAGGGGGGATTTGAAAGTTGGCTGAATGCAGGTAAGCCGGTTGATACAATTGAAAGGATTGATGCAGCTGAATTTGCGGGCATGCTGAATGTAAATTCGGATACTATTTTTGATATCCGCAGGGAAGGGGAATACACAGCAGAACATATTGAAAACGCCTACAACAAACCATTGTTATATATAAATGAATGGATTAAAGACATCAATCCGGCCGAGCATTTCTTTGTGCATTGTGCCGGCGGATACAGAAGCATGATTGCTGCCAGCATTTTACAGGCCCGTGGATACAGAAACTTTACAGAAATAGCAGGCGGATATAAAGCCATTGCTGAAACCAATATTCCTCGCACCAATTTTGTTTGTCCTTCAAAAACTTTAAAACTATAAAATATGAGTACTCCATTTCATTACGAAGTAGACTTAGTTTGGCAATCAGACAGAAAAGGTACCATCAGTTCCCCGGTATTATCCAATACCATTGAAGTGGCTACTCCACCTGAGTTTCCCAAAGGGATGCCTGGAATTTGGTCTCCGGAACATTTACTCGTTGCTGCAGTAAACTCCTGCTATATGACTACTTTTTTAGCTATAGCTGAAAATTCCAAATTGCCGTTTGTTTCACTGAATGTGAAGGCAGTAGGCTTATTGGAACAGCCCGAAGGAAAGTATATGGTTACGACGGTGCTTCTTAAACCAGAATTAGTAATATCCGATGAAACGCTTGCTGAAAGAGCGATGCGCTTATTAGAAAAAACAGAGAAAGCCTGTTTAATTTCCAATTCCATCAAGGCAACCGTGAAACTGGATGCAGTAGTGAAAATTGCTCATTAGTAACTTTTGTTACCAACGCTGAGGTTCTTTCTTTCTAATTTGCTGCAAATTTTTTTGCATGCAGGGATTGAAAGAAAATAAGATTCAGTTCATACTTCTTGTCATTGTCAATGCTTTTGTAGGGGCAATGGTGGGTATGGAGCGATCTATCCTTCCGGAATTTGGCAAGACACTCTTTTCGCTGTCCACCGCAACTGCGATTACCAGCTTTATTATTGCGTTTGGCATTAGTAAGTCTGTTAGTAATTACGCAGTTGGCGCTTTTTCAAAGAAATTTACCAGGAAACAACTGCTGGTAACGGGTTGGTTGATTGCGGCCCCGGTTCCTTTTTTATTGATGTATGCGAATCACTGGAACTGGATTATTGTAGCAAATATTTTTCTGGGTATCAGCCAGGGGCTTACCTGGAGCACTACAGTTGTCATGAAAATTGATCTGGTAGGTAATAAAAACAGAGGGCTGGCAATGGGCATTAACGAGTTTGCCGGTTATCTCTCGGTAGGACTGGCTGCCTATTTATCAGCACGAATAGCAAGTAACTATGGATACGCCATTTATCCTTTTATTCCCGGATTGATTTTTGTACTGGCAGGTTTAGTACTCTCCTTATTTTTCTTAAAAGATACAGCTGCCTTTGTTCAGGCTGAATCCAAAGAAAGCCCTATTCCGCTGATTAAAAATATCTGGTCTCAGACCACCTGGAATCACAGAAATTTAGGCAGTGTAACCCTGAATGGGTTGGTTAATAATCTGAATGATGGCGTTATGTGGGGGCTGGTACCCTTATTGCTTTTTCAACGTCAGTTTACCGTATCAGAGATTGGGATGATTGCCGGGACATATCCCGCAGTATGGGGGATATCTCAGCTTTTTACAGGTAAAATGGGGGATCATTTTTGTAAAAAACAATTGATTACAACGGGCATGTTGCTTCAGGCAATTGCCATTGTTCTTCTTGTATTTTTCACTTCATTAACCGGGGCGATTACAGCTGCCGTTTTGCTTGGCTTGGGGACAGGTCTGGTATATCCCAATTTTTTAACGGTGGTTGCAGAGAATGCGCATCCAATTCAGAGAGCAGAAGTGATGGGCGTGTTCCGGTTCTGGCGGGATATGGGGTATGTAGTAGGGGCTCTGTTAAGTGGTGTACTTGCTGATTGGCTGGGTCTGGAGCCGGCATTGTATGCGATTGCTGCCATTACGGCCGGGGCAGGGTTAATTGCTAATGTTCGTATGTGTTGTACCTTAAAGGTATTCTGGCGTTCGCAGGAATGTTCACCTGCTGTGTAACCTTTGTTACCATGAGTAGGGGTGCTTGTTTTTTACATTTGTATTTAATAAAACGAAAGGTCTATGAAGGATATCATTATGAGCAATTGGAATTGGATGCGGGTGATTCGTTTGCTGGCAGGGATTGCCATTATTATCCAGGCAATTGGAAATAAAGACACGGTATTTGGGGTCGCAGGTGTTCTTTTTACCATCATGGCCCTTTTTAACACAGGATGTTGTGGCGTAGGTGGCTGTAATACACCCATTCAAAAATCCAACAAAAGCACAGAAGATATTACGTATGAAGAAGTGGTTAAATAGTAACAAGCTATACCTGATCGGAAGTCTGGTAGGTGCTATTGTCGGTTATATTTACTGGCAACAGGTGGGATGTGTATCAGGTACATGTGCCATAACTTCCAAACCATTGAACAGCACTTTATATGGATCAATGATGGGGGCGTTGGTTTTTGGAATGTTCAAAAAAGAAGATAGAAAAGAATCCAATCAAGCTTAAAAATAAATCATATGACATTTAATGAAATGATTCAATCGGATAAACCTGTACTGGTAGATTTTTTTGCCGAATGGTGTGGCCCCTGTAAAATGATGTCTCCTATTTTAAAAGAGGTGAAAGACAGTTTGGGGGATGCTGTAACCATCATTAAAGTGGATGTAGATAAAAATCCACAGGCAGCAGCAGCTTATCAGGTACAGGGTGTTCCTACACTAATTGTTTTTAAAAACGGGAAACCATTGTGGAGACAGAGTGGTGTAGTACCCAAAAACGGATTAATCAATATTCTTCAACAATTTAAATAATCAATCATGGGCATTTTTGATATGCTATTTGGCGGAAATAATAATACCGCAGATTTAAAATCCCTAATTAATGAGGGCGCGTTTCTGGTGGATGTAAGAACTCCAGGTGAATTTGCCGATGGGCATGTAAAAGGTTCAGTGAATATACCATTGGATAATATTACCAAGGAAATTGCAAAGTTCAAGGACAAAAAGAGTGTTATCGTATTCTGCAGAAGCGGTAACAGAAGTGGAATGGCTAAATCTTTGCTTGAGCAACAGGGAATAACCAATGTAGTGAATGGTGGTACCTGGCAACATGTTGCACAATTTGTTCAATAAGTATAAAAACATACAATGGAAACTTTAAAAATTTTAATACCAACCGATTTCTCCGTTCAGGCAGAATATGCCTATGTAATGGTGCAAAAATTGGCTGAAAAAATTAATGTGGATGTGCACTTTTTACATGTTTTGTCTGTTCCGGATACGGTAACGATGGACGCACAGGGAAAAATTTCTACCTGTGGTGAAATTGATGTTCAGTATATTGAACAGCAAGTTTTAATTGCCAACAGAAATTTGCTTTCTTTGAAAAACCATTACGGGGATTCAATAAAAACACATCTCCAGCTGGGAAAAGTTACAGATTCAATTATTCAGTTTGCCAGCCATCAGCAGTTTGATCTGATTGTAATGGGAACCAAGGGCGCCTGGGGAATTAAAGAAAAAGTATCCGGAACAGAAACGCAGATGATTGCAAGAAAATCAACTGTTCCTTTATTGTCTTTGATGTGTGATCGTTCTGATCTTGCCATCAATCACTTGTTATTGGTACACGATTTCTCAACACCCAAGGCTGAGAATTTAACGCTGATGCATAAAATTCTGAAAGCCTTTAATCCAACGCTTCATTTACTCCAGATTGTTTCCGGAGATGCCACTGCAAGCAAGGATGTAATAGAATCTCAAATGAAACAATTTGCTTCTCTGAATTCTATTGAAAACTTTGAATGTCATGTTATCAGTGATACAGATGTTGAAAATGGTGTTATCCATTTTAACCAAATGCTTAATATGGATATGATTTGCATTGGAACGCATGGTAAGGGAGGATTGCTCCATCAGAGTGCCATGGAAAAAATGGTGAATCATTTATTTAAACCCATAATTTCATTTCAACTTAAATAAGTAAAAACTAGCAATGAAAGAATTAATAACGCAAACCTGGTCATGGTGGTTCTCAGGAGCAATGATTGCTTCCATCATGTTTTTCCTTTTGTATTTTGGTCAATCTTTTGGCTTTTCTTCTAATTTAAGAACCATTTGTGCTGCAGCGGGTCTGGGCAAAAAGACCAAGTTTTTCGATTTTAACTGGAAAGCTCAGTTGTGGAATATTGTTTTTCTGATAGGATCTATAATTGGTGGATATATAGCTTCGAACTATCTGTCTTCAGGTGGACCGGTTGAGATTTCTGCATCAACCATTGAAGATCTTGGTAAAATGGGTATTGCGGCCCCAACTTCTTTACAACCCAATGAATTATTCAGCTGGGAGGCAGTATTTAGTGTGAAAGGATTTTTAATCCTTGCTTTTGGCGGACTGATGGTTGGATTTGGATCGAGGTATGCAGGTGGATGTACTTCAGGACATGCCATTAGTGGACTTAGTAATCTTCAATTGCCTTCTTTGATTGCCGTTATTGGATTTTTTATCGGGGGACTTTTAATGACATATGTAATTATGCCATTTATTTTATAATAAGTAAGTGAAATCTAATTGATATAATCTATTTGCTATGAAGTTTTTAAAATTTTTATTACTTGGAATTGTATTTGGAATAGTGATGGCCAAGTCCGAAGCCATTTCCTGGTTCAGAATTCAGGAAATGTTTCGCTTTCAGGCATTCCATATGTATGGAATTATTGGTACCGCTGTTACCTTGGGTGTTATTGGGGTAGCTTTAATTAAGAAGTATAAAATCAGGGATTTTCACGGAAACCCGATTCTGTTTTTTCCAAAGGATAAATCCATAGCCAGATACCTGATTGGTGGTACCATTTTTGGGTTAGGATGGGCTTTAAGTGGTGCATGTCCAGGACCAATGGTAGTGAATATTGGATATGGATTTTTATCGATGATTGTAGTTTTCTTTTTTGCCATCGTAGGAACCTATCTATATGGTGTTTTTATGAAAAAATTACCCCACTAAATTATCATACAAAGCAATTCAACATAATCCGCCATTATATGGAAGCCAATCAACAAAAAGAAAAGGATCAGGGGCTAATCAAAATGATCCAGCGAATGCTGAACCTGATTATTGTATTGGTTGTATTTATTATTTTATTACCATTGGTTATTTACAATGCAGATATTATTAAAGGATGGTTCAGATCTGATAACGTAAAAGCCGTTACTCCTGCAATACCTGACACTGCAAAAGAGGGAGCCCCAAAAATGGCCGCAGCTGAAACTTACTGGCAACCTGTTGCATTGGATTTGGTTGCAGATACAAAAGAAAAAGAACTGTTGTATTATGGCAGAGATTTAATTGCTCATACTGCTAAATACCTGGGACCCAATGGTTCTGTTACTCAGATTTCCAATGGGCAGAATTGTCAGAACTGCCATTTACAGGCAGGTACATTGGCATTCGGGAATAATTTTGGATCAGTAGCTTCCACTTATCCGAAATTCAGGGCCAGGAGCGGTGCTGTTGAAAATATTTACAAACGGGTAAACGATTGTTTTGAAAGAAGTTTAAATGGGAAAGCGCTGGATACGAGCAGTAAGGAAATGCAGGCCATTGTTGCTTATATCAATCATATTGGGTCGAATGTTCAAACGGGAGAGAAAGCAGCCGGTTCCGGATTGAAAGACCTGGCATTTTTAGACCGAGCAGCAGATCCGGTAAAAGGCAAAACGGTTTATGAAACCAAATGCCAAAGCTGTCATCTGGCCAATGGAGAAGGGGTGCTTAATCCCGATAAAATAGAATATAGCTTTCCTCCTTTATGGGGAAAGCATAGCTTTAATGATGGCGCAGGGTTGTATAGAATTACCAATTTTGCAAAGTATGTAAAGTACAATATGCCTTTAGGGGTAACACACGAAAATCCTCAGCTGACCGATGAAGAAGCCTGGGATGTTTCTGCTTATGTTTTATCTCAGCAGCGACCACATATTGCTGTTCCAAAAGATTGGCCCGATATTACCCAAAAACCAATAGATCATCCATTTGGTCCTTATGCGGATGCTTTTACAGAAAAGCAACATAAATATGGTCCGTTTAAGCCGATAGCAGATAAAGCAAAAAAATAAAATCCTTCCATCCCATGTCAAAAAACAGAAGAACATTCTTACAGCAAATAGGAGTTTTGGGAACTGCAGGATTGGTTGCAGCGAGCAATACAGCGGATGCAAAGTCTGCTGAAAGTGTAAATGCTTTGGGGGAGTTAGAAAATCAATCGAAAGCGGTTGAGGGGGATGATGTATTGGAGCTCATCATTTTGCAAACAACAGATGTTCATTGTCAGGTTCATCCGCACGATGAATTATTCTGGGAAAACGGGAGAGCTGTTTTTAGAAAAACAGGCGGATACGCACATTTGGCCACTTATCTGGCAAAAGAGCGAAAAGCCAACCAGCATAGTTTTTTAATTGATACGGGCGATATGTTCCAAGGGAGTGAACTCTCTGTGAAAACCCTTGGTAAAGCAATGGTGCCTATTTTGAATGCATTGAATTATGATTTGTACTTGCCGGGTAACTGGGAAGTAATTTATTATAAGAAAGCCATGCAGACTTTGTTGGGAGCTTTGCATGCACCTAAGGTTTGTGCAAACATGTATCATGATCTGGGAGATGGGAAAAAAGGCGAATTGATTTTTCCTCCTTATCATATATGGCAGGTAAATGGCATTAAAATTGGGTTCATTGGATATACGGATCCGTTGGTTCCATTAAGGCAATCGCCTAATTACAGTAAAGGAATTATTTATACCCCACCGGAAGAAAATCTGGCACACTATGTAGATGTATTAAGAAATCAGGAACAGTGTGCCGCGGTAATGATTGTTGCACATTTAGGGCTATCGCAACAAATCCATCTGGCTAATTTGCCTGTTTGTGCGGGGGTAGATTATATTTTGGGAGGAGATACACACGAACGTGTCAGAAAACCCATTGTATGCAAATATGCAAAAGTGGTTGAGCCAGGTGCTTTCGGCTCCTTTGTAGGGAAACTGAAATTGCGCTTTAAGGCTGGTAAACTGATTGGAGAAGAATATGCATTGGATGAAGTAAATGCCACTCAGTTTAAAGCGGATAAAAAAATGGCTGCTTTAATTAGCCAGTATGAAGAACCATTTGCCAATCAGATTCACAAAATTGTTGGATATAGCACCATTCCTTTGTATCGCTATTTTGTTGTTGAGAATCCAATTGACACAATGATACTAAATGCTTTGCATTGGAAGCTTCCACAGATTGATATAGTCTTGTCTAATGGGTTTCGTTTTTGCCCACCCAGAACAACGCCAGATGCAACCGGTAATATTCCCATCACGGAAGGATTTATCTACGACATGTTACCAGTAGACAGTACAGTACGAACCGGTACTGTAATAGGAAAACAACTATTAGATTGGTTGGAAAAAGAACTGAACAATGTATTTGCCAAAGAAGCGTCTGAAAGGTTCGGGGGCTGGGTAATCAAGTTCAAAGGCATGAAAGTGAAGTTTGAGGCTTTTGCTGAAAAAGGAAAGAGAGTTAAGGAAGTACAAGTAGGTAATGCTTTATTGGATCCTGCAAAAACCTATTCTATCTGCGCCTGTGAAAGGGATGGAGATCCTTCCGATATGCTTTGCAGAATGCGGAATGTTCGTAATCCTCAGAATACTGCATTTACATTGCACGGAACCATGGCTGAATATTTAAAAAACAACTCGCCCGTTACCCCGGTGCCAGAAAAAAATGCCATCATTTTAGATGGGCCTGCAACCTTGTTGTCACAAGTAACTGGTGTTGATTATGAATTTCGTTAAAGAATAAACCTGAGAGGGATATGCGTTTAATAATTGTATTAACAGCTTTATTGCTGTTGAGTGGGGAATCTTTTTCTCAACACCAGGAAATAACCACCAAGCCTGAAATGTGGAAAGGGGCAAAAGAAAATTGGGTAGATACCAATTCAATATTGCATGCATTTAAACGAGGTACAGTAAATGGTCATTTCCGGTATTTTTTCATGGCAACAGATAATCGAAAAGGACTTACAGATTTTTATGCCAATGCGGCTGGCGGTGGCATTCGTTTTGAAACAGCCAGATTCAAGCGATTCCAATTTGCGGTGAGTGGTTTTTATAGTTTTAATATGGGTTCATCTGACTTTAATAAAAAAGATCCTGTAACTAATTTGGGCAGTCGTTATGAAACAAGTTTGTTTGATATTGAAGATCCAAATAACAAAAAAGACCTGGACCGATTAGAAGAGTTATACCTAAAGTACCATTTTAATCATGCGTCCATCACCTGGGGAAGACAATTAATTAACACGCCATTTATTAATCTGCAGGATGGAAGAATGAGACCAACGGGTGTAGAAGGTGTTTGGCTGGTAACTAATAAAGAAAAAAAACCAGATGGGAAGGGGGATTGTTATATGCTATATCTCCAAGAGGTACAGTTAACTGGTACAAAATGGGGGAGTCGATGGGATTGTATCCTTCCGGATTAAATACGGATGGAACAAAAGCTGGTTATCCGGGTCATATGGAAGTGAAGCAGGTTTCTATTTTGGGGGTTAAAAGAGATATTGGAAAAAATAAAGTGTTGCAGGGTTGGGATATTTGGGTGCCGAATGTTTTCAATGCTGCCATGCTACAACTGGATATTGATATTTTAACCGCAAACAAAAATGAAAACTTTTATGTGGGGGTACAAGCTTTAAAGCAACATGCTTTAGCCAATGGCGGCAATGAAGATCCCGCGAAGCGGTTTATTGAAAAAGGTAGTGGAGCATTCACCTATGGTGCCAGATTTGGCTTTAAAAATCAGCGATGGGATTATTCCATCAATTATAACCGCATCACAAAAGAAGGTCGCTATTTAATGCCCAGAGAATGGGGCAGAGATCCCTTCTTTACCTTTATGCCAAGAGAAAGAAATGAGGGCTTTGGAGACGTTCATGCAATTGTGGCAAAAGCGGCGTATGCAATCCCTCAGAAAAGATGGAAGCTGAATTTAGCTGCTGGTTATTTTGATATGCCTGATATAAGCAATCCTGTGCTTAATAAATTTGGTATGCCTTCTTACTGGCAGGTTAATGCAGATGTGCGGTATGCTTTTACGGGTCTGCTTCAGGGCATGGATGCGCAATTACTGATTGTTGGAAAAATGAATCAGGGGAATCTTTATAACAACCCTAAAAATGAAATCAATAAAGTTAATATGGTTCTCTATAACTTTGTTTTGAACTATCATTTTTAAAATGGCCAAAACCGTCACTCCTTTTGATGCAATATTTGAACCTGCTCTGGTTACAGAAATGTACCAGTTTGGCGAAGTGAGGCATTTTAACGAGGGAGACCTTATCATGGATTACGGAAAATACATCCGATCTATGCCATTGATATTAAAAGGAACAATCAAAGTGTTGCGAAAAGATGAGAACGGTAAAGAGCTCTTACTTTATTATCTATCCAACAATGAAAGCTGCTCTATGGCCTACAGCTGCTGTGTGGAAGCCAAGAAAAGTGAGGTAAAAGCCATTGCAGAAGAAGATGTTGAATTGCTGGCGATTCCTCATGTGAAACTGGAAGAATGGCTCTGCAAATATCCCAGCTGGAAAAACTATATCATGCGGAGTTTTAATGACCGCTTTCTGGAACTGTTGAAAAATATTGAATCCATTGCCTTTCATAAACTGGATGAAAGACTCATTGCTTATTTACGTGAGAAAAAAGAGATTACAGGTTCCAGTGTAATTAAGGCTTCCCATTATTTAATTGCAGATGAACTGGCAACTTCCAGGGTAGTGATATCCCGCTTATTAAAGCAACTGGAAAACGATGGTCGTATACTGTTGTATCGAAACGAAATAAAACTATTAAAAGATTTTTAATTCATGAAACACTCTCAAACAATTGGGTTTATTGCTGTATTGCTTACTATACTGGTTTGTTTCATGCCATGGGTGGTAATAGAAAGTAAAGAAATTACTATCACTGGTTTTAAAGCAGAAGGAACCAAATTCGGCAGACCCGGTATGTTCCTGGTTTATATGGGTGCAATAGCTGCAGCTTTGTTTCTGATTCCCAAAATCTGGGCGAAGCGTATTAATGTTTTTCTGACAGCCATGTTCTTTGCATGGGCTGTGCGCAATTATATTATTCTTACTACCTGTGATGGGGGCGAATGCCCGAAAAAGCAAGTAGGTTTATTTTTATTACTTGCCTTTTCGGCCATTACGATGATTATGTCATTCCTGCCTAAGATAGCGCTGCCAAAGCAGAACCAATAATGGAGACCGATTCGTTAATCTGTTCCTCATTGATGATTAAAGGAGGCGCAAATCTTATTTTATCTCCGTGTGTAGGCTTTGCAAGCAGACCTCTTTCCTTTAGCAACAGACAAAGTTCCCAGGCTGCATCCGGGTTGGGATGATTGATTACAATAGCATTCAGCAAACCCTTTCCTCTGATGGTTTTGATATAGGGGGATTGCAACTGTTCCAGTTTTGCACGCAACAACTGACCCATTCTTTCCGCATTATCGGCAAGGCTTTCTTCTTTTAAAACATCCAGAGCGGCCATAGCCACTGCGCAGGCTAGTGGGTTTCCACCATAGGTAGACCCATGTTCACCGGGTTTGATATTCATCATGATAAAGTCGTCGGCTAAAACCGCTGACACTGGAACTGTACCACCACTAAGGGCTTTACCCAATATGAGAATATCGGGTTTTACATTTTCATGATCACAGGCTAGCATTTTTCCCGTTCTGGCTAAGCCAGTCTGGATTTCGTCTGCAATAAAAAGCACATTGTATTGGGTGCAAAGAGCTCTCACTTTAGTTAAATAACCTTCGTCAGGAATCACCACACCTGCTTCTCCCTGTATGGGTTCTACCATAAAGGCTGCAACGTTCGGATCCTGTAATGCTTTTTCCAGTGCTTCGGTGTTGTTATAGGGAACCAGTTCAAATCCGGGCATGAAAGGCCCAAATTGGTGATAGCTACTGGGGTCGGTGGAAGAGGAAATAGCAGCCAGTGTTCTTCCCCAGAAATTACCTTCTGCAAAAATGATTTTTGCTTTATTCTCCGGAACTCCCTTTTTTGCGTAAGCCCATCTTCTGGCCAGTTTAATAGCTGTTTCACCTCCTTCAACACCTGTATTCATGGGTAATACCTTCTCGTAGTGAAAATACTGGGTGATATATTGTTCGTATTGTCCCAATAAATTATTGTGAAAAGCCCTGGATGTTAAAGTAAGTTTCTGTGCCTGTTGGGTAAGTGCCTGAATAATTTTGGGATGACAATGCCCCTGATTCACTGCAGAATACCCGCTAAGAAAATCAACATATTTCTTGCCCTCCACATCCCAGAGATAAATGCCTTCCCCTTTTTCCAGTACAACGGGAATAGGATGGTAGTTATGTGCACCAAATTTTTCTTCTAATTGTAAATACGCTGCTGTAACAGGCGATAAGTTCGCTGTTTCCATTTTTGTTTAATTTATAATGTAATGATTGCCGGCTTTGCCGGATAAGAGGGTTCAATATAAAAAACTATCTACCCGAAGGATGATCCAGGAAATCCAGGTTAAAATGGAGAAAGTGCATAAATAACATAGCTGCAAGATAATTAATTATATTCATTTAAAATTTCAAGGCATGAGAGTATTCAAGTGGCTATTTATTGTACTAGTGATAATTGTGGGGGTTTTTTCTGCGTATGCTATATTGGGCAATAAGAACTACCTGTTTAAGGCAGCTTACCATAATTTTTCCGGCATTGATGATTATAAAATTTTCAGTAACGATAAAGTAGAGGGTGCAGCCGTTGATCAGCCCTGGCCCTTTGGTGCGGCATACAACAAAATCAATTATCCGGATAGCCTGAATGGCTTGTTGGAAGACTTGAAAACAGTGGGGGTCTTATTAATAAAAAACGACTCTCTTCAGTTTGAAAAATACTGGGATGGGTATAGTGATAGTTCATTGTCCGGATCATTTTCTGTTGCCAAAAGTATTACCAGTATTTTAATTGGTGCTGCCATTAAAGATGGAAAAATCAAATCCGTTGAGCAGCCTGTTGGCGATTTTATTGAGGAATTTTCCGGGGGAGAGAAAGCGGCTGTTACCATTAAAGATTTGCTGACGATGAGCAGTGGAACAGACTGGAACGAGAGTTACTGGAATCCATTCAGTGTTACTGCTGAAGCCTACTATGGAAACGATTTACAGAAGACGGCCACGCAGGTGAAAATGAAAAATAAACCTGGCGCCATTCATTATTATAAAAGCGGTGACACCCAGTTGCTGGGTTTAATTCTGGAAAAAGCAACAGGGAAAAAATTGAATGAATACGCTGCAGAAAAATTATGGCAACCACTCGGGGCTACGCATGATGCGTTGTGGAGTACCGATCATGAAAATGGTAATACAAAAGCTTATTGCTGTTTCAATAGCAATGCAAGGGATTTTGCACGCATTGGAAAGTTTATGCTTGACTCAGGAAAAATAAATGGTGTGGCTGTGATAGACAGTATGTTTTGGAAACAATCCATTACACCATGTAATATTACAGACACAAAGGGGGAGAAGTGCAATTATTATGGATATCAGTGGTGGATAGACCCGCAGCATCCGGAGATTTTTTATGCCCGTGGTATTCTGGGGCAGTATATTATTATGATTCCTTCCAAACAGATGATTATTGTAAGACTTGCACACAAAGCTTCCAAAGAAAGGGTTCAGACAGTACCCAGGGAAGTAAGGGCCCTAATTAACTGGGGGCTGAGTTTATAATACTTTTGATTGTACTTTCGCCAAAACTTCCATTTTGAGTCCTTCTGTTGCAGTAGTCATTTTAAATTATAATGGTAAAAAGCACCTGGAGCAATTTTTGCCTTCGGTGATGGCTACCAATTATTTAAATCTTCAGATTATTGTGGCTGACAATGGGTCAACAGATGACTCCATTGAATTTGTTCAGCAAAATTTTCCTCATATTAAAATTCTGGACCACCATATCAATGAAGGATTTGCCGGTGGCTACAATTGGGCGCTGAAAAGGGTGGAAGCTGATTATTATGTTTTGTTGAATTCTGATGTAGAGGTTACAAACGATTGGGTTACACCTGTAATTGAGTTGATGGAGAAAGATAAGCAGATTGCTGCAGCACAACCTAAAATGCTGGCTTTTAGGCAAAGGGATTCATTTGAATATGCAGGTGCAGCCGGAGGCTGGATTGATCAGCTGGGCTATCCTTTTTCAAGGGGAAGGGTATTTGATATTTGTGAAGCAGACGAGGGGCAATACGACCATTGTGAACCCATTTTCTGGGCATCCGGAGCTGCTATGTTTGTGCGGGCGCCTGTTTTTCACGAAATGAATGGATTTGATCCTTATTTTTTTGCGCATCAGGAAGAAATAGATTTATGCTGGAGGATGCAGTTGGCAGGCTATACCATTATGGCTTGTCCTGATTCTGCAGTGTATCATGTTGGCGGTGGTACTTTACCCAGAGGAGGTAGGAAAGTTTTTCTGAATTTCAGAAATAACCTAATCATGATGGCAAAGAATCTGCCATTCGGGGAATTGATTTGGAAATTACCAATGCGGTTTTTTCTGGATGCGGTTTCTGCCTGGAAGGGATTATTAACGGGCGATATTTATTTTTTCACTGCTATCATGAAAGCGCATTTTGCCTTTGGCTGGTGGTTTTTGAGCAGATATGCCGGAATTAAGAAAGTAGGCAAACCTATGCACACCCTGAATGGAGTTTACACAGGGTCAGTGGTCTGGAATTATTTTGTAGAGAATAAAAAACGTTTTCTTGAAATTATATCCACAAGGAGATGATAATTTTGGTTTCATACCTTATTTTTGCACCGTAATTATTAACTATGTCACAGGAAATATTAGAACACAAGGCAAAAGACATTAAGACAAACTGGGTAAATTCTTCCAGATTCTTGTTTTACCTACAAGTATTTTGCATTTTAGCTTTTGTATTGGGTGGATGTTACCGTATGTACAACCAGCGCTACAAAGGAAAACCTAAAGTAGAAGTGCAAAGCAGTTCTAAATACAAACCAGAATATAAATAATCGAAAAAAAATTTTGTTATGAACTAGAGATTGCTATTTTTGCACTCCCAATTTAGTTCTTACAAAACGCGGAAGTAGCTCATTTGGTAGAGCACGACCTTGCCAAGGTCGGGGTGGCCGGTTCGAGCCCGGTCTTCCGCTCCAAGAAATCCCGCTCAGAGTTGCGGGATTTTTTATGGCAGCCCCGGTGGTGGAATTGGTAGACACGCAGGACTTAAAATCCTGTTCGCCGCAACGCGAGTAACGGTTCAACTCCGTTCCGGGGCACAAAGCCTCTCTGAGAATTCAGAGAGGCTTTTTTATTTGTGAACGACGAAAGCTTGCTTTCGGAAGTGAGCAAA
>NZ_KI866530.1:1077903-1134181 GCF_000511175.1 Sediminibacterium salmoneum NBRC 103935 | reverse complement strand
ACTTGTTTGCCTAAGGGAGAAAATAAAAAAGCCTTCAACGCCGAAGGCGGTGAAGAGGCTTTGGGTAAGACCCACTCTTCGGTAATCAGCGAGCGAAGCGAGCTAATCCGTTCCGGTAATTTTACAATAATTGATGGGCAAATTTTATAAATCAAACTGATTCGGCCATTTAGCTTTCAGACCTGCCGCTTTTTCTTCAACAGCATGTTTCATATCGTTTTTATACTGAGCCATTTTCTCCGCAACACCAGCATCAAAAGCACCG
The DNA here is from genome assembly GCF_000511175.1 of Sediminibacterium salmoneum NBRC 103935. Classification (GTDB taxonomy): domain Bacteria; phylum Bacteroidota; class Bacteroidia; order Chitinophagales; family Chitinophagaceae; genus Sediminibacterium; species Sediminibacterium salmoneum. Next base: position 1,133,916 of record NZ_KI866530.1, on the reverse strand, counting down.
ATAATTTGTGCTGCAAGTAATCCTGCATTTTTAGCAGCATTCAATGCAACGGTTGCAACAGGCACCCCATTGGGCATTTGTAAAATGGATAAAACTGAATCCCAACCATCAATGGAGTTGGAAGATTTAATGGGCACACCAATTACTGGTAAAGTAGTAACAGCCGCAACCATACCCGGCAAGTGTGCAGCACCACCGGCACCTGCAATAATTACTTTCAGTCCTCTTTTTGCAGCAGATGATGCATAGTTCATCATTCTTTGCGGGGTTCTGTGTGCAGACACTATGGTTAATTCATACGTAATTCCCATTTCCTGTAACACTTGTGCGGCAGCTTCCATTACGGATAAATCACTGTCGCTTCCCATTATAATTCCTACCTGAGGTTGATTGTTCATGTTATAGTAATTAATGCGTTAATTGTCTTTTATAAATCTGAACGGTATTCTCCAGTCCTAAATAAATAGCATCGCATATGAGTGCATGCCCAATACTCACTTCGTCTAACCAGGGAATTTCTTTACTAAAATACCCCAGGTTAAATCTGTCTAAGTCGTGTCCTGCATTCAATCCCAGGCCTAAACGTCTGGCGGTTTCTGCTGCTGCAACAAAAGGTGCAATGGCAGCTTCTTTATTTCCGGCAGCAAAACCCACTGCAAAAGATTCTGTGTACAATTCTATTCTATCTGTGCCAGTAGTTGCTGCTGCTTCCACCATTTCTACAACAGGATCCACAAAAATGGAAACCCGTATACCCGCTGATTTAAAAACCCCAATAATAGATTGTAAATAAGATTGGTGTTCAATGGTATTCCAACCGTGGTTACTTGTTAGCTGTCCCAGTGCATCGGGAACCAGGGTTACCTGAGCGGGCCTGGTGGCAAGCACCAGTTCTACAAACTTTTGTTCGGTTGGATTCCCCTCAATATTAAATTCGGTTTTCAATACTTTTTTTAAATCATACACATCTTCATAACGAATATGTCTTTCGTCTGGTCTTGGGTGAACCGTAATGCCATCCGCGCCAAACTGCTCTATATCCAATGCTGACTGAATCAGGTTAGGGTTATTGCCTCCTCTGCTGTTTCTTAGTGTTGCCAGCTTATTGATGTTTACACTCAGCTTAGTCATGAAGCAAAATTACTTTAAACTATTCGCATATCAACTTTTTAGGCTTTAGCTTTGTTGATAGCATATGAATTATTCATCTTTAGAAGCCTGTTTAATTGACCTGGAGAAAAATGGTCACCTGGTTCGCGTAAAGGAAGAAGTTGACCCTTATCTGGAAATGGCGGCCATACATCTTAGGGTGTACGAAGCAAAAGGCCCTGCTATATTATTTGAAAATGTAAAAGGCTCCCGCTTCAGGGCAGCATCCAATATTTTTGGAACACTTGATCGTTCCAAGTTTATTTTTCGGAACACGATAGAAAGTGTACAAAAATTAATAGAGTTAAAGAACGATCCAATCAAAGCACTCAAATCACCCCTTCAAAATGCATCGGCGGGTCTCGCGGCTCTCAAAGCATTGCCCTTAAAGAACCCCTGGACCAAACCCGTGATGTATGAAGAAATCAATATCAGTGATCTTCCACTCATTCATCACTGGCCCATGGATGGGGGGGCATTTGTTACCTTACCTCAGGTATATACAGAAGATATTGATCAGCCTGGAATCATGAAAGCCAATCTGGGTATGTATCGTATTCAATTGACAGGCAATAATTATGCAAAAGACAAGGAAATCGGGTTGCATTATCAGTTGCACAGAGGCATTGGTGTTCACCAAACCAAAGCCAATGCAAAAGGAGAGCCCCTGAAAGTAAGTTGTTTTGTAGGAGGTCCTCCTTCTCACACTTTATCTGCAGTGATGCCATTGCCGGAAGGAATCAGTGAAATGACTTTTGCCGGAGTACTCGGCGGCCGCAGGTTCCGATATACCTATGAAGATGGTTTCTGCATCAGTACCGATGCAGATTTTGTAATCACAGGGGAGGTATATCCCGGAGAAAATAAACCGGAAGGACCTTTTGGAGACCATTTAGGCTACTATAGTTTACAGCACGATTTTCCTTTGATGCGTGTTCATAAAGTATATGCTAGAAAAAATGCCATCTGGCCATTCACGGTGGTAGGTCGTCCTCCCCAGGAAGACACCAGCTTTGGCGAACTGATTCATGAAATAACAGGGGCTGCAATCCCGCAGGAAATACCTGGCCTGAAAGAAGTGCATGCGGTGGACGCTGCAGGTGTGCACCCGCTATTGTTGGCAGTAGGAAGTGAAAGATATACTCCTTATACACCTGCCAAACAACCAGCAGAGCTGCTTACCATTGCCAACCATGTGTTGGGTACTGGTCAGCTTAGTTTAGCCAAATTCTTATTTATTGCGGCAGATGATACCAATCAATTAAGTACACATCCTGTTCAGCCTTTCCTGCACTATGTTCTGGAAAGACTCAACCTGCAAAGAGATGTACATTTTTATACCAATACTACCATTGATACCCTGGATTATTCCGGTACGGGATTGAATTCAGGAAGTAAAGTAGTATTTGCAGCATATGGCGAGCCCATCAGGGAACTGGCCACCGTAGTTCCATCGGTGTTGAATGAATTAACACAGTTTGAAAATCCCAGGATCGTAATGCCAGGGGTAATAGCCATCAAAACCAAGCCTTTTACCAATTATCAAACGGTAAAAGAAGAAATAAAAATGCTGAACTATCAACTGCATGATTCTGTGGATCAGCTAAAGGGCATTGCAATGATAGTGGTTTGTGATGATGCTGATTTTGTAGCAGCCAATATGCGCAATTATCTGTGGGTTACTTATACCCGTTGCAATCCTTCACACGATATTCATGGTATTAAAGAAAGTGTCATCAACAAGCATTGGGGTTGTGAAGGACCATTGGTTATAGATGCCCGAATAAAACCTCATCATGCGCCCCCTGTGGAAAAAGACCCGGCAGTAGAAAAACGGGTAGATCGTTTATTCGCCAAAGGTGGAAGCTTGCAGAATATTGCGTAAAAAGCCATTTTTCCTGCGGTTATTTGCGTATTTTAGGTAAAATTTTCGACCATGAACCAGTATATTGCTCAGTTAGCTAAGATGGGTGCTGCCCCAAAAAGAACCATCATTGGTTTAATGAGTGGTACTTCTCTGGACGGATTGGATATTGCAGTTTGCGATATTACTGGCAGTGGCATGGAAACAGAAGTAGCTGTAAAGCATTTCACCACCATTCCTTTTGATGAAACATTCAAATCGGCTATCAGGGAAATTTTTTCTAAAAAGACAATTGATTTTGAATTGCTATGTCTGTTAAATCCCTGGGTGGGTGAGCAGCATGCAGCCATGATATTAAAGGCATTAAAGGGTTGGGGGATTCAACCCGCCGAAATAGACATGATTGCCAGCCATGGGCAAACGGTCTACCATGCTCCCAAGCTTTTGCACGGCAAACCTCAATACGGCAATGCAACCCTTCAGATTGGAGACGGGGACCAGATTGCTGTAAAAACCGGAATCATCACGATGAGCGATTTCAGGCAGAAACATATTGCGGCAGGAGGCGAAGGCGCTCCATTGGCGGTTTACGGTGATTATTTCATTTTCAGTAAAAAGGGAGAAGACCGGATTATGCTGAATATCGGGGGAATTGCCAATTATACTTTTTTACCCGGCAGCCTGGATGCAGCTAAAATATTCAGTACCGATACCGGTCCAGGGAATACATTGATGGACCAGTTTGTACAGAAGTATTTTAATTGTGCCTATGATAAGGATGCAGCAATAGCTTTACAGGGTAAAGTAAATGATGCTTTATTAAATATATTATTGTCCGATCCGTTCTTTGCAGAGTCCTTCCCCAAAACCACGGGTCCTGAATTGTTTAATCTGGCTTATCTGGAAAAAGCCATTCAACGATCTGGCCAAGAAGGAATCAGTCATTACGATATTATGGCCACCTTAAACCGTTTAACCGCTTCCACGATTGTTACGGCAATAGAACGCGGGCAGGACTTGATTGGTCATAAGAATCTTGTTGTATATAGCAGCGGGGGAGGAATGCATAATCCTATGATCATGGATTATATCAAAGCCTCTCTACCTGATGCAGTATTTTATACAACGGATGCTTTGCATATTCATCCGGATGCCAAGGAAGCCGTTCTTTTTGCTGTACTGGCCAATGAAAATGTAGCAGGTGGCTCCGTATCCATCGGAGGAGGAAATGCAGGCATTCCATCTGTAACCATGGGCAAAATAAGCTTCCCCAAATAAAAAAGCTGCCCCATATCAGGAGCAGCTTCCATCAACCATATAACTAATAGAGAGCCATGAAGTAAGCGGAAACTATTTTCTGATATTTGTTAATATGCTTACATCGCCATAATCAGAAATAGCCAGTACCAGGTATTCTTTATCGGTAGTCATAGACACATAATAACTGGTTTCATTGTATTCGTTGGTAAATGCAATACACTCCTGTAAAGCATATTCAGGGAATGTATACTTGCTGGTAATGGTTTTTAATGCATTTTTAGGCAGTTTGTCAAAATCCTGGTAGCGGGTGGTACCAATTAAGTCCCCGTCTGTATTATAAAATACTTCTACTTTTTGTTCTTCTACCTGAACACTTGCTTTTTCAAATTTGGCAGCAGATTTCCATTGTACATTACTTACTTTACCCAAAAGGCTTTTTAAGTTTCCCTTGTCTGATTCCGGGTTAATTGGGTTGGCAAAACTGCTGGTGCTTACTAAGATGGCGGCTGCAAAAAGAATCTTTTTCATGTTTTTATATTTTGTTTGTTTTTTATTATTTACAAGTCAAAACTACTGGCTTGCATATATCAGACGAAGGCAATTGTGATAGGTTACATGGCCATATAGCCCTAATAGATGAATGGTAGGAGCGGCGGTCAGCAGAAATAGGGTATATTTGCTCAAATTCAATTCAGATAAGGGATTGGCGCGGATTGTTTAGGAAAAGTTAAGGGCTGTTTTCCTGTGATGAAAATTGTTAAAGTGTTTTTCACACTTGATAAATGGAGGCTTTTTTTAAAAAAAATGGAAAAAATACTTTGTTAGGTTTGTTAATTTGGTGAATTTTCCTACCTTTGCCGTCCGAAAAAATCGGAAAAAAACATTAGAGTCATGGCAAGAGTATGTCAGATAACCGGTAAAAAGCCAATAGTTGGTAACAGTGTTTCTCACTCAAACATTAAAACCAAGCGTCGTTTCTTACCTAATTTGCAAAAGAAGCGCTTCTTCTTTGCTGAAGAAGATCGTTGGGTAACGTTAAAAGTGTCTACAGACGCTTTAAGAACCATCAATAAGAATGGTTTAAGTACAGTAATTAAAGAAATGAGAGCCAACGGCGCTAAAATCTAACTAAACACAGTAAACTACCTATAAAATGGCAAAGAAAGGTAACAGGGTTCAAGTAATACTAGAGTGTACCGAGCACAAGACCAGCGGTCAGCCGGGTACCAGTCGCTATATTACTACCAAGAACAAGAAGAATACGCCTGAGCGTATTGAATTGAAGAAATTCAACCCAATTTTGAAAAAAGTAACCGTTCATAAAGAAATCAAATAATCATGGCTAAAGTAGCTTCCAAAAACGCGAAAGTAAAAGACTTAAAAGCAGCAGCTGAAGCAAAGAACTGGACCAAAGTTATTAAGGCCGTTCGTAGCCCTAAGACTGGTGCTTATACTTTCAAAGAGCAAATTATACACAAAGACAAAGTGAACGATTTTATCGCTAACAAGTAGTCTTTCGTTGTCAATAATGTTAAAGCTTCCTTCTTCATCGTCGGAGGCTTTTTTGTATTAAACCAATAAATATCGACCATGGGCTTTTTTGATAAATTATTCGGGAAAAAGGAAAAAGAGAGTCTGGATCAGGGTTTGCAAAAAACCAAGGAAGGATTCCTGTCTAAAATTACCAAAGCCATTGCAGGTAAAACCACGATTGATGACGAAGTGCTGGATAATCTGGAAGAAGCTTTAATTGGCGCCGATGTTGGTGTAGATACCACATTGCAGATCATTCGCAAAATTGAACAGAGGGTAAAAAATGATAAATATCTCAATACCAGCGAATTAAATACAATACTTCAAAAAGAAATTGCATCGGTTTTAGTAGATGCACCTTTGGATTCCTTACAGGGTTTCCAAATCCCCGAAGGGAAAAAACCATATATCATTCTGGTGGTGGGCGTTAACGGTGTTGGTAAAACTACAACGATTGGCAAGCTGGCATCCCGTTTTAAGGCTGCCGGTAATTCCGTTGTATTAGGGGCAGCGGACACTTTCAGAGCAGCAGCTGTGGATCAGTTGACCATCTGGAGCGAAAGAGTGGGAGTACCCATTGTGAAACAGGCAATGGGCTCAGACCCGAGTGCGGTGGCTTATGATACGGTAGCCAGCGCCGTAGCCAAAAACGCAGATATCGTAATTATTGATACAGCAGGCCGATTGCACAACAAAGCCCATCTGATGGATGAGCTGAATAAAATTAAAAGAGTCATTCAGAAAATTGTACCGGAAGGCCCCCACGAAGTATTGTTGGTGCTGGATGGATCAACCGGGCAGAATGCGGTTGAGCAGGCAAGGCATTTTACGGCTACAACCAATGTAAGTGCTTTGGCCATTACCAAACTGGATGGTACAGCTAAAGGTGGGGTTGTATTGGCCATTGCCAATCAATTCAACATTCCTGTAAAATATATAGGGGTAGGTGAAAAAGTAGAAGACCTGCTCATTTTTAATAAAGAAGCATTTGTAGATACTTTATTTTCAATTCAAAAATAAATAAGCAATGAAAAAGTTAGTACTGTTTTCAGCCATTTTACTGGCTTCTGTTATTCAAACCCAAGCACAGTTGGGAAATGTTTTAGACAAGGCAAAAGCGGTAGGTGCAGTTGCCGGATTCGATGTAAATAGTCTTTCCGGAGGTATCATGGGTAAATTAGGCCCTGCATTGGCACTAACAGGCGCGCAAAAGCCAAAAGTAGCGGAAGCGGTTACTGAATATCTGAAACAAAAAGCACAATTTATTGATAAGCAAAAAACCAATCCTGCAGAATATACGCAGCGTCAGTCTGGTATTTTCCAAGGTTTGAAATCTAAGTTGGCCGGAATATTGTTAAAGAATCAAATGAATAAATTCTTAGGGCTAAAGCCGGCTACCAATGATCCGGCCAACGTATTATCTCAATTGTTTTTTTAGTTGGGATTCAAAAAAATACGGTGTAAAAGGGTTTAAAATGTATAGCGTATTGCTAATCCACCCCATCCACCTTCAAAATAATTATATCCGATAAAGTTAAAGGAGGGCTGCCAGTCGAAACTTAGATTGAGCGGAGCTCCTTTAATTTTATAATCCAATCCCAATACACCATCTACACCAATAGCAATACCGTCTGCTCTGTTGGGGTATCTCGATTTCCAGTTGTCGCTCCATACACCAATATGGCCACCACCACCCACATACCATTGAAGACCTTCTGCACCTGCAATAGGGAAATGCAGTTCGTATAATCCGGTTAGTCTGAATCCATCATTTGAAATATAACCCAATCCTTCCAGTGCTCTTCCTTTTTGTGTGAAGTGTTTTACCGAAATAGCGCCGGGATACATTTTAACACCCAGTGCAGTTTGATAAGTGCTACCATTGTTTTGTGCGTGTACTAAACTTACTGTAAAGGCAAGCGCCAATACCATCATCAATTTTCTCATGTTCATTGTTTAGGATTATCCTTACAAAATCGTGCCAATCTGCAACTGAATGCTAAAAAAATTGTTAAGCTGCTGAATAGTTCCATCATTTTATAATTAGGTTTGTAGCATGTTTTCATTCAAAGATTTATCAGCAGCATTCAGTCAGCGATTTAATCAATCGCCGTTTCCTTCAACTCCTGCAACTCTTTATGAGCCCTGTAATTATTTTTTAACTATTGGAGGCAAAAGAATCCGCCCAATCCTGTGTTTAATGGGGAATGAATTGTTCGATGATATACATGAAGATGCTTACCATCTTGCCGCAGCGGTGGAACTGTTTCATAATTTCACATTGATCCATGATGATATCATGGATGCAGCTGCCCTTAGAAGAGGAATGGAAACCATTCATACCAAATACAATCAAAGCACTGCCATATTATCCGGAGATGTCATGATGATTGAATCTTATGAAGAATTGAACAAAATTAATGGCAGCTATCTGCAAAAAATTTTAAGGCTTTTTAATAAGACAGCAAAGGAAGTTTGTGAAGGGCAGCAATACGATATGGATTTTGAAAATCAGAATCAGGTTACCCTGGAAGCTTACATTGAAATGATTACGCTGAAGACTTCTGTATTACTCGCTGCCAGTTTGGAAATGGGGGCCATTATTGGTGGTGCAAGCGAAGGCAATTGCAAACATCTGTATGAATTCGGCAAAAATCTGGGGATTGCTTTTCAAATTCAGGACGATTACCTGGACGCATTCGGGGACCCTCAAAAATTTGGAAAAGAAGTAGGAGGAGATATCCGTCAGAATAAAAAAACATTTTTATTGTTGCATACCCTGGATGTTGCGCCTGAAGATCAGAGAAGAGAATTGTACAGTTTAATGCAGGGGCAGTCTGCCGACAAGGTTCAGAAAGTGCTGGCTATTTATAAAGCCTGCGGGGTGGATGCATGGGCCAATACCCTGAAAGAACAATATTTACAAAAGGCAATGGAACACCTGGAAGCCATTGCAGTAGTCTCTGCCAGAAAGAAACCGCTCAAGGAATTGGCAGACTTCCTGATTCAGAGAGACGTTTAATTTACTTATCTTCCTACCAAATTCATGTAGCATGTCATCTTTGTTTAGAAAGAAATCAATTGATATAATTACTGCAGACGCAGCAGCGGGTAAAACCGACGGTCATGGAACTGGATTAAAAAAAGTACTGGGCGTAAAGGACCTGACTTTTATGGGGATTGCAGCTGTAATTGGTGCAGGCATTTTCTCTACCATCGGTTCTGCTGCCTATAATGGAGGACCCGGGATTGCTTTTCTTTTTGTAATTACGGCTATAACCTGTGGATTCAGTGCACTTTGTTATGCAGAATTTGCCAGTAGAATTCCTATTTCTGGTAGTGCATATACGTATGCTTATGTTTCTTTTGGCGAACTGGTGGCATGGATTATTGGATGGGCTTTGATTTTGGAGTATGCTATTGGAAATATAGTAGTGGCCATTAGCTGGAGTGGATATTTCAACAATCTGCTGGAGGGATTTAATATCAGTTTGCCCGGATGGCTGGCTACCAATGCCAGTAATGCGCAACTCGGCTATGAGGAAGCAGTAAAAGCACTTGCAGCCGGGGAAGCCCCTGAAACAATGACCAAACATGCCAGACTGGGCTATGATGCCATTATGAATGCGCCCATGATAGGATCCTGGAAAGTGATTCTGAATGTGCCTGCTTTTTTTATTGTGATGATTATTACCGGGCTGGCTTATATAGGGATTAAAGAAAGCAAGAAGAGCACGAACCTGATGGTAATATTTAAACTGGCAGTAATCATTGGTATTATTGTTTTGGGATTTTTTTATGTGGATACAGACAACTGGACTCCTTTTTTACCCAATGGTTTCGGAGGTGTACTGGCAGGGGTATCAGCGGTATTCTATGCCTATATAGGGTTTGATGCCATTTCAACCACTGCGGAAGAGTGTAAGGACCCGCAGCGAGATTTACCCAAGGGGATGATTTATTCTTTATTAATCTGCACTGTTTTATACATCTTGGTTGCATTGGTGTTAACAGGCATGGTTCATTACAGTGAATTGAAAGTAGATGATCCGCTGGCCTATGTTTTTGATAAGCTGAACATGAACAAAATCGGATACATTATTTCAATTAGTGCTGTGGTTGCTACTACCAGTGTATTGCTGGTGTTTCAGATGGGGCAGCCCAGAATCTGGATGAGCATGAGCAGGGATGGATTATTACCCAAAAAATTTGCAGAAGTACACCCGAAATACCAGACTCCTGGATTCTCTACAATTCTTACTGGTTTAATTGTAGCTGTACCATCTTTGTTTATCAGCAGTGGTTTCATGACAGACTTAACCAGCATCGGTACCTTGTTTGCCTTTGTATTGGTATGTTTTGGTGTTTTGTTATTGCCCAAAATGAATGAAAATGTGGCCAGAAAAGGATTCAAATTGCCATATATTAATGGGAAGTTCATTATACCGGCACTGGTTCTTATTATGACCTGGTTTTCCAGAACCAGAATTAATGATGCTTTTGCCAATCTGGGTCACGAGGGTTTTCAGGAAGTGTTGTTTCTGGTTTTCATGCTGATTGCATTGGTAACTGCTTTTTTTAGTTTTAAACATGCTTTTTCTTTTATCCCTGTTGCAGGTGCATTGTGTTGTTTGTATCTGATGATTGAGATTCCCGCCATTAGCTGGTTATGGTTTTTTGGATGGATGTCTCTGGGATTGATTATTTATTTTTTATACGGTAAAAACAAGAGTAAACTGGCGAGCTGATGAAATACCAAGTTGGGGATGATATTTTAGTGTTGCATAGCAATGAAGAAGGTAAGGTAATTGAAATCATCAACGATAAAATGGTGATGATTGAAGTAAGGGGAGTGAAGTTTCCTGCCTATATGGACCAGATTGATTTTCCCTATTTTAAAAGATTTATGGAGAAGAAACTGATACCACAGAAGAAACTGGAACCTAAGGTATATGTAGATCAGATAGCAAAGGAAGCACCAAAGCCTAATCAGATAAAAGTATCTGAAGGTGTCTGGCTTTCTTTCATCCCAAAATTTGCCCTCGACGATTTTAATGATGAAGTTGTAGAATTATTGAAAATTCATCTGGTAAATAAAACCAATGATGGATTCAGATTTACTTATCAGCAATATTTTAATGGGGAGGAATATTTCAGTCTGGTAAATGAAATTCAGCCTTTTCATGACTTTTATCTGCACGATATTAAATTTGAGCAGGTAAATGATACCCCATCTTTCACCATCGATTTCAGTTTATTACCAGAGCAAAAAGGGAAGGCTGATCATTATGAAGTGCAATTGAAATTGAAACCCAAACAGGTTTTTCAAAAAATTGAGCAGCTGAAGGAAAACAATGAGCCCACTTTTTCCTATACTTTATTTACCCAATATCCCGATAAACAAGCAGAGTCCCTGCCACTTGACAGCCTTAAGGCAAAGGGATATAAAGTATATGATGCCGGAAAAATAAAGGAATACCTGCCTCCGGCAAGATCTGTTATTGATTTACATATTGAAAAACTAACTGACGAATACAGGCATCTGAGCAATTTTGAAATACTGTCCATACAGCTGGCTGAACTGGAAAAATGGGTGGATATTTCCATCAGTCACCGACAGCAGGAGTTGATTGTTATTCACGGTGTTGGTGTTGGCAAACTGAGGGAAGAGGTACACGATTACCTGAAAACCAAAAGAGAAGTCAAACATTTTGTAAACCAGTACGACCCCCGTTTTGGGTTTGGAGCTACCCAGGTTTTCTTTCATTATAAATAATCCGCGGGTATTGCGGTTAAATTTATACCAACCATTGGGTATTTTTTCAATGGAGCCCCCCTTAAAATGACCACTAAGACCACATTGGGATAGCATTACGTATCTTCGTAAGTACTATAAACCCGAGCCATCGCCCCGACTTGTCGGGGAGGAAAGTCCGGACAGTATAGAGCAACCCACCGGTTAAGCGCCGGCTTTCCGAGCAATTGGAAAAGAGAAAGTGCCACAGAAAATAACTACCGTTTTAAACGGAAAAGGTGAAAATGTGAGGTAAGAGCTCACGATAGCAGATGGTAACATAAGCTATGGGTAAACCTTGGGTACTGTAATGCCATGTATAGGATTGTTTGAGAGCTGCTCGTTCTCGATTTCTTAATTGAAACGCAATCCAGGGTAGGCAGCAAGATCGTAACAGCAATGTTGCGGCCAGATAAATGATGGAGTTGAAACAGAATCCGGCTTATGAGGTTTATAGTGTTTTTTATCCGCACCCTGTCATTGCTTTAAAAAGTGGTGAAACAATTTTTCTGTCCATAACCAGATATGAAGTTGATGAGTAAGACATGTAACTATTGTGTAAAAGGGTTTTTCAGTTTGTTGCTGCTATTGGTAACAAACTGGTTGGCTGCACAATGTGTATTTGTAAGCATCAGCGGACCTAAGTGTGCCGGTGAAGGAACCATCCTGGGTAATTTTAGCAGGAGTCCTTATCAGATAGAATGGATACTGAACGATTCTGTTATTCAAAAAACAAAAGCTACACTAAGTACCGTTTCAACAACGGTTGTTTCCGGTTCGGTCGGTAACAGAGCAAGGGTTTCCGGTACCCATGGAATTGCATTAGATAATAACGGTAATATTTATATATCCGACACCATCAATAACCGGATAGTTGCCTATAGTAGAAATACACCTGACGGGGTAACCATTGCAGGAGGTAACGGGGGAGGCAATATGCCCAATCAATTGAATAAGCCCGCAGGATTATTCATTGATGGATTTGGAAATTTATTTGTTACCGATCAGTACAACAACCGGGTTTTGCGTTTTGCTCCGGGATCGAGTAATGGATTTCTGGTTGCAGGAGGAAATGGAAAAGGTTCAGGACAGAATCAGTTGAGTGACCCACGTGATGTTTTCGTAGATGCGTTAGGATTTGTGTATATAGCAGATGCGGGCAACCACAGAATTCAGCGATGGGCACAGGGTGGGGCAACGGGACTTACCGTAGCGGGCGGATTGGGACCTGGTTCCGATTCCATGAGACTAAACAGTCCGCAGGGTGTTGCTGTAGATAAGGATTTCAATATTTATGTGGCTGATTCTGCCAATCATCGGGTACAAAAATTCAAATTGGGGAATTATGCGGGCAAAACAATAATGGGTCAATTAGGCAAGGGAACGGGTTATGGGTATTTGTTTCAGCCTGTTGATATTCTGGTAGATGCCTTTGAAGAAGTATATGTGCTGGAAGCTGGAAACAATCGTGTACATAAATTATACAATAACGGAATAGGAATGATTACCATTGCAGGAAGCGACAATGGTATTTCGGGTTCGGGAGACAATCAATTCAATTATCCAACCGGTATGGCATTTGACGCCTCGGGAAATTTATTTGTTTTAGATCAGCAAAATGGCAGGGTACAACAATACAGCGCCATTCCTATGAGCCCTGAATTCAGGCCCTATGAAGGTGGATTGTATTCTGCCAGGGTAACTTCTTTTAATGGCTGTGTGCAACAGTCTAATCTGATAAATGTGAATGCCCGACCTGCCATTAATGTAATAGGCAGAACGGCTATATGCGCAGGTGATGTTACTGAGATAAAATTAACAGGCAATACCAATTATACCTGGTTCCCTGCTACGGGTGTGAACAAAATTACAGATAGCACTTTTTTAATTAAGCCTGATTCAACTATGTTTTATGGAATCAATTCCGTATCGGACAGTGGTTGCGTTTCATACAGAGCACTTACGATCAATGTAGGAATCAGGTCTGTACCAGTAGTAACACCAACTCTTTGTTTATCACCGGATGCAACTAAAGTAACTACTACTATTTTAGGGGAAAGACCAGCGAGTCTTAATTATTTCAGAGGCAATGGAATAAAAGCGGGCAGCTTTTTCCCGGAATGGAGTAAGGCAGGAACGGTGTTTGCAGGTGGAAATGGAATTGGCAATGCCCCGGGACAATTGGGCTTGCCATTAGGTGCATTTGTAGATCAGAAAGGAAATGTGTATGTGGCTGATGCTGTAAACCATCGCATTCAGTTATGGAAGCCCGGTGAACTGGTTGGTACAACCATTGTTGGCGGAAATGGGGAAGGAAACGCGAATGATCAGTTGAATTATCCAACCGGCGTTTATGTGGATGCTGCAGGAAATATTTATGTAGCCGACCAGAACAATCACCGGATTCAATATTTCCCCAAAGGTTCAAAAACAGCAACAACAGTTGCCGGCGGATTAGGATTGGGTAACAGTACGTATCAGCTGAATTTTCCTGCCAGTGTTTTTGTAGATAACTATGGCAATTTATACATAGCTGACGCAGGGAATCACCGGGTACAAAAATGGTCGAACGGAGGTTCTATTGTAAAAACCGTTGCAGGTAACGGAACCCCCGGAAATGACAGCATCCGTTTAAATAATCCCCAGGCAGTCTTTGTAGATCAACGGAATAATTTATTCGTGGCCGATGCCGAGAATCATCGGATAATGTTTTATGATCAGACCAAACTTGCAGGAGCTGTTGCTGCGGGAAACAGGGGTGCAGGTACATTGCCTTTTCAGCTGAATTTCCCTTCGGGAATATTTGTGGATGGAAACAGCAATATGTTTATTGCAGATCGGGGAAATAACAGAATTCATCGTTGGGCATTGTATGATACTATTGGAACCACTGTTGCAGGTTTGGCAAACGGAAGTTCGGGGTCTGCTTTAGATCAGTTGCAATTACCTAATGCGGTTGGGTTTGATTTAAGCGGAAATATGTATGTGGCGGATAGCAGAAATTACCGTATTCAGAAATATGGAATTACAGCACAGGCTGATACAGTTCTGCAAACAAGACTCTCTGGTGCATACACAGTTTTATCGGCTTCTTTTTCAGGTTGTGTTACAGGTTCTGGAATAGCTAATGTGGTAGTAGCGCCTGATTTAGTAATTAAAAACGATACTACAACCATCTGTGAAACCGGTCAGGCTAATTTAATAGTTTCAGGAGGTAATAATTATCGCTGGTCACCTGCCGCAGGATTAAGCACTACTACAAGAGACACGGTTATTGCCAGGCCATCTGTAACAACCAAATATACAGTGGTGTCTTCCATTGGTAATGGTTGTAATTCAACAGCAGAAGTTGTTGTTACAGTCCGGAAAAAACCTGAAATCAGTATCATCAGTCCAACCTGTTTAAACAATGAACCCATGCGGATTCAGGCAAGCCCTTTTGCCAGAACTGTGTTATGGACTTTAAATAGCGATAGCTTAGCCAGAATTACTACTACTTATGCCAAAACTGCTGAGACAGTTGCCGGTAAACTTACCGGCGGAACTGATTCCACTCAGTTAGGCAGACCCAGTTTTGTATTTGTGGATGAGCAGAAAAATATTTTTGTATGTGATCAGTGGAATCATCGGATTCAAAAATGGGCGCCTGGAGCCAAAGCGGCTGTTACAGTTGCGGGTGGCAGAGGAGCAGGGAATCGCTTGAGTCAATTGAATAATCCTGCTGGTATTTTTGTTAGCGCTGATGGTCTCATTTATGTTGCAGACACCGATAATGATCGTGTGGTAGTTTGGAAAGAAGGAGATACTACCGGAAGAGTAGTTGCAGGTGGAAATGGAAGAGGCCTGAAAGCCAATCAGCTTTCTTATCCTACCAGTGTGTTTGTTGATGCCTATGGTGCAGTGTATGTAGCTGATGCCTTAAATGCCAGGGTGCAGTTATGGGTAAGGGGAAGTATTGCAGGTAAAACAGTTGCAGGAGGTAATTTCGCTGGTTCAGCAACCAATCAACTAAGTGTTCCTCTTGGCGTTTTTGTAGACCAACGTCAAAATATTTATATAGCCGATTCTCAAAATGACCGGATTGTTCGATGGAGAGCCGGTGAAGTTAGGGGAACAGTTGTTGCAGGTGGAAGAGGAAAGGGGAATGGGGCCAATCAGCTGGTAACTCCGCTTAATGTTTTTGTAGATGCCAATAACAGAATGATTATTGCAGAGGGAGGCACAGCTAACAGAATCAGAGGATGGCAATTGGGTATTGATACAGGAATTGTTATAGCTGGAGGCATCAATAATAAAGGCAATAGCCCCGAACAACTGGATGCGCCAGGCAATGCTTTTATAGATGTGGATGGTAATTTCTACATCTCAGATATGAATAATTTCCGAGTTCAGAAATATGCATCATTAGATACAAGTTTTGCCATCACTCCCAAAATCAAAGGTCAGTACAGAGCAGTAGTAACCAGTTATTTCGGCTGTACTACACAATCTAATGTATTTGCATTAGACAGCGGTTATGTTCCCCTTAAACCAACTGTTTTTGATATCCAGTATTGTTTAAATGAAACGCCAAGACCACTGGGGGCATTAGGAGACAGCTTGCTTTGGTACACAAGTGCAAATGGAGGTGTGGGATCGGCCACTGCTCCTGTACCTGTTACCAATGCCATCAGAACAACCAATTACTGGGTTTCCAGAGCCAATACGGCAACGGGTTGTCAGAGTGTCCGTCAGAAAGTGACAGTTTCAATCAAACCCTTGCCCGGGGCCTTAATAACCATTCAGGGCAAACAAAATATTCTTCCGGGAGATACCACCCGCTTAATAGCAACGGCTGATTCGGGAAAGGTAGTCAGTAAGATACTCTGGTACAGAAACGGCAATTTGTTGAATGCCATTCCGGATACAACCGATAAGCTATTTGTATTTTATTCTACCATTGGCAGGTACAATGTAGCTATAACAGATACAAATTTATGTACTTCTGTTTCTGATTCAGTTGATATCAGGGCCGATTTAACCACTGAACAAGAACTCTATTTTTTCCCGAATCCTGTTCAGAACAATGCTAAAATTATATTTACACCCTTACCCAATAACAGTACTTTTCTGAAAGTCATTTCCAATGCTGGTATAGTCATGATTAACAGGCGAATTATTACTGGCGGCTCAACAGGCAATTTTGTATATGATCTTGAACTGGCTCAGCTGCCAAAAGGCATCTACAATTTAGAACTGGTAACCGGTGCCGGAAGAATCATTGCAAGAAAACGATTTGTAAAACTCTAGTCCTCCCTGTTCTTTTGTATTTTTGAAGTATGACACAGGAGCAAGTTAAATTTATGAGGGACCGCGTTCAGGTTCTGAGGAGGTTTCTTTGACGTCGATAACCGACTATATAAGGTAGAAACAGACCGACAGCTTTCTTTATCACTTGGCTTCTGGGACGATAACGCCCGGGCAACTTCGGTGATGAAGGAAATTAAAGTGAATGAATATTGGCTGAAATTATTCAAACAGCTGGATAATGCTGTGGAAGATTTTGCCCTTTTATTCGATTTCTGGAAATCGGGGGATGCTTCCGAAGATGAAACCAAAATCGCTTACCAGGAAGCACTCACTAAAATAGAAGAAGCCGAATTTAAAAGCACATTGAATAAGCCCGAAGATGAATTGCCGGCGGTATTACAGATTAATCCGGGTGCGGGTGGTACAGAAAGCCAGGATTGGGCCGAAATGTTGCTGAGAATGTATAGAATGTATGGCGAAAAGCAAGGCTGGAAAGTAACCGAACTGGATTTTCAGGAAGGAGATGGGGCTGGAATAAAAAGTGCCACATTGCAATTTGATGGAGACTTTGCTTATGGTTTTTTAAAAGCGGAAAGTGGGGTACACAGACTGGTGAGAATTTCACCGTTTGACAGCAATGCCAGAAGGCATACTTCTTTTGCGTCGGTCTTTGTATATCCTTTAATTGATGATAGCATTGAAATTAATGTGAATGCAGGAGACCTGGAATGGGCTTTTTACCGAAGTGGTGGGAGTGGAGGTCAGAATGTAAACAAAGTAGAAACAGCAGTCAGGTTAAAGCATATTCCGAGTGGAATTATTGTAGAATGCCAGCAGGCGAGAACACAGGGAGAGAACCGTGAGCTGGCAATGAAAATGCTGAAGAGCCGCCTGTACGAAGAAGAGCTGAGGAAAAGACAGGAAGCAATTGACGCAACCAATGCGGGAAAGAAAAAAATTGAATGGGGCAGTCAGATACGTTCCTATATTTTTCATCCTTATAAAATGATCAAGGATCATCGTACAGATTATGAAGTAGGAAATATCGGGCCTGTAATGGATGGAGAAATTGATGGGTTTATTAAAGCCTACTTAATGATGCAACAAGAAAACAGTTAATATTTACAATGGCACTTGAACTGGAACATCCTGATTTGTTTGAACAATTTGAGCGACTTATTCAAGTGGATGATCCACTTGAAATCAGGGAGTTTTTGAATGATCAGAACATCAGTGATGTAGCCGATTTAATTAATGAGTATCCGCAATACGAAGCAAGAATCATTGCGAATATGGCGGTTCACAGGGCTGCAAGTGTTTTTAAAATTCTGGATATAGCACAGCAGAAGGACATTGTTAAGGAACTGCCTTCTGCAAAAACAGCTGAATTGCTGAATGAATTACCTGCCGATGACCGTACCGACTTTCTGGAAGAGCTGCCGAAAGCGGCCATCAGAGACCTCATAAAATTATTAGATCCCGAAGAGCGAAAAGTAACCTTGTCTCTTTTAGGTTATCCGGAAGATAGTGTAGGCAGATTAATGACGCCGGATTACGTATACGTGTATCAGCACAATACAATGGATGAGGTATTTGCTACTATTCGCAAATATGCACGAAACAGTGAAACCATTGATGTTATCTATGTTATCAACGAACTTGGGCAGTTGGTAGATGACGTAAGAATCAGAGATATCATTCTTGCTTCACCAGATAAAATAATTGAAGACGTAATTGATGGTAGGGTTGTTTCCTTACAGGTAAATGACGACCAGGAAAATGCGAGTCAGGTTTTTAAAATGAATAACCGGGTGGCTTTGCCCGTTGTAGACGAAAATAATATTCTACTGGGTATCGTAACCATTGATGATATGCTTTGGGTAGCTAATGAGGAATTTAGTGAAGACATGCAGAAGATGGGGGGTACAGAGGCTTTGAATGAACCTTACCTGGATATTCCACTTTTAAAATTATTCCGGAAACGAGTAGGCTGGTTAATTGTTTTATTTATTGGTGAATTATTAACTGCCACAGCAATGGGGCATTTTGAAGATGAAATTGCGAAAGCACTGGTGCTGGCCCTATTTGTTCCATTGATTATTTCCAGTGGCGGAAATAGCGGATCTCAGGCATCCACGCTGATTATACAGGCAATGGCCGTTGGAGAAATCCATTTGTCAGACTGGTGGAGAGTGCTGAAAAGAGAAATTATTAGTGGGATACTGTTAGGAACGGTATTGGGCATATTGGGTTTTTTAAGAGTGGGTATCTGGCATTCCATAATGCCGGAAATTTACGGTCCCCACTGGGCAATGATTGGCGCAACCGTTGGCTTTTCATTAATTGGTGTGGTGCTCTGGGGAACACTAACCGGTTCAATGCTGCCGATTCTGTTAAAGAAACTGGGGGCTGATCCGGCAGTTTCATCCGCTCCGTTTGTAGCTACTTTGGTAGACGTAACCGGGCTGATAATCTATTTTAGTTTCGCTTATTTATTTTTACAAGGACTACTATTATAATTTCTCCTTTGTTTTTGTTAAGTTGAGGAATCATTCAATCAATATGAAGAAGATTCCTTTTTATCTGTTACTATTATTTTTCTCTGAGTTATTATCTGCACAGTCCGTTATAATACCTGCATTTACTGGCTATGCAGTACCTGCAGAAGCCAATGAACAGTCTTTATTTTCAGAGAAATATGGTCTTAGGGGTTGGACGGATACCAAACAAAGCTTTCACTGGTTTTTTAAAGTTCAGCAAACCGGTGAACTCGAGTTGAGTTTTCAAACTAAGGCAATAAATGCTGGTTCAGATTTAATAGTTTCCATAGCAGGTAAGAAGTTTCCGGTAAAATTAATCAGCGGGAATGCTCCTAAAAAAAGCCGAATCGGGAAAGTACTCATTACCGATACCGGATTTTATCAGATTACAATTACCTGCGTAAAAAAAGCAGGAAAGCAAATTGCCAATATTCAGTCACTTGAACTTTCGGGGAGACCTACTGAAGGTATTCACTTTAATCCTGTTGCCAGAAGAAATGCGGCATCCGTACATTTAAAGTATCCCACTGAAGATTCTGCCAAAGTAATTGGGTTTTATAACGAGTTAACAGTTCCTGAAGGATATGATCCCCTGTATAGTTACTATATGGCTTGCGGTTTTAAAAGAGGGTACTTTGGCATGCAGGTAAACAGCCCGACAGAAAGAAGAATTATTTTTTCTGTTTGGGATGCGGGTAACGAAGCCATTGATCCCAAAAAAGTTCCTGATTCCAATAAAGTAAAATTATTGGGGAAAGGAGTTGGAGTTGTGGCAAATGAATTTGGTAATGAAGGAACTGGGGGGCATAGCCATTTTGTGTATCCCTGGAAAGCAGGAGAGAAGTATCAGTTTCTGGTTACTGCTTTAACCGACTCTGCTAAAGCCAATACCATTTACAGTGGTTACTTTTTTATGCCGGAAACCGGACGATGGAAATTAATAGCCAGCTTCAGTGCTCCAAAGGATGGAAATTATCTAAGCAACTTATACTCCTTCAGTGAAAATTTCTGGGGAGTGAATGGCCAGCTCGAAAGAAAAGTATACATGGGTAATCAATGGATACAAAAAGCAAATGGAAGATGGGAAGAAATACTGACCAGTAAATTTTCCTACGATGCAACAGGCAGGGCAGGACATCGGATAGATTATAGTGCAGGAACGGAAGGAAAACAGTTTTATTTATCTCATGGGGGATTTAAACCGTCGAATATTTCATACGGCAATACCCTATTCAGGCAGGCTTCAGCAGCAAGGCCTCAGGTAGATTTAAACAAGAACCATGATTCTGCGGCCCAGGCTTTACTGGATGATGCCACTATAAAACTGGCGGTTAAAAATAAGCAGATTGATACTACTGGAAGTATTTCAGATATCTATTATCATATTGTACGCCAGGGCACAGGTAAAAATATCAAAGTCACAGACACAGTAACAGTTCATTATAAAGGCAGTTTACTAAGTAACGGGGCTATTTTTGATCAAACCAAAGAAAAACCCGCCAGTTTCCCTTTGAATCGATTAATTAAAGGCTGGCAATTGGCTGTTCCAAAAATTAATGCAGGTGGAAAGATTACCATTTATATTCCATCAGGACAGGCCTACGGAATAAGATCAAGAAGCAAGGATATTCCGGTAAATAGTGTACTTGTTTTTGATATTGAAGTGCTGGAAGCACGATAATTTCTTTAACTTAACGATTCAATCTTCAATATTTATGATAAAACTAATTGTAGGATTTTGTATGCTGGCTCAGTTCAATGTATTGGACGCTCAACGCTCCAATATACCAACAGAAACGGTTGCTGCCAATGTACAGGCTGTTCCTGCGGGTGTTACGGTAGTTACCACCCGTCATTCCATGATGATAGCCGGTAAGAAACTTGATTATACTGCGCATACCGGATACCTGCATTTGAAAAACGATACGGGCAAATTAATTGCGAAAGTATTCTTTACTTATTATCAGAAACAGGGCGATGACCTTGCAAAGCGACCCGTTACTTTTGCTTTTAATGGTGGTCCCGGATCGTCTTCTGTTTGGTTGCATATGGGGGGCTTAGGTCCCAAAAGAGTTCAGTTTAATGAAGAAGGCTTTTCACAGGGCCCTCCTTATACTTTTGTAAATAATGAATATTGCTGGCTCGATAAAACGGATCTTGTATTTATTGATCCCGTTTCAACAGGATACAGCAGGCCGGCACCCGGGGAGAATCCCAAACAATTTCATGGATACAATGAAGATGTCAGTGCCATGGGTTCTTTTATCAGGCATTTCTTATCCAGGTATGAAAGATGGGGATCCCCCAAATACCTGGCAGGTGAAAGTTATGGCACAACCCGTGCAGCAGGTCTTTCCAAGTTTTTGCAAGACAGACATAGAATTTATCTGAATGGTATTTTTATGATTTCCGCTGTATTGAATTTTGGAACCAATGATTATTATGTAGGGAATGATTTACCAAGAGCATTGTACATTCCCTCTTATACAGCCGCTGCATGGTATCATAAAAAACTGGCACCTGCATTACAGGCCAATTTGCAGAATGCGTTAAAAGAGGCCGAAGCTTTTGCCATTGGGCCCTATGCTTCTGCTTTAATAAAAGGAGGATGGCTGAGCGAATCAGAAAAGGAATCCATTGCAGAGAAAATGAGTTATTACACTGGTTTGTCAAAAGAATATTGTTTGCGTTCTAATTTGCGTGTAGAAGAAAGCAGATTCTATAAAGAACTCAGAAGAAAAGACGGATTAACCATCGGCAGACTGGATGCAAGGTTCACTGGCCGGGATTTGGATGATGCTGGTGAAGTAAACAGCTTTGATCCCTCCTTTGCCAATATTGATGGTCCATTTACCGCAACCATGAATGACTATTTTCAAAAGGAGCTGAATTTTAAAGAAGAAAATGGGTATAATATTTTTGGAGAAGTTTATCCCTGGAATTACAGTAATGTGCAGAATCAGTTTTTAAATGTGGCAGAGAGCCTGCGGGATGCAATGAGTAAAAACCCCGATTTAAAAGTTTATATGGGAGCAGGATATTACGATTTTGCCACTCCTTATTTTACTGCCCAATACGATATAGAACATATGTTTTTAAGACCGGAGCAAAGAAAAAATGTTCAGTTTTATTTTTATGAATCTGGGCATATGTATTATATCCATAAACCCTCGTTGGTACAATTTAAAAAAGATGTAGATGCATTCTTCGAATTTAGTAGAGGGAAATGAGGCCATTCGTAACTGTTTAATTGCCATTGCTTACAACAATGATCAGTCAGCATATCGAACGCTTTTTATTGCATTGCACTCAAAACTAAAGCAGTTTGCCTATTCAATAGTAAGATCCGAAGAAGAAGCAGAAGATATCGTGTCGGATTTATTTATGATCATCTTACAGCGAAAAGAACAATTGTGTCAACTGGAGTCGCCATTGTTTTACTTTTATGCAACGGTCAGGAATATGTCTTTGAATTTACTTAAAAAACAAAAACGCAGAGCTGGTTTATCTATGGATGAGTGGCAAGTTCAATTAAACAGTATTTATTTCAGGCCAGATTTATTAATGATAACCGAGGATATGGTTCTGAAAATTAAAATGGCCATCAATACGCTTCCTAATCGTTGCCGGTTGATTTTTAAATTAATTAAAGAAGACGGGTTGAAATATAAAGAAGTAGCTGAATTGTTGAATATTTCTGTTAAAACAGTGGAAGCGCAAATGGCTATAGCCATGCGAAGAATGGCTCAATGTATGCCTTTAGAATTGCAGTCTCATCCTGTTTTGGAAAAAAAATTAAAAAATAAATAAAATCATTTAGGGGTAAATAGTCCACTCAGTTGTTATAGTTTTTGAACTAACGATAACAATGATCCAAGAAAGATTTTGGGTATTAGTGGCCAAAAAGATGGCTAATGAGGCAAATGAGCAGGAGCTTGTTGAGCTCAACAGGCATTTGCAAGATCACCCAGAATGGCAGTTTGCTATTCAAAATCTTGAAAATATTTGGCAAATTCCAGCCCCTCACAAATCCAATGAAGCGGAAGATGCTTTCATGTTGCATCTAAATAGATGTGCAGATTACCAATCTTTTGATTTAACAGAAGCGGATGCCATGGTCAGTGGTACTAAACCATTCATCCCTAAATGGGTTTTTTATGCAGCTGCATCTTTCATTTTTTTAATTGGGTTAACGTACTTTATTACACAAAAGACGGTATCCAAAACCCTAGTTAAAGTACAACCTGAATCAAACGAAATTTCAACACGGTTAGGATCTAAATCTCAGGTAAAATTACCTGACGGTTCTATTGTATGGTTAAATAGCGGGAGCAAATTAATTTATCCCAAGGAGTTTGGTAAATCTGTGCGCGAAGTAACATTAACCGGAGAAGGTTATTTTGATGTTGTTAAAAATAAAGACGTTCCCTTTATTATTAATACCAATAGCATTCGTATTAAAGTGCTGGGTACTGTTTTCAATGTAAAGGCTTATCCTGAAGATAAACAAACTGAAACAAGCCTGATTCAAGGGAGAATTGAAGTTACCATAAAAAACAGACCTGAAGATAAGATCATCTTATCTCCAAATGAAAAATTGATTGTAGAGAATGCATTAGTTGAAAGCAGTAAAAAGCAAAAAATGATTGATTTGCTTCCTGCAATCTCTATTAACAAATTAAAATTTATTACTCCGGATAGTACTGTTGCTGAAAACCAATGGGTTGAAAATAAATTGGTTTTTAGAGATGAAACATTTGAAGAGATAGCATTAATGATGGAAAGATGGTACAATGTAAAATTAGACATTCAAACTGAAAAGCTAAAATCAACCCGAATGAATGGGAATTTTGAAAAAGAAACTGTTGATCAGGCGATTGAAGCTTTGAAGCTCATTATACCTTTTAAAACGATTCAAAAAGGGAATACGATTATTATTTACCAATAAAACCCGGCTGCCATATGATATTCAAGACAAATTCATCTTAAAAAAGGACGAGGTTCCGTTGGCGCGGAACCCCACCAGGATTAGAAATCAACAAATTGTGCTATCTGAATGACATTCATAACCCTTTCAATTTGAAAATATGAAAAATTATGAAACACCCGTTGTTTCAAACAAAGATCTTTTGATAAAAAAGCTTGCCCGCATTATGAAAATTACCACTGCTTTAATGCTGCTTGTATGTATTCAAGTTTCAGCAATCGGCTTTTCTCAAAGCCGAATTACAATAAAGATGGCGTCGCTTGAACTAAAAAAAGCCTTGTTTGAAGTGGAGAAAAAAACTGAGTATCGGTTTTTGTTTGCAGAAGAAGTAGTAAAAGGGAAGCCTAAAGTAACCATCAATTTGGTGGACGCAACCCTGGATGAAGCGCTAAGTAAAATTTTGTTAAATACAGGGATTAATTATAAAGTTCTAGGCACAAACTTGGTTGTGCTAAAAGAAGCTAGTGTGGACAATAAGGAATTGGCCGAAATTGTGGTAAAAGGAAAGGTTACTTCAACAAACGGAGAACCATTGGCTGGGGCTTCAGTTCAAGTGAAAGGTACCAAAGTGGGAACAACTACCGATAATACCGGTGCATTTAGTATTACGTTAGCTGATGATAATGCCAAGTTAATTATTTCTTCGGTTGGGTATGATCAACTGGAGTTTTCAGTTGCAGGTAAAAGAGATATCAGTATTCAATTAACTGCCGCCGTAAATAATTTAGAGCAAGTGGTGGTTACCGGATATGGCACACAAAAGAAAAGAGATTTAACTGGTTCTGTTACAACCATTAAAGGAGAGGAATTGGCTAAAATGCCGAATACCAATCCAATTAGTTCTTTACAGGGAAGAGTTGCAGGTTTAACAGTTGCCAATTCAGGTGTTGCTGGTGCTAGTCCTGTAGTAAGAATTAGAGGGATAAACAGTACCAATAGTGCTAGCCCGGTGTATGTGGTTGATGGTATATTACAAGATAATATTGACTTCTTGAATCCTGCAGATATTGAAACGATAGACATCTTAAGAGATCCTTCATCAATTGCAATTTATGGATTAAGAGGCGCCAATGGCGTTATAGCAATTACATCTAAAAAAGCAGCCCGAGGCCAAACAAGAATTAATTTTCAAAGTACTGTTGGTTTCCAAAAAGTGACAGATAAAATTAAAGTAACAGATGCTGATGGTTTTAAAAAGTTGTATGACGCACAATTGGCTAATATTAATGCAGCTCCATTCGATTACAGCAATTATACAGCAAATACGAACTGGCAAAATGAGATTTTACAAAATGCTTTATTGACCACTAACAATCTAAGTGTGTCTAATAATTCTGAAAAGAGCAGTACTTATCTGAACATCGGGTATAACAAACAAGATGGAGTTGTTAAATTCAATAGCTACGAAAAGTTCATGATTCGCTTGAATCAGGAAATTAGATTCAATAGTAATATTAAAGTTGGTGGTGAAGTCAATGCATTTCATTGGATTCAAAACCCAGCTGGAGTTAGTTTAACGAATGCACTGTGGGCAGCCCCCATTGTACCAATACAACAAGATGCAAGTACTTATTATAGCATGCCTTCTTTTCAAAGAGCGCAGGTTGGAAATCCTATTGCAGCATTAAACCGTAATAATGGAACAGATATCAATAAAGGATTCAGGTTTATAGGATCATTGTTTGCTGAAATTAAGTTTTTGAAAGACTTTACTTTCAGGTCCTCTGTTTTTGCTGACCTTGGGTTTAACAACTCCAGATCTTATACACCGTTGCCATTCACATTTATCAACTTAGGTGAAGGCACAGCACCAACAACTACTTTTTTTGATAATACGGTTAGAACAGGTGTAAGCCAAGAGATGGCTGAGTTTAAACGTTACCAGCAAGACCATACATTAACTTATGATAAACGCATTGGTGATGGACACAAATTAACTGCTCTTGTAGGATTTACTTCTATTTATAGTAAGAGTACAAATATCAATGGTAACAGAAGAGACACAACAGTGAATGTGCCTAATAATCCAGACTTCTGGTATCTAAGTGCCATCAATGCTAATAATCCAGGTCTCTTTGGTGGCGGTGGCGGTGAAAGCGCAATTATGGGTTTGTTTGGCAGATTAAGTTATGCCTACCAAAATAAGTACTTAGTTAATGCCACTTTAAGAAGAGATGGTAGTTCTAAATTTGCTCCACAAAACAGATGGGGTACTTTTGGATCAGTGGGCTTGGGATGGATTGCTTCTGAAGAATCTTTCATTAGAAAGTTCAATTTTATTAATTTCTTAAAATTAAGAGCTGCTTGGGGTGAAACAGGAAATGCAAACGGTTTTGCTGATAATTTATATAGACCTGGTATTTCAAATGCTTCTACTGCAATTTTTGGCAATAATGTATATACAGCAATACAAGCAGCGTATATTCCTGACCCTAATTTGCGTTGGGAAGTAGTTCGAGGCCTAGATATTGGATTTGATTTGAAAACATTGCGCAATAGGTTAAATGTAGAATTTACATTTTACAACAGAACAACTTCTGACATCTTAACTGCTGTAACATTACCAAATGAAACAAGAAGTTATTTTACCAACTTAGGTAAAATAACCAATCAAGGGATAGAATTGAGTTTAAACTGGACTGATAAAATTGGAAAAGATCTTACTTATTCAATTGCCCCTAATTTTAGTTACAACCGGAACACAGTAAATTCTATTGGCGATAAAATTAATTTCCAGTTATTCGGTAATGGTGGAGCCAACTTAACTGAAACTGGAAAATCAATTGGCTACTTCTTTGGCTACAGGCAAATTGGAATATACCAATCAACGGCAGAGTTGGGTAGAATGGCTCGTTTTAATAATTCTTTACCTGGTGATATTGCATATGCAGATATTAATGGAGATGGTGTACTAACGCCCGCTGACCGTACTTACTTAGGAACTCCATTTCCGCCTTATAGCTATGGATTAAATATCAACTTGGCTTATAAAGGGTTTGATTTTACCATTGAGGGGCAAGGTGTAGCTGGTAACAAAATTTATACTCAACGTAGAATTGCCAACTTCGCAACATTAAACTTTGAGGCAAATCGATTAAATGCGTGGACAGGAGGTGGAACTACCAATGTTGAACCCATCCTGGACAATACCAGAGGTAATAACTTCTTATTTAGTAGTTATTTCTTAGAGCCAGGTGATTATTTTAGATTAAGAACTTTACAAGTAGGCTATACTTTCTCTGATGGAACACTTAGAAGACTCGGCATATCTAAAGCCCGTGTATTTGTGAACGGACAAAATATTAAGAGTTGGAGTCAAGTGACTGGTTATTCGCCAGAAGCTCAAATTGGTAGCATTCTTGGTGGTGGCGCAGACAACGGTGTTTTCCCTGTTCCAGCAGTGTATTCAGTTGGAATTAACGTGACATTTTAATTGAACTAATAAAACGATTCAACAATGAATAATCATATTATTAAAACAAGCATCTCAAACTGGATGCTACTGCTTTTAATTGTTTCGGTTTTTACAGCATGTAAAAAGGATTTTTTGAATACTGCCAGACAGGGAGAGTATGATGAAGAGAATTACCCATATCCTGGCGGATCTGGCCCATACGATCAATATATTTTTGGTGCCTACAATAGTTTACGTGATTACAATGTGCACGTTGATGGTTTTATTAATGCAACCAGTATCAGAAGCGATGATGCGGATAAAGGGAGTACCCCTTCTGATGGTGGGGCTGATGTAATAAGCATGGATAATTTCCCGGTTTTGCCCAATAGTGGAAGAGCCAATGCATTATGGGTTGGGTATTATGGATTAATCAACAGATGTAATAATACACTTTTTCAAATTGGTACCAATAAACAAATTGTTGCAAGTGATGCCATTAAATTACAATCGCAAGCTGAAGTAAGGTTTATTCGTGGTTATTCTTATTTCATGCTCACCAGATTATTTGGTAGAGTGCCCATTATTGATACCTTGTTTGCGGATCCGGCTGCACAAAACAATGTGCCACAAAGTTCTGTAGATCAGGTTTATTCATTTATTGAAAGAGACCTTAGTTTTGCAGCTGCTTATTTACCAGCATTTTGGGATGCAGTTAAATTTCCTGGTAGAATTACAAGTGGAGCAGCAAATGGATTATTAGCAAAAGTTTATTTAACCCAGCAAAAATGGGCACAGGCAATGACCGCTGCAAGTTTGGTTATGAACTCAGGTCAATATAATTTAAGTACCCCATATAACACCATTTTCTCTGAGGAAGGAGAGAATAGTAAGGAATCTGTATTTGAGGTACAAGCGAGGGCAGATGCCGTTAATCCAACTGCACAAGGAATTCAGTATACCAGTTTGCAGGGGGTGAGAGGATCAGGCCCCTGGGATTTAGGTTGGGGATGGAATTCACCAAGTGCTATTCTTGCAAATGCTTACGAGCCAAATGACCCTAGAAAAGCCAGAACCATATTATTTACCAGTACGCCCACTACACCTGGTGTGACCATTTTTGGTGAAGTAACACCTGTAGGTTTGCCTAATCCACGATACAACCATAAAGTGCATACCAATCCTGCAACCAGAGCAGCAGTTGGTAATCGCTTTGGTTGGTGGAACAATGTGCGTATTTTAAGATATGCAGATGTTGTATTAATGTATGCTGAAGCAGCCAATGAAGTGGGTGGTACCAATAATATTACTGCTGCCAGAGATGCTTTGAACAGTGTGCGTTTTAGAGCAAGAGCAGGTAATAATTCCATATTGCCAGATGTAACAACTACTGATCAGGCATTATTAAGAGAAGCCATCAGAAGAGAACGAAGAGTTGAATTGGCTATGGAGCATGATAGATTTTTTGATATTGTAAGATGGGGTATTTCACAGTCAGTAATGAATGCTGCAGGGAAGACTAATTTCAATGCGGCAAGAGATATATTGTTACCCATACCACAAACACAAATTGACTTAACTGCCGGAGTGTTAAAGCAAAATCCGGGTTATTAATTGACTTTTTAATTATTTAATATGCAATTCAAGAATAATAAATTGAACTTATCGCTGTACAGTTTCCTGGCGCTTGGTTTCTGGATGGTTTCTTGTAAAAAAGATGGTAATCCCAATAATTTGCCGGCCGTTTCAACTGCGGATTATGTTGGCAAAATTGATGGGTTTACCTCATCGGACGAAGTCTTTCCCGAAAGCTTAGTGGCTTATTGGCCATTTGACAATACCAAAAACGAAGTAAAATCAAATACAGCTCCAGGCACTTCAGTGAACGACAGTTATGTAACAAATGGTATTAAAGGACAGGCATTAAGATTGAATGCCGGGTTTCTTTATTATCCAACTCAGTTCAATGCATTTAAAACAGATGTATTTAAAAGTTTTGCAATCAGTACCTGGATTCAAATTTCAAATAATGGGTCAAAGAGAACTATGTTGTTTCAATTAACCAGACCCGGTGTATTCAATGGAAGTTTAAATTTTTCTTTGAATACCAATTCATTTCCAGCTAGTAATGTAACTGATTTGAAAGTACAGCCAACATTTGTAACCATTGGAGGAGGTACGCAGGACAATATAAATACATTGAGAGATGCACCAGGGTCTCCCAATTATATGCCTTATATCACTCCACCAATCGGTCCGGATAAATGGGTGCATTTGGCATTGAATTACAATGCAAGCAATGGTTTCTTTGATATTTGGATTAATGGAAGAAAAGCCGGTGCATTCCCAAGCAGAGGCACTGGAAATAACAACTTTAGATCAGCTGAGCCAAGTGAAGTTATCATTGGCGGTAACTATAATGTAATTCCTGGCAAAACAGTTAGTACCGATGTTAGCTTTGGAACCATGACAGGGGTGATGGACGAATTGAGGATTTATAATATTGCATTACCAGACGCGCATATAAGAGCCTTGTATAATTTAGGGTTAGCTGGTAAATGATTGATTTAGTTCATTTTTTTGGTTGAATACTGGGTTTATTGACAAAAGCCCGCCTTCGGGCGGGTATTTTTAATGCTTTAATAACAATCATGAAATTCTTTATTTCAATTTTAAGTTGTTTGTTGATTTTGGGCGCAAATGCTCAAAAGACTTTAATAAAGCTTGAACCTATACCAACAGCTGATACAGCACTTTTTCGAAAGGTTCAGGAAGCTAGTTTTCAATATTTTTGGTCCGGAGCAGAGCCCAATAGTGGTTTAGCAAGAGAGCGAATTCACCTAGATAATATCTATCCACAAAACGACCAAAACGTTGTAACGAGTGGAGGAGGTGGCTTTGGCGTGATGGCCATTTTGGTTGGAATTGAAAGAGGCTTTATTACCAGAGCAGAAGGCGTTAAGCGACTAGAAACTATCTTGCACTTTTTGGAAACAGCAGACCGATTTCATGGAGTATGGCCACATTGGTGGGATGGCACAACCGGAAAAGTAAAACCATTCAGCAGATATGATGATGGAGGAGATTTGGTTGAGACCTCATTTATGTTGCAAGGCTTGTTATGCGTAAGACAATATTTTAAAAATGGTAACAAACAAGAAAAAGCAATTGCAGTCAGAGCTGATAAGCTCTGGAGAGAAGTTGATTTTAATTTTTACCGAAATAAACAAAATGTTTTGTACTGGCACTGGAGTCCTAATCATGCATGGAAAATGAATTTCCCGGTAAAAGGCTACAACGAGTGTTTGATTATGTATATTTTAGCTGCTTCCTCACCAACCAATGCTGTACCTGCAGAAGTATATCATGAAGGATGGGCTATAAGCGGCAAAATCAGAGACCCAAAAGTTTCCTATTCATTGCCTTTAGAGTTAAATCATCAGGGAAATCCACCGAATGGGGGACCACTCTTCTGGGCGCATTATTCTTATCTAGGGCTTGATCCCAGGGGATTAAGAGATCAATATGCAAATTATTGGAATGAGACTGTAAATCAGGCAAAAATCAATTATAATTGGTGTGTAGAAAACAGTGGAGGATTTAAAGGATATGGCCCCAATAATTGGGGATTAACCTCAAGTTACTCAGTAAAAGGTTATGCAGGACATGCCCCAAGTAAAGAACGTGATCTTGGTGTTATATCCCCAACAGCAGCTTTATCTTCGTTTCCTTATACACCAAATGAATCAATGAAAGCAATGAAATACTGGTATAATGATTTAGGTAGCCAGGTTTGGGGCAAGTATGGTTTTTATGATGCTTTTAGTTTACACCATAATTGGTTTCAACCTCGTTATCTTGCCATTGATCAAGGCCCCATTGTGGTTATGATGGAAAATTATCGTTCAGGTTTTATCTGGAAATTATTTATGAGTAGTCCCGATGTACAAGAAGGATTAAAAAAATTAGGTTTTACGAGTCCCTATTTAAAGTAATTACATGAAATATTTTTGCTTCGCTGTTTTGACTTGTTGTTTTTTATTTAAAATACAAGCGCAAACAACAATAAAAGCCATGTCTTTCAATATTCGGTTAGATGCGGCTTCTGATGGAGAAAACAGGTGGGATCTTAGAAAAGACAGGGTGTCGGGGTTAATGCAATACTATGAGCCTGATTTTATTGGAGCTCAGGAAGTATTGCACCATCAACTCATGTATTTAGACAGCAGTTTGTCTAATTATAGTTATATCGGGGTAGGAAGAGATGATGGAAAGACACAAGGAGAGTATTCTTGCATCTTTTATAATACGGATAAATACATACCGATTAAACAGTCAACCTTTTGGTTAGCCCCAAAGTCTGATTCAGTTTGTATGGGGTGGGATGCTGTTTGCAATCGTGTGTGCACTTATGGGCTGTTTAAAAACATTAAGACCAAACAATTGGTATGGGTTTTTAATACACATTTTGATCATGTAGGTAAAACAGCCAGAATAGAATCGGCGAAACTGATCTTACAAAAAATTAAAAGTTTAAATACTAAAAACGAACCAGTAATTCTATTAGGGGATTTCAACTTAAGGTCAACCGAAGAACCTATCCAAAGAATTGTAAGTGAAATGCACAATGCAAGAGACATCAGTCAACAGGTTTACGGCAATATTGATACTTGGAATGCATTTAAGTTTTTATCAAAACCCAATGGAGGAATTGATTATGTGTTTGTAAATAAGCATCCTAAAATTAAAGTGGATAAATTTGCAACCATTACAGACTCATATGATATGAAATATCCTTCCGATCATTTTCCTGTAATGGCAACTTTAACCATTTTAAAATAGAATAATGAATTCTTGCTATCGGATACTCATCTTTACCGCTTGTTTATTTTGTTGCTTTTGTAAAAGTCAGGCACAGCCATTTATCAAGGAAATTAATGCTTTTAAGCAACAAGATAGCCTTTCAGTACCACCTAAAAATGCCATTCTTTTTGCGGGTAGTTCCAGTTTCAGGCTCTGGCATAGTATAAAAGATGATTTTAAGGGTTTTTCTATTATTAACAGGGGATTCGGCGGATCATCTTTACCAGATGTTATTCGATATACAGAAGAGATTTTATTTCCCTACCAACCAAAACAAGTGGTTATATATTGCGGAGAGAATGACTTTACAGTTGATAAAAATCTGCCGGTTGATTCTGTTGTTAACCGGTTTGCAAATTTGTTTGGAATGATCCGGAAACGGTTGCCATCCACACATATTAGTTTTGTAAGTATGAAGCCAAGTCCTTCCAGGTGGCATTTAAGGGAGAAAATGCAGCAGGCCAATCAATCTATTAATGAATTCTTGGGGAAGCAGGACAATGCCTCTTATATTGATGTCTGGGAAGCCATGTTAAATGAATCGGGTTTGCCCAGACCTGAAATATTTCTAAAAGACAGTTTGCATATGAATGGGTTGGGATATATTATTTGGAAACATAAAATATTGCCGAAATTGTTAAATTAATACATAAAATAAATTGTAATTTTAATGTAATCCTAATCAAGAACCATTCAACATGCTAATTGATACAGATACATTACTTGCCTATGGAGCTACTCCAAAAAAATGGCATAAAGGAGAACTGATTTTTGCTCAGGAAAACGAAGCAAGGTACTTTCATCAGATTGATGAAGGGGCTGTTAAAATGACCAGTATGACAAATGATGGTAAAGAGTTTATACAGGGCGTTTTTCATGAAGGACATAGCTTTGGAGAACCTGCTTTATGGTTGCAGAAACCCTATCCTGCCAGTGCCTATGCCATTACGGATTCTCTGATTTACAGATTGTCAAGAGATAAATTTTTACATTTATTAGACGATCATCCTCTGTTGTTTAGGCGATTGTTTGAGATATTTGCAGATAGATTATACTGTAAAACCTTAACAGCAAATATTCTCGTGAATAATTCACCCGAAGAAAAATTAATTGCTTTTTTACTTAAAATTAAAAACGAGGAAAAATTAAACGAACAGGGCCTTGTGCCTTTTACCAGACAACAGCTGGCAGACTTTACAGGTCTAAGGGTGGAAACAGTAATCCGAACCTTATCAAAGTTGTGTGAGAGTAAAAAGGTAAAAATTATCGACCATAAATTGTATTACAAATGAATCCAAAACGCTTATTATCACTAGGATTGCTCAGTTTGATTATCGTAGCATTACTTGGTGTTATTATGCGGTATAAGATAGGATTTTCATTCCCCATTGTTAATCAGAAACATTTGCAGCTTGCTCATTCTGGTTTTGCTTTTTCGGGTTTAATTACCCATTTTCTGTTAACATTTATTTTGATTGTTATTCATGATTCACTAAGGGCTGGTCAATTGAAATTGCTGACGCATTCTATTCATGCCAATTTATTTTTCTCTTATGTAGCCTGTATGGCATTTATCTGGCAAGGGTTTGGAATGATTGCCGTAACAGCTCAGTTAATGAGTTTTATTGCCGTATTACTTTTTGTTGTTTTAGGGCTGTTTAAGTGGGCAGCACTTAAAAGTTCTGCCATGCGCTGGTTTAAAATGGGTGGGGTTTTATTTTTGTTTTCTTTGATTGCCCAGTTCTGGTTAATTGAAATGTGGTTAACCGGTAATATGACCCAATACAATTATCTGGCAGCCACTTACTGGTTTTTACATTTCCAGTATAATGGGTGGTTTTTCTTTGGATGTATGGGATTATTAGTGAACTGGATGAATCAGCACCAATTGAATTTTGCTCATCAGGATACTTTTTTCAAAGCTTTTGCTATTAGTGTGATTCCGGCTTATGGGTTATCAGTATTATGGCTGAAACTTCCGGTCTGGATTTATGTATTGGTGGTTTTGTCTGCGCTTGTACAATGTGTTGGGCTATTTTATTTAATCAGACAATTTTTAACTGCCGGCTTTAAAAAAATAGCAGATCAGAAACCCGTTTTATTTTTTGTGGGATTATTATCCATGTTAGCCCTAATGGTTAAAATAGCTTTACAGGCGGGATCTACCATACCCAGTATTAGTAAACTGGCTTTTGGATTTAGACCTATTGTGATTGCTTATTTACACCTTGTGCTCCTGGCATTTACCTTGTTATTCTTACTGGCATATTTAATTGATCAGCCCTATTTTACATTGAACAGGAAGTCGGCTCAGGCAATTAAATTCTTTGCTGTTATGGTGTTTTTAAATGAATTTTTTCTTGGTATTCAGGGCATAGCCTCTTTGAGTTATACAGTGGTTCCTTTTATCAATGAAATTTTGTTAGGCGTTGCATTACTGCTGCTGCTTTCCGCAATTGGGTTTATGCGATATTTAGCGCCCCAAAAAAATGGCGTGTTGTGATTGTAATCATAAAAAAATTATATATCAATGCTGACCTTTAGGCAAATAAATCTTAAAGGTCATGAAAACAAAACCGATTCTCTATTCTTGCTTATTTATTTTATTGGGTGCAAGTTGCGCTAGCGAAAACGCTGAAGCTCCTGCTGATGCTGCCAGTACTGAACAAACTTCTGTAGGACAATCTGCTGTTAAGGATGAAACTTCCAGCCCTAATATTGTTCAGGTAGCTATAGGAAGTAAGGATCACAGTACGCTCGTAGCTGCTGTTAAAGCCGCCAGTCTGGTGGATGCCCTTAGTAATGCAGGACCATTTACTGTATTTGCACCTACAAATGCTGCATTTGAAAAATTACCTGCCGGAACAGTTGAAGGGCTTTTAAAGCCAGAAAAGAAGGCTGATTTAAAGAATATCCTGGAGTACCACACTTATGTTGGCGTTTTGAAATCCGAATATATGCAGGATGGGCAGGAATTTGAGCAAGTGAATGGTGGAAAAGTAAAAATTACCAAAAATGGGGATAAGACTTTAGTGAATGGCTCTGAAATTGTAGCCTCAATTGTTACTTCCAATGGAATTATCCATGTAATTAACGATGTTTTATTGCCTAAATAATTAACTGAACATCTTTATTTGCATTACAGTGGCAATACTGGTTGCACGTTGTTTAGCCAGTTCGGCTTTTTCTCCTTCAAATAATTGATCTACCGTTTCAGTAAATAACATTAACCATTTTTGAAAATGCTCCATCTTCATGGGGCATTTTTTATGAATATCCTTGTGTTTGGCCATAGGGTTTCCGTCGTAACCACCCGTAAAGAACAGAATATTTTCCCAGAAATCGTACATGACTGGTAAGTGCTTTTCCCAGTTTACGGGAACAATTTCCGTAAAGAAAAACGAGATAGAAGGTTCTTTCAGAACCTTTTCGTAAAAACTGTTAACTAGTTTTTCAATATCCCCTCTATTGGTAATATCTGTTTTCATGTTGAATGATTTTAGAGGTCTTTTCGATTAAATTTTTTCAATGAAATAATCAATGGTAAAACAATCCATCCCAGCAAGAGCATAAATGAAATTATCATGCCTTTGGTGTTACCAAAGAATTCATTGAATATGGCACCCGTATATCCCAGTAATGCGGCAGAATCCAGTTGCAGCAGCATTAAAATTCTGGATAGATCTATTGGGCTTAAAGCTGTTAAGGCAACCATTGGTTTTTCAATAGGGTAGTCTGAGAATTGAAACATCAAAAACAACAGAATGCCATCAAAAAGTAAGGCAAAGTAAATCCAGAGAATAATGGTAAGGCCTATGCCTTTTGCTTTGTCTTTGTAAATGATGGTGCATAGCATTGCCAATGCTACGAAAATGACAGTAATGATTATGCCGATGGCTAACATAAGAACGGACTGGCTAAAATCACTGTAAATTAACAGGGGAATACCTGCGCCTAAAATGAATGCCAATACCATACTTCCTGCCAAACCTCCAAACAAGCTCAGCCAGATGTCTTTTCTTTTAATGGGATGGCTTATGAGCAGCTCAATGAATTCCGCACTATTATAAATGTATATGGCAGCAAAAAGAATAGAAACCAATGGTACAGTAAGTAAAATAAGATTCAGTAAAGTCAATATACCCTTAGCGCTATTGTCCTCCAGTGTAAAAGATGACCAGCCAATTACTGCCAACATGATTGTATAGGCAATAACGAATTTGTTTTTGAGAATATCCAGTAAGATATATTTCAGAATTCTATTCATTTACTTTGCTTTTTAAAATGCTGAGAATGGCTTCGGATATATTCATGCTTCCGGTAGACGACTTCAATTTATCTACAGACTGATGAAAAGCAACTTTGCCTTCCTGCATGAAAATGATTTCTGAAACCATATTGTCTAATTCACTCAGTAGGTGAGAAGTGATGATTATCAATTTCCCATTGTTTCTTTCTGCAATAATTTTTTCTTTCAGTATTTCAGCTGATATCGGATCCAGGCCTGCAGTGGGTTCATCCAAGATTAGTATAGGAGGATTGAACATGAAAGCCAGTACCGCACTTACTTTTTGCATAGTACCACCGCTAAGCGTTCCCATTTTTTTATCGAGGAGACCATCCATTCCAAATGAATGAAATAAGGACAAGTCCAGGTTTTCACTGGTATTTCTGATAGATTGAACCATTTCAATAATCTGGCCAATCGTCATGTTTTGTGGATAGCGGCCAATTTGTGGCATATATCCAATCATCTTTTTGTAAGCAATACCCTTGGTGATTAATTGACCATTAATAATTACTTCACCTTTGTCGGCCATCACCATACTAAGGATAATTTTAATCAATGTGGTTTTTCCACAACCATTGGGTCCAATCAGTGCAACACACTGGCCTCTGTTTAAATTAAGATCAATTCCTCTTAAGACCGACAGTTTGCCAAATGATTTTGATATGTCTTTTATGTCTATCATAATTTCAACGCCTTCATCAAAGGACTTTCATCTATAAAATTTTCAGGTGTTAAGCTGGGTATTTTCTTTTCTGATTGATCAAGAAGAGAAACAATAAAACTCCGGTAAAGCAGCATGCTGGTTGGGTTAGATTCAACAATAACAGCATATAGGCTGAGTGGCCTGTAGGGTACATCTCCAATTTTGTCTTTGTTTAAATCGTAACCAGTGTACTTGTCCCAGTAATTGTTTTTGAATTGGTTTAAAAGCAAGGTTCCATTGGTACTCACATCAAATGTGTTTTTGATGAAGTTGTTTTTTTGAATGATATTATCCATGCAGTTAGCCTGTATTTTAAGCCCCCAGCCGTTGTTGGTGAACTGATTGTTTTCAACCAGCGTTCTGTTACTTCCATCCATAAAAACAGCAGCTGTGTTTTTATCAAAAGTATTACCTGTTAAAATGCAATCTGAAATTTCTTTAAATAATATGCCATAAGCTGCATCGCCCCAGTTGTCAGCGAAATGATTGTTGCGCATGGTTATTTTCTTTGAGAACATAACAGCAACACCTGCACCGTTTTTGCTGAAATTATTTGCGTAGTAGGCGTCATTGTTAGAATTCATAAAGTGTAAGCCATAGCGAATATTGTTGAAGGCTTTATTATTCCAGACAGTTGAATTGTTTACAAATTCAAAGTAAATACCATCTCTGCATCCACTTATACTATTTCCGATTATTTGCAGACTATCACTTTTCCAGCAGTGTATTCCATTCCCGATTGTTTGTTCTTCTTTTCCAAACGAAATAATCCGATTGTTCTTAATTACACACTTTTTACTGAATTGAATATAAATGCCGAAAAAATTATCATATACATCGTTGTTGATAATCTTGACATTCATAGATTCATACACTTTTATGCCTCCTGGGTCATCCAAAGTTGCATATCCGGAATGTTGAATTCTGAATCCACTGATCGTAACATTGTTAGCCTTAACAGATAAAACTTCAAATCTCTTGTCACCATCAATTACAGGGAGGTTGATTCCGATTAATGTAACAGATTTGTTAATAAGAATATTTCCTTCCTTATACAAACCTTTAAATACAATAATTGAGTCCCCGTTTTTAGCAACAGCGATTGCTTGCTTAATCTGTTTGTATTTTTTATCGGAGCCTACATGTAGTTTAGTAGTATGCCCCGTAATTCCCGACAGCAAGAATAACAGTAAAATAAAAACATACTTCATGCTTATTAGTTAATTTCTTCCCAGGTTGAAATTTTTCCTGCAAAACTAGCCGCAAATTTTTCAGCTTCGTGTTGCTGTGCAAAAGCAGCAGTGTTGCCATTCATTGGACTTTTGATGGTTTCATGCAAAACATACCATGCTTTGGTAGCATCAATCAGAACATTATTTCCATTATAATCATTAATGTACCAGCGGTCAATTACCATTGTATTGTTACTGCTACTGAATGCTTTCATGCAACTCAAATCATCAAACTTGTATACTTTACCTTTAGTTGTAATACACTCAGCCCCAAAGCGGATATCTGCATAAGTCATTTTACAAGATTCGCATTGATCTTTATTTAAAGCCAGCGGCTCAGGATTTTTTGAACTACAGGAACTAAGAGCTAAAAGGGTAAAAAGCAGCATGGCGGTATTGGGTTTAATCCATTTCTTAAGCCAGCCAAATTCTATGGCAACTGCTATTAATGTTAATAGACCAGCCCCAATGAACAGCCATCCGCCTATATCAGGGATAGAATATGCTCCAAAGTTCAACAATTGTTTAAAGCCAATCAACGGAGGTTGATAAGCCATGCCAGGAACAATTATTGCCGCATTAGGATCCAGGTTGTGTCCATAGTTATATTCCCATCTCCAGAAATCTACCATGGCAATTATCCCGAACACCACAAATGCAATAAATGTGGTAATCAGCATTTTCTTTCCGCCCTTTATGCCGGATATCAGCATTAATAAAGCATAAAAAGAAATGATATAAGGCAGGAGGGTAAATTCAATAAAATTTTCTGCGTGCAAGGTTTGCATACCAATATAATGATTCAAACCATTAATAATGTCAACGTCGCCTCCCAGTTTGTAAGAGAAAATCTGAAGTCCTAAACCTTCCGGATATTGCGGTGCATCCAGTTCAATTCTCCAGATAGGAACAAAGACGGATATACCTAAACAAATGGCACTTACAATCAATAGTATTTTTGATTGTTTACTTATTTCTTGCTTCATCTTCAAAAATTTTAAATGAAAAAGGAGCAGTAGGTTTTCACTTCCTGCTCCTTTTAAAGAATCCAGCTTATTTAGATTCTGGAACTGGTTTGCCTAAACTAAAGCTAAGCGGAACATTGCTTCCTGCAGGGGAAACCCTTACATAACCCTGCATTTCCTGGTGCAATGCACTACAGAAGTCGGTACAATACATAGGATACATACCTGCTTTTTTAGGAATCCACTTTAGAGTGGTGGTTTCGCCAGGCATAATTAATAATTCAGCATTATCTGCACCTTTTATTGCAAAGCCATGCGGCACATCCCAGTCTTGTTCTAAATTGGTTACATGGAAATACACTTCATCACCTACTCTTACACCTTCAATATTATCCGGAGCAAAGTGAGAACGGATTGAACTCATATAAACATGCACTTTATTACCTTCTCTTACCACTTTTGCGTTGGCTTCACCTGCGGTTACATAAGGATGTTTGTTTTCTCCGATTTTGTAAATTTTCAACTGTCCGTTGTTTCTGATTACATCAGCAGGGGCAGATTGAGCATAGTGTGGTTCTCCAATGGTTGGAAAGTCCAGAATCAATTGCATTTTGTCTCCGCTGATATCATAAATCTGAGCACTTTGGGCCAGTTCAGGACCAGTTGGTAAATATCTGTCTTTGGTTATTTTGTTATAAGCAACTAAGTATTTAGGCGATGGTTTTTTGGTATTTCCACCAGGGATACTTAAGTGACCAACAGAATAATAGGTTGGAACACGATCTACTACAGTTAAGTCTTTGATATTCCATTTAACAACTTCTGAAGAAACAAAGAATGAAGTATAGGCATTACCCTTACCATCAAACTCTGTATGCAAAGGTCCAAGACCTGGTTTTTTTACTTCGCCGTACAATGCTGCATCATACTTAATTACAGGGATGCCTTCGTAATCACCATCATATGATTTATCAGCAATTGCCTTTTGAATTTTATCAAAGCTGAATACAGGAATCAAAGCGGCTAATTTTCCAGAACCAACAATGTATTCTCCGGTAGGATCTACATCACAGCCATGAGGAGATTTAGGACAAGGAATAAAGTATACAATGTCTTTTAGCTCTTTTACATCCAACACCAATACTTCTTCTTCCATTTTAGAAGTAGCAGAATGGGTTGATTCATTCCATTTATTGTGTGCGTATTTTGCTTTAACTTTTTACCTTTTCCGGCTTTAATGTATTCTTCTGCTTTTTTCCAGTTTACAGCCATAATAAAGTCTTTATCTTTCTGAGAAGCATTAACTTCCAATAAAGTACTTGCCTGTTCTGTATTATAGCAGCTGAAGAAAAACCATCCATGAGATTTGCCCTTGCCAGCTCTGGCCAGGTCAAAGTTTACCCCAGGAGTTTTTAATTGGAAAGCAAGCTTCATTTCGCCTGTTTCCTTTGCCACACTCACAAAGGATATATGACCTTTGAAATTCTTTTTATAAGAATTGATAGGAACATCTCCATTTTCATCATCGGAGGGTACACTAAAACGGGTACCTGCCACAATGTATTCAGAGTTTTCTGTTCCGAATGGGGAGCTGTGGTTACCTGCAGAATTGGGTAATTCAATAATTTCTGCAGTTTTAAATGTTTTTAAATCAATTCTTGCCAAACGAGGTGTGTTATTGCCATTGGCAAACACCCATTTACCATCAATTTCGCCATTGGTCTGGCTCATTTCAGTATGGTGTAAATCGTCCCAGGGAACAAAACCGTTGGAAGTGTTAAGCATGGGTTTGGTTTCTTCGCTGTATCCCCATCCTTTCTCAGGATCAACAGAGAATACCGGGATTACTCTTAGTAGTCTGCCACTGGGCAAACCGTAAACGCTCATCTGGCCACTGAAACCACCTGATACAAAATTGTAGTACTCATCGTATTTACCAGGTGCTACATAAGCTTTGGCAGCAGCGTCTCCGCTAACAGCGCTTCCTGAGTTTTTTGGCTTGCAGGAAAATAACGCTGTAGCTGCAAGAACAGCGGCAATTGTGGTTGATTGAATTAGTTTCATAGTTGTTTATTTTATTTAGCGCCATCGTTTTTGCGCATGAATTCCAATATTTCTCTGGCGTCGGTATCAGTTAAGCTTTGATTAGGCATTCTAACCAGGCAAAGTTCTAATTGAGCCTGTACTTTAGGGTCTTTCTCAATCATCGGATCCGGATTGGTAATAAAGTTCATAATCCAATGAGGGGCGTTTCGGGTTGTTACGCCTTTCCAGCCTGGACCAACCAGTCTTTCTTCAGTCAATTTATGACATGAATTACATTTGGTTGCTGAAATTGATTCACCTTTTGCAGCCATGGCCTGATCCAGAGGACCAACCGTAACATTGGAAGCGTCAAATTTACCTTCACCTCTTTTTGGGTCATAATCGGAAGGAGAAGATGCAGTGGCTGCCGGGGCTTCCTGAGATGAGCTGGCTGATGAGTCAACTTTCTGGCCTCCGCCTCCACAGGCAATAACCGCTAATGTACTAGCAGCTATCAGTAGAAAAGCAATTGGTTTGATATTCATAATGCTAAATTTTATGTAAAACTATTTATCGTAAATCCGAACTTTTATGACTGTGGTCATATCGGCAAAAAAAATAAAACTGCATATTCTTCTTATTTTGCGGTATGATGGCATCAATAACCATAACTGCAGACTGGGTACAGAAAGTCATAAAAGCCGATCAGGAACTGTTTCTACTTTTGAACAAAGGGTACACGAATTCCTTTTTAGATTCCCTTTATCCCTGGTATAGGGAAGGGAATACCTGGGTTCCCTTTTATCTTTTTTTAGTGGTATTTGCCATTTTGAACTTCGGGAAAAAAGCTTTCCCTTTCATACTTTTCGCTGTTGTTACTATTGTTTTAACAGATCAGATAAGTAGTAGTATGGTTAAACCTTTTTTTGAAAGACCCAGACCTTGCCGGGATCCTTTGCTGATGAATCAGATTAGAATGCTGTTAAACAGGTGTTCCGGGGGATACAGTTTTACCTCTTCTCACGCAACGAATCACTTTGGATTTGCAGTATATTTATTTGTAACTATCGGAAGTTTAATTGGTAAATGGAAGTATTTCTTGTTGTTCTGGGCAGCAACAATTGCTTATGGTCAGGTATATGTTGGCGTACATTATCCATTAGACATTTTCTTTGGCGCATTACTGGGAGCATTCATTGGATGGGGTACTGGATACTGGCACAACAGGA
The DNA here is from genome assembly GCF_000511175.1 of Sediminibacterium salmoneum NBRC 103935. GTDB lineage: Bacteria > Bacteroidota > Bacteroidia > Chitinophagales > Chitinophagaceae > Sediminibacterium > Sediminibacterium salmoneum. Next base: position 1,090,798 of record NZ_KI866530.1, on the reverse strand, counting down.
TTTCTGGAACTATCCATCCAGGAGAAATGTATAAATCAATCTAAATGATCAGTAATCGATTTTATTATTTGGTGATAGCTGCCTGTCTGGTGGTTTATTGTCTTGGGGCGGTTATGATTCCTCTGATGGATATTGATGCTTCTCAGTATGCATCCATCAGCCGGGAGATGCTTGAACGGAATAGTTTTCTGCAAATATTCGATCAGGGACAGGATTATTTGGATAAGCCACCTTTGTTATTCTGGCTATCTGCTTTGTCAATGAAAATATTTGGAATTTTTGACTGGGCTTACAGAATACCTTCCATTTTGGTTTTATTGGCAGGGTTGTATGCAACAGGTAAATTGGCAAGAATCTTTTATAATGAAGATATAGCCCGCATTAGTGTGATGGTGCTTGCTAGTTCACAGGCTGTTTTCTTAATCAGCCATGATATCAGAACCGACACGATGCTGATGGGCTGGGTAATTTTATCTATCTGGCAGCTGGCAGAGTGGTTTCGTTCTCAGCAATGGAAAAATTTCATAGGCGCTTTTGTTTTTATAGCCTGTGGAATGATGACCAAAGGCCCGGTTGCATTAATGGTTCCTGGGTTGGCCTTTTCGGCGCATTTTTTTGCACAGCGGAACTGGAAGCAATTTTATCGCTGGGAGTATTTATTGGGTATTGTAATTATTGCAGTTTTATTATTGCCCATGTGTTGGGGGCTATATCAGCAATACGATTTACAACCTGGTAAATTAATTAATGGAAGTCCCATAGATTCAGGTTTGAAATTTTATTTCTGGACACAAAGCTTTGGGCGTTATACGGGAGAGAATTTTTATAAAGAAATGGGGCATTTTACCTTTCTTCTCGAAAACATGTTCTGGAGCTTTCTTCCCTGGATATTTATTTTCTTGCTGGCTTTGTTAACAGCTTGCTGGAAAATAATTATTCAGCGGTTTAAAATTGGTCATCAGGAGGAGCTGATTACACTTGCAGGTTTTGTTTTGACTTATTTTGTGTTAGCCAGAAGTCAGGCACAGCTACCGCATTATATTTTTGTAGTTTATCCACTGGCTGCCATACTTACTGCCAGATTCATCTATGATTTTTTAATATTGAACCAATATCCCAAATGGATTAAACCCATGTTGGTTTGGCATGGATTTATATTTTCTGTTTTATGGATCGCTGCCGGGATTATTGTTACTTATGTTTTCCCGGGACAGTCTTTTGTATATATTCTTCTATTGCTTATTGGCGCTGTTTTGTTTGTATTGTCCATAAAAAAAATTAAGTTACCTGGCTTTGATTTTCTAATGCCTTTTTTTATTACAGGTATCGGGGTTAATCTATTGTTGTCTTCTGCATTCTATCCAAATTTGCTGAAATTCCAAATGGGAAATGATGCAGCTGCATTTATAAAGCAGAAACCCTTTGAAAAATCTGAATTGAAGTTATACGGCATTCACAACAGCAACGCGCTTCATTTTTATGCTGGTTATATTTTCCCTTTTAAAGCATCAAAGAACGAATTTCTGCCTGCAGAAAAAGTATTGACAAGTAAGGATAGTCTTTCTCGGTTTACTCATCTTTTTCCAGAGGCCAAAGTAATACATGAAGGGGATCAGTTTGCTGTATCCTTATTAACCTTGCCTTTCCTAAATCCTGCTACAAGAGAGAGGGAAACACCCAGATACATTATCATCGATTTAGACGGGAAACCTTAGACTTGTGAATTTTGCTTAATTTTACCAAAATGACAGAGTTTTTTATAATTCTTTTTTTAATTATTCTGAATGGATTGTTCTCCATGGCCGAAATAGCCCTGGTGTCTGCCCGGAAAGCCAGATTGGAAGCCCAGGCATCCAAGGGCGATGAAGACGCGGCAAAAGCCCTTAAACTGGCCAATCATCCGGATGCATTTCTATCTACTGTTCAAATAGGGATTACTTTAATTGGGGTTCTGACTGGTATTTTTTCCGGCGATAAATTCAAAGAACCTTTGGCAAACTGGCTCGAAGGCTTTCCTGCCTTGACCACTTACAGCAGTACTATTGCCACCACCATCATTGTGATAATTGTAACCTATTTATCCCTGGTGCTGGGAGAGCTGGTTCCCAAAAGAATTGGTTTGAGCAATCCGGAAGGGATTGCCAAATCGGTTGCAGGGCCTATGCGATTTGCCGGTTGGGTCACTTTCCCTTTTATCTGGTTATTGTCAAAGTCTTCTAATATTATTGTTAAGCTGATGAGAATTAAAGCCAATGAGAATCAGGTAACGGAAGAAGAAATCAAGGCAATTATCAGTGAGGGTACCGAGCAGGGGACAATTGAAGAGGCGGAACAGGAAATTATTGAAAGGGTATTTCATTTAAGTGACCGGAATATTACTTCTCTGATGACGCACAGAAGCGATATCGAATGGATAGAGGGAGACAAAAAAGTAGGAGAGGTAAGAAGGCTGCTGCAGGATATGATCCATTCTGTGTATCCGGTTTGCGAAGATGATATTGACCATATTAAGGGAGTTGTATCTATTAAGGATTTATTTGCTGCAGATGCAGAAGCCACTATTTTTTCCATTATGAAACCAGCTATGTATGTGCCTGAAAATAATTCGGCGTATCAGGTATTGGAAAAATTCAAGCAAACAAAAATTCATCAGTGTTTTATTGTTGACGAATATGGCAGTGTGCAGGGGCTGATGACTTTGAACGATATTCTGGAAGCCATTGTTGGTGATATTCCGCAGGAAGAAGATGAAGCGTATGAAATTATTGAGAGAGCAGATGGCTCTTACCTGATTGATGCCCAGATTCCTTTCTATGACTTCCTGAGTAAGTTTGATAAAACGGAGTGGATGGAGAAATGGGAACAGGATTTCAATACCCTGGCCGGTTTTATCATTCATCATTTGGAGCGCATTCCTAAGACGGGTGAAACACTGGAATGGGAATCCTTTACCTTCGAAATTGTAGATATGGACAATCACCGGATTGACAAAGTCCTTGTTACGTCAAGCGAGCCACTGATTCCCAATGATTAAAAGCTGAACTGGGTGTTTTTTTGCGGGTAATCTAGTTTATAGCTTTTCTGAGTCCCCTTACTTTTTACATGAAAAAGATTAATCTGGCTGGTTTCGTAGTCATGAAGGATTGAACAATTGATATCTACGGTGTTCATTTCTTTTACTTGCTCCACTTCAAAGTAAGACCATACGCTTTCCCTTATAATTTCGTAACCAACATAGTTGAATTTTACCGGCTTCCCATTGATTTTGAGTTGTAAGGTTTTTCCAATATACTGACTGATTTGCTGATCTATAAAGGCTTTGTTGGTGGGTTTAATGATATCAATGGTAGCCGTTGATTGTTTTTGGAGCGTTTTTTCCAGATCGTCGGTAAAAATGCGAATGCTTATTTCAGCGGTAGCTTCTTTTTCGTTATGGTTGATTTCAATCACCGATACATAGAAAGGGTGTATAAATGCAAGGCTAGCCGTTAGTAGCCATTGAACAAAAATTGTAGCCATTGAACCAGTTTATTTATGGCAAATGTCGGTTTTAATTTATATTGCTGCTATGATTGATTTTGGACTTTTTTTCCAGATGGGGTATGAGCATATTGCTGATTTAAATGGAATTGACCATATCCTTTTTGTTGCTGCACTCTGTATCCGCTATCAGTTTGCCGATTGGAAAAAGCTACTTTGGCTGGTTACCGCATTTACCCTGGGGCATTCCATTACGCTTGCCTTGAGTGTGTTCAATATTGTTAATTATTCTGTTAACTGGATTGAATTTCTGATTCCGGTTACTATTGTAATTACCGCCTTCAGCAATGTTTTCGTTAAGAAATTTGTGTACAAGGCCAAATTCCCGCTGATTTATTTTTTTGCTGCTTTTTTCGGATTAATTCACGGTTTGGGCTTTAGTAATTACCTGAAAAGCCTGCTAAGTAAAGAGGGGAATATCGTTCCGGAATTATTGGCCTTTAATCTGGGTCTGGAGGCAGGGCAGCTGGTAATCGTACTCGCTATTCTTTTTATTTCACTTATATTCGTTCAGCTTTTTAAAATAAACCGAAGGGAATATTTATTATATATTTCCGGAGGAATATTTGCCATCGCCTTGCAAATGGCATTAGAAAGATTACCCTTTTAATAAACCAACTCAATTATGAAAAAAGTTGCGCTGTTCATGGTAGTTGCCCTGTTTGCTTCCCGCACACAGGCTCAAAACATCATGAACAATCCCACGTCTAATCATGGGAACAAATTTGAACAGTTAGGAACAATCTTGCCAACCCCTAATGAATACCGGACTGCAAGTGGTGCGCCCGGTCCAAAGTATTGGCAACAAAGAGCAGACTATGTTATTAAGGCAGAATTGGATGAAGCCAATCTGAAATTAAAGGGCACGGAAACCATTACCTATTTTAATAATTCTCCGGATGTATTAACTTATTTATGGTTACAACTAGACGAAAACGAGCATAGTTCCAAAAACAACGCTAATTACCAGGATGCATCCACCATGCCCCGTCAGCTTACGACCAGTCAGCTCGACAATATGGCTAATGCAAAGAAAGACAATGGGAACGGTCATATTATTTCATCTCTAACCGATATTACCGGAAAGGCATTGAAATACACCATCAACAGAACCATGATGCGTGTTGACTTACCGACACCACTAAAGCCAGGTCAAAAATTTGTTTTCAATGTTGCCTGGAGTTATAAAATAACCAATAGAATGGTGGAAGGCGGAAGAGGTGGATATGAAACCCTGGAAGATGGTAATAATTTATTTACCATGGCACAGTGGTTCCCACGTTTGTGCGTTTATAGCGACTATCAGGGTTGGCAGAACCAACAGTTTACCGGAAGAGGGGAGTTTGCTTTGGCTTTTGGTAATTATGATGTAACCATTACTTTACCTGCAGACCATATAGTATTGAGTACCGGTGTTTGTCAGAACTATGCACAGGTTTTAACACCAGCGCAGATGGCCAGATGGAATCAGGCTCAAACTGCTAAAGAGCCGGTTGAAATTGCCACTTTAGAGGAAGCAAAAGCCAAAGAAGGTTCAAAAAGCACGCAGAAGAAAACATGGATATATAAAGCAGAAAATGTAAGAGATTTTGCCTGGACTTCCAGCCGCAGATATATCTGGGATGCAATGCCTGTGTACGTAGAGGGTAAAAAAATCATGTGCATGAGCGGATACCCTAAAGAAGCTTATGGTTTGTATAGAAAGTTTTCAACCAAAGTGGTAGCACATACTATCAAATCTTATTCTAAATTCTCTATTCCTTATCCATATCCTGTTGCGCAAAGCATTGAGGCTTCCAACGGAATGGAATATCCAATGATTTGCTTTAATAATGGAAGAACCAATAAGGACGGTTCTTACAGCGAGCAAACTAAAATTGGTATGATTGGAGTAATTGTTCATGAAGTGGGTCATAATTTCTTCCCAATGATTGTTAACAGTGACGAGCGTCAGTGGAGCTGGATGGATGAAGGTATCAACAGTTTTGTTCAGTACCTGACAGAGGAATTGTTCGATAACAAATATCCTTCAAGAGGTGGCCCGGCCTGGGGTATTGCCGGATATATGCGTTTGCCTAAAGAGCAATTGGAACCTATTATGACGAATAGTGAAAATATTATTCTGTTTGGCCCCAATGCTTATACAAAGCCTGCAACCGGTTTAAATATTCTTCGTGAAACCATTATGGGCAGAGAATTATTTGATTATGCATTCAAAGAATATTCTCGCAGATGGGCATTCAAACATCCAACTCCGGCAGACTTATTCCGTACCATGGAAGATGCCAGTGCAGAAGACCTGGATTGGTTCTGGAGAGGTTGGTTCTATGGTATTGATCCGGTGGATATAGCCATTGATACTGTAAAGCACGCGGTAATGAACCCTGATGCAAAGCCGAACGTTCCTCAGGCATCCACACAAACAATGCCTTTGGCCAAGCCATTATTCAGTGGTGCTGCTGCTTTTGATGATATTTCAAAACAGCGAAACAGAAATGATAAAAGCATCATATTCCTTACAGATGCAGATACCAGCTTAAGAGATTTCTACTGGAGATACACCCGTGGATTGGAACCATACGATTCCGTAACCCGAGTACCAGTGCCTAGTTTCACAGCTCCAGCAGAATTAACCGCAGAAGAGAAAGCCAAATACCAGAATGTAAATCTGTATGAAGTTACTTTCTCTAATAAGGGGGGATTGGTTATGCCGATTATTGTAGAGTTTACTTTTGAAGACGGAACCACTGAAATGGAAAAAATTCCTGCTCAGATCTGGAGAAAGAATGAACAGAAAGTAACCAAGCTCTTCATGACTACTAAAAAAGCCAAGCATATCAAGCTTGATCCAATGAGAGAAACTGCGGACATTAATGAAGGAAATAATGTTTGGCCTAAAAATGGCGTAGCTCCTGAACCGAGCAAGTTTAGCTTATTCAAGGGTGCTGCCGGAAGAAGCCGTGGTCAATCCAGCGGTGCGAATCCAATGCAAAACGCTATGCAGAAATCCAACTAATACATAGCTTAAAACAATATACAATGCCACCTGCTTAAATTCGGGTGGCATTTTGTATTTTAGCCCTGCTATAGCTATGCATAAAAACAATTGTATGAAGAAATTTTTGACGCTTGCTTTTGCTATTTTATCTGTGTATTTAACACAGGCGCAAAACATCATGAACAATCCCACATCTAATCATGGGAATAAGTTTGAGCAGTTGGGTACCATTTTACCAACCCCCAATGAATACAGAACAGCCAGCGGAGCACCAGGCCCCAAGTATTGGCAACAACGTGCTGATTACGTAATTAAAGCCACACTGGATGAGTCAAAACTTAGTTTAACCGGAACAGAAACCATCACCTATTATAACAATTCTCCTGATGTATTAACGTATTTATGGCTGCAGCTAGATGAAAATCAGCATAGCACCGTAAACAATGCCAATTACCAGGATGCATCCTATCTGGAAAATGCCATTAATACCAATCAACTGGATAAGCTGGCTGCGGCAAAAACCGACAATGGGTATGGCCATAAAATTTCCAGGCTAACCGATGCAATGGGTAAACCATTGAAATACTTTATCAACAAAACGATGATGCGGGTTGAATTGCCAGCCCCATTGAAACCCGGTCAGAAATTTGCATTCAATGTAGATTGGAGCTATAAGATTTCCGACAGAATGACTTTTGCCGGAAGAGGTGGATATGAAATGCTGGAAGATGGAAATCATTTGTTTACCATGGCACAGTGGTTTCCCCGTTTATGTGTGTACAGCGATTTTCAGGGTTGGCAGAATCAGCAGTTTTCCGGAAGAGGAGAATTTGCATTGACATTCGGCAACTATGATGTTACCTTAACCGTACCTTCAGATCATATCGTGCTTAGTACCGGCGTTTGTCAGAACTATGCACAGGTTTTAACTCCCGCACAGTTAAGTCGCTGGAATCAGGCACAAACAAGCAAGGAGCCAGTAGAAGTGGCAACACTGGAAGAAGCCAATCAAAGATCAACCGGCAAATCTTCCAAAACCAAAACATGGATCTACAAGGCAGAGAATGTAAGAGATTTTGCCTGGACATCTAGCCGCAGATATATCTGGGATGCCATGCCAGTATATATAGAAGGAAAGAAAGTTATGTGCATGAGCGGATATCCAAAAGAAGCCTACGGATTGTATCGTAAATACTCTACCAAAGCCGTAGCCCATACTATTAAAACCTATTCTAAATTTTCCATCCCTTATCCTTATCCCGTAGCACAGAGTATTGAAGCATCTAATGGAATGGAGTATCCAATGATTTGTTTCAACAACGGAAGAACCAATAAAGACGGATCTTATGCGGAAGCTACCAAGTATGGAATGATTGGCGTGATTATTCACGAAGTGGGACATAATTTCTTCCCAATGATTGTGAACAGCGATGAGCGTCAGTGGAGCTGGATGGATGAAGGCTTGAACACATTCGTTCAGTTTTTAACGGAAGAAGAATGGGATAACAAATACCCCAGTCGTCGTGGTCCTGCACGTCTGATTACCGACTATATGCGCTTGCCCAAAGATCAGCTGGAACCTATCATGACCAACAGCGACAATATTATTCAATTTGGTCCCAATGCCTATGCTAAGCCTGCTACTGGTCTGAATATTTTAAGAGAGACCATCATGGGCAGGGAATTATTTGATTATGCATTTAAGGAATATGCCAGAAGATGGGCATTTAAGCATCCAACCCCTGCAGACTTATTCCGAACCATGGAAGATGCCAGTGCAGAAGACCTGGACTGGTTCTGGAGAGGCTGGTTCTATAGCATTGAACCCTGTGATATTGCCATAGAAGGAGTAAAGCATGCGGTGGTAAACAAACAGCCTGCAGCAGTTGCGCCAAGAACCGGAGCGCCTGCAATGCGCAGTCTTGACAAGCCATTATTCAGCGGCGCTGCAGCTTTTGATGATATCTCCAAGCAGCGGAACAGAAATGATAAGAGCATTATTTTCTACACCGATGCAGATACCAGTTTAAGAGATTTCTACTGGAGATATACCCGAGGACTAGAGCCTTATGATTCCAGTTTTAAATATCCCGCACCGGTAATGAATACGCCGGAACCTTTATCAGGGGATGCATTGTCTGCTTATGAAAATGTTCATCTGTATGAAATCAGTTTTGCAAATAAGGGAGGTCTTGTAATGCCAATCATCGTAGAATTCACCTTTGAAGATGGAACCAAGGAAACCGAAAAAATCCCAGCACAGATATGGAGAAAGAATGAACAGAAAGTAACCAAACTGTTTATGACACAAAAGAAAGCTGTATCTATTCAGTTGGATCCATTAAAAGAAACAGCTGATATTGATGAGTCTAATAACAGATGGCCGAATGGCGTGGTAGAAGAACCTTCCAAGTTCAGTTTATTTAAAGGGGGAGCAGGCAGAGGAAGAGGACAGTCTTCCGGTATGAATCCGATGCAGCATGCACAACAGAAGAATTAAATAAAACATACACAATGAAAAAGCTTGTTATAATCCTCTCTTTTCTTTTAATGGGACTCAATGGGTTTTCGGCAGATGTGGATACGTTGATGGTACCCAGTAAATCCATGAAAAAGAATATTCCTGCTGTTATTATTCTGCCTTCGGGTTATCAGACTGCAAAGCAAAATTTTCCGGTTGTTTATTTATTACATGGAGCAGGAGGGAGCTATAGAAACTGGATTACCCGTGTGCCTCATATAAAAGCTTTGGCAGATCAATACCAGATGGTGATTGTTTGTCCTGACGGAGCGGTTACCAGCTGGTATTTTGATAGTCCTGTTGATAGTAATTTCAGGTATGAAAGCTTTGTGGCCAAAGAGCTTCCGGCCTATATTGATCAGCATTACAAAACCATACCCAATAGAAAGGGAAGGGTATTAGCCGGACTCAGCATGGGTGGGCATGGTTCTTTGTTTCTAGGATTCAGACATGCAGACAATTTCAGTGGCGCAGGCAGTATGAGCGGAGCTTTGCACGTAACGGTTATTCGTCAGGGGTATGGGGTTGAGAAAATATTGGGTGATACACTCATCAATAAAAAATACTGGAACGACTGGAGTGTGTTGAATGCAATTGAACAAAAACCCGCTGATTCACTGGCCATATTAATTGACTGCGGTATAGAAGACAGGGTGTTGCCTATGAACAGAGCCGTTCATGAAAAAATGCAGAAGCTTAAAATTGCACATGAGTATACAGAAAGACCCGGTAATCACGATTGGAAATATTGGGAAAATGCCATTGACTACCAAATCTTGTTTTTTAGCAAGCATTTCAGAAGAATGCTTGCTAAAAATTAAGTTATTGGATATTTTTAGTAACCCAGTAAGCCCTTCAGTGCATCAATTCTGAATTGAATAACCGGCTTCATTTTGGCAGGATGTCCTTGTAGTAAATAAGTGAAAGCCAAAACAAAAGAGGCACCTAATTTAAAAAGGTATTCGGCTACTTTTAACCAATAGCTAGATTGGCTGATTTCAAGGGTCCTTACTCTTTCTCCTCTGCCAATGCCACTGGCAACCCTGTACATGTATTCAGGCGTAAGCTTTTGGGTTTCTACAACATGTTCTACCACTACATCAGGATGGTAATAAATGGTTCTGCCAATGGCTTTTAACTTGAGAAAAAATTCCTTTCCCTCCCCGCCAATTCTAAGGGTGCCTTTTACTCCAGGTAGTGCTGTATTAAATCCCTTTACCTGATCAAAATCCGATTTCTTAATAATCATATTCGATTCCAGGGGGTATTTATTCGGACTGAATACACAAACTTCTTTGCTGTAGTCAAAATTGCCCACTAGCGAGGAAACAAAATGACTCATCCATTTGGGCTCTTCGGGAATATAGCGTGGGATAATTCTGCCACCTAGTCCACCAGCATCCGGATGTTCTGAAAAAAACGCAAGAATCATGGCAAGGTAATCTGGTTTTGCAATGGCATCATCGTCCATAAAACACAGTAATTCTCCTTTGGCCATCACAGCCCCTGTGTTTCGGGCGAAAGAAGCTCCCTGTTGCGGTTCATTGGTATAATAAAACCGACCATCGGAATATGTTTCAATAAATGCCTTGCAGACTTTCTCCGTATCATCCGTTGAATTATTGTTTACCACAATAACTTCAAATTGATTCTTGCCGATTGTCTGATTGTATAAACTGCCCAATGCTTCCGGAAGATAAACGGCCCGGTTGTATGTACAGATGACAATGGATATTTCAGGCTGCTGGTGATTCATTTTGGTAAAGATAAAATGGATTCCTGAACTATATGGTCCCAATGGTATTCTTTATAGAATTCAGCTGAAACCGTTTCTTGCTCTCTTTTTAATTCAGAAAACCTGATCATGGATTCGGAAAATAAATTCCAGTTGAAATTACTGATACGGGTCAATTGTTTATTCAGCGGTAAGCTGGAAATGCCTTCAGCGCTTTTCTCAAAAGCAATTACCGGCAGACCTGATGCCAATGCATCAATGAGTTTGGTTTTTACTCCTGCGCCCAAACTAACCGGACAAATAAAACAATCCGTTGCAGCGTAATAAGCCTGAATATCCTGAACAAATCCTTCATAAATAATCTCGGGGCACTTGGAAATATGGGATAATAAATCCCTCTCAATCTGAACGCCACTGATAATGATTTTATAGGTAAGTGACGATTTGTTCAATGTTGGAATCAGCTCTTGTATAATATCGTAAATGGCTTTCTTATTAGGGATATAATCCAATGTGCCATTAAAGAAAAATAAAATCGTGTTATCTGCTAACTGGTGTTTATTCAATAAAGACCTTTTTAATTCGTCTCTTTGTTCGGGGGTAACAGGTTTTTTGCGAAAAGTTCCAAAAGGAATTACCCCTGTTTTATGTAGCGGCAGACCCCAATGCTGTATTGCAAATGCTCTGTCTGTTTCAGATATGAAAAAACTGAAATTAGCCAGCTGATGTACTTTCTTTTCATACCATTGATAGAGTCTCCAGCCTTTTCTCCCCATCTCCTTAAATCGGTTGGCTTCAATATTAGCAGATTTGATGAGAAACTTTTTACCAGTAAATACACGTAATAAGAATCCCAGCCATCCAAAATAACTATGGTCAATCACAGTCCATTCTATTTCTTCTTTACGGATCAGCTGAATCAGGTCTTTTAATCGAAGTAGATTCTTCCAGCCCTGCCAGTGATTAAATAAAATAGGATAGACAGACATGGCATTCGTAGCATCATCCTTATCAGATTTATCCGCCGCTAATACCTGATTATCGCTGGAAACAGCCAAAATTACTTTGCCGTATTGAGCAAGCGATTGGTAATAATGAACAATGTATTGCTGTCCACCCATATGGGCAGGAAATACTTTAAAAGAAACAATGCCCAAAACCTTGGGTACTCTCATCAGGCTTTCTTAGGTTTTCTAATAGCGCCTACTGTTGCTCCCAAAAGCAATAACCAGATAATTGCCGAAGATCCCATGGCTGCCTTTAATCCAATCGAATAGGAAGCTGGTTCAAAACGGAACTGAATAGTATGTTTGCCGGCAGGAACCTGAATACCTCTTAAAACATAATTGGTTTGAAAGATGGGGGTTTCCTTGTCGTCAACATAAGCTTTCCATCCTGCATCATAGAAAACTTCACTGAAAACAGCAAACTGATTCGTTGAAGCATTGGAAGCATAACTCATCTGATCGTTTTCTGCTTTTACCAGTTGAATGCTGGCAGTGCTATCGTATTGAATTGCACCGATTGCGCTTTTGTCTTTTTGATAAAGTACTGCTGTTTCTGAGGGATTAAAACTGCTTAGTTCATCCATAATAGCGGCAGGTGTTTCTTTAAATTGCAAAGACTTTACCAGCCAGGCAGCCCCCAGTGCTTCCGGATTCTGCTGTACCATTGGCTGTCCGCTTTGTTGATCGGGGACAATTATATATTTCGTATTCAACATGTTTAATACGGGCAGACAATTGGGGAATTTATACAATTGGCGCTCTATTAAATCCTGATAAATACTTAGTTTGGCAGGATGGTATCCCCCAATGGATTTGTGGAAATAAGAACTAAGTGCACCTCCGTTAAATGCAGCCGAAATGCCTTGCGAAACATTCAATACCCTGTAATAGCTGGTATCTTTTAATATCTGCAGGTCTGCAGGGGAAGGCGTAAAATTATTTTCGTATTCAGCAGCGTCCTGGTAATTGTTTTCGTTCAGGTATTTCGTGTTAATGCCAAATACATCTATCAAGGCAAAAACTCCTATGGCAATAATAGCATACAGGGGTTTAATCTTCTGTTTAATAACGGCAAATACGGCTAATGCTGCAAC
>NZ_KI866530.1:1071853-1077857 GCF_000511175.1 Sediminibacterium salmoneum NBRC 103935 | reverse complement strand
GGCAAATACGGCTAATGCTGCAACCAGGCAGAATAAAAGCGTTCTCAGCATATCATTCATGGCCAGCGTCTTTCTGTCTGACCGCAAGCCTTCAACAAAGCTTTTTACCGGAGCCTCTAATTGAGCTCTCTGTGTTGCATCCGGAATTTTAGCAATCTGATCCAACAGCATTTTATCTGTTGAGTTACTGAAATCACCATTGATATATACAAGGGCAGCAATGGCAAATACGCCTCCCACTACCCAAAGACCTTTTTTATATTTCTCCCAAAGTAATGCAGGGCTTGATTCCTTTGTGATGGTATTTAATGTTAGCGCTGCCAGCATACTCATTAAAAAAGTAGGTACTACCAGTATCATACTGGGCGCCCTGAATTTATCATACATAGGCAGATACTTGAGCATGGCAATATTGAAACCTTCCAGGTATTTACCCCAACTAAGCAACAAGGTAAAGACCATGGCTGCAGCCATCCAGTAAGTATATTTCCTGTCTACCATTACCAGTCCCAATAAGGCTAAAAAGCAGATGATGGCACCTGCATAAGGAGGCCCATCAGTACCTTCAATCCCTCCCCAATAGAAATGTAAATAGCCTTGCAATTGTTGCCCCAGATCCGCAGGCATATTTTGAAGGGCTGCAATGGCAGCGGATTTTTCCTGAGCCAGTTCCAGCTGATTGCTGCTTCCCCCATAGAACCTTGGAAACATCATTACCAGGGGCTCAGTTTTATACATACTATAGCTCATTGCATAGTCTTTGCTTAGACCAGTCTTGGTTACATTGGTGGTACTGTCGGCCAATACACTACCGCCACGAATGGATTTTTTGGCATATTCATAAGTGGTAATCAGGGTTACGGCATTCACCATGATTCCGAGTGCGGCCGCCATAATGGCTAGGCCCGCTGATTTTAATAAATGAGAGCTTTCCTTTTCTTTTATGCATTTAACTGCAAAAGCAACACTCATGAACAGAATGATGATAAAACCATAATAGGTAATCTGCAGGTGATTGGCACCCAGCAGCAATGCCGTGAACAGGGCTGTTAATGCGGTACCTGCAATGTATTTTTTATCGTAGATTAAAATTAATGAGGCAATGATGGCAGGTAAATAGGCAATGGCATTCATCTTGGTATCGTGCCCTGCAGCCAGAATAATTGGATTATAAGTAGCATAGGTATATCCCAATGCACTGATGATTCCGATATAGGCATTGATGCTTAAAACCTGCGTAAGGAAATAAAAGCAAAGGCAGGCCAGAAAGAATACACCCACTGGTTTTGGAAGACCCACTAAAAATATATCTCCCAAATAGCCAACTGAAATAGGGTTCTCACTGATGCCGGTAATTTGATAGGCAGGCATCCCACTGAACATTCCATTACTCCAAAGGGGAAAATGACCTGTTTTTTCCTTTGACTGAAAGGAATTCTGTGCCATCCCCTTCCATTGGGTAACATCGTGCTGTTGCAGAACCTTTCCTTCCAGGGCAGGTTTGCAATAAATAAGCGCCACTACAAAAAAAATCACCACCGCCAGCGCATGCGGCATAATCGCTTTCCAATTGATCCTGTTCATAGCTCTAAAAATATGCAACAAACCTAATAACTTTATGCCATGAGACCACTTTTATTTGCCTCCAGAATGGCTTTTATCTGCAATATTTTGTTTTTGTTATGTCTGGTAATTCAGCGCACATATGATTTCCTCCCCAATAAGGAAATCAGTGGATTGGTACTTTTGTTGGGATGGATGGTAGCGCCCATTCAAAATATGGTAGCGAACTTCTGGTACGGATTGGTGTTACTAAGCAAGTCCGCTATTCGAATACCCAACTGGATTGCTATTTTTAATGTAGTCATCCTGTTGATTCAGTTTTTTGTTTACTTTATTCTGCCATCGTGATCAGTAAAATTTTAAACGACAAGCCAACCAAGCTATTTCTTGGCATTACCGCATTTTTTGTTGCCAATGCCCTGATTGCCGAGTGTATTGGTGGAAAGATATTTTCACTAGAGAAATTATTGGGTATTTCCCCATTCAATTTCACCATACTGGGTCAATCAGGACTCGCATTCAACCTGACTTGTGGCGTTTTGCTCTGGCCGCTCGAATTTGTAATCACAGATATTGTGAATGAATATTACGGCCCTAAGTCGGTTAAGCGAATTAGTTATACAGCTGTGGTGCTTATTCTCTATGCCTTTATTATTTTTTATGCTGCTATGGAAATACCGCCGGCAGATTTCTGGATTTTATCCGGCGTAGATAAAGGGGTAACAAATATGCAATCTGCTTTCGGAAGCATTTTCGGGCAGGGGATGTGGATTATTGTGGGGAGTCTGACTGCTTTCTTGGTTAGTCAGATTGTAGATGTAACTGTCTTTCATAAAATTAAAAAAGAACCGGTGAAAAGTGGGTTTGGTTGAGGGCAACGGGCTCCACCATGGTATCTCAAATGGTAGATAGTTTTGTGGTTTTGTTTATTGCCTTTAAAATTGGAAATGGCTGGAGCTGGCAGCTGGTACTGGCGATTGCCGTAGTTAACTATCTCTATAAGTTTACCATGGCTATTCTATTAACACCACTTATCTATTTTCTCGAAAGTAAAATGGACAATTACCTCGGTAAAGAGCAGGCTTTTAAAATGAAGAGAGAAGCGATGGGATTGGCTAACGAATAATTCTATTACGCAATGGCACTGGTTCGGCTCTGATCCAGGTGATCGATGATGTAGTCGTAATGTGCTTTTTCCTGTTTCTTCTGTTCGTAACGATGGCGAACCAATACACTGATGCCATACACCACATATGCAGCTTGTATGTAAATAAGCAATTCGTAGATTCCAATTGCAAGACTATTGTAATAGTTCCATTTCTTGTAGGCAGGAAGTTCTCCCATGTAATACTTCCATTTCAAATTTATGGGTAAAGCATAAGTATATATCAGGAAAATGGTTGTTATTAGCAGACAGGTAAAAAAGACATGAGCCCAGGAAGCAAAAAAGCTTCTTTGTCCAAGATCCCGTAAAACCGAGTGCATCATAAAGGGGACCAGTACCGTAATAAGAACCAAGCCTATCATGGATGGGAAATTCAGAATGTAGTAATTCTCGTCTACAAACAGGATAGCTACGTCGCTGTATGCGGCATAGTTGGCGATTAGGCCAAATAAGATAGGCACCGCCCAGAGCAGATTCTCTGCACGGATGAGACGTGTTGTCATAGGGTTTGACTACGG
Organism: Sediminibacterium salmoneum NBRC 103935; assembly: GCF_000511175.1. GTDB lineage: Bacteria > Bacteroidota > Bacteroidia > Chitinophagales > Chitinophagaceae > Sediminibacterium > Sediminibacterium salmoneum. Next base: position 1,074,611 of record NZ_KI866530.1, on the reverse strand, counting down.
GTACAGGACAAAAATATATCAATAAATCAAGACTTAATTGCAATTTTGCCCAATTCTGAGTGGTAATGCTTTAAAATACCAACACCTTTGTACTACTATGACCCCAAAAAGAGCGCAAAAGATAGAATCTGTACTTAAAATGAGACAATCCGGACTTACGATTGTAATGGAAAACGTACATGATCCGCATAATATTTATGCGGCCATGCGAACCTGCGATGCGGTTGGGATCCAGGATATTTATGTTTTAAATACCGAATTGCCCCGATCCGGATATTTTGGAATAAAAAGCAGCAGCAGTGCCAACAAATGGCTCACCATTCACCAATTTGATAACGTGTCAGCATGTTTTGAGGCCTTAAGAAAGGAATACGATTGTATTTATACCACCTATTTGGGTGAATCCAGTGCATCCTTGTACGAAATTGATTTTACCCAAAAAGTAGCATTGGTTTTTGGCAACGAACACAACGGGGTTTCAGCCGAAGCCCGGAATCTGGCAGATGGAAATTTTGTTATTCCTCAGGTAGGAATGATTCCCAGCTTGAATATATCTGTTGCCTGCGCCGTTTCTATTTACGAAGCTTACAGACAAAGAAAACAAGCCGGGTTCTATAATCAGGAGGCAACTACTCATCCGAATGCGGAATCTATCAGACAACTTTGGTCGAGTTATTCAGCTGATTGATTCTCTTCTTTCTTTCTTTGAGCTGCTTTTTGTGTTAAATAAGTAATACTTACATTCAGTTCAAAGCCAATTAATAATATCATTGAATTAAAATAGGCCAGGATCATCAGAATCATTACCGTACCAATGGAGCCATAGATTTTGTTGTAGCTGCCGAAGTTGTTAACCCAGTACGAGAAGATAAGCGTAGTGCCTACAATTAAAGTAGTTGCCAGGAGGGATCCAGGTGAAACCAGTTTCCATCGGATAGTAACAGAAGGCGCGTATTTGTAAATAAAAGCAATGCTATAAAAAAACAAAGCAATAATTACCAGCCATCGGATACTATTTAACCAGGGCATTGTTGATTTTTTTAGTCCGAATAACTTGCCAATTAAATAAGTTAGCTGGGCCTGACCCAATAAAATAAGGGTAGAAGCAATCAGTAAAATAATGATCAAAGTGGTTAACTGAATGGCTTTCCATCGCTGGTGCAGAAAAAAACGTTTATGCTCCATGATAGACCGGTCAAATGTCAGAATCAACGACATCATTGCATTAGAAGCATAGTACACGACCAATAAAAAACCAAAGGAAAAAATTCCAATGCTTCTTTGCATGAGGTCGTCCAATATATTCTCAATAAAACGATAGGTATTGGAATTGGGGCTTATGTCTTTAAATAAGGAGAGGATCTGTGGTTTGATATTTAAAAATTCCGGAAAATAGGGAAGGATGGAAAACAGAAAAAGAATCGTTGCAGGAAGTGCCATAATCAGGTTGAAGGAAATAGCTGCGGCTCTCTCATTCAAACCAATTTTATTCACCTGCTTAATAAAAAAGAGTATTACATCATATAACGGTATACCCTGAAATCCAGGTATAATAAAAGTTTTGCTTTTCCTGATCAGAAAGGCAATAGGAGGCCAGCTTACTATGATTCTCTCAAGTTTTGTCATTTCTTTTCTGTTCGCTTTTTCTCCATGTATTCATCTAATTTTTTCTGGTACTCTTTGGCATATCTGTTGTGTTCTTCATAGTTCTCACTGAAGTGATGATAACCGCTGAAATCACTTTTTGCTACAAAATAAATATAACTGGTTTTGGGTGCATCCAAAACAATATCAATGGTTTTTGGAGAGGGAGTACAAATAGGACCTGGCGGCAGACCTTTTACTCTGTAAGTATTATAAGGCGAGGGGTTGCTCAGGTATTTCTCGTAAATACGGGTGATAGTGAAATCATTCATTGCATATTTTATGGTAGGACAGGCCTGTAAAGGCATCTGTTTGGCTAGCCTGTTTAAATACACACTGGCAATTTTGTATTTGTCTTCCGCATAATTGGTTTCTTCATCAACAATGGAAGCCAATATATAAACCTGTTCAGGACTTAATCCCAAAGATTCAGCTTTTTGCAGACGGTTATTTTTTAGCCAGAATTTGGTTGATGCTGCCTTCAGCTTCTCCAGAATAACCGTCATGGATGCATCGGCATAAAAGTTATAGGTATCAGGTATAATCTTTGTAAATAAGAGTGCAGTATCCAGTTCCAGAGCGGAGAGTGAATCAGCAGATTGTAAAAATTGAACCACTTCCAGTGAGTCTGTAAAAAATTGCTTACTGATTAATCTGGCCAGTTCAGGTTTAGTCCTCACTCTATTAATCACGAGTTTTACTTCAGCCAGTCTTCCGTTTTTCAGCATTCTAACAATATCTATAATGCTTTGTCCTTTTTTAATTTCATATCTGCCAGGCTTCATCTTGTCCCAGATATTAAAAGGGGCACCAGCAATACCCAATAAGGAATTGAATCTTAGTATTCCAGCTTCTTCAAAAGCTGCCAGTACCGCCGATTTCTGGGTCTGATCCCTGTAAATGGTTACCATTCTGCTTTTTTCTTCAAAGCGGGTTGCAGGCAGAAAGAAAAGTGAAGCAAACCCTATCCCAATTATTGCAACCACAATTAAAACCACAATCCCCCATTTCTTAGAAGGGGTACTTTTTTCGGAGCCGTTTTTTTCTTGCCATAAGGTAAATTAAATAAAAAACCCTGTCATTAAAAAGGACAGGGTTTTAATTATGTTGAAAT
>NZ_KI866530.1:1048573-1071380 GCF_000511175.1 Sediminibacterium salmoneum NBRC 103935 | reverse complement strand
TTAAAAAGGACAGGGTTTTAATTATGTTGAAATACGAATTATTTCTTGCTGGTATCGTTTGCAGCTGGCAAAGTAGCGGCTGGTGCAGCCTGGTTATTTGCAGGGGCAGGTGCGGTAGTTGTAGTGTTGATTTTCTGTAAGACTTCTGTATTTACGTCATTGCCTCCGCCTTTTAAGAACAGCGTAGAAAACAAAGCCAAAACAGCAATAATGCCCGCGAAAATCCAGGTGCCTTTTTCCAATACATCGGTAGTTTGTTTAACTCCCATCAATTGGTTGCTGATACCGCCTACATTTCCAGCGAGACCACCTCCCTTAGGATTTTGGATTAATACCATAAAACCAAGACCAACCGCAGCTATTACAATCAGAACCAAAAACAGATAAATCATTTTAAATACCTTTTAATTGTTGAATTTTGTCTGCAAAATAAGCGGTTTTTTCAGGATTTGAGAAACTTAATTTAATATAAAGCTGAATTGCCTTGTCTATCTGGCCTTGTTTAGCCAGAACCTCAGCCATTGTTTCTGTCAGAATTTCTTTGGATTCATTGGAAACCAAGGCCGTTTCCGCCACTTTTTTCTCTTGCTCAGGTGAAGTTCCTAGGTCTTCCGGATTGGGATGATGATTTTTCATATCCTTAAGCCAATCGGTAAAACGTCTGAGTTTGGTGGTTAGTTTATCCTGAGGTATTTTACTCAGATCTATCTGAATACCTTGTGATGCAAAGTAATCTATGGTATGCAGCTTGTCCTGAACAGGTTCAATGGTTAATTCACTGTTGTTTTCTATGGGTTTTTTAAATTCCGCAAGTTGACTGGACAGGATGCTTGCTATTTTAGCATCACTTTTGTCCTGGTCAGGATGTTGTATTTTGCTACTGTCCTCTTCATCGCTGTATTCCTGTTCAGGTAACAGTGGGGTTGGGGGAGCAGGAACCGAAGCAGTAACAGGAGGCTCTTGGTCTGGCTGATTCAGCGCGCTGAAAACCGGATCAAATGTTTCAGAAACCGGAACATCCGGCAAAGTATAATCCACAGTTTCAGAAGGCGAATTCTCACGGATAACCGGAATAATGGTACCTGGTTTATCCAAAGGCTCTATTCCTTTCATCAATTCTCTTACTGATTCAATCGTTGGAATTGAAATATCCGGATTAGGCAGTTCAGGTGCAACAAAAGATTTTTCTGCATCTTCCAGTGTTTCTTCAATCTTGGGCAGATTAATCATTTCATCCCACTCCAGATCTTTCTGTCTGATTGATCTTAACAATGCAGTATCGAGTTCCTGCTTGGGTGCCTGATCTATTCCGGGATCCTAAGTGCTTCCAGTTGAAACTGAAGCCAGTGAGGATTCGTGAAATACAGGGCGGTTCGCATAGCTTGAGAACCCACCAAAGGATGATCTTCCTTTTTTAATTTGGCTGCAAACAGGTATTGACCCGGAGAAAAAAATGGATATTCATGCACCAATTTTTCTATGACTTCCATTTTGGTGGAGGACAAATCGGAATTCCCGGTCAAGTGCATCAGTGCTTTTTCCTGCGTAAATTTCATAAAGAATAAAGATACAATTCTATCAATTACCAGTTATTAAATATTCGGTTGAAGATTTCGTCAGTGATATTCCGAATTACCTCATCTAGTAGCTGGCCTTCTGCCTGTTGCAAAGTTAAATTGGCTGAAAAGTCGAAACTTCGGCTTACATCAAATTCCTCTACTTTGTTATCGAGTGTTTTTCTAAGAATAATATGAACGGTAACTGTTAAACGGTTGGTGCTGGCCTGCTGTGCCGAAACCCCTACAGTCTGGCTGGGGTCGTAGTTGGTAATGCTACCATTAATTACATAGTCTGCATCATCATTATTGGTTCTGGTTAATTTAGTTTGACTGGTAATCTTGGCTTGCAGTTTATCAGTTAATTTAGGACTCAGTTGTGGATTCACATAACGAGCCCTGTTGTCTATAAAGCCAATTTTTACTGTTTTTACATTAGCAGGAATTACAGCATCATTGAATTTATAAACAAAGCATCCTTGTAGTAAAACTACCAAGCATGCGGTTATAGTAAGGAAGCTATGTTTTAATTTATTCGTCAATATCATATTCTTTTAATTTTCTGTATAAAGTTCTTTCGCTGATTCCAAGATCTATAGATGCATCTTTACGTTTCCCTCTGTGTTTTTTCAGTGCTTTTACAATTAATTCTTTTTCCTTGTCCATGATATTGAGTGATTCCTCTACTTCTTCATGCATTTGAATGGCATCGTCGTGTAGAATTACAGGCGAAGAAGTAACTGAATGCTGTGCAGGTAATAAATTATTGCTGCTATTACCCGGAGCTGTAACGGTATTAATTACCGGGACTTCATTAACCGCAGGAGAATAATCATTCAGTATAGAATCTTTGGTAAAAGTAGCTGCAGCCCCTGCCAGTGAAGGGTTCTGTAATATTTCTACAAACATCTTTTTTAATTCCGTTACATCTTTTTTCATGTCGAAAAACAGCTTGTATAATATTTCCCTCTCATTGGCAAATTCTCCGGATGCAGGTGCCCCTGCAATCATTGGCATTCTGTTTTCTTTTTTATCCGGAAGAAATAAGCTCATTTCTCTGGCATTTACTGTATTCGACTGGCTTAGTACAGATATTTGCTCAGCAATATTTTTAAGTTCTCTTATATTACCTGGCCAAGGATAGTTGATTAGCATTTGCTTTGCATCTTCATCCAGCTGAACCGGACTGGTTTTATATCTTTCTGCAAAATCAACAGCAAACTTTCTAAAGAGCAAAAGAATATCTTCCTTACGGTCTCTTAATGATGAAACGCGAATAGGCACCGTACTCAATCTATAATATAGATCTTCTCTGAATTTCCCTTTCTGTGTAAAGTCTAAGAGCTCGCGGTTGGTTGCTGCAATAACCCTTACATCTGTTTTCTGTACTTTGGAACTACCCACTCTGATGAATTCTCCGGTCTCCAGCACACGTAGCAGTCTTGCCTGTGTGCCCAATGGCATTTCACCAATTTCATCCATAAAAAGGGTGCCTCCGTTCACGGTTTCAAAATAACCTTTCCTGCTATCAACAGCCCCCGTAAATGCGCCTTTTTCGTGACCGAATAATTCAGAGTCGATAGTGCCTTCAGGAATAGCTCCGCAGTTAACCGCTATAAAAGGGTTATGCTTGCGCGAGGAAAGTGAGTGTATAATTTGAGAAAATACTTCCTTACCAACTCCGCTTTCCCCAACAATTAGCACAGTTAAATCGGTGGCAGCTACCTGCACTGCTGTATTCAATGCATGATTTAGTGCAGTAGAATTGCCTATAATGCCAAACCTGTTTTTAATACTTTGTAAATCCATTTATATTGGTTTATGGATGATCAACTATTTTTCCCAAAAGGGTAGCCCTTGTGCAATCTGTAATTTTAACCCAGACATAATCACCTGGTTTTTGCAGGCTGCTCGATTTTGGGAACACAGTTATTTTGTTCTGACTGGTTCTTCCTGTCCAGTCATTGTTATCCCTTTTAGAGTCGGTTTCAATGAGTATTTTAAATGTCTTTCCAATATCCCGTTGATTATTTCGGGTTGAAAGTTCCCCTTGTTTGTCAACAATTTCCTGTAACCTTCTTTTCTTTATATCCAGCGGAATATCATCTTTAAATCTTCTGGCAGCCAAAGTTCCCGGACGCTCACTATAGAAGTACATATAACTCATATCAAAACCACAATAATCCATCAGACTTAATGTGTCCTGGTGATCTTCTTCAGTCTCAGTGCAGAACCCAGCTATCATATCCGAAGTAATACCGCAGTCTGGCAATAATTCTCTTATTCTGTCTACTTTAGACAAATACCATTCTCTGGAGTAGGTTCTGTTCATTAACTGAAGCAGTCTGGTACTTCCACTCTGAACTGGTAAATGAATGCACTTGCAAATATTTTCATATTTAGCCATGGTCATCAATACATCATCTGTAATGTCTTTGGGATGTGAAGTGCTGAAGCGAATTCTTAAATCGGGGCTAACCAGGGCAGCCATTTCTAGCAGATTGGCAAAAGTTACCATTTGCCCGGTTACTTCATCTTTCCAGTAGTAACTATCAACGTTCTGACCCAATAAAGTAACTTCTTTGTACCCGTTATCTACCAGCTGTTGTATTTCCTGTATAATGGAATGCGCAGATCTGCTTCTCTCTCTTCCCCTTGTAAAAGGAACCACACAGAAGCTACACATATTGTTACAGCCTCTGGTAATAGAAACAAATGCAGTGATACCATTGCTGTTTAAACGAACCGGCGAGATGTCTCCGTATGTCTCATCTCTGCTCAGCAAAACATTTACCCCCTTTTGTCCTGAACTTGCCTCCTCAATTAATGCAGGCAAAGATCGGTAAGCGTCAGGTCCAATCACCAGGTCTACCAGTTTTTCCTGTTCCAGCAACTGTGATTTTAGTCTCTCTGCCATGCATCCCAACACCCCAATGAGCATACCAGGACGACTTTGTTTTACCTTCCTGAATTCAGTCAGTCTTTTTCTGATGGTCAGTTCTGCTTTTTCTCTGATAGAGCAAGTATTAATTAAAACCAGGTCGGCCTGTTCAAACTGAGACGTAGCACTGAACTGGTTTTCCTGTAAGATGGCTGCTACTACTTCGCTATCCGAAAAGTTCATAGCACATCCATAGCTTTCTATATAAAATTTTTTATGAAAATCAACCGGAGATTCAGTCGCCTGAAATGCCTCTCCCTGTCTGGATTCATCGTGTGTTTTATTCATTAATTCCACCAGTTCCATTCTTTGTTAATTAAGATACAAATGTACAATTATTCCCTTGTTTATGTCAGTTTGTCAGCGTTAAATCCACTAAAATAGCAGGGGTTTATTATATTTGAAACAGAAATAAGCACACATGAGAATATTTTTCCTGTGGTTAACCCTTTTGTTAACAACCGGATTTATTGTGAGAGGGCAGGATAATGTGGTTCAGGCCTTAAAAAGAGAGATCAATCGAACAATAAAAAAGGATAATGACACAACAGGCTGGAAATGGAAGAGAGGAGGGCTGTTCAGCTTTAATTTGGCCCAGGGCTCATTAAGTAACTGGGCTGCTGGTGGGGATAATTTCTCCCTGTCTGCCAATGGGTACATGAATTATTATATTCTGTACAAACAGAAGCGTCATTTCTGGGACAATTCAGTAGATATTAATCTGGGTTATATTCAAAGTACCAGTCTGGGTAGTCGAAAAAACGATGATCGTATAGATTATCTAAGTAAATATGGTTATAAGATGGATTCATCCGGAAAATGGTATGTTTCTACCCTTATAAATTTCAGATCCCAGTTTTTTGACGGTTACACTTTCAATAATAATATCCCCACTTTTACTTCTTCATTATTATCACCAGCATATATCATTCTGTCTGCGGGTTTTGATTATAAACCAGACCCATACTTGTCCGTCTTTATTTCTCCTATTACTTCCAGATGGATTGTACTTGCCAACAAAGCATTGTCTCAGCGCGGGGGCTATGGGGTGCCGCCGGGAGCCGGATCTTTCAATCAGATTGGTGCGTTTATAACATTGAATTACAGCAATGAGATTGCTAAAAATATTACATACAAGGGTAAGATGGACTTGTTCTCTAATTATCAAAACCGTCCCCAGAATGTAGATCTTTTCATGACCAATCTCTTTTCTTTCAAGATTAATAAATTCTTTTCAGCTACGTATAGTTTAGACTTAATATACGACGATGATGTAAGATTGTTCGGACCTTCCAAACAATCGCCGGGATTACAGACCAAAAGTTTGATTGGGATAGGTTTTTTAAAACCGCTCAATACCAAAAAAAGCTAACCGCTGATTACCCTTAGTAGGTTCTTTATTTTGTTGGCCTTGTGAGTTAGGTCCTGGTAGTCTTTGTGCATTACTGTAACATGTCCCATTTTTCTGCCGGGTTTGGTAATGGATTTACCATAAAGATGTACAAATGCATTTTCAATTGTTAAAACCTCGTTCAGGCCTTCGTAAACTGCATTTCCACTATGGCCCTCTGCACCAATTATATTAATAATGGCCGCGGGTAAAATGGCATCTGTGTTGCCAAGGGGAAATTGTAACATAATTCGCCACAGCATATCGTATTGACTGCAATAATTGGCTTCAATGGTATGATGTCCGCTATTATGAACCCGCGGAGCTGTTTCATTCACCCAAACTTCATCTTTTTCATCAATAAACATTTCAACTGCGAACAGGCCCGGGCTGTTCAAAGATTTCACCAGCTTAATGGCAACTGCTTCCACTACCCAAAGCACTTTGTCAGGAATTAAGGCCGGGCTTACCTGATAGTCGAGTAAATTCAAAACAGGATTAACCATCATTTCAGAAGCAGGAAACAAGGCGGTTTCTCCCTTGTCGTTCATGGCCACAATCATGGCAATTTCTTTTTTAATCCGCACTTTTTTCTCTAATACACTGGGCGCATCAAATGCTTTATCTGCATCAAAATGGTCGTTGATTATCTGAACGCCCTTTCCATCATAGCCTCCTTCCCCAATTTTATGTACAGCTGGCAAAAAATCCAAATGGTCCAGTACTTCGGATTTTGAATTTGTTACCCTAAACCCGGAACTGGGTATCCCGTTGTCTTTGTAAAATTCTTTCTGAACAATTTTATTCTTTATTATTCTGATAGCCGAGGGATGAGGATAAACCCGGACACCTTCTGCCTGTAATTTTTCCAATGCATCTACATTCACTGCCTCAATTTCTATGGTGATGGCATCCAATCCTTTCCCAAACCGGTATACAGTATCAAAATCGGTAATATCTCCCTTGGTAAAATGATGACAAAGATGAGCAGCAGGACAATGTTCATCGTTTTCCAAAACATGGGTTTCAACGGTATAATTGGCAGCTGCCTGCAATAACATTCGGCCTAATTGGCCTCCTCCCAGAATTCCAACTTTCATTAGGTAAAGATAGTTAAATTTGCAGGTATGTTACCCGATTATCCTCATAAGCGATTCAGCGATTTACGCGTTGCCTATAATCTGCTGATTGAAGCATTAACAATCAGTTTTTGAACAATAGCTTTGCTTTAATCAATTAAACTCTTTGTTTAATTGATTACTGTCCGCGCTCAAAAGCGCAACCCTCTTTCTGAAATTTTATTTTTAATCATAATATCAACTGTATGAATACAATTTCTGCTATGCCGGTAAACCCAGTAATGAAAGAAGGCGATTTTTTGCCTTTGCATGGTACCGATTTTGTTGAGTTTTATGTGGGCAATGCCAAGCAGGCTGCTCATTTTTACAAGACTGCTTTTGGGTTTCAAAGTTTGGCCTATGCCGGACCGGAAACTGGTATAAAAGACAAAGCCAGCTATGTAGTGAGGCAAAACAAACTGACATTTGTTTTTACCACCCCGCTTCGTGCCAATAATCCTGTTGCTGATCATATTTATAAACACGGGGATGGTGTTAAACACCTGGCATTAATGGTAGATGATGCCGCAGATGCATGGTTTCAGACCACCAGCAGAGGGGCGGTTTCTGCAATGGAACCAATTAAGTATAGTGATGAGAGCGGGGAAGCAGTAGTAAGTGGTATCCATACATATGGAGATACTGTTCATTTATTTATAGAAAGAAAAAACTATAATGGTGTTTTCCTGCCTGGTTATGTTGCCTGGAATTCATCTTATAATCCAACCAGCACTGGTCTTTTATACGTAGATCATTGTGTAGGCAATGTGGGTTGGAATCAAATGAATAAATGGGTGGCGTTTTATGAAAACGTGCTTGGTTTCAGGAATATTCTGAGTTTTGATGACAATGATATTTCTACTGAGTATTCTGCCCTGATGAGCAAGGTGATGAGTAATGGGAACGGTTTTGTGAAATTTCCCATTAATGAACCAGCTGAAGGAAAGAAAAAGTCGCAGGTAGAAGAATACCTTGATTTCTATGACGGGGAAGGATGTCAGCACGTTGCATTGGCAACCAATGACATTGTTGCTACAGTAACTGAATTGCAGAATAGGGGCATTGAGTTCCTGAAAGTGCCCGCTTCATATTATGATGAACTATTGGAAAGAGTGGGCAAAATTGATGAAGACATTGCTCCTTTAAAAGAGTTGGGTATACTCGTAGACAGAGACGATGAAGGTTATTTGTTGCAGATTTTCAGTAAACCAGTTGAAGATAGGCCAACTTTGTTCTTTGAAATTATTCAGCGCAAAGGAGCAAAGAGTTTCGGAAAGGGAAATTTCAAGGCACTGTTTGAAGCATTGGAAAGAGAACAGGATTTAAGAGGGAATTTATAGATTTTGTAAATTTGTAATTGCCAGCATAGCTGCAATGTAAAATTTAGACCATATTCAAAAAAGAAGAGGAGTCCGTTTGGGATTCCTCTTCTTTTTAGCGGCAATTATATGAGTTAAGCTTCTTTATATTGCTCAACAGCCAAAGCAATGGCTTTACAGGAGGAATATATTTCCCTGTTCAGGTTAAATAAGGTAGATATATCTTTTTCTTTCAGGCTATTTTGTCCGGCATGAAAATAATAATGCTCAATTCTTTCATTGAACCCTTTTTTGGTTTGTTCAGTAAATTCATCCAGTTTCAGTGATGTATTATTTTCATTGTCAAGATTTAAGGCTTGATGAAGTTCAAAGTAAAATGCATTCAGAGAAGCCTGTAATTCATGATACAGTTCATATTTAATTTCATTAGTAGAATTGCTGAAATCCGTTTTATCGGCATAGATATCTTTCATGCACTTGGCCGAATACATGGCATTCCTTAATGATTCCATGAGTAGATGGATAGGTTTTATTTCTTCTGATTCTGTAAGTTGGGGAATGGTTTTGGCATAGTATGCCAGTATTTCACCTTCTGTTTCTTTTAGTAACTGATAAGCATCCATCAGGGGTAATTCATTTTGATAGGAATGAATCCAGGTGGGTTTTAATTGGAAGCTACTTAGGTTAAAGGCCATTGCCTTGTATAGATAAGTTTCCACTTCTTTTTTAATCATATCTGTTACTGTAGAAGGTATCTCAATGCTTGCGTTCTGCAGGTAAGTAGTATAGGTTTTTTTAATTTCTTTGAATTGTTTGTCCAGAAAATCCCCATAGGGATTCAGGAAAAAATAAATGATAATTACACCTACAATATTGATGAATGTCTGGAAAGCTACCAATATGAGGATGGGATCTTTGATTCCCATTTTTGCAATCAAGGCAATGATGGGCTGTATAAAAATAAAGCCACCTGCAGAAGTTAGTACATTGAATAAACTGTTTCCAAGTGCAACTCTCTTTTTAGCTGCATTACCGCCAATGGCACCCAGGATAAGCTTTACTGTGGTTCCCAGTTCTGCACCAAGTACTACTGCAATGGCAGTTTCTATGGGGATAATCTGAGAGTATAATGCTGTAAGCACTACAACTACAGTTGCAGAACTCGTTTGCACCACAGCTGTTATGCCAAATCCAATTAACAAAAAGACAATGCTGGGATAAGCAAGATATGGCGTAAAATCAAATTCTTTCATTAGTGAATCCATGCTCTCCTTCATGAATTGCAATCCCAGAAACAGCATACCAATACCCATGAAAAATAGCGCGACTCTGCTCAGATTTTTTTTCTTACTGAAAATAATGAGACCAATCCCTGATAATCCAATCAATGGAAAAGTTATGCTATTCAATTCAACCTTAAAACCCAGTAAAGCCACCAGCCAGCTATTGAAAGTGCCTCCAATATTGGCTCCCAGTACAACGGCCATTGCATTTCTCATGGTCAAAATTCCCGCACCTACCAATGACAGCACCATCAGGTTTACAATTGAACTGCTTTGCAGCAATGCTGTTACTAAGGTTCCGCTAAAAATGGCCCTTAGTTTCTGTTTGGTATTTTTTTGCAGGAATAATTTAAAAGAACGCCCTTCCATTTGCTTTAAAGCTTCTTCCAAATGCGACATCCCATATAGAAAGAGGCCAAGCCCTGCAACCAGCATCCAAAATTCAGTACTACTCATTATGCATTATTTATTGCGCATCAATTTAGGCCCATACCATAACCAGAAACCAGTTATGGTAAAAATGATCAATGCCAGTCCCATGATTAAAGTATAGAATAGTTTAAAATAGCCATCCCAACCTAAATAATAATCAATAATAGAACCATCGTGTATTTTTTCTATGTAGTCGGCTCTTCTTTGTTCAATGAATAACAGCTTGCCAGATTTTCCATCTAATTGGAGTCCCGTAAAATGATCTTTGAAAGTGAATTTTACCATGCCTTTGTCCTTTCTAATGTCAATTCTGTCAACTTCAGTTGAAAGAGTAGGCGAAACTGAGTCTTTTAAATAATTACAAGCGTTTTTATGTAAACTATCCAGGCTAATCCAATCGGCTAAATTAGCTGACTGTCCTTTATATGTGTCAGCCATGATGAGCCCCCCGCTGTTTTTTTTCCAACCCAATAAAATCCCGCTGAGACCTACAATGAAGAAAAAGGCAAACAACAAGACACCCGTAATCCGGTGAATTTTTCTGAAATCCCTTAGTGTTTTAGCCTGGGCTTGTCTTTTTAATTTCATATTCAAAATTTAAACGGTCTGGTTCTCCATAATAAGGCATTACCAACTCTCTGATTTTTATGGCTCCCAGTTTTTCCATCGCTTTTTGTGAACGTAAATTTTCTGCACCAACAAAAAAATGAACGCTGTTTACCATTTGTAATGCATAGTTAATCATTAAATCCTTAACTGCTTTGTTGTATAATTTTCCCCAGCATTTTCTTGCAAAAAAAGTGTACCCAATTTCAATCTGGTTTGCAGCCTGGTTGTAATTGCAAAATCTGCTGCTTCCAATGGCTTCCATTGTATAAGCATCTCTGATGATGAACGCTCCCTTAGACTGTATAGCCCCTTCAAAAAAATTGAGAAACACCGGGCGCTGGTACCTGTTTTTATTGGGATGCTGTTCCCATATAAGCGAGTCGGAAGCTACGGCATATAACTCTTCAAAATCATCTTCCTTTAGTGGAATCAGACATACTTTTTCGTTTCTTAAATCATGCGGTTGCCAATTCATTTCCATTCAATTGATATATAGAATTTTTTCCAGCTGTTTTATCTGAAATTAGGGATATTAACAACGCAAAGGGCAAAAAATTAAAACCAAATAATTCACCAGCTAAAAGGGTAGCAGTGATGGGTGATTTAGCTGCTGCTCCAAATACCGCCACCATTCCCATTCCTGCAAGGAACGCTGGTGATAGTGGGATAAAAACACTTAAGGCACTACCCAGGGTTGCACCAATAAAAAAGAGTGGAGTTACTTCTCCTCCCTTGAATCCCGATTGCAGGGTTATAACGGTTAGTATTATTTTCAGCAGAAAAAAATAGGGTGGAGCAGCATTGCTGAATCCATCAGTAATGGCCGGGATTCCCAAACCAGCTAATTCCATAAAAGGGCTAAATAGCAGAAAGCCCGACACAATCACACCTCCAAAAACTACACGTAAGAATTTATTGGGCAGCCATTTTTTGTTCTGTTCTGCTGCATTCTTCATCAGGTATTTAAAAAGCCTGGCTGTTAATCCAAAAATGAGGGCGGCAATGATGGTCCAGAACAGCGGATTGGATGGGGACCTGAAGTTGATAGGGATTGAATAATTTGTGTGCACAATGCCCAGGTTTCTGGTTATCCAATCGGCCAGAAATGAAGAAAGAATCACAGGAAGTATATCCACCCATTTTCTGGGCCTGAAAGATTCCCATTCAAAGGCAAAGATAATTCCAGCCAAAGGAGTTCCAAAAACAGATCCAAAACCAGCAGCAACAGCAGACCGAAGAAAAATGGTTTCTTCTTTCTGAGATAATTTGAATAAGCTAAAGAAAGGAGAGGAAAGTGAAGTGGATAGCTGAAGGGCAGTACCTTCTCTTCCTGCTGATCCACCCAGCAAATGAGTAATCAGTGTACCTGTAAAAACAAGAGGAGCCAGCAACAGTGAAATGGGTTTTCCTTTCTGCATTTTGATTCTGGCCATTATCCATTTGTTGCCTTTTTCGGATTCAGGGCTTAACGATTCGTATAAGAAAACAATTAATATACCTCCAAGGGGCAATAAACATATAAGCCATTGATTCCCTTCCCTTAAATCAGTTACAAAATCGAGCGCGTATAAAAATAGTGCGGAAGATGCACCTGCTAAAAAAGACAGGATCAATAAGAGTGCAGTGTATTTAAATAAATTCCTGATTTTAATCATTTTTCAACTAGGATGCGTAAGCTAACTTTAATGTATAAAATTACAACAATATGGAAAAACACGATTTGCATCATGAATTCCCTGGTATGGATGCCCGCATCTCAGAATTAAAAGTAGAGAATGCACATTTTAAAAAACTGGCAGATGAATACGATGAAGTTAATCATTCGGTTTACAGAATTGAATCTGGAGCTGAAAATTCATCAGATGAAACATTGACCCAACTGCGTAAACAAAGATTACAATTAAAGGATGAATTGTATGCTATGTTAACCCAATAAGATTCAGGATAAGGGTAGTGCAACTGTGAATGTGCTGCCCTTTCCTTCTTTGCTTATTAAGCTGATTTTACCAGAGTGGGCTTCCACAATTTTCTTACAGATATTTAATCCCAGGCCATACGACTTTTCACCTTCGGTTCCTTTTCTTTTTCCTGATTTTGATATGTTGAATATTTCCGGAAGAAGCTTTTCCGGTATGCCAATACCTTCATCAGTAATTTCTATGATGGCATGATTTTCTTTCACGCTCAACGAAAGTGAAATTGCGGTATCCCTCTTGCTGAATTTAACTGAGTTGGTTACCAGATTAAATACCACTCTTTTCATTTTTTCAGGATTCAAAGGAACACTTATATCTTGTTCTAGATAATGAACAGTTAACTGCTGATTTTTTTCTTTCACCTTTAAATCCAGAATAGCAGCACAGTCAGTAATAAACTCATTAAGTAAAGTAGGTTCTTTTTCTATATTGCTGGTGGAAATATCCGCCGTAGCCATGATTTCTGAAATCAGTGTCAGAGAGCTGTTGCAGGCAGATTTAATCATTTCAAGGTATTCTTTTTTCTGATCCTCATTTTCCTCTGTCATGATAATTTCTACCATGGTAGGGATGGAAGCTACGGGTGTTCTTAAGTCGTGTGCTACCAGTTTGAGGATACTGTCTTTCTCGCCCAGTGTTTTTTGCAATGCACTCATTGCAATTTCCAATTGTTCATTCTGGGAATGAACGGTTTCATTCAATTCTTTTAGCTTTTTAATGTGCTTTTTCGATAAAAGCCAGTTCCTTGCCAAAACAATACTAAGTAATATGATGAAGGATAATACAGCAAGAGACATTAATAAGTAAGCCCGTGAAATTTCATTTTCCTGTCTGGCAATCTGTAACTGATTTTCCTGCTCCAGCAGTTCCAGCTGTTTATTTATATCAACTTCGTATTATTTTTTTATTCAGCTTTTCCTCTTCTTCAAATAAGTGCTGGTATTTTGATAAATGATAGTAAGCATTGTTAGGATCGTCAATCAATTCATAATATTTCCAGGAAAGCTTATGCCATTTTATCTCTACCTTTGGATTGGGTGTTTTGTTTAGAGACAATCTGATTTCTTTTAGGCCATTTTCCAGATCAGTTATTCTTTCTGTCTCCTGATACAATTCAGCCAGTTTTAAATAACTATGCTGTGCATCCATGGTTTCCCCACCTTTTTTGAAATTGATCTGAATACTCTTTTTATAGAGGTTCTCGGCTTCTTTCAGATTCCCTTTTTTACGATATACATCTCCCATATTTCCATATAAAACACCTTTTGCCATTTCATCGTAAAACTGTGTAGATGTGTCCTGCTGTTGGTGTTTACTAATGAAATCCAATGCTTTGTTATAGTAGATGCTTGCACTGTCAAAATTCCCCTGCATATAGAAGCTAAGGGCAATATTATTCATCAACTCCTGTTTTCGGTAATAACTTGCATATTCTTTTCCTTTTTCACATCTTTCAGCATCTTCAAGACTTCTTCTAAAACTGAAAGCAGCTTCTTTGAATTTTTTCTGTTTATAAAGGATCATTCCCAGCCTATAATTGTATTCCTTCTGAGAGCAAAAGTCGGTTTGTGTAGATTTGAACTGCCTTGCTTTGTAATAAAAAGTATAAGCTTCATTGAAAAGATTGCTGGCATATAAAGCATCACCCTTTGTGTAATAGGCCATTGCAAAAGCATTAGGATATTTTTCAGGAGAAAGCTTTTTCAATAGTAATAATACCGAATCCGCATATAAAATAGCAGAATCGCCGTTTTGCAGATAATAACAATAATAAGATGATTTATACCGGTAGTAGTGACTTTTTTGCTCGTCAGTCAGTTTCATTTGCTTAACCAGTGAGTCAATAAAAAAGCTTTCTTCCCTTTTATCTGTCACTTGTTGCTTGCTGATTAAACTGATATTAGAGTCTATAAAACTTCCTTTTGTACTCCAGTCTTTTTGGGGGGCGGGCTGTTTGCATCCCCAGATGATAAGCACAACCAATAATGCGGAAATGAAAGAATTTTTTTTCATTGATAGCCTGATTTTCATTTTGGTTGAGGGGTACACAATATTAAAAAATTTAATTCAAGAAAATATGCCTTTAAAAATGATAATTGTCATAAATGCACTGGGTTGCATACTCCTGTTAACTCAATAGGAAAATAAAAAAGGCTCCAAGTGGAGCCTTTTTATATGATACAGATTTTGTCTGCAGATTCAATTAGTAACGGTACATATCAGACTTGAACGGACCATTCTTGCTGATACCTAAGTATGCAGCCTGCTCGTCTGTTAATTCGTCTAACTGGGCACCTACTTTTGCAAGGTGTAAACGGGCAACTTTCTCATCCAGGTGCTTAGGAAGAACGTAAACTTTGTTCTCGTAGTTCTTGTGGTTCTGCCACAATTCAATCTGAGCCAAAGTCTGGTTAGAGAAAGAGTTACTCATCACAAATGAAGGGTGACCCGTTGCACATCCAAGGTTAACCAAACGACCTTCAGCCAATACAATTACGTCTTTACCTTCAATATTGTATAAATCAACCTGAGGCTTAATGGTATCTTTTGTATGACCATAGTTTGCATTTAACCATGCCATATCAATTTCGATATCGAAGTGTCCGATATTACATACAATCGCTTTATCCTTCATTAAACGGAAATGCTTTTCTGTAATAAGGTCTCTGCAACCTGAAGCAGTTACGATGATATCCGCTTCAGTAACAGCAATCGCCATTGGCTTCACTTCAAATCCATCCATAGCTGCCTGCAAAGCACAGATTGGATCAATTTCAGTTACAATTACACGGCAACCAGCACCACGCAAAGAAAGCGCAGAACCTTTACCAACGTCACCATAACCACCTACAACAGCAACTTTACCAGCCATCATTACATCAGTAGCACGACGGATTGCGTCAACTAAAGACTCCTGACAACCGTATTTGTTATCAAACTTAGATTTGGTTACAGAATCGTTTACGTTAATGGCAGGAATAGGCAAAGTGCCCTTAGCCATACGCTCGTATAAACGGTGAACCCCGGTAGTGGTTTCTTCAGAAAGCCCCTTGATATTGGCAATCAATTCAGGGTACTTGTCAAAAACCATATTGGTTAAGTCTCCTCCATCATCCAGAATCATATTCAAAGGACGATCAGCGCCGCCGAAGAACAAAGTTTGCTCAATACACCAGTCAGCTTCTTCCTGTGTCTGACCTTTCCACGCAAATACACCAATACCTGCAGCAGCAATAGCAGCAGCAGCCTGATCCTGTGTAGAGAAGATATTACAAGAACTCCATTTTACTTCGGCACCTAATGCCACTAAAGTTTCAATTAGAACTGCGGTCTGAATGGTCATGTGAAGGCATCCTGCAACTCTTGCACCTTTTAGAGGTTGAGAAGCGCCGTATTCTTCACGCAATGCCATAAGACCCGGCATTTCAGCTTCAGCTAAACGGATTTCCTTGCGACCCCAATCAGCTAGGCTAATATCAGCCACTTTGTAAGGAAGGCTGAAGTCAATGGTAGATGTTAATGTAGACATAATAGAATTTTATTGGTTGCAAAGCTAATTTTAAAGAATAAAAGCGCATAATTATTTATAAGAATAGAATAAATATCTATTTATTAGTTAATTTGCAGTATATAATAGCAGAATAACATGCCTAAAGTCCTTAAAAAAGCCGAATCCACTGTTTCTTTTTCATTGGATGCCAAAGATCTGGCCATTCTAAAATTACTTCAGCACAATGCAAGGGCAACAGTTAAGGAAATAGCCGATCAGGTTCACCTGAGCACTACGCCCGTTCATGAGCGAATTAAAAGAATGGAAGAAGCGGGTGTAATTAAACAGTATGCCACATTAGTGGATCATACCAAAGTAAAGAAAGGACTGATGGTGATATGTTATGTTTCCTTAAAGCAGCACGATAAGATTGCCGGGGGAAAATTCATCAAGCGTATACAGGAAATGCATGAAGTAATTGAGTGTTACAATATTTCAGGTGAATTTGACTTTATGTTGAAAGTGGTGGCCGAAAGCATGGATGACTATTATCATTTTCACGTGAATAAATTATCTCAGGCAGAAAATATAGGACATGTACAATCGGTTTTTGTGATGGGTGTTATTAAACAAACACATGTATTGGTGCATTGATTGGTTATTTTTGTAAAAAATATTGTTCTTGGATTCCGTATTTCAATTCAATCATAGTTATCAGTCGCTTGGAGATGCATTTTTTAAGAAAGTGTTGCCCACACCTGTAGCGGCTCCGGCATTGCTTTTGTTCAATCAACCTCTGGCCATAAAGTTGGGAATTCAAGCGGATGAAAATGATTCTTTGCTTGCAGGTATATTAAGCGGGAATAAATTAGCTGAAGGTTCAATCTCTATTGCACAGGCTTATGCCGGACATCAGTTTGGTTATTTCACCATGTTGGGAGATGGAAGAGCAATTCTATTGGGAGAACATATAAGTCCTGATGGCCAAAGATGGGATGTTCAGTTGAAGGGAGCGGGGCCAACCCCTTATTCCCGAAGAGGAGATGGACGGGCAACCTTACGTGCCATGCTAAGAGAATACTTAATCAGCGAAGCCATGCATGGACTTGGTATTTCCAGTTCCAGAAGTCTTGCAGTTGTTACAACAGGAGATAAGGTTTTCAGAGAAGAAATACAAGCAGGTGCAGTGTTGACGCGCATCATGAAAAGTCATATTCGCGTAGGTACTTTTGAGTATGCACGCCAGTATCTGAAAACCGAAGACCTCGAGAGCTTGACAAAATACACCCTCAACAGACATTACCCTGCTGTGGAGATTCAGCAGAATGCAGCTTTGACTTTATTAGAGCAGGTATTGCAGCAACAGGCTCGTTTGATTGCAGAGTGGATGCGGGTTGGCTTTATTCATGGGGTGATGAATACCGACAATATGTCGATTGCGGGGGAAACTTTTGATTACGGACCCTGTGCTTTTCTGAACAGTTATGATTCCACCAAAGCCTTTAGCTCCATTGATACCAACGGTCGTTATGCATTTGGCAATCAGCCCAATATTGCGCACTGGAACCTGAGTTGTCTGGCCAATGCATTGCTTCCTATTATTCATTCCGATACAGATACAGCAGTGAAAATGGCAACAGAAGTTTTGAATCAATTTCCTTCTTTGTATACACAATTGTATACAGCCACCATGGCTGCAAAAATCGGATTTGATGAAAACAATATTTCCAACGAGGTAATTGATTTGCTGAAAGAACTCATGCAATGGATGCAGAAGGAACAGGCAGATTATACCAATACCTTTTTAACCATTCAAGGAGCATTACAGTGCGAAGGAATTTATTCAGGCTTGACTTTTACAAACTGGTTGGAAAAAAGAAGTTCACTTTTATTGGCTGCTGGTATTAACAATGAAAAGGCAACCGAAATTATGTTTCACAAAAATCCGGTTATTATTCCGCGAAACCATCGCGTAGAAGAAGCACTTGATGCAGTGGTAATGCACAATGACCGGGCTAAATTTAACCAACTTTTGCAATGGGTTCAGTGCCCTTATAAACCGGTAGGTGATTACAGTGCATTTATGGAACCACCTGTAAACGGAGACGGATTTTATGCAACCTATTGCGGTACATAAATAGTAATTGCGCGGATGTAAAGAGTTGAACTGTTTCTAAGGCAGCTGTAAACTCATTTCGTAATCATCCATCACAAATCCGTGATCCAATTCAAAGATATTTTCGCTCTTGATGCTCAACCCCTGGCTTTTATAAAAAGCAATGGCTGGGTTTTGTTTGTTAACCTGAAGAATAAGTTCTTTGCCTCCATTTTGTATGGCAAATGCTTTAACTGTATTTAGTAAAGCTTTGCCAGTACCCGTTTTGTGCGCAGTGGGTAATACATACAATTTATTCAACTTAAATATACCGTCGCCCTCATTGGAAACGGAAGCAAAACCCATTATAGCATTCCCATTCTTTTCTGACTCAGATAAAAAGAACTGATGTCCCTTACTCATTTGCTGCACCAGGGATTCCGTGCTGTACATCAAGTCGAGCATATATCGAATTTGCTCCTCTGATATGATGTCGCCATAAGTTGAGGGCCAGGTGTTATAAGCTATTTGCTGAATAACAGGAATGTCATCTAAAGTGGCTATTCTGATCATGCCAATGATTTCAGGCTTTCTTCAATGGTTTTCATTCTGGCTTCTGCATCTGCCTGCTTTTTTCTTTCCAATGCAATGATTTCAGGCTTTGCATTCTGAACAAATTTTTCGTTGCTTAGTTTTTTAATTACCGATGCAAGGAAGTTCTGCTCGTATGCAAGGTCTTTCAGTAAACGCTCTTTTATTGCGTCTGTATCCAGTTGCTGTGCTGCTTCAATGAAGAACTTATCCTTTTCCATATTAATAACAATGGTATTGGGAATGGCTTCTGCAGTATAGCTAACCTTATTGGCATTTACCTGCTTCATTAAAATTGGAGAAATAGATTGGTAGCCTTTGTTATCCTCGGCCATAATATACAAGGATACAGGGTCTTTGGGCTTTAACTGATTTTTGTTTCTGGCGTCTCTTAATTTGGTAATTACCTCTTTTAACAATGCACCTGAAGCCAATATATTTTCATCCGCTTTGGCTGCTTTATGTTGCAACTTAACCGTAAGGTCTTCTGTTTGTGGTTTTAACAAATGGAATATTTCCTCTGTAATAAAAGGCATGAAAGGATGTAGCAATTCCATTAATCTTTCAAAGAAAGAAATGGTTTTGTTGAGTACCATCGGAGAAACAGGCTGTTCAAAACCTGGCTTGGCCCACTCCAGGTACCAGCTGCAGAAATCATCCCAGATTAAGGAGTAAATGGTTTTGAGTGCTTCACTCAATTTAAACTGGGTCATTAGTTCCTCAACTTCTGTACTAACCTGATTCAATCTGTTTTCGAACCAGTTGATGGCAAATTCAGCATCAGCAGCATCATTTGTTGCAGCATTATCTAATCTGCCTTCCCACATTTTAACTAGTTTCAGGGCATTCCACAACTTGTTATTGAAATTGCGGCCCTGTTCCAAAGAACTCTCATCAAATAAAATATCGTTACCGGCCGGAGAGGCAATCAGGATACCGAATCTAACGGCATCAGCACCATATTGGTCAATCAACGCCAGTAAGTCGGGTGAGTTACCCAGACTCTTACTCATTTTTCTGCCCAGCTTGTCTCTTACGATTCCGGTAAAGTAAACGTCTTTAAAAGGTTTCAGACCTTTGTATTCATAGCCAGCTATAATCATGCGGGCCACCCAGAAGAAGATGATTTCCGGAGCGGTTACCAATGTGCTGGTTGGATAATAATAACTAACTTCTTTATTATCCGGATCGCTTAAGCCTTTGAATACTTCAAAAGGCCATAGCCAGCTGCTGAACCAGGTGTCCAGACAATCATCGTCCTGATGAATATCAGAAAGGGTTAAAGCAGTGTTACCTGTACTTTTTTTCAATTGATCCAGTGCTTCTTCTGCTGTTTTTGCTACGGCAAATGCACCGTCTTTTGTGTACCAGGCGGGAATTCTATGCCCCCACCAAAGCTGTCTGCTGATACACCAGTCCTTTACATTTTCCATCCAGTGTCTGTAAAGGTTTTTGAATTTAGTAGGATGGAAATGAATTTCATCCTCCATTACAGCACTTAAAGCTGGTGCCGATAATTCTTTCATGCTAACCCACCACTGCAAACTTAACCGTGGCTCTACTACTACATCTGTTCTTTCACTAAAGCCAACCTGATTGGTGTATTCTTCAATTTTTTCAATATGACCGGCAGTTTCTAAGTCTTCCACAATTTTCTTGCGAACAGCAAAACGATCCATCCCAATATAAAGCTGAGCCGCTTCACTCATAGTACCATCGTCGTTCATGGTATCAATAATTTCCAGCTGGTATTTCTGACCTAACTGGTAATCGTTCATATCATGTGCTGGTGTTACTTTTAAAGCTCCTGTTCCAAAATCCAGGGCCACATATTCGTCAGGAATGATTTTGATTTTTCTGTTGATCAGTGGAACAAATGCATACTGACCATGCAGTGATTTGTATCTTTCATCTGCAGGGTTTACACAGATGGCAGCATCGCCCAATATTGTTTCTGGTCTTACGGTTGCAATGGTAATAAAGCCTCCGTTTTCCAGTTTGTATTTTACATGGTACAATTTACTTTGTACCACTTTATAAATAACTTCTTCGTCGCTAAGAGCAGTCTTTGCCTTAACATCCCAGTTAATCATTCTCTTGCCTCTGTAGATATATCCTTTCTGATATAAATCAACAAAAACCTGAATAACGGAAGCATAATAGTCCGGATTCATCGTAAAACTGGTTCTGTCCCAGTCCAGACTGCATCCCATTTTACGTAACTGCTGTAGAATGATTCCGCCGTATTTCTCTTTCCATTCCCAGGCATAATCCAGAAATTCAGACCTGCTCAGGGAAGATTTGGCAATCCCTTTTTCTCTTAACATGCCAACCACTTTGGCTTCTGTGGCAATGGAAGCATGGTCTGTACCGGGAACCCAGCAGGCATTTTTTCCCTGCATGCGGGCTCTTCTCACTAAAATATCCTGAATGGTATTATTTAAGCAATGGCCCATATGTAAAACCCCGGTTACATTGGGTGGGGGAATAACAACTGTATAGGCTTCTCTTTCGTCGGGTTTACTTGAAAAATATTGGCGGTCAATCCAGTGTTGGTACCATTTTGCCTCAATTTCTGTTGGAATATAATTCTTACTCAGCTCCATAAAATCAATTGGCTGCAAATTTAAGGAAACTGAAGGAGCTGTAAGGAATTCTCTGTTTTGGGTATTTACCAGGTAGAAATAATCTCTGTTTTATCGGAAAACTGATTAGAAAGGGAAGGGGATCCAAAAACATCCTCCATTTCCGGCAGGCAATCCTTGGGATTGAGATTGGAGCCGGCACAAAGTTGCCCAACTTTTTGTTTGGCTTTTTTACCTATGATTTTAACAGCCTTTTCAGGGGAATTACAGGCGCTGAATCCGAGAATCATTACCAAAGAGCCCATTAGCACCTGTTTGGAAATTGGCAGAAAAGCAGCTTTTGTTTTCATATAAACTATTAAACGGGTTGACTTCTGATTTGTTACAATCAAGAGACGAATTTTTATCATTAGTTGTAATTTTTATCAGAATATTACAAATCTTATCTTGCAGTCATGCGATTTGCGGTAGTAGATATTGAAACAACGGGGGGATTCCCCAGCCAGCACGGGATTACGGAAATAGCAATTGTTTTGCACAACGGGACTGAAGTTGAAGGGGTTTATGAAACACTGGTCAATCCCCACCAGCCCATTCCACCTTTTGTTATAGGGATGACTGGCATCACCAATGCCATGGTAGAAGCAGCTCCCTCTTTTAATGAAGTGGCTCCTCAGATTTATAACTTGTTGAAGAACAGGATATTTGTAGCGCATAATGTAAATTTCGATTTCAGCTTTGTAAAGCATCATCTTAAGGAAGCCGGCTTCGATTTAGCTACACCTAAGCTTTGTACCATCCGACTGAGCCGTAAAGTTTTCCCGGGATTTCCCAAATACGGCCTCGGGCATTTGTGCAGGCAACTGAATATTGATATTGAAAATCGCCACAGGGCAGGGGGCGATGCAAAAGCTACTGCCAAAATTCTGGACATGGTGCTCCAGAATAATGGAGAACGACTGGTAAAGGAAATGTTACAGAAAGAAAACAGGGAGCAATTGATGCCTCCTAATTTACCAAGTCATTTTTTGCATGAGCTTCCACAGAAGCCAGGGGTATATTATTTCCATAACAAGCAGGATAAAGTGGTGTATGTTGGCAAAGCCAAGAATATTAAAAAAAGGGTTTTGAGCCATTTTACGGGTCTTGATCTCAGTAAAAAAAGACAGGACTTTTTAAGAGAAATTTATGCTATCCGATTTTCGGTTTGCCCAACAGAATTCATTGCCAGTTTACTGGAAAGTATTGAAATCAAGAGACTATGGCCGGCATTCAATAAGAGCCAGAAAAAATTTGAACAATTGTGGGGTATTTATCTTTTTGAAGATAACCGGGGTTACCTGCGTTTGGCCATAGATAAGAAACATAAAAACACTCAGCCCCTTCAGAGTCGTGGGAGGCAAAGGCACACAGGGGGATAGG
>NZ_KI866530.1:1029086-1048548 GCF_000511175.1 Sediminibacterium salmoneum NBRC 103935 | reverse complement strand
CCTAGGCATTTCTTTGCTGGCCGACGCACATCGGGAACTTTGGAAATGGGTAAGGGAATTTGAATTGCATCCCGCACTTTGCTTTCTCGATAAAACCATTCCGAATGAATGGCCCGATGTTGAGTTGCACAATCAACAGGTAGAAAAAGCAATCGCCTGGATTGCAGAAGAAAAAGCCTCCTATATCATCAAAGAAAAAAATACGGCCATATTGGTAGAAAAAGGAAAGTTTATAGGGATGGGAACCATTGATCATCTGGAAGTGGCCGAACCTATTGAACCTGCTTATGCTGCTGCCATAAAAGAAGCGGTTACTCCCTATGCAGAAAATGAAGTTATTAAATCGATGCTCAGGAAATATCTGGAAAGATATCCTCATCGTGTGGTACGTATAGTGGAATAATCTACATTCGCCTCCCTAAAATTGAAAACTGATTATGTCTTTTGCTCCCATTATTGCCGCAAAAATGAATTTGCGTGTTGCTCAGGTTGAAACGGTTTTGGAACTATTAGCAGAGAGTGCTACTATTCCGTTCATTGCACGATATAGAAAAGATAGTACCGGTAATCTGGATGAAGTTCAGATTCAGCAGATACAGGACGAACAAAAAAGCTTGCAGGCTTTTAACGAGCGGAAAGAGTTCATAGAAAAGACCATTACAGAGCAAGGAAAAATGACAGAAGCCATTCAGGCTAAAATAAATGCTGCCACAACCATGGTAGAGCTGGAAGATATTTATCTGCCTTACAAAGTGAAGCGTAAAACCAAAGCAGTAGTTGCCAGGGAAAATGGATTGGAACCGCTGGCTTTATTACTACTTTCTCAGGGTTCAGAAGACCCTGAAGCCGAAGCTGCGAAATATTTTAATGAAAAAATCACCACGGTTGAAGAAGCTTTACAGGGTGCCAGAGATATCATTGCAGAGAATGTAAATGAGCAGGCAGATATTCGTGCAAAATTGAGAAAACTGTTCGAGGATACGGCTTTGTTGCAGAGTAAAGTACTAGCAGACAAAGAAACGGAAGCCATCAAATACAAGGATTATTTTGATTTCTCCGAACCCATTTACAAAGTCCCTTCGCACCGGATTTTAGCAATTCTGCGTGGATTCTTAGAGGGTTTCCTGAGAATCAGTATTGCTCCCTCAGAAGAAGAAGCTATTGAAACAATTGAAAATTATTATTTAAAGGGACAAAGCCCTGCGGCTGCGCATATTAAGAAAGCCATTAAGGATGCCTACAGAAGATTATTGCAACCCAGCCTGGAAAGTGAATACCGGTCTGCATTAAAGCAAAAGGCCGATGAAGAAGCCATCAATGTATTTGCAGAGAATTTAAGACAGTTATTATTGAGTGCGCCACTCGGAAGCAAAAGAGTACTGGCCATTGATCCGGGTTACAGAACAGGTTGTAAAGTGGTTTGTCTGGATGAGTCCGGAGAGTTGTTGACAACAGACCTCATATATGTTCACGAAGCGGGTAAGCTATATGATAGTGAATACAAAATCAAGCAGCTAGTTAAGCAATTTGAAGTACAGGTGATTGCCATTGGGGATGGAACAGCGGGCAGAGAAACAGAACAGTTCATCAAAAAGATGAATTTGGGTCTTCCGGTATTTTTGGTGAATGAAGACGGAGCATCTGTTTACTCTGCTTCTGAAATAGCCAGAGAAGAATTTCCTGACTATGATATTACAGTAAGAGGTTCTGTAAGTATTGGCAGAAGATTGATGGATCCATTGGCAGAACTGGTTAAAATTGATCCGAAAAGTATTGGAGTAGGACAGTATCAGCACGATGTAAACCAGTTCAGATTGAAAGAAAAGCTAGATCAGACAGTTGTAAGTTGTGTAAACACCGTTGGGGTTAATTTAAATACGGCCAGTAAGCAACTGTTAAGCTATGTGAGTGGTATAAATGAATCGGTAGCGGATAATATAATAAAACACCGAAAGTCGGTTGGGGCATTTAGTTCAAGAGAGGAATTGCTGAAAGTACCAAGATTGGGTGCCAAGGCTTTTGAGCAATGTGCAGGCTTCCTGAGAATTCTCAAAGCCAAACATCCATTGGATGCAAGTGCTGTGCATCCGGAAGCGTATCCGATAGTGGAGAAAATGGCCACCGATCTGGGAGCCAGTGTAGAAACATTGATTGGGAATGAATCCCTTTTAAAGAATATTGATCCCAAAAAATATGTGACAGAACAAATTGGATTACTGGCCTTGAATGATATCATCAAGGAATTGCAAAAACCAGGTCTGGATCCAAGATCAGAACTGGAACAATTTGAATTTGCCAATATTTATTCAATTGAAGAAGTTACGGTTGGATTGGTATTGCCGGGTGTGGTAACCAACTTAACCCGTTTCGGAGCGTTTATAGATATTGGGGTGAAGCAGGATGGACTGGTTCATGTAAGTGAAATTGCCCATCGCTATATCACCGATCCCAGCGAAGCCTTAAAGCTGGGTCAGAAAGTAAATGTAAAAGTGCTGGAAGTAGATATTGCCCGCAAGCGGATTGCACTCTCCATTAAACAAACAGAAGCTGCTCCGGCTGCAGGTGTGGGAGGACGCAAGGACTTTGCGCAACACAAGCGTTCTAATCAACCCGTAAAGAAAGAAGAAGATTTAAGCAATCTGAATGTAACAGACGCTTTACAGGCTTTAAAAAAGAAGTTTGGCAAATAACGTAACTTAGAAAAAATTGTAAAACAATGAAATATTGGTTATTCGCCCTTATTGCCTCTGCCTTCTTCTTGAAAGCTGCAGCCCAAAAAACAGTTCGACCCTTTATAACAGGATACGGGGATGTTTTTGAAGTAAGTGCTGCCAAAGAAGTAGTAAGCAAAAAAAGTAAGTATAAAATACTAATTGATATAGTGAGTCCCGGAGCCAATGCAAAAGAAATCAGTGAACATTTCGAGAATATAGCCAGAATTGCCAATCTGCATGTTGCGGCTGGTGTAAAGCCCGAGAACCTGTCTGTGATGGCTGTGGTTCACGGAGCAGCAGTGTCATTCATATTGAACAATGAAACCTATAAACAAAAGTTTGGTGTAGACAATCCTAATCAGCCACTCTTTACTGCATTAAAGGCAGCTGGAATTCCTTTGTATGTATGCGGACAGACTTTGTTTAAAAGAAAAGTAGATCCTTCAACACTGGCACCAGAATTCGAAATTGTACAATCTGCTGTTACCACAATCACTACTTACGCACCCCAGGGATATACGGTGCTAAAATATTAAACATGAAGGCTTCAGAAACAACGCATACTGGTTTAAAAAATCTGGGAATTGCCGGGTTCAATGAAATGCAAAACGCAACCCGATCTGCTTTTGAAACAGCTGATGGTGTATTGTTGCTTTCTCCTACAGGGTCAGGGAAAACCCTGGCTTTTTTATATCCGATTTTACAACAGCTGAATCCAAAGGGAAATAAAGTACAGGCGCTGGTGCTAACGCCTTCCAGGGAACTGGCTATTCAGATTGAACAGGTCTGGAAAAAAATGCAGACGGGTTTTAAAGTTATCTGTGCCTATGGGGGGCATGATATGCCCGGCGAAGTCAATAGTTTAAAAGAAGCCCCTGCTCTTTTAGTAGGAACTCCGGGAAGAATTGCCGATCACCTGAAAAGAAAATCATTTGATGCAAGTGGTATCCGCTATTTTGTTTTTGATGAATTTGATAAATCACTGGCACTGGGTTTTGAGGAAGACATGGAATATATTACCAAGGCAGTAAGAACTGCAGCTTTAAGAGTGTTTGTTTCGGCTACAGCATCCATTGTAATTCCGGAATTTGCTACGCCTAAAAATCTTACTGTTCTCAATTATCTTAAGCAGGAGGAAGCCGAACCAACTGTTGAAATGTTCACGGTATGGTCCGAAGAAAAAGACAAAGTAAAGGCGCTTTTTCAATTGCTATGTTCCATTGGAACAGAGCAGGTGTTGATTTTTTGTAATCATAGGGAATCCGTTGAAAGAACCAGCGGTCTGTTAAAGGAAATGGGAATTGAAGCAGGTATTTTTCATGGTGGCATGGAACAAATGCAACGTGAACAGGCACTGATTAAATTCCGAAACGGGACTACTCAGTTTTTAGTAACTACAGACCTTGCAGCCAGAGGACTAGATATTCCCGATATCGAGCATATTGTACATTATCATCTGCCATCCACTTATGCAGAGTTTACCCATCGCAATGGAAGAACAGCCAGAATGAATAAAACAGGAACCATTTATATCATCCTGCACGAATCGGAGTCTATCCCTAATTATTTGGGGGAAGCACCTGCCGGCCTTTCTTTGCCTGAGAAAGCTAAAATTCCCAAGCCTTCCAACTGGGGGACGGTTTATATTAACGCTGGTAAAAAAGAGAAAATAAATAAAGTAGATATAGTTGGTTTCTTTTTGCAAAAGGGCAAATTGCAAAAGGATGATCTGGGATTAATTGTAGTTAAGGATCATAACTCTTTTATCGCTATCAGAAAAAAAGCCATCCCCGCCTTACTGAAATTGGTTCGTGACGAAAAACTGAAAGGAAAGAAGTTCCTGATTATGGAAGCTAGATAAGGGTAGCCTTCTGCTGAGAATTGCTTATTTTGAGTCTTTAAATATTTGCTATGAGAATAGTTCCATTGCTTGTGTCAGCCCTCTTAACCTGGGGTGCTATTCATTTATTCAATACCCAACTTTCAGTTGGTGGAAGTAAAACCCCCAGACTGGGATATTTCTTATCCCCTCAACATGGTTTCTGGCAAAATGCCGAATCCACTGAAACCAATTACAATGGCAATATTGTACTGAAAGATCTTCAGGGTAAAGTAGAAGTATACATTGATGATCGTCTGGTTCCGCATATTTATGCAGATGAAGATAATGATGCCTATTATGTGCAGGGGTATCTTCACGCCAAGTTCAGACTCTGGCAAATGGAATTCCAAACCCATGTAGCTGCAGGAAGATTAAGTGAGATTGTTGGCAAGGAGAGAGTGCCTACTGATCAGTTTTTCAGAAGGTTAGGAATGGTATACGGCGCAGAAAAAACCAAAGCTTATGTTGAAAAGAACAACCCTGAAATGCAATCTGCCATTGATTCCTATGCTAAAGGGGTAAACGCCTATATTGCTCAGCTGAAGCCAGAGGAAATTCCTTTTGAATACAAATTACTCGATTACAAGCCCGAAGCCTGGACTTCTTTGAAAACATACCTGTTTCAGATGTTCATGTCTTACGATTTAACAGGAAGAGGTGCAGTAACCGACTTGCAAATGAGCAATGCCAGAAACTATTTTGGCTATAAAGATTTTGACCGTTTGTTTACGGATGTACAGGATTCACTGGATCCCATTATTCCTAAAGGTACCGTGTATGCGAACCCAGCTGTTAAAGTTGTTTCTCCGGTTGATGTGCAAACGGCCTATCTGGGAGATACTTCGGGCAATTCAACCGCAATGGCACCCTTTGTTCCAAACAAGAGCAACGGTAGTAATAACTGGGTAGTGGGTGGAAGTAAAACCAAATCGGGCAGACCCATTCTGGCGAATGATCCGCATCTGGGCTTAAACTTACCTTCTCTTTGGTTTGAGGTTCAAATTTCTACGCCAACACATAGAACCTATGGGGCAAGCTTCCCGGGCTCTCCTGCAGTAATTATTGGGTTTAATGACAGCATTGCCTGGGGAGTAACCAATGCCGGAAGAGATGTACTGGATTATTATGAAATGAAATTTAAAGATTCCACTTTAAATGAATACTGGTATAATGGTGAATGGGTAAAAGCAGAAAAAAGATCTGAGACCATCAAAGTAAAAGACAGTGCCAATGTGATTGAAAATATTGCTATGACTGTATATGGCCCAACCATGTACGATCTTCATTACAAGAACAGTGGTTCTGGAGGAAAGAATTTAGCGCTGAGATGGACTGCGCATGATGGAGGAAGCGGATTGCTGGCTTTTTATAAATTGAATCATGCTAAAAACTATGATGATTATTTAGAAGCCATATCTCATTGGAATACTACTGGTCAGAATTTTGCCTTTGCTTCCAAAACCGGAGATATTGCGCTTAAACAGCAGGCCAATTTTGTGGCCAGGTGGTTCAGACAGGGAGATTTTATTTTACCTGGTCAGGATAGTACCTATGCATGGCAAGGATATATTCCTACTGAGGAAAATCCGATGATCAAAAATCCGGAAAGAGGATTTGTAAGCAGTGCCAATCAGAAATCAACCGATAAAACCTATCCCTACTATTTGGGAGCAGCTTCCAATTTTCCTGTTTACAGAGGGGTAATTATCAACCGGAAACTGGCAGCCATCAGCAATGCCACAGCTGCAGATATCCAAAAACTGCAAATGGACAATTACAATGTATTTGCTGAAATGGCCAGACCTCTGATCATGAAGTATGTAAATCAACCGGTACTAACTGCAGATGAAAAGAAGTACCTGGATATCATGAACAGCTGGAACGGGGTCAGTGATGTAAATGAAAAAGGAGCAACTGTATTCAATGTAATTTGGGATAGTCTGGAAACGACTATCTGGGGGGATGAATTTGCAGGTGCTACAACCAATATAGGATGGCCCGATGAAATTACCCTATTGGAGAGTTTGCAACGGGATAGTTTGTATTCATTTGCAGATAATATTAAGACCAAGAATAAAGTAGAAACCATTTCAGACGCCGTAATGGAAGCTATTAAAAAAGCGACTGTCGTTTTACAAAAAGCGGATAAAGAGGGTAAACTTGGATGGGCAGCTTTTAAGGATACCCGGGTGAGCCACTTGCTCAAAATAAATCCATTAAGTGCATTGCATTTGCCTATTGGGGGAGGGAAGCATATTATTAATGCAACCACTGAAACCCATGGTCCCAGCTGGAGAATGATTGTGCATATGACGGATGAAATTGAAGCCTATGGCGTGTATCCGGGTGGGCAACACGGTAATCCAGGAAGCAAGTATTATGATACATTTATTGATTATTGGGCTACTGGAAAATATTATCCTATTCTATTTTTACACTTAAAAGATGCTCCAACTCATAAACGCATCAAGTGGTTGATGACATTTACAAAAGCTTAAAAACTAACAATATGAAATTCATTGTATCAATATTGCTAACTGCATTGCTTGCTTTTGTAGCAGGCTTATTTACTCAGTTTCCCTGGTGGGTTTTTGCTATCAGTTCATTTGTAGTTTCTGCCTTAATTACACAGTCTCCAGGCAAATCTTTTCTGAGTGGATTTCTGGGCTTATTCCTGTTATGGGTAATACTGGCCATTATTAAAGACGCCGCCAATGAGCATATTCTTTCTACGAAAGTTTCTCAGATTTTGCCATTGGGTGGATCCTATATCATGTTGATTTTGATTACCGGAATTATCGGTGGTCTGATAAGTGGCTTTGCTGCTTTAACAGGCGCCTACTTAAAAAAATCATCTTAACCTTGTTAGCACGTTTTCAGCAACACTGGAATGAATATTTTGCCGGGTTACAAAAACCAGAGCAACCCTTTTTACTAGCCATGAGTGGGGGAGCAGACAGTACGGTGCTGGCTGTACTGCTTAAATCAATTGGTGTAGCTTTTAACGTAGCCCATGTGAACTATCAGCTAAGGGGTGAAGAAAGCAACAGAGACGAAGCGTTTGTATCATCCTTTTGTAGTAATCATGCTATACCTTACTGGATTAAACGGGTAGATACAATCCAATACAAGACTGATACGGGTTTATCTACACAGGTAGCTGCCAGAAAGATTCGATATGATTGGTTTGATCAGTTGAGAAAGGAAAACCCAGCACTAACTGGATGCTGGGTAATCACGGCACATCATGCCAATGATGCCATTGAAACCAGTGCTATGCATTTCTTCAGAGGGACGGGATTAGAGGGATTGAACGGGATCGTAGCTGTTCATAAAGAGAAAAAAATCATCAGGCCCTTACTACCTTTTTTTAAAGAAGAAATTGAAGCATTTGCATTTAGCCAATCAATTGAATTCGTGAAAGATTCTTCCAACGATACGGATGAATACACCAGAAACTATTTCAGAAATCAGCTAATCCCCTCTGTAAAAAAAGTGTTTCCAAGTGTGGAACAGAATCTGCTGGCTAATCTTACACGATTTAATGAAGCGACTGAATTGTATAAACAAGCGGTGAGCGGGCACCTGAAAAAGTTATTGCATTGGAAAGGCAATGAGTGTCATGTGCCGGTAATGCTCTGGCAAAAAGCGAATCCACTCCAAACCATTACCTGGGAAATCATTGCGCCTTTTGAATTTACGGCAGATCAGATTCCTGAAGTCATTAAATTACTTACTGCTGAAAATAGTAGTTATATTCAGTCTGCTACACATCGGATTATCAAGAACCGGAGTTGGATGATTATTGCGCCTTTGGCAAACGAAGAAGCTGTAAATATTGTGATAGATAAGCCGGGTATAATTCATTTTTCAGGCGGAAAGCTGGATCTGTCTTTGCGCAATGAAATGCCTGCTTTATTGTCTTCAGCAAATTCAGGTAGAGAAGGGGATACTTCTATTGAATTACTGGATGCCCGAGCTGTTCAGTTTCCGCTATTGCTTCGCAAATGGAAAACCGGTGATTATTTTTATCCGCTGGGGATGGGAAAGAAGAAAAAGATTGCTAAATTTCTGGTGGATCTTAAATTGAGCAAAACAGAAAAAGAAAGGGTGTGGATTCTTGAATCTGACAATAAAATTATTGCTGTTCTGAGCAAAAGAATTGACCATCGCTTCAGATGTGTAGCCAGTACCACCCAGCAATTAGCAATTGCATTTACAGCAGGTTAAAATCACCCTAAAACATTTAATAGCCTGCTATGTAGAGTTTTATAGCATTCACGAAATTCTCAAGAGCATTGAATTTGCTTAAGAAACTGGTGGTTATTATTAAAAATACGATACCGAAAATGGCACCCCATATATGCGCTGAGTGATTAATATTACCCTGCCCCTTTTTAGCCAGATAAGCAGATAAAATAAGATACAGCGGACCAAATACAAAGCCCGGAATATGGAATGGGATAGGAAAAATGCCCATGCCCATAGTAGGATAAAGAAATATGCCGGCAAAAATCACCGCAGAAACGGCACCAGATGCGCCTAAACTTCTGTAATGGTAGTTATTCTGATTATTAAAATAGGTTGGGAGCAAACACACAATCAAAGAAATGATATAGAGTAGCAGATAGATTATTTTTCCTGACTCGCCGAATATCTGCACAAAAGTTCTCTCAACCAGATCCCCAAACAGGTAAAAAGAATACATGTTAAATAATAAGTGCATAATGTCTGCATGAATCAATCCGCTTGTAACAAACCGATACCATTGGTTTCTGTTGGTGATGGCCGGAGGATAAAATATTAAATCGTCCAGCACTTTCTGGTTAGAAAATCCGGTAAAGGAAATGACACTGGTCAGTAATATGATGCTGAGTGTTATGGTTAACATAGTATCCGCTTAATTAAATATGATGGTATTTTTCGTTTTTAATAATGGTGCATGCCCTGTATAACTGTTCCGCTAAAATCAGCCTTACCAGCATATGAGGAAAAACCAATGCTGATAAACTCCATACAGCCTGAGCCCTTTGAGTAACTGTACTCTCAACTCCAAAAGCACCGCCAATTAGGAATACCAATTGTTTACAACTTTCATTGGCCCTTTGTTCAATAAACTTGGCCAACTGCGGAGAGTTGAAGGTTTTGCCTCTTTCGTCAAGTAAAACAAGGTAATCCTCTTTGTCAATTAAGTTTAATATAAGTGCAGCTTCGGCTTTTTTTAATTCAGATTCCGGTAAACTGGCCGCATTTTTGGGGGAGGCAATAATCTGCCAGTCAGCTTTAAAATATTTATTGATTCTTTTGGTAAAATCATTAATTCCTTCGCTTACATAGGATTCATTTGCCTTGCCAATTGAAATCAGGCGTAGTTTCATGGTCTGAAAGTAAGGACAATTTCGGGGAAATCCAATTGGCATAGCTTTTGTTCTTTTGCAAACTCAAAGTATATTACAGACAAATTGCTTTCTAATGAGAAAATTAACGTTTAGTATCATTTGTTTACTGGTGTTTGGAATGGGAACTGTGGTAAAAGCTCAACAAATTGATTCTATGATGAGTGTGTATGCAGAGGGCTTTCCTAAGGAAAAAATTCATGTTCATTTTGACAGACCTGTGTATAACACCGGTGATACCTTATTTTATAAAGTGTATTTGCTTGCTGGAAATGAGCCCAGTGTTCTAAGTAAAAATTTATATGTAGAGTGGTACGACACAACCGGCACTTTAGTTAAGCAAACAGTGTCACCACTGTATCAGGCTACTGCTAAGGGCAGCTTTGAAATACCTGCAAATTATAGGGGTGGATTTCTACATGTAAAAGCTTTTACCAGATGGATGCTAAATGATGATGTGGCTTATTTGTTTCAAAAAAATATACCAATTAACGGGGGGAATATAGTTATAGGGAGAATGCCTTCCCCAACAAGGGTAGATATTTTCCCTGAAAGTGGTACGCTAGTAGAAGGCATTAATTCCAGGGTTGCTTTTAAAGCAATTAATCAGGCGGGATTACCCGTAAAAATCAAAGGGGTAGTAGTTGATGCACAAAAAAAAGTATTAGATAGTTTGAAAGTTCAGCATGATGGTATGGGCATTTTTGTGTTGAAACCCTTGCCAGGTCAGCAGTATCAGCTAAACTGGACAGATGAATATGGAAGAACTAGCAGCACACCTGTAAAAGATATTAAGAAGGAAGGGGTGGTATTGACTGTTAGAACCAATAATGAAAAAGCATTTCTGCAATTTGAAAGATCAGAGCCGGCTTCTGCCAATTTCAAGCAAATGAATTTGCTGGTGCATATGAACCAGTCGCTCATGTATAAAGTAGGTCTTAAAATGTCGGAAAGGAATTTCCAGCGTGCAGAAATTCCAATTGATGAATTACCAACAGGGATTGTACAGTTTACCTTGTTTACAGCAGACTGGATTCCAGTGGCAGAGCGCATTGTATTTGTAAACAACCATACACATGATTTTAGTGCCAAAATAAATCCGATTGTTACTAATCTTGGTAAAAGAGCGTTGAATAAGTTTGACATTTTTGTTTCAGATACAGCCTTGACCAATATGTCTGTGGCGGTAATTGATGCCAATGCCAACACATATGACCCTCATTCTATATTCTCTAATTTTCTTTTAGCCAGTGAAATCAAGGGATATGTACACAATCCATCCTATTATTTTCAAAGTGATGCAGATAGCATTATGAACAGACTGGATTTGGTAATGATGACCAATGGCTGGAGAAAAATCAATTGGGAGAAATTAAGAGAAGGAATAGGCCCTCAATTAAAGTATATGCCAGAGACTGAGTATATGACGCTAAAAGGCTCTGTATTTGGCATTAAACCTGGTATGGTAAAAGACCAGCAACTGAATTTTGTAATGGCTGCTAAAGACAGTAGTAAATCCCTTCAGTTTGCATCCATTGATGCCAATGGGAATTTTGAACAGCCGGGTATATTCTTTTATGACACAGTTAAAGTGTACTACGGGTTTAATAACAATTCCAAATTAAGTGGCGCAACCCAGGTGAAAATTGAAAATGGATTATTGAGAAAGGAAAATGGAGCAAAAGTTGGATTAGGCAATTTGCCACCTATTTGGGGAGGAATTGATTCAATGGCCATCGTGCGTATGAATTTCTTATTATCGGAGCAGGAGAAACTTCGTCGATTAAAAGCCAGTACCACATTGTCAGAAGTAGTTGTGAAAGCCAAAACCAAATCTAAAATTGAGGTTATGGATGAAACCTATACTTCAGGTTTATTCTCTAAAGGAGATGGATACAGTTTCGATTTAACAGAGGGAACCAATCTGGCGTTTGACATCTTCACTTATTTACAGGGTAAAGTGGCAGGTTTACAGATAACAGGTAGCGGTCCCGGCGTGAATTTGAGCTGGCGGGGAGGAAGACCGGATATTTATTTAAATGAAATCAGAAGTGATATTTCAATGGTAACTACCATTCCAGTTGCAGATGTTGCATATATAAAAGTGTTCAGGCCTCCATTCTTTGGAACAGGAGGAGGTGGTGGAAGCGGTGCCATCGTTATCTATACAAAGAAAGGAGGAGGACAATCTAAAGGAGGGCAGAATGTTAAAGGGCTTGAAAGTACATTACTAAGTGGTTATTCAACTTTTAAAGAGTTTTACAATCCAGTATATGATAAAACGGCTGCATCCTTTGAGCCAGACACCAGAAACACCCTATACTGGAATCCATATATCATCACAAACAAAAGGTCGCCTCGTTATCAAGTTGAATTTTACAACAATGATGTATCCACAAAGTTGAAAATTGTTTTGGAAGGATTCAATGCAAATGGTAAAATGACAAGAGTGGAAAAGTTATTGGAATAAAATAATCCGACGATTGATTTATTCCAATATATATTATTGAAGATGTTTGGTGCGGAATTTTATTTTCCTCAACCTGCTAAGCCCTAATAAAACTACTGTTATAAAAACCAGTATAATCAATGAATATGCACCATTGTTAATATTGTCGAGTTGATACCTGGCATCGTCGTTCCAGAAAATTGTAAGTATTGTCTGGTGTTTTATATTCTTATATAAGAATAGACCGTATAAGATGGCAAAATAACATTGGAAAAGTAAAAATAGATAAACCAGTGAAGCAAGGGTAGCTACTTCATGTTCAAAATTTTCCGGATGCTCAGCGTCTTCTTTAATAACAATATACAGGGAATAAAACAGATAGAAAGTTAAATGCGTCAGGCATGCCAAAGCTGTGTATATTGAATATGTGGGTTCTGAAAGTTCGTTAAAAAATACAATGATGCCGCTGCTATACATAATAAATGGAATGAGTTGCATCCAATGTTCTCTGATATTATTCGATTCCTGTTTAAAGAAGTTTTTTACAAATAAAAAAGAAAGGGCCCCAAAATCAGTAATGAGCCATTGGCAACAAAGAAAGCCACACTGTTCAGTCCGGAATGTTCGCCGTACCTAAAATAATATTGACTGGCATATAAAAGTAAACTGATTACAATATAGATGCTGATTAATGTTCTTTTGGTTTCTTTAAACTTACTTATTAAGTATATAAGCAGAAAGCTGGCTATTCCAACAAATAAGGAAGAGATGATGATCATAGTAACAATAGGGTAAAAATCAATGATAAAGTTCCCTTTTAACTCTTACTAAATTTTCCCCTATACTTGCTTTGTTGTATCACTTTTTAAGCGTATTTATTAAATAAATCAATTGGTGATTGCATTCTTTCAAAAAGGATAAATAAGAATAGAAGCAAAAAAGCCCCGTCTTGTGGACGGGGCTTTGGTTTGAATGTATTGTTATTTGGTTTACTTCACTATTACTACAGTAGTAGGAGCGAATTTAACGCCTTTTCCTTCTAGGGTTAGGAAGTGTGTACCAATTACACCGTTGTTCAGTCTTACCGGCACTGCATTCGGACCTTTTGCTACGTTCACCTGTTTGGTGAATATAGAGCGTCCTGAAGCATCGTTGATCTTCATGGTCAACTCACCGGCTACTGGGCTTACAAAGCTGGCAGTGAATACATTGTCGGTTACAGGGTTAGGGAATACCTGGATGGTTTTCTCTTCCTGTTCTGTTGTATTCAAGGCTGGTTTTTCTTTGGTGAAGCTGATATTGCTGAAGGTAGAAGCAATTGGACTGTTTCTTCCTGCATTTACTTCAACAGTAAATACAAGGGTAGTTACGTCTTTAGGATCTATGTTCTTGGCAGAAGCAGCAGATTTAAACTGGCTGAAAGGAATAAAGTATTCCTGCTGTCCAGAACCCAGTCTGATATCAGTAGTGTACTGGTTTTTCCACTCGCTGATTCCGTTCTGTACCATGGTAACTCTTAGGTTATATCCACCTGCAGCAGTAAACTTAAGACCAGCATATCCGCTTAGGTCAGCTTCCATTCCACCTGCTTTTAGCAATTTGAATAAGGAAACGAAGTCAGAGCTATTGGCTTTTACTTCCACATTTCTTAGTACAGGGAATTCATTGGCAGAGATCGTACGCTTAGCGTCGTTGGTAACGGTGAAGGCACTTACACTGGTAGTGTTTCTGTTGTAATCAATAGCCCAAGTACCATCAGACATGTAAAGCATATCTTTTACTTCACCGTTCAGGAACATAGAGATAGAACTTTCGTATTTATCTCCAACGGGAACAGAGATGGTAGAAGTGCCGTTAGCATTAACAGTGAAAGGTACATTTCTTGTAACGATACCGGTAGAAGACTCATTGGATCTGTCTTCGAACTTGAAGAATCCGGTAGTAGCAGCAGTACCGTTCTTGATAACCAGGTTCAGGTTAGCACCTTCGCGCTTACCAGACTCAATATAGGTATCAGGACTAGCATTAACAATGGACTGATTAACCGGAGCAACGTCTTTCAACTTAGCCAATACTTCTTTCACCATATCATTAACGATGGTAGGAGAAGCAGCCCAGATCTGGAAGTTGTACATCTGGTCTTCGTTTACATAGCTTGTTGTTAAGAAGGCACTTTGTAGGTTGAAGTTGTTTCTTCCTGCTTTAGCACCTACAGTAAATGCAGTAGCGTATTCAAGGTTTCCTTTATCGTTTCTGATGGTGTAGTTGATGAAGTCGTATCCATCAATTTTCACTGATTCAACATCTAATAAAGTAGCACCTTTTAATCTGTCACAGATTGGTTTGGTGTGATCGTATAGTTCACCCAAAGTTTTGGTTGTGAAAGCAACCGCTTTGGTTTCTTTATTGGTATTAACATAGTCAACCGCAAATACTTCTTTGGCATTGGTAAAGCTTACGATATCAACAGGAGAGCTGTTGTAAGCTTTGTAACCTCTGTTAGACAGATCCGGCATGATGCTGGAAAGTTGCAGGCTGAAGATGCTGTTGGTGCTGGCAGAACGGATGGTTCCCTGAGCAGTTTCAACAACAGGCAGTTTGTTGTAATCAACTGCACCGTTCATATCATTGATGGCATTGTTCAGTACACGCTGAGCGATTGCATCACCCAGGCTCTTACTTTCAAGACCACCGCCGCCACCGCCGCTTACAAAAGAAGACTCACGACGATAAAGGATACGATAGTTTAGTTGAGTAGTACCATCTTCAGCAGTTACCAGGATTTCGATGATATTGTCACCTTCTCTGATGGTGAAAGGAGCACTTGCCACACCGCTGGTAAGAGGTACATAAGCACCAGGTCCCATACCAGTATCAATTCTTGCCTGAATGGTAGCAAACTGATTTTCAACAGTTGCAGTAACAGTGAATTGATCAATGGCGGTTAGTACATAAGTATCATAATCCAGATCAAACTTATTGAATGCAGTATTTAAAGGACCTGTAGAAGCAACCAGGTTGCTTAAAAAGGCATTATTATTTGGTACAACACTTAGTTGATTGGCAACATAAGCAATGGTATAGTTACTCGCATTAAATGTTCCTCCCGTTGCAGCACTTGGAACCACTGCACCTGCGTATAC
This sequence comes from Sediminibacterium salmoneum NBRC 103935, assembly GCF_000511175.1. Taxonomy (GTDB): domain Bacteria; phylum Bacteroidota; class Bacteroidia; order Chitinophagales; family Chitinophagaceae; genus Sediminibacterium; species Sediminibacterium salmoneum. The sequence goes on along the minus strand of NZ_KI866530.1, from coordinate 1,032,964 downwards.
GCCTAAATTGCCTCCTGAAGCTGCGTTCGGACCATAGTCCATGGTAACGGATCCAATGGTTTCGCCATTCTGTAATCCGGTACTAGTGAACGCTGTTACATTCGTAGCAGGGGAAGCAATGGTTTCTCCATGGTATTTAGAAACCGCATTAGCAGTAATGGTTAATGGGGCAGGAGTTACTGTGATGTCTCCAGGTACAAAAGTAATATTGTAATTGGTAGCGACGAAACCATTGGCGCCTACCGGAGCGCTGGCTACAATCGTACCTGTATTGGTACCTACTGCGGCAGTAGCAGCAGCACCTGCGCCATAGGTTAAGGTAACAGAACTAATGGTTTCTGAACCGGCCAAAGTTCCACTGGAAATTGTATAAGTTGTTTTTCCAGTACCGCTTGTTAGACTAGTGCCATACACTTTAGATTCATTATTTGCAGTGATGGTTATAGGAGCAGTGGTAACCGTAATATCACCATTTACATAAGTGATAATATAGTTACTCGCAATAAAGCCACCAGTTCCAACTGGTAAGCTAGGAACAATCTCACCAGGGTTTGCTCCTAAACCTGCACCACTAGCACTGCCTGCACCATAGGTTAATGTTACAGAAGTTATTGATTCTCCTGGTTGTAAGGTACCCGTAACGGTGAATGTTGTTTTTCCTGCACCACTTGTTAATGTAGTACCGTATGGTTTGTTTTCATTGTTGGCAGTAATGGTAATGGAACCAGCACTTACTGTAATATCACCAGCAATATAATTAATAGTATAGTTAGAAGGAGTGATGCTACCGCTGGTTAATGCACTTGGCACCACTGAACCAGCATATACACCAGCAGTTGCAGGAGCAGTTGGCCCCAAGCCAGTATAAGTGATGGTAACAGTTCCTGCAGTTTCACCATTCTGTAATCCGGTTGCAACAAAATCAGAAGAGCCTGCACCGCCAGTTAAAACTGCGCCAATTGTTTTAGAAACATTATTGGCAGTAATGTTTAAAGTGCGAGGTGTTACGTTTAAATCTGTTCCAGTATAAACAATGGAATAGTTGGCCGGATTTATTGATCCTCCTGTTAATGCACTAATAGTAACACCGGATGGGGTGCTACCAACCGGATCAGTGGCAGCAGCACCAGCTGCATAAGCAACAGTTACCGTTCCTGCTGTTTCACCGTTTTGTAATCCTGTAGCAGTAAATCCTGTGTAACCTGTGCCATTTGTTAACACATCTCCGTAAACTTTATTTACTGGAGTGGCAGCAATGCTTAATGATCTTGTTGTAACAGTTAGATCGCCAGCAGTAAATGTGATGGTATAATTAGAGGGATCAAAACCAACTCCAGCTACAGGCGCACTCACAAGAATTCCGCCCACATTGGTTGGAGCTACACCAGCGGTTCCAATTGCACCTGTTCCATAATTTAAAGTAACGGATGCAATTGTTTCTCCTGCAACTAAACCAGTTGCAGTAAATGCAGTTTTACCTGGGCCACTGGTTAAAACATCTCCATAAGCTTTGTTAACGTTATTTGCAGTAATATTCAATGCTTTGGGTGTAATATTAGCAGTAATACCAGATGGTGCAGTAAGTGTATAATTGCTCGCTGCTAAACCAGTTAATGCGTATCCTGAAATTGTTACACTAATGCCATTGTCCACATTTGCAGATGCAAATGCACCAGAAGCTAAAGTGGCATCTAAAGTACAATTCGAAACATCAAAAGCTTCTACGCCAACTAAAGATGCGGCATTTAAAGTTGCTGAGGTATTCCCATCGTATACCTTGTTACTGACTCCAACACCAGATAGTGTAAGGGCTTTTGCACCTACAACTATATCGGCAAATGCATATGATATTGTATAGTTGCTTGGATTAAATCCTCCGGATCCACCAGTTAAATTGCTTAATTCAACAGCATTAGTATATGTATTTACACTCGCATTTGCAGTAGCACCTGCAGCGTAATTTACAGTAACAGTACCCGCTGACTGACCACTCACTAATCCTACTGCATTAAAACCGGTATAACCAGTTCCATTCGTTAATACAGAACCATATGTTTTATTTACCTGAGTTGCAGTTATTATTAGTGCCCTCGGAACCACTGTTAAATCACCAGCAGTATAAGTAATATCATAGTTACTAGCTATAAAACCAACTCCTGCAACAGGTGCACTAGCAGCAATTCCACCTACATTGGTTGGTGCAACCGGATCTGTTCCATCCGCACCAGTACCATAAGTTAAAGTAACGGAAGCAATGGTTTCACCTGCAACTAAGCCAGATGAGCTGAATGCAGTTTTACCCGGTCCTGTTGTTAAAACATCTCCGTATGTTTTGTTGATGGTATTAGCAGTAATTGTTAATGCTTTTGGAGTGATATTTTTTATTATGCTAGCAGGTTGAGTTAATGAATAGTTTCCGGCTTGGGCACCTGTTAAAGCATATCCGCTAATTGTAACGTTAATGCCATTACCCACATTAGGAGATGCAAATGTTCCTGTAGCGCCAGAAGCATCTAGCGTACAATCATCACCGGATTCAATACCCCCAACTAAGCTAACCCCGCCATTTAAAACCGCAACGGTATTTCCATTGTATTCCTTATCGTTCGCACCAGCACCAGACAGTGTAAGTACTTTAGGTGTTACAACAACGTTGGCACTATTATAAGTTATGGTATAGTTACTCGCATTAAATCCGCCTGAGCCTCCCGTTAATGCACTTAAGACGATAGAATTATTATAAGTGCCAACATTTGCATTTGCTGCTGAACCAGCTCCATAAGTTACTGTTACTGTACCAGGATCTTGTGGAGTAATAATCCCTACCGCATTAAAGCTAGCAAAACCAGATCCACTAGTTAAAGCGGTTCCATAAGTTTTATTTGCCTGAATAGCGTTGATTGCTAGTGGTCTAGCCGTGATATTAGCATTTCTAGTTGGTTGATTTAACATGTAGTTGTTCACAGCTATTGTTGGACCTGCTAGTGTATAACCACTTATATTTACAACTTTAAAGCCACCCGCATTAGCGTTAACAAAATTTGCACTAGCACCAGAAGTCACTAAAGTTACAATTCCAACATCGGCAGGCATTATATTAAACAGTGAGGCTGTGCCTGTAATTGTTGCTGCAGTGGTTCCATCATATACTTTACTACTTATACTAATTCCATTAATATCTAGCGTTCTTGGTGTAATTGTACTATTAGGAATAGTTTGACCATCTATAATATTGCCTACAGGATATTCTAACAGTACACTATTGCCACTATATACTCCAACATTAGTATTGAGTAACATTCTAACATAAATAGTAGTACTTGTAAAATCGCCGCTTCCGTTAGAAGTTAAGTCTAGAAAGCTAGAATATGGACCTCCAGGAGTTAAGGAAACTTCAAATCCTGAACTTGGGTTTATTCTCATTGTTGTTGAAGGAGTAAAACCTGTTCCGGTAAAATTGAAACTCCGCTCAACAATATCCCCATATGTACCACTCAAATTTGAAAGCGTAGTGTTAAACGTTATGGATTGCGAAATCCCAACAAAAGCTAGCAACAAAAAAACAGTGGACAATAAAATTTTGTGTAAAATTCTAAATCTCATAAGCATTAGTTTTTACGATATAAATCGTGAGGTACGGAAAATAGTAGGTATTTCAAGCAAGTGTTTTTACGCAAATGCTTGTAGGGGGAATACTACATATAGGGTAAAATTAATATAAAAACTGCGATAATTGCAAAATTTCGTTATAATATATAATAAATTCTTTGAATGGTCGTTCGGCCGCCCAATACCTTGAAATTGTAGCGTTTAACGCGTCAATAAATTAGATTAAAAAAGCCCCGTCTTGTGGACAGGGCTTTTTTAATGTATTGTTT
>NZ_KI866530.1:968916-1028527 GCF_000511175.1 Sediminibacterium salmoneum NBRC 103935 | reverse complement strand
ATAGAGCGTCCTGAAGCATCGTTGATCTTCATGGTCAACTCACCGGCTACTGGGCTTACAAAGCTGGCAGTGAATACATTGTCGGTTACAGGGTTAGGGAATACCTGGATGGTTTTCTCTTCCTGTTCTGTTGTATTCAAGGCTGGTTTTTCTTTGGTGAAGCTGATATTGCTGAAGGTAGAAGCAATTGGACTGTTTCTTCCTGCATTTACTTCAACAGTAAATACAAGGGTAGTTACGTCTTTAGGATCTATGTTCTTGGCAGAAGCAGCAGATTTAAACTGGCTGAAAGGAATAAAGTATTCCTGCTGTCCAGAACCCAGTCTGATATCAGTAGTGTACTGGTTTTTCCACTCGCTGATTCCGTTCTGTACCATGGTAACTCTTAGGTTATATCCACCTGCAGCAGTAAACTTAAGACCAGCATATCCGCTTAGGTCAGCTTCCATTCCACCTGCTTTTAGCAATTTGAATAAGGAAACGAAGTCAGAGCTATTGGCTTTTACTTCCACATTTCTTAGTACAGGGAATTCATTGGCAGAGATCGTACGCTTAGCGTCGTTGGTAACGGTGAAGGCACTTACACTGGTAGTGTTTCTGTTGTAATCAATAGCCCAAGTACCATCAGACATGTAAAGCATATCTTTTACTTCACCGTTCAGGAACATAGAGATAGAACTTTCGTATTTATCTCCAACGGGAACAGAGATGGTAGAAGTGCCGTTAGCATTAACAGTGAAAGGTACATTTCTTGTAACGATACCGGTAGAAGACTCATTGGATCTGTCTTCGAACTTGAAGAATCCGGTAGTAGCAGCAGTACCGTTCTTGATAACCAGGTTCAGGTTAGCACCTTCGCGCTTACCAGACTCAATATAGGTATCAGGACTAGCATTAACAATGGACTGATTAACCGGAGCAACGTCTTTCAACTTAGCCAATACTTCTTTCACCATATCATTAACGATGGTAGGAGAAGCAGCCCAGATCTGGAAGTTGTACATCTGGTCTTCGTTTACATAGCTTGTTGTTAAGAAGGCACTTTGTAGGTTGAAGTTGTTTCTTCCTGCTTTAGCACCTACAGTAAATGCAGTAGCGTATTCAAGGTTTCCTTTATCGTTTCTGATGGTGTAGTTGATGAAGTCGTATCCATCAATTTTCACTGATTCAACATCTAATAAAGTAGCACCTTTTAATCTGTCACAGATTGGTTTGGTGTGATCGTATAGTTCACCCAAAGTTTTGGTTGTGAAAGCAACCGCTTTGGTTTCTTTATTGGTATTAACATAGTCAACCGCAAATACTTCTTTGGCATTGGTAAAGCTTACGATATCAACAGGAGAGCTGTTGTAAGCTTTGTAACCTCTGTTAGACAGATCCGGCATGATGCTGGAAAGTTGCAGGCTGAAGATGCTGTTGGTGCTGGCAGAACGGATGGTTCCCTGAGCAGTTTCAACAACAGGCAGTTTGTTGTAATCAACTGCACCGTTCATATCATTGATGGCATTGTTCAGTACACGCTGAGCGATTGCATCACCCAGGCTCTTACTTTCAAGACCACCGCCGCCACCGCCGCTTACAAAAGAAGACTCACGACGATAAAGGATACGATAGTTTAGTTGATTAATACCATCTTCAGCAGTTACCAATATCTCAATGATATTGTCACCTTCTCTGATGGTGAAAGGAGCACTTGCCACACCGCTGGTAAGAGGTACATAAGCACCAGGTCCCATACCAGTATCAATTCTTGCCTGAATGGTTGCAAACTGATTTTCAACAGTAGGAGTTACAGTGAAAGTGTTAATGGCAGTTAATACATAGGTATCATAATCAAGGTCGTACTTATTGAAAGCTGTATTCAATGGTCCTGTAGAAGCAACGAGGTTACTTAGGAATGCATTGATGTTTGGAATTACTCTTATTTGATTAGCAACATAGTTAATGGTATAGTTGATGGCAGTAAAGGTACCACCCGTAGCTGCACTTGGTATAACTGCATTTAAAGTTAATCCTAAAGGATCTCCTGAAGCATCACCTGTTACATATGTCATGGTAACAGAGCCAATGGTTTCACCGTTCACTAAACCAGTAGAAGTAAAGGCAGTAACACCGGTAGAAGGATTAGCAATTGTTTCTCCGTGGTATTTGCGTACAGAGTCAGCCGTAATGGTTAAAGGTGCAGGAGTAATATCTGCGGTTAAACCAGTTGGTTGAGTTAATGTGTAGTTAGCAGCATCAGCACCAGAGATAGAATAACCCGTAACAGTAACAGCTTTAGCTAAACCCACAGTTGCAGTTGCAAAAGAAGCAGCAGCAGTACCACCAAGCGTTACCGCATCGCCCGATACAACGCCGACAAGGGCAGCAGTACCAGTTAATGTAGCGGCTGTTAATCCATTATATAATCTGTTATCAGCAGTTACACCAGAAATGGTTAGTGCTATCGCAGTAATATCTGCGGTTAAACCAGCAGGTTGAGTTAAAGTGTAGTTAGCAGCATCACCACCATTAATTGTATAGCCAATCACAGTCACAGGTTTTGCAGTACCAACCGTTTTAGTTGCAAAAGAAGCAGTACCAACTGCATCAATCGTTACCACATCACCCGATACAACACCACTTAAAGCAGCGGTACCTGCAAGAGTAGCAGTAGTTAAACCATTATATGCTCTACTAGTTGCAGTTAAACCAGTAATGGTTAAATTAATCGCAGTAATATCTGCGGTTAAACCAGCAGGTTGAATTAAAGTGTAGTTAGCAGCGTCAGCGCCATTAATAGTATACCCAATTACAGTTACAGGTTTTGCAGTACCTACAGTTTTATCTGCAAAAGAAGCAGTACCTACAGCGTCAATCGTTACCACATCACCTGATACAACACCACTTAAAGCAGCGGTACCTGCAAGAGTAGCAGTAGTTAAACCATTATATGCTCTACTAGTTGCAGTTAAACCAGTAATGGTTAAATTAATCGCAGTAATATCCGCATTAGGAATTGTTGGTTGGGTTACACTGTATTTTGCAGCATCTGCTCCTGAAAGAGAAAAACCAGTGGCAGTAACAGTTTTACCAGTTCCAACTGTTTTGGATGCGAAGTTTGCAGTACCTGCCGAAATGGTAACTACGTCTGAACCTACTAAACCTCCATTTAAAGTGGCGGTTCCAGATAAAGTTGCGGTAGTTAATCCATCGTAATTTTTATTATTGGCAGTTAAGCCAGTAATAGTAAGTGGTTTAACGTTTACAGTACTAGCAGGAATTGCAACTGTGTTATTTGTTGAGCCCTCCACTAAAGTAATGTTGCCACCCCCAATTGAGCCAGGATTAACACTTCCTGGCAATCTAACATAGATAGTAGCTGAAGCCACATTTCCGGAACCATCTGTTGGAACGTTTACCGAAGCGGCAAATCCTGAACCTGAAGTTAAAGACACTTCAAAATTTGCAGGAGCAGTTACAACAACGTTTGAAGACGCCGTTAATCCTGCTGCAATAAAAGTAAAGGATTGCTCTGTAGCGTCTGTACCATACGTCGTTGTAAACGTAGTGATGCTTCCACTAGGAGTAATGGACTGCGCAACTGCTGTAAATGCAGTTAGCAGGAAGAAAAAGGGCATCAAAATTTTGAGTAAAATTTTTGATTTCATGAGCCTAGTTTTAATTAAATAATTTTTAAAATGCCGTGCTTAAAATCAAAGCAGTTGGGGGATACAGATAGCTTTAAGCTTACGCGCATTTGTAGTAAAATTAGTTAATATGTTCCCTTTTTTGTAAGCATTTCCGCATTTGATATCAATTTTTGTCTAATTCCAGAATTGGGAATGCTTGTTTCTTTCTGAAACTTAGTATTCATAGATAATTATTTTGTTATATATACAAAGCTATTGGTATTTTTTTGCGGAATTTTTAGCATATAAATAACTAAAATTCAATATTTTACAAGATAATCTGTTAAATCTATTCAAAAACAGTATTAGAATATCCTCTTAGATTCTTTTGAAATACCCCACAAATTGCGCTTTTAAAAATGTGGATAACTTTTATATTATTCCTTTTTCGTCGCTAATTGTCAAAGTTTAGTCATCAATTCTGTTTTTGCCGGTAGATAGGAATTAGCCCATAGATTTGTTCCCCAAAATTGACCCCCTTGAAAAAGATATTGTTGATTCAGCTCCTTGTATTAATTTTTCGCCCCTTATTTGCTCAGGACAATAATGCTACAACTCAAGTAGAAGCTTCTGTTTTAGATCCTATTACAGTTACCAGTTCCTCTATAGAGACCAGGGCATCCAAAACGGGCAGGAATATTACAGTAATCACATCCAAAGAAATTGCACAGCTTCCGGTAAGAACTCCTGACGAATTACTGCGTTTCCTGCCGGGCATAGATGTTCAAACCAGGGGAGCTTTGGGCGCGCAAAGTGATATTAGTATGCGGGGGGGGACTTTTCAGCAGGTTTTGGTTATTCTGGATGGGCTAAGATTAAACGATCCTAATACAGGACATTTCAGCGGTTATATTCCGGTTGTCTTAGATGAAATTGAAAGAGTTGAAATATTAAAAGGAGCTTCATCAGGCATTTTTGGATCTGATGCAGTGGGTGGCGTAATCTATATTACAACGAAATGCTTTGCCAAACAAAAAGCTATTGGTAAAAGGGGGATTATACAAGTCGCTGGTGGAGACCTCGGACTAATAAGCAGTTCCGGATTTTACAGCGTCTCTAATTCCACTAACCAATTACAGATTTCTGCGCTGAGAAATCGCGCTGATGGACCGCAGCAAAGAGGCATCAAAGGATATATGCAGGAAGATGCATTTTCAGTTGCTTTTAGTAAGCAAAAAAAGTTTTGGCAAACCTCTTTCCGATCTGCTTATAATGAAAGAGCTTTTGCAGCACAAAACTTTTACACTTCATTTGTTTCCGACACTGCAGTGGAAAAGGTAAAAATTTTCTGGAATCAGTTTAATGCCAGTTATCAAAAAAATAAAGACCAGCTAACAATTTATGCAGGGTTTAAAAATACAGAAGACAATTATAAATTCAGTTCCGTTTCTACTGCCAATTCCAGTTTCTCCAATCTTTTTCAAATTAATACTGTATATACAAGAACTGCAACAGAGCAAACAAAATTTTCATTAGGTGCTCAGTATATTGGAAGAAATATTCGTTCCAATGACAGGGGAAGACATACGGTAAATCAGCTGGCTGTTTATGGAATTTTACAACATGCATTCAGCAACAGATTGGTAGCCAATAGTTCTTTAAGAACAGAATATACGGATAATGCAGGATGGATTGTTGTGCCACAGATTAATCTGTCATATCAATTGAATCAATTGCAATTAAGAGCCAGTGCAGGTTATGCGTACAGAAATGCAGACTTTACGGAACTCTACAATAATTATAACAGAACAGGTGTTAGAAGCGGATCTATTGGGAATCCTAATTTGTCAGCAGAGAAAAGCATGAACTATGAAGTAGGGGTGGATTGGGTACACAATCAATCGGGTAAATGGTCAGTAAGTTTATTTAGCAGAGATAGCAGGGATTTAATTGATTGGTCTTTGACTGCTTATGCAGACATGCCGCGAAAAGATAATTTGGTGGTTAATGGTAATTATTTCCTTGCAAGGAACCAGAATCGTATTTCTGTTTCTGGTCTTGAGCTAGATTACATTGTAGAAAAAAAATTGAATGAACAAAATTCTATAAGATTAAAAACCGGATTGATCTGGTTGAATACGGAAAGCAAAGAGGGGCCTTTAAGTTTTTATCTTTCTTCTGCCCCGAAATTTCTTGCCAATTTTGCCGCAGGAATCAAATTAAAAAATCTGGATTTCAGTTTTGCAGGGTTATATAAAAGCAGAGCTGCTCAGACTAACAACGCTTTATTGGTGCCATTGAGTAGTAGCTATTTTGTAATGAATACAAGAATCAATATTCATTTCAATAAAGTAAAACATATTGTGTTTTTACAGGCCGATAATGTATTGAATACATCTATTAATGATTTTGTTGGAACTCCATTGCCGGGAAGATGGTTGCAGGGAGGATTCCGATTTATTTTTTAACTGGCCATTTCCTTCAGTGCATATACAAAAGCATCGAGTTCTTTCAAGGTTGTAAAAACATTGGGCGTAATTCTGCAACCATGTACACCCGTACCATCAATGGCCACTGTATAAATTTTGTATTTATTCAATAGGGTGGTAGCCATATCAGCTGGTTTCATCCCTTTGATGCCAACATTTGCTATGGCACAGGAACGAGCACTGTCGGTAGGTGTATTAATTTGAATCTTTGGCAGATTGGCCACCTGCTTTGTCCAGTACTGCTGCAAAAATCTCAGTCTGCTTTCTTTATTGGCTGCACCAATTTTATTGTGAAAGTCAATTGCGGATTGAAGTGCCAGATAGGTATGCACAGGATTGGTTCCGAAATGATTCAAACGGTTGATTCCTGTAACAGATTCATTTTCTCCTAATAGAGGCCAGATTTTTTCCTGGTGTTTTTCCCTGATATATAACAATCCCACTCCTAATGGAACGGCCAGCCATTTGTGTAAGCTGGCTCCATAATAATCGCAGTTTAAATCGGGTATCTTAAACTGAAGTTGTGCAATGGCATGTGCTCCGTCTACCATTACTTCCACTCCATATTTATGTGCCATATCACAGATTTTTCTAACAGGTAAAATCTGTCCCGTGATATTGATCATATGGCATATCATGATCAGTTTTGTTTTGGGTGTAATGGCTCGCTCGTACAACGAAACGATTTCTTTATCGGAAGCTGGAATATTTGGAATAGAAAGTATGGTATTTTTAATGCCATATCTTTTAGCAACTTGTTTAAACATGTCAATCATGGCTCCGTAATCCTGCGCTGCAAAAATGGCTTCATCTTCTTTTTGCCATGGATAACCACTAATAATTAAATCGAGTGATTCGGTTGTATTTCTGGTTAAAACAATTTCTGTGGGATTACAACCGGTAAAGGAAGCAATTAATTTATTTTGTTCGGCTCTTTCAGAAAACTGTCTATTTCTCATGTAGAAGGAAGCATGATAGTTAACTTCCTTTATTAAAGAGAGATATTTTTCCAAAGTGGGTTCTGGTAGTAAATTATAGTAACCATTTTCCAGATTTATATAGTCGGGTTTTATTTTGTATAAGTTCCTGATGCCTGCCCAGAAGTTCTCGTCTTCTGCTATTGGAATTGAAGTATTTTTTTTGGGTAGACTGATTTCAGTTGCCATTGCTTTGCTTAATTCCGGAATGGCCAATCCGGTAAGTGCAAAGCTTTTAATAAACTTTCTTTTATTCATGCTATAACCTTGTTTATTAAAGTTAGGAATAATCAGATTTCTGCAAGGTTGTTTTTCTTAATTTCATTCTATGTTTAAGTTATTTCTATTTCTAATCTTGTTACTTGGTATTGAGAATAATATCTGGTCGCAGGAACAAATTCTTATTTATAAAAATCCCAGATATTCCTATACGGAAAGAGTAGAAGACCTGTTAAAAAGAATGACCCCCAGAGAAAAATTCTGGCAGTTATTCATGATCCCCGGAGATTTGGGAGAACAGCCTGATTTGTACAGGGAAGGATTGTTTGGATTTCAGGTAAGTGCAGCTACAGCAGGTAATACCGCCGGAAATCAGATGCTGCAATACAATACAAAAGAAAATGCTTTGTTATTGGCAAAAAAAATTAATCAGATTCAGTCTTATTTTATTTATCAAACAAGATTGGGTATTCCGATTATTCCTTTTGACGAAGCATTACATGGTCTGGTACGCAATGGGGCAACTGTATTTCCACAATCAATTGCTTTGGCAGCTAGTTTTGATACAGCAACAATGGGGGCTGTTTCCCGAGCCATTGCGGTAGAATCAAGGGCCAGAGGTATAAGGGATATTCTATCTCCTGTTCTCAATATTGCATCTGATGTAAGATGGGGCAGAACAGAAGAAACCTATGGAGAAGATCCTTTGTTGGTAACGCTAATGGCAGGCACTTATATTCGGAATTTAGAACAAAATGGAATTGTTGCTACACCTAAACATTTTGTTGCGAATGTAGGAGATGGAGGAAGAGATAGTTATCCAATTCATGCAAGTGAATTAGTATTGAATGAATTATATTTTCCACCATTTAAACATGCTATTGAGCAGGCTGGTGCAAGATCTGTCATGACTGCCTATAATTCTTTGAATGGCATTCCTGCCACAGCCAATGATTGGCTTTTGAATAGAAAACTAAAACAGGAATGGGGCTTTGAGGGCTTTGTAATTTCAGATGCGGGAGCGGTTGGTGGATCAACTGTTTTACATCATACCACAGCTGATTATCCTGCATCTTCTGCTGATGCCATTAATAATGGGTTGGATGTAATTTTTCAAACTCAGTATAAACATCATGAATTGTTTCTTCCTCCATTTTTAGACGGAAGAATTCCTGTAAAACGAATAGACGATGCAGTAAGAAGAGTTTTGCGTGTCAAGTTTGAACTGGGTCTTTTTGATCAACCATTTATTGATGAAAGTGAAGCAGCTAAGTGGGTAAATAATCCGGTGCATAAAAAATTAGCCAGGGAAGCCGCTGCTAAATCTTTTGTGCTGCTAAAAAACAACAATCAGGTTTTACCCATACAACCGTCTGTGAGTAAGATAGCTGTAATTGGCGAAGAAGCCATTAAAGGGAGGCTGGGTGGTTATAGCGGCCCGGGCAATGGGGTAGTTACCATATTAGATGGAATTAAAGCCGCAGCAGGAGCAAAGAGACAAGTGTTTTTTTCAAAGGGAGCAACGGTTCAGTCAGATATATTTTCCATTGTACCTACTGATAATTTATATGCTGACAAATCTGGCAAAAAGCATGGTTTAATGGCCAGTTATTTCAGAGGGTTGGAACCGGGTAAGGATTTGGTAAAGTCGCATCTGGTAAGTGAGCTGAATGAATCTTATACTTTTATGTCACCAGATAGCAGCTTGGATGCCAACCATTTTTCTGTTCGTTATACCGGATTTCTTGTTCCGGAAAAATCAGGCAAATACCAATTGGCATTGGAAGGAAATGATGGTTTCAGAATGTACATTGATAATAAATTAGTCATTAATCAATGGAGAAAAATTTCTTACAGAAGAATTTCAGTTCCTTTACTGTTAGAGAAGGGAAAGCATTATGCCGTAAGAATTGAATTCTATGAATCAAAAGGCAATGCCAAAATAAAATTGCTTTGGGATCGGGCCATTGCTGATAATAACAGCCGGATAATTGCTGATGCAGTTGCCGTTGCCAGACAGTCAGATTTAGCCTTTGTTGTAGCAGGTATTCATGAAGGGGAATTTCAGGACAGAGCCCGTTTGTCTTTGACTCCTAATCAGGAGAAACTAATTGAAGCAGTTGCTGCAACAGGAAAACCTGTGGTTGTATTGCTTACCGGAGGAAGTGCGATAACCATGGAAAAATGGTTGCATAAAGTGCAAGGAGTTATGATGTTATGGTATCCGGGCGAGGAGGGGGGTAATGCTGTTGCGGATATTTTGTTTGATAAGAAAAATCCTGCCGGCAGGTTGCCTATTACTTTTCCCGTTAGTGAAGGGCAGGTTCCATTGGTGTATAATCATAAACCCACCGGAAGAGGAGATGACTATCATGATCTAAGCGGAGAGCCGCTGTTCCCTTTTGGTTATGGATTAAGTTATACTGATTTTGAATATAGCAATCTTCGTTTCAGTAAAGACAGTCTTAGTGAAATAGACGAGATGAAAGTTTACGTGGATGTACAGAACACGGGTAAAAAAGAGGGGGAGGAAGTTGTTCAGCTTTATGTAAATAATTTGCTCTCATCCGTATCCACTCCAGTTCTTTCTTTAAAGAATTTCAAAAGGATTCATTTGTTGCCGCGTGAAAAAAAGACGATAGTTTTTTCTTTTGACAGTAAAGTTTTTCAATTGATAAATAAGGAGGGTAATCCCGTGTTTGAACCGGGTTGGGTAAATATCATGATTGGAAAAAACAGCAGAGAACTGGTGCTGAAGAAAAAATTGGTTTTATGGAAAAGTAATCAAAAGGATAATTAATTAGATGCCATATTCGGAAACTCAATAATAATAGTTGTTCCATTATTTTCTTCACTTTCCAGTGATATTTTTCCGTTTTGCATGTCCACAAAGTTTTTTACCAGTACTAAACCAAGTCCATTTCCTTTGATGTTTTTAGTGTTGGATCCTCTGAAATAGGAACTGAAGAGTTTAAACTTTTCCTGAGCTGGAATCCCTATGCCATAATCCTTTACAATGATGCTGGTTGTTTCTTTTTTAAAATTAACCGTGATTTCAGGAGCTTTTTTGTCTTTTGAATATTTTATTGCATTGGCAATTATATTATCCAGAATATGCATCATTAGTATTTCATCAAGTATCATATTACAGGGTTCACCTTTGATTGTTAAATCAATCTGACGTTCATCCTTATTCATTAAAGCTATTCTGTTAATGGAATTTTGTATGATAGGGATAAGGGAGATTTCTTTTTTGTTAACGGTGATTTTGCCTGACTCCATTCTGCCTACTGTAAGAAATTCTGTGATTACATAAGTAAGCCTGTCTATTTCTTTATCCATTACCTGCAATCTTTTGGTTAGCTCATCAGGTAATTCAATCTTCAGTTTTTTCAGATATATGTCCAGAATTTCCATGCTGGTTCTGAAAATGGTTAGTGGTGTTCTGAATTCGTGTGATACATTGGTTACAAATTCAGACTTGATTCTATTCAGCTCAATTTCTTTTTCCAGTGCTTTGTTGGCTGAAATATCAATGGCTGTAACTGAAATATGAGTAGGGACTTCCTGTTCATTTCTGTGTAATAGCACAACCTGCCAAACAGTGATTTCCTTGTTTTTTAAATTCAGATAGGTATTTGATCCAATCCAGGTGCCGTCTTTCAGTAAAATATTTAAGAGTTCATCCAGTGTAAAAGCAGCATCGAGTATTTTAAATTTTTTTAGATCGATTTTACTTATTTCAGTTGATTCATCTAAACCTATATTTCTTAAAAGAGCCTTATTGGCAAAGGTGAACTTGAAATTTAAATCGAAAGTGGCAAAGAATGCCGGAGTATTGTCCAGGATGTCTAGCAATTCTTCCTGTTTCTGAACCAGTGATTTTCGCTCTTTTGTAATATCACTGAATGTACAGATTACATGGTCAAAATTTCCTGAAATATCAAATTGAGGTTCTGCATTTACCAGCAGCCAGACCCTGTCTTGTGTCTTGGGTCTGTATACACCCATCACAACATCACGTACAGGTTTTTGTGTGGCAATGGCTGTTGGAACGGGATGTTCCTGGCCAGGAAAAGGAGAACCATCGCTATGTATTACATTCCAGTCCGGATCAAAAGAAGTTTTGCCCAATAACTGGTCTTCTGTAAGACCAAGCATGTCTAAAGCTGGTTGATTACATAGAGTAATTTCTGAGTTTTGTTTTTGAATTATTAAGCCAATGTTGATATTCTGAACCAAAGAGCGATAATGCTTTTCATTGTTTTTTAGCTCAGATATATTTCGGCCAATAACAATTGTGTCTTTGGTATGCTTATCCCAGATAAAGCTCCAGGATAAATATATTTCAGTGTTATCCTTGCTTAGGATTCTGTTTTCAAAATTGTAAATTTTCCCCAGTTGTCTTACGGCAATAAATGCTTCCAGTTTACTGGCTTTATCTTCTTCAACCACTTTGTCCAAAATATTCGTACCAGTTATATTTTCAGCAGGATAGCCCAGAATCAATTCAGCTGATTTACTGCAAAAAAGTACCCTTCCTTCTAAATTGATGATTTGTATTAAGTCGAGTGATAAATCTAATACTCTAATGATATCCGGATTCTGAAATGTAGACATACTCTAAGTTACAGAATGAATATAAATCTTAATTTATTTGCAGGTTTATTTATATGAAAAGATGTGTATGTTATTTAGTAAATTACCGTTACAAATAATGGTGATGAGATTTTGTTTTTTTTGCCTTTTCTTACTATTTCTTACAGTTGCGAATGCTCAAGAAAATTACCCCATTCCCGCACCAACTGAAAATCGGCTCTTCATTATTCAGCATAGCAAGAATCATAATACGTATGTTTATGATGCCAATTTTACTCCGGATAAAAATATAAATGAGAATGAGCCTGTTAAGGTTTATCGGGTTGTTTACACCGATGGGGGAGTAATTAAACCTTTAACAACTATACAGCGCAAACTGGCTTATGGTGTTCATGTTAGAAAAGTTTCAGAAAGTATGTTTAAACTTAAATTGGTTTCGTATAGTGGTTTAGATCTTTGGATGAAAATAGGACAGGACGGGAAGGCATTTGTAGAAACATATATACAAAATCAAACAATTATTCTTACCCGGTTGTTCTTAAAAATGAAAGAGGGTAGAAGTGATTTGAATCCAAAGCTTGAACACGTAATTATTTATGGATTTGATAGTGCCGGTAATCGAACAAACTTGAAAATAATACCTGAGTAATGCGAATAAAGAAACAACTAGGGCTGCTGATTTTAGCGTGGATGAGTAGTTTTTATTCACTAAAAGCCCAACAGCCTAATTTCCATTCATTGTATGCCCATCAGGCAAAGTCTGTTTATGGTACAGGTGATAAAGTATATAGCAAAATATATGTTCGCCAGAACAACAGACTTTTAATGCAACCCGTAAATGTGTACGTAGATTGGTACAATGCAGATGGGCTTTTACTGGAGCATCAAACCTATCTGGCGCAAAAGGGTGGTGCAGATATCAACTTTGTAGTGCCTAAGAATTATGCTTTTGCCTTTCTAAGAATGAGGGCATATACGCTAATCTCCATCAATCAAACCCCCGAATTCCGGTATTGTGATCAGGTTGTTCCTGTTTATCAGCCTAATTTGAGTTCTGTAGAAAAAGACTCTGTAAAAAATATATCACAACCACAGGAACAGGTTAATGCTCAAGATATATCAGAAGATTTAATTGCAATAAAACAATATTCACAATCATTTGATGCGAAAGGTAAAAACGAGTGGTCAGTTATTAATAAGTCGGGAGATTTTGTAAACCTTTCCGTTTCTGTAGTAGAAGAGGAAACGTATATTCCAACCCTTTATTCAATTCGGCGAGATTTTAGGGCTGGTAGTCCAGCCATTGTGCAAAAGACGATACCTTTTATGGATGCATTTGTTCAGGTTAAAGGTGCATTCTTATCAGAACCGGGAGAATTGAAGAATGCGATGGTTTCTTTTTCATTGATGAAGAGAGGGACTGTTCCCATAATTGATGATGTGCCTGTAACCGATAGCGGAACTTTTTTGGTTGATCGTTTAATCATTAATGATTCTGCTACACTTGGTATTCAGCTGGATACCCGTAAAAAGAAGAAGCAAAAGATTGCGCTGCAATTTCAACAACTGGGTTTGTTTGCAGATGCCCCGGCTTATGTGAATGATTTCGGCTACCCTTTGCCTGAGTTGCGGTTTCAATCCCCCAAAGCCAGAGAACTGGCCACTTATGTGCCTGCAGAGAATGAAGTTGTGGTATACAGTACAAGTAAAAGCCCATTGCAGGTTTTAGAGGATAAGTATACAACCGGATTATTCAAAGGTGGGGATGCAATTGGCTTTAATATGATGACACCCAATGCTATTTCATTCACGAATATTTTTGAATTTCTAAAGGGGAAGGTTCCTGGACTGCAAATCTTTTTTGACACCGATTCTATGGGGCAAAAGAGTATGCCACGCTTATTTTGGAGGTCACAGCAGGATATGCTGAAATTTTTTCTGAATCAGATGCTGGTAGATATAGATATTATTTTAACATTGAACATTAATGAAATTGCCTACGTTAAAGTATTCAAACCGCCGTTTCTGGGAGCGGCATTGGGAGCACCCAACGGAGCAATTGCGGTTTACACCAAACAAGGCGATGAAGCCAATTATATACCCAAAGGATCTATGCTTACACAGATACCGATTAAAGGCTTTACCTCTTATCAGCCCTTCACTGGACCAAAGTATAGTTCTGAAAAACAGAAATCAGTTATTGACAAACGTAGACTACTGCACTGGGTATCATCCCTTCATTTAACTCCGGAAGAACCTGAATTTAAAATCAATTATTTTAACAATGACAGAAGTAAACGGCACAGGGTTATTGTGGAAGGGGTTCAGCAAAACGGAAATCTAATTAGAAAAGAATGGATTTTAGAGTAAAACAAGCGAACTTATTTTGCCATTTATAATGTTTGATTTATATTTGCAGCCCGTTAACGGAATGGCTGCGTAGCTCAACTGAATAGAGCATCTGACTACGGATCAGAAGGTTTTAGGTTTGAATCCTAACGCGGTCACTAAAAGCCACTGTAACTCTTGTTATGGTGGCTTTTTTAGTACTTGAATTGTCAGAGAACCGTAAGATTTTATGAGATTCACCGATAATTTAATAGATGTACCAACATTTATTGTAATTTTGGACTTCAAAACCAATTTGGTCTAAAAGTTTATGGTTAAAGAAGAGATTTTTAAGGAGGACATTATACGGGAAGCGCAAAAGCTATTCCAGCTATACGGCCTTAAAAAGACCACCATGGAAGATATTGCCAAAGCCTTAGGTAAAGGGAAAAGCACTTTATATTACTATTACCAGAGCAAGGAACTGATATTTGAAGAAGTGCTCCAGAGGGAATTGCAGGAAGTGTTCAGGCAAACCCAGATTGCCGTTGAAAGTGTAGAATCTGCCGAAGAAAAATTAAAAGTTTTTGCTGTCACAAGAATTAATGTTCTTAGCAATATGTTGAATCTTTACCGACTGGTATGTGGAGAATTCGTTGAACAAATTCCTTGCGGCAGGGTTTTATTTAATGAGTATTCGCAATTAGAGATCAGTTTAATCAGGTCAATCCTGATGTATGGTATAGAAAAAGGAGAATTTAACCAGGCTATTGAGAAGGAAATGGACTTATTACCGTCTGTTGTGGTTAGCAGTATACGCGGGATTGAACGGGATTTTTTCAACGATAAACTGGTGGGACTGGAAAACAGAATCGGAGCTATTTCCAATCTGTTTGTGAATGGACTAAAAAAAAGTAGTTAATAACTGTTTTAATAAATAAAGATCACTAAATATGAAACAAAACATCACCCCTGCAGAAGGGAAACTAGGTATCTTGATTCCAGGTTTAGGTGCAGTTGGCACCACCATGATTGCAGGTGTAATAGCTGTTAATAAAGGCTTATCTCAACCTGTTGGCGCACTGACGCAGATGGGTAATATTCGCTTAGGAAAAAGAACAGAGAATCGATACCCCTTAATTAAGGATTTCGTTCCTTTAGCAAATTTGACTGATATTGTTTTTGGTGGATGGGATGTTTATGCAGATAACGTATTTGAAGCTGCCATCAATGCAAAGGTTCTTGAGCCCATGTTATTACATGCGGTTAAGCCCGAACTGGAAGCCATTAAGCCAATGAAGGCGGTATTTGATCGTGAATACATTAAGAACTTAGACGGAACGCATATTAAGGAGGGTAGTTCCAAGTGGGATTTGGCTCAGCAGGTGATGAATGATATAGAGCAATTTAAAAAGGACAATGGATGTAGCCGCGTTGTAATTGTTTGGTGTGGATCTACTGAAAAGTACATTGAAACCAGCGCAGTTCACGAAACACTTGAGTCATTTGAAGCAGGTTTAAAGAACAGCGATCCGGCCATTGCTCCAAGTATGATATATGCTTATGCTGCTTTGAAACTGGGCGTGCCTTATGCAAATGGAGCTCCTAACTTAACTGTAGATATTCCAGCATTGGAAGCTTTGGCAAAAGAAACCCAAACACCTATTGCAGGTAAGGATTTCAAAACCGGCCAAACTTTAATGAAAACTGTTCTTGCTCCGGGATTACATGCTAGAGCATTGGGGGTAAGAGGCTGGTTCTCTACCAATATTTTAGGTAACAGAGATGGTTTGGTGCTGGATGACCCGGATAACTTTAAAACCAAGGAAGTTTCCAAATTAAGTGTATTGGAAGATATACTTCAACCTGAAGTGAATCCATCACTATACGGAGATTTATATCACAAAGTAAGAATCAATTATTATCCTCCTCATGGTGATAACAAAGAGAGCTGGGATAATATAGACATATTCGGCTGGTTAGGTTATTCTATGCAGATTAAAATCAATTTCCTGTGTAGAGATTCAATTCTTGCGGCTCCGATTGTATTAGATCTTGCCTTATTCATGGATCTTGCAAAGCGTTCTAATATGAGTGGAATTCAGGAGTGGCTTTCTTTCTACTTTAAGTCTCCTCAGACTTTACCAGGATTAAGACCAGAGCATGATATTTTTAAACAACTAATCAAGTTGCAGAATACGTTGAGACATATCATGGGTGAAGATTTAATTACGCATCTTGGACTGGATTATTACCAGGATGTAGTAGAAGCTCTATGATAAAAGTTCATGAGATATTGTCCAGCTTTTTTGGAATTGGTTTTATAAAAAAAGGTGGAGGTACGGTAGCAGCTATTGCAACTGCACTTATATGGATGGTTGCAGTAGCTGTACCTGATACCTGGATGGTTATAGGTTCTGTATTGGTTGTTATTGTTTATGGAATCTGGGCTGGTAACGAAGTTGAAAAAAAATGGGGGAAGGATAGCAGCAAAGTGGTGATTGATGAAGTGGCAGGTATGCTGGTTGCCTTGCTGTTTATTCCGGTTTCATTTGTGAATGTTTTACTTGCCTTGGGGCTTTTCAGGTTTTTTGACATTCTTAAGCCTTTGTTGATTCGAAGGCTGGAGCAAATGCCTGGAGGCTGGGGAGTGATGGGGGATGATGTGTTGGCAGGTATTTATAGTAATATCATTCTGCATTTATTTCTTCTTTTACATCTATGGTAAAATCTGCTTTCATAAAAGCCCAGGCATCTTCGTTAATTGCAACGGTTATTGATTTTTCAATGACAGTGCTGATGGTAGAGTGGGTTAAGTTATATGCAGTTTTGGGTGCTGCGATCGGCACCATTACCGGAGGGCTTGTGAATTTTTTGTTGGGTAGGAATTGGGTTTTTACCGGGGGATCAAAACCGGTTTTTGTGCAGGCCTTTCGTTATTTTTTAGTGTGGGTGGGAAATTTCATTTTAAATATTGTAGGGATGACGTTGATGGTTCAGGTTGTACATGCAAATTATATTTTTTCAAAATTTTTAATTTCTCTGTTAGTTGGTATTTTTTATAATTATCTGTTGCAGGGGAGATTTGTATTTAAATAAATGTCTATGAAAGACAAACTGGGTTTTAGAATCATCATCATTATGATGAGTTTTTTCTTTGTTCAACAAATAAGGGCGCAGGAAACTGTTGTAAAAGGAATAGTGATAGACTCCATCACCAAGAAGCCTCTACAGGGGGTGAGTGTGTATTTTTTGAAAGGGCGAGGTGTGTTAACAGATAGCCTTGGCAGATACATGATTATTACCAATACTACTATCAATAAAGTGGTAGTAAGTTCAGTAGGGTTTCGTCAGGTTCAGTTTACGGTGAATCGTTTTAAAATACAGGAACTAAATATTGAATTAGGACCAGACCCCACTTTATTGACCAATGTAACCGTAACCACTAATAAGAGGGCAAAATATCGGAACAAAGACAATCCAGCAGTTGAATTGATTAGAAAAGTGATTGAGAACAGGGAAAACAATAAAGTAGCTAGTTATGATTATGTGGAGTATGAACAGTATGAAAAAATTCAGGCAGCATTGAGCAGTGCCAATGATAAGGTTACCAATTCCCGCATGCTGAAAAAGTATAATTTTCTCTTTGAAAACAGGGATAGTTCTAAACTAAGTGGTAAATCCTTGATCCCCATTTATATGGAGGAACGCCTCTCTAAACAATACCTCCGTAAAGATCCTTCGGCCTCCAAGTCAATAATCTTAGGCGAGAAAAAAGTAAATTTCGGTAGTTATATCGACAATGATGGATTGAGCTCCTTACTGAATCGGTTGTATGAGAATATTGATATTTACGAAAATAATATTCCCATTTTCACTTACCAGTTTCTGAGTCCTATTGCTAATGCGGCTCCTACATTCTATATGTACTATATCAGAGATACCGTCGTTGATGACTATGGTACAAAGTTGGTGAAATTGTATTTTACTCCCCGTAATACCAATGATTTGTTATTTAGGGGAAATATGTTTATTACATTGGATGGTAACTATGCTGTTCAGAAAATCAATATGTTCATCAGTAGAAATGCCAATATCAACTGGATTAAGGAATTACATGCTGATTTAGATTTTGAAAGAGGGGAGGATAAAAAGTACCATGTGGTCAAAAGTAATCTGATGGCTGATATGGGCTTGAGTAAAAGTAGTACCAGTGGTGGATTTTTTGGTGAGCGAACCGTGTCTTACAAAGGTTTCACTACCAATAAGCCATTGGCTGATTCCATTTTTCAGGGACCTGCAATCGTAAGAAATGATGCGGTAATCAGCAAGATGCCAGACAGTTTCTGGCAGTCGCGTAGACACAATCCTTTGTCTATACCTGAGTCAAAAGTATATAGCAATATTGATAGTCTGGAGAAAATGCCTTCATTCAGAAGGGCCATGGCACTTTTTACTTTATTGTTTGCAGGGTATGGAAATCTTGGTCCAGTTGAAATTGGACCTGTTAACACTTTCTATAGCTTTAACCCGGTTGAGGGATTTAGGTTGCGTGTGGGTGGAAGAACAACGCCGGTTTTAAGTAAGCGTTTGTATTTTGAAACCTATGGTGCCTACGGGTTTAATGATAAGCAATGGAAGGGATTCCTGAGTGCAACTTACTCCTTAAACAACAAGTCTATTTATACATTCCCGCTGAACTATATAAGAATCAGTGCAAAGAGCGATACAAAAATTCCAGGACAGGATTTAGAGTTTGTACAGGAAGACAACTTCTTGCTTTCCTTTAAAAGAGGAAACAATGAAAGATGGTTGTATAATAATATCTATCAGGCGGAATATGTAAAAGAATTTAAGAACAGATTATCATTTAGTGTTGGATTTAAAAACTGGCACCAGCAACCAGCTGGTATTTTAACGTATACCAAGGCGAATAATGATAATATTCAAAATGTAATTACCACTGAAATCAATGGTCAGATTCGTTATGCACCCAATGAAAAATTCTATCAGGGTAAAATATACCGTATCCCCATTTTTACAAAGTATCCCATTTTTACTTTAAGTGCAGCCGCTGGTGTTAAAGGTTTGTTGGGTGGGCAGTACAATTATCAGAAACTGGATTTGCGTATTGAAAAGCGAAATTACATGGGACGATTAGGGTATGCTGATGCAACGTTGGAAGGGGGATATACTTTTGGTCAGGTTCCATTCCCATTGCTGACTGTTCACAGAGCCAATCAGACTTTTGCCTACCAGCTGAACTCTTATAATATGATGAACTTCTTGGAATTTGTGAGTGACCGTTATGCTTCCTTTACCTGGGTACATCACTTCATGGGTATTGTATTTAACAGAATTCCCTTGTTGAAAAAATTGAAATTCAGAGAAGTAGCTTCATTTAAAATATTATATGGTGGAGTGAGGAATGAGAATAATCCATCATTGAATCCCAATTTATTTAAGTACCCAACCATTAATGGCGCTACCACAACTTTTGCACTGGATCCTGCCAAACCTTATATGGAAGCCAGTATTGGGGTTGAGAATATTTTCAATGTTCTTCGAGTAGATTTTGTAAAACGATTGAGTTACTTGGATAATCCTGGTATTTCACCTTATGGTATAAGAACCAGATTTAGAGTTGACTTTTAATTTAAACAAGGATATATAAAAATTGAATTCAATTTTTTAAAATGAACCATTCAAAGCCAAGATTCAGAGATAAAGCACAACAAGCCATTTATGTTGTGATTAACCCCTTTGTTAAATTTTTAATTAAACTGGGGCTTACACCCAATGCGGTTACTTTTATCGGATTGCTGTTGAACATACTGGTCACCGCCATATTTATTGAGGGAGCTGAGAAGGGTCATAGAGGAGAATTGAGTTATATTGGCTGGGCCGGAGCATTGGTGTTATTTGCAGGCGTATTCGACATGTTGGATGGACAAGTTGCCAGATTGGGTAAAATGTCATCTTCCTTTGGCGCTTTGTTCGATTCTGTTTTGGATAGGTACAGTGAGCTGGTATTATTTCTGGGTATTTGTTACTACCTGATTTCACATAATTATTTCTATAGTTCACTTTTTGCCTTTATTGCCATGATTGGTTCCCTTATGGTAAGTTATACCCGCGCTAGAGCTGAAGGGCTGGGTGTAGAATGTAAGGAAGGGCTGATGCAAAGACCTGAAAGAGTTATCACTATTGGTGTTACTGCAATTGCCTGTGGTATTACGGCCTATTTTATTGGCGGGGAGTTTAAAATGTATTTGCCGGGTACCAGTGTTCAGGTATTCGAGACCATTTCCGTCTTCACATTCCCCTTAACTATTATGGCAGTACTTACGAATTACACAGCCTTTAAAAGGTTGCTGGATGCAAAAAATGCATTGGATATGAAGGACAAGCAAAATGCAGAAGGATAATTATATAATGCAGCAGGGTGGATTGGTAGATGGCTTTTATAAGAATTTGTAATGTTAAAAAAAGAAAAATTGTCAGGCGTGAATTTAGTGAGAAAGCAAGTTTGGGGTTTTATGATACTCGTGGGGTTAATTAGTAGTGTAAATTTTGTAATTGCCTCAACTGGAGTGGCTGAAAATAAGTTGAATTTTGAAACGGACCCACAGGATACATTTCCGGTTCCTGCAGGTATTAAGAATCAGTTGTTTTATTTACAGAGAACCACCAATACCAACACGGTTATTTATTCTCTGAATGTAAATGACAAGGGAGAGTTGGATGAAAGTACACCTGTAAAAGTCTTTTGGATCCGTTATCCAGAGGGAGGTATGCGCAAAGAGTTGAATTTTATACAGAAGGCATTTGCTTATGGAACTATTTCTAAAAAGAACAAGGACGGTAGCTTTACCATTCAACTGGTTGCTTATAAGAAGAAGGAATTTACCTTAAAAAAATCTCCTTCAGATAATACCTACAAAATGTATACCCTTATCAATAACAAAGAATCCGAAATAAAACGAGTTTACATTCAGATTGATCCTGGTGGTACACTATTTAATCCGAATGTAAGATATATTGAAATGAAGGGAAAGGAAGCGGCTACCAATAAACCCATCATGGAAAGATTTAAACCATAATTGATTTGTATGCCATTAAAATCGAAGAAGATAAAAGCAACCTTATTGGTTTTATTTTTTTCTCTTGCTTATCTGCTATTGTCTTATTTTCTGATAGGGTTTAAGACAGATCAACTTGTGCTGGTTGGTTTGTTCAATATCATGTATTATTTATCAGCAGTAACCCGAAAGTTTATTCTTGGGTTTACCGTATTCATTGTTTTCTGGATCATATTTGATTATATGAAAGCATTCCCGAATTATGAGTACAATACAGTAAGTATCCGTGAATTATACAATCTGGAGAAAAGTATATTCGGATTCAATTATAAAGGATCCGTAGTTACCCCCAATGAATTCTGGCTGATGAATCATAATGCCACTTTAGATGTACTTACAGGTATATTCTATTTAAGCTGGATTCCGGTACCTCTTGCTTTTGCCGCCGTGTTGTTTTTTACCCGCAAGCGCGAGTTTTTTTATTTCTCTCTTACTTTTTTATTGGTTAATCTTCTTGGATTTTGTGTTTACTATATTTATCCGGCTGCTCCGCCATGGTATGTACAACAATTTGGATTTGATTTTATTGCCAATACAAAGGGAAACACAGCAGGACTCTATAGGTTCGACGAGTTTTTTGGTATAGAAGTATTTAAGGGCCTTTATGAAAAGAGCTCGAATGTATTTGCAGCTATGCCCTCTCTGCACTCTTCTTATCCACTCATCGTCTTGTATTATGCTATCCGGAATAAACTCGGTCGGGTTACCTGGGTATTTGGCACAATCATGTTAGGTATCTGGTTTGCCGCAGTTTACAGTAGTCATCATTATGTACTGGATGTTCTTGCAGGTATTGTATGTGCCATCACTGGCATCTGGCTTTTCCAACGGTTTATTCATTCAAAAAGCTGGGTACACCGTTCTGTTGAAAAAGCAATAGACGCTCTTAAGTAAAAGCGCCAGGGGATCAGTTAAATAAATGGCTTGCAGATTCTTTTAGCAATCGGAACAAGAAAGAAAGGAAAAATAAATGCAGCAATTACATCAATGGTGTAATGAACATGCTGAATCAGGACCAGGATTCCAACTGCTATAGCTCCTGAAAAGACAATGACTTTGTGAAGTTTTTTTTGCATGCACAAGGCAAAGGTTACAAGGGTAGCCGTATGTCCGGAAAAAAACAAATCCTTTGTGATGAATCTTGCTCCATAGATGGTATTGGTAATAGGGTCAATTAACTCAATCAGATCAGCTGGGGGTTCAAGAGGCACCAGATAAATGCTCAGAATTCTGGATAAGGAAAGCACATTGAAGGCCCAAAGCATTTGCAGCAGGCGAACAGGTGATTTTAGGTTGATATACAGACTCCAGAGACTTAATGACCAAATGATAATAAAGGTTGGGATAGAAACATTCACACTATCTATATAATCTAGTAACAGGTCATTGATTACAATGCCCTTTCTGGCTTCGATAAATGCAAAATAGTAGGGTAGGAATGCCACTAATAATACCAACACCAGAATTCCCAGGGCAAGTTTATTTCTAAACTTCTTGTTCCTTAGAAATTCTTCCCAGGTTTTTTTCATCATGCCGCAAAAGTAGGGCTAGTAATGCCAACGAACAAATGCTTCCATTGCAGCGTATTTGGTCATTCCCAATGCTGCATATAAATTAGCTGTATTGGCATTTCTGTCCTCGGCGCGTTGCCAGAATTCCCTGTTATCAGAACCCTGGAAAGGCACCATATCTTTTTGTGATTGATGAATAAAAATGCCAAAACGCTTTTTCTTAACCTGGTCAGGGCTCATTGGAATGGCCATTTCAATTTCTGCAATATCCCATTCCTGCCATGCGCCTTTGTACAACCACACCCAGCAATCTTTTACCCAATCATCACCGGCAGCTTTAATTCTTCTTAGTGCTTCAAAAACGGCTTCCAGACAAACACGATG
Source organism: Sediminibacterium salmoneum NBRC 103935 (assembly GCF_000511175.1). GTDB lineage: Bacteria > Bacteroidota > Bacteroidia > Chitinophagales > Chitinophagaceae > Sediminibacterium > Sediminibacterium salmoneum. The sequence continues at coordinate 1,005,267 of NZ_KI866530.1, read as the reverse complement.
GGTGCCATGCGGATCAGCTAAATCTCCTGCACAATAAACCTGATGAGGTTTAATCTTTCTCAAGAGTTCCATAGTAATCAAAATGTCTTCTTCACCCAGCGGCTTTTTTTCTATAGTACCGGTTTCATAAAAAGGCATATTCATAAAATGCCATCTGCCCTCAGGTAGTCCTACATACCTGCAGGTGGCTTTTGCTTCTCCTCTTCTGATTAATCCCTTGATGGCCCTGATTTCTCTGGTATCCATCTGGTCTTTTTTCTTGGAAGCAATAAAGCGTTCTGCTGAGCTTAGCTGTTCAATACTCTTGCTGTTGTCTACTCCGAACATTTCTTCAAATCCTACTGCGAAATCAATGAATCGGGTAACAAATTCATCTGTTACCGCAATATTTCCGCTGGTCTGATACGCCACATGTACTTCATGACCCTGATCGTGTAAACGCATGAATGTACCTCCCATACTAATGATGTCGTCATCAGGGTGAGGAGAGAAAATCAGGCATTTTTTTGGATGGGGTTCCGATCTTTCCGGATGCGCAGGAATTACTGCATTGGGTTTGCCGCCTGGCCATCCGGTAATAGTATCTCTCAGCATGTAAAAAACCTGCAGGTTAATTTCGTAAGCATCATCCTGTTCTACCAGTAAATCAGAGAGACCATTTTCTGTATAGTCGTGTAAAGTAAGGCTAAGCACTGATTTATTTAATTTCAGTGCCAGGTTTACCACTGCTCTTTTAATCATTTGTTTCGTCCATACACAATCACCCGTTAACCAGGGAGATTTAATCCTGGTAAGTTCGGTAGAAGCGGTTTGGTCAATGATGAAAGTGCAATCGTTGTGTTGCTGTAATATACTTGCCGGAATACTTTCTGTTACATTTCCTTCAACCGATTTGGCAACAATGCTGGCTTTGTTGCCCCAGGCAAGTAAAATGATTTTTTTGGCTTTTAAAATAGTACTGATCCCCATTGTTACCGCCAATCTGGGTACTTTGGTAATGGTACCAAATTCATAGGAATTCGCCAGGCGGGTGCTGTTTTCTAAATTCACCAATCTGGTTTTAGACAAAATACTCGAACCGGGTTCGTTGAAACCAATATGTCCGTTTTGTCCTATCCCCAATACCTGTAAATCAATTCCTCCGGCTGCTTCAATGGCTTGCTCATAAGAAGCGCAATATTTTTTCATTTCTTCCTTGGGAGCATTGCCGTTGGGTAAATGAATGTTCTTCGGGTCAATATCTATATGATTGAAAAGATTGCGATGCATAAAGCTCCAGTAACTCTGGTAAGCATCTTTATCAATGGGATAATATTCATCCAGGTTAAACGTAATTACATTTTTAAAACTCAATCCTTCTTCCCGATGCATCCGAACCAGCTCGGCATACATTTTAATGGGAGTAGAGCCGGTAGCCATTCCTAATACCACTTTTTCGCCATTGGCTGCTTTATCCCGGATAAGTTGAGCAATTACCTGAGCTGCGTAAATTGAGCCATCTGCTGGCGTTGGATATATTTTGACTTCTATTTTTTCGAAAGAGTCTACCATTGTTAAAAGATTTTGCATGGCTAATTTACATTAAAGCTTCCCAAAAAAGCAGGTTTATGAGATATTTTGCGGTTTTTTAAGGTTTTTTGTGGTTTCTGTGCTGTTATTGGCGGGGTCGTAAAATGCTTTTGAATAATTCATGCCCATCCAATCATAGCGTTTGAACTGATGTAATAACCTTTTTTCAAAATTGTTCCAATCTTTTTTCTCTTTGGGAGTCCATAAAACTTCGCTTAAGGCGCTCATTCTGGGGAAAATCTGATACTCCACTTTTGAAGTATTGGTCATGTATTCTGTCCAAACGTTGGCCTGGGCGCCCAATACATATTTTGCTTCTACTGCAGTTAAGGCTTTTGGAATTGGGTCGTAACTGTATACTTTCTGAACAGTTGTATATCCTCCGATTGTAACAGAGTCCTCATTTTTGGTTTGTTTGTGATCAAAGTACATCCAGCCGCCGGGTGTCATAATAACGTTGTGTTTTTGTTTAGCAGCTTCAATACCACCTTGCTCACCTCTCCAGCTCATTACGGTTGCATTAGGCGCAAGACCACCTTCCAGAATCTCATCCCAGCCAATAATTTGTTTTCCCTTACTGTTTAAATATTTTTCTACTCGCTGAATAAAGTAGCTCTGCAATTCATGCTCGTCTTTCAGTCCTTTTTCATTAATCAACTGCTGGCAGAAAGCAGATTTTTTCCATGCCTCCTTCGGGCACTCATCGCCTCCGATATGGATGTATTTGGATGGGAATAGCTGAATCACTTCGTCAAATACATTTTCAAGGAATTTAAATGTGGTTTCTGTGGGCGCAAATACATCTTCAAAAACGCCCCAGGTTTGCTGTACCTGTTTACCTGTTCTTGGTCCGTTCCAAGCCACTTTTGCCGGTACTTTAGTGCTTGAGTCAGGAAAACAACTCAACTCCGGATAGGCTGCAATAGCGGCAGATGAGTGACCAGGCAATTCTATTTCAGGAATAACTTCTACATATCTGTCAGCAGCATATTTTACTATTTCTTTAATTTGTTCCTGAGTATAATAGCCACCGTAACGGGTATTTGTATTGCCTGTGCCAGGATATCTTCCTATGGTAGTGCCGTTTCTGTAGGCGCCAATTTCAGTAAGCTTCGGATATTTTTTAATTTCAATTCTCCAGCCCTGATCTTCTGTTAAATGCCAATGAAAAGTATTCATTTTATGCATGGCAATGAAGTCAATGTATTTTTTTATAAAATCTACCGGGAAGAAATGTCGGGCTACATCTAAGTGCATACCTCTGTATGCAAATCTGGGTTGATCCTTAACCAATAATTGTGGGATGCTCAAACTGGCCGACTTGCTGAATGGAAACAATTGAATCAGGGATTGAACACCGTAAAACACGCCAGCCTCATTGTCCCCTTCAATAACTACTCCGTTCTTATTTACTTCCATCTGATAGGCACCGGGAATGCTGTAATCCATGCGTGCATAGGATAAAACAATATTACCCTTGTGTTCAGCTGTAGCTGAAACTGGTAAAACAAATCCATACATTTTCTTTACATAAGCCTGTAAAAAAGATGCAGATTTGTTAAGTCCGCCCCCTTTTGTTACAATGACTGTTTTGTTAGTCACCAGAAAATTGCCCTGACCCATTGTAAGTTCTGCAGGTTGCGGAATTATCGGGCTTTGCTGAGCAAAAGAGATAAAACTAAATAGACAAGAAATGGCAAGAAATAGGTATTTCATAAGCTTGATTAATCGTTAAGTGATAAAAATAAAAAAGATTCCCCTGAATGGGGAATCTTTTCTTCTTAATTATCTTGGAAATTATAAATACGGGTTTATACTACTCGTGTTAATTTAATTAAATTGGTAGGTAAATGCTGATCAACCGGTGTGCTACCTGTATTAATTACCGCGTCTCCGGATTTTACAAAACCTCTTTGTTTTAAAATATCAATCTGGTCTGCTACTATATCATCCACACTTTCTTCTTCTGAATAATAAAATGCCCTAACACCCCAGCTCAGACTCAGCTGATTAACCAGCGATCTTTCTTTAGTGAAAATGAATAGGGGAGAAGAAGGTCTGTAACTACTTAGCATAAACGCAGTATAGCCACTTTGTGTCATTCCAATCAAAGCATTGGCAGATACATCTTCTGCCATTTTTGCGGCATTGTAACATACGGCATCGCTGTAGAAAGAAGGTGAATGAGGCTGTGGCTTAAGGTCTTCTGAACGATTGTATCTGTATTCGTTTTTTTCTACTTCTGCAATAATCTTACGCATGGTTTCCACCACCAATGCAGGGTGTTTGCCTGCAGCAGTTTCTCCACTCAACATTACCGCATCTGCTCCTTCCAATACAGCATTCGCCACATCAGTGATTTCACTTCTGTTGGGCTTAACACGATCAATCATACTCTCCATCATCTGAGTTGCCACAATAACTGGCTTAGCCCGGTGAATGCATTTGCGAATTAGTTCTTTCTGTATCAATGGTATCTGTTCTACCGGCAACTCAACACCTAAATCTCCACGAGCTACCATGATGGCATCACTTTCAATAATAATATCACGAATATTTACCAGGGCTTCCGGCTTTTCAATTTTTGCAATAATCTTGGTTTTGCTTTTCTTTTCGTCGAGCTTGCTTCTTAAAATTACAATGTCTTTTACGCTTCTTACAAAACTTAAAGCCACCCAGTCTAACTGTTGTTCAATAATGAATTCAAGGTCAGCCAGATCTTTTTCAGTTAATGCTGGTAAAGAAATCTTTGTGTCTGGAAGGTTAAGCCCTTTTTTAGATGAAAGAATGCCACCTAATGTTACCACCACTTTAACATCTCCATTTTTTTCAATGCCTGAAACTTTCACTTCAATTTTTCCATCATCAATCATGATGGTATTTCCTAATACTACATCACCGGCAAGGTTAGGATAGGATACATAAATTTTTTCTTTTGTACCAATACATTTTTCATTGGTGAAAGTTAAAATATCACCTATCTGTAAATCCAAAGCATTGTTTTCAATTTCACCAACTCTTAATTTAGGTCCTTGCAAATCGGCAAGAATGGCAATATTATAAGGTTGTGTTTTATTGATATTTCTGATATGTTCAATTATAGCCAGTTTGTCTTCGTGGCTTCCATGTGAAAAATTCAATCTGAAAACGTTCACTCCTGCTTTCACCAGATCTAACAGCTGGTCGTATGAATCACAAGCGGGTCCAACAGTTGCAACAATCTTTGTTTTATGCATCACGTGTTTTACACCTGCTGCCTTGTCCATGTTCTTGTGTAGATACTTCTCTAAATTCTTTGACATTGTTTTAGTTTATTTTTTAGGGGGGATTTTAGCTGGCTAGTATTTTTACTATGTTCAACCAATCTTCTGAAATTTTTTGCTTTGCTTTAATGGCATGATCCAAAGGTGTATAGTGAAGCTGGTTATTTAATATGCCCACCATTACATTGTTGGTGCCATTGAGTAAGCACTCAACAGCGGCAAAACCCATCCGGCTGGCAATTAATCTGTCCAGGCAGGTAGGAGAGCCTCCTCTTTGAATATGACCTAAAATACATACTCTGGTATCGGCCTGTGGTAGTCTTTTCTTAATAATGGTGGAAATTTCATTGGCGCCGTATTTATCACCTTCGGCAACAACAATAATATTCACCAGTTTTTTTCTTTTTTCCTGTTCGGATAAAGAAGTAATTAAAGCTTCAATATCGGTTTCGGTTTCCGGTATTAAAATATTTTCTGCACCTGTAGAAATGCCACTGTGTAAAGCAATATATCCTGCGTCTCTACCCATCACTTCAACAATGAACAGTCGGTCGTGTGCATCGGCAGTATCTCTGATTTTATCAATGGCGCCTACTGCAGTATTAACGGCCGTATCAAATCCAATGGTAAAATCACTTCCGGCAATATCCTTATCGATGGTGCCGGGTAAACCAATACAGGGTATATCAAATTCATTGCTGAATTTCTGTGCCCCCTTAAAACTACCATCGCCGCCAATAATTACCAATCCGTCGATTCCTCTTTTCTTCAGGTTTTCATAGGCAATTTTTCTGCCTGCATGTTCCATGAATTCCATAGAGCGGGCAGTCTTTAATACGGTTCCGCCTCTCTGGATAATATTGGCAACTGACCTGGAGTTCATCGGGAAAATATCATCATCTATCATGCCACTATATCCCCGCATAATGCCAAAAACTTCCAACCCATGGTATAATCCGGTTCTTACAACTGCTCTTATGGCTGCATTCATGCCGGGAGCGTCTCCTCCTGATGTTAAAACTCCAATCTTGCTGACTTTTTTAGTGCCCATGTTGTACAATCTCAGTGATAAATAGGTCTGTTTTCAAAATGTAATTTGATGTGTATTCTTTACACGGAGTTTCAAAAATACAACTTTGAAGTCACATAGCCTTGTAGTGTTGATAATGGTTTTTTCGTAGCATTGTGGCATGAATATAATGGTAACAGGTGCCAATGGTTTTACTGGTCAACATTTGTGTGTATTCCTTGCTAATCAAGGGTTTTCGGTGCATGCAGTGTCCCGTGGACCATCCCGTTTAGCATCTCATTCAGGTATTATTTATCACGAGTGCGAACTAACGAATGTTAGTTCGGTGTTAAAGGTTGTGGATACCATACAACCCAGGTGGATTATTCATGTAGCAGCCATGAGTAAACCCGATGAATGCGATATCAACAGAGAGGAATGCCTTAAACAAAATGTAGATGCAACCATTCATTTAGGATCAGCGGCTCAAAAAGTAAATGCCAGATTCATTTATTTTTCTACAGATTTTATCTTTGGAGAAAACGGACCTCATAAGGAAGAGGATAGGCCCAATCCGCTTAATTTTTATGGAGAGTCTAAGTGGAAGGCAGAACAATGGGTAAGGAAACAAATTACTGATGCTGTAATTGTAAGGCCCGTATTTATGTATGGCCCTCAACACCAAAATGGAAGGGCCAGTTTTATACAATGGGTAGAACAGCAGTTACGTCAGTGTAAGTCAATTAAAGTTGTTAATGATCAGTATCGTACACCTACTTATATCATAGACATTTGCATTGGTGTACAAACCATAATCACGGAAAATCAATCCGGCATTTTTCATCTTGCTGGTCCTGAAATAATCACTCCATATAATATGGCCATTGAGGTTGCAAAAGTTTTGTCACTTGATCATTCGCTTATTATCCCTGTAGACAGCAGTACTTTTCCAGAACCTGTTGTAAGGGCAAAACGTTCTGGATTGCAGATTGAAAAAGCAAGGAATATTTTAAACTATAAACCCCGCTCTTTTTCAGAGGGGGTTCATTTGTCTTTCCTGGTACAATAATAAATTAGGCAGAGGTAATTTAGTCTCAGCAATCACTATTATTTCAACGGCAGAAATACTTCTGCCATCATACATCTGGCACTTCCGCCTCCATTGGTTTCAATGGTTTTGATATCGCTGTGTATGATTGGGTTGAACTTTTCAATTTCTTTAATCTGATCATTGTTCAGTGCGTGATAGGCCTGACTCGACATAACCAGAAATTTCTGCCCACTGGTGTTGTGCACCTGAAGCATATTGCCCGAAAACCGGTTCATCTGATCAAAACTAATTTCAATGATTATTTTGTGGGTATCATGTATTTTTTTAATTACCATTTCTTTCTCATTCATGTCTGCTATAGATTCCAGACATATGATAACATAGTCATCCGCCACACACATCATTACATTGGTATGATAGATTGGGTTACCCGCTACATCTACAGAAGTAAATGCCACAGGTTGGTAATTCATTTTATTGCAAAATGCTTCCAATACAGTTATATGTGTTCTGGGAGATAAACAAGCATAAGCTATTTTATTCTCCCTGTCAAGCACCATGCTACCTGTTCCCTCCAGAAAAAGGTTACTGGTTTCATTGTTGGTAAAATCATGGGTTTGATCTATCCTGAATTTTTCAGCAATGGCAGTCAATACAGTTGGCTTCCTTTCCATTCTTCTGTTCTGCGCAAACATAGGATAGAGGCAGATACTTCCATCCTCATGAAATGAAATCCAGTTGTTGGGGAAAACAGAGTCAGGCGTATAGGGTACAGGAGTATCTTCAACCACTGTAACATCTATATCGTTTGCTTTAAGTGTTTCAATAAAATATTCAAATTCCTGCCTGGCTTTTTCCTGTATACCCGATTCTGAAGAAAGGGTCTGAAAACTATTGTTTACGGCTGTTTCTGCATTAAAGCTGAAATTCACCGGTTTTATCATTAATAAATGACTGGTATGTTGCATAATTAAATTGTTAAAGGTTCTCTCCATAATGGCATGCTCATGCAATGAAATCCTCCCCGTGCTCGGGACAATTCTGCTGAAGGCATTAAAATAAAAGTATCTTTTATCTGATCAACCGTTAAACTTCCTGCTTCGAGTTGCAGCAGCAAATCTTTTACACCCACAATGGTAAAGCCAGCATTTTTAAAGGCTTCTGTTGTTTTGTCGTTTCTGTCGTAGCCCAGCACAACACCTTCTTTTAGTGCTAATAAATTGCAGGAGTCGGTCCATTGTTCTCTTGCGCTGTAAGGAAACTCATTGTTCCCGGAGAATATAATTTTCACTTCTTCCTTGCATTGTAAATCTACTTTACTAATATCAATCAGAAGATCTTCTAAACTATCAAAGGAAATAGGCTCTTCAGGACTGTTTCTGTGAAACTGAAGTATTTTAATTTTTTCTTCTTTTTTTATTTCCAGCATTCTTTCTACAGCCGTTTCATCTTCGTGCTTTACCGCTTTTCTGGAAAAATTTCCAAGCATAACCCATACGTTTCTTTTTACTTGCGTAAATACCGTATCTATATGCATGTAATCTCTCTTCTTAGGAATTTTTACGATGGTAACTTTTTCCATCAATCCCATTTCAAAAAGTGTCTGGGTTATTTTTACTGCCGCTTCTGAAGAAGTCCGTTCACTTACGCCAACCAGAATATGGTTTTCGCTTACCACCATGATGTCTCCACCTTCGAGTGTGATTTTTCTTTCATCTTCCTCTTTGGGAAGTAAAAAACTATGATGTGAATCGGAGAGTTCAATAATTTTTCCTGTGAACGCTGCAAAAAGAGGGTGATTGAAGAAAATATATTTTGCTAGCAATGCCTCTCTGGTTCGGGCTTTTTTTGCCGGCTTATTCAACAATACATGGTCTTTGATAGTAATTCCCAAATCACGGGTGAATATAAAATTCGGTATTGGCGCAAACAACAATTGTCTGTTGGCAGCAGTGCCGGAAATCAGCGTTTTAGCCAGTTCATTGGGCTCGTAAGTCAATAATTCATTTTGCATCTGATAGGTGCAACCTTCAATAGCACAGATAGAAGAAACTAATTGGGTTTTAATGGCTTCGTTTTCTAATAAGTCGGATAGCAACCATTGCAATTCAATTACTTTATCAGACCGATAGAAATCAGGATGTTCTGGTTTGTAAAATGACCTGTTTCCTTTTTCTGAATCAACCTCATTCAATTTGCCTTTTATTTTTTCAGGATCCAGAAAGTACAACAGGATTTTGGTGTAGTAGTCGTATTCGTCTTTTCTAATGGTGTCTAAGTGCACAATATCTTCAAATAACCAGTCCTGGGCTTTTGAGGGAACTACTTTCCCAAGTCCACTGTCCGGACTATGAACCAATAATCTTCTTAAGGTTCCTATTTCAGATGTTACGGAAACTTTCATAATATTTTATTTTAAGCATATGTATGGCATATGCATGGATTACAAATAAGTAAATTAATGGGAAGTAAAATAAGTTCTGTATTCGCTGTAAACCTACGTCAGTGATCGGGCATGGGGTTAAGACCATGGTACATCCATGCAAAATGGGCTGTTAAAAAAGATATGGTAGTACAATGATTCACGTGATGAAATTACAATTTTATTTCAAATGGCAAGATACCCTTCAAGGTTCCGGTAGATTTTACAGGTTTGAATCGTACAAACATATCTTCACTGTACCATTTTTCCTGATAGGTTTTCTTTATAACCGTGGCATGTTCCTGCATTTTATAAGCAAATTCCTTCATGGCAAACTTAGATTCCCATATACTAAAAGTAGCTTGTTTAATCCATGGAACTTCACCAATGCCAATAGAAGTAATAAACCCCTTTGCCCCGGACATCTGATTGGCGATGGCATCTACATGCGACCAAAATCTGCCGAGTTGGGAAATTCTGATGGTGGCCCTTGTAAGCACACAGATGGGGCCTTCATAACTTGTTTGTTTGGGTAAATTACCAAAAACAGCTTTCTGATCCCAGGTGCCGTGTCCTTCAATTGGCTCCAGTTCCAGTTCCCATATTTCACAACGAAAAAACCGCCACCAGCGGGTAATCATTTTCGGAGTTTGTAAATTCCCGTTTTCAGCTGCAAGCAATAAAGCCCATTGGCGTAAATCGGGAGTTTTGTCAAAACTTCCGTTTTTTCCACAGCCCATCAGTTTATAAAAGGAAATTTTTCTGTTCATCCACAATGGGAATCGGAATATTGCCATGGATAAAAAACCCGCCCAGCCAAAATAAGCCGGGTACCTGACAATATGTAAAGTTGCAATCATACAGTAAATTAAACTAAATTTCAATCATGAAATCGATTGTGCATCATATTCAACTTCTGGTAAACACCAGAATGCAGACAAATGTTTTACGCGGTGCAGAACTGGCCGTACTGCCAACAATTTCCGATGCATATTTAATTATTGAAGATGGAAAAATACTTAGGTATGGAACTATGCAGGAATTGAGCAAAGAGGAGCAGGCAGATGAGTGGATAGATGCAAAAGGGGCAACTGTTATGCCAGCCTGGTGCGACAGTCATACCCACCTTGTTTTTGCTGAAACAAGAGAGGAAGAATTTGTAGATAAAATTAAAGGCTTGAGTTACGAAGCCATTGCCGCAAAGGGTGGAGGAATACTGAATTCTGCCCGAAAGCTGGCCCAGTGCAGCGAAGATGAATTGTTTGAAAGGGCATTGAGTCGTCTTCAATTGCTGATGCAAATGGGAACCGGTGCCATTGAAATTAAAAGTGGCTATGGATTAAGTACAGAACAGGAACTAAAAATGCTAAGGGTTATTCAGCGAATTAAAGCAGTGTCACCTATACCTGTAAAAGCCAGTTTTCTGGGAGCACATACCTATCCGCTTGCTTACAAAGAAAATCATGAAGGCTATATTGCTGAAATCATCAATGAAATGTTACCTGTTATTGCCAAAGAAAAACTGGCAGATTATATTGATGTTTTTTGCGAGCAGGGTTTTTTTAATGTGGACGAAACAGAGAGAATATGTAGGGCGGGTATTGCTTTGGGATTAAAACCGAAAATTCATGCGAACCAGCTGCATGCATCCGGAGGAGTTCAGCTGGGAGTAGCGTTAAATGCTATTTCTGTGGATCATCTGGAAACGATGGATACAGGTGCAATCAATGCCTTAAGTAGCTCAAATACCATTGGTACACTTTTGCCAACTGCTGCTTTCTTTTTAAGAATGCCTTACCAGCCAGCCAGAACTTTAATTGAGGCCAACGCTGGCATTGCACTGGCTTCTGATTATAATCCGGGTTCCAGCCCAAGTGGTAATATGAATTTTGTAGTTGCTTTAAGTTGCATCCAGCTGCGCATGCTTCCGGAAGAAGCCATTAATGCGGCTACACTTAATGGGGCTTATGCCATGGAACTGGGGGAGGAATTGGGTAGTATTACCCCGGGTAAAAGGGCCAACCTTATTTTTACCAGGCCGGTTCCTTCTTTGGCCTTTATACCTTATTCATTCGGAAATAATCTTATTGATAAAGTGATGATTAATGGTCGTTTTATTTAGTTATATTTAAGTAAATAATTCTTCATTCAAACTCTCTGGCATGCAATACTTTCGTTTCTACAACAAACAGGATATTTTGTCGGTTACACGAATCCGCAGGTTCGAAACCAAGCTGGGAGAGCGGGTGCAGGCAATTCCCCATCCTGCCCAATTAGAAGAAAGCCTGCAGGCAACCAGTGCTGACTATATTATTTTAGGCATCCCAGAAGATATAGGGGTAAAAGCCAACGGGGGGATTGGTGGTACCGACAGTGCATGGCTTTCCTTTCTGAACGCATTTCTGAATATACAAAGCAATGATTTTCTGGAAGGGAGTAATATGCTGGTACTGGGGCATTTTGATTTTTCTTCCATTGCAACAGTAATAGACCAAAATGCCTTGAATTCAGAAGAAAAAATGGAAGCATACCGTCATGCTGTGAATACGATTGATGATGCTGTGGAGCAAATGATTCATATTATTACGCAGAATAAAAAAATACCTATTATAATCGGAGGTGGTCATAATAATGCATACCCTTGTATTAAGGGTGCAGCCAAAGGTTTTTACAAGGCGGGCGTAATTCCGATAGCACAGATTAATGCAATTAATCTGGATGCTCATGCCGATTTCAGACCCATGGAAGGAAGACATAGCGGGAATGGATTTACCTATGCTGAGGAAGATGGCTATCTGGAGAAGTATTGTGTTATTGGTATTCATGAAAACTATATTCCTCAAAATGTATGGATGGATATGGTGAACAATCCTTTTATTGATTGTATTACTTACGAAGACATTTTTGTACACGAAAAAAGGACTTTTTTGCAGGCTGTTGCCCATGCTACATCATTTACGGATGATACACTTTGTGGTATTGAATTAGACCTGGATGCGGTTGCAGGCGTTTTGTCCAGCGCACAATCCAAAGTAGGCATCAGTCCTATACAGGCCAGACAATATATTCAATATGCTGCGGCGGACACTAAAGCAGCCTATCTGCATATTTCCGAAGGAGCAGCTCAATTAACAAACGGAGAAAAAGATTCCGGCACAGGAAAGCTAATCAGTTATCTGGTTAGTGATTTCATAAAAGGGCAGATGATATATTAACTTTTTTTTAGAGTTTAATTTTTCTGGTAAGTCATTACGTCGTACTTTTGCGGCGCAATTGAGCAGTTTTATATCAGTATTTCACAGGTAGACTAATAGAAGGCCATTCTATTTCAGGGTTTTATCAGAATTTCTTACCCGGCTCAACAACATTTGTAAAAAATAAAATAGTAATACAATGAAAGGCGAAGTTATGCCCTCTATCGTACAGATAGATAAGGCTCATTTAAATGATTTAGTACAGGAAGTAAAAGAAACATTGGCAACTGAAATGTTTGTACAGAACAGAGAAGAAAAGAAAAAAGCATTTCGTGCAGTTGATTTGTGGAAGATCCACAGAGAAATGAAGTCTGCCAACAGAAATTTCAAGTCTCAGTTTTAATACCTGACTAATGGTTTTAGTTCCCGCACATCGACTCAATGTTGCGGGAACTTTTTATTTTGTGGCTTTTGAAAGATCCCAAAGCAAATAGTTTTTGAACCAACTGCTATTCCAGAATTCATAACGGGGAATTGCATTACTTTTTAGCCTCTTCAAAAAATCGGTGTAGTTAAGCATTTCAGGCTTAGACCATAATACTTCACTGAGTGCTGTCATTCTTGGGAAAATCATATAATCTACTTTCTTCTCATTCTCCATGTATTCGGTCCATACATTGGCTTGCCCTCCAATGATTTTGTTTTGCAGGCCTTTTTCTGAAATAGATCTTGGAACCGGATTGTACTTATACACGGCTTCCAAAGGATTATATCCGTGTATAGCAAGACTATCTTTAGGATCCAGGGATTGATAATGATCAAAGTAAAAAGGTTTGCCAGGAGTATTGATTACACTAAAGCCTTTTGAAGCTGCTTCAATGGCTTGCTTATCTGTTCCCCAATTCATAACAACAGTGCTGGTGTCCAGATCCCCTTCGTTAATTTCATGCCAGCCAATCGTTTGTTTTCCCCTGCCTTTCAGAAATTTGGCAACGAACTCTATAAAGTAGGTCTGTAAATCAGTTTCGTTTTTGATTCCATTGGCTTTCATGAATGCCTGCGTAGCCACATCCTGTTTCCACCAGATTTTGCTGCATTCATCTCCGCCAACATGAATATAGGGGGAAGGGAATAAATCGGCTACTTCAGCAAATACTTTTTCCAGAAATTCAAAACTTGCTTTGGTGGGCGCAAGCACATTGTTTTGCCTGTTATACATGCCCCAGGTAGTTGCTACTTTCCAATTGGTATCGGGTCGGGTGCTGAGTTTCGGATAGGCTGCAATGGCAGCTCTGCTATGTCCGGGTATATCTATTTCCGGAATAATCGTTATGCCCCTGACAGTTGCATAGGCAATAATGTCTTTAATTTCTGCCTTGGTATAAAATCCACCATATCGTTGTCCATCGAACTTGGCGGGCTGGTCTTTGAAATGACCGATTAATGTTTCGTCTCTGAATGCGCTGACGGAATTTAATTTGGGATAACTGTTCATCTCTATTCTCCAGCCCTGGTCATCCGTTAAATGCCAATGAAATGTATTGAACTTGTGAAAGGTTAAATAGTCTATATATTTTTTAATATAAGTCACCGGAAATAGATGGCGGACAACATCGAGGTGCATGCCCCTGTAAGAAAACCTGGGCTCATCCTCAATGTAAACCGGCTCAATAAAAATTTTTTCCTGCTTTGTAATGGGTATCAGCTGAAGTAAACTTTGCATGCCGTTGATGAGCCCCCTGACACCTGAGGATTCAATGACTATTTTTTCTGAACCAACAGTGATTGTGTATTTTTCATTTGACAGGCGATTGTTCAGCAATAAATAGACACCCTTTTCTTTTTGCAAGTAGGTACTTGCAGTCAAGGTTTTTCTTATTAATGACAGGCCTGTTTGTTGAAGAATGGCCTCACTTAAATAGGCTGCCTGATTGGTATAGGTAGAATCAAAATAAATAATTGTAGATGCCTGAATCTGGAAAGGGGTTGGAACATGAGGATAACTGATAAAATTGGGCTTGGGTATAATTTGATTCGCAGATTGTGCCTGCATACCAGCCACAATGAACAAGCCGAATAGAAGTGAATAGAGTTTTTTCATGGTATTGGAGAGGATCTAGGTTTGGTAAAAATATAAAATTGGAGGGTTTATAGGTAAATTGCATTGTAGTATTTGCGAAAACAAAGTAACCGGAATGAATAAATCTCAGATAAGAGAAATCTATTTGCAAAAAAGAAAAGCTTTGCAGGGACCTGATCAACTTAAAATGGATGATTTGTTGTTGATTCAATTCCAGCAATTTTCATTTGATGACATAGAAACGGTTTTAACGTATTGGCCAATGCCACATAAAGCCGAGCCTAACACGCATTTATTCAATGGTTATTTAAGACATATGATTCCCAACTTGCAATTGGCATATCCGGTAGTCAAGGATGAATTTACTATGGAAGCCATTTGCATCAATGAGGATACGGTATATGTTTCCAATTCTCTTGGCATTACAGAACCCAAGGAGGGTGAGAAGCTTGAACTTAAAGATATTGATCTGGTACTAGTTCCCTTACTGGTTTTTGATCAAGCAGGATATCGGGTTGGTTTTGGTAAGGGCTATTATGACCGGTACCTAGCAGAAAAGTGCGCACACACCGTTTTGATGGGCTTTTCTTATTTTGACCCTATTCCTTTGATTAGCGACACCCATGAATTTGATATACCTTTACATATAGGTATTACCCCTAATTGTATTTATGAATTTTAATACCCTTTTTCTTAAATCATTCAGAGTATTGCTATTGCCACTGGCCGTGATGTATGGTTTAATCATTATTATCAGAAACAGATTGTTCGACAGGCAGATTTTAAAATCGGCCGAATTTAATTTTCCAATTATTTGCGTGGGTAATCTGGCAGTAGGGGGAACAGGAAAATCACCTATGGTAGAATATCTTTTAACCTTATTAAGTCCTAAATTCAAAATGGCAACTTTGAGCAGAGGATATAAGCGAAGAACCAAGGGATATGCATTGGCCAATGATGGCACTACTGCATTGGAAATTGGAGATGAGCCCATGCAATTTGCCTTGAAATTTCCCAAAGTTGCTGTTGCAGTAGGAGAGGAACGAATTGTTGCCATTCCTCATTTATTACAGGACCATCCCGATTTGCAGGGAATCATTTTGGATGATGCTTTTCAACACCGGACAGTAAAAGCCGGGTTTAATATTCTGCTTACAGAATACAGCAATTTGTACACCAGTGACTTCTTTTTACCAACTGGTGATTTAAGAGATGAATGGGCTTCTGCCAAAAGAGCTCAGGTAATTATTGTAACCAAATGTCCTGCAGATTTGGATGTTGAATCAAAAAATGCCATTATCAGAGACCTGAAACCGCTTCCTGGTCAGCAGGTTTATTTTAGTACCATTGAGTATGGTATACCATACCATATTTGTGACTCTAATATTCAATATGCCATCAATTCACTGGATGAAGTGATGCTGGTTTGTGGAATAGCCAATCCAAAACCATTGAAAGACTTTTTGTTGCAGAAAGCCAAAACCTATTATCAGCAGGATTATGCGGATCATCATATATTTTCCATAGACGATTTAAAAGAAATCAAACAATTATATGATGATATATCAGCTGACAGAAAGCTGATAATTACTACTGAAAAGGATGCCGTGCGGCTGATAAAATTCAAGGAGGAATTAAAGTCGATGCCTTTTTTTGTGATACCCATCAGACATCGCATTTTATTTGATGAATCCTGGCAACTGAACGAACAACTAATTAATTTTATTCAACACTTTCCTTTTAAACCCATTACACCTGAACATGAGTTCGAAAAAGCCTAAATCTAAACAGAAACGTAAAGCCAAAACAATTACGGTTCAAACGCCAAAAGGAAGACTGGAAGTAACTCGTTCCGGCATGGGATATGTTATTATTGATGATAATGCCGGAGATGTATTGGTTAAACCCAATGATTTCCTGACCGCATTGAATGGAGATATTGTAAGGGTTAAAATTATTAAAGAGAACAGCAGAACTGGCAAAAGAGAGGGGAAGATTACAGAAGTAGTTACCAGAAAGCAAACTGAATTTATTGGTCATATACAGGTGTCTGCTCATCATGCTTTTTTTGTGCCTGATTCAGATAAGCCAATGCCAGATTTGTATATACCACTTCAGTCTATTAACGGTGCTAAGCACAAAGACAAAGTGTTGGTGAGAATGGTTCGCTGGGAAAAGGACGATAAAAAACCTGTGGGAGAAGTAGTCAGCATTTTGGAAAATGATAGCCCCAATGATGCTGCCATGAAAGAAATCTTAACAGAAGCAGGATTCCCTATTTCATTTCCCGATGAAGTAATGGAAGAAGCTGGAAGGTTACCGGATATGATTGGAGAAGAGGAAGTGGCCAAAAGAAAGGATTGCCGGAATGTTTTAACTTTTACCATTGATCCGGTGGATGCTAAAGATTTTGATGATGCCATATCTATTAGACAACTGGGTGATAACAAGTATGAAATTGGGGTACATATTGCGGACGTAAGTCATTATGTTGAACCGGATTCTGCTTTGGATGAAGAAGCATATAAAAGAGCTACTTCCGTATATCTGCCCGACCGTGTTAATCCGATGTTGCCAGAGCATATTTCCAATCAGCTCTGTTCTTTAAGACCTAATGAAGACAAACTTACCTTTTCTGCCATTTTTCAAATGAATGCGCAGGGAGAGGTTAAACAGTACTGGTTGGGAAGAACGGTTATTCATTCGGATCATCGTTATACTTACGAAGATGTACAACAGATTATAGAAACCAAGGATGGAATATACAAGGAAGAGATTCTTCTGTTGAACGATATTGCACAGAAACTCAGGAAAAAGCGTTTCAGTAAAGGAGCCATCAATTTCTCATCACAGGAAGTCCGTTTTAAACTGGATGAAAAAGGTACCCCCATTGGTATTGTAGTTAAGGAAAGTAAAGAGTCTCATCAATTAATTGAAGAACTGATGTTGCTGGCCAATAGAACGGTAGCAGAGAATATCGCCAAAAAGTCGGTGAACGGAAAACCAATACCTTTCCCTTACCGTGTACATGATCAACCCGATGAAGAGAAACTGGCACCATTTATTCAATATGCCAAGAGATATGGACATGGATTTGATATCAGCAGTCCCATTGCAATCGCACATAGTTTTAACCAGATGCTAAAAGATGCGGCTGGTAAACCAGAACAGCACGTATTGGAACAGTTAGGTATCAGAACCATGGCTAAAGCCATATATACACCTGAAAATATCGGGCATTATGGATTGGCTTTTGAACACTATTGTCATTTTACCTCACCTATCAGAAGGTATCCTGATATTTTGGTACATCGGGTATTGCAGTCTGTTTTAGATGACGCTCCAAAAGTGGATAAGAAGATGGCAGAAAAATGCAAACATTCCAGTGAAAGAGAAAGGGCTGCCATGGAATGCGAAAGAGCGGGCAATAAATACAAGCAGGTAGAATTTTTACAAGGATTTATTGGAGAGTGTTTTGAAGGCGTGGTAAGCGGAGTAACCAGTTTTGGATTTTTTGTTGAAACAATAGAACACAAATGTGAAGGTCTGGTAAGTATTGTTAGCCTGAGCGACTATGATGATTTCAGATTAGTAGAATCAGAATACAGCTTAGTTGGCAGAAGAAGTGGGCGTATTTTTAAAATGGGTGATAAAGTAACGGTACGTTTAGTCGCCGCTAATCTGGAAAAACGTCAACTGGATTTTGAATGGGAACTGGGATAATTAAGCCTTATTCCCAACCGCTGGCCAGTACATCGGCTAAGTGCATCATCTGAATGTTTTTGCCTTCATGCTTGGCACATCCGTCTATATGCATAAGGCAACTCATATCTGTACTGATCAGAACCGTTGCACCCGTATCTGAAGCATTGTTTATTTTCTGGCTTCCCATGGCAATACTGATGGGTTCAAATTTTACTGCGAAAGTGCCGCCGAATCCGCAACAGGTTTCCACATCGTTCATCTCCTTTAATTCCAGCCCATTTACCCGGCTCAATAACAAGCGGGGTTCTTGTTTTATTTTGCATTCTCTCAATGCAGCGCAGCTGTCATGGTAAGTGGCAGTGGCTTCTAGACTTGCACCAAAATCAACCTGTTTTAATACATTAACAAGAAAGTCGGAAAACTCATAAATCCGGGTACCTATTTTCAACGCCTGGTTTTTGTATGCCGAGTTCTCAAATAATTGGGTATAATAATTCTTTACAAAACCTACACAGCTTGCACTGGGTGCAACTATGTATTCGGCTCCTTCAAAATCCTGTAAGAATTTGGTACATACTTCCTTTGCCTCTCCATGAAAACCTGCATTGAATGCGGGTTGTCCGCAACAAGTCTGTGATGCATTGTAATGTACCGTACAGCCTGCTTTGCGTAAAACTTTTACCATATTGAATGCTACATTGGGATATAGCTGGTCTATAAAGCAGGGTATAAAAATCTGTACGTTCATCAAAATTATTTTAGGGATCGATTCAGTTGAATCATTTTCAATGCGGTGATGGCTGCTTCTTCGCCCTTATGTCCGTGAACACCGCCAATTCTTTCAATGGCCTGCTGCTCGTTCAGAACTGTCAATACGCCGAAGATAACAGGCGCATCAATCTGCAGATTCAATTGCATAATTCCATCTGTTACTCCCTTGCATACATAGTCAAAATGCGGCGTATCGCCCTGTATTACCGCACCTAATACAATGTATGCATCAGGAGTGCGTTTGGCATAGGTATAATGCTGCTTAACACCAAAAGGTAATTCAAATGCGCCCGGCACTACCAGGGTTTTAACAGTTGCTCCAGCTTCCTTCAATACCTTCTTAGCCCCCTTTTCCAAAGAATTAATGATGGTACTGTTCCACTCTGTTTTAACGATAACAACAAAGGCATCCTCCGGTGCGGGGATGCCTTTGTTTAATAAAGTATTTCCTTTAGTAGCCATTATTCAGCAAGGTCATTTTTTTCGTTGCTCAGACGATAAATGTATTTATCGGCCTGAAAACCTTTATCAGTTTTAGGGAATTTGTTTTTTACTTCTTTGTATAATTCCAATGCTTCAGCTGTTTTACCAGTAGACTCCAGTAATAAAGCCGCACGGAATAAATATTCTGAAGAGTTGTTCTCATCTTCAACAAAAGTAGCGGCTGCTTTTTTGTAAGCTTCTACCGCCTCTTCTTTTTTATTTAGTTCAGCGTAAGCATCACCCAGACAACCAGTAGCCAGTAATTGAATTTGCTTGGCATCTGTAGAAAAGTCTTTTAAGTGCTTCACTGCATTTTCAAATTCCCCCAATTTAAGGTAGCTGATGCCAGCATAATAATGAGCCAGGTTGGCAGACTTAGTGCCTCCAAAATTGCTGATTACGTTTAATACACCTTTGTATTGTCCGTCGCCATTCAATACCAGTCTGGAGGAATCCATAGCAAAGTATTGTTCAGCTTTAAATAAAGCTTCTGCCGCTTTTTCTTCTTTTGGTTTTACCACATACTGCTGGTAAGCAAACCATCCACCGCCAATAACCAATACGGCTACAATTGCCAGTATTAAAGGCTTCTGGATTTTTGAGAAACTGGTTTCAGGTTTATGCGCTGCCTCTTGGGTTACTACTTCAGGCGCTTGTTTTTCGCTCATTCTATTTGATTATTCGGTTTAGTAAATTAGTCAACAATAAAGGGATAGTTCTGGTCTATATAAACGTCTTTTAATACTTCATCATCATCTGGCCATGGACTTTCTTCTGCAAAACGAACCGACTCATCAACCATCGCATTAATTCTGGCATCAATGGCATCCAGTTCTGCCTGAGTAGCAAATCCATTCTCCAGAATAGTACCCGCTACTTTGGTAATAGGATCCTGGTCTTTGTATTCTTCAACTTCTTCCTTGGATCTGTATTTCTGAGGATCGGATACAGAGTGACCTTTGTATCGGTAGGTCTTCATTTCCAATAGGGTAGGTCCGTCTCCTTCTCTTGCTCTTTTCACCGCTCTTGCAACTGCATCGTGAACGGATTCGGCTGTCATGCCGTCTACCTTGTCGGCAGGCATTTCGTATGCATCAGCCAGTTTATAAATATCAATTACATTACTGGTTCTTTCAATGGAAGTACCCATTGCGTAGTTGTTATTCTCGCAAATGAAAATTACAGGCAATTTCCAAAGCATAGCCAGGTTAAAGGTTTCATGTAACATACCCTGACGGGCAGCTCCGTCTCCAAAATAACAAAGTACTACATTCTGTGTGCCTCTGTATTTTTCAGCAAAAGCCAATCCTGCTCCGGTTCCTATCTGAGCACCTACGATTCCATGGCCTCCAAAAAATTTATGTTCTACACTAAAGAAGTGCATACTGCCACCTTTGCCCTTGGCGCAACCGGTAGCTTTACCGTATAATTCTGCCATACACGCATTGGCTGATACACCTTTAGCAAGTGCCAATCCATGATCACGATATGCCGTGATGAATGGATCATCTGCCTGTGTAGCAGTCATACAACCTGCTGCAATGGCTTCCTGGCCCACATAAGCATGGAAAAATCCGCGGATTTTTCCTGCCATTTTATACATTTCTTCGGCTTTTAATTCGAACTGGCGAATCAATTGCATTAGCTCATACCAATAGAGGTAGGTTTCTTTAGAAAACTTTGTAGACACTTTTCAAAATTTTGATGGCAAATATAGGGGTTATCCTTGATAGTTCCCTACCCGGCATATTCCCCAACCCTATGTTCTTCAGGAG
This sequence comes from Sediminibacterium salmoneum NBRC 103935, assembly GCF_000511175.1. Lineage (GTDB taxonomy): Bacteria > Bacteroidota > Bacteroidia > Chitinophagales > Chitinophagaceae > Sediminibacterium > Sediminibacterium salmoneum. The sequence goes on along the minus strand of NZ_KI866530.1, from coordinate 983,945 downwards.
GATATGGGATACGAATGGAGCTGAGGTATTGTTCCTCTAAAATATCCGCAAATGTGTAGAAATAAAGAATAACATCTTCCCTTACATTCCGCTTCAGCCAGCGGAATCCTCCGGGTAATTGATCCAGAACAGCTCTGTCATCTAAATATTCCAGGTGATGAATATCAGAAGGTGTTAAACCAATATCTGTAAGCTTTTTAATCAATAGGTTTACGGGGGTATTGCTCACCGGGCAAAATTCTTCTGCCAACTCGGTCCATTCTCCAAAACCTGTATGAGCATAGGTTAATATTTCTTCCTTACTTACATTGGCTACCACCTGCAGTAAGTTACCACAGTTGCAGGCACCATGATTTCCCCATGCATATGGAGCACCATTGGCCAATTGCTGAGCCGTTTGTCTTAACACATCTACCAGTACCAGATTCGGATAAGCCATATGATTTTACTTTATGAATTAACAAGCCTTGCTTAAAAAAAGTTGATTGAGTAGGGAAATTAAAATGCGAATAAATCAGGTATTGAATTTGTGCAAGGCAATTAGAAAATTGTACTCCAATTACTCAACATAGCTACCATTCATCCCTAAAATTAGCCATCGCTTAAAACCTTTTTCTTGTTTATGAGTTAGATATAAAAAATTAAACAAAAAATTTATGAAAATGCGCATTTTAACCTTAACAATGGTTGCCCTGATGGGATTATTCGGAAATGTAAGTGCACAGAACACAGTTGTGGACATAGCTGTAGCTTCTAAGGATCATTCAACATTGGTAGCCGCTGTTAAAGCAGCTGACCTGGTAGGAACTTTACAAAGTGCTGGACCGTTTACCGTATTTGCTCCGGTAAATGCAGCATTTGACAAACTAACTGCAGGAACAGTGGCTAACTTATTAAAGCCAGAAAACAAAGCTACTTTGGCAAAAGTGTTAACCTACCACGTGGTTGCGGGAAACCTGGATGCAGCGGCAGTAGTAAAGGCAATTAAAGACGGTAAAGGAAAAGCAGTAGTAAAAACTGTTGCTGGTAATTCTTTAACTGTAACATTGAAAGAGGGCAAAGTTACCTTGACCGATGAAAATGGCGGAGTAGCAACCGTTGTGGCTGCTGATTTAAAAGCGGGTAACGGAGTGATTCACGTAATTGACACTGTAGTATTACCAAAATAAGTTTAGTGAAGGTTAGGTTTGTTGGGTAAAGAAAAGAGGCTGCTAATTTTAGCAGCCTCTTTCGTATTTGAACCTTTCGGATCAAAAGATCAATATTCATTAAGCTTCCAGTAAAAACGGATAGCCATAATGTACCGGTGGATTATAGGTCTCCTTAATGGTACGGGCACTTAACCATCTGTAAAGGTTCAATGCACTACCGGCCTTATCATTGGTGCCGGATGCTCTTGCACCACCAAAAGGCTGCTGTCCTACAACGGCTCCGGTTGGTTTATCGTTGATATAGAAATTACCAGCTGCATTTCTTAGCATATTGGTTGCCAGTTCTACTGCCGCTCTGTCTTGCGAAAGTATTGCACCCGTTAATGCGTAAGGTGAAGTACTGTCTACCAATTGTAACGTCTTTTCAAATTGTTCTGCAGGGTATACATAAATGGTTAACACTGGTCCGAAAATTTCTTCGCACATGGTAACCGATTTAGGATCCTTGGTAACAATAACAGTAGGCTCAATAAAGTAACCTTTGGTTTTACTGAAATTACCTCCGGCAACAATTTTCACTTTTTTATTTTTCTTCGCGTTAATGATATAACGGGTGATGCTGTTGTAGGCTTTTTCGTCAATAACTGCATTCACAAAATTGGTGAAATCTTCAACGGTACCCACTTTCATGGTATTTACGGCAGCAACCAGTTTCTTTACAATTTCATCTGCCAGGTTGCTTGGAATATAGGCTCTGGATGCAGCAGAACATTTCTGTCCCTGGAACTCAAAAGCGCCTCTTGCCAATGCAGTAACCACTGCATCTACATCAGCAGATTTATGAGCTACTACAAAGTCTTTACCCCCTGTTTCACCCACAATTCTTGGGTAGGTTCTGTAGATGCCCATATTTTCACCAATGGTCTTCCACATATTATTGAAAACACCAGTAGATCCGGTAAAGTGAACCCCTGCAAAATCTCTGTGAGAGAAGCAAACTTTACCAATGGTTGGTCCATCAACGTAAATAAGGTTGATTACCCCATCCGGTAATCCTGCTTCTTTTAAAATGCGCATGAACAACTGTGCAGAATAAATCTGTGTATTGGCAGGCTTCCAAACCACTACGTTACCACACATGGCAGCAGAAGTAGGCAAATTACCTCCGATAGCAGTGAAGTTAAAAGGAGTTACAGCCAGTACAAATCCTTCCAAAGGACGCCACTCCAAACGATTGTGCATGCCAGGAGCGGAAATAGGCTGTTGCTTATAAATTTCACTTAGGAAATGCACATTGAAACGCAGGAAGTCAATCAATTCGCAGGTGCTGTCGATTTCTGCCTGAAATGCATTTTTACTTTGTCCCAGCATAGTAGCAGCCAGCATTTGATAGCGGTATTTGGTAGCTAATAAATCTGCTGCTTTCAAAAAGATATGTGCTCTGTTTTCCCAGCTAAGGGCAGCCCATTTATCCTTTGCCTGTAATGCTGCTGCAATGGCCTGGTGCGCATGTTTTTCTTCCCCTGCATTGAAGTGACCTAATGTATGAGACAATTCATGTGGTGGATGAATCGCTACTTTTTTGTCTGTTCTTACTGCTTTACCACCTATATACATAGGGATATCCAGTTGTTTTTTCTTGGCTTCGGCTAAAGCTTTTTTCAAAGCTGCTTTCTCCGCACTTCCTGGTGCAAATTGCTGAACCGGTTCGTTAATCGGCATCGGGTATGAAAATGTACCAATACTCATAGGTGAAAATTTATAAGGTTTGAGGTCGCAAGTTACAAATAAAACTCTATTGGGTTTTGGCTACATTTGTGTATGGCTGTAATCCTATTTGATCCCTCTTACAGGAATTTACTGGCACCGCTTTCCACTACCAAAGCGCTGTCTCATTTTCATTTTGGTTTAATGCGTATTCAGGAGCGATGGGAACTGTTGCTGAAGCAACCCGCTGCCATTCATACAGCACCCTACTTACAGGGCTTGTATGCAAGTTCCAATGCCTCTCTGCTTCACGCCGATGCTGCAGCAGATGCTTCTTTATGGATTGATGCGTCTGTTATTCCGGATGATGCCTTGATTGCACAAATACAATCGCTTCAAAACGGCGATTGTCTAATGGATGAACAGGGATTGGTGGCAGGGAAAGCGGTCATTGCATTCAACAGTTTTAATCCCTCCGATACCTCGGTCTATTTTACACAGGCTAATAAAGTTACCAGTGTACAACGCATTCGTTTTCCATGGGAAATCATGCAGATTAATGATGCCATGATTCGAAAAGATTTTAAATGGGTTACCGAGGGCAGAAAGTCCATGCCCATTCCTGCTTCTGTGAATGCAATAGGGGATGATCAGATTTTTATTGAACCTGGTGCCCGTTTGCAGTACTGTACATTAAATGCCAGTACAGGACCTATTTATATTGGGAAGAAAGCAGAGATAATGGAAGGTTCCAGTATCCGTGGCCCTTTTTCCATTGGTTATAATTCAGTAGTTAAAATGAACAGCCGCATTTACGGTGGAACCACATTGGGACCCTATTGCATGGGTGGGGGTGAAATAAAAAATGCAGTGATGATGGGTTACTCCAATAAAGCACACGATGGATATTTGGGAGACGCAGTTATTGGGGAATGGTGCAATATGGGGGCGGGTAGCAGCAATAGCAATCTGAAAAATTCTGCGGGTACCATTAAAATATTCAGCCTGGGACTGAATGAATATGTTTCTGTTGGTCAGAAATGCGGGGTCATTATGGGAGATTATTCCAGGGTGGCCATTAACTCCAGCCTCAACACGGGATCTATGATTGGCGTGAGCTGTAATGTATTTGGAGAGGGTCTTCTGCATAGTTCCATTCCGCATTTTAGTTTTGGATTAAAAGGGAAAGAGTACCAGATTGAATCGGCCATTCATGATATCAATAACTGGAAAGGATTAAAGGGACTGGAAATGTCTCAGGAAGAAATAAACGTTCTACAATATATTTATACAAACAACAAGCAATTATGAGAAAGCAAATCGCAGCAGCCAACTGGAAGATGAATCTTACCTTACAGCAAGGTGAACAATTGATTAACGACCTGTTGGTAAAACCCCATTCGTTAAAAGAAAATCAGCAAGCCATATTTGCTGTGCCGGCTCCTTATTTAATGATGGCACAGGAAAAATTAGGAAATAAAGAAAGGGTAGCAGTGGCTGCTCAAAACTGTTACAGCAAAAAAAGCGGAGCCTATACCGGTGAAATTTCTGTAGAAATGTTGCAGTCTATTGGGGTGCATTATGTGGTATTGGGTCACTCTGAAAGAAGAGAGTATTTTAACGAGAGCAACCAGTTCCTTGCAGAAAAAATAGATATCTGTTTAGGTAATGGTGTAACACCCATTTTTTGTTGCGGAGAGCCTTTGCAAATTCGGGAAGCGGGTACGCAAAATGAATTTGTGGGCACTCAGTTGAAAGAGTCTCTGTTTCATTTACATGCTGCTGATATAACCAAAGTAGTCATTGCTTATGAACCCATCTGGGCCATTGGTACCGGCAAAACAGCCAGCAGTGATCAGGCGCAGGAAATGCATGCATTTATTCGTGCGGAATTAGCACATCAATATGGAAAAGAAACGGCAGATCAGATTTCTATTTTGTATGGCGGTAGTGTAAAAGCCAGCAATGCAGTAGAATTGTTTGCACAGCCCGATGTGGACGGTGGTTTAGTAGGGGGTGCTTCTTTAATTGCCGACGAGTTTGTGGCTATTATCAATGCATTGAAATAGAGATTAATCAATACATCCTGAATCCCGATTGCCGACCGTAATCGGGATTTTTATTTTAAAATAAATTGCGCTCTGCCGATCCGGTCGTTGATAGCAACGCCAATTCCTTCGTTGGGAAATATTTCTGAAAGAATGAGGTCGAAGTTTGATTGATCAATTTTTCTAAGCGTTGAAAACAGTTGGCTGGCTGCTGTTGAGAGTTGATGGTCAGGCGCCAATTTAAAATTAGTTGCTCCTGCATAGTCTGTATCCAGACTGATCACCGCTATTTTTTTGCCCGCATGTTCTTGTAATAATTGCGCAATATTCCCAATGTACAATGGGGTATGAGGTGCATAGTGACTCTTGAGTTGACCGGGGGTTGCCGGTTGGTTTTCTGCACCATTCTGCACAATCTCTTGTGGGTGTTGCTCAGTTCTGTTCACCACTTCAAGCCCGCTAAAAGCAGCCAGTTCCTCAGCGGTAACGCTTCCCGCTCTGTGTAAGATTATTAAATTATCGGCTACTTCACAAATCGTTGATTCCAATCCCACTTTGGTATTTCCGCCATCCAGAATATAGGGGATTTTACCATGGAGTCCATCCATTACATGATGGGCATTGGTTGGGCTGATATAACCTGAAGGGTTGGCGCTTGGTGCCGCCAGCGGAAATGCCAACTTGCTCAACAGCGATAAGGTCAAGGGTTGATCAGGCACTCTGATGGCCACTTTATTACTGCCGGCAGTAGTGATATCCGGCACATTGCTTTTTTTAGGCAATAACAAAGTCAAAGGACCAGGCATAAAATGTTGGGCCAGTTTCAGGCTCATTTCATCTGCCTCTGCGTAATCGGTAATCTGATTGGTGTTAGCAAGGTGTAATATCAGGGGATTAAAACTGGGGCGATTTTTAGCTGCGTATATTTTGGCCACAGCTGCCGGATCCAATGCGTTTGCAGCCAAACCATAGACGGTTTCTGTGGGAATGGCCACCAGTTCACCTGCTTGTAAAAACGCTGCTGCTATTGTAATATCTGTGCCAATGGCCGTTTGCATACGCAAAATTAACAACTTGTGTTTGAATTGTCATTGAATTAAGCTTCGCAGACCTATCTTTGCACACTTATGAAACATATCAGGAACTTTTGTATTATAGCCCATATTGACCACGGGAAGAGCACATTGGCGGATCGTTTACTGGAACATACCAAAACGGTGGGAGAGCGTGAGATGATGAACCAGGTACTCGATGATATGGATCTGGAGCGCGAAAAAGGTATTACTATCAAGAGCCACGCCATTCAAATTAATTATACTCATAAGGGAGAGCAATACGTACTCAATTTAATTGATACCCCCGGACACGTAGATTTCAGTTATGAAGTAAGCCGTGCACTGGCTGCCTGTGAAGGCGCTTTGTTGCTGGTGGATGCTTCTCAGGGGATTCAGGCACAGACCATCAGTAACTTATACTTAGCCATCGACAATGACCTGGAAATTATTCCGGTAATTAATAAGATTGATATGGATGGTGCCAAGATTCCGGAAGTGACCGACCAGATCATAGATCTGATAGGCTGCAAGCAGGAAGATATTTTGTTGGCCAGCGGTAAATCGGGCATTGGTATTGAGGAAATTTTGCAAGCCATCTGTGAGCGTATTCCTGCTCCGGAAGGCAGTGTGGATGCGCCCTTACAGGCATTGATTTTTGACAGTGTATACAATAGTTTCCGTGGTATTATTATTTACTACAGAATCATGAACGGAACCCTTCGTAAAGGAGACAAGATTCGTTTTGTTGCCACAGGAAAAGATTATATAGCCGATGAAGTAGGGGTTCTGAAATTGAATATGACACCTAAAGACCAGGTATCTGCCGGCGATGTGGGTTATATTATTACCGGTATCAAGAATGCAAAAGAGGTAAAAGTAGGGGATACGCTTACATTGGCGAATAACCCCGGCGAGATGATCAATGGTTTTGAAGAAGTAAAGCCCATGGTATTTGCGGGTATTTTCCCGGTAAATACCGATGAGTTTGAAGAGCTAAGAGACTGCATGGACAAACTGCAGTTGAACGATGCTTCCTTAACCTTTGAGCTGGAAACTTCACAGGCGCTGGGCTTCGGTTTCCGATGCGGATTCCTGGGGCTGTTGCATATGGAGATTATACAGGAGCGTTTAGAAAGAGAATTCAATCAAACCGTAATTACAACGGTTCCCAACGTAAGCTTCACCGCATATACTACACGTGGTGAAAAAATATTGGTGAACAATCCGGTTGAAATGCCTGACCAGGTTAAGATTGATCGGATAGAAGAACCCTTTATCAAAGCACAAATAATAACCCTGCCTGATTACATTGGGAATATCATGACCTTATGTTTGGGTAAGCGTGGTATCTTAATTAACCAAAGCTATTTAACACCTACCCGTGTTGAATTGATTTTTGAAATGCCTTTAACTGAAATTGTTTTTGATTTCTACGATAAATTAAAGAGTTCTACCAGGGGCTATGCTTCTTTTGATTACAGCCCGATAGATCAGCGCGAAGCAGATATTGTAAAAATGGATATTCTACTGAACAGTGAAAAAGTGGATGCCTTGAGTGCATTGATTCACAGGAGCAGGGCTACCGATTTCGGAAGAAAACTTTGCGAAAAACTGAAAGAGTTGTTGCCTCGTCAGCAATTCCAGATCGCCATTCAGGCGGCCATTGGTGCAAAAGTGGTAGCACGTGAAAACATCAGTGCCATCCGCAAAGACGTTACTGCCAAATGTTATGGTGGTGATATCAGCCGTAAACGTAAGCTATTGGAAAAGCAGAAAGAGGGTAAGAAAAGAATGCGCCAGATTGGAAACGTAGAGATTCCTCAGGAAGCATTCCTTGCTGTTTTGAAGTTAGATTAGCGGTCCTTGATAAGGCCTTGGTTGATTGCCTCAATCGGGTTCAACAGCTTCGTATTCCGGTATATATACCCATCGGCCATATTCCCATTTAAACCCTTCCACGGTGCCATAGGGAACCAGTGTGTGCTTTTTAGAAGGCTCATTGGATTCGCTTGCCAGTTTGGCAAATACAATGCGGTTTAGTTTGGCATCGTAATTTAATTTGGCATTGGCCTGCTTTTTAAACTCCAGACAGAATCGACTTACGGGTTGTTTCGGCTTAATGATATCGTTGGGATAGCTGAAAAATTTTCCGCCAAACAAGGGATTGCCTTGTTGGTCAAAATGCAATACTTCAATCCATTTACGCGTACTCCTGGCATCGTTTTCATCATAGCCCAACAGCGTATAGTATTTCTTGTTGTTGTATTCTTTCTGAATAATATTATAATACACTGCCCCAATCCAGTTTTGATTGGTGCGTACTGAATCGTAGGGGTTTTCGGTAAAATCAGTGCCATCGTACAAAGGAATCAGTTTTAATGATCCGTCTTTGGTGTTCATTTGAATGGCGCCCTTGTAACGGTAATAACTGAAATCCTTCATGAGTTGCCAGGTGATGATTCTGAAACTGCTATCAGGTGCATAGATTCTGGAAATGGTTTTTAAAGAATCAAATGGGTAGTGAAAAGAGTAGGGCGTTCTTAATGCCTGCACCAATTGCCTCGTAAAAAAACTATCCGCTCTTAGTCTTTCTTCCGTGTCTTCTGCATTTAAAATGGTAAATGCAAAGCTGGTTAAGTTCGTTTCTGCTGTTGTCAGAATCGCTTTGTTTGCGGGTGTTTGCGCCAATAACCGTTGGTGGCTGAATACCAAGAAAGAAAAAATGAAAATGGTAAGGATGCTTCTCAAAATCATACAGCAAAATACCAATAATTCAATCCAGTCAAAGCCCTCCCGAAAATTTTATCATTTTTTTGCGTTTGCACAGGCTTGTGCAAATTCAAACAGGCTGTTAAAACGTGCGTCAATCATGGAATCCGGGAAAGGGGTTTCCGGATGGGTAGTGGACAAAAACACGGTATGCATACCTGCGTTTCTGCCGAATTTCATATCACTCATTCTGTTCCCCACCATGATACACTTGTTAAAATCAATATCAGGGAAATCGGCCTTGGCCTGAAAAGCCATGCCTGGTTGGGGTTTTCGGTTGGGGGAATTATCTGCCAAATCAGGACAAAAATAAATCTTACTGATTTCACCACCTGCTTTTTCAATCTCTTGCAACATATATTGGTGAATTGCATTGAGATCGTTCACTGTCATCAGGGCTTTGCCAATTCCTTTCTGGTTAGTGGCTATTATGATGCGTTTGAAATAACGGTTTAATAATGCAACCGCTTCCGGAACCTGTTCATAAAAATGAAACTCTGAAGCGTTGCGTATATAGTCTTCTTTTTTCTCATGGTTTAGAACGCCATCCCTGTCTAAAAATAGGGTCCAGTCTTCGCCAATCTCTTCTAATGAAAACATCTTAAGGGAATAAATTGGCTTCCACCAGTTCGCAAATAATATGACCAATCATGATATGGCTTTCCTGAATACGGGGTGTATTGTTAGAAGGAATATCCAGCAGAAAATGAGAGAGTTCTCCCAGTTTGCCACCTCCATTTCCGGTAAATCCTACGGTAATAATATTTTTGGCTCTTGCTGTTTCAAATGCTTTTACAATATTGGGCGAATTGCCGGATGTACTAAGCCCCATTAATACATCACCCGCTTGCATGGTACCTTCTACCAGTCTGCTATACACTTCGTCGTATCCGTAATCATTGGCTACTGCTGTTAAATAAGAGCTATTGCAGTGCAATGCATCCGAAGGCAATGCCCTTCTGTTTTTATAGAATCTACCGGAAAATTCAGCCGCCAAATGCTGTGCATCAGCCGCGCTTCCCCCATTACCACAAAACTGTACTTTATGTCCATTCTTAAAGGCATTGGTTACCGCATCCACAACACCGGCAATCTGTTCTAACAATGCAGCATTGCTCAATACGCTTTGCTTAACCTGTATGGATTCGGAAATGATATGGTTAATACGTTCTAACATCATTTGTATTATTTGGTAAGATCAACAATAGCATGAACCAGCTGATCCCATTGGTATTTTTTCTTTCCCTTGCGAAGTTCGGATAAATAAAAATCTTCGCCCTGCAAATATAATTCTTCAATCCCTGCTGCAATACTTTCCGGGTTAGGTTCAGCTACCAAACCACTTTTATCTGCCCGTATCATATCGGGTAATGCCCCTACATTGGTTACCAGCATGGGTTTTTCAAAGTGATAAGCCAATGGTGTAACCCCGCTCTGGGTTGCATTCCGATAGGGTTGAATCACAAAATCACAGGCACTCAGGTAATATTGTACCTGTTCTGAGGGAATAAAATTCGTGAACGAATAAATATAATCGGATAGTCCTAATTCAGTAATGAGGTTTTGATAGGTTTCTGCTTCATCATAAAATTCTCCGGCAATTATCAGTTTCACAGGAGGTTTGTCATTGGCTTCGTTTTTAAGCTTTAACAGCTGGATGGCTTTTATTAAAAGATCCAGTCCCTTGTATTTTCTGATAAAGCCAAAAAACAATACAATCCTCTCTTGTGCGGGTAGCCCCAGCTGTTTTCTGGCAACTTCTTTGGACAGAATGGATCCAAAATTATCATACAAAGGGTGGGGGCAGATAATCGCTTGTTTATTCGTAAAACTTAGCAGATCCTGGTGCACTTTTTTACTCATGGTAATTAATGCATCCACCGCCCCTATGAAATATTTAGTAAACCATTTGTCTCCGAAACGTTTTTCATGTGGAATTACATTGTCTGCAATACAAATAACTTTAGAAACTCCATTCCACCTAATGATGCGCAGAATCGTTCCCAGACAAGGTCCCATAAAAGGCAGCCAGAAACGAACCAATATCAATGGCGCTTTTTTTCTGGCAATCACAAAACCCATCCAGATCCAGTTAAAAGGATTGATGGAATTGATTTTGACATGTATGGTTAAATCGCTTGGTGCAGGATCACTGCTGTATTGTGATTTGCCCGGGAATAAAAAAGAGGGATACTGCAGTGAGAAAGTGTAAATGGTAACGGTATAACCCTGTGTCTGAAATTCCCTTGCCAGTCTTTCATTAAAAGAAGCAATACCACCACTTCTGAAAGGCCAGGTGGTTCCTATTAAAATCAGCTCTTTTTTCATGGGCTGTTATCAGGCTTCTTCCAAACCCAGTTTTTCTTCTATTAAATATACATTTCTTTCAGAAGCATTACGGGCAACCAGTTCTGCCACAAACCCTGTCAGGAATAATTGCATACCAATAATCATGATAGCTAATGCAATATAAAAAGCGGGTTTATTGGTGATGCCTACTTCAGGATCCAGAATTTTGGATACCATTAAATATCCGCTTGTAATAAACCCTATTAAAAAAGCAAGGGTTCCGTACAAGCCAAAAAACTGCATGGGCTTTTTACCAAACTTTCCCAGGAACATAATGGTGCCTAGGTCTAAAAAACCATTGATAAAACGATCCCAGCCAAATTTGGTGGTGCCATATTTTCTGGGTCTGTGTTCCACTACTTTTTCTCCGATTTTTCTGAACCCGCTCCACTTGGCCAGTACAGGTATATATCGATGCATTTCGCCAAAAACCTCAATGCATTTTACTACTTTCTTTTTGTAGGCTTTTAATCCACAATTGAAGTCGTGCAGTTTGATGCCGGAACTTTTTCTGGCAACTGCATTAAATAGTTTGGAAGGGATATTCTTGGTAAGTGTATTGTCGAAGCGTTTCTTTTTCCAGCCACTCACCATATCGTACCCATCTTCCACAATCATTTTATACAGTGCCGGAATTTCGTCGGGAGAGTCCTGCATATCGGCATCCATGGTGATGACTACATCACCTTGTGCAGCTTTGAATCCTTCGTTCAGTGCAGCCGATTTACCGTAGTTCCGCTGAAATTTAATCCCTTTGACATTCGGGTTGCTGGCAGCTATGTTTTGAATTACTTTCCAGCTATCGTCTCTGCTGCCGTCGTCAATTAGTAATACTTCATAGGTATAGCTGTGTTGATCTACAACCGATTTAATCCAGCTGCACAATTCAGGCAGGGACTCTTCTTCATTAAACAGAGGTACTACAATAGATAGCTGCATGCAATATTATTGATCTTCAAATTTTTCTTCCTTGCGAATCACTAAAGTAAGTAAAAGTGACTTGATGAAATCCCAAATTAATCCTAAACCGGTACCCATGATAATTTCCTTCAGGCCCGTCTTTTTCATACTTTCTGCAGAAGTAGCCATCTGCTTTTCAATGTCTTCCTCGGATGCACCAAATTTTTCCATCATAGCCCTGGTTTTTTCCAAACCAATCTGTGCCGATTTTTCTGTTAGGGTAGAGTCAATTAAATTATACAGGATATAAGTAGCAACTGCAATGATTAAGGCAGCAACAGCATAGGCTAAAAAGTTAAATTTTAATCCTTCCTGAAAACTCAGGTATCCGCCATTTTGCTTTCTTACTGCAAAGCCACCCATCAATAAAATGATAATCATATAAGGGATGAAGGTTGAAGCAAACATTACGTTTGTAAAAGTAGTAACGTCTACAGCCCAGCTTCCATACATCAATAGCACAGCGGATAAGCCGCAGATAACGCCATATTTGGCACCTTCATTAATTAGATTTGCTTTCATAAAATAATTTGTTAGTTAGTGGTTAATTGACCGTTGCAGAAAGTTCCCCAAACCTTTCCCTGTAAGGGTTTATTCAAAAATGCATTGTTGTGTGATTTACTTTTTACCTGATGCTTTTCTAAAATGGCCTCTTTGTTCCGGTTATAAAGGGTAATCTCCGCAATTGAGTTTTCCTGAATATGAGTAACCGGAATGCCAAAAATATTACGGACATTCAGTGAAAATAATTCAACCAGTCTTTCTTTGGGAAGGGTAGGGAATAAATGGTTGAAACCAGCAAATACACTCTCCAGCGCATTCATGCCAAATTTGGCATATTCAAATTCACAGGTTTTGTGATCCCAGTCCTGGGGAAAATGATGAGAAGCAATACAATCAATGGTGCCATCTAAAATACCTTCTCTTAGCGCCATCATATCTTTTCGGCCTCTTAATGGAGGATTCACTTTTAAGTTGGTATCATATCCTTGCAGGTCTTCATCGCAGAAAAATAAATGATAAGGTGTTACACTGCAGGTAATGGCCAAACCTTCCTGTTTGGCTGCCCTAATTAAATCCAGGGAAGTTTTAGTAGTGATACCGGTAAAATGCATACGGGATCCGCTGTAGCGTACCAAGTCAATATCTCTCTTCAGCATACTGATTTCCGCAATATCCGGTAAGCCTGGTAAACCCAATTGCGTGGATATAATCCCTTCATTCATTAAGCCGGTATGGCCAATACTTTTGTCAATGGGCATTTGAATAATTACGCCATCAAAAGCTTTAACATATTGAAGTGCTTTAACCAATAAGCCAGCTGATTGAACTGGAGATAATCCATCCGTAAAAGCAATGGCACCGCTGTTACGCATATCATACATTTCTGCCAGTTCCTTGCCTTCTGTTTTTTGTGTAATGGCACCCAGTGGATGAATGGTAACCGGCAAGTGTCTGGATTGACCAGCTGCATATTCTACCAGTGACTTATTATCCGTTACCGGTTTTGTATTGGGTAAAGTAAAAACCCTGGTGTAACCACCTGCCGCCGCTGCAGCAGCACCTGAAGCAAAAGTTTCATTGAACTCAAAACCCGGGTCTCCAAAATGCGCAAAACAATCTACCCATCCGGCAGAAATTTCCAGTCCATCTTCCTGCACAATGGTTGCGTTATCAGTAGTTAATTGTGCACCTATTTTCTGAATCTTATTATCTACAATTAAAATGTCTTGTACTTGTCCGTGGTAAGAGGATGGGGGTCGTTTAATCAGCACCTGCTTTAGTAGAATATTCATGCAGTAGTTGAAAATTTTATGCAATATAGCTTGAAAATTTCTTTTAGCCCTATATTTGCACCCCATTCAACAAATGAATGAGAGTTCGGGACGTAGCGCAGCCCGGTAGCGCACACGTCTGGGGGGCGTGGGGTCGCAAGTTCAAATCTTGTCGTCCCGACAAAGGAGAAGATCAATTGAAAGATTGGTCTTCTTTTGTTTTCAGAAGGCAACAATTTCAAGAACAAGATATAGCTGTTTTCCTAATAATTACGACACTTATTTGCATAGAATTATGTCATAAATTTTTGATTTGACACCTTTTTGCGTATATTTGTGTCATGATTTCTGCAAGTAAATACATAGAAAACCATATTAAGGAGCTCAATCCTGGGACAATTTTGTTCCCTTCAGACTTTCGTGGAGCTGGGTCTGAGAATGCAATTAAGCTTGTGTTATCTCGGCTAACACATGAAGGAATAATTGAGCGTCTAGGTCATGGAATTTATTATTTGCCTCAATATGATGAGGAATTGGGAAAGTTGACGCCTTCGATGGAAAAAATTGCTAAAGCAATTGCAGCAAGAGAACAAGTCAGGATTCTCCCTACAGGGTCTACAGCACTCAATCAATTAGGTCTCTCTACACAAATTCCCATGAACGCAGTTTACTTGACTGATGGTGCGCGAAGAACAATACATATTGGCGAAGGGACAATTATTTTCAAGCCGACTACCCCTAAAAAGTTTGCATACAAAGGAAAATATAGCGGGTTGCTTATCAGAGCACTTGAAGATATTAACCTTAAAGATATCGATAGTGATATGTATAGGCGTATACGGAAGTTAGTTCAAAAGGAGGATAATGAATTATTAGAACACGATTTAAAACTGGCACCTGCAAAGATTCACGATTATTTGCTGACAATTATCAAAGAACAACACCATGAAATGGATAGAACAAACTAATGAGCGAAAGCGAATAATATTGGATGAAGCATCTGCAAGATTGAAGGCACTTAATAACGCTGTTGAAAAAGATTTGTGGGTAACCGTAGCATTAAAAGCAATATTCAATACACCAATTGCAAAAGATATTGTTTTCAAAGGGGGCACTTCATTGAGTAAAAGTTGGAAACTTATCCAAAGGTTTTCAGAAGATATTGACCTTGCAATTAATCGTGAAGCTCTCGGATTTGGAGGAGAAATCTCCAAC
>NZ_KI866530.1:952269-968524 GCF_000511175.1 Sediminibacterium salmoneum NBRC 103935 | reverse complement strand
AGCTAATAGGCCCGATACAGACCCCCAAGCTATATACATTGATTATCCAACTGTGTTAGAAGCGAATGAATATCTATTACCACCTGTTAAAATAGAAATTAGTGTGCGATCACTGATTGAGCCAGCACATGAACGAGAGATTAGCTCATTAATTGATGAAGCAATTCCAGGGAATGGGTATGCTGGTGATCCATTTACTGTGCAAGCAATTGATCCACGTATCACTTTCCTGGAGAAAGTATTTCTTCTGCATGAAGAGTTTACAAAACCTAGAGATAAAATTAGAACAGTACGCATGTCTAGGCACTTGCATGATTTAGAGAAGACTATGGATACTGATTTTGGACGAGCGGCTATTTCAGATCAGCAATTGTATGACCAACTTATTGCACATCGTAGACATTTCATTAGGCAGCAAAATGTAAGTTATGACCTTCACGGTAGAGAGACTTTACAGTTTTTACCAGTTGGCGATTTGCTACAACAGTATGGTGAGGACTATGAGCTGATGAAGGCAAATATGTTTAGAGGAGAAGCAACAAGTTTTAAAACAGTAATAGAACGGTTGACAGAATTGAAAAATCGAATAAAGCATCTTAATGCTTCTGCTTAAGAATAAATAAATGAGTTGTAATCATCTATCGTAAACACATTACCTAGCATGTAAGTTCCTTTACATACTAGGTAAATCTCTTTATCATTTGTTACTGCTACATGATCAGCGTATTATAATGAAGGAAATCTGTCTAAAATTTTTTTGGATAAATAAAGCATACATGTTTAATAGTGAAATCAGATTACACTGGTATTGGGGGATGCAATTTGACTGGATTTTCCATCTTAGGCCTCAATATTTTTGTTGGTTAGATTATGGAAGTTGATGTCAAAGACACTGGAATTGCAGGAATATTTTTTTTATACTTAAAGATTTTTATAATATAAAACTACTTTAAAGAGATTATTAACTCTTGATATTATTTCAAATGTTATTTTGTCAATGCCAAATCTCACATTAGATTAATAATTTTTTTTTCATTCTTTCCAAAAAATTTTCTTTATATGTATCGCTAATAGGTATTCTATCTTCTCGACCCGCAAGTAATAACTGATTATTTTCGATTGCAATAATCTGTTTTAATGATACGATATACGATTTATGAACCCTCATAAATCTTGTTGTTGGAAGACCATCTTCCACTTCTTTCAGTGTTAAATGACAAAGAATTTTGGTTTTGCCTTGATGAAAAGCAACATAATTTTTCATTCCTTCAACAAAAACTAATTCATCAAAATTTAGTTTAACCATCTTCCCTTTTTGATCTGCTTTTATGAAAATGTAGTCGTTTGGGATATCTTCAAGTTTTTTTAAAGAACTATTCAGAAAAATATTAGAAGCTCTTTGCGCTGCTTTTAAAAATCGAGGAAGAGGTATTGGTTTTAATAAATAGTCAATTGCTTCTAAATTGTAGGTTTCTACCGCAAACTCTGAGAATGCGGTACAAAAAATTACTTTAACATTTGCAGGTAATAATTTTGTAAGCTCTATGCCACTCATTTCATCCATTTGTATGTCTAGAAAAATCAGATTGACTTGCATAGATTTCACTAATTCTAGCCCCTCTAGAGGGTTAGTAGTAGTGCCAATTAACTGTAATTGAGGAACATATTGGATGTAGTTTTCAATTATTGAAATTGCGTGTTTTTCATCGTCAATAATTACGCATCTAATCATTAGCTACTCATTTAAAATAGTAAGTTCAAATATAAAGAAATCATCTATGTCGCTGGTATTCAAAGTATATCTATCACTACATACATAGTCAAGGCGTTTTTTTAAGTTTATAAGTCCAAGTCCGAATGATAATTCAGGCATTTTTTCTTCTTTTTATTTTTACAATAAAAATTAATGCCTTCTTTTTGGATTTGCATTTTAATCAAAAGCGGATTCTCTTTATCCTTGAGATCGCCATATTTGAACGCATTTTCTACCGCTATTATCAGTGATAATGCCGGAATAAGCTGACCATTTAATTGACCAGATTCTTCATAAACGATATTTAGTTTGTTCGAGAATCGAATTTGATTAATTTCTATTAACTCTTTTAAATATTCAATTTCCTTTTCGAGAAGCACTTTTCCATCTTCAGCATCTATGCTTTCCAACGAGTAGCGCATCATATTTGAAAGTTTCATTATGTTATCTGCAAGAGCTGCAGAATGCGGCAACGCTTGTGAATATAAAGTATTTAAAGTATTGTATAGAAAATGAGGATTAATTTGAAGTTTAAGAAAATTGAATTCATTCATGAAGTTTTTCCTTTGCAGTTTTATTATCTCTTTTTGTTTTTCGATAGCTTCTTTAGCATACCAATAGCCAAATGCATAAAGTGAGAAATTAAAGTACCACCAGAAAGTCCTTGGAAAAAAATGAGCAAAATCAATGTTTACTTGTGGGTAGTTGCTAACAAAAGGTAACAAATTAGTATAAACCACTAGGAATAAACAATAGTGTGAAAGTGCTATTAATATTTCAGCAAAGAGCAAGCTAATATATTTTCTTCTTTTAAAAAGATACGGGAGAACCCATATTGTGTTAATGTAAAATACAGGAACTACTAAAAGATATTTTGCTAAATAATCAACAAAAAGTACATTATTTAATTTTTGAAAATAGGCTAGGTAGTAATTTAGTATTATATAGAATGCCCATAAATATACGTGCAATAAAATATTACCAGTTTTTGTTTTTTTCATTTAGTGAGCATAAAAATAATTACTTAAAATATTTTTTTTGATAAAAACTGTTAGTAGAAAAATAACAAATCCTTTAATTGTTTTTTCATTTTTGTATTTTGCTTAGTTATATGATATCCTCTATAATGTTAGTTAAATATAGCAGATTTTTTTCACATATGTCTATAGTCTTTATCTCAATAAAAACAAAGAAACTTTAAGTAATTATGTTGAGAATTATATTTATAATCTGCCTTTTGGTAATGACAAAATGCTATTTGGTGTAATATTTTTCTGAAGTAACTATTCATAAAAGTACATTTAGAAATCGATTAAGATGTTTGAGTGTAATAGTAGACCTGTAATCTATACGGAACTCAATTTTTAGATTTGCTAAATGGATTACTTTGTTTGTTATGGTAATAATATTTTGGAAATATAAATTGATAATTGAATCCGATTGTTCGTTATTATATTCCATACAATATTCAAATAATCCTATTGGTCTTTTGAAGGGATGGGCTTGTATAGCATTGGTCTTTTCAACAATTTTTCCAATGAAAAATTGGAATGGAGTGAATTGTTTCAATTATAAATATTAATTCTATAATATACAACTATGAAAAGTCTAATTCTTATCTTGTTTTCATTTGTATTTACATTTCTTAGTTATTGTCAATCATTTGTAGGTGATTGGGAAGGTACTTTAAAGGCAAATCAACGAAGCATAGATATTGTCTTTCATATTAAAAGCGATAGCAAAGGTGCTTATTCGGCTTTTTTAGATGTTCCAGTTCAGAGAGCATTTAATGTAGCTGCATCTGATGTGGTTGTTGAGGGAGATAGTATCGTAATAATTATCAAAGCAGTTTCGTTGAGATTTGTTGGGATGTTGCGCGATAATAAAAATATGATTGGAAATTGGAAACAAGCAGGTATGACGATTCAAGTTCCTATGAAATGGACAGGAAATGGTACTAATGATAAAACATTTAAAAGACCTCAAACACCACAACCTCCATTTTCTTATAAGTCTGAAGAAGTAGAATTTGACAATAAAGATAAGTCAATACATTTTGGGGCCACTTTTACTATACCATCTTCTGGTGGAAGAATAATTGAGGCAGGTAAAACTATTTATCCTGTAGTTATTCTAATTACAGGTAGTGGCAAACAAGATAGAGATGAAACCATGTTTGAACATAAGCCCTTTGCAATTATTGCTGATTATTTAACCAAAAAAGGAATAGCAGTATTACGAATGGATGATAGAGAAATGGGTAAATCTACTGGCGATTTTATGAATTCAACAACATTTGATTTTGTAAAAGACATTGAAGCAGGGATTGATTATCTAAAAGGTAGACAAGAAGTGGATATTCAAAATATTGGATTGCTTGGACATAGTGAAGGTGGACTTATTGCTCCAATACTAGCTAGTAAAAGAGATGACATTAAGTTTATGGTACTTATGGCTGCGCCTGGTCTCAAATTTACAGAAATAATGGAGCAGCAAAACGTAAATGTGCTAGTTAGTCAAGGAATTTCACAAAAAATTATAGAGGATATGAAGCCGATGTTACGTGATCTTGTAAATACAATTATAACAGCTCCTGATACATCTATTGCAAGAATTAATGGGATTAAGATTTTTAATACTTGGCAAGAAAATCAATCTAGAACAGTAGTCAAAAATACAACAGGAGTTACTGATGAAGCCAGCATGAATAATTACATTAAAAAAAGGGTGTTTAATTTAAATGTTCCATGGTATGCCACTATAATGAAAATTGACCCTAGTATTTATCTAACAGCATTAAAATGCAGTGTATTAGCAATAAATGGGGAGAAAGATATACAAGTAGATGCTAAAGCAAACTTAGCAGCGATAGAAAAATATCTTAAACAAAGTGCTAGTATGAACTTTGAGGTTAAATCATTTAAGGGGCTCAATCACTTATTTCAACATTGTAAGAAATGTACTTTTGAAGAATATTTAGATATTGAGGAAACCATTGCTCCAGAAGTCCTTGAATTTATAGGAAATTGGATTAGTGAAAGGGTAAAGCAATAACATTCTCCAGAAAGAACTACTTTTTCTAAAAGAATGAATTAGATTGGCTTTGGACTTCGACCATTCTTTAACTGGCCGATTCTTTTTCATATTAATATCCATTTCTATAGAATAATCATTGATCAAATCATACGTATTGGTAAAATAGTTGGGCTAACAAAAGTGTCAAATCTTGTCATCCCAACTAAAAAAGCTCCGATTAGTTAATGATCGGAGCTTTTGTTTTGATTAATTAGCAGTTAATTTTTCGGCCTAAAAGAACGAATCGGTGGCGCTGGTTCTTTCTTCAATTCAATACCTTGTGTAGGCATTAAACGCAACGCTTCTTGCACTGCTTTTTCTAACTGTGGATCACGGCCTTCAATGATGGCTTTGGGGTCATGAAATACTTCAATATCTGGTGCAATACCTTCTGCTTCCACCGCCCATTTTCCATCGGTATCAAAGAAGCCACCACGTGGTGCCACCATTCTACCACCGTCAATAAATGGAGGCGTATCCCAAGTGCCCACTAAACCTCCCCAAGTTCTCGTGCCAACCAATGGTCCAATATTCATTTTCTTAAACATATAGGGGAGTAAGTCTCCACCCGAACCAGCATTCTCATTAATAATCATCACTTTAGGCCCCCAGATGCCTGCCATTGGCGTTGTAGATACTTTATGACCTTCTACTCGATTATTAAAATAGCCCTGTAATTTTCTGCTCATCACATCAATCATATAATCCGCCGCAGATCCACCACCATTGTTTCTTTCATCAATGACTGCTCCTTTTTTGTCTTGCTGAGAAAAATAATAACGGTTAAAAGAAGTATAACCAGGATCTCCCGTATTCGGCACATATACATATGCCAATTTGCCCCCCGATAACTCGTCTACTTTTTTGCGATTGCTTTCTACCCAATGTCTTGAACGTAATCCGGCTTCATTGGCAATGGGTACCACCGTAATTAATTGTGCGCCTTCTAATGAAGGTTGGCTATTCACTTTTATCTTGATTTGTTTATTGGCAGTGCCTTCAAACAAACTGAATAAATTCATGGAAGCATCTAATTTTTTTCCTTCTACTTCTACTATATAATCGCCTTCTTTTACTTTCATTCCAGGCCCACTTAATGGAGACTTTAATTCAGGATTCCAATTTTCTCCTGTGTATATTTTCTTGATTTTAAAGAAGCCATTTTCAACAGTATAATCCGCGCCCAATAAGCCAACAGGAATAGCAGGTACGGTGGGATAATCGCCTCCGCTTACATAGGAATGTCCTACTGATACTTCACCGCTGATGATATCAATAATATAGTTTAAATCGGACCGATGCTTCACGTGTTTTACCCAAGGTTGATACCAACCAAAAATTTTATCCCAAGGAGCGCCATGCACATTGTTCACATATAAAAAGTCTCGTTGTAAACGCCAGCCTTCTTTGAATATTTGTTCTGCTTCCTTAGCGGGGTCTACATAAACGCGCATTCCTTCGGTAGCCAATCTTCCATCTCCAGGCCTAGGCGCAGCAAGGGTTCCATTCAAAAACCAGTTGGCTCCAGAACGATATAAAATACTTTTTCGATCCGCACTACTCACTACATTGCCTACTGATTTGGCAAATTCAATACTCTTCTGATCCTTTGCAGTATATTTATATAAATCACTTCCTTGATTGGCAATTTCTTCTGTATAAAACACCGAACCATCGGGGCCTGCAACTAAGGAAGAATAATTGCGTAAAGGTAAATTGGCTGCAATAATTCGCTGTTCTAATCCATCAAAATCAATTTTTACAGAAACCATTGAAGCACTTGCAGGCTTAGCTGTTTTAGTAGCACTATCAGCAGGATTTTTTACAGGTTCGTCATCGCTCTTGGGTTCAAATGGAGAGGGGGCGTCTTTGCTCAACACTGCAATGTATAAAGCCCTATTTACTGGATAATTGTAACTACTCATGTCTAACCAACCCGAAGCCAAACCATAATCGGTGCTTGCTAAAAAGTACAAATATTTTCCGCTTTCATCCCATTGTGGATCAATAGCATCGGCCAATCCATTCGTTACCAATTTGCTTTGGCCAGTTTCAATTTGAAAAACCTTTACTGCTTTAAATTGATTGTTTTGTTGTTGCACATAAGCAATCCATTTACTATCAGGAGACCAAACCGGCTTCATGGTTCTATCAGGGTGTGCATATTTATCGGTATCTACTTTTTTATATGCACCCGATTTTAAATCGATGTACCAAATGGTATAATCGGTGTCTACAAAAGCAATGTATTTATTATCTGGAGACCATGCTGGCGTGAAATAAAATTTCTTATTCGGCATCGCAAATGTTTGCGCTGTTTGTAAGCCAAATTGGTCTTTTACCGTTAATTGGTATTCGCCATTTTCATCGGAGAACCAAGCAATTTTTTGTCCATCAGGAGACCAAATAGGCGCTCTGTCTGCTGTACCAGTTGAGTTGCTGATATTTTTCCAGTCACCATTTTCTTTAGGTACAGTAAAAATTTCACCCCGGCTTTCAAATACAGCGCGTTTACCAGAGGGTGACAATTGTGGATTGGTTAAATTGCCAGCAGTTAAATTATTCCATCTTGGTCTTCCCCAATTTAAGTCTGCTTTTACGTTGATATTTAATTGAGTCGTTTTTTGAGAAGCTATGTCATAGCTATGTAAATAACCCGCTTGCTCAAAAATCAATTTGTTGTTGCTCGCTGAAACATTTTTAATATCAAAGTCTTTGAAGAAAGTGATTTGTTTCTGTGTTTTGGTTTTAGGATCATAAGACCAAATATTGTTAATGAAATCTTGCTCCGATAAAAAATACAAAATACCATTGTTCCAAGTAGGAGCGGTATGCCTTTCTTTATTGCCTTGTACTGTTTTAGTTGTTTCGAATGTTTTTAAATTAAATAACCATATAGGTTGAGCTTGGCCGCCGCGATAGTTGCGCCACTCTGGATCCCAAAAACTATTGGGTTGAAAAGCCATGGTTGCACCATCACTTGAAATACTTCCTACAAATCCAAATGGGAGGGGCAATGCATCTGGTGTCCCTCCATTTACAGATACTTTAAAAAATTTGGTATTCACCGTAGGGTAGCCCTCTCTACCTGAAGTAAAGAAAACTGAGTTGCCATCGGACATCCAACCCTGAGTAATATCTGCGCCTGGATGCCAGGTTAATCTTTTAGGATCACCCCCATCAATTGGTACGATATACACATCTGTATTGCCATCATACTGCCCGCTAAACGCCACCCATTTTCCGTTGGGGCTAATTTTAGGGGAGGTTTCTGCGCCAATAGCACTGGTAAGTCTTCTGGCATCACCTCCTTTATGATCTACCACCCATAAATCGTCTGCATGTACAAATACTATATGGTCTTTGCTTGCATTGGGTTGCCTGAGTAACATAGTCCCCTGTGCATAATTGTATTGGGCACTTAGACCCAATAAAAAACAAAGGAAAATTTTTCCAATGGTAGACCGTTTATACATGGTTTTAGTTTTAGGTATGATTGAGACCTAAAAGATACAATGGACTTTTTTACAAAGCAAATCAAATGGATTAACTGTTCGGTTAGCTGTTGGGCAATAAAAAACCCGACCTGTTGGGTCGGGCTCTTCAGTATTTCAATTTGATAAAGCTTTATGTGCGCTTCAATTAATTTAGAATCTTTCTAATTTAGAAAAGAAAAAGTCTGCTTCAATGGCTGCGTTTTCATCGCTATCACTTCCGTGTACTGCGTTTTCACCTACAGATGCTGCAAATAATTTACGGATGGTTCCTTCCGCTGCCTGTGCAGGATTGGTAGCACCAATCAGGGTTCTGAAATCAGCTACTGCATTTTCCTTTTCCAATACAGCTGCTGCAATAGGGCCGCTGCTCATAAAATCAACCAATTCTCCGAAAAATGGACGCTCTCTGTGAATATCATAAAATAAACCAGCTTGTTCTTTGGTTAAGCGGGTCCATTTCATGGCTTTGATAGAAAAACCTGCTTTGATAATTTGGTCTAGAATGGCACCAGTGTACCCCTTTTGGGTAGCATCTGGCTTAATCATGGTAAATGTTTGATTGCTCATATTGATAAATTTCGCCGCAAAAGTAAGGAATAGCAAGGGGTTGAACCGTATTCAAACCCTAAATTTTCAATAAATTCTACAAAATCTTTTGAGAGTCTAATGAAGAAACTGCATTTTTGCCCGATTATATGCAACTGATTAGCGAATTCTATCCTTTATTAAAAACACCCAGGAATATTGTTGTTACCATGCACCAGAAGCCAGATGGCGATGCCATGGGATCTACGCTGGGATTGTATCATTTTCTCCATAATGCCGGACATCAGGTAACGGTTATTTCGCCCACGAATTGGGCTGATTTTCTGGATTGGATGCCGGGAGTAGACAAAGTGCTGAATTTTGAAGCCAATAAAGAGAAATGCTTATCCTTACTGGATAAGGCTGAAATTCTATTTTGTTTAGACTTTAATATTTTTCACAGAACCAAACACCTGGCACCGCATTTGGCCAGTGCCAAAGCCATCAAGGTTTTGATTGATCACCATGAACAGCCTGATGAAGTTAACTTCCATTACGGCATTAGTGACACCGGTAAAAGTTCTACCTGTGAAATGGTGTATGACTTTATTGTTGAAGCAGGTGGGAGGGATCAGTTAACGCAGGATATTGCTACCTGTATTTATACGGGTACCATGACCGATACAGGATCGTTTCGTTTTCCTGCCACTAAAGCCAGCGTTCATCGCATGATAGCTGAGTTAAAGGATACAGGATTTGATCATACAGCCGTCCACAATCATATTTACGACAATTTCATGGAGAGCAGACTGCGCTTCATTGGCTTTGCCTTATTAAACAGAATGGAAGTTTTGTATGAATACAACACGGCAATCATGTATATTCACCAAGCAGATTTGCAGAAGTATCATATTAAAACCGGTGATACAGAGGGATTGGTGAATTATCTGTTAACTATTAAAGGAGTCCGTTTTGGAGCCATTGTAATAGACAGAACAGAAGAAAGAAAGTGGAGCTTCCGAAGCAAAGGAGGATTTGATGTAAATCAGTTCGCCAGAAAGCATTTTGAAGGCGGCGGACATGCCAATGCATCCGGAGGAAGAAGCGATGAATCTGTAGAAAAAACAGTAGAACGATTTAAACAAGTTATTAAAGAGTATAAAACCCAACTACAATAAAAATGAGGAGAATTATCGTACCGCTAATCTCAGCGGCTGTATTGTTTGCAAGCTGTAATCAATATGACAAAACACCTACCGGTCTTTCTTATAAGATTGAAAAAGGTTCCAGTAAAGATTTATTAAAACAAGGTCAGTTTGTAAAGATGCACGTAGAATATAAGCTACCTGCAAAAGATTCTTTGCTAAGCAGTTCTTTTGGAAGAATCCCTGTTTATTTTATGGTGGATTCTGCACAGAAAGCCAAGCATAGTTTCATTGAAATAATTAATCAGTGTGCTCCCGGCGATAAGGTTGAATTTGTAATGAGTGTAGACTCGTTAAAGAAGTTTGGCATGTTGGAGTACAATAATATTTTCAAAGAAAAAGATCAGATTAACGGGCGAGTAGAAGTGATGAAAGTGTTTGCTACTCAGGAACTGATGATGGCAGATTACAAGGCTGAAATGGAGAAAGAAAGAACCCGCGAAATCAAGGAATTAAAAGATCATATTACCAAAAAGAACCTGAAGGCTCAGGAATTACCTTCCGGTGTATTTGTTGAAGTAACCAGTGTTGGTGATGTAGCTGCTAAAGCAGATTCTGGCAAGCAGGTTTCTGTTATGTACAGAGGAACTTTCCTGGATGGCAAGAAATTTGACGGCAATATGGATACCGATTCACCGAATAAACAGCCGCTTCAGTTTGTTATTGGAACGGGTGGTGTTATCAAGGGATTAGAAGATGGATTGAAAATGTTTGCCAAAGGTGGAAAGGGGAAAGTTTATATTCCTGCTATGTTGGGATATGGACCGAATGGAAGTGCCCCTGTAATTCCTCCATATGCAGCTTTGGTATTTGACATTGAAGTACTGGATGTACAAAATGCTACACCTCAGCCAGCAGGAATGCCAGGCCAACCCGGACAGCCCGGTCAGCCACAGAGATAATCTAAAGCATTTAATAATAAGAAATGCCCTTCAATTTTTTGAGGGGCATTTTTTATTTATTGAAATGGCTATAGTTCAGCTACCAATTGTTGAGATCCTTATTTCCATAAACTTTCCCATACAATATTATCGCCTGCATGGCTTCTTTTACATCGTGTACTCTCAGGATATGTGCTTTGTTCATCAGTCCCATGGTATGTAAAACAGTGGTACCGTTTAAAGATTCCTCTGGTGTAATTCCAAGTGTCTGGTAAATGGTTGATTTTCTGGAAACGCCCAGTAGTAAGGGTTTTTGAAGTATTTGTAATGCGTTTAAATTTTTAATAAGGGCAAAATTATCATCAGGGATTTTTCCGAATCCAAATCCCGGATCAATGATGATGTCGAGTATGCCTGCTCTTTTACAAGCTTCTATTCTTTCAATAAAATATTCCAGCAGTGCATTGGTTATGTCGGGATAGGCAATTTTCTGGTGCATGGTTTCCAGTGTGCCGCTGCTGTGCATACAGATATAGGGCACTTTTAATTCAGCAACTGTAGAAAGCATTTCTTTAAAGTATCGGCCACCGCTGATATCATTTACCATATCCGCTCCGGCTGCAACAGCAGCAGCTGCTACTTCCGGATAATAAGTGTCCACCGAAATGAGCGTGGATGGGAATTTGTTTTTTACTGCTTCTATAACCGGAATAACCCTGTTAATTTCTTCTTTTACTTCTACAATTTCGCTGTTGGGTCGGGTACTCTGTCCGCCAATATCCAGAATGAAAGCTCCTTCCTGTATCATGGTTCCGGCTTTCGTTAGGGCAGATTCTGTTGTAGCAGCCCTGCTGACCCCGTAAAAAGAATCAGGGGTTGCATTGATTATTCCCATAACAACGGGTTGATCAATACTAATTAAACTTCCTTTGCTGTTTAGTGTAAACATAGCTGCGTTTCAATTAAATTGCAATCAATTCAAAGATATTCTTAAAATGCAGGATACCAACAACCAATACGTACAGGCGGTTCAAACAAGTAAGGACATTTTTATAAAGAAGACCAAAGATTATGGTACTGCCTGGAGGGTATTGAGAACCATTTCGGTAGTGGATCAGATTTTCATTAAGGCATTGCGCATCAGAACCATTCAGGAACTAAAAACCCAGAAAGTAGGAGATGATATTAAATCTGAATTCATGGGCATTCTGAATTATGCCATCATTGGATTGATACAACTGGAACTAGGGAATTCAACAGTAGAAGAACTGCCGGTTGACACTACTGAACAATTGTATCAGAAACAGGTGCAGTTTGCGATGGATACCATGCAGTCTAAGAATCACGACTACGGCGAAGCCTGGAGGGATATGAGCCAGGAAAGTTTTGCCGATTTAATTTTGGTGAAATTATTGCGCATCAAGCAAATTTTACAAAACGATGGTAAGACCCTGATAAGTGAAGGGATTGATGCCAATTATGTTGATATAATCAATTATGCTGCTTTTGCTTTAATTCTGATTCAGGAAGGAAAACACTAAAACATGAAAAATTTGCTTTGGCTGATTCGTTGGCTCGTTGGGCTATTGTTTATTTTTTCCGGTCTCATTAAAGTGAATGACCCTATCGGACTCAGTTATAAAATGCAGGAGTTCTTTGAAGTATGGGGTCTGCATGGCTTTAATGATTATACCTTGTTTCTCTCAGTTGCCATGAACAGTTTTGAAGTGCTGGCCGGGGTTGCCATTATTATTGGCTGGAAAATGGAATGGTTTAGCTGGCTATTATTGTTGCTGATTATTTTCTTTACCTTTTTAACAGGCTATGCGCTTTTCTCGGGAAAGATTAAAACCTGCGGATGTTTTGGGGATTGTATTCCATTAACCGCTGCGCAATCTTTTTATAAAGATCTGATACTGCTGGTATTGATTTTGTTCCTGGTTGTTTTTCAGAAAAAAATCAATGCATCCTTGCCTGTAAGCTGGAGTGTAGCCATTGTTGCTGCTTCAATGATACTTTCTGTTTGGGCTCAGTTACATGTACTGAAGCATTTACCCTGGGTAGATTGCCTTCCGTATAAAGTGGGTAATAATATTATAAAGCAAATGGAAACACCTGCAGGAGCAACTCCTGATAGCATGCAGATCCTGTTTACTTACCAGAAAAACGGAAAGGCAGTTTCTTTTGACCAGGATCATTTTCCAGAAGATTTTGATGATAGCTACGAGTATATTAGCCGCAAAGATGTACTGGTAAAAAAGGGAAATGGTTTGAAGCCCGCAATTGTTGATTTTGCTTTAAAAACCCTAAGTGGAACAGACACAACAGAAGCCATTTTGCAAACAAAAGGACAATATTTAATGGTGCTGGTGAAAGATGCCGGCAATCTAGACCAGTGGAAAGCGCAGCTTAGTACTTCCCTGAATGATTATCGTTTGTTGCAAAAAAACATCCCAGTCATTTTTGTTTCTGCGGAAGGAACTAAAATTCAGGAGGCTTTTCCAGCATATACAGTATTGAATTGTGATGCAACTGTGTTAAAGACAGCTGCCAGAGTTCAGCCAACGCTGGTTTTAATGGAAGGTGCAACTATACTGAAAAAGCTAAGCTATCTGGATGCTGAAAAACTGCAATAACAGCTTTCAATTTTGAAATTTGACCCGTTTGACCGAACTTAGTGTAATATCAACACAATTATGAATACAGTCAGACATATATTAGATAAAAAGGGTCCTTATTTCAATGGAGTACCTTCTTCTTTAAAGGTAATTGAAGCGCTTTCCCTAATGAAAGCAGAGAACCTGAGCTATGTAATTGTAAAGGATGGTGATCAGTTCAAGGGGATTATGACTGAGCGTGATTATGCGCAGAAAGTGGTTTTACTAAACAAGAACTCTACAGATACAACGGTTAGTGAAATCATGACTATAGGATTGCCTTCTGTTTCATTAAATACTACTTCAGAAGAATGCATGAAGCTGATGAATCAGCACAAAACCCGCTACCTGGTTGTATTTGAAGATTTTAATTTCAGAGGGATTGTAACCATCCACGATTTAATGCGGGATAGCCTGGAAGCAGGAGATGAATTCTCTGAACCGGTTTATTAATTACTGAATAATTACTTCTTCAATTACATTTTCTCCAAAAGCTTCATTTACTCTTGCAATGATTTGTGGCTTTTGAAAGTTCAGTTCATTTTTTAATGGACCAATGGGGGTATGTATGAATAGTTTTTTCTGGATGATCTGTATTTTTTCAGTGTATTTGGCAACAGTTTTTCCCATCAGTTGTTCCCAAATATCTTCAATTTGAGCTGAGCGTATTCCTTTTTTCAGGTGATTCATTCCCTTGAGCTGTTTAAAAGCATCTCCTATTTTTACTTCTCCCATAAGGTAAAGTTAGGCTTAATTTACAATTGAATCAATTGATAGGGGCGATTGGTACTTTCCAGTTTTTCTCTTATTCTTTCTGCATGGGTATCCGTGATAAATACCTGTCCAAATGGTTCCCGGGAAACGGTAGTTAATAATTGAGCCATTCGGTTTTCGTCTAGTTTTTCAAAAACATCATCCAGTAGTAAAATAGGAGGAGTACCAATGCTGTTTCGCAGGTATTCCCATTCTGCCAGTTTGATAGCAAAAAGCAAACTCTTGCGCTGACCCTGTGATGCTTCTGATTTAAACGGGCAGTCATTTAAAAAGACACCAATATCGTCCCGGTGCACCCCGCTGGAAGTTCTTTGCAAGGCCAGGTCTCTGGACAGATTGTCTTTTAAAATTGCTGAAAAACTTTTTTGCAGGAGCGGACTCTCATAACTCAATTGCAGATCTTCCTCTTTACCCGCAATCTGATGGTAATTGGCCCCAACCTGTGGAAGAAAAACAAGCAAAAATGCCTGTCTGCAGGTAAAAATAAATTGTCCGGTCTGAGTGAGTTGTTCGTTATAAACTTCCAGCAAATCATTACCTATTCCCGGGCTTTCTGCCATTTGTTTCAGCAAACTATTTCGCTGTTGTAATATTTTATTGTAGGCAATCAACTGTTCCAGATAGTTTTTATTGGTTTGAGATAAAATACTATCTATCAACTCTCTTCTCTCTTCGCTGCCACCCGTAATTAACCCAATATCGTCAGGAGCAATCATAACGCAGGGAAACTGCCCGATATGTTCAGATAATTTTTTGATAGGTATGCCACTGATATTGAGTTCCTTCTTATTGTTTTCTCTTAAAATAAAACTAACGTCCAGTACCTCGTTCAATTTCTGGTAAGTGCCTGAAATCCGCATGCCTTGTTTTCCATGTTGTACATTCTGGGCATCGGTTCTGCCAAAATAACTCTTAGAAAAACCCAGATAATAAATAGCATCCAGCAGATTGGTTTTACCCGTTCCGTTCAACCCACAGATAGCCACAATGGGTTCAGAAAAAGCAACCGTTGTGGTTTCGTAATTTCTGAATTGAATCAGGCTTAACTGGGTTAATTGGAGCATTGGCGCAAAGTAATGAAGAACCATCAGAATTAATCCGTTTTAGAATGGAATAAAGCCTTTAATTTTATTAAAAATTGGGAGATTGAAAACAATATTATCCGCAGAGCAAATGGATTTGAGTATTCAAAGACTGGCTCATCAGATGTTAGAAAATAATCTGGACTTAGATAACACGGTCATTATTGGACTTCAGCCAAGAGGGATTTTTTTAAGTGACCGGATTGTGGCAGCACTAAAATTAATTGTGCCACAACAAAAAATTCAATACGGTAGACTGGATATTACTTTTTACAGAGACGATGTAAGAAACAGCCTGCATATTGCCAACACAACAGATATTCCCTTCAGCATAGAAGGTAAGTCTGTCATCCTGATTGATGATGTATTGTATACCGGAAGAACCATCCGTGCTGCGCTGGATGCCTTGCTCGATTTTGGAAGACCTGCAAAAGTTTCCTTATGTGTATTAATTGACAGACGATTCAGCAGGGAGCTACCCATTCAACCCGACTTTGCCGGTAAAGCCATTGATACCATTATTACCGATAAAGTAAAAGTGAACTGGAAAGAAAAGGATGAAAAAGACGAAGTTGTTTTGGTCTAAAACTGTAATTTTGCTTTTTAATGAAACTATCTACCAAACACTTACTTGGTATCAAGGACCTCCAGAAAGAGGATATTCAGTTGATTCTATCAACAGCCGCACAGTTCAAAGAAGTTTTACAAAGACCCGTTAAGAAAGTTCCCTCATTAAGAGATGTAACCATCGTGAATTTGTTCTACTCGTATAACTTCGTATAATGTATGCTATACGAAGTTATGCA
>NZ_KI866530.1:939686-952075 GCF_000511175.1 Sediminibacterium salmoneum NBRC 103935 | reverse complement strand
CTACGAAAATTCTACCAGAACCAGGATGTCTTTTGAACTGGCAGAAAGAAGATTGTCTGCTGATGTACTGAACTTTGCTGCAAGCAGTTCTTCGGCTGCAAAGGGAGAAACCTTACTGGATACGGTGAATAATATCCTGAGTATGAAAGTGGATCTGGTAGTAATGCGACACAGTGCATCCGGGGCGCCCCATTTTCTGGCAAAGCATATTCCTGCTGCCATTGTGAATGCAGGAGATGGAATTAATGAACATCCCACACAGGCTTTGCTGGATGCATTTTCCATGCAGGAAAGAACGGGTAGAATTGAGGGGTTGAAAGTGGCAATTATCGGAGACATTATGCACAGCAGGGTTGCGCTAAGCAATATGTACCTGCTGAAAAAAATGGGTGCTGAAATTATGGTTGTAGGACCACCCACATTAATTCCCAAATACCTGGAGCAAGCACTGGGTGTAAGGGTTACCTATAATTTACAGGAAGCATTGCAATGGTGCGATGTAGCTAACGTACTCAGAATACAACTGGAAAGACAGAATCAGCCGCTATTTTCTTCGCTTAGAGAATACAATCTGGCTTATGGAATAAAACAATCCGTACTGGATAAACTGAACAAGGAAATCGTTATTATGCACCCGGGACCCATCAACAGAGGAGTGGAACTGGACAGTGATGTAGCAGATGGACCTCATTCCATCATATTGAATCAGGTTGAAAATGGTGTTGCGGTGAGGATGGCCGTGTTATACCTATTGGCAGGAAGAACCAACGAAAATTAATTCCCAATCCCATGCAAAGAATCTGTTTATTTCCGGGAACCTTTGATCCTGTAACACTGGGTCATACGGATATTATTAAAAGGGCACTACCCTTGTTCGATAAAATAGTGGTAGGGATTGGTATCAATTCTATCAAGAATCCCATGTTTAGTGCAGAGCAGCGGATGCAGTGGTTCCGCGAGATTTTCTCAGATGAACCCAGAGTAGAAAGTGTCGCTTACGATGGATTAACCGTTCAGTTCTGTAAGCAAATTGGTGCGAGATTTATATTGAGAGGTATTCGTTACGTAAGTGATTTTGAATACGAAAAAACCATTGCGGATGCCAACCGCACTTTGGATAATCAGATAGAAACTATCTTCCTTACCGGAGAACCCAAGTACACATCTGTGGCTTCTACCATTGTAAGGGATATTATTAAAAACGGGGGAGATGCTTCTCCCTTCCTGCCTCAGGCAGTCATCAACACGCTAAAAAAATAATTGCATGATCTGGTTTAATAAAAACCTATCCATTGATCAGTTTGATGGAATGGGGAAAGATACATTAGGGGAACACCTGGGTATGAAGTTTACTGAAATCGGCCCCGATTATTTAAGAGCAACCATGCCAGTTGATCACAGAACCAAACAGCCGTACGGATTATTGCATGGCGGGGCTTCTGTTGCATTGGCAGAGACCCTGGGAAGTGTAGGTGCTGCGTTGGTGGTAGATCACAATGAATTCATTTGCGTTGGTCAGGAAATCAATGCCAATCATTTGCGCAGTGTACGCAATGGCATTGTAACCGGAACCGCCAAACCCATCCATATAGGCGCCAGCTCACAGGTATGGGAAATTAAAATTCACGACGAAAGAGATCACCTGGTTTGTATCAGTCGTTTAACCGTGGCTGTTTTAAAAAGAAAAGACCGGTAATTTCCCGAATCGTATCAAAACTATTTTTTAGCAATTGAGGAACCTCCTGTAAAGGCACCCATCTGATATCGGTAATATCTTCTTCTGTTTGTGGAATCAAAGCCGGACTACCTTTCACATTCATGGAATACCAATGCGTTTCTTTAATCACTTCTTCTTTAATGTAAGGGTCAAAATATTGATGACGGGTAATGCCGAGTAGCTCTCCCAATTGCAGATATCCAACCCCTGTTTCTTCTTCCACTTCCCTCAGCGCACAGGCTTCCATGGTTTCACCGGCATCCAGCTTGCCTTTCGGCAAATCCCAGAAGCCTCTTCGAAAAATCATCAGCAACTCATGGTGTTCATTCAGTAACAATCCACCCCCAGCCTTAATTATTTTCATTTCATTTTCCTGAATACTGTGCATATTTCCCTCTTTTCACAATGAAAATAGGAATTACTTTTGTAGCATGACAAATGAAAAAGCAGTAGCAGAGAAATTACTACAGGTTCAGGCCATCAAATTAAGTCCTGCACAGCCCTTTACCTGGGCAAGTGGCTGGAAAAGCCCCATTTATTGCGACAACAGAAAGGTTTTGTCTTTTCCCTATGTGCGCGATTTTGTAAAGAGTGAATTGTGCAGTGTAATTTTTGAACAGTACCCGGAAGCGACTGTATTGGCAGGTGTTGCCACTGCTGGTATTCCCTGGGGAGCTATGGCTGCGGACCAGCTGAAACTGCCTTTTGTTTATGTAAGACCCAAGCCTAAAGAACATGGTCTGGGCAATCAGATTGAAGGGGCATTGGAGAAGGGGCAGCAGGTACTCGTTATAGAGGATCTTATTTCTACCGGAAAGAGCAGTCTGCAGGTAGTGGATGTATTGCGTGCAGCTGGCGCTGAGATTGTAGGGATGGTGTCTATTTTCAACTATGGTTTTAATACTGCAAAAGAAGCCTGTGAAGCCGCAGGGGTTAAAACCAGTAGCCTGACTAATTATCCAACTTTAATAGAGTTGGCTATTGAGAAGGGATTGGTAACGGCTGATACCAAAGAGACCCTGATGCAATGGAGCCAGGATCCGGCCAGTTGGGGCAAATAATATACATGGTATAATATTTGCATTTTATCAACCGAAAGTTCAATTAAGCGCATTTAGCATGAACCCTTAAAGGATTCTACAATGAAAAAATCTTACTGGCGGGGGCTTTATTATTGTCTTTGCAAGCAATTGCACAGCAACCCAAACAACAATGGGTAACCATTAAATCAGACAATCTGAAGTGCTGGGAGTGTAAAGTGATTTTAGAGAAATACCTGGTACAGGCCAATAAATCTACAATGGAATCCGGGCTTATTCAATGGAAAATCAATCTGTTACAAGGGGAAATTAAAGTTCAATTCTGGCCAGACCGGGCCGATGAGTCCATGATTAAAGCCGCTTTAAACAATGCGGGTTTTGATGCCAATGATGAAAAGGCTGTGCCGGAATCCTATGCCAAATTACCGCCGATTTGTAAGAGAGCTGAGGATGGAGGTGGTCCAAAGCCTCCCAAACCCTGTCATATTCCTCCAGTGCAATAAGTTTATTTAAACAGGTTAAATTCCTGTCGTCCTTCATAGGTAAAGGGAAAGGTTTTAAAAATGCCCCCTTTACCTATTTTTATATTCCCCTTAGCCTTAATGGTCATTTCCTTTTTGAATAATAACTGGGCCGCATTTTTGTAGAGATTCTGCATGTTGATATTGATGGACGAGGGGAGTACGAATTCACTGTTTTTGGGAATTCGCATTAAAGTGTCCAGCTGAAATTTCCCCAGGTAGGTATTGTCGATATATACATCGCTGTCTACCTTTTTGAGGTCTAATCCAAATTTATTGGGGTTAAAGTACACCAGTTCAAAATTCAGTTTGGACTGATTAAAACCCAGTTGCTTGATTTCAAAATTCTGGACAGTCCGGTATTCCAATTCTTTAGGAGCAGCACAACCAGCGAAAATAAAAGCCAGAAAAAGGTAGAGTGGGAGTGATTTCAAGGAGAGTAAATTTTATTCGAAAATAGGGGATTTTCTTCCGGCAACGCGTTAAAATTTTGTAACTTGTAGGCTAATCTATTTAGCAAAATCAGCCAAAAAACATTCATTTTTATCTGATAAATTATTTAGTAGTATTATTATTTGTTAATCAATTGAATTATAATATTTTATGACATATAATTGAATTAATAATTAAAATAAATTATTCCCAATAATCAATCATTCAGTTAAATATCAATAGGCTTTCAACAAATTTAATAATGAGTACTTTATTAATTGAATATCAATATTTTGGAACAGTTAATTACTATAAAACTTTGTTTCATTTTTCAAATATAAAATTTGAAGAATATGAAAACTTTCAAAAAGGTAGTTTTCGAAACAGAACCCCCGTTCCCGGAGCCAATGGGGTAATTAATTTATCGGTCCCCCTGCAAAAAGGGCGAGACCAGAAAGCGCTGTTCCGGGACATCAAAATTGACTACAGAGAGAATTGGATGGTTCAGCATATTAGAACTTTGGATGCTTGTTACAACCGGGCTCCCTTTTACGAATTTTACAGAGACAGTATTCGGGATCTGCTGAATCAGGAGGAAACGCACCTGATGTCCCTGGATAAAAAACTGGTCCATTGGGTTTTAAAAATGCTAAAAGCCAAGCCCCATATTTCTGCAACGGAAACTTATGACCGTATAGTTGAGGGGGATATAGTAGATGCCAGGAATACCGTTCTGCCTGGTAAGGAACTAAATGAAAATTTGAATTTTACAGTAGCTGAATATGATCAGGTTTTTAGAGACAGAATTGGATTTAAACCCAATATGAGTATTCTGGATTTGCTTTTTTGCGAGGGGCCTGCCTCGGCTGGTCTATTGAAAAGCAGCGATAGCCGATTTTAATAGCTCTACGTTTTAGAATTTCCCATTATTAGAGTATTATTGTTATTCAATTGCTGACAGGAGAAAGCCCCCGAACTGATGAAGAATTTTAGTTTTCTATTTTTACTATTGTTATTTGCATTTAACGTTACTAACGCACAGGATTTTTCGAATAGAGGGAAGGATTTTTGGCTGGCTTATCCAGCGCATGTGGATGGAACTACATCCCGAATGGCATTGTATATTTCATCTACTGAAAATACAAATGGTGTAGTTGAACTGGATGGAAGAACAATTCCATTTTCTGTTACAGCCAATCAGGCTACCACGGTTCAGATTTCTCCCAATTTATATCAGGTCTACAATGCACAATCAGATGGAACCAATGCGGGAAAAGGGATACATGTGACTTCTGAAAAACCGATTGTACTTTATTCTCATATCCTGAATGCGGCCCGATCGGGTTCTACTTTGGTATTTCCCACTAATGTACTGGGAAAGGAATATATATCATTGAACTTTACTCAAATTCCCAATCAAGGCAGGAGTCAGATTACTGTAGTTGCAACCGAGGACAATACAACGGTAGAATTGAATTTAAAAGCCAATAGTTCAGGATCTCCTATTAGAATTGCAGGGCAGGCTTACACAGTATCACTCAATAAGGGGGATGTATATCAGGTTCAATCTACTTCCGATTTAACTGGCTCCTCCATACGAAGCATATCAACAACTGGCTCTACCTGTAAAGCCATTGCTGTTTTCACTGGATCTTCCTGGACCGGATTTTGTACTCCCAGTGTAACTAGCTCGAGTGGTGGAGATAATTTATTTCAGCAGGTTTTTCCTTCCAATGCCTGGGGCAGAAACTATATTACGGCACCTTTTGCCAGAAAGCAGGGTGATTTGTACAGAATCATTGTTAAGGATCCCACTACAGTGGTTACAGTAAATGCAGTTCAGTTGAATGCCAATACGCTGAAACAGAATAGTTATTACGACTTAACCAGTTTTCAGGCCAATATTATTACATCTGACAAACCCATTCTGGTGGTTCAATACATGACTTCTCAAAGTTGTGATGGAGGTAATATCGGAGATCCGGAAATCATTACCATTAATCCCCTGGAGCAAACAATAAATAATGTTACGGTGATTTCTGCCAGGAGGGATTTAACTCCGCCCAATACCAACATTACGGTTCATTTTTTGAATGTTATTATGAAGACTGCTAATACAGGCAGTCTGAAAATTGATGGTGCAGCTCCAGCTTCCAGTTGGATAGCCATTCCTAATTCCGATTACTCTTATCTGCGAGAAGATGTAACCGGAAGCACCCAAACCAATCCAAGTCATAATATACAGGCAGATAGCGGCTTTATTGCCATTGCCTATGGCATGGGGAATGTAGAGAGTTATGGGTACAATGCAGGTACCAATATTGTAGACCTGAATCCTCCGGTAAGCATTCAAAACCAGTTTCCAAGCATTGCATCTGTAAATTATTCTGCCACCTGCGTGGGAACCAACTTTTCTATTAAACTGGCGTTAAGCTACCAGCCCACTAAGATTGTGCTTGACTTTTCCAACTCAAACCAATTGACCGGGCCTCCTTCATTAACGTATAATCCATCCAACCACGATTCAACTTATACCTCCAACGGCAAAACCTATTACGTTTATAAAATTCCTCAATCCTATACATTTACTGCAGCAGGCACTTATCCGGTTAAATTCACAACCACTTCCTTGTCTCCGCAATCAGACGGCTGCAGTAATACCAATGAGCAGGAAATAACAGATAATATTGTGGTAGGAGAAGCCCCGCTGGCTAAATTTAATATAGCTTCCATCGATACCGGCTGTATTTCAGCTCCTGTTCAGTTAACCGATCAATCAACCGGATCCGGCAGAGCCATTGTTGCCTGGAACTGGGACTTTGGTGACGGCACTATTTCAACAGATAAAAATCCATCTAAGACTTTCACTGCCGCTGGAAATTATTCCGTAAAACTTTCTGCCATATCCGATTTTGGATGCGTTGCTTCTGAAACGGTTGCTGTTAATTTATCCAACAAGCCGCTGGCTAAGTTTACCGTTCCTGCCATTACCTGCGAGAACAGCAATATTGTTTTTACAGATGCCTCTACCATTACTGCCGGAGCCGCGAATCATACCATTGCCCAATGGAAATGGAATCTGGACAATGGGGCAGGAGTGGTTACTCAAAATACCAATGCAGCCCAATCGCAAACCTATAGTACCTGGGGTGCTAAGAACGTTTATCTGAATGTAATCAGTAATACGGGCTGTGTTAGTGATACCTTCCGTTTGCCAGGTGGGTTCAGTGCCAATCCATTACCGGTAGTGGGTTTTGTTTTACCCGAAGTTTGTTTAAACGATGCTACTGCAACTTTTACAGATACTTCTAAAATTGCCGATGGTTCTGAAGCAGGCTTCAGTTATCTGTGGAAATTCGATGATGGGGTATCCACTGTGCCCGCTGATAAAAGGCCGGTTCCTTTAAGTACTAACACTACAGCCAAAACAGTATCTCCCAGCTATAAGTGGTTCGGAAATTATACGGTTAGCCTGGATGTTACATCCAACAAGGGTTGTGTAACTACAGAATCCAAATCATTCACAGTGAATGGTAGTACCCCTATTCCTAAATTTGAAGTGGCCAATCTGCTGAATGGAATTCCTTTATGTACGAATGACTCTATTAAAATAATTAATCAGAGCACTGTTGATTTTGGTGAGGTGACCAAACTGGAAGTCTATTGGGACTTTGCCGGAGCTCCTTTAACAGCAATCACCGATCAAAGTCCGGTAATAAATAAAGCCTATGCCATCCGGTATGGAATTCCTACCACTGCTTCAACACCGGCAACCAAGGATTATTCCGTGATGATCAAAGCTTATTCCGGTCAGTCTGAATCCTGCTCTAAAACAATTACGAAAATTGTTCCGGTAACCTATGCCCCTGCAGTCAGTTTCTCAGACATCAGAGATATCTGCTACGATGCAACACCAAGGCTCATTACACAGGGATCCTTTATATCTGCAATTAATGCAACCTCAACTTATTCGGGTAAAGGAATCAGCGCTGCAGGCTTGCTCAATCCCATAACAACCGGAGTAGGCAACGACACTTTAAAATATTTTGTGCAGAACAATGCAGGCTGCAAAGATTCTGCTTTTCAGCCCATTACCGTATGGCCTTCTCCTGTTGCGAAGTGGGGAATTGCTGATCCCGCCTGCGAAAAAAACAATCTGCTTTTTACTGATAGCTCTGTTGCCAATTTCAGCAATATTGTTACCTGGAACTGGAACTTCGGAGATGGACAAAACAGTTCAAGAACGAATAATACTCCTTTCTCTCACGTTTTTGATACAGCGCAATCCTACACTGCTTCACTACAGGTTATTACAGATAGTGGTTGTGTAAGTCCGGTTAATCAACAAGTTATACGTATACATCATCTTCCTAAACCTGCTTTCAGTTTACCTGAAATTTGCTTGCCGGATGGAAGAGGCAAATTCCTGAATAATAGCAGTATTGCTGATGGCTCAGAAGCCTTATTCAGTTATGCCTGGAATTTCGGAGACCCCAATGATCCCAGTACTTCAACATTAAAAGAGCCTACTCATCGCTATACAACTACCGGAAATAAAGATGTTAAATTAACGATTACAACAAAAGATGGTTGTGTGGATTCTTTAACGCAAACCCTTACCACCATTTACCCCTGGCCCAAAGCCAACCTGGTTGCTTCAACAACAGAAGTTTGTATGGGAGATATCATTCAGTTCAGCGATCAGGGCAACGGCTTTACCAGCAACCCAGTTCGTTGGGAGTGGAATCTGGGCGGTTCTGATCGATCCACCCTACAGAATCCTTCCAAAGCATTTACCGATTCAGGAAGTTTTACAGTGAGTTATTATTTCTATAACTCACAGGGTTGTGTAAGTGATACCGTTAGCCAGATTGTTACAGTGCATCCTTATCCGGTATTAGAACTGGGCCCTAACCTGGTGGTGCTGGAAGGAGGTACCAAGGCATTGAAACCGGAGTGGGTTTATGGAACCAATCTGAATTATCAGTGGACTCCAGCTACCTATTTAAACAGCACAACAGATTCTGTTCCTAAAACAACTCCTTTGGGCGATATTACCTATCGGTTGAAT
This sequence comes from Sediminibacterium salmoneum NBRC 103935, assembly GCF_000511175.1. Taxonomy (GTDB): domain Bacteria; phylum Bacteroidota; class Bacteroidia; order Chitinophagales; family Chitinophagaceae; genus Sediminibacterium; species Sediminibacterium salmoneum. Next base: position 943,294 of record NZ_KI866530.1, on the reverse strand, counting down.
CTTACAGGAATTGGAGGATGTACCGTTTCAGATACCCTATTTGTTAAACTACTGTTGGCGCCTGTAATTCCGAATGCATTTTCACCCAATGGAGATGGCATTCACGATCGCTGGAGAATTCAATACCTTGAAAGTTATCCGGGAGCAACAGTAGATGTGTATGACAGATATGGAGGATTGGTATTCAGCAGTATTGAATATGCAGTGGATTGGGATGGAACCCGCAACGGAAAGCCATTGCCTATTGGAACCTATTATTATGTGATTAACCCAAAGAACGGTAGAAAAATCATCACCGGTTCTGTAACAATTATAAGATAAGATGAGGCATAAGGGATTTCTTTTTTTGGTGGGATTGGGACTGGCATTCATAGCGAGCGCTCAGCAACGCCCTTATTACACCCAGTATATCATGAATAATTTCATGATTAATCCAGCGGTTGCCGGTATTGAAAATTACTGGGATGTAAAAGCCAGTCATAGAATGCAATGGGTGGGGTTGCAGGATGCCCCTGTTACCACGTATCTTTCCATGCATGGTCCGCTAAAAAAAGATCCTTATCAATCTGCTTCTGCAACCGGTTTCAGAGCACCCGGAATGAATCCTAGGGGAGAAGCTTACTGGAGAGATTATCAGGCAGCACCTTCTCATCATGGAGTGGGTTTTACTGTTCTTAATGACAAAACAGGACCATTGAACCGATTTGCTGCTTACGGAACTTACAGTTATCATATTGGATTATCTCCAACAACCAATTTGTCGGCGGGTATTTCAGCAGGTATTACCAATATGAGTCTGGATGCTTCCAAATTGAATTTCGGTAATACAACCGTTGATCCGGCAGTAGCTTCAAGTGGTATAATCAATAGAATCAAGCCTGATATCAGTGCCGGGCTTTGGTTGTACTCAAGGGATTATTTTATTGGACTGGCAGCACAACAAATCATACCTCAGAATATTGCATTCTCCGACAATACGGTCTCTTTAACAAAAGGAAAGCTGGTGCCCCATCTTTTTTTAAGTGCGGGTTACAGGATACCCATTTCAGAAGATTTCACTTTGCTTCCTTCTGCATTAATAAGATACATTAGCCCCTTACCACTCGGATTTGACATCAATGCCAAATTACAATACCAGGACTTATTGTGGGCAGGAACTTCTTACAGATACAAAGATGGTTTTGCTGCGATGGTAGGGATTAATATCAGTAATACACTGAATATCGGTTACTCCTACGATATACAAACTTCGCGTTTGAATACCATCAGCAAAGGAACACATGAAATCCTGTTTGGATTTTTAATAGGCAATCGATTTGGAGACTGGTGTCCAACCAAGCTTTGGTGAGACTGATCATTTTCGCATGAGCTGGCCTATCACAGCTTTCTGAGCATCCATATATCACAACCATTGTGACCTGAATTTCCCATGGGGCCTTGTAAATAGTGGAAGCCAAACTGCTCGTAAACTTTTACTGCTTTATTTAATTCGGGCATGGTTTCCAGATACACTTCAGTATAACCCGCTTTTTTGGCTTCTGCTAAAACATAGTCAATCATTTTTCTTCCCAAACCCATGCCACGAACAGAAGCATTCAGGTACATTTTTACCAATTCGCAGGTGGTAGCTGGCAAACCTTCGGTAGGGAAGTATCCTGAACCACCCACAATTACGCCATCTTTTTCTGCAATATAATAGCCGCTTTCAGGAGTGGAGGCAAATAGCTCAAACAAATGGTCGGTAGTATCATCATAATATACGGTCCCCGGTTTATTGGCACCGAATTCTGTTAATGCAGTACGAATAATATGCGCAATAGCTGCATTGTCCGCTGGTTGTATTGGCCTGATGGTAACCGCATCCATATTAAGCCTCCGATTGTTTTCTGAAATTCTTGAAACTATTAATTAAGCCGTTTGTGGATGAATCGTGGCTGCTAACCGGAGTTTCATTGGTTAGTTCCGGTAAAATTTTATTGGCCAGTTCCTTGCCCAATTCCACACCCCATTGATCGTAACTGAAAATATTCCAGATAATTCCCTGAACAAATATTTTGTGTTCGTATAAAGCAATCAGCATACCAAGGGTAGAAGGGTCAATTTGTTTTACCAGAATTGAATTAGTGGGTTTATTTCCAGAAAATACTTTGAAAGGACTTAGTTTTTTTATTTCCTCGTCTTTCTTTTCGGCTTTCATTAATTCTACCTTCACTTCATTCTCAGACTTGCCGTTCATTAAGGCTTCTGTCTGTGCAAAAAAGTTTGACAAAAGTTTTACATGGTGATCTCCAATTGGATTGTGAGAAATAGCAGGGGCAATAAAATCGCAGGGAATCAAGGGGGTACCCTGATGAATTAATTGATAAAAAGCATGCTGACCATTGGTGCCGGGCTCGCCCCAGATTATTGGACCTGTTGCATAATTCACCGGGTTTCCGTTACGGTCGGTACTCTTACCATTGCTCTCCATATTTCCTTGCTGAAAATAAGCTGCAAAGCGGTGCATATACTGGTCGTATGGCAAAATGGCTTCACTCTGTGCACCAAAGAAATTGGTGTACCAGATGCCCAGCAATGCCATGATTACCGGAATATTCTGCTGGAATTTTTCATTTCTGAAATGTTCATCTGATTTATAGGCCCCTTTTAATAAGGCTTCAAAATGGTTGTATCCAATAGTTAAAGCAATAGACAAACCAATGGCACTCCACAAGGAATACCTGCCGCCAACCCAGTCCCAGAACTCAAACATATTGTTCTTGTCTATACCAAAAGCAGTAACCGCTTTTTCATTGGTGCTTAAGGCCACAAAATGTTTGGCAATATGGGCTTCGTCCTTTGCATGCTCCAGGAACCAGTTTCTGGCAGTAAATGCATTGGTCATGGTTTCCTGTGTAGTAAAAGTTTTAGATGCAACCAGGAACAGGGTTTCTTCCGGATTAACTTTTTTTAGTGTTTCAGCAATATGGGTTCCATCAACATTGCTAACAAAATAAGATTGGATTCCTTCAACCCAATAAGGTTTTAGCGCTTCAGTAACCATCACGGGTCCCAGGTCGCTACCACCAATACCAATATTTACAATGTATTTGATGGCTTTGCCGGTATATCCTTTCCAGCATTGACTGTGGACCTGTTCACAAAAGGCAGCCATTTGCTGCTGTACCTTTTTAATTTTAGGCATGATGTCTTTTCCATCAACCAGAATTGGGGTGTCTGAAAAATTGCGCAATGCAGTATGTAATACCGATCTGTTCTCTGTTTCATTGATTTTTATCCCTGCAAACTGATCTCTGATGGCTTCGCTCAGCTGACATTCTTCGGCCAGCTGAAACAACAACTGCATGGTTTTGGGATTGATAATATTTTTGGAAAAATCAAATACCAACTGGTCTAAACAAAGGGAAAAGTGTTGAAATCTTTCCGGATCTGCAGCAAAAAGGTCTTTCATATGCTTTCTGCTCATCTCATCGTCGTAATGCTTCTTTAATAAAAACCAGGCTTGTGTACTCGTAGGATTAATTCTTGGTAGCATATTCTAAATATCTGCAGTTCAATTTTAAGGCGTACGTAATAACTTCGTATAGCATACATTATACGTAAGTTAT
>NZ_KI866530.1:937397-939661 GCF_000511175.1 Sediminibacterium salmoneum NBRC 103935 | reverse complement strand
CCTATCCCCCTGTGTGCCTTGCCTCCCACGACTATTCTCACCTGGGTTGGGCTCATGGCAATGGCCAGAATGCCTTTTGATGCCAATACTTCCACCAATGATTTGGGGGTAAATCTGCCCTTGACTTCAAATAGAATAATATTGGTTTCCACAGGTGGGATGGTGCCCACAAAATCCTTTTTTTGTAGTGCATCCACAATCAGTGCTGCATGATGATGGTCTTCTTCTAACCGATTTACCTGATGTTTCAGTGCGAATAAGGCGCCAGCTGCCAGATAACCTGCCTGACGCATTCCTCCACCCAGGGCTTTTCTAATTCTGCGGGCTCTTTTTATAAAATCCTTATTACCAAGCAGAACACTTCCTACAGGTGCCCCAAGGCCTTTGCTCAGGCAAACCGAGACAGAATCAAAAACCTGACCGTACTGTTCGGGGTGTTCCTTTTTGGCAACAATAGCATTAAAAACACGGGCTCCATCTAAGTGTAAGCTTAAATTATTATTTAAGCAAACTTCTTTAATTAATTGAATATCATTGAAATTGTAACAGGTTCCTCCGCCTCGGTTAGCGGTATTCTCCAGACTTACCAAACGGCTCAACGGACGATGTACGTCTTCCTTATTGTTAACCGCTGCTGCTACCTGGTCGGCTGTAATCCTTCCAAAATTGCCTGGAATCAATTGCACGGATGCACCTGAATTGGAAGCAATTCCACCGCCTTCATACAGGTAAACGTGGGAGAGGGCTTCACAAATTACTTCATCACCAGGCTGGGTATGGCATTTAATGGCAATCTGATTGGTCATTGTGCCGCTGGGACAGAACAAGCCAGCTTCCATATTAAATAATTCTGCACTATATTTCTCCAATTCATTGATGGTGGGGTCTTCCCCAAAAACATCGTCTCCCACAACGGCTTCCTGCATGGCTTTCAACATAGCGGCTGTAGGCCGGGTTACCGTATCCGATCTGAAATCAATCATAAATCCAGCTTTTTTACAAATAAGCTTGATTTTGATGGAATTACCAAGTTTTTTTGCGGGTTTAAGCATGAAATTCATTGTAAAATTGTACCTTTGTATTTACCTTAATTTTCGGAGAATTATACCGTTTTGAATTTTGTTATAACAAATCCGGTATTCTGCTCGTTATATAAAAAAGCAACAGTACAACATGAGGCAACTCAAGATCGCAACCCAGATTACCAACAGAGATTCCCAGGCAGTAGAAAAGTATTTACAAGAGATTTCCAAAATTCCAATGATCAACCCCGAAGAGGAAACTACTTTGGCGCAGAAGATTAAAATGGGAGATCAGAGAGCGTTGGATAAATTGGTGCAAGCCAACTTACGTTTCGTTGTATCGGTTGCGAAGCAATATCAACACCAGGGATTGTCTTTGAGTGATTTAATTAACGAAGGAAATCTGGGTTTAATTAAAGCTGCACAAAGATTTGATGAAACCAAAGGTTTTAAATTCATCTCCTATGCGGTATGGTGGATTCGTCAGTCTATTCTTCAGGCATTGGCAGAACAAGGTCGTTTGGTTCGTTTGCCTCAGAATAAAATTGGTACTTACAACAAGGCCAACAAAGCATATATGGCTTTTGAACAGGAGCACGAGCGTGAACCTTCAACCGAAGAGCTGGCGGAAATTCTTGAAATGAGTGAAACCGAAATCAATAATATTTTCCAGAGCAATACCCGTCACACTTCACTGGATGCACCTGTGCACGAAGCAGAAGATGTTGCCATGGGAGATTTGTTGGAAGGTTCTGATGATACCGACGAAGATGTCATGAAAGATTCATTAAGAGAAGAAATTCGTCGTGTATTAAAATCATTAAGCCCAAGAGAAGCAGAAATTGTAAATGCTTATTTTGGATTGGACGGAGAAAATGGGGTAACCATTGAACAAATCGGAATGAAGTACGATTTAACCAAAGAAAGAATCAGACAAATTAAGGAACGTGCCATCAAGCGCTTACAAAAAGCAAGATACAGCAACGCCTTAAAAGCATATTTGGGTTAATAATACCGCTTCAGGCAGTATGGATAGCCTGAAGCCATTTTTTAGAAAGCGCTCCAAAAACGGGGGCGCTTTTTTTATCTATTTTCGTATCCACTAATCTATTTTGATACTCGTTTGTTATAATAGCATGAAAAAACACTATCTGATTTTGTGTTGCGCGCTGGCCCTGCTTTCCTGTGAAAAAGACATTCAGATTGCGCCATCCGACAATCAGCCAAAGCTGGTGGTAGATG
>NZ_KI866530.1:917601-937372 GCF_000511175.1 Sediminibacterium salmoneum NBRC 103935 | reverse complement strand
CCGATAACTTCGTATAATGTATGCTATACGAAGTTATTACGACAGCTACGCTTTTTGCTTCCTATGTACAAAATGCAACGGTACAATTAAGCAATGGAAGCAGAACCATCACGCTGGCAAAAAATGAAATAAAAACATCGGGTGGAGCCAGGCTTGTTTTTTATACAAGCCCACTCAATAATTTGATGCTGGGAGAAACGGGTAAAACCTATCAGTTAACCATCAGGCACAATGGTCAGGAGTACCTGTCTACCACTACCATACCCAATATTACCAAGACCATCGACAGCTTGTGGTCCGACAAAGTTCCCAACCGCCCTGCCAACGATAGTTTCAGGGTATTAAAAGGCAGCATATTTGATCCGCCCGGACTGGGGAACTATATCCGATATTTTACACAGGTAAATAGCCAGCCTTTTTTCCCGGGGTTTAATAGTGTGTTTGATGATGATATTATTGATGGTAAAAAATATAATATTACCATCGACAGAGGAGTTAACAGGAATCTGCCTTTTGAAAGAGAAAACTATGGCTTTTTTAAACTGGGAGATACCATTACCGTTAAGCTTACCAATATAGATAAAGCCAGCTATGAATTCTGGAGAACATGGGAATTTGCTTTCCAGTCCATTGGCAATCCTTTTTCTTCTCCGGGCGTAGTAAAAGGGAATATCAGCAACGGGGCATTGGGTGCTTTTTGTGGATATGGTTCCCAATACAAAACTTACATTTGCAAAGATTAAAAAACGAATATGGAACAATCAGCTATAGAAAAAGTATCGGTTTTAATTATTGGTTCCGGACCTGCGGGCTACACAGCAGCCATTTATGCGGCAAGAGCTAACATGAAACCTGTTTTATATCAGGGTATTCAACCCGGAGGGCAGTTAACAATAACCACAGAAGTGGAAAATTATCCTGGCTATCCCGAAGGCATTCAGGGACCCGAAATGATGGTTCATTTTGAAAAACAAGCCAGCAGAATGGGTGCAGATATCCGCTATGGTCTGGCTACCAAAGTAGACTTCAGTGGAACGCCACATAAAGTGTGGATAGACGATGAAAAAGAAATACATGCAGATGCAGTAATCATTTGTACCGGTGCTTCTGCCAAATGGTTGGGATTGCCGAGTGAAGAGCGTTTGAACGGCTACGGCGTAAGCGCTTGTGCCGTATGTGATGGATTCTTTTTTAAAGGAAAAGAAGTGGCCATTGTAGGAGCGGGGGATACGGCAGCTGAGGAAGCACTTTACCTGAGCAAGCTTTGCACCAAAGTTCATATGATTGTAAGAAGAGACCAGATGAGGGCCAGTAAGATTATGCAGGATCGTGTGTTAAGTGCGCCGAATATACAGGTGTACTGGAATTCAGAAACAGATGAAATTCTGGGAGATAAGAAAGTAGAAGCAGTAAGAATAAAAAACAACAAGGATAATTCCACACAGGAAATTCCGGTAAGTGCATTCTTTGTAGCTATTGGTCATCAGCCCAACAGTGATATTTTCAAAGAATATATAGACATGGATGAAACCGGATACATTACTACCGTTCCGGGTACTTCTAAAACCAATGTACCTGGTGTATTTGCAGCAGGAGATGTGCAGGACAAAAACTACCGTCAGGCGGTAACGGCTGCCGGTAGTGGATGTATGGCTGCATTGGATGCAGAAAGATATTTAACCTCTATTGGACATTAATTCATGCCGAAAGCAAGCGTTCTCTTAAAAGACCTTCAGTTTTTTGCTTTTCATGGACTCTATGAAGAGGAAAAAATATTGGGTAATGATTTTAAGGTGAATCTTGAAATTGGTTATACCATTCATCATTTTCCTGCGAGGAATATAGAGGATACCATTGATTATGCTGCTGTTTACCAGCTGGTGAAAAGCAGAATGGCAATACCGACACCCTTGCTGGAAACCCTGGTGGCTGAAATTGCCATCGATATTCTGGCACAGTTTTCTCTATCTGATTATGTAACAATCACAGTAGAAAAAATGCGTCCACCTGTACCTCAGTTTACAGGTAGTTTGGGCGTGTCTTTAACATTGAACAGAGAGAATATATGAAAACAAAATTTTTAATTTGGATTGGGATTTTTTTCTGTCTTACGAATCTTGTAATAGCCCAAGATATTTCGCTACTGGCCAAAGAGGCCGAAAATTTTGAGCGACAGCTAAAAGAACCGGAAGCATTGGCAAAGTATAAGCAGATTCTTTTACAGGAGCCTTCCGGTATCAAATACCTTGTAAAGGCAACCGAACTGGAAATTGCAATGGGCAGCAGAGAAAAAGATGCCAATAACAAACGACTTTTTTTTGAATCTGCGCTAGCATATGCAGAAAGAGCTATTAAAGCCGATTCTAATAGTGCGGATGCTCATTATGCCATGGCCAGTGCTTCTGGAAAAATGACCGACCTGGATATTGATAATAAGAAAATTGTGGCATACGTGAAGTCGGTGAAAGATCATGCAGACAAAGCAGTATTACTTCAGCCCAATCATGCAAGAGCCAACTATACATTAGGTAAATGGCATTATGAAATGGTTACACTGTCCGGGTTTAAGAAAGCGGCTGTTAAATTGTTTTATGGAGGGTTGCCCAATGGCGACCTGGACAAAGCCATTTTGTATATGGAGAAATGCCGTACACTGGAGCCTTATTTTGTAACCAATCAGTTAGATTTAGCCAAAGCATACAAGGAAAACCGTCAGCCAGCCAAAGCAATTGAAATATTGGAGCGGCTGGTTAAAATGCCCAATCGTAGTTTCAATGATATGGCATTAAAAGCAGAAGGCGCCAAGTTATTAGCATCATTACAATAAAACCATATGGACTTACAATTAATTTTTACAGAAGCTGTAGCCAACAGCAAAACCCTGGCCGAAAAACCCGATAATGAAACCTTATTGAAGCTATACTCTTTATATAAGCAGGCTACAGAAGGTGATAACAATGAAGAAGGGCCAGCTAATATGTTTGATTTCGTGGCTAAGTTTAAACACGAAGCCTGGGCTAAGTTGAAAGGCTTATCCAAGGAAGCAGCCATGCAACAGTACATTGATCTGGTAAATCATTTGAAAGGATAGTATTCAAAAATTACAGATGATCTATGTTGTTAGATCTTAATTTTTTTCCATCGTTTACTTGAAATATACCAGAACGAGGGAATAAACATAACAGACCAGTACAACCATTCGCTTGCCCATCCCCATGTGATGGGCAGGTTCATTTTTTCAAGAACGATATATACATACACGAGATAGAATACAATTGTTGCTATCTCTGTGAATAGATTCATTTTAGAGTTACCTGTACCCGTAACCGCATTTACATATATGGTTGCCGCAGACATGATAATCATGGCAACAGATACAATTCTCAAAACAGGGATACCTGCTTCAATGAAATCCTCTCCCTGTCCATAAATGCCAAGGAATGCTCTGGGGAATAGATTCAGAAATACAAAAACAACAAAGGCAAATCCCATGCTCCATTTCAGTATACGGTAGATCAATGGAATTACTTCCTCTTTTCTTCCCTGACCAATTACATTGCTCACCATGGTATTGGTAGTAGCGGCAAATGCCCAGGTAAAGCATCCGAAGAATCCAAAGAGATTCCGCATGGTATTGGAAACAGCCAGGTCTCTGGCTCCATGATGTTCAATCAGAATATAAAAATATTCCCAGCTCATGATGCTGATTACATGCTGTAAAATCAGGGGATAAGACTGGTTCAGAATTAATTTTATATAAGTAAACTGGAAGGGTACTTTTTTGAATAGTTTGATTTTTTTACTCATCCCGTTAAAACGGATTACCAGAAAAACAGCCAATAATCCGGCGCCTTCTGCAATAATAGAAGCATAGGCAGCTCCATTGAATCCTAAGGCAGGCATTCCCAGTTTTCCATAGATAAGTCCATAATCAAAAACAATATTTACTATGGCTTCGGCTGCAGTTCCCAATACCAGTAATTTGCTTTGATTAATACCAACAAGCAAAGCATTTCGCATTTGATAGATATACAAAAGGGGTAAACCCCAGATGCGGATAGATAAAAACTGAATGGCCATATTGATGCCTTCTTCATCGTGCAATGACCATTTTAAAACCATGGGTGCCACAAACCAGGTGGTAAGAATTCCAAAAAGGGCAAAGAACATGGCAATACGAACCCCATGCCAGAATAAACTTCCGATTTCGTCTATTCTGTTTTCTCCAGCTCTTCTGGAAATCAATGCCTGTAATCCGTTATTCAATCCATTTCCAATAACGGCAAACATTAGATAGTAAACTCCCGTAATACCGGCAATACCCAGTTCTTTCTGTCCTAATCCACCCAGGAAAATATTATTGGTGATAAAGTTAATCTGAGGTACTACAATAGATGCAGATATGGGAAGCGCAATTCTTAAAATGGCTTTGTTTCCTGTGTTAACCTGAAGATTTAAACTTGAAAGATTGCTCATGACAGCTTGCGAAGTTAGTAAATTGAAAGCGCATAATTTCTTAGTTCTGTCTTATTGCTTTTTTATATATTATTGCAGCGTAATTAAGTTGAATGGCCAGAAAAAAAGCAGGATTTTATCAGAATGACCCAATTAGTGGTACCGCTTTTCAGCTCATCATAGAATTGGATGATCAGGAAATGCGATGCATGTCTAAAGCTTTGGATAGTGGCACAATTGTGGCTTTTGAATACTTTAGTTTAGATAAAGACCAAACGGAAGACTGGAACGATATCTTTTATGAAATCAAAACCATTTCAAAACTATTCAACCGGACTTATAAGCAGGTAACCTGCTTTTTTTGCACTCCCGAATCCATACTGGTTCCTGAAAAATTTTTAACGGCTACTTCAGCAGAAGATTACCTGAATCTGGTTTATGGCGAAAGCAGCCGCATGGAAGTGAAATATGAAAAATTGATTGCCACCCGTAGTTTTATTAATACTTACCGTATTAAGAAATCGCTGGCTGAATTATTGACCAGACAGTTCATCATATTTCAAACTTCCCATGTGTACACTTCATTGCTAAACGATGTAATGGAGCGCAGGAAAAACGAAGAGCAATTTGTTAAACTGCAGTTTTACAATGGACATTTTATCATTGCTATTTTTAAAGAGAGTAAAATTCAGCTGATACAGACATTCAATTACAAAATGGCAGAAGACGCATTGTACTATATTTTAAGAACTGCGCAACAGTTTAATATAGATACTTCTTTTGCTATACTTGAATTAAGCGGAATGATTGATTTACATACCGAACTATACCAGCAATTGAAAAAAGTGTATACGAATATTGAGATTGATACCATTCCTTCAAGTGGTGTTATGCAGGAAGTACACAAAGAGTATCCTCCACATTTTTTTGCTCCGTTTTTTAAACTCGCTATATGAGAATCATTTCTGGAAAATGGGGTGGAAGAAGAATTAATCCTCCGGCCAATATGCCACATACCAGACCTACCACTGATATTGCCAAGGAAGGACTCTTTAATATTTTACAAAACAGAATGAGTTTTGAGGGAATTGAAACCCTGGATTTATTTGGAGGTACCGGCTGTATCAGCTACGAACTGGCTTCCCGTGGTGCAGAAAAACTAACCATTGTAGAGAAGGACCCGGTTATGCATGCTTTTATTGGAAAGAATGCAGCCATGCTGGGAATTGAGAATCTGCAGTTGTTGAAAATGGATGTATTTGCCTTTCTTCAGTCCTGTAATAAACAGTTCGATTTTATTTTTGCAGGTCCTCCTTATGCTTTGGGAACCATAGATGAACTACCTAAAATAATTGTTCAGCAAAAACTGATTAAGCCAGGTGGGTTCTTTGTATTGGAGCATACCCCTAGAAATGCTTACGAAAAATTTGAAGGGTTTTCATTTGTACGCAATTACGGCACGACGCTGTTTTCTTTTTTATTGCGACTGAATAGTTAGATTTTATTGAAAATTAACCATCTATTACAGCTGATTAATCAACCGATCCAACTACTCGCGGGGCGCTGCCTTTCCTGGCATTAAGCGTAAATTGAAGGCTGGTTTGTATGAAGTTTTTGTATTGGGCCCGATGGTTGTTAAAATAATCAGCCCGATAAATCCATCCCATTTGCATACTCCAACTCTTGTTGAATTGATATCCTGCACCTAAGTAAAAGCGATTCTGTTCATAAAACACATTTTCATTGTTAAAATGAAATTCATTGGAAGCTGACATGAATAATGTGTTGTCTCCAATTTGTTTTTTATTGATGGGAATAATTGCGTTAATCCTGTACCTGAATCGATTCCTGTATCCGGCCGAAGTATAGCGTTGTTCTGCTCTTAGGCGGTGCTCAATTCTGATTCCATTGATTTTCTGGTTATAAATCAACTGTTGCCAAACCCTTTGCTCAGACACCAATATGGGTCTCCCGAATTCTTCTTTAACCGGATAAGTAACATACCTGCCTGTACCAATTAAGCCCGAAAGATTGGGAAGAAAATTGTATCCGATACCCCCTTTTACTTCATGATAGTTAAAGTGGTAATAGGTTTGCTGAGAACGCAACTGCAATTCAGTGAAAACATGCCATCGTTCATTGATATTAAATCTGCCTGTGAGTACGTTCCAGGTTCCGGTACCAGGAGTTTGGGATTGTACCTTGATTCCGTAGTATAAAAAAGCCCCGATCAGGATCAGGGCTTTTTTCAATTTTATAGGTAATGAAACCATCTCTTATTGATATCCCATTTTTCAAATTCTTTGGCAACTTCAGTCAGGAAGCTCGCTCCGATGCTACCATCCACAATACGGTGATCGTAGCTAAGAGAGAGGTACATCATATGCCTGATGGCAATGGTATCTCCATCCGGACCTTCCATAACCATCGGGCGTTTTTTAATTGCACCAACCGCCATGATTGCTACCTGTGGCTGATTAATGATAGGAGTTCCCATCAAGCTACCAAAAGTTCCTACATTGGTTAAAGTGAATGTGCCGCCTGTGGTATCTTCAGGCTTCAGCTTCGCATTTCTGGCGGCATCTGCCAATCCGTTAACGGCTTTGCTCAACCCTACAATATTCATTTGGTCCGCTCCTTTAATTACTGGAACAATTAAGTTTCCAGAAGGCAAAGCAGTAGCCATACCAATATTGATGTCTTTCTTCACAATGATTTTATCTCCGTCCAATGAACAGTTGATATAAGGGAAGCGCTTGATAACATTGGCTATACACTCCACAAACATTGGTGTGAATGTAAGCTTGGTACCCTCTCTTTGCTCAAATTCATTCTTCACTTTGTTTCTCCACATTACCATATTTGTAACATCGGCTTCAGCAAAACTGGTTACGTGCGGGCTGGTATGCTTGCTGTCTACCATATGCTTGGCAATCAATTTGCGCATACGGTCCATCTCTATGATTTCAGTTGCTCCGGTAACCTGAACCCCTGACGGTTCACTCACTTTATTGGAAGCAGTTGCATAAACTGCCTGTGGTGCAGGTGGAACGGGGGCGCTATAAACAGCTGACTGTTGTTCAGGAAATCTGGATGCAGGTTTGATAGGTTCTTGTGCTACGGTTTGCGCAACTACTGGCTGTGGAGCTGGTTGAGCTGCTACAACGGGTTGAGGCGCAGGTGTAGGCTGAGGTGCGGGAACAACAGGAACAATTGGCTCCTGGTATGCCGGTGTTTCTGGTACACTAGGTGCAACAGGTGCCGGTGCCGGGATTGGAGCTGCTGCAGGTGCAGGCGTTGCCACTGGTGCAACCGGAACGGGTGCAGTTGCGGGAGCAGCCATTTGTTGAACAGGTGCTGGTGCAGGTTGGTAAACCGGTGCAGCTGCCTGGAATGCAGGTACGCGTCCAGCTTTTTTATCTGAGATATACTGTAAAATATCTTTTTTAGAAACGCGTCCATCGCTTCCGGTACCAGGAATTCGCTCTAATTCACTCAAGCTGATTCCTTCGCTATTGGCAATATTCAATACCAGGGGTGAATAGAAACGATTGGATGCAGGTTTGCTTAATAATTCTACCATTGGGGCAGAAGGAGTATAAGGTACTTCTGCAACCGGAGGAGGAGGTGCCTGTACAGGCGGTGGAGGTGCTACTGGCTGAGGCGCAGGGGCAGGTTCCGGTGCAGGGGCTGCTACAACCGGTGCTGGTTCTGGCATAACTGGAGCTGCAGAAGCAGGTTCCGCAACGGCTGCTGCCGGGGCAGGGGCCGCGACCTGTGCAGCGCCGGTCTCAACGCGAACAATTACCGTTCCAATAGGAACAACGTCGTTTACATTGTATAAAATTTCAGTGATAACACCTTCAACTGTAGAGGGAACTTCACTATCAACCTTATCAGTAGCAATGTCCAATACGATTTCATCTAATTTAACATGGTCGCCAACTTTCTTATGCCATTTAAGAATTGTCGCTTCCATTATGCTTTCGCCCAATTTGGGCATCACCAATTCAGCTATTGCCATATTGTACTACTGTTTTAAGCGGGTTAATAAGGTATAGTTAATATACACAATCCACTACTAATCAACAAAGATAATAGTTGATTCTCATTCTTTTATCACCTGTTATCCACAATCATTTGTCGCAACAGGTTCAGGGCATTAATGGCGGTTAAACCAATATTTCTTTCCCGGTCAAATCTAAAATGAAATTCTTTTACAACGGTGTTTTCTTTGGAGGCAACCGCAATCCAAACCATACCTACCGGTTTTTCTGCAGTAGCGCCGCCAGGCCCCATTATGCCACTTACCGCTATTGCGTAATCGGAGTTCATTTTTATTCTTACTTCCTGTACCATTTGGGTAACCGTTTCTTTACTTACAGCACCCACTGTTATCAGGGTTTCATGCGGCACATCCAGCAGTTCTTCCTTAATAATATTGGCATAGGCAACGATGGAACCTTTAAAGAATACAGAAGATCCGGCGTGTTTGCTCAACAAGTGTGCAATGTATCCGCCCGTGCAGCTTTCAGCTGTTGCAAGGGTTTGTTTCCGGGAAGTTAATAACCTGCCAATTACCTGTTCCATGGTTTCGTCCTGATCGGTAACCAGATACAGACTTGCCTTGGTTTTCAATTGATTAAAATAGTTATCTAAATCTTTTTCCAAAGTGCTTTTATCGCTGCCCCAGGCACTCAGCCGAAGTCTGACCATACCATAATTAGGTAAGTAAGCCAGCTTAATATATTGGGGTAGACTTTCTTCAATATATTTTATTTTCTCTGCCAGAAAAGACTCGCCAATTCCGGCTGTTAGTAAAGTTTTGTGTACAATAAAACCTGTACTGTACCAATCCGGAATATTGGGCAGTACATGATTCATCATTATCCATTTCATTTCATGAGGCACACCCGGCATAGCAATGATTCTGGTATTATTTTTTTCAAATAACATTCCAGGTGCTGTTCCCTTTTCATTTTTTAAAACTGTACAGATATCCGGAACCTGGGCTTGAAGCGTGTTCCGCTCAATCATAGGGCGCTTCAGTATATTTTCAAAGATATGCTTAACATGGTCCAGGGTTTCCTGGTGCATTACCATTTTGCCACCAAAAAAATCGCAGAGCAGGGGTTTGGTAATATCGTCAGCAGTAGGTCCCAGTCCTCCGGTAATTAAAACCAGGTCAGTTTCCTCTATCATGCTGTTCAATGCTGCCCAGATATCTTCCCGGTTATCACCAACAGCCACCCTTTTTTTTACTAAAATACCAACCTGATTCAGTTGCTGGGCAATCCAGCTACTGTTGGTATCAACTACTTGTCCAATCAGCAATTCATCGCCAATGGTAATAATGCCTGCAAACTTTTTTTCCATGCTAATTTTGCTTATTGAGGAGGGAAATAGGGGGCCAGTGTCTCTTTTAAAGCAGCAGGCATACCAGTTCGTTTATTGGTTGCATTGTCTATAAAATAGAGGGTAACTTTTCCTGTGGTTAATAACTTGCCTTCTTCGTTGTACACTTCGCTTTCAAAAGTAATTTCGTGTGAATCCGGAAGGGTTCTTAAAATGGTTTTAATTGAAATCAGGTCGTCGTATCGTGCAGGCCTTAAATATCTGGTTTCCATGGCAACTACAGGCATACGAACACCCATTTCTTCCATTTCTCTGTATGTAAAACCCAGGGCTCTGATACATTCAGCCCTGCCAACTTCAAAATATTGCGCATAATTACCGTAATAAACAATATTCATCTGATCTGTTTCTGCATATCTAACCCTTACCGTGGTAATATGTTCGTACATCCTTCTGTTTTGTTGACAAACTTACAACCTTATCCTGTTTTTCCACAAATACACGGTTTAATCAGGCATAATAATTGCTAAACTTATCTTTAACAATGTTTTACAGTTTAATACGAGTAAATAAAAAAACCTTTGTAATATATAACCCCTTTCATGAAGACAATTCCCATATCACTGATTATAGGTTTCATTGCCCTTTTCTCTATTGCCCAAGCCCAGGAAACTCTTGTAATTTCTGATCCGGATGCTGCTATAAAACAGGCCAGGCTTTTGTATCAACAGGAAAAATACAGTTTAGCTTTCCCTTATATAAAGCATGTATTTCATACTGGAATTACTGAAACAAATATGCCTCAGCAACAGAGAGAAGAAGTACAGTTTCTTTACATCTCCTGCGGACTTCAAATGGGCTTGCCCGAAATGGTAACACTGGCAGAAGATTATTTAAAGACCAGTAATCACAATACCTACAAGCAACTAACAGCTTATTATTTAGGCGAATATTATTATCAGCAAAAAGACTATGTTAATGCTACTACCAATTTTGCCAAGGTAGGCATTGCCAATTTAAGCAACAGGCAAATTGCCAATATGAAATTTCATCAGGCCTATGCATTTTTTGTGCAGCAGGATTTTGAAAAGGCCAGACCCTTGTTTAATGCTATCAGGCAATTGCCAAAGGATCCCAACTATATTGATGCCAATTATTATTATGGATTTCTGGCTTTCAGCAACAAAGAATACGGTCAGGCCATTGAGTGTTTGTTAATTGCAGAATCACATCCCGATTATCAGCATGTAATTCCTTTTTATTTAACAGAGCTGTACTATTTCAGTGGTGACAGGGATAAAGCGCTCTCTTACGGTGAGAGCGCCATCAAAAAAAATGGACAGTATTACGATTTGCAGTTAAAACAATTGGTTGGACACTTGCTATTTCAGAAACGTGAATTTGCCCGAGCATTACCTTATCTGGAAGCCTATGCTGCCGGAGCTGAAAAAATCAGAAGAGAAGATTTATACGAATTGTCTTATTGCTACTATGAGGCCAAAAACTGGAACAAAGCCATTCAGGGATTCAAACAGATTGGAGGAGCCAAAGATTCTCTGGAACAGAACAGCATGTATTTACTGGCGGATGCTTATTTAAAAATGAATGATTTGCAGAATGCCAGAAATGCTTTCCAGTTCTGTGCTGCCAATAACAGCAACCTGTCTCAAAAGGAAGTCTCTCTTTTTCATTATGCAAAAATTTCTTACGAACTGGGATATTTTGACATAGCTGTGAGTAGTTTTCAGCAATTTATTAATCAGTTTCCCGGCTCCGGATATGTGAATGAGTCCAGGGAATTATTAGTGAGTACCCTGGCTAACACCAGTAATTATAAAGATGCATTGCAACTTTACGAGTCGCTTCCAAACAAAACCGCTTCGGCCACCGCACTATTGCCTCGCTTGTTATACGGAAGAGCGGTTGAATTAATGAATGACCAGCGGGCCAATGAAGCAGAAGGATTACTTGACCGACTGATGGATGCCTCCAATAACAGCAGTTTTTTACCTTATGCTTTATTCTGGAAAGGGGAGTTGAGTTATCGTTCAGGCAAGATGGATGATGCCATTAATTATTTGCAGCAGTACCTGAAAGCGCCTCAGAAAAACGGAGAAGTGAATCCCACGAACGCCAGATATAATTTGGGGTACGCTTACTTAAAAAAGAACAATACAAACTGGCAAAAGAACAATTTGAATGGGTAAATAAAAATCCATTTACGGCTCAGAATAATATAGACAGAGATGCGGTTGTAAGGGCAGCCGATTGCTCGTTTATGTTAAAAGAGAACAGACAGGCGCTTCAATTATACGATCAGATTATTCAATTGAACTGGTCTACTGCAGATTATGCCACATATCAAAAAGCTATTATTGCAGGAGCGGCTAACAATCAAACTTTAAAACTGGAACTTTTACAAAATCTCTTGCAATTGTATCCCAACTCAAGTCTGGCTGGTCAGACTCGTCTGGAAATTGCCAATACTTATATTGCGGATGAAGCTTTTGAAAAAGCAATTGATCCTCTGGTTACATTAACCAGTCAGCAAGGAGCATCCGCTTTGTATCCACAGGCCTATCAAAAACTAGGCATAGCCTATTTTAACCTGAACAGGAATGATGCATCATTAGAACAGTTTAAACAACTGATTTCAAAATATCCGAATAGTCCTGAGGCGGAATCTTCCGTAGAATATGTTCGTAACATTTTTGTTGAGCAACAAAAGCCTCAGGAATACATCAGCTTTATGGAAGCCAATGGGAAGGAATTAAGTGCCATAGAAGCAGATTCCGTAACCTATAAATCTGCAATGATTCGCTTTGAAATGAAAGACAATGCAGGAGCTGAATCTGGATTCAAAACCTATATTCAAAGTTTCCCCAAAGGCAGGTATGCCGTGGAAGCCAATTATTTTTTAGCGGAAATTAAATTGTTACAGAAAAAGAACAAGGAAGCGTTGGGGTACTATGTAGCGGTTGCACAGGATGCTCCCAATAAATATGCAGAGAGAAGTGCTTTACAGGCGGGCAGAATTTATTATTTTGATTTACAGGATTATAATAATGCAGCCAATTACTACTCTTTAGTAAAGACTATTGCCTTACAGCAGGAGAACAAATTGGAAGCTATGCGGGGTCTTTTGCGCTGTCAGTTTAAGACTCAACAGTTTGCTCAGGCTGCTCCAAACGCTGCTGAACTATTACTACAAAAAGGAATTGCCAATGATGATCGTTTAATGGCGGGTTTTGTTATTGCAAAAAACGATTTCAACGACAAGAAATATCCATCTGCGCTTTCCGGATTCCAGAGTCTGCTCGCTTTGGGGAAATCTGAAATTACCGCCGAGTCTCAATTTAGAATTGCTGAGATCCAGTTTTTAACGGGAAAGCTGGATGAGTCTGAGAAAACTTGTTTTGAAGTAATTAAAAAATTTGGTTCCTATACCTTTTGGGTAACCAAAAGCTATCTGTTGGCAGGTGATATTTACTTTACCCAAAAGGATTTCTTTAATGCAGAAGCCACCTATAAGAGCATTTCGGAAAATTCAATAATACCAGAGCTGAAAACGGAAGCAGCAAACAAGCTAAACGCTGTTCTTACAGAAAAATCAAAAAACAATTAAGTAGCCAAGCATAAATTATTTGTCATGAAACCAAGTTCCATTTTTCTAATTGTCTTGCTGCTAATTGCATTTACAACCGATGCTACCGCGCAGCGAAAGAAAAAAAGCGTGAAAGCTAAAAAAACAGCAACTACTAAAAAATCAGCTGCTAAAAGCAAGAAAAAGAAATCAGTTGCTTCCGGAAAAAATGCTGCTAAACAAAAAACTACACAAACGCAGAATAAAAAAGGCGAAAGCCTTTCGGTAGCCTATTCTGTTCCCAATAGTCAGGATAGCGGTTCAACCAAAACTGTAATTATTACTTCTGCATTTAAGCCCTCCTTGCAAAATGCAGCAAAAATAAATTTCACAGCTGCAACGGGTATTAATGATTCAAGCAGATTGCCCTTAACGTATAAAGTGCCTTCATCTAATTTGTTTTTCCTTTACCAACCCATACCCCTAAAGCCATTGGCTTTGCCAAGCGATTCTCCTATGGTATGGAAAAATTCCCATCAGGTTAAACTGGGTGCGGGTAATTTAAGCACATTCATGGGAGAGGCTAAATTCAGTTTTGGGGATATTCATAATTCAATTACGCAAATTGAGGCTGGCTATATTCGTTCTCAGGGTAAATTGTACGCCCAGCAATACAGTAAATTCAATTTAGATGTATTGAATCATTTTAAATCGAAGCAAAATCTGGAATGGACTTCGAGGGCAAGTTTCAATAGCACAACCCGATACAGATATGGTTTTTTGCCGAATACGCTTACTTATCCAAAAGATCAGTTGCAACTGGTATACAATGCACTTCAACTGGAAGTGGGGGCAAAGAATACAAGACCTACTGCTTCAAACATCAGTTTTAATCCGGTTATCCAGTTCAATCGTTTTACGAATGCAGACAATGCGGGAGAGAACAATCTGATATTGAATGCACCCATTCAAAAAGAGCTGACCAGTCAATGGGGCCTGCAATTGGCTTTACAAGCAGACCTGGCTAATTACAAAACCAATGTGAATGCCTGGAAAAACAATTTATTCGTATTGGCCCCATCCGTTAAGTTCCGTTCCAATGCATTTAATCTGGAAGCAGGAATCAGACCCAGCTGGGATAATTCAGATTTTCAATTATTACCCAATTTAATCCTGCAAAGCAAACTATCCGGTACTTCATTACAACTGGAAGCCGGTTTTCAGGGCAGCTTTACCAAGAATAGTTTCCGTTCTCTGACAAAATTCAATCCCTGGATTGCCTTACCCAATGCCATTAAGAATACAAGGATGATAGAGCAATTCATTGGGTTCAAGGGAAATACAGGGAATCATTTTTCTTACAATGCCCGATTGGCTTACAGACAGCTAAGAGATCAGCCGCTTTTCATTAATCAATTAGGAGATGGGAAGTCATTTGACATATTGTATTCCAATATGAATGTTTTTCATTTAGCCGGTGAAATGAATTATGCTGTTCAGGAAAAACTTACATTGAGCGCGGGTGCGCAGTATAACCATTTCAGTAAAATCAGTTCAGCAACGGATGCATTTGGATTGATTCCACTAGAGCTTACAGGGGCTCTTATTTGGAAGCCTCTGAGCGATTTACAGATTAAATCGGAAATCTTTTATAGAAATGGCTCATTGTACAGAGATCAGTTTTCGCAAGCCACTATGCGCCTTTCTCCGGCCGCAGATTTGAACCTGGGGGTTGAATTCGGTGTATTACCAAAGTTGAATGCATGGATCCAGATGAATAATATTTTCAACAATGTTTATCAGCGCTGGAATCAATATCCGGTTTTTGGTTTCAATGTTTTGGGAGGAGTTGTATATTCGTTTCAATAAATAGCTGTTGAATGTATCAATATTTGCATAAATACCTTGTTCTGAATCATCGTTTAAGCATACCAGATATAGGTAATTTTGTGATTGAGCAGAATTCTGCTAAACTGGATAGTGCCAATGGTTTTCTATTTGCACCTGCACCGGCTATTCGCTTTAAACAGGAGGCAACACCTCCTTCTGACAAGTTCTTATTCGATTTTATTTCGGAAGAAATGGGTGTAGATCAGATGACTGCCATTAAGCAATTCCACGATTATGTATATAAAATAAAAACTTCTTTAACTACGCCACAGGGTGCAATAATACCTGGAATTGGCATGATGAGAAAAGAAGAAAACGGTTATATTCTTTTTACACCTGAAAAGAATCTGCTGGATATTTTGCCTCAGGTAAAAGTGAACGAGTCTATTGAGATGGTTAAAAAAGAAGTGGTTAAGATAAACCATGATGCGGATAGAAATTTAACCGAACAGGAAGAAGAAGATATCAGAGAATTACTCGGCCAGGATACACAGATTCAATCCAGCGATAACTGGTGGGTTTATGCAGTCATACTATTAATGATAGGTCTGGGTGCTTTGTTGTTTTATTATGTTTAATGCTACCAAGATCTATGTTTACACCTGTTCATCTCTTTCATTGCCCTGCCTGTAATTCAGACAACATTAAATTTGGTTTATCAGCCCAAGACCATACTGTTAGTAAACAAGACTTTGATATCTGGTATTGCCATGATTGTTCACTGCGGTTTACCCAGGATATTCCTGCAATTCATGAGATTGGTGCTTTTTATCAGTCTGCCAGTTATATCTCACATTCCAATACCAAAAAGGGATTGATTAATCAATTGTATCATTTGGTAAGGAATTATACGCTGGGTTTAAAAGCCAGACAGATTAAGCAATTCACAGGCTTATCCAAAGGGAGGCTACTGGATATTGGAGCTGGGGTTGGTGCTTTTGCCGCTACCATGAAAAAAACAGGCTGGGAGGTAAGGGCACTGGAGCCGGATGAGAATGCCAGAAAAACGGCTGCTGAAACTTTTGGTTTGTCATTGTCTTTGCCAGATGAACTCTACCAGTTTTCAGAGAATAGTTTTGATGTAATCACCCTATGGCATGTGTTGGAACATGTACATGATTTGCCCGGCTATTGGAAAGCCTTTCATACTTGTTTGCCAAAAGGAGGGAAGCTGGTGATAGCGGTTCCGAATTACACTTCTGCTGATGCCTGCCATTATCAGCAAGACTGGGCTGCCTATGATGTGCCGCGCCATTTGTACCATTTCTCGCCTGCTTCTATGCAAAAATTAGCCACACAAAACGGATTCAGCATGGTGAAAATGCAGCCCATGTGGTTTGATGCGTTTTATGTTGCTATGCTAAGCGAGCAGTATAAAACCGGCAAGATTAATTATTTATCTGCCTTTATACAGGGCTTAAAGTCTAACCTTGCAGCCATTGGCAATCCTGCAAAATGCAGTTCTGTTATTTATGTAATGGAAAAAATTTAATTCAGCTTTATCTCGTACATCGCAGGCCATCTTTTCCCTGTAACAAAAAAGGTTTTGGTGGAAGGTCTGTAAGCAATTCCATTTAATACATCCGTATTCGATGATACGGGTTGATTGGTTTGCTGCAAGATACCGGCCAGATTCATTCTCGCTATTACCTGACCAGTTGCAGGATCGATTTTCAAAATATAGTCGGTAAGGTATTTATTGGCATATAGAAATCCATCTACCCATTCCAGTTCATTGATGCTGTCTACGTACCCATTGTTATCGGTAACGCCCAATGTTTTTACAATTTTGAAATTGGCAGGGTCTACCCAATAAATATTACTGCCACCCGTTGAAATTATTAATGCTGTATCATTATGTGTAAGTCCCCATCCTTCGTAAGGCCAGTCAAAGGTTTTTTCAACTGCTAAGGTTTTGGCATTGTACTGATACACTTTGTGTTCCTGCCAGGTTAACTGATAAATCTTGTCTTTAAATATGGTGATACCTTCGCCAAATTCATTGTCGGGCAACTTTACTTTTTTAACGGCTTTGCCAGTTGTATAATCTGTTTGCAATAATTTACTTTCCATATACCAACCTGTACCTTCCCAAAGCTGATCCTTAAACCATTCAAGACCCTGCGTAAAAGAAGAAGTATCGTGCGGATAAACTTTGAGTATCTGGTAAGATAAATTCGCGGGCTCCTGCACAATAGTTTTATTTTCACTGCCTTGTGTTTCTGATTCTGCCCCGCTTTTACAGGAAAAAAATCCCAATACCATCCACATCAGTAAAGTTCCTGTTCTCATGCTCAGTTTTTAGTAAAGTTAAAGATTAGCAGTAACCATCTTTGCTAAATTTTCTGCAATAACAGGCGTGAGGGCAACCCCCATGCCGTTACAAGCAATAGCAGCAATGGTATTGTGTGCAACCCATTCGGTTAGCGGCTTTTTGGATGGCGTAAATCCCATGATGCCACTCCAGTATTGTTCTATCTCTATACTTTCTTCCGTTACAATATGTTCGCGCAAAAAATGCAGTAAATGGGTTCTTATTTTTTCTGTGCCGAATAAGTCGGTGGTTTCTTCCCCTTCAAAATCCAGGTTACGTGCGCCCCCAATCAAAATTCGGTTACCGAGACTGCGCCAGTAATAGAAACCCTCATCAAAATGAAATGTTCCTTTCATAGGCAGGCGTTCAAATGCATTGGTGACAATGATTTGTCCTCTGGCTGGAGCTATATTCAGTGAAGGCATCAATTGCTGCGTGAATCCATTCACACAGCTGATTAATTGATTTGCTTTAAGCGTTATTCCATTTTGTGTTTCAACCTGAACGCTGTTTGAATTACTATCCCATTCTTTCACTTCCAGTCCATACAAAATACGTACACCATTTTCTATCACCAGCTTAGTTAATGCATTCACCAGTTTGCCACTATGAATACCTGCTTCCAAAACATTGCCTACCAAATGGTCAAAGTTTTTTAGTCCAATTTCCTGCATTTGTGCAGACCGGTTGGTAAAAGTTTTGTCCAAATTTGTGATAGGGGAGAGCAGTTGGTTTAAGTAATGAATATGATCATCCAGATGCGCAGCCGTTTCATGCGAATGGGGAATGGCTTCATACCCTCCACAGGGATCGTATTGAATGGTTGTTTCAGAAAAATAGGATTTGATTTTCTGAATGCCTTTGTAACGGGCTTCCAGAATGTTAAGCATGGCTTGGGTGCCCATCTGTGCTTCATCACTCAATAATTCGGTAAGGCTGCCAAAACAGGCGAATCCGGCATTGCGCGTTGATGCACCTAAAGGAGTACTGTTTCTTTCCAGAATGGTAATGGATAGAGAGGGGCGATGTTTCTTTAATTCCAATGCCGACCAAAGACCCATTAAACCCGCACCAATAATAATTACATCGGTGTGGGCATAATAACTGTCTTTTTCCCAGAATGATAGCATATTAAACGTTGAAGCGGAAATGCATAATGTCTCCGTCCTTCACAATATACTCTTTCCCTTCAATTCTTAAACGTCCATTGTCTCTGCAGGCAGATTCGCTTCCGTATTTAACAAAATCCTCGTAAGCAATTACTTCCGCTTTAATGAAACCTTTTTCAAAATCGGTATGGATAACACTTGCAGCCTGTGGTGCTTTCCAGCCCTTGTGAATAGTCCAGGCACGAACTTCCTGCACACCCGCAGTGAAGTAAGTATCAAGGTTCAATAGTTTATAGGCAGACTGAATTAAACGGTTTAGGGCAGGTTCTTTCATTTGATATTCTTCCATGAACATTTGTTTGTCGTCCGGATTTTCCAGTTCAGCAATCTGTGCTTCAATATTGTTGCACATGATGATAACCTGTGCACCTTCGGACTCAACTGCTTTTTTCAATTGCTCCGAATATTGATTGCCGGTATGCATGGATGCTTCGTCTACATTCGCCACATACAATACCGGTTTGTCGGTTAAAAGGAATAAATCGGCTACTGCAGATTTTTCTTCCTTGCTCAATCCCAATGTATGGATGCTTTTCCCTGCCATCAGATGATTCTGACAACGCTGTAATATTTCAAATTCAGCCTTGGCTTTGGCATCAGAACCTACGCGTGCCATTTTTTCTACGCGCTGCATTTTCTTCTCTACACTCTCCAGATCCTTCAACTGTAATTCGGTCTCAATAATTTCTTTGTCGCCAACGGGATTAATAACACCTTCTTCACGCAATACATTCTCATCTTCAAAACAACGAATCACATGAATAATGGCATCCACTTCGCGGATATTGCCCAGGAACTTATTGCCCAGACCTTCACCCTTGCTGGCACCTTTCACCAATCCCGCAATATCCACAATTTCCATCTGAGTAGGTACCACTCTGTTGGAAATTGTGGATATTGCGGGATTGGTGAAAGGTGCCAGCAAGGGTACATCCACCAAACCTACATTGGGTTCAATGGTGCAAAAGCGATAGTTGCTTGCCTGTGCTTTTGCACTAATACTTA
>NZ_KI866530.1:902386-916613 GCF_000511175.1 Sediminibacterium salmoneum NBRC 103935 | reverse complement strand
CAGTGTATTTGTTCCGCTCATGCTGGCTACGGCTGTGGCAACGGTTGCCAGTATTCTTATTACCGGCATTTATCAGCGATTGAAGTTTGACCGGGTATTGATTGCCTGGCTGGGAACCATTATTACTGCCATTTTTTTATTTGTCCTGGTTTATTTCAGCAATTGCCTTCTCAGAAAGATATTCCGGTGCCTACTTTACTAACTAAAGAAACGTTCAGCAATGTATTGGGCAATACCATTTTATTCCTGATTATCTGTACGTTTATCATTGGCGGACACCTGAAAAAAGTAAATGTTTTTGATGCTTTTATTGAAGGCGCCAAACAAGGATGGGATGTAATTTTAAAAGTAATCCCTTATCTGGTTGGGATGCTGGTGGGCATTCGGGTATTCAGAGAGAGTGGTGCTCTGGAAGCCATTATTAGCGGCATTACCTGGTGCTTTACGGCGGTGGGTACCAGCGGCGATTTTGTTCCCGCATTGCCGGTAGCCATTATGCGTCCATTCAGTGGAGGAGGGGCAAGGGGATTGATGCTGGATATATTTAAAACCCATGGCCCCGATAGTTTTATTGGACAATTGGCCAGTACCTTTCAGGGAAGTGCCGACACTACTTTCTATATTATTGCCTTATACTTTGGAAGTGTGGGTATCAAGAAAGTACGCTACGCCATCTGGGCAGGAATGCTGGCCGATTTGATTGGGGTAATGGCAGCGATTGGTATCGCCTATATCTTTTTCAAATAGATTTTTCTTAATTACACTAGTCTATTTACAGGCAACCATTAATTGGTCTCTGAAAGTTCCATAATAATTTCCCATTCTGCCTCTGTTACGGGTTGAACAGACAATCGCTGCGCTTTCACCAATGCCATATTCGCCAGACGTTTATCGGCTTTTACGGTGGCCAGACTCACGGGCTTCTTTAATTTTTTCACTGGTTTAAAATCTACTACTACCCAGGCAGTTTCTTCTGTGGTAGGATCCTGATAAGCTTCGGTTACTACTTTGGCAATACCTACAATTTCTAAACCTTCATTGCTATGGTACCACAAGGCAAGGTCTCCTTTTTTCATAGCCCTTAAATTGTTTCTTGCCTGGTAATTTCTTACGCCATCCCAAAAGGTCTGCTTTTCTTTTACAAACTGATCCCAGCTGTATTTGAAGGGTTCAGACTTAATCAACCAAAAACTCATGCCAATTCTTTTTTTGTTTCCTTGAATGCAATTCCTTCCTTGGCCAGTTCAGCCAATACAGGTTCGTAAATTTCTTTCACGATAGGTATATGTAACCCCTTCAATTGAATTTTGTTCTCTAAAATTAAAACAGCTGCAATCCCCAATGGCAAACCAACGGTCTTTGCCATCGCCGTTTTCCGTTCATCGTCACCTTTTACTACCAAAGAACTGCTCAATGCAAATCTTTGTTGGTGGAGTGTGTATTCAAATTCATGCAGCATCACAATCAAATCTTTATCCCCTTGTGTAAGTTTCCATTTTTCTTCTAATATCTCCTGTAAAAGTTGTGAGCAAGCGATCTGGCCTTTATTAATCATTGCTGGATTGTTCAATCCCAGAAAATCAAACTGCTCTTGTAATTCAGCCGTATCCAAACTTACCTGGTGTTTATTCAAATGACTATTGAAGAATTCGGCATAACTAAGTTCATCGGTATTAATGATTTCCTCGTCGCTGGTTAACCGTGCTGTTACCATTTTTTCCCAGCCTGTGCAGAAGGAAGCATAACGCAAAGTAGTTCTGATAAAAGTATTGGCTTTTTCCAGCTGATACAGGGGGATATACGATAAAGAGTCTCTGTTGGGATAATAAGCCAGTGATCCCACTTCAGGAATTTCCAGTTGCTCGCAATCCACAAAAATTAGTTCGTAAGGAATTTCAACATTGTTGCCATCTGCTTTGTAAACAGCACCCGCTTTACCTGCAGTTACAATATTCCTGGGGTTCCAGCTGATTTTATAATGCCAGGGATTGTTGTCCGATTCGGGTGCAATTAAACCTCCGCAATGCGACTTAAAAGAATGAATACTGCCTCCCTTTTCTTTGATCTCTTCAATGATCTGCATGGCACTCATATGGTCAATGCCGGGATCCAGACCCATTTCGCCAATAAATAACAAACCTGCTTCTTTAATGGCGGGTTCCAGGCTTTTAATCTGTGCATCCAGATAGGAGGCGGTTAGTAAATTCTTTCTCAAAGCCACACAATCCTGTGCTACCCAAAAGTGGAGTCCGGGCGGTAATAGCGAAATCACTATATCGGCGGTTTTAATCAACCCCTGCCTTTCCGT
This sequence comes from Sediminibacterium salmoneum NBRC 103935, assembly GCF_000511175.1. Lineage (GTDB taxonomy): Bacteria > Bacteroidota > Bacteroidia > Chitinophagales > Chitinophagaceae > Sediminibacterium > Sediminibacterium salmoneum. The sequence continues at coordinate 914,305 of NZ_KI866530.1, read as the reverse complement.
TTCATTTTCAATATTAAGGGCATTGGCCTTTAGTGAGGGAAAACCCGCAATCTTTTGTTCCAGACTCTGCAAATCCTTATCTGCAATGGTACCAATCCAGTTTTTTTCATTACAGATTCTTCCTAAATAGGCAATTAAAACCGTGGCAGATTTTCCTGCTCCGAATACAACAATATGCATGCAAAAGAGATTAAAAAAAATAAAGATAGAACAATTGGCGCCGATGCGTGAAAATCAATCATTTACATGGGGTGTAATGTGTGGATAAAACCCTTAAAAAAACAGCTTTTTAAAGCCATTTTAAGGCCTAAAAAAACTATCTTCGCAGACCTCCGTTCAGCCGAATATTTTTTTGTCTGAAAAGGATTAAAAAGAAGAACCCGAAAGTACCAATGGAAGAAAATTTATTACCGGAACAAACCAACGATAACGACCGCATTATTCAGGTCAATATTGAAGAACAAATGAAGACGGCTTACATCGATTATTCGATGTCTGTAATCGTTGGAAGAGCATTGCCTGATGTAAGAGATGGATTCAAACCTGTACATCGCAGGGTTTTGTATGCCATGAATGAACTGGGCAATAATAGCAATAAGCCTTTTAAGAAATCTGCCCGTATTGTTGGGGAAGTAATGGGTAAATACCATCCCCACGGAGACAGCGCCATTTACGATACCCTTGTTCGTATGGCGCAGGACTGGACCATGCGATACACACTGGTAGACCGTCAGGGTAACTTTGGTAACCAGGATGGAGATCCGCCGGCTGCCATGCGTTATACCGAAGCAAGACTGCAGCGAATTGCTGAAGCCATGCTGGACGATATAGAAAAAGAAACCGTAGACTTTCAGCTGAATTTTGACGATTCTCTGGAAGAGCCAACCGTATTGCCTACCCGTATTCCACAATTGCTGGTAAACGGGTCCTCCGGTATTGCCGTTGGTATGGCCACCAATATGATGCCTCATAACCTGAGTGAAGTAGTGGATGGCTGTGTGGCTTATGTGGACAACAGAGATATCACGATAGAAGAGTTGATGAATTATGTAAAAGCTCCTGATTTCCCTACCGGTGGGGTTATTTATGGTATGGAGGGAGTTAGACAGGCACTTATGACGGGTAGGGGTCGTGTGGTGGTACGCGGTAAATGCAACGTGGAAACCAAGCCCAATGGCCGTGAAATGATTGTGATTACAGAAGTACCGTATCAGGTAAGCCGTGATACTTTAACAGACCGCATTGGTCAGCTGGCCATCAACAAAGTGGTGGAAGGCATTTCCGATGTAGGTAACCAAAGTAATAAGGATGGTACCCGCATAGTAGTAGAATTAAAGAAGGATGCAGTAGCGCAAGTGGTAATTAACCAGTTGTTTAAATACACGGAATTACAAACCAGCTATGGTATCAATAACGTAGCCCTTAGCAATGGTCGCCCGGGCATCATGAATCTGCGTGATTTAATCAAAGCTTTCATTGAATTCAGAATGGAAGTGGTGATTCGTCGTGCAAAATTCGATTTAAGAAAAGCCGAGGAAAGAGCCCATGTGTTGGAAGGGTACCTGAAAGCCCTTGATCATTTAGACGAAGTAATTCGTTTGATTCGTGCCAGTCGTACACCGGATGAAGCCAAGGAAGCGTTGATGGCCAAGAGCCGCGAAGAGCGCTGGTATTTAAATTCAGCCATGTTCTCAGACTTAACCAGTGAGTTATACAACCAGGTGGAAGGTTTGTCTGAGATTCAGGCGAAAGCCATACTGGAACTGCGTTTGCAGCGACTAACCGGAATGGAGCGCGACAAGATCATTGAAGAATTCAATGGCTTGATTGCGTTGATTAAAGAGTTGAAAGCCTTGTTGGCAAATGAAGATCTTCGTTATGCGTTGATTAAAAAAGAACTGCTGGAAGTAAAAGAGAAATTCGGTGACGCACGTAAGAGTGAGATTCAGTATTTAGCCGATGAAATGCGTATTGAAGACCTGATTGAAAATGAAGATGTGGTGATTACCATTTCTCATTTGGGTTATATCAAACGCACTTCTGCTACCGAATATCGTCAGCAGAAAAGAGGGGGAAGAGGAGCTGTTGGTTCCAAAACCCGTGAAGAAGATTATGTAGAACATTTATTTGTAGCGTCTACACACGATACCATTTTATTCTTTACAGAGAAAGGAAGATGTTACTGGATGCGCGTGTATGAAATTCCGGAAGGAGAGAAGCAGAGCAAGGGAAGAGCCATTCAGAATCTGATTCAATTACCTGGTGATGATAAAGTAAAAGCTATCATCAATGTGAAAGATATTTCAGATACCGATTTTGTACAAAATCATTATATCGTATTGTGTACGAAGCAAGGTATTATTAAGAAAACTTCACTGGAAGATTTCAGCAGACCAAGAGCAAACGGCGTAAATGCCATCACCATTGTAGAAGGAGATGAATTACTGGAAGCCAGACTAACCAATGGTTCCAGCGAAATTATGATGGCGGTAAAGAGCGGACGTGCCATACGTTTCCCTGAAGAAAAAGTAAGAGCAACAGGCAGAGGTGCCATCGGGGTTGCAGGTATTGAAGTGGATGATGCCAAAGATGAAGTGGTTGGCATGATTTGTGTAAATAAGGACGATACTGAAAGAACTATATTGGTGGTAAGTGAAAAAGGATTTGGGAAACGAACTGCCATTGAAGATTACAGAATTACCAACCGAGGAGGTAAGGGCGTTAAGACGATTAATGTAACCGAAAAAACCGGTAGCCTGGTAGGTATTTTGTATGTGAAAGAAGTGGAAGATTTAATCATCACCTGTAAGTCGGGTATTACTATTCGTACAGGCATTGCAGACATTAGAGAAGCAGGCCGCGCCACTCAAGGGGTGAAGCTGATTCGTCTGGATGAGGGTGATGAAATTGCAGCCATTTCTCAGATTGAAGAGCAGGTGGAAGAAGAAGTAATGTTGAGCGATGAAAATGGTTCAACTGAATCAACCGACGCTACTACAGAAAATATCAATGAAGAATCATCTGATTCCAATGAGGGTCAGGTAGATAATGGATTGAATAGTAATAATGATGAAGAACCTTTAAATTAAGTACACGACTAAAAACAACCATATGAAGTATTTTTTCTCCTTGTTGTTAAGCGTAGCCATGATAACTGTTGCTACTGCTCAGGATTTCAAGAAAGTTGAAACCAATGTTTTACTGAAGAAATTTGAAGAAGCCAAGACAGAATTGGACAAAGCAATGGCCAATCCTAAGAATCAGGACAAAGCAGAAGGTTTTTACTGGAAGTCCCGTATTTATGCTGCTTTCTATCAGAATGAAGCTACCCGTGCCAAGTACCCCAATGCAGTAGACGAAGCTCATGCTGCGTTCCAGAAGTTTGCTGAATTGGAACCAACCTTGGCTAAAGCAAAAGAAAAAGGACCCGATGGATACTTCGACATGTATTCAACTTCTTTCAACTTAGGTATCAATAGCTTTAAGGATAAGAAATATGATGCTGCATCCAAAGATTTTGAGAAAGCAGTAATCTATAGTGACATTATTTTCCAGAATAAGTGGGCCAGTTCTCAGCAGCCTTTTGACACCACTTCTATTTTGTACTGTGCTTATTCTTTCCAGAATGCTCAGAAAGCAGATGATGCAGTTAAATATTATGCAAGACTAGCTTCCAGCAAAGTAACGGGAGAGGGCTATGCAGACATTTACAAGTACATGGTAGACTATTATACCAAACAAAAGAATAAGGAATCTTTTGAGAAGTATATGGCTTTAGGAAAGGAAGTATATCCTAATGAAAACTGGGAAGATTTTGAAATAGAGTACATAGATCAGAACTACGATTTAGCTGGTAAAACCGCATTATACGATCAGATGGATGCGGCTGGTCAATTAACAGAAAGTAAATATTTACAGTTTGGAGATGTATTCATCACTGCAAAAAATGACGATGCATTGGATAGCGCAACTGTTGATAAATACACCCGTAAAGCTATTGAAGCATTCAAAAAAGCATACGAGAAAAACAATAGCAATGCAATCGCCGCTTTCAACGTAGGGGTAACTTACTACAACTACTTCAATATGGAAGACGAGAAGTACGCAGCAAACATTAAGAAATTGCAGGAGTTAAATGCCAACAGACCTGTAGTAAAAGATCCAAAGAAAAAAGCAGCAGCTGATGCTGAACATAAGGTAAAGACCGATGTAATTAAAAATGAAAATGCAGCAATTGAAAAGAAATCAATGGAATTGACTGATGTTGCTGCAGAATGGTTAACCAAGTCTTATACCATTTTAAAAGATAAAGCAAACCGTACCAATACTGAAAAGAGTGTAGTGAATAAATCTGTTGACTTTATTGCCAATATTTATTATTACAAAATGGGACGTGTAAGAGGTAAAGATGCCAAACTGTTTGATCAGTACGAAGCCAAGTACAAAGAGTTTGATGCTTTACACGCTACTTTCAAATAAGCTAAAGTCGTTATTATAATGCCAATCCGTACCCTATTTTTATCTTTTGCATTTGCAGGTATCTTCTCTTGTACTTCCAGTAAGAAAGAGGGGACAATTGAAGATACTTCGCAAATGACAATGGAACCCACTGTAAAAACAGTGCCACTGATCAGTGGTTATGAAGTGATCTGGGGTATGGATTTCTTGCCCAACGGTGATTTGTTATTCACTGAGAAAAAAGGCAAGCTTCACAGAAAAAGCGGAGATAAAATCACTGAAATAACCGGACTGCCTGTTATTAATACCAGTGGACAGGGCGGCATACTGGATGTTAGGGTTTCCCCGCAATACAATAGCAATGGATGGATTTTCATTAGTTATGCAGGTAACCATCCGGGTGGTGGCGGCAGTTTTCATCTGATGCGTTTTAAACTGGTAAATGATCAGATTACGGATTCCAAAATTTTATTGAGTTCCAATTCGGCCAATACGATGACTGGTCATTATGGTAGCCGTATTGATTTTGATGAAGCCGGAAATTTATTTGTAAGTGTTGGGGAAGGAGGTGCCACTAGTTATGGCGGTGCTAATTCGCCCAACAAAAATGCCCAGGATATTAATAGCACCTGGGGAAAAGTGCACCGCATTACCCAGGACGGGGGTATTCCGGCCGGAAACCCGGTATTGCCCGGAAATACAACACCTACAACGGTTTACAGCTACGGACACCGCAATCCGCAAGGCCTGGTGTATAATCCGTTTACCAAAGATATATGGGAAGCAGAACACGGACCCAAGGGTGGCGACGAAGTCAATATCATTAAAGCAGGAAGCAACTACGGATGGCCTTTGGTTTCTTATGGCGTTAATTACGACGACAAGCCTGTTTCTGCAAGTCCATCCATGACAGGGGTAACCGATCCTGTACACAATTGGGTACCGTCGATTGGAGCCTGCGGTATGGCATTCATTACCGATAAAAAATTCAAAAGCTGGACCGGCAATTTATTGGTCGGTGGACTGGCATTGCAATATTTAGCCCGCCTTGAAATCAAGGACAACAAAGTTGTTAAAGAACACAAACTACTTGATAAAGTCGGCCGCATTCGTCACGTGCGTCAGGCACCCGATGGTTCTATTTATGTTTCCATAGAAGGACCTGGAAGGATAGTGCGTCTGGTAGCGGAGTAAGTTGCTTAGGATTTTCTCATTTCATTCATTACCGATTTTTTTAGTGTACCAGTAGGTATACTTCTTTCTCCCTTGTGCGCTATTTAACATAAAGTTTAGTTATGTGAGTTTTCAATTTCCTTGGCGGCGGTATGTTGCGAATTTAATGGCAATAAGTGCTAACGATTTGACTTCTTTAAATTCGCAACATACCGCCGCCCAAAGTGAGCAAAGCGAACCCACAAAGGAAATATTGAAAAGTTACATAACTCTACATTATGTTACTTAGGTAGCGTTGTGTAGGGGCAATCGTATATTTATTTGCAAGATTGCCACGAAGCGGGAAGAATGGGAAGAAATGCGTAAGTTAGGGGGATGGATGAAATAACACAATTAAAAAGGATAGACGATGTTTTTTCAATAATAGTAAAAAACGTATTTAGTATTTCTAGCGATGAGTTGGTTAATAGGCTTGAGAAAAGTAAAAAATACTACGAAGATTTGCATTATCTGCAAATAAATCAAATTATAGAAAAGCTAGAAAAAGACGGTAATATAGAGTCAGTAAAAACAGAAGTTAAAGGATTTGACGGTAAGCACATTAAAGAACAATGGAATTTTACCGCTTCTTTGCAAGGGAAGAACTTTTACGCAAGAGGAGGTTATCTCGGCGAATTTGAAAGGCAGAGTCTTGACGACGATATGAAGTACCGCCTAGAACAATCCCAACTCCAAATAAAATATTTGACTTACGTGATTGCGGGAGGTACGCTTGTTGCTGCAATTTATTACACGATTGAGATTCTGAAATACTTTTGCGTACTGCCAAAAACTTTTTAATCCAGCATATTATATTACTTACGTATTTCTTCCCATTCTGTTGTGCGCTATTTAACATAATGTTAATTATGAGAAATAAGTTATTTTGAATTTTTGTTGATTATCAGTGGCTTAGGTGGATTATTATGGGTTGTGTTTGAAATTATACCCATTTACCGCAGTGGATTGAAACAATGCTTATTTTTAAAAATATTCATTCATAAATCATCGTATCATGTTCTCCAGAAGGAAGTTTTTACAAGTTGGCAGCCTTGGTTTAGGTAGTTTTTCTCTGGCTGGTTTTGCGCCCAAATATGCCGGTAAAAAACCGATTGTTTTATCTACCTGGGATGCCGGTATCCGGGCCAATAAAGCTGCCTGGACTGTTTTAAAAAACAATGGTCGTGCATTGGATGCGGTTGAGCAAGGCGTCATGGTTACTGAGAATGAAATGAATTGTTGTGTGGGTTTAGGTGCTAATCCGGACAGAGACGGATTTGTAACGCTGGATGCATCTATTATGGATGAAAATGCCAATTGTGGCAGCGTAGCTTGTCTGGAAAGAATCAAGCATCCGATTTCTGTAGCCCGCAAAGTCATGGAAAATACGCCACATGTGATGCTGGCGGGTCAAGGTGCCCAGCAATTTGCCCTTTCTCAGGGCTTTACATTGGAAAAAGAAGGGTTATCTGAAGGCGCTGAACGGGAATACAAAAAATGGTTGCAGAAAAGCGAATATAAGCCAGCTATCAACCGCGAGAATAAGGAAAACAGACCTAATAATCAAGATGAATTAGCAGCTATAAATCAATCAAATTCAATTATTTCTGCTCCTGCCCGTTTGTCGGATGGTTCCTGGAACCATGATACCATTGGTATGATTGCCCTGGATGCCAATGGTAATTTAAGTGGTAGCTGTACCACCAGTGGCATGGGTTTTAAAATGAGAGGACGCGTTGGCGATTCCCCTATCATTGGCGCCGGACTATTTGTGGATAACGAAGTGGGTGCCGTTGTAGCTACTGGTCAGGGAGAAGATATTATCCGGATTGGTGGTGCACATACAGTAATGGAGTTCATGCGCCAGGGATTGTCACCGGAAATGGCCTGCAAAAAAGCCATCGAAAGATTATTAAAAGTAAAAGGATCCAAAGCAAAAGAAATTCAGGCCTGTATGATTGCGATTAACAAAGAAGGCATTTATGGTGGATATGCATTGCAAAAAGGATTCAATTTTGCGGTTTGTTATGCAGACGATAAAAACATATTGGTAGACAGCAAGTTTTTGATTTAAACAGTTTTATTAACTCATTTCATTTTTACAATACATATCATGTTATTAGAAATCTGTGTGGTTCAATACAGCTACAGCGGTTGCTGCAGAAAAAGCTGGTGCTGACCGAATTGAATTGTGTGAGAATTATGCCAATGGCGGAACCACGCCATCTTATGGATATTTAAAAACGGTTAGAGAAAAAATTTCGATTCCTGTTTTCCCAATGATTCGTCCACGTGGTGGAGATTATTTTCATACCCCTGATGAAATTGAAATTATCCGTAAAGACATATTGCTTTGTAAAGAGCTGGGATTTGAGGGTGTTGTTTTTGGTTTACTGAATCAGGACGGCTCTATTGATAAAGAGAACACGGCCCGATTGGTGGAAGCCGCCTATCCCCTTGATGTTACTTTTCACCGGGCTTTTGATCGTTGTATAAATCCATTAGAAGCCCTGGAAACCATTATCCAATGCGGTTGTACAAGAATTTTAACCAGTGGTCAGCATCCTAAAGTAACCGATGGACTGGCCCTTGTAAAAAGCTTAGTTGAGCAATCCAATGACCGGATTATCATCATGCCTGGTAGTGGATTAAATAGCGGAAATGTTAAAAGCATTATTGATACAGCAGGCGTTTCTGAAGTACATACTTCTGCCAGAATCAGGGTGCACAGCTCAAGCCTATATCAAAATCCCTTAATGCCCGAAGATTTTGATATTGATTTTGTAGATGCGGATGAGATTAAAAAAATTAAGTCTATCATCCATTAATAAAGCATTCTGACCTTTATGGTATGCTTTACTAATTTGAGTAGCTCCACTGCTTTCTTCGATAATTTTTTATCAATATCGAGCACCACATAACCAATGGATTCATTGGTTTTCAAATATTGCCCCACGATATTGATTTTATTATTAGACAAAGCGGTATTGATGGCACTCAAAACACCCGGCACATTGTGGTGGATATGGAGGATTCTATGCGTTCCTTCAATCGGTGGTAATCCAATGGCTGGTACGGTATGCGATCCATTGGTAATTCCTCTCTCCAGATACTGAAACAATTTTATGCTGACATCTTCCCCAATATTCTGTTGCGCTTCTTCCGTTGATCCACCAATATGCGGAGTAAGAATAACATTGGGTAATCCCTGTACCGGGCTTTCAAAATGATCTCCGTTTTTTTCAGGTTCCCATGGAAAAACATCAATGGCCGCACCGCTGATATGCTTTTCAGAAATGGCATTGGCCAAAGCTTTTAAGTCTACCACTTCTCCCCTTGCATAGTTAATTAAAATGGCACCCGGCTTCATTTGCTTAATGGCATTTTTATTAATCATCATTTTGGTTTCCGGTGTTTCCGGAACATGCAGGGAAACAATATCGGCATGGTTCAATACCTCTTTCATGTTTTTAGCAGCGCTTGCATTGCCTAGTGGCAATTTGGTTTCAGTATCATAAAACAACACTTTCATACCCAGGGCTTCTGCCAAAACACTAACCTGAGAGCCAATATTTCCGTAACCAATTAAACCCAGCGTCTTTCCTCTCAGTTCATAACTACCCTTGGCTTCTTTCATCCAGACACCATTATGAGCTGCTATATTTTTGTCAGGGATTCTTCTGATCAGCATAACAGATGCACCAATTACCAGTTCCGCAACACTTCGGGTATTACTATAGGGCGCATTAAATACGGCCACCCCTTTTTGCATGGCAGCGTTCAGGTCAACCTGGTTTACTCCAATGCAAAAACAACCAATCGCCTGCAATTTAGCCGCTGCATCCAAAACCTTTTTGGTAATCAGGGTCTTGGAACGGATGCCCAAAATATGTACGTCCTTAATTTCTTTGATTAATTCAGCCTCACTCAATGCACCGCTTAATTTGCGCACATTGATATATCCATTTTGTTTAAACTGTTGTACCGCCTTGTCGCTGATATTCTCTAAAAAAAGAATATTAATCCGGTCTTTCGGATAACTGGTATTTGATTGCTTGCTCATATTTGCAAAATAATGTTATCTAATTGTATACCAAGGCCATAGTTTTCCACGTTGGTTGTATAAACAAAGGGTAAAGTTATCTTTGCTCAAGATCTAACCCTATACAAAATAAATGCAGCGTTTGATGATAGTTCCCGTATTCAGTTATTTGTTATTGGCTTGTAGCGGTTCCCCCGCCCCTGCAAAGGATACCATCAATGAAGGGAAGCCCATTGTATACAGTAGTTTAAAATCGAGTGAAAAAACATATTATGCAAATGCCATTAAGCCTTTGTATGAAAAGCAATTGATTAAAACCGGCTTTAACGGTGCCATTTTAGTTGCTAAAAATGGAGAAGTGGTTTTTGAAGACTATCGTGGCATGATCAATTTTGCTACCCAGGAGCCCATTACCCCCTCTTCTACTTTTCATGTTGCTTCTATCAGTAAAACATTTACTGCCATGACCCTTTTAAGGCTGATGGAGCAGGGCCGTGTGGAATTAGATGACCCCGTAGAGCAATATCTGCCCTCCTTTCCTTACAAAGGAATAACCTTGCAATTATTGCTCTCTCATCGTTCCGGACTTCCCAAATATGATCAGTTGATGGCAGGTACCCGTTCTTATACTACCCGTAAAAAGAACCGCAGAGGTAAATGGGTAAAACAAACCGTTTATGTGAAAGACCCGGTTAGTATTACCGGCTTAAGTACCAATCAGGATGTATTGCGCTTTTTGGCCGGAACGCGCCCTGCACCTGAGTCTCAGCCTAACAGAAGGTACAGTTACAACAATACCAATTTTGCCTTGCTGGCCCTGGTGATTGAAAAAATTACAGGTCAGACTTTTCCGCAATACATGAAAGACAGCGTTTTTACTCCCCTCGGAATGAAAGACACTTATGTATTTAGTATGAAAGATACCGGTAACTATATTCCTTCCTATACCCCTGGCAAAAAACCTTATCCGCTGGAAAAGCTGGATTGTGTGTATGGAGACAAGAATGTGTATAGCACTGTTCGCGACCTGTTGGCTTGGGATAAAGCCCTGTACCAGGGTGAATTTGTAAGCATGGCTACACAGGAACTGGCATATGAGCCACTGAGCAATGAAACCAGGGGTAAAAAGAACTATGGATTAGGCTGGCATCTGTATGTAGATCCGCCCAATCCCACCATTGTATACCATAACGGCTGGTGGCATGGCAATAATGCCGTTTTCAGAAGAATTATCGGGGATACCGCTACCATCATAATTCTGGGCAATAAATTCAACAGTAATATCTGGCATGCCGGTAAAATGAGTTCTGTTTTCACGGATTCTGAGGTTCCGGATATGGGGGACGAATAATAATTATGCCCATACCGCGTTTAATGTAGCACTAAAAGGCTATAACCCTTATTTTTGCCAACCTTTAACAATTTAACTCTGACACAAAATTGCTTATGAACAATCTATTGTTTTATGCCGTTCCGGCAATGGGAGTCATCGGACTTCTTTACACCTTGATTAAATTTAACTGGGTTTCCAAGCAGGATGCCGGTAACGCCAGAATGAAGGAAATCAGCACTTTTATTGCAGAGGGTGCTATGGCATTCTTGAAAGCTGAGTGGAAGATTCTGGCTTATTTCGTAGTAATCGTTGCTATCTTATTAGGTTTCATGGCACAGTCTAATGAAGACAGTCACTGGAGCATTGCTATCTCCTTCTTTATTGGTGCGGTTTTCAGTGCAACTGCAGGTTACATTGGAATGAAAGTAGCAACCAAAGCAAACGTTCGTACAGCTGAAGCTGCCAAGACCAGTTTGAGTAAAGCATTGAATGTATCTTTTACAGGTGGAGCTGTGATGGGCTTAGGCGTATCTGGTTTAGCTGTATTGGGACTAGGTGGTTTGTTCCTTGTATTGAAACAATATTTTTCTCCGGACGGAGATGTTGCTGGTATGTTAAAGACCATTGAAGTATTAACTGGATTTTCTTTGGGTGCAGAGAGCATTGCCTTGTTTGCCCGTGTAGGTGGTGGTATTTATACCAAAGCTGCCGACGTTGGTGCTGATTTAGTAGGTAAAGTAGAAGCAGGTATTCCTGAAGATGATCCCCGTAACCCTGCAACCATTGCAGATAACGTGGGTGATAACGTAGGTGATGTTGCCGGTATGGGTGCGGACCTTTTTAGCGTGGGAGGCAAGGCACACAGGGGGATAGG
>NZ_KI866530.1:900654-901311 GCF_000511175.1 Sediminibacterium salmoneum NBRC 103935 | reverse complement strand
CTGGAATTATGGAAGGTACTGGTAAGCCTGAATATGATAAGTGTGTGGCTATTTCTACTGAAGCTTCTTTAAAGAAAATGATGATGCCTGGTGCCATCACTATTATTTCTCCATTGTTGATTGGTTTCTTATTAGGACCTGAAGCTTTGGGTGGTTTCTTGGCAGGTGCAACCGTGAGCGGTGTATTGATGGGTATTTTCCAGAACAATGCTGGTGGTGCCTGGGATAATGCTAAGAAGTCTTTTGAAAAAGGTGTAGAAATCAATGGAGAAATGTATTACAAGAAATCAGATCCACACAAGGCTTCTGTAACTGGTGATACAGTGGGTGATCCATTCAAAGATACATCTGGACCTTCTATGAATATCCTTATCAAATTAATGTCAATTGTTTCTTTGGTAATTGCTCCTACATTGGCACATATGCATCCAACTTCTGAAGCAGCTGCTACTAAGGTTGAGAAGAAAATTGAAATCAGTATCGCTGGTCAGGATTCAACAGGAATGAATGTTACGGTAACTGGTGAAAAAGATGGTTTGAAGGATTTAATTGAAGCTTTAAAAACAGATGGAGTTGTAAGCAATCCTGAAAATATAAATGTAGAGATTAAGGATGGCAAGTTAATTATCAATGGTACTGCACAATCTGATGAAGTGT
>NZ_KI866530.1:899711-900629 GCF_000511175.1 Sediminibacterium salmoneum NBRC 103935 | reverse complement strand
CCTATCCCCTGTGTGCCTTGCCTCCCACGACTATTGGCTACCATGGTACTAGGTAATGAAGTTACTGCTGCAGATGGATCAAGATTGGTTGATGCTTTTGGCGGACTATCTCCTATTTTACTACCTATGCTGATTGCAGGTATCGGTATCATTTTATCAATTATTGGAACCTTATTCGTAAGAATTGGTGAATCTGCTAATTTAAATACCGCTATTGTTCAGAAAGCATTGAACATGGGTAACTATGGTTCTATGATTTTAACAGCAATTGTATGTTATTTCTTAGTTGGCAATGTATTACCAGAGACGATGACTTTAAGAGGTGCTGAATTCACCAGAAACGGTGTATACGGTGCAATCGTTGTTGGTTTAGTAGTAGGTACTTTAATGAGTATCATTACTGAGTATTATACAGCAATGGGTAAGCGTCCTGTATTAAGCATTATTCGTCAGTCTGCTACTGGTCATGCTACCAATATTATTGGCGGTTTGGCAATTGGTATGGAAAGTACCTTCTTGCCTATTATTGTTTTGGCTGGTGGTATTTATGGTTCATTCCTTTGTGCCGGTTTATACGGTGTGGCAATTGCTGCTGCCGGTATGATGGCAACAACAGGAATGCAATTGGCCATTGATGCATTTGGCCCTATCGCGGACAATGCCGGTGGTATTGCTGAAATGAGTGAATTACCTGGTGAAGTGCGTGAAAAGACAGATATTTTAGATGCGGTGGGGAACACAACTGCTGCTAGTGGTAAAGGTTTCGCTATTGCATCCGCAGCATTAACTGCATTGGCTTTGTTTGCTGCTTTCGTTGGTGTGGCTATGCCAGACAATCAGCATATTGATATTTATAAGGCCGATGTATTGGCTGCTTTATTTATCGGTGGTATGATTCCATTTATCTTCTCTTCTCTG
>NZ_KI866530.1:874466-898444 GCF_000511175.1 Sediminibacterium salmoneum NBRC 103935 | reverse complement strand
GAGCATCGGAGAGAAAGGCATTGAAATTAAAGCATCTGAAATCAAGAAATAATTAGCGACTTATGGTCATAGAAAAACCCCGAAATTTCGGGGTTTTTTTTATGTAAGCAAGCAATTGAAAAACTACCATTTGTCTACTTCTTCAGTAGCTGTGTCGTTTACAACAGGGGCTTCATTTACAGGAGCCACAGCTGTTGGTGTGTATGCTGGTGCTGGTTCAGCAACCGGAGCATCATTGGCTTCTACATTTTCTGGTGCATAATTTTCACCCTCTCCCTCTCCTTCCGGATACTCGTGGTTAAATGCATCAAAATCAAAGTCAGGCATCAGATCTGTTTTAACAAAATCTACTGCTTCTCCCAGTGCTTTAATAAATTTATTAAAGTCTTCTTTGTACAGAAAAATTTTGTGACGGTCATAACCATTGTTATCAAAGCGTTTGCGGCTTTCAGTAATGGTTAAGAAATAATCATTGCCACGTGTTGCCCTTACATCAAAAAAGTAAGTTCTTCTCTTTCCTGCACGGATGCGAGTGCTGTACACACTCTCCATTTTTTTGTCGTTGTTCTCGTACGCCACAGTTATTAGTGTTTGGTTAACAGTTTGTTAATGGTTAAAAATAGGAGTTGTTTCGGAATTACCAAAAATTTCCAATAAATAATCAACAAAAATGATTTACTGCTTTAGTGTTGCAACGCTAAATTTGGGTATCTTGGTGGGCAGCGGCTTCCAGCTGCATTCGGTATAGTTCGGCATAGTAACCGTTCTGTTGCATTAATTGATCATGGGTACCTTTTTCTGCCATTTTACCGTCTTCCAGTACAATGATCTGATCAAAATGAAAACCGGAAAAAATGCGATGCGTAATAATGATTGCTGTTTTGTCCTGTAAGTAGTTGTATAAATGACCAATAATATGTTTTTCTGTTTTGGCATCCACAGCACTTAAACAATCGTCGAACACAATAATTTCCGGGTTTTTAATCAAGGCACGTGCTATAGAAATTCTTTGCTTTTGTCCTCCGCTCAGTGTAACGCCTCTTTCCCCAATCATGGTTTCATACCCGTTTTCAAATCCCATGATTTCATTGTGTATGCTGGCGCTTTTAGCAGCTTCTTCAACCCTTTCAATAGGTGTGTCGGGTGCTACCCCAAAACGGATATTGTTGGCTACGGTATCGCTAAAAAGGAAAATGTCTTGCTGCACATAACTGATGTTTTGGCGAAGCTTTTGTAAGCTGTACATATGCAGCGGTTTTGATCCCACTGTAATAGACCCTTTATCAGGTTCATAAAAACGCAATAACAACTGAGCCAATGTGGATTTTCCGCTACCTGTTTTTCCCAGTACCAGAATTTTTTCACCGCGGTTAATTTGTAAACTCAGGTTTTGAATGGCTTTTATTCCAGTGTCGGGATAAGTAAAATCTACCTGTTTAAATTCAATGGTACCTGTTACCATTTCATCGGCTAAAACGGTCGGATGATCTTTAATAGCAGGCTCCAGTTGTAAAAACTCATTCAATCTTTTTTGCGAAGCTGCAGCACGTTGAATCATACTGGCGGTCCATCCAATAGCACTGACAGGGAAAGTCAGCATATTGATATAGATTACAAATTCAACAATTAGACCCACTTTAGAAGGGTCTTGCATGGCCTGCATCCCTCCCAGAAAAATGGTAATCAAAGTGCTGATGCCAATCATTAAAGCCATACTGGGAAAATACAGTGCCTCCACTCTGGCGAGCCCTATGGCATTCTGCTTGTATTTTTCACTGTTCTGATTAAAAAAACCGAACATGGCTTTCTCCTGTACAAAAGATTTAATTACACGTATACCGGAATAGGATTCCTGTGCATTGGTGGTTAAATTGGAAAGGTCCTCTTGAATGGATTCACTTTTTTTATTGATAATACTGTTGACCTTGTAAATGGTAATGGCCAGTAAAGGAAGTGGCGCTAATACCATTAATGTCAGGTTAACATCTTTGCTGAGCATGTTCACCAAACAAAATCCAATCAGCGTAATCAGGTTAATCAGGTACATCACTGCTGGTCCGGTGTACATCCGTACCCGGCTTACATCTTCGGCAATCCGGTTCATTAAGTCACCTGTGCTGTTTTGTTTGTAAAAAGCCGTGTGTAAACGCTGGTATTGCTGATAAACTTCATTTTTCTGATCAAATTCTATATGACGGCTCATTACTATAATAGTCTGACGCATGAAGAACATCAGCACTCCTCTTATGATGGCAATGCCTAAAATACTTAAACTGCAAAAGGCAATCAGCCAACCAAAACTCCAGTCTTTATTGCTAACCAGGGCTATGAATTTGTTCACGATGTCGCCCTCGGCGTGGTAAACAGCTGTCGGCTGGGCACCTGGCAGCTTTTGCTGAACCAGACTAATTACATAACCCGTAATCTGCGGGGCTAAAACCGCAAAATAATTGGAGGCAATTACAAAGAATATCCCAATAAAGAAACGCTTTCTATACTTCCAGAAATAATGATTTAACGAGGCTAATTCTTTCAAAAACTTTCAATTAGGATGCAAATATAGCTTTGAATGAAAATAAGTTTTGGATAAAAAAAATTCACCCCTTACTTTTGCCGCGGAGAGCTGGCAGAGTGGTCGATTGCGGCAGTCTTGAAAACTGTTGACTGTAACAGGTCCGGGGGTTCGAATCCCTCGCTCTCCGCCAAAACAAACAGATGTCCAGCCATTGGCTGGCATTTTTGTTTTAGGGAGCTGGCAAAGCTTGCTTTGCAGAGCGGACTAAAATAAAAAATGAAAGTTCGCTGAAGGCGAACGGACATCTGTTTGTATTGAGCCTCCCCCCCATTGGGATCAGCGAAGCTAATCCTCTGTAAAGAGGTAGAGAAGCCAATCCTCTGTAAAGAGGCAGCGCTGCTAATCCGGGTTATTTACGCGCAGAATGGTATAGGCTCTTTCTCCTGAAGGCATTTCCCACATAAATTCGTCCCCCTGCCTGTATCCAATTACTGCTGTCCCCATGGGTGCATAAACAGATACTTTCTTTAACTGAACATTGGCCTCGCCTGGCAATACCAATGTAAAACTGATTTCTTTTTTTGTAATTAAATCCTGCAAAGTAACTTCCGAATGAATTCGAATTACATCCTTCGGAAATGCATGTTTTTCCAATACCAGAGGATCGTTTTCTAATTCGGCCGCAAGTTTGCGGGCACTTTTAGATTCAATGGATTCATTATCGGCTACTAATCTGGTATGGTTCTTCAGGAGTTGATAATCTTCCTGTAACAGAATCAATTGTTTGGTTAATGGCTTCATATAGTTAATTTAATTGTGACATGGTTTTAGGTGAGATTGTCAGGGTGTCTTTAAAGTATATTTCTTCCAGCGATTTTGTTTCCAACTGGCTGATCCTTCTGAAAATATTGGCAGACTTAATATCTGATAACTCCTTATATCCACTTGACTCCATTAATTCAACTACCGCCTGAAGGGTATTTTTATGAAAATTGGCTACTCTTACTTTTTTGTCTGATGGATCCAGTCCTTTGTATAGATTTTCTTCCTGTGTTGCAATACCGACCGGGCATTTTCCACTGTCGCATTTGAGTGCCTGAATACAACCCAGGGAAAACATCATCCCTCTTGCGCTATAGCATATATCTGCCCCCAGGGATAATACTTTAATTATATCAAAGCCAGTGATAATTTTACCTGCTGCTATTAATCTGATATGTTTTTTCAGACCCATTTTAATTAGGGTAGTAGAAACAAAACTCACTGCTTCCATTAAAGGCATGCCTACATTATCGGTAAACTCCAGAGGAGCAGCACCCGTTCCTCCTTCTGCCCCATCAATCGTAATAAAATCAGGTACAATACCCGTTAGTTTCATTTGCTGACAGATATCTATAAATTCCTGTTTACTGCCAATACAAATTTTAAAACCCACCGGCTTCCCTCCTGATAATTGTCTTAATGTTTCCAAAAAATAAATCAGGCCTTTGGCGTCTGAAAATGCAGTATGCGCCGGTGGAGATACAATGGTTGTATTTACAGGTACATTTCTGATGGATGCAATTTCAGGGGTGTTCTTTGCTGCTGGAAGTATTCCACCATGACCGGGTTTAGCTCCCTGAGATAGTTTTAATTCAATCATTTTCACATTCGGCAAGCTGGCATTCTGCTGAAAAAGAACTTCGTTAAAATTTCCTGCATGATCTCTGCATCCGAAATATCCTGTTCCAATTTGCCAGATTAAATCACCACCCATTAAATGATAAGGACTGATTCCTCCTTCCCCTGTATTATGGGCAAAGCCACCCAGTTGCGCTCCGGCATTTAAAGATTCAATGGCAGTTTTACTTAAAGCTCCAAAACTCATTGCCCCAATATTTAAAATGCTAGCATCATAGGGTTGCATGCATTGTTTATTGCCAACAATCACTCGGGGCGATTTATTATTTATATGAACCGGATAAATAGAGTGTGCCATCCATTCATATCCGACTTGATTAGGATCTGTTTGCATTCCAAATGCAACAGTCTGCCTTACATTCTTGGCTCTCTGGTATACGATAGATCTTTGTCTTCTGTTAAAAGGCTTACCATCGGCATCTGATTCAAAGAAGTATTGGCGAAATTCGGGACGTATAGATTCAAAGAAATAACGCAAATAACCCACCAATGGGTAATTGCGTAGAATGGCATGTTTTTTCTGGGTTATATTGAATATAATAATTCCTAATAGTGGCAAACTGACGATTAACCACCAATAATAATTCGGGTTTAAATAGGCGGATCTTATGATTAGGGTATTGATAACCAAACCGGTTATTAATATAATACCACTAATCGAAATCGATGATTGATTTCGAGACATGATGTAAATAATTGAAGTGGAATAAAATAGTATAAGTATTACCCCGGGTGATACCTACTATTATCAGGCCGGGGTTATCGTACCAAAGGCTTTTGGTCTGGAGAAGCTATGTATACAAATTATTATCACAATGCAAAGGTAGGAAACAGTTCTGATTCCCCTCCTCCTATTTGTCTGTTAAATGTCATTTATACTACAATAAAAGTATTTAAATACTTTTATTGTTCAAAAAGTATATCTTTGGGTTATTCAATCACTTTAAAACTGATCCAATGTATACAGAAACAGAAAATATTTTAGATGTAACGGTATTGGAACCCAAACAAAAGCATCCAACCATTTTTGTAAGATTCGACATGCTTGAACCAGGGGATCATTTAACTATTCACAATGATCATGATCCTAAACCTTTGTATTACCAGTTATTAGGAGAAAGAGGAAATGTATTTTTCTGGGAGTATCTGGAAGAGGGTCCTGAATGGTGGAAGGTTAAAATTACCAGAAAAGAGGAAGGTTCAGCTGAAGAGTCCGTAGGTCAGCTGGCAGCCAATGATATCCGAAAGGCACAGATTTTTAAGAAATATGGAATAGACTTCTGTTGCGGTGGAAAAAAGTCTGTTAAGGAAGCTTGCAAAGCAAAGGGTATTGATGTTACAAAAGTAGAAAAGGAATTGCAGGATGCTGATAAGAATAAAGCAGTTAATCCGGGTTCAAGACCCATTGATTATACAAAGTGGAACCTTGATTTTCTGGTAGATTATATAGTGAATACACACCATAACTATGTAAAAACCAGTTTACCTGAAATTATTGGTTTTTCAGATAAAGTCTTTCGGGTTCATGGAAAAAGACACGAGGAATTGTTTCAGATTAATGAACTGGTAATAGCAATTAATGCTGAATTAAGTTCGCATTTATTAAAAGAAGAGAAAGTGCTATTTCCGTATATAAAATCACTCGTCTCACAGCAAAACAAAGAAGTACTACCCTTCTCAGAAAATTTTGGTTCTGTGCAAAGTCCTATAGCCATGATGGAGATGGAGCACGAAGAAGTGGGGAAACATTTAGCAACAATAAGAGCACTCACCAATAATTACGCGCTACCTTCTGATGCATGCAATAGTTACGGTATTCTTTATAAGTTCCTAGAAGAATTTGAAGAAGACTTACATATGCATATTCACCTGGAGAATAATATTTTATTTCCAAAAGCATTAGACCTTGAAGTAAAACTAAAACAAAATGAATGCTGATTGATGCAAATACCAGATTGTCTGCTATTTTAAAAGCAAGGCCTGATGCCCTGGAAGCTATTGTAAACATTTCTCCCAGGTTTCAAAAACTCAGGAACCCAATTTTGAGAAAAATAATGGCTCCCAGGACTTCTATTCAGATGGCTGCAGGTATTGGAAACTGCAGCGTTAATGACTTTTATACAAAACTGTCTGCTTTTGGTTTTGATTCTGTAAATACGGAAAGCATCAATGAGGCAGTTGAGTCCAGACCTCTGTTCATGCAATCAATTGTAAATGATGAGATAATTGATTTTGATGTCAGGCCCATTCTGGCTCAGGGGAATGATCCTCTAAAGTTGATAATGAATAAGATCAACAACATTCAACCAACTCAGACACTCAGGATTATTAATAGCTTTAGACCTACTCCATTGATGAAATTATTGTCTGATAAAGGATTTGAATCTTATGCAGAAAGAATTGCGGAGGATGTATTTCATATCTATTTTCACCAACATGAGCTGGTAACTGCCCCTAATATTCAGGAGAACAAGGATTCTATGGAATCATGGGACAAAGTATTGGCTGAGTTTCAGCATAAAATAGTGGAAATTGATGTGAGGAATCTGGAAATGCCTGGCCCAATGGAAGCAATTCTTCAGGCTATGCATACCCTTGAAAAAGGTGAAGCTTTATATGTATACCATAAAAGGGTTCCACTATATTTATTACCTGAACTGGCAGAAATGGAATTTAAGGTTTCAATTAATAAGCTGTCTGAATCTGATGTACGTTTGTTAATTTATAAATGAATAAATGTCTGTAGTTAATCATACTCCACTTACTAAAACAACTCACTGGAAAGCAGTGATTCCTTTCTATGGTTATGGTGCTATTGCACTTTTGGTAAGTACAGTATTACTTCTTTTATCTGCGAATAACTTACTGATTCATTATTTTTCCCCCGGTAATCTTGCTATTACACATTTGATGGCACTTGGATGGGGCACTATGATGATTTTAGGAGCAAGTCATCAGTTGATTCCCGTTTTAATTGAATCTGAATTGTATAGTATTAAACTGGCAATGTTAACATTTTTGCTTGCAGGGATTGGCATTCCATTATTGGTAGTTGGATTTTACGAGTTTAATATGGGAGCTCCTGCTAAATGGGGCGGAAGATTGATTGTTTTATCTGTTATTGTCTATTTATATAATCTATTCAAAAGTATTAAGAACAGTAAGAAGGAAAATGTACACGCCCTTTTTTTATTTACTGCAACAGCCTGGTTGCTGGTTACTTCTACTTTAGGTCTGATGCTGGTGTATAATTTTTCCTTTCCGTTATTTCAAAAAAATTCTGTTGATTATTTACCATTACATGCCCATGTTGGAATTGTTGGATGGTTCTTGCTGACCATTATTGGTGTTGGATCAAAATTGATTCCCATGTTTTTGATTTCAAAATATTTTAATGCCAAAAGCCTTTGGCGTATTTATGGGTTAGTCAATATTGGTTTAATATTATTTGTTTTGCTTTTTTTGTATTCGGAATCCTTGATGGTTTTATTTATTCCGGTTTTATGCATTCTTGCAGCTATCCTATTGTTTATAGATTATTGCTATATGGCATATAAGCAACGCATTAAACTAAGGGTGGATGAACCTATGAAAATTTCTTTGCTTGCCATAATGCTTAATTTACTCCCAGTATTATTGCTGCTTCTAATAATGAGTCTCGTTGCTTTTTCCAATAGGGTTAGTATTTCTGTTGTAATGGGATACGGATTTATTATATTCTTTGGTTGGATTACAGCAATCCTTTTTGGAATGACATTTAAAACCCTGCCATTCATTGTTTGGAACAGAGCATTTCAACATCAAAATCAAATAGCTGTAACGATAAATCCCAAAGACCTCTATAGTAAAATGATTTATAAATGGATGATCCTGTTTTACTGGACAGGTTTTTTAATCTTTTTTACCGGACTATTAATAAATATTGTTTTGTTGCTCTCCATTGGGTCTGGTTTATTGCTTTTGGCGGCCCTGTTTTATTGCTTGAACATAATTCGGCTCATTCTTTTTAAAGCACCCCGGGATGAACATAATAACAAATAATACGGCAATATGTGCCGATGCAATTGCTATTTTGCGTAAGGTAGAAGACCCTGAAATTGGGCTGAATATTATTGATTTGGGACTGGTTTATCAGATTGATTTTGATGTAGCAATCAAGAAGATATTTTGTACCATGACACTTACTACTCAGTTTTGCCCTATGGGAGATTCTATTCTGAATACGGTTAAGTTTACTTTGGAAAAGTTTTTTTTGGACTATTCAGCTGAAGTATATTTAACGTTTGAACCATCCTGGAATAGTGATAGAATCAGTGAGGTGGGTAAAATGTATTTAAATAAAAAATAGATGTTAAGTATTACCTGTAAAACTGCTATTAAGGCTACCATTTATCTGGCTTCAAAATTAGAATCAGAACAAAAGGCAAGTATTAAGGAAATTGCGGAATACATTGATGCCAGTGAGCATACGGTTGGGAAAATGTTGCAGACGCTGGTTAAAGAGAATATTATCAAGAGCGCAAAGGGACCTTCCGGTGGTTTTTTTATTACAGCCAGTCAAACTCAATTATCTGTTTTGAAAATTGTACTTGCTATTGATGGCGAAGATCGGTTCAATGAATGTGGGCTGGGCCTGAGTAAATGCTCATCAACACACCCCTGTCCTATCCACAATGACTATAAAATAATCAGGGATGGGTTTAAAAAGATTTGTGTGGAAAATAAAATAGCAGATCTAAGTGTGCCCTTTAATAAAGGGGTTGCTTTTTTAATGGGTTGATTCGTTAAATATATTTGCTGCCTCTTCGTCTTCATATTGTTTTATGAGTTGAAGTAATCTCCTTTTCAGATTCCCGGTGATTTTCTCATATTCTTTCTGTCCATATATATTCTTCATCTCTCCGGGATCTTTTTGTAAATCAAATAATTCCCAACCCTCAACACGGGTATAAAACCGGATTAATTTATATCTGCCTGTACTAATGCCAAAATGAGGAGAAACCGCATGTTCTCCATTTTCATAATAGTGGTAATACATGGCATCCCTGCCTTTTTTCTGATTCTTGTTTACCAAAGGCAAAAAAGATTTTCCCTGCATCTCGGCGGGCACCTGAACATTTGCTGCATCTAAAATGGTAGGTGCAATATCCAGATTCATGACCAGCTGCTCATTAATGCTTCCTGCCGTAATAACTCCCGGATAACGCATGACCATCGGGGTGCGAAAAGATTCCTCGTACATGAACCGCTTATCGAACCATCCATGTTCGCCCATATAAAATCCCTGATCACTTACATAAATAACAATGGTGTTTTTACTTAAGTTATGATTATCAAGGTAAGCCAGTGTGCGTCCGATATTTCTGTCTAAGGAAGCAGCAGTTGCCAGATAGTCCTGCATATATCGCTGGTACTTCCATTCTGTTAATGCCTTGCCGGTTAAGTTTTTTTGTTTTAAGTCGGTGTTCAAAGAATCATAGAATTCCATATAAGCTTTTCTCTGAGCCGGGTTCATTCTTTTAATGGATAACTCCTTCTCTTCTTCTGCTTTGTTTTCAAACATTTTTAAGTCGTATCCCATGCGCATCGTTTTGTCGATGGTCATATCCTGCACAGCAGCAGCGGCCCTTGTTTCATAACTGTCGTAAAAATTATCGGGCAATGGAAACCGGGTATTTGTAAAAAGTCTTAAATCTCTGGTATCAGGCATCCAGGTTCTATGGGTATTTTTATGACCTATAACCAGACAAAATGGTTTTGCGGTATCCCGCTTATTTAACCATTCTTCTGCTATGTCTTCCACCACATCCGATGCATAGCCCTCGAATCTTTTTCTTTCCCCATTCATCATTATAAAATCAGGGTTATAATAACTGCCCTGACCAGGCAAGACCTGCCAGAAACTAAATCCTTCCGGATTCGACTGCAGATGCCATTTGCCAATCCATGCGGTTTGATAACCTACTTTACCCAACTCTTTTATTAATGAATTCTGTGCCCCATTAAAATTGGCACTTACATTGTCTTTGAAGCCGTTTTTATGACTGTATTTGCCGGTTAAAATT
This sequence comes from Sediminibacterium salmoneum NBRC 103935, assembly GCF_000511175.1. Taxonomy (GTDB): domain Bacteria; phylum Bacteroidota; class Bacteroidia; order Chitinophagales; family Chitinophagaceae; genus Sediminibacterium; species Sediminibacterium salmoneum. Next base: position 888,184 of record NZ_KI866530.1, on the reverse strand, counting down.
ACTGCTCTGCTTGGCCCGCAGATGCTATTGGTTACATATGCTTTATTAAAACGTACCCCTTCATTTGCTATTCTGTCAATATTCGGAGTTTGCATGAATTTACTGCCATAGGCACTAATGGTCTGATAAGCGTGGTCATCGGAAACGATGATGACTACATTGGGCCGTTGAGCAACTACCCAAAAATGATTTATAGCAAAGAAAAGTAACAGCGCGTATTTTCTCATTGAAAAAATTTATAAAATAAAAGCCAGGAATGATGTAGCCGCTTTCCTATGTTTATGTCAGCAATGCTTACAAGCGCACTTTTACTACCATTTTCCTGATCATGCCATCGCCAATCATGGGTGCATGAACATCTTCCGGAAAATAAATGGCAAAATGCCCGGGCATTAAATTAAAAAAGATTTCAGGGGCATCATCAAAAAACAGCACGTCTTTTTCCGGATTGTATTCACCTCTCGGGTTCATGCAGTTGTTACGTGATTTCCAACCAACCTTCTCTATGCCTTCATATACTATTTGTATGTCTATATAGCTATTATGACATTCAAAATAATCAGTGGATTCCTTTTCACTCACCAATGAATCCTGAATTACGATGGCACGGATATCATCTCCCTCCCATTTTGTTTCCCCAACTGGCATTTCATTTATGTTAGAAGCAGCAATAAAAGACATCGCTTTCTCAAACCTGGGATGCAGGGGCTGGTATTTTTTTATTTGTTCTAAAGCATCTACTATCATATAATTATCTAATTAAGTATATACTACCCGATAAAAGAGGTTCTCCATTTCCTCTGTTAATAATGAAATAATAAACGCCGGTCGGAACTTCCCTGCCATTCAGCATTCCATTCCAGCCCTTGAAATAGGGTTTTGTTTGAAAAACCACCTGTCCATATCTGTTAAATATACTAACAGAACCATTGGGATAGGTTTCCAATCCGGGTACAACCCATTGGTCATGTATTCCATCGCCATTGGGCGAAAAGGAATTAGGGGGATTGATACTGGCTAAAACCCTTACCATTGCAGTGTCTGAGCCAGAAGGACATCCATTGATTCCATAAGCTGTTAAAGCATACTGCTGGTTACTTAAAGGGCTCACCAATGGGGTTAATGAATTAGGGGGCATTAAATTAACCAATGGTTGCCAGGTAAATCCATTGTACTGGCCATCAATCTTACCTGATAAGGCTGTACTGTTTCCCTGCATAATTGTTTTGTCGGGGCCTGCATCCACTTGTGGAGGTTTTATAACCTGTACTGGAATAAAAAGGGTATCCGAACAAGCCTGTGCATTTTTAATGATTACCTGATATTGTGTTGTATCAACTGGCTTTACCCAGACAGATGATCCACTGTGAATGCTTGCACGGGTGCTGTTGTACCAGTCCTGTGTTGTGCCACCAATGGCTGTTAGCAATGTACTGTCACCCAGGCAAATAAGGGTATTCCCGGTAAAGCTTGCGTTTATGGCATTGTATGCCGTAACCCAAACTGTATCTGAAGATGAACATCCATTGGAAGTAGTTACGCTTACTACATATCTTCCTGTATCCGAACGGTTTACTGTTGCTAATTGCGGGTTTTTCTCTGTTGAACTAAAATTATTAGGCCCTGTCCATAAATAAGATAAATTGGATCCGGATCCGGAAGCTGCAGCCAAATTCACCATTCCGCCAATACATTGATTAATAACCTGGTTCCCTATTTTGGGCGCCTGCGCATTAATTTGAATTGATATTGGCAGAGAGGCGGTTTGACAGGAAGCAACTCCGGAATAGACCGATTCACTGGCCAATAACCGGTATTGAAAATTCCCTACATTGGTTGGGCTTCTGTTGAAACTGGTTTGATTGGCGTTGCTCAGATTATTCCAGCTCATTCCCGAATTGGTACTGATTTGCCATTGATACACCGGATTGTTGTACCCCTGTCCTACTTCCATAGAAAATAACATGGCATTCTGTTCATTAAAACAGACCGTTTTATTAAAAGTATTTACCCCGTCAATTTTGGCTGACATGGTTGGACCACAGGGTCTGAAAGTAATATCATCAATGGCCAGATCATTGCCGCATCCGTCACCGGCATTGCTGGTGATTTTCAATACAACGCTGTTAGTATTTATTGGTGGTTTGAATAAAAAACCAAACTGTTTAAAACTAAGAACACTTGTTTCATTAATATTACCGGTACTATAGGTTTCCAAAACAGTACCATTACCGGTTTCTATGGTAAAAGTTAAATTGGGCTTTATTCCATTGCCCCAGCAGCTGGCAGGTTTTAACACATTGGCCACCCAGGCACCAAATTCATAAGTAGTATTTCCACATAATCCTGTAATGGTTTCTACATAAAAAACACTGGGTACATTGGTTGCATTAATCAGCATCATTTTCCCTTCTTCGTCACCCGTATGGTCGCTGGTTATATCGTGCCAGGTATTGGTAAAGCAACCCAATGCGGAACTTACAATGGAATAATTGCCGTCGTTCGGGCAAGAATTGGCTACATAACCCAGGTTCGTGATACCGGGTTGCAGCGGGCCAGTCGGATTGCCTTTGTTTCCAAAACTAATATTTACAACAGGATTACCCAGACTGCCTGTACACAATTGTGCAGTAATCTGGGTTGTGAAAAATGTAAAAATGATTAGAAATAAATATTTCACTTGCTTGCTTCAGTCTGTAAAATACAGAATCTGATTAACTATTTTCTGAAGCCTCCTCAATTTTTGCCACTGCAATTAAATCGGATAAATCAACATTAATTGGTAGTGCGCCTATTTGAACGATTGCTCTTTTCCCCCGTATTTCCTTTACTTCGCCAACCTGGTAATTTTTTCTGAGTTTAACCAAAGTGCCGGGTTCTATTTCTGTATTTAATTCCCTGTATTTTTTATCAACTTTTTTAGCAAGCTTGTTAACTACAATGGTTTCCTTCTGTTTAAAGAGCAGGTTTTGCAGATTTTTAACTACTTCATTTTTATTCTCTGTTTTTTTCCAATCCAGTACAATTTGCTTGAGTTTTCGCTCCATATCTTTCAAGTACTGCAATCGCTCCTCTGTAATTTTATTCTGGTTCTTCAATAATTCTACCTGCTGCAGGTGTTTCTCCTTATTCATCACCTGCTCCATTTCCTTTTTCAACTTTTCATTTTCCCTCAGTAGCCGGTGCAGTTCTTTTTTCTCTTTTTCCAGTTGTTGAAGGTCTTGCTCGGTTCGGTTGAGCAATCTGTCCAGTTTAAAATGATCTTCTTCTACCAGTTTTCTTGCCCTGTTAATTAAATGTTTGGGAAGTCCAATTCGTTCAGCAATGGCAAAAGTGTAGGAACTGCCGGGTTTGCCAATAATCAATTTGTACATGGGCTGCAGGTTTACTTCATCAAACTGCATGGCTCCATTTAGAATTCCCTGGGTATGGTTGGCCATAACTTTCAAATTCAAATAGTGAGTGGTAACTACTCCGAAAGAATGTTTTCTGCCCAGTTCTTCCATAATTACTTCTGCAAAAGCACCTCCTAAATTCGGATCGGAACCGCTTCCCAATTCATCAATAAAAAACAGGGTTTTCCCATTGGCATTCTCCATAAAATGCTTCATATGCATTAAATGGCTCGAGTAAGTACTTAACTCAAATTGCAAGCTCTGTGTATCGCCAATATGAATGTATAATTGTTTAAATATCCCCATGACCGAATCGGGATGAACGGGAACCAGCAATCCGCTCTGAACCATCAGCTGGTTGAGTCCGATGGTTTTCATGGTCACTGTTTTTCCCCCTGCATTGGGCCCGCTGATTACCAGAATTCTGTTTTTATCATCCAGGTGAATATTAACCGGGATGGTTTTTTTACCAGCTGTTTTGTTATACAAGAACAACAATGGATGATAGGCTTCTATTAGTTGAACCACTGCTTTGTCCAGAACGGTTGGCATATGGGCATTCATTTCAATGGCCAGTTTTGCCTTGGCTCTTACGAAGTCAAACTCTCCAATAATCTGCAGATACTGCTGCAGTAACGGAGCATAAACCGACAAGTGAGCGGTTAAAGCCCTTAATATTTTTTGTACTTCTTTTGTTTCTTCATTTTCCAGTGCAAAAACATCGTTGTTGAGTTCAATGGTTTCTTCGGGTTCTATAAAAGCTGTTTTGCGGCTATCACTCTCCCCGTGTAAAATCCCTTTTACCTGTCTTTTGTATTCAGAGAAAACGGCAACCACTCTTCTGCCATTACTGAAACTTTCTTCTATATCTGCCGTATAACCGGCTTTAGCCATTTTCTGAACCATTTTTTCAAATACCCTTCTCAGTTCATTCCGCTTCTTATATAAGTTCAATCGTATTTTCTGCAATTCAGGGGATGCATTATCCAACACCACGCCCGATTCATCCAGGACTTCATTGATGGCAGTTACTATATTTTTTTCGTAATAGCTATCCTGCAAAACCATCGTCAGCCCGGGGTAAGCCATTCTCCTTTCGTTGTCGAACCAGCGAAAAACAGTACCCATGCTTTCCGTAAGTCGCTTTATCATCATCCATTGTTCACCAGTTAATAAAGCGCCAGGAATAGATAAAAGTTTTATATCCTTACTGATATTGGCTGTAAAATCGGCCGGAAAATATTGTTGTTGCTGAATGATTAATTTGTATTCAAAAGCCTGCCTTAACTCTCTGTCAATAAATTCTTTGCGGGTATGAATCCTGAGTTGCGAGGTTTTATTTTTGGAATAGTCTGTATGGCAAAATCCCGACAATGTCTCTTTCACTTTGTCAAATTCCAATTGAGTCAACGCCGATTCCGGGTACAAACGCATCATATTAGCCTTATTGAGAGCGCAAAGTTACATTGCGGCTTTCAATTAATGGGAATAACTCGGTATGGGTTGTTTTTGCTTTGCTGGAAATAACACGGTAAGCGAATAAAATATAAAAGCTACCTGAAGCAGCAGCTGGGCACCCAGAATAACATAGGTTGCCATAGTGGCTTCCATCCAGAGCTTATTCTCCGGTAAATCAAAAATGGGTGTACCTCTGTCAGGAGAGGAAGGTTGTATCACCTGATAGGTGAACATAAGGGCTATCAGTAAAAATATAGACAGTGCCACATGCAAAAAGTTAACCAATACATGGCCCTTGTCCTGATCCCGCATGAAGCGATGCATCAGATAAGGAATCAGAAAAATAGGAATATGGAAAATTAAAATATTGGTACTTAAAATAAAGGGAACCGAAACCCCGAAGTAAGGATCAATGCTGAGCGCATCATAGAAGTGATATAACGCAAAAAAGAGCAGCAGTGGCATAGCCAGTAGCAGCGACTCTATGCGCAGAGACATATACTTCCAAAATTGGGACTGAAAGCTCATAATAGGTTACGGTATCACAAATTTATCTTAAAATATCATTTTCTACCTATTAAGCGTTTAAATATCCTTGTTTCGTATGTAATGGTGTAGGAATTCAACAAAAATACCAAGCTGTTTGTAGTTATAATCTGTAGTTAAATCAACAACATGAAAAAAACTTATTTATTTCTGACTTTTCTCTCTGCCTGGATGGTCGCCTGTGCATTCACAGAAAAAGCGAATCCAGTTACTGTTAATAAGCCCCAAAATATGAATACAATGAATGCAAAATTAGATACTGCCACATTTGGTGAAGGATGTTTCTGGTGTACCGAAGCCTTTTTTCAGCGATTGAAAGGTGTTAAAGAGGTAATCAGCGGATATGGTGGTGGGTTTGTTGAAAATCCAACTTATGAGCAAGTCTGTGATAAAAATACCGGACATATTGAATTGGCCAGAATTGTTTTTGACCCTGCCGTCATTACCTATGATGAACTATTAGAAGTATTCTGGAAAACCCATGATCCAACCACCTGGGATCAGCAAGGGAATGATATTGGCCCTCAGTACAGATCTGCCATTTATTATCACAATGCAGAACAAAAGGAAAAAGCAGAAAAATACAAAGCGGCTTTGGATAAAAGCGGAGCCTGGTCTAATCCAATTGTAACCATCATTGAGCCTTTCAAGAATTTTTATCCGGCTGAAAATTACCATCAGAATTATTATAACAACAACAAGAATCAGGGATACTGCCGATTTGTGATTGCCCCTAAACTGGAGAAATTCGAAAAGGTATTTAAAGACAAACTGATAAAGCAATAGTCAAAATATATAAAGTGCTACTTTTAGCAAATGAAACTCCTTCGTTTGTTATCAGTCGGTTTATCCCTTTTGTTGGCGCTGAATAGTCAGGCGCAAAAAAAACAGTCTGCTGCCTTTTCCAGGGCAGATACACTTCGGGGTAGTATTACACCGGAAAGGGCCTGGTGGAATCTCCTGCATTATGATATCAGGGTTCAACCCGACATTGTTGCACAAACCATTAAGGGGTCTGTAAGTATTCAATTCAAAGCATTGCAAAAGCCTTTAAAAATGCAGGTCGATTTGCAACAGCCATTGAAAATTGACAGCATTATCTGGCAGAAAGGGAAAAAGGAAAAACTCATTTTCCAACGTTCGGGGAATGTGGCAATGGTAACAATGCCTGCCTTTTTGAAAGCAGGTATGGAGGGATTGGTAACGGTTTATTATCAGGGCGTACCAAGGGCAGCCGTAAGAGCTCCCTGGGATGGAGGTATCAGCTGGTCTAAGGATGAGCTTGGTAATCCTTTTGTTGCTACATCCTGTCAGGGACTCGGTGCGAGTGTATGGTGGCCCTGTAAAGATCATCAGTATGATGAGCCAGAATTGGGGGTAACCATTGGTGTCAGGGTTCCGGACACATTAATGAATGTTTCCAATGGAAGACTAATCGAAACCATTCAACACGAAGACAAAACAAAATCCTGGGTGTGGCAGGTTAAATCGCCCATCAATAATTATAGTGTTAGTATGAACATTGGTAAATATGTTCAATTCAAAGAAAACTATCAGGGAGAAAATGGAAATCTTGATCTTACCTATTATGTTTTGCCACAAAACCTGAACGGAGCCAAGAAGCAATTTGAGCAGGTAAAGCCCATGATCAAATGTTTTGAACACTGGTTTGGCCCCTACCCTTTTTATTCCGATGGATTTAAACTGGTTGAAGTGCCCTATCTGGGGATGGAGCACCAGAGCAATGTGGCTTATGGAAACAAATACCAGAATGGTTATTTAGGAAGGGATTTGTCAGGAACTGGTTGGGGCCTTAAATGGGATTTCATTATTATTCACGAAAGCGGACACGAATGGTTTGGTAACAATATTACTTCAGTTGATATTGCCGATATGTGGATACATGAAGGGTTTACCAATTATTCCGAAACATTATTTACGGAATGCATGGATGGAAAATCAGCAGGCAATGCCTATAACAAAGGCGCTAGAAGAAATATAAAAAATGACAAACCTATTCTGGGCGTTTACAACGTGCACAATACAGGCAGTGGTGATATGTATCCCAAAGCCTCTGCTATGATTCATACCATCAGAATGTCTATGAACAATGATGAAAAATTCAGACAATTGTTAAGACACCTGAATAAACGCTTTTTTCATAAACAGGTAACCACTGACATGATTCAAAAGGAAATGTCTGCGTTTGCAGGATATAATTTGAAAACCGTTTTCAAGCAGTATTTAACTACCACACAAATACCTGAATTGGAATACCAGTTATCTGCTGACGGAAGACAGTTGAAATACCGGTATACCAACGCTGTTCCTGATTTTAACTTACAATTACCTCTTACAACAGGGAATGATATCTTAGTTTTGAAACCGAAAGTAAAACAATGGCAATTGCTTCAGCTAACCCAGAAACAAGCTGCAGGATTAGATCTGGAGAAATTAGCCGATTATTTTTACATCGTGATAAATGGACGCAAAGAAGCTCAGATTAAAATGAATTAGGCTACATGGGAACCATCAGAAAACAAACTATTATTTCCAGCTTTCTGGTATACATAGGGTTCTTTATAGGAGCCATTAATATGTATTTCTATACCAAGGATGGTTCCTTTACGCTGGAGCAATTTGCCCTGACCCGGATATTTTTTGACTTTGCACAAAATATGTATGCTTTTGGTGCTTTGGGTGTGATTCCTGTGATTTACAAATTTTACCCTTATTACAAAGACAACCTGGAGAAACACCGAATTGACCTGATGACCTGGGGTATGCTGGCTGCTTTGATTGGTTTTATACTGGTATTAACTGCTGGATGGTATTTCAGGCCTTTTTTTGAATCTCAGTTTATTGAGAAATCCAAATTAATAGTAGACTACTATTACTGGATGTTTCCCTTTGCTTTGGGGATGTTGTTTTTCTCAGTATTGGAAGGATTTTGCTGGGCATTGCAGCAAACGGTATTCTCTAATTTTTTAAAGGAAACCGGACTTAGAATTATCACCAGTATTTTCATTGCCCTCTATTATTTCAAATTAATTTCATTTGAGTCCTTTGTTTATTTCTTTGCTTTTTTATACCTGATTATTTTCCTCATTCTACTTAGTTATTTATACTATACCCGTCAGCTACATTTTCCTACAACCATCAGCAGGGTTACCAGAAAATTCTGGAAGAAAATGCTGGGAATGCAGGCTTTAATATACAGTGGTACAGTAATTGCCTCAATTGCAGCAACCATTGATAGTTTCATTATTGCCAAGTTTCAGGGTCTGGCTGTGGTTGGTGTTTTCGGGTTGGCTCAATATGCGGCGAATCTGATACAAGTTCCTCAGCGAAGCATACAGGCCATTTCTGCAGGCGTTTTGTCCCGTGCATGGAAAGACAAGGATATGGATGAAATCAAGCGGATTTACAAGCGCTCCTGTATTAACTTATTAATCATGGCGCTGTTTATTTTCGGGAATCTTTGGCTGAATGTTGCAGATGGAATGCGTGTGCTTCATATTCAACGGGAATACGAAGCAGGCATTGCCACGATTTTTATTTTGGGTATGGTAAGAATCATTGATGCAGGAACGGGCTTGAATGCCATGGTTATTAATACATCCACTTACTGGCGTTTTGATTTTATCAGTGGGGTTATTTTACTGGCTTTCAGATTGCCGCTAACCTATTATTTAATTATGCATTACGGAATCATTGGTTCTGCTTTTGCTGAATTGTTTGCCTATAGCTTATATAATTTTATTCGCTTCGAGTTTCTACGCCGTAAATTCCGGATGCAGCCATTTGATCATAAAACCTTACTGGCGCTTTTATCGGCAGCTATATCTTTTGGTATCCCCTTCTTTATTTTTCAGGACAGGGAAGGTTGGATTCCTATCTTTTTAAGAAGCATTCTTTTCTCGGGATTATTTATTTTTTCTGTATTTAAACTGGCTTTAACACCAGATGCAGGTCAATTATATCACAATTTCATGAAGCGCTTTGCTAAGTAATACCCGATCCGAATTCTTAGTTTTAATTTAACGCATTCTGCCGCCACCTCTGAATTTGGGATTCCAGTATTTGTCGTTTAAATCTGATATGGTTACGCCTTGAGAAGTAGAAGCGTGTAAAAATTTATTGTTCTGCATATAAACTCCAACATGCGAAATCCCTCTGCCACCGGTATTAAAAAAAACCAGGTCTCCTTCCTGCAGTTCATCAATTGGAATGGGTTGCATAATGTTGAATTGCTCCTGAGAAGTTCTGGGTAATTGAATATTGTAGATCTCTTTCATGATTACCTGAGTAAATGCGGAACAGTCAATGCAGTTCATGGTACTGCCACCAATACAATATCGGGTCCCCCACCATTTATCCATCAACTCAAGCAAGGGAATATTCGTTAATTCTTCCGCAGGCATATCCATTACAATGGCATATTTTAATTGTAGCCAGCTGGCTTTTTCCAAATCTGCTTTAGTAGGCGGATTTCCATTACCACTGCTATTGGTTTTATTTTTTGTGGTTGTGGCAGAACTGGAAGTCTTGTGTTTGGTTGTAGTAACAGTACCCAGGGTTACTTCAATTCCATTGATAAATTCCCTTTTTTCTGTTCCGTAAACTTTTGTTACCGTTTTTTGAGTTGAATTATCTTTATTTACGAGGTTTCTTACAGTATTACAGCTACTCATCACCAGCACTGCCACCAATAAATTAATATATAATTTACGCTTCATATGGGCTGCAATTTACTGGGTTTATCCTAATGTGGAAAATTGACACTTTGTAATGGGGTGGCAAAGGCCGAACTTTGATAACTATTTTCTTTCTATGGCCCAATTTTCACACTTACATGTACATACTCAGTATTCCTTACTGGATGGCGCAGCTCCAATAGATGAACTCTACAAAAAAGCCGCTGCCCACCAGATGCCTGCCCTTGCCATAACCGACCATGGCAATATGTTCGGAGCTTTTGATTTTGTAAGTCAGGCCTGGAAGAATACAAAAGTGATTGGTAAGGATGCCAATGGAAAAGACATCACCACTCCTGTTGTTAAGCCAATTGTAGGCTGTGAGTTTTATGTGGTGAAAGACAGACATATTAAAACATTTACCAAAGAGTCAAAAGACAATCGCTTTCACCAGGTTTTGCTGGCAAAGAATGCCATTGGTTATCAGAATTTGGTAAAGCTGACTTCATTGGGCTATATAGAGGGAATGTACAGCAAGTACCCAAGAATTGATAAGGAACTTATTGAAAAATACCATGAAGGTTTAATTGCTACAACTTGTTGTATTGGCGCCTATGTGCCACAAACCATTTTGCATCAATCCGAAGAAAATGCAGAAAAAGAATTTAAATGGTGGCTCGACTTATTTGGTGAGGACTATTACATTGAAATTCAAAGGCACGATATTAAAGAACAGGAACTGATTAATCAGACCCTGTTAAAATTTGCTAAGAAATACAATGTGCCGGTTATTGCTACCAACGACAGTCACTATGTAGAGAAGGATGATGCCAATGCACATGATATTTTGTTGTGCATTAATACAGGTGAAAAACAAAGCACTCCCGGTTTTGATGATTTTGTGAATGACGAGGTTCAGATAAAAAACAGAAGATTCAAATTCCCCAACGATCAGTTCTATTTCAAGACGCCGGAAGAAATGGCTAAGCTGTTTCATGATATTCCTGAATCGCTCGACAATACCAACCAGATTGTTGATAAGGTAGAGGTTCTGAATTTAAAGAAAGACATACTCCTCCCCGCTTTCCCTATTCCCAAAGAGTTTCAGATACATGCAGATGCCAATCTGAATCAATGGGAATTATTAAAACACCTTACTTACGAAGGTGCCAAAATCAGGTACAGTGAAATTACGCCTGAAGTTCAGGAGCGGATAGATTTTGAATTGTTTACCATTAAAACCATGGGCTTTGCCGGGTACTTTCTCATTGTAAGCGATTTCATAAAGGCAGGAAGAGATATGGGTGTTTTTATTGGACCGGGCCGTGGCTCAGCAGCCGGATCTGTAGTGGCTTACTGCATTGGAATTACCAATATTGATCCCATTAAATACAACCTGCTTTTTGAGCGTTTCCTGAATCCGGACCGTAAGAGCATGCCCGATATTGATACGGATTTTGATGATGAAGGCAGACAGAAAGTAATTGATTATGTGGTTCAGAAATACGGAAAAAGTCAGGTAGCTCAGATTGTTACTTATGGTACCATGGCTGCCAAGATGAGTATCAAAGACGTTGCCCGTGTACTGGACCTTCCACTTTCAGAAAGTAACTTGTTGGCAAAGCTTGTTCCTGATAAACCCGGTACAGAACTGGGTCGTGTATTGAAAGCGCCTATTACTGTAAAGGAAGGACCTAAATCACTGGAAGAGAAAGAAGGATATCAGCAGGAAGACATAGATAATGTAAAGAAACTTCGGGAGATTTATAATGGATCCGATTTAAGGGCACAGGTACTGAAGGAGGCCGAAAGACTGGAAGGCTCTGTAAGAAATACTGGTATACATGCTGCGGGAATCATTATTGCCCCGAAAGACCTTACAGACCTGATTCCTGTTGCAACCGCCAAAGACTCCGACTTGTGGGTCACACAAATTGAAGGAAGTATTATTGAAGATGCAGGGGTTATTAAGATGGACTTTCTGGGTTTAAAAACCCTTTCCATTTTGAAGACAGCCTTGGAATTGATACAATTAAACCATGGCGTAACCATCGATTTGGATACGATTCCACTGGACGATGAAAAGACTTTTCAGTTATATCAAAGTGGTCAGACCAATGGTACTTTCCAGTTTGAAAGTGTGGGCATGCAAAAATACCTACGCGAATTAAAGCCGGATAAGTTTGATGACCTGATAGCCATGAACGCCCTGTATCGTCCGGGACCAATTGCCTATATCCCCAATTTCATCGCCCGTAAACATGGCAGGGAAGCCATCAGTTACGATATCGAAGAAATGAAGGAATACCTGAGCGATACCTATGGTATCACAGTTTACCAGGAACAGGTAATGTTGCTGAGTCAAAGCCTTGCCGGTTTTTCCAAAGGAGATGCGGACGTGTTGCGAAAAGCCATGGGTAAGAAGCAGAAATCGGTGTTGGATAAAATGAAAGCTCAGTTTATTAACGGGGCTTCTGCAAAAGGACATCCAGCCGATAAGCTCGAAAAAATCTGGACCGACTGGGAAGCATTTGCACAATACGCTTTCAATAAATCTCACTCTACCTGTTATGCATTTGTGGCGTATCAGACAGCTTATTTAAAAGCCCACTACCCTGGAGAATATATGTCTGCGGTATTGAATCACCAGGGCAATATTGAAAAAATCACCTTCTTTATGGAAGAGTGTAAACGCATGGGCATTAATGTGCTTGGACCTGATATTAATGAATCTTTAAAAGGTTTTGCCGTAAATGCCAAAGGTGAAATTCGCTTTGGTCTGGGGGGATTAAAGGGCGTTGGTGAAATGGCGGTTGAAGCCATTATTGCAGAACGCCAGAAGAACGGACCGTATTTGGATGTGTATGATTTTGTACAGCGGGTACTGCAAAAATCGGTAAATAAAAAATCATTGGAAAGCCTGGTATATTCAGGAGCTTTCGATTGTTTCCCGGAATTGCACAGGGCGCAGTATTTTAAAATGGCAGAAGGAGAAAGATTAACCGGACTGGAAAAAATTGTGAATTACGGGCAAGTGCAACAGAGTTTGAGTACTGGTACATCCAATACTTTATTTGGTGACCTCCCTACTGCCATGCATGTTCCCAAACCCAAGATAGCTCCCTGTGAGCCCTGGACATTAACGGAGTTGCTGAATTATGAAAAAGAAGTAACAGGGATGTTCATGAGTGGGCATCCGCTGGATCATTTCAGGTTCGAGCTGAAACATTATGAAATAACCGGTATCGCCGAATTTAATGAAGCCAGAGATGCATTAACCGAAGGGGCCAGCCTGGGCAAAATGTATCGGGTAGCAGGTTTGGTAACAGATGTACAACACCGGGTTACCAAGACCGGTAAAAACTTCGGTTCTTTTGTAATTGAAGATTACAGCGGGAAAACGGAGTTTACATTATGGAGCGAAGACTATATCAGGTTCAAGGATTACCTGGAGAAGGGACAGAATATTCTGCTTAACGGAAGTTTCAGGAACAGGTTTAATCAACCCAATGTATTCGAATTCAAGATATCGAGTATGTCATTACTCGAGACGGTAAAGCAGGTATTGACCCGATCGGTGGAAATTAATATGCATCCATCGGCTATTACCCCTGCCATGGTT
>NZ_KI866530.1:865342-874055 GCF_000511175.1 Sediminibacterium salmoneum NBRC 103935 | reverse complement strand
GAAAAGGGCTTTCAGATGAACGAAGAAATGGCAGGATACCTGATGGACAATTTAGATATTGATGTTAAAGTGGGCCTGGTTGGATAGCGAATAGACTGACCCATTGTCAGCAATCTGCAGCCAAAACAATTAAATAACATTGGTGGAAAAGTCAAAGGGGCAGTAAAATGGCTTTGGATGTAAATTTGATTAACAAACGATATAAAATTTAAACTATGGCATTAGAATTAACAGACGCGAATTTTCAGTCGACTGTTTTAGACAGCGATAAATTAACAGTGGTAGACTTTTGGGCAGAATGGTGTGGACCTTGTCGCGCTATCGGGCCGGTTATTGAAGAATTGTCTAAGGAATACGATGGCAAAATCAATGTAGGAAAAGTAAATGTGGATCATAACCCTAATTTGAGTGTGAACTATGGTATTACTTCTATCCCTGCAATTCTTTTTATTAAGGGCGGACAGATTGTAGATAAGCAAATTGGTGCCGTTCCTAAATCTGTTTTAGACAAAAAAATTCAGGCTCATATGTAGTAATCCGTATCTTTCAAACCTAATCTGAATACTAAGTAATTGTATATGGAAAGGTTTCAAGGAATTATAGGGATTATTTTGATTCTGGGTATTGCTTTTTTATTCTCTAATAATAAGCGTAGAATTAACTACAGACTGGTTTTTAGCGGAATTCTGTTACAGATTTTTATAGCTGTAATGGTTTTGAAAGTTCCACCGGTTACCCGATTTTTTCAATTGTTGGGTCACGGGATGGAGAAGATTGAAAGATTTGCGCGTGAAGGTGTTGCATTTGTATACAATGGCGTAATGGTAAATGCACCGGATGGTGTAAAAAACTTTAGTCAGGGTGGATTTGTGTTTGCCTTTAGCGTTACAGCTACTATTATTTTGGTTTGTGTACTGGTAGCTATACTATATCATTTTGGGGTAATGCAGTTTATTGTATCTGTTATTGCCAAAGCCATGAATTTTATCATGCGCGTAAGCGGAGCCGAAGCACTCAGTAATGTTGCTTCGGCTTTTGTGGGTCAGGTAGAAGCGCAGGTAATGATCAGGCCTTATCTGAATACCATGACCAAGAGCGAATTGCTGGCCAGTATGAGTGGAAGTCTGGCTTGTATTGCCGGAGGTATACTGATTGTTTATGCCAATATGGGAGCCAAGGCGGAATATTTATTAACGGCCAGCTTAATGGCTGCTCCCGGAGCCCTTGTGATATCAAAAATTGTTTTTCCGGAAACAGAAGAATCCCAGACCATGGGAAAAGTAAAGCTGGAAGTAAAAAGCCCCTACAGCAATATCATTGATGCCATTTCTCATGGAGCAAGTGACGGAATGAAAATTGCCGTTAATGTAATAGCCATGTTGATTGGATTCATTGCCCTGATTGCATTAATCAATTATTTAATCTGAATGATTGTACCCGGAGTTACTTTGGATGTAATCTTCAGTAAGATCTTTTATCCAATGACCTGGGCAATGGGTGTTCCTCAGGTGGATGTGGCCAATGCAGCTTCTCTGCTAGGACAGAAACTTACCATTAATGAGTTTGTAGCTTTCAATAATCTTACTTCTAATGCTATTCCGATTGTTTCAGAAAAAGGATTGCTGATTGTAAGTATTGCTATTTGCGGATTTGCGAATTTCAGCAGCGTAGGGATGCAAATTGGCGGAATCGGGGAACTAGCCCCTACCCGAAGAGCTGATCTGGCTAAGCTGGGACTAAGGGCTTTATTGTGTGGAACACTTGCCTCCTATTTATCTGCAACAATTGCAGGCATTCTGATGTTTTAAAGGTGTAATTTTGCACAAAATCTGGGAGACATGAATTCAGCCGCCGTGAAAGTATTGGTAGACGCCGAAAAAGACCAACAGTTACAATCCATTGGATATAAAATATTAAATCAGGAGCGCATTTCTTTTGACGAAGGCGTAGCCTTATTTGAGAAAGCTTCACTTTCCTACGTTGGCGCTTTAGCCAACTGGGTAAGAGAGAGTAAGCACGGTAATAAAACATACTTTAACAGGAACTTTCATATTGAGCCAACCAATGTCTGTGTTTTCTCCTGTGCATTCTGTTCTTATTCTAAATTGTATGCACATAGAGAAGAAGGTTGGGAATTGAACATTGAGCAAATGATGCACATTGTAAAAAGTTACGATGGCAAACCTGTTACTGAAGTTCATATTGTGGGTGGCGTTCATCCAAAGATGAACATGGATTTCTTCCTTGAATTGCTGAAAAGTATTAAAGCGCACAGGCCCGATTTACATATCAAGGCTTTCACACCCGTAGAGCTGGATTATATGTTCCGTAAGGCCAAAGTTTCTGTAGAGGAAGGAATGCGACTGGCGCATGAAGCAGGACTGGATTCCTTGCCTGGTGGAGGAGCGGAAATTTTTCATCCGGATATCCGAACTAAAATCTGTGCGGATAAAGTAGATGCAGACGGATGGCTGGCGATTCATAAGGCAGCTCACCAGTTAGGCATGCACAGTAATGCAACTTTGTTGTACGGACATATTGAATCTTACTGGCACCGGATTGATCATATGGATCGTTTGCGCAGCTTGCAGGATGAAACAGGCGGTTTCAATACATTTATTCCGCTTAAGTTCCGCAACAAAGACAACGATATGCAACACGTGTCAGAGAGCACGATTGTAGAAGACATGAAAATGTATGCGGTTTCCAGGTTGTATCTGGATAATTTCCCTCATCTGAAAGCTTATTGGCCAATGTTGGGTAGAAAAAATGCGCAGCTTACTCTTTCATTTGGCGTTAACGATATTGATGGTACCATAGATGACACTACTAAAATTTATGCCATGGCTGGTAGTGAAGAACAAACACCAACCATGAGTACTTCAGATCTGGTTACACTAATTAAGCAAGTAAAGCGCCAGCCTGTTGAGCGGGGAACTTTATACAACGAGATCAAGGATTACAGTGACGCTATTCTAGATACGATTTAATAAAACTATCAAAATCCGGAAGGGTTTTATCTTCATACACTTGTATGAATTGCTTAAACTGCATGTATCCATAAACAAAAGGATCTTCTGTTGCTTTCTGGTAATTGGCGGTAAAAAACGCTTCCATGGTACTTCCGGCAGGGATTGGATTTGGCAATTTGGCCCATACCCTTTTGGCGAATTCATAACATTCTTTCAGTTCTTTTGCCTTACCCTGTTTTTTCCACCAAAGCATTCCTACAATATTGGCAAAATATTCCTCCTGGTAAGAGCCTTTTAAAGTTCCTCTCTTGATATGTTCTAATGCATGTCCTAATTCATGGGGTAAATAAAAGCCATTAAAGAATAATCTAAACATATCTTTTCCGGCCGCTTCACTTCCTGCAACTTGATAAAAAAATTGCTTTTGTGGTTCAATCACCTGATCCCATTTAGGTAAGTTAGCCGTTCGTTCTCCATTTTCCCCCCAATAAAAAATTAAATAAGGAGTAGTATTGAGTTTGGTCTTAACAGAAAAATTGATGCCTGGCTTTAGTCTTTGAATATCTTTTGTAAACGCTGCTGTAATTGCTTTTCCGTCGTTTACTAATGTTGTGGAATCTTCGTAAAGTTTAAACCATTGATGTTGAGCCGAAGCCAATTGAAAACTGATAATAAATGCAAAAAGTGTAAAGCTAATTTTCATAGATTACAAATTATGCTAATGTTTTTAGAAATATAGCTTTAAAAATTAATTTAATTAATTTTTAAAGCTTCCAAAATGCCAAAGTATCCCCGAAGGATCATGTACAAAGCATTCTCTTCCCCAGTCAATGGATTTTGGCGCTATAAGTTTAACCGTGGGGAATTTTTCACTCAGATTCAAATTTTGAAGCTTTTCCCAAAAAGCTGTAAGGTTCTCTACTTCAACAAAAACCATTGTATTGTCTACCCAGTCTTTTACATAGGCGTTTTGTAAGTAAAAAGAAATGCCTTTAAAGTGAAAAACGCTCAACTGCTCATTGATCCTGTTTTCCGTAAATCCCATTTCTGCATAAAATGCACGGCTCAAATCAAAATCTTTGGCGCCTATAAAGGGTCTGATTGAAATGGGGTTTCCTATCATTTTTCAGATTTTAAGAAATAAAAACTTACTACAAGTACTAACATTCACTTAAGCCCAATGGTACTTGTATAGCCAAGCCCCCGTCAGCTGTTTCCTTGTATTTGCTGTTCATATCCAATGCTGTATTCCACATGGTAGCAATTACTTTATCCAGACTAACCAAGGCAAAATCAGGAGTACTTTGCAATGCCAGTTGAGATGCGGTTATGGCTTTAATGGCTCCCATTGTATTTCTTTCGATACAAGGAATCTGAACCAAACCGCCAATTGGGTCACAAGTCAGGCCCAGGTGATGTTCCATGGCAATTTCCGCAGCCATTAAAGCCTGTTGCTGGGTTCCTCCCATGCATTCTGTTAAAGCGCCTGCCGCCATGGCAGAAGAAACTCCAATTTCTGCCTGACATCCACCCATGGCTGCTGAAATTGTAGCGCCTTTTTTGAAGATCGATCCGATTTCCGAAGCAGTTAATAAGAATTGAATGATTTTATCTTCCTGATTACCATCGCAGAAAGCAATATAATACAATAGAACAGCAGGAATTACGCCAGCTGCTCCGTTAGTAGGTGCAGTAACGACTCTTCCAAAAGAAGCATTTTCTTCGTTCACAGCCAGTGCAAAACAACTCACCCAGTCCAAAATATAATTGAAAGTCTGTCCCCCAGCCTGTATGGCTTTTAACCATTCATCAAATGATTGGTATGGATGCCCTTTCATTAATTTTTTATTCAGTTCAAACGCTCTTCTTCTTACCTGTAATCCACCGGGAAGCTCGCCCTTGGTATGACAGCCTCTGTAAATACATTCCCGCATGGTATGCCAGATTTGTAATACTCCTTTCTTGGTTTCGGCTTCCGTTCTCCAGACATGTTCATTTTCCAGCACCATTTCATGAATAGACATGCCGGTTTTTCTGCACCAGTGTAATATATCTGCTGCATTATTGGTTGGGAAAGGAAGATCAACCGTTGCTTTACCAGCCCCCGCTTCCTCACCTTCTTTCACTACGAATCCCCCACCTATTGAGTAGTAGGTTTCGCTGATTTCCTTGCCGTTGTTGAACTCAATTAAAAAACTTAATCCATTCGGGTGATAAGGCAGGGATTCGCTGGTCAGAAACAGTAGATTGTCCTTATAGGAAAAAGGAATGCTATGTTTGCCACCCAACAGTATGTGGTTTTCTGATTTTATTTTTTCAATAGCAGGATGAATACCGTTCACATCTACCGTTACCGGGTCTGCAGCAATTAATCCCATCAAAACAGCTATATCGGTACCATGGCCCTTACCTGTTTTAGCCAGAGAGCCATATAGTAAAACGGTAATGGATTTTACCTGTTGTAATTGCGACTTTTCATCTATGGTGTCGAGGCAACGCAGGGCTGCTCTCCAGGGCCCCAATGTGTGTGAACTGGATGGCCCTACCCCTATTTTAAACATGTCGAATACCGAAATAGCTTCATGTGGCATGTTGTAAAGTTAATTATCAAATTTCATTAAGTTTGATAAATGAAGCATCTCTTTTTGTTAATTCTGCTTGTTATTCCCGGGCTGAATATATCTTTATTTGCACAAAATAATGATGCTGATAATCTCCTTTATCAGATTCTGCAGAAGCACCCTGAATTCTTTAAAAGGATTAATAATAGTCCGGATAGCTTTAGGGTACAAATTATTTACACACAGATAAACAGGAACAAAAAGAACAAACCTTCATTTAAAGAATTCGGTTATCGGTTGAATGATTCTGAATATTTTTATCCTGCCAGTACCGTCAAAATGCCCATTGCATTACTGGCGCTTGAAAAAATCAATGAATTGGGGATTCCTGGTTTAACCATGAATAGCATTATGATAACGGATAGTGCATCTGATTCGCAGGATTTTGTTTATAATCAACCCAATGCCATGGATGGTGCGCCCACCATTGCCAACTATATCAAACAAATATTTCTGGTAAGTGACAATGATGCTTTTAACCGGTTGTATGAATTCCTGGGCCCCGATTATATTCAGCAGAAACTGAAGGCTAAAGGTTATCCCGATGCCATCATCCGTCATCGCTTGCAAGTAAGTAAAACCCTTGAACAACAGCTAAGGACTAACCCTGTAAGATTTTATGATACTGCTGGTAATATTATTTATGAACAGCCAGCCCAAATTAGCAAAGGAAAATTTGCAGAGACCAATATCGCATTAGGTAAGGGGTATATGAAATCTGGAAATTTAGTAGCTTCTCCTTTCTCTTTTTTAAATAAGAATAGAATTTACCTGCAAGACCTTCATCATATTCTACAGTCTGTCATTTTTCCAAATATCACTAAAAGGAAAAGTCGTTTCCGACTTACTGAACAAGACTATGCATTTGTGAAAAAGTACATGCAGATTTATCCTGGTGAATCTGATACGCCTTCCTACGATACCAGTTATTATTACAATACCTATTGCAAGTTTTTATTGCAGGGATCCGAGCGAAAAACCCTTTTCCCTCAGGTAAAAATTTATAATAAAGTGGGTGATGCTTACGGGTTTTTATTAGATGTGGCCTATATAGTAGACGAAATTAATCAGGTTGAATTCATGCTGAGTGCTGTTATATCCTGCAATACCGATGGAATTTTCAATGACGACAAATACGAATATGATTCCCTTGGCTTTCCATTTATGCGTGATCTGGGGATTGCTGTATACAACCATGAACTAATGCGAAAAGGGAAATTGCCAATAATTAAGTAAATTGTTGACTTAAACTTTTTTTGAATGGAATTGTCTTCTTTATTGAATCGTTTTAGTGAACCTGAAACTTTAAAAATGGCCAAATTAGGCCGTGAGTTGCGTGCAAAAGGCATTGATGTAATTGATTTAAGCTTAGGCGAGCCCGATTTTGATACACCTCAACATATTAAGGATGCTGCCATAAAAGCCATTAATGATAACTGGAGTCATTATACCCCTGTGCCTGGTTTTTTAGATTTACGGGAAGCAGTCTGTACTAAATTAAAAAGAGACAATAATCTGTCATATACACCGGAACAAATTGTGGTTTCTACAGGTGCCAAACAAAGTCTGGCCAATGCCATTCTTGCACTGGTAGATGAAGGTGATGAAGTAATTATTCCTACACCTTACTGGGTTACTTATTCCGAGCTGGTAAAAATTGCCAGAGGGAAAGTAGTGGAAATCAGAACCAGCGTATCCAATAAATTCAAAGCAACACCTGAAGAAGTGGCAGCTGCCATCACAGCGAAAACAAAAGTCTTTATGTTTTCTTCTCCGTGCAATCCTTCCGGTGCAGTGTACAGTAAGGAAGAACTGGCTTCATTGGTAGCTGTTTTTGAAAAGCATCCGCAGATAACCATTCTGTCAGATGAAATTTATGAGTATATCAATTTTGTTGGCAAGCATGAAAGCATAGCGCAGTTTGACAGTATCAAGGAACGCGTGGTAGTTATCAATGGATTGAGTAAAGGCTTTGCCATGACAGGATGGAGACTGGGGTATACCGCTTCCGCAACGCCCATTGCAAAAGCTTTTGAGAAACTACAGGGGCAGTTTACCAGTGGAACGTCTTCTATTACGCAAAAAGCAGCTGTAGCAGCATTAACCGGAAATTTACAACCCTCTCTGGATATGACTGCTGAGTTTACCAGACGAAGAACCAAAACATTGGAATTGGTAAATGCCATACCAGGCTTTACCTGTTTTGCACCAGAAGGAGCATTTTATGTTTTCCCTGATGTGAGTTACTATTTTGGTAAATCGAATGGAACAGAAACAATTACCAATGCGGCTGATTTCAGTATGTATTTATTGAATAATGCTCATGTAAGTTCTGTGATGGGTGATGCATTCGGAGAACCCAAATGTGTTCGTTTTTCTTTTGCCAACAGTATGGAAAACATTGAAAAAGCCTGGGGCAGAATTGCAGAGGCACTTAAAAAATTATCTTAAGATATTGTTTAAAAAAAGGCTGGTAATTTACCAGCCTTTTCTCATTATTAATGAACCGTCTATTTAGTTCTGCTTGCTATTCCCCCTTTTTTACTATCTACTGAAATAGTGTAATTCCCTTTCCCTTCCAATATCCATTTAACTTTTACGGTTCCTAAACCCGGGATATTCTCAACTTCTATGGTAGAAGGATTCATTTTTTGAATCGTAGAAATATTTAAATCAGCGTCATTCATTACCATACCTGCCAAAACTTTTGCATTGGTATTGATACTAATGTAATCAGGTCTTTCAATTTTATTTTTAATATCCTGACTGCTATGAGTTGGCATAAGTCTTTCATTTGATATGGTTGCTGTAACTTCTGTCATACCATTGCCTAAATCTTTTTCTTTTATATCTGCAATAGATAATTTAGGTGTATGATAACTGTGGTAAATAGTAAATGCCATATTTCTATGTGCATCACTTTCCAATAAAAATCCTGGATGCGCTCTTCCAAAATTCTTTTTAAATCCGCCTATTTCTACTTTGCCATATTGGGGATGGTCGTATTCTTTCCAATCCACAAAGCCATCTTTAAACAATAAATACCTGTCAAAATTATAAGAGCTATTATCAAACGGACTTCTGGTACAGTCGTGGGAGGCAAGGCACACAGGGGATAGG
>NZ_KI866530.1:857041-865035 GCF_000511175.1 Sediminibacterium salmoneum NBRC 103935 | reverse complement strand
ATTGGAATAGGTATAAATCCCTCTGCCGGCATAGAACCAGTCTAATTCTCCCCCATAGGCAGAATACAAATCTTTATAAACCACCAGGTATTTATATCCAGGCATTAATTCTTCCCCTTTTTTGGCGATTGCATCATAAATAGCTACATCCTGCGAATTATATGTGCTAATATCAGCAGAAGCTCCCGGCCCTCTCAGAATCATTCCACCGGCATTATGATAGGATTGTGCTGCAGCAATATTGGGATGTTTCATTACAAATTCCATAATGGCTCTGTTCTCAGGTATTGAGAATGGGTATTTGTAGGCGCCGTTTTGAATATAATTTGGCTGCCATCCCCAACCCCAGTCTCTATTTGGGTCGTATTCAAAAGCGTATCCATCTTCATTTACTCTACCATCTCCATCATTGTCAATTCCCTCCATGCCTAGTAATTCATAATCTCCCTGTTCATCTGTTCCGGCAAGTAGCATATTTCTGGGATCTTTCGGATCTGTTTTGTATCTGCCATGAATAGATTTTCTACGCATCATGGTAATATGCCCATCTCCATCTAAATCGTCATACCAATCTTCATTAACTAAGCCATCTCCATCATTATCCACTGGTTTAACCCCGGATCTTGGTGAACTGGATGTATTGGGTTGATGCATATAACTATCTCTTCCATCCGGGTTTATACTAGGGACTATATAAAAAACCTTATCTGCAAGTAATTCCTGGATGAATTTGGTATCTGCAAAACTTTCTGATAAATACCAGGCAGTATATAAAGCAAACTCTGCTCCTTGTATTTCATTTGAGTGAATATTTCCGTCAATATACATGCCCGGCTTAGTTAACTCATTTCCCTTTTTAAAATCTGTTATGGTTAAACACCATAAGTCTCGCCCCGCATATGATTTTCCGAGACTTGTTAATTTTACCAGTTCGGGATAAGCAGAAGCAATTTTTTTGCATAATGCAGTAATACCGGCATGATCATAATAGCGGTTCCAGCTTGCCTGAACTTTTGGATTCACCGGGGTACCTGCAGCTTTAAAAACCTGGTTGGGATCTTGTGCATTCACTGTTGCACATAGTAAAAATGGAATCGTATATAAAAATATTTTTTTCATTGGAGTTGATTTATTGTAGAGAGATTGTTTTTTTAGCAACACCAATTGACGGAGACCCGGCTTCTACTGAAATGTCTCCGTTACCTTTCACAATCCAGCTAAATTGCTGCATTGTATTAGGATCCATGTTGTTGATTAATTCTAATTTTTTACCTCCAATTAACTGTTGCTTGTCGTTTAATTGAATGGCAACTTTCAGTCTTTTTACAAAATAATTTCTATCTGCAAACTTACTATGCGTAGGTAAGAGTCCATTATTAATAACTTCAATGGAAATTTTAGTTAATCCATTGCCCAGCTTTTCAGCACTCACTTTTTGAATATTAACCTGTGCTCTGAGTTGTGCTAGTTTAATTAGGAAATCTGTGTGCTTTTGTGCAATGCTTTCTACTAATTGATAAGGAGGGTTAATCATTACATATGGATCAATGCCACCTACTTGTACCAATTGCTCCGGATAATCCGGATGCGCAATAGTTTTCCACTCATTAAAATGAGATAGACCTTGTTGGGCACTCCATCTTAAGTAATTGGCTATTGGATCTTCAACGCTCAATGCTTTTTCCTTTTTAGATGTATCTGGTTTTGCTTTAGGTGTCCACCATCCGGGAGTACTAAAACTATATCTGCCGTAATGCTGGTAAGCCCAACTTAAAAAATCGCCGCCTTCGGCAATTGTTTTTGGAGCGTCTTTGGTTCCCGTGATTTTATTGTAAAGATCACTGACAACATTGGTTGTTTTATCCTCGTTGTAGCTTAAATTATTTAAACTACTAAAGCTCACCACTGTATGTACGTTAAATGCGTCATAAAGGAAATCCAAAATTGCTCTGGTTTCAATTTCACTGGCTGGAAACTCTCCGGCGCCAGGGGCGAAAGTCTTATGCTTGTATGTAAGGTTTTTATTAAAATGTATTCCCCCGTTTCCATCTTCATTTAGTGAGCCATCCTTATCGTTATCAATACCTTCTGAAAAAAGAAGGTACTTTCCTTTTTCACCTTTCGATAAATCTGCTTTAATTAATACCCGGGGATCATCTGGATGAACTTTATATATTCCCACAGGGCTTTCTACTCTTATTTGAGTGATTTTTCCATTTCCATCTAAATCTTCAAATCCGTCTTCGTTCAATCGGCCATCCCTATCATCGTCGGTCTGGCTGCCGTTTCCTAGTTTTTCAACTACTATTTTATCATGATAAGCAGACATTGCATCTGGACTCATATTGGGAAACAAATAATAGGTATGTGTTGATAGAAGTTGCTGAATACTGTCTTTGTCAATTTGTTTCAGCATTTTTTCTGCAAATTGAATCACCAGTTCAGTTCCAATAAGATGGTTACCTTCTACCCCACCCACAACGGCAATTGCTGGCTTTGTTTCTGTTTTACCAGAACCCAAGGTCACTAGCCAGATATCTTTACCACCTGCTGTTTTGGCAAGTGATTGTAAGTTTACCCATTTGGGATGTGATTTTGCAAGTTGAGTTAAACGATTGTTTTGTTCGGTTGGTGTTGGATATTTTTGAGCATTTGCCTTACCGTAAATATAAAGGCAACTGACCATCCAAAAGAGTTTTTTCATGTGCAATCTTTAGTTACTAAATATAGTGGAATTCACCTTTTTCCTGTCATTTTATGTATGAATGGCTTGTACCTTCGTGATTCAATTTCAGGTATGATGGATCCAGTTAAAGCCGAGATGTTTGTAAACAGGCTTACCAAAGTTTTTAAACACAAGAGTAAGCTTGCAAGGAGGCAGCAGGTTACCTGTTACCGCGTTTACGATCATGACCTGCCGGAATTCCCCTTCAGCATTGAATTGTACGAGGATCAGTTGTATATAGCTGAATACTTGCGAAAACATGGAATGGAGGACGAAGAACATGAAGCATGGATGCAGGAGTGCAGACAAATGATTTCTACTGTTATAGGTATTCCCGAAGAGCGGATGCACTTTAAGCTTCGGAAAAGGATGAGCCATAAAGACGAACAGTACGAAAAAATAAACGAAGAAAAAGAATACCATACCGTACTGGAAGATGGGTTGAAATTTCTGGTAAACCTTAAAGATTATTTAGATACCGGACTTTTTCTAGACCACCGTATTACCCGTAAAATGGTCAGAAACAGTTGCTCAGACAAACGTGTATTGAATCTGTTTTGTTATACCGGATCTTTTTCTGTGTATGCAGCAGCTGGCGGTGCTTCAAATGTTACTTCCGTTGATTTGTCTAAGACTTACCTGTCCTGGGCTGAAGACAATATGACTATCAATCTTTACAAAAACAAGAATGCTTATCATTTTGTACATGCCGATGTAAAGCAATATTTAAAAACATTGAAGCCCAATAGTTTTGATTTGGTTATCATGGATCCTCCTACTTTCAGCAACAGTAAGCGGATGAAAGATATTCTGGATATTCAAAGAGACCATGCTGAATTAATCAACGACGTATTGTTGGCATTGTCTCCGGGAGGTCAGTTGTATTTCAGTACTAATTTTGTGAGGTTTCAGTTAGAAAGGGAATCTATTCAGTCAACAAGCATTAAAGACATCACCAAAGCTACTACCCCATTCGATTTTGAAGGAAAGCTGAAGAGATGGTGTTATTTAATTGAGAAGGATAAATAATATTATCTGGAAAGTTCCTCGTGTATTTTTAGTATTTGAGGGATTAAAAGCTGTTGCTCATCATTCATGACAACATAGTCGCATAATCTCATTTTGACAGTCTGACTAATTTGATGATTCATTCTATTTAGCACTTCTTCTCTGCTAATTTTGTCTCTTTGCATTACCCGCTGAATTCTGATGGCATCGGGAGCATATACCCCAATGATTTTGTCCATTCCTTCTGCCGATCCAGACTCAAAAAACAAGGCAGCTTCTTTAATGGTATAAGGAGCCTGCTGCTTATTAGCCCATTCTTTACCTGCAGCAATGGTTGCCGGATGAACAATGGCATTTAATACCTGTAATTGAAATGGGTCTTTAAAAACAATATCTGCAAGATATGCCCTGTTTAATTTATTATCCTGATAAGCTTTTTCACCGAAACATTGTAGGATGCTGGCTTTTACTTCAGGGTCTTCCTGCATAATTCTTTTTGCCAATGCATCAGCATCCAATACGGGTATGCCCAGTGTTCTGAATATCTGAGCTACTACTGATTTCCCGCTTCCAATTCCTCCTGTTAGTCCAATACTAAGCATAAAAAAAGTCCTGCAACTGAATTGCAGGACTTAAAATTAAGGGTTAACCTGTATGGTTTATCCTTTAATCAGCTTTTATTATTTTTTATCTTCTGTAGTGGTTTTGTTGATAGCAGCAGTCCACTCCATGCTCAAGGCAGATTTTTCTATCTTAAGGTAGCTTCCTGGCGTAACTTCCAATTGTAAGGTACCATCTTCGTTGATTTTATTAACCACACCGTGAATGCCAGCGATGGTTACAATTTTATCGCCTTTCTGAAGATTATCAATAAATTTCTTTTGTTCTTTTGCTTTTTTAGCCTGAGGTCTTATCATAAATAACCAGAAGACAAGAATGATGGCACCCATCATAATCAATTGCACTGTACCACCCTGTTTTGGGTCGGCTGCTAAAAGGGTTAACACGTTTAATAACATAAAATAACTGTTTAAATGATTTGCAAATAAAAGGAATTACTTGAAACTAATTTTCTGGATTTTGCCATCCGTTACTAATTCTTTGTGAATATTATCCAGAATGCCGTTTACAAACTGACCACTTTGTGGCGTACTGTATTCCTTGGCCAGATCAATATATTCGTTGATGGTTACTTTAGTAGGAATGGTTTCAAAATACAATAATTCGCATAAGCCCATGCGCATTAGAACCATGTCTAGCTGGGCAATTCTTTCTGCGTCCCAGTTTTTCAATTTTGGCTTAATAAGGTCGGTGCAATATTCTTTTTTACCAATGGCAGTGGTTAATAAAGTTCTTGCAAATTCCCATTTGTCAGGACTCATGATTTCATTGAACTTGATCGATTTGGGCTTCTGGATAAATGTAAGTACCAGCTGCTCCATCATTTCAGCATCATCGTCCCAATTATTAAAATATTCCTCAATATGAGAAATGAAAAGTTCGTTGGGTAACATCAATTCACTGAATATAATCTTGATGATTTCCCTTTCCTTAGACTTTTCTCTGCTGTCTTCCGCAATATAGGTTGCATACACAGGATGTGCCGTTAAATGCTGAAAAATCTGGGCAACCAGGCTTTTATCCAGGATTTTTTCCGGATGATCCTGTTCCAGACATATCTGGTAGCCCTTGTTTTCAAGCAGGTTCCAGATAAAATCGTTGCCAGCTATCTTGATATTCACGTTTAAGTCTGCCTGGCTGGGTAAATTTTTTGAAGCTCTTTTCTGCGCACTGACTTCTGCATATCGGGCAACTTCAGCAATAAAATACACCAGATAAACAAAAAGCTCCCGGCTTTTGTCCATTTGTTTTTCTAATGTCTGTACGGGATTTTTAAACGAATTATTGGCATCCGCGGCTTCCATCATATAGAGCAATTGCATCACTTTAACGCGGATATTTCTTCTACTGATCATTCAATAAGAGCTTTTAAAACGCTGCAAAGCTAAGCTTTTTTGCCTATCCTGCCTGCATAAAAGCAACAAAGTGCAATTTTGGCATATTGGCACCTACTATTTAGACTATTTTATCTGGTTTCTGACAACAATTGGTTTGATTTACAAGAAACTAACAGCCAAACTGAAAAATTGACTCATTTAAAGGAATGGCATAATTATGGCTTGTTCAGAGTAAATTTTAAACAACTAACCAAAATTTATAACGTATGGCTAAGAAAATCAACGTTACTCCTCTGCACGACAGAGTTCTTGTAAAGCCTGCTGCTGCTGAAGAAAAAACAGCTGGTGGAATCATTATCCCTGATACTGCAAAAGAGAAACCACAACGTGGTGTAATCGTAGCTGCCGGAAAAGGTAAAGCAGATGAGCCTATGACCGTAAAAGTAGGTGATACTGTATTGTATGGTAAATATGCAGGTACAGAAGTTCAAATTGAAGGACAGGATTTGTTGATCATGAGAGAAAGTGATCTTTTGGCTATTCTTTAATTCTAAACATTCCTAATTAAACAAATAATACATATGGCTAAGCAAATTTATTTTGACATTGAAGCTAGAAATAAAATGAAAAAAGGCGTTGACACTTTAGCCAACGCTGTAAAAGTTACATTAGGACCAAAAGGTCGTAACGTAGTTATTGAAAAGAAATTTGGCGCACCTTCTGTAACAAAGGATGGTGTTTCTGTTGCAAAAGAAATTGAACTGGAAGACGCTATTGAGAACATGGGTGCTCAAATGGTAAAAGAAGTAGCTTCTAAAACTGCAGATATTGCAGGTGATGGTACTACTACCGCTACTGTATTGGCGCAGGCAATCATCAGCGAAGGTTTAAAGAACGTAGCTGCTGGTGCAAATCCAATGGATTTAAAGCGTGGTATTGATAAAGCTGTTGCCAAAGTGGTTGATAGCTTAAGAGCTCAGTCTCAGACTGTTGGAAATGATACCAAAAAAATTGAGCAGGTAGCTACTATCTCTGCAAACAGTGACAATGAAATTGGTAAGTTGATTGCAACTGCCATGGCTAAAGTAGGTAAAGAAGGTGTTATTACCGTTGAAGAAGCTAAGGGTACTGATACAACAGTTGATGTTGTGGAAGGTATGCAGTTCGATCGTGGTTATATCTCTCCTTACTTTGTTACCAACAGCGAGAAAATGGAAGCTGAAATGCAGAATCCATATATCCTGATCTACGACAAGAAAATCAGTGCAATGAAGGATATCCTTCATATTTTGGAGAAAGTAGCGCAAACAGGTCGTCCATTGGTAATTATTGCTGAAGATTTAGAAGGTGAAGCATTGGCAACATTGGTTGTTAATAAATTGCGTGGCACCATTAAAGTAGCTGCTGTTAAAGCACCTGGTTTTGGTGACCGCAGAAAAGAAATGTTAACTGATATTGCTACTTTAACTGCAGGTACTGTAATCAGCGAAGAACAAGGCTTTAAATTGGAGAATGCAGACTTAACTTACTTAGGTCAGGCGGCTTCTATCACCATAGACAAAGACAATACGATTGTTGTTGGTGGCAAGGGTAAAAAAGCAGATATCGCTGCAAGAGTAAATCAAATCAAAGCTCAGATTGAAAATACAACTTCTGATTACGATCGCGAAAAATTACAAGAGCGCCTGGCTAAATTAAGCGGTGGTGTTGCTGTATTATACGTTGGTGCTGCAACTGAAGTTGAAATGAAAGAAAAGAAAGATCGTGTAGACGATGCTTTACATGCAACCAGAGCTGCTGTAGAAGAAGGAATTGTTCCTGGTGGTGGTGTTGCTTATATTCGTGCAGTAGAAAGCCTTGAGAAATTAAAAGGTGCCAACGAAGATGAAGCTACAGGTATCCAGATTGTAAAAAGAGCCATTGAAGAACCATTGCGTCAGATTGTGGTAAACAGTGGTATCGAAGGTTCTATTGTAGTTCAGAAAATCAAGGAAGGAAAAGCAGACTTTGGATTTAATGCTCGTACAGAAGTTTATGAGAACTTATTTAAAGCAGGCGTAATTGATCCTACTAAAGTATCTCGTGTTGCATTGGAAAATGCTGCTTCAATTGCTGCGATGTTATTAACTACAGAGTGTGTAATTGCTGATAAGCCAAAACCAGAAGCTCCTCATGCGCACGGTGGCGCACCTGATATGGGCGGAATGGGTTACTAATACTTTTAAATAAAACTATACAGAGCCCCGGGTGTTTACCTGGGGCTTTTTTATATCAGTCGTGGGGCAAGGCACACAGGGGATAGG
>NZ_KI866530.1:856055-857016 GCF_000511175.1 Sediminibacterium salmoneum NBRC 103935 | reverse complement strand
AAACTATACAGAGCCCCGGGTGTTTACCTGGGCTTTTTTTATATCCATCTATTTTCGGTTGCCATTTTTAACAGCGCTCATTTTGTTATTGACCTGCATTTTCTTATAAATATTGTCAATATGCTTCCTTACCGTTCCTTCACTGATAAAATACATGTCTGCAATTTGTTTGTAGACATAACCATCTTTAACGGCTTTCAGTAACTCCAGTTCTCTTTTGGTTAAAAGATTGGGAGCCATTTCCTCAGGCGACTTGTAGGTTTCCTTAATATGGTACAGCGCTTTTAAGGCAATTCCTGCAGACATAGCAGCTCCGCCCTCCAGAATATTTTTAATAGATTGTTGTATAATATTGGCCTTTTCGTCTTTTAATAAGTAGCCTGAAGCTCCGGCCAATATAGCTTTGAATATCTTTTCATCATCGTCAAACGTGGTTATGATAAGAATTCTGGCTTCCGGGAACTTGTTTTTAATGAGCTCAGTTGTTTTAATGCCATCCATCAACGGCATTTCAATATCCATTAAAATAATATCAGTAGGCTGACTGGAATATTTATCTATAAAATCTTCTCCATTGTTTGCTACAAAAACCAAATCTAATTCGGGGAATGCAGCCAATTTATTCAGAATTAATTTTAATTCAAATGGATTGTCTTCTGCAATTGAAACGGTTATTTTTTCCATAAGGATTATCTTGTCTACAAATTACCTTTATTCCAATCAGTTTTCCGATACGGATTTATTCGTATTTATTTTCAAAGGAACCAATTATAAAGGGAATTTTACCCTTATTTTGGTGCCCTGTCCGGACTCGGTTTCAAGAGAATACTCCCCACCTATTTCCTGGATATTCAGTTGCATATTTGAAAGCCCGAAACCATTGCTGGCCTTGTTTTGATCAAATCCCCTCCATTATCCTTTACGTAATAACTTCGTATAGCATACATTATACGAAGTTATA
>NZ_KI866530.1:772000-856030 GCF_000511175.1 Sediminibacterium salmoneum NBRC 103935 | reverse complement strand
TTGCTGGCCTTGTTTTGATCAAATCCCCTCCCATTATCCTTTATTACAATCATCAGAATATTATTCTCTGATTGAATGGATACTTTTACAGAAGAAGCCTGTGAATGTTTAATTGCATTGTTGGTAGCTTCCTGTATTACCCGGAACAAATTAGTTGCTTGTTTTGAAGTGAGTATACTCTCTTCATTTTCGATGATAGTGATGCTTAGTTTTACTTCGTTTACTTTTAAATAATATTCGCGAAGCTTAACAATCCACTCGTCCAGTTTAACGGAGGGCTTATTAATGAGCCAAACAGTTCTTCTTAGTTCAATAATTGTCTCGTTTAGCAGACTTTGTAAATTCTTTATCTGATTATCTTCCTGAGGTATGGATTGAACTGCATTATTGATATAAGTTAAATTGGCACCAATATTATCATGCAAGTCTCTAGAAATTCTCAGCCGGTCGTTCTGCAGAGTATTCTGAGTTTCCAATTTCAGTTTTTCTTCTTTCAGTTTTCTGGATCTGTATATGTAATAGGTTAATATGCTAACTATAGCTAATAATGATCCAATAAGCAATATAGTAATCTGTTGTTTGGCATTTTTGTTTTCTTGCTGTAGTAATTGATTGTCTTTTTCAGCAGTTTCATACTTTACGTATAGATCAGCAATATTTTTTTGCGTGTTGCTATTGTAAAGACTGTCTTTAATGATAATATGTTCCTGGTAAAGTTTTAAAGCCTTTTTATAATCATTCAGCTGGGCATAAATGGTAGATAGTCTTCTGTAATTCTCCGATAATAAGTCTTTGTAATTAAAAGATCTGGCAATACTATCGCTTAAGGTTAAATAAGAAATTGCTTTATTGAAATCTTTTTTTGATTCGTACATAAGTGCTATATCGGAACTTTGAATGGCAACTCCAAACTGATTCTTGATTTTTTCAAAAATCTGCAAGGAAAGAATGCTTAGCTCCTCGGCTTGCTTAAAATCATTTTTTTGTAAATAGGCACTAGCCATATAACTGTAAGAATAGGCCATCCCTAATGAGTCGTTGAACTTTATTCTGGTTTTAAGTGATTGAGAATAAAAATCGATGGCTTTATCAAAATCATTTTGAAACTCATACACAACCCCCCACTCGTTTAGTACAGTAGCCAAAGTGTTTTCGTCCTTTAAGGTTCTGAATATTTTATCCGCTTTTGCATAGGTTTCAATTGCCTGAGGGAACATTTTTATTTTCCTGTAGAGTTTTGCCTGATCAATAAAGGCAAAGCCTAATTCCCGCTGAAAATTTCCCCTTTGTAATAATTGAATTGCTTCATTATAATCTTTTGCTGCCAGGTCGTAATTCCCTTTAAAATAATGAGCTTTTCCTCTGATACTGGTGAAGACTCCTCTCCAGGGCTCTTTCGGATTGGTGAACGGCAATATACTGTCGCAGAAAGCAACAGATTTTGAAAAATTACTGGTGGATAAGCTGTCGGCTTTTTTTACCAAGAGATCCCATGATTCTGCCCCCTTGCTTAAACTGCAGTTAATTACCCCCATTATTAAGAATGTTAGCCTCAATACTCCCTTCATATGCTATTTAAAATGGTTTTAAGATCCCGGGGGGTGCTTAAAATCTTATTAAAAATACGGATTAATTCGTATTTGACAAGACCGTATTAGGGAGGAATTTTATAAAAAAATCAGCAATGCCAAATATGCATCTTCTTGCGAAAAACAACCGAATCTTATTATTTTCAATAGCTATTATGCTATCTTCTCTACTTGTCTCCTGTAAAAAAGACAGTTCAAATTCGGGTTCACAGGACAGTACTGAAAACTGGGAAATTGTTCAGAATTTTCCTCAGGATAAAACCTACGAAATCAATTCATTAGCAGGATATAATAGTGAAATTATTTATGCTACATCTGGCCATAGGGTAACCAATAATTCAAGCACTTTCAATAATCAGTTTCAGGGGAGTTTTTTTTATAAGCAAGCTTCCGGGTGGATGGTTAATCAGGTGAATAATATGGCTCCTGTAATCATCAAGGAATGGAATGGTGCCTTATATGGGATAAGGGAAAAAAGAACCATCAGAACTACTATTCCAGTAGTAGATTGGGAACACACGTATTATCTTTTTAAATGGGAAAACGGAAATTATACCCACCTGGATACCCTGGAATACACCAATGCCAATTTAATCAATAAGGCATCCCTGGGTAATATATCACTGTGGGTAAATCAAAATAAGCTGCATATGGTATCTATTGCTACTAATGTGGCCATCTGGGAAGTTGTCAACAATCAACTGATTAAAAAGGCTGAAGAATTGTCTGTTCAACCTACTTCCCTAATAGCAACCGATAATAATGATATCAGTTTTACACAGGTGCGGCAGATAATTATCAGCCCTACCAGAACCCGATACATTATTACCGGATACTATTACAACGGAGCTGCATTTACTCAGGGAAAAACCTATGAATTTATTGTGGAAGAGGATACGGGCTTTTCCAACAAGGAAGCAAGTGTTTATATGGCTGTGAAGGGAAATGTCTGGGGCATAGGCTTTCAGGGCAATAAACTCAAAAATCTGGACAATAATGCGGTTCTTTCCGGTTTAAGTGATAGTAAAATTTTCAGATCCAGTCCGATTGTGTCTTCCAATGGTAAAATCTATATCATGTTAGGGACAGAAAAAGCACCTGAGTCCTGCGCAGGATTGGCTGTTTTTGATGGTACCAATATCAGAGAGATGGAATTTAAACTGCCGCCTGTGCTGGACCCCTGTTCAATTCTTAGTGCGGCCACTGAATACAACGGCAAAATCTACCTGCTTTTGTTGAATAGAGGTCAATATGTAATTGTAAAGAATAAATAACGAGTTGCCTATTTTGTTAAAGCGTTAGGTAGTTAAGATCTCAGGAGGTAACTGCTGAATCCCTTGGCTATTAAATATTGTGCTATACCATATGTGGCCATTACCAAAAAGCCCAAAAAAGGGTCTTTGCTGCCAAAAATATTCAGTGCCAGCATCATATCGGAAAACACAAAAAAAGCGGCTCCAAGAGCAAAAAAATACTTGCCCCAGTATTCAGTGTCTTTTACTGCCATGGTCATAAAGGCAAAAATTGCCATAGCAGTAATCACAAACATGTATAAGTAAACGGGAATCAATAAATCTCCCAGATTGGGGCGTATTACATGCATAATATCTGTTCCCAGGTGATACACAAAAGCACCCAGTAAAAAAGGATACAATGCATTTTTTCTCCTGAAAGGCTGAATCTGATTGAATAAATAACAATAACTGATATGGGCTGTCATAAAGGAAACCATCCCTGCAATAAAAAGTCCCTTACCTTCAAACATCAGAAACAAATCTCCGGCCCAGGAAGCAGCAAATGCCAGGATAACAATGGATTTACTAATGGGCCTGGTAGATAGTGGGTTTCCATCAGGATCTGTCTTTGGCTCTAGTGTCTGCACATTAAATGGAGCTTTTAATGCGCTATATAAATAGATTAACAATAAAGGCATAAGTAAAGGCTTGGTGAATTTGGAGGCCAAAGTCCATTCCAGCCATAAAAAAGTACAATGAATCAGTAAGACAATCAGATAATAGGGTGCGGCAATTTTCCTGAAATTCATTGCATATAATTTTAATACAAAATAGGTAGATTTTCAGTACCAGAAAAGTGGAGAACTTCTTCACAAAATTCCCTGAACCTGCTTACATTCGCGGGATGCAAATGGACGATGAGACATTTTTTGCCTTTTGGCAGGAAAACAGTGAGAAGGAAAAAAGTAGCCGGAAAGCCTTTATGCTGGGCTTATCTTCCGGATTTGCTATTGGCGTTGTTGTTATTACCGTAATTCTTTCAGGCTGGTATCAGCGGGCTACCATGGAGGCCAACAGCAAAATGAGCGCATTTGTGCTTTTTATGGCCATTTTGGGCTTATCTGTTTTTATTGCTTTTGTTTACAGAAAATTTAAATGGGAAATGAATGATCAGCGCTATCAGGAAATTGCAGCTAAAAAAAGAAAAATAAAGAACAACGATGCAGCCATCCAGCCTGGTTCAGCGTCTTAAAAACTAAAAATGAACATGAGAAGCAAATTGATTGTATTAGGTTTAATGGCTATAATAGCCATTTCTGTTATTTCTTGTGGAAAATCCAGTTCAGGCTGTAATCCTGTACCCGTTGCTAACGAAAAATCGGCAATGGTTAAGTATTGCACTGATAATAATATAACCTACACTGAGCATCCAAGTGGGTTATTGTACCAAATTATGAGCCCGGGAACTGGGGCAGTTTTAAATTCAGATTCTTGGGTTAGAGCATATTATAGGGGGAAATTTCTTAATGGGAATACTTTTGATTCGTCAACAATAGCACCTTCAGAATTTAATTTAAGAAATGTAATTGAAGGCTGGACTATTGGAATTCCACTGGTAAAAAGGGGCGGTAGCATTAGGCTACTAGTGCCCTCAGCATTAGGATATTCTTGTATAGGTAGAGGCTCAATTCCACCCAATACCCCTCTTTACTTTGAGGTTACTGTGAATTAATCTCTCATTCCCCTATCTTTGCCAACCTGAAAAAATCAGGATAAAACATCGTAAACCGTTACTAATATGCAACTGAAAGGTTTAGTGCGTTTTTTTGCTATTGCACTTACGCTAATTTGTCTTTACCAATTATCATTCACATGGTTTGTAAATAGCCATGAGTCTGAGATGGAAAAGAAAGCCACTGAATGGGTAAAAAAAGTTCCCTACTCCGGAACAACAATATCCCGGCAACAAAGAATTACAGGCAGCTTATGCTGATTCTTTGGATGAATTGAAAAAAACAAGATTGTTCCGTTTGCTCGACAGCACCAAAGACACCAAGCTTGCTTTTGGTTTAACTACTTACCGTAGTGCCAAGGAAAAAGAGTTAATGCTGGGCCTTGATCTTCAGGGTGGTATGAGTGTTACCATGGAAGTGGGTCTAGACGGATTAATCAAGTCTTTAAGCAATTATTCAAAGGACGCTAATTTCAATAAAGCATTAGACGCTGCTGTTGAAAGAAAAGCCAATAGTGGTGCAGATTTAATTACTTTGTTTTTAGAAGAGTATAAAAAAGCTAGCCCCGATGGCAAATTAGCTCCATTGTTTTCTGCTAAGAGCGCAAACGCTATTAAGATAGAAGATACAAATGCAAAAGTAGAAAACTACTTGCGTAAACAAGCGGAAGCTGCTTTTAACAATACCTATAGAATTCTAAGAACTAGAATCGATCGTTTCGGGGTTTCTTCAAACAATATCAATCCTGATCCTGCCAAAGGAAGAATCAATATTGAATTGGCAGGTGTAAACGATAAGGATCGTGTAAGAAACTACTTACAGTCTACCGCTAACCTTCAGTTTTTTGAAGTGTACACCTGGGAGAATAAAGATGTTCAGGCAGGGATTGTTGCTGCCGATAAAGCAGTTCAGGACTACCTGAACGGAACAACTATTTCTTCTCCAAAGGCAGACACGACTGCAGTTGCCACTGTTAAAACAGATACTGCTAAAACAGCAACTATTTCATCTATTGCCGGTAAAACAACTGCAAAAGTGGATTCAGCAGCTTTAAAAGCAAATGAGAATCCAATTCTACGTCTGATGCAGATGACACAGCCCTATCAGGCGGAGAATGGACGTCCTGTTTTCCCTGCTGCATTAGGATATATTCAGTCTAAAGACACAGGTACTTTGAATGATTACCTTGCACTGGAATCTGTTAAAACCAAATTCCCATCCAACCTTGTTTTCATGTATGGTAAGGCTGAATTGGATGATCCAAAAGCCAAGGACATTTTAATGCTTTATGCTATTAAAACCCTTGACAATGGTCAGGCTGAACTGGAAGGTGACAGAATCGCCAGCGCTTCTCAGGATTACGATGAACGCGGCAGAATCGCCATCAAAATGAATATGGACAAAGTGGGTTCCAATATCTGGGCGAAAATGACAACCAGAAATGTGGGTAAACCTCTTGCTATTGTTTTGGATAATTTTGTTTACTCTGCTCCTAATGTGAACGATCCTATTACTACTGGTAATTCACAAATCAGCGGTAACTATACCATTAAAGAAGCACAGGATTTATCTGAGATTTTAGAGAGCGGTAAATTACCTGCCCCAGCTAAAATTGTTCAGAGCCAGACAGTAGGACCAACATTGGGTAGCGAGTCTATTAAAGGCGGTGCACTTTCTTTCGGTATTTCTTTCTTAGTGATTTTCGCTTTAATGTTATTATACTTTAACACGGGTGGTTGGGTAGCCAATATCGCATTGATATTAAACCTGTTGTTCACCATTGGTGTTTTAAGTGCCTTAGGCTTTACTTTAACTGCTCCTGGTATTGCCGGTCTGGTGCTTACCATTGGTATGGCAGTGGATACCAACGTAATTATTTTTGAGCGTATTAAAGAGGAAATTGCAAAAGGTAAGAACTATTCTGCTGCAGTTAATGAAGGCTACAAGCGTTCATTGGCGCCAGTTCTGGATGGTCATATCACCAGCTTGTTAACCGCTATTATATTAGCTTACTTTGGATTAGGACCGGTATTAGGTTTTGCAACCACGCAAATCATCGGTATTCTTCTATCCTTATTCTGTGGTATCCTTATTTCCCGTTTAATTTCTGACTGGTACACCAATAAGAACAGACACTTTGAGT
The DNA here is from genome assembly GCF_000511175.1 of Sediminibacterium salmoneum NBRC 103935. Taxonomy (GTDB): domain Bacteria; phylum Bacteroidota; class Bacteroidia; order Chitinophagales; family Chitinophagaceae; genus Sediminibacterium; species Sediminibacterium salmoneum. Next base: position 849,330 of record NZ_KI866530.1, on the reverse strand, counting down.
ACTTTACCAATATTTCCAAAGTTATTTTCAACCACACCAATTTCAAATTCATTGAGTACAGAAAGTATGCATACGTGCTATCTGCAATCATATTTGTTTTAGGTGTTGGATCTTTCTTCAATGGATTTGATGAAGGCGTTGAATTTGCCGGAGGTAGAAGTTATACTGTGAAGTTTGATAAAGCGGTAGATCCCGAAGTAATCAGAGAAGACCTGAAAGTAGTTTTCGGAGAAGCTCCTATTATCAAGACGGTTGATGTAAAAAATCAGGTAAACATTACCACATCCTTTAAAATCAAGGAAACAGGAAATAATGTAGATGCTGAGGTTGAGCGTACTTTATATGAAGGATTGAAAAAGCATTTACCTGCAGGAACCAGTTTTGATACTTTTGAAAACAGTTACAAGCAAAGTTCTCAAACCGTATTGCCAACTATTTCTGACGATTTAAAAGCAGGTGCTACCAAAGCCACTTTACTGGCGGTGTTTGTTATCTGTATGTATATTTTCATCCGTTTCCGTGACTGGAGATATTCATTGGGGTCAATTGTTGCCTTAATGCACGACGTATTTGTAACCTTGATTGTATTCAGTTTCCTTAAGGATTTCGTGCCATTCCCATTAGAGATAGACCAGCACTTTATTGCAGCCATTCTAACTGTAATTGGTTTCTCTATGAACGATACCGTAATTGTATATGACCGTATCAGAGAAGACAGCGCGTTAATGAAAAATGTAGATAACGGAACCATTATCAACAGAGCCATCAATGAAACCTTAAGCCGTACCATTATGACTTCTGTAACCGTATTCCTAACCATCCTGATTCTATTCATCTTTGGTGGTGAAGTAACCAGAGGGTTTGCGTTTGCAATGTTGATTGGTGTTGCAACCGGTGTATATTCATCCGTATTTGTTGCTGCTCCTATCCTGGTAGACTTTGGAGGTGGAAGAGCCCTTGGTTCAAAGGCAAAAACCAAATAATGCTTATCAGCTTTATCCATAAAAAAGCCCCGAGTAAAACTCGGGGCTTTTCATTTACAATTGTATAGTTTGTTCTATGAAAGTGTGGAATTAAAAACGCGCTATCTGGTGTAACTTTTTACTGCCTGTGAAATGGTCTTGTCTTACACCGCAAAAGAAGTTCCGCATCCACAGGTCTTGCTTGCATTGGGGTTGCTGAAAGTAAAACCACGACTGTTCAATCCTCCTTGCCAATCTATTTCCATTCCATATAAATATAGTCCATGGCTTTTATTCATGATACATGGAATGCCTTCTATTTCAAACTGATCGTCTTCATTTTCTTTCTGGTCGAATCCTAAAACATAGGTCATTCCGCTGCAGCCCCCTCCTTTTACTCCAACTCTTAAGAATTGAGTGTGATCGAAGCCTGGCTCATTCATTAATCTTTTTATTTCTGTTATGGCACCTTCAGTTAGTGTTACGGGTATTGTGGTATTCATTGTTGTTTCCATACGCTCCATTTATTTTACAAAATTACCATTTTGTCAGAATCCTGTATAGAATGGATTTACGATACAAGGAATTCCTTGTTCAACCCCTACCTTTGCAGAAAGTAGAAAAGAATGGATAATTCCATGATGATTACCGTGTTATTGGCCTGTTCTGTGGCAGCGATGGCTGGTTACCTGATATATCTGCAACGCAGACTGGTCATTTACGAAAAGCATCAGTCCGCACGAAACAATAGCCTGCCACTTCAGGCTTATGAAAGATTAATTTTGTTAACGGATAGAATTGCCCTTCCCAACCTGATTAGCAGAAACCCGGCAGATGCCATTTCAGCAAGGGAATTATGTGCTTTATATACAAAGACCATCAGAGAAGAATTTGATTTTAATGTAACCCAGCAAATGTATATTCAGCCTTCATCCTGGAAAGCAGTGAAAAATCTGAAGGAGAAAAATCTTCAGATTGTTAATCAGCTTACCCAACAGTTGCCTGAGCAGGCATCGGGTCTGGATTTGCAAAAAGCCATTTTACAGTATCTGATGGCAAATCCATCGGCCGCTTTGCATGATTTGGTAGCAGAAGCATTAAGTTTTGAAGCAAAACAAGTATTATAATATTAATATTGATTTATGCCAGAGAATAAGAAGACAGACAGTGGTATCAACATTAAAACCTGTTATTCAGCAGAAGATATACAGCCTCTTACAGGATTAAATAATCAACCTGGTCAATTCCCCTATACACGTGGTGTACAGCCTGATATGTACAGAGGAAAGCTATGGACCATGCGTCAGTATGCTGGTTTCTCTACTGCTGAAGAAAGCAATAAGCGATACCATTATTTATTAAGTCAGGGGGTAATGGGATTAAGTGTAGCTTTTGACTTACCCACTCAGATTGGATACGACAGCGATCATCCATTGTCGGAAGGTGAAGTAGGAAAAGTTGGTGTAGCCATTGATAGCCTTGCCGATATGGAATTATTATTTAAAGGCATTGAACTAGAGAAAGTAAGTACTTCTATGACCATCAATGCTACCGGATTTATTTTATTGGCCATGTATGTTGCTTTGGCGAAGAAGCAGGGTGCAGATTTAACAAAAGTGGCGGGCACTATACAGAATGATATTTTAAAAGAGTATGCAGCACGCGGCACATATATCTATCCGCCCAAACCTTCTATGCGAATCATCACCGATATTTTTGAATGGTGTAGCAAGTCGGTTCCTAAATGGAATACCATTTCTATTTCAGGTTATCATATTCGGGAAGCTGGCAGTACTGCAGTTCAGGAGATAGCATTTACCCTAAGCAATGGTAAAGCCTATGTGCAGGCTGCACTTGCCAAGGGACTGGATATAAATGTTTTTGGAAAGCGATTGTCCTTCTTTTTTAATGCACACAATAACCTCTTTGAAGAAGTAGCCAAGTTCAGGGCTGCCAGAAGAATGTGGGCAACCATTATGAAAGACCTGGGTGCAACGGATGAAAAAGCTATGATGCTTCGCTTTCATACGCAAACCGGCGGTGCTACATTAACAGCACAGCAGCCATTGAATAATATCAGCAGGGTAACCATTCAAACCATAGCTGCAGTGCTTGGAGGTACACAAAGCTTACATACCAATGGATACGATGAGGCGCTGAGTCTGCCTACTGAAGAGGCTGCCAGAATTGCTTTAAGAACTCAACAGATTGTAGCTTTTGAAAGCGGGGCACCTGATACAGTGGATCCTTTGGCAGGCAGCTATTTTGTAGAGTCACTTACCAATGAAGTAGAACAGAAGGCATGGGAACTCATGAATAAAATTGACGCCATGGGCGGAAGTGTGAGCGCCATAGAAGAGGGATTCATGCAGGATGAAATTGCAAGAAGTGCATTTGAATACCAGCGAAGTATTGAAAGCGGTGAAAAAATTATTGTGGGTGTAAATAAGTTTACAGTTGAAGTAGAGACCCCGGTTCCTGGCTTTAAGATTGACGATTCAATTCGGCAGTTACAATCTTCCAGACTTAAAGAATTAAAAGCTAAGAGAGACGCTGATAAAGTGCAGCACTGTCTGGATCAAATAAAAAAAGCAGCTGAGGGAACCCAGAATATCATGCCCTTTGTACTGGAAGCTGTTGAAGCCTATTGTACACTTGGCGAAATAGCTGATGTACTTCGCCAAGTGTATGGGGAACACAGATAAAATCTGTGTTACTTCATTTACAGTACGGTAATCAAAGCAAAAATTACACCTGGAAGCCAAAATAAAAGGGTTAGTAGTACACTAATCCAAAAAGTATCATTGGTAGTACCCTGGTGTAAATAAACAGCAAGCGGCGGTAATAAAATAGCCAATATGGCAAGCAAAACCTTATCGTTTGAACCCGTTGCATTTGCTGCATTGGCTTTGTATTCTTTCAGGTATTTTTTTGCCTCTTTTACTCTTGCTTTTCTCTCAACCCTGGATAAGCTTTTAAAATTAGACATGGCATCTGTTACTACAGCATCATCCCAGCTGGACTGAACATTTGAATTGTCTGCAACCCTATTTTTATTGGTCTCGTTTTGGCTCTTAGTGCCGATTTCCACGCTGGATGCATGAATGGAAGTAATAGTCATGGATGCAAAGGAAAGTGCAACTATCAGTATTTTTTTCATAAGAATAAGTTTCATTAAAATTACAATATAGGAGTTTAATGTGCTGATTTATTTATAAGGTTCTGTTTTATTCCTCGTTGCTAAAACGTATCTTCAATAGCTAATCGTTGTAAGTATGAAAATAGTATTAGCAATTGCTTTGCTCATCTGTGGAACAGCATCAGCACAGAAGTCTATTTCCCCACTGGAATCATTATTTAATGAAGTAACACCCAAAGTGGTGGAATGGAGAAGATACTTTCATGAATATCCGGAGCTCGGAAACAGAGAGTTTAATACCAGTAACAAAGTGGAAGAGACCTTACAGCGTTTGGGTATCAGTACCAAAAAAATAGCAAAGACAGGCATAGTGGCTGTTTTAAAAGGGGGTAAGCCCGGGCCTGTTGTAGCATTAAGAGCCGATATGGATGGATTGCCTGTTGAAGAAAGAAACGGGCTTTCTTTTGCCTCTAAAGCAAAAGGGGAATACAATGGAGCAACCGTTCCAGTTATGCATGCCTGTGGACACGATTCACATATAGCTATGTTGCTGGGTGCAGCGGAAGTATTGAGTAAGATAAAAAACGAAATCAGTGGTACGGTGGTATTTCTGTTCCAGCCTGCCGAAGAAGGCCCTCCCGGGGATGAAGAAGGAGGCGCTGCACTTATGATTAAGGAAGGTGCAATGGACAATCCTAAAGTGGATGCAGTATTTGGTATTCATATCAACTCCAAATATGATTTAGGAAAAATTTACTATAAGCCCGGTGCAACCATGGCTTCATCTGATTGGTTTACTATTAAAGTAAAAGGAAAGCAAAGTCATGGCGCGTATCCCTGGAATTCCATTGATCCGATTGTAGTAAGTGCTGAGATTGTGCAGGCATTGCAAACCATAGTTAGCAGGAATATTGATATTACACAAGCACCTGTGGTAGTTTCAGTGGGCAGAATTCAATCGGGAGTAAGGGCTAATATTATTCCGGAAGAAGCTATGATGGAAGGAACCATTCGAACATTGGATGGTCAGGTACAAAAAACGGTACATGAAAAAATAAAACTGATTGCTCAGAAAATTGCTGAAGCAAATGGAACAACCGCAGAAGTAATGATTGATACCAAGACACTGGTTACTTATAGTGACCCGGTATTGGTTGCACAGAGTTTGTCTTCCCTGCAGAAGGCTGCAGGTGGTTCTGATAATGTGCAATTAACCAATTGGGTAACAGGTGCAGAAGACTTCTCTTATTTTGGAACCAAAGCCCCCTCCTTTTTCTTTTTTCTTGGGGCCAGAGATCCTAAGTATCCTTCATTTTCAACTGCTCCGGATCATCATACGCCCGGGTTCATGATTAACGATACCCGTTTGGATGTTGGTGTAAAAGCTTTTGTACATCTTGTTTTGGATTATGCCAAAACGACAAAAAAATAAGTATGCGGAAATTATTGATTGCATTTATACTATTGGCTATTCAGCAATTGCAAGCTCAGGAAGTACTTACCCCAGAAAAACTCTGGCAGATTCAAAGAGTTTCACCGGTTGGAATTAGTAAGGATAAAAAATTTATTGTGTATACGGTTGCTACACCTGATGTGGCTAATAATAAAATGAACCGTAAACGTTATAAAATTCCTTTGTCTGGCGGGAATCCGGTAGAATTAGCAGCCAATGAAACAATTACCATAAATGACCGGATTTCACCCGATGGAAAACATATATTGTATAGTGATGAAGTAAAAATAGACAAAATAGAGGGCAAAGAGTTCTATCCTGATTTACCCAAATCGGATGCCCAGATTTATACCTCTCTAAATTACAGGCATTGGGATACCTGGGAAGACGGAAAATACAGTCACGTGTTTTTTTCATCCTACCAAAATGGAAAATCCACTGAGGGTAAAGATATTATGCTCAATGAGCCTTATGATGCACCTACCAAACCTTTTGGTGGGGATGAAGACTTTATCTGGCATCCCGATAGCAAGCATATTGTTTACGTGGCAAAGAAAAAGAAGGGTACAGCATATGCAGTTAGCACCAATACTGATCTTTACCAATACAATATTGAAACAGGTGAAACCCAAAATTTAACCGCATCCAATAAGGGATACGATGTTGCACCCCAGTTTAATGAAGCAGGAACTCTGGCATGGATGCAAATGAAAAGAGATGGCTTTGAAGCAGACAAGCAGGATTTAATTGTATTAATTAATGGTAAATTCCCTGTAAATCTCACTGCGCACAGAGACGATATTCATGTAGAAGGATTCAAATGGAGTGAAGACGGAAAGTCTTTGTTTTTCTGGGCTCCGGTAAATGGAACACTTCAGCTGTTTCAGGTAAACAATACGGGTTTAACCAAAATGCTACCGGTAATTAAGCAATTGACAAGTGGTGATTTTGATATTACAGGTATTGTTGCGCAATCAGAAAATACATTGGTGGTTTCCAGAACGGATATGAATACAGCTTCAGAATTATATACCCTTAATCTGAAAGACAAATCAATGAACCAATTGACGCATGTAAATGATGCGTTTTATCAGGCTATTGCAATATGCAAAACAGAAAGAAGATGGGTGCCAACAACGGACGGGAAAAAAATGCTGGTTTGGGTGATTTATCCTCCCAACTTTAATCCTGCGAATAAATATCCTACCCTTTTATATTGTCAGGGCGGGCCTCAAAGTCCATTGACTCAGTTTTATTCTTTCCGATGGAATTTTCAATTAATGGCTTCTCAGGGATATATTATTGTGGCCCCCAACAGAAGGGGAATGCCAGGTCATGGAACAAAATGGAATGAAGACATTAGTAAGGATCATGGAGGACAAGTGATGAAAGATTATTTATCGGCCATTGATGCCATTAGCAAGGAATCGTATGTAGATAAAAACAGATTGGGCTGTGTGGGTGCAAGCTATGGGGGTTACTCTGTATTTATGCTGGCAGGTATACATAACAATCGTTTTAAAACTTTTATTTCACACGATGGCATTTTTGATACCAGAAGTATGTATGGAACCACAGAAGAATTGTGGTTTGTGAATTTTGATTATGGTGGTGCTTATTGGGATAAAAATACGGCAACCGAAAAAACCTATGGTGTTCAGAATCCAATTAACCATGTGGCTAAATGGAATACCCCCATCATGATTGTGCAGGGTGGAATGGATTTCAGGGTTCCTATAGAGCAGGGATTGCAGGCATTTCAGGCTGCACAATTGCGAGGTATTAAAAGTAAACTACTCTACTTGCCTGGTGAAAATCACTGGGTTTCTACCGCACAGAATGGGCTTGTATGGCAACGTGAATTCTTTAAATGGTTGAAGGAGACTTTGTAGAATAAATTAAGGAATATAAAAAGGCGAATCGTAAGACTCGCCTTTTTTATTTAGCATAATTTCTGGCACCAAACAACAAACTTCCAATTCTTACCAGGGTACTCCCCTGTTCAATGGCAATAGAATAATCGCCGCTCATTCCCATGGATAAAATGGGAGTAGACGAACTGTTAGTTTCAATCCAGGCTTTATGTTTTTGAAATAACAAATGCAAATAGCTGAATTCGGTTTGAATAATTTCCGGGTTATCTGTAAAAGAAGCCATACCCATAAAACCCTGAATCGAAATATTGGTTAATGAAGTGGCTTCTTCCATTATTTCAGCAAGCTCAGATTCATCTAATCCGAATTTGCTTTCTTCTTTAGCAATATAAATCTGTAACAAACAAGGAACTACTCTATTGCATTTTGCAGCTTGCTTATTTATTTCGCGCAATAATTTTAAACTGTCCACTCCATGAATAAGGTGTACAAAGGGTGCAATGTATTTTACCTTGTTCGACTGTAAGTGCCCAATAAAATGCCATCGGATATCTTTAGGCAATGCAGCTGCCTTATCTACTAATTCCTGTACGTAATTTTCACCAAAGTCCCTTTGCCCCAATTCATAAAGTGCAAGAATGTCTTCGTTGGGTTTGGTTTTGCTCACAGCCACCAATGTAGTGTCTGTGAGCAAAAACTGATCAATAATTTCTTTGTATGCAACTGTGTTTACTGACATTGATACATCCTTATTAATCCCCCGATTATTTTAAAATACTTCTGCTGATTACAATTCTCTGTACTTCGCTGGTTCCTTCGTAGATCTGAGTGATTTTAGCATCTCGCATTAAACGTTCAACGTGGTATTCTTTCACAAAACCATATCCTCCATGAATCTGAACCGCTTCAGTTGATACCCACATGGCAGCTTCGCTGGCATATACTTTTGCCATAGAAGAACTTAATGTGTAATCTAAGCCATTGTCTTTTTCCCAGGCTGCTTTTAAACAAAGCAAACGTGCTGCTTCAATTCGGGTAGCCATATCTGCCAGTTTAAACTGGATAGCCTGATGATGCATGATTTCTTTACCAAAAGCTTTTCTTTGTTTACTGTAAGCCAAAGCCAGTTCATATGCCCCGCTTGCAATACCTAATGCCTGAGACGCAATACCGATTCTTCCTCCAGCCAAAGTTTTCATGGCAAACTTAAATCCGAATCCATCTTCTCCAATGCGGTTTTCCTTAGGAACTTTTACATCGTTGAACAAGATAGTATGGGTATCACTACCTCTGATACCTAGTTTATTTTCTTTGGCAGCAACGGTAACACCAGGCCAGTTTTTTTCTACAATAAAAGCATTGATTCCCTTGCTTCCTTTTGCAGGGTCTGTTTGTGCAATTACCAGGTATACCGATGCGGTAGAGCCATTGGTAATCCAGTTCTTGGTACCATTCAACAGATAATGGTCTCCTTTGTCTTCCGCCGTTGTTTGCTGACTGGTTGCATCGCTACCAGCTTCAGGCTCACTTAATAAAAATGCGCCAATGTATAAGGCATCATCTTTTCTTCCCTGTGCCAGTGGAGTTAAATATTTTTTCTTTTGTTCCTCATTACCAAATGTCTCCAATCCCCAGCACACCAGACTATTGTTTACACTCATGCTAACACTGGTGCTGGCATCTACTTTACTGATTTCTTCCATGGCAAGTACGTAGCTCAAAGTATCCATTCCTGCGCCACCGTATTCAGGACTTACCATCATACCCATAAAGCCTAGCTCAGCTAATTTCATTACTTGCTCATAAGGGTATTTCTGATGTTCATCTCTTTCAATAACACCTGGTTTACATTCATTCTGGGCAAAGTCTCTTGCCGCTTTCTGTATCATCAAATGTTCTTCGCTCAACTGGAATTGCATGTTTTTAAATTTTATGCCGCAAAAATAAGCTAACAAGCGTTAGGATGTACTTTGTTTTTGAAAAATTTTACTTCTTGCTTTTTTTGGTAAACAAGTTATTGCTACAAGAAAAAAGGCCTTCTTTATTCTTTGTTTCAAGATTAAGGTATTTGCCACCCAGCACACTTTGTCCCATATAAGCCGGGTTATCTCCTCTTCCCAGAGGCCAGGGCCCCTCGGTATCCTGAATTTCAATTGCTGCAATACGGGCAAGGGTTAAAGCAAAATCCGAACAGTTATAATTACTAAGGTGGTATTGGTTAGAAATATTATGATCCAAATATTCCAGCAATTGTTCAAACTGGGTTTTGCTTACCATTTTTCCCAGTAGCTGATCCCAGTCATGAAAGGAATCATCTTTTATAACTGATTTTGCTTTGGGGGCAATTGGGTTTACCGGAATCAATAGTCCGGATTCAGGATAAAACCCAAAAGTTTTATTTACAGCCGATAGATCTTCATTGTATTTGATTAAACTGATAAAGGAATGCCCCACTTCTCCTAAGCCGGTATTGGTTTTCTTTTGTCCGGCAATGGGTTGTTTAATCAATACCAAAAGAGCATAATGGTTGGCAACTTTATTGTCTAAAAATGCATCTACAATACTAAATGGGTCAACAGGTTCTGATTCTATTTCTTCTGAAGGTTTCAGGGTTTGCTGATTAATATGTGCTTGTATCATTAATTCCAGTATATCGTCATTAATAATACTCTCTGCTTCTGCCCTGGCGTAGTTTACCTGGTAACTGAATTGAGAAATAAACCTTTTTCCCCGTTTTTTATAATTATAAGTGGCTTCAATTTCTCCGGCTTTATGAAAACAAGACATGGAAGCAGGGAAATTATTGTAGCGGGCTAAAACGATAGCAATATTATTGTAGAGATGCGATAATAAGGTATCGCTATCCGTTGTGTTTTTTTTTTGTAATCCTTTATGTAAGGCAATTAATGCTTTTTGAGATTCCCCGGAAGCAATATATTGGTCACTCTCTTCCAGTGCCCTGATAATTTCAATATTAGGTAATAGTTGCGCATTTACCCCTTTTGTAAAAAACAATAAACTCAAACCCAGCAATATCAATAACCGCCGCATAGCTTATGATGATTTACATGTTAAAAATATTTTTTATGAAGGTTGAATAAAATCTCTCTGCCCAGTGGGGTCATGCCCTTGGTGGTATCTTGTAAAAAATGTCTTTTAAAAGCCACTATAGCTGCACTGGTATCCTTAATATCATATCCTACAATTCTCAGGCCAGTTATATAATCAAAATTAACAGGCACCGAATCTCTTTTCTCATCATACCAGTATCCAAAACCTTTTTCAGCCAGCAATTTCCAGGGGAATCTCCAGTTGGGATCATTTTTGCGGGTAGGTGCAATGTCGCCATGCCCTATAAAATTGGCGGTTGGAATGGCATAATCTTTTTTCAGTCTGCCCAGTACAACCAATAAACTATTAATCTGCGCTTCTTCAAAATACTCAAATCCGTTATTATCCAATTCAATTCCTATGGAAGCAGAGTTCATGTCTAATTGGTTACCCCATCTGCTCACACCTGCGTGCTGACCCCTGAAATAATCGTTTAACATTTGAAATACTTTACCATCACTACCTATAACATAATGAGCACTTACCGCCGTTCTGGGAAGGGTGAATGTCTTGAGTGTTTGTTCCGTGGAATGCTGAGCTGTATGATGTATGATAACATAACTAGGTTTTCGGATGCCAAAATTGGTGGTGCCAACCCAATACGGTGATGGAGGTATGGTATCAGATAAAAGGGAAATGGGTGGAATTGCTCCCATTTTTCCCAGGTAGTTTTTAACCTGTTTTTTATATACTTTATTGGTGGATTTATAAGGGTGTGTATTACAGGCCAATCCAATAATGGCTAATAATGCTGTTAAATAATAAATTCCTTTTTTCATACTTTGGATTAATTAACTAAGATATTTATTTGCACTAATCGTATTTGGTTTTTTTCTCCGGTTCATAGGCCAGTTGTTCTTTTAATGATCCTGCACTGGGATTATTGGTTATGGAAACTGCCACCTGAAATAAGGCAATAAGCGCAACTACTGATCCAATTAATTCTTCCCAAAGTATCCAGTATCCCCAAAATCGGTACACTTTTGCTTTTGACGGATGCGCTGTTTCAAAAACAACAGTAACTTTTTGCCCCGGCAGATAGGTTATCAGTGGATATTGTACATCAATATTATACTCATGAATACCGATGGAATAAAATGCCCTGGGGATGCTTTTTCCACTAGTGGAATCCTGAACCAAACGAATGGTGGCTGGATATTTTTCACCATCAAAATAATCAGGCTGTCTAGTCCAGAGTATATATGAACCAAAAATAATCAGGTATAGTATAATTAATGAGCGGGTCAGAAAACAAAATATTTAGTGAATAAAAAAGTCCCACTGAAAACTCAGTGGGACTCGTGTATTTTTCCGGAATTAGTTGCCGGCTACTTGTTTGCGAATAATATTCAACGCACCGCCTGCTTTGAACCATTCAATTTGCTGTGCATTGTAAGTATGATTTACAACAATTGAATCAACGGATCCGTCTTTGTGTTGCAACACAACAGTTAAAGACTTACCTGGAGCAAATTCTGTAAGACCCTCAATGCTGATGGTATCATCTTCCTGAATTTTATCGTAATCAGCTTTATCATTGAAGGTTAAAGCCAGCATACCTTGCTTCTTCAGGTTGGTTTCGTGAATACGGGCAAAGGATTTAACTAAGATGGCACGAACACCTAAATGGCGAGGCTCCATCGCAGCATGTTCTCTGGAACTACCTTCTCCATAATTTTCATCACCTACCACTATAGAACCAATTCCGGCTGCTTTGTAAGCTCTTTGTGTAGCAGGAACAGGACCATATTCACCGGTCAATTGATTCTTTACATTGTCTGTTTTTTCATTAAAGAAGTTCACAGCACCAATCAACATATTATTGGAAATATTGTCTAAGTGTCCACGGAATTTTAACCAGGGGCCCGCCATAGAAATATGGTCGGTAGTACATTTACCTTTGGCCTTAATCAACAGTTTTAATCCCTTCAGATCCGTTCCTTCCCATGCTGCAAATGGATCAAGCAATTGTAAACGCTTGCTGGCAGGGTCTACCTGTACATTTACCTTGCTGCCGTCTTCTGCAGGAGCCTGATATCCGGCATCTTCTACTGCAAAACCTTTTGCCGGTAATTCCATACCAGTGGGTTCATCCAATTTAACCTGCTCTCCCTTATCGTTGGTTAAAGTATCGGTGATTGGGTTGAAAGTTAAGTCACCTGCAATGGCCAATGCAGTTACCAGTTCTGGGCTTGCCACGAAAGCCAGCGTGTTTGGATTACCATCTGCACGCTTGGCAAAGTTTCTGTTGAAGCTGTGTACAATGGTATTGCGCTCCTGCTTCTCTGCTCCCATTCTGTCCCACATACCAATACAAGGGCCGCAGGCATTGGCAAACACCGTAGCACCAATTTTATCAAAAACTTCCAGGAAGCCATCTCGTTCAATGGTATAACGTACCTGCTCACTACCCGGAGTAATGGTATATTGTGCTTTTGGGGTTAACCCTTTTTCAGCAACCTGCTTTGCAAGACTTACCGCTCTGCTAATGTCTTCGTAAGAACTATTGGTACAGCTACCAATTAACCCTACTTCAACCTTAGTTGGCCAGCCATTGGCTGCAGCCATTTCTTTCATCTTGGAAATAGGTGTAGCCAAATCCGGTGTGAAAGGCCCGTTTAAATGGGGTTCTAATTCGCTTAAGTTAATTTCAATAACCTGATCAAAATACTTCTCTGGTTCTGCGTAAACTTCAGGATCTGCGTTCAGATATGCTTTAACGCCATCCGCCATATTCGCCACTTCTTCCCTTCCTGTAGCTTTCAGGTATCGGCTCATGCTTTCATCGTATCCAAATGTAGAAGTGGTTGCGCCAATTTCAGCACCCATATTACAAATGGTACCCTTACCGGTGCAGCTCATGGCTGCAGCGCCTTCACCAAAATATTCAACAATTGCTCCGGTACCACCTTTTACAGTTAAGATACCAGCTACTTTTAAAATAACATCTTTAGGGGCTGTCCAACCGCTTAGTTTACCGGTTAGTTTAATACCGATAAGCTTAGGCCATTTTAGCTCCCATGGTAAACCTGCCATCACGTCACAGGCGTCAGCACCACCCACACCTACAGCAACCATACCCAATCCACCGGCATTTACCGTATGAGAGTCGGTTCCAATCATCATACCACCTGGGAATGCATAGTTTTCCAATACAACCTGATGAATAATACCTGCTCCTGGTTTCCAGAAGCCAATACCGTATTTGTTAGAGACAGATGCCAGGAAATCGTACACTTCCTTGCTTTCTGCGTTGGCAACTTCTAAGTCTTTTTTGGCTTCGTTTCTGGCTGTGATTAAGTGGTCACAATGCACAGTAGAGGGAACAGCCGCTTTAGGACGTCCGGCCTGCATGAACTGTAATAAAGCCATCTGAGCGGTTGCATCCTGCATAGCTACACGATCAGGAGCAAAATCTACATAACTTTTGCCTCTTTCAAAATTACTCAGTTGCTGGTCTGCGTGTAAATGGGCAAAAAGAATTTTTTCGGACAAAGTAAGCGGTCTGCCTAAGGTTTTTCTTGCATTATCTACTTTGGCAGGCATTTCTGCGTAAACTTTTTTGATCATGTCTATGTCAAAAGCCATAAAGTGAGGTTTTTTATGAGTTGAAATCTTTTTCTAAGCCTCGCAAAATTACATCATTTCAGCTGTAGGCTGTCAAAGGATTGCGAATAAATTTAAAAGGAATTGATAAATTTGTACGTAATTTCAATTATGGTAAAAAATTGGGTCACAATGGATAAAATCAGAGAATTCCTGGAATTGCAGGCCTTTGGCGTTTGCGCTTCTATCGGAGAAAAACTGGGCATTGCATCCACCAGAATCAGGATGTGGTTTATTTATATATCCTTTCTCACGATGGGTTCTCCTATTATTTTATACATGATTCTTGCCTTCTGGAAAAACATCAAAAACTATGTTTTTGCCGCTAAGCGAAACCCATTGAAATACTATTGATAATCCCTATCCTTTCTTTACTTCCTTTGCCCAGGCATCTTTTAATGTAACTGTTCTGTTAAAGACCAGTTTGGACGTACTGCTGTCAGTATCCTGTACAAAATAACCCTTTCTTAAGAACTGAAACGCCAGTCCGGAAGAATCATCTGCTAAGGCAGGCTCTGCATATGCACCAGAAATAATTTGCAGGGAATCCGGATTAATATGGTCTTTGAAATCACCTTCCGCATTGGCCACGTCTTCCACTTTAAACAGTCGGTCGTATAATCTTACTTCCGCCTGAATAGCATGCGCAGCACTTACCCAATGCAAAGTGCCTTTTACATGAATGCCTGAAGTGTCGGAACCACTTTTGCTTTCTGGTATATAAGAACAATGTAAGGCTGTAATATTACCTTGCTCATCTTTGATGACTTCGTCGCATTTAATGATATAGGCACTCTTTAACCGAACCATTTGTCCGGGAGCCAATCGGAAATATTTCTTTGGTGGAATTTCCATGAAATCTTCCCGTTCTATCCAAATCTCTCTGCTGAATGGAACATTTCTGACTCCACCGTTGGAATCTTCCGGATTGTTTTCACTTGTCAATTCTTCATACTCCTGCGTATAATTGGTAATGATTACTTTAAGGGGATCAAACACGACCATTCTTCTCTGAGCCGTCTTGTTTAATTCTTCCCTCACACAAAACTCCAGCAAACCCACATCAATCAGATTGTCTCTTTTGGCAACTCCTATTCTGTCACAGAATTCACGGATAGCAGCAGCCGGATAGCCTCTTCTGCGCATGCCACTGATGGTACTCATGCGGGGATCATCCCAACCTTTTACCATTTTCTCATTCACCAGTTGCAATAGTTTTCGCTTACTCATAACGGTATACGTCATATTTAAGCGGGCAAATTCATATTGTTTAGAAGGAAATGTATTCAGGTTTTCAATACACCAGTCATACAAAGGACGGTGAGGAACAAATTCAAGCGTACAAATGGAGTGTGTGATTTTTTCTATGGAGTCACTCTGCCCGTGTGCAAAATCGTACATGGGGTAAATGCACCATTTATCTCCGGTTCTATGGTGCTTTGCGTGTTTAATTCTATAAATAATGGGGTCTCTCAATAACATATTGGGAGATTCCATATCAATTTTGGCTCTCAGCACTTTTGCGCCATCTGAAAATTCCCCGGCTTTCATAGCTTCAAACAATGCCTTGTTTTCTGCAGGCGTTCTTTCAGCATATTTATTTCTTGTTCCGGGTGTTGTTGGCGTACCTTTTTGAGCGGCAATCTCTTCGCTAGTACTATCGTCTACATAAGCAAGTCCTTTATCAATCAGCTGCAATGCCATTTCATAGAGCTGATCAAAATAATCGGAAGCATACAATTCCTGAGCCCAGTTAAATCCTAACCACTTTACATCATTCTTAATACTTTCCACATATTCGGTATCCTCTGTAACCGGATTGGTATCGTCGAATCGTAAATTGGTAGCACCTCCGTACTTTAGTGCAAGACCAAAATTCAAAACAATACTCTTGGCGTGACCGATATGCAGGTATCCGTTTGGCTCAGGAGGAAAACGGGTGGTAATGGATTTATGTTTCCCGCTGGCTAAATCAGCTTCTATAATTTCTTCAATAAAATTTAAACTTTTCTCTTCGCTGCTCATTCCTTGTTTTTTCTTAATTATTTTCCTATTTCTACACTGTCAAAAAAGCTTTTTGCATCTTCTGCCTTGGCATCTTTATTGGTTGAATAATATAATACCTGATGTAAAACCGGCCCGATAAAGAAAATATATCCAAATGCTTTTTTCCCCTTTAAGTTTTCATCTGCAGAGTTGGCTCCGTCAATTTCAATGTATAGACTGTTCTTGTCTTTGAATTTGGTGATCATATCTTTATTGATATTTGCTCCGGCCATTTGACTGCTCATGCCGGCTTTTAATTGTTCCCAGAAACCTTCTCCCATCATTTCAATTGGATCGCCCATTAAACCCATGGCTGTTAAATCAAAAACCAGTGCTCCGTAAGATTTTGTACTGTCTTTATCAGTAGCAAAATAAATGGTAGCCCCATTGGCAGATCTTTCCGCTGGCTTTGCAGGGAATATTACGGTTACTTTTTCAGATAATTTTTGCGGAACATTTTGTCCATTGGCTATTTGCACAGAGGCAAAAACAATAAATGCAAGTATGAATTTTTTCATAATTAAAGTTTCCCGGTTTCATAACGGGCAATAAAATTAATTGAATTTACCATGTCTGTATGCAAAATTCTGTCTGCATCATTAAAAGCCACTATTTCCCTGAATTCTTTCACCATAGATTCAAGTAAGGGTGAACTGGTAGCCGGCCTTCTGAAATCCAGTGCCTGTGCGGCAGTCATTAACTCAATGCCCAGCACTTTTTCAACATTCTGCAGTAAACGGAAGCATTTGGTTGCAGCATTGGCCCCCATGCTAACATGGTCTTCCTGGTTATTAGAACTGGAAATACTATCCACAGATGCTGGAGTACAAAGTTGCTTGTTTTCACTTACAATACCTGCTGCAGTGTATTGGGGTATCATAAACCCAGAATTCAATCCGGCGTTTTTAACTAAAAACAGTGGAAGGTTGCGCTGACCGGATATTAGTTGATAAGTTCTTCTTTCCGATATACTGGCAATCTCACTCATGGCAATACACAAATAATCCAGATTGATGGCAAGTGGCTGTCCGTGAAAATTACCCCCACTTAAAATAAGATCGAGTTCTGGAAAAACATTCGGATTATCCGTTACTGAATTTACCTCCTGCATAAATACAGAAAGAATATGTTTAAATGCATCTTTACTTGCCCCATGCACCTGTGGAATGCATCGGAAAGAATAAGGATCCTGAACCTGCGATTTCGGCTGAGCGGCAATTGAACTACCGTTCAGATAATTTCTGATATTTCCGGCAGTATCCACTTGCCCCTGGTGACTTCTGATTGAATGAATTGCTTTGTGAAAGGGTTCAGTTACACAATCAAATGCATCTATAGACAATGCCGCAATCAGGTCGGCCATTTTTAGTAAATGCTCTGCTTTTTTTAAACAAAACAATCCATAAGCGTTCATAAACTGGGTGCCGTTAATCAATGCCAGACCTTCTTTGCTTTGCAGGTGAATCGGATCCCAGTTTATGGTCGTAAGGGCTTCCGCTGTTGGCATTCTCTTCCCTTTAAAATTCACTTCACCCAATCCCAGTAAAGGCAGACTCATATGGCTTAAGGGTGCCAGGTCTCCTGAAGCCCCTAATGAACCCTGGGTATATATTACCGGATATATCTCTTGGTTGTACATGTCCATCAAACGAATTACCGTATTGATATGCACCCCGCTATAGCCGTAGCTCAATTGTTTAATTTTGAGCATCATCATCAGTTTTACAATGGGTTCCGGTACTTCTTCTCCCAGCCCGCAGGAATGAGATACAATCAGGTTGTATTGTAGCTGTTCAATTTCATTATTACTAATCTGAACATTCTGGAGGTATCCAAAACCGGTGTTGACCCCATAATACTTTGCTTCGGAATCTTTCATTTTATCGTCTACAAAGTTTCTGCAGGCCAGAATTCTTTCATGAGCATCAAAAGTGATAGAAACCTGCTGATTAAAGTCTAATAAATCTTTTATTTGCTGGAAATTCAGTGGTTTGTTGTCTAATGGAAGATAATTGTAGCTCATGAAGGCAATCGTTTGGTGCAAAGTAAACTGATTTAGAATTTATCTGCCCAATTTGAAATGCAGTTTGATTTAGTAAAAAAAATCCTTTATTTTGCACCTCCAAAACTGGTTCGGTAGCTCAGCTGGATAGAGCAACTGCCTTCTAAGCAGTAGGTCATTGGTTCGAATCCAATCCGAATCACAAAAGCCCCTCGGTTTCTGTGGGGCTTTTTTATTAAATTGCCCTATGAATGTTCAAATGGAAGAAGGCTGGAAAGAATTGCTCTCCAAAGAGTTTGAAAAACCGTTCTTTCAGAAATTAGCGCTTCATTTACGAACCGAAAAAGCTACTAAAGCTGTAATTTATCCTCCCGGCCCCCTGATTTTTAACGCATTTAACAGCACTCCCTTTCAATCTCTTAAAGTAGTGATATTAGGGCAGGATCCTTATCATGGGCCAGGTCAGGCACATGGATTGAGTTTTTTCTGTGCCGGATGGAGTAAAACCACCGCCCTCTTTGGTAAATATCTATAAAGAACTGAAGCAGGATATTGGAATGCCCATGCCCACTACCGGAAATCTGAGTTCCTGGGCAAAGCAAGGGGTCTTGCTATTGAATGCAGTATTAACAGTTAGGGCAAATGAACCGGCCAGTCATGCAAAAATTGGCTGGATGGATTTTACCGATGCTGTAATCCGGAAAATTTCTTCAGAAAAGCAAGGGGTTGTTTTCTTACTCTGGGGAAAATTTGCTCAGGAAAAACAGGCTTTGATAGACGAAACCAAAAACTATGTACTGAAAGCAGCTCACCCCTCTCCGTTTAGTGCAGACAAAGGTTTTTTTGGATGTAAACATTTTAGTAAGACCAATGAATTGCTGGTGCAACAGGGACTGGATCCCATCGACTGGCAATTACCATAAAATAGTATCATGAAAATAGTTAAATCAATATTTGGAAGAATCTGGGCTTTATGGGGACTGACCACTTTTATAACTACCTTCCTGATCATTATTATACCCTCTTTGCTTACGGCATTGATCCCTGATCCTAAAGGCATGGGTTATTTTATAAAGCTGGCCAAACTTTGGATGAATACCTGGTTGTTTTTAATTGGATGTCCGGTTACTGTGAGAGGTAAGCATCATTTTAAGAAAGGACAGCCCTATATAGTAACCTGCAACCATAATTCCCTTCTGGATATTCCCTTGTCTTCACCATTTATACCTGGTGCCAATCAAACCATTGCCAAAAAAGAATTTACCAAAATACCCATATTCGGATGGTACTATGAAAGAGGCTCTGTTATAGTAGATCGCAAAAGCGATGCAAGCAGAAGAAAAAGCTATGAACTTATGAGAGCCGCTCTACAGAAAGGTTTTCATATGTGTATTTATCCGGAAGGTACCCGTAACAGAACGAAGGAACCCCTAAAGCGATTTTACGACGGAGCTTTTAAGCTGGCAGCAGATTCAGGCTATCCTATTATTCCCGCTGTAATATTCAATACCAAAAAAGCATTGCCTGCTAATCGTTTTTTTATTTAATGCCTCATCATCTTTCCATTCATTTTCTGCAACCCATTGAAGTAGGAAATCGCTCAGCTGATTCTTTAAAAGAAGAGACTTTTACTACCATGGCAGATTATTACCTTAAGCATCAATAACCAGGCATCCATAACAAATATTGTAACAGGATACACTAGGTTATAAACTGGAGAAAGTTCTGCTTCTGTTGATTCTTAAATCTCTTAGAATGCCGGATTTAGGACTAACTGTAATATTAAAGGATCGGAAAAGTCCAATTGGAGTTACGTTAATAGACAATTGCCAGCAATGCATTTCCCGGGAAATAAAAGTGCTTAGTTGCTGAAGATTTCCCCGGGTAATATCGTAGTATCCGGTGGCCCCTACTTTCCATTTGTCTGTCAGGCTAAAGTCTCCGTTGAAATTAAACGTTGAAAATGTTTGCGTAATAAAGCCACTGTAATCCGGTTTCAGAACCCTGGTAAAGTTAAACGAGTAGGCAATGGATATATTCCATGGAATATTAAAGTCTGTAAATTCAGCAGGATTAGCCCGGGCAAATTGTAATTGACGTTGTTGTTCATCCGGTGTCATGAACGGATCAACAGGTATATCTTTTTTCTCGTCTTTCCCATCTTTAGACTTACTTCTGAATGAGGTGGAAATGGCAATATTACCACTGGTAATTCTTCCGAATTTAAATTTAGACGGATCCCATAAAATCCGCTTCTGTCTGAATCCTCTGTTATCTATGTCGTAAGGATCCAGATTGGCACTGGCGGTAATATTTACTTTTTCGAACAAGGTACTTCTGGCATAGAAATTAAAATTGCCCAACTGAAAACTGTCTGCCAGCAAATTATAACTTGAATTAAATCCAAATCCGTCAATCAGTTTTATCTTTTTACCTGCTTTATCGGAACTGTCCTGTTTGTTTTTGGTTTTCATTTCGAGCAGGTTGTCAATACCAAAACCAATACCACCAAATGAGCCTTCACCAAAAGCTCCCAGTATCCCACCATCGAATTGTGATACTCTTACAGTTCTGTTACTGGTATCCACCTTTAAATTATAATAATATTTAGCGTTCATATCAGGCTGGTAATTAATAGATAAAGTGGGCCTGATTTCGTGTCTGATGGCAATAATATTGCTGCTGGGCTTAAATTTATAGGTACCGAAAATCCGGGTATTGGCTGACAATCCAAAACTCATTTGTCTTGCTGCATAAAATCCCCTTTGAATAACGGTATCTACTTTATTGGTTGTATTGTTCCAGGATCTGAAGTTGCGCTGTCCATACCATCTTTCCGAATAGGAAACACTGGGTGCAATGGTAATAGGACCCAGTGAAGGTAATGAAAGTGTTATAGGAATGCTATGTTGTGCTCCGTATTGTAAAGTATCCAGTATTCTTCTCAAACTGAATGCAGTATCATAAAAAGAGATCTGGTTTTGAAAGTTTCCGCTGTAGCCAATACCTATTTTCTCATACCACTTCCCTGCTCCTACCAGATCTTTTTTCTGGAAGGGATAAAAAGTAACCACGTTAAAATTGACTGTTGGTAAGTTCATATTCACCAGACGCAGATTATTGTTCTGGTTATGATTCAGGTTTACCGACAGATTGTATTTTCCTTTCCAGTCTTTGCTATAGCTGATAGAAGAACTTAACTGGTTTTGGAAGTTCACAAAAGGGTTGTTGAGTATGGTTCTGTTAAAGCGGCTGCTACCAAAATTCACGTTTGCCGAAAAAGTAGTTCCCGGTCTGGCCCTGGAGTCTCTGCTATGAGACCAGTTAATCATGAATGAACGGGTGGTATTGAATTCATCTTTACTTAATGTACTTCTGTTTAATGTTTTGGTATTCTGAATGGTAATATTCAAATTACCGGTATATGCATAACGCTTTATGTACTTCGAATTAATATTTAAGTTCCAGCCCCCAAATGAATATAAATTAGATCTTAAGGTAACATCCATTTTTTCGCTTAATACAAAATAATATCCAAGCCCTTCAAGCCCTAATCCAAAATCAGGACTTCCGGTAAATGCCGGCGGTAATAATCCCCCATGCCTGCCCTTATTCAAAGGAAATATTCCAAATGGTATTCCAATTGGCATTGGGACCCCTTCAAATTCAGGAAAGGAAGGACCCGCTATCCCCATTTTATTATTGATGATCTTCATTTTACTGGTTCTGAAATTGTAGTGTGGCACATCCAGATTACAGGTAGTAAAACGGGCTCTTTTGGCGTATACTTCAGTAGTACTTATTTTTTTTAAATCGATTGCATTCACATAAATCTCCCCCTCCTGAAAAAAAGTATTTTTCGTTAATCCTTTACCGGATTTCATGTTATAAAAAATGGTATCACTAATCGATTTCATTTCTCCCTGAATAAATTGAGGTTTACTGGCCGGACTTCCTGTAGAATCCTTTGAGCCATAAGCCTGTACCATCTGGCTCCGCTGGTCGTATTTGATGGTTGCCGCGTCTAATTTCAGGTCAGAATAGTCCACTTTTGCCTTTCCGTATAAAAAGAATTCCCGTGTAGAAATCACCAGTACTCCTGAGTCTTCTGCATTGTATTTAATGGGGGCATCAATAGAATCTTTGGAAATTTTTAACGTATCAGTTTTAATCTTAATGCTGTCTGTTAAATTCTTCTTAGATGCAGTATCCTTAAGGGTTTGAGCACTTCCCTTTAAAGTAGACTGTGCAACCATTTCAGAGGGTAAATGAAGGAATATCCCTAAAAAAAGGAACAGAACAATAGCCAGCCTTGATTTTACGTTAATTTTACTAATTCTGTTCATGGTGCTGTTGACAAAATTAAGGTCTAAAACTGTGTAAATAGAATTTTAAGTCTGATTCCTTAATGAAAATGATATGATTAAGAGATATATTGCTGCTTGGTTCTGCTTAACTTTTTCTTTTATTCTGTTCGCTTCGTTTACAGATAAAAAGCCAGGAACTCAGCAAAAACAACCCCTTAGAAGAATTGTAATTGACGCAGGGCACGGAGGAACCGATGTTGGCGCAAAGGGTAGATACTCAACAGAAAAAGATTTATGTCTTGCCATTTCTTTGAAACTGGAGAAAATGATGCGCCAGGAAATTCCCGATGTTGATATCATAATGACAAGAACCACCGATGTATATGACGATGTGGTTAGGAAAGCTGAAATTGCCAATCAGGCAAAGGGAGATTTGTTTTTATGTATTCACGTTAACAGTGCCAGACCTATTAAACAAACGGAATTTGTTGGTTATAAAACCGTTACGGCATATAAAGGGAAGGGAAAAAAGAAAAAGAAATACACTAAACAGGTTAAGGATTACAGAACCTGGTACACTCCTAATCCTGCCAAAGGAACCGAAACTTTTATTTACAATGTTAACAAGACCAGCGGCAGAATGAAGGCATTGAGTCAGGGAGATGATTTTGCCATGGATAGCGCAACTGAACAGGAAAGAAAACTCTTTGAACAAAACGATCCTGCCAAAATGATGCTTTTGAGCATGAAAACGCAAACTTATTTTCAACGCAGTGCAGACCTGGCGCTTACCATTGAAGATGAGTTTAAAAAAGTGGGGCGTATCAGCCGCGAAGCCAAACAGCGAAACGAGGGTATATTTGTTTTGCATGCGGTGAATATGCCTGCCGTATTAGTTGAAACTGGTTTTATATCCAATCCTGAAGAAGAAGACTATTTAAACAGTGAAGAAGGGCAGAAAGAAATTTGTGAAGTCATTATAAAAGCAGTGAAACGCTATAAGTTTTCCCTTGAGAAGCAACTTACGACTTCAACAGGTAACAGGTAATATTCGATTAACGGCTGAAGTACCTTAAATTTGTACCAGCCATAAATTATTCTTTTCAATGACTGTATCGAATGAAACCAAGGTTGGAGCGCTTACGGCGGTTGCCATCACTCTGCTAATACTGAGTTTTAATTTTCTGAAAGGTAAAACCTTGCTGAAAACCGGCAATTATTTATATGCAGTCTATTCAGAAACCAAGGGAATAAAAATTTCCAACCCTGTATACGTGAAAGGTTTTCAGGTAGGCGCGGTAGCTGATATTGAGAATGCTGACCCCAATATTGCTTCCATTATTGTTTCCATTAAATTAACCGATCATTATAATATCCCTGTGAATTCTGTAGCGGTAATTCGCGAAAATCCTCTTGGCACCCCAAGTATTGATATTCAGTTAGGAGATCAGAAAACCTATTTGCAGGAAGGAGATACTTTGCAAACGGCAGAAACTAAAGGCATGTTAAGTGGTATAATGGATAAAGTAACCCCTGTTACAGCTCAATTAGAAAAAACTATACAGTCGCTGGATGAGGTTTTGAAGAATATCAACACCATTTTTTGATCCTGAAACTAAAAATAATCTGCAGTCTGTTATTGCCAATGTTAATAAGACAACTGAAAGCCTGGTTGCATCCTCTGCTTCCTTACAACAAATGCTGAATCAACAGACTGGCAGTATTGCCCAAAGCATGAATAACGTGAATAAATTCACTAAAAACCTGTCTGATAATAATGAAAAAATTACACAGACATTGGGGAATGTAGCCAAAGCATCTGATAATTTAGCCAAAGCAGATCTGGCAGGTTCAATAAATCAATTAAAGACAGCAGTGGCCAATCTGAATACTGTTGTTGATAAGATTAATTCTGATAAGGGCAGCATGGGCAAATTATTGAATGATCCCACCTTGTATAACAACCTTAATAATACCATTAAAAGTGCAAACATCCTGGTGGATGATTTAAGGTTGCACCCTAAACGCTATGTGAATATTTCGGTATTTGGCAAAAAGGACAAAACCGGGCCTTTAATGAAACCATTGGCAGATACTATTAAAGATAATCAGTAAATGAAAGGCTGGCTAATCCTTCTGGCAAGCATTACTTGTTTGTACAGCAATTTATTGGCACAAAGACTACCCTCCGACTCACTTGCTCCTGAGGGAAAAAAATTGATATTCTATCAGCCCTGAAATACAACTACCAGAAATTAGATTCAATCAATGAGTTTGTGTCTCTGGTTGGAAATGTTATTGTAAAGCAGGACAAAGTGCTTTTTTATGCAGATAGTGCTGTGTTGAACAGGCAACTGAATATATTGGAGGCATTTGGAAACGTTCATATTAACGATGCAGACAGTATTCATACCTATGCGCAGTATTTAAAATACCTGGGCAAGGAGAAAAAAGCCTATTTGCAAAAAAAGGTAAGATTAACGGATGGAGAAGGAACGCTAACCACCGATGAACTTGAATATGATGCTACTGTAAAAATTGGCACTTACTTAAAAGGCGGAAAACTGGTGAACAAGAAATCCACACTAACCAGTACCGAAGGATATTATTACGGGGATACCAAGGATGTGATTTTTAAAAAGAAAGTGGTGATGGTTGATCCGGATAATAAAATTAATTCGGATACCCTACAGTACAATACCAGCACAGAAATTGCCACATTTACGGCTCCCACAGTTGTGTATAATAACAAAGACAAGCGTACTATTAAAACCCGGGAAGGGTTTTATGATATGAAGAATAAGAAGGCTGAACTTTACAAAAGATCTGTTATTGAGGATAGTAGCGCCATATTCACAGCAGATGATATGGCATTTGATGATTCAACCGGTTTGGGAGAATTCAGAGGTAACGCAGTGTATAAAAGCAAGGATACTGCTCAGGGATTTGACATGATTGCCAATAATATCCGTACCAATAAAAAAACCAATTCAATGGTAGCTACGCAAAAACCCTTGTTGCTAATTAAGCAAGGGGCAGATACCATTTATATTGCTGCCGATACCCTTTATTCAGCCAGGCTTTCCGATCTTACCAAGAAACGTGTTGTTCCTCAGATTCGGGATGCTTCCGGGTTAGATTCCATTTCAAAACAGACCAAGCTTATTCCCAAAGACGAAGAAGACAGTGCTGATAAATTCTTTGAGGCCTACTACAATGTAAAAATATTTTCAGACTCCCTTCAGGCAACGGGGGATAGTCTTTTTTATTCATTGAAAGACAGCGTATTCCGTTTGTTCAAGAAGCCGATTGTATGGGCACAGGAGAATCAGATAACCGGAGACACCATTTATCTTTTTATAAAAAACAAGAAACCGGAACGTTTGTATGTATTTGAGAATAGTATGGCTATTAATAAAGTAGACAGCGCTGATTATTATAATCAATTGAAAGGCACTACTATCAATGCCAATTTTCTGGATGGGAAAATTCATGATATGCGGGCAAAGGGAAATGCGGAAAATGTTTATTACGCGCTGGATGAAGAAAAGAATTTCATTGGGGTAAACAAATCAACTGCAGATATTATTGATGTATTTTTTGAAGATAGTAAACCCCAGAAGGTAGTTTTTTTGCGAAACCTGGAAGGAACTACCTATCCTATGCGTAACACCAATCATGAAGACTTGAAAATCAGGGGATTTAAATGGCTTGAAAATATAAGACCGAAATCAAAGTTTGATCTGCTTATTTTTAAATAAATTATATGGCTGCGAGAAAAATAGTCCGGAAAATTATCATTGAACCCTTAAAGGTATTCATACACGATAGCCGTTCTATTGGTATCAGTTTATTGCTGGCTACCCTTCTTTCATTGGTTCTTTCCAATATACCCGGTATTTCAGAAGTTTACACCCGATTCTTTCAACTGAGCATTGATGGTTCTCAGCAACATGCTTTTGAATGGGGATTTTTTCATTTACCCAATTCAATCATTGTAGTTATTAACGATTTGTTGATGGCTGCATTTTTCTTTTTGGCAGGGATGGAAATCAAGCGCGAACTGGTAATCGGTGAGCTAGCCTCGATTAAACAATCTATTTTACCGGTTGCAGCTGCCATTGGGGGAATGATTATTCCGGCAATCATTTATACTCAGTTCTCCAGAGGAACCGAGTATACAAGCGGATGGGCCATTCCAATGGCAACTGATATTGCTTTTACCCTGGGTATCGCTTCCCTATTGGGAAACCGGGTGCCGGTTGCTTTAAAAGTATTTATTACAGCACTGGCCATTATTGACGATCTGGGAGCTATTGTGGTAATTGCCCTCTTTTATGGCAGTCAATTAAAACTTTTTTACCTGTTGTTGAGTGGGCTTATTATGCTGGTCTTATTATCACTTCAAAAAAATAAAGTAAAACTGGGTTGGTACAACTGGGCACTGGGTATTGCTTTATGGTACACCATGTTTAATTCTGGCATACATGCAACTGTTGCAGGTGTATTATTTGCCTTTACCATCCCTGTAGGCAAGCTGCCTGAATTGGAAATTAAATTTCATACGCCGGTATATTTTATTATCATGCCTTTGTTTGCCCTGGCCAATACGGCCATTGTTTTTCCAGAGTCAGGAATTGGAGCGCTTAACAATTCTTTTTCAGCCGGAATAATTGCCGGTTTGTTCTTAGGAAAACCATTGGGGATTTGCCTTGCCTCTTATTGGATGGTTAAAAGGAAATGGGCCCAATTACCCAATCTAACCAATTGGCATCAGATGATTGGGGCAGGTATTTTAGCAGGTATTGGATTTACCATGAGTATTTTTATTTCAATGCTGGCTTTTTCTGAAACAGCTACACAGGATATTGCCAAGTTGGCTGTGCTGGTAAGTTCTGTTTTTTCAATGATTGTTGGTTATGCCTGGATGGCTTTGAAAAAATAATTTATTTTCTCCATTCAAAATAAAAAGTACTCCCGGTTTCAGGATTACTTTCCAGTTTAATTTTACCACCCTGTTCTTCCACCAGCATTTTCAATAAATTTAATCCGACGCCGGTACTGGATTCCCCGGTTGATTTATTTTCGGTGGTTTCAAACAATTTGAATATTCTATTTTGATCTTGCCTTGAAATTCCTTGTCCATTGTCTTTCACGTAAAATGTATAAAACTCTGCATTAGAACTATGCAGGCCAATGTTTAGTGCAGGATTGGGATTATTATTGTATTTAATGGCATTAGATAATAAATTTTGAAAAACCTGTTGCAATTTAATTTTACGGGTTTGAAAGGTTGGCAAATTCTCATCAATATGCAGTTGCGTATTGGGTTTCAATGAAAGCATCTTAACAATTTCATTCACAAGTTCGTATGCATTCACTTCCTCAACAACCTGTTCATTCAGGCTTTTTCTGGAATAATCCAAAATAGATTCAATCATTCCGGTTAATCGCGAGGCTGAGTTGTATATGATTGAAGTATTCTCCAGTAGCTCAGGTTCGTTTTTAACGATATCTTCTTTCTGCATCATATCAGCCAGCATGGCAATGGTTGCAACTGGAGATTTTAAATCGTGAGAAACAATAAATACAAATCTTTCCAGCTGCTTATTAACCAGTTCGGTTTCTAATACACTTTGCTTTAAACGCTGCTGCGCAAAATAGAGTCTTTCAAATACTTTTACTTTAGCCCTGGTTATATTAATATCCAATGGCTTTTGTAAATAATCAACCGCTCCCTCTTCAAATCCTTTTAAAACAAATTGTTCTTCTTTGCTAATGGCTGTTACAAATATAATAGAGAGGTGTTGGGTTTTTTTATTTAACTGAAGCATTCTGGCAACTTCAAATCCATCCATTTCAGGCATCTGAACATCTAACATGACCAATCCAATATTCTCATGTTTTAAAGCCAGTTTTAATGCTTCATTACCTGAACTTGCCTTTATAAATGATCTTCCTGGCTGAGATAAAATCTCTTCCAGGGCAATCAGGTTCTCTGGCCTGTCATCTACCAGTAAGATTAAAAAGTTATCATTATTAGCCAACTGATTCATTATTATTATCTTTATTTAGACAGCCAGGATTTCATCATGGCTATTAGCTTTTGAATATCAACCGGTTTGGTTATATAATCGGATGCCCCGGAAGCAATACACTTCTCTCTGTCTCCTTCCATGGCTTTGGCAGTTAAAGCAATAATTGGTAATTCTTTAAGATTTAATTCATTTCTTATCCTCTTCATTGCTTCATATCCATCCATTTCAGGCATCATAATATCCATTAAAACCAAATTGGTATCTGTATGTTGTTTTAACATGTCCAAAGATTCTTTTCCGTCAGCAGCAGAAATAATATCTGCATGTTCTGATTCAATTGCGGTACTTAATGCATACACATTTCTCATATCATCATCCACAATTAGAATTTTGAAACCCTTTAGATTCTTTAAGTCAGAAATGATATCAGAGCTTTGAGCATTTGCTTTCTCTGATCTTTTTAACTGATATAAAAAGGAGTCCAATTCAGTAATCAGATTGTCGTTTACAGATAGGTCATTACGAATAATTGCTTCAGCAAAAGGTTTTAGCAAATCCTCTTCAGCAGCAGGTACATCATTATCTATTAGTAATATGAATGGTATTTTTTTATTCTGTAATACACTTCGCCATTCCTGTAATGCTTCAATCCCCAATTTCAATTGGTTGCCTAAATCTACAATAACACAGTCTATATGCTTATTCTCGGTAATTGTTCTTGCTTCATGAATACTATTGGCGTTGTAAAAATTGACTGATTTTAGTTTCTGCTGAAAAATTGAATCAACTTTATTGTCATTGAAGTAGTCTGGAGAAACCAATAGTACGTTTTTAAAATTTTGTTTTATATAAGCGCTGATTTTATTGAATGCAAGATTCAATCCTTCCAGATTAATTGGCTTTTTTACATAAGCCAGTGCTCCCCCTGAATTAAATCGATTGTCATCGAATGCAGATATAATATGAACAGGTATTTGTTTGGTCTCCGGATCATCTTTCAGAATCTTAAGCAGCGACCAGCCATCCAGTATGGGTAATTGAACATCGAGTATAATTGCATTGGGCCTATATTTTCTGGAATAGAATAATCCCTCATCCCCGCTTAGTGCAACTATTGTTTTAAAGTTTTTGTTTCTGGCAAAATCCCTTACAATGGTTGCAAAATTTTCATCATCCTCTATAATTAAGATTACTTCGTCATTGTCGGTAAGCTGGTTCCTGTCATCGGACACTTTTGTTTGTTCCTGAATATTACTCAATTCAGGTGCAGCTACTGTTTTCAATTCCTCTGTAAACTGATTTTGTAGACCTGAAGTTTCAACAGGAACAATTACAGTAAATTCGCTTCCTTGACCTTCTGTACTGCTTACCATTATTTCACCCCCAAGTAATCTGGCTAATTCCTTGCTAATTGATAAGCCTAATCCGGTTCCGCCATATTTCCGGCTTGTAGAACCGTCTGCCTGCTGAAAGGCATCGAATATTAACTTTTGCTTTTCTGCTGAAATTCCAATTCCTGAATCTTTTACCTGAATACTGATTCTCTTTCCATCAGGATGTTCCAGTACATTGAAAAGTACAGAAACCTTGCCATTTTCAGGAGTAAACTTAAACGCATTTGATAAAAGGTTCTTTATTATTTGTTCAAGCCTTAAAACATCTGTTTTAACAGTGCCGGGTAAATACGGATTTTTACTGATCGTAAAGTCTATATTTTTTTGTGAAGCAACTACCGAAAACAATTGTTGTAAATCCCTGATGATACTATCAACTTGAGTTTCTTCAATGGTTAGGTCAATTTTACCTGCTTCAATTTTTGAAAGGTCTAGAATATCATTAATAAGCTTCAGTAAATCTGAGCCGGATCTGTGAATAATACTAGCGTATTCAATTTGCTTTTCTGTAAGATTCCTTGGATTGTTATCTGCAAGCAATTTGGCCAGTATTAAAACGCTGTTCAAAGGTGTCCTGAGTTCGTGAGACATATTGGCAAGAAATTCAGACTTGTATTTGCTTGTCTCCTGTAATTCTTTTGCCTGTCTGCTCAGTTCGTTATTCGTCTGTCTTAATTCTTCCTGCTGTTTAACCAGGCTCTCCTTGTGCTCTTGCACTTCTGCCAACAAATCATTAATCTTTGCTCTTGCCTGTTCGGCCTGTATTGCGGTTGCAACGTTATGGGCAATATTCTCCAGTAAATTTTTCTGATGTGCAGAGAACTTACCAAAAATACCTAATTCAATTAATCCTTTTAACTCATTATCCAGCCAAAGGGGCATACAAAGAATTTCTCCCTTACCAGTCATATCGCCCAATGCGGTTTCAACATGCCAGTAATCTCCGGGAACATCCGAAATACTAACTGCCTCTCTCTGCAAGGCTGCATTGCCAATTATACCTTCTCCTATCCTGAATCCGATTTTTGCATCTGAAGAAATGGCTACGCCTGCGGTCATTTCCAAAGAATTGGATTTTTCGTTTTTAATATAGATAACACCAGCCGGTACTTCCAGATAGCCAACAACCGATCTGATTACATTGGTTGATAAAGTAAAAAGTGAATTGGATTTTTGAATATGATCATTGATATAGCTAACCCCTTCCAGCAGTTTATTTTTTCCGTTGCTACCTGATTAATATCTTCCATCTTAGCTACGGTCTCCTTTAATCTTCTCTCCGATCTGAATCTGCTCTTTAACGTAGCTACTACTGCATTTACCAGTATTAATACAATTGCTATCAGAAGTATAACACCCCCAACGATTATTTTGGTTGATACCGAAAACGATTCCTTGATACTATTCTCCGTTGCATCCAGTTCAAATATCAGGGAACGTTTTAACTCATCTGTTAAAAGCAAGACTTTTTGAACAGCAGCTTCCTCTGTATCCGCAATTTCCTGTAATGTATTTCTGGATTGGCCGGATAAAATTTTTCCGTTGTTACCCCAATACAAATTCAGTGCAGTTAATGCTGTATCCAGTGAATTGACTTTATTATTCAGGCTGATATCCTGGGTTAATTCCAGGTGTAATTTTACAAGTATGGGTTTTATGGCAGAGGCAGTTAGCTCATAATTAGTAATATCGCCTTCATTTCCATCTATCCAATAGTTAAAACGGGCTGAGCGCATTTGTACAATATTGTATTGCAAATCCTGAACATCGCTGATTGATTTTTTTATTTTAATTAAATGGGTTGTCTTTTCTACTTGTTTATTGAGCGTGTCTATTGAAAAATACCCAACGAGTAAAACCAGAAAAATAGAAATCCCTAATCCTGAATATAATTTAAATGGATTATTGCTTTTCATTTAATAAATTCATTTATATACTCTCAATTTAAAATTAAATATGCGTTGCTGACGAATTATTTGCACTTATTTGTAATTTGTAGTAGTACCACTACAAGAAACAGTTTGATTGTTCTACTGAAGAACTAATGGAGGTGTTGAGAATGCTAAAAAAAGGATATATAACAATGATTTTATGCATTTTTTGTGTATGCAGCACAATCTATGCACAGGAAAGAAACAATCAGACTCAGGATAGTATTACAACAACCCGAAGATTATTTAATAAAGTAGTACAGTCTATTTCAGTGAATAATCCAATACCTGTTCAGGGCACTCCTATGCAGGAAGCAACAAAAAATGCAATTGATTTTGAACCTTATGAGGGCAAATTTATCAGATATGTTTATGTAAATAAACTTGGCTTTAATAAGCTGCTGACTGACACTTCAATTACCAGAAATAATTATTTAAACCGGCTAGGTAATTCCTTGCACACTCCTACCCGTTATCCGGTTATTCGAAAAAATTTATTTTTCAAGGCTGGAGAAAGAGTAGATCCAGACTTGTTTTCAGATAATATCAGATATCTGAGAGATCTTAGTTTCATTCAGGATGCAACCATTGTTATAATACCCATTCAGAATAATCAGGATGAAGTAGACGTAATGGTTTTGGTAAAAGACGTATTCCCGATTGGAGGTAGTGTTCCGGAGTTTAATACCAATTTGCTGGATGTTGAACTTAACAATGACAATGTTTTCGGCTCAGGAAACCGAATGCGGATTCGACAGTTTTTCGATACCAAAAGAAGTCCCAGATATGGTTACGGATTTGAATTTCTTGCCAGAAATATAGGCGGAAGTTTTTTAAATATTGCTGCTGGTTTCCAGACGGAGAATCCTGCTTTTAACTCAGGAAGAAGAGAAGAAAATGCTTATTTTATAAGAGGTGATTTACCACTGGTAAGCCCCTATCATCCTTATACAGGAGGCTTTGAACTCTCTGTAAATAATACAAGTAATAGTTATACAGCAGCCAATATATACCAGCAGCAGTTGAAATACGGATATTATAATGCAGACTTGTGGCTGGGCTATAGTTTAGGAGCAAAAGAAAGAATGCTGGATAATTTAGGTATAAGAAAAAGAAGCATTCTCTCGGGCCGGATAGTTCACAGGTATTTTACGGAAAGGCCCGACACGCTGAAGTTTATTTACGATAGCCGTTACAATGATATTACAGGAGTGTTGTTTTCCTATACCATGTTCGAAAGAGATTTCTACCATACCAATTTTATTTACGGTTTCGGAAGAAATGAGGATTTACCGGAAGGCTTCAGTTTAACTTTCACCGGAGGATGGGCAGACAGACAGGATATTTCCAGAATGTATTTTGGTGCAGAATACCAGCGAAGTTATTTCAATTCAAAAAAGGCCTTTTTAAATTATACCATAAAAGCGGGCGGATACATCAATCAGCATAAACCAGAGGATTTGTCTGCTTTAACCAGCCTGGAATTAATTACTCCATTAAAACAGTTGAAAAGTAAAAACTGGTTTATGCGACACTTTATTAGCGGGAGCATTACTGTACAAAAATTTATCCGCTTAAATGATCCGTTGAGGGTGTCCAGTATTTTCGGAATTCCCCGAATCAGAAATACAAGAATAGATGGTACAGCAAGAATTACGGTTAATGCTGAAACGGTGTTTTATAATACTTTTAAACTGGCTGGTTTTAATTTTGCTCCATTTGTATTTTCTAATTTAACTTATTTAAAGCTTTCTGCTTCAGACCCAGAAAATGGAGCTTTGTACAGTGCTTTCGGAAGCGGAGTAAGAACCCGTAATGAAAACCTGGTTTTTGGCACCATTGAACTTAAAGCTTATTTCTTCCCCAAAGTTGTTGAATCCATGAGCCCCTGGAATATAAGTCTTTCAACTAATTTAAGGTTCCGCTATCAAACAACACTAATTCAAAAACCTGACTTTGTTGTTGTAAATTAGACTGAACTATTTGTATTATTTAATGTTAAACAATTATCATGAAAAAATTACTATTCGTGGCAAGTCTTGCGCTTATCAGTGCTTTTGGCTTTGCCCAAAACAATCCTAAGCCAAGTCCGGCTACCGAAGTGAAAGCGAAACTTGAAAATGGAGCAGAAATCTCCATTAAATATGGTCAGCCTTCATTAAAAGGCAGAACACCAGGAAAAGACGTGGAGCCAATGCTAAACAAAATATGGCGTGCAGGTGCCAATGATGCAACTGTTTTTGAAACTTCAAAGGATCTTAAAATTAACGGGAATACTTTGCCCGCAGGTAAATACGCACTCTTCCTGCTACAAAAAGAATCTGGCGCAACCGTTATTTTCAATAAGATCTGGAAACAGTGGGGCGCATTTCAATACAAAGAAGCAGAAGATGCATTACGTGTTGAAGCAAAGCTTGCTACCAATTCGGAATCTGCAGAAAAACTGATTTACAGTATCAGTGGTAATGGAATGGTACAAATACTTTGGGGTAATCTGAATTTTGGTTTTACTGTAGAATAAGGGGCATCATGGTACAAGCGTATAATTTTCTGGCCAGCTGGCAGTTGTTTCCTGAAAAGTGTGATTTCCAGAAGGGAATTGCGCCTAAAAGTGGCAACTATAAAATAGAAAGCATAGAAAATGGTCAGGCATTAAGCTTCAGTATTAACTGGGTTAGTCTTGATAATGAAGCATTCTACACTCAGTATAAGGTTTTTCCAAATGATTCTTTGCAAAAGCTGGAAGACAATCAACTTGCTGATGAAATTAAATCTGTAATTGTTAATTCCTCAACACTCTCTGTTGTTTTTTATAAAAACGCACTTACTGTATTGGTTGTAACTCATGAGATTCTGCCAAACGGATATATGCGGATTACCCAGGAAGGAACGGATGAGAAGGGAAAAAACTATCGGAATATAGAATTATACCATAAGCAGTTAAGTGTGTTACCCTATTCATCTTCTGTAGCCGGAGTTGCCATAAGGCCAACCAAAGAAGGGGTTATTAAGCATAAAGCATTAAGTGCTATGGAAGACCAGACTAATATGCAATTAGACCAGATAAGGCAGCAGATTGAATTACTGGCACGTCAGGCCCAGGAGATTCGGAAACGCAAGGAACTGAGTATGATGATATATGAAGCCAAACTGAATTTTAAACCTCAAATTGGTCAGGTTTATCATTTATATGAGAAAAGAGATAGCTCACATATCCTTTCATTGGTAGCACCTCAGGAATGGGGCGCTAGCGGACCTTTTAAACAATTTGTATCTTCTGTAAAATTATTAGCCGACCATACCTGGGTAGAAGTGTCTTAGTTAAGAGAATACACTGCTTATTGCAGTCTAATAAAAAATCCCGGCAAGTAAAAACTACTTCCGGGATTTTTATTGGGGTGAACCAATGAATTATTTTGCTAAACGCTTGCTTAATTCAGCATCAATTGCGTCTAAGAATTCTTCTGTATACAAATAATGTTCACCATGATTTACCTTATTACCGTAAATACATACCGCTAGGTCTTTGGTCATTTTTCCGGATTCAACTACATCCACACATACTTTTTCAAGCGTTTGGCAGAAGTTAATTAAATCCTGATTGCTATCTAGCTTACCTCTGAATTCCAAACCACGAGTCCATGCAAAAATAGATGCGATTGGATTGGTTGAAGTGCGATTTCCTTTTTGGTGTTCTCTGTAATGTCTGGTAACGGTTCCGTGGGCTGCTTCTGCTTCCATTACTTTTCCATCAGGAGTAACTAGTGTAGAAGTCATTAAGCCTAAAGAGCCAAATCCCTGAGCAACCGTATCACTTTGAACGTCTCCGTCGTAGTTTTTACATGCCCAAACAAAATTGCCGTTCCATTTTAAAGCAGAAGCAACCATATCATCAATTAAACGATGTTCATAGGTAATACCGGCTTCAGTGAATGATTGTTTGAACTCATTTTGATAAATCTCTTCAAAAATATCCTTGAAGCGACCGTCGTATTTCTTTAAAATAGTATTCTTTGTAGATAAATACAAAGGCCATTTCTTAATTAAAGCCTGATTAAAACAAGCGCGCGCAAACCCTTTGATACTCTCATCGGTATTGTACATAGCTAAAGCCACGCCATCACCTTTGAAATTATACACTTCAAACTCCTGAACAGTTCCGTCCTCTCCTTCAAATTTTACAGTTAGTTTTCCTTTGCCTTTTGTAACAAAATCAGTAGCACGATACTGGTCTCCAAATGCATGACGGCCAATACAAATAGGGGCTGTCCAGTTAGGTACCAATCTGGGTACGTTTGAACAAACGATGGGTTCTCTGAAAACGGTACCATCCAGAATATTTCGGATAGTTCCGTTAGGGCTCTTCCACATTTGTTTCAGATTGAATTCTTTTACACGTTGTTCGTCTGGTGTAATGGTAGCGCATTTAATTCCAACGCCATATTGCTTAATTGCATTTGCCGCATCAATAGTAACCTGATCATTGGTTTCATCGCGGTATTCCATACCTAAGTCGTAGTACTTAATATCTAAATCTAGATAGGGTAAAATCAATTTGTCTTTAATGAACTTCCAAATAATTCTTGTCATTTCATCTCCATCCAATTCTACTACCGGATTGGCAACTTTAATTTTTTGGGCCATAGTTTCTGTTTTTGATGTATTCAGTCGGCAAATATATTATTTATTGGGGAATCTGGTTTTAAGAAACATTCACAATTAGAACAGGAATGGTCAGTTTATGCCTTACGTCCTCAATAGTCTCTCCAAATATATAGTCTTTTAATCCGCTATGCCTATGAGCTCCCATAACCAGCATATCTGAACCCAATTCTTCCACCAGTCGAACAATCTCAGTTACCCTATGGGTATATCCTACATGTCCGCTAGCATTCAGCCCTTTGGATCTTAGCTGGTCAACATAATTCTGTAATCTTTCCTTGTCCTTTCTGGTTTCAGCGTCGTCACTTGAGTCTTTGGAATATCTTGCAGACACACTTTCAACAATATGAATCAGCTGGTACGATACAATCTCGTTGCCTTGAGACAAGGCGTGGGCAATGAGTTTTTCATCTGCATTGGTAAAGTCAAGGGCAATGGCAATTTTTTGGATTTTCTTTACTTCCAGATTATCCAATTGCATGGCATCTCCGTACAAAGTATCTTTGGCCAGTCTTCGCTTTTTTGAAGCGATTGGATAAAAGGTCATCATTAAAAACAACCAGATAAATCCCAGAATGGCTACTATAACTGCGGTTTTCACCCAAAAGGAAACACCGCTGTGAAATAAGGCGGACACTTCCTCTACAACCAGATTTACGTTAAGAAAAACCAGGATTAATGCTACCAGCCAGGCAAGAATCTGCGTCTTCTTTCCAATAACGAAATCTCCCATGGTAGTCTTGTCACTCACAAAATGGATCAATGGAATTACGGCAAATCCCAATTGAATACTTAAGATAACCTGACTGAAAATCAATAGATCATCCACTTTTTCGTCCCCATAAATCATAATGACCAACAGAGCAGGTACTATGGCAATTAGTCTGGTTAATAAACGACGTAACCATGGATTGATTCTTAAATGCAAATATCCCTCCATTACTATCTGTCCTGCCATGGTTCCGGTCACGGTTGAACTCTGGCCAGCAGCAATTAAGGCAATGGCAAACAGTACCGGAGCAATAGATGATCCCAAAAGAGGTTCTAATAAATGATGAGCTTCCTGAATTTTGGCAACTTCTGTATTGCCTGTCTTGTAAAACACGGTTGCGGCCAGTACCAGAATGGCCGTGTTCACCAGAAAAGCGGCATTGAGGGCAATGGTACTGTCTATCAGGTTGTATTTCAATGCGGTTTTAATCCCCTTTTTATCCGGATTAATTTTTCTGGTCTGTACCAATGCCGAGTGGAGGTACAGATTATGTGGCATTACAGTTGCTCCAATAATACCTACGGCAATATATAAGGCGCCATCGTGCAACATACCCGGTACTAATCCTCCTACCACATCACCAACTGCAGGTTGGGCAATCAATATCTGTACTAGAAAGGAAGCTCCAATAATGGCCACAAGTGCAATAATAAAAGCTTCCAGTTTTCTTATTCCCCAACGTTGTAGAAATAAAAAGAGAAAAGTGTCTAATACCGTAATGATTGTTCCCCATAAAATGGGTAAACCTGTGAGTAAATGAATACCAATTGCCATACCCAACACTTCGGCCAGATCGCAGGCTGCAATGGCCAATTCTGCCAGTACATAAAGGCAGAAATTAACAAAGGGCGGATAGGTTTCTCTGTTGGCCTGAGCCAGGTCTCTTCTCCTTACAATACCCAATCTGGCACTTAAACTTTGAAGCAATAGTGCCATCAGATTACTCATCAATAGCACCCAGATAAGCTGATACCCGAACTTGGCCCCACCCTGTAAATCAGTGGCCCAGTTGCCGGGATCCATATATCCTACACTTACCAGATAAGCTGGGCCAATATAGGCAAGTATCCGCTTCCACCCTTTTCTGGGTACAGTCGTGTCAACAGTTTCATGAACTTCGCTAAGCGATTGTTCTGCATTACTAACTCTCATGCTATAATTTTTTTACATAAATCTGTTCAGCCAGCTGAGCACTAATATGAGCCTGCTCTTTATTGTTAATTTGGATTTCAAATGAGTTGTCAAAGGCAAAACGCTGCAAAACTTTTATTCGGGCACCAATGGTTATTTTTTTGTGTTCCAGCAAAGAAAGAATGTCAGGCGACTGACTACCTACTGCAGTTACTTCTCCGTTAATTTGAAAAGGAAATTTGTTCAGATTCATCTGAGATTGAAAAGGCATTTTACCAGTAGCATCCGGAATGGGGTCTCCATGTGGATCAAAAGCCGGATTACCTAAAAAATCATCCAGATGATCAATGAGCTGCTGACTTTGAATATGTTCCAATTGCTCTGCCACTTCGTGTACTTCATCCCAGTTAAAATGCAAAATTTTTACCAGAAAAGTTTCCCATAACCTATGTTTTCTTAATACCATTAAGGCCAGCTTTCTCCCCTCGCCATTTAGTTTAAATCCCTTGTATTTTTCATACACCAGCAATTTCTTGGTCTTCAGTTTCTTAAGCATATCTGTTACAGAAGCAGCAGATGTTTGCAATACTGCGGCTACTTCATTGGTGCTAACCATCCCATCTTTCACCTGAAGCTGAAAAATGGCTTTAATATAGTTTTCTTCAGAAGAAGTTAAAGACATGCCTAAATTTTATTTTAGACAAATCTAAAAAAAGATCCGTTTTCTTGCAAACTTTTCCCCCGCAAACTTCAAATCACTTATTTTTATAAAAATATACTCTGAATGAAGTGGCGTAATCAATTAATCATCCTCTGTTGCATTTGCCTGCTGGGCTCCTGTTCAGATGCCCCCATTGATTTATCCGGCAAAACAAATGTGGACCAAAAGGATTTCCTGAGTGTGTTTAAACCCCTTTCCTTACCCTATAGTGTATCAGATACCAATCTGGATAAAAATGCGGATACTCTTAGCATAGCAAAAGAGGTCTTTCAGCAGTTCTACCCAGATACGGCATTGAGTAATATAATGGGTAAAACCAAAATTTATACCCTGTCTCCAGTAGGAATCATTGAAAAGGAAAAAGAAAATTATTTACTATTTGTAATTAAAGAAAATAAAAAGAAAAAAAGGCTGGCAGTAATTGTTACGGACAATAAAAACAAATTTCTGGGCAGCAAGGAATTATTAAATAATGTAGAAGAGTCGGGTTATCACAGGTCTCTTAATATTAATAAAGAACCCACATTTTTAATCAGCAGGGAAAAAATGGGCAACAATAATGAATTATTGTTTTCAAGGGCCGGCTGGGTTTACAATGATGCTGGTTTTTTTATGGTAGTTATTAATGATTCCAATGAAGACCCTGCAAAAACTGCGGTTATAAATCCATTGGATACATTACCCAGATTAAATAAACTAAGCGGAGATTATATCAAAGACAAGAACAACTATGTATCGGTAAGAGATGGTAAAGATGAAAATCATTATCTCTTCTTTATTTTATTTGAGAAATCGAACGGCGCATGCAAAGGTGAACTGAAGGGAGAATTTAAATTAGCTAAACCCATGGAAGGACTCTATTCCAAGAATGGAGATCCTTGTTTGATTGATTTTATTTTTACCTCCAATCAACTCAGAATTAAAGAACAGGGAAGCTGCGGAAATCATCGTGGTATCAAATGCTATTTTGATGACCGATATACCAGAAAAAAAGATCCTAAAAAGAAAAACTAAATAAACGTTAGTTAGTGTAAAATTTACATTATCGTTTTTTAGCCTTATATTGCCTATCAATTATAAACCAAACAAGCAGCAATGAATTTTAGAAGTTATCATGTACCTTATCAAATTAATGAGCAATACGCTAAGAAAGCTGCGTATTTCTCTATGGAGTTCGCTATACATCAGCCTTTAAAAATATACAGTGGTGGATTGGGTTATTTAGCTGGATCGCATTTACGCAGCGCATACGAATTGCGTCAAAATATGATTGGAGTGGGTATACTATGGAAATATGGCTATTATGATCAGGCCAGAAACCAGGACCAGACCCTACAGGTTACTTTCATGGAAAAGATTTACAGTTTTCTGGAAGATACCGGAATTAAGTTTCAGATTTTGATTCACGAGCATCCGGTTTGGGTGAAAGCGTATTATTTAAATCCGGAGACCTTTAACAGTGCTCCCCTGTTTTTACTAAGTACAGATTTACCTGAAAACGATTATGTTTCTCAGACAATTACACACCGCTTATATGATGCCAATGTGGCAACCAAGGTTGCACAATTTATTTTGTTGGGTGTGGGTGGAGCAAAACTGATAGATGAGCTGGGTTTCAACCCTGACGTGTATCACCTGAACGAAGCACATGGTATTTCTTCTGCTTTTTATTTATTGAATAAATTCAAAAGCGTTGAAAAAGTAAAAGAGCACCTGGTATTTACTACCCATACTCCTGAAGAAGCCGGTAACGAAAAGCACGATTTATACCTATGCCATAAAATGAGTTATTTCTGTGGACTAAGTATTGATGAAGTTAGAAAATTAACGGGGACGCACGACGATCAGTTTAATCATTCATTGGCTGCACTTCGATTTGCCAGAAAAGCAAACGGGGTATCCGCTCTGCATGGTGTTGTAAGCCGTGAAATGTGGAAGAACCATGAAGGGATTTGTCCTATTACATCCATTACCAATGCACAAAACTGGCGTTATTGGGCCGACAAACAAATGTATCGTGCCATGGAAGAAGGTAATGATGAAGTATACGATGATCGTAAATCTTTCCTTAAAAAACGTGCATTTGAAATTGTGGCCGATCAAACTGGAAAAGTATTTGATCCTAAGGTATTAACCATTGTATGGGCAAGAAGATTTGCAGGCTACAAGCGAGCAGATATGCTTACCTACGACATGGAACGCTTCGAGAAAATGCTGAGCAATACTAAGTATCCGGTACAGATTATCTGGGCAGGAAAACCTTATCCGGTTGATTACCCTGCAATTTCGCAGTTCAATAATCTGGTACACTTAAGTAAGAACTACAAGAATGTGGCAGTGGTTATTGGTTACGAACTGGCGCTAAGTAAACGTTTGAAACAAGCAGCAGATGTTTGGTTAAACAATCCAAGAGTGCCCAGAGAAGCATCCGGAACCAGTGGTATGACAGCAGCTATGAATGGAGCTGTTAACTTCTCTACAGATGATGGATGGATACCAGAATTCGTAAACCATGGCAATAATGGTTTTGTGGTTCCTAAAGCCGATTATGAAAATATGACCACACATGATCAGGATGAATACGATCTTAATAAAGCATACGAAATTCTGGAACAACAGATAATTCCATTGTATTATGAAGACCATGATACCTGGAGACAAATCATGAAGAATGGTATGCGTGATGTAAGATTCCAGTTCGATAGTAACAGAATGGCACATGAGTACTATGAAATCATGTATAAATAGATTTAATTAATGCATGCAAAATACCCTCCCGAAACAGGAGGGTATTTTTTTAACCTTTCCTCCCTAGCTTTGTTAAGTAAGTATGAAGCATAAAATAGTCATAGCCATAACCGGTGCCAGTGGATCCATCTATGCCAAAGGTATACTGGATAAGTTGGCAGCCAACCCGGACCAATACGAAGCAGTAGGTATTGTTATGAGTAAAAATGCGCAGGATGTATGGGAAACCGAAATCGGAGACAAATCCTATGCTGACTATTCTTTCACATTTTATGGAAAGCAGGACTTTTATGCCCCTTTTGCTTCCGGTTCTGCGCAGTACAATACCATGATTGTTGTTCCCTGTAGTATGGGCACCATGGGTAGAATAGCAGCAGGCATCAGTGACGACTTAATTACAAGGGCTGCAGATGTTATTCTTAAAGAAAGAAGAAAACTGATTCTGGTAGCTAGGGAAACCCCCTATAACCTGATTCATATTAAAAACATGGAAACCATTACGTTGGCGGGTGGAATCATCTGCCCAGCTACACCCTCATTTTACAGCAAGCCGAAAACCATCGAAGAAGTGGCGGCTACAGTTGTAGACCGGGTGCTGGATCTTGCAGGCATTCGGATTGCCAGTTATCGTTGGGGTAGTTCCAGGTAATTTGTTTTACCTGGCTGCAATGTTTTTCATGATGAAGCTCAATGCTAAAATTTTAAAATAAAAAAGCCCGGTACTATAATTGGTATCGGGCTTTTTGTATATCACAACTGAACTAAACCAGTTTTATTTCTGCTAAGAATTCGTGTTGGCTTCTTCGGGCTGACGCGATTTAAATGTGAATTCCAGTAAAGCGGTTTCTGTATTAAAATCGGCCACTAATACATCTCCTTGCTTGATAGACATTTTCATAATCTCTTCTGCCAACGGATCTTCAAGGTACTTCTGAATAGCTCTGTGTAAGGGTCTTGCACCAAACTGAACATCATATCCTTTGTCTGCTATAAACTCTTTGGCAGCAGTAGTTAATTCCAATTCAAATCCTAAATTCTGAAGACGTTTAGATACCCCTTTCATTAGGATGTCGATGATGTTGAAAATGTTTTCTTTGGTTAAAGAATTAAATACTACCACATCATCAATTCTGTTAAGAAATTCAGGAGAGAAAGTTTTCTTTAATGCTTTTTCAATTACGGCTTTGCTGTTCTCTTCGGCATTCTGAATACGTGTAGCAGTTGCAAATCCAACTCCATCGCCAAATTCTTTTAACTGGCGAACGCCAATATTAGAAGTCATGATGATAAGTGTATTCTTAAAGTCTACTTTTCTTCCCAATCCATCTGTCAATTGACCGTCGTCTAATACCTGCAAAAGAATATTGTAGATGTCTGGATGCGCTTTTTCAATTTCATCCAATAAAATAACAGAATATGGCTTTCTTCTTACTTTCTCTGTTAACTGTCCTCCTTCTTCATATCCAACATATCCGGGAGGTGCACCAATTAAACGGCTAACCGTAAATTTCTCCATGTATTCACTCATGTCAATTCTGATTAATGATTCTTCAGAATCGAACATATATCGCGCCAGAGAACGCGCCAATTCGGTCTTACCAACTCCGGTTGGCCCCAGGAATATAAAGGTACCAATTGGCTTTTTCGGGTCTTTTAAACCAACTCTGTTGCGCTGTATGGCACGAACTACTTTTTGAATGGCTTCATCCTGACCAATTACCATGCCGCGCATATCATCGTTCATGCGGCGTAGTTTCTCGGTTTCTGCTTCCACCATTCTTTTAACAGGAATACCTGTCATCATGGAAATAACTTCAGCAATATGCTCTTCTGTTATTGGATATCTTTTATTCTTGCTTTCTTCCTCCCACTGCGCTTTAGCTCTTTCAAGCTCTTCTCCCAGTTTCTTTTCCGTATCTCTTAAAGAAGCGGCTTCTTCAAAACGCTGGCTTTTCACTACCTTATTTTTCTCCAGCTTTACTTCCTCAATTTTCTTTTCCAGCGCAACAATAGTTTCTGGTACATTGATATTCTTCAAGTGAACCCTGGCCCCTACTTCATCCATTACATCAATGGCTTTGTCTGGAAGCAGTCGGTCAGTCATGTACCGATCACTCAGTTTCACGCAGGCATCAATGGCATCATCGCCATAGTGCACATTATGAAACTCTTCGTATTTAGATTTGATATTATTAAGAATCTGAATGGTTTCATCTACACTAGGTGGTTCAATCAGAACTTTCTGAAAACGTCTGTCTAATGCACCGTCTTTCTCAATGTACATTCTGTATTCATCCAGTGTAGAAGCACCAATGCATTGCAATTCTCCTCTTGCCAATGCAGGTTTAAAGATATTGGAAGCATCCAGTGAACCACTGGCTCCACCTGCACCTACAATGGTATGAATTTCATCAATGAAAAGAATCACATCTCTGTTTTTCTCTAATTCATTCATGATGGCTTTCATTCTTTCTTCGAACTGGCCTCTGTATTTTGTACCTGCAACCAGCGCGGCCAGGTCAAGGGAAATTACTCTTTTGTCGAACAATACCCTGCTAACTTTGCGCTGTACAATTCTTAAAGCCAACCCTTCTACTATGGCAGTTTTACCCACCCCTGGTTCACCTATAAGAATAGGATTGTTTTTCTTACGACGACTTAAAATCTGACTTACTCTTTCTATTTCTGCTTCACGGCCTACAATGGGATCCAGGTTCCCTGCTTCTGCCAGCTTGGTAATATCTCTTCCGAAATTATCCAATACCGGGGTTTTGCTTTTTGCCCCGCCTACTGCCGGCTTACCTGATTTTGAAGGTTGAAAACCACCCTTTTTTTCTTCATCATAGTCATCATCTCCATCTTCCGGAAATTCACTTCTAGGGGATGGATTAGAACTGCCGACCATACCCAGCTCATTGCGGAATATATCGTAGTCTATTTCGAATTGATTCAGAATCTGAGTAGCGATGTTTTCCTTGTTTTTAAGAATACTAAGCATTAGGTGCTCTGTTTCTACCAAAGGAC
This sequence comes from Sediminibacterium salmoneum NBRC 103935, assembly GCF_000511175.1. Taxonomy (GTDB): domain Bacteria; phylum Bacteroidota; class Bacteroidia; order Chitinophagales; family Chitinophagaceae; genus Sediminibacterium; species Sediminibacterium salmoneum. Next base: position 804,409 of record NZ_KI866530.1, on the reverse strand, counting down.
TTTTTAACGCTTTGGCCTCCAGAACAGTTACCCTGATTACTTTTTCTGCCTGTTTGGTTAAGGGTAAACTATTGATATTGGCAATATTTTTACCGGTTTTGTCTTTTACGGCCAATTCTACTTCCTTTCGAAGTTCGTAGAGATCAACATTCAGTTGTTTTAATACTTTAATGGCTGTATTATCCCCGTCCCTGATTAATCCGAGTAACAAATGTTCGGTTCCAATAAAGTCATTTCCTAATCTGAGCGCCTCTTCCCTACTGAAAGAAATGATCTCTTTAACCTGTGCTGAAAAATTATTATCCATATCTTATTTGGATTTATACAATTATAACGAATATTTTTGAGTGAAGTTGTGCAGGATTTGTACACAGAATGTTAATATGCCGCATATATGCTAAATGTCAAAATTGATACCAAGGAAAAATTCACGGTGTTAAACCCCGAAACAACCCATATTTCTGCAAATATGTCAGAAACACTTCTGGAAAATTGCAGAAATGTACTGAATTCTCAACCCAAGAACCTGATTTTGAATTTATCCGGAGTTAATCAGATAGATGCTGAAGTGGCAGAATCTCTTACTGAAGTGCAACAACTTTTTTATGAAAAAAATGCCTCATTTGTGGTTTGCAATATAGATGAGAATCTGGAGCAGGCACTTGACCAGCAAGGTCTTCTGGAAATATGGAATATCACTCCTACTGAATCTGAAGCATGGGATATTGTTCAGATGGAAGAAATTGAAAGGGAATTATTAGACAGCGATGATATCAGTTTTGAAAATCATCCGGAGGAGCCTGCATAAATTAGCAAGCAATGACAGAACCCAATTGGTATGCTATTTTAAGAGTACAAAACAGTGCATCAGCTGCTGAAATTAAAACTGCCTTTCGAAAACTGGCCCATCAGTATCATCCTGATAAAAATCAGCATCCATTGCATACGGAACAATTCAAGCAAATTAAAAAAGCATACGAAGTATTAGGTAATGCTTCAACGAAACAACAATACGACCGCAGTGTTTCACTTCAGAAAAATCATGCTGTTATAGCACCAGCTTTATTACAGGTCTCTGAAATCATGCATTATTTTTTTGCCTTTGAGAAAGAGATGAAACAAGCAGATATTCGATTTCTGAATTACGACAGAATCAAATGGAAATTCAATTATGCATTCGGCATGCCGCATGTACTGCCTGCTATCCAAATAGCTACTAAAGAAGACCAGGATGATATTTTAGTTAGACAGCTTTATTGTTTGTCCTTTCTACCCTATCGTGAATCTGAGCCGTTTTTACAAATATTAAAACAGTGCTTTACCAATCCGGATCAAATAAAAAAGATAGATTCAGCTGCAAAGGAACAAGCATTGGAAGCCCAATGGAATCGATTACAATTTCCGTTGGTTGCATTCATTAGTCTACTCCTCTGTTTGGGCATTTACTGGCTTGTAAAATAAAAAATCCCGATTGCTTTATGCAACCGGGATTTTTTATGATTTGATGGTAAGATAGAATCTGCTAACTGCAATCATCCACCTTATATCTGTTTAGTTATTTGCAACCAATGTTGAGGAAACCGTATTAGCCGTTAACCATGGAGATGGAGTTACAGAACCACGAATAATGATTGTGTAAATTTTCCCCGAAACAGCTGTCATGGTTTGCGTTCTGATAAGTGCATTGGTAGCCGCATTTCTAATTTGGATACTATAAGCAGTTCCCAATAAAGTTGCATCTAGTGCAACAAAACTGGAAGCACCTCTGTAACTAACAGCAGATCCATACAATGGAGTTGTAGCTGTTCCCACAAAAGCGTTTACTGCAGGAGCATCTCCACTGGCATGAATAATTCTTAAATGCGCTTTTCCGGAAGCTGGTGTTGTTAAGTTATCCTGAAACCAAAGTAACTCAGCATTCTCTAATTTATTGGCAGCAATCAATGTGTATCTGGCGGGTTGATCGCGCAAATCTGAAACACTGAATTTACCAGTTGAAAATATGGTAGGTAAACCTGCCATGCGAACGGTAATATCTTTGTTACCTGGTGTGGTACTATTATAAATGGTATTGGAGCCGAAAGCGATGGGCAGAATATTCTGCTTTAAATCGCCTACAAAGAAATCTAAGCCAGCTGCAACGTCCGGTGCTGCATTGATAAACATGTATTGAGCATATCCAGGATTAACAGGATCTTTTGCACAACCAGAAAAAACAGCACGGAGAACAAACCGGCAATGTATACGATATATTTTTTCATGATAGACATTTGAAGCTTTGAATTAATAGGTGGCCATTACGGTTATACCTCTTGACATTGTACCGGAAGTTGCCTGATAGCGACCTCTGAATACCACATTATATACTCTTTTTGAGTTAAAGGTAAAACCGTTTACCAGTGCCAATGCAGTAGTGGTTCCGGTTGCTCTTACTTCCAGTGTATCAGTAAGACCACTGATATGTGGAGTGTAAGATGATTCTCCCAATACGGCAATATTGGAGGCAATATTGGCTCTTTTTCTTCTTGAGTATAAATCCACATTCGGAACTGCTGATGTGCTGGAAATCATGTTTACGAATTTCACACTGGCAGTTGTATCAGCAGGAATGGTAAACACATCATTCTTGATAATGGCTTTTACCGCATTGCTGGTATCATAGGTATAAACCGAATAGAACTTTCCTTCTTCGAATGTTGCAGATATGCTTACGGGAGTTTGAGCCGGAATGGCTGCACTGTCATAAATACGAATGGTACGCGCACCCGGAGTAATGGTTGCAAATGCAGTAACCGTTGCAGCTCCGGGGAATATTCCACCCATTGCCAAAGCAGTTCCATTTAATTGAACCCCGTCTAAAGTGGCAAAATTTCTGGCAGCACCCATGCTACCTGGCATGATGCGGATAAATGATTTGTTTGTAGTTCCCACAGATTCACTGGTACGACCATCAAAGTTCTTGGTACATGCAGCGAATAAACCGGCTACTGCTATGATATAAAAAAATTTCATTTTCATAATTTTCATTTTAACGGGAGTAATTAAGGTTTAGAGAACCACTGTTCTACTGTATGATAATCCAATGCCAAAGCTCCAAGTCTATTTAACTCAGCAACATTATATAAATACTCTGAATTAAAACGAGGTCTTGCTCTGTATGGCAGTTTCCCATTATTGTTAATATAAAGATTAATGCCTGTCGGAACTACAAAATCAGCGTAAACAGGTGTAGTCTGACCCGCTTCAATATCAGTGTAGTGAAATCTTCTTAAATCTGTCCAGGTTTCCTGAATTCCATGTCCATACAAAGCAATGTATTTCTGCAACATAATATGAGACAAGGTTAAATCATTGGCTGCAGGAACAACTGTAGGATTTGCCAGATAATTATCTCTGTCAGTGATAGTAATTGCTCTGGCTGAAGGTACAGCTGATCCATAGTCATTAATCAACATGTCAAAATTCAAACGGATACCATCAATATAAGCAGCTCTGGCAGCGGCTTTGTTCCCCTTTCGGTACTGTGCTTCCGCAATCATGAATTTAATTTCGCTGGCAGTAATTATCGGGAATGGAGAACCATTTTTGAAAATGTATCTGCAGTCCGCATCTGATGTAGGAGCAGCTGTTGAAGTAAAAACACTACCCCAGAAATTAGCTGGTTGGTCTGCTACAGGTAGTCCACTAGCGCCTAAATTCGGACGAATTCCCTTATAGGTTCCATTAGGATTTTCACGAATAATGTAAGCAGCTCTTGGATCTACAGCTCCAGGAAAACGACTATTTAATCCTGTCATTAAATTAGCTATATATTCTGTTTGCCTTAAAGCATTAACATTATTACGTACAGGTCCAAAGAAATTGGAAGTACCGGTAATACCTGTATTGGCAAAACGCATAACCGCATTATCTGCATTGGAATTCATTGCCAGGTTGCCATAGAAAATAACAGAGTCTGCATTGTAAGATGCTTTATTACTCAGGTGATGGAAAGATCGGGCCATCACCGCGTAAACAAATTTCTTCCATTTGTTTACGTCACCGTTAAAGAAATAGGCATCTCCTATTGCCAAATTTGATTGTGTTGAATTATCGCTGGTATTGTTCAGATAGGTAATGGCTGTTCTGCAAATCTGACGAACGGTGTCGTATACCAAAGACTGTTCATCGTATTTAAATACCAACTGGTCCGGATTAAATGCCTCACGAACTATAATATCACCGTACATTTCAGCAGTGGTTAACCAGCTCCAGGCAGAGATTGCTTGTCCTACCCCCACATAGTTCCATTTCTTTTCTTCAGCAGCCCAATCCATCATGCGTTTTAGGTTCTGTCCCATACCGAAATAATGCATGGCCCAAATGGAACCAAATAAATCTACGTTTGTACCCGGCACTCCGGCACCAGCCAACTGGTCAAATGCATTTCCAGCTGTATTGGTTGCCCAGAACTGAACATACCGTCCAATATATAGTCCATCATTTTGTGTACCATAGGCCGATCCTGCAGCAGCAGAACTTCCCCCCATATTGCTGATTATGCCGGGTAGAAGTGTTTCTACAGGAACCCTTACAGTAGCATTTGGATTAGGAAAGGCTTCATCTAATTTTTTCTGGCAAGATGAAAACAGCAAACCTGCGATTGCAAGGCTTACTATTGATTTTATATTAATATATGATTTTTTCATGTTCACTGTTTTTGAAATTAAAATCCTACTCTTACACCAAAGTTTACTCCAATAGGTGTGGCCAATGTTCCATAGTCGAAACCAAAAGCACCAACCCCTCTGGTGGCTGCTGTATTACCACTAACCTGTGGATCAGCACCCATATAGTTGGTGATCAGGAATAAATCGTTACCAGTGATGAAAACACTGGCAGATTTAATGCCATTCAGATTTCTCAATGCACGTTCAGTTAATGAATAACTCAAAGTGATATCACGCATTCTTAACCAGTTTACGTTTTTCTGGATGAATGCTTCCTCTGGCATTGCTGAGGCTGTATAATAAGCATCATTGTATCCTGGAATTACAGAAATAGTGTTTTTGGTAGGGTTGGCTGAGTTGGCAAAACCATCATTCAATACCCCGTCTATTACTCGTGGCACAAAACGATCAATGGTTCTGTTACTGCGTCCAATACCTGTCAACATCATTTCGTAGCATTGAAGATATCTCCACCAATTTTCAAATCCCAAAGGAAACTCAAACGCCAGTTTTTATAGCGAAAGGAGTTTTGAATTCCCAATGAAAATGCAGGATTACGATCGCCTCTTAGTTTAAAGACATTATCTGAAGAAGGAAGACCTGTAGATGGGTTGATTAAGATTTGGCCTGCATTGTTTCTCGCGTAGCCATAAGATGCAATACCTGTTGTTGGACTACCTACTCCTAAAATACTTGCACGTGCATTACCGTAAAGCCAGGTATCAGAAATATAAAATTCAGAGACATTTGGAGGGAAAGCAACAACAGCATTCCACATTTTGTTGAAGTTCAAACGAACATTCCATCCAAAGTCTTTTTTCTGTGTAACCTGATAATCAATGGCAATTTCAACACCTTCGTTTCTGGTGCTGGCTGCATTCTGGGTATTTAGTACAAATCCCGTTGCATAGCTCAATCTGAAGTTTTCAACTATTTGTCCTTTTGTTAAGGTGTTGTAATAGGTTGCATCTACACTCAACCTGTTTTTGAAAAATTTAAACTCAGTACCAATTTCATAAGTACTCTGACGCTCAGGTTTTAAATCTGCATTATTATTGGTAAAGCCATAGGAATATGCAGGTCCGTTTGCACTACCAAAGTTGTTTACAAATACCGATTGTGTTGAATAAGCAGAATTCAGTCTGGCAGTATTCGCCATAGATCCCCGCAATTTCCAGTAATTCAACACACCACCCTTCTTCAAACCGGGTAAGATATCAGTCATGATTGCACTTAAACTTAAACCAGGATAGTTATAGTTTCTGTTAGCAGCCGGTAAAGTAGAAGCAGATTCAAAACGGTGAGAATAGTTAAAGAACAATAAATTCTTATAACTCAATGCCAATTCACCGAAGTAAGCAATCTGTCTGATTACACGTAAATTGGGTTCTCCATAATTATTTCTTAACAAACGAACTCTAGTATTTGGTGCAGTATTATTAGAGTCGGTTCTGTTAGGATCAGCAACATTGTTTCCACTTACGGCATACACTTCAGTCCTGTAATCCTGCCACATGGTACCTGCCATGGCACGTACACTGAAATCGCCAAAGGTTTTCTTGGCAGTAGCGTTAATGGTATGGTTATATCCTTTATAGGTGTTCCAGAAGTTGTCTTGTGAACCTCTTAAGGCAGTTGTTACAAAGAAAGATTGTGGATGGTAATTCTGATAACCAATGGTCTTATAAGTATCATATCCAAATCGACCAGTGATGCTTAACCAGCTGGTTGGATTCAGGTTAATACCCAAAGAGGTAAATAAGCGGTCTGTCTGATCGCGGCCTCTGTTGTTCTGAACATTCCATAATGGGTTGTCTACTTCTGCATTGGCATTGGCAGAGAACAAAGGTAATTTGTTACCGCCATCGTCTTCAAATTTGCTAACATCTACTGTATTGGGGAATTGCATCAAACCAATCAAGTAACCACCTGCGGAGCGCAATACTTTTGCGGTATTGGTTCTGGTATAGGCAATAGAAGGAGTAATTTCAATCCACTTACCAATCTTGGTAGTGTTACGTAAGCTAAGGTTGATTTTTTCCTGATCGTTGTTAGGCACAACCCCTTCTTGTTTTAAATAAGAAGCAGAAAAACGGAAAATTGACTTTTTGATTCCGAAGTCTACCCCCAGGTTATGGGTTTGTGATTTACCATTTCTGAAGAAAGCTCCAATATTGTCATACAATCTGGTTCCTGAAGGATAAGCCGGACCAAAATATCGAAAGATATTACTCGGTTGATTATTGGTACCGTTGGTATAGCCATCAAACATGGGTGGGAATCTGTTCAACACCTGCACTCTAAAAGAATTGTCATATTGAACAGCCAATTTGCTGGTCTTTGCTTTTCTGGTAGTGATTACAATGGCACCCGAACTTGCCTGGCTACCGTATAGCGCAGTTGCCTCAGGTCCTTTTAGAACAGTTACGTTCTCAATATCGTTAGGGTTCAAGTCGGAAATACGGTTGGTGTAGTCACTTCCTCTGTTGGGTCTGTCAGAAGCCAAACCTACACTTCTACCTCCATCAGAAGTTTCGTCAAAAGAAGAGTTATCCATGATAACACCATCTACCACAAACAAAGGCTGGTTGCTTAAAGACAGAGAGTTAAAACCACGCAATACAATCTGAGAAGAAGCGCCCACGGTTCCGGAAGTTGGGTTAACGGTTAAACCCGCTACTCTTCCCTGTAAACTGTTTACAAAGTTATCACGCTGTGTTTCCTGTAATTCTGCACCCTTAACCTGTTGAGTAGAATAACCCAATTCTCTGGGCTTTCTCTTCTGGTCCATGGCTACCACTACAACATCTTCCAGTTCGGAAGATTCTGCTTTCAGGCGAACGATCATCTTTTGATCATCTTTAACCCCTACCCGTTGGGTTTCATATCCAAGGGAAGTAATTAATAGCACCTGACCTTTAGCGGCTTTAATGGTAAAATTACCACGGGCATCAGTTTTGGTGGCTGTGGATTTGCCTACTACACGGATAGAAACCGATTCCAAAGGAGAGCCTTTTTCTAAATCGGAAACATTACCTGTAACGGTAATATCCTGTGCAGAGACTTTCATCACCAGGAAGAATAGCAAAAATGCAATTCTCCAGACATAAGCGAGTTTTCTCATAACTACAGTGTTTGTTTCATAGACAGCAATTTGTTGCATAAAGCTGCAAAAATTGAAGCATTTCGTTAGTCAATATAAATAAGGAAGTAAATATATGGTTAATCATCTGTTAAAACCACAAAAATGACTGCAAATAATTGCACATTTTTTTGCGGGAATTAAAGTGACACCATTAAAGGAATTATAAAATAGTTAAACCACGCTTAGCGTAGGGTTGTAATTTCTCATTGGAAGGATCCAGTTCTGTAATTAAAATATCCACCTGGTCTAAAGGACAGACCTGTAAACGCTGGATAGAATTCAATTTTTCAGAAATAGCCAGGGATACGGTTTTCTGGGCACAGGCAATCATGGCTTTTTTAACTTCTATGATTTCCCATTCCAGGTCGGTAATCCCCATCTGAAGATCAATGCTATTGGTTCCTAATAAGCATAAATCGGCTTTGAGTTGTCCTAGTCTTTGTACCGCTTCTGCTCCTACGGCCATTTGAGCACTTTTCAATAGTTTGTTTCCCAGGAAAATTACTTCTGCATTCGGATGTTCCAGCAGTTCCAGTGCAATGGGAACATTGGTGGTTACGAAAGTAACATTCAGGTCCGGGGGGAGCATATTCACCAGTTCGCGCATGGTGGTTCCGCCTGAAATAACCACCAGCATACCATCTTTAATCAGGTCAATGGCTTTGTGCGCAATAATTTTTTTCTTCAGGCAAGGAGTAGACTTGCTGACTTTCAATTGTGAAATGGAAAGATTTGGCCAGTGCGCCTCCGTGTACTTTTATCAGCTTACCTTCTTCCGCTAACTCTTGCAGGTCTCTGCGGACAGTATCTTCCGAAACATCTAATTGAACACATAAATCAGATGACAATACTTTATTATGAATGTTGATTTGCTGAATGATATACGCCTGACGTTCTTTTTTTAACATCTTTAAAATTAACAAGTTCCTGCAAAATCACGCAAATATTTTTTTTAGAACGTACGCCTTGGCTTGCTTAATTTTACCCATTCAATATGATATCTGAACAGACCAAACAGCAAATTACCAGCAGAATCGACATCATTGATGTGATAGGGGAATTTGTAAAACTGAAGAAAAGGGGAACCAATTATCTGGGATTATGCCCTTTTCATGGAGAGAAATCTCCTTCCTTTACCGTATCTCCCGTAAAGGAAATCTATAAATGTTTTGGTTGCGGCAAGAGTGGTAATACTATCACTTTCTTGATGGAACATGAAAAATACAGTTATGTTGAAGCCCTGAAATGGCTGGCGCATCGATATAACGTAGAGATAGAGGAAACCCAGCGAACCCCCGAACAAGTTCAGCAACAACAGGTATCGGAAAGCCTGCATGCCATCAACACCTTTGCTCAGAAGTTTTTCACAGAGCAATTGTTTCATTCCGAAGAAGGACAGATGATTGCCGGCTCTTATTTAAAAGAACGGGGCTTCCGTGAAGAAGTGCTGCAGAAATTCCAGATCGGTTATAATCCCTCTACAAAAGATGCTTTAACTGCTGCCCTCTTACAAAATCAATTCAACAAAGATTTATTGCCCAAGACCGGACTCGTGGCATTTCGCAACGAAGAACTGGTAGATAATTACAGAGGCCGTATCATTTTCCCCATTCATAATAATACCGGAAAGATTATCGGGTTCGGTGCAAGGGTAATTGGCAAGGCCGATAAAGCGCCCAAGTATATCAATACCCCGGAAAACGAAGTTTATAGCAAGAGCAAGATTTTATACGGTTCTTATTTTGCCAGACAAGCCATCGACAAAGCCAAAGAGTGTTTACTGGTAGAAGGTTATACAGATGTGGTAAGTCTGCATCAGGCGGGCATAGAAAATGTGGTAGCATCCGGTGGAACATCCCTTACCATTGATCAACTAAGATTAATAAAAAAGTACACCAATAATTTAACCATTATTTACGATGGCGATGCAGCAGGTATTAAAGCGGCCCTTCGGGGATTGGATCTGGCTGTAGAGGAAGGCCTCGACGTAAAGCTGGTATTGATTCCCGACGGAGAAGATCCGGATAGTTATGTAAACAAAGTTGGGGCCACTGCATTCAATGCATTTATTGCAGCTTCCAAAAAAGATTTTATCCTTTTTCAGCTGGAAGTGTTGTTGAAAGAAGCGGGAAATGATATCAATAAAAAAAGTGGCATTGTAAATCAGATTGCAGAAACGCTCAGTAAAATAAGTCGGGCGGAAGATTTTACCAGACAACAGGATTATATAAAACAGTGTGCTTCCTTATTAAAAATTGACGAAGCGGGCTTTACCAATCTGGTAAATAAATTCAAGAGAGACAAAATTGCCAAGGAAGAAAAAAAGCTCCCTTTTGAAGAGGCTGATTTTATACATCAGGATTCTATGCAGCCCAACAGGGATATAGATGAAGGGCAATTATTACTGCAACAGGACGATCAGGTAGAGAAAAATGTAGTTCGTGTTTTATATGAGTATGGGCTGAAACCTTATGATGAAACCCGAACCATTGCTGCATACATATTTGAAGAACTAGAGAACTACCCTATTGAGAATCCAACCTATGAAAAGCTGATAGACTTGTACAAAGAGGCATACAACAAAGGCCTTGAGCCTACTACAAAAACCATGTTGTATCATGATGACTCATCTATTCGTGAACTACTGATAAATATTTCTTTGTTTCCGTTTGAATTGAGCAACCGTTGGGATGAAATATTGCCCAATATGAATATTGTGAATAAGGATGTTTCTATACCAGATACCGAAATGAGTCTGAATTATTTCAAACTCAGAAAGATCAAAAAAATGTTCGAGCAAAATCAGCGGGATATGGAAACAGCTTCATTTGAAGAGCAGTTAAAACTAATAGAACTACACAAGCAACTGAAAGAGTTTGAAATTGCTATAACCAAACAACTGGGTACTGTTATTCTCCGATAGCGCTTATATTATCCGAATCGCTTCAATTGGCATTAATGCTGAATTAAATAAAAGAAAAAGCCCCGAGTAAACTCAGGGCTTTTGTATTGTATAACAGTATCGTTATTTTACTTCTTCAAATTGTGCGTCTTCAACGGTATCTGATTTTGTAGCATCACCACTGGCAGCTCCGGCATCAGCACCTGGCTGAGCACCTGCTTCCTGCTGTGCTTTGTAGATATCTTCGCTTGCAGCTGTCCATGCAGTATTCATTTCAGCCATAGCTGCATCCACTGCAGGGATATCCTGGTTTTTATGCGCTTCCTTCAGTTTGCTTAATGCAGTTTCAATAGCACCTTTTTTATCTGCAGGAATTTTGTCTCCAAACTCTTTAAATTGTTTTTCTGTTTGGAAAATCAAGCTATCAGCCTGGTTTAGTTTTTCAACACGGGTTCTGGCTTCGTTATCAGCTGCTTCGTTGGCTTTTGCTTCAGCTTTCATTTTTTCAACTTCTTCTTTGCTTAAGCCACTACCCGCTTCAATTCTGATTTTTTGTTCTTTACCCGTTCCCTTGTCTTTTGCACTTACATTCAACAAACCGTTGGCGTCAATGTCAAAAGTAACTTCAATCTGAGGTACGCCTCTTGGCGCTGGCGGAATACCATCCAGGTTAAACATACCCAGGCTCTTATTCTGATTGGCCATTGGTCGCTCGCCCTGAAGTACATGAATCTGTACACCTGGCTGGTTATCACTAGCTGTTGAGTACACTTCTGTTTTCTTGGTAGGAATAGTGGTATTAGCTGCAATCATGGTAGTCATTACACCGCCCATGGTTTCAATTCCAAGGCTTAAAGGAGTAACATCCAATAACAACACATCTTTTACCTCACCAGTAAGAACAGCACCCTGAATAGCAGCACCTAAGGCAACCACTTCATCCGGATTCACACTTCTGTTGGGTTTCTTACCAAAGAATTTTTCTACAATTTCCTGAACCTTAGGAATACGGGTTGAACCACCTACTAAGATTACTTCGTCAATCTGAGAAGTTGAATATCCGGCATCTTTCAATGCAGCTTCACAAGGCTTTAAACAACGGGCAAATAAAGTATCGGCCAACTGCTCAAATTTTGCTCTGGATAATTTTAAAACCAGGTGCTTTGGAACTCCGTCCACAGCAGTGATATAAGGAAGATTGATTTCAGTTTCAGAAGAAGAACTTAATTCTACTTTCGCTTTTTCAGAAGCTTCTTTCAAACGCTGCAAAGCCATCGGATCTTTACGCAAGTCGATTCCTTCCTGTGCTTTGAACTCGTCTGCCAACCAATCCATGATCACTTTATCAAAATCATCTCCACCCAAATGAGTGTCTCCATTGGTAGATTTCACTTCAAATACCCCATCTCCCAGTTCAAGAATAGAGATATCAAAAGTACCACCGCCCAAATCGAATACAGCAATCTTCTGGTCTGCATTCTTCTTGTCTAATCCATAAGCAAGGGCAGCAGCTGTTGGTTCGTTTACAATTCTTCTAACATTAAGGCCTGCAATTTCACCAGCTTCCTTGGTTGCCTGACGCTGTGCATCATTAAAGTAAGCCGGAACGGTAATTACCGCTTCATTTACTTCATGACCCAGATAGTCTTCTGCTGTTTTTTTCATTTTCTGCAAAATCATCGCAGAAATTTCCTGAGGAGTGTACATACGGTCTTCGATCTGTACACGCACGGTATTGTTATCGCCTTTGGCTACCTGATAGCTCCAGTGGCTGATTTCTTCGGTTACTTCATCGTAACGACGACCCATAAAACGTTTAACACTGGTAATAGTGTTTTGAGGATTGGTGATAGCCTGTCTTTTTGCAGGATCTCCCACTTTGCGTTCGCCATTCTTTAAAAATGCTACTATTGAAGGAGTAGTGCGGCGTCCTTCGTCATTTGCAATGACTACAGGTTCGTTACCTTCCATTACGGATACACAGCTGTTGGTGGTTCCGAGGTCTATTCCAATAATTTTTGCCATAATATATGTTTTCAATTGCAGAAGAATATTCAATGATTATGCCACGGGTCAGTTAAGTGCAAAATTGTCAGATTCACTACCAAATCGTCGTATTAAACAGGATTATATAGACATTTTAGCGTAAAAAGGGCCTTATTGTAGCTGTCTGGCCTTGAACGTAAAGTTCTTTTGAGAGAAATAACTGAATAAAACCACAAATACGGTAGTTAGTATTTTGGAGGGAGTTGGATACCAGCCAAAACTGTCTACAAATATTTTTAAAAAGATATAATTCAGCAGTATACATCCAAAAACAACCAGAAAATACTTAGCCAGCTGGGCACGTTTGGTAACACTGGTTTGCTGAAAAACTACATAACGGCTTAGGTAAAATCCGGTGGGAAAGGTGATGATAAAACTCAAAATAAAAGAGGCAATATGCGGACTGACCGTTAACGAATACAATTGTACCCCCGATTTGTCTAATATATAATTGTATGCAATAAAGAAAAGTCCAATATCCAGCACCGTATTAAAACCACCACAGGCTGCATAGCGATAGGTTTGTTTTGGCATGAATCTGCTGAACAAGGGATAAAACCAGTCAACTACCTGTAGAATAAATCCACTAACGAATTTGTGCAGCTTTTGCATAACGGAGCGCGAAGGTAGTTGATAAATAGTTAGTTTTGCATCCCGAAATTGTTAAGATTATGAGTGTGGTCAATCAAATAAAACAGGCAGCTGCCAGCAGTATACAGGCACTTTATGGAGCATCTGTGCTTCCCGAGCAGGTACTGGTAAATCAAACCAAACCTGAGTTTGAAGGGGATTATACAGTGGTTTTGTTTGCTTTTGTAAAAACACTCAAAAAATCACCGGAACAGTTGGGTAAAGAACTGGGAGATTTTTTGGTTAGCAACCATCCCACTCTATTCTCCGGCTACAACCTGGTTAAAGGCTTTCTGAACCTGACCATTCCCGAAACATACTGGTCTGAAAAGCTATTGAGTAGCTATTCCAATGCCTGCTATGGTTTTGCTCCGCTTAATGGGAATAAGGTAATGGTTGAATACTCCTCTCCTAATACCAATAAGCCCCTGCATCTTGGCCACTTAAGAAATAATTTCCTCGGAAGAAGCATTGCAGAAATTTTAAAAGCAACCGGAAATGAGGTTGTAAAAACCTGTATTGTAAATGATCGTGGAATACATATATGTAAAAGTATGATTGCCTGGCAACGCTATGCGAATGGAGCGACTCCAGCATGTACAGGTATGAAAGGCGATCATTTTGTAGGGGATTACTATGTAAAATTCAATGATGCCTATAAGTCGGAAATTGCAGAACTGAAGGCGAAAGGGCTATCTGAAGAACTGGCAGAGAAGGAAGCTCCCATCATGAAAGAAGCTCAGCAAATGTTATTGGATTGGGAAGCAGGAAAGCCAGATGTAATTCAGTTGTGGAAAGAGATGAATGGTTGGGTTTATGAAGGTTTTGACACTACTTACAAGAGAATCGGAACCGACTTTGATAAAATTTATTATGAGAGTAACACGTATTTATTAGGCAAGGATCTGGTAGATAAGGGGCTTAACCAGAATGTATTTTACCAGAAAGAAGATCAGAGTGTTTGGATTGATTTAACCGGCGATGGTTTAGATGAAAAACTGGTAAGAAGAAAAGACGGCACATCAGTTTATATTACACAGGATATAGGACTGGCTGAGCAAAAGCAAAAGGAATTCAATGCCCAGCAGAGTATTTATGTTGTGGGCGACGAGCAGAATTATCATTTTAAAGTATTGAAACTGATTTGTCAGAAGCTACAATTGCCTTCAGCGGATGGAATATATCACTTAAGTTATGGAATGGTAGAATTGCCAACCGGAAAAATGAAAAGCCGGGAAGGCACGGTAGTGGATGCAGATGACCTGGTAGACGAAATGATTCGCATTGCCCGTGAAAAAACAGAAGAACTGGGTAAAGTGAATGATTTTACAGAAGAAGAAAGAGTGGCTTTATATGATACCATTGGATTGGGTGCATTAAAGTTTTTCTTATTGCGCGTAGATCCAAAGAAAAAAATGATATTTAATCCGGAAGAAAGCATCGATTTCCATGGATTTACCGGGCCATTTATTCAGTATACTTATGCCCGTATCAGCAGTATACTCCGGAAACTCCAATATAACAAGGATTCAAAACTTACACTGGCGATAGACAATTCATTTAGTCCACTCGAAAAGGAATTGATCGTAGCGCTGGAACAGTTTCCTGAAACATTGCAGGAGGCAGCCAAAGAACAGGATCCATCGAAAGTGGCAATTTATACTTACAATATAGCCAAAATCTTTAGTTCTTTCTATGCAGAACATTCCATAGCCAATGCAGAAAGTAAGAGCAAGCAGCAATTGCGCATTATGTTGTCTGTATTAACTGCCACTACTATAAAAAATGGAATGGAAGTGCTGGGTATTAAAGTACCCGAAAGGATGTAAGAAAAATATTTTAATATTGCAGCCTGCAAAGGCGCCCGGGTGTTGAAATTGGTAGACAAGCCACCTTGAGGTGGTGGTGCTGGAAACGGCGTGCTGGTTCGAATCCAGTCTCGGGCACAAAGACCCTGACACGAAGTGTCGGGGTTTTCTATTTGAATACGTCAAAAGCTTGCTTTTGTAAGTATGAAAATGGAAAACCCTAAATGCACCAAAGGCGCAGAAGGGTCTTTGGGTAAGCCCCCCATTCAGGAAGTCGGCCGAACGAAGTGAGGCCGACAATCATATACAAATACATTCTTTTTTTCTTATATTTAATAAGCTGATTTATTCACGAAAAGCATTCCATATGTCTTTAAGATTCCTATTTATTATAACGGTGGTACTCTGTACTATCCTCTCCTGCAGCTCATCTAATCAAACTACCCAACAATCACCACCAGACCATCATACGGCTCAAAATGCATTGGATTGGCAGGGAACCTACTCTGGAATTCTTCCTTGTGCTTCCTGTTCTGGTATTGAGACAGAAATAACATTAAATAACGATCAAACATATGTATTAACCCAGGAATATTTAGACAAACAAAACGTTTTTACCAGTAAGGGGAAATTCACCTGGCAGAATAACAATATCCAATTAGAAGATTCTGCCAGTAAGGATTCCAAAATAATCTTTAAAGTAGAAGAAGGCAGACTAAGAAAGTTAGATACTCAAGGTAATCAGATTGAAGGCGCGATGGCAGACAATTATATTTTATTTAAGAGTGGAAATTTTGAAATTGAAAACACAAAATGGGTGCTCTCCGAAATAAACGGAAATATTATTAAAGGCAAATCTGAAACCCACTACCTGATATTTCATTCCAAAGAAAGAAGATTGGAAGCAAAAGCCAATTGCAACAGCCTAAGTTTCAATTACAAAATCAGAAATCAACAGGAACTAAGGGTTAACCAGGGCATGAGTACATTGATGGCTTGCCCGGATACCACAGAACTAAGCCTGGCAAAAGCATTAAATAAATCCATCAAAATAAACAGGGATGCAGACATTTTGTCTTTTTATGGAAAAGACCAACAAGTGCTAATTAAATGTGTAAAATCTCAGGAATAAAATCATGTCTACCACCAGTCACCACGACGAAAAAATAGCTAAAATGAGTTTTGCCTCTGTGTATCCACACTATGTGGCAAAGGTTGAAAAAAAAGGAAGAACCATTGCTGAGTTACACAAAGTAATTGAGTGGCTAACAGGTTATACAGAATCACAAATTCAACAACTGATTTTAGATAAAGTTAATTTTTCCGAATTCTTTTCAAAAGCCCAACTCCACAGAAATGCTGAGTTAATCAAGGGCACAATATGTGGTTACAGAATTGAAGAAATCGAGAATGCTTTAACAAAACAGGTACGTTATTTAGACAAAATTGTAGATGAATTGGCCAAAGGGAAGTCTCTTGAAAAAATAATGCGCTGATACTATTTGCGCTTTACTTTCTAAAAGTTGAAATACGTATTTACAATAACGCCATTGTTATATTGAAATACATTCCTGTTATTCACTTCCCTGCCCAACTGTACAATTTGATTGATATAACCAGCCTCAATTCTGAAAGAATTATTTATTGCTTTCCCTACTAACAGACCAATCCGGTTCTGATCAAATACATTTTCCCCAACATTCTTTCCAAATCCTATTAGTATTTCATTGTATGCGGCAATGTAAAGTGAATTAGGTGCATTTTTTGTTAATGGAATTTGTCCCCTTATCATGTAGCGCATCCGATTCATAAACAAAAAATCATCGTCTTTGGAATCAACTGCAGAAGTATACCTGCCAAGCCATCTTTGCTCCAACATAAAACGATGTGACAGGGATACTTTACCAATTTTATCGTTGATGGTCGCCATCTGATAAGTACGATGTTCTGTAAATTGCTTCCCAAATGCGTTTAAGGGTATATCACCGTAGGAAAAAGTTTCTATCCATGCATAACCGAATCTAAGTTGAACTTCTTTATTCAGTTGGTAATTGATGCCTGTTCTAAGCAAACTTTGTTGCCAGTCTTTAACTACTTGATCTCTGCGCCATTGATATTCTGTATGAATGCTCCAGTTAGCATTTAATTTAAATGTACCAAAATAGTTGAACCACCCAATTGAATTCCTGTCGTTAATTCTGTTGGTTTGGGAAAGGATGGTATTGGATGAAAGTAATATGGTAAAAGTAATGAGAAGTAAGGATTTTGAAATTGTCATCATTTTACATTCTTTTAAATCTAGGCAAATTAACGAGGGTTTCTTCTAAAAACTCTACTTTGCCCGAATGAATATCATACAAAGCACCCACAATTAACAATTCCCCGTTTTTATATTTTTTACTTAAAATAGGTTCAAGGTCTCTTAGACTATTTACCTGTTCTATAACATTTTGCCGAACTGCGTTCTCTACTTTATTACCTGGCTTATTAGCGCTTTTTGAAACGGCAGATTTAATTTCATTAATTAGGGTAACTATATGACCAGGGACATCTTCGGGTCGCTCAACTGCTGCAGCAACAGCTCCACATTCTGTATGACCGAGCACTACGATCAGCTTGGTTTTTAGTTTTAGAGTGGCAAACTCCATGCTGCCGTAAGAAGCAGCTGCAGATACCTGTCCAGCTGTTCTGATGATAAATAAATCCCCCAGACCTTGATCGAATATTAATTCATTGGGAACTCTGCTATCTGAACAGCCTACAATAGTTGCAAATGGGGCTTGACCATCTTCCAGTTTTTTGCAAAGTCTCTGCATTCTGTCGGGGTTTTATGCTTTTCCCTTCTACAAATCTTCTGTTGCCTCCCACTAATTTCTGTATGCCAATGTAGGGGTTGGCATAAGCAGAATCCCTATCCATTGTATAATTTTCATTTGCCCATCTAAATTTTTTTATATCAATATTGGTTGAATTGGGTTTAGATTGTCCTAAAGCCGCAGTTAAAAAGGCTAAAAAAGCCGTTAAGGTTAAAATCACTTTCATAATTGAGTTTTCTTGGTTAACATTGTATTGGCTCAATTCGTTTGTTTCTTAGTTGGAATTATATGTTAATTGAAGCGCTTTTTTATTCACAAACAGATTAGATTAATGAAAGAAATTCAGGGTCAGCAATTTGATAAAGCATTGGCTATTGAAGAAGCAGAATATGAAAATTGCATTTTCAATCAATGCAACTTCAGTAATCTGGATTTATCCGGGTATAAATTCATCGACTGTGAATTCAGGTTTTGCAATCTAAGTTTGTGTAAACTTCTCAAATCCACGTTGCAGGATATTGCATTTAATGATTGTAAGTTACTGGGCATTAAATTTGAAACCTGCAACCCGTTTTCTTTATCCTTTTCGTTTGAGGGTTGTCAGCTAAATCACAGTTCATTTTATCAAATGAAAATCCAGAAGACGAAATTTTCTAATTCAGCTCTGATAGAAGCTGATTTTACAGAAGCCGATTTAAGTGCGGCAATTTTTAATGATTGTGATTTATCTGGCGCCATTTTCGACAGAACCAACCTGGAAAATGCAGATCTTAGAACAGCTTTAAATTTTTCTATTCACCCCTTGAATAATCAAATAAAAAAAGCCAGATTTTCAAGTAACAATTTAATGGGTTTATTATACCCCTTTAACATTAACATAGATTAGAATTTATGAAACCTGCCATCATTTTCAGCTATATCCTATTGCTTATTAACCTTTCATGTAAATCCAAAAAAGATTTCAAAACAGAAAGCGGTATCAAGCAAACGCCTTCCGCTGTTTTATCAAATCTACTAAATGGGAATCTTGATAGTACTACGGGAACAATAAAATGGACAGCAACTGAAGGGGATATCATTGAGTATAATGGACAGTTTACTGACTCTCAATTTCTCTTTTCTACTATAGACACGATTTTTACAATCAACCAAAACAATGAAACAGAATACCTGGCTGTTTTTAGCACTGCTCCTATGACAAAGGATGATACAGGAAAAATGGTGAATGCCAACGATTGTCATGTCTGCGGACTAAAATTGGGATATTTCACATACAGTTTTGTAAACGACAGTTTGCAAATTCATAACTTTAGAAAGAATTTTGCCACACATGGATCGTTTGGAGAAAAATCATATTTGATTTCTTTTGTAAACCTGGGTGATGGATATGAAATATTAAAAATTGATGACCCCTACAATGGCATGGGAATCTCAACAGTTACTACCAAGTTTTACATGTCTGGCGAGTTACTCTTAAGCATGATTTCCCTGGAAGACAATGCCGGGAACTATGATTCAACCCAGAAAGGTTACTATGAATTCAAAACTGAATTTGCATATAATCCGTCGAAACATACAATCAACATTAACCAGACAGGATTTAAAATAGATGAAATATCAGGCAAAAGGAAATCAATTCTCAAACGTAAGGAATTGCCATTTGACCAGTACTCTCTTTCCTTTTAATAGCCCTCTGTTACATATGATACAATTTAATTTATCTTCATTTTATCATTACAGGAAGAAAGCATTATAAATTATGAATCAGCATCTATCGCAGATTGCAATTGTTGTGGATGATTACGACAGGGCAATTGCTTATTATACTCAAAAACTACATTTTGAGTTGGTAGAAGATACAATATTGAGTGAGACAAAACGATGGGTAATTATAAAGCCGAGGGGAAATGGGAACTGTAGATTGTTGTTGGCAAAAGCGGCCAATGAAGAACAAAGCTCCAGAATTGGTGACCAAACGGGTGGCAGGGTATTTTTGTTTTTGCACACAGACAATTTTCAAAGAGATTATCAAAATCTACTTGAGCAAAAAATACCCATCGTTAGAGAACCCAGTAAAGAAGCATTTGGAACCGTTGCCGTTTTCCAGGATCTATACGGCAATTTATGGGACTTAATTGAACCCATGGCATTTACCAATAATCCGGTAACCAGTTCTGAAATTCCCCGGTATGCTCCAACAGTACTTGAACCGGTAGAAGCAACTTATAAAAAAGTATTATACCTGAGTTGGTCTTTATTTTTTCTTATTCTTACAGTTATTGCCATACCCCTGTTTATCTGGGTAGATGCCTTACAAAAGAATTGGATAATTTTTAGCACTGTGGGAGCCTTATTGCTGATTTGCTTTACTGTTATTGCATTCATTGAGATTGGATTTAAAAATCTGGCATGGGCAATCAGAGAAAAAGACCTGATTTGCAGAAAAGGTTGGATTTTTCAGGATACGCATATCATCCCTTTTGGGAAAGTTCAAAACTGTGTAATTCAATCCGGACCCATTGGCAGAAAATTCGGGTTGGCTTCCATAAAATTAATGACAGCGGCCAGTCACCTGGGGGATATCAGTATCAATGGTCTTAAAAAGGAAACAGCAGAGCAGCTGAAAGATTGGATGACGGAAAAAATGGTGAGGAATGAGTCGAACTAAAACCGATTGGACGAAGCCTCAAAAGCTTTCACCCGTAGCCTTACTATTTATAATTGGAAAAACAATCAGGGAAAGCTGGGTACTCATTTTGTATTTTATTGTCAGAGCTTTCTTTAAACAAAATGAGGAAACAGATGATTCCGAAAGGCGTTCAGATAAACTGATATATTTCTTATTATTGACTGCGGCCATACTATTGGTTTTTCACATACAAAAATTCATTCAGTTTTTTAAGACTCGTATTTATATTAACGGGAATGAATTAATGGAGGAAACCGGCATTTTCACCAGGAAAACCAAAACAATTCCAATTACAAAAATTCAATCTGTGCATTTGGTACAGAATTACATTCATCGGTTTACAGATACCTGTACCATGAAAATAGAAACAGCGGGTAGTGAAAAAACAGAATTGGAATTATCAGCTATAGATTATCATAAAGCACTGGATTTGCAGGATATACTCCAGCAAAAAGAATTAGTCTCTGCTGCCAATATCTCCAACAATAACAGCATACAGTTAATGGGTCTGCGCAATATCGATCTATTGAAACTGGCTATTTCAGAAAATCATATCCGGACGCTTTCTTTAATTTTTGCATTTGCCATGTCGAGGCTGGATGATCTCAGACAGTTTTTTGGTAAAAAAACAGATGCAATTATAGATGAACAGGTAAATCAGATCAACTTTACGGCTTCCATGATTGCAGGCATGATTGGCTTGGGCATTGCCATTACGCTTGCTTTCTCAGTAATACGTGTTTTATTGCGTTATAACGATATGCAATTGACCGCCAATCAAAAGGGATTTAAGGTAAAATGGGGCTTTCTTCAAACACAGCAGAAAATGATGCTGCAGAATAAAGTACAACTGATAAGCTGGAACAGCAACTTTGTTCGAAAATTGCTGGGCATCAAAATTCTCCGATTCTTTATGGTTGGCGAAAACATTCTGAAAGATGACCAATACATCAAACTTCCCGTTATGCAGGAAGATGTTTTGAAAAAGCTTTCAGCGTACTATCAGCCCTTTTGGCCTTCTCTATCCGAAAATCCAAACTATACACATCCTTCTTATGCCTGGAGGGTAACGATGATTTATATTTTACCAGTGGCTTTTGCAGCATCAGTAGCCTTGTATTTCTGGGAACCCTGGGTGATGATTATTCCACTTCTGCTCTTCCTTTATTTTCTTGTTACTTTTAAAATCAGACATATGAAATTCATATTCTGGTATAACCAAACCTCATTGCAGATTCAGAAAGGTATTTGGGGAGAAGAACATATCTTATTGAATTTTAAGAAAGTACAACATGTAGCATTGGAAACCAGTCCTTTTCTGAGAAGAATGGAACTCGCTACACTGGTGTTGCATACCGCCGGTGATTCCATTAAACTTCCATTTATTCCTTTATCAAAAGCGCAGGCTATAGCTGACCGTTGTTTATATGAGATAGAGTTGGATAAGTCTTAACATAGCGCGGCATCATAATTGGATTTATTTATTCATTCATCACTAAATAAACCATTATGAAACAAAAACTTTACCTAATCTGTGGCCTGGTTATTCTCTTTAGTTCCTGTACTGTAATCCGTCAGGGAGAAGTGGGCGTAAAGAGACGTCTTGGAAAAATTGATCCTGAGTATGTGGAACAAGGACCCAAGGGATACAATATTTTCACTACAGCCATTTTAAAAGTACCCACCCGAATCATGAATATTGAAGTAAAACCAGACCTGCCTTCCAAAGAGGGGCTTACTATACGTTCTGAAATTTCTATTCTGTATAGAATAAAACCTGAAGCTGCTCCAAAAATTGTTCAGAATATAGGGTTGAATTATGAAAGTGAAGTTATACTTCCTGTTTTCAGATCAGCATCAGCAGATATCACTTCAAAGTTTCTTGCTAAAGACATGCACAGCGGAGAGAGAGCCCAGATTGAGAATGCAATCAGGAAACAAATGACAGATATTCTGGAACCCAGAGGGTTTGTGATTGACAATGTACTCATGAAAAGTATTCGTTTGCCGGAAGGACTTGCAAGAACTATTGAGGAAAAACTACAAGCTGAACAGGATGCACAAAGAATGGAGTTTGTAAAGGAAAGAGAAAAGAGGGATGCAGAGAGAAGGATTATAGAAGCAGAAGGCAAAAAAGAAATTGCACGCATTCAGGCAGAGGGAGAAAAGAATGCTGCAATCATTCAGGCAGAAGCCAGAAAAAAAATCTTTGAAATTGAAGCAGAGGGTAAAGCAAATGCTGTTACTATTGAAGCCATGGCAACCAGAAAAGCAAACGATACAATAAATAAAACCCTAACGCCTTCTATTCTGAAACTAAGACAGATAGAAGCTTTCAGAATGTTATCTAATAGCAATAATAGCAAATTGGTAATTACAGATGGTAAAACGCCCTTCCTTACCCTACCAGATAAATTTTAGTTGAGCAGGGCTTTTTTATACCTTCATGGCAGAAATTTTAAGTATGTCTAGTTTTATTATAACCTGCCCTAACTGTAATCACCAATTTGAACCAGGTGATACCATGCGTGAAGAGATTGAGAAAGAACTTCGAGGCAAAATGATCGACTGGCAGAAGAAAAAAGAACTAGAAACGGCTGAATTGCTGGAGGCTGAAAAAAAGCGAATGCAGACTGAAATGCAGGAGTCCCTTCGCAAATCTCTGGCAGCCGATTATGAAAACCAATTGAAAATTTTGCAGCAAAAGGCAGTTGAATCAGAAGAGAAGTTAAAAGAGTCCCGAAAAAAGGAATTGGAATTTCTTCAAAAAGAACAGGCTTTAAAGGCAAAGGAAGAAGAAATTCAGCTTACCATTCAGCGACAATTACTGGAAGAAAGAACAAAGCTGAAAGAACAGTTACAAAAAGAAGAAGCAGATAAAATTAGCCTGAAGGAACAGGAATATCAATTAAGGACGAAGGAACTGGAAAAGCAGATTGAAGACCAGAAGAAACTGGTAGAAGAAATGCGCAGAAAACAAGAGCAGGGAAGTATGCAATTGCAGGGTGAAGTGCAGGAGTTAATGCTGGAAGAAATGCTTCAATCTACTTTTCCATTCGACAAAATTGAGGAAGTGGGCAAAGGCGTTCGCGGAGCAGATTGTATTCAGATAGTTCGCAATCAATTTGGAAATGAATCTGGCAAGATCATATATGAGAGTAAGCGTACCAAGGATTTCTCCAATGAATGGATTGAAAAATTAAAAAAAGATATGCGCAGTTTTGGCGCTGATGTTGCAGTTATTGTTACCCAGACTTTCCCGAAAGACATGGACCGTTTCGGAGAAAAGGATGGCGTTTATATCTGCACTTTCTCCGAAGTCAGATCCGTAGCCCTTTTATTAAGAAATGCCTTGTTGAAAATAGCAGAGGCCAGAAAAAGTCAGGAAAACAAAGGTGATAAAATGGTCATGCTGTACGACTATTTAACCGGCACCGAATTCAGTGAACAGTGGAAAGCGATCCGTGAGGGTTTCATGACCATGCGACAGAGTATTCAGCGGGAAAGAGACACCATGGAAAAGCTTTGGAAAGCCAGGGAGAAGCAATTGGAAAAAGTATTGCTGAATGCTGCTCATATTCAGGGTTCTGTGGAAGGAATTGCAGGCGCAGATGCGGTTAATCTGAATTTACTGGAAGACAACGATCCACTATTGATTGATTAGTCGTTCACTACATATACCAGGCTTAAGCTAGCACTCAGCTGGTACTGCAGCACTAAGTCCTGGTAGAAATCCCCTTTGGTAAAACGGGCTTGCAAACGCCCGGAAGTCCCCAGCTTACCGGCTTTTACCTGCATGCATTCACTGAAGTCCACATCACCCCTTCCCCACCATTTAAACATGGCTTCCTTGGCGCTCCACAATAAAGTGAGTGTGCTGAATCTTTCAGCAGGTTCCAATCCCTCTATATTCCACTCCAATAACTCAGCAGTATGTAAAAATTTATGCCTGATTTTATCTACCCGATGCGTTACCAGTTCCACATCAATTCCCACCCTGCAATTAGAACTTACAATGGCTGCAGCATAATCTCCGCAATGAGAAATAGAGAAATGATACTCCTCGTCGGGCAAATAAGGTTTACGGGTATCGGCAATCTGAATTAGCGCTGATGGAAAATCTGAAAACAAATACGGCAGCAAAAATCTCCCTGCCAGGTGCTGTAAACGCTTGTGAGGATGGGTTACCCACTGCTGCACACTCACTTTTTGGGTAAAAAACGATTCCGGCTCATCAATCTTCCAGACTGCCAGACGGGTAAAATCGTTGATATTATGTTGATAATGCAGCGGCACGCTAAAAATTTTTATGTATTGTATGCAGAATTAGTATTTTTTTGCAATACAACTGTAAAATTAAACAGAATGATTTTAAGCGACTTACGTATACTGGAGGAAATAGCCAAGGGTACCATTGTTATTGAACCCTATAACCGTGCAGATTTGGGAAGCAATAGCTACGATGTACACCTCGGGAAATGGCTGGCTACCTATACAGATGAAGTGCTGGATGCAAAGAAGCACAACACCATTACGTATTTCGAAATTCCCGAAGAAGGATATGTATTACATCCCAGCGGTTTTTATTTGGGTGTAACCGAAGAATATACCGAAACCCATGCCCATGTTCCCTTTTTAGAGGGCAAGTCTTCTACAGGAAGATTGGGGATAGACATACATGCTACTGCCGGTAAAGGCGATGTTGGTTTTTGCGGAAACTGGACATTGGAAATTTCCTGCAAGCAACCGGTTCGGGTTTACAGAGGCATGCCGATTGGTCAGCTGATTTATTTCCCTGTTGATGGAGAAATTGGTGTAAAATACAATCAGAAAGGTAATGCCAAATACAGTGGTCAACCCAACAAGCCAATTGAAAGCATGATGTGGAAGAACAAATTTTAATTGAGCTTCCAAACACTTGCAGTAAGAATAGTGGCAAAGCTAACCCAGGCAATATAAGGCACCAGTAACCAGGCAGCTGCTTTTGAAAGTTTGCTGAATTGAATTATGGTTAACAGGATAAAAATCCACATGACAATAATTTCTATTGTTGCGGCACCAATGGCATGCAGGGAGAAGAAAATAATGGACCAGAAAAAATTCAGCACAAACTGAATAATAAAAAGCTGAATGGCTTTTTTTCTTATATCCGTTGCCGGCTGTTTCCAGATTAAATAAAAAGCAATTCCCATCATGGTATACAAACTGGTCCAAACCGGGCCAAATAGCCAGTTGGGTGGATTAAAAGATGGCTTATTTAAACCAGCATACCAGTTTGGAATTTCAGCAATGGTAAATATTCCGCCCAAAGATCCAATGCCAACAGTGGCAACGATGGAAATGATTAATTTCTGTGTATTGCTTAAACTCATGATTTGTTTTTTTGATAATTAATATACCAGGCAATGATTTCATTATAACTCTTTATACCCGCAGCTTGTTGTTGCAATTTTAAAAACTGATCGTACAATTCGTTGCTGATAGGACTAATGGCATTTTTTCGCTGGTTAAAAAAATCCCTGATTTCTTTTCTGTCCTGCTTCACTAAGGTATCCATCCTGCTTCTGTTTTCCTTGACCATTTTTTCAAAATCACTATAGGGTAATTGGGCCGAAAGTAAATATTGTTCATAGAAAGCATATCCCAGCAAATCCAGGTAAAGCGAATATTTCAGGGTGGGATTATTACTGGCTTCAGCAGCAAGCAGGCCTGCAAAACTCGCTTCACTCTCACTGGCATAGCCCAGCTGGTGGGCTACTTCGTGACAGATAATATAAGGATTCAGGATGGCTGGCAAATCATCCCGAAGATTGGCTTCGCCGGTAAAAGGTATATAATAGCCAGTAAAACCAATATAGTCAGCAACCGGTGTTAACCAACTTCTTTTTACAGATTTAATTTGAATAGATAAAAAAGGAAATCGCCCGGAAGCATTTTGAAATCCTTTTTGGGCTTCTGCTACCAGTTTCTCAAGCGACATTTCAGGTATGGCCCCCTTCCCTAACAATTCTCTGTAGTGATTGGCTGAATCTATTAGTTGCAGGGTTAATGCATTGATTTCTGAACCCGAATAAGTTGCTTTACTCAATTTCAGCTGAGCGGCTATACCCTTTCGGTAATAATTAATCCCCCAGAAAAGCTGAAAAACAAAGAGAATGCTAAATATCCAGCTTGCTACACTAACCCATTTTCTCTGAAATAGCTTCCAGATAATGATCAGAATAAGTCCTGCATAAAGCCAGTCACCAATATTAAATGGGAAAATACCAGACAAGGTTCTCAGCCATTCCGATAAAAGTGGATAAATTTTAGGGGCATAGCAGTTTTCCACAAAAGCCTCCCAATTCCCCAAAAAAAGGCTGAATATGGCCAAAATACCCGCGGAAATACAAATTTTCAGGTTATTTTGGTCTTTTACAAGCATAGTGAAAACTCCTTTACCGGTTAAAGTTACTACAGCAAATGAATCACCGGGGCTTATTTTTAGTTTACTTTGGCAAATTCCCTTGTTTTTTCTACCTTTGCAAACCCTTAAAACGTGGATATGAATCATCGGCGCGAATATGAGATCGCATTTGTGGGTTTGAAGCCGGGCGTTCATTTGTACGAATACAAGGTGGACGACAAGTTCTTTATACCATATGGCGAGCAGGATTTTAGCCTGTGTGATGCAACCGTAAAACTGTATCTCGACAAAAAATCGGGATTCATGCAATTGAAATTTGATATTGACGGTAGTATTCAGGCAGGTTGTGATCGGTGTGGCAATACCCTTCCACTGCAACTATGGGACGAGTTCAATATCATTGTTAAAATGGTGGACGAACCCGATACCATGAATGAGCAGGAAGAAGATCCGGATGTTTATTACATCAGTAGAAACGAAAGCCACTTGATGGTTGCAGACTGGATTTACGAGTTCGTAAATCTGAGCATACCTTTGCAAAAAACCTGTTCACCCGAAGAAATGGGTGGACCGAAATGCAATAAAGAAGTGTTGGAAAAATTAAGAAAGATGGAAGAAGAAGCTGCTAAAGACAGCACTCCAACTATCTGGAAAGGACTGGAAAAATTTAAGGACTTAGAATAAAATTTTTGATATTATAAATTTTGAGCAATGCCAAATCCAAAACGCAGACATTCACAGCAAAGAAGTGCTAAAAGAAGAACGCACTATGTAGCACAGGAAGTTACTTTAAGCAAAGATTCTACTACTGGAGAAATTCATGTTCGCCACCGTGCGCATGTAAGCGAAGGTAAATTGTTCTATAAGGGAAAACTGGTAGCTGAAAAAGCTCCATTGAAAGCGTAACCTTATAGTTCAACATACCATTTGCTTGCTGAAATGAATATAGGAATAGACATGATGGGAGGTGATTTCGCACCGTTAGAAGCGGTGAAAGGTATACTCCTGTACCTAAACAATTCCAGCAATTCAGTAAACATATATTGCATAGGTGATGAGAACCTGGTACAGCCTCTTGTAAAAGAGTACCAGCTTTCATCACCTAATTTGCATTTTGTGCATGCCCCAGAAATCATCGGATACCATGAGCATCCAACAAAAGCGCTAAAAGAAAAGCAAAAATCTTCCATTGCCATAGGTTTCCATTTATTGGCCAGCGGAAAACTAGATGCTTTTATTAGTGCCGGTAACACCGGAGCCATGCTGGTGGGCGCTATGTTTAGCATCAAAGCCATTGAAGGGGTTAGCAGACCTACTATTGCCACTATTATGCCTAAATTAAATGGGCAGACCGGGGTATTACTCGATGTGGGCTTAAATGCAGATTGTAAACCCGAAGTTTTAAACCAGTTTGCTGTATTGGGCAGCTTATATGCTGAACATATTCTGGGAATTCAACAACCCAGTGTTGGCTTAATTAATGTAGGAGAAGAAGAAGGAAAAGGCAATATTCTTGCACAAGCAACCTATCCCCTGTTGAAAGAAAACAAGCAGATCCGTTTTATAGGAAACATTGAAGGAAGAGATTTCTTTAATGACAAAGCCGATGTGATGGTTTGCGATGGATTCACCGGAAACATTGTATTAAAAATGGCGGAGTCTTTCTATGATATTGCCAAAGAAAGAAATCTCTCCAACGATTCTTATTTAAATCGTTTTCACTACGAAAACTATGGTGGAACCCCTGTTCTGGGTGTAGCCAAGCCTGTAATTATTGGTCATGGAATCAGTAACGACAAGGCATTTTCTAATATGATTGCATTGGCTGAGAAAATGATCAGCAGTGATATCTGCAATAAAATGGCTGCTTCTTTTAAAGCATCCTAATTTAACCCACTAATCATTTTTCATGTTCCGCATTTTTTGCAGGCTTCTTTTACGCTTAAGCGGATGGAAACTCGATTCCAACCTTCCCAAGGATATTCATAAATCCATTGTAATAGCAGCCCCTCATACGAGTAACTGGGATTTCTGGTACATGATATTATCTTTTGGTATTTATGGATTAAGAATCAGGTTTACTGTTAAAAAAGAATGGATGCGTTTTCCTTTTAACCTAATCATGAGACCGCTGGGTGGAATTGCCATTGACCGCAGTCCCAGAAAAGATGGTAACAGACCCAGTCTGGTTGAAGCAATGGTTGATTTATTCAATGCAAACGAAGAATTGATTATAGTAATTACACCAGAAGGTACGAGAAGCAGACAGACAGCCTGGAAAACCGGGTTCTTTCATGTGGCACAGAATGCCCATGTACCCATTCTATTAGGTTATGTTGATTATGAAAAGAAAACTGCAGGCATAGGAAAAAAAGTAATGCCAACTACCTACCAGGAAACCATGAAAGAAATTATGGAATTCTATCGGAACATACATCCCAGGTTCCCGGAAAAATTTGCGCTGGATCAAAGCTTTTTGTAGAAGCCGGTACATCAGCAAATAAACAATATCTTTGAACAAACATTTGTTAGTTTATGTGGAAGAAAAACGTATTGGAGACCATTGGTAATACCCCAATGATTCAGTTGAATAAAGTATCAAAAGGTTTACCTGGCACCATCCTGGCCAAAGTAGATTACTTTAATCCCGGCAACTCCATTAAAGACCGTATGGCTTTGAAAATGGTAGAAGTAGCTGAACAGGAAGGAAAATTAAAACCGGGTGGAACCATCATTGAAGGAACCAGTGGCAATACCGGTATGGGACTGGCTTTAGCTGCCTGTGTAAAAGGATACAAATGTATTTTTGTTACTACCGACAAACAATCCAAAGAAAAGGTTGATATACTGAAAGCAGTAGGTGCAGAAGTAATCGTATGCCCTACCAATGTAATGCCCGATGATCCAAGAAGTTATTACAGTGTAGCCAAAAGACTGGGTAAGGAAATACCTAATTCCATGTATATGAACCAGTACGATAACCTGGCCAATCGTCAGGCGCATTATGAAAGTACCGGACCTGAAATATGGGAACAAACAGAAGGCAAAATAACTCACCTGGTATGTACGGCAGGAACCGGAGGTACTATTACAGGTACAGCAATGTATTTAAAAGAAAAGAATCCGAATATTCAGGTATGGGCTATTGATGTTTACGGTTCTTTGTTAACGCATTACTATCAAACCGGAGAAGTAAATATGGATTATGTGCATCCATATATCAGCGAAGGATTTGGAGAAGATTTTGTGCCGGAGAACTATGATATGAGCGTGATAGATCATTTTGAGCAGGTTACCGATAAAGATGGTGCTGTAATGGCCAGAAGAATAGCCAAGGAAGAAGGACTTTTTTGCGGATACAGTGCAGGAAGCTGTTTGCAGGGATTGATGCAATTAAAAGATAAACTACCGTCAGATGCAGTTGTGGTTTGTATTTTTCATGATCACGGCAGCCGTTATGTGGGCAAAGTATACAACGATCAGTGGATGATGGAAAGAGGATTTCTCGACGTAAAAACTTTCAAGGATATAGTGAACGGAAGACAAGCCAAGCGATTGATTTCCGTTAGTCCGGAAGATACTGTTGCAGAAGCGGTAGCTCTCATGAAGAAATACGATATTGAGCATATACCTGTAATGCAGGATGGGCAACCCGTTGGCACTGTTTCAGAAAATGGTTTGTTTCAGAAAGTGTTTAGCAATGCCGACATTAAGGATGCCAAAGTAGGCAGTGTAAGTGAGCCCTCCTACCCTGTTGTAGATTTTGATACACCGGTGGAAAGACTGGGTAGTTTAATAAATAAGGAAACCGGAGCTGTACTGGCAAAAGATGAAAAAGGTGACTACCATATTGTTACCAAATACGATGTACTGCAAAGTTTAGCCAAATAAACAATTATGATTTCTACGCGACACATGGTTTTCATGCATGTTGCAGAGCTTTTGAGTTTTTCAAAAGCCAGTCAGGTATTGTTTATTTCGCAACCTGCTATTAGTAAGCATATTCAATTACTGGAAGTACAGTATCAAACCAGGCTTTTTGAAAGGAAAGGACTACAGATTGAGCTTACAGCAGCTGGTCAGTTACTGCTCAGTCGTTTACAGACGGTAAAGACAATTGAACAACAAACCGAATTTGATATCTCTGTTTTACAAGATGCCTTACAAGCAAGGGGTAACTTAAAATTAGGAGCCAGCACAACCGTTGCCCTGTATATTTTACCCAGGGTAATGTCTGCCTTTAACCAGCAATTTCAGCAAGTTGAAATTAGTTTACTGAACCGTAATTCCGAATTGGTAAAAGAGGCATTGATTAACAAACAGATTAACCTGGGCATTATTGAAGAAAACAGTAAGGTTCCCCAGATACAATACACACCTTTTATAACCGATAAGGTTATTGCAGTTTGCAGTAGCCATAGTAAAGTGTTGAAGAAGAAATCTTATTCCTTGCAGGAACTCGTTGAGCTGCCTATTGCTTTAAGAGAAGTGGGAAGTGGCACATTGGCTGTGCTTAAGCGGGGCTTATCTAAACATAAAATTAATTTATCCCAATTAAAAGTAAAAGTGAGACTGGGAGGAACAGAAGCTTTAAAAAACTTTTTACTGGCTTCTGATGCGGTGGGATTTCTTCCCAATATATCTGTTCAGAAAGAATTAAAAGCGGGTGAGCTGAAGGAGATTCAGATAGAGGGCCTTCAATTGCAGCGACAGTTTTTCTTTATTGAACGCCGGGGAGAAAAAAGTGAGCTGAATAAAGTTTTCATTAAAATGGCCAATTCTATATATAACTATTAGTTATCGACTATAATTATATAATCATTTAAGATTATCTGGTCAGGGCTAGCTTTACGGTATGAAAAACCCATCTTCGGCAAGCATGACAGTGTCCGGTATACGAGGACTTGAATGTAGTAATTGTGGTAAACTCTACAGCCATACATCATTGCAGACATTTGCAACCTGCTGCAATGTTCCTTTAAATGCAATTTATGATTTGCCATCTTCTGGAAAGGAATTCATTCGTACAGCTATACAATCTATGTGGAGATATCAGCCGGTTTTGCCCGTATTAAAGGAAACCAATATTGTTAGTTTAGGAGAAGGATTTACACCCTTAAGCAAGTTGAATAAATTATCCATGCATTTGGGCTTACATGAAATCTGGCTAAAAGACGATGCCAGAAATCCCACAGGTTCTTTCAAAGCAAGGGGATTAAGCATGGGAGTATCAAAAGCAAAAGAACTGGGTATTCAAA
>NZ_KI866530.1:768748-771347 GCF_000511175.1 Sediminibacterium salmoneum NBRC 103935 | reverse complement strand
TGGGTATTCAAAAAATGGTGATACCCACTGCAGGTAATGCCGGAGGCGCATTGAGTGCCTATTGTGCAAAAGCAGAAATTGAAGCAACCGTTATCATGCCCAGGCATACAGCTGAAACATTAAAAGAAGAATGTCGTATGTATGGGGCTAATTTAATTCTATTAGATGGCTTAATAGATGCTTGTGGCAAAATGGCAAGAAGCATTGCAGCAGAAACAGGCGCTTTTGATATGTCTACCATGAAGGAACCATACCGGTTAGAGGGAAAGAAAACCCTGGGCTATGAAATTGCCGAACAGTTTAATTGGATTTTACCCGATATCATTATATACCCGGCAGGAGGTGGAACAGGATTAATTGGCATCTGGAAAGCATTTAAGGAATTACTATCAATGAACCTTATTAAGGGGCCATTACCCAAAATGGTTTTGGTTCAATCCGAACAATGCTCCCCAATGGTACATTTGTTTCAGAAGGGAAAATTGCCGGAAAATTATGCACCTCAATCCTCTGCTGCTTATGGGTTGGCCGTACCCTACCCTTTTGCAACCCAAATGATGCTAAATGTACTTAAAGAAAGCAATGGTATTGCTTTAACGGTATCTGAACAGGAAATGGATGAAGGAATTCAGCATATTGCTAAAACAGAAGGTCAATTACTGAGCCCGGAAGGTGCAGCAACTTTTATGGCTGCAAGGAAATTGCTACACGAAGAATTCATAAAGAATGAGGATAGGGTTTTATTGGTAAATACCGGTTCCTGGTACAAATACAGGTAAAGCTTTTGTAATTTGCGTACTAGTTATGTCAACTACTTCTGCTTTAAGAATTGTTTCACTGGTGCCCAGTATTACCGAACTTTTATATGATCTTGGTTTGGAAGAACAGGTAGTGGGCATCACTAAATTTTGTGTGCATCCCTCTGCATGGTTTCAAAGTAAAATAAGAATTGGGGGTACCAAGCAAATTCATATTGAAACAATCAGGTCATTGAAACCTACGCTAATTATTGCAAGTAAGGAAGAGAACATAAAAGAACAAGTTGAATCACTTGCTGATTTCACTGAAATTTTACTTACCGACGTTGTAGACTATGCATCAGCGCTGGAAATGATTGAAGCAGTAGGCAAAGCCACTGAAACATTAAACAAGGCTATAAAGATTCGGTCTCGTATTGAAGATGAATTCAGGCAACTCGATACGTTTTTGCAACAACAACAATATCCATCCCTTCCCTGTGCCTATCTAATCTGGAAAGATCCTTATATGGTGGCCGGAGGTGATACTTTTATCCATTCTATGCTGCAAAAAATGAATTGCGTGAATACCTATGGAAACCAATTGAGGTATCCGGGTATTCATTTTCAGGATCCGGAATGGTTGGCAGCTAAAATTGTTTTCTTGTCCAGCGAGCCCTATCCTTTTAAGGAAAAGCATATTGGTGAATTAAGAGCACAATTTCCGGATAAAACATTTTTACTGGTTGATGGTGAAATGTTCAGCTGGTATGGCAGTAGAATGCTGCAAGCTCCTGCCTATTTTTCCAGCCTGTCGCGGCTATTGAATCAGACAGGTTAATGCCCTTTATTTTTTGTGGGCTTTTCATTATCTTAGCCATATGAAAAAATACAGCTCTGGTGTACTATTTGGAGCAGAACTGGAAGCATTGTACAACGATGCAAAAGAAAACCAGTTTGCACTCCCTGCCGTAAATACCATCGGCACCAATACGATTAATGCAACTTTAGAAACCGCCGCTAAAGTTAACTCCCCTGTTATTATTCAGTTCTCTAACGGAGGAGCACAGTTTGTTGCGGGCAAAGGCATGCCAAACGATGCTTTACAGGGTAATATCTCTGGCGGTATTTCCGGTGCCTTGCATATTCACAACGTGGCCAAGCATTATGGCGTACCTGTTGTATTACATACCGACCATGCTGCTAAGAAATGGTTACCCTGGGTAAGTGGCTTAATTGACGCAGGTGAGCAATTTTATAAAGAAAAAGGTCGTCCCTTGTTCAGTTCTCATATGCTCGATTTATCGGAAGAGCCCATTGAAGAAAATATTGCAACGTCTGTTGAGTTTTATAAGCGCATGGCACCCTTGGGCATGAGCATTGAAATTGAACTGGGCGTAACCGGCGGAGAGGAAGATGGTGTAGACAACAGTGATGTTGAAAATGATAAATTATATACCCAGCCTCAGCACGTGGCTTATGCGTATACCGAATTAAGTAAAGTAGGCAATATGTTCACGGTTGCAGCTGCTTTTGGTAATGTGCATGGAGTATATAAACCAGGAAACGTAGAATTACGTCCTGAAATATTAAAGAACAGCCAGGATTATATTCAGGCTGAATTGAAGACCGGTCCTAAACCCGTTTACTTTGTATTTCATGGTGGAAGCGGATCTCCGCAACACCAAATAAGAGAAGCCATCGGATACGGTGCCATCAAAATGAATATTGATACCGATCTGCAATGGGCATTCTGGGAAGGCATCAGGGATTTTTATCAGAAAAACGAAGCCTATCTGCAGGGTCAGTTAGGAAATCCTGAAGGAGCAGATAAGCCAAATAAGAAATTCTATGATCCTAGG
>NZ_KI866530.1:763087-768426 GCF_000511175.1 Sediminibacterium salmoneum NBRC 103935 | reverse complement strand
GGTTAAGAAAAGCGGAAGAGAATTTTTCAAAACGCCTGGAAGTGGCTTTTGAAGACCTGAATTGCATCAATCGCAACGCTTAGTATTATTAAAATCAATTACATGAACTCCAAACCGTTGAAAAACAGTTTGGAGTTTTACATTTTAGCGCCCATTATTTGATAATTGATTATCTTTCCGCCCCAATTTGATTGCACGATATATGAAAAAAGAGCGTGAAGAAGACTTCGAACAAAATTTAACTGGAGCCGAATCCAATCCGCAACCAGTTGAACCTGCAAAGTCAAGATGGTTTACCCGTAAGAACAGAAATATCCTTACTTCTACGGCAGATAAAAAGGAAACTCCGGAAGGTTTATGGAGTAAATGTCCTGAGTGTAACTATATCTGTACCACCAATGAATTAAAAGAGAATTTATTCGTTTGTTTAAAATGTAATCATCACCACCGTATTGGCAGTGAAGAATACTTTGATATTATTTTTGATAACGGGGAATACGAGGTTCTCTACGATGAAATAAAGAGCAAGGATTTTCTTGGCTTTACCGATTTGAAACCCTATCAGAAAAGATTGGATGATATTCATGCAAAAACCGATCTGAAAGATTCCATGCGTGTGGGTGTAGGTAAAGCAAATGGAGAAGCGTTGGTGGTTGCTTGCATGGACTTTGAATTTATTGGAGGTTCGCTGGGTAGTGTAATGGGAGAAAAGTTCAGCAGGGCAGTTGATTATTGCATAGAACATAAGCTCCCCTATCTGGTTATCAGCAAAAGCGGAGGGGCCCGTATGATGGAAAGTGCTTTCAGTTTAATGCAGTTAGCCAAAACCAGCGGCAAACTCTCTCAGCTTAGCGATGCAGGATTACCCTATATTTCCATGCTAACGGATCCTACTTTTGGTGGCATTTCAGCCAGCTTTGGGATGCTGGGAGATTTAAATATTGCTGAACCGGGAGCACTGATTGGTTTTGCAGGTCCAAGGGTTATTAAGGAAACCATTAAAAAAGATCTTCCGGAAGGATTTCAAAGAAGTGAGTTTCTGCTGGAACATGGATTCCTTGATTTTATCATTGACCGGAAAAATCTAAAGGAAAAGCTGGCACAACTCGTGCAATTATTCAGAAGCTAATGATGAACAATCGACAGGCGTATTTTAACTACCACATTGAAGATAAATTTGTGGCCGGAATTGTATTACTGGGAACAGAGGTTAAATCTATCCGGGACAGCAAGCTCAGTTTCAATGATGCTTTCTGTCTGTTCGATGACGGAGAACTCTGGGTGCGCGGGCTTTACATAGCTGAGTACAGTCATGGTACTTCTAATAATCATATTGCAGTTCACGACAGAAAACTATTGCTCAATAAAAGAGAACTTAAAAAACTACAACTGAAGTTAAAGGACAAAGGCTATACGATTGTTCCTCTAAAAGTATTCTTTACAGATAAAGGATTCGTAAAAGTTGAAATTGGACTGGCAAGAGGCAAGAAATTACACGACAAAAGAGAGACCATTAAAAACCGGGATGTGGAAAAGCAAATCAAAAGATTCTTAGGATAATGACTGAATTTTTATCTGCTGAGTATTGGAACCAACGCTACCTCAACAATGCATCCCAATGGGATTTAGGCGCTGTTTCTCCCCCACTGAAAGCCTATTTTGATCAACTGTCTAATAAAGATATTTCCATTTTAATTCCGGGTGCAGGGAACAGTTATGAAGCCATTTATTTACTTGAGCAGGGATTCACGAATATTACGGTAATTGATATTGCACCGGCTGTGATTCAATCCTTAAAGGAAAAATATCCTAATCAGACAGCCATTCAATTTATTGAAGCCGATTTTTTCAGGTGGGAAGGTCATTACGACCTGATAGTGGAGCAAACTTTTTTCTGTGCACTTAATCCGGATCTGCGAGAAAAATATGTTGCAAAGATGGCGACACTATTGTCAGAGAACGGCAAACTGGCTGGATTGCTATTTAACAGAGCATTTGAAGGAGGACCTCCCTTTGGTGGTGAACAGGCCTCCTATCAGCAACTATTTGAAAAATATTTTCAATTAGAGAGAATGGCTCCCTGTTACAATTCTGTAGCGCCGCGCGCTGGCACGGAGCTTTTTTTTATTGCCATTAAAAAGAAATAAAATTATCCTCCTTCGTTAAAAGAGTCTTCCAATTTTTTAAAAAACTTACCATTTTTATACCGCCGGCTCCTGCTGACTTAGGCAATGGAAGCTTCCCAATCCCCAGATAATATCGGTTGAATCTATGCCCACCACTTCCCTGTCGGCAAAGCAGGATTGAATAATCTGCAATGCTTTGTCGTCTTTGCTGCAACGGAAAGTAGGCACAATCACATGCTGGTTACTGATATAGAAATTAGCATAGGAAGCAGGAAGTCGCTGGTCTTCGTAAATAACTTCGTCGGGCATGGGTAGTTCTACAATATTCAATTGCTTACCAGACAAGAGTCTCATTGCCTGTAACTCTTTTAAATTGGTTTGAAGCAATTCATAATTTTCATCTGCCTTATTATCTTCAATCACTGTTATTACTGTGTCTTCATTTACAAACCGAACCGTATCATCAATATGGCCATCTGTATCATCACCAACAATGCCCTCTGAAACCCAAAGCACCTGTTGAACCCCATAATATTGCTGCAAATACGTTTCAATTTGTTCCTTTGTTAAATCAGGATTACGATTTGGATTTAATAAACAACAAGTTGAAGTTAATACAGAACCGGCACCATTAAATTCCACTGATCCGCCTTCCATGATAATACCGGGATGGTAAACCGGAATATTGAAATGCTTACCAATTAAAGTTGGAATTACATCATCCAGGTCATAGGGTGGATATTTATTGCCCCATGCATTGTAATTCCAGTCAACAATTACTTTTTTATTAGCTGCATTTGGATTAATCAGAAATGCGGGTCCGTGGTCTCTGCACCAGGCATCATTGGTGGGATGATGGAAAAACTGTACTTTATCCATATTAACCCCTGCTTTCTGCAAATGCTCTTTTGCAAAATTTTCCATTGCAGCATCTGCCACGTTAATTCTCACGAATTCACTCATGGCGAGGTATTTTACAAATAGGCTGTAGTTGGGATAAATGCTGTTGATTTTTCCGGGCCAGCTGGCTTCCTTATGCGGCCAGCTTAGCCAGGTTGCTTCGTGCTTTGCAAACTCGGCTGGGAAGGTATATCCTAAAAGTGCAGGTATCTGATCCATATAAAATGCAATTCAATTAATCTTCGTCAATAAATCTTTTGGTAATAGGCTGATAAGAATCAATACGGCGGTCTCTCAGGAATGGCCAATGGGTTCTGTACTGATCTGTTTTAGCCAGGTCTAGTTCAACAACCATTGTTTCTTCTTTATCATGAGAAGCTTTGTACAATAAACTGCCAAACGGATTGGCAACAAAGGATCCTCCCCAGAACTGCATGGCGCCATTTTGCTCCAGCCCAACTCTGTTTACGCTTACCACGTGAACACCATTGGCTACGGCATGGCTTCTTTGAATGGTCTGCCAGGCATTGTATTGCTCTGTATTGGTTGCTTCATCCTGACTGGTTGCCCAACCAATAGCAGTTGGATAAAATAAAATTTCTGCCCCCATTAATGCGGTTATACGGGATGCTTCAGGATACCATTGATCCCAGCAGATTAAAACACCCAATGTGGCAAATTTGGTTTTGAAAACTTTATACCCTAAATCGCCGGGAGTAAAATAAAATTTTTCGTAATAGGCAGGATCATCCGGAATATGCATTTTGCGGTACTTACCCAGATAGGTACCATCTGCATCAATTACGGCTGTAGTGTTATGATACAAGCCCTGTGTTCTTTTTTCAAAAAGGGAGGCAATAATAACCACATTCAATTCAGCAGCCAGTTCGCTCAGTGCATTCGTTGTTGCACCCGGTATGGCTTCTGCCAGTTTAAAGTTCTCGTAATCTTCCACATCGCAGAAATACAGGGAAGTGAAGAGTTCCTGCAAACATACAATTTGAGCTCCCTGGGAAGCTGCTTCTCTTATGCCCTGTATTGCTTTGCTCAGGTTATCCTGCTTTACATTGGAACAGGACATTTGAACCATGCCCACTTTTACTTTTGCCATATTAAGTTGTTATCTGAATGATATGATTGAAATCCTGGATACCGATTGTCTTTTCTGTATTGAATCCTTCTCCGTAGAGTACGCCAATTTTCTTCCCCATCATCATGTCTCTCCCTTTAACTGTTTCAAGAAATTGAGGAGAAGAAATATAGGTGCTGGGTTCGCTGGAGTCTGCACTATAAAATTGAGTTCTATAAGCTCTGATAGAGTCCATTTTCTTTTCGTAGAAAGGCGTTACATCAAATACAAAATCAGGATTCAACACCCTGTCCTGTACATAATGAAAAACCTGGGTTGGTCTGAATGCTTTCTGCAGGTTTCCGTTTTCATCCTGGGTCTCAATTTTTTGTAATCCTGCAAGAAAAGCTGCATCCGCTACCAGTTTGGCACTTCTGCCATGGTCAGGATGCCTGTCTTCTACTGCATTGGCCAGAATAACAGATGGACGAAACTTACGCAGTACTTCAATGATTTTACGGATATTTTCTTCAGAATGCGTAAAAAAACCGTCGGCCATTTTCAGGTTTTCACGATGGTGAACGCCTAAAATTTTGGCAGCGGCGGCTGCTTCCTCGTCTCTGATTTCAGCAGACCCCCTGGTACCTAATTCACCACGGGTTAAATCTATTATACCTACTTTTTTACCCTGATGAATAGATGCCAATAGGGTTCCTGCACAACTAAGTTCTACGTCATCGGGATGAACTCCAAAAGCCAGAATGTCTAATTGCATAAAATGAAATTAATAAAAGGGTTCCATTGAACATAAATAAAAAATCCTGCACCCGTGAAGGAGCAGGATTGAATGATATGCTGCAAAGCATTAGTCCTTTTTAGCGTAACGCTTCTTAAATTTGTCAATTCTACCTGCAGTATCCACCAATACATTCTTACCAGTATAGAAAGGGTGAGAAGTATTAGAAATTTCCAGCTTAATTACCGGATACTCTTTGCCATCTTCGTGTAAGATGGTTTCTTTGGTAGCTGCAGTTGATTTGCACAAGAAAGATGTACCATTACTCATGTCTTTGAACACAACGAAACGGTAATTTTCAGGATGGATACCTTTTTTCATGTTATTTGGTTTAGGTTATACGGATTTGGCCGTACGATTATTTAAAATTTGGATGGCAAATGTACGGGAATTCCCCTTTTTATCCAAAAAATAGCTTTTTAGCTCTTCATATTAACAAATTGCAGGG
>NZ_KI866530.1:758970-762229 GCF_000511175.1 Sediminibacterium salmoneum NBRC 103935 | reverse complement strand
ACTTGCACCTGGCTATGACATCCTGTAAATCATCAATTTTTTTGCCGGTAACCCGGATAATATCGTCCATAATGGCTGCCTGTACTTTTGCACCACTGTCTTTGATCATTTTTACAATTTTCTTGGCATCTTCCTGTCTGAGTCCGTTTTTAACAGAAACTTCTTTTTTTATGACTTTGCCACTTGGATAAGCGTCTTTGGAAAAGTCAAAAGCATTCCCGTCAATACCCTGTTTCATAGAACGGCTGATCAGAATATCTATGAGCTGCTTCATCTGCATTTCTGTATTCACTTCCAGCTGAACGATATAATCTTTTTTATTCAGCTCTATTTTAACATCCGTGTCTCTGAAATCATAACGGGTTGCCACTTCCTTTTTTACTGTATTGATGGCATTGTCTAAGACCTGAACGTCTACGCTACTGGCAATATCGAATGATGGCATAAATGTTTTTTTTACAAAGCTACAAAAAAAGGCCCTGGTAGAAACCAAGGCCGTATTATACGACATGAGAGAAAGACTTATTTGCCGGAATCCACCCCTACTCTGCTTTGCTCATCTTCCGCTCCACCTCTTTTTCTGGGGCCGGTGGCTCCTTTTCCTTTACTAAAACGATAGGTGAAAGTGATATTGGCTATTCTGTTATCATTATACTGTCTGAAATTGGCATCCACCGTACCATATTTACTTTCTCCTTTAATTTTCTGTGACCAGAAGATATCTCTTACGTTCAAACGTATGGTACCCTTATTCTTCATGATCTGCTTGCTGATTCCAATATTAACGATGCCAAATGGCTTGATTCTGAATACACCTTCAATACTCTCTGTTCTATAAAAACCACTGATTTCTGCACTATACCCTTTATTTAATTTGAATTGCTGACTAATATTCGCCATAAATGAAGTGGCTGAAATATTTACGGGTGCATTATTGATGGGTCCTGTAAGTTGGTTATTGGCTACATTTAAATAAATATTACCACTCCACCATTTAGTATATTGATTGGATGCATTTACAGATAAGCCAAATTGCTGCTGGGTTGCTATATTATCCTGTTTAATAA
Source organism: Sediminibacterium salmoneum NBRC 103935 (assembly GCF_000511175.1). Classification (GTDB taxonomy): domain Bacteria; phylum Bacteroidota; class Bacteroidia; order Chitinophagales; family Chitinophagaceae; genus Sediminibacterium; species Sediminibacterium salmoneum. Next base: position 761,162 of record NZ_KI866530.1, on the reverse strand, counting down.
ATGTTTCATTCTTAACATCATCCTGCATAATTACCTGTTGAATCATATCGGTGGTTTTGGTATAATTCAAAGTGGTAGTCAGGAAGCCCTTGAATGTATGGCTCAATTCAATATTATGGCTGAACTGAGGTTTTAAATATGGGTTACCCTGTTCATATGTATACCTGTCCAGGAATTCAACAAATGGATTAAGACTTTGATAATCAGGTCTTCTTATTCTTTTGCCATAATTTAATACAAAGCTGTTTTTTTCATTGGCAGCAAACTGAATATAAGCTGTTGGAAACACCTGAATATAATTTCTGTTGAATTGCACATTGGTGGTCTTCTGGTCACCTTTTGCCAGGGTTTGTTCTGCTCTTAATCCCAATTGCAGGTTCCATTTTTTATTCAGGGCTTTGTTATAATTCACATAGGCAGCATTGATATTCTCTCTGTAAACAAAATGGTTGCTTCTGTTAAAGTCTCTCATAACAACACCATTAGAAATGGTATCATAAACCGCATTGGCATCTGTTGTTACAAAGCTGGTTTTAATACCTGCTTCCAGTTTGGCATTGTTTTTTAATGGGTGCACGTAATCTATCTTAGCTGAATAGATATCAATAACCTGTGGTAATCTGCCCATTAAACTATCTGTTTTAGCTATCGATTGTCCCAGATTGTTTTGGTATGCATTGTTTAAATACAGGTTGGTATTTCCGTTGTACGTAAGATAATCTGCATCAAAACTAATTTCACGTCCAGCAGAATCGAGCTGATGTCTCAAATTAAAGTTTAAGCTATTATTCTTCCAGCTATCTGCATTACCATTGTAGGCAATGGTTTTATTGATGAAAGAATGCTGCGAATTGAAAATATCAATATTACCAACGGAATATCCCCCGCCTTTGTTGTTGAATCCACTGTAGACCAATCCCATGGTTGTTTTGTTGCTTAAATAGTAATCAATACCCAGCTTTCCGTTATAGGAATGATTATAGGTTCCTCTGTCAGTTACCTGTTCAAAAAACGAAACGATCTGTTTGCTATTCCCATCAATAAATCTTCTGTCGATAGCGATATTCTGAAATCCAAGTCTTTCATTTCTGCCGATATTCCCAAAGAAATTCAGTTTATTTTTTCGATAGTTCAATTGAATATTCTGGTTGTTTCGGGCATATACCCCTTGACCATATCCAGCTGTTACTGAGCCGTTGAATCCTACTACTTTCGATTTCTTGGTTCTAATATTGATTACTCCTGCGTTACCTGCGGCATCATATCTGGCTGGCGGATTGGTCATAATTTCAATTTGATCCAGCTGACTACCCTGTGTATTTTTCAACAGGTTTACCAGATCGGGCCCGGATAAATAAGTTGGTCTTCCATCCATATAAATTACTACTCCTTCTTTACCTTTCAAACTGATATTGCCATCTTTATCTACTGATATTCCGGGTGATTTTTCCAGAATCTCCATGGCAGTTGCCCCTGCGTTGGTGGGAGATGCTTCAACATTTACAATGGTACGATCCGCTTTTTGTTCAATTAATGGCTTCTTAGTACTCACGGTTACTTCTGCCAATCCGTTGGCTTTAGCCATTAATTGAATATCCGGTAACATTTTAGTGGCTGATCCGTTCCACTCAAAGGGCCCGGAATACGCTTTTTCAAAACCAACCATATTGGCCAGAAGTAAATACTTACCACTGCCAACCTGTTGAAAACGATACATGCCTGATTTGTCTGCAAGGGCCGTTTTAACTACAGAAGAATCCCTGGCTAAAAGTAAACTTACCATAGCAGATTCTACTGGTTGTTGTTTGTTGATGACTTTTCCCTGCAACTCAGGGTTATTCTGTTGAGCATTGGATTCAATAGCAATCCATGAAAGATTCAACAGTAAAACAGATTTGATTAAATTTCTCATTGCACTTATTTATTAGTTAGTTCTATGTTTTAATTATTACAAAACAAAACTAACTACTGTGCTTTACATAGTACATTGTTTTAACACGGACGGTTAATAGAAATGCTAAATGGTATTCCTAAATGGATTAACGGGAAGTAAATGTTGCAAAGAATCGTCAAAAGATGCTGATAATCCTTAAAACATCATACGAATCAATGGTGAATGAAAGTAAAACCTACTTTGCGGGCCGAAGCTTATAGAAATAACGCCAGCTGATAATTCCGGCAATAACCAGTGC
>NZ_KI866530.1:755997-758223 GCF_000511175.1 Sediminibacterium salmoneum NBRC 103935 | reverse complement strand
TTGATTACAATAAGGCCCAACACAGCCTGGAATAGCAACACCATCCTGAACAACATTGTGCGGATAAGTATACGACCAGAAAAAATCGGGTAACCATTTATAAGGATTGGCAACAGGATTGGCAATCCCCCAATCTCCATCCCCACTTACCTGACATCCGATTCTTCCGAATGCATAGGCAAACATCATGGTGGGTGCAAATGCATCCAGTAAGGGAATTAAAGCTATTTTATTTTTACGGGCATACCAGATAATGGCCGCGCCGGCACAAATTAATCCTCCATAAAAGGTAAGTCCGCTAAAAGCAATGAGTGATCCAATCGGATCAGCTGCAAACTCATTCCAGTTTTCCAGGTTATGAAAAATCTTTGCGCCCAAAAAACCAAATACAGCAGCAAATATAACGATGTCTCCTACCCTGTCTTGTGGCCAGATGCGTATGGTTCTTTCCACGGGTGTTTCCAATTGTACTTTCTTTTTCTCCCACCACTTCAACAAACCAAAACCCAAAGCAGCCAGCATGCCTGTTAGAAAGTTTCCTTCCCCCGATAAAATAAAAGCCTGAGGATCTTGCAATGCATCTTTAATGGTGAAAGCGCCAATAATTTTATAGCCAAATAAAAAACCCATGATTCCATTGGTAATTAATTCAGTAAGGCTGGCAGGTTCCCCTATTTTTATTTTCTCTTCAGTAAACTGAAACAATCCCTGTTGTTGCTTTCTTCGTAATTCCATGGAAAGAATCCATGCAGATAAAATAAACGAAAGGGCTACAAAAAAACCGAAACTATTGATAAGCTTAAGACCATTGATTTCAATACCAAATAAATCCTTGAATGCGTAGTATAAATTGGGATACATAAAGCAGTGCTATAAGATGTAGTGCAATGTTAATTAGAAAATACCAAAAAAAGCAAGGCCTCACATAAGTGAGGCCCGTACTTACTAACCCATCTAAAAACAAATTACGAAATTAATTGCAATGTGCATCAAATGCTGCAATTAAATGTTGAGCAATGGCTTGTGCAGGTCTTCCTTCTATCTGGTGTCTTTCAACCATAGTAACCAACTCACCATTCTTAAATAAAGCAATGGCTGGGGAAGAAGGAGGATGTGGCAATAAATGCTCACGAATCTTATTTACAGCTTCAACATCAAATCCTGCGAAGCTGGTCATTAAACGATCTGGGCGCTTGGTTGCATTTTGTACAGCCATTAAAACACCAGGTCTGCAGGCACCTGCCGCACAACCACAAACAGAATTGATAACTACCAGAGTAGTTCCTTCCTGTTGTAAAGTCTGGTCTACTTCTGATGCTGTTAGCAATTCGCCAAACCCCTCATCTGTTAACTCTGCCTTCATTGGCAATACTATTTCTGCTGGATACATACTTTCAATTTTGGAGGTCAAAGTTACAACAAAGCATTAAATCTACCAATGAGAAACCTAATTTGCCGCCATAGTGGCATGTTAAAATTATCTTTACGTCATTATGACACACAAAAGACTTCAAATGATGCCAAATTATTTTAATTTTTGAGATGGAATAGGGTTTGCTGGTATAACAGAAAAATACATAAACCCTAAAAAATTATAACCATGGCAATTTTAAAACAAAACAACAACAGTTTATTTGATGAGTTATTCAATGCATTTCCTTCTGGTTTTGCAAACCCGGCTAGTAATGGATATCCGGTTGCAGCTGTGAACATTCATGAAACAGACGATGCTTTTCATCTTGAATTAAATGCACCCGGAAGAAAAAAAGAAGACTTCTCTATTCAGGTAGATAAGGGATTATTAACCATTTCTTACGAGAAGAAAGATGCATTGGAAGAAAAAAATTACAAGACCATTCGCAGAGAGTTCATTTACAAGAGCTTCAAAAGAAGTTTTTCAGTGGATGAGAAAATAAATACAGAAGCCATTCAGGCCAGCTATGAAAATGGTGTACTTAAATTATTACTTCCTAAAAAAGAAGAAGTAAAAAATTCACCACGCTTAATTTCAATTAATTAAGCACAGATAAAATTCAATACCTACAAGCTCCGGATAATTTATTCGGAGCTTGTGTTTTGTAGCTACGATTCTTTGGAACAAGTATTGATTCCAAATAAAGTGTATAAAGGGCAGAAACTAATCAGACTGGTCAAAACAAATACACCTGCCAGCACCAATAAAACAATTCCCAGAGTCGTGGGAGGCAAGGCACACAGGGGGATAGG
>NZ_KI866530.1:751326-755972 GCF_000511175.1 Sediminibacterium salmoneum NBRC 103935 | reverse complement strand
AACAAATACACCTGCCAGCACCAATAAAACAATTCCCAGAGTACCTGAAATAATTTCTTTATAATACGATCCCGCAACTACTGCTGCTATAAGGATGCGAATTGTTTTATCAGCAGAACCCATATTCTTTTTCATATAATAAGTTTTCCTGAATTTACATATAATTTTAAATATTGCATTGTAATATTTGTAAGGTTATGCTGACTCATATTTAAATTTTTGTTCAATGAAATGGATGATAGGGGTTTTGATTGTGTTGTTCAGCATGAATGCATCTGCACAGTCATCGGGCAGTAGTTTATTATGGGAAATCAGCGGAAATGGACTTGCAAAACCATCTTATCTCTATGGCACATTTCATATGCTATGTGCTAATGACTATGCCATAAGTGAAACCATCAGGCAAAAACTGCTAAGCACCCAACAGCTATACCTTGAAGTTGATATTACAAAGCCTGGCGTACAACAGGAACTCATGACACAAATGAAGTTTTCTGAATCCTCATTGGATAAAGAATTGGGAACCGATTTTCAACAGGTTGACCAGGCTTTTCAAGCAATAACAGGTATTTCGCTGAATCTGTTTAAACAATTCAAGCCATTTGTTAGTATGAGCATGCTAACCCTGAAGACACTGGATTGTCCCGACAAAATTCAACCGGAATCTATTTTATCCGGTATTGCCAAAAATGCCAATTTAGGTATTGAGGGATTAGAATCGGTTGCCGATCACGTGGCCGCTGTTAACGCCCAGCCTTTAGACAGTCAGCTACTTGCGCTTAAGAAAATGGTAGAGCAATTTGATATTTCAAAAAAGGAAATGAAAGAACTGGTAAGGGTTTATCAACTGAATCATACCGACAGCATTTATGCCTACATGAAAAACCAATCTATGTCGAATGATTTTGAACAGCATATGCTTATCAAAAGGAACAGAAACTGGATTCCAAAAATGGTTTCCGCCTTTCATCAATCCCCAGCTTTCTTTGCAGTGGGCGCAGGTCATTTAGGTGGTCCGGAAGGTGTTCTGGCTTTGCTTAGAGAAAAAGGTTACCAACTTAAACCTTTAGCACTTTAATCTCATGAGCGTATCAGAAAAGGAATTCCTGCATCAATTAAATGAGCACCAGAAAATCATACACAAAGTGTGCAATTTATATATGCAATTCCCGGAAGATAAGGAAGACCTGTTTCAGGAAGTAACATTACAAGCCTGGAAAGCATATCATAAATTCAGAGGTGAAGCTAAATTCTCAACCTGGCTGTATCGAGTTGCCTTAAATACAGCAATTACCTTTTTCAGAAAAGAAAAGCGACAATCATTTATAGATTCCGTTTCAGAAATACCAGACAAACAGGTTTATTCTGATAAAGAACAAATTGAGGAACAAACCCGGGCCATGTATCTGGCAATCGGAGAACTATCCAGAATTGACAAAGCCATTGTGATGCTCTATCTGGAGGATTACAGCTATGCAGAAATCAGCGATATTATTGGCATCACTGCAAACAATATTGCTGTAAAAAATGAACAGAATCAAAGGCAAACTCAGAGAAGCTACATTAAAAAAAATCGAAACCGTTTAAATGAAAAATCATGGAACTAGATGAACTGAAAGGACAATTGAATCAGCAGCTGCTAAGTGGTTTCTCAAATAAACCTGAAAACAAACTGGCAGAATTGTTGAAAGGCAAGGCCTGTTCCTTATTGTGCAAAATAAAAAAGAGTATTTTGTTTGAAATAGCTTGTTGTGTTATAGGTATAATAGGATTCGCTTCCATTTCAATTATTTACCATGAAACGGCCATTCGTGTATATTTCAGCATCTTTGGAATTATTTTTATCCCTTTTATTTGGGTGCTGTGGTATTTATTTAAAAAGATAGTAGCTTTTGAAAACCTGGTACTTCCGGTAAAAACAAATCTGAAAGAATTAATAGACCTGCTAAGCCTTTTTGCCAAGCGCTATTTTCAATTTAATATGGCTTTATTACCGGTGTGCTTTTTTCTTGCAATGGCCCTGGGATATCAACAAAAAGAGCCCATTGAGGGGCTCGAACAAATATTCCAGAAGTTAAAAGGATTAACGCATTTTTACGCTGTTATCATCATCATTAAAATTGCTGCTATACTGATTGGCTTGGTATATTTTACCAAATGGTATATTAAAAAATTATATGGCAATTATATACAGCAATTAAAGCAGCTACTGGCAGAATTAAAAGAATAATAACTTGATTATTCTGCACATCCGGTTTTCCTTCGCGTATCAATTAGATATTGAATCCTCCATTTATCATTGTTACGTACCAGTTGAAATGAGTTTACTCCACAATGACTGAAATCTGCCCTGCGGTAAAATTTATAAGGAGTCCAAACGGTTGCAAGAGGGCCATCTATCTTTACCATTTCAAAAACAATTCTTTCATCTGCCAGGCCCTTGGGCATATTGGAAACCTGCTTAACAAAAGCAGATACAGAATCGGTTCTTACTATTAGCTTACCTTCCTTGTTGGCAGTGATGGTTTGCATAATTGCATTATCTGCAAAACAATCCTGCAACATGGCCCCGTCTGCCTCTATCATGGCAAAAAACATTTTGCGAATCGTTGCTTTCACAGAATCCTCAGCAGATTGGGCATTCACTGAAAATGACAATGCACACAAAACGAAAAACAGGAAAAACTTTTTCATACGATGAGTTGTAAAGTCAATAATAAAAGATATCCTAATAAATTTATAGGTAACCAAGAATCTTAAGCATACTCTGCGCTGTCTGTTCCTTCGCATACACCCAATCAATCAGCTTGCCATTCTTGTCGTATTCTACAATTACGTGCTTGGGAGAAGGAATAAGACAATGTTTAATTCCGCCATAACCACTGATCTGATCCTGATATGCTCCTGTATGGAAAAAGCCTACATACAATGGTTCTTTGTTAGATTCTTCCTCTTTTTTGTCGGTGGTTGTTAATTTAGGGAGAAACACTTCGTTAATATGTTCTTCAGAGTCGTAATAATCGTGACTGTCGCAGGTAATTCCGCCTAATACCACGCGGTGGTATTCGTTGTCCCATTTATTTACAGGCAACATCAGGAATTTCTCTCCTATTCCCCATGTATCTGGTAAAGTGGTGATAAAGGAAGAGTCAATCATATACCAGCACTCACGGTCATTCTGAATTTTCTGACCAATTACACTATAAATATGAGCCATGCTCTCTCCAACAGTGTAGCTGCCAAACTCGGTATATAAATTTGGCATGGGCACTTTTGCCTTCTTGCAGGCCTTTTTAATATTCCCTACTATCTCATTAATCATGAACTGATAATCGTACTCGAATCCAAGAGAATGTTTAATTGGGAAACCTCCTCCAATATTAATTGAATCCAGCTCAGGACAAATCTTTTTTAACTGACAATACAGGTTAATGATTTTGTTTAACTCACTCCAGTAATAGATATCATCCTTAATACCCTTATTTAAAAAAATATGAAGCATTTTCAACTGAAACTTGTCTTCGTATCCTTCAATTTCATCTACATAAAACTCCAGAATATCTTTGGCTCTGATGCCTAAACGGGATGTATAAAAAGGAAAATTGGGTTCCTCTTCCGCCGCCACTCTTATTCCCAATGAAAAAGGAGTACTGCTTCTTACACTTCTTTTATACGCTTGTAGTTCTTCTTTATTATCCAGAATGGGAACTACATTTTTAAAACCTGAATTAATTAGTTTGGCAATCCGGGAAGTATATTGCTTTTGCTTATACCCATTACAGATAATAAAGGTTTCCTTATTTATTTTTCTACGCTGGTAAAGGCGATTGATAATTTCAATGTCGTAAGCATAGGAGGTTTCCAGGTGAATATTATGCTTCAGTGCTTCCTCTACAATAAAAGAAAAATGAGAACTCTTGGTGCAGTAACAATAAAAATACTGCCCTTCATACTTATGCTTTTTAAAAGCATTCGCAAACATGTTTTTGGCCTTATTGATCTGCATACCTATTTTAGGTAAGTACGTCAGTTTCAGCGGAGTACCGTGTTTATCAATCAATTTCTTGATATCTACTCCATTGAATTCTAAATATCCATTGTCACTAACTTCAAAACCTTCTTGGGGGAAGTGGAATGTCTGGTTTACCAGAGACGTATAGGTATTGTTCATCAGCCGAAATTTCCTTTTAAATGAGAATGTAAAAATAGTCCTTGTTGCGGATAATGAAAATAAAAAAAGCCGGATGCAGTGGCAACCGGCTTTACAATTTTATCTGCTCAATTATTTAACTGAAGCAATAAGGGCTTTGAAAGAAGCTGGTTCGTTCATAGCTAAATCAGCTAATACTTTACGGTTCAAATCGATGCCTTTAACAGACAACTTATTGATGAACTGACTGTAAGTCATTCCTTCTTCTCTTACAGCAGCATTGATACGCGCAATCCACAATTGACGGTATTCGCGCTTTTTCAATTTACGACCTACATAGCTGTAGGTAAGACCCTTTTCTACAATATTTTGGCTACGGTATAAACGTTTTTACGTTTACCATAATATCCTTTGGCTTGGTCAAGAATTTTCTTTCTCCTTGCTCTTGATGCAACTGCATTTTTTGAACGTGGCATACTAAATGTTTTGAAGTTAG
>NZ_KI866530.1:739565-750542 GCF_000511175.1 Sediminibacterium salmoneum NBRC 103935 | reverse complement strand
TTTTTTGAACGTGGCATACTAAATGTTTTGAAGTTAGCGGAGCTAACGGTTAATAATCGGTTTTGTTAAGCGGGGCTGATTAGCCTTTCAAGCGTAATAAACGTAGAACGAAATCCTTGTTGGTAGATCCAACAATACCTTTTTGTCTTAGAGCGCGCTTACGCTTCTTAGACTTTTTGGTTAGGATGTGACGCTTGAACGCTTTCTGGAAACTGATTTCTCCGGTACCGGTCACTTTAAAACGCTTCTTTGCGCTGGAGTTTGTTTTAACTTTTGGCATATAATAATCTATAAAAGATTACTCCCTGCTGGCGTTCCACCACCGGGTGGAAACTTGTTTTGGCCTTACGGGAAAATTTTGGATTGCAAAAGTATCCTTTTTGCAGGAAAACACCAAAATATTACTTCTTTTTACCTGTTTTTGGGGTAAAAATGGCAAACATTCGTTTTCCTTCCAGTTTGGGCATGCTTTCCAATGACCCAACTTCTGCCAGTCTTTCTGCAAATTTCAATAGCAACAACTGACCACGGTCCTGGAACATAATGGCTCTACCCTTAAACTGAACATAGGCTTTTACCTTATTGCCGTCTTTCAGAAAACCTTCTGCGTGTTTGGCTTTAAAGTTAAAATCGTGGTCGTCTGTACTGGGCGTAAAACGGATTTCCTTGATTTCACTCTGCTTGGAGTTGGCTTTCATTTCCTTCTCCTTCTTCTTCTTCTCGTATAAGAATTTCTTGTAGTCAATAATTTTACAAACTGGGGGATCTGCAGTAGGGGAAATTTCTACCAGATCCAGTTCTTGCTCCTGAGCAATTTTTAATGCTTCCTGAACAGAGTAAATTCCAACAGTAACGTTGTCTCCTACCAATCTGATTTGTTGTGCACGAATTCTTTCGTTAATGCGATGTTCAGGCTCTGGTTGCCTGTTGAACCTAGGATTGAATCTTCCTTTGGGTGGTAATGCCATTAAAACTTGTTTGGTTTAAAATTTTGGTAAAGATATACGATATTATGAACTATTCGCCCGATTTACGCTGATGTATTTCTTCCTTGATGTTTTCTATGAATGACTGAAGCGAAACAGTTCCCATATCTCCCTTCCCCTGTCTTCTTACAGACAACTGCTGTTCATTCATTTCTTTTTCACCAATCACGAGCATATAGGGCACTTTCATCAATTCAGTATCACGGATTTTTTTACCTATTTTTTCACTTCTGTCATCTACTTCAACTCTTACACCCGCTTTACGCAGCTCCTGTTTTACTGAGAGCGCATAATCCATGAATTTGTCGCTAATCGGCAATACTTTTACCTGCAGTGGGGCCAACCATACCGGGAATTTACCTGCATAATGCTCCAACAGGAATCCAATGAAACGCTCATGGGTTCCCAACGGAGCACGGTGAATAATCAAAGGAATTTCTGATTCATTGTGCTGGTTGGTGTATTCCAGCTGGAATTTTCTGCCTGAATTAAAGTCTACCTGGTTAGTAGCCAACGTAAATTCTCTTCCTATGGCACTCCAGATCTGTACATCAATTTTTGGCCCGTAAAAAGCAGCTTCATCCTGTACTTCCACAAAAGGAGTACCGGTTTCTATCAGTACTTTACGCACCATATCTTCGGTTTCCTTCCATAATTCAGGTTCGTTTACATATTTCTGACCCAGCTTGGCAGGATCGTGTAAACTTAATCGCATCACGTATTTATCTACACCAAAAATTTTGAAATATTTTAAATACATTTCATTCACTGCTTTGAACTCCTGTGCAAATTGTTCTCTGTTGCAGTAAATATGCGCATCATTCATGTGTAAGCATCTAACACGCATTAGCCCGAACAATTCGCCGCTCTGCTCATAACGGTAACAAGTACCGTATTCAGCAATTCTGTATGGCAAATCCTTATAGCTTTTGGGCTCAGCACCAAAAATTTTGTGGTGATGCGGACAGTTCATGGCTTTCAGATAGTACCTGGTACCATCCAGTTCCATCGGCGGAAACATACTGTCGGCATAATACGGAAGGTGCCCACTGGTTAAATACATACTCTCTTTAGCAATATGTGGAGTAACCACACGCTTGTATCCGGCTGCCTCTTCAGTTTCTTTTGCTAATTTCTCTAATTCTTCTATAATAATGGTGCCGTTAGGCATCCATAAAGGAAGACCCGGGCCAACATCATCGTCCATAGTAAAAATGCTCAGTTCTCTGCCCAATTTGCGGTGATCTCTCTTCTTGGCTTCCTCCAGCATAAGCAGGTATTCATCCATCTCTTTCTGGCTAGGGAAAGTTACCCCGTAAATTCGGGTAAGCATTTTATTCTTCTCATCTCCCTTCCAGTATGCACCAGCTATGCTGGTTAATTTGATAGATTTAATTAACCCCGTATGCGGGATATGGGGGCCGCGGCATAAATCGGTGAATGCTCCCTGAGTATAAAAACTAATTTCTCCGTCTGCCAGATTAGACAACAGGTCTAATTTATATTCATCCCCTTTTTCACTAAAATAAGCAATTGCATCAGCTTTGGCTTTTTGCTCACGGATATACTGACTATTTTTCTTGGCCAGCTCATTCATTTTCTTCTCTATGGCCAAAAGGTCATCATCGGAGATTTTTTATCACCCAGATCCATATCATAATAGAACCCTTTATCCAAAGCAGGTCCTACCCAGAACTTTACTCCTGGAAATAAAGATTCTACCGCTTCCGCCATTAAGTGAGCAGATGAATGCCAGAAAGTGTTCTTTCCATCAGCATCATCCCAGGTTAAAAATTGTATGATTGCGTCTTCCGTTATCGTGGTTGCGGCATCCACTACCTTGTTATTCACCCTGGCCACCAATACTTTTCTGGCCAATCCCTCACTGATTGATTTAGCCACTTCCATGGCGGTAGTACCTGCCGGGTACTGTCTGCTTGCTCCATCCGGAAAACGAATACTAATCATAATTTACACTAATCTTTAAAAAACTGATTGCAAAGGTAGCATTTAGCCAGCCGTATAGCGCAAAACCTTAACGGTTTTTTATCAGGTGAGGACTGTATTTTTGCAAAATGCGTCTGGTTTTTACTTTTATCTCCTGTTTATTCTTTTTGCTGAATACACAAGGCCAATCCATTACTGGAATCTGGCGAGGATATTTCAGCTCGAGCAATGGCCTTTACCGTGAAGGAATTCAGGAAGAAATGTACAAGTACGAAATACAAATTGACCAACAACCCAATAACGGAATAAAGGGTGTAACCTACTCTTATAAAACCACTGTATTTTACGGAAAAGCAACATTTCAGGGGATCTACAATGTAAAGTCGAAAACCATAATACTCAAAGAGACAGGATTGGTAGATTTAAAAATAGGTGATAAAAGCGAGCCCTGTTTAATGACCTGTTACCTTGATTACACCAAAATGGGAAAACTGGAAGTACTGCAGGGAACTTTTATTTCTACCAATATAAAAGACAAGGGCGATTGCGGAAATGGTAAAGTATACCTTGAAAAAGTTCCCGATTCTGACTTTGAAAAAGAAGATTTTTTAAAGAAGAATGCAACAACAAAATCTAAGCAGGGTAATAAGGAGTTAGTGATAAAAGAAAAGGATGCTGCTAAATTAAACAAACCCAAAGAAGCCCTTCCCGGCAAAAGCAGTTCATCCGGAAACAATCAACCTGTAGTAACCAATAAACTTTCAGACATTTCCGGCAATACCAATACAGGTAAATCAATTAATTCCGGAAAATCTAATACTATTGGTAAGACCAATAATTCTCCTTTAAAGAAAAACACGCCTCCGGTTAATGCATTACCAGTAACTCCTGCAGAACCACCTGTTATGCAAACTATGCCTCAAAGAAGAACCGAGGAAAATAACTCTACTATTGTTAAGCGGGAGCATACAGAAACTGAAGCCAGAGAGAAGAAACAAACCCCTTTGCCAAAAGTACTGGTAGAAAGAGAAAATAAACTGGTAAAAACCATCCAGGTAGAAGAGGAAAATATACAGATAGACCTTTTTGATAACGGCACTATCGATAACGATACCATAAGCGTTTTCCATAACAATAAACTAGTAATCAAACACGGCAGACTTGCTTTTAATCCCATCTCTCTCAAAATCAAGTGTAGTCCAGAAGACAAACTACACGAACTGGTAGTTGTAGCAGAAAACCTGGGCGAGATTCCACCCAATACTGCATTGATGGTAATTACAGCAGGCAAAAAAAGATACGAAGTTTTTCTAAGCTCTAACGAAAGCAGAAACGCAAAAGTGATTATTGAATTTGTACCCAGAAATTAAAGTTTAACATTCCAGGTAACAGATGGCAAAATCGGAAATAAAGACACTTGCTTGCCCGACACTTTTAAAGTTCCATCAGCAGCTGAACCCTCCTGATCAAAATACAGGAAATACGGATTGGCTCTGCTGTAAATATTGTAAATACTAAATACCCAGTTGCTGGAATACTTTCTTTGTTTTTTAGGTTTAGGGGTATAAGTAGCGGCAATATCCATACGATGATAGGCATTCATTCTGTACCCATTGATGGTTCCATATTGCTGAGACAGCACCCCGCCAATAAAATAGAAACGCTCCGGCACTGAAACTGCATTACCGGTACCATATACAAACACTCCAGACAGTTTCCATTTTTCACTTAACTGATAATTGGCTACAACAGACAAGTCATGTCTTCGGTCGAATCTACTGGGATATTTCAATCCCTGATTCAGATCCGGAAATTTACGCCAGGTCCAACCTAGTGTATATCCAATCCAACCCGTTAGTCTGCCCTTGACTTTATTAATAAACATTTCTGCCCCATAGCTCCACCCCTTTCCAAAAACGAATTCTTCTTCCGGATCCTTTAAAGAAGGTGTATATCCTTCTCTGTATTCAATCTGGTTTTGCATGGTTTTGTAATACAATTCAAAGGAAGTCTCAAACATTCCATTGTTGAAATTTTTAAAGTATCCTGCTGCATATTGCCAGCTTAACTGTGGCTTTACCCTTTGTGTACTGGGTACCCACAAGTCGGTTGGCAAAGTGGTACCTGCATTCGTTACAAGGTGAATATATTGAAGGTTTCGGGTTACCCCCCATTTAATAGAACTGGTTTCATCCAGTGTATAACGGAAAGTAGCCCTGGGCTCTAACCCTCCGTATTGCCCAAATGCACTGTAACGCAATCCTAGATTGAGTTTTAGCTTATTGCTGAGATCCCAGTCATCCTGCATATATAGCGCTGCCTCATTGGCCATTTTGGGCGGTGTGTTGTTGGGTGCAAATACTACGCTATCCTGATTGCCTGCCAATAAATTAGGAAGAAAACGATGTCTGGTAAAGAGAGCTCCGAATTTTAATTTATGTGACGGACTAATGTACCAGTCGAAATCTGTTTTGGCAGTCAGATCCTTAATTCCTGAAGAGAGCCTGATATTGAAGTCGTTCTGACTTCCATTTAAATTAAAATGATAATCATTGTACACCAATGTAGTATTGGAAAACAATTTCTTATTGAATACATGATTCCAGCGGACAGTTGCGGTTGCATTTCCCCAGTCAATTAAAGTTTTAAATGAGCGGGCGGCATTGTTAAAAGTAAATTTATCTCTTCCAAAATACCCGCTGATATACAAATGGTCTTTCTCTGATAGCTGAAAATTCATTTTGGCATTGATATCATAGAAATAATAACCTGACCCGTAAAAATCACTGGTACGGGAAATCAGAGGCTTGGTAATAGCATCTACATAAGTTCTTCTGGCAGAGAATATATAGGATGATTTTTTCTTTTTAATGGGTCCCTGAACGGAGAAGCGGGAAGCTATTAATCCGATGCCTGCATCTATCTGCGTATTGTTTTGGTTCCCCTCCTTCATGGCAATGTCCACAACAGAAGATAGCCTTCCACCATATTGGGCTGGCATCCCCCCTTTAATCAGGCTTACATTCTTAATGGCATCTGAATTAAACACAGAAAAGAAACCAAATAAATGTCCTGTATTATAAACAACTGCATCGTCCAGCAAAATTAAATTTTGATCAGGGCCTCCTCCTCTCACATAAAAACCGGCATTCCCTTCGCCCGCATTTCGCACACCAGGCATTAGCTGCAGGGTTTTCAGAATATCTACCTCACCCATAAAAGCAGGCAAAGCTTTGGCAGTGGCAACAGATAAGTCCAGTTTGCCCATTTGGGCTGTTTTTACATTGTTATCCCTTTTTCGTGCTGTTACCGTAACATCCTGTAATACCACACTTGTACCGGACTGCAAAACCAGATTCATTTCCCTGTTTTCAGTAAGCCGAACCCTTGTTTCCCTGGTTTGATAACCAATAAAATTAATAACCAGTTGATAATCACCTTTGGGAAGTGTAATAGAATAAAAACCGTAACTGTTAGTGGTGACCGATTTTCCTAATTCACGAAAACTAAGCGTAGCCCCAATTAAGGTTTCACCGGATAAACTGTCTTTTATATAACCATTCAGGGTAAATTTTTCCTGTGCACGAGCACCTAACCCTAACACCAACAAAAAACCCAGCAGGAATTTTCTCATGGCTATTAAACAAACAGGCGGAACAATAGTTCAGGCCAAGTGCAGGCTTCTTCTAGCCTTATTAAAATTACTGTCCGGTTTTATTTAAAGTATCTTTTACTTCACCACATTCCAGCATGGTGGTGGGCAGATAAGGGTTTTTTATTTCACTGCTTGCACTTAACCAGGCAGCACCATTATCATCCATCGCCATTGGACAAAACTGATAGTAGATAATTTCCTTATTGTATTGCACTTTTTTAATCAGCGTTGTCATTTGTTCGGTCAATAACTGAAAGGCTTTTCTTTTTTCTTCGAGCAAAGTCTCTCCTTTCAAACCAATCAATTCTGCCTGAAGGGATTCAGTTAATATTCCTGCCGCAGATTTTACACTATCAATTCCAATTTCACCAAATGGAATGGCAGCAATCGTTTTGGACAATAAGGCTGCTGCAGTATCCACTTTTTTTATGTTTTCTTCTATGAATGCGTCTTTTAAGTCATAATAAGCTGTCAGCGATGCTTTAAATGCCCGGTTAAAAGTATCCGAATGATTGGAAATTTCTGTTACAGGCTCAGAAGCCGGTTGATTACTGTGGCTTTCCTTATTTTCTCCACATGCAATAAGCATAATTGCAATCCATATAGAAACCAGATACTTCATAAACAAGACTTTAGAAAACAAATCTACAGCAATTTCATTTTGGAGCACATTCCAATTACCTTTGCACGCAAAATAAGGGTAAATGCTAATTGGATTTCAGAATGTAACGTTTGAGTTTGGGGCCAGAACCATTGTAGCGGACGCTACCTGGCATATTCAGCCAGGAGACAGAATTGGATTGGTGGGTTACAATGGAACCGGTAAGTCTACCCTATTGAAAGTGTTAGTGGGAGAATACACTCCCTCAAAAGGCACTGTTGAAAAGAGTAAAGAAACCACCATTGGATATTTACATCAGGATTTATTAAGTTTTGATACCAGCGAATCAATTACAGAAGTAGCATTGGGTGCATTTGAAAGAGTGAGACAGCTGGAAAAGGAAATTGAACAATTGGGAATAGAACTGGAAAAAAATCATGAGGACGAATCCTTGCTTTTAAAATATACAGACTGTTTGCATGAAATGGATGTGTTGGATGGTTACAATATTCATCACAAAGCAGAGGAAGTATTGCACGGACTTGGATTCTCCAACGAGGATTTAGGAAAACCTTATCAGCAATTCAGCGGGGGATGGAGAATGCGTGTATTACTGGCCAAAATGATTCTTCAGCAGCCAGATGTGTTGTTACTGGATGAACCTACCAACCACCTGGATCTCCCTTCCATTGAATGGCTGGAAAAATACCTGGTGCATTATAAGGGAAGTGTTGTAATTGTGAGCCACGATAAGTTCTTTTTAAATAGAATGGTCAATAAGATTGTTGAATTGTATCAGCAACAACTTCATATTTACTCGGGCAATTATGAGTTTTATGAAACCGAAAAAGCCATTAGAATAGAAATGCAGCAGAAGGCTTTTGAGAATCAGCAGGATTACATACGTCAGCAGGAAAGATTCATAGAACGTTTCAAGGCCAAAGCCAGTAAGGCTGCACAGGCGCAAAGTGTGCAGAAACGTTTGGATAAGCTGGATAAAATTGAAGACGTACAATTGGAAAGACCCAATATGCGCATTAATTTTCAGCTGGAAAAAGTACCAGGAAAAATACTGGTTACACTGAAAGATGTTACCAAAAAATTCGGAGACCTGACCATTGTTGAACATGGTGCTGCCGAAATTGAAAGAGGCGATAAAATTGCCCTGATTGGTGCCAACGGTAAAGGTAAATCAACCTTACTGCGCATGATTGCAGGCACAGAAACATTCAGCGGAGAAAGAATCTGGGGGCATAATGTAGAAGAAAGCTTTTATGCACAGCACCAGCTGGAAGCATTAACCTTGTCCAATACTATTTTGGAAGAGCTGCAGCATTGTGGCAGTAAAAAAAACGATGTTGAACTAAGAAGTCTTTTGGGATCTTTTTTATTTAGCGGAGACGATGTAGATAAAAAAATCAGGGTATTGAGCGGGGGTGAAAAAGCCCGGGTTGCCTTGGCAAAAACAATTGTTAGCAGGGGAAACTTTTTAATTCTGGATGAACCTACCAACCACCTGGATATGCATTCTGTTGAATTGTTGGCAGAAGCATTAAACAAATACGAAGGCTCTTATATTCTGGTAAGCCACGACCGTTATTTTATTTCGATGACGGCAAATAAAATCTGGGAAATTGTTGATCATCAGATAAAGGAATTCAAGGGTACTTACCAGGAATGGGTAGACTGGAACGAAAGAATGGAGAAACAGAAAAAAGGTCAAACTGCACCAGTAAAAGAAGCACCCAAACCTGTTGTTGAAGTACCTGTAAGCAAACCTGCCCAACCCATCAATAAGGAATTGCAAAAAGAATTACAAAGAAATCAGCGAAAACTGGCTCAGGTAGAAACCGATTTAAACAAGGCACAGGAAGAACAAAAACAAATTGAACTAGATCTTGCCAATCCGGACACTTATACCAATGCTGCCAAATTTGCTGATCTGGAAGGGACTTATAAGTCTGTCAAAAACAGAATTGCAGAACTGAATCAGAACTATGAGGCGTTGTTCGAGATGATTATGGAACTGGAGAACAAGGTTTAACAAATAAGAATGCAACATATAAAAATGAGAAAGCCCTTCCAAAAGAAGGGCTTCCTCATTAAAATTCTCTTATAAATCTAATCGTCTCAATGTTATGTGCATTAGACTCAATTATTTTTCTGTAGGGTTCCGCTTGCCAGCCAGTAATTTTTCCAAAGCTGTTTCCAGTCTTCTTTTGCGGGTTTCTTCTTTCTTTGCCCCTTCGATCCAGGTAACATATTCCTTTTGATTGGTAAAGGAAAGAGACGTGAAGAACTCTTTTGCTTCTTCGTGAGTAGTAAACAGACGATCCAGTTCTACAGGCGCTTTTACCAGGCGTTTTTCAAAATCTACCCCATTAACCGCTAACTTGGCTTCTGAGAAATTTCTGTCTTTATTCGGAATCTGGTCGGTCTTTTTAAATCGCATGGCACTCCATACATGGTCCATTGCCACCTGACGAACACACTCATAGTTTTGTTTGGTTAAGCAATCCCAGCTACAGTCTCTGTTTAAATCAGAAGCGATTTTACTGGTTTTCTTAGGATATGCCACCCATAATTTGCTATCGTTATGTAAGGCAGGTATCACTTCTTTCAATACATTTTTTAACTGCAGTTCACTCAGGGCGAATACCAGTGCAAAATCAACTTTCTTGCTTTTCAATAAAGGAGTAACATTCTTGGCATAAGTAAGTTTGGCAAACTGCTTTTCGATGGAAGAAGGCAAACCCTGAATTAAGAGATTCTTCTCGTCCTTAAGCTGAAGTTTTTCGAGTAGCGTTTGATTCGACATGCTTTGAAGAATTTTGTTACAATAAAGATTGCAAAGTTAAAAAAATGTTACGACTTTTTGTAGTAATTCTGAACCGTGCTGGCCATGATTTTCTCAAGTGCAGCAATCCTTTCAGCGTCACTGGGGTGTGTACTTAGTAATGAAGGGGTACTTCCACCACCGGTAGCAGCCGACATTCTATTCCAGAAAGCTATGGCTTCTCTGGGATCGTAGCCGGCTAAAGCCGAGAACATTAAACCAAAACGATCTGCTTCTAATTCATTGCTTCTGCTGAATGCAGGCATTATGGTTCCGGATGCAATACCATAAGAAGTATTGAAAATCTCTTGTGTTAGCTGTGGCTTATTCGACAATGCAATGGATAATCCTGCCCCCAAACCCTGCTGTAGCAGTCCCTGGCTCATTCTTTCACTACCGTGTCTGGCCAAAGCATGAGCAATTTCATGCCCCATTACCACGGCCAGTCCGGCTTCATTCTTGGTGACAGGCAAAATACCGGTGTACACCACAATTCTGCCTCCGGGCATGCACCAGGCGTTCATTTGCTTATCGTTCACCAGATTAATTTCCCAGCTGTATCCAGCCAATTCCTGGCTTAGTCCCTTTTGCTGATAATAGTTCTTGATTGCGTTTACAATATTTTCCCCCACTCTTTTAACCATCATGGCATCGGCGGTTCCGGTTACCAGTTTATTGGTCTGAATAAAGGATTTGTATTGGGTTGCCGCCAATGACTGGGCTTCAGATTCCGGCACCAGACTCAATTGCTTTCTTCCGGTTATCGCATTTCGCTGACAACCTGTAATGCCTGTCAATAACAAAGTTATTGTTACAATGCTCCAAAGATATTTTTTCATGAATTCCTCCTTGTGTTCACAATTACTTCCCGCTTCGATTCTTATCCCTCGATTTAAATAAGGGGATTTTGCTCTCTGTACCTTTTAATATTCTTCCAATATTTTTCTGATGG
>NZ_KI866530.1:738269-739540 GCF_000511175.1 Sediminibacterium salmoneum NBRC 103935 | reverse complement strand
TGCATAACTTCGTATAGCATACATTATACGAAGTTATACGATATTTTTCTGATGGGTTAGAATGACCATCAATGCTACCAGTACAGCAAAAATTCTATATAAAGTTTCTTTCTCGTTGAAAATGAATAAGATAAACACCATAAAAGACACCCCTGCCAAAATGGAACTCAGGGAAACAAATCTTGTTAAATACAAGACAATCAAAAATACGCCTACACAACACAAGGCCACCAACGGTTGAATGGCAACAGCCATCCCCAGCAATGTAGCTACCCCCTTTCCTCCTCTGAAACCAGCCCAGATGGGAAAAATATGGCCGATTACTGCAGCCAGACCTAATCCAATCATAAAATTAGTTCTGTCCCACTCATCCGTTAAATAATAAGGAAGTAAGATATACAGTGAAGTTGCAATAATACCTTTCAATACATCCACTGCCATTACAATCGTTCCCCATTTAGAACCCAACACACGAAAAGTGTTGGTAGCACCGGCATTTCCACTGCCGTAGTCGCGGATATCTATCTTAAAAAAATACTTACTAATCCAAATGGCTGTTGGCACCGAACCAATTAAATAAGCCAACAAAATCAATAAAACTTCGTTCATGTACGTATAATTGGGAGCACAAAGATAATAATTATCTAAGTTAATGATTTCTTAACACAAAAACGAACTAATCAGGCCAAAAATTGTATGGCCACCCAGCCGTCTTTTTGTTCAGTTTTCTGGTATTTAAACCCTTTTTCATTAAATAAATGAATCATATCTTCTTCATCTGAACTTAAAAGCCCACTGATTAGTAAGATTCCACCATTTATGGTAATCGCCTTTAAGGCTTGCGCATTCTGTTCTAAAATATGCCTGTTTATATTAGCAATAACAATATCATACTGAACATCCGTCTTCAGTTGATCCCCCAATGCTACCTGAATGCGATTGCATTGATTCACCTGAATATTCTCTTCCGTATTATCTATGCACCAGGGATCATTGTCAATTGCCATTACTTCTGACGCTCCTAGTTTTTCGGCAAGAATAGCCAGAATTCCTGTTCCTGTACCAAAATCAAAAACACGCTTCTCTCTGAAGTCTATGGACTGCATCAATTTCATTACCGAATAAGTAGTTCCGTGATGTCCGGTTCCAAAACTCATTTTAGGCGTAATAACCAATTCGTATTCCACTCCTTCAAACGGTGGATGAAATCCCGCCCTGACCCCTACAAAATTGTCCACCTGCATGGGGCTAAAATTAGACTCCCATAGTAT
>NZ_KI866530.1:671048-737839 GCF_000511175.1 Sediminibacterium salmoneum NBRC 103935 | reverse complement strand
GCAATGTAAAGATCTGATTGATTTTCCTGCAACCCTTCTACTAAAATTACCACTTCAATATACTTGCTGTCTGTCATAAATTCTTTGTTATTCCTTTAAATCTTAATATCAGTAAACGAAAATAGCCGTAAATATAAACATCAGTAAATGTGCACTAATGAAAATAACAATGGCCCTTACGGGCCATTGCAGTATTTCAATTGATCAATTAAGCTTCCTTATTCGGATTATTTTCTTTTGGTTTCTGTTCAGGGCGAGGCATTAAGGCCTTGCGGCTTAATTTGAACTTGCCGGTCTTCGGATCTAAACCTACCAGCTTAACTTTAACCATATCTCCTTCCTTGAACAAACCATCCATTGACTCAAGGCGACTCCAGCTAATTTCGCTGATATGCAACAAACCTTGTTTGCCTGGCATGAATTCAACAAAAGCACCAAACTCTTTGATACCTTTTACCGGTCCTTCGTATACATCTCCTACTTCTGGTATGGCAGTAATTCCTTTGATCCATCTTACCGCATGATCCAGACTGTCTTTGGATGCAGAGAAAATGCTTACTTCACCCATATTGCCAACCTCTTCAATATTTACGGTAGCACCGGTTTCACGTTGAATTTCCTGAATTACTTTACCACCTGGTCCTATCACCGCACCAATGAATTCCTTGTCAATTATCAACTTCACCATTCTTGGAGCATGAGGCTTCACTTCCGGTCTGTGTGCAGGAATACATTCGTACATGGCATCTAAAATATGCAGACGACCTTTCTTAGCCTGTCCCAATGCTTCACGCATTACTTCCATGCTTAATCCGTCTACTTTAATATCCATCTGAACACCACAGATACCATCACGGGTTCCGGTTACTTTAAAGTCCATGTCACCTAAATGATCTTCATCACCCAGGATATCGGTAAGAATGGCATACTTGCCATCTTCGCGGGTAATCAATCCCATTGCCACACCACTTACATGCTTGGGCATTGGAACACCCGCATCCATCAATGCCAGTGAACCGGCACAAACCGTTGCCATTGAAGAGGAACCATTACTTTCAAGAATGTCACTCACAATACGAACGGTGTAAGGGAATTCCAGAGAAGAAGGCATCATTTGCTTTAGAGAGCGTTGTGCCAGATTACCATGACCCACTTCTCTTCTACCCACACCGCGCATCATTTTCACTTCACCTGTAGAGAATGGAGGAAAATTGTAGTGTAAGAAAAACTTGGAGTATTCAGACTTGGCAGCTGTTTCAGCCAATAACTCATCAAGTTTGGTACCAAATGTAACCGTAGTTAATGACTGGGTTTCACCTCTGGTAAACAAGGCAGATCCATGTGGAGTTGGAAGTGGTTCTACTTCCATTGCCAATGGTCTTACTTGATCGAGCTGACGTCCGTCTAAACGGATACGGTCTTCTAAAATCATATTTCTCACTACTTCCCACTTAAGGTCTTCGTAGTATTTCTTTGCTAATTTCTTTTGCAGATCTGTTACCTCTTCCGGTAAGGAAGCCATAACCTCATCCTTTAATGCCGCATAAGCATCTGTACGTTCATGCTTGGCAGATCCGTTTCTGGAAATCTGATAAACACGGTCTTTGGCAAAGCTGTAAACCAATTCTCTGATTTGCTCGTCTTGTTCCGGCTTTTTGTAATCACGCTTTCCGGTAACTCCTTTTTTATCTCTCAAATCGGCCTGAGCCTTGATTTGTATACGAATGGCTTCATGAGCAATTTCAAGCACTTTTACCAATTCTTCTTCAGAACATTCTTTGGCTTCACCTTCCACCATCATCAGGTTCTTCTCGGTTGCAGCAATTACAAATTCAAAATCTGCATTGGCCAGTTCGGAACGGGTTGGGTTAACAATCATCACTCCGTTTACTTTTGCAATTCTTACTTCAGAAATAATTTCCTTTACAGGAATATCTGAAACAGCCAAAGCAGCTGATGCAGCCAAACAAGCCAGAGAATCCGGCATAATTTCAGCATCACTTGATATTAGTGTAACCAATACCTGAACATCACAGAAATAATCTTCAGGAAATAAAGGTCTTAACGCTCTGTCTATTAAACGGCTGGTTAATATTTCATAATCGTTTAAACGGGCTTCTCTTTTGAAAAAGGATCCGGGAACACGACCTGCAGAAGCAAACTTCTCCTGATAATCCACACTCAATGGAAAAAAGTCCTGCCCTTCCTTTGGGTCTTTGTTGGCAACTACGGTTGCCATAATAATGCAGTCTCCCTGCTGAACGGTTACTGCTCCGTCTGCCTGACGGGCCAGCTTACCTGTTCCAATGGTTACCTGACGCTTCTCGTCCAGGTTAAATTGAACACTTATTGGTTGTGATAACATACGCTTTAAAATGTAGTTGACCGGGCATTCTTTATTGCCCATCACCTGTTTGATTGGTAAAATGTAAGATACAGGATAAAACAACTATTCCCAACTACAAAAAATTGTGAGTTGGGAATGGCTTTATAACATGTCTGCAGAATTATTTTCTCAGACCTAATTTTTCGATTAGTGCGCGGTATCCTGTAAGGTTGTGCTTTTGCATATAAGACAATAAACGCTTACGCTGACCTACCATCATCATTAAACCACGCTGAGTTGAATGATCGTGTTTGTTAGCTTGCAAGTGCTTTGAAATATGCGAAATACGCTCTGTTAATAAAGCAATCTGCGCTTCAATAGAACCTGTGTTAGTAGCTTTTCCACCAAATTCAGCAAAAATGCTGGCTTTCTTTTCTGTAGTTAAATAAGGCATCTCTAAATTTTTAAATAGACTCCGGAATTAGACTCTTTCTTTTTTTCGGTGCAAAAGTACCATTTTTCCTGAAAAAAGACAAATTATATGATTTTTTTTATAACCCTTCGGTGGATGGGAAGAGATACAGGAATTTTACCCCCAAACACTCATAAATTTATGCAGTTATGCAGGGTAAAAAATAATAATTTGTGTATCTTCCCACTTTAATACCTCTACTAACCCGTTTATGTTCGCAGTAACCATTTTAGGAAACAATTCGGCCTTGCCCGCCTATGACAGGCATCCAAGTGCGCAAATTGTTACCATTTACGATCAATTATTGTTAATCGACTGCGGAGAGGGCACTCAGATGCAATTGTCACGGTATAAAATCAGGAGAGGAAAACTCAACCATATTTTTATTTCTCATTTACACGGGGATCATTATTTCGGATTAATTGGATTAATCAGCAGCATGGCGCTTCTTAACAGAGAACAACCCCTGCATTTATTTGCCCCGGCCGGATTGGAAGAAATTATTCAGCTTCAGCTAAAAGTAGCTTCCACTACCCTTCCCTTCCCTTTAATTTTTCATCCACTTGAAAACGAGGGAATCATTCTGGAAGAATCTAAATTTTCGGTGGAAACTTTTCAAACCCGACATAGAATACCTTGTTGGGGATTTCTGATTAGGGAGAAAAAAGACCCCAGAAAAATTGACAAGGAAAGAGCAATTCAAAATCATATACCTTCTGCATACTATCAATCACTAAAAGCAGGATACGACTATACAGCAAAAGACGGCACGGTTATTTACAATGACCAGGTTACCATTCCGAATAGTCCTGCCCGAAGTTACGCCTATTGTGCAGATACCTTGTACGATGAGCGACTGGCAACCATTGCCAGGGACGTAACTATGATTTACCATGAAGCCACTTATCTGAATGGCATGGAAGAAAGAGCAGCAGACCGATTTCATAGTACCACAACTCAGGCTGCCACCATTGCCTTAAAAGCAAATGCAGGAGGATTATTGCTTGGACACTTCAGTAGTAAGTTTGAAGAGTTACACGATTATCTGAAAGAAGCTTTAGAGGTTTTTCCGAATACCCAGCTGGCAATTGAGGGAGTAACGTTTAAAATATGAAAAAGCAACTGCCTTTTGTTTGTTTTTTTATTATCTGTGTAATATTTCCATTTTTTTCTGAAGCCCAGTACCAAAAAGAAATTGACAGTTTAAAAATAAATATCCCCTCTGTACTAAAAGACACGGGACATCTTAAAAAGCTTGCACAACTGGCATTTTACCAATCCTTTACAGATTCTGGCAGTACATTTAAAAACACACAGCAATTACAGCAACTATCAGCTAAATGGAACTATAAGCCTGGTATTGCAGCAGCATTAAGAGCCAATGCCAATTATTATATTGTTAAACGCGTTCCTCAGAAAGCCTTGCCTTACTTATTGCAGGAATTCCAGATATGGCAACAGATAAAACGACCCACCGAAATTGCGGCCAATCATGCCATGTTGGGTCAGGCCTACACATTGTCTGCCGACTATTCATTGGCAACAGAACATTTAAATAAAGCGGAACTGCTTTATAAACAATTGAATGATCAAAAATCCCTGAGTGCCTTGTATCATAATGCAGGATCAATGCTAACGGAAAAAACAGAACCAAAACTGGCTTTGCTATACCTGATTAAATCACTTGAAATTCAGGAACAGTTGAATGACACTAAAACAATTGGATTAACACAGAACAATATTGGAAGACTCTTTTATCAAACTAAAAACTTCCCCAAAGCCATAGAATATTTCAGGAAAGCCATCCTGTCTAATACCCAATCTAAAGACTGGAGGAACTTAGGCATTGCTCATGTAAACCTGGCAAACGTTTATGTAGACATGAATAATTACCCCAGTGCAATGGAAGAATTAAATAAGAGCATTGACCATTTTACAAAGGTAGATTTTAAACGAGGGCTGCAGGTTGTTTATAATAATCTGGGGGCAATGAATATCCGGCAAAAAAACTATGATGCAGCCATACCGCTTTTACAAAAAGGATTGGAACTGGCAAGAATGAATCAGTCCACAGCCGGAGTGGCTTTGATTGAGCAAAATATTGGTTATGCACTTTCATTATCAGGTCAGTACAATAAGGCACTGGAATGGTTTATTAAAGCTGAAAAAACAGCTATAGAAACCAAAACCGACGAATACACTTTTGGTGAAATCTATAATCACCGTGCCAGTCTTGATTCCGCAATGGGTAATTATAAGTCCGCTCTTGATTATCGCACCAAATTTGTTGAGATCAATGAAAAATTCATGGGAAACAAAGTCATTAAAGAGGTAAATGAATTGCAAACCAGATATGAAACACAGAAAAAAGAATACACGATTTCATTGCTCAACAAATCGGACTCCATTAAGTCTTTAACAATCGCCAATCAGCAATTGGCCATTAACCGGAATCTTTTAAAAATTGCAGAACAAAAACTAAAACTTTCTAATGCAAATCTCCAACTCATTTCAGATAGCTTCTTACTAAGCGAACAAAATAAAAAAATATTACAGGCTCAGCTTGATTCGAGTATTAATGTAGATAAAATAAATCGGCTTAGTGAGCAAAATAAAATAAAGGCACTGGAAGTAAACAGAAAAAACAATCAGATTATCATTGCTATTACCAGCATGGGACTTATCTCGCTCTTTATTTATTACCTGCATAAAAGAAAACAGAATATACAGAAAAGCATCCACCAGAGAGAACTGCTGAAACAACAAAGAAACGCCACAATAGAAATAATCAATGCTGAAGAAAAAGAAAGGAAAAGAATTGCAAGTGATTTACATGACGGAGTTGGTCAGATGATGTCGGCCGCATACATGAATTTACAGGCTATTAAAGATCAAATAAAAAACATATCTCCCGATGACGCAGACCTGTTCAGCAAATCGTTAAGCCTGGTTAAAGAAAGCTGCGATGAGGTGAGACAGGTAAGTCATATTATGATGCCGAATGCATTACTGGTGAAAGGCCTGGCAAAAGCTGTACAGGAATTCATTGGTCAGATTAATCAGCGGAACTTAAAAATCAATTTATCAACCGATGGTATTTTTCAATCCCTTCCCTCACATGTGGAAGGTGTTCTTTACAGGGTGATTCAGGAAAGCGTCAACAATGTAATCAAGCATGCCGGAGCTACCCTTTTGGATATTTCCATCAATCAGTCTGAAGATGGTATTGATGTTATGATTGAAGACAACGGTAAAGGTTTTGATATCGGGAAAACCAATACAGAGGGAATAGGTCTATCCAATATTAAATCTAGGATTCATTATCTTGGAGGTACCGTTGAATGGAATACCAGTCCGGGAAATGGCACACTGGTAGCCATTTATATACCATTAACGCAAAAAGTGAATAATAGCAATGATTAAGATTGGAATTGTAGACGACCACCAGATTGTAATTGACGGGCTGATAGCATTGTTGAAAAATGAAGATAGTATTGAAATTTCACTTACTGCCAATACAGGAAAAGAAATGCTGGATTTGTTGTCTACCCAAAAGGTAGATGTATTATTAACGGATGTGATGATGCCGGAAATGAACGGGCTGGAATTAGCAGAGATGGTTAGCATACTTTATCCGGGCATTAAAATTCTGGCATTAAGTATGAATGGTGAAGGAACTGTAATTGACCAACTGGTTCAAAAAGCCTCTATCAGTGGTTATCTTTTAAAACAAACCAATGCCAGAGAACTGGTATTTGCCATTCAGAAAATTTCAAGCGGAGGACAATACTTTCCGGAAGAAATCCTGGATGCCCTGGATTCCGTTGCACAAACCAAAAATGAGGTAGAAGCCGCACACTTAACGCAACGCGAAATTGAAGTTATTTGCTTAATGGAAAAAGATTTATCTAACAAACAAATTGCAGACAAACTAAATATTGCAGTTAGAACGGTTG
The DNA here is from genome assembly GCF_000511175.1 of Sediminibacterium salmoneum NBRC 103935. Taxonomy (GTDB): domain Bacteria; phylum Bacteroidota; class Bacteroidia; order Chitinophagales; family Chitinophagaceae; genus Sediminibacterium; species Sediminibacterium salmoneum. The sequence continues at coordinate 731,085 of NZ_KI866530.1, read as the reverse complement.
AGACTCACCGGAAAAACATATTCCGCAAAACCGGGACCAATAATATTCTATCCCTTGTAAAATGGGCTTATGAGCATAAACTGATCTCTTCTTAAAAAGCCTTTGCTCTTTTTAGCAGTGGCATCCCCTTGGATTCATTCACTACAATTGTTACTTCCGATACCTGCATGGGTTTGGGCAATGTAAGAATCCGCTGACTACCCACTGTTGTAATGGTTTCCTGATGTACCAGTTCTCCATGTAAAGAAAAGCTGATAGTTGCCGATGCAATTTTCTGTCCGTATTTAAGCTGTTCACTTAATATGACTCCATTAAAGGGAACAGGAGATTTCAACAAATAAAACCAGGTATATTTTTTTGAATATTATTTTTATCCGGGCCAGCTTCATTTACAATAGCAGTTTTCAATAAATCGGTCTGATACAATGCATCTATTTTCTGTTTCATTCCAGACAATGCTTTCTGATCATTTTCATCAATTAGTCCTCTTGTATCAGGAGGAACATTCAATAAAAGATTAGCACCTCTCCCTACAGATTTCAAATAAATTCCAAACAACTGATCCGCTGATTTTACTTTATCATTTTCGGTACCCCTGTAAAACCAGCCTGGCCTGATACTTACGTCCACTTCAGCTGGAATATAGTTAGCCCCTTTGTAATTACCCGTTTCCAATGTATCCTGACCGGGGGCTCCAAGTCCTCTTTTAAATCCGGCCGTATCCAGTAAATTCCAATTGGTAACTCCTGCATATCCACTTTCATTTCCAACCCATCTTATATCTGGTCCAATATCACTGAATATGACTGTTTTGGGTGAAATTTTTCTAACGAAGTTTTCGTATCGTTTCCAGTCGTATTGCTGTACTTTACCATTTGGTCCCTCCCCATTGGCACCATCCCACCAAAGCTCCCAGATGGGCCCGTAATTTTGAAAAATTTCTTGGAGCATATTTACAAATACATCATTGTATTTTTCAGTACCATAGTCAGGATGGTTTCTGTCCCATGGAGAAAGATAAACACCAAAAAGAAGACCCGCTTTTTTACAGGATGCTGAAAGCATAGCCAGGATATCCTTTTTATAAGCACTTTCGCGCACCGTATGTTTAGAATAATTACTGGGCCACAAACAAAATCCATCATGGTGCTTCGCCGTAATAATTATACCTTTTGCACCGGACTCTTTGGCAATTTTACACCACTGATCTGTATCCAGTTGGGATGGATTAAAAATGGAGGTTTTTTCCTTCCCGTCCCCCCATTCTTTTCCAGTAAATGTATTGGGGCCAAAATGCATGAAGAAATAAAAGTTATTCTCATGCCATTTTAACTGGGCGCTGCTGGGCAGCGGGTTTCTGCTTTGCGCACTAATGGCACCCTGACAAAAAAATATGCATATTAAAATACCTGCTATTGACTTCATTCTTTCCAGTTATTACTCATCCAAATATAGAAAGATGCAAACTCCTGTCGCCAATATTTTTCACTGTGCTGTGCCAGTGGATTAACAACCGTTCTGATTTGAGCATTTTTCTTTTTTTGCATAATACCTGCAATCTTGTTTAAATCGTTAACCGCATTGGCCTCTTCCTTTCCGCCAGTATAAAAATACATTCTTAGCATATCCATTCCATCCCATTGCTGGGCATCAACAGCAATCTGAGGAGAAATCCAGAATGAGGGTGAGAAAATTGCCCCACCACCGAAAACAGAAGCGTACTTCAGCTGGCCATACCAACTGATTAATCCACCCATGCTGCTTCCAGCGAGATATGTGTAATCACGCCCTTTCAGTGTTCTGTATTTACTGTCTATAAATGGTTTAAGTGTTTCTGCAATAAACTGGAGATATTCATTCCCCATTCCCTTTCCATATTGAAAATGATCATAAGGATTGTATTCATTGATTCTTTTGGTACCACCGTGATCAATTCCTACTACAATACATTCTTTAAATCCTTTGCCCTGTAAACTATCCAGACATTCATCTACTCCCCACTCTTCAGCAAAAGCAGTTTTTTCATTAAACAGATTCTGCCCGTCCTGCATATACAATACCGGATATTTTTTATCGCTGCCCGAATAGGATTTGGGCAGATAAATCCAGATTCTTCTTTTAGCATTCAGCTGTGGCATGGCAAAAGCCGTATCCATTAGTTTAACCTGAGGACTGGCAGTAAATGCTTTTGGTTTTTCCGGATAATCATCCTTCCATCCCTCAATAACGAATTCGTTGGAAACATCACCGCTTATTTCTATTATTCGCTCAGCTATATCCCTGCCATCGGCAGTTGACTCTTGTTTATTCTGGCCTCTGGAGAATTTGAATGCATATGTGCCCGGAGCCATATTAATCAATACAATGCTTTTTCTCCCCCCGCTAAAAGGCTTTAGTTTATACTGAGGGTCCTGTGGATTCCAGTTATTAAAAGTACCGGAGAGATAAATATCTTCATTACTGCGGGTAGCCACACTGGTCACTACAAATCTTGCACTATATTGTGCCATAAGTGCAGAACTGTATGCAATCATCAGAAACAATAAAATCTTTCTCATGTATTAAAATTAAGAAAAATTAAAGCCCCATGATAAACAAGGGGCTTTAAAAATAGAATGTATATTAATTGAGACTTACCCAATTAAAGGGAAAGTCAATCGTAATTCCTAATCAAGAATTTCAGCGTCTTTAGGATAATTGGAACGGGTAAATACAAAAATAGCATCGGCCAGCTTTGCATTCAGGTTAATATTGTTTACACCTAGTTCTGTAATATTATTACTTTTATCTACGATACTTGCTTTAGACAATAAACTGGTTTTCTTATTGAAAAACAAAGTGACTTTCTGGAAATTCTTTCGTTTATCCAATGGTACCATTTCAATTTCATTAAAGTTGCCATTGCTGTTTACCAGTTTATAAGAAAAATCCTTGTCGTAGGAACCAGCCAATAACTTTTGAGGGCTCAGGGTCTGGCTACTCTCTTCTACTGCAGATTTGGTTATGGTTTTGGCACCATCGAAATTGTATACATTCTTGCCATCACAGATGATTTCGGTTTTACCTTGCTTCAATACATATTTTTCACCACGCATAGAAAGGGAAAGGGCTTTATTCCCATTGGCTTTACCCTTACTGGTGAAAGATTTCAGAGAAAAAGAAGCCGTAATACCTTTGGAGGCTTTTACTTTAGATCCAAAAGCATCAATGACTTTCTTGGCATTGGGATCATTTTGCGCCTGAGTAAAAAAAAATGTACAGAAACTAAGTAAACTAGCTATGTATAATTTGTGCATGTAAATCAATTAGGCTGCAAATATACAGTTTCGACCGATTTAGCTTGACCTGAGGTATTAAAGTTTCGGTAAAATGGCTTCAATTTTAGACAAAACCTAGATCATTGTATCAAGAAAAGACTGTAATTCCGAATCTGTTTTAAACAACACTTCCCTTGCCTTACTGCCTTGATTGGGTCCAACAATACCAGCAGCTTCCAGCTGATCCATTAATCTGCCTGCACGATTATACCCAAGTTTCATTCTTCTTTGTATAAGTGAAGTAGACCCCATCTGACTGCTCACAATCAGCCTGGCTGCATCTTCGAAGAGCGGATCCCGGTCATTTGCATCAAAGTCCCTGCCTTCCATATCTTTCTCATCTGTATATTCCGGCAATAAAAAAGCCTGGGGATATCCCTTTTGGTTGCCAATAAAATCACAGACCGCATCTACTTCAGGGGTATCTACAAATGCGCACTGTAAACGGGTAATTTCCCCATTATAGCTTACAAGCATATCTCCCTTTCCTATTAATTGTTCTGCCCCACCTGCGTCCAGAATGGTGCGGCTATCAATTTTACTGGAAACCTTGAATGCAATTCTTGCCGGGAAATTGGCTTTAATTGTACCTGTTATGATATTTACAGAAGGACGCTGTGTGGCAATAATTAAATGTATTCCGATTGCCCTGGCCAACTGTGCCAGTCGGGCAATGGGCATTTCAACTTCCTTGCCTGCAGTCATAATTAAATCTGCAAACTCATCAACCACCAATACAATAAAAGGCAGATACTGATGACCTTTTTCGGGGTTCAGCTTTCTGGCAGTGAATTTTTCATTGTATTCCTTGATATTTCTACAACCTGCTTCCTTCAATAAGTCGTAGCGGTTGTCCATTTCAATACAAAGCGCATTTAAGGTGTAAACCACTTTTTTGGTATCGGTTATAATAGACTCTTCTTCTCCTGGCAATTTGGCCAGAAAATGTTTTTCAATTACACGATACAGACTCAATTCCACTTTCTTGGGATCCACCAACACAAACTTTAGTTGTGACGGATGCTTCTTGTAAAGTAGTGAAACCAAAATGGCATTTAACCCTACTGACTTACCCTGACCTGTGGCACCCGCCATTAATAAGTGAGGCATGGTCGCCAGATCAACAATGAAATTATCATTGTCAATTTTTTTGCCAATCGCGATGGGCAAAGAGAAATTGCTATTCTGGAATTTCTCACTGGCAAGTAAGGTTTTCATACTCACCACTGTCTTTCTTACATTAGGAACTTCAATACCAATCGTGCCCTTACCTGGTATGGGAGCAATAATACGAATACCCAATGCTGCCAGACTCAGGGCAATATCATCTTCCAGATTTTTAATCCGGCTAATACGCACTCCGGGAGCAGGAACAATTTCATATAATGTTACAGTTGGCCCTACGGTTGCAGCAATTCGTTGTATGGCAATATCATAGTTTTTAAGGGTGGCTATGATTTGATTTTTATTCGTTTCCAACTCGGCAGGATCGTGTACAATTTTTTCACTGCCATGTGTTTCCAGTAAATCGAGTCCCGGATATTTATAATTTTTTAAATCGAGGGTTACATCGTATTTGGTAGCCAGACTTCCCACTGTGGCTGCTATACTTTCTGCTTCCGCTTCTGTTACAAGTTCCGGTTGATCCTTTATTTCCAGTTCCAGCTCCTCAGACGGTTCCAAATCTTCTTCCTCCTCTTCTTCCTCTTCCTCTAGCCATTCTTCCTGTTCCTCTTCCTCTTCCAGTTCATCATTTGTATTAGTTGTGCTTTCTGCTTCATCCAAATTATTTGACTCAAGGCTCAGATTCATTGAATCTTCTTCTGAACCGGATTCTTTTTCAACCACATCAAAATGGTGCATTGGATTGCCTGGTTGTTCGGAAGCAGGCATAATTACAGAAATAGCACTGGTTTCATTTTTCAGTTTATTCCTGCTGATTAACGGATCTTCTTTTTCCAGATCTTCTTCTTTCTCCGGGTTATTTTCTTCAAAATGATCTAAAGCAGATTCAGGCAATTCATCATCTGCCGCTAAATTTCTAACTAGGGTATCATCAGGAGCAGCACTGCTATTCCATTTCCATTCCGGCAATGAAAATACCGGATTAAATCTCCAGATAAAATAACTGAATACTGTAAGCAGTAAAAGGGCTCCGGTTCCCATTCTGCCAATCCATTTCTCCATCCACTCATTCAGGTACTCACCAACTGCACCCCCCCAGGAAAATTCAGCTCCTTTTGTTATAAATGCACTGGCCATACTGAATACAACAAGTCCTACCAATACATATTTTCCATTTCTCAAAAGCCTGAAAACTTTTTTCCCAAAAAGCAAATTAACCCCAATCACAAAAAATATGGTACAAAATAAATATGAGGCTAACCCAAATCCATTGTACCATAATGAGTGAGAAATATATGCTCCCAATACACCCAGTAAATTATTAACTCTCACGTCATCCGTTGAGAATATCTGAACCCCGAATTGCTGTACTTTATCCTGGTCTTCCTGCCAGGTAAACAAATAAGATGTGAAAGCAATAAATAAAAATCCAGCCAACAATAAACAGGCAGATCCGATTATTTTTTCGGTTCTTTCGTCTTTTACCACTTCTGCAACAGATACTGTGGCATCTTTATCCGGGTTTAATTCTTCCGGGTCTGGTGGCGGTGGCGTCTTTTTTCTTAGGGTATTTGCCATGTATCAAATATACTGTTTGCCTACCCTTTTCTTGTTAGTTGAAGTACAATGTGCAAAAAAGCCTGAAGCTTTTGCAGTTTTCCACTATCCGTTGAAACGATAGACCGAAACAGCCAGCCAGATCCAGGCAAAAACCAGTAATAATCCCCCGATAGGGGTAATGGCACCCAGCCAATTGAATTGGGTATACCCTGCAATCTGTAGAAAAGTAAGCAGGTAAAGAGATCCTGAAAAAATGGCCATTCCTGCAATAAACATTTTGCCACTTAAAATTACCCCGCTTACCGGAAAATAAGCATACAATAAGGAAGTCATTAGTAGTGCAAAAACATGATAGAACTGATATTTAACAGCGGTTTCATAAGTAGTAAGCTGAGCGGGTGTAGCCAGACTTTTTAACCCATGAGCCCCAAAAGCCCCCAGACCTACAGCCAATGCGCCGAGGATAGCTGCAGTGATAATAAAACCCTTATGCATATTCTTTAATTTTTAATACCAGGGTTTTCAGATTTATTTCATTTCCTTTCAACCTGATTTTTGCCTGACTATAAAAAGATGTTCTTTCCCCTAATTGTTTTTCTAAATATTCTTGCAGCCCGTTTTTATTGAGATGCTTCAGTAAGGGACGGTTGGCAGTTTCATTTTTTAACCTTTCAGCCAATACAGAGACCGGTTCATCCAGCCAGACCGTAATCCCTTGCTGATTCATCCACTTCATATTATCATGAAAACAGGGAGCCCCTCCTCCGGTAGCCAAAACAAATGACTTTTTCTCCCCAAACCATCGCAGCACTTTGGCTTCTGTTTTTCTGAAATAAGTTTCTCCGGAAGCTTCAAAAATTTCCGGAATGCTTGTCTCTTCCACTGCCTCTATCAATTGATCCAGGTCGTAGGCAGGCAACTTAAGTTTGGCAGCCAGTTCTTTTTTCCAGAACGATTTACCACTGCCCATCAACCCAAGTAAAAATATTTTCATTATTTAAAGGCATTGTATCCGGTAACATCCATACCTGTTATCAGCAAGTGGATATCATGGGTACCTTCATAAGTAATAACACTTTCCAGGTTCATCATATGTCGCATAATGCTGTATTCACCGGTAATACCCATTCCTCCCAACATCTGACGTGCATCTCTGGCAATATTAGTAGCAATTTCACAACTGTTTCTTTTTGCCATACTAACCTGCTGAGGCGTTGCTTTACCCTCGTTCATTAAAACACCCAGTCTCCAAACTAGTAATTGCGCCTTGGTGATTTCTGTAATCATTTCAGCAAGTTTCTTTTGCTGTAACTGGAATCCACCAATGGGTCTGTCAAACTGCTGACGCTCCATGCTATAACGCAATGCAGTATCATAACAATCCATTGCAGCTCCCAACGCTCCCCAGGCAATACCATACCGGGCTTTGGTTAAACAACCCAAGGGGCCCTTTAGTCCTTTTACATTGGGTAAAATATTTTCTTTGGGAACTTTCACATTGTCAAATACCAGTTCACCGGTTGCACTTGCTCTTAAACTCCATTTACCATGTGTGGTAGGGGTTGAAAACCCTTCCATCCCTCTTTCTACAATAACACCCTGAATTTCATTTTGCTCATTTCTGGCCCAAACCACCGCAACCGCTGCATATGGAGCATTGCTGATCCACATTTTAGCTCCGTTCAGAATTACATGATCACCTGCATCTTTAATATTGGTAGTCATGCCTGCAGGATTACTTCCGTGATCGGGCTCTGTTAAACCAAAACAACCCAACCATTCTCCGGATGCCAGTTTAGGCAAGTACTTGTTTCGCTGTGCTTCACTTCCATATGCATAAATTGGATACATTACCAAACTACCCTGAACCGATGCCGTACTTCTAACTCCACTGTCTCCTCTTTCCAATTCCTGCATCATCAGTCCATAACTGATATAATCCAACCCACCACCACCATATTGAGTGGGAACAGTAGGCCCAAAACAACCCAATTCCCCCAACTGAGCTACTATTTGCTCAGGGAATTCAGCACGCTGCGCATAATCTTCAATAATAGGAGAAATGTCTTTTTTTACATATGCTCTTACCGTATCTCTGATTAGCTTGTGTTCTTCACTTAACAATTCATCTAACTGGTAATAATCAGGGGATTGAAATAAATCTGTTCTGGCAGCCATGGTTGAAGTTTAAATCTGAATTAATGATACAAAAATACTACTAATTGCCTGCCTAAAAAAGTTTTGAATAAGGGTTAGGATACGGGTATCTGAATGCCATCAACAAAAAATCCCCGACTGAATTCAATCGGGGATTTTTTTATACAGTGTGCGAAATTATTGTCTTCTTCCGCTACCGCCAGCTTTATTGTTCTGTGGTATATCGCGGTTCATTTCTTCCAGATCAACCGGACGCTCTGTATGATCTCCAATCAGGTACTTGGCAAAATAGTCGCTCATACCCCAGAAGAAATATTCAGTCATATCCCCAAAACCATGTCTTTGAGTTGGCAATAGTTTCATATCGAAACGCTTGTTGGCTTTAATTAAAGCGTTGGCAACTCTCATGGTATTTGCAGGATGTACATTGTTATCAATTTCACCATGGAATAACATCAATTTTCCTTTCAGGTTTTTAGCCAGCTCAGGATTTTTATCGATATTATATTGGAAAGTGGTATCCCCTTTTTCGCTAATGATTTCTTTAACACCGTGGTGCTTCTCACTCCACCATCTGTTGTAAATGGCATTATCGTGATTACCTGCAGAAGAAACTGCCACTTTAAAGAAGTCAGGATATACAAGGATGGCTGCAGTACTCATGAAACCTCCACCTGAGTGACCATGAATACCCACACGATTGATGTCGAGGAATTTATGTCTGTCAGCCAGTTGTTCAGCAACCGCCTTTTTGTCTGCCAAACCATAATCTCTCAGGTTGCCATAGCCATAATTGTGATACCACTTGCTTCTGCTCGGATGTCCGCCTCTGTTTCCTAAAGTGATTACAACCACTCCAATCTGAGCCAGACGATCGGTTCTGTCGAAGCCCCTGCTAAAGCTGGTATTCACCGCTTCAGTCTGTGGACCCGGATACACATATTCTACAATTGGATATTTCTTTGTACTGTCAAAATCAAAAGGCTTGTACATTACTCCGTACAAATCGGTAATTCCATCGTCGGCCTTGGCCTTGAAAATTTCAGGGAACTTATATCCTGCTGCAAACAGGTTGCTCAGGTCTGCAGTTTCCAAATCCATAATCTTTCTGCCGTCGGCAGCCAATAAAACCGATTTTGGTATTGTATTTACTCTGGAGAAATTATTCACCAGGTAACGCTTGTTGTCGTCCATAGAAGCATTGTGGTCAAAGTCACCGGGATTTAATAGTTTAAGTCCGGTACCATCAAAGTTTACACGATATGCATGCAGGTAATACGGATTTTCACCCGCTTCTTTTCCGTTTGCAGAAAAATACAACACGCGTGCTTTTTCATCAATGGCCAAAATGTCTTCTGCATGCCATGGGCCGGATGTAATTTGATTCTTCAGTTTGCCATTTTCATCATATAAATAAAAATGTCCCCATCCGTCGTCTTCACTCCATTGAATCAATTCCTTTCCTTCGTTTACCAATCCTATTCTTCTGATTTCAACATAAGTGTTCATTTGTTCCTGAATCAGGGTTTTAGCAGTTGCTGATTTTACATCTACCACACCAATATCAATTTTCTTAAGGTCACGGCTGGTTCTGCTGAAATAAAACTTATCAGCAGTTCCCAACCAGGTATTGGGTCTTCCTTCATCATCTCTGCTACTGACTTTGGCAGGTGAACTCCAGGCATTTACCGTTTGATCTTTGTACATGCCTGTATTGATTTCCTTCATTGACCTGGTTGCCACTTCAAATAAACGCATGTATTCAACAGGAGACTCTTTCTCTCCTGGCATCCAGTATTTATAGGTTTCCAATGTGGGTCTTGGATCAGCAATACTGTTGATAACCCATAAATCCTTAACACGTCGGTTATCGGTTATGTTAACTACAAAATATTTTGAGTCGGGTGACCATAAAATGAAAGCAGGTCTTCTGATACCTTTATTCTTCTCCTTTTCTACATTGGTTTCGCCGTTACCATTGTTATGATAGCCAAAATTTTCAACCCCATCTTTGGTAAGCTGTGTTTCTACAATGGTAGAATCCTTGTCGTTCACCAGGGCTTTTTTATAACTGGCCCAGTCCATTGACCACAAATTATTATTGCGTCCGAAAATAACAATGGTACTGTCAGGAGCTATACTTGCCCACATGGGTTTGCGTTTGGTTTTTACCGGATCGGTAATTTGTACCAGTTCGCCGCTGTTGATATTGTATTCAAAATAGAAAACTTTTTTCTCCATTACCGGAGGAGTTCCTTTTTTAGCAGCTGTATCTTTTTTAACTACATCTTTTGTAGTCTTTACTTCAAAGCTGATCCAGTTTTCATCACGGATAAACTTCATGCTATCAATGTTAAGATGCTGTGCATCCATTGGATCATCTGTAATGCGGGTAAGCTTAGCAGCCATTACTGCATTGTCGAACAATAATTTTTTCTCGCTCTTCGCTGCATCAACAATATACCATTTCTTTCCTTCACTGGTTTCATACATATACCAGAAACGATCCGATTTCTTAAGCCAATGCGGGTCTACATTCAGGCTAAATACCATTTTCTGAACTTTGTTGGGGGAAAACCTGGCAGCCAATTCATAATTGGCCTTGGTTACTGGCGTTTGTTGTGCCAATAGATTACTGCTAATAAGCAATACCACTAAGAATTGAAATAGTCTCATATTCGTATAATTGGTTTTGGGTACCCAAATTAACTCTTTACCCGATTAATAATAAACCATTTATCAAATAATCGGCGGATAGCTTTACTTTGCGGTAAAAAAGGACAATGCACCATCCCTTTCAGGCAACAAATGCTTATGCTACCGAAATGGATCTTAAAGATCCACTGAATCCATTCCGAAAAGAGTTTCATTTTCCTCAACACCAGGGTAAAGACGTTATTTATTTTTGCGGAAATTCACTGGGCCTGCAACCCAAAAATGTTGCAAATGCATTTGAAACAGAATTGACAACCTGGAAAGAAATGGCAGTCGGCGGTTATTTTAATGGCACCAATCCATGGCTCTATTATCAGGAGTATTTAAAACCTGCTTTGTCCAGACTGGTAGGAGCAAAAGAAAAAGAAGTAAGTGCCATGAATGGCCTTACAGTGAATCTTCACTTATTAATGCTTAGTTTTTACAAGCCTACAGCCAAGCGTTTCAAAATCATTATGGAAGCAGGGGCATTTCCTTCTGATCAATATGCAGTTGAAACCCTGGTTCGTCATTTTGGTTTGAATCCGGATGAAGTCATTGTTGAAATTCACCCTAAAGATGGAGCAAAAACCCTGACCACTCAGCAAATTACCGAGACCATTAAGGCCACCGGGGATGAGCTGGCTATGGTTTTGTTTGGGGGCATCAATTATTATACAGGTCAGTTTTTTGATTTAGCATCTATTACAAAAGCAACACATGAAGCAGGTGCTATTGCAGGCTTTGATCTTGCTCATGTTACAGGTAATATTCCACTGGCACTTCATGACTGGAACGTTGATTTTGCCGCCTGGTGTAGTTACAAATACCTGAATGCAGGTCCCGGTGCAACCGGCGGATATTTTATTCATGAATCTCATCTTGATAACCCATCCATGAATCGATTAGCCGGATGGTGGGGCAATGAGGAGTCAACCCGACTTTAAATAGGAAAAGGATTCATTCCAAAAAAGACGCAAGTGGATGGAATATCAGCACTGCACAGGTATTCAATATGACAGCCCTGAAAGCTTCCCTGGAATTGATAGACAAAGCTGGTATACATGCATTAAGGGAGAAAAGTATTGTATTGACTAATTATTTAGCTTATCTGTTGCAGCAACTAACCAATATTAATTTTGAAATCATCACCCCGGCCGACCCTGCACAACGAGGGGCACAATTATCCCTTTACTTTAAGGAAAGAGGAAAGGAAATTCATAGCAAAATGATTGAAAGCGGCATCATTGTAGATTATCGGGAACCAGGTGTAATCAGGGTTGCCCCTGCTCCTCTTTACTGCGGATTTACGGATGTGTTTCGTTTTTATGAAATATTAAAAAACAACTTTTAATGCAGCATATACATAGCTATCTGGCACTGGGGGATTCTTATACAATAGGAGAATCTGTACCCATTTATCAGTCCTTTCCTTACATAACAACCCAATTGTTGAGACAGGAAAAAATAGCCATGCATGCCCCGGAAATGGTAGCCAAAACCGGATGGACAAGTACCGAACTGGCGGAACATTTACTTCATACGCACTTAAATCAACATTACGATTTTGTTACTCTTCTGATAGGAGTTAATAATCAATACAGAAATCTTTCCCTGGATAATTTTTTGAATGATTTTGAATTCCTGGTAAAAAAAGCCATTCATTTTGCTGCGGGTAAAAATGAACGCGTATTTATTCTATCTATCCCTGACTGGGGATGTACGCCTTTGGCGGCTGATAAAAACAAGGAACAAATTGCCAGAGAAATTGACGCATTCAATATGGTTTGTAAACAAACCGCTAAACAATTTCAGACGCCATTCATTGAAATCACAACAGAAACGAGGGCTTTTTCATCAAACCTGCAGGCTATTGCTTCAGATGGTCTTCATTTCTCTTTTGAAACACATATGATCTGGGCAAAAAAACTGTCTGAATCCATACAACAGGCGTTGAAGTAAAATTTTAACAGTTGCCCAGATAAACAGCCATTTCCTCCTGGTATGCTTTAGCAACAGAACTGGCTTTATTGGCAAAGTCTTCTCCTTCTGATGCATAAATGATAGCCCTGCTGGCGTTTACCAGCAATCCTGCGTCTTTATTTAATCCGAATTTACTAACTGCTTCCAGGCTTCCTCCCTGTGCACCTACTCCCGGAACCAACAGAAAATGTTCAGGTATGATATCCCGTATATTTTCAAATTCAGTAGCCTGTGTGGCACCCACAACGAACATTAAGTTTTCCGGAGATCCCCAGCTTGCAACACGTCCAATAACATGCTCATATAATCTTTTGCTTACTGCCCCCTGCGTAATATGGGGTACCATTGTTAGGGATTCATCATATTCCTCCAGAATCAATTGTTGAAAATCGTTGCTTCCTGCATTGGAAGTCAGGCCCAATACAATCGTTACTTTGTTTTCGTATTCCAAAAAAGGACGAATACTATCTTCACCCATATATGGTGCAACCGTTATGGCATCAAAATCCATTGCTTCAAAAAAAGCCCTGGCATATTGCGTAGACGTATTTCCAATATCCCCACGCTTTGCATCTGCAATAGTAAAATGAGACTTGGGTATATAAGCCAGGGTTTCCTGCATAATCTCCCATCCTTTCAATCCCATTGCTTCATAGAAAGCAGTATTGATTTTATAACTCACACAATGCGCTAAAGTTGCATCAATGATGGCTTTATTAAACTTAAGCATTGCATCGGGTTGGTCTTTTAAATGAGCCGGGATTTTTTGTAAATCTGTATCCAATCCTACACAGAGATAAGATTGTTTTTCCTGAATATGCTGTATGAGGGATGAGATAGTCATACAACGAAATTAATGGTTCTTTTTGAATTGGTTGAATGAAGCTATATTTGAATCCTAACGATTGAAAATGGAAAAAGAACCCATGTATTACGGCAGCTATCTGCAGCTTGATAAAATTATTGAAAGTCAGTATCCGGTAAGTTTTGAAGCTGGTAATGAACCTGCGCATGATGAAATGTTGTTCATCATTATTCATCAGGCATATGAACTATGGTTCAAGCAGATCCTTTTTGAGATGGACTATTGCATGGACGTATTTAAAAAAGAAAAAATCAATGACAATTCAGAAGATTTAAACCTTGTCAGACATAGGTTCAAGCGAATCATCAAAATCCTTGAATTATTAAATCAGCAGGTAAGTATTCTGGATACCATGACCCCAATGGATTTTCTTGCATTCAGAAATTTACTCACTCCATCCTCCGGTTTTCAGAGCAAACAGTTCCGTTTAATTGAAGCCAGACTGGGATTGGTGCTGGAAAAAAGACATCAGAAGGATTATTATAAAAGAACCAATGAAGGGGGATTCACCCAAAAGGATTTTCAGGACATCAATCAAACCGAAGAAAATAAAAATCTACTCCAACTGGTAAATGACTGGCTGGAAAGGATGCCTTTCTTTAACCCTACTTACTGGGAACAGACGAGTGAAAGTCTTCCCGGAAATCATCCATTCTGGAAAGAATACCGCGACATTTATGTAAATGGCCTTTCTGAAAGAGAGAAAAACAAATCGGTTGATTTTGACGCTATATTCTTTCAATTGTATCCTTCTGATTTAAGCAATGAACAGAAAGAAATGCTCAGTACCAGTTTCAGTGCTGCAGCCATGCGTTCTGCCCTATTTATCATGCTCTACAGAGACTTCCCTGTATTTCAGACATCTTATCAGATACTGGATTCGCTGATTGAAATTGATCACCTGATGAGCAACTGGAGACACAAACACTTAATCATGGTAAGAAGAATGATTGGCATGCGGGTTGGAACAGGAAACACATCCGGAGCCGGTTACCTAGAGGGAGCTTTGAATAAGCACTACGTTTACAGAGACTTATCTGGCTTATCTACTTATTTGATTGAAAGAAGAAAACTTCCGAAGCTACCGGAAGGCCTGATTCGTTACCTGGGATTCAATCTCTAGTTACTTATTTTAATTTCTGGGCAACCATCACCATTCTGGGAGAATGCTTTACATCATAATTTCCCAACTGGTAGTCTCCGAAAACTTCGGTAACCTGCATATGATGATAGCTCAGCATTTCTGTAAAATCACCTAAAGTAAATTTGGCTACTTTTTCAGTATAAAGATGCATGGGCTGTAAATGATCCTTATCTGTTATCTGAATCTGCTTTAGAAAATGGGTTTCTGTTTGCCATTTGGTTATATGAAATTTCACATCGTTTACTTCAACCTGTGAACTGGGCACCAATTGTTGTTCAACGTAGTGAACATTCATATAATCAATCACCAGTTTCCCTTTCACTTTTACGCTATCTGCCATCATACGTATGGCATTGTCGTGCTCCCTCCTGGTCTTAAAATATCCAAAACTGGTAAAAAAATTAAAAGCAAAATCAAAGTAGTTAATGCGAAATAATTTCCGCATATCATGCTGATAAAAATGAAGTTGTTCAGATTCTGATGCTTTGGCCTCTTCTATAGAAGCTTCTGAAAGATCTATGCCAGTTACATCAAAACCAAGATTGGCCAGCACCATACTATGTCTTCCTTTTCCACAGGCAATATCAAGTACCCTCGAACCCACAGACGGGTTTAAATAGGCGATTAAAGTTCTGATAAACTGTTCTGCCTCTGCCTCATCTCTGTGCTGATATAATAAATGATAGTATGGCGAATTGAACCAATCTTTAAACCATGCTTTGTCTGCCATATTGATGTTTAAACGGCAAAGTTAGTGTACCAAGCCATACAAAAAATTTGAATTATATTCGCGGCCGTTTTAAGAGATACATTATGGCATTAATAAAGAGCATTTCGGGCATCAGAGGAACAATTGGGGGTAAACCGGGCGATACCCTTAGCCCGCTGGATATTGTAAAATTTACATCTGCCTATGGCACTATGTTAAAAAATGCAAATCCCGGGAATAAAAAAATAGTCATTGGCAGGGATGGCAGAATCAGTGGTTCAATGGTACAGGGACTTGTTTCCAATACACTGATAGCATTAGGGTTTGAAGTGGTTGATCTTGGTTTAAGTACCACGCCAACCGTAGAAATGGCAGTAGTGATGGAAAAAGCAGTTGGAGGGATTATATTAACGGCCAGTCACAATCCCAAAGAATGGAATGCCTTAAAATTATTAAATGAGCATGGCGAATTTATTAGTGGAGCAGAAGGGAAACAATTGCTGGAAATTGCACAAAATGAAGCATTCAGCTACGCTAAAGTAGATGAATTGGGCACCATAACTCCTGGAACAGATTTACTTCAGCAACATATTGACGCTTGTGTTAACTACCCACTGGTTAACAAGGATGCCATTGCAGCAGCCAATTTCTCCATTGTAATTGATGCCATCAACAGTTCTGGTGCAATAGCTGTTCCGGCATTACTGGATGCACTGGGCGTAAAGAAATACACGGTTCTGAATGCAGAAGTTAACGGGCAGTTTGCGCATAACCCTGAACCACTTCCCGAACACCTGAGAGATCTTTGCAACGAAGTAACCAAACAAAAAGCATCGTTGGGGATTGCTGTGGATCCGGATGTGGACAGGCTTTGTTTTGTTTGCGAAGACGGCAGTTTGTTTGGGGAAGAATACACACTGGTAGCTGTTGCAGATTATATTTTAAAGCACAGAAAAGGCAATACAGTAAGCAATATGAGCAGCACACGCGCACTGAAAGATATTACCATCAAACATGGTGGAGAATATACCGCAAGTGCAGTAGGCGAAGTAAATGTTGTTACCAAAATGAAAGCGGTAAATGCGGTTATTGGCGGGGAAGGAAACGGAGGGATTATTGTTCCTGATTTGCATTACGGAAGAGATGCTTTAATTGGAATAGCCCTGTTTCTGACGCATCTGGCTTTAGAGAAAAAAACAGTTAAGCAGTTAAGAAATAGCTATCCGGACTATTTTATGAGTAAAAATAAAATTGAACTGACTGCCGGCGTTGATTTAAGTTCCATTTTTCATACAATTAAAGAGAAGTACAGCAAACATCCAATTAATGAGGAAGATGGACTCAAAATTGAATTTGACAATGATTGGGTACATTTAAGAAGCAGTAATACCGAACCAATTATTCGTATTTATGCGGAAAGTAACAGTGAAACCGTTGCCAATAATATTGCCAAACAATTGATGAAAGACATTAAAGAAGCAGCAGGAAAATAAAAACAAAAACAATGGAAAGAATTTATCTGGACAATGCAGCCACCACCGCTTTGGATCCCGAAGTTTTAGAGGCCATGATGCCCTACCTTACAAAGTATTTTGGTAATCCTTCTTCCATTTACTCTTATGGAAGAGAGTCCAGAATGGCCATTGAGAATGCCAGAAAATCCGTTGCAAAAATTTTAAATGCACATCCTGCTGAAATCTTTTTTACGAGTGGCGGTACCGAAAGCAGCAATACAGCCATCACCGCTTCCGTTAGAGACTTAGGTTGTAAGCATATCATCAGTTCCCAAATTGAACACCATGCCACTACCCATACGGTTGAATACTTATATCACAATGGTGAAGCGGCTTTAAGCTATGTAAAATTGCTACCGAACGGACATGTAGACCTGGAAGATCTGGAAAAACTGCTGGCAGAAAGCGAAGAAAAATGTTTGGTAACACTAATGCACGCCAACAATGAAATTGGCAATATGATTGACCTGCATGCAGTTGGCAATCTTTGCAAAAAATACCAGGCTATCTTCCACAGCGACACAGTACAAACAGTGGGTCACTTTCCATTTGATTTAAGAAATACCCCCGTTCATTTCATTACAGGTGCTGGTCATAAATTTCATGGCCCAAAGGGTGTTGGAATGTTATACATTAATGAAAATGTAAAGATTAAACCCTTTGTTCACGGGGGCAGCCAGGAAAGAAATATGAGAGCCGGCACAGAAAACCTATATGGTATTATTGGATTTGCCAAAGCCCTGGAACTGGCTACTACACATTATGAAAACGATAGTCAGTATATTACCGGCTTAAAAATATACATGATGGAGCAACTGCAAAAGCAGATTGCCGGTGTATCATTTAACGGTGACCCAACCGGAAAATCCCTGTATGCAGTATTGAGTGTTAGTTTCCCTAAAACAGAAAAAAGCGAAATGATTCTGTTTAATCTGGACATCAATAATATCTGTGCCAGCGGAGGAAGCGCCTGTACCAGCGGTGCTGATCAGGGTTCACATGTAATAAGGGCCATTAACAACAATCCGAATCAGGTAACTGTTCGTTTCAGTTTTAGCAAACACAATACCAGGGCTGAAATTGATCAGGTCATTGCCAAACTAAAGGAACTGATTTAAAAATCATCTTCCTCTTCGGATTCAAGCTGACCAAAATTCATCATACTACCCATTAAATCGTTGAAGCTGATTTTGCCATCAATTGATTTTTTGCTGATCAGAGAGTAAGCGGCCAGGCCATGCAATATAAATTCCATGAGTAGGGCATTTTCCTGCATATTGGCTAATGGATAATGCTTTTTCACCAGTGCATATAATCCTTCCACCTGATAAAGGGTTTCGATCTTTTGCTGATCGTTCAGGTCGTTTAATAGTTCCAGGTGGTTTCCATTGTTAAACCATCGGGTAATGGCCTTATAAGGATTATCAGGAACCGGTGCTTCTTCTACAGACTTTTTGCCGGATGGCTTTCTTTTTTTGCTGGTTTCGGGATTGGGAAAATACTGAACAAACAAATGGCGCATCGATTTTTCAATCAGGTTAACCGCTACCTGATAAGGCCCCTCCTGCTCTCCTTCATATACCAGTTCAATTTTTCCGGTGATTGCAGGAATAATTCCAACCAGGTCACTGATCCAAATCTGTGTTTTCTCTTCCTGATTTATTAATAACCTTCTTTCCGCTGCACTTACGGCATTTTCATACGCTGCAATAGTAAGCCTTGCGCTTACCCCGCTCTTTCTGTCTACGTATTCATTGGATCGGGCTTCAAATGCTACCTGCTCAATAATTCTTTTTACTAAATCACTAATGGCAATTTTGTCTTTCTGTACTGGAAGTATATTGGCTTCCTGTTCTGTAATCGCCAGCGAATCTTCAATTTGTTTGGGATAATGGGTAAGAATCTGACTTTCAATCCTGTCTTTTAATGGCGTAACAATACTTCCTCTATTCGTATAATCTTCCGGATTGGCGGTGAATATAAAAACAATATCCAGTGGCATTCTCAATTTGAAACCACGTATCTGAATATCACCCTCCTGTAAAATATTAAATAATGCAACCTGAATACGGGCCTGTAAATCGGGCAATTCATTGATGACGAAAATCCCTCTGTTACTTCTGGGTATAATGCCGTAATGGATTACTTTCTCATCGGAAAAACTCAATTTTAAATTGGCTGCTTTAATGGGATCAATATCGCCGATTAAATCTGCCACACTCACATCCGGCGTGGCCAGTTTTTCTCCATAACGTTTGCTGCGGTGTATCCATTCAATAGGTGTTTCATCTCCGCGCTCGGCAATGATGTCCAGGGCATACCTGCTCATGGGCTGCAAGGGATCGTCATTAATTTCAGAACCGGCAATCACTGGAATAAATTCATCCAGCAAAGAAGTCATCTGACGGGCCATTCTGGTTTTCGCCTGACCTCTTAACCCCAGAAACAAGATATTATGCTGACTTAGTATGGCTCTTTCTGTATCTGGTATTACCGTGTCTTCGTAACCTATTATACCTTCAAAAGGATTTGCCTTCTCACGAATTTGCTGAATCAGGTTATCTCTGATTTCCTGCTTCACCGATTTGGACTGGTAACCACTTGCTTTTAATTGCCCCAGTGTAAAAATATCAGTATACTTTACTACTTTGTTCTTTTTCATTTAGAATACATTTTTTCTTTTGCCACTTTCAAAATCCTTGAATATAAATGAACCCAGTTTATCCAATGAAGCAAAATAGGCTTTACCATTATTCATTTCTGTAAATTCTTCTACAAACTGCTGCAGATAAGGGTCTGATGCTATCATAAAAGTAGTAATCGGAATCTTGAGCTTCTTACATTGTGCTGCCAGATTAATGCATCGGTTCACTACTTTTCTGTCCAGCCCAAAGCTGTTTTTGTAATATTGATTTCCTATTTTCAGACAGGTTGGTTTACCATCTGTAATCATAAAAATCTGCTTATTAGGATTCTTTCTTCTTCTCAATAAATCCATCGCCAGTTCCAGGCCTGCAACCGTATTGGTATGATAAGGCCCTACTGTTAAGTAAGGCAGGTCTTTAATTTCAATACTCCAGGCATCATTCCCGAAAACAACAATATCAATAGTGTCTTTGGGATAGCGGGTAGTAATCAGCTCACAAAGCGCCATGGCAACTTTCTTAGCTGGTGTAATTCTGTCTTCCCCATATAAAATCATGGAATGGGATATATCAATCATCAGCACAGTGGAAGTCTGTGTTTTGAAATCAGATTCCCGAATTTGTAAATCGTCTTCCTGCATGGAAAAGGATTCTACCCCCCTGTTAATTTGTGCGTTTCTGATGCTTTCCGTAAAATCAATCTGTTCCAGCATGTCACCAAACTGAAAAGGGCGGGTATCGGCACTGGCTTCGTCTCCCTGCCCCGTCTTGAATGTGGAGTGATTCCCTTTGTCTGCCTTCTTTAATTTTCCGAAAATTTCTTCCAGGCTTTTCTTGCGAATGGTTTGTTCGGACTTGGCGGTTATCTGAAAACTGCCATCGGCTTCGTTCTCTTTCAGGTACCCATTCTTTTTTAAATCTTCAATGAAATCACCCATCCCATATTCATCATCGGTAAAATGGTATTGTTTGTCGAGTTCATTCATCCAGCTCAGGGATTCTTCTGCACTTCCATTGGTATAAACCAACAGTTGGGAAAAGATATGCAACAGCTGATCGAATTTGGACTGTTCGTTCTGTGAAGGATTATAGGAAAAAAACTGGTACCCAATCATAAATTCAATTAACAGTTTTCAGCCTGTTAAGTTCAAGCATTTACATCAGAATAAAAAAACGTCCCGAAATTTCGGGACGTTATATGGTATCTGAATTTATTTACTGGTATCTCTTGGGGCCATCAATTTACCCGGAATCTGAATGGCCGGATTATAGACGGACTTCATTCTTTCCATTCCTTCCATATACCCTTCTGCCATGCGTTTTTCATCTTCCATCATTTCCGCTTTTCTGCCGGTTAATGAATTGTAGTACTTAATCTGCTGTTGCAAATCCTTCCCAACAGATTTGGAAACCTTCTCAATCAACGCCTTGTCTTCTGCCATATAGCAGGCTTCCAGGAACATTAATGAGTTTCTGTTGTGCATATTACCTCTGCTAACCATTCCGTAAGGGAAGTTTTCTTCGTCCATCAACTGATCCACTTTCTGTAAAGCTTTTCTGGCGTCTTCTTTTCTTCCTTTTGAAGCAAGGTCAATAGCCAATTCTGTATAGGCAGTGCGGATGCTATTTAAGTGTCTTCTGTTTTCTTCATCAAAGTAAACCCCTTTTACATTGGCATTTCCTGCAACAAATACATTCATTGCTTTCGACATCATCCAGTCTGTATTTACTTTAGAACCCTGAACCGGAACCAGACGATGGCTTAATCCATCTCTTCTCAGGAACTCATCAAAGCCAAGATCCACCTGTGGATTGGTAAAGTATATTGGACGTTTCCATTTATTGGCTGCTATGATATTTAAAACGGCCATATCGTTCTTCATCATAGAACCTTTTGGCAATTCAAATCTTAGTTCAGCAACTACGCTGTCGTTTGCATTTACTGTTTTGTTAGCCACCACATCAGCAGCGTTCACAGGAACAGAGAATTTACGAACCGGGAAAGTACTCAAAGCTTCCCCATTTCCTCTGTCTTCCATATTCACCGGGTCGTCACTACCTACATAATTTTTCATTAAATCATATAAATCATAATAACGGTCTTCCGGAATATTGGGCTTGGGTCTGTATAAAGCATAATCTCTTTTACCGCCTTCAATTTGTTCAGCAGACCAGATTACATCTATGGGATCACTCTGGTTTACTTTATAGCGAAGCTGATTAATATACCAGTCAATACCCAGTAAACTGTAGTTGATTACGCGAATATCAGGACGTATTCCTTCCACTTCCTGCGCATACCATAATGGATAGGTATCATTGTCTCCAAAAGTGAACAGGATTGCATTGGGAGCGCAACTTTCCAGATAATCTTTTGCCAGATCTCTGGCCAACACTTTTTTGCTTCTGTCGTGGTCATCCCACTCCTGCTGTGCCATCAAAGCCGGAACAGCCAGGAGACAAATAAGGGTTGCCAGACTGGCCGCCATTGCGGGCTTTAATTTCTTTTCCATATAGGAAGCAACCGCCATTACCCCTAATCCAATCCAAACGGCAAAAGCATAGAAGCTTCCCACATAAGCATAGTCACGTTCACGTGGCTGATTACCCGCCTGATTCAGATACAACACAATAGCAAAACCAGTGAAGAAAAACATTAACAAATTGGAGAACGCATCGTCTCCTCTTTTCTTTCTATGATAAACAAAGCCCAGGATACCCAAAATAAAAGGCAATGCAAATAGTTTGTTATTGGCCTTATTATTCTTAAGAGAGTCAGGTAACTGTGACTGATCTCCATAAATTAAATTATCAACCAATGGGATGCCGGTAATCCAGTTGCCATCTCTAACGTTTCCGGTATAAACGCCCTGAATATCATTTTGCTTACCAGAAAAATTCCACATGAAATAACGGAAATACATCCAGTATACCTGATAGCCAACAAAAAACTTCACGTTGTCTACCTGATTGGGTGCTCTTTCATAAGTGCCATCTTTAAGCTTGGGAATATTTAAAAAAGCAGAATAATAATAGGCATGATACTGATCATCACTGGCATCCCAAACCCTGGGGAATACCATTTTATCTTCTGCATTGTAAACATATTTCTTATCCTGACCTACTTCAATATACTTATCACGGGCTTTCTGATAACGCATGCCCGTATTTCTCAAGTCTACCGGTTGAGCGGTAAACTTCTGACCATATAATAATGGAAAATCACCATACTGTTCCCTTCCCAGGTAACCCACCAAACTCATTGGATTGTCTACATTATACATGTCAACCGAAGGATTGGCACTACTGCGAATCATGGTGGTTAAGTAAGTACTGTAACCAATAAACATGAAACTAATACACCAGATAGCCAGTGTTAAATAAGGCCATGCTCTTTTTGCAGCAACCCTTAATCCCTGCCATAAAAGGGCAGCAACTATAACAAAGAACAAAGTAAATCCGGTAAAGAAAGGCATTCCAGCTCCATTCACCATCCAGCGATCAAAAGATCCTGCCAGTTTAATGGAATATTGAATAACACCCACCTGAACAACTCCGGTAATAATACAGCCAATTACAAAGAATATATAAACGCCACCGAAATAAGCTTTTTGCTCAGGCTTCCATTTTTCAATCAGGTACAGGAATCCTACACCAAGAAGCGTGGCTAAAATCATTAGTCCGGCAACGGTACCATCCATACCCACATTATCAGTGGCTTCTGATGCGGCACTAACCAATGCTCCGAAGAATGCCAATACCCCTCCGATGATAACCAATTTAATAAACCAGGAACGGATCAGGGAATAATTGAAACTTTCACGCTTCTTGAAATAATAAACCATAACAATTGCGGGAATGGTTAAGAGGTTCAATAAGTGAACGCCAATAGACAATCCCATCATAAAGAAAATAAATACAATCCAGCGGTCTGCACCCGGCTCATCTGCATGATTCTCCCATTTTAAAATGGCCCAGAATACAATAGCTGTAAAGAAAGAAGAAAGTGCATACACTTCACCTTCAACAGCACTGTACCAGAATGAATCACTGAAAGTATAGGCCAAAGCACCCACAACACCGGCCCCCATAATGCTCCAGATTTGATAACTGCTAATGGTATCTGAAGTTTTTACCCCTATGATTCTGCGGGCAAAATGAGTAATGGTCCAGAAAAGAAAAAGAATGGTAAATGCACTAGCCATTGCACTCATCATATTCACTGCCTTGGCTGCACTCATTGGATCATCTCCAAAAAGAATAATGAAAATTCTACCCAGAATAACAAATAATGGGGCACCCGGAGGATGGGGTATCTGAAGTTTAAAACAGCTGCTCACAAACTCACCACAATCCCATAAGCTACCGCCCGCTTCCGCAGTAAGTGTATAAACCATGCTGGCAATAGCAAAAACCACCCAGCCAATAATGTTATTAATCTTGTTAAACTGCATATTTGTTTTGGTTTTTAAAGACTGGCAAACATAACTTATTATAGGTGAAAATTGAAATACATTGAGGGGATTCGGCCATTTTAAGAAAGTTTTTACACCTGTAATCCTATGAATTTGAATGGCGCTTGCTGCCTTTGAATTGTAAAGCGGTAATTTCAAAAGCCTGTCTTAACTTTGCGCCGGCATGAATCAAAAACAAACAGTAGCATTTCACACCCTGGGCTGTAAGCTTAATTTTTCAGAAACCTCCACCCTAAGTCGGTTAATGGAGAAGGAAGGATTTGAAAAGAAGGACTTTGAAGAGGTAGCAGATGTATATGTAATTAATACCTGTTCTGTTACTGATAATGCCGATAAGGAATGTCGCCAGATTGTTAGAAGAATCCAGCGCAAGGCACCGGAGAGTTTTGTAATTATTACTGGATGCTATGCTCAGTTAAAACCCAAGGAAATTGCCAGCATCCCGGGAGTAGATCTGGTATTGGGAGCAGCTGAAAAATTCAATATAGCAGAACATATTGGAAATCTGACTAAAACCAATGACCCTGCCAAAATTTGCAGTTGTGATATTAGTGAAGTAAGCGGCTTCAATGCTTCCTTTTCACAAAATGACCGTACCCGTACCTTTTTAAAAGTGCAGGATGGTTGCGATTACAACTGTTCCTTTTGCACCATTCCTATGGCCAGGGGTAAGAGCAGAAGTGATAGTATTGCCAATGTTATTAAAAATGCAGAGCGTTTATCTGCTGATGGCGTAAAGGAAATTGTTCTTACCGGTGTTAATCTGGGCGACTTTGGAAAAGGACCAGACGGAGACAAAATACATCAGGAAAGTTTTACCGACCTGGTAAAAGCATTGGACGAAGTAAAAGGAATAGAACGCTTCAGAATATCTTCCATTGAACCGAATCTAATCACCAATGAGCTGATTGAATGGGTTGCAAAAAGCGACCAGTTCATGCCTCATTTTCATATTCCACTTCAAAGCGGATCAGACAGAATACTGGGTTTAATGAGAAGAAGATACAAACGGTCATTATACGCAGAAAAAGTAGCGCTAATAAAACAATTGATGCCACATGCAGCCATTGGAGTGGATGTAATTGTTGGTTTTCCGGGAGAAACGGATGAAGATTTTAAAGAAACCTTTGACTTTATCCATTCACTGGACGTCTCATATCTGCATGTATTTACCTATTCAGAAAGAGACAATACCAAAGCCCTGGAAATTAAGCCCGTTGTGCCTGTATCTGTAAGGAATGAAAGAAATAAAACACTTCGGAATTTGTCGTACATGAAACTGCAGTATTTTACTCAGCAACATGGTGGTACTAAAAGACCTGTTTTATTTGAGGCTTATAACAAAGAAGGAATGATGGAGGGGTATACTGACAATTATATCAGAGTAAGCACTCCCTATAGAGCAGAATGGGCCAATCAGATTGTAGACTGGAATTTATAGGGTTGCCTTTATTTTACTGTAAGAAAAGTTGCGGGAAATTCTACAATCATTACCTGTCCCAGACCTTGCAATTGAACATAGACTTTTTTCCTGCCACCTCTGACTACGGTTCCTTCCTGATCCATGAATACGCCGTAATTTACTTTTACCAGGTCACCACTAGAGAAACCTTCGTCGGATATAATGGTAATCTTAGCATCTTTTTCTGCCAGGTATAGTTTAATATTTTCTACTTCCTCATCTTTAATAACTGCCGGCTTACCCAGATAATAAACAAAATTCAAAGCCCCATCGGTCATTAGCACTTTAGAGCGTTCTGTATCATCAATTCTAACAAAAACATAAGATTTAAATAGAGGCTCCTCTATTATTTTCTTTCTATCCGACCATTGCCTTTCCACTTTCTGCAACGGACACCAGCTTTCAATTCCCTTTCTGATTAAAACAGAATCTATTTTCTTTTCCCACCTTGGCTTGGTATAAATGGCGTACCACTTTTTTGTTAGTTTATTTTCCATTTTCTCTCTGAATCGTACTACCTGTTAAGCTAATCAATTTTTTGCCGTTGCTGCATGGGTTTCAGCCAATTGCTGTATTACTTTCACCCCTGCATCAATGTGTAAATCCTGCTTTAATAATTTCAACCATTCCTGGTAACGGATTCCCTTGTTTTTATCTGGATTATTGTAAAACTTGTCTTTGTCTGCTTCCATCGCCTGAACATTTAATTCTGACTTCAGCTTAAGCAATGTATTGTTCTGGTTTACCGTATTGGTAATTTGTTTCTGCATTTGTTTGAATTGATCAATTTGCAGATTAATTGGATTGTCATTGTTGGCACTTAACCATTTTAAATTATCCTGTAACAATTTAAGATTGGGATCGGAAACAATTCTGTCCTGCTCATTTTTAATAATCTGATCGAGCTGGCCACCAGCTCCCCCTTTCCATAATTGATAATTGGTTTGAGGTATAGCATCCCAAGGTAAAGAGTTGGGATTGTCCTTTTCTCTTATTTTAAGATACTCATACGTATCAGGCATAATAATATCCGGCACCACCCCTTTTAATTGAGTACTTCCTCCGTTAACCCTGTAAAATTTCTGGAATGTCAGACTTACTGCTCCGAATTCTGTTCTGCTGCTATAAAAATCAATGGGTCTGCCAAACGGTATAGGTCTTTGAACCGTTCCCTTTCCATAAGTAGAGCTACTGCCAATTACAATACCTCTTTTATAATCCTGAATGGCAGCAGCAAATATTTCACTGGCAGATGCACTTAACTCATTCACCATTACAGCCAATGGTCCGTTATATAATACGGACTCATCATTGTCTCTCCAGGTTTGCTGATCTACCCTGCCGTCTCTTTCCTTTACCTGAACAACGGGTCCGGAAGGAATAAATAAGCCAACCATTTTAACTACTTCAAGCAAAGAGCCGCCACCATTATTTCTAAGATCAATTACAATGCCTTTGACATTTTCAGCTTTTAGCTTTTTTACTTCTTCCGCTACATCTTCAGAACACTTGAATCCGTTCTTATCTTCAAAATTGGCATAGAAATCTGGCAATGCGATATAACCAATTTTATCATTGCCCTGCATAACTATTGCACTACGGGCCAATCCTTCGTCCTGCTCAATTTTTTCTCTGATTAACGATACCGTTCTGGTAGTACCATCCTGCTTTTTAAAAGTGATACGTACTTCAGTACCCTTGTCTCCTCTGATTAATTTAACAGCATCTTCCGTACCATAACCACTTACATCAACAGGTTCATTGGCCCCCTGTGCCACTTTAATAATAATATCACCTGCAACAATGGCTCCTGACTTCCATGCGGGTCCTCCTGTTACTATACTGGCTATTTTAATTCCATTGTCATCCTGTTGTAATTGAGCACCAATACCATAAAACTGATTACTCATTCGCTCGTCAAAAGCTCTTTTCTCAAGTGGAGGATAATAATCCGTATGAGGATCCATGAGATTGGTAATAACATTTATAAAGGAATTGAACCGTTGTTCATCTGTGAATGTAGTTTTAATTCGATTGAAAGTTCGGTCCATCATTTTCAGCACACTGTTCCTTGCATTCAATTCCAGGCTATCATCGGGTAACACCCGAAAACTGTCTTTCCCTTTGTTCTTTTCTCTTTCTTCCTGTAAGTCAACAAATCGTTCAAGTGTATAATATTTCAATTTTTTTCTCCAGCGATCCTTACGATCCTCATCTGTTTGAGCATAATTTAGTTTTTCACCATCAAGCTGAACCGACTCGTTAACAGAAAAATTAAAGGGCTTAGATAAAATCTCTTTATAAAAGCTTACGGTTTCTTCAACACGTTTTGTATAGATGCTACTAACTGCCGGCTGAAACTGCATGGATGCTCCATGAATTTCATCGTCAATAGTTGTTTCCATTTTCCTGAGTACATTTACATCCTGTGCAGTAAAAATACTCTTGTCTCCATCCAGCTGATCCAGATATCCTTTGAAGACTTTTTTTGAAAATTCATCATTGATTTTTTTAGGACTGTAATGCTGTTGTTCCAGCAACATTCCTACTGTGTTCAATAATCTTTGTTGCTGTGCTATTTTTTCATTGGAATCTGCTCCGTTAATGCTGCGAAAGGCAATAAAAAGTGAGCCAAATAATACCAGAGCCGTTAACACTAACCCTTTTCTACTCTTCATAAATTGCTTGAATTTTTGCATGGTCTTTCCAAAAATAACCCAAAATAAGATGCTAATTGCAACTACATTTTCAATTAACAAAGGTTTGGATGAAGTTTTTTTAAAAAATATTTCCTACTTTTGCCCTCCACAAAAACGGAGGGCGTAGCTCAGTTGGTTAGAGCGTCAGTTTGTGGCACTGAAGGCCGGGGGTTCGAGACCCCTCGCTCTCCCACTTAAAACCTATAAAGCGTATGTTTTATAGGTTTTTAAATTTTATAGCATGAATCTTATTTACCTGATACCCTTTATCTCAGCCTTTATTGGCTGGTTTACCAATTGGGTTGCCATTAAAATGCTTTTTCACCCGAAAGATCCGGTAAAAATACTTGGCATTACTTTCATCGGTATTTTCCCAAAAAGACAGGCACAGTTTGCAGAAAAACTGGGCAAGTTGGTAAGCGCCGAATTGCTCTCCTTTCAGGATATAGAACAAAAAATAACCAATCCTAAGAATATGGAGGCCCTGATCCCCCAGATTGACGCCCATATAGACCATTTTCTACGGGTAAAACTGGCAGACCATATGCCAATCATCAGCATGTTCATCGGAGATCAGACCATTGCGCAGATGAAAACCGTTTTTATGGCAGAATTACAGGAACTATTTCCCGGATTAATGAAATCGTACATGAATCAGCTGCAATCTCAGTTAGATCTGGAAAAAATTGTAATTGAAAAAGTAAAGGGATTCTCTTCAGACAAATTAGAACAGATTTTAAACGATATCATGTCTAAGGAATTCCGATTTATTGAAATTTTAGGCGGGGTTTTAGGATTTATTATTGGTATCATTCAGGTGCTTTTAACCATGATTGCTTAGTCACCGACGGATTAAAAGACCTATTCGCCGATTTTGTTAAACTTTATCCACTCAGGCTTGTCATATTACCGCTCATAAAATGGGAGAATCAATCCCAATGAGTGTAAACCAACTTTGCAATTAATAACAATGATGAATATGCGTAAATTTTTAGGAATTTTTCTTTTAGCCGGGATGATCATGGGTCATGCCAAGGCACAAATGCCCCCAATGATGGGTGGCCGTGCCGGTGCAGGCGCCAGCCAGAACATGAATATTGGACATTTCTATGGTAAAATGGTTGATAGTAAAACCAACAAGGGAATTGAAGGCGTTACCGTTCAGCTGAGAGGTAATAAATTTGATACGGTTACTAAAAAAATGAAAGAAGCCATTTTAGGTACCGTTATCACAAAAGCCAATGGTGACTTTAGCTTTGAAAACCTTCCTCTTTTTGGCAATTTCAAATTGAATGCTACTGCTTTAGCTTACAAAACAATCGACCAGACCATTTCCTTCGGCATCAAAATGCCAGCAGGTGGTGCTTCAGGTGGAAATATGCAGCAAATGCTGGGCATGGCCGATAAAGACCTGGGCAATATTAAAATGGAAGAAGATGCTACCAATCTGGGCAATGTAACAGTAACTGCATCTACCAAACCTCAGTTTGAACTGGGAATAGACCGTAAAATCTTTAATGTAGACAAGAACCTGATGGGGTCAGGTCAAACTGCAACCGAATTAATGCGTAATATCCCTGCATTAAATGTTGATATTGACGGAAACGTAACATTAAGAAATGCTTCCCCAACGCTATTTATTGATGGAAGACCTACTACTATTACACTGGATCAGATTCCTTCAGATATTATTGAAAGAGTTGAATTAATCACCAACCCATCCGCCAAGTTTGATGCTTCCGGTGGTAACGCAGGTATATTAAATATCGTTCTTAAGAAAAATAAGAAAGTGGGTTACAATGGTGGTATCAGAGCTGGTGTTGACTCACGTGGCATGATTAATGGCGGTGGAGATATTAATATTCGTCAGAATAAATTAAACTTTACCGGAAGTGGTGTTTACAATCAGCGTAAATCTATTTCAGAAGGTATTACCGAAAGGAACAATCTGTTAGCTACCCCAAGCAGCATTTACAATATGCAGGATGCAACCAACAAAGGTTATTTCGCATTCTTCAGAGGCGGACTTGATTATTTTGTTGATAATAGAAATACCATTTCTGTAACTGCCAATTTCAACAGAGGTCAGTTTGATAATGATCAGACACAGAGAGTAGACTCTACCATAAAGAATATACCTACTTCCTATTCAAACATTGGAACACAGTCAACCAGTAATTTCAGAAACCTGGGAACTCAAATTAGTTACAAGCACAATTTTGCAAAGAACGGACACAATATCTCCTCTGATTATAACTATAATAAAAGTACCAACGACAACCTGTCTAATATTGGCAACTACACTTATAACCTGAATGGCACACAAAAGGGAAATCCATTGTTGCAACGTGGTATTGGTTCCGGAGGTACAACCAACCATACATTCCAGATAGATTACGAAAACCCTCTTTCAGATGACAGCAAATTTGAAGCTGGCGGACGTGTTGCTATCAGGGACTTCAATAATAAGCTGGATCAATTCCGATTCAATCAGCTTTCTGGACAATATGAACTTGTACCTTTAATTAGTAGCCGATATAAATATACAGATGCAGTTTATGCTGCGTACAGTACTTATAGCTTTAAGGTTAACAAATGGAGTTATCAGCTGGGTTTAAGAGCAGAGAGCTCTAACTATACTGGAACACTATTGAATTCCAAAGGTGCAGATTCTGCCACTTTCTCGGTTAAGTTTCCATTGAGTTTATTCCCTAGTGCATTCATCACTTATAAAATTGATGAAAAACAGGACTTTCAGATTAACTACTCCAGAAGAGTGAACAGACCTAATTTCTTCCAGTTAATGCCTTTCCCTGATTATTCTGATCCTCAGAATATCAATATGGGAAATGCAGGTCTAAAACCTGAATTTACCAATTCATTCGAAATGAGCTGGAACAATGCTTATAAAAAAGGGTCTAACTTTTTGGCAACAGTTTTCTTCAAGCATTCTACTGATTTGATTACCCGTTATGTTTACAGAGATGCAAATGCTTTAATCCCGGGTGACAGTGCTTTCTTCAGCACCTTTATCAATGCAAACAGTGCCAGATCATTTGGTCTGGAACTAACCAACAAAACAGCGGTAAACAGCTGGTGGGAAATGACTATTAACCTGAATATTTTCAATTCAAGATTGAATGCAACAGTTCCCGGACAACCCAATCTTGTTCAGGAACAATGGAGTTGGTTTACCAAAATGAACAATACCTTTAAATTAGGTAAAGGGTTTTCAATCCAGTTGAGTGGAGACTATCAGGCAAGAACCGTATTGCCACAAGGCGGCGGTGGTGGTGGCCGTGGCGGCGGCGGCGGTGGTATGATGTTTGGTGGTGGTCCTCAATCGGGAGCTCAGGGATACAACCTGCCTCGTTATGGAGTAGATTTAGCAATCAGAAAGGAATTTACCTGGAAAAATGGAAGATCTGGTAACCTGACACTAAGTATGAACGATATCTTCAGAACACAGTTGTTCCAGAGTTACTCTGAAAGTTCATTCTTTAACCAAACCAACCAACGCAGAAGAGACCCTCAGGTTTTACGCCTGAATTTCAGCTACCGTTTCGGAAAGTTTGATGCAAGCTTATTCAAACGCAAAAATACCAAGGCAGACCAGAGTGGTGGCATGGATATGATGCAGCAATAAATTTAGTTTTAGTTTTAGTTTAAGATATAAGGCCCTGGTAGAAACCAGGGCCTTAGCTTTTTATGACAATAAGCTTATACAATCTTTTAACAGGTGGAAAAGCTACCCAAAGCAGCAAATGCAGAATTTAATTAGCCGACTTCCCCTCTAACATGGGAACAAAGGAAAATTCATCAAATAATTCCTCTTGTAAAGTTCCATCCGATAGTTTGGTAATCCGCATCATTCTTTGCGCCTCTCCTTCATTTACCGGAATTACCATCATTCCGCCTGGCTTCAATTGTTCAACCAGCAAAGGCGGCACAAAGGGCGCTGCTGCTGTAATCAGGATTTTATCAAATGGAGCGTAAGTAGGTAACCCCTTGAATCCATCTCCAAAAAAGAATTTAATATTGGGATAATTTTTTTTGAAATGGTAGTATTCTTTTTGTTCATCAAATAATTTCTTCTGCCTTTCAATGGTATATACCCACTGAGGCCCCAACTCTGCTAAAATCGTAGTTTGGTAAATGCTTCCAGTTCCGATTTCCAGCACTTTATCCCCTTTTTTTATTTGCAGTAACTGTGTCTGATAAGCTACTGTATAGGGGTGAGATATGGTTTGATCTGCAGAAATAGGGAATGCGCGATTTTCGTAAGCTATTTTGTCGAATACAGATTCCAGAAAGAAATGTCTGGGAATCTTATTCATTGCCTCCAAAACGGCTTCATCTGTAATACCTTTCTCGCGCAAAGTATCAATTAACTTCTTGCGCATCCCCTTATGATGATATGTATCCGAATAATCTCTGTCCTTTTGCATGCTGCGAATATACCATACTATTTTAGGTTCATACTAAGGATGATTCCATCAATTCTATTTTCCAGCTCTTTTTGTTTTGCATCAAACTCGTCACGGCTCGCCAATTGGGTATTCACGCTGAAGTAAAACTTTATTTTCGGTTCAGTACCAGAAGGTCTGGCCGAAATTTTACTGCCGTCAGCTGTTATAAACTGAAGTACATTACTTTTCGGAAGCTGAATAGTCCAGGATTCGCCGGTTTGCAAATTTTTTCCTACCTGTAATTGATAATCCAATAAAGTAGTTACCGTAGAACCATTAATAGCGGAAGGAGGATTGGAACGATATCCCTCCATCATGTCCGCAATCTCTTTCTGACCGTTCATGCCTTTCTTGGTAATACTAATCAGGTTCTCATAATAGAAACCATATTGAATGTACAAGTCAATCATTTTGTCGAATAAGGATCTGCCTTTGTTCTTTTCGTAAGCAGCCATTTCACACATCAATGCCACCGCACTAACTGCATCCTTATCTCTGATCTGATCTCCGATCATTAAGCCAAAACTTTCCTCGCCTCCTATTACATAATTTTCTTTACCCTCCAACTCTTTAATTTTTTCTGCAATCCATTTAAAGCCCGTTAAAACATTATAGCAGGCAACCTTATTTTGCTTTGCAACTTCATTGATCATTTCAGTAGTAACAATGGTTGAAATAACCATATCATTGGGTTGTGCAATGCCTTTTGCTTTTCGGGCTTCCATCATGTAAGCAAATGCCAGTACCGCTGTCTGATTACCATTCATCAATACCCATTCACCCTTATGATTCTTAACACCAATGCCCACCCGATCAGCATCCGGATCTGTTCCCAGAAGAATGTCCGCATTCAGTTCGCGAGCCTTAGCCAGACCAATGCTCATGGTTTCGCTTTCTTCCGGATTAGGATATTTTACAGTAGGGAAATTGCCATCAGGAGTTGATTGCTCTTCTACTACATGTACATTTTCAAAACCAAAAGCCTTCAAAACTTTGGGCACCAATGTAATCCCTGTACCATGTATTGGTGTATATACAATTTTTAAATCTTTCTGGGCAGCCACTACATCAGGATAAACACTTAACCCCTTTACCATATCTATATACTGCGCATCCATATCTGCCCCAATAATGGTAATATTGGCTTCGCCCCCACTCCATTTAACTTCATCCACACTTTTAATGGATTCCACTTCCGTGATTACATTTTTATCATGAGGTGGCACCAGCTGACCTCCATCGTTCCAGTAAGCTTTATAACCGTTGTATTCTTTGGGATTATGAGAGGCCGTACAAACAACCCCTGCCTGACACCCCAATTTGCGGATGGCAAAACTTAGTTCCGGAGTTGGTCTTAAAGCCTCAAATAAGTAAACTTTAATACCATTAGCTGCAAATACATTGGCTGTAGTTTCTGCTAAAAAACGGCTGTTATTTCTACTGTCATGTGCAATAGCTAATTGAATTGTGGAATCAGGATATGTCTTCTTTAAATAATTAGAAAAACCCTGAGTAGCCATTCCAATGGTATATTTATTAACCCGATTGGTACCAACACCCATTAACCCCCTTAAGCCACCTGTTCCAAATTCAAGATTCCGGTAAAATGCATCTGCCAGTTCATCCGGATTGCCGGCTTGTAAAGCAAGAATTTGATTTTTGGTTTCCTGATCATAGTTTCCGTTTAACCAGGCATTTACGTTGGCTTGTATTGCTGCGTCCATATTGAATGTTGATTTAAATTTTAAATATTAAGATACTATCATTTCTTTTTACAAAACATAGGCTCCCAGAATTTTACCACCCTCTGTTTCAACCTGAATATGTTCCTCCTGTGTGGTAGCAATAGATAATCCCACAAAATCTGGTTTTACCGGAAATTGCTTGTGCATGCGTTCCACCAATACCAGGGTCTGAATACTTTGCGGATATGCATCCAATAATGGTTTCAATGCATACAGCAGGGTTTTACCACTATTGGTTACATCGTCTATCAATACAATATTGGCACCATTCAGTTCGAGTTTCTCACTCAAAACCACGTCGGCAGGTTTTTGCTTGTTCAACTGTACAGCAATCGTTTTGATTGGTTTGTTAAGCAATATGCCCAATAACCTGGCCATTTCTTCCGCAATAATCATCCCACTCTGCTGAACGCCCATTAAATATAGCTCCCCTGTTTGCCCACTCAGGCTCTCCGCAATTTCCAGACTCATTCTTTTTAATTTCTGCTGAGCTGCTGCTGCTGTTAAAACGTATTTTCTTTGAGACATAGTATAAATTATACCTCAAAATAACAACAATAATGCATTCTCCAATTGTATTATCTTAGCGTATAACTTTCTTTATGCAGTACGTACAACAAGTTTTGTTTTGCATCATGGCCGCAGGCGCCATTTACTGGTTTTCAAAAAAAGTGGCCGAAATCAGAAGAAATATTTTCCTGGGCAAGCCACAGGATTTATCGGACAACCCGGGTCAGCGCTGGAACAATGTAATATTACTGGCACTGGGTCAGAAGAAAATGTTTCATAATGTACCGGTTGCCATCATGCACTTCATTATTTATGCCGGTTTTATCATCATTAATATGGAAGTGCTGGAAATTGTACTGGATGGTATTTTAGGTACCCACAGACTTTTTCTTCCTTATCTGGGCGAGTTCTACGGCTGGCTCATCAATACTTTTGAGTGGTTGGCGGCAAGCGTTATTGTGGTTTGTATTATTTTTCTTGCCAGAAGAAACTGGCTTAAGCTAAAACGATTTATCAGTAAGGATTTAAACGGATGGCCAAAAACAGATGCCAACCTGATTCTGATTACAGAGATTGTATTAATGAGTTTGTTTTTAACCATGAATGCAACTGATCAGATTTTACAAGACAGAGGCGTTGCACATTACGAGCCTACCGGTAGTTTTTTTCTTTCTGCACAATTAATACCTCTTTTTGAAAACATGTCAGACGGCACATTGGTTGCTATTGAGCGCATAGCATGGTGGATCCATATTGCAGGCATTTTTGCCTTCCTGAATTAC
This sequence comes from Sediminibacterium salmoneum NBRC 103935, assembly GCF_000511175.1. Classification (GTDB taxonomy): domain Bacteria; phylum Bacteroidota; class Bacteroidia; order Chitinophagales; family Chitinophagaceae; genus Sediminibacterium; species Sediminibacterium salmoneum. Next base: position 695,230 of record NZ_KI866530.1, on the reverse strand, counting down.
CTACCGTATTCCAAGCACTTACATATTGCACTGGCTTTTCCCAATGCTTATTATGCCAACTTGCAAGCACCTGGCAAAATGAAAAATATGCCAGAAGTGCAAAATGAAGTTTTGTATGCCATGCAACCCGAACTGGCGCCTGCTAATGCTGCACCACCTGCCAGCTTTGGGGCAAAAGATGTTTTTGATTTAAGCTGGAAAAATCTTTTGGATGCTTACAGTTGTACTGAATGCGGAAGATGTACTTCGGAGTGTCCGGCAAACCAGACGGGTAAATTATTAAGCCCCAGAAAAATCATGATGGCCACCCGCGACAGACTGGAAGATGTGGGCAAAAATATAAATAGTAACAAATCTTTTATTCCCGATAGTAAATCATTGTTACACGATTATATATCAGTGGAAGAACTTAGAGCATGCACTACTTGTAATGCATGTGTGGAAGCCTGTCCGGTTAGTATTTCTCCACTCGACATTATAGTTGAATTAAGAAGATCATTAATTATGGAGGAAAGCAATGCCCCACAGGAATGGAATGGCACATTCAGCAATATTGAAAACAACTTTGCACCATGGAAATTCTCCCCTGATGATCGTGACAAATGGGCAAATGAAATGGCATCCTAATTAAACGCTAACAAATTAAACTGATTATATGAAGATCAATACAATGGCAGAAATGATGGCGAATGGCGAAACCCCTGAAATCTTATTTTGGGTAGGTTGTGCAGGAAGCTTTGATCAGCGGGCACAAAAAATAACCAAAGCTTTTGCTACCATACTAGATAAAGTGGGAATAAAATTTGCCATATTGGGCAAAGAAGAAGCCTGTACCGGCGACCCCGCCAGAAGAGCGGGAAATGAGTTTTTATTCCAGATGATGGCCTATCAGAATATTCAGATTTTGAATGGATACAATATCAAGAAAATTGTAACCACTTGCCCACACTGCTTTAACACACTAAAAAATGAATACCCTGAACTGGGTGGAAACTACGAAGTAATACATCATACTACCCTTTTACAGGAACTGATTGATCAGGGTAAAATAATATTGAAAGAGGGCGGCAGCTTTAAAGGGAAAAAGATTTCTTTCCATGACAGCTGCTATTTAGGAAGGGCCAATAATATTTACGAAGCTCCCAGAAAAGTATTGGAAGCACTGGATGCAGAGTTGATAGAAATGAAAAGATGCCGAACAAAAGGACTTTGCTGTGGTGCCGGTGGAGCGCAAATGTTTAAAGAAGATGAGCCAGGCAATAAGAGAATCAATATTGAAAGGGCCGACGAAGCGCTGGAAACGGGGGCAACATTCATTGCAGCTGCCTGTCCATTCTGTAACACAATGATGATGGATGGTGTAAAAAACAGGGAGAAGGAAAATGAAGTAGCAGTTCTGGATATTGCAGAAATGATTGCCGAAAGCATGGCATAAATTGTAACTTTGCAGCATGGATATTCAAGCGTATAAGAACAATTGTCCGGCAGATTTCAGTGATCAGTCTAAAGTATGGATTTACCAGAGTAACCGGTTGTTTTCCATCAGTGAAGCCTTTGAAATAGATCAAATTTTACAGGATTTTATAGGCAGCTGGAAAAGTCATGGTGCCCCTGTTAAAGGATTTGCCAATTTATTTTATGGACAGTTTATTGTTTTAATGGCGGATGAATCCGCAACCACAGTTGGCGGATGCAGTACAGATAGTTCTGTACACGTGATTAAAAAAATTGAACAGCTTTGCAAAGTAGATTTATTCAACAGGCAGAATCTGGCATTTTACATTAAGGACAAGGTTGAATTGTTGCCACTGGCACAATTTAATTACGCTTTGGAGAATCAATTTATTCAATTAGACACCCCCTATTTTAATAATACGGTTGCCACCAAAGGAAGCTGGATGAAAGAGTGGATTATACCCGTTCAGGAAAGTTGGCTCGCTTCCAGAATTAAAAAACAGTATAATACGCGGCTAGGTAATACACGCTTTTATATTTTAGCCCCTGTTGATTTTTTAGCAACAGCAGGCGTTTTCTGTACCATTCTATTTAACTGGAAGCTTATTGATATCCGGTAGTTTCTACTACGGGTAGCACTGAAGTTTTCCATTTCAAACCTGTGTCCGGATGTATAGGAACGAATGGATTGTGGCGTAAACGGATCAATGGCATTGAAGGAAATAATCAATCTTCTGTCAAGCATTTTGTGTTGTACCCCGAAATTGGTGTTGATATTCGATCTGCTTATTCCCTGAGGATTGGCATAACGGTTAAATCGGGCTGTACCTTCAAAAGTCCATACGCTGCTGGGTGAATACGTGTAATTAATATTGGTATATAAAGAACCTCCGTTTCTGTATAGGTACAATTTTTTCTCACGCTCCCCATAAACATTATAGGTATACCCAATACTGCCATTCATTCTGAATTGCCTGGTAAATGTGTACCCTCCGAATACACTTGCTTCGTATTCGTTCCGGTCAGCAATATTTAACCAGGTAATATTGGTTTTGCCCTCCTCTGCCAAACTTCTGATAGTATTGAAAACCTGTGAAACTTTATTAAATCCTAACGAAGTATTTATATAATATTTCCCTTTGGAATAATTCAGATTCCAGTCAAAATTATGCGACAAAGTAGGCAATAAACCCGGATTTCCGTAACGCAGGTTGTAAGGATCAGCATAATCTATATTGGGATTTAATTCACCAATTCCAGGTCTTCTGATTGTTGCCCTGTATACCAATGCTGTATTGAATTGCTTGTTGAAATCTTTTCGAAGTGTGGCATAAGGCAATATATTCCAGTAACTGTTTTCAACATTGGCTACATTCCCTTTTACAAATTCAAAAGACATGGAAGTGTACTCTGCCTGTGCGCCTGTAGTTAGTCTAACCTCTTTACTAAATAGCCAGCTGATGCCTGATCTAAAACTGGCAATTTCCTGATAAAAGAAAAAATCATTGCTGAGTAAATCATTCTTGATCATTACACCATCAGACTTTCTGAGAAAGTTGGTATTTAAAGTATTATGAAATTGAGAAGCACTATAATTTACCCCCCCATAATGTTACTGCCCTTTTGTTTTAGTGGCTTTGTATATTCCAGTCTGCCAGACCAATTACTGTTTATATTATTAAAGAACTGAGATTGCGTAGAATCAATGCCGGTAGGCACCATACCGGTAGCCAGAAACTGCTGAAAAAAATCTCTGTCATTATCGTTTTTACTGGTATTGGCAGAAAGAAATACTCTTAATTGTTCTGCTGCATTTTTCTTCCCCTTAACTACAGCAGACAATTGCAATCCATGTGTATATCCATTTCCAATACTGCTATTTTCCCGATTACTGATTTTGTAAGTCTCATTAAATCGATTGATATTAACAAACTGGTTGGTGCTCCGGTTGTCGAAATAGTTCATATTACCCTGATACACCAATCCCATTTGAAATTGCTTTGACCATTCCCAATCTAATTGCGTTCTGATATTGGGTCGTAAATTCTGATTGGTATACTGATTGGAACTATTGAATTGATTGGTTGAGTCTGCATATAAATTGGTGCGGTGAGTATAACCGCTCCCAATAAGTTTACTGGCTCCCAGCCCAATAGTTTGGTTATAGGTAAATTTCTTATTCCGGTAACTGATATTCCCGGAGAAATTACCCTCCCCCCGGGTTCCGGCGCTTACACTTATTCTACCTAACCAGCCTATCTTACCTTTTTTGGTAACAATATTAATCACCCCACCTGCTTCTGAAGCATATTGTGGTGGCGGATTGGTCATGATTTCTATTTTTTCTATGGTTCCTCCTGGCAGGCTCTCCAATAAATCCTGTAATTGCTGTGCATTTAACTCAGTAGGCTTATCGTCAATTAAAATTCTGGGCTCTTTTCCTTTCAGGAGTATCCTTCCGTTGGGATCGTTATTGACCAATGGAATATTCTTGAGCAGTTCAGCAGTACTGGCTCCATTGCTCAATGCACTCTCTCCAATATTATAAGTTAATTTATCATCCTTATTCTCAAATAAAGGCTTTTCTGCGTAAACAACCACTTCGGTTAATGTAGACTGTCCGGGATATTTTAACTTAATATCTCCTAAATTAAAATCGAAGCGCTCTGCCCTAAGATAGATACTGTCTAACTGAGCTGGCGAAAAACCGAGGGCATTTATCCTTAATGAATAATAGCCCAGTGGCAGATGATTGAATTCAAAATTTCCATTTTTATCAGAAACACCCTGAAACCGTTCTGCTTTTTCCGACATACTTACTAAAGACAAATTAGCAAATGGAACACCCTCTCCCCGTGCAGAGTCCATAATGGTTCCGGCAATAATACCGAGATGTGCAGAACCGGATTTCACTGCATTAACCTGGGCTATACTGGCAAGGGAAAATTGCCAGCATATACAAAACATCAGGGAAATCCTTAATAACATTTGGCAATATAACTAATCCTGAAAACCCATTGCATTTTCTGGGACGACTGGTTATTTGAGCAATTCTTTCAGCTTAACCTGCAATTCTTCTCCCCTTAAATCCCTGGCAATGATTTTACCGTTGGGGTCCAGCAAATAATTGGCAGGTATACTTCTGATTTTATACAACTGAGCCACCTGATTATTCCAGCTTTGTAAATCGCTTAGTTGCGTCCAGGTTAGTTTATCTTTTCGTATCGCATTCATCCAGCTGGCTTTATTGTCGTCCAGCGAAACACCTAGTACAGTAAAATTCTTGTTGGAATACTGTTTAAATGCAGCCACTAAATTGGGGTTCTCTGCACGGCAGGGTCCACACCAGCTGGCCCAGAAATCTATCAGCACATATTTGCCTCTGAAGGATTTTAAAGAGACCATTTTCCCCAGTGTATCTTTCTGACTGAACTCCAGAGCAACAGTGCCTATTTTATTTACATTCGCTTCTGCAATCGTTTGCTCAATCATTTTGGCAAAAGTTCCTTTTTTAGCCGAGGGGCTTAATGCAGCATAACGTTGCTCAAGGTCTTCGTTACCATTTAATAAAGGACTAATGGCAAACAACACAAAAGAACTAACAGGAGAACCGGATTTTTCTTTTGCAAAAAGGGTAGCTTCCTGCAATACTTTTCCCTTAGATTCTTCATATAGCTGAATAAGAGAATCTCTTTTTAATCTGTTTTTTTCAGGATTGATTTGCTGTACCAGATAATTCAACCGGTCTCTAATTGGGTTAAAAGTAGATTTGAATTGCTGGTAATCCGATTCAACAGGTGAACCAGTTATTGTGGCTGCAGAAAATTGATTGAAATCGGCATTAATATTCACTTCATCATTGTCCAGAAAAATATCCAATGCTTCCTTATATCCTACAAAACCCAACTGAAAAATATCCGGCTCTGTAATTGTCCCTTTAAGGATGAATTTGCCATTTCTTACCGTATCGGTAGCAATGGTTTTACCGTCATTGCCATTCATTAAAAAACAAGCATATTGGGTTTGGCATTGGCAATATTTCCATTGATCTGAAATTTGGGTTGAGCAAAAACTGAAAGACCAGTCAGGAGAAATAAAGAAGTCAGAATCGTTTTCATAGTTTATTTAGCGTGCCTTGATTGTAGAATTTGTAAGACTTCTGCTAAGTTATGCCCTTTAGCGTTAAGCAAAAGCAAATAATGAAACAGTAAGTCTGCAGACTCATTCAAAAATAAATCAGCATTATCATCTTTTGCCTCAATCACCATTTCAACTGCCTCCTCCCCTACTTTCTGGGCAATTTTATTGATTCCTTTGGCAAACATTTTGGCTACATAGGATTCATCCGGGTTCCCATTCTTTCTGAGTTCAATAATTTGTTCCAGATAGGTTAAAAAATGATCCGCATGATTTTTTTCATTCCAGCAGGTATCTGCTCCTGTATGACAGGTTGGGCCTTCAGGATTTGCCTGTATTAAAAGGCTGTCATTGTCGCAATCCACTGCTATGGATTTCAAATGAAGAAAATGACCGCTCTCTTCTCCCTTTGTCCAGAGACGTTGTTTTGACCTGCTGAAAAAAGTCACTTTTTGCAACTCCATTGTTTTATCAACTGCTTCAGCATTCATAAAGCCCAACATTAATACTTTATGCGTCATGTAATCCTGAACAACGGCTGGCACCAGCCCGTCCGTGTATTTTTCAAAATCAATTTTCATAATCGGTTGTTTATAAACGAACAGGAATCTGCTGTTCAGACAAATATTTTTTCAATTCAGGTATAGCGATTTCTTTAAAATGGAAAATACTTGCTGCCAGCGCTGCATCTGCCTGGGCCTGCTGAAATACATCAGCAAAATCTTCCTTACTGCCGGCACCCCCGGATGCAATAATGGGTACAGGTAAAGAACCGGCTAATTGTTTAGTAATATCCAACGCAAATCCTTTTTTAGTGCCATCATTGTTCATGGAAGTCAGTAATATTTCTCCTACCCCCCTATCAACTGCTTCCCTGGCCCAATCAAAACACAATGTATCTGTTTTTACCTTACCCCCGTTCAGGTACACATACCATTTACCGTCGGCTTCCTGTTTAGTATCAATGGCCAATACTACACACTGACTGCCAAATTCAAGGGCAAGTTCATTAATTAAATCAGGTTTTTTAAATGCAGCCGTATTTACTGATATTTTATCGGCTCCATTCTTCAATAAGACCTGTACATCTTCCACAGAATTAATTCCCCCTCCAACAGTGAAAGGAATATTAATCTGATGCGCAATTTTGTTTACGAGCTCACTCAATGTTTTTCTTTTCTCATTCGTTGCAGTAATATCAAGAAAAACGAGTTCATCAGCTCCTTCTTTTGCATAGATGGATGCTAGTTCAACCGGATCACCTGCATCACGAATCTGCTCAAAATTCACACCTTTAACTGTTCTGCCGTCTTTGATATCCAGACAGGGTATTATTCGTTTTGTTAACACAATTCTTCTATTTTTATTCTTCCTTCATAAATGGCTTTCCCTACAATAACTCCTTTACAGCCAATTTCTCTTAATGCATGTATATCTTCCATTGAGCTTACCCCTCCGCTGGCAATAAAATGTAAATCGGGAAATGCTTGAGTAATCTGTTGATACAATTCAAGAGAGGGCCCCTCCAGTCTACCATCCTTACTAATATCGGTACAAAACAACTGAGTAATTCCTTTCCGGATATACTTCTCAATAAATTGGATAATTGTTTGATCGGATACCTGTAGCCAGCCTCCGATAGCAATAAACTCTCCCTTTACATCAGCACCCAATAAAAATTTATCCGCCCCATATTGCTGAATCCAGGATTCGAATAAATCAGGGTCTTTCACTGCCAGACTACCGATAGTAGCCAGACTGGCCCCGGATTCGTATACCAGTTTCAGATCGGCTTCCGTTTTAATCCCTCCGCCAAAATCAATAATTAAAGAGGTATTGGATGCAATGGTTTCCAATACTTTCCAATTGGTAACTTTTCCAGCTTTGGCACCATCCAGGTCTACCAGATGCAATCTTTTAATTCCAGCATCAGCAAAAGATTGGGCCACTTCCAGCGGGTTGGCATTGTAAATGGTTTTTTGCGCATAATCACCTTCGGTTAGCCTGACACATTTTCCATCAATAATATCAATAGCGGGTATGATTTCCATATTATAAAGCAATAAAATTTTTTAAAATCTGCTCTCCGGTTTCTGCACTTTTCTCAGGGTGAAACTGTACCCCGTAAAAATTATTCCGATGCAATGCAGCACTATAGCCGATTCCGTAATGGGTGGTTGCGATTGTATGCTCTCCTAACGAAGCATAAAAGCTATGAACATAATAGCAGTAGGATGATTCTTTAATGCCATTGAATAATGGGCTCTTTAAATGTTCAATTGTATTCCAGCCAATCTGAGGAATCTTATTGACCCCGTTAACCGGGGAAAATCTGCTTACTTTTTCATCAAATATGCCCAGGCAATCTGTGTTGTTTTCTTCACTGTATTTACACATCAGTTGCATGCCCAAACAGATACCAAGAACAGGTTGTTTTAAATCAACTATTATTTGATCCAGCTTTCTGCTCTTCAGGTAATTCATGGCTGTACTTGCTTCACCTACACCGGGAAAAATAACTTTGTCGGCCTGTCTTATCTGTTCGTGGTCATCTGTAACATCTGCGGTATGCCCAATCCTTTCGAGCGCATAAAGCACTGATTGAATATTTCCGGCATTGTATTTTATAATTACTGTTTTCACATTTTACAATTTAGGTCTGATCTGTCCTATAAACTGGCGGGTTGCTGACTCAATATCAGTAGCTGTGCTCAATACTTTAATATACGCAGAACCTATGATTGCTCCTTGCGTATATTGTGTTACCGCTTCAACACTTTGCTGGTCTTTAATTCCAAAGCCCACCATCACAGGATTCTTTAATTGATACGCCGCCAGTTTTTTTAGATATGCATTCACTTTTTCAAAATCCGTATTCCCTCCTGTGGTTGCGGAAGCACTTACTGCATACAAAAATCCCGAACTTAAATTATCCAGTTCTCTAACTCTTTCTTCTGTTGTTTCAGGTGTTACCAGGAAAATAAAATCCAATCCGTACTTTTTAATGATTGCTCCGTAAGCATTTTCAAATTCAAATGCAGGCAAATCAGGCAAAATGAGGCCGTCTACACCTGCCTCGGCCGCTTCCGCACAAAACCTTTCAAAACCATACTGAAGAATCGGATTCATATATCCCATTAAAACAATTCCGGTATGTTGTAAATACGAATTTTCTCTGCAATGACGAATTTGACTAAATAGAGTTGCTATAGTCATACCATTGGCAATGGCTTTCGTGCTGCTTTCCTGTATGGTGGGGCCATCCGCCAGGGGATCACTGTAGGGCATGCCCAACTCTATAATCTCTACCCCATTTTTAGCCAGCGCTTCCATTACAGGCAATGTACTATCCAGAGAGGGATACCCTGCAGTAAAATAAACATTCAGCACAGGTTGATTTTTCTTTTGAAATATATTTACTAGTCTGCTCATTATCCAATTTTATAATTTCATTTTTCCGCTATTCATATAGGTCGCCAGATCCTTATCCCCTCTTCCACTTAAACAAATTACTACACGATCGGAGGGCTTCAAATTCAGTTGTCCCAGTACTGAAAATGCATGGGATGTTTCCAATGCCGGTATAATTCCTTCTGTTTTACTTACATGAAATGCTGCATCCAGCGCTTCTTCATCCGTTGCACTCAGGAATACACCTCTGCCGGATTGGAATAAATGTGCATGCATAGGCCCGATTCCAGGATAATCCAAACCTGCTGAAATACTATGCGGCTCAACTACCTGACCATCTTCAGTTTGCATCAGCAGACTTTTACTTCCATGTAAAATTCCTACAGAACCCAACTGTGTGGTAGCAGCACTCATACCACTAGAAACGCCTTTTCCAGCAGCTTCCACTGCAACCAGTATTACCGAAGGCTCATTTAGAAAATGATAAAAAGCCCCTGCAGCATTACTACCTCCTCCTACACAGGCAATCACATGAGTTGGTAAATCTGTTCCGGTTTGCTCTAATAATTGTGCTCTCATTTCTTTACTGATTACACTTTGAAAACGGGCTACCATATCAGGATAAGGATGTGGCCCTACTACACTTCCTATAATATAATGGGTATTCTCAGGATGATTAATCCAATCTCTGATTGCTTCATTGGTAGCGTCTTTAAGGGTTTTACTGCCGCTGGTGGCCGGAACCACTTTAGCTCCCAGCATTTTCATTCTTGCTACATTGGGTGCCTGACGTTCAATGTCTTTTTCTCCCATATAAACAATACACTCAAGACCTTTTAAAGCGCAAACCGTTGCTGTAGCCACTCCATGCTGACCGGCACCCGTCTCCGCAATAATTCTGGTTTTACCTAAACGTATTGCCAGCAAGATCTGACCAATGGTATTATTGATTTTATGTGCTCCGGTATGACAAAGATCTTCTCGTTTTAAGTATATCTGAGTCTGGTATTGTTCACTCAGTCTTTCTGCTTTAAATAAAGGGGTTGGCCTGCCCACATAATCCTTTAGCAGATGAGCAAACTCCGCCTGGAAATCGGGTTCCTGCATAATCTGCAGGTACTTCTCCCTGAGTTCCATCACATTTCGCTGCAACATTTCCGGAATATATGCCCCACCAAACTCTCCGTAATATCCCTGCAAATCGGGCGACTGATAATCGTTCCTCACACTACTCATTTTGAAAAATTTAATTGTAAAGCAATTAGACCTTTACTGGGGTCAATTCTGGATATTTTACCGCTATAATTATAATATATCTTATACACCCCAATCTGGTCAATGGTTCTATTGGCATTATACAAAATGGAAATATTACCCACAGATGATATTATATTTTGATAATTATACCTGAATACCAGATCGCCGATTTTATCTATTCGTCCTGTATGATCATACTGAATAAACAAGTTTCCTATTTGACTTAACCAACCTTCATAATTAAACTGAATACCAAGACTTCCTGCTTGTTGCGGCTGAAAATTCTTATTGTACAACACTTCTCCTGAAGCATCTGTTTCAACAGAAAGAATCTTACCCTGATCATCCAGGTATATTAGGGTATTACCTGAGCTAACTTTGTATTGAGCCTTTCCACTCACATTAATTAATATATTACTTAATTGCTGTGCAGAAAGATTACCGTACAAAAAAAGCCCCAGAAAACCTATCAGAATCCCTTTTCTCATAATTGTTTCAATTGCTTTATAAATGGTTTTACCAGTTCCATATTTTTTATTCCCGGACTAATTTCAAATTTACTATTCACGTCAATGGCAAACAGGTCTTTCGCAACAGGATCCAATTTAAATGATTGTAATGCCTGTATATCTTCAGGCCCAATACCCCCGCTTAAAAAGAAGGGTTTATTTATATTCAGAGAAAATAAAATATCCCAGTTGAACCTTTTACCTGTTCCACCATATTCTGCACCCGCAGTATCAAATAAAAACATATCTACTATATCCTGGTAATCCTTGATTTTCCATAAAACATCATCATCATCTCTGAGTCTGAATGCTTTAATAACAGAAATGTAGTCAGCAATTTTTTCGCAATATCTGGGAGTTTCATCACCATGTAACTGTGCCAGATACAAACCGCATTCATCAACCAGCGTTAATAATTGCTCTGGTTCTTCATTAACAAATACCCCTACTTTATTGATAGTTGTGCCTTTTGCCTTTTTTAAATCCAATCTGGAACAGGTTTTTAAAACATACCTGGGCGATTTGGAATAAAAAATGAATCCGGCGAATTCTACGCCCATTTCATCCAGTTGCATCATTTGCTGAATACTGTTCAATCCACAGACTTTAGCCCGCATTTTGTTTTTCTTTTAAGGTTATAACAAAATTGGCAAAAGCAATTCCGGGATTGGTTTCACGCATGAAACGTTCCCCTATTAAAAATCCGGAAAACCCGGCACTCTGTAAAGTTACAATTGTATCCGGATGATCTATACCACTTTCAGCAATAGCAGGCATTTCCTTTGGAATCTTGTTAATCAACCCAAGGGAATGTTCCAGACTAACTTCAAAACTTTTCAAGTTTCTGTTATTAACGCCTACAAAATCAACTTCCGGACATATATGACCTAATTCATCCTCTCCATGTATTTCTAGCAAGACTTCCAATCCTAACTGATGTGCCAACCTGGCCATACGCTGAATATCTTTGGGGCTTAAGCAGGCTGCTATTAACAGGATAACAGATGCGCCATGGGCTTTTGCTTCATATAACTGATACTCATCTACCATAAAATCCTTTCGCAAAACAGGAATAGGCAATTGCACCGCATTTGCCAGATCGTTCAGATGTCCTCCAAAAAATGTTTCATCTGTTAAAACAGAAACAGCAGCTGCCCCATATTCAGCATAGGCATTCGTTACTTCTGCTACAGTGGAAATTCCATTGATGATTCCCTTGCTGGGCGACTTTCTTTTATATTCAGCTATTATGCCCGTTTTATTATTATCCTGTAAAGTGTCCCTGAGCGAAATACACGGTCTGGAAAAATAAACAGACTGCTCCAATATACTAATTGGGGACTCTGCCTTTCTCTGTGCAACTTCACGAATTTTTTGTTCAACAATTGTATCAAGAATGGTCATAAATAAATGTATTTGACTATTGCATTTGAATCAGGTTAGTAAAACTTTTATAAGCTGCTCCTGATTCCAGACTATAAACAGCTGCCTGATACGCAGCATCATAATTGGCGAACTTACCTGTGCTGTTCAATGCCATGGCTGCATTGGCCAACACCACAGCATTCTGAGACCAGCTTCCTTCACCTTTTAAAACACGCAGGAAAATGGCAGCCGATTCTTCAACCGTATTTCCCCCGTAAATAGCTTCGGGAAGTACAATTTTTTTACCCAGGTCAATAGGAGAATACACCGCTTCTCCTTGTTTGGTAATAACTTTAGTATCGCTGGTTAAGGATATTTCATCATAACCATCCAGGCTATGGATAATAGTAAAAGACTTGCCTGTTGGCTGCAGTAAATAGTTGTAGATGCGGGCCATTTCCAGATTGTACACCCCTACCAGCTGATAATCCGGATTGGCTGGATTTACCATGGGGCCCAGCATATTGAAAAAAGTTCTGACCCCAAGCTTTTTTCGAATTGGGCCAACTGCTTTTAAGGCAGGATGAAAAAGTGGAGCGTGCATAAAACAAATTCCAGCTTCATCAATCTCTCTTTTCAATAAATCGGCAGTTTGCTTAAAGCGGTATCCCAAAGCCTCCATCACGTTAGATGCTCCACTAATAGTAGAAGCTCCATAATTCCCATGCTTAGCCACTTTTTGTCCGGCACCTGCAACAACAAAACAAGCAAGAGTTGAAATATTGAAAGAGTTTTTTCCATCTCCTCCCGTACCAACAATGTCAACCAAATCGTTTGTACCCAGATCGGTCTTAACACATAAATGTAACAATGCATCTCTGAAGCCACTTAACTCGTCTATAGTAATGCTTCGCATTAAATAAACGGTTATAAAAGCGGTAATTTCCGAATCGTTGTATTGACCGTTTGCCATATTAACCAATACATCAAAAGCCTTCTCTCTGCTCAACGATTTATACTCAAAAAGGTATTGTAATATTTTTTTCATCTTACTTGTTTAACCAGTTTTTCATAATAGTTTCTCCCTGTGGGGTTAGAATGCTTTCCGGGTGAAACTGAACTCCCTCAATATCAAACTGACTGTGCATGAGTCCCATGATCAACCCATTTTCATCTTTTGCAGTAACAATAAGTTCTGCCGGTAACCGATCTGCGGAAACGGCCCAGCTATGATAGCGGCCTACTTCAACCGTATCGCCCAGTCCTTTGTAAACGGGAGAGTATTCTCCATTAGATAACCGCAGAGGAAATACCGGCGTAGCAATTCCATGATATACCTTGGGAAGATTAATTAAGGTTGCTCCAAAAACTTCTCCAATGGCCTGATGTCCCAGACAGACACCTAATATACATTTACTGGAAGCGTATTCTTGAATCAGGGGCTTCAATAAACCAGCTTCGGCTGGAATACCCGGGCCGGGAGACAAAACAATTTTATCATAATCATTTACTTTTTCCAGTTCAATCTGATCATTTCTGCATACGTCAGGATAATCACCCGTAATCTTAGCAATCAGATGCACCAGATTGTAGGTGAATGAGTCATAATTATCAAAAACAAGAATTTTCATAGTATCAATTAAATAACGGATGATGCAAGAGCAACTGCCTGGTGCAATGCATTTAACTTATTGTTTACTTCCTGTAATTCACTTTCCGGAACACTGGCAGCCACTACACCCGCTCCTGCCTGACTAATGAGTTGATTGTTTTTACTTAGAAAGGTTCTGATCATAATGGCATGATTAAAACTGCCATCAAACCCAACGAAACCAATAGCGCCTCCATAAAAACTTCGTTCAGTTGGCTCAAGTTCTTTAATAATGTTTATTGCTTTTATTTTGGGGGCTCCGCTTAATGTACCGGCAGGAAAACTTGCTGCAAATATTTCAAATGGGTTCTGCTTGCCTTTAATGCTTCCCTCTACTTCGCTTACCAAATGAATCACATGACTGTAATAATGAACCTGACGGTACTGTGCAACTTTAACGTCTTCGCATACCCGGCTTAAATCGTTTCGGGCAAGATCAACCAGCATCACATGTTCTGCATTTTCCTTCTGATCTGCCAGTAAAGCAGTCGCAGCCTGCTGATCGGTTGCGTCATCCCCTGTTCGTTTAAATGTTCCCGCAATCGGATGAACAATTGCTTTGCCATTTTTAATTACCAGTTGCGCCTCTGGAGAGGAACCCATTATTTTATAATCTCCGTAATCAAAAAAGAATAAATAAGGGGAAGGATTAATACTTCTTAGTGTTCTGTAAACATTAAATTCATCACCGGTAAATGCCTGACTAAACTGCCTGCTCAATACAACCTGAAAAACGTCTCCCCGCATGCAATGCTCAATACCCTTTTTAACCAGTGAAATATAGGCTTCATCTGAAAGATTCGACGCTTGCTCACCGGCAACTGCAAAAGGATATACTGGCACATCTTTTATTCGGATCAGCGATTCTACCATTTGCAGGTCTCCCTTGATTCCGGGAATTCTATTTTCACAAATAATCAACTCGTCTTTAAAGTGATTAAATGCAATTATATACTGATAAAGCCTGTAACGCACCAAGGGTATCAACGGCGTTTCTGTTTTTGAGGCAATGGAAGGTTCATAAAAATCAATTGCATCAAAACAGTTATAACCAAATAATCCCTGTGCAAATGAATATGCAGCATCTTCAGGAACTGATACCTGAAATGATCCCATATAGTCCCAGAGATGGCTTGCCACATTCTTTGATTGATCCAGAACAGCTTTTACCGGATCAGAACCAGGTAGTTTGTATTCAATATTATCCTTGGATTTAATTTCTATTCCCCCAATGGCATTAATACAAATAAAGGAATAACTATTGTCATGCGCATGGTGATCGGTACTTTCCAGTAAAATAGTATCTCTGAAACGATCCCTTAGTCTTAAATAAATTCCTACCGGAGTGTAAATATCTCCCAACATCTTCTTACCGGTAGTACTCAATTGTATCTTACTCATTTGATATAACTTAAAATAAAAAGCCCCAGAAATACATCCGGGGCTCTTACAATATTGTTCAGTACTGGCTATAGCACTACATTCCCCGATCAGAGTCAGTATGCCACCACCAATGCTTGTTTACTAAAATCATAACACAAATATGAGACTTAAGAAGGAAAACACAAAAAATAATTATAACACCCCTTTGGTAGAAGGCAAATGATTACTTAATGGGTCTCTTTTCACGGCCATACGCACAGCTTTGGCAAATGCCTTGAAAATAGCTTCTATTTTATGGTGCTCATTATCACCCCTGCATTCAATATTCAAATTACACCTGGCACCATCACTAAAGCTTTTGAAGAAATGAAAAAACATTTCTGTAGGCATTTCCCCAATTTTTTCTCTTTTAAACTCTGCATTCCAAACCAGCCAGTTTCTACCACCGAAATCAATCAGCACTTTCGCATCCGCCTCGTCCATTGGCAAGGCAAATCCATATCGTTCCATGCCTCGCTTATCGGAAAGTGCTTTTGCAAAAGCTTCCCCCAGGGCAATGCCCGTATCTTCAATTGTATGGTGTTCATCAATATGTAAGTCTCCTTTTGCTTCAATGGCCAGATCAATCTTACCATGTCTGGCAATCTGATCAAGCATATGATCAAAAAACCCAAGCCCTGTATGAATATTCGCCCTTCCGGTTCCATCCATATTCAAATCAATAGATATCTGGGTTTCATTGGTATTTCTTTCATGATGCACTTGTCTGAGCCCGGTTTTTAAAAACTGATAAATCGCTTCCCAGGAATCAGTCTCCAGTACAATAACTTCTTTAAATAATTCTTCCTGTTCAACGCTTAATTCATGTAACCCAGATTTTAAATAAATGGCTTTTGTTCCCAGATTCATTGCCAGCTGAATATCACTCCACCGATCACCTATTACAAAGGAATTTGCCAGATCATAAGCAGGATTATTTATTAAGTGGTTGAGCAAAGCAGTACCAGGTTTACGGGTGGGCTGATTGTCAGAGGCGAATGTTTTATCTACAATCATTTCGTCAAATACAAACCCAACAGAGTCCAGGGTTCTGATCATCAGATCGTGGTAAGGATAAAACTGAGACTCGGGATAAGAATCGGTTCCCAATCCATCCTGATTGGTCACCATCACTTTATAAAAATCAAATTCAGCAGCAATCCGTGACAACTGCGTTAAAGCTCCCTTTACAAAACTGGTTTTATAAATATCATCAATTTGAAAATCAACAGGAGGCTCCTGCAAAACCACTCCATCCCTGTCAATAAATAAAATCCTTTTCATATTATTTTTTTGCTCTTTGCTTTTTCACTTCTTGCTCAGTAATGGGTCCTGATTTATTTCCAAAACTGTTTCGCACATACGTTAACACATCAGCAATTTGCTGATCGGTTAAAAAATCATGGGCTGCCATAGGGTTGTTGTATTCTTCCCCATTTATTTCAATGGGATCAGAAAGTCCATTCAGCACAATATCAATTAGTCTTGTTTTGCTTCCGTTAACATATACCGTTCCGGTCAAAGGCGGATTCAATCTGGGTACCCCATTGCCATCTGCCTGATGACAAGCCTGGCAGTATAAATCATATACTTTTTTGCCATTGCTCATCTGCAATATACTCAAGCCTTGCTTAGCCGAAGAAGTGCTTGCTTTAAACTGCTTACCTGATGGCTTGGTCTGTGCAGAGCCTGAAAAATCAGCCGCAATCGAGCAAAATAATACAAGAATCAGTTTCATCATAGTACTTATGGTTTGTAAGAAATTTTCCAGACATAACCGACTTTATCATCCGATACATAGATTGCACCATCGGGTCCCATTGCCAACCCCGTTGGGCGATGCTTGGCTGCAGACAAATTAGTAACCGGACTCATGCCAGAGAAACCATCGGCAAAAACTTCCCAGTTGCCCGTTGGCATTCCATTTTTCATGGGCACAAATACTACATAAAATCCTTCCTGTGGCTCCGGAGTTCTGTTCCAGCTGCCGTGAAAGGCAATAAAAGCCCCGTGTTTGTATTTTGCCGGAAACTGATTGCCATTGTACATCAACAATGCATTGGGTGCCATATGCCCCGGAAATCCTACCAATGGGCTTATAGCATTGGGTGCACCCTCTTTTTTGCCATCGCCACCATATTCGGGGCTCAAGATTTTCTTATTCTGGAAATGATCCCAGTAAACAAAAGGCCAGCCGCAATCATCTCCTTTTTTAACCCGGTAAAAGGTTTCAGAAGGAAGCTCCGCTCCTTTTTTCTGATCGTACATTTCAGGGAAATACTGAAACAACATATCCCTTCCGTGAATGGTTGCATATAAATCATCCACTTCATGATTCCAGTCAATACCCAATGCATTCCGCATACCGGTAGCATACCGAACTCCATCGGCTAATTTCTGATTAAGTTTGGCAGTACTGAACTGCCAGATACCTCCAGCCGTTTCAAGAATGGGACAAGGCGTCATTCCGGGAGATCCTTTCTGACGGTCTTTTTCCTGACAAACATTGGAAGGGGCTCCGATATTAACATATATATTTCCTGCTTTGTCGAAAGTGATAGACTTGGATGCATGCTGACGTAGATTTAACAAACCTTCCACTACTATTTCAGGCTTATCCGGATTCACGATATCCTGATTGGTGTCTAGCTGATAGCGATATACGGTTTCATCTGATGTTGCGTATAAATAACCTTTATAAATACCGATGCCCGTTCCCGTGTAATTACCAAAGGCAAGGGTATCTTCCATAATACCATCTTTGTTTTTATCTCTGAGACGATAAATTCCTTTTCCGTTTACCAGGCGATCGAGTTTCATGTACAAATCACCATTGGTATTTACGGCAATATGTCTTACCCTTCCGAAATTACTGGCTACAATCTGACTGGAAAAACCAGCTGGAAGTTTAATAGGCACTTCAGGCTGCTTTTGTGCACTAACAGATAATAAAGGCAAAAAGCCAAGAACTCCCAATAGATATTTTTTCATAGTATACTATTAATTAAGGAGTGAAATTAAGCATTCAATTGATACCAGTCCTGCATGGCATCAACCAGTAAAGTATTGTCCTGTTCTGAGCCTACGGTAATTCGCAGGCAGTCGTTACAAAGCTGCACATTACTTCTATCCCTCAATACAATTCCTTTTGTTAATAAAAATTCATACACAGCCCTGGCCTCTTTTATTTTCACCAAAATAAAATTGGCATCAGAAGGATAGACCGTTTCAACGGTTGGCATAGAAGCAAAAACTTCAGCCAATGCCTCCCGCATATCAACCAGCAAACGAATCATATCATTCACCTGACCTACTTCTTCCAGCGCGCTAAGCACCAGCTCCTGTGTGGCCTGATTAATATTATATGGAGGTTTAACTCTGTTCAGGATTTCGATAATAGCGGTAGAGGCAAAAGCCATCCCCAGCCTTAATCCTGCCAAACCCCATGCCTTACTTAAAGTTTGCAATACAACCAGGTTGGGATATTCTGTTAATTCCTGAACAAATGATTTTTGCTTGGAAAAATTAATATAGGCTTCATCCACAATCACCAATCCTTTAAAATTGTTCAACAGGGTTTCTATGTCTAATCTTTTGAGCGAATTGCCTGTTGGATTGTTGGGAGAACATACCCAGATTAATTTCGTATTTTCATCAATGGCATCTTCTATACCTGATAAATCCAATTGAAAATTGGGCAACAGAGAAACTTTTTTCACTGCAACATCATTGATATTTGCACTCACTTCATACATGCCATAGGTTGGTGGACATATAATAATATTGTCTTTACCCGGATTACAAAAACAACGGTATAACAAATCAATACATTCATCGCTGCCATTCCCAAGGAATATATGCCCGGCATCTATCCCTTTCACCTGTGAAAGCTTTTCTTTAATAGATTTCTGATGTGGGTCCGGGTATCGGTTGTACCATTTTTTTAATGGAGAACCCAGACTATTTTCATTGGCATCCAAAAACACTTTAGCTTCTCCACTAAACTCGTCTCTTGCAGAAGAATAAGGTGTTAATCGGGCTATATTTTCTCTTACAAGTGTATTTATATTAAACATGCTTTATTTATTTTGTTCTGATACTTACTGCTCTTGCATGAGCGGTTAATCCTTCTGCTTCAGCCATTATTTCTACGGTGCCGGCAATGGAGGACAAACCTTCTCTGGTTAGTTTTTGAAAAGTTATTTTCTTTACGAAACTATCTACGCTAACACCACTGTACATTCTTGCATAGGCATTGGTAGGCAAAGTATGATTGGTGCCGCTTGCGTAATCGCCAACGGATTCTGGTGAATAATGGCCAATGAATACAGATCCTGCATTCACAATTTTTTCTGCTAAGGATTCCGCGTTATTGCTGGCAATAATCAAATGTTCTGCTGCATAGGCATTTACCAACTCAATGGCCTCTTCTATGGTATTCATTATTACAGCACGACTATTGGAAAGCGCTATAGCAGCAATATCTTTTCGGGGTAATGCTGACAGTTGTTTTTCCAGTTCTGCATTTACCTGATCAATAATTGCAGCAGAAGTGCTTACCAGTATAACCTGACTATCGGGTCCATGTTCCGCCTGACTTAACAAATCAGCAGCTACAAAAGCCGGTACGGCTGTATCGTCAGCCAGCACACAAACTTCACTAGGGCCGGCAGGCATATCAATGGCCAATCCATCCATCTGAACCAGTTGTTTGGCTGCCGTTACATATTGATTGCCCGGGCCAAAAATTTTGTACACAGCAGGAACGGATTCTGTTCCATATGCCATAGCCCCGATTGCCTGGACTCCCCCAATCTTAAAGATTTTCCGGATACCCACTAATTGAGCCGCAAATAAAATAGCCGGATGCAGCTTACCAGATTTATCTGGTGGTGAACAAAGAATTACTTCTTTACACCCTGCGATTGAAGCAGGAATGCCAAGCATTAAAATAGTTGAAAACAAAGGGGCAGAACCACCGGGAATATATAAACCCACTTTTTCAATCCCAACCGATTTTCTCCAGCATTGAATTCCGGGCATGGTTTCAATAACCGGATCTGCCATTAACTGATTTGCATGAAAAGCACGAATATTGGCTGCCGCTGTTTCTATGGCTTTCTTTAAGTCATCATCCAACAGAGCAACAGCTTCCTGAATTTCTTCCTCGGTAACGATGAATTCAGGTAATACAACCCCATCAAAAAGCTGAGTGTATTTTTGAACAGCAGCATCTCCCTGCTGTTGAACCTCTTCCAGCACAGTTTTAACCCTGGCCATTAAAGTACTACTATCTGCCACAGGTCTGGCAATGATAGATTCCCACGCAGACTTTAGAGGAAAAGCAATTGTTTTCATTTTACATTATCATTTTTTCAATTGGTACAACCAGTATTCCTTCTGCACCTGCCTCTTTCAATTGTTCAATTATATTCCAAAAATCATTCTCGTTTAACACACTGTGCACGCTGCTCCATCCTTCGGTTGCCAGTGGCAAGACCGTAGGGCTTTTCATGCCAGGTAACAGTGAAATGATATCATTCAGCTTTTCATTCGGCGCATTCAATAAAATATACTTATTGTTTTTTGCTTTTTTAACAGACTGAATCCGGAATATTAAACGCTCCAGCAGCTGAACCTGTGTGGGATTCAATGCTGCCTGTTTAATCAAAACAGCCTGTGATTCAAAAATTACTTCCACTTCCTTTAGTCCATTCATGAAAAGCGTAGATCCGCTGCTGACTAAATCACAGATAGCGTCTGCCAAACCAATTCCGGGTGCAATCTCTACACTTCCACTAATTTCATGTATCTCTGCTGTAACACCCTGACGCTGTAAATAGTTGTTTACAATCACAGGATAGCTGGTAGCAATTTTTTTGCCTTGCAGGTATTGTGACGAAGGGTAGTCCTTCCCTTTGGGGATTGCAATACTCAATCTGCACTTACCAAATCCCAGTTTTTCAGGTATGGTTACTTGTTTGTTTTTTTCAAAAATGACATTCTCACCCACGAATCCAATGTCTGCAACCCCATCTTCCACATATTGGGGAATATCATCGTCTCTAAGAAAGAACACTTCAATGGGGAAATTGGTTGCTTCAGCTTTCAGCTTATTTACACCATTACTAATATCAATTCCACATTCTTTTAAAAGTTTCATAGAATCATCGTGCAAACGACCACTCTTCTGAATTGCCAATCTCAACTTGTTACATTCATTGTTCGCTTCCATATTCAATTTTTTATTCAATTAATAAAACAAAAAAGCCTACCATTTGGTAAGCTCCGTGTTCAATATCATGATACAATACACCGATGCCTACCCTTTGGGTTGCATATGATGGTGGTGTAGATGTAAATTTTGTTTCATTTCGTTGCAAAACTACAGGGGAGATTCGGAAAGACAAAAAATATTTTAAAAGCAGGGGGATTGATCGGGTAGCACGGAGATTAATTGTTAATTTGGGGAATTGATTCCCTTATAAATTTTATCATCATATGAAAATGAAAAAAATCATTCTTCTGGCCCTTACGCTATCAGGATCCAGCCTGTTTCTGAAAGCACAGGATGCTGTTAGCTATCAGGCTCCCCCTAAAGTGATTGCAGATTTATTGCTGGCAGCCCCCACTCCGGCAGTAAGTATTGACGGATCTGCTACCTGGATGCTTTTGTCTGGCAGAAACTCTTACCCAACGGTGGAAGAACTGGGACAACCTGAAATCAGGGTTGCCGGCTTAAGACTAAACCCCAATAATTTTTCTCCCAGCAGGCAGAATTTCATCAACAATTTTCAATTGAAACAACTGAAAGAAAACAAGACTTATTCAATTACCGGAATACCTGCCAATTTGCTTGCCGGATCAGTAAGCTGGAGCCCTTCAGAAAATAAAATTGCATTTACAAATACATCTGGCACTCAGGTTGATTTATATGTGATTGATATAGCAACCAAAAAGGCAACCAAAATAAACAAGCGTCCTTTGAATTCGGTATTGGGAAATGCCTACACCTGGGTAGACGATAATACCATCGTATACAAGTCAACCGTATCCATTGCATCAGCTGCACCTAAAAAGCCAATAACTCCTAAAGGACCAACCATCCAGCAGAACCTTGGCAAAGCGGCCCCCAGCCCTACTTATCAGGATTTAATTAAAAGTCCATATGATGAACAGCTTTTTCAGTTTTATGCTACATCCCAATTGGTCATCAATAAAAATGGAGTAGAAACGCTTTCCGGCAAACCATGCATCCTCAGCAGCTTCAGTTTATCTCCTGATAAAAAATACATGCTGCAGAAGCAGTTACAGCAACCCTTCTCTTATCTGGTAACTGCCAATGGTTTCCCCTCTAAAATGATAATTACAGACCTTGCCGGCAATACCATTAAACTACTGGTAGAATTACCTTCAACAGAAGGTACTCCTTCCGGTTACGACAATACCCAGAATGTTCCCAGAGCATTTGACTGGAGAGATGATGAAGCAGCTACCATTACATGGGCAGAACCATTGGATAGCGGATTGATTAAAAAACAGGTAGAATTCAGAGATGCGGTATTGGCATTAAGCGCTCCTTTTAACAGTTCACCCAGAACTTTGTTTAAAACAAAACTTCGTTATGCAGGAACAACCTGGGGCAACGAAAATATTGCGCTGGTGAATGAAATTTCAAGAAGCAAGCAACTTGGGAGAGTTAGCTTATACAATTCAAAGAAAGAAAGCCTTGAATTATTATACGAAAGAAACCAAACAGATGCATACGGCAACCCCGGATCACCCGTAACAGCAAAAAACAATTTTGGAAGAAACGTAATTGTTACAGTTGATAACGGAACCAAACTATTACTGAACAATACTACTGGCTCATCCCCAAAGGGAGACCTCCCATTCCTTGCTAAATTCGATTTAACCACTAAGCAAAATGAAATTATCTGGAGATGCAATGAAGGTGAATTTGAACAAGTCTCAGAAGTACTGGATGCCAATAATCTGGTATTACTAACCAGAAAAGAATCACAAAAGCAGGTTCCCAATTATTATATTAAGAACCTGAAGCTAAAAATGGCCGACCGGGCTATCACTACTTTTACAAACCCTTATCCCGCACTGGAAACGGTAACAAAAGAAAAAATTAAATACAAGCGCGCGGATGGCGTAGATTTAACCGGAGATTTGTATTTACCCAGTGGTTATGATAAGAGCAAAGGGCCATTACCCCTGATTATATGGGCCTATCCAAGAGAGTTCAATTCCGCAGCCGATGCAGCTCAGATCAGAGGCAGCAAAGACCGTTTCACTACTTTAAGCTGGGGCTCTCCTATTTACTATGTTACACAGGGTTATGCAGTTCTTGACAATGCAGAAATGCCGATTGTGGCTTCAGGCACAGACAAAAAACCCAATGATAATTTTATTGAACAGCTTAAATTAAATGCAGCTGCTGCCATTGAACATTTATCTGGCATGGGCGTTGCCGATAAAAACAGAGTAGCAGTTGGCGGACATAGTTACGGAGCATTTATGACTGCCAATTTACTGGCACATACCAATTGGTTTAAAGCAGGCATTGCCAGAAGCGGAGCTTACAACAGAACGCTTACGCCTTTTGGCTTTCAAAATGAAGACAGAACTTACTGGCAGGCCCCAGATCTCTATTACCAGATGAGTCCGTTTAGCTATGCAGATAAAATTAAAACCCCTATTCTATTGATCCACGGAGAAGCAGACGATAATACCGGAACTTATCCAATCAATAGCGAAAGATTATTTGCGGCCATCAAAGGCAACGGAGGAACAGTAAGATTTGTATACCTGCCTTATGAAGCACATGGGTACAGAGGAAAAGAGAATGTATTACATACCCTTTGGGAACAATTCCAATGGTTGGAGAAATACGTAAAGAACGCCAAATAAATATTGAATGGATATAACGCCGGTCGTTACGTTTGTTGTCGTCTATATANACACAC
>NZ_KI866530.1:661205-670903 GCF_000511175.1 Sediminibacterium salmoneum NBRC 103935 | reverse complement strand
CGTGTGCCTTGCCTCCCACGTACTACTTTTTTTATTTGCGCTTTAGATTAAGCAACATCGTATATAATACAATAAACGAAACCAACAAACCAATCAGAGAAAAAGACCACCCCATTTTATCAGCTCTGGGCTTTTTCAATTTCACTTGTATTATCCAGTCTCCTACTGTATTATAGGCAACTGCTTTAACCCCTGTTGCAAAATCGGTGCGGTTCTCAGCAAATAAGGTAGTGTACCTTTCGCCCTCCTGTTGTTTACTTAATTGATAATAAAACAATTCACTGATACCTGTATCGTTCAGGCCTAATGATTTTATAAAATTTTTCTTTCGAATAATAACTGCTGCAAATCCCCATAATGTATCCTGCTGAAGAATCGGGTATCTGCCCACAAATCCAACCCCTCCCTGCTTCAACTTTAATGGCCCTTCAAAATGAAGCTTATTGGAAGAACTGCTCAACATGGATTCCCGTATATGTTCCGGATAGGTTTTTAAATTGAACCCAATCACTTGCTCGTTCCCCTTCAATGGATAAGTATGTGTTATTACCATATCCTGTACCAATTGAATGGCATCTATATATTCATTTTGACTTAGCAACTTCTCCGCAATCATATCAAAATGATTATTCAGCAAATTATGCTCTACCATTGATGCTATTACACTGGTAATGGAACTGCTGTTTTGGATCGTGGTTTCAATTTGATTACCTATATGGATTACTTCCCTTTCTACCAATTGCTTTTCAAGGCTTCTCTCTTTTTCATACCATTTCCAGGCCAGTATTTGCGTAACAACTATCATTAACACAAATACCAGCCAGGAAGTAAATCTGCTATGTTTTACAATCTCTTTCATTCAGATAACATAGCTTAAGTTAATTTTTTTTCTGCTAATATCCTAAACCCCAGTCTCTTCCTTTCATAATGGCAGGAACTCCTTCAGCAATCCATTTGGCAGGTTTGTCTCCTTTTAATAAGTAATCAAAGAATTGCTGCTCTCTAATCTGAATATCTTTTCTGTTTTTCCTTTCCACCAGGTTATGATCTTCATTATTATAATTCAGCATCCATACCTGCTTTCCTAATCTTCTTAACGCAGTAAACATTTCAATCCCTTGATACCAAGGCACAGCACCATCTGCATCATTTGCCATAACAACTACTGGTGTTTTTACTTTAGGGAAATGGAAAAGCGGAGAGTTTTCAATATACAAATTGGGCTTTTCCCATAAGTTGGCTCCAATTCTACTTTGTGTTTTTTCGTACTGGAACTGTCTGTTCAATCCTGTTCCCCAGCGAATTCCACCATAAGCACTGGTCATATTGGCTACCGGAGCTCCCGCCCATGCCGCCGCATACAAGGGAGTGCGTGTAATTACGTGAGCAATCTGGTATCCACCCCAGCTTTGACCCTGCAAACCAAGTTTGGTACTATCCACATATCCCCTGGCTACAACAGCCCTTGTTCCACTGACAATATAATCATAAGCACCCTGACCAGGATAACCCGTTTTATACCAGATATCCGGCACAAATACAATATATCCTCTACTCACGAAGAATGGAATATTCAGACGGGACGGAGTTGGTGCAGGTGCACTGTATCCATATAAACCATCGCTGCTTCTTTCATAGAAATAAGCAATCATGGGGTATTTTTCTTAGGATCAAAATCTTCGGGTTTATAGATAATACCCTCGGCCATTTTCCCTGTATAAGCTTTCCAGGTAAACAATTCAGCGGTACCCCAATTGTATTGAGACTGTTGAGGATTGGGCTGATGAAGAACCGTAGCCTCTTTTATATCCTTCATTAAACTATTGGCCTGTAAGGCAGCTACGGCTATATTGGTAGAACGTTCAAATGTTTCCGTACCAAATGAAATGATATCAGCATTTTTAGCTTTGGCAACAGCAGAAATTCGCAATGGTAATGTTTCTGCATTTAAATCCGCAATTTGAAAAGTGGTGCCCATGGTATGCGCTTTTAATCCACTTCCCTTGTTTTTACGATTAAACACATTCAACAGCAATTGCTGATTGTTTTTTATAAAACGCTCTTCCCTGTTTAAATTGATATTTCTGAATACCAGCTGATTCTTTCTACCCAAACCATTGGTAATATTCACTGAAGCCTTTTTACCGGCTGGGTCAACCTG
Source organism: Sediminibacterium salmoneum NBRC 103935 (assembly GCF_000511175.1). Lineage (GTDB taxonomy): Bacteria > Bacteroidota > Bacteroidia > Chitinophagales > Chitinophagaceae > Sediminibacterium > Sediminibacterium salmoneum. The sequence continues at coordinate 668,742 of NZ_KI866530.1, read as the reverse complement.
CCAGATATCAAACTGATCATAAATCAGCAATGCCTGGTCATTTTCCAGCCAGCCCGCAATTCCATAAGGATTGGGTTCGTCCGGAACATCGTTCTCTACATCATACAGTGGCAGTTTTATATCGGCTGCCAATGCTGATATCTGCTGGTTGTCTGATGCATAAACACTGTATTTTCTGGCAATATCATTATACATAACCAGGTATTTTCCGGTGTAAGACGGGTAAGCATTTCCCTTAATATTTTTCTGAATGATTTTTCTGGAACCAGTAACAGGATCAATGGCATAGATATCCATATAAGCCCCTCCCAGCCACTGTGTAGCGATTCTTTTTCCTTCATCTGCCATGCCATAAAAAACCAGGCCGTCGCCCTCCTGAGTTTGCATAACAGATCTGAACGCAGGTGATCCAATTTGCACAACCGCCTTTTTATCAAAATCATATCTTGCCAAATACGCTTTATTCAATTCCTGTTGTAAATTCTTCAATTGAACGGGTTGTAAATAATCATCGTTATAGTGCCATACATCTACACTAACTCTCTCAAACTCTGGCGTTAAAGTGTCTTTCACAGGCAATACCGGAGCCGTACCGAAAAACAATCGGTTGCCCGACTTACTAAAACTGATGGCCTGTGCATTTTCACTAACGGTATAATTTGAAGGCATACCACTGGTTTTTCTATCTACTATGGCTGTAGCACTATCAGCTCCATTTTTATGATAATATAATTTATAAAATTTTTGCAAAGACTTGGAACTGCTGTCTCTTTCGGCAATAAAAGCCAATTGCTCACCAGCTTCATCCATCCTGTAAGCTTTTGCATCGTTAAAACCAGCCAGAATAATTCGGGTGGTCCTGTTTGACAGATCCAGTTTTACAACGGAGGATTTTACTTTGTTATCGTTGGCTTTCTTAGTGGTTTCCATCAAAAGCACATTTCCCTTCTTACTAAAGAAATATTCGCTCACCAATGGAAAAACCATCGTATCACCTGAAGTTAGATTCATAACCAATAAATCTGTTCCTTCTTCAATGGGTTCAGCATTGTTTCTTGCTGCACCAGGTGCAGGAGCCGAAGGCCTTGCTGTACTATCGCCCTGTGCAGGTCTTGGAGCAGGTGCCGCAGGTTTCTTTTCGAACAGAATGGCAATATGACTCGCATTTTCATCTGCTATTTTAAAGCTTTTTACTGCAGCCATTTTCTGAATACCCCCATTGTTCAGATTCACAATGGCAATTGAGTCTTTTGGCATTTCATCCGGACGCTTCTTTTTAATTCTGGCATCCCTGGTATCTTTAAAGGGAGCTTTGATTCTGCAAATTAAAAACTGGCTGTTATCGGTAATATTGGCATTGTATCCTCTTGCTATTGCGGCAACAGCGCTGCCGTCTTTTCTCTTGATGTACAATTGACCATCGCCTTCCTGAGGAACAACTGTAAACGCCACAAAAGCACCGTTATCACTTACGATTCTTTCTGCAATGTTTTGCCAGCCATCATACACAGTGTGGTCCAGTGGCTTTTTCTGGGCAAAACCTGGAATACTTAATACAAGCAAACCGATAATAGGGAGAAGTTTCATGTTGATTGTAATTTTGGATTTTCCGAAGATAATTAAACAATACCCAATTATAAATTGTAATTAAGGTGAATTTGATAAATGGATGAATATGAAAAAATGGTCAGCTGTATGGATGCTTGTTTTTGTGGTAAATATGGCAATGGCCCAAAACGGTGGAATATATTCCGGAATAATTATAGATAAACAGTTACAGAAGCCGGTTGCAGGAGCAACTGTTGAACTGGTTCAATTGAACCAAAAAGTGATTGCCGACTCTGCCGGTAAATTCATATTCAGACAATTGAAGCCCGGCTATTACACTTTTCAGTTCTCTGCGCTGGGATACACTTCACAATTCAGATACAATGTACCAATAGCATCGGGTAATGAGAATACAATGGTCATTGAACTGGAAGCCTCCATAAAAGAACTACAAAATGTTCAGGTTACCAGTACCAGCCGAAACCGTTCAGCAAAAGCGGCAACCCTTGAAACACCCCTAAGTGTTCAAAGACTTACTTCTGAGGAAATCAAAGCCAATCCAGGTGGAAACTTTGATATATCCAGGGTAATTCAGGCGCTACCAGGCGTTGGAGGATCTTCCAGTACAGCCGGATTTAGAAACGATATCATTATCAGAGGTGGTGCTCCCAACGAAAACGTATTTTACCTTGATGGAATTGAAATTCCGGTAATCAACCACTTTGCTACACAGGGAAGCGCCGGGGGGCCAACAGGTATACTGAATGTAAGCTTTATTGAAGACGTTAAACTTTCTTCCTCTGCCTTTGATGCCCGTTTCGACAATGCCCTTTCCTCTGTATTTGAATTCAATCAAAAAAGAGGCAACAACAACCGTGTACAGGGAAATATCCGTCTGAGCGGTACAGAATTGGCTACCACTTTTGACGGACCGCTAGGAAAATCCGGAAAAACTACTTTTCTGGCTTCGGCAAGAAGAAGTTATTTACAGTTGTTATTCAAAGCCATTGATTTACCCATACGACCTAATTACTGGGATTTCCAGTATAAAATATCTCACCAGTTGAGTAAAAAAACAACGCTGACTCTATTGGGTGTTGGCGCAATTGATGAATTCAACTTTGCAGCACCAAGAGAAGCTACTCCAGACAAATTGTATGTACTGAACAGCAATCCTTCCATACAACAGTGGAATTATACCATTGGTGCTTCTATTAAACATCAGTTGAAAAACGGATACTGGAATCTGGCTATTAGCAGAAACAGCCTGGATAATCAATTGGAAAAATACGAGAACAACCTGGGGCCAGTCAGAGGCGCCAGAACCCTTCAATTGGGTTCCAGAGAAACTGAAAATAAAATCAGATTTGATGTTAACCAGAATATCAACGGATTAAAATGGAGTTATGGAGTAGTAGCCCAATGGGTGAACTACAGCAACAATACAAATCAACTGATTAGCAATGCCATCACCGATAATAATAACAATATTATACAGCCAGCGGTTACTTACTCTTACAATAGTGCCATTCAATTTGCCAGACTGGGTGCTTTTACACAAGTGGGAAAAAGATTCCTGGATAATAAATTAGGGATTAGCGGGGGGATCAGATTTGACCAGAACACATTCACAACTACTGGAATGAACCCACTAAAAACATTGAGTCCAAGAATAGCAGCAAGCTACCAGATATCAGATAAAGTAACTTTCAATGCTTCCATTGGCACTTATTTTAAAATGCTTCCCTATACCGTATTGGGTTTCAGAAACAACAATAACGAGTTGGTAAATAAACAAACTGATTATACACAGAGCACACATTATGTAGCAGGATTTGAGTACCTGCCTTCTGCCTCTACCCGATTTACATTTGAAGGGTTTTATAAGCGATATAACAACGTACCAGTCAGTGTAAGAAATGGAATCAGTTTATCGAATCAGGGGGCGGATTTCTCCGTACTTGGAAACGAAGCGGTAACCACCAATGGCAAAGGAAGAGCATATGGTTTTGAATTCTTTGCCCAGCAGAAATTAACGAAGCAGTTCTATGGTGTTTTCAGTTACACCTGGTTTGTGAGTCAGTATACCAATACCGGCAATAACTATGTAGCCAGCTCCTGGGATAACAGGCATTTGCTAAGCGCCGTTTTAGGATACAAGTTAAAGAGGAACTGGGAAATTGGATTGAAATTTCGTTTTCAGGGAGGTGTGCCTTTCACTCCCTATGATTTAGTTGCCAGCCGACAAAACTTTCTTGCATTGGGAACCGGTGTACTCGATTTCACCAGGGTCAATTCTCAAAGACTCAATGCATTTAACAGAAGTGATATTCGCATAGACAAAAAATGGTTCTATAAAAAATACACGCTGAATGTATTCCTCGACATCACCAACTGGTACCTGGCCAAAAGCCCTGCACCATCCGTGTATACATTTCAGCGTAACACAAACAACACAGCATTCATAACCACAGACGGATTACCGGTTCAACCAAACGGAAGTAATGCAGTACCTTTTTTGTTAAGCAATAACGATGCAAACGTTACGCCGACATTTGGTTTTATTGTTTCGTTTTAGCAGAATGCTTTACCAGCATTCTGGCCATCTGTAAAACTACAGAGAGGATTATCAAACCAACTCCATAATAAAAGCTGCTGGAGAGGTATTTGTTTTCATCGAACAAAATGAAAGCCATGATAATGGCATAAACGGGTTCCAGATTCAGGCTAAGATTCTGTGTAAAGGCAGAAACTTTTTTTAATGAATCTAACATGAGTTGCATGGCAACAATGGTACAAAGCCAACTAAGAACTAATAACCAGCCTAAATCTGACAAGGTAGGTATAATGGAAGTTTCAGGAAAGAAATAAGCATATGCCGGCATCAATACAGTAATTATCACCAACCCTCCCGTAAGTTCGTATAACATCATTATGGTAGGCTCCGCATCGGCTACCTGCTTCTTGTTTAATACCGAAAACAGGGCAGCAAGAAAGGCAGAAACAATCCCGACGATAATCCCTGTCTGGTATCGCTCATCAAAATGAAAAATCAGATATATCCCCAATAAGCTCAGCAGGCCCAGGCCTAATTCTGCCCATTGCAATTTTTTAGTAACCAGTAAAGGCTCCAGTAATGCCGTAAATAATCCAGTTGCAGAAAAACAGACCAATCCTATGGATACGTTTGAAAGTTTAATGCTACCATAAAAAGCAACCCAGTGCAAAGCAATCAGGGTTCCGATCAGAAAAAAATGAATCGCTTGTTTTTTAGGTATCCGTGTAGATTTTTTAGTAAGGGCAAACAATACGGACAAACTAACTACCGTAATCATAATCCTGTACCAAACCAGGGTCATTTCATTTAAATGAATCAGAACTCCCAGTATCCCGGTAAAACCTGCCAGAAATACCGAAATATGTAATTTGATTAATGCTTGTTTCACGGAAAAAAATTAGCTGGCTTTCACCCGTTTTCTGTAGTTCTTAAACATACTCTGCCATTGAATACTGATAACACCCAGAACCCCCTCCTTTATGATTCCCTTATTCATTTTACTGACTCCTACTTTACGGTCTCTGAAAATGATGGGAACTTCCTCAATCCTGAACCCCAGTTTCCATGAGGCAAATTTCATTTCAATCTGAAATGCATAACCCACAAAAGAAATCATATCAAAATTAATGGCCTCCAGCACTTCTTTTTTATAGCATACAAATCCAGCGGTAGGATCTTGCACCGGCATCCAGGTAAGCAATTTGGTATACAGCGCACCACCTCTTGAATACAACTGACGATCCCATGGCCAGTTCTCTGTTTGTCCCCCTTTTACATATCTGCTTCCGATAGCAAGATCTGCATTGCCCTGCTTACAGGCAGCATAAAGCCTCTCTAAATCATTGGGGTCATGAGAAAAATCGGCATCCATTTCAAAAATAAAGGAATAGTTTCTTTGAAGGCACCACTTGAAACCATGTATATAGGCAGTTCCTAAACCCAATTTACCTTTCCGCTCTTCCAGAAAAACCTGATCGGGGTATTTTTGAATAGCCGTTTTTACAATTTCAGCAGTTCCGTCCGGAGAGCCATCATCTATCACCAGAATATGATACCCCTGATTCAACGCCATCACGGCATCTATCATAGAAGCTATATTTTCTTTCTCATTATAGGTTGGTATGATGACAATTTTCTCCGGCATTTACTTTTTAAGCAAGGTTCTGTTTAATATTTCTGTTAATTTCTGTTTGGTGTTCATGGCAAAGTCTCCTTTCATCATCCAGTCATAATACTGGGGTTCTTCTTTCAGCACCTGAACCACAGGTTTTCCCTTGTGCTTTCCGAAATTGAAAACTTCTACTCCATTTTCCTTTACAAATCTTCGGGCAAAATCTACAATATCATCTTCTCCGGTAAACTTCACAATGCTTTCTACCGTATTCCCTATCTGAGGATATCTTTCTATCTGTGCTTCCAGTACTTCCCAGGTAGCAGTAGCATCTGCTTCTGCACTATGTGCATCTTCCAGGGTTTTATTGCAATAAAATTTATAAGCTGCACCCAAAGTTCTTTGCTCCATCATATGAAAGACTTTCTGAACATCCACCAGTTTTCTTCCATCTGCAGAAAAAGATACACCTGCTCTTAAAAATTCTTCTATCAGCATCGGAATATCAAAACGATTGCTGTTATATCCGCCTAAATCACAGTTTTCAATAAACTGCTTAACCTCATTAGCCACCTGTTTAAAACTGGGTGCGTCTTTTACCATATCATCCGTGATACCATGAACATCAGATGCTCCGGCAGGTATAGGAATCTGCGGGTTAATTAGTTTTCGTTTTACTTGTCTGGTTCCATCCGTCAAAATTTTTACAATGGCAATTTCAACTATACGATCATTACTGATGTTAACGCCGGTTGTTTCAAGATCAATAAACGCAATAGGTCTGGTTAAATTTAATTTCATTGTACAATTTCAGGATGATGTTGGCAAGATTTCTTCCGCCAACGAATTTATGTTTAATCCATCATAATTTCCACTACTCATGAACAGAATATTTGCATTTGACGTGTTAATTTTCTTCAGCCATTTCAACAATTCAGACTTATCATTCATCACAATCAAGTCATTATTTCCAAATCCTTCCTTCACTTTATCTGCCGGCAAATCGGGCATCTTCTTGATTTCCAACGCATGCTTTGCATAAAAAACAACTGCTTCATCTACCTCATCCAGTGCTCCTTTGTATTCATTCATGAAATTTACATTCAGGCTGCTGTAGGTATGTAATTCTAAAATGGCAATTAATTTTCTCTCCGGAAACTGCTTCTTTACTGCTTCTACCGTTGCTTTCACTTTACTGGGTGCATGCGCAAAATCACGATAAATATGGGTAACATTATTTTTGGCTAGCAACTCCAGTCTTTTTGCTGCACCGGTAAAACTAGCAATCGCTTTCAAAAAATTTTCCGTAGAAATACCTAATTGATTGCAGGCATAATACGCAGCCATGGCATTCAATAAATTATGATTGCCAAAAACACTTAAAACACCCTTTACCCCATTGATTGCCAGTGTTGTAGTTCCGCTATTTATTTCATGCTGAGGAATACCATAGGGTTGATAATGTATATCCGTTCTTTTGTTTTTCTCCACCAGTTCAACCAGAACAGGGTCTGTTTCATTATAAATTAATATTCCACCTGGTTCTATTTTCTGAATAAAAATCACAAACTGTTCCAGATAAAATTCAAATGTGGGAAACACATTGATATGATCCCAGGCAATCCCTGTAAGTATGGCTACATGGGGAAACAGAAAATGAAATTTGGGTCTCTTTTCTAAAACGCTGGCGGGGTATTCATCTCCCTCACAAACAATAACCGGGGCATCGGTAATTTGAACCGACTGCTCAAACCCAGACAGTTTGGCTCCCACCAGATAATCAAAACGCCATTTGCTGTTCTTTTCGAACACAATGCTAA
>NZ_KI866530.1:651721-660864 GCF_000511175.1 Sediminibacterium salmoneum NBRC 103935 | reverse complement strand
CCTCCTACAATTACCCGCTTTTTCTGAACAGACTCCTGATAGATATATTCAGGAAAAGAATATATAGGTAGTGCTAAATCCCTGGCTTTCAACAACTCAGGATTGTCGGCCCTGGCATGCATCCCCAGAATTACCGCATCCAGTTCAGGAGTAATGCATTCGGGATTCCACCCAATAGCCTCCGGTAAAATACCAGCTTCTTTTAGATTACCAAGAGCAGGTTCAAAAATTTCGTCATCCGTGCCTGTAACCTGATATCCTTTCTTTTTTAGTGCAATGGCCAGTTGATGCATCACACTTCCGCCTATTGAAATAAAATGAACCTTCATACGTTTATTAGTTTAGACAAAACAATTTAACAATATCAAAGCCAAAATCAGGCAGCATATTCGCCTAAATGAATATCTTTGATCAGGTGCAAAATACATCTTCCAAGATAAAGCCCAACAGCATGAAAAAAATCAGTCTCATTCTTCTTATTGCCATCAGCACAGCGCTGGTATTCAGTTCCTGCGCTTCTGTTAAAGGAAAGGGATGCCCCACCACCAATCCACGCTATTTCAGAGGGTAATCTGCATTGCTAGTTTTAAATGAATTAATTTTGCAGAAAGCAACTTTATGAATTGGATTCATTTAACAGAGATAACAGCAATTGATCAGATAATTAAAGATTCATTTGATAAGCCACAGGTAATTTTTAAACATAGTACCCGCTGCTCTATCAGTTCCATGGCATTGAACCGTTTGGAAAGAGAAGAAGCCCCTGCCAATGCTACATTCTATTACCTGGACTTATTAAACTATCGCAATATCTCCAATGAAATTGCAGATAAATTCAATGTATACCACGAGTCTCCGCAAATATTGATTATCAAAAACGGGGAATGTGTGTATGATGAAAGCCATCAGGGCATTAATATGAGTGAAATAGAAGAGCAGGTAGCCGCTTAGTGTTCAAATCATCAGTTTATGAATATTACCGTTTTTGGAGCAACTGGTCAGGTGGGCAAAAGAATTGTGCAAATGGCATTGAACCAGGGGCACCATGTTACTGCATTCGGAAGAAATGTGGAATCCCTGATAGACAGAGATAATACCAATGAATTACTGACCGCGCAAAAAGGGTATTTATTCAATGAAAAAGATGTTGCAAAAGCCATAGAACATGCAGATGTAATAATCTCAGTATTAGGTGGGGCTTCCGATGGATCAGATAAAACCAGAAGCCTGGGCATCAAACATATTGTAGAACAGATGCAGAAAAAAGGGAAAAGAAGAATTGTGGCATTGGGTGGATTAGGAGTGTTGAATGCCGAAGACAATACCCTTATATTACACGGAGAAGAGTACCCGGAAGAGTACCTTGCGGTAGGCAATGAACACCTTAAAGCATTTGAAACTTTACTGGAAAGTAACCTGGACTGGACTTTCTTCTGCCCTGCCGATATAAAAGATAAAGAAGAAACAGGCATTTACATTACAAGCCTTAACTATGCGCCTGAACCCAATCATTTCAGAATAAATGCGGGCGACCTTGCATTGGAAATGCTGAAAGCCGCCACGCAATCTGAATATATTCAACAAAGAGTGGGAATCAGTAATTACTAAGCCAGTTCCACTACCATTGCACTGGCGCCACCACCACCGTTACAAATACCGGCAGCTCCAATTTTACCACCCTGCTGTTTCAACACATTAATAAGGGTTACAATAATTCTTGCGCCACTGCAGCCTAATGGATGTCCAATGGAAACTGCACCACCGTGAACATTTACTTTATCCGGAGACAAATTCATTTTCTGTGCATTAACAATACCTACCACAGAAAATGCTTCATTCAATTCTACAAAATCAATATCAGTCATTTGCAATCCGGCTTTGGCTACGGCCTTTGGCACTGCCAGTGAAGGTGTGGTGGTAAACCATTCAGGTGCCTGTTCAGCATCTGCATAAGAACGAACAATCGCAAGTGGTTTAATACCCAAAGCATCTGCTTTCTCCTTGCTCATTAAAACCACAGCTGCTGCACCATCGTTCATGGTACTTGCATTGGCTGCCGTTACTGTTCCATCCTTTACGAAAGCCGGCTTTAATCCTGCTATTTTATCGAATTTAACATTGTAGGGTTCTTCATCTTTAGAAAAGATAATGGGATCCCCTTTTTTATTAGGTATTTCAACAGGAACAATTTCTTCATTAAACCAGCCCTTCTCCCATGCAGCCTGACTTCTTTTATAACTCTCAATGGCAAATGCATCCTGGTCTTCCCTGCTGATATTGCATTCATTGGCACACAATTCAGCCGCATTGCCCATTGCATAATTATGATACACATCGGTTAATCCGTCTTTCGCAAGACCATCTATCATTTGCACATTACCGTACTTATTGCCCCAGCGCATATTCGGACTGTAGAAAGGAACATTACTCATGCTTTCCATGCCACCAGCCACAACAATATCTGAGTCTCCTAACAGGATAGACTGAACACCTTGTGCAATGGCTTTCATACCACTGGCACAAACCTTATTCACGGTTGTAGCAATTACAGAATCAGGAAGGCCGCCAAATTTTGCAGCTTGTCTGGCAGGGGCCTGACCTGTGTTGGCTTGTATTACACAGCCCATCAACACTTCATTAACCTGACCGGCATCAATACCTGCTTTAGCCAATGCACCTTTAATGGCAATTCCACCTAATTGAGTAGCTGTAAAATCTTTTAAACTTCCACCGAAACTTCCAATAGGGGTTCTTACTGCCGAAACAATATAAACTGTTTTTGTAGACATATTCCTTGAATTTGAGCAGCAAAGTTAATTAAAATACTAACACATGTTAGCACAATTAGGATTCAATTAACTGAATACCTGTCTGAGTAAAACTGATTAATTTCTGCTTGTATAAATTACCGGTGGTCATTTTAAAAGCTTTCTTGCTCATACCAAAGAAATCATAGATATCAGTGGGATCAGACTTGTCGTTATAGGGAAGGTATCCATTGTTTTCACGAAGAAGCTGAAGTATTTTCTGTCCCTCATCTTCCACTTTAGAAAACCCGGGCTTGCCCAACACCACATCAATTTTATTATCAGGTCTGATGGTTTTTATAAACCCTTTAACCTTATCTCCTATTTCCAGTTTCTGAAAAACTTCATTGCCGTGAAGAATGCCGATATGTTTGTTATTAATGATCATCACATAACCCAGCTCTGAAGTTCTGTAAACAAACAGATCTACCGGTTCCATTTCTTTTACCGTTAATTCATCATTGCTCATGAGGTTTTCAATCTTCTCTGTAGCGGCAACCCGACCCGTCATTTCATCAATATAGGGCATCACCAGATAAGAGCCGCCCATCCGCATTCCGGAAATCTGCTTAGAAACCGGCACAAATAAATCCTTCATTAATCCCCAGTCTAAAAAAGCTCCCTGCTTGGTAACAGACACCACTTTCAGTTTGGCAATTTCACCTACCACTGCTTTGGGTTCCTGCGTAGTGGCAATTAACCGATTATCCGAATCGTGATAAACAAAAACGCGCAGTTCATCCCCAATTTTCAGGTCTTTGGGCGCAAATCTTTTCGGCAACAAAATTCCTTCAGCACCATCTTCGAGATAGAATCCAAAGTCTACCTTACGGCTCACTTTTAATGTATTATATTGACCTACTTGAATATTTTCCATATGGCTGAATTAAAATAATTCGGTTTGAGCTGTATCGGCCGGGGGTCTTGTTTCCCACTCCATTTCTATGCTCTTATTAAAATCGGTCAGTTTAGCTCCTACCGCTTTCCATCCCATCACTTCCACCATTTTAGCCACTTTAAATTTGGCTTTGCGTACTTGCTGCCCTCGTCCGGTTTGCACCACCAGGATTGGCTCTGTTTCTGTGGTAACCGCTTCCAGGCGATTGTCTTTCCCTTCTTTAATAAAGGTGAACTGGGTTTTCAGCGTACTGGTTTCAATTTTAAAACGCTTGATATTGTATTGTCCTTTTTCAGCATCCAGATACACGGCCGTTATGGTTTTCTCCGGATTAAACTGTTCTATCAATGCCACTTTTTCAGGTTCAAAGCGCTGCGTAATTTCTGTATCGGTTAATTCATAAGAACCATCCTGATAAATCACCAGTATGCGTTCGTCTTCAAATATACCCAGATACTGACCCTTTTCTTCCGTATTCAATCTGCCGAACTTATCATCGAACCAGAGTTTTCTTCCAGCCAATGTACTCTTACCTGCTTCTTTTAGTTTAACAGTCTTGATAGGATACTTTGTAACCTGATTACCCATACTTCCTCTTCCCTTGATTTCCAGTTCTTCAAAATAGAAATCCAGCTCCTTAATACGGGCCGTACAATTAGGACTCAATACCACTTTCAATACTTCTGCTTCTCCGTTTGGATTAGCAGAAAAATAATGCACTTTGCTTTTATCTGTACCCTTGGTTAAATCGTATTCCTTGTCTCGCGTTACTCCTGTAACATTAAAACGCTTTGCATAACTCACACCCGATTTGCCATCCAGATAAATCATATTGTAAGTAGTGCGCTCATCATTTTTTACAAAAATAGCGGCATGAATAATGTCTTTTCCAATAAAGGTTTTATCGGAAACTTTAATCACTTTCATGATGCCCGATTTAGTAAAGGCGATGATATCGTCGTAGTCGGAACATTCACATAAGAATTCATCCTTTTTAAGACCTGTACCTATAAAGCCTTCTGCCCGGTTAATGTACAATTTAGTATTGGCAATGGCAACATGCTTCACCTGAATGGTATCAAATTCTTTAATCTCTGTCTTTCTTTCCCTGCCCTTACCAAATTTCTTTAACAGGTTGTCGTAATAAGCAATGGCAAAATCAGTCAGGTGCTCCAGATCATGGTTTACCTGCTGAATATCCGCTTCAATATTTTTAATCTGGTTATTCAGCTCATTGATATCGAGGCGATAAATTCTTCTTACGGGCTTCTCTGTCAGTTTTAAAATATCTTCTCTCTCAATAGGTCTTTTCAGTTTTTTCTTGAAAGGCCCGAATGCTTTGTCTATGGCAGCAATCACTTCTTCCCAGGTAGCATGTTTTTGTTCAAGCTCCTTATAGATTTTTTCTTCAAAGAATATTTTTTCCAGAGAAGTATAATGCCACTTATCTTCTAACTCTGCCAGTTTAATTTCCAGTTCTTTCTTCAACAATCCCTTGGTAAGATCTACCGAAGACTTCAGCAATTCCTGAACTCCCATGAAGCGGGGTTTGTGCGCTTCAATTACACAGGCATTGGGAGAAATACTTACTTCACAATCGGTAAATGCATATAAGGCATCAATGGTGATATCAGGTGAAATACCGGTTGCCAGATCAATATGTATTTCAACTTCCTTGGCTGTTACATCCGTAACTTTTTTAATCTTGATTTTTCCCTGATCATTGGCCTTGGTAATGCTCTCCATTAACTGAGTAGTAGTTACTCCATAGGGCACATCCCTGATAACCAATGTTTTCTTATCCAGCTCTTCAATATGTGCGCGCACACGAACTTTGCCCCCTCTTTTTCCTTCATTATAAGCGGCAACATCAATCATTCCTCCGGTTTGAAAATCCGGATACAATTCAAATTTCCTTCCTTTTAAGTGTTTAATTGCAGCATCAATCAGTTCACAAAAATTATGTGGCAATATTTTAGTAGACAAGCCTACGGCAATACCATCTGCACCCTGGGCAAGCAACAATGGAAACTTCATCGGAAGATTAACAGGCTCGTTTTTCCTGCCATCATAACTCAACTGCCACTCTGTTGTTTTGGCATTAAAAGCAACTTCCAGTGCAAATTTGGAAAGACGGGCTTCAATATACCTGGAAGCCGCAGCAGCATCGCCTGTTCTTACATCACCCCAGTTACCCTGAGTTTCAATAAGTAAATCCTTTTGTCCCAAATTCACCAATGCATCTCCAATACTGGCATCTCCGTGCGGATGATACTGCATGCTTTGCCCGATAATATTGGCCACTTTGTTGAATCTACCATCATCCATTTCTTTCATGGAGTGAAGAATTCTTCTCTGCACCGGCTTCAACCCATCTTCCAATGCAGGTACTGCCCTTTCCAAAATTACATACGATGCATACTCCAGGAACCAATTTTTATACTGTCCCTGAACACCGGTTTCATTTTCAAAAACCCTTCTGTCTATTTTCTCTTTTGCCATGCTTAATCCTTAATACAACCAACTTAATTTATTCTAACGCTTGTAACTTCATTCGAACTATTCAGCAGTAAGCTGAAAAGTAATTTCTTTCCAGCCCTTTGTAAAATCTCCCTGAACCGTCAGCTTTCCTTCATTCGCAAGACTTCTTAAACGCCATACCAGAAAAGCATCTCCGGTCTGAACCGGCATTTTACTTTGTGCAGTAGAAATAATTTTATTTAGCTTCTGCGCGTCTTTACCAATTTGAGCCAAAAGATATTTATCAAAAAACTGAACTTCTTTGGCTACTATCTTTTTACCACCTTCTAAAAAACGTACAAGGGCATTTTCTCTCATTGTTTTTTCCACTCGTCCGGATCCACTTCAAATTCACTTAAGTAATGGGCCTTGCCAGCTTTTTGGCTTTTGTAAATTCTCTTGGCTGAATTTGATGCAAATGTGTTGGATAAAATATATTTCCTTTCTCGTTAAAGAAAGGAAGATTGTTCAGATACAAAACCTGAATTCTACCAGCGAATTCAGCCAGCTGACTCATTAGCCAGTAATATCCGCAAACATCGTGGGCATTCTGTCCCATCCAGATCCATAGTTCCTGATTCTCGTCTTCCTGCAGCTGCTTTATCAACTGATGCACTGTCATTTTATCGTCTACAATATCCAGTTGATTTTCGTAGGGTGAATGCTCCAGCACTTCTTTCCACCAGTCTCTTCTTTGCTGGTAACCTTCTGTTGCATAAATATCCTCCACAGGTCCTACTGCAAAATCATCCTTTATTTCCATGACTTCGCCCTGCAAACTTTCGTCCAGTTCCATGGCCGACTGAAGCACTTTTACATTGGCCGCCTCAAATACAATATGAATCATCTATTCCTTTTTATTAGTCAACTAAATCAAGTTCAACTTTCAGATTATTAATAATAAACTCCTGTCTTTCCATGGTATTCTTACCCATATAATATTCCAGAAAGTCCTGTATATGATCACCCTGTTCTAAAATAACGGGTTGTAATTTCATATCCCTTCCAATGAAACGACCGAACTCCTCCGGAGAAATTTCACCCAACCCTTTGAAACGGGTAATCTCGGGCTTATTCCCCAGTTTCGCAGATGCCGCCTGTTTTTCGGATTCATCGTAACAGTAAATGGTCTCCTGTTTATTTCTTACCCGGAACAATGGCGTTTCCAAAATATAAACATGTCCTTTTTTAACCAGGTCAGGGAAGAACTGTAAAAAGAAAGTCATCAGCAATAAACGGATATGCATACCATCCACGTCGGCATCAGTAGCTATTACAATATTATTATAACGCAATCCTTCCAATCCTTCTTCAATATTCAAAGCATGTTGCAACAGATTAAATTCCTCATTCTGGTAAACCACTTTCTTGGTTTCCCCAAATGAATTCAGGGGCTTACCGCGCAAACTGAAAACAGCCTGGGTATCAACATTCCTGCTTTTGGTTATGCTACCGCTCGCACTATCGCCCTCGGTAATAAAAATGGTAGTATCCTTTTGCAGTGCTATAAATGCTTCCTTATTCTTAGCCGGCAATTCATCATTCAGATGTACCCTGCAATCCCTTAATTTCTTGTTGTGCAGATTGGCTTTCTTGGCTCTTTCATTGGCCAGCTTTTTAATACCAGCCAGTTCCTTTCTCTCTCTTTCATTCTGCTCTATGCGCTTTTTTAACGCATCCGCAGTAGCCGGGTTTCTGTGAAGGAAATTATCCAGTTCCTTGGCTAAAAAGTCCAGCACAAAAGACTTCATACTCTGTCCGCCTTCAGATACATTCTGAGAACCAAGCTTGGTCTTGGTCTGGCTTTCAAAAACCGGTTCCTGTACCCGAACCGAAACAGCAGCAACAATACTGGTTCTGATATCAGAGGCATCGTAATCCTTTTTGAAAAAATCCCTGATAACTTTTACGTATGCTTCCCTGAAAGCCTGCTGGTGGGTTCCGCCCTGCGTAGTATATTGTCCGTTTACAAAGGAAAAAATATCTTCCCCGTAATCGTTGTTATGCGAAATAGCAATTTCAATATCATCCCCTTTTAAATGAATGATTGGATAACGCAACTCATCAGGATTGGTCTTGCGCTGCAATAAATCGAGCAATCCGTTTTTACTCACGTATTTCTTGCCATTGAAATGCATGGCAAGACCTGCATTCAAATAACAGTAGTTCCACAACTGATTATCTAAATATTCATGAATAAAATGGAAATTCCTGAATACCGTATCATCCGGTGTAAACTGCACCAATGTACCGTTGGGTTCATCCGATTTGGTTTCCTTGTGATCCTTTACCAAAACTCCTTTTTCAAACTCAGCTGTTTTGGCTTTGCCGTCCCTGTAAGAAGTAACAGAGAAATGACTACTCAAAGCATTTACTGCTTTGGTACCCACTCCGTTTAACCCTACACTTTTCTGAAAAGCCTTGCTGTCGTATTTGGCACCAGTATTAATTTTACTTACTACATCCACCACTTTCCCCAATGGAATTCCACGGCCATAATCTCTTACCGTTACCATTTTCCCTTCAATGGTCAATTCAACCTGTTTGCCATGCCCCATGGTGTATTCATCAATACAGTTGTCAATCACTTCCTTGATTAGTACATACACACCATCGTCTGCAGCAGAGCCATCTCCCAGCTTACCAATATACATACCCGGACGAAGCCTGATATGTTCCTTCCAGTCGAGTGACCGGATACTGTCCTCATCGTATTTTACCAAATTCTTGTCTTCTGCCATAATTCCTGTTTAAGTCTAATATTGCTAACGGCAAATCTAAGTCCCTCAAATCGCAGCCCAATTTTTATTATCTACAAAAGGGCTTTTTATGTGGATAAATCGTTGTTTTTGGTGGATTTTATAGCCCAAATCCTACCTTTGCATCAATGAAAAGCCCTTTTCAGCCCCAGACCAATT
>NZ_KI866530.1:645393-651432 GCF_000511175.1 Sediminibacterium salmoneum NBRC 103935 | reverse complement strand
ACCTTTGCATCAATGAAAAGCCCTTTTCAGCCCCAGACCAATTTAACCATGATGGCCGAATACGCCGCCAGTCACCAGCAGGAAAATGATCGTTTTAGCGCTTTTATCAAGGAATTCAACGACGAGGAAATAGATGCCAAAGTTCAGGAACTGGATGCGCTGATTAGTCCAACCATCTCTTGCACAGACTGTGGCAATTGCTGCAAAAGTTTAATGGTTTGCCTGAACGAGGGCGAAGCAGACCGATTGTCCGGACACCTGAAAATGAACCGATCTGATTTTGATGAAGCCTATTTAGAAAAAGGCAGCAATGGTTTAATGATTATGAACCGGATGCCCTGTCCTTTTTTATCTGATAATAAATGTTCCGTTTACGAATACCGCTTTGAGGGATGCAAGGAATTTCCGGCCTTGCATATGCCTCATTTCAAGCGAAGAATTTTTACCACCTTCATGCATTATGATCGCTGTCCTATCATATTCAATGTGGTGGAGGCCCTGAAAGATGAAATGCACTTTAGCAAAGACCAGTAACCCGTTTAATATGTCTGTACTATTTGGAATTGATCATCTGTTACAATTGGCTGCCGTTGAATGGAAGAAGAGTAAAATTGGCTTAGTAACCAATGAAGCAGCCACCACACATGCAATTGAGCCTACCAGACTGGTTTTGCAACAGGCCGGATTTAATATCCGTAAACTGTTTTCGCCGGAACACGGCCTGAATGTAAAAGGAGCAGATGGGGCGCCTATGCACAATGGCGTTGATGAATTAACCGACCTGCCTGTCATTAGTTTATATGGACAAAAATTAGCTCCGGATCAAACAGATTTGGAAGATCTGGATTGTCTGGTTTTTGATGTACCTGATGTGGGGGTTCGATTTTATACCTACTTGTGGACGCTTAGTTATTTATTGGAAGCCTGTGCAAAATACCGGAAGCCCCTGATTATACTGGATCGCCCCAACCCCATTTCCGGATTGGCCGATTTACAGGAAGGTCCTTTTCTGGAGGAACTCTGTGCCTCTTTTATCGGCAGATGGAATATTCCTTTACGCCATAGTTGTACTTTAGGAGAATTGGCTTTGTATTTCAATGAAACCAGGGGGATTAAAACCGACCTTACGGTGATACCCTGCCAGCATTGGAGCAGGTCGATGTTCCAGTCCGATTGGGAAATACCTTTTGTTCCTACTTCTCCTGCTATACAAACTGCGGAGTCTTTATTGCTATATCCCGGACTTTGCTTACTGGAAGCCACGAATCTTTCTGAAGGAAGATCCACCGATTTTTCTTTTGAAGCAGTTGGTGCACCCTGGTTGCAACATGAAAAACTGGCCAGACAAATCAATCAATTGTTTGGTGAAGAACTGGAAGCCAAACCAGTTCATTTTATTCCGCAGGATGCCAAATTCGCAGGTGAACAATGCAATGGGGTTCATTTTAAAGTGAAGTATCCGGATACATTCAAACCCGTTTTCTTTGGGTTGGTTTTAATTAGAATCATTAAAGACATGCAACCCGATTCCTTTGCATGGGCAGGATATAAAACCTATGTGAACCCAAATGGAATAAACCATTTGGACAAACTTACAGGAATAGCCGATGCAGAAAAATTATATGAGTTACCGATGCCCTCGTTTCTGCAACAATGCACAAAAATTACATCTGTACCCGGCTGGAATAAAGCCATTGAGCCTTATCTTTTGTATTAATCTGCCAGCACTAATCTTCCTGTTTCAATAAACCCCTGACTACCACGCTGGCGGCCATGCATCCGAAAATGGCAGGCATATAGGAAATGGTACCGATGATAGACTTTTTGGGATAGGCTTTTTCGGTTTCAATAATGCGGGACTGATCTACTCTTTCGGCACTGAACACCACGGTTACGCCCTTGTATATTCCGAAACTGTGCAGTTTTTTCCGAACATAACTCGCCAGGTTACACTGATAGGTTTTGGAAATATCTGTAATTACTACTTGAGAAGGATCTACTTTTCCACCTGCCCCCAATGAACTCACCATCGGTATTTTCCTGTCGAGGCAGGCTTTAATAAAATACACTTTGGGAGACAATGTATCAATGCAATCCACTGCAAAATCATATTGGGCTTCATCAAGCAGCTCACCCGTAATTTCATCTTTAATGTAAATAGACTTTACAATCAATTCAATATCAGGATTAATGTCCTTTAATCTTTCGGCCATTACTTCCGACTTTAGTTTGCCGGCAGTAGAATGAAGGGCCGGAATCTGACGGTTGGTATTGCTTAAGTCAACGGTATCTGCATCTACAATGGTCATTTTACCCACACCTGCCCTGGCAATCATTTCCGCACAAATACCACCCACACCACCTAAACCAACCACGAGCACATGTTTTTTCTGCAAGGTTTCAATGGGTTCATCTCCCAGCAATAACTGGGTTCTGCTCATCCAGTAAGGAATCATTCGTCTGAATTTATATTGAGAATAATTTAATTTAACTTGGTAAAGTATAGGCAGTCCGTTTGATTTGCATATACCTAATTTAACAAGCGCAAAAATGAAGGTATGAAGTCATATTTAAAAATATTTTTAGTAGCCATCCTGGCTCATTGCTGTTTTGGAGTGGCCGCGCAAACCCATCCGGGTATTGAGGTATTAACACAGGGCAACAAGATCAGTATCCGTGGATTAAGTGTGGTATCAGACCAAATATTCTGGGTCAGTGGCAGCAATGGCATGGTGGGCAAATCTATCGATGGAGGAAAAAATATTCAATGGATGCAGGTTCCCGGATTGGAGAAAAGAGATTTCAGAGACATAGAAGCTTACAGCGACCAGGTTGCCATTATTATGGCCATTGCCGAACCAGCAATGATTTTAAAAACAAAAGACGGTGGCAACAGCTGGTACACCGTTTTTAATGACAGTACCAAGGGCATGTTTTTAGATGCCATGCATGCAAAGGGAAAAAACATTCAGGTTGTGGGTGACCCAATCAACGGCAAAGCTTTTTTTGCTACAAGTAACAATGAAGGCGAAACATGGGAAAACCAACTTAAAGATGGAATTCCTTTGCAGGAAGGGGAAGCTTTTTTTGCCTCCAGTGGAACTAACCTGCAAATCGTTTCATCAGACAAACAATTTAAATCGGCTACCTGGATGGTTACAGGTGGAAAGGCTTCCAGAATCATCAATGCTAGAGATCAGCGGGACAGCTATGCATTACCGCTTTTGCAGGGAAAAGAATCAACAGGAGCCAATTCCATAGACATCAGTCCTTCCGGCAAATTTGCCTTTATTGTAGGCGGAGATTTTGCCAGAGATACCGTTAGAGAGGGCAATGCAGTAAAAGTTGAGTTCGGAAAAAGCATCCATTTTACTCAACCCGTTATACCCCCGCATGGTTATAAATCCAGTGTTAATTACCTCAATGAAAATACATTAATCAGCTGCGGCACTTCGGGCGTTGATATTTCCCGCGATGGTGGCATGCATTGGAACAATATCAGTAAACTCAGCTTTCATGTGGTGCAAAAAGCCAAAAAAGGAAACGCTGTTTTCCTTGCCGGCGGTGGCGGCAGAATTGCCAGGCTACTTTTTGAGTAAGTCCTGAAACTTCTCAACCATTTTATAGGTAGCCGGACAGTAGTCAATATTCTGTTGGTGCACATGAATATATTCTACCATCTTTTTCTTTTTCAGATGCGGAAAACCGGAACAATCTTCTGGTCTAACTTCATAAATACTGCACATATTATTGGTCAGATTCAGAAACTGGCAAGGTTGTTTTTTATTCATCCAATCACCATCTTCCTCTTCAAAGTACAACCATTTTTCCTTGAACTCTGCAACCGACATTTCCAAATGAGCAGCAATGCGCTTGAGATCTTTTGCATTAAAAGTAGGGCTCATCGACTTACAGCAATTGGCGCAGCTAAGGCAATCTACTTCCTTCCAAACTTCGGCATCTACTTTTTCTGCCATTTTATCCAAACCCTTAGGGGGATTCTTTTCAATCTTACCCAAAAACTTCTTCATGCTTTTGGCGTTATGACGTACTTTCTGCTTAAAGGATCTAAGATTAACTAACATAAACACGAATATAATGATATAGCTGTTATCTTTATCAACCATGTGGACAGCGTATAAAAAAGGATTCAAAGCTTATCTGCAACTGGAGAAATCACTTAGTGAACATTCCGTAGAAGCATACCTGCATGACATTGAAATGCTAACCAGCTTCTTAGCTACTTTAGAACAACAAAAAGCACCATCTGATATTGTTTTAAAAGACTTACAGGCATTTATACAGTGGATCAATCAGCTGGGAATGACTGCCAGCTCTCAGTCCAGAATCATTTCCGGCATCCGGAGTTTTTTTAAGTATTGTATCATTGAGCAAATTTGCACCAGCGATCCTTCTGTTTTGCTTACTGTTCCCAAAGCAAAAAGAAAATTGCCCGACACTTTACACTTCAACGAAATTGAAAGTATCATTCAGCAAATTGATTTAAGTACGCCGGAAGGACCCAGAAACACAGCCATACTGGAAACCATGTATAGCTGTGGCTTAAGGGTTAGTGAAGTGGTGGGTTTAAAAATATCAGGACTCTATCTGGACGTTGAATTCATCAAAGTAATTGGAAAGGGAAATAAAGAAAGATTAATCCCCATTGGGAGCTCAGCCATAAAATGCATTAAAATTTACAAGGATCAGGTTAGGGTACATCAGGCTATACAACCCGGATATGAAGATTACTTATTTCTGAATAACAGAGGTAAGGGATTATCCAGGGTAATGATTTTCTACATCATTAAAGACCTGGCGTTGAAAGCAGGTATCACCAAAAGCATATCGCCACACACTTTTCGTCATTCTTTTGCCACCCATCTGGTGGAAGGCGGTGCAGATTTAAGAGCTGTTCAGGAAATGCTGGGGCATGAAAGCATTACCACAACAGAAATATACACGCACCTCGACAATAATTATTTAAGGGATACGCTTCAACGATTTCATCCCGGATATAAATAACCAATTTGTTAAATCGTTAAACAATCTTCCGATTTTTCTAAAAAAATTGCGGCATTTGAAGGGGAAGAACTAAGTTTGACGTTCAAACATTTAATGATATGAAAAAGACTTTACTTGCAGCTGCCTTATTGAGCAGCGTAATGGGTTTTGCACAAATAAGAATGCCCCAGCCTAGTACCACACAGAAAATCTCTCAGGATTTTGGTATGGGAAAAATTGAATTAACTTATTCCCGTCCCAATGTAAAGGGCAGAGCAATGTTAAAAGAAAATTCAGAGTTGGTTCCATTGAATCAATTATGGAGAACGGGTGCAAATGCTGCCACCAGAATTCATTTTTCTGATAAAGTAACCATGGGTGGAACAACCTTAGATACCGGAGCTTATGTTTTATATACTGTACCTGGAGTTGATTACTGGGAAGTAGTGGTAAACAAAGGTTTGAATAACTGGGGTACCGATGGATATAAACAAAGTGAAGACGTGGTTCGCTTCAAGGTTAAAGCAGCAAAAACAACCAGCAATACCGAAACATTCAGTTTCCAGTTTGCCAACGTAGAAGCAGAAAGCATTGATTTGCAATTGAGCTGGGGTAAGGTAGCCGTAAGCATCCCTATCAGCACCAACGTAAAAGACAGATTGCGTGCACAGGTAGAAGCAGCATTAAGTGCTGAAAAAGTAAACCCAAATGTTTACCAGGCAGCTGCTAATTTCTACTATGAGTGGGAAAAGAATTATGCAAAAGCATTACAGAATGTAAACAAGGCAACTGAAGCCAATCCAAAAGCTTTCTGGTTGTTCTTATTAACTGCAAAGATTCAGAAAGACATGGGTCAGAAAGCGGACGCTAAAGCAAGTGCAGAAAAATGTATCAGCATTGCTACAGAAGCCAAGAATGCAGACTATGTAAGAATGGCAAAAGAACTCATCAGCAAATTATAAGTTCGCCCCTTTGGATTGAATCAACTTTAATCCTTCGTAACATACTAATAAAAAAACCAGGTCAATTGACCTG
>NZ_KI866530.1:630946-644890 GCF_000511175.1 Sediminibacterium salmoneum NBRC 103935 | reverse complement strand
CAACATTTCCAGCCTTTTCAGGTTGCCAATTACAATAGGCATTGGCAAACTCTTGGCAAAAAATCTGACTGCGTATATTGTAACGGATAAAATCAATAATGGCTTTATCTCCGGCAAGGAATGCCCCAATAGATGCCATACTTTTCGCAAACGTAGAAAAGTACAAATCAATGGCATCCTGACATCCCTGCTCTTCTCCGGCACCCGCACCTGTTTTACCCAAAGTACCAAAACCATGGGCATCATCTACCAATAAACGGAATTGATATTTTGATTTCAAGGCAGCAATTTCTTTTAATTTACCCTGGTCTCCGGCCATACCGAAAACGCCTTCTGTAATCACCAGAATTCCACCTGCTTTTTGCTTTTCTATTAATTGGGTAGCTCTCACCAATTGCTTTTCGCAATCCTCTACGTCATTGTGTTTAAATACGTAGCGGTGTCCAGGATGCAAACGCAAACCGTCAATAATACATGCATGACTTTCTGCGTCGTAAACAATTACATCATGTCTGCCACAAACAGCATCTATGGCACTCATGATTCCCTGATAACCAAAGTTCATCAGAATGGCATCTTCTTTTTGTTCAAACGCTGCCAGTTCTCTTTCCAGTTGTTCATGATAATTGGAATTTCCACTCATCATCCTTGCCCCCATTGGATAAGCCAAACCAAATTCCTTTGCAGCATCCGCATCCACTTTTCTAATTTCAGGATGATTGGCCAGACCCAGGTAATTATTCAGACTCCATACAATCATTTCCTTTCCTCTGAACTTCATTCTGCTGTTTATCTCTCCCTCTAATTTGGGGAAGGCAAAATAACCATGGGCACGTTCGCGGTGCTGACCTAATGGACCGGCATTCTTCAATAATTTCTCAAAAATATCTGCCATAAACAATGGGGATTGGTTAGATTAAATTTTTTGCAAATTTAATAAATTAGCACCAAAGCACAAGGCTTATTCTGGCACAAGCAGTATCTTGCAATCTTTCAAATTATTAAATCAAGCACTTTGTACACATTCAAATTAAACAGCCAATTCATCAAAGCAATGGGTATAGCATTGTTAATTGGGAATACGGCACTAGCTCAGAAAACTGGCAAGGTTAATCCAAATCAGGAAAAAGCCCCTAAACTGGTAGTAGGAATTGTGGTAGACCAGATGAGATGGGATTACCTGGAGCGTTTTGCACCCTTGTTTAAATCTAATGGTGGTTTCAAGCGAATGATGAATCAGGGATTCAGCAACGATAACTGTCAGATTGGTTATACTCCTTCTGTTACTGCTTGCGGACATACTGGAATTTATACAGGAACCGTACCTGCTGTTCATGGTATAACCGGTAATGCCTGGTACGACGCTTTATTAAAAAGAACCGTCTATTGCAGCGAAGACAGAACCGTAGAGGGTGTGGGTGCCAAAGGTGCGAGCGATGGAAAAATGAGTCCCAGAAATATGCTTACTACCAGCATTGCCGATGAATTAAGAATGGCAACCAATTTTAAAAGTAAAGTTATTGGGGTAGCTATAAAAGACCGTGGTGCTATTTTGCCAGCAGGTCATAGCGCCAACGGCGCTTACTGGTTCGATGCTAAATCGGGAAATTTCATTACCAGTACTTACTATTATAAAGAATTACCGGAGTGGGTTGCTAAATTTAATAACAGACAGGTCCCTGATTCACTAAGCAAATTAGGCTGGAACAAATCACTGGCCGATCAGCTTTACCTGCAGTATGCTACTGCTGATGAAAAAATTTATGAAGGCAAACCTTTTGGCGCCAATCAAACCAAATTGCCTTATGATCTATCCAGAAAGGAAAACGAAGGATTTTCAAAAGTAGTGGGCTCTCCATGGGGTAACACATTAACGGCCGAAATGGCGAAAGCGGCAGTATTGGCCGAAGAATTAGGCAAAGACGCCATTACAGATATGCTTGCCGTTAGTTTTTCATCTCCAGACTACGTAGGTCATAGTTTTGGTCCTAACTCATGGGAAGTAGTAGATAACTATATAAAGCTAGACGAAGAGCTGGGCAAGTTCTTTGAATTCTTAGACGCAACTGTTGGTAAAGGAAAATACACTGCATTTTTAAGTGCAGATCATGCCGTTGCACATGTGCCTGGTTTCATGAAAGAAAACAAATTGCCAGGTGGTACACTGGATGACAAAGCAGCCATGGATGAAATGAACAAAGCCATTAAAAACAAATTTGGCATTGACAAAGCAGTAGTAAGTCTTTACAACTATCAGGTACATTATAACAGGGATTTACTGGACAGTGTAAATGCTGATAAAAAAGCCATCAACCAGTTCATGGTAAATTACCTGATGAAGAAAGATTATATACTAAATGCTTTCCCAACCAGTGAAATTTTAACTACCCCAATGCCGCAATACCTAAGGGAAAAAGTAGCCAACGGATTCCTGTATAACAGAAGCGGAGACATCCAAATGATTTTAAAGTCTGGTTATATTGATGGAAGTGCAACTGGAACTACCCATGGTCTTTGGTATTCCTATGATGCCCATATTCCATTGTTATGGTACGGATTTGGTATAAAACAAGGCAGATCCGGCAAAAGAGTATACATGCACGATATTGCTGCTACTGTGGCCTCCCTTTTAAAAATTCAGGAACCCAGTGGAAACATCGGCCATCCGATAGAAGAGGCATTAAAGTAAGAAAATATTCGTAATAGTTTTAATATTATTATGAAGCTATAAAGTTGAGGTTGTATCTTGCGATACAACCTTTTATTATATGAAGAAATTAAGAATGATTAGCAGAATCTTTTTATTGATCTGCCTCACAGCTGTGTTTACCGCAAATGCACAGCTGAATCTATCAGAGAAAATACCTGTAGATTCAAAAGTGAAAATAGGAAAGTTATCCAATGGGCTTACCTATTATATCCGGCAGAATGCCAAGCCGGAAAAGAAAGTAGAACTGCGATTGGTTGTCAATGCCGGTTCTATTTTAGAAGACAATGACCAGCTGGGTCTTGCGCACTTTACAGAACATATGGCATTCAATGGCACCAAAAATTTCAAGAAGAATGAACTGGTAAATTTTCTACAAAGCATTGGCGTTGATTTTGGCGCTGATTTAAATGCTTATACTGGTTTTGACGAAACCGTATATATTCTTCCTATCCCATTAAGCGACCCCAACAACTTTACCAAAGGATTGCAAATTTTGCAGGACTGGGCCGGAGGCGTGAGCTTTGAAGGAAAACAGATTGATGATGAAAGAGGCATTATTCTGGAAGAAAGCAGACTGGGTAAAGGTGCAGAAGACAGAATGTTCCGTAAAATTTATCCGAAACAATATGCCGGATCCAAGTATGCACAACGTTTGCCAATTGGTAAAGACAGCCTGTTAAAAACCTTCAAGCACAGTGCTATTAAGCGCTTTTATGCAGACTGGTACCGTCCTAACTTAATGGCAGTAATGGTTGTAGGAGATATTGATGTTTCGGCCACTGAAAAATTAATTCAACAGTATTTTGGGGGATTAAAAAATCCAGCCAACCCAAGACCCCGAACTTTTGCAACCGTGCCGGCAAGAACCCAACACGACGGAATAGTAGTAACCGATAAAGAAGCCACTAACTTTACGGTGGAGTTGAATTATTCTACTGTAAAGACCCAACCGGAACTCACTATTGGAGATTATAGAAAAAGCAGCATTGTAAAGTCTTTATTTACCAGCATGCTTAACCAGCGGATGAATGAACTGGCTCAAAGCAGCAACCCTCCTTTCAGTTTTGCAGGAGGCAACTTTGGCTCATATGCAAGAGGACACGAAGCATTTAACGGGTTTGCTGTTCCAGGTCCTAAAGGACCCGATACTGCTTTATTGGCAATGCTTACAGAAATTGAAAGAATTAAAAAATTTGGCTTCACCCAGTCCGAACTGGAAAGAGCAAAAAAACAACAACTCGCCAGTATTGAAAGATCTTATAATAACAGAGACAAAACAGAATCCAGTGTACTGGTAGAAGAATATATCCGAAACTTCTTACAACAGGAGCCAATCCCTGGAATTGAAACTGAATTCAATTATAAGAATAGCCTGATGCCTGGTGTTCAATTAGCAGAAGTGAATGCACTGGCCAATGAATTAAAGAAAAATGAAAAACTTTTTGTTTCCGTACAAGGACCAGAGAAAAGCAATTTCACATTACCCAATAAAGATAAATTAATTGCTTCTATTCAGACGGCGGCCAATAGCCCATTGAAAGCTTATGAAGAAAAAGCCATCGCCAGTTCCTTATTAGAAAAAACACCTGCTGCAGGTCAATTGGTAAGCGAAAAGAAGAACGATGCATTAGACATTACTGAGTTAATTTATAGCAACGGCACCCGCGTTATTATTAAGAATACCAATTTTAAACAGGATGAAATAATCCTGACCGGATTTAAAAAAGGAGGAATTAATGGGTATGGTATTAATGACAAGCAAAGTGCAGCCTATGCCACCGCTGCCATTCAGCAGATGGGTATTGGTGCTTTCAGCCCGGTTGATCTAAGAAAATTCCTTTCTGGTAAAATTGCCAATGCAAGTGTTGGATTAAATGCCCTAAGCACAAGAGTAAGTGGAAACAGCAGTATCAAAGACATGGAAACCATGTTCCAATTAATGTATCTGAACTTTACACAAATCAGAAAAGACGAAAGTTTATTCAACAGCTGGAAAGAAAAAACAAAATCTCAGATTCAGTTTTTAATGTCCGATCCAACTACTGCATTCATAGACACGGTATACAAAGTAATGTATGGCGATAACCCCTTGGCTCCTTCCGCTGTTCCTACTGCGGCTGATTTTGACCAGATAAACCTGAACAGAGCCATGGAAATTTTTAAGGAACAAACAAATGATGCCAGTGATTATACATTTATTATGGTAGGAAATGTAGACGTCAATACGGTAAAACCGCTGCTGGCTACTTATATTGGAGGACTCCCATCCAAAGGAACCAAGGGCGCGTTTAAAGACAACGGCGTAAGGATTCTGCCCGGGCAGAAAGACCTGAAATTCTATAAAGGCAAGGAACCCAAGAGTTTTATATTCAATGTGTACTCTGGTAATATTGCCTATTCAGAATCACTGGCTTTGCACACGGAAATGCTATCTGAAATTCTGAATATCAAAATTATTGAAGAGCTCAGAGAGAAGATTGGTGGAATTTATGGCGGAGGCATTAATGGTTCCGTATCCAAATATCCTTATGAAGGATATACCATGGCATTACAATTGCCTTGTGGTCCTGAAAATGTAGACAAACTAACCACTGCTGCCAATGCTGAGATTGAAAAAATTAAACAACAGGGACCTGAGCAGAAAGACCTGGATAAAGTAAAAAAATCCCTTTTAGAAAAATATGCGGTAAATAGCAAGGACAACCGCTATTGGAGCAATGTATTGCAGGGCATCTATTTTTCTGAAAATGATCCGGAAAGAGTATTGAATTATACCAAAATTGTAAATGAGGTTAGCATTGAAGATATTCGCAAAGCGGCTGGTCTGGTGTTAAACAACAGCAATATTATTCATGCTGTGTTATATCCGGAGAAGTAACTTTACAGCATGAATAAGCTGGTAAAAAAAGCAGGAAAACAATTCTCTCATGTTATAGGTGCAAGCCAGTTACTGAACGAACTGCATTTCCGCTACCAGCAATGCAGAAACTATATTGGCAATCGCCAATTCCAAAAAAAATACAAGCGCTTTGTCTTTCCATCAGACAGAGCGCTTTTTAATACCTTCCAGCTCAACTATCAACAGTATTACCAGGACGGATTGCTTGCTGCCAATGAGCTCATTGAATGGAGTAAGGCCAGCATTCAGAAGAATCCAGTTATTTTAGACTGGGGTACTGGATCCGGAAGAATCATACGACATATTCCTTCGCTTCTCCCCGATGCCGTATGTTACGGAGCAGATCTGGATGCTTCAATAATAGAATGGTGTAAAAAAATATTGATCAGGTCTATTTTGACCAAATCATTAACGAGTACCTGCCCTATCCATCCCATTACTTTACTTGCATATGGGGCATATCTGTGTTTACGCATATACCTTCTGAAGAAACAACAAAGTGGATTGCAGAGTTACACCGAATCATGAAAGACAATGCCATAGCGGTATTAACTACACATGGTAACAATTATTATCACCAATTGAATACGGCCCAACTGAATCAATTAAAGAAAGATGGGGTGTTTACGATTGCATTCAAACAAAAAGGCCATCGTTTAATGACTACTTATCATGATGCTGAATTTTTCAGCAGATTGCTAAGCAGCCATTTTAAAATAGAACAATATTGGGATGGCCAGACCTTCCCTTACAAAATGGGCGGCCAGGATTGCTGGATCATAAAAAAAGTTCCGGCCGCCTGAGCAACCGGAACTTTTATATTAAATAATCTATTGAAGAATAATCAGGAGAAATTATTTCGCTGCTTTCTGAATCTCAGATAAGCTGGCTACATATAAGCTTCTGCCATGTGTACCCAATACAATTTCATTGTCTCTTGACTGTATAGCAATATCATGAACAGGAATGCTGTAAGGCAAGCCTTTATTCCACATTACACAACTGTTTCCGCCATTCATGCTAACATATAGTCCACCGTCAGTTCCTATGTAAAGAATATTTTCATTTACAGGATCTTCTCTCAACACATTCACAGATTCATAAGGAAGGTCTTTGGCAATTTGTTTCCAGGTAGAACCATAATCATCACTTACATAAACCAATGCATTGAAATAATCGTTTCTGTAGCCATTCAAGGTTACATACACACGGCTCTCTTTAAATTTGCTGGCAACCACTCTGCTTACATATAAGCCTTTAGGTAATTTGCCATTAATATTGGTCCAGCTATAACCACCGTCCTTGGTTACATGAATCATACCATCATCAGAACCGGTATAAATTAATCCAAATCTTTTAGGGCTTTCACTCATAGTAGACAGCGTTCCGAATGGAACATCTCCCTGTTGTGGATTGGTGGTAAGATCTCCACTCATAGCCACCGAATTTTCTCCCTTGTTTAAAGAGCGGTGAAATTTATTGCTACCAAAGTAAAATACATCCTGGTTATGTCTGCTCAATACAATGGGCGACTGCCAGTTAAAACGCAATGCTGATTCACCTAAAGCACGGTTGGGCTTTACCATGGTGCCTCTGGGACCTCTCTCACCGGTAGCAGGAGCCCCAATTAACTGACGATTATAATTTCCAAATTGTGAACCACTGTAAACGGTACGGTTGTCTCTCCAATCAACCTGAACCTGCATTCCGTCTCCGCCATTAATACTTTTATAAGCATAATTGCCGTTGCTATGCCAGCCAACATTTTCTATATTCTTGCTAGAACCATACCAGGTACCATTGTCCTGTAAACCACCATATACATTATAAGGCGTAGCCATATCTACTTCAATGGCATAGAATTGGCCTACAGCTGGAGAATTTAAATTAGACCAGTTTTTACCATTGTCATAACTCATATTTAAACCGCCATCATTACCGTTAATAACATGGCCTTCTTTGGTTCCGCTGAACCAGAAAGCATGGTGATCAGAATGCACGGATGGGCCGTCGATGGAACTGAATTTCTTTCCGCCATCAGTGCTCATTAATAAGTCAACTCCGGTTAACACTACTTTGTTTTCATCTAAAGGACTCACAAAAACTTTTCCAAAATAGTACCCGTAAGAACTATAAATATTGATAGGATCGTTATGGGTTTTCTTCCAGGTTTTACCACCATCATCACTTCTGTATAACTCACAACCTTTTACGGCAGCTGCTGTAATGGCCGCATTGGCATCATACAAATAATCCCAAATTACATTAGGGTTGTATTTGCCACTTGCCACTCCTTCTTTAACAAATGCTGCTGTATATTCTGCAGGTAAACGGTATCTCGGACTACGAAGAAAACTGTTCAGTTTCTTATCATCCAAAGCTGCAAATTGTTCTTTGGTAATACCCTGAAAAGTGTTCAGTGTATAAGCACCTGTATCGGCAGTTGCATTATTGGCAGCGCGTGCGGTAGCCGGTCTTAATTCATTATTGTCTACAACAGCATACACAATATTGGGGTTCTTGGGATAAATAGCAAGGCCAATTCTACCAACTCCGTCTCCGGTAGGGAATCCAGCCCCTTCCACAGAAACCTTCTGCCAGGTTTCACCTCCATCGGTGCTTTTAAAAATACCACCAGACTTACCGCTTTCTTCAAAATTCCAGGCAGTACGGGTACGATACCACATGCCTGCATACAATTCATTGGAATTGGATGGATTAATATCCAGATCAACAGCACCCGTATTTTCATCTATATACAAAGTGTGCTTCCAGGTTTTTCCACCATCAGTGGTTTTATAAATTCCTCTTTCTTTATTGGGGGAGTACAAATGTCCCAATACAGCCACCCAGGCAGTATTCGGATCGGTACTGTGCAATTTAATTTCTCCGATATGATGACTTTCCGGCAATCCCATCCAGTTCCAGGTTTTACCGTTATCAGCAGATTTATACACACCCAATCCTGCATAAGTTGAACGGCTGCTGTTTACTTCACCGGTACCTACCCAGATTTCACGGGTTTTCCAGTTTACAGCTATATCACCTATTCCAATAATATCTTCGGAATCAAATATGGGGGTAAAACTCATCCCGTTATTGGTGGTTTGCCATAATCCTCCAGTTGCATAAGCTACATAGAATTCGGTAGGGTCAGCAGGATTTACATCCATGTCTACAACCCTGCCACTTTGAATGGTTGGACCAATATTTCTGAAGGCAGTTTTATTGGCTGGGGATTCTGTACTCAGCTGTTTTCTGATTTCAATACTTTTCAGTCTTTCACTGGCTGGCGTTGGCTTTACCTGTGCCTGGGCAAAAAATGAAGAAATCATTAACAGCGATAAAAATGTTTTTCTCATATCGGCTTAGTATTTTCGAATCTCAATGTAAGTAATATGAGACATCTATTGCTACCACTGTTCATTTTTTCGGTGAATTTCAGTTTTGCACAGTGTAAAACCTATCAATTATCTGCCAAGGGAGATACCCTTAATTGCACCGATTATAAAGGAATGAAACAAGGCAAATGGATTGTCTCTACTCCCAAGTTAAGAGGCGAACCCGGGAGTGAATCGGAAGGCATTTTTATCAATGACAAAAAGGAAGGTGTCTGGCGAACATTTAATTTAATGGGCGATTTGATTGCACAGGAAAATTATCGCTGGGGAAATCTTCATGGCAAACAAAGCTATTTTACTTTAGCAGGTTTGGAAAGAGAGGAAAGCTGGAGGTCTGTTAATCCTAATAAGGCATTCGACACTTTAGACGTTCCTGATCCGGCCAATCCCCTGCAATTTGAAAGGATTGTGGTTAAAAATGAAGGAGGGGCTATTAAACATGGGATTTGGAGATCCTATAATCCGAACACCGGGTCGCTGATAGAATCTGAAGAATACATCATGGGGCAGTTAAAGTCGGAAAGGGAAAATGCCCCAATACCAGAGAAGTCCGACATCAGCATTTCAATGGCCGGGAATACTTCAACAAGCAGCAAGTTGAATAAACCCAATGCTGCTGCGGACAGTTCAGCAAAAAACAAAACAAAAGTATTACCGAGGGAAGTTGCAGAATTCAATAAAAAACAAGCCAAAAAAATAAACCAGTCGTAACCGGCAGAACCGGTCAGTAGCCAGCCATTATTTAGCCTTGCTTATTTTAATATTAATTGGAGCTAATAACTGATTGATTGTCTTCATAATTCCTCTGCTTTTTTGCGCAGGTTTAGCGTAGGCACAAGACAAGCCTGCATAGAATTCCCAACCATTGCTTTTTACTTTTTCCGCATAGGCGTGTAAGAGGGAATGTAATACCGGAAGTGAAATCAGCTCATGTCTGTTCTGGTGTCTCGACAATTGATCTGGCAGTTTAAAATGATAGCCACTTATATGCAGGAATAACAGAGGATGCTCTCCATTAACAAAATACTGCCCATTCTTTTCACTGAGCAGGCGTTCATGTAAATTCCAGTAGGCAACATTTAAGCCCAGATCCGAAGCCAGATGAACCCCATTAAAAAACAAAGGCACCCAGTTCAGCCAGTTCTGGTCTACCCCCATTCCTTCTTCAAAATTATAGTGACATTCTGTTTGCATATGCCCTGACCACCAATTCAGAAAACGATTTGTTTCAGGGCTATTTCTGAATCCGATAAAACCGGCATTGTATAACCCTGATCGCAATATATCCCGCTCTCTAGGCAAGAGTCCGTCTTCCGGAAGAGGGGTTGTATAATGGGGAGTTAATACAATATTACTTTGAGTTAAATACAACTCTACATTAGATAACTTATTATAAATCAATGTATCAGAATCAATATAAAGTAGAATATCTGGAGAAAAATTCCTAAATAAATACTGGGCTGCAAAAGACTTTACCGCACAGTTGAGTTCTATCACCGTATAGCGTTGGGTAAACAAGTCGAATTCAGGAATACCTAATTCACTGATTTCTATAATATTGTGAGGCCTAAATGAATTTAAATCAAAGCGATTATCTGCTTTGTCTACCAGCACGATATACAAGGTATAGTCCGGATGATAGGCCACAAAGGAGTCGGCCATCGTTTTGGAATGCGCCAGGTGATTGGCCGAACAAACCGTATAGACTATCTTCTTCATAATTTACAGGTTGGGCTTTTTAACAGCCAGTACAATCGTATTTAAGTAAAACCGGTCCGATTTAGGCCAGAAAGGTTCAAATAAACGAAACCCGCCATTCAGTATGGGTATACCAATTTGGCGAACCCCTTTTTTAAACCAGTTGAATTTTCCTAAGAATGGAACTTTATGCATCCAATGGTCGTGAATGTACAATACAAATAATTGAAACAAAGCCAGTGCAAAATGTCCGTTCTTGTCTATTACCTGAATTTCATATCCATTTTGTTCTAACATATCTTTCAACGCAAACTGCGTGTAGCGGGCATAATCCACCGGCATTTCGTGTTCTTCCCAGGCAAATGGACAGGTTATCAGCAATTGCCCTCCCGGTTTGGTAACCCGGCTTATTTCAGGCAATATTTGCGAGAGTCCGAAAACATGTTCAAATACTTCACTCGAGAAAACGGCATCAAAGCTTTCATCTGAAAAAGGAATGGTTTTGCCATCATAAAAAAAATCTACATTTTCATTCTGGTGATTATGCCCTTCCCCCTGGTAATCTAACCCTGTATAGGAAGAAACCTGCGTGAAGAGTGATTGATAAGGCTTTTCTCCACATCCAAAGTCGAGTAGTTTACCCTTGAGTTGTGGTGCATAAAAACTAATTTTACGGAATAATCCCTTTCTGATAAAATAAAGCGGATGTTTAATAGAGGGATTGAAGTTTTTAGGCACCATATTGTGAACGCAAATATTGCAGGCAAGATACGGAATATGACAATTAGGTATGATTATCAGATTTTTTGCGAACAGCCTTATGGCGGTATCTCCCGTTATTTCTTTGAATTAATTCAAAGACTTCAGCAAAAGCCAGGCATGCATATTCAGCTTGATATTTTATCGGCAGACAATATTTTTCTGGAACAATTAAGAGGAAAGACTGCCTGGAACGAAGTGCAATTCAAAGGAAAGAAAGACCTGAACCGTTTACTGTCTAACGTCTACGACAGTTTTGCTTCACGGATGCAACCCTTCGATATATTTCATCCAACCTACTATAATAAATCTTCCTTGTCCAGAACAGCAGGGAGACCCATGGTGATTACCATTCATGATATGATTGACGAACGCTTTCACAGCGACAAAAAAGAGTTTGAACCTATTCTTTCGGTAAGAGCCAAACATATACAGCAGGCTTCAAAAATCATTGCAGTGTCTCAGAATACACGTAAAGATTTAATTGAATTATGCGGAGTACCTGCAGAAAAAATTGAAACCATTTACCATGGCAACAGTTTTGAAAAAAACATTGAACGGCGCAGTCTCACCCGGTTGATAGAGCCAGACTATATTTTATATACGGGAAAAAGATATGCTTATAAAAACTTCAGGCGGTTTGCAGAGAGTATCGCGCCGGTTTTAAAAGAAAATCCAACTCTTTATTTGGTTTGTGCTGGCGGTGGACCCTTTAAGGCTTCTGAAACAAATCTGTTCAACCTCTTGGGCATACAGGGCCAGGTGGTATATCAGCCCATCCCTACCGATGAAGAACTGGCATCTCTTTACAATCATGCCATTGCATTGGTATATCCCAGTTTATATGAAGGATTTGGATTGCCGATTATAGAGGCGTTTGCCTGTAGCTGTCCGGTAATTACATCGGGGGGATCCAGTACCGGAGAGATTGCAGGTGATGCGGCTATTTTAATAGACCCTAACAATACAAATGACATCACAGAAAAAATTCGGGAGGTGATGAATAATAGTACCTTGCAGACGGAATTAATTCAAAAAGGTCACGCAAGAGCGGCCCAGTTTAATTGGGATAAAACAGCTCAGCAAACCCTGGAATTATACCAGTCACTGGTACAATCATAAACCGGTTTTCAAGAAAAATATATGAAGATTAAACCCATTAAAGCACTTAGAGTACTATTTGGTCAGGACGAAAAAAGTAAGCAATTACCACCCGATTTTGAACCTATCCATACAACTATTATTGAAAAAGTAAGACCTTATACCATGACGAGTCCTGAGCGACTTTATGGTTTAATTGAGAGTGTTCAATATGTGGTTAAAAACAATATTGGCGGTGCTTTGGTAGAATGCGGGGTATGGAAAGGTGGCTCTATGATGGCCATTGCCGAGACTTTACTGGCATTGGGTGTTACAGACCGTGAATTGTATTTATACGACACATTCGAAGGCATGACTGCTCCTACAGAGGAAGACGTGGATCAGCTGAACAGAGATGCTGCCAGTCAGTTACAACAGGACGCTTCCAAAAAATCAGAAAGTGTGGTTTGGGCCTATTCAGGACTGGCAGAAGTAAAACAAAATATTGCACGTACAGGTTATCCTGCCAATAAAATTCATTTTATACAAGGAGATATTCTGAAGACCATTCCCTCCCATCTGCCCGGAACAACAGCCTTGTTAAGACTGGATACCGACTGGTACGAATCTACCAAACATGAAATGGAACACTTGTATCCTTTGCTGGTTTCAAAGGGCATTCTCATTATTGATGATTATGGATTCTGGAAAGGCTCTAAAAAGGCAGTGGATGAATACCTGCAGCAACACCAGATTCAGCTGATGCTTCATCGGATGGATGAAACAGGACGTTCTGCTGTTAAGCCTTAACGAAAGGCAAATTGAAATTTAATATTAAGCATTGGCCAGGCCCAGTGCTTTTTTAATTCGGAATAACCATTTGCCAATGGGAGTCTGCAATAGCAGGTGTAGAATATATAATCTCAATTGCCAGATTCTGCACCGCAATGAAAAACCAAAATAAGATTCATAAATCCGGATATTGTCCTTCAGGGATTGCACATAATTTTTAGTACTGATACCTGTATCATCAAACACACTGATGGTATGGTTGATATAAGCGTAAGGTTCTGCGTGAATCCTACACATTAAATCGTAGTCCATGGCAATTTTATAGGCATTATTAAAAAAGCCAACCCTATCGTACACTTCTTTTTTCACAAACCAGGTGGGATGTGCCACACTACGCATACCCCTGTAAAGCTTGTTAGCGTTAAAGGGTTTGCCAATCACAATCTCTTCCCCGGCCCTGGTAACTTTGATATTCCCGCTGCTCCAGCTTATATGGGGATGAGCATTATAAAATTCCTTCACTACCTGTAATACTTCATTGCCTGCATAACAATCTCCGGCGTGCAATAAGTGCAGCAATGGAAATCGGGCATGTTCAATTCCTT
>NZ_KI866530.1:628833-630641 GCF_000511175.1 Sediminibacterium salmoneum NBRC 103935 | reverse complement strand
GTTGGCAATATCAGGGCTGGTTGATCCATTAATGATCAGGTGTTCATCCGGCAAAAACCAATTGCGCATCAACCGATGCACAGGTTCTCTGTAAATCGGCCAGGTTATTGAAACATATACTAATCACCGTTATTTGTGTCATGCCGGATTGATGGGGCTGAGGGTCTTTAATTTTTCGTGAAACAACTGAATTGCTTTTAGCTTTTCCTCGTTCAGTTGGTATTGAATATTTTCTGTAAAATAGGTTTTCAGGTCATAGGCTTCAAAAGACAAATCAGCAACTACTTCATCCAGGTGCTGAAGTCCATACCCCAGTGCGCGGTTGAACCCATCAATAAAATCCGGATCAATCGGCTTATTGGCCACCCATGCCGCAAAAACAAAGGGCAAGCCGGTTAAATTGTTCCAGGCCGTAGCCAGGTCATACATATAGGGGGATTGTAACCGCTGCTCAAGCGCACGGTCTCCAATTACCACTGCGGCGGTAGTTCCTTTGATTTGTTCCCTGAAATCGGGTCCGGCTGCTTCAAAACGAAGGTCCAGTTGCCAGTAATCGCGAACCAGCATCCTGGCAAGGTTTACCGAAGTCCGGCTTTGATAATCGAGCAGCAGTGTTTTTACTTCTTTTAAAGGCACTTCGCTGAAAATGGCCACAGAAGCCACATCTTCTTCCGCAGAAATACAATAATCAGAAACAATTTGTGCATTGGGTATAGTAGGAATGATGGCAACAGGAATTAATCCTATATCAATCCGGTCATTTTGCAGGTCAGCTGCTACCCTGGCGGGGTAATCTTCGGTTAATTCAATTTTATCGAGCAGTCCCGATCTCTTAATGCCCAGCATCATGGGCTTGGTATTTAAATAACTTACGGCTCCAATTCTTATCTTCTTGTTCAATTCAGCTACTTTTGTACAAAGAAAAGATTAAATCTAAATATTTAACGTTTACCACATAAAATTCCATGGAACTGACTCAATTAACCGCAATTTCTCCTATCGACGGAAGGTACAGAAGTAAAACCGCCTCTTTAGCAGATTATTTTTCTGAATATGCTTTAATTAAATACAGGGTTTTAGTAGAAGTAGAATATTTTTTCTTTCTGGCAGACCAGCGCTTTTTTAAGCTGGCAGCCAAGCCCAGGCAGGCCCTTAGAACTATGCTGGAAAACTTTAGTATAGATGACGCACAGCATATTAAACAACTGGAGCAAACCACCAATCACGATGTAAAAGCGGTGGAATATTTTTTAAAGGAACAGGCAGACAAAGCGGGTATTGGTTATTTAAAAGAATGGATTCACTTTGGGCTAACTTCGCAGGACATCAATAATACCGCCATTCCATTAAGCTGGAAGCATGCTATGGAACATGAATACCTGCCCGGTTTAATTAATTTACAGAATGGTATTTACAGCCTGGCCAATCAATGGAAGGCAGTACCCATGCTGGCCAGAACACATGGACAGGCCGCTTCCCCTACCCGTTTGGGAAAAGAACTCATGGTATTTGTTGAGCGATTGCACAACCAGATAGAACTCTTTGCCAGTATACCCTATGCCGCCAAGTTTGGGGGGGCAACCGGAAACTTCAATGCACATTATATTGCTTTTCCAAAAAAGAACTGGGTAGCAATGGGGAACAAATTTGTGGAAGAAACGCTGGGATTACAGCGCATGCAGTTTACCACACAGATTGAACACTACGATGCCATAGCTGCGCATTTTGATGCATTAAAGCGCATCAACAATATTCTGATAGATTTATGCAGGGATATCTGGACCTATATTTCCATGGATTACTTTAAA
>NZ_KI866530.1:625902-628807 GCF_000511175.1 Sediminibacterium salmoneum NBRC 103935 | reverse complement strand
ATATTCTGATAGATTTATGCAGGGATATCTGGACCTATATTTCCATGGATTACTTTAAACAGAAAACCAAAAAAGGAGAAGTAGGTTCTTCCGCCATGCCGCATAAAGTAAACCCTATTGATTTTGAAAATGCTGAAGGCAACTTAGGTATGGCCAATGCACTGTTAGAACACCTGAGCGGGAAATTACCCATCAGTCGTTTACAGAGAGACTTAACGGATTCAACCGTATTAAGAAATATTGGAGTGCCGGTTGCTCATATTCAGATTGCATTTCAGTCTTTGGAAAAAGGCCTATCCAAACTCATTTTAAATGAAGCAGCCATTCAGGAAGACCTTGAAAACAACTGGCCAGTTGTAGCTGAAGCCATTCAAACCATTCTAAGAAGGGAGAATTACCCCAATCCATATGAAGCATTGAAAGAGCTGACCAGAGGAAAACAGAAAATTGATAAAAAAACCATTCATCAGTTTATCCAATCCCTGAAAATAAGTGCTGCACTCAAAAAAGAATTGAAAGCCATTACACCTGCTAATTACACAGGAATTAATCCTAATTATTAGTATGGCATCATGATTGCATCTTTATTGCTTTATTGATTCGAAAAACACAGCATTCTGCAAAAAGCACTCAACATATTCAGAAAACTAATACTGATTCTCATATCTGTATTACTGTTGCTGTATATAGCCATTCAGACCGATATGGTGCAGAATGCTTTGGTAAAATATGCAACCGGGAAATTAAGTGTTGCGCTTGGCACGGAAGTACGTATTAAAAAAGTAAGTGTTTCCTTCTTCAGCAAATTAAGCATGGATGGAACATTGGTGAGAGATAAACAGAAAGACACGCTATTGTATGCGGGCAGCCTTAAATTAAATATTACAGACTGGTTCTTTTTAAAAGACAAGGTAGAACTGAAATACATAGGACTTGAAAATGCGGTAATAAAACTTCAGCGAAAAGACAGCACCTGGAACTACCAGCATATTGCAGATTATTTCAGCAGCCCCACTCCCACCCAAAAAAAGAAAAATAATATTAACCTGAACCTGAAGAAAATCGACCTGAAGAATATTCGTTTTTTTCAGAATGATTTATGGGTTGGAACACAAAATACCATTGAACTGGGGGCCTTGATTATTGATGCTGAAAAGATAGATTTTAACCGCAATCAATACATCATCAATGAATGTTTACTAACTCAGCCCAACGTTATACTTCAGAATCTGGAGGGATTAAGGCCACCGAAACTCAAAAAAGTGATTCCGTATTACGATGGAAAGTCTTACTATTTTAATCCAGGGGAAATTGGCATTCAGGTTAAGAATATACAAATTAAAGGCGGGCGGCTTTTTATAGAAGGCAATACAGATAAAGCAGCGGATGGCTTTGACGAATCCCATATAGAACTGTCTGCACTGAATGGAAATCTTAAGCAGTTTGTACTGAACAAAGATACCATGAGAGCAAAAGCTGTTCTAAGCGCTAAAGACAGAAGCGGTTTCGAGTTAAAAAAGCTGGCAGCCAATATCCGGTTTACACCTCAAATTATGGAGTTCAACAACCTAGATTTGCAGACCAACAAAAGCAGGTTGGGAAGTTACTATGCCATGCAATACCGGGATTTCAATGAAGATTTTGCCCATTTTCTGGGTCAGGTAAAATTAACTGCCCGTTTCTCCAATGCCAGAATACATAGCGATGATATTGCCTATTTTGCTCCTGAACTAAAGGGATGGAATAAACAGATTACACTGGGAGGCAACTTTAACGGAACCATTGAAGACTTTACCGTAGCCGGGTTAAATGGAAATATCGGAGCCAATACCAGTATTACGGGTTCCTTGTCTATGAAAGGCTTACCCGATATCAATACCACTCAAATCAATTTCAGCAACGGGGTATTGAATACCAATGCCTATGATTTGGGATTATTTATCCCGGACATGAAAGGTATTACCAATCCGGATCTTCCCTCACTGGGACCGATAGTTTTTCGCGGAAACTTTAAAGGTACCATCAACAACTTCAATACAGCAGGTGTAATTTCAACCCGGCTTGGTGGTGCACAAACCAATATCAGCCTTGTATTCCCGGAAAAAGGAGAACCCAGTTTTGAAGGATTTTTAAGTACCAAAAAATTCCATCTAGGTAAATTCCTGAAAGTAGATTCTTTGGGACATATCAACTTCAGCGGAAAAGTTACCGGCTCCAGTTTCAATATCGATAAACTCAAAACTCAGTTTGATGGAATTGTGCATAGCCTTGAATACAATGGTTATACTTACCGCAATTTAATAGCGAATGGAACCATCCAGCGAAAAGCATTTAATGGTGAACTGGAAATTGAAGATGAGAATATTGGATTTACCAGTAACGTAGAAGTAGATTTTAGCAAAAAGGAACCCCTCTTCAATATTGTGGGAGATTTATCAAAAGCAGATTTGCATTCGCTTAAACTAATAAAGGATTCCATTAAAATTGCCGGATTGCTCGACGTGAATTTTACCGGTAGTAATATTGACCAGTTTATAGGAACAGCCAAATTGCTGAATGCGAATATTCAAAATGCCAGCAATAGTATCCAGTTCGACTCACTCAACCTGAGTTCTTATTACAGTGACTCTATCAAGACGCTTCATGTAGGTAGCAACGAATTCAATGCCACCATCAATGGACAGTTCAATATTAAGGAACTGCCTTCCAGTTTTCAGGCATTCCTGCACAACTATTACCCTGCCTATATTAAGTCTCCCAAAACAACACCCATTAATCAGCAATTCGATTTTGCCTTAAACACTTTTTATATTGAACCTTATTTTAAAATCTTCACGAATAAAATATCCGGATTCAACGACGTTAGTATAAAAGGAAGAATTGACACAAGGGATATTGAACTCGG
>NZ_KI866530.1:623253-625168 GCF_000511175.1 Sediminibacterium salmoneum NBRC 103935 | reverse complement strand
TACTGGTCGTATTTCAACTAGAAGGAAAGTGAGATTTTGATTCATTAGCGGTAACGACCAATATTAAAAACTTTGAAATTGGAGACAGCCTGAGCCTGCCCAATTCTGTAATTGATATAGTTGCTGCCAATGACCATTCGGTTGTATCCATTAACACCAAGGCCAATAATACACTGGACGATGCCTCACTGCTTGCAGATGTTTATACATTGGAAGACGGAGTAAGAGTTCAGTTTAAGCCCTCCACTTTTGTTTTGAAAGAAAAGAAATGGAGCATTGAAGACAATGGGGAACTGGTAATCAGAAAGAATTTATTGAGTGCCAACAATGTAAAAATTTCACAGGGAGATTTCCAGGAAATAAGAATTGTTACAGAAGAAGAAGATGGAGGCAATACCAGCAACCTGGTTGTGAAATTGAAAAATATTGTATTGGGTGATATTACTTCTCTTTTCATGAGAAAGGAAACCCTGGAAGGAATAGTAAGCGGCGAAATTAAAGTATCAGATTACTTTGGAGATTATCAGGCATCTGCCAATTTAAAAGCCGCTTCTTTTTACTACGAACAGGATTCTATTGGTGTAGTAGACATAAAAGCTGCCTACGACAGTAAATCCGGACTCCTTCCTTTTGAAGTAATATCCCCCAACAAAAACTACGATTTAAGTGCCAAAGGATCTTATAATATCAAAGACACCAGTGGTAATTCGTTCAAAACCAAGATACATTTGAATGAAACCCAAATTAGTGTAATTGAAAACCTGCTCACAGGGCTATTCAGTAATTTAAAAGGGATGGCATCCGGAGATTTGGAAATCAGTGGTAATTTAAATGCACCTCAATTACTGGGAGCCATTAGTTTAAAAGACGCTGGCCTGATGGTAGATTTTACACAGGTGGAATATTCCATTGACTCAGCCAATCTTTTGTTTGAAGAGGACGGAATTAATTTCGGCAGTTTTACACTGAGAGATAAATACGGCTACACTGGTACAGCCAGTGGCAAGTTATACGAGAATGGTTTTAAAGATATGGCTTTTGACTTTGATGTTAGAACAGACAAGCTGCTCATGATTGATACCAAGGCCAAAGACAATGAACAGTTCTACGGCAAGGCAATTGGCAGGGCAAACCTGAGTTTTAAAGGACCGGAGAACGATTGCAAAATGACCATTGTAGCAGAAGCCAATGACAGTTCTCATATTTATATACCCAATAAGGAAAGTAAGGAAAGCGGAAGTGCCGACTTCATTGTTTTTAAATCGTACGGAACAGAACTGGAAACAAGCTCCAAGAAAAGCAATTTCAATTTAACAGTAGACCTGGATGTAACTGCCAATAACAAAGTAATGATCGATGTTATTTTAGATGAAGTTAGCGGGGATATCATTAAAGCAGTGGGCAATGGACGATTGTTAATTAAAGCCGGCACCGTTGAACCGCTTACCATTAAAGGCCGATACAATATTGAAAGAGGAAACTATGATTTCAATTTTCAATCTCTGTTAAAAAAACCATTTGAATTATTACCCAATTCCAACAACTATATAGAATGGAATGGGGACCCTTATAAAGCTACCATGAGCATTGATGCACAGTACACTGCTGAACGCATTTCCTTATCCGATTTAATCGGGAATAATATATTCAGTGGTTCTGTAAGAGGATACAGGGGCGATGTATATGTAATAGCAGAATTAAGAAATCAGCTGAGCCAACCCGACATTAGCTTCCGACTCGATTTTCCACAGGGAAGTCCGGTAAAAAACGACAATGAATTTTCTGCCTTCCTGAACAGAATTCAAAGAGATGAAAATGAAATTTTAAAACAGGTTTCCTTCCTGATAGTATTTGGAACTTTTGCCCCTCCCGGTGAATTTAGTAGCAGAAGTGGTGGAACCAATCCATACAATAT
>NZ_KI866530.1:613426-622811 GCF_000511175.1 Sediminibacterium salmoneum NBRC 103935 | reverse complement strand
AGCTTCCGCAACATTCAAAGGCAAATTAGAAGGAACAATGGCATAGGCATCCATACCAATTTGCAAGCTTGTTCGCTGCTGATTTAACCAGGCAAACTGATGAAGGTCCTGCAAAGCCCCTACTCCTATTAAAGGCACACCCGATACTCTGGATACATAAAATTCCAAATGCCCTCCGGGGAACCATTTATTGGTTAATAAAACGGGATTAGCCTGAATCTGACCTTCTGCTATATCTTCTTTTACAATGATTGAAAACTGTTTACCCAACGAAGCCCATCCGGAAAGATCCAGCGTTGGACAATATTCTCCATAGGATTCAGTAGACTTTGATCCGAAATTCACAGGCGAATATCGTATGAGTGCAATACCCGTTAATAACGCAAAGCATACAAACCCAATGGCCCATTTGAGTATTCCCGGAAAGAAAGCAGAC
Organism: Sediminibacterium salmoneum NBRC 103935; assembly: GCF_000511175.1. Classification (GTDB taxonomy): domain Bacteria; phylum Bacteroidota; class Bacteroidia; order Chitinophagales; family Chitinophagaceae; genus Sediminibacterium; species Sediminibacterium salmoneum. Next base: position 622,375 of record NZ_KI866530.1, on the reverse strand, counting down.
TTTCGTTGGTCCAGCCAGGCAGCAACCAAAAAATACAGTGGAATATACGCGGGTCCCGACCAATGCGGTAAAGTAGGATTAAACAAGGCAATACCCCAGAAAACAAGCAACATGGGGATACTCATACTCAATAACCAGGCCTTAATTCTTTGCTGTCTGAATCTGAATTGTTTTCTGACAAGAAGAATTACCGACCACCAGACAAGAATAAAAACAAAAGGGTTCTGATAAGCAAATTCCCCCACTATTTCCTGCAGAAATGCATCCGTATTAATCCCTGTATGGGTAACCCTTTCTGAATGAAAACGATAAGTGATAAAATCATTCTGAATGTTCCAGTAAAGAACAGGAATCAGAAACAAAAACGTAATGAATGCGGAAACATATAATCTTGGATTGCCTAACCAATGGCGTTTCTGTAATAAAATATACAACCCGAATCCGGCCCAGAGAAATAGTCCGTGAACTTTGGCCAGGGTAGCCAGGCCAATGATTACGCCCAGAAAAATCCAAACGCCCCAGCTTTTCTCTTCCGATTTATGAATTACCAGATAGGCCATTATATAAAGAGCACCCGTCCAGAAGGGCATCTGGGGAGAATCGGGCAAAACAAAGAATCCGGCAATAAAACCGGTATAAACAGAAGCTGTATACAAAAGAGCAGCGTACCAGCCCAAGCGTTCGTTTCCAATCAACTTGCCCGTTTTAAAAATAAACCAGGTAGAAAAAGCTGCTCCAACAAAACTTCCCAATCTCAGAGACAATTCAGAAGCCCACCAACCATTTATACTGAAAATACGAATCATCCATGCAACCATGGGTGGATGGTCAAAATAGTTCCAGTCGGGTCTTAAAACATAAGTCCAGTAATAAACCTCGTCATTACCCAATTCAATAGTGGAAGCCAGCAGGAGTTTAATAATAAAACTAATGCCAATTAAATAGAGAACTGGTTTTGTATAGGATTTCATCAACAGCATGCAGAAGCTGGATAGTGAGCACTAAAAGTAAGAAAAAATCAGCGGATGACCGATTCTTAGGCCTTATGACCCATGAACCATTGAACAGCTAATGCATAACCAGCCAATCCAAGACCAGCAATGGTACCTTTTGCCTTTGCAGAAACATGAGATAATTTTCTGAAATCTTCTCTGGCGTTAATATTACTGATATGTACTTCTACAACCGGAACAGAAATAGCTGCAATGGCATCACCAATGGCAACGCTGGTATGTGTATAGCCCCCGGGATTCAATATAATTCCATCAGCCGTTTCTCGTGCTGCCTGAATGCCATTAATGAGTTCTCCTTCAATATTAGATTGAAAATAAGTAAAGTGAATTCCGGGAAACTGCTCTTTCATTTGCTCAAGGTATTGCTCAAAAGAAAGGCTGCCGTATACCTCCGGTTCTCGCTTTCCCAGCAAATTCAAATTCGGCCCATTGATGATTGCAATATTCATGGAATGAAATTACTGCATCATTTCAACAAAACGATCAAATAAATAACGGCTATCGTGCGGACCAGGCGTACTTTCAGGGTGATATTGTACGCTAAATGCAGGCCGGTCTTTTAATCGGATACCTTCAATGGATTCATCATTCAGATTCACATGGGTTACTTCCACATTCGGATGATTTTTCACCGCAACAGGATCAACTCCAAATCCATGGTTCTGAGTAGTGATTTCACATTGACCGGTAATAATATTTTTTACGGGGTGATTCAGACCTCTGTGTCCATGGTGCATTTTGAAAGTCGGAATATCGTTGGCCAGTGCAAGCAACTGATGGCCTAAACAGATACCAAAGACCGGCTTTTTTTCTGCCAAAACTTCTTTCACTGTTTCAATTGCATAAGGCATGGCGGCCGGATCGCCGGGTCCATTCGAAATAAAATAACCTGTTGGATTAAACTCTTTAAGACGGTCAAATTTTGTTTTAGCAGGATGCACCCTCACATGCGCCCCTCTGCTTACCAGGCACTGAAGGATATGTTGTTTAACTCCAAAATCCAATACAGATACTTTAATGGGAGAAGCAGGATCTCCCAACTCGTATTCTGCAGTGGTACTCACTTTACTGGCCAGTTCCTGACCATCCATACTGGGCACTTCCTTTAAACGGGCTTTTAATTCTTCTACAGAAAGATCTTCAGAAGAAATAATACAGTTCATTGCACCTTCAGTTCTGATATGTGCCACTAATGCACGTGTATCAATTCCATCAATGGCAACAATATTATTTTGAATCAGATAGGCATTTAAATCCTGATTTGCCTGGTGTCTGCTGTATTGCTCTTCCAGGTTTCTGGCAATCAGGGCATGAATTTTAACGGAACTACTTTCTACATCAGTATCCTTTACTCCGTAGTTTCCAATATGTACCGTATTCATGATAATTACCTGACCGGTATAACTGGGATCGGTAAACACTTCCTGATAACCAGTCATCCCTGTATTAAAACAAATTTCACCTGTAGCGGTTCCAATTTTACCAAAAGAAAGACCATGAAAAACATGTCCATCTGCAAGTACAAGTGTTGCGGGTTTACGGATAAGTGTAGAATGAGGCATATTGAAAATTATGAGTGCAAAAGAAAATCAATTTTATTAAAAAAACGAATGAAGTTGCTAACAGACAGATTAAAAAAAGGCAAAACCGAAACGATTTTGCCTTTATGTTAATACCACTTCATTTAATTTATTCAGCGGCTTTTTCTTCAGTTGAAGCAGCTTCAGGAGCTACAGTGGTTTCTTCAGCAGCTTCTGCTTTTTTAGGAGCGCGGCTACGACGGGTTTTCTTAGCAGGTTCAGCAGCAGCTGTTGCAGACTTACCATAGATTTCGTTGAAGTCAACCAATTCAATCATTGCTTTTTCAGCATTGTCACCAGGACGAATGCCTAGTTTCAAAATACGGGTGTAACCACCTGGACGAGAAGCAACTTTAGGTCCAACTACAGTGAATAATTCTTTCACAGCAGCTTTGTCCTGTAGTTCAGCAAACACCAAACGGTGATTGTGGCTGATTTGTAAAGCAGAATCGTTCTTTTTAGTCTTGGTAATCAATGGCTCTACATATGCTCTTAAAGCTTTGGCTTTAGCCAAAGTAGTAACAATACGCTTGTGCGTGATTAACTGACTGGCAAGGTTCTGCAACAAGGCCACTCTGTGTGCCTTCTTACGACCGAGGTTGTTGATTTTGTCTCCGTGACGCATGACATTTAATTTTTAGCTCCACACCGGGTCAGGATTTGTGGAGGTTGTTTCGCTTACATGGTAAGTGAAACGTGAATGAATAATTAGTTATCTAAATTGTCTAAACCTAGTTTACCTAGATCCATACCAAAGCTTAAACCTCTTTCGGTTAATACCTGTTCAATTTCAGACAATGATTTCTGACCGAAGTTTCTGAACTTCATCAAATCTTCCTGTTCGTATTGAACCAGTTCGCTTAAGCTGTTAATTTTGGCTGCTTTTAAGCAGTTGAAAGCACGCACGGAAAGGTCTAAATCTTCCAATGGAGTTTTCAATACTTTGCGCAATTGCAATACATGTTCATCAACTACATCTTCTTTCTTATCTTCTTTGTTATCGAAAGTGATGTTTTCATCGGTGATGATCATCAAATGCTGAATCAAAATTCTGGAAGCCTGTTTTACTGCTTCTTCAGGATGAATAGTTCCGTCAGTAGCCACATCCAAAATTAATTTTTCGTAGTCGGTTCTTTGTTCAACACGGTAGTTCTCAATAGCGTACTTAACGTTCTTGATAGGTGTGTGAATAGAATCGATTGCGATATATCCAAATGGCGCATCTTTTACTTTGTTCTCTTCAGCTGGAACATAACCGCGACCTCTTGCAATGGTTAGCTCGATGTCTAATTTAGCGGTAGGATCCATGGTGCAGATTAACAATTCAGGATTCATTACCTGAAAGCTTGGAGTAACTTCTCCAATCATTCCTGCAGTGAATTCGCTGCGACCTTTGATAGATAAGTTGATTTTCTCAGAAGTAAGATCCATATCGGCGTTCTTCTTAAAACGAACCTGCTTTAAATTCAGGATCATTTCAGTAACGTCTTCGGTAATTCCTTTGATAGTAGCAAACTCGTGGTCTACTCCATCAATTTTGATTCCTACGATAGCGTATCCTTCTAAAGAACTTAAAAGTACTCTGCGTAAAGCATTACCAATGGTTAAACCATATCCTGGCTCTAGCGGACGAAACTCAAACTGACCTTCAAAATCAGTTGCTTTCTGTAGAACGATTTTGTCTGGCTTTTGGAAGCTTAATATTGCCATGTTAAAACGTGTTTTATTAATTGTGTGAGTAGATAAATTACTTAGAGTACAATTCAACGATCAGCTGCTCCTTAATATTTTCAGGAACATGCTCGCGCTCTGGCATGGTGATGAACGTACCTTTCATTTCAGATTCGTTCCAATCTAACCAACCAAACTTAGGGTTCTTACCACGTGTTTTGCTGGTAATGCCGGAATTGTGTGCACTCTTAGGACGGTATGCAATAATATCACCTGGCTTACAAGTGTAAGAAGGTACATTCATGATTTCACCGTTAACAGTAATATGCTTATGGTTAACCAACTGACGAGCTTCTGGACGGCTGGCAGTTAATCCCATACGGAATACTGTATTGTCTAAACGTGCTTCTAATAATTTAATCAGATTCTCACCGGTAACACCTTTTAAACGCTGAGCTTCTTCAAAAGTCTTACGGAACTGGCGCTCCAATACACCATAAGTGTATTTTGCCTTTTGCTTTTCTCTTAACTGTAGGGCATATTCGCCTAAAGTCTTACGCTTACGGGCAGCACCGTGCTGTCCTGGAGGGTTAGAATTTTTGCCTAACCACTTGGCGTTTCCTAAAATAGGTTCGCCGAAGATTCTGGAGATTTTGGTCTTTGGACCTGTGTAACGTGCCATAATTTAAATTTTCATTTCGATTTTTTTAGCATTCGTTGCGTCGATCGGTTAAAAATCGTAAAAAATGAATCGGGCAACCTTTTGATAAATGAAACCTTTTGGCTCAATATTATTTCCACTACCCCGGTTGGGGCTTAGGTATATTAAACTCTTCTTTGTTTTGGAGGACGACATCCGTTGTGAGGCATAGGGGTAACATCTTTAATGGAAGTTACTTCAATACCAGACTGAGAAATAGAACGGATTGCACCTTCGCGACCAGCTCCTGGTCCTTTAACAAAAACATCAACACGCTTTAAACCAGCGTCCAATGCTACTTTAGCAGCATCAGCAGCAGCCATCTGAGCCGCATATGGAGTGTTTTTCTTTGAACCTTTGAAACCCATTTTACCGGCACTGCTCCAGCTGATAACCTGGCCAGTCTTGTTGGTAAAACTGATAATGATGTTGTTGAAAGTAGCAGAGATTCTTACTTCACCTGCAGCATCAACTTTTACTACTCTTTTCTTGGCAGCAGCTTTTGCACTGTTCTGCGCTTTTTGTGGTTTAGCCATTTTTGCTTTTTTAGGTAATCTTCCCCGAAGGGATGGTTAAAAAATATCCGTTGGAACGGAACCCTGCAGTCTCCTTCTTTTCAGAGATCCAACCATCAGGGATTTATGTAAGAAAGCCCGAATGTTCATTCGGGCTGACTAATTATTTCTTAGCTGCTTTTTTCTTACCGGCAACTGTCTTACGTTTACCTTTTCTGGTACGGCTGTTGGTTTTGGTTCTCTGACCACGAACAGGAAGTCCTTTACGATGACGTAAACCTCTGTAACAGGCAATATCCAGCAAACGCTTGATATTCATAGAAACCTCACTTCTAAGTGCACCTTCTACTTTAAATTCGTTATTGATGATGTTACGGATAGCAGTTTGCTCCTCATCATTCCACTGGTTTACTTTCTTATCAAGGTCAATACCTGCTTTTTCAAGGATATACTGAGCTGTTGAACGTCCAATACCAAAAATATAGGTTAGACCAATCTCTCCTCTTTTGTTTTTTGGCAAATCAATACCGGCAATACGAGCCATATTATAATTGTTTTATGCTGTTAATTTGATTAATTGGATTACCCTTGACGCTGCTTAAAGCGAGGATTCTTTTTGTTAATCACAAATAATTTACCCTTGCGCTTCACGATCTTACAATCGGCACTGCGTTTTTTAATGGAAGCTCTTACTTTCATTGTTTGGTTGTTTAACTGTTATTTTCCTGTTACGTTCTTTGTTCTTATTTGTATCTGAAAATGATTCTTCCTCTGCTCAAATCGTAAGGGCTCATTTCCACACCCACTTTGTCCCCCGGTAAAATTCGGATGTAGTGCATCCTCATTTTTCCTGAAATAGTGGCCAATATTTCGTGGCCGTTTTCTAACTTCACTCTAAACATAGCATTACTTAATGCTTCTAGAATGACTCCGTCCTGTTTAATCAATGGTTGTTTCGACATACTATTTTTGGGGCTGCAAAGATATTAGAATACAACCGAATTATGAAAAATAAGGGGAGAAAACTCCTGAAAATGTGGAAAAAAAATCCAAAAATTAAGTTTTCCACCTAAAAAACCGGGTTTTAGCACTTATTTTTCCCTAAATTCTTCCCCTCTACCCCCTGAAAAATAAAAATGCGCCAGGAAAATCCCGGCGCAAAATTACATTTTAAACTGAATATGGAAAGGTTTACATGGGATCCCTGGTGAGGTGAATTTTAACCATGTCCGAATACTGATTTTGCAGCTGATGCACATAATGAACATTGGGATGATGCCTTCGGTCTTCCCTGTACCACATTTCTATGGCCGAAAAATCTCCGGCTTTCGGGGTAACCAGCCGGAAAGCACCTTTCGCATACTTTACAGACCCATCCTCCCCTGCCTGCTTACTAAAGTTCAGATTCAGTAAAGCGTTTTCATCCAAAGGAATCGGATGCAACTGATCGGTAGAAAACCAGAATTCCTGTACGGAGGTAAGCAGACAAACCTGTTTTTCATCTCCGTTTAATCGGGTGACTTCTCCTTCCCACATTTTTCCTTCAAACTCGCCCATCATGTAGTCTCCAATTTTGATGTCGTTGAATTTAATCATATGGCAATTGTTTATGCCATAAGTTAAGGAAAATTCGGGACTATTCAGCCCAACTCATGGTGTATCCCTCATTTTCAATGCGAATAGCTTCCTCTGTAAGCTGAAGCGGATGAAAAGTGTCTACCATAACTGCCAGCTCAAGCGTCTCTTTCTTACCAATGCTTTTTTCTACCGCCCCCGGGTGTGGCCCGTGAGGAATACCCGCAGGATGCAGGGTAATCATTCCCCTGGTTACGTTTTTCCGGCTCATAAAGTCTCCGTCTACATAATACAACACTTCATCACTGTCTATATTGCTATGGTTGTAAGGAGCAGGTATGGCATTGGGATGATAATCATATAATCTGGGGCAGAAACTGCATACCACAAAATTATTCGCATCAAAAGTCTGATGCACGGGAGGTGGCTGATGTACCCTGCCGGTTATGGGTTCAAAATCGTGAATACTGAAAATATAAGGATAACAACATCCGTCCCATCCTATTACATCAAAGGGATGTGTACCATAATGCAAACCATACAGAATCCCTTTCTTCTTAGTCTTAATTAAAAAGTCTCCTTTTTCATCAATGGTCTCCAAATCTTTCGGCCCCCTGATATCTCGTTCACAATAGGGAGAATGTTCCAGCAATTGGCCATGTCTGCTCAGGTAACGCTTCGGATAGCGGAAAGGACTAAAACTCTCTACAATAAAAAGTCGGTTATTGGAATCATTAAAATGAATCTGGTAAATGGTTCCCCTGGGAATCACAATATAATCTCCGTACGAAAAATCCAGCTTGCCATACTGGGTTTTAACGGTACCAGTTCCCTCGTGTATAAAAATCAACTCATCTGCATCTGCATTTTTGTAAAAATAATCAGACATGCTTTTTTCAGGGGCGGCCAGTACAATATGACAATCATTGTTAACCAGTACTGCTTTCCGGCTCTCTAAATAATCGGCAACCGGTTTTACCTGAAAGCCTTCAAAACAACGGTGTTTCAGCATCTTCTCTTCGGCTACTTTAGGAGCCACATCAATAGGATCATCCGTTTTAATAATCTGTGTAGGAGGATAAATATGATACAAAAGAGAATAATCATCACTGAATCCTTCTGTAGAAAACAACTGCTCAGAATACAAACCACCATCTGGTTTTCTGAACAGTGTATGACGTTTATGAGGGATAGATCCCAACTGAATATAGTGTGGCATACAAACTATTTTAAAGAGAACTGAATCATCTATTCAATCTATGCACCTGGAAAAAGAGGTCTGCCAATAATCTCCCCTCTGAATGGCCATGGTACTCCAGCCAATATCAGCAAAGCGGCAATTAAAAAGAAAATAAAAGCTTTTTTGTACCTCACTTCGTCAGCAACGGATTTTTTAGACATACCATGCGCAAGGGTAATAAAAACAATTGCGCCAATCATGGTAACAGGGTGCTCCATCCAGAAAAAACGATAGAACTTATCTTTCATAAAAGAGGTTCCTTCCGGCAACTGAGTAGTAAAAATACCATAGCGTCCCATTGCTACCTGGTACAAACCCAGTAACAAAGTAATATGAGAGGCGATCATAGTAAATAACCAGATTTTCTTATCACCGGGTTGAAAGGCTTTTTTAGCAGACCATCCGGTATATGCTTTCACAATAGATACCACTAACAAAATCACAATAACCCAACGTAAAAAATTGTGTAAATGAACAAATCCTGTTTGCATAAAATAAGTTTAAGGCAATAACAATAGAATGAAGGAGCAATATACAACAGAAATGGTTTACGCTTGCGCGTAAACCATTCTAACCAAACAAACAAATAAACAAACCTTATTATTGCTTAACCCAGTCGGCAACAAATAAATTGGTATCACGGGTTCCGCCATTA
>NZ_KI866530.1:609935-612872 GCF_000511175.1 Sediminibacterium salmoneum NBRC 103935 | reverse complement strand
TTAGAACCAAATATGATTTTCTTACCGTCTGGACTAATCATGGGAAACGCATCGAATCCCTGATCCCTGCTTATTTTCTGCTTATTGTTCCCTTCCAGATCTACCAAGTACATATTAAAGGGAAATCCTCTCTTGTATTCGTGGTTGCTTGAAATAATAATTCCTTTACTGTCCGGAGTAAAATTGGGTGCCCAGTTGGCCTGTCCCCAGCTGGTAATCTGTTTTGCATTGGAACCATCAGCATCAGCTACCCATACTTCCATATTGGTAGGCGCTACCAATCCTTCCTTTAATAACTCCTTGTATTCGGTTATTTCAGCTTCTGTTTTGGGTCTGCTGGCACGCCATACAATCTTTTTACCATCAGGGCTAAACCAGGCACCACCATCATATCCCAGGTCATGGGTAATTTGTTTTTCCTTTCCGCTGGCCAGGTCCATGATATACAATTCCAGGTCTCCGCTTTTATCGCTGCAATAAATCATTTTCTTGCCATCGTAAGAAAGGGTTGCTTCTGCATCATAGCCTTTTGCATTGGTTAATTTCTTTACAATTTTACCATTCAGGTCGGCCATGTATATATCGTAGCTGCTATACAAAGGCCAGATATATTTGTTACCGTACTTGCTACGATCCGGAACCGGAGGACATTCGGCTCCACCCTCGTGTGTAGAAGCATAAATAATATGTTTGCCATCGGGCATAAAATAAGCACAGGTAGATCTTCCTTTGCCGGTGCCTACTAATTTATAATTAAATTTCTCTCCGGGGTTTGTAGGAATCTTACCTACATAAATCTGATCACAATCAACCCCTTCCTTTGGATTGGTGCGCTGAAATACAACATGTTTACTGTCAAAACTCCAGTAAGCTTCCGCATTGTCTCCGCCGAAAGTTAACTGCTGTACATTCTTGAAATACTTCTCACCTTCAAAACGAAGGGTATCTCCGGGTACTTTGTTAACGGGCTGTGCACCAGGCTGGGCCGCAGCAACCAGCACAATAGCTGCCTGAGCAATAAAAAGGAAAGCTTTCTTCATAACGAATAATATATAAGTACAAAATTAGCTGGGTCCTCTTTGAATATTGTCAGGAAACTGTCATAGGTTCCAAACAGAAGAAAAAACAAATTAACTTTGCAACTTAAAATAACTCCATGCCCATCATTGCTCCCTCTCTGCTAAGTGCCAATTTTTTACACCTGGAAAAAGACTGTCAGATGCTGAATGAAAGCCAGGCAGATTGGTTTCATCTGGATGTTATGGACGGTCGGTTTGTTCCCAATATCAGTTTTGGATTACCCGTAATCAGTCATATCAGAAAAGCCACGAACAAAGTGTGCGATGTGCACCTGATGATTGAGGAACCGGAAAAATATGCGCAGGCATTTAAAGACGCGGGTGCCGATATTTTAACGGTACATATTGAAGCCTGCAACCACTTGCACAGAAATATCCAGCAAATAAAATCACTGGGCATGAAAGCGGGAATAGCAGTGAATCCGCATACTTCAGTAGAATTACTGAAAGACATTATTGCAGATGTAGATCTGGTTTGTCTAATGAGCGTGAACCCGGGTTTTGGAGGACAAAGTTTTATTCCCCAAACCCTCGAAAAAATAAAACAATTAAAAAGCATAATCAACAATGCTTCCAGCAATTGCCTAATTGAAATTGATGGAGGTGTTACCCTTGAAAATGCCAATGAAATCTTAACAGCCGGAGCAGATGTTTTAGTTGCAGGAAATACTGTATTTAAATCTGCAGACCCCAAGGCAACCATTGCAGCCTTAAAAGCACTATAAAGTATCGCAGATACAACAACACTAAACCTTTCCTGTTAGCGAATTGTTAGTAGATGAATCTTTCCACAGCTGTGCATAAGAATCATTAGGAAATATCTGTATGGCTGAATTAAATTTGAGAGAGAACGGTAAGGTTACCCGAGGAACCTGATTTTTAAACTAAAACCCTAGAGATTGACAGAAACAATCATTAGCCTGGAATCGGTAAATCCCATTGAGTTTTTTGGCGTCAATAATGGAAAACTCGATTTACTGAAGAAAAAATTTCCCCTCTTAAAAATCTTGTCAAGAGGCACTCAATTAAAACTGAGCGGCGCGCCCGAACAGATTGATACTGCCAAAGAAAAAATTGATTTAATTGTACAGTACCTGCAGAGAAACGGCCATCTGAGTGAAGGCTATTTCGAGCAGATTTTAGGTGGCGACGACGCCGAAGCCATCGATAATTTTGTAGACCGTAATCCCAATGATATCCTGGTATTCGGCCCCAATGGCAAAACCGTAAGGGCTAGAACGCAGAATCAGAAAAAAATGGTACATGCAGCCGACAGAAATGATATTGTGTTTGCCATTGGACCAGCGGGCACCGGTAAAACCTATACGGCTGTGGCACTGGCTGTAAGGGCATTAAAAAATAAGGTAGTCAAGAAAATCATTTTAACCCGCCCTGCTGTGGAAGCAGGTGAAAGCCTGGGATTCCTGCCTGGTGATTTAAAAGAAAAAATTGACCCCTATTTACGCCCTTTGTATGATGCACTGGACGACATGATACCTGCGGACAAACTGGGGTATTATATGAGTACCCGCACCATTGAAATTGCTCCCCTCGCCTATATGCGAGGCAGAACACTCGACAATGCATTCATCATTCTGGATGAAGCTCAGAATGCGAATGATCTGCAGTTGAAAATGTTTTTAACCCGTATTGGAGCCAATGCCAAAGCCATTATCACCGGCGACCCTACACAGATAGATCTACCTCGTAATATGCGAAGCGGACTAGACAAATCAACCCGGATTCTCCGGAATATTGAAGGCATTGCCCATATTGAATTAACAGAGGAAGATGTGGTAAGACATCGTTTGGTTAAAGCCATTATTAAGGCTTATGACAAGGAAAAAGAAAGGGAGGA
>NZ_KI866530.1:607247-609762 GCF_000511175.1 Sediminibacterium salmoneum NBRC 103935 | reverse complement strand
TATTGTATGAAACGAATATTGCTTGTATTATCTGTTATAACTATTGGACACACAAGTTTACTTGCCCAGAGACCCAGCGGAAAGCCCAAGCCCGTTGCGGTTCCGGTAGACGAAAATGCTGCTGCAACCGGAGACAAGCAAAACGTATTTCCAGAAGCCGGATTTGCAGGTATTGGTATATTAAATCCAGGCGCTCCATTGGAAATTAAGAAAGGCGTAGGTAATACACGCAACAAAAATATTTTATTAAAACTCAGCAACGAGTGGGCATCCGGAGGACAGAATGAACCTTCCATTATGTTTTCTAACGGAGATGTATCCAACCCCAAGAATTTAAGTTACTGGACCATTGGTGCAAGGGTATCCGGAGATGAGGTACTAAAAACGCCGCAGACTTTCAAAATCAGTCACAAAGCGGGTTCCGATGCAGTTGAAAAAGAATTTTTCTCCATTGATTCCTATGAAGGGCGTGTAAGAATCGGTGATGTAAACACCCAGGTAGACGGTTATAAATTATACGTTGAACAAGGCATTCTAACAGAAAAAGTAAAAGTGGCCATCAAGAATTCCAAAGACTGGTACGACCATGTATTCCAGAAAGATTATCCACTAATGCCCCTGAATGTGCTGGACGAATACATACAGAAGAACCATCATTTGCCAGGCATTCCAACCACAGCGGAAGTAATGAAAGACGGCATAGATTTGGGAAATATGAATGCCCTCTTACTAAAAAAAGTAGAAGAGCTTACCCTGTATACCATTCAGCTAAAAAAGGAACTAGACGAAACCAAAAAACTAATCAGAAAGAAAAAGTAAGATTACTCACCCAGAATTGCGTGGCCTAATTTATCTCTTTTGGTAGTCAGGTATTTTTCGTTGTGGGGATTGGGAGCAACTTCAATCGGAACAGTCTCTACTATTTCTAAACCATATCCTTTTAATCCTGCCCGCTTGCGTGGATTATTGCTCATCAGCTTTAACTTGGTAATTCCCAATGCTCGAAGAATCTGGGCACCCACTCCGTAATCTCTTTCATCCATTCCAAAACCCAGTTGTATATTGGCTTCCACCGTATCCATTCCGGCTTCCTGCAACTGATAGGCTTTTAATTTGTTAATCAGACCAATCCCTCTGCCCTCCTGATTCATATATAAAATAACACCAGTACCGGCTGCTTCCACCATGCGCATGGCTTTGTGCAACTGCTCACCGCAATCGCAGCGCAAACTTCCCAAAATATCACCGGTAAAACAACTGCTGTGTACACGGGTAAGAACGGGTTCGTCTTTCTCCCAACTACCTTTAACCAGCGCCAGGTGTTCCGCACCAGACAAGGTTTCTTTAAAAGCAATTAATTCAAAAGTTCCATATTTGGTTGGCATATTAACACGCACCAATTCTTCAATTAAAGAATCAGAACTCAATCGGTAATCAATTAAATCCTTGATAGAAATAATCTTAAGATCAAACTTTTTGGCTATTTCCAGTAACTGAGGAAGACGGGCCATAGAGCCATCTTCATTCATTACTTCTACCAATACACCCGCTGGTTCCAAACCCGCTAAACGAGCCAGATCCACCGTTGCCTCTGTATGGCCACTTCTTCTTAAAACCCCGCCAGCTTTAGCTTTCAGCGGAAAGATATGACCGGGTCTTCCAAAGTCTGATGCTTTGGTTTCCGGGTGCACCAATGCCTGAATAGTTTTAGAACGATCATAAGCAGATATACCCGTAGTAGTTCCCTGCCCTATTAAATCAATGGAAACAGTAAAAGCGGTTTCATGTAAAGAAGTATTGGAAGAAACCATGGGAGTTAAATCGAGCTCCCTGCATTTCTCTTCTGTTAATGCCACACAAATCAATCCTCTCCCTTCCTTGCTCATGAAGTTAATGGCTTCAGGTGTAGCGTATCGGGCCGCCATAATAAAATCACCTTCGTTCTCACGATCTTCATCGTCCACCACAATTACCATCTTACCGTTTCTGATATCATCAATTGCTGCGGAAATACTATCTAACATAAAACTGAATTAAGCCGCAAAATTACATAAACCCTTTCAAGCAACCGCTTTAAAACAATTCGATTCGGTACAAATACCCCTGATTTTAACAAAAAAGAGGAATAGCATTGAATAAAACATAGATATGAAATGGATCTTTTGTTCTTCGGCTGCACTATTGATTAGCCTTACTACATTTTCTCAAAATCATTTTGGTGCAGTAAGTGGTGTAGTAAGTTTCAGGGGGATTAGAATTGCCGGTGCCACCATCACGCTGAAAGACAATGGAACCGGAATCAGATTTTCCACCAGAAGCAACGCATCGGGAACTTACGGGCTTTATCAGTTAAGTCCGGCCAGTCAATACCAGTTGACTGTTCATTATCCGGAAGCAGACACACTGCAAATTCAATCCATACAAATAATAGCCGGAGAAGACCTTCACATACATCTTCCATTACAACCCTCTGTTAATATATTAACACCACTGACCATTAAAACCAATGCACACA
>NZ_KI866530.1:599361-606990 GCF_000511175.1 Sediminibacterium salmoneum NBRC 103935 | reverse complement strand
AATAACCATTCTTTCAGAAGAAACGCCAAACAGTCCGCATTGGGGGAATCTGTTTTTGCATGAGCCTTCAGCTACTGTAAAAAACGATGGTTCCGGTGCGCTCTCCTTTTCAGGACAAAAATATCGGTCCAATGCTTTTTATATTGATGGGGTTTTGCAAAACGATCCTTTCGGACTTTCTCCCAGTGGAATTCTGAATGGCGAAAACGGACAAGGTCCGGTTGCCATGGAAAGCATAGAGCAGATAACACTTAGTAAAAATCCTTATGACGCTTCCCTGGGAAACTTTACCGGTGCTGTAGTGCAGGTGGTAACCCAAAGAGGTTCTAATTTACCCAGACAGGAAATTTATTTTCACTCCAAAGCCAACTACCAGCAATACAATCATACAGGTATTAATTTAAGCGGACCTGTAAAACGCAATACCATTTTCTTTTTTCTAAATACAGAGTTTCTCTCTTCACGGGTTTTGTTTCCTTACGACAGCAGTTATTATGAAGGTGAAACCCGGTCTGTTGAAAAACTAAACAGGTTCAGGCAAACCATGATGGAACAATTTTCTTACGATCCCGGAATACCCGATCAACTGGCTACCTACAGAAACAATAAAATCTCTCTTAGAATGGATGCAGAAATCAATAAACAAAACCGATTAAGCCTTACCCTAAGGTGGAATCAGAATAACAGAGAACAGGCTTATCCGCCCAATGCACGCATACTTTCTTTCTCTAATAATATAAAACGATTAGAACAACAACAAGTATCCATTAGTCTGGAATGGAATAAAAAAGTATCCGGCACAATACAAAACAGACTGTCACTTTACTTCAATCAACACCATAGAAATACACTTCCGAAAATACAGGGCTATCCAACTCTCCGTATACTGGATGGAGAAGGAATGATTGTTGTGGGAGCCAATGAAGAATCGTATCAGAATGTTTCGCAACAAAGAAGTATTCAACTAATCAATCGGCTACATCAATTGTTGGGCCGGCATTTCCTGGAAGCAGGAATTGATTTGCAATACCACGAACTCCGGAATAATTTTATACCAAACGGGCATGGCAGTTATTTCTATTACAGCATCAGCGATTTAGTACAAAACAGAAGGCCGGCAGAGTTTTCTATCAATCAAATAAAAGGGGGAGCAACTGCAGGTAATTTCCTTTCTGCCATGCACCTGATCCGGAAGGCCCTGTTTCTCAATTACAAAACATCCATTAACAATTACCTGCACATTCAGGCTGGTATAAGGCTGCAAAAAGAATATTTTATCAACCCTCCGGAAACTGATTCCTTTACGCAGGCGGTTGCAATACCCATTGTTGGATCTTATTACCATTCTGGTCCTTTGTATTCCGGAAAACTTCCCCGCTTTAACTGGAGCATTGCTCCAAGGATACAGTGGATTTGGAGAATCCCCCGATGGAATAGTATCTTGAAAATAGGAACCGGAATTTTCATTGGGACCATCCCTAACGCATGGCTTTCCGGAATACAGAGCAATAACGGAAATAAAATTGCCGCCATTAATGCAAAAGGGTCACAACTCAATGCTTTTTATTTTACTCCTCCCTCCTACAATGGAACTGCCCAACTACCCTTGAATTATACTGAAACAAAAGGTGCCATTTATTTAAGCAGTGAATCTTTAAAACTACCTGCCATCTGGAGAACCAATTTTAGCTGGGAACAAAAAATAAATCCTTCACTCTCGCTTGAAATGGAATTTCTGCATTATCTGCAGAATACAGAAACCGGATTTACCAATATCAATATCACAAAGCCTAATTACCGGTTATCCGGCGCCGACCAGCGCTGGATCTATCATCCGAATATGCCCCATACTATTCATCTTCAGCCCAATTCGGATAATCCTTATCAGCAGATTCTGCTGATTCACAATAAAGACAGTATAAAATCGCGGGGCTATCAGATGCAGTTACAACTCTTTTACAATAAAGAGCCAATAAGTCTTATACTAAGTTACTCCTATGGAAAATCCTATGCATTGTTCGATGGAAATTACAGCAACACGCTGCATTACTGGCGATTACAGGAAAATATCAACGGCAGAAATAATCCGGTACTGGCCATTTCAGATTTCAGTCAGGGGCATCGGATCCATGCTACCATTCATTGGCAAAGTCAGACAAACAGAAAACAAAAACCAGGTTTTCTCTTCATTATACCGGCCAGCAAGGACAACGATTCAGTTATGTTTATGGCGAAAACAATCTGTCCGGAGATGACCCGACTGCAGTAGGATACGACTTGATTTATATTCCCAAAAAAGATGAACTCGCTTCCATGATTTTTAAACCAGCCATATTCAAGGGCTGGTATTATGGTGCAGAAGACCAACGAAGGGCACTGGATTATTTTATTGATCAAGAGCCTTATCTCCGGAATAACAGAGGAATGTATGCACAAAGAAATGGCAGCGCTGCACCCTTTTTTCACCGGGTAGACGCAACTGTTCAAAAACAATTTTTTCCAAAACTTCAGCATATAAAACTAAAAATGACCCTGACATTTGAAATCATCAATCTACTGGGATTAATCAATTCAAAATGGAGCAGGGAATGGCTGGTTCCCGGTAGCCGTGTTCCCTTGATTAAATGGGAAGGGTGGGCCGATGCAGCCAATGCTGTTCCTCAATATTCATTTGATCCGGGATGGCTGAATACCGGCCTTTTTGAACCCAATTTTCAGCCAGGCAACCATAAAACGGGAAATTGGCAATTTCAGACCAGTCTTAGGTTAAGTTTTTATTAACAAACACTTGTTTTACAAGTAGGATTATATATAGGAAAAAAGTGGCATAAATATATGTAAATCAGGTGTTTATGCCATCTAATTACTATTAACTGCCGGAAATGATGTTTATAACCCCATTGTAACGGGTATATTATTTTAACAAGATTTTGGGGACAAAGAGGTTTAGTTGGATATTTGCAGCACAAAACCAAGATTATGAGAATTTTTAAAAGAATTTCAATGATTATGGTTGCCGTATTAGCAACTTTGATTACAACCGCTCAGGTTACTACGAGTAGTATCACGGGGGTTGTAAAAACTGCTGATGGGCAACCCGTTGAGGGCGCAAGCCTTGTGGCTGTTCACACGCCATCTGGTACCCAGTATTCTACTTTAGCCAAAAAAGGCGGTGTATTTACCCTTGCAGGTCTAAGAACCGGAGGTCCTTATACACTTAAAATCAGCTTCACCGGTTTAAAGGTAGAAACAGTAAATGATATCTATCTTTTATTGGGTGAACCATTTGTAATTAATCCTACACTTCTGGATGAATCTAAAGTGTTGAGTGAAGTAGTGGTTAATGCATTGAAGAAAAAATCCAGCGGAGATAAATCCGGAGGTGCTTCAACCGTAATCAACCAGCGTATGTTAGGATCTATGCCTACTATCAGCCGTAGCATTACCGATTTTACCCGTGTAACTCCACAGGCAAACGGTACCAGCTTTGCAGGTAGAGACGGAAGATTCAACAACACTCAGGTAGATGGTGCCAACTTAAACAACAACTTTGGTTTAAGTTCAGATCCGCTTCCTGGTGGTGGTGCAAGTCCTATTTCAATTGATGCAATTGAAGAAGTTTCTGTAAATATTGCTCCATTCGATGTAAGACAGTCTGGTTTTACCGGTGCTGGTATTAACGCTGTAACCAAAAGCGGTACCAACACTTTGAAAGGATCTGTTTATGGTTTATACAGAAACCAGGATTTTAACGGTCTGAATGTAGGTAACGCAAAATTGCCTGCTCAGGTTAAATCTAGCAACAAGATCTTTGGTGCTACTTTAGGTGGTGCTATTATCAAGAATAAATTATTCTTCTTTGCTTCTTATGAAGAGGAAGAAAGAAGTCAGCCTGGTATCGCTTTCAGCCCAAGAGGTGGTTCTGGAAACGGTAACGTAAGTAACACCAGTGTAGACTCTTTAAATAAGTTTGCCAATCATTTAAGAACAGCTTACGGATACGATCCGGGCGCGTTTGATAACTTCCCTAACTTTGCTACCAAGAACACCAAGATTCTTGCAAAGATTGACTGGAATATCAACAACAACCATAAGTTAACTTTAAAATACTCTGATTTAGTTAACAACAACGATCAGCAATTGAATGGTTCTAGTATTCCTAACAACCCTTCCTTTACTCCTGCTGGTTCTGGTGGATCAATCAGCCGTTTACCTAACAACCGTTTCAGCTTGAACTCAATGTCTTTTGAAAATTCAAACTACAAGTTCAAGGACATCGTTAGAACCGGTTCTATTGAATTGAACTCTAACTTCAATGGCAAGTTCTCTAACCAGTTCATTGCTACTTTCTCTAAAATTCAGGCTACAAGAGCAGTTGCGGGTGGTATCTTCCCAACCATTGATATCTTCAATAACAATGGTCAGAACTATATGTCTGCGGGATCTGATCCTTTCACCAGAAACAACGACGTTAAAAACGACATTTTCAACGTAACCAACAACTTTACCTATTATGCAGGTAAGCATACTTTCACTGCAGGTGCTACTTACGAGTATCAGCGTGTAGGTAATATGTTCATGCCAGGTTCTGCAAGCTACTATGCATTCAATTCTTTGGATGATTTTATCAACAACAGAAGACCTGCTGCTTTCTCTTATACTTTCTCTTTAGATCCAAGCAAGCCAGCCGTATATGCAGCTGATTTAAAAATTGGACAATTAGGTGTTTACCTTCAGGATGAATACAACGTAAACGAAAACTTCAAATTGACTTATGGTTTGCGTGTAGACAAAGTAATCTTCCCTGAAGCTCCATTGGAGAACCCTAATATTTCTGCTTTATCATTCCCTGACAGAAATGGAGTTCCAACCAACTTCAAGACCAGCGAATGGCCTAAGCAAAACACTATCTATTTCTCTCCAAGAGTAGGTTTCCGTTACAAAATTGATGAAGAGAACATTGTGGTACGTGGTGGAACCGGTTTATTCACTGGTAGAATACCATTTGTATACTTAACCAATATGCCGAGCAACAGCCAGATGTATCAGGCTAGCCAGGCAGTAACCAACCCTGCTTTATTAGGCAACTTCCTTTTCAATCCTAATCCGGATGCTTACAGAGGAAGCTTCAGCCCGGTTGCTGGTGTTTTAGCAAACAATGCTAACATCGTATTAATGGACAAAGCTTTCCGTTTCCCTCAGGTTTGGAGAAGCAATATTGCTATCGACAAGAAATTGGGTAATGGCTGGGCTTTAACTGTTGAAGCTTTAATCACCAAGGATATCAATGCGGTGGTTATGAGAAATGCCAACCAGAAAGCTCCTAATTCTCAATTGAACGGTGGCGGAGATACAAGACCAAGATATGCAACTAATAGTAACGCTGACAGAAGAATCTACAGCAATATCGGTTCTGCAATCGTACTTGAAAATGCC
This sequence comes from Sediminibacterium salmoneum NBRC 103935, assembly GCF_000511175.1. GTDB lineage: Bacteria > Bacteroidota > Bacteroidia > Chitinophagales > Chitinophagaceae > Sediminibacterium > Sediminibacterium salmoneum. Next base: position 601,554 of record NZ_KI866530.1, on the reverse strand, counting down.
AGCAAAGGAAACAGTGGTTCTTTAACTTTCATGGTTAGCAAAACTTCTACCAAAGGATTCTCTGGTATGTTGGCTTACACCATGAGCTATGCAAATGAACTAACTTCTAACCCAGGTAGCCAGGCAACTTCTACATGGCAGAGCAACCCTACTACGGGTACTCAGAACGATTTACAATTGTTCAACTCAGCTTATGTAACTCCACACAGAATCATTACCAATATGTCTTACAAGTTTAATACTGGTAAGCATTTAGCAACAACCATTGGTTTGTTTGGTGAAATTGCCAGAGGTAATAACTTCAGCTACACTTACAACGGTGACATCAACAACGACGCAAACAACTCTGACTTGATGTACATTACTACCAATCCAATCTTCGTTGCACAAACTGCAAGTGGTGGTAACCCTGCAAGATCAGTTGCTGAACAGGAAGCTGCATGGGTACAGTTTGTAAACAACACTCCATACTTACTTAAGAACGTTGGTAAATATGCAGGTCGTAACGAAGTTTACCTTCCTTGGGTTGCCCGTTTCGACTTAAGAGTGGTTCAGGATATCATGGCAAATATTGGTGCACGCAAGCACACTTTACAATTGACTGCTGATATCTTCAACGTAGGTAACCTGTTATTCAAAACAGCTGGTGTAAGACAAATTGCTACAACTACTCAGCCTTTGATCTTCAGAGGTGTAGATGCGCAAGGTCGTCCTACTTTCAACTTACAGCAACAAGGCGGCCAATTGGTTACCAAGCCTTGGCAAAACAACCTAAGCTTAGCCAGCACATGGTCTATGCAATTAGGTGTACGTTATATCTTCTAATTAAGATTAACAGCTATAGAAAAAGCCCCGGGTATAACTCGGGGCTTTTTTATTAACCATTATGCCTCGTCCTAAAATAAGTTGACACAAAAGTTGACTTATGCAGAGTAACAATTATTTAAAGAGAACCCAAAGGGACTACAGCTTATCCTTTAAACTTCAGGTAGTTGATGAAGTTGAAAAAGGGCACTTAACCTGGAAACAGAGTCAAAAGAAGTATGGCATCCAGGGAAGAAGTACCGTTTTGGTATGGTTAAGAAAACACGGAACTTTAGATTGGACTAGTAAATCTCCCATGAAAAAGAAAGCACCACCGAAGACGTACATATCGCAATTGGAAGCAAAGATCAAACGGCTTGAAGCAGAGAAAGAGATATTAAATAGAGCCATAGATATTGCCGATGATATGTTCGATACTGAGATTAGAAAAAAGTTCTTACCCCTGTCACAAGCAGCTTCCGACAAACAGGGGGAAAAAGAAGAGAATACAGCGTCGGAAGAATAGCATTAGTCTTAGGTTACAGTCGTCAAAATGTATACAAGCAGCAAAAAGATAGGATAAAAAAGACGTTAACACTAGAGGCTGTCAAAAAGCTAGTGGATAGGGAAAGAAAACAACTGCCTAGAATTGGAACCCGCAAAGTATACTATCTGATTAAAGAAGATTTACAGAAGAATGGACTGAAGTTTGGTCGGGATAAGCTCTTTGGCTTAATGCGTCATTATGGGTTACAAATCAATCCCCGTAGGCGCTACACACAAACAACCATGAGTAAACATTGGCTAAGAAAATGGCCTAATCAAATCAAGGGGAAAACAATAAATCATCAGGATGAAGTTTGGGTAAGCGATATAACATACATCAAGACAGAACAAGGAAATTGTTATTTGAACATGATAACGGATGCCTACAGCAGAAAAATCATGGGCTATGCTGTTGAAGATAATATGGAAACCGAAAGTATGATTGAAGCCTTGAAAATGGCTGTAACACAACGAAACAACCCAAGTATGTCAACCATCCATCATTCAGACAGAGGATTGCAATATTGTAGCAAGGAATATGTGCTAATGACAGCAAAAAATAATATACAATTAAGCATGACAGAAAATGGAGACCCTTACGAAAATGCATTAGCCGAAAGAATGAACCGTACCATAAAAGAAGAATTTGGAATGGATCGGAAATTGAAAAGTAAAGAACAGGTCAAACAGTTAGTTCAAGAAAGTGTATTTTTATATAACAACAAAAGACCACATCTAGCACTTCAAATGAAAACGCCAGATCAGGTCTACAACAAAAAAATCCCGGCTACCTGAGGCAACCGGGACTTATTTTAAAACTGTCAACCTATTTCAGGACAATTC
>NZ_KI866530.1:563467-598870 GCF_000511175.1 Sediminibacterium salmoneum NBRC 103935 | reverse complement strand
CAGTGTGCCACATTCAATAAAGAACTGTAACCAGGGATAGAACTTCCCTTTTCTAACCTGCAAGTGCATGAGTCTGTCCTGCTCATCGTTGTATCCATCTTCATAGGCTTTTCTCTCCACCATAAAGATGGGCTGAACATGCCTACTTTCCTGAATTCACTGGCATGGTTCCAGGCTATATCCATCGCACTTAAAGCTCCCAGAGAAAAACCTGCAAATGATTTGTCTCTGAAAGAAGGGGCATTGAACTTTTTGCGAATAAAAGGAAGCAGTTCCTCAAAAATAAATTTGGTGTATAATCCGGCAGAAGCTCCTCTCCCTTTAAAGTCTGCAGAATAGGCGGTTCCATATTCCATTTTCCTGTTGGGACCGCAATGAATTCCAATACAACAAATGGGTTCCAGTTTTTCCGTCTGAATTAACCGGGAAATCATTTCCAGAAAATCCATCTTAAGCAGGTCCTGCCCATCATTAATGAGTAATAAAGAAGTTTGATCAAATCCGCTCATTTGCGTTGGCAGGTATATATCAATGGTAACATCTCTTTCCAGGTACTCAGAAGGTATCAGGCAGGTTTCCAATTGTACTGATACTGCCTTGGCGGGAGAATGTGCGTGCATATGCTCAAAAATAGGGTATTATATTTTTTAATTATCATCTTATGACTTAAATTACAACTAAACCAAAAAGGCAAACATGAAAAAAATCGGGATTCTGTTTGGGCAGGAAAGAAGCTTTCCGCAGGCATTCATAGAAAGAATCAACAGTAAGCAGGTAAAAGGCATCATGGCCGAGCCCGTAAAAATAGACAAGGTAGTTCAGGGAGAAGATAGCGGATATGCAGTTATCATAGACCGTATTAGCCAGGACGTTCCCTTTTACAGAGCCTACCTTAAAAATGCAGCCCTATGTGGAACAGCGGTTATCAACAACCCCTTCTGGTGGAGTGCCGATGAAAAATTTTTCAACAATTGTTTGTCCACTAAAATAGATGTACCCGTTCCTAAAACAGTGATATTGCCTTCGAGGGATTTACCAACCGACACGGCAGAATTGTCTTTCAGCAATCTCTCCTATCCATTAGACTGGGAAGGCATTTTTAATTATGTAGGATTTCCTGCCTATATGAAACCCTTTGCAGGAGGAGGATGGAAAAATGTTTACAAACTAAACGACCAACAGGACTTTTTTGAAAAGCATTCAGAAACGGGTCAGCTGGTGATGTTACTGCAGGAAGAAATTATTTTTGAAGAGTATTACCGATGCTATTGTATTGGAGGTAAATATGTAAGAATCATGTCTTATGAACCGCGCAATCCACATCACTTAAGATATGCGGCAGACTTTAAACCCTCTGCAGAAAAACTAAAAATGATGACGGATATTGTATTAAAAATAAACCAATACCTGGGTTATGATTTTAATACCGTAGAACTTGCATTAAGAGATGGAGTGCCATATGCCATTGACTTCTGTAACCCTGCACCAGATGCAGACATTAAAAGTGTGGGTCAGGAAAACTTTGACTGGGTAGTTGAAACGGCTGCCACTTACGCTATTGAAAAAGCTCAGGCGCATCAGCCCGGAAAAGACAATCTAACCTGGGGTGAATACATCAAGAGAAGTGCAAACGGAAAGCCATTATATTAAGCTGATAGAATAAGATATGTCAAGAATAAATTACAACCACTTCACCTTAGGCGTTGAAGAAGAATACATGGTTATTGATCCGCTATCACGCGAATTAAAAAGCCATGAGCAGAAAATTGTGCAGGTAGGACAGTTAACTTTAAAAGACAAGGTAAAAGCAGAAATGCACCAGGCTGTGGTAGAAGTGGGAACAGATATCTGCAAAGACATTGACGAAGCCTTCAAAGACGTTGCCTCTCTGAGAGGAAATATTGCACAGATTGCGGGTGATCTGGGACTCTGGGTTGGCGCATCCGGAACCCATCCGTTCAGTCATTGGGAGAACCAGCTTATTACCGATCACGTTAGATACAATCAGATTGTAAATGAATTGCAGGAAGCCGCCCGCAGTAATTTAATTTTCGGACTACACGTTCATGTAGGAATGGAAGACCGCAAAATGGCTATTCATATTGCCAATACGGCCCGGTATTTTCTTCCGCATGTGTATGCATTAAGCACCAACTCTCCTTTTTGGGAATCCAGGGATACCGGCTACAAGTCTTTCCGCACCAAGGTTTTCGACAAATTCCCCAGAACCGGCATCCCCGATTATTTTGAAAGTTTTGAAGCATATGAGAACTATGTAAACCTCCTGATTAAAACCAATTGTATAGACAATGCCAAAAAAATCTGGTGGGATTTAAGGGTGCATCCTTTTTTCAATACGGTTGAATTCAGAATTTGCGATGTGCCCATGAATATCATGGAAACCATGACCATTGCTGCTTTGTTTCAGGCTATCTGTGCTAAAATTTATAAACTCAGAAACCAGAACCTGAATTTCATGATGTATCAGCGATCGCTGATTAACGAAAACAAATGGAGGGCCAGCCGATATGGCATTGATGGCAAACTCATCGATTTCGGTAAAGAAACAGAAGTAGAAACCAAGGCACTGATTTATGAATTACTCGATTTTGTAGATGATGTGGTGGATGAACTGGGAAGCAGACATGTGGTAGAACATGTTACCAAAATTTTTGAAAGAGGAACCGGGGCCGACAGACAACTGAAAGTGTACAGAGAAACCGGCAGCCTGATCAGTGTGGTAGATTATATTCACGATCAGTTCCTGAGCGTTTAAGCGGTCAGTTAAAATGAGCCCAAAACATTAAAATATTCATAAAAAAAGAAAGCCCCTGCCAAACAGGGGCTTTTTGGTACAATTTTGTGTTGTTTAACTCTTCAGGCAGCATTTTACCAAAAACTGCTCTCTATTAAATGTCAACCCTAAACCACCCTCTTTTGACCGAGCACGAGTTGATAAAAGGCTGTATACAACAGAACTCCGCATGCCAGCGTATGCTATTTGAAAAATATGCCGGCAAGATGATGGGGGTATGCCTTCGCTATGCCCAGGATAGCATGGAAGCCGAAGACATGCTCCAGGATGCTTTTGTAAAAGTATTTCAGTACATCGGTCAGTTTAAATTTGAAGGCTCATTCGAAGGCTGGATAAGACGAATTGTAGTGAATACGGCCATCCGACACCTGGAAAGAAAAAAATGAGCTTTAAGGAAATTGATGACCACCAGCCAGACCTGCCCTCTGTGGATCCAAGTGCCTATCACTTTCTGGGGGAGGAAGACCTGATGAAACTGATCAGTGCCCTACCAGAGGGGTACCGGATGGTTTTCAATTTAAGTGTGATTGAAGGATATAGTCACGATGAAATTGCAGAAATGCTGAATATACAGGCGGGTACCAGCAGGAGTCAGCTGGTAAAAGCCAGAAAAATGTTGCAGAGTCAGATTCTGCAACTACAAAAGATTGCCGTTTAAATGAACAACAAAGCGTTCGATAATATCATACACCAAAAACTGCATTCGTACAGCGTACCTGTACCGGCCGGATTATGGGATAAAATTGCCGCGAAGGATTTATCGGAGCCAATTGACTCTTTCGACGAATATGTTCATCAGAAATTATATCACCATTCTGCAGAAGTTCCTTCTTCTATCTGGGATAAAATACAATCTGCAATTACACAGCCGGAAGCCTTACCAATTAACCCGGATCAGGAAAAGAAAAGAAGAAGGAGATTCTTATTCTGGTTACCACAAGAATTTAGGGTGGCTGCCTCAGTATTACTGATTTTACTAATTGGAACCGTGGCTGCGTACTTATACAATTATCGTTTTAAAACAGATGCGGCAATTGAGCCCTCTGCTCCCGTTCAGGTTAAGCAATCTGGTTCATCCAATGATCCGGTGTCAGTTCCAGACAATACATTGCAGCAAAACAAGCCGCAGAACAATTTAAATCTTGTTGGCAGAGACGAAGCAGCTGAAGAATCAAGAGAAAACAGTACAAAAGCGAATGAAAGTGCTGAAACAGATATCAGCATTGAATCAGCAAACAGAAAAAATACGGAAGACAAAACTGTATCCTGGAAACTGGACAGAAAAAACAAGACCGCTTCCTTTAAAGAACGTGAATCTGTCTTTCCCTACGATCAGCGTTTAAATATAAATAGTCAAAAAAAGAATACTGCAGCGCAAACCCATCTGAATACAGCGTCTGAAACTGTGCTTACCGCATCAGAACCTGAAGAGGAAGACTATCAACTTACTGAAAAAGCAGGCAATGCATTCATCAGACCCAATAAAAACACCTGGCAGGGCAACAAACACAATGTGAATGCCTATCAGCACGCATCTAGTTTTAAGAATGTAGTCATTTGCCCCACCGACAGAAAAATGAGAAATCCGGACTGGGATCTGGAAGTTTATATTTCTCCGGATATGGCTTTTAAAACCATCAGCAATAATACAGCAACTGCTCAGTTTTTAAGCCGTAAAGACAGTAGTGAATCTATGAGACCCGGATTTTCTGCCGGTTTCAGAATTGTAAAACCGCTGAATGATTATTTATCACTTAAAACAGGTTTACAATATTCCCAAATCAACGAAAGATTCACATATAAAACAGAAAACGAAACAAGAACAACTACGGTTGTTACGGTTCGTTCCATTGTAAGGGCTCCGGGAGATACATTAATTGTTAGAGACACCAGCTCTTTAACCCAGGTTGGTTTTAAAACCAATACCGTAAAAAACAGATTCAGAAGCCTGGATATACCCGTTCTGGCCAGTGTTCAGTTTGGCAACGACAATTTAAAATGGGGCATAACTGCAGGTGCTATTGTTAATATATCCAGCTGGTACGAAGGGGTTTTATTAGACAGCAGTCTGGCAGCCGTTGGCATTGGTAAAGACAATGGCATGATGTATAAAAAGAATATTGGACTTGGATTATACGCAGGTTTTAATGTAACCAAAAGAATCAACTACAATACTCAAATCTTTTTTGAACCCTATCTAAGATATAATTTATCGAATATGACATCCCCGGGCACTCCATTCAATCAAAAATTCAGTATTGGCGGTCTGGCAATGGGGCTAAGATTTAATTTAAACAGCAGATAGGCAACAATTAAAATTAACTAGGTATCTATAGCATAATGTTACGCAATTATTTCAGATATTATTTCATAGCCCTCGCAGGTATCTTCCTGTTTACTGCCTGCAACAAGGAAGTATCGGATGGGAATAATTTTGTTTTGTATAACAGTGATGTAAGAAACGATACAACATGGGCAACTGGTAACTTAACCAGTGTTGGCATACAGCGAATGCTCGATTCTACTGCCGTTTACAAACACAAAGACACAATGATGGGTACCAATGCAAAAACCATTGAGTTCTCTGAAAAATTCAGTGTGTATTTCCCAGCAAATGCTTTCGTAAGCAAAACCGGAGACAGCATAAAAGGACCTGTAGAAATTAAAGTGTTGCTATTAGATGAGAAAGGGGAGTTTATCAGAACAGTAAAATCATCCGAGAACCCAAGCCATATGCTTGAATCGGATCTTGCATTCTGTATCATTGCCACTTCCAACGGAGAAGAACTAAAAATTGCACCTGGTAAAAAATACATTATCAGAGCAGGGAACAAATACGATCTGGTAAAACAACAGATGAAGATTTATTCAGGTGAAGAATCTGTAACCTACACTTCGCAAGTATTGGCGGACCCTCAGTTTTACTGGAAAGAATCGAATCCATTGAATGTGCAGCAATCTGTTTACACTTCCAATAACGGTAGTAGAAATATTGAACACTACGAAATCAATACCAACCAACTCAGATGGATGGCTATTGCAGCACCCAATAACAACCTGGGCAGTACCAACAAATTACACGTACTCCTGCCTCCAAACTTCACCAATAAGAACACGGTTGTATTTGCAACTGCAGACGATTATAATACTGTCATTCAACTGATGCCGGAATTCAGTTCCCGTTCATTCAAATCGGAAATGATTCCACAGCAGAAAAAAATCCACATCATCACGCTCTCTTTAATTGGGAATCAATTTTATTACAGTGAAACAGGATATTCTTATCTGAACAACAAGACTTATGTTTCTATCAAGCCGGAAAAAAAATCACTGGCTGCCATATTAAACAATCTGAAGAAATTATAAAAACAGTTCATGACGCATATCGGGGGATATGCCGGCCCTGCCATCGGCAGGGCCTTACTATTTTTTCACCTTCTTCAGATGCAATGCGTTGTATGCCCATATCAGGCTGAACAGCATCAACAGAGCTCCCAATAAGAAAGAAGCGCCGGGAAAATAAAACGGTGCAGTTGGCCCGGTAAAATAAGCGAAAGTTTTCGTCATCATGATGGGTCCCAAAACAGAAGTAAGACTCATCAGGCTGGTAAGCCCCCCCTGCAACTCACCCTGTTCATTCGGAGGCACATTACCGGAAATGATGGACTGTAAAGCAGGTCCTGCGATCCCTCCCAAACAATAAGGAACCAGAAAGGCAAACATCATCCAAGTTTGCGTTGCAAAGGTAAACAACAGCAGTCCTAAAGTATATAAACTCAACCCCAGATAAACGCTTTTCTCATTGCCTAACCGGGGATTAACTACCCGAATCAACAATCCTTGTACAAGGGCAATCAGAAATCCAACAACACCCAATGAAATACCTATCAGCTTAGGGGTCCAATTAAACTTTTCAATATTTACAAAACTCCAGTTACTCTGCACACTATGTGCAGCCAGATAAATCAATATTAAAGAACCAATTAAACCGCCAACAGAGGGATACTTTTTCAGTTGCAACAAAGAGCCAAAGGGATTGGCTCGCTTCCATTCAAATTTTCTTCTCAGGTGTTTGGGCAAGGATTCCGGTAACACAAAATAACCATACAAACAATTGGCCAATGCCAGTCCGGCCGCAACAAAAAAAGGCAGTCTGGATCCATGCTCACCCAGTAAGCCACCCAACAAAGGACCAATAATAAAGCCCAATCCAAAAGCAGCCCCAATCATGCCAAAATTCTGTGCCCTGTTTTCAGGAGTACTGATATCAGCCATATAAGCGGAAGCCGTGGTAATGCTGGCTCCTGTAATACCCGCCACAATTCTACCCACAAAAAGCCAGGTAATAGAAGGGGCAAAAGCCACAAATAAATAATCCAGTCCAAACCCAAACAAGGAAAAAAGCAGGACAGGTCTTCTGCCATACTGGTCACTCAGATTCCCTAAAACAGGTGAAACCAGAAACTGCATGATAGCATAGGAAAAAGTGAGCCAACCTCCATATTCTGCTACCTCGCTGGTCTTCACATTATGCAATAATTCTTCAATCAGTTTGGGTACTACAGGAATAATCAGCCCGATGCCAATCACATCAATCAAAATGGTGATAAAAATAAATCCAACTGCTGCTTTTTTATTAGAGGCCATAGGGAGCAAATATGAAATAAAAATCCTTATGATGCTACCAGTCTTCTCTTCACGCCGGGAATTTCCATCACCAGGTCCTCGCCAAAGCAGGCTGCAGGCGTTTGATAGCCAGGCTTAAAATTTCCTGAAAGTATTTTTTTAGCAATCAATAAACTACTGATGGCCGTTAAAGTATACCCTTCCGGTCCTTCCTGAATGGCAGAAATCTGCTGTCCGCTGGCATTCTCCACTTGTCCCCATACTATCGATTTTGCTTTTGCACGCATGTCATCACTGGGCCCCGCAGGCATTTTTTTAATTTTCTTTTTATAATAATTTCTAACCAGCGATAATTTCAGGATCCAGTTAAATCCGTTTTGCCATTTAAGCAGTTGAAATGTTTTAGGAGAAGCTCCCGTATAGGTTTCAATATTGGGAATGCCGGTAGTAGTATAAGCCGTAGAAATATCACCCCAGGGAATGGTCATCACAAATAATTTCTTCAGACCAAAATCAACCCACATTCCCTTGTGACCTAATGGAACCCTGGTGATTTTTCCATTCAGCCGAACTGCACTACCCTCGCCCATTCCTTCTGCCATGGTTGTTGCCGTTCCATGAGATAATTTTCCGCCAATACTGGCAAATGCCAGTTTCAAATTCACCGCATCGGGCATTTGATTTTTTAAAAACAAAGCCATACAATCCGTTGGAACCACATCAAAACCAACACCGGGCATGATCATGATATTTTTCGCGCGGGCAAGGTCATCCGTCCTTTTAAGCAATTCAAAAACAGCAATCTCGCCTGTAATATCTATATAATGGGTTCCCGCTTCAAGGCAGGCTTCTACCATAGGTTTAGCGGTATGTACAAAAGGTCCTGCAGCGTGCAATACCAACGGAAAGGAACGAAGCAACCCAACCAATTTTTCTTTATCCGAAAGATCAATCACCTGGAAAGAAAGCCCCAACTCTGATCCCATCGCTTCTAAAACCGATGCGTTCCTTCCAGCCAACACAGGTAATAAGCCATAGTCTTTTGCCATCCTGGCAATCAATCTTCCCGTGTATCCATTTGCCCCGTAGAGTAAAAATTGGTTTTGCATCCTGTAAAATACAAAATCCCGACAAGAAACTTGCCGGGACTTCTAACGGGATATCAACCACCACATCCCATACGAATCACCCTTATGATAAACCTATTTATTTTTTCAAAGTAATTAATCCCAGTTGCGCTTCTTTGGTTTTTGATACTGCCACATTGGTAATGGTTGTATCCTTGTAACCATTGGATGCATTTACAAAAACGCTGTAGGTTCCATCCGACAAACCTCTTACTTTAAAATGTCCTTCATGATTAGGCAAAGCATATGCTGTGTCTTTACTGTTGAACACCGTAATTACCGACTGTGCTTCTTTAGGTGTTACTTTACCAGAGACACTGGCAGTTGCTTTTACTGTAAAGAATTTAATTACTGGTTTCAGATAAAACTGACCGTTCTTTTCAATGATCGATCTGCTTACATCAAAGTCTAACCAGAGTCTGGAACGACTGGGAAGAAACTCATCCCACTCATGCCCTTTCAATTTAACTAGCACATAATTTTTTTCGTTCAGCGGAATATTCAAAGGGTATGTAACACTGTCTTTAATTAAAGTATGTGTTGAGCCCAGTTCAATCTTAATTAAACGGATTGCTCCCTTAGGCACTGTTGCTGTTGCCAGCAAAGTATCTACCCCGTTTCGCAGTTTTAAAATATCATACACACCGGGATTCACGCCCAGGTTCTGCCAAACCAGTGAGGAATCATTTTTTTCGTTTCTGGAACGACCAATTCTATCCCAGTCACAAGTGTCTTTTTTCCTTGTGTCTTTACTGGTATCTACCAATAACCAGACAGATTTAATGTCGATTAATACGTTATCAAAAACACCCGGGGCATCCGTTAAATAAAGTGATACAGATTGCGATCCAACAGGGTTTTCAATGGAAGCTGCTTTATTGCAGGCAGACAAAGACACTACAACAACGATGGCAAATGCTGCCATCCATAAAAGGGGGTTTGTTTTTTTCATGGTTCAGGTTTTTAGAGTAGTGTTATAACCATTTAAAAAATTTAGTTTTTGCAATAAATAGCCTCGCCGCATATTGCAGCTATTTAGCCATTCGCAAAAGTTTTGGAAAATATCCCTGTCAATACTGGGAATACAAAATAGATGCCAGGCAATTTTAGAATGTTGCCTGTTAAATAATATTTAACAAAAAATATTTTTTCTTAGAGACCAGCTATAATAGTGCTGATATCCTGCACGCTAAGCTGTTTGCGCTTTTTGGCTGCAGGTAAAATTTGAATAGCTGCTTCGGCATCAGTTGTAAATAATTCTGCAACTGACTTTCCTTTTACAGAAACCAATTCCCGGGACGAAACGCGTAACAGAAAATTTTCCTTGAAGAGTTCAAATTGTTTTCCACCAGAAGACTTTCCATAATCATAGGTATCCACTGCCTTCTTGTTAATCATTTGCAGGAGCTGATATTTGGCACTGGTTTTTTTTACTTCGTATAAGATAGAATTATCCGGACTCAGCTTAATAAGGGTAATGGAATCAGCCACCCCCTCTTCCTGATAAAACAAAGTCATTTTCTGAATGGCATCTACAAACTGAAATTCGGCATCACCTTGTTTAAAATGAATATGACCATTAACAAGGTTGATGATTAGCGGCAGATTGGAAAACTTTTTCCCGTTAAACATTTCAACATTTGCATTGCACCACTCATCTCTCCACAACGGGCTTCCTTTTACTGTTCCCACATTGGCACTAATGGTCATTCCCTTTTCGTCGTACACTTCTACAAAATGGGTTGCCGGTTTGGCCACATACATATTCTGTGCAAACAAAAAAAGTTGAATAGGGTAAAAAGAGTTGTCAGTGCAATTTTCATACAAAGCTTTCTCTAATTTACGCTATTCAACTTAATATAGAATAGTCAGGCAGTTACTTATTCGTTTCTGAATACGACTACTCCGTCAAACACATCTACCAGAACTGGTTGATTCTTATCAATGTCTCCGGAAAGGATTTTCTTACTCAATGCATTCACAATGAGTTTCTGAATCAAACGTTTCAAAGGTCTTGCACCCAGTTGGGCATCAAATCCATTTTCCATCAGGTATTCTACCAGGTAATCGCTGAAACGCAATTGAATGTCGTTTTCTGCAACCAGCTTCTTCAGACCTTCCAGCTGAATGCTGATGATTCCTTTCAATTGCTTCTTATTCAATGGGCTGAACATGATGATTTCATCTACCCGGTTTAAGAACTCAGGTCTTACCGTTTGCTTCAGCAATTGCATCACTTCTGTCTTTGCTTTTTCAGCTGCATCTTCCAGACCGTTTTCTTCTACGCCTTCAAATGCTTCCTGAATCAGATGACTACCAATATTGCTGGTCATAATGATGATGGTATTTTTAAAGTTTACCATTCTGCCCTTGTTATCGGTCAGTCTTCCATCATCCAATACCTGCAACATTACATTCCATACATCCGGATGTGCTTTTTCAATTTCATCCAGCAGAATTACACTATATGGTTTTCTGCGAACTGCTTCCGTTAACTGTCCACCCTCATCATAACCTACGTATCCGGGAGGCGCACCAATCAAACGGGAAACCGTATGCTTTTCCTGGTACTCACTCATATCAATACGTGTCATCATGGTTTCATCATCAAACAGGTATTCCGCCAAAGCTTTGGCCAATTCTGTTTTACCTACACCCGTAGTACCTAAGAAGATAAATGAACCAATGGGCTTTTTAGGATCCTGTAAACCGGCTCGGCTTCTTCTGATGGCATCAGACACCGCAGCAATCGCTTCTTCCTGACCCACTACCCTGCTATGCAATTCTTCTTCCAGGTGCAATAATTTCTCTCTCTCACCCTGCAACATTTTAGCTACCGGAATACCCGTTGCCTTGGCAATGCTCTCCGCAATATCTTCTGCATCTACTTCTTCTTTCAATAATCTTTTTTCAGAAGTCTGCATCAACTGTTCGGTAACCGTAGTAATAATATTCTCTTGTTCTTTTACTTTACCGTATCTGATTTCGGCCACTTTTCCATATTCGCCATTTCTTTCAGCCTGTTCTGCTTCCTGCTTCAATTGCTCAATCTTTGCTTTGGCAGACTGCACTTTTTCAACCAACTCCTTCTCCTGTGTCCACTTTGCTTTTAAGGTATCGCGCTCCACAGCCAGATTGCTGATTTCAATATTCAGTTCTTTCAGCTTGTCTTCATCGTCTTCTCTCTTGATGGCTTCGCGCTCAATTTCCAGTTGACGAATCTGACGCTCCAACTTGTCCAGTTCTTCTGGCATGGAATTCATTTCGAGTCTTAGCTTGGCTGCGCTCTCATCAATTAAGTCAATGGCTTTATCTGGCAAGAAACGATCGGTTACATAACGATTGGATAATTCTACCGCAGCAATAATGGCTTCGTCTTTAATACGCACATGGTGATGCGTTTCATAACGATCCTTCAGACCACGTAAAATAGAAATGGCATCTTCTACGGTAGGTTCATCAATCATTACCTTCTGGAATCTTCTTTCCAGTGCCTTGTCTTTCTCAAAATATTTCTGGTACTCGTTTAAAGTAGTTGCACCAATCGCTCTTAATTCTCCGCGGGCCAATGCTGGTTTTAAAATATTCGCAGCATCCATGGCACCTTCTCCACCACCGGCACCTACCAGTGTATGAATCTCATCGATGAATAAAATGATTTCTCCATCACTGGAACTAACTTCCTTCACCACCCCTTTCAATCTTTCTTCAAATTCACCCTTGTATTTGGCACCGGCAATCAATTGCCCCATATCCAATCCGTAAATAATTTTTGTCTTCAGATTTTCAGGCACATCACCGTTCACAATCCGCATGGCCAGTCCTTCTACAATGGCTGTTTTACCCACCCCGGGTTCACCCACTAAAATGGGATTGTTCTTGGAACGACGGGTAAGAATATGTAGGGTTCTTCTGATTTCTTCATCACGGCCAATCACCGGATCCAGCTTACCCTGCCTGGCCATATCGTTCAGGTTCTTGGCATATTTGTTCAGCATATTCAGCTGGGTTTCCTGTGCCTGTGAACGAATGGTATCTCCTTTTCTTAAATCTTTAATGGCAGTAATTAAACCTTTCTCAGTTAGTCCGGCAGCTTTTAGTAATGCTCCGGTAGCATCACTCATTTGCACCAATGCAAGCAGTAAATGTTCAGGGGTAACAAATTCATCTTTAAAGGAACTCATAACGGTAGAAGCTTTCAGTAAGGCATTACTGAAATCGCGTCCTGCACTCTGAGCAGGTTCTCCTCCCTGCACCTTGGGCAACTTATTCAGTTGTTCGGACAGTTTGGTTTCCAGAAAAACAGGATTCACATTGTTCTTCTTTAGCAGAAAATCAATGGCTGAATCCTTGTCGCTTAACAAAGCTTTCAGCAAGTGATCCGTTTCAATGGAGGGGTTACCATTGCTATAGGCAATTTGTTGTGCCGATTGAATGGCTTCCTGGGCTTTAATGGTATAATTGTTCAAATTCATAGTAAAGTGGATTGATGTAACTTTATACCAATCATCAAACGATAATCCAACTCAATAATTCGGAAAATATGTCGCAAAAAAATGGAATAAACTGCGCAATAGTCAGTCTGGGAGTGGTCTTTCTGTTATTATTACAGCCAGTAAAAGCCCAATACAATTTTCAGGAACTGGAAAAAACAATAGAACAATCCAAAAAAGAATTGGGGAAGGAATACAGTATACTTGTTTATAAGGATGGAAAAATAGTCTTCAGCAAATCGGCCGGAGAGTTTAATCCCAAAACACAGGCACCTGTTGCCAGTGCCAGCAAATGGTTAACTGCCGCATTAATTATGGCCCTGGTAGACGATGGTAAAATTTCACTGGACGACAAACTCAGTAAATATATTCCCGACATGAACAAATACAGCAAGGGCTTTATCACCATCAGACATTGCCTCAGCCATTTAACGGGAATTGCATCTGACCCAATTAAACTCAGCGATATTATCAGAAGAAGCCGGTACAGCAGCCTGGAAGAAGAAGTAACAGAGTTTGTTACCAAAAGAGAAATTGTTGCCAACCCCGGATTAGAATTCAGATACAGTAATGTAGGATTAAACCTCGCGGGCCGATACATAGAACTTGCCCTAAGAAGAGGCTTTGAACAATTGATGCAGGAAAAAATTTTACGCCCTTTGCAGATGCGCGGCACTAACTTTTCCAGCTTAAATGCCATCAACCCATCAGGAGGCGCACAATCCACGGCCAATGATTATATTAATTTTTGTTCAATGCTTTTAAATAAAGGGATGTTTAACGGCAAGCGAATTTTATCGGAAGCATCCGTACAATATTTATTGCAGGCACATACCACAAGCCCTATGATTAAATATGCTCCGAAAGTAGCGGAAGGGTATAATTATGCTGCCGGATCCTGGGTTATACAAACAGACAGCAATGGCAATCCTTCGGTACTGGCTTCTCCCGGATTATTCGGTACCTGGCCCATGATTGATTTGTGCAGAAATTATGCGGTAGTGTTTTTTGCAAAAGAACTCATGAACGAAGACCGCAAAGAAGTGTACCTGAACCTGAAGAAAAAAATAGACGAACAAATTGCCGCTAATTGCCAGTAAACATGCTGCCCTTAGAAGAATATACCCGGTTCATTAAAGCAACAGCTGCCAGGCTGGGCTTTAGCTATTGCGGTATTGCCAGGGCAGAGAAATTAAATGAGGATGCCAGAAGACTGGAGAAATGGCTGAATAAGAACCATCAGGGAAGCATGCAGTATATGGAGAATCATTTCGATAAAAGAATTGACCCAACCCTTTTGGTGCCCGGCGCACAATCTGTCATTACCCTGATGAAGAATTATTACCCCGAAAAAAACAAGAGAACAAGAGTCCCAAAATTGCCCGTTATGCCTGGGGCAAAGATTATCACGAAGTAATCAGAGCACTGCTAAAGGAATTGCTGGCCGAAATGAATCAGAAAATCGGAACCGTAACCGGAAGAGGCTTTGTAGATTCTGCCCCGGTTTTAGAAAGAGCCTGGGCCGTTAAATCGGGTTTGGGTTGGGTTGGGAAAAACGGGAACCTGATCAGCAAACAGAATGGTTCTTACTTTTTTATTGCTACATTAATAGTAGACCTTCCGCTGCAATACGATGATCCATATGCAAAAGATTATTGCGGCACCTGTACCCAATGCATCGATGCCTGCCCCACCGATGCCATTTTACCCAATAAGGAAATCAACGGTAGCCAGTGCATCAGTTATTATACCATTGAATTAAAAGAAGCTTTGAGTAAGCAAACAACTGTTAACACCCATAACTGGTTATTTGGCTGTGATATCTGTCAGGAAGTATGTCCCTGGAACCGTTTCAGCAAACCCCATTCTGAACCTGCTTTTGAACCCATCCCCGCTATTTTGAATTTAAGTACACAGGACTGGGAAGAAATGTCCGAAGAAGTTTTTAAGCACCTGTTTAAAGAGTCTCCCCTGAAAAGAGCTAAGTACAGTGGCATTCGTAAAAACCTTCGGTGGATGCAATAGCAAACCCGAACAAAAATTGCGGATTTCTGCAAGTTTATAAAAATCTTTGAGCAATTTGTCCCCATTTATTGGAAAAATTATCAACAAAACCAAGAAATTCCCGCACACATTATATATTTATACTGTTTTTCAAAACTCCAAAACGATATGCATATGAATGTCAACAATGGCAAGAACAGTGTTCTATCGAAGATGTGCTTCCTTCTCTTCGGTTTGGCACTGACAATCGGCTTGCAAGCTCAAACAACCATTAAAGGAAAAGTTACCGACAGCAAAGGGCTGCCTGTTCCGGGCGCTTCTGTCACCATCAAGAATTCCGGTGCAGGAACTGCCACAGGAACAGATGGTTTGTATCAGTTAATTGCCAATTTAAAAGCAGGAAAATACGATGTAGTCGTTTCTTCTGTAGGATTTAAATCGGCTGAAAAATCAATCACCGTTTCCAGTACTACGGGCAGTTTCAGTTTCGACGCGAGTTTGAAGGAAGATGCTACTGGTCTTGATGAAGTAGTAGTTACCGGTACTTCTCAGGGAACAACTAAAAAGCAATTGGGTAATTTCATTGGAACCGTGAAGGGAAGCCAGGTTAACAATGCGGGATCACCCAATGCCATTGCTTCTTTACAAGGTAAGGTACCAGGTGCTCAGATTACTCAGAACTCTGGTGATCCTGCAGGTGGTATGAGTGTTAAACTACGTGGTGTAAGCTCTATCTCAGGTTCTTCAGATCCTTTATACATCATTGATGGTGTAATCCTGAACAACTCTAATGCAAGAGTAACCAACGCACAAAGCGACTACGATACTTATGGAAGTGTGGGTCAGAATCGTATGGTAGATATTAACCCTAACGATATCGACAGAATTGAAGTATTGAATGGTGCTGCAGCTGCTGCTATTTATGGTAGCCGTGCCAATGCGGGTGTAATTCAGATCTTTACCAAGCGTGGATCTACCGGTGCTCCTAAAATTACATTCAGTTCAAAAGTAAATACCAACTCTTTAAGAAAGCGTTTGGTATTTAACAATGCGCCCACCAAGTTTGGCGGACCTACAGATGGACCAGGTGCATTAACGCAAGATATCATTACTGCTCCTTTCCAAACAACCACTACTCCTGTAACCCGTTACGATTATCAGGACGATATTTTCAGAACCGGATATGGTACTGACAACAACGTTTCTATTACAGGTGGTCAGGACAAAATGCGCTATTTCGCTTCTCTTAATTACAATACCAATCAGGGTATTATCAGAGGAACCGACAACACTCGTTTTGGATTCAGATTAAATTTAGACAACAAAGTAAACAACTGGTTCAGCTGGAATGCAGGTATCAACTATACCAACAACGCTACCAATGAAAAACCAGATGGTAATAGCTTCTTCTCTCCTATCAACTCAATGACCATCATTGGTAACTTCCACAATATCCGTGCAAGAGATGCCAATGGAAACTTATTGGCAGTGGGCGAAAGAGGCCGTGTGAATCCTTTAACCATTATCAACGACATCAAGCAGAGAAACGTTACCAACAGAACTGTTTCCAATGTTGGTTTTAAACTATTCCCTGTTAAAGGATTGGTGATAGACTATACAGCTGGTCTGGATAATATTGCACAGAACGGTACCACATTTATTCCTCCGTTCCCTTACAACGCCAGCCCCGGATTCTACGGTGGTGGTGCAACTTTAGATCCAACACAGAACGGTTATGCAAGTGCAGCCAGCTTTAACTCTACTTTCTTTAACCACGACTTAAACTTTACGTACACAACCAATATCACCAGCAAACTGGCTTCTGTAACTCAGTTTGGTTATTCTGAGCAGTACGAAAAAGCACAATACATTTTGGCACAGAGCCGTGGTTTGCTTCCTGGTATTTCTACCGCAACAGGCGGAAGTACTTTATTGCCTAACTCTGACGGAAGAAGCGAAAGAACCATCCGTGGTTTCTTCTTACAACAAAACTTCAAGTTCAACAATCAGTTGTTTGTAACTGTTGCCGGACGTGTGGACGGTTCTTCTGTATTCGATAAGAGCAACCGTAACTTCTTCTACCCTAAAGTAAGTGGTAACTACATTATTTCTGAAACAGATTTCTTTAAGAAATCTTCTTTAGCGAATGCGGTAGATGTATTTAAAATCCGTGCTGCTTACGGTGAAAGCGGAAACTTAACAGGTATTGGCGCATACGACCGTTTCAATATCTACAATATCTCTCCTTTCTTAGGAAGAACCAGTTTAACTTCTCCTTCTGCAACTATCAGCTCTAATTTAAAGCCTGAGCGTCAGAAAGAATTGGAAATTGGTACAGATATCGCTTTATTCGGAAACAGACTACAGTTTACTTTCAACTACTACAACAAGAAAGTGACAGACCTGTTGGTACCGAATATTACCAATGCACCAAGTTCCGGATTCCCTACTGCAACCAAGAACGTAGGTTCTTTAAGCAACAAAGGATTCGAAATCATGATTACAGCTGTTCCTGTTAAGAACAAGAACTTCAGCTGGGAAATCACTGGTAACTTTAACAAAAACAAAAACAGAATTGAAAACCTAGGTGTTCCTTTCATTTCATTTGCAGCTCCAACCGGTGCCGTATTTGCTTTGATTCCAGGATATGATGCACCCGTATTCTACTCTACTTTCTTTGCAAGAAATGCAAACGGAACAGAAGTAAAGAATGCAGCAGGTATTCCTGTAACTGCAAGAGGACCTATTGCAAACGGACAACCATTTGGTACCCCAACATTGGATCCTGCAACAGGACTACCTTTCACAAGCGGAGCTAATTCTACTATTTTACGTTCTGTATTAGGTTCTCCTAACCCAACTTACACTGCTACTTTAATCAACAGCTTCACATACAAAAAATGGACCTTTGGGTTCCAGTTAGATCGTGTAGCCGGTGTTGAAGTATTTAACGCAGACTTCAGAACAAGACAAGGTGTAGGTAACGGTAGTGAATTTGCACAAAGAGAACACAAGGGTGAAATTCCAAGAGGTTATATAAGTGGAGTTTACGGTATTGAAGAGTGGAGAGTTGAAGACGGATCTTTCACCAAATTGCGTGAACTATCTGTAGGTTATTCATTTGGACAAGTGAAGAATCTGTTCAGCAACCTTACTGTTACTTTAACCGGAAGAAACCTTATCTCATGGGATAACTACAGAGGGTACGATCCTGAAACCAACTCTACCGGCCAGAGCAGCTTGTTCAGAGGCGTAGATTTTGGTAACGTACCTATTCCAAAAACATTCCAATTTGGAGTTGTAGCTAATTTCTAACCCAACAAAAAAGTTATTATGAAAAAAATATTATTCATCATTTTATCCGGAGTAAGTCTGGTTGCTTGTAAGCAAGACTTTACCAATCCGGGTGCCATCTCAGATGTAGATGCATTTTCTACGCCCAGAGGATTATCGGGTGTAGCCGTAGGATTACAGAACGTTTACAGCAATGGTCGTTTAAGTCCATTGTACAATGGTGTTACTGCAGCAGGTTCTTTAACCAACGAGTTCAGATTAATGAACGCAGGTAATACCGACGAGTTTCAATTATTTCAAGGTGGCGCTGTTGTAGACAACCTGAACGGTATTGTAGGCAATATGTGGACCTGGAATAACAAGATCATTTATGATGCAGACAAAGTACTGGAAGGTGCCAATAAACTAGGCGACAAAAACTACGCTTCCGGTTTAATTGCCTATGCAAGTATTTACAAAGCAATGGCAATTGGTAACCTGGCAATGTTCTTTGAACAAATTCCTGCAGCACCAGGTACCCAAACTACACCTGCTGCTTTCCAAAGCAGAGTAGATGGATTCAGAAGAGCAGTAACCACTTTGCGTGCAGCACAAACTGCGTTGGGAGCCAATGCACCCAATGCCGCTTTCTTTGCGAATGTGCCAAGCAATATCACTACTGCCTATTTTAATAATACCATCAGTGCATTGATTGCCCGTTACAGTTTATTTGCAGGAGATTTTGCTGCTGCTATTACTGCAGCCAATGCGGTAGATTTAAGTTATAATGGAGCTGTTCTTGGTTTTGATGCGATTGTTACCAATCCAATCTTCACCACTGCAACTGCTACCAATAACGTATTCCAGATTCTGGATTCTACCCTTGGATTACCAACAGCATTAGCTCCTGATTTAAATGATCAGCGTATTGCTTTCTACACTGCAATCAATCCAACCATTCAGCCTCGTTACAGAATCAAAGGATTCTTTAGTGCAGCTACTCAGGCTGTTCCTTTGTACTTGCCAGACGAAATGCGCTTGATTAAAGCAGAAGCATATGTTAGACAAGCTTCTCCGGATTTAACTGCAGCGGTTACAGAAATTAATGCAGTAAGAACACAATTACCTTCGGCTGATGCATTTGGTGTAGGTGGCGGATTAGCTGCTTACTCCGGTACAGTTTCTGCACCTGCTTTGCTGGACGAAATTTATCGTCAGCGTTGCATTGAATTGTGCATGAGTGGTATGCGTTTAGAAGACAACAGAAGATTGGGTCGTCCTGCATCAGAACGTAAGAGAACTTTCTTCCCTTACCCAAGCAGAGAGCGAGATAATAATCCTAATACGCCAACCGATCCGGCTGGATAATAAAGAGTCTCACCCCCAAACAGTTGGTAAAAAGCCCCGTATCGAGTAATCGAACGGGGCTTTCCATTTTATGCAATATTTTAATCGAATGAGGAATTGAGCAGATTATTTCAGTTCAACTCTATTACAAATTCTATTGTTCCGCAATTTGTTTAAGCTGCTGCAAATGTTTTTCCATCAGGGTGCCCATGATTTTATCGTTCATCATAGAACCAAATCTTTCCCAGGGATACCAGCCAATTTGCTGAACAAACTGCCATTGAACAATGGCGGTGTTGGCTTCCGGCTTTCCAATTAAACGCATGGTACTAACCTGAAGCACCCCATCTGCTGCCTGCCAGTTGGCAACAATGGTAGAATCCGTTACAGCAGTTATGGTAACCGCCGTATTTCCTATTTGTGCGCTGGTGGATGATTGTATGGTAACAGAGGAATCCTTCATCCCTTCCATCCACAACGGCCATTGATGCATATCGGCCACCATGGGTTTTATTTTAACAATGCTGGCATTTACGTCTACAGCTCTGGATACCAGTACGGTAGAAGGGAACAAGAGCCCAATGGAAGTAACAATAATACCCAGCACTAAAAAACTAATCAAGCCCAGTTTTATCAATTTCATATTATTCCCATTTAAAGGTTTTAAAAGCAATGGCGTACACCACTACCATCCAGATACCCAATACACCCAGTTCAAATAAACAGTCCGACAATCCTGCACCTTCAAAAGCAATATTGCGCATGGCATTGTTGAAATGTGTTAAAGGCAATACCCTTGAAATGGGTTGCAACCAGGAAGGGAAATTATCTATTGAGAAAAAAGTACCTGCCAGTAAAAACTGTGGCAAAGTAATCAGGTTGGCAAAGGGGGGAATGGTACTCTCTGTTTTAGCCACACTACTCACAATAAATCCAAATCCCATAAATAAAAGCAGGGCAATAAAACTCAATACCATGATTTGAGCAAATGTTACCCAACCATTAACCAGTGTAAAATTAAAAACAAAATGGCCAATCAAAATAATAATGACTGCAGTAATCAATTGAAAGATAACACGACTTAATGCTTCTCCTAAAACAATATAAGGACGCTGAATGGGCGTTGCAAAAAACCGCTTCAACACCAGCTGTTGTCTTAAATTAAAAAACAAAAAAGCAACCCCGAAAACACCTGCACTCAACAAAGAGAAACCCAGCTGACCTGGTAAAATAAAATCGATGGTTCTGTATACCCTGCCCGGAATCTTTTTTACTTCCTTACTAATTGATGCAATAGTGGGAGCCGCAGGAAACTGACGTTGATTAATACCACTGATCACTGCATTGAGTATGGATTGCAGCACCTGCACATTTTGTGGATTGGCTGCTTCTGAACTGGTTAATTGAATGGTATAAGGGGGCTGTGTGGAATCAGCAGCAGCTTTAATATTCAGCAGGGCTGTTATCCTTCCCTTTTCTAAATCTTCCTGCAATGCAAGGCCCGTTTTAGGTGACACTTTAATTCCGGGAATATTTCTAAGCCCCTGATACACCGGATTAAGCGTATCAGATTTTGCTTCAAAAGCAATATTTACATTGATTTTGCCGCCGCTGCCAATAAAACCAAACACCAGAATAAAAATCAATGGAAAGGCAATGCTGAAAACCACGGAAGAAGGGCTTCTGAAAATCGCTCTCAAACTTCCTTTGGTAATGGCCATCATGGCCCTGAGTTGACTATACTCCTGCTTCATCCCGATTATTTAGCAGCAAAGCTATTGTATATTCACAAGAAAGGGCAATCTGGTCTGTGGCACACCTACCATCTGCTTCACTTGTTTTAATTCGCGGGTTACCTGCATTAAAGATGGATCAATCTGGTCGCTGATCAGGGATTGGGAAACCGATTTTTTATAGCCCCCCATAATTTGCTCAATCAGCGATTTCTTTTCGGGATATTCCTTCAGTTTTACATTATTCTTTTTAATGTCGGCCATACGGGCAGCACAATCAATGGCATCCTGTAACCCGCCTATTCGATCGGTCAACCCGATTTTCAGCGCTGTGGTACCCGTCCATACCCTACCTTGTGCAATACTGTCAATCGTTGAAACAGGACGCTTTCTTCCATTGGCAACCCTGTTTAGGAAGGTAGCATAAATGCTATCTACAGAAGCCTGCAAAAATCTTTTTTCATTTTCATTCAGGGGCTTACTGATATCTCCCATATCAGCATAAGGAGCTGTCTTTACACCGTCAAACGTAATACCCAGTTTATTCTTAAAGAAAGCCTGCATGTTCGGCACCACACTGAATACGCCAATGGAACCCGTTATGGTATTGGCATTGGCAAAAACACTATCTGCATTGCAGGCAATATAATATCCTCCGGATGCAGCCACATCACCCATACTCACAACCACCGGCTTTTCTTTTCTTATTAAGGATACTTCTCTCCAGATAACTTCGCTGGCCAAAGCACTGCCGCCACCGGAATTAATTCGGAATACCAGGGCCTTGATGGATTTGTCAAAACGAATTTTTCTTAGAATATTTTTATAATTATCACTCCCGATAGACTCATTGTCGCCCTGACCGGAAACAATATCTCCATTGGCATACACCAGGGCAACTTTACCCGAACCGGAAGGTTCAAAATCGGTAGCCTGAGCATAATCAGATAGGCTTACAAAATTGATTTTGCTCTTTAACTCCTGTTTTAATTTTTTGCTGATGGTGGCTTTAATTTCATCGTCGTATTTAAGGTCGTCTATCAATCCATATTTCTTGGCATCAGCAGGGGTCTGAATCATGCCCTTTACCGCCAGTTCTCTGAGAAAAGCGGTATCCTTTCCACGAGACATAGAAGTGGCCTGCAGCATTTGGTTGTACAATTCGCCCAACCATACACTGGTCTGTAACTTATTCGCTTCCGTCATCTGGGTTTCGCGAAGCGGTTCGGTGGCACTCTTGAACTTACCGGCATAAAAAATCTGAGGTTGAATATCCAGCTTGTCCAGCATACCTTTTAAAAAGAACAGATTAGACGAAAGACCGTTCCATTCCAAACCACCTTGCGGATTACAATAAATTTCATTGGCCGCACTGGCAACATAATATCCTTTCTGAGAAATGACTTCACCATGTGCAATTACAAATTTGCCGCTGTTTTTAAATTCAACAACTGCCTTTCGCAATTCTTCGCTGGCGGCAAAACCATTGGCATTATTGGCACAAAGAATATACATACCCTTAACAGCAGAATCTTTCTGGGCATGCTTCAGCATTTGTATAACCTGAAATAAAGATGGCGGTTCTTCTTCTCCTTCATTTATAATAGCCGAGAAGGGATCTTCTACAAATTGTTCCTTGTATGAAACCGATAAATCTAGCAATAAAACAGCTTTGGATCCAATCACGGGTTTATCGGAAGAAGCCGCAGCAGTGGCAATCCCAATTAAAATGAAGACGCCAATAATGGTAAATAAAATCAACGATACAAATGTGGCAAGAACAATTTTTAGAAATCCTCTCATAGAAGTTGGTTAACCTTTTAGCAAATAAAGATATTATTAAAGATATTTGATGCCCACTATACTACCAACTATGCAGAATGCCTATTTATTAATCGGCAGTAATTTAGGAAACAAAACAGAACAGCTGTCTACAGCCGTTCATTATATACAACAAGAATGCGGCCAGATTGTTAAACAGTCTGCTTTCTATGAAACCGCTCCCTGGGGCTATACCAATCAGCCTTCCTTTATTAATCAGGCTTTATGGATACAAACGGAACTGAATCCGGAAGAACTCATGCAAACCCTGCTGAAGATCGAAGCCAAAATGGGCAGAATCAGAACCGTAAAACTTGGCCCCCGCATTATAGACCTGGATATCTTGCAGATGGACCAGCTTGTAATGGAAACAGCCCTACTGCAAATTCCGCATCCGGCCATGACCGAAAGGCGCTTTGTCCTGGCTCCATTGGCTGAAATTGCTCCCGAACTATTGCATCCGGTATTGCAGAAAACAGCCACCGAATTGCTGCAAGTCTGCACCGACGATAGCGATGTGCAAAAAAAAATGGACTAAGCAGACTTGCGAAAACTAAATTTGCCCTTTAGGCGCAAATTCATGAAGCATCAATTTATTACGATAGAAGGGAATATAGGAGCAGGAAAAACCACATTGACCAATATACTGGCGCAGAAACTCAATGCCCGTATTATTCTGGAAGAATTTGCCGACAATCCGTTTCTGTCTAAATTTTATGATAATCCGGCCCAGTATGCTTTTCCGCTGGAATTGTTTTTTATGGCCGAACGATACAAACAATTGAAAGACCTGGTACATACCAAGGAACTATTTCAAACGGTAACCATTTCGGATTACCTGTTTACCAAATGCCTGCTGTTTGCGAAAGTGAATTTACCAGAGGAGGAATTCAGATTGTATCAGAAACTTTTCGACATTATTCACCAGCAACTCATGTTTCCGGATGTGTTGATTTACCTGCATGCACCGGTAAATAAATTGCAGCAGAATATTAAGAAGCGAAATCGGCCTTACGAACAGAGCATCCCCGATGAATACCTGTTCAATATTCAGGAAACCTATACGCATTATATAAAGCAGCACAATATCAAAACCATATTTGTAGATGCCAGCAATGCAGACTTCATCCACAACGAAGCACACGTGAATATTATCCTGGATGCATTGGAAAAAGATTTAGACCAGGGACAGCATTATTTTACACTACCCTAGACCAACCACCAGGAGAAACCCACACACAACCATCTCAATAAAATATGGCCAGCACCAACACACTCAAAAACCACCCTTCTTTTGCAGTGTTGCGCATTCGCGAATTCAGGCATTTATTAGCGGGTCGCTTTTTATTCATCATGGGACTCAGAATGCTGGGTACGGTAACGGGTTGGTGGATCTATGAACTAACCAATGATCCCTTTGCCATTGGGTTGATTGGACTTGCCGAAGTAATTCCTGCCGTTTCACTGGCACTATATGCGGGCTATGTAATAGATATCAGCGAGAAAAGAAAACTACTCTTAAGGGGGATTGGATTTTATTTTCTCTCTGCCCTTGTCCTGCTTTTACTGAGCACCCCATTTTCTTTAATAAAGCTGGGAGAAAACTGGATTGCTTTCTGCATTTACGGCATTATTTTTTGCACGGGCATTATCCGCGCTTTCACCGGCCCGCTCTTTGGCACCATGCTTGCGGCCATTGTTCCGAAAGAACAATTGCAAAGCGCCACTACCTGGAACCAGGGCATCTGGCTTTCTGCTTCTGTAACAGGTCATGCCACTGCCGGTTTTTTAATTGCAGGCATTGGCAATACCGGCGCACTCAGCATTATCATCAGTTTTGTGGCAACAGGATTTTTATTTCTATTTCAATTAAAAGCCAAACCTGCACTGAACAAAAAAGGAGAAAAAACAGGCTGGGAAAGTGTAAAGGAAGGGCTGAGCTTTGTGTTTAAAACCAAGGAAGTACTGGGCGCATTGTCACTGGATTTATTCGCTGTATTCTTTGGAGGTGCAGTAGCCATGGTACCCGTATTTGCCAGAGATATTCTGGCAGTGGGACCCATTGGATTTGGCTGGCTGAACGCAGCCACCGATATCGGCGCCATCTGTATTATTATTTGGTCTACCCTCTTCCCACTCAAAACCAATCAGGGTAAAATATTATTATGGGCCGTGGGTGGATTCGGGGCCTGCATTATTGTATTCGGCTTATCCAAATTGTTCTGGCTCTCTTTCTTTGCGCTTTTAATCAGTGGTATTCTGGATGGCATCAGTGTAATTATTCGCGGCACTATTGTGCAAATGAAAACACCGGATCATATGCGAGGCAGAGTAATGAGTGTGAATTCAATGTTCATTAACAGCAGCAACGAACTGGGACAATTCGAAAGTGGACTGGCTGCCAAAATCATGGGCGTTATTCCTTCTGTTATTTTCGGAGGATCCATGACCATACTGGTAGTAATCGCTACCTGGTTCAAAGCCCCTGCCCTACGCAAAATGAAATATTAAACCGGTTATTTAGCCACTACCATCAGGTTCTCCAGCACATAATACACGGCCGGACAAAAGCTGGAATTCTTAATCGTAATCAGGGGTCTCTTCAGCAATACATCTTCATCCGTATAAGGGAATCGGGCGCAATCAGAAGGCCGATGATCGTAGATACTGCAGAAATTATCAGAACCCAGAAAAGGACAGGGAGTAGACTTCACCACATAATCTCCTTCATTGTCCATTTGCAGGTATTGTTCTATGAAAGCTGTTTCCTTCATGCCCAACACTTTGCTGATTCTTTTAATATCAGGCATTTTAAAACGGGGTGAATAATTCTTGCAGCAATTGGCACATTCCAGACAATTGACTTTTTCAAATGCCGCTTCGTGCAAATCGGGTAAGGCTTTCAAAACCTTATTCTTATTGGCTTTTTTAAGGTATTGCTGGTAGTTTTTCTGGTGCTCAGCCGACTTTTTCTCCCAATTAATAAAAATATCTTCCACGGGTATGGGTTAAACATATTAAGAAATTAATCACAACGGTGTAAAATTAGGTCAATACCTCAACAAAGCAGTTAATTTCCTCTCTGAACTTTGTACCTTTGCGGCTCAAAAAAGACCCGTTTCTGTATGAATTTATTCCAGCAACAATCCACCGAATTTCAACGCAGACATATAGGACCCAATCCTGGTGATCTGAAAGCAATGTTGGCTACCATTAACGAACCGAATATTGAGTCGTTAATCAGCAAGACCGTACCCGATAGTATCCGCATTAAAGGCGACCTGAATGTGCCGCCTGCCATCAGCGAATTTGAGTACCTGAGCGAGTTGAAGAAAGTGGCTGCTAAAAATAAATTGTACAAAAACTTTATTGGACAAGGCTATTACGGCACCATCACCCCAAGTGTGATCCTGCGTAATATTTTTGAAAATCCAGGATGGTATACCCAGTACACTCCGTACCAGGCAGAAATTTCTCAGGGCCGTTTGGAAAGCTTATTGAATTTCCAGACCATGGTAGCAGACCTAACCGGATTGCCGATGGCCAATGCCTCTCTGTTAGACGAAGCCACAGCGGCTGCGGAAGCCATGGCGATGTTGTTCCACCTGGCCAATAAAACAGACAATATCACCAAACCAAAATTATTTGTAGACAACAATGTATTCCCACAAACCAAGCAGGTATTAATTACCCGCGCAGCTCCTATTCAGGTGGAACTGGTTTTTGGAGACTACAAAGCCACTACCATCGACGAAAGCTATTTTGGTGCGCTATTACAATACCCTGCAGACAACGGTTCTGTGGAAGACTACAAAGGATTCATTGACGGCGTTCACGCAGCCAATGCCTACGTAATTATGGCAACTGACTTGCTTGCTTTAACGGTTTTAACTTCTCCGGGTGAACTGGGTGCAGACGTTGCCGTAGGTTCAGCACAGCGTT
The DNA here is from genome assembly GCF_000511175.1 of Sediminibacterium salmoneum NBRC 103935. Classification (GTDB taxonomy): domain Bacteria; phylum Bacteroidota; class Bacteroidia; order Chitinophagales; family Chitinophagaceae; genus Sediminibacterium; species Sediminibacterium salmoneum. The sequence goes on along the minus strand of NZ_KI866530.1, from coordinate 571,689 downwards.
TTGGTGTTCCCATGGGATATGGCGGACCGCACGCAGCTTTCTTTGCCACCAGCGACGATTTTAAAAGAGGCATGCCAGGCCGATTGATTGGCGTGAGCATTGATGCACAGGGCAACCGGGCATTGAGAATGGCATTGCAAACCAGAGAGCAGCATATCAAGCGCGAAAAAGCAACTTCCAATATTTGTACGGCTCAGGCATTGCTGGCGAATATGTCTGCCATGTATGCTGTGTTCCATGGTCCTCAGGGATTAAAGAACATTGCAGGCAGAGTACATGCATTGGCACAAACAGCTGCAAAAGCTTTGACTGCATTGGGTCTGCAACAAAACAACGCTAACTATTTTGATACCTTACATATCAGTGGAGTGGATGCAACTGCTGTAAAAGCAGCTGCGGAGAAAGCGGAAATTAACCTTCGCTATTTTGCCAATGGCACCATCGGTATTGCCATTGACGAAACCACTACCCTTGCAGATGTACAGGCATTGGTAAAACTATTTGAAGGCATAACGGGTAAATCTGCAGGTACCATTGCACCAGCAGAAAATGCCCTTGCTATTCCCGCTTCTTTACAAAGAACCAGTGCTTACTTAACGCATCCGGTATTCAATACCCATCACAGCGAAAGCCAGATGATGCGTTACATCAAGTCTTTGGAAAACAAAGACCTTTCTTTGAATACCAGCATGATTAGTTTAGGATCCTGCACCATGAAACTGAATGCAGCAACGGAAATGATTCCGGTAAGCTGGCCGGAGTTCGGTGGATTGCATCCTTTTGTACCGGTAAACCAAACCGAAGGATACCAGCAGATTTTAACGGAACTGAATCAATACCTATGTGCAGTTACCGGCTTCACCGCTTGTAGCCTGCAACCCAACAGTGGTGCACAGGGCGAGTATGCAGGATTGTTAACCATCAGAGAATACCACAAGAGCAGAAACGAAGCACACAGAAATATTGTATTGATTCCGATTAGTGCACACGGCACCAACCCCGCAAGTGCAGTAATGGCGGGCTTTAAAGTAGTAGTGGTAAAATGTGATGAAGCCGGAAATATTGATGTGGCTGATTTAAAAGCAAAAGCAGAACAACACAAAGACAATCTAGGTGGATTGATGGTAACCTATCCATCTACCCACGGTGTGTTTGAAGAAACCATCAAGGAAATCTGTGCCATCATTCACGAGAACGGTGGATTGGTGTACATGGATGGAGCCAATATGAATGCACAGGTAGGTTTAACCAGCCCGGGCATGATTGGTGCGGATGTATGTCACCTGAACTTACACAAGACTTTCGCTATCCCACACGGTGGTGGAGGCCCTGGCATGGGACCCATTTGTGTAAACGACAAACTCGCTCCTTTCCTACCAGGACATTTATCAGGATACGAGAAAACTGGATTAGAAGTAAGTGCGGCACCCTTTGGTTCGGCCAGCATTTTACTAATCAGCTATGCATACATTAAAATGCTGGGAGCAGATGGTATCAGAATGAGTACAGAGTACGCCATCCTGAATGCCAACTACATGAAGGCTAGATTAGAGAAGTATTACCCCATTCTATACACCGGTAAAAACGGAACTTGTGCACACGAATTCATTGTAGACCTGAGACCATTCAAACAGTCTGCGGGTGTAGAAGCAGAAGACATAGCCAAGCGTTTGATTGACTATGGGTTCCACGCACCTACCATGAGTTTCCCTGTAGCAGGAACCATTATGATTGAACCAACAGAAAGTGAAGACAAGGCAGAACTAGATCGATTCTGTGATGCATTGATTGCCATTCACGGTGAAATCAAAGACATAGAAAACGGCAAAGCAGATAAGGCCAATAATCCATTAAAGAATGCACCACATACACAAGCTGTAGTATGTGCAGACGAGTGGACCCGTCCTTACACCAGACAGGAAGCAGCTTTCCCATTGTATTATGTAACCCTGAACAAGTTCTGGCCAAGTGTGGCAAGGGTAAACAATACACACGGAGACAGAAATTTAATCTGTACCTGTGAACCTGTTTCTTCTTATGCAGAAGAAAATGCCTAATAAAAACGCAAGCCCCAATTAATTTGAGGTCTGCGCAACAGTCTATAATGAGTGAGCGCTCCGGTTTTTATCGGGGCGCTTTTTTTTAAGCAGGTGGATCAATTCATTTTTATCCTTCAAAGATTTTTCCAGCAATACAATGCGCTCCTGCAATAGTTGCACTATTTCCAATTCAGGATCTTCTTCTGTAGAGTAAGGAAATGCATGCCGCAGCATTCTCCCCTTTCCGGTCAGCAGCCAGTGAATATTCAGCTCGGGAAAACAGGCCTGAATTTTCAACAACACTTCTGACCCCATGGTTCCCTTGCCTCTTTTTTGCTTACCCAGATAGCCATTGCTCAGGTCGCAGGCATGTTCAAACGCATAAGCACTGATATTCTGGTGTTCCAGGTATTGATAGAGCCGATCCAATAAACGCATAAGCTATTTTTAGTAGCAAAATAGCCGACAAAAAAAATTCAAAAGTGTAGGTATTTACGCAGGAAATGAAGTGAAATAACGGAATGAAGCAGGAATGGACATACCAACTACTTGTGATTTTTTAATAAGAAGGATTTGGTAAAAATGTGAAATTGCCTATCAACCTTAATTTTAAGTAAACAACCATAACCAAATGATTGACAGGCAATTAAATAAAGTTATTGGATATTAAAAACGAAGCCGTTTTACAATTGCTTTCAGAAAAGGGTATAGATTACTATGCTGAAAATTCAGAAAATAGATAGAACTTAGAAGTTGAATTGTTTTAAGATTACGTTCCACCCCCCCTACTATCCGTACTTAAAACGAAACGAATTGCATTTTATTTTCTGAACTTAAAAAAAAAGATATGTCTCGTTTATTAACAGGCATTGTTTTGGTAGGATTAGGGCTGTTCACCAGCTGTGCCGGCGGAAAAAGCAGCAGCAGCTCTAAAGGCTATTTAAAAAGCAGCACACCACAGAACAACCCTGCAGCAAACAATTCATATGCTCCGCCCAGCAATGCAGCGTCTATTGACAAAAGTCAGTACGTTCCTTTCTCACGCGAATTGCAAATGAAACTCATGGCCTACAATGTAGACGTGAAGAGAGTTCAATTTTACATTGACCAGAAACTGGTTCTAACCCGCGCACTGGACAGTGCCAAGGCAGAAGTGGCTTCGGGCAGTGTTCGTTTCATTAATGGCAAACTCATCAACGAAATCATTATCCCTGCGTACACACCCGGCATCATTGAATCTGCCGATTTAAATGGTCTGCGCGTAAGTTTCGAAAACGGAAACAGCTTCTTGTTTGTACCAGCCGAAGGCGAAGACAAGTTTGTAGTAGCAGGGAATAACTGGGACAACGGAACCGTAGAAGTTCCCTATGATAAAAATATTTACAGAGCCGCTGCTGCCGTAACCAATGGCAGTGTAGCCGATGTGAAGCTGGTGGTTAAACTCACCGATGTTACCAAGAGTGACAAGAAAACCCGTACCCTACAAGGCAGAAAGTTGGGTTTATAAGACTTTCAACAAATTTAATCCTTGCCTTACATCAAGCACCCTTCGGGGTGCTTGTTTGTTTATAGCCATCCCAAAGGTTTGGGAACAAAGTTTGATTGATTAAGGCTTTTTAAAATCGAATAAAGTGGCGGTGAAAATAGCCCGCTCTCTTTTCTTAAAGATCACGTCCCAGTTGCCTTTGTAGCGAAGGGTTTTGGGTACAATGATATTATTGCCCAGGTTCACCATTTCCACTTCCATGCTCACATCGAAATCGTAGACACCTGCCTTATAACTCAGGGCATAATTGCGTCCCATTACATTCATGGTTTTCATGTTGAACCAGGTAACCATCTGGTCTACCACAATTCGGTCGTTCTTGAAAAAACCCAAATCGTCTTTGGGCGTAATGGAAAATACATAGCAGAGTTCGCCCTTGTACTCTTCAATGTCTAAGCGGTATTGATAATATTTGTGCGCAGATTCATCGTACAAATCCAGCTTGTCCCCAATAAAGGGTATGCCGGAAATTTTCTTACCCGGATTAAAGAACAACATTTTCAATTGCTCTTTGTGTTTCTCAATTCCCTTTTTACCACCCTTACCCTTGCGCTGACCACCAACAATATTGGTTTCACCGCAAATGGTTCCCTTGGTAAAAAACAAACTGGCATAGAGTTCAGGTGTGGTATAATTGTAATCACCATCACGATCATAAAAGTCGCCGGTTACGGTTTCCTCCAGTACATCCATAGTGCGGCATTTGCCGTCGTGATTCTGACGGGTTTTACTTTGCATGGAAGCCACTACTTTTCCTTTTTTATCCGTCATCTGGATATTGTTGTAACTGCTGAAACCCAGGATGCGCAAGGTTTTGAAAGCTTTGTAGAAACTGGTATCGGCCTTGATGCGTTCGAGCAACATTTTATAGTCGAGATTATTGCGCACTACTACTTCCGAAAGCGTAAACCGCTTCTCGTCGATGATCATGGTGCTGTCCTGCGCCTGTATCCGCTTAAAAGACAATAGACAAAACAGAAGCGTCACAACAGCGCAACGACGACGCACAAGCCCCCAATTCATTAAGGATGCATGCCTCATTTGGCAAAACTCATTTTGTAATCCACTTTAATTTTACCCTTGCTGATATCGTTCAGCTTGCTCTGCAACATTTTCTTGCGCAATGGCTTCAGGTAATCAATGAAGAGTTTTCCTTCAATATGGTCGTATTCGTGCAGAATAACACGGGCAGTAATGCCGGAGAAAGTAGAACGAAACTGCTTGAAGTTTTCGTCGTAATACGTCATGGTAACCGATTCACCACGCATGATGTCTTCGCGGATTTTAGGAATGCTTAAGCAACCTTCGTTGTAGGCCCACTCTTCGCCATGAATGGCTTCAACCTGCGCATTAATAAATACTTTCTTAATGCCTGGCGCATCATTGTATTTCCCTTTTTCGTCTTCTTCCAGGTTTTCGAAAATCTGTTCAGAATCCACCACAAACAAACGGATATCCCGGTTAATCTGAGGCGCGGCCAATCCCACCCCGTTACTGGAATACATGGTTTCCCACATGTCTTCAATTAGTTTAGACAATTCGGGATAATCTGCAGAAATGGGTTGAGCTATTTTTCGCAACACCGGCGCACCATACGCTACAATAGGAAGAATCATAGAAAAAATTACATTAGATAGCTGCAAAAGTACCCCTAAAGCCCGAACCCACAAAGCATCGGCAGACCATTAACGGTTTTGCAGGTATTCCTGCAATAAAATGGTAGCGGCAATCTGATCAATATTGCCTTTTTCGCGACGGTCTTTTTTCTTCATACCCATATCTATCATGGCTCTCACGGCCATTTTGGAACTATAGCGTTCATCCACGGTCTGTAACGGAATGGAGGGAAAAGTTTTTGTTAAAAGTTTAATCGCCTGCTGCACCAACGGGGTAGCATGGGTGGGGCTATCGTCTAAGTTCAGGGGCTCTCCTATCAGGATCAATTCTACCGGCTCGGTAGCCATATAGTTTTTTAAAAAAGGAATCAGTTCCTTGGTAGGAATGGTGGTTAAAGCCGTGGCAATAATCTGCAAGGGATCGGTCACCGCAAGTCCGGTGCGCTTTCCGCCGTAATCAATACAAAGAATTCTTGCCATCAAAAGTTTATTAATATAAATGGATTAGAACCACCAACAATACAAGCCCAACTCCTACCATCCGTATTGTAAGAACAAAGCCGAGATGACGAAGATAGCAAATACCACAGAAGCAATTCCGTTAGCAGTCATAAAAGCCAGGTTCACTTTGCTTAAATCGTTTGGCTTCACCAGGCTCTGCTGATAAATCAACATGCCCACAAAAAAACCAAGACCTGCAAAATACACAATATGAAAACCACCATAGACACCCGCGACCGTAACACAGGCCGCACTACCAATATGCAGTATGCGAGACACCATTAATGCGTTGGCTTTCCCCAATGCAGCGGGAATAGAATTCAGTTGATGGGCTTTATCAAAGTCTGCATCCTGCAAAGCATAAATAATATCGAACCCACTTACCCAGAAAATCACAGCAAAGGAAAAAAGTAGCGGCAACAAGGCAAAACTGCCCGTAACCGCGAGGTAGGCCCCAATGGGCGCCAGTGATAATCCCACCCCTAAAACCAAATGACACAAAGCCGTAAAACGTTTGGTATAGCTATAAAACAAGACCACAAACAAAGCCACAAAAGACAGATAAAAACAAAGCGGATTAATAAACCAGGTGGCCATCACAAAGACAATGCTATTCCCGATTACAAAACGCAAAGCCGATTCTGCAGACAAAATACCAGCAGGAATTTCACGGATGGCTGTGCGCGGATTTAATGCATCAAAATGACGATCTAGATAGCGGTTAAAAGCCATGGCCGCATTGCGTGCAGTAACCATACAAACCAGTACCAACGCAAATTTCTGCAACAAAATGGGCGACAACAAACCAGACATGGTTCCAGGCATAATTACACATTCACCTGAAGCAGAAGCCTGCGGTATGGCCAGAAAAAAACCAATGAATGCAAAAGGCATTGCAAAAATGGTATGCGAAAATTTAACGAGACTGAGGTAATTTTTTATCGGCTTCAATACAAAGTATTTAATACATCATCAAAAAGGGCACCACAAAAATCAGGGTTGATGGAAAACGGTTCTCTCTGTCAACGCCCATAATATAATGCCTGCCGCCACTGAAATGTTCAGCGAATGCTTGGAACCCAGTTGCGGAATTTCGATACAACCATCGCAGATATCGAGCACTTCATCGGAAACACCTTCCACTTCATTCCCCATTACAATGGCCATTTTATCATGGCCCGGATTAAACTCGTGCAGGAACACTGACCCTTCGGCCTGTTCAATGGCATAGACTTTATAGCCATTGGCCTGAAGGGATTGAACCGCTTCCACAGTGGTTTCGGCATATTCCCAGGCAACGGTTTCCGTGGCACCCAGGGCTGTTTTGTGAATATCCCTGTGCGGCGGACGGGGCGTATAGCCACAAAGCACCATTTTCTCAATTAAGAATGCATCGGCCGAACGAAAGACCGAGCCCACATTGTGCATGCTGCGAATATTATCGAGCACCACTACCAGCGGCGTCTTATCGGCTTGCTTAAAATCTTCTACCGATTTACGCCCTAATTCCTGCATAGACCATTTGCGCATGCGGCAAAGGTACTACTCATCCACTCATAAATTCCTTGCCCGTTTGTTAGAGAAAAAAACTACATTAACAGACTCGAATTAAACAAAATCATATGAGAAAATTTGTAAAGCATTCCCTGCTCATGGCAATGGCCGCCCCTATTATGGCATTTGCGCAAACAGGGTCTCAGAATGAGCCTGTAGATCAGGCCATCATCAACCGCATCCGCAAAGAAGGACTGGAGAATTCCAAAGTAATGGACATTGTCTTTAACCTGACCGATATGAGTGGCCCTCGTTTGGCCAATTCACCCGGTTATAATCGCGCAGCCAACTATGCCATCAATACCCTGAAGGGATGGGGCGTAGAAAAAGCAGAGCTGGATGCATGGGGAGAATTTGGAAAGGGATGGGAACTGGAGAAATCCTATATGGCCATGACCGCCCCCTATTACAAACCCATCATGATTTATCCCAAGACATGGACTGCAGGCAATAAAAAATTGCAGACTGCAGAAGTATTGGTGATCAGCGCCAAAGACAGCACCGAATTACAGAAATATGCAGGCCAGCTAAAAGGAAAAGTGATCATGCTGGATCAGCTAACCAATTACAAGCATAGCTTTAAAGCAGATGCAGTAAGATATACAGAGGAAGAACTGGCTAAAATGGAAGCTGCAACCCTGGCACCGGCAAGACCCGTAGATACCGCGGCACAAAGAAGACAAATGCAGGCCATGAACGCACAACGCGGAGGTGGCGCAGCCCGTACCATGGCCATCTTAAAAGAGATGGCGAAGGCAGAAGGTGCAGTAGCCATGCTAAGCAGCGGAGGCGCCAGAAGCCATGACGGTACCGTGTTTGCACAAGGTGGTGGTGCGTATCAGGGCACGGCTCCTGAAAACTTTTTAGACATTGCTCTTGGCCTGGAAGATTTCAACAGTTTATTACGTATTGCCAAAACAGGCACTCCGCTAAAACTGGATGTAGAAGTAAAACAAAATTCCATAC
>NZ_KI866530.1:535297-563442 GCF_000511175.1 Sediminibacterium salmoneum NBRC 103935 | reverse complement strand
AACTGGATGTAGAAGTAAAAACAAAATTCCATACCAAGGATTTACAGGGATACAATGTAATTGGAGAAATTCCGGGTACCGATCCTGTGTTGAAAAATGAAATCGTGATGATTGGTGGTCACCTGGATTCCTGGCAGGCAGGAACCGGAGCAACCGATAACGCATCCGGTTCAGCAGTAATGATGGAAGTAATGCGCATTTTAAAAGCCCTGAATATTTCTACCAAGCGCACCATCCGCATCGGCTTATGGAGTGCAGAAGAACAGGGTCTGTGGGGATCCAGAGGCTATGTAAAAAAGACATTTGCTGATCCGGCCGATATGAAATTGTTACCGGAACACGAGAAGCTTTCTGCTTATTACAATATTGACAATGGCACCGGAAAAATCAGAGGTATTTATTTACAGGGCAACGAAGCCTGCCGCGATATTTTCAAAGCCTGGTTAACGCCTTTCAAAGATTTGGGCGCAGGAACCGTAACCATTAACAATACGGGCGGAACCGACCACCAGTCATTTGATGGCGTAGGCTTACCCGGATTCCAGTTTATTCAGGATCCTATTGAATACGATACCCGCACCCACCATAGCAATATGGATGTGTACGACCATTTGATTGAAGACGACTTAAAGCAAATGGCTACCATCGTTGCCAGCTTTGTGTACCACACCGCACAGCGTGATGCCAAACTGCCCAGAAAACCTTTGCCAGCAGCCAGACCTGCTGTTAGAAGATAGGGCAAAAAATATACTACGGGTATCATTATATTTGTTGCCATGGCAAAAGCAGGCAACGATACCCCATTGATGCAGCAGCATCGGGCTATTAAGCAAAAATATCCCGATGCTGTTTTGTTATTCAGGGTAGGTGATTTTTATGAAACGTTTGGAGAGGACGCGATTGTGGCGTCAAAAGTGCTGGGCATTACCCTAACCCGCAGAAACAATGGAGCTGCAGCTTCCAGCGAACTGGCCGGATTTCCGCACCACTCTTTGGAAACCTATTTGCACAAACTGGTAAAAGCCGGACACCGCGTTGCCGTATGCGATCAGCTGGAAGATCCCAAGACCGTAAAGGGAATTGTAAAAAGAGGCGTAACCGAAATGGTAACACCGGGTGTTGCCACCAGCGATAAATTACTCGAGAACAACAGCAATAATTTCTTAGCTGCTGTTCACTATGCCGATAAAAAAACAGGCATTGCCTTGCTGGATATTTCTACCGGAGAATTTTTCGGTGCTGCAGGAAACGAAGAATACATTGACAAACTTTTACAAAGTCTGCAACCCGCAGAAGTAATTTTTGACAGAGCATACTTAAAGAAATTCAAGGAACAATACGGTACCCGTTTTTATACCTACACTTTAGAGCGATGGATATTTGAACAGGGCTTTGCAGAAGCCTCTTTACTTAAACATTTTAATACCCATTCCCTGAAGGGATTTGGGATGGAAGACATGCCGGAAGCAATCATTGCAGCCAGCGCCATCCTCCATTATTTAAAAGACACCGAACATCCGAACCTGCAACATATTACCCGATTGCAGCGCATAGAAAGAGAAGACTTTTTATGGATGGATCGTTTCACCATACGCAACTTAGAACTCTTACCTACGCACGCTGAAGGGCATCATTCTTTGTTACAGGTTTTGGATCACACGGTAAGCCCCATGGGCGCCCGCTTGTTGAAACGCTGGATGGTATTTCCTTTAAAACAGGAAGCCGCCATACAGGAAAGACTGAACGGTGTGGAATGGTTGATCTTAAACCCTGAAACCAGGCAGCCACTTTTAGCGGCCATGAAAGCCTGCGGCGACATTGAAAGACTGGTGAGTAAAATTGCCCTGCAAAAAATTGGCCCCAGGGAAGTAGTACAGTTATCGAGGGGATTGGCACAGACTGAAATAATACAGTCGCTGTTGGCCAATTGCAACAACCCTTATTTACAAAGACTGGCGCAACAGATTGATCCCTGCAAAGCCATGCAGGAAAGAATTGAAAGAGAAATTCAGGAGAATCCTGCGGTGTTAATTACCAAGGGAGGGGTAATAGCAGCGGGTGTGAATGCCGAATTGGATGAACTCAGAAATATCGCCAACGGCGGAAAGGAATTCCTCGTAAGCATTCAGGAAAGAGAAGCAGAAAGAACAGGGATTAGTTCTTTAAAAATCAGTTTCAACAATGTGTTTGGGTATTATTTGGAAGTAACCAATGTACATAAGAACAAAGTACCCGCAGACTGGATTCGCAAGCAGACCCTGACCAATGCAGAACGTTATATCACCCCCGAACTCAAAACCTATGAAGAAAAAATCATGGGGGCAGAAGACCGGATACTGGCGATAGAACAGGCATTGTACAGCCAGTTGATTCAGGACTTACAGGCATTTATTGCACCCATTCAAACCAATGGCAGCATTGTGGCCATCCTGGATTGCCTTGCCTGCTTTGCAGAAAATGCCCTGCTATTTAATTACCGAAAACCCCATGTACATGCGGGGTTGGAACTGAACATCAAGGAAGGCCGACATCCGGTGATAGAACAAAAACTACCGGCCGATCAACCCTATATTGCCAATGATATTGTACTGGACAACCAGGGACAACAGATCATTATTTTAACGGGGCCCAACATGAGTGGTAAGAGTGCACTGTTAAGACAGACGGCCATCATTACCCTCATGGCACATATGGGATCTTTTGTGCCAGCCACAGAAGCGTTGATCCCCTTGACCGATAAAATCTTTACCCGGGTAGGCGCATCCGATAATTTAAGCGGAGGCGAATCTACTTTCATGGTAGAAATGAATGAGACCGCCAGCATCATCAACAATATGAGTAAGCGCAGTTTGATATTGCTGGATGAAATAGGAAGAGGCACGGCAACCTACGATGGTATTTCCATTGCCTGGAGTATGGTGGAATTCATCCACAACAGCGAAGCCGCTCCCAAGACCTTGTTTGCGACCCACTACCATGAACTGAACGAACTGGAAGAACATTTACCCCGCGTAAAGAACTACCATATCACGCACAAGGAGCTGAACAATAAAATCATCTTCCTGCGCAAAATGGCTGCAGGCGGCAGCACCCATAGCTTTGGTATACAGGTGGCCAAAATGGCGGGTATGCCGGCACCCTTGATTAAGCGGGCCAATGCCATTATGGAACAACTGGAGAAAGCCCATGTGCGTGAAGAAGCAGGCAATCAAATCGTAAAAGAAGCCGTGCAAAATGCCTCAGTACCCAAAGTACAGCTCAGCATATTTGATGCCCACACAGAAACTTTTGAAAGCATCCGCGAGAAACTCAACGCCATTGATATTAACCAGCTAACACCGGTGGAAGCATTGATGAAACTCAATGAAATCAAGGCTTTGCTGAAATAGACAGTTCTAATCCAGCGCAGCGTAGTCTTTCAGGTATTCGAAAGGAGGCGTTAGTTTTCCATCCTGTAAAATGGTGGCATTTTCAATGGTGGCAGAACCGCCTTTGCGCACATCGTCCAGAATGTATTTAATTAACTGCTCACCAAAATAACGGCTGGCATCGCGGGGCAATTCATTGGGCAGATTCCCAACGGCCATGATATCGATAGAGCCAGGAATATAAGGCGCCGTTTGTTCACCCGTCTGCAGGTTCACTCCATACACCGGATCATCAATAGTAGCGTCTCCTAAATTACAAGGCACAGAACCGTGTTTGTCATCGGTAATATCAGCGATGGTAGTAATGCGGAAGCCCGGGTCTTTTAAGTGTTCCATTTCAAACAAACGCGGCACATTGTTGCCCCAGTAAATACCATTCATGAGTAGATCAGTATGCGCGCAATACGGCAGGAATAAACATTCGTATAGTTCCGGATGATCATGGAACTCATCGCGGTTATAGGTCTTCGATTCTTTGTGACGGTATAAATTATTACCCTTCAAATGGACATAGACCGGATAATCGAATTCCTTGCTCAGGTATTCTTCCGGCTCTACTTCCTGCACATCCATCAGGTTCATGATTTCGAGAATACCATGGGCTACTCTCCCGCTACCCGTAACGGCAATTTTAATGGGCGGCAGTTTCAATCCAAAATAAGTATGAATTAAGGCGCGATAGTCTTTGATTTTGTGCACACGTTCCAGCTTAAAAGCCCCGGTACGATTGCCATACGCCATAATGCCATTGTGCGCCCCAACGATGCCGGCAAAAAAGCCAAAACCAATGATGCGCTGCCCGTCTTTGTGTTCCAGGCACTCATAATCGATCAGGGTAATATTCTTCTGCACCATGGCCTGCATCAAGCCACGGTTATAGGGCTGCATTTTCTTGGTATGCGAAAAGAACATATAACACTTATTGGGAATCAACTGGCTCACGGGCACTTCCTTAATCCCCAGGAGCAGATTGCACTCCGACAAATCATGGGTCAACTCCACACCGGCACGGGCATACTCCTCATCGGTATAACAACGGTTGGGCGAATGCTCCACTTTAATTTTCACATTCTCCACGTTCTTCACCAACCATTTACACTGAGAAGGCGTAAGGGCAACGCGGGTATCAGAAGGTTGCTTCCCTTCTTTAATAAGACCAATGACCAACATTCGTTAAAAATTTCAACGAATGTACAACAGCCCGCCGAGCCTGCACATGATATTTATCATTTTAGAAAGCAGTAAATTTGCGCATGAATTATTTTGAATTATTCGGGATTACACCCGGCTTTACTATAGACGCAGCGGCACTAAAGAAAAAGTTCTACGAACTCAGCAGGGCCTACCACCCGGACTTTTACGGGGGCGGCACAGCCATGGAACAGGAAGAAGCCCTGGAAAAATCCGCCACGGTAAACGAAGCCTATAAAACCCTACAGAACCAAGATCTGATCATCAAATACATTCTGGGATTAAAGGGATTGATACAGGAGGAAGAAAAATACAATCTCCCCCCCGACTTCCTGATGGAAGTAATGGATTTGAACGAGCAGGTAATGGAACTGGACAAAACCGACACCGCCGCAGTCGCCACCCTCCTAACCGCGGCCAAAAACCTACAAAATGAAATACATGAAGCTGTTGCACCCACTCTGGCGCATTATTCGCACGATACTGCTACCGAAAAAGAGCTGTTGCAAATAAAAGACTACTATTATAAGAAAAAATACCTCGACCGAATCATTTCCGGCTTGCAATAGATAATTTTTGGAAATTAAACCATCATAGTCTAATATTGCACTCCGATTTGAGGCCCAGATGGCGGAACTGGTAGACGCGCTAGACTCAAAATCTGGTTATCGCAAGGTAGTGCAGGTTCGATTCCTGTTCTGGGCACAAAGACCCGACACGCAAGTGTCGGTTTTTTTTTGCGCGAAACCGTCGCAAATTCATTTGTGAAAGGTTGAGCGCGAGAAAAAACAGCGGCGCCTCTGGCGACGCGAGGTCTTTGGGTACGCCCCCCTCCTAGGAAGTCGGCGCAACGAAGTGGAGCCGACAATCCTGTTCCCCACCCATCAAATTTTCTTTCACTTTTTCGTCAGTATTAGCTTTTATATCTATATTTAATAACCCCAATTGTTAACCCCCTTTAATAAATTAATTACTGTTAATTATACTGACCTTGGATAGTTGTTCCTGGGAGTCAGGGGGCTTTGCTTTGAAAGAATTGAATCAAGAAGTTATACAAAATGTATATGAGTTTTTGCGTTATAACAATTTTAAAAGTATGATACTAACCATCGCATTTATAGCAAAATGAGATTATTCTAAAAAAAATAAGAGTAACAAATATTTAAGAGTTGCCTGCAACCCTATTTGACACTCCATTTAACAAGAAGAATTTTAAGACATGGAATTTTTAGAATTTCCAGATAAAGAAACTTGGGAAAATAGATATTCGTGGATTGACAATCAAATTGAACAATCAATTAAAGGTAGTTATATGGTAAGCGACCATGCAACAGCTTTATTTTTAGACCTTCAAGCCTGTTATTGTACTGGAGCATGGCTATCAGTAATAATTTTGTCTGTTTCCGTCATTGATGCTCATTTAAGGGAGACGGAAGCTATGAATGATAAAATTGGCACTGCAAAGCTTTTAGACGAATACTATTTTGGACACGAAGACATCAATTGGTTAAGAAGATTAAGAAATAAGTACGTTCACGTTGATGTTGACAATCCTGCTTTAGAAATGAATGTTCAATATAATAATCGGGCAGAATTAGAAAAAGATGCAACAAAAGCAATTAAAATGGTTATAGCTGCTTTTTTTCAAAGCCCTGGAACGTAAAACTAATAATATGGCAAAGCACAAGTATAATATTGACGACATCAAAAAAGGAGACGAAGTCATATTTTACTCAACTAATTTACAAGGCAATCATGACGAATATTGGACTGTAATTGGAAAGCGGGGAAATGACATAATGATTGAACTTAAAAAGTCTGGGTTCGACAAAAATTGGACAATAACAATTGAAGAAGTAGTTGGACATATCCCTTTGAGCAAATCATAAAGGGCAGCAGGCAAAATTGATATTTGCAAAAGCTTGGCAGACTTAAGCCGTGTTTCAACTTTTGCTTTTCAATTTAGCTTCATATCGGGCAGACGAATAACTATTTAGCTATGTACAAATCATCAACATTAATTTATAAATTTAGCTTCAGGTAGCTGGGCTGACGGAAGTCTGTTCTCCAGCCTTCGCAAATACCTGCCCGTAATGCCAAACCGTAATAAGACAGTGCAACCCTAAAAATGACGAGTGAAAAACGGAGACTTCACAACCTGACAACTTAAGCGGACAGACTTAAAAGCGTTCTTTAACAAACAGATACTAAATAAAGAGCCGACATTCAAGCTGACCTGAATGTTTTAAAAATTTTTGCCGACCCGCATTTTTAATTTTTCTCCAGCCGCACATTTTAGCACATTTGATTTAGCCCAACTCACAAGCCGACCCTTCACAAAACCAAAAGAGCTAAAATTTTCCAAGGCTCGACTAAAGATGTGCAAAACTTTTTGTGGACTTTTTATGTCCATTTTAAAAAGAGTTCTTATCTTTGGACAAAATATGTCCTGAATGGCGATCGTAAAAAAACATACAACATTTGGAGAGCAACTCAGACAACTGAGAGAAACTGCTGGCATGACTTTGAGAGAAGTTGCTGCAAACATTGAAATTGACCCTTCTCTACTTGCTAAAATTGAGCGTAACCAAAGACAGCCTACAAAACATTTAATCAGAAATATCGCTGACTTTTTTGAAGTTAACGAAAAGGAATTGCTCGAAGAATTTTTGAGTGACCAGATTGCTTACAAAATTTTAGATGAAGAAGCAGACTTGAATATTTTGAAAGTAGCAGAAGAAAAAGTAGCATACATCAAAACATTGCGAAATGAGTAAAATAATAAATATCGAACCATACAAACGAGAACTGCCAAGTGACTTTGCAGACAGGTTAGGTATTTATTATACTCAACAAGTAACAACAAAACATAAGAAAGTAAATGGACAATTTTTTACTCCTACTCCTATTGCCAAATTACTAGCTTCTTTTTGCGATCTTTCCAAAACAAGAATCAAAATTCTAGACCCAGGTTGCGGTACAACTATTTTAACTTGTGCTTTGGTTGAGCATTTAATAGAATTACAGAACGTTTTTGAGATAATTAACTTAGTGGCTTATGAGAACGATCTTGAATTAATTCCATATTCAGAAAAAGCTCTTGAATACTTAAAAAAGTGGCTTTTAAATAAAGGAATACAATTTAACTTCACACTTCACTCCAATGATTTTGTTTTAGAAAATGCAATAGTTCTTAAAGAAAACAGACTGCCAAGTTTGTTTGAAGAAACAAAAAGAGTAGATAAAAATTTCGACATAATCATTTCAAACCCTCCCTATTTTAAGCTCTCTAAAGATGATAAGAGGGTAACTGTTTCACAAGAGTTAGTTAGCGGACAACCTAATATCTATTCAATTTTTATGGGAATTGCTGCTAAACTACTTTCTGAAAATGGCGAACTAATATTTATCACACCAAGAAGTTTTGCTTCTGGCAACTATTTCAAAACGTTTAGAGAGTTTTTTTTCAATACAGTTCAGATTGAAAAGATACACTTATTCAATTCACGAAAAGACACTTTCAATCGTGACAGTGTTTTGCAAGAGACGGTTGTTATTAAAGCAATAAGAGAAGAAATAGACTCAAAAAAGAAAGTCCTTGTTTCTTCAAGTGCTGGAATTAAAGACATTTTTCAACCATCAATAAAATATTTCAATTCTTCGGAAATTATTGACCTTAACTCAAAGGAGAAAATTTTGCATTTGCCGACAAGCGACAAAGAAGAAAGCATTTTAAGTTTAGTTTCTACTTGGGAAAATGTTTTGACTGATTTCAATATAAAAATTTCAACGGGTCCTGTTGTTTCATTCCGTGCATTAGACTACATACAAAATAATTACGAAAACGGGACAGTATTTTTAGCTCCTTTGTTTTGGCTTCACAATGTGAACAAAATGATTTTGGAATGGCCAAAACAACTCAAAGAAAAAGGGCAATTCATAAGAATAGAAAGCGGTTCAAAATCTTTGTTGATTCCCAACAAGAACTATATTCTTTTAAGGCGATTTAGCACAAAAGACGACAAAAGCAGATTAATTGCAGCACCATATTTCTGCAACTATGCCAAATCGGATTATATCGGAGTTGAGAACAAAGTAAACTACATATACAGGAAGGATGGACATTTAAACAGAGACGAAGTAGTTGGACTTTGTGCGTTGCTCAACAGTGAATTGTTTGACACTTACTTCCAAATCTTTAACGGTAATGTAAATGTAAGTGCTACAGAATTGCGAGAAATGAGATTTCCGCCATTAAACATAATCAAAGAAATAGGCAATAAAATCATACTATCCAATGACTATTCAATGAACAATGTAAACAGAATTGTAAATGGGATTATCGTATTGGAGTATACTTTAAATTAATAATTATATGGAAATAATAGAAAAAAATAAGCAGCTACAGACAGAAATAGAAAGTGTCAGGAAGGAAATCAAAACAGATAATTTCAGTATGGCAGTCCGAGAACTTGTTCAGGTATACAAAGATGGGGACCTTGAACTATTTCCATCTTACCAAAGGCTATTCCGTTGGGAAGATGATCAAAAAACAAGATTCATTGAATCACTATTAATGGGAATACCAACACCTCCAATTTTCATTGCGCAAAAGAAAGGTTCAAAATGGACAATAGTGGACGGTTTGCAAAGAGTCTCAACCATACTTCATCTTATGGGTCTGTTCAAAGACAATAAAGGTGATGTTAGGCCAACATTTAAGTTTACTTCTACAGAAAAGCTGCCGTCAATTGAAGGCTTGGAGTGGAACGAACTAGATGAGGATATTCAAAGGATAATCAGGATGTCCAAACTTGATCTTAAAATAATATTAGTAGAAGACAACATCACGGCACAATATGAATTGTTTAAAAGACTAAATACAGGAGCAGTTGCATTATCGCCACAAGAAATTAGAAATTGTTTAATAATAATGTTGGATGAAAAATTCTACAACCAGATTGACTTATTAAAGTCATATCATACTTTTAAGGAAGCTGTTAAATTAACCGATACTAAGATTGAAATCGAGTATCCCATGGAATTGATTTTAAGATATTTAATTATTAAATATAACAAAATAAGTTTCGCTAACTACAATCTCTCAAGTGATTTACTATCGGACTTTATTGACAAGGAAACCGCGCGCTTAATTCAAGACAAAGAATTTAATCTAGAAAATGAAATTGTAACTTTTAAAAGAGTATTTGATCTAATACATTCGGTGCTTGGTGAAAACTCTTTTAGAAAATACAACTCAGAAAAACTTGATTTTGAAGGGATGTTCATCCAAACAGCTTATGAAGGCATACTGCCTGGGCTCGCAAATAATATTGATTTTTATGAAGGTGAAGGTAAATCATTACTAAAGGATAAAGTTATCAGGATGTATTCTGAAGAGGGATTTAACACTGCTGCTAAAAGGGGAAATAAAGCCATATCGCGAATCCAAGGTTTAATTTCATTTTCTAACAGCTACTTTGCTAATTATGCAAATTAAAGAGTTTGAAGATAAAGTCATTAATGATTGGACTTGGCGAAAACGCGAAGTGTCAGATTTAATTCTTTTAGCCGAGAGGGAAGAAAATGCTGTATTACTTAAGTCAATAATACTGCTATTGTATGCTCATTGGGAAGGCTATATTAAAAAATGTGCCAAGACGTATCTAAAATACATTTGTGACCATAAACATAGATTAAGCGATTTGACTGAAAATTTTAAAGCAGCGGCATTAAAAGGAGTATCTGGTGAAATAATTAAAAGTTCTAATAATCTAACTCTTCAAAATGAAATCGCGTTTATACAAAAATTTTCAAAAATAGAGAATCACACTATTGATGTTCACTTAAAGATTGATTTAGACAATGAAAAGGATAAAAACATTATTAATACCCAAGACAACTTAAACCCCAAAGTGTTTAAAAATATTTTAAAAATCATTGGACTTGAGTACAAAAAACAGTACGAGAGTAAAGAGGTTTTTATTAACACATATCTGCTTTCCAATCGTAATTCAATTGGTCATGGAAGTAAAGAATTATTTAATGATGATAATTTTGAATTAGAAATCGAAAGTTTGAAAAAATTGAGGGATGTTACAATTGTAATCATTGAAAATTTTCGCGATGAAATAATAGAATTTGCCCGAGAGAAGATATTTCTGAAGGTAAACAATAAAAAATCAGAAGCAGTTATTCAACAGTTTGAGAATAGACTCAAAGAAGAATTCGATAGAATCGATAATAATTATAAACAATGAAGTTAGAAGAAGCACAAGAAATACTGAAAGAATTAGGACTACCTCCAGCACAATACAACGAAATGGCGGCTTTGACATTTTTAGCGATTTGCAACATCAAAGAAAATGACAAATGGGCTAAAGCAACTCGTCAAAGTTTAGGTGTCACAAAAGGTATAATGACTTTCGTCAATGAAAATTATGGTAAATCATACGCCCCAAATACAAGAGAAACATTTAGAAGGCAAGTGCTCCACCAATTTGTACAGGCAAGAGTAGTTGATTACAACCCGGACGACCCTACCCTGCCAGTCAACAGCCCCAGAGCACATTATGCTTTGACATCCGAAGTTTTGGAAGTGGTAAAAACATACAAAACAAGAAAATGGAAGAGTGCACTGAAAAACTTCATTGACACTGTCGGAAAACTTTCTGAGGTGTATTTGAAAGAAAGAGAACTAAATCAAATTCCCGTCACTCTTCAGTCAGGTAAAACAATCAAACTGTCTACTGGAAAACACAATGAGGTTCAGGCAGCGATAGTTGAGAAGTTTGCGCCACGCTTTGCAAATGGAGGAACGTTATTATATTTAGGTGATACAGCAAAGAAAGACCTATTCGTTGACGAGAAAGGCTTAAAGGATTTAGGTATTCCGATTGACCAACATAGCAAATTGCCTGATGTTGTAATTTATGACAACAAAAGAAAATGGTTATTTCTAATTGAAGCAGTTACATCCCACGGCCCTGTTTCACCGAAACGCCTCTTGGAACTTGAAGATTTTTTGAAGAAATGTAAAGTCGGAAAAGTTTATGTAACGGCTTTTCCTGATATGTCAGAGTTCAAGAAACATTCAAACAATATTGCTTGGGAGACTGAAGTTTGGCTAATGGAAGTTCCCGACCATATGATACATTTTAACGGAGACCGATTTATGGGACCGAGATAAATTAAAGAAATGAAAAGAAAATTTACCACAAATTCAAGGCTTGTAAATGAACTTTTTGCTAATTACATAAGCACTTTTACAGCTTTTTGTGAGCTTATTAATAATTCCATACAAGCAAAAGCTAAAAACATTTGGATTGAGTTAAACTATACAAAACCAAATGAACTTCATCCCCTTATTATTAAAAGAATATCAATTAAGGATGATGGATTGGGCGTTCATATAAATGAAATTGAAAGCAAAATACTTGATATAGGAACTGCAAACAAGGATGGCGGGAAAGGTATTGGACGTTTTGCTGCATTTCAAATTGGCAAATTTATTGAAATTGAAACAGTAGGTTTTGATTCGAAAACAAAGAGCTTTTCCAAAGCTGTAATTCCATTGAAATTTGAATATTTTGGTAACAATATTAACGTATCAGAAATCGACTTAGAAACCAAGGAAGAAGTCCTAAGCGGGAAACATTCAACTTACTACAATGTAAAAATTAATAACTTATATGATTCTACAATTACAGAACAAGAACCGAAGAAAAAAATCATTGACAAATTCTTAGCAGACAAAATCCAAGATTCCATTTTTGAGAGATACCCTTTAAAAATATTCAATAATGAAGTTTCCTTCTTTATCAATGGTAAGAAAATTGACCCGAAAGACTTTGTCGTTGATCTGCCAATAAAAAAATAATCTCTTACACTGATAAAAAAGGAAAAGAGCATAAAGTTTTATTTGACTTTATGCAGATAAAAAAATTAGATAAGATTAAAATATTCTTAACAACAAAGAATGCAGGGATACAAACAATAGCAAGTGGATTTGAATTTGATGCTTCTTGGCTAAGTCCCAAAATTGGTGGTTGGTTCATTTACATTGGTTCAAACTCCCTAAGTTCTGATATGTATCGTAATGTTGATTTAGATGGATTAGATGAAAATGTGAAGCATTACAAAGATTTTGTTAAAACACAATTAAATGATTTCTTCAAAGAAAAAAATACTGAGTTTGATAACTTCACTGAGAAATTAAAAGAGGATGAATACTATCCTTATCGCGAAAAATCAAGCTCAAAGTCAAAAGTCATTTTGTTTGATAAAATTGCTTATTTAGTTGAAGATAAATACCATCTATTAAATGAGCAGAATAAGCTCCGAGAAATTATATATCCTCTCATTGATAGGACTATCTCGAACGGAGAGTTAGATAAAATTCTCAGAAGTATTTTAAAACTCAACAATAAGATGCTTTCAAAATTTGATGACCTCTTAGATAAAACTGAATTGGAAAACATCATTGAATTTTCTGATAAAGTAGCAAGAAAGTTAGAGGATATTGACTTTTTGGAAAAGCTTGTATATTCAGAAATTTCAAAGAATGTTAAAGAAAGAAAAGAATTACATAAGTTTTTAGAAAAATTACTTTGGGTATTTGGTGAAGAATACAATGATTCAACTCGTTTATTATCAGATAAAAACCTTGAAAAGAATTTATTAGAACTAAGAGAAAAAACTTTAAAATACAAGCCATCCAAAAATGAAGACAATATCAATGAGCTAAAAGAAAACAACATAAAATCAATCACCGATTTATTTCTTTACAGTGAAAAGATATTAGACCAAGATAAACGCGAAGTATTAATAATTGAATTAAAAGCGCCAAAGGTTAAAATTAGCCCAAAGGAACTTGACCAAGTAATGAAGTACGCACAAGAAATTGAAGAAATGGGAGTTTTTCCTGATAGATTAACTTATAAAATTTTATTGGTAAGCTCTGATATAAACAAAAGAGCCAAGTTTGATATCGAAGGACGCCAAAAAGGACAAAATAATCCATATTTTTATTTTAAAAATGAACAAGGAAATATTGAAGTCTGGGTAATTAAATGGTCTTCAATAATCGAAAATGTTAAAAGAAAATTAAAATATATGTCACACATTTTAGAAACAAAAGATGTTGATGTTCAAGACAAAGCTATTAAAGACTTTGAAGATATTGACTTCGGAAAAGCATCTTCTACACTAAAAAAGGTAGCAGTATAATGCTAGACCTTCACATTAATACACATTGGCAAGCCCCGTAAGTCAACACTCAAGCCAAAGCAGCCAAAGAGTATGCCTGTCCCACCCTGAAGAGAAAAAATTAAAAATCTCCTTCCCTCCTAAAAATTTTAAAAAATACAACCCTCTAACCGACACAAAAACACTCGGACAGGTAGTTGAAAAACTTAATATTGACAAAGGGTTCGAGACACAGACGAGCCAAACACCAGGGCATAACAAGCGTTTGGCTCAATGGCGGATGAAATAGTTCATTGAACATCCTACCTCGCATCAACTGTAGAAGTTAAGAGTTGATCTGACAATTAGGGTTAAATTTTAGTAACGACACTTATTAATTAAACCTAAAATGTCAGATCATGAACTCTGAAACTAACATCTGTAAAGTAATACCCGGATTAATTTTTAAATGTGTAAGGTTTTTTTAGGACGAGACATCCCCGACTCGATAAAACAAATAACAGAGGGGTCAACATGCCGGAATAAAAATAAAACACCCTATTCCAGCATTAATTTAGAAAAATAAAAGGTGGGGTGAACATCCCGGAATGGGGGGTGAGCATCAAACGGAATGAAGGGTCAACATGCTCCGGAATCTACACTTACACAAGTAGACACCGCCATTGAACTATTTATTAAACCGCACGCAATTAAAACTCAAATTAAATTTGTAAATTCGGAATATGGAAGCATTAACAATAGAAATACTTAACCCCAAAGCTTTGAAGCTTATAAAAGGGATGCAGGAGTTAAATCTAATTAAAGTAAATGAAGACCCAGCGACAAACCTGAAAGCTTATCTTAAAAAGATGAGAAAAAATGCAAATTCTGCACCAAGTTTAAACGAAATAACTCAAATGGTGGAAGAAGTGAGAGCAAAGCGCTATGGCAAAAAATAGGACTATTAAAATCATTATTGATACCAATCTATGGATCAGCTTTATTATTTCAAACAAAATAACTCTCTTAGACGAATTACTATTTTCAAAAAAATAAAAATTCTTTTTAGTACAGAGCTTCTAGATGAAATTGCAGGAACTATATCTAAACCAAAATTAAAAAAATATTTTACCGGAAATTCTCTTGAAGAGATGTTAACAACACTAGAACCATTTATAGAACTAATTGAAGTCAAACATAATTTAAATCTGTGCAGAGATCCCAAAGACAACTTTTTATTGAATCTAGCAAAATCAGGAAAAGCAGATTATTTGTTGACAGGGGATAATGACCTTTTGGCAATTGAGAGAATAGGAAAATGTCAAATCATTAAAATTAATTCGTTTTTAGAATTACAATAATTGTTTATTGCTTTTATAAAAAAACAGCTTTAATCCCCCCTTAACCCTTTAAAACCCAACCACTACCAGGAAAACATCAAAGAAGCACTGAATACTTTAATAGGAGTTAATGAATCCATTTACAACTCAATCGTCAATATATCCATGCAGGGGGAATTAAAAGAATTCAATGACGCTGTGCCAATTGGAGAATCCCACCAGCTGGATTTCGAAATTTTCAAAAACAGCAGCGATACCAATATGTAGTTTGGGAGGCGTTTGTAATCCCCCCTACCCCTTAAGTACAAACACCTAATCAATTCCACCAAGTAAATCCTAGCTTCAAACCTGAAAAAATAATTTTACGAAAACTTCACTTTTTGTGAACTTTTATTACATTTACACCAGAGTCTATGAGAGTTAGGCTTATAAAAAGAAAAACACTTGAAAATTTCAGCTCCCAATACGCTAGTAGCAGAAATTCATTCAGGCAATGGCTTTATGCTATTAAAATCGCTGATTGGAATGAACCAGGAGACATATGTGAGACATTTACATCAGCTGATTTATTAGGGGGTGGGACTAATAGGGTTGTTTTTGATTTAGGGGGTAATAATTATAGGATTATTTGTAAGTATCAATTTGGAGTAACTAAAATTCATTTATCAATAAAGTGGATTGGAACACATGCTGAATACACAAAACTTTGTAAAAGAGGTAACCAATATACAGTAAACGACTTTTAATTTTTTGACAATGCCAACTCTTCCCTATACGCTGATTAAAACCGATGCACAGTACTATAAGTATTGTAATATTCTTGAAGCATTGGTAGATAGCAACAAAAAAACCAAAGCAATTCAGGATGAAATAGAATTGCTCGAATTACTGATTGAGACTTATGACAATCTACACAACACATTTGACGACCTTGATCCTATTGAGTTGATAAAGTACCTAATGCAGGAGCATAATATGAAAGCTGTTGATCTCGCAACATTGCTAAATGTGAGTGAAGGTCTGGTATCAGATATGCTGAAATATAAAAAAGGACTATCCAAAGAAACTATTCGAATTCTATCCGAAAAATTCAAAATCAGTCAGGAAGCATTGAATAAACCTTATACATTAAAACCAACTCCACTTATCAAAATAAGAACTATAAAAAAACGACCCGCAGCCAGAAAAATAGCAAGAGCGCTTTAATCACCCCCTAAAATCCCCCTTAACCATTCACCCTTTTTTACCTAAAAAAAGGATATCTTGCCACCTTAAAAAAAACTTAACTAACTCTAACCATGCAAGAAAAACTAGTCAAGTCGTTAAAGCACTTTTCCAATTACATCATCCTGGTATTATTACTGCTTTTGGTAATGGCTATGTTCCTGGGAACAGGTCATATTATCATGATTTTCTTCCAGTCAATGGCATCTGCCGATCCTTTTTACCTGTTGATTAAAGTAGACGACTTACACTTGCTCTTTAGCTTATTACTGGTAATGTTAGTGGGTCACGAACTTTTCAAGTCAATCACCCTTCTGCTCAATCACGAGAACATCCCAATCAAATCCATCTTAAAAATAGCCGCCATTGCTATTTCCAATAAAATCATCACCCTCGATCTGGATCACCTGGATGTTAGAATGTTACTAGGGCTTAGTGCTATATTAGTAGCAATCGGAATTACCTTCTTCTTCTTTAGCAAGGAAAGCGAAGATTAATATGCACAAGTACAAAATTTTAATTGCCAGTCTGTTCCTCCTGTTCTTTACTCAGGAAGCTTATGCCATGGAGGACACGCTCATCATGCACAATGGCAGCAAAGTAATTGGAGAAGTAGTGAATGTGAACCACTTTATGGTAACGTTCAAATACAAAAATGAAAAGTCGGAACACGAAATCAGCCATTACGCCATTGAGAAAATTCATTTTGGATCCGGTAGAGTACAAACCTTAACTGACAAAGTAACCATTAACGGAGAAGAAGACTGGGAGAAAGTAATTATACTTGAAGACAAGGAACAAAGTGCCGGCCTGAAAAGAAAAGGCGAAATAAGTGCACGCACTCGTTTCCTCAACCTCCATACTGCTTACTCTGGTAATATTAAAGTTGCTGAAAATTTAAAAAGAGAAGCAGCCAAACAAAAATACCCTTTCATTCTCATCAGCTTTGAACGAGCCACCGTTTACAATGGACTCATCAAAAGCTGGGGTGCCATACAAGAAATAAAGAGAGCATTCTGCTATCAATACTAAATAAACAACAATGAAAAAGTTCATTACACAGTACCTGTTATTAATGGTACTAACCATTTCATTAAATGCACAAACATCCGGCAAATACCAGGATGCAGGCAGCAGTGTGCATTACCAATACATTACCACATACGACGTAGCCAAACTAAATAAAATACTGAACGCGGAGTTAAGTGAGTTTCTGAATGGTTCTTCTATGCCGTTCGAAAATTTCAAAGGAAAATTCACCGCACCCAAATACCCGGTAAAATTATACAGGGTTAAATACAACTCAGTAATACCAGAGAAAGGCAACAAGCCCACCGTGGCTTCCGGCCTGGTAGCCATTCCGGAAAATGGAAAAGACTCCATGCCGATTGTATCCTATCAGCATGGTACTGTATTTGGTAAAACAGAAGTTCCCTCTTTTATTGATGAGTCTATGGAAACCAAGCTCATGGTTGCCGTATTTGCTTCTCAGGGATACATTGTTACCGGAGCTGACTATTTTGGATTAGGTATTTCAACTGAGCCAAATTCTTACCTGGTAAAAGAGAGCAGTGAACAGGCTTGCGTAGATATGTTATTTGCAGCAAAGCAGGTATTAACTGCCAATAAAATAAAACAAGGGCCATTGTTTGTACACGGCTGGTCACAAGGTGGCTGGACCAATATGACCTTCTTAAGAAAACTGGAGGAATTGAATATTCCTGTTACTGCAGCTGGAACAGCCAGTGCACCATTGGATGCAGCCGTTACAGTGAACAGATGGTTGAACAATTACCAGCCTACCGATGCAATATGGTTGCCCGGATGTGCTACCAACTTCATCTTTGCCAAAGACCAATATGAATTTCCAGGCCTGGCAGCAAGAGCCATCAAACCAGAATACTATCAGGTAGCCAAGGATTTTTATGAATATAAAATTGATTGGAAAACCTATTTTTCAAAAACCAAATCAAAAGCCTACGAAATGCTTACGGATGAATTTAAAGCATCCGGCACCATGGCCAATGATGCATTCTGGACCAGACTGGAAGAAATGCAGGCATACAGATGGAGATGCCGCACTCCATTAACCAACTATTACGGAGAAAGCGATGAAGTAATTCCCGTTTACATTGCACGTTTGGCCGAAGGCACGCATCAGGTTTTGGGCGGAGGGAGCAATACCAAAGCTATTTCCGCAGGGCCGAAAGCAGACCACAGAGCTACTTATATTTATTCGCTGATTCACGTGAAGCCCTGGTTTGATGGATTTCTGAAATAAGCTATATGCCCTTACTCTTCACCATCATTACACAGAATCAACAAAACATTGAATCCGCCGAAGCGTTGGCCAATGAAATCATAGAAACATTGGGCAATGGCACCAGCATGCAATTGATAGAGCCCTATCACAAGTTTGCTGACTCCTACGCCATCCATCTTGAAAAAATAGTACCGACAGAAGACCCGACAGTTTTAATCCACCTAACCCTTGCCCTGGCAGATACACTGGTATCACCGTGGCTGGTGAATTACGATAGTGATTCAAAAAAAATTGATCTGATTTACAACAACGCAGAATATACCCAAAAGAGAAAACCTGCTTTCCATGCAATTCTCTGGGCAGAGATTATTTAGAAAACGTATATTTGATAGTATCAAATGATACTATCAAATGCAGCCGCCTTATTCCATTAATGCCAAAATTATTCAGCTCATAGCAGACATCTCTCAACAAATGGGGGAAGTTAATGGCTCTATGCTGGTTAAACAAGCACCTGAATTAAGAAAGAAAAACAGAATCCGAACCATTCAGGCTTCATTAGCCATTGAAGGTAATACGCTTTCCATTGAACAGGTTACCGCTATCATTGAAAACAAGAGAGTACTTGGGCCACTTAAAGACATCAAAGAGGTCAACAATGCAATAGAGGTATACAACAGAATGGAGTCCCTAAAACCCAATTCAGAAAAATCATTTTTATCAGCACATAAAACACTGATGCAGGGATTGGTTCCCCACCCTGGTCAATACAGAAAATCTGGTGTAGGTATTGTAAAGGGAAATCAGGTGGCACATCTTGCGCCACCTGCTAAAAACGTACCCTTCCTGATGAAAAATCTTTTTCTTTATCTAAAGGATAGCGAAGATCATGTTCTCATTAAAAGCTGTGTTTTTCATTATGAGATGGAATTCATTCATCCTTTCACGGATGGAAATGGCAGAATGGGCCGACTCTGGCAAACCCTTTTATTATTAAAAGCCTTTCCAGTATTAGATTTCCTGCCATTTGAAACCATCATCAGTAAAAACCAAAAAGCCTATTACAAAGCTTTGGCAAATAGTGATAAGCAAGGTGAGTCTACCCTGTTCATAGAATTCATGTTAACAAGCATTAACCATGCATTGGATGAATTACTAAAAGAAAGAACCGGGCCTTTGACCAGTGACGATAGAATGCTTATCTTTCTATCAACAGATGTTCAGGAATTTTCAAGAAAAGACTATTTACAATTCTTCAAGTCTATTTCAACGGCAACGGCGAGCAGGGATTTAAATAAAGCAGCAGCAGAAAAGAATATTCTAAAGACTGGTGACAAGAACAAAACGCTTTATAAACGACTTAATCCATGAAAAGAAAACAACCCCTCACCCTCCTCGCATTAGCGATGTCAACAAGTAGTTTTTCTCAAACCCCTGAAATAATCTCCATCCGTAAATACAGGGAAGAGAATACAGCAGCCATCATGAAAGAGTATGTAGACTTTCTCTCCATACCCAATACAGCCAATGATGCCGCTGGACTCAAAAGCAATACGGAGTTCATTATGCGCATGATGGAGCAAAGAGGCATACAAAAAGTGCAACTACTGGAAGCAAATACCCCCAACACGCCACCCGTGGTATATGGCGAAGTGAACACGCCGGGTGCAACGCAGACTTTGATTTTCTATGCACATTACGATGGACAACCCGTGAACCCTGCGCAATGGGCCAAAGGGCTACAACCTTTTCAACCCAGGCTATACACCAACGCACTTGATAAGAACGGAGAGCCCATTCCCTTCCCTACGGATAATAAAAGCTTCCTACCCGATTACCGCATTTATGGGTCATCTGCGATGGCCCCGTGCACCAGAGTGGCAAGAAAAAAATTGTATTTGGGGTAAGAGGAGACACACATGTAGACGAGCAAATGAAAGCAGAGTTGGGATTTAACGCGCCAGAAATGCAGGGCCTGTCTTTGGGAGAATCGATCAACCTGCCATCACTGAACATCAATGGTATTCAGAGCGGTAATGTTGGCAAGCTGGCTTCCAATCAAATTCCCACTTATGCTACAGCCGTTTTAGACTTAAGACTGGTTTTGGGTAACGATTGGAAAAGACAACAGCAAAAAGTAATTGATCATATTAAAGTACAGGGCTATCATGTAACGGATAAAGAGCCTACCGAAGCAGAACGTAAGCAATATGCCAAACTGATTAAAGTGCAGGCAGACAATAATGGCATGAATGCGCAACGGACGCCAATGGACCTACCCATTGCCAATCACGACAACAACCAGCATGCGGAAAATGAAAACATCCGTTTAAAGAATTTCTTTGAGGCTATTGAGACTATGGCGGCACTGATGATGATGCGTTAGATTCTGCCGCTATTTTATCATTTTGTTTGGAATTATGATTAGCTTTTATATCTAAACCAAACAACAATGAAAAAAATCTTTCTTTTTCTGAAGACAAGCCTAATGGCATCAACGTTGTTCTTCAGCTGTAAACCAGCAAACAATGAAGCAGCTAAACCTGCTTTTGACTTGGTTAAAGCCAAAACAGAAATTGAAGCAGCCAATCAGCAAACCATGAACGCATTTGCAAAAGACGATTCAGTGGGGCTTGCCAATATGTACACCGATGATGCCAAACTTATGTTTACTGGCATGCCTGCAGCAGAAGGCAAAGCGGCCATTCAATCGGTATTTGGAGGCATCATCCAATCAGGTGTAACAAAAGTTGAATTAAAAACAGGCGAAGTTTGGGGCACTGAAGATTTATTAGCTGAAGAAGGTGGTGTAACTATTTATGTTAAGGACCAGATTGTTAGTCAGGAGAAATTTATTGTGCTTTGGAAAAAAGTAAATGGCCAATGGAAAAGAAATAATTATCCTAAACTAATTGAAACAATAGAATGTATGATGTAATCCAGTTCTTTTACCTCTTTTAATAAATCGTCTAAGTGCTGAAGTTTTTCTTCGGCACTTATTTTTTCATCCAGTTTTATGATATTATAAAGCCCCATTACATTAACTACATGTCTGCGCAATTCATGGGACTGTTGCCAGGTAATTTGCTTTAAGCGGTTATTCTGTTCAAGAATTTTCAACTCACTGGACTTCCTTTCTGAAATATTAATGCTATTGAATGTAAAGCCCACTAAGGTTCCATCTTCTTCGTAAACAGGCACATAATATACTTCTATCCAGGAGCTCTCTTCACCATAAAAAATCTCTCTTTCAAAATGTAAGCACTCCCCATTTAATGCACGTCGGGTGTCGGCATAAAAATCAACCTTATCCATGGGCAAAACAAATTCATCCATATTGGCACCCACTTCCAACGGTTTGCCAAAAACAAGCTCGGCCATTCTGCTTGCCTGTTTATTAAAGGATAAAATTTTGTACTCAGGACTAATCAACACATAATTATCAGATGTACTGTCCAAAATCGCCCTTAATTTGCTTTCAGAGAGACGTAGCAATTGATTCACCCGTTGCGCCTCAGTAATATCGTGCCCCACACACAAAATTCCTATAGGATTACCAACAGCATCTTTAAGCAAGGAAAATTCCCACTGAGTCCAGTGAAATTCATTATGATTGTTACTGGGCTTTCGAATGTCAATAGGAAAAACCCGATCTGGGAAAGCAAAACATTGGTGAACAACAGCGATGGCATTGTCCACATCGCCATGGTGCATCGCAACCTGGAAAGGCTTACCAATAAAATCAATCCCTAGAAAAGCAAATCTCTTTTTGAATAAATCATTCACATAACTATAATTCCCCTCCATATCAGTTATAACCACTGAATACGTAACAGAATTACGCAAAAAAGCAGGAGGAAGATTAGCTATTTCAGTTTGAGTCATGAATATTGGGGTAATCAAATATAGGAGATTATAATTCAGAAATCCTAATATGTTCAATTAAGTTACCCTTAAAGCTGCCCCCCCTATTTAATCAAATAGGCCTTTTGAATCTTATCCAGTTTAGGAAACTGTTTCATAAACAATTCCGGATATTTCTGGAGGGTATCGTATTTAGACATGGTTGCTCCCCCATAACCTGAATACAATGAATCCACCACCTGCATACCTCTGATAACTTTACCAATGGGCGGGTATCCTTTAACTCCACCAGCTACTAAAGTGTCTAATCGCTTGTTATCGGCAAGATTAATAAAAAGGGTGCTGCCTCTCGTTTCCTTTCCGCTTCTGGCATAGCTCATATACCCTTTTAAATTGCTTTGCTTAACCGGTTCGTCCGGCAATTTTTTCGCTGCCCATTTTTTATACACTGCCGTATCGGTATTCCCCCACTGCACAACAAAATTGGGCACTACCCTATAGAACAAAGTATTGTTGTAAAAGCGATGCTTTACCGTCTGATAAAAACGATCGGCAGCCAAAGGAGACCACTCTCTGTACACTTCCACATCAAAGACACCCTTAGTAGTTTCAAATCTTGCCACATAAGTGGCAGGTGCTTCCTCCTTTAACCACTTCTCTTTAAAAACGGATCTGGCGCAACTGGTAAGCAACAATGAAAAACTGAAAAAATAAATAAGGATGCTGGTTTTCATACAATGCGAAAATGTTCTTACTCAAATATAACAAGCAATCCCCAACAAAAAAGCCCCGGAAAAATCCCGGGGCCCTGTATAATAACACAACTAAAATTTACTTAAGATCAAAACGGTCAAGGTTCATCACTTTATTCCATGCAGCAACAAAGTCTTTTACAAACTTATCCTTGCCATCTGCACAGCTGTATACTTCAGCAATAGCGCGTAGTTCAGAGTTAGAACCAAATACCAGATCAACACGGGTACCTGTCCACTTAACCGCACCTGTCTTGCGGTCGCGAGCTTCAAATGCATCTTTATGATCATTCGCAGGAGCCCAGGTATGACCCAGGTCTAACAGGTTCACAAAGAAATCATTGCTCAATACACCAGGCTTATTGGTGAATACACCATGCTTGGTATTATTGTAATTGGCATTCAACACACGCATACCACCAACCAATGCAGTCATTTCAGGTGCAGTCAGGGTTAGCAATTGTGCTTTGTCAATTAACAATTCTTCAGCAGAAACAGTGTACTTACCTTTTGCATAGTTTCTGAAGCCGTCAGCAATTGGCTCTAGAACAGAGAAGGATTCAACATCAGTTTGTTCCTGAGAAGCATCGGTTCTGCCAGGCGTAAATGGAACAGACACATTGTATCCACCATCTTTCGCTGCTTTTTCAATGGCTGCGCAACCACCCAAGACAATTAAGTCTGCCATAGAAACCTGCTTGTCTCCGGCTTTTGCATTAAAGGATTTTTGAACACCTTCCAATGCATCCAACACTTTGGTTAATTGTGCGGGTTGATTAGACTCCCAGTATTTCTGAGGAGTTAAACGGATGCGGCCACCGTTGGCACCACCACGTTTGTCTGATCCACGGAAAGTAGCCGCAGAAGACCAAGCAGTGTAAACCAATTCAGAAACAGTTAATCCGGTTGCTAAAATATCTGCTTTTAATGCAGTAATATCTGCTGCATCAATTTGCTTGTAAGTAGCTGCAGGAATAGGATCTTGCCAGATCAATTCTTCAGCAGGTACTTCAGATCCTAAATACAAAGCCTTAGGTCCCATATCACGATGCGTTAACTTGAACCATGCTCTAGCAAATGCATCTGCAAACAAGTCAGGGTTCTCATGAAACTTACGGGAAATTTTTTCGTAAGCAGGATCAACTCTTAATGCTAAGTCAGAAGTTAGCATTACAGGCACATGGCGCTTGTTTGGATTGTGTGCATCAGGCACAGAATCCGCACCCATACCATGTTTAGGAATCCACTGATGAGCACCGGCAGGGCTCTTGGTTAATTCCCACTCGTATCCGAATAAGTTCCAGAAATAGTTATTGCTCCACTTGGTTGGAGTGGTAGTCCACGCACCTTCTAATCCACTGGTGATGGTGTATTCACCATTACCGGTTCCGAAAGTATTCTTCCAACCCAAACCTTGTTCTTCCAATCCGGCAGCAGCAGGCTCAGGTCCTACATATTTACCTGGATCTCCGGCTCCATGCGTTTTTCCGAATGTATGTCCACCTGCAATTAATGCAACGGTTTCTTCATCATTCATGGCCATACGGGCAAAGGTTTCACGGATATCACGTGCAGAAGCAAGTGGATCAGGATTGCCGTTAGGACCTTCAGGGTTTACATAAATTAAACCCATCTGAACTGCAGCCAATGGATTCTCTAATTCGCGGTCGCCGGTGTAACGCTTGTCACCCAACCACTCACGCTCAGAACCCCAGTAAATATCTTCTTCAGGTTCCCACACGTCTTCACGACCACCACCGAATCCAAAGGTTTTAAAGCCCATAGATTCCAATGCTACGTTACCTGCTAAAATCATTAAATCTGCCCATGATAATTTGCGGCCATATTTTTGTTTGATAGGCAATAACAACAAACGGGCTTTATCTAAATTGGTATTATCGGGCCAGCTATTCAAAGGCGCAAAACGTTGTGTACCGGAACAAGCTCCTCCTCTGCCATCAGCAGTTCTGTAAGTACCTGCACTATGCCATGCCATACGGATAAAGAATGGGCCGTAATGACCATAGTCGGCAGGCCACCAATCCTGAGAATTGGTCATTAATTCGGTCAAATCTTTTTTTACTGCAGCAAGGTCAAGGCTTTTGAACTCTTCTGCGTAATTGAAAGACTCATCCATTGGATTGGAAAGCTTTGAATTCTGACGAAGAATATTCAGCTTTAATTGATTGGGCCACCAGTCACGGTTTCTGGTGCCACCACCAGCTGATTGTACGGCTTTAGCAGTAGCGCCTGTAAAAGGACACTTGGCTTCAGCACCTGCATTCATTGGGTTATTTTCCATATATTGATTTGATTTTTACGGTTTAAAATCGAGTGCAAAATTACACTGAATCTTGCATTGACAAGGATTATTTTTAATTAAAACTTAAGGTTGATATGTTCCAAAAAGCAATAGGCATTCTGTTTACCCTTTTTACTTTCCATAACCTATTTGCTCAACAAAGAACACCCAAAATTGTTTTCGTAATTGCTGACGGCATCCCTGCAGAATTGATAGAAAAATCGTCAGCACCCAACTTTCACCGGATTGTCTCTAAAGGTTTGTATAAAAGGGCTTTTGTCGGGGGGATTAAAAACGCCTACAACCAGACACCCACTATTTCGGCACCTGGCTACAACAACCTGATAACGGGCACCTGGGCCAATAAGCACAATGTAGTGGACAACAATATCAAAAACCCGAATTACGCTTACTATACCCTGTTTAGGTTTCTGAAAGAACAATACCCTCAGAAAACCACCGCTATTTTCTCTACCTGGCAGGACAACCGAACCAAATTAATTGGAGAAGGACTGTCTGCAACCGGAGGCCTCAAAGTGGACTATTCATTTGATGGATATGAGCTGGATACCCTGCAATTCCCTCACGACAAACAGGCAAATTATACCTATCTGATAGACCAGCATGTAATTAACAAAGCGGACAGTACCATTCGCACTGCAGGTCCTGATCTTTCGTGGATTTATTTACAACACACAGACGATATAGGTCACAGACATGGATTCGGCAATGAAATGGACAAAGCTGTTTTACAACTGGATGAGCAGATGGGAAAAATAGCTGCAGCCATCAACTTCAGAGAAAAAAATTACAAGGAAGACTGGTTATTCATTCTTACTACAGACCATGGCAGAGATTCCGCAACAGGAAAAAACCACGGAGGTCAATCCGATGCAGAAAGAACCACCTGGATAATTGCCAATAAAAACAATACCAATGCCTACTACAAAGAAAACATTCCAGCCATAGTTGACCTGCTGCCCACCATGGCCAGGTTTCAGCAAGTTGAAATTCCTTTAGACAATTTATTTGAGTTGGATGGGGTACCTATTTTGGGGCCGGTATCTGTTTCAAATCCTACATTAAATGCAACTGCAGATAGCGTAACCTTACATTGGAAATCTTATAAACCAAAAGACAAAATAAAAATATGGGTAAGCTATACCAATGATTTTTCCAAAGGTGGCAAAGACGAGTATGAACTATTACAAGAAGTAGGGTCTGCAAAAGAGAACACAACAGTTCCAATCCCCCCGGGAAAAACATTTGCCAAATATGTATTGCAAGGAAAACACAATGCCGTGAATATTCATTGGCACCGCTAGCGAATGCTGTGCAGGTATTCACTTCCTACTTTACCGTAGTTGTCGTTCAGGTGCGCCGTAATCAAAGCATTGATAACACGAGGCTCTTTCTGTCCGCTGAACTTTTTAATTAAATAAATCTGTCTGTTGATCTCTGTTAAAGGAGCAATGACGGGAACAAATTCTGCCAGTACATCATTCTTTAACATACCATATTCATAGTGCTGATAACAGAACTTTACTTTCTGTCCGTTTACAAACTGATTGGCATTGTCGAACACAGATGAATTAAAATAAATACCTCTGTCAGATGCAGGAATTTTACGCACAATCTGCTGCCCCTTGTCTTCCCAGGTTAAATAGAAAAAGTTTTGAGAATCGAGTTTATAAAAAGGAATGATTTTCAACGGAACCCCCATCACCAATAGTACCCGCTGATTGGTTTCAGGTGAATGGAAATAAGTTCTGGGATTATAGCCTTCGTAATTAATGGGACGAGAAACAATTTTATAATCACTCTGAATGGCAGCCACCTGATCTTTAACCGTAAGGTCCTTCCCCGCAGACTTGGGTGTAATTTCCATTCTGCCTTTTTTGGCGTGAATCAGTACCAGTTTAGAATTGGCATCCTGCAAAAGAATTTTATCAGTAGGCTTTAAAGCATCTCCCAGTCTCACTCCCCTGTTGGAAACGGTATTAAGGGCATTCCCCTTCATGTAAATAACATAAAAATTATCTTCCTGCATGAAACTCATGCAAACAATCATGATAACAATACCTAAAACAATTCTTTTCATAAACGAATATTATTCCTTCTTACCCAAATAACAACACAAATTTACTACTAAAATATGGCAAGCCCTATCGCATGACATCTACATCTTATCGCATTGTAGATGTACCTCCCCTATGTGGCTTTCCAAACTGATAACCCGTTGCAGTAGCTTTACCAGCATCATCAATCACTACTTTAAAAATATAATCATAATCTTCATCATTTAATAATGCAACCGGTCTGTTTCCTCCCATCGCATCAATGGTTTCCAGCACAGTATTGGAATGCCCTACCAGTAAAATGGTTTTTCCTTTCCAGGTAGATTTAATTTTCTCTACAACCATTTGTATGCTTCTTGGATTATAAATTTCCAGTGGCGCTTTTATATGAGCAGCTGTCTGCACTGTACGTTTGGTATCGGTACTTAGGATCTGTGCTATATTTTCTTTTTGCAAATAAGTTGCCAGATCAATGGCCCTTTGTTTACCCTCTGCACTTAAATCCGGATTGGCCCTG
>NZ_KI866530.1:524045-535021 GCF_000511175.1 Sediminibacterium salmoneum NBRC 103935 | reverse complement strand
TGGCCCTGGTGGCCATAGCTGTGTCTTTTTCACCATGACGAACAATCCATACGGTGGTCGATTGCGCAACAGTTGTAATCCAACCGAAAACAACCATCCCCAATACCAGTAACAACTTAAACAGTCCTAAGCTTTGAATACTATTCTTTTTCATAATTTGTTTTTATTCCCGCAAAAAACGGCATACTTAAAAAGTAAATTCGTGCATAACCGCAAGTTCTTGCAAAACAATCATTTATTCATTAAATATAATTAAACTTGTGACCAAATAGTCATTTATTATGTGTGGAATTGTTGGTTACACAGGACCAAGAGAGGCCTATCCTATTGTGTTAAAAGGCCTGAAAAGATTAGAATACCGAGGTTACGACAGTTCAGGCGTTGCGCTGCTGAACAACAAGCAAATTAAAGTTTATAAGAAAAAAGGAAAAGTGGCCGAGCTGGAAGAAGCCGCCATTGGTCAGGATGTTCACGCAAATATCGGCATTGGACATACCCGCTGGGCTACGCACGGAGAACCCAGTGACCGTAATGCACATCCGCACCAGTCTCAAAGTGGTGAACTGGCCATGATTCACAATGGCATTATTGAGAACTATACACAGATTAAAAAAGAACTGGAATCGAAGGGATATCATTTTAAAAGTGATACCGATACGGAAGT
Source organism: Sediminibacterium salmoneum NBRC 103935 (assembly GCF_000511175.1). Classification (GTDB taxonomy): domain Bacteria; phylum Bacteroidota; class Bacteroidia; order Chitinophagales; family Chitinophagaceae; genus Sediminibacterium; species Sediminibacterium salmoneum. The sequence goes on along the minus strand of NZ_KI866530.1, from coordinate 534,357 downwards.
GTTGTTGAATTTTATTGAAGACATTAAAATCAATAACAACTGTTCACTGGAAGAGGCGCTACGCATTGCACTGAAGCGTGTAGTAGGTGCCTATTGTATTTTATTGATTTCCAAAGATGAACCCGATACCATTATTGCGGCGCGTAAAGGAAGTCCATTGGTAATTGGCATTGGCAAGGGAGAACATTTTTTAGCTAGTGATGCTTCACCGATTATTGAATACACTAAGGAAGTAGTGTACGTAAACGATTATGAAATTGCCATTGTTAAGCCAGATGAATTGATTCTGAAAAACCTGGGCAATGAAAAGCAAACGCCATTTATCACCAAGCTCGATATGGAATTGGCGGCTATTGAAAAAGGCGGTTATGATCATTTCATGCTGAAAGAAATTCATGAGCAACCCAGCACCATACATGATTGTTTAAGAGGTAGATTATTGCCACAGAGTTTACAGATCATGATGGGCGGAATTGAAAACAATATGGAAGCGTTCATTAACGCCAACCGCATTATGATTGTAGCCTGCGGAACCAGCTGGCATGCAGGTTTGATTGCGGAATATTTAATTGAAGAATTCTGCCGCATTCCGGTAGAAGTTGAATACGCATCTGAATTCCGTTATAGAAATCCGGTGATACACAAAGGCGATGTAATTATTGCGATTTCGCAAAGTGGTGAAACTGCTGATACATTAGTGGCGCTGGAAAGTGCGAAAGAAAAAGGCGCTTTCATTTTTGGTGTAGTTAATGCGGTGGGTAGTTCTATTGCACGTTTAAGCCATGCGGGTGCTTATACCCATAGCGGCCCTGAGATTGGGGTTGCGAGTACAAAAGCATTTACAGGGCAATTGGCTGTGTTGATGATGATGGCATTGAAGATTGGTTATGCAAAAGGCACATTGTCTAAAGATCGTTACGCTCAATTGATGCACGACCTTGAATCGATTCCTGAAAAGATTAAGGAGATATTAGCGGATACTTCCAATATTCAGCGCATTGCCGAGAAGTATAAAGATGCTTCTGACTTCTTATTCTTAGGAAGAGGATACAATTTCCCTGTTGCATTGGAAGGCGCATTGAAACTAAAAGAGATTTCCTATATACACGCAGAAGGTTATCCTGCTGCTGAAATGAAACACGGCCCGATTGCATTGGTAGATGAAAATCTTCCGGTAGTTTTTGTGGCAACCAAAGATTCTTACTACGAGAAAATTGTTTCGAATGTTCAGGAAATCAAAGCCCGTAAAGGAAAGGTTTTAGCCGTTGCTACTGCAGGCGATGAAGTAATTCCTGGCATGGCCGATGATGTCATGTTTGTTCCTGATGCAGACGAAGCCATTGCTCCCCTATTGAGTGTTGTGCCGCTGCAATTGTTGAGCTACTATGTAGGTCTTTACAAAGGATTGGATGTAGACAAGCCAAGAAACTTAGCTAAGAGTGTAACTGTTGAATAAAAAATATGGCGCAAAATAATATCACCAAGACCCCCCTTGATGCTTTAGGTTACGGATTTATAAAAGACCATCATATACCAAAGGGTAAGGATGAATATTATCTGCGCAATATGCAGATGAGAAACGGTATTCATTACCGAACCCTTACTGCTTATGAAATTGAGCAACTGGTACGCAATGGTAATACCACCGATAACTGGAATCAAATTTTAGTATCGGATGCTTTTAATCCGGATCTCGTAAAAAACTGTAAATTCCACGGACTGGTAAGAATAGGGAAACTGGAACCGTACTACCTGGGATTCAGCGATTTAAAAACCCCGGTAGGCCTGTACAATTCAACCATTATCAGTTGCGATTTTGGTGACAATGTTGTCATCAACAACGTTAACTATCTCTCCCATTATATCATTGGCAGCGAAGCCATTATTACCAACGTAAATGAATTGGTTACTACCAATCACTCTAAGTTTGGTAACGGTATTATTAAAGACGGAGAATCTGAAGAAGTGCGCATCTGGCTTGAAATCTGCAATGAAAATACCGGAAGAAAAGTATTACCCTTTGATGGCATGTTACCCGGTGATGCGTTTTTATGGAGCCGTTACAGAGACGATAAAGCGTTGCAACAAAAATTCATTGAGTTTACTGAAAAGAAATTCAACAATAAGCGCGGCTATTATGGTAAAGTGGGCGACAGAAGCGTCATTAAGAATTGTAATATTATCAAAGATGTTTGGGTTGGTTCCGATGCCTATTTTAAAGGAGCCAACAAACTCAAGAATCTTACGGTGAATTCAGGTCCTGAAGGACGCACCCAGATTGGTGAAGGTTGTGAAATGGTGAATGGAAATATTGGCTATGGTTGCCGTATTTTCTATGGCGTTAAAGCCGTTCGTTTTATCATGGCCGATCATTCGCAATTGAAATATGGTGCAAGGTTAATTAACTCTTACCTGGGACAGAATGCCACCATTTCCTGTTGCGAAGTGTTGAATTCGCTTATTTTCCCGGCACACGAGCAACACCATAACAACTCTTTTCTTTGTGCCGCTCTGGTGATGGGACAAAGCAATATTGCGGCTGGCGCCACCATTGGTTCTAACCACAACAGCAGAAGCGCTGATGGTGAAATTATTATGGGACGTGGGTTCTGGCCAGGACTTTGTGTTAGCCTGAAACACAATTCTGTTTTTGCCTCTTTCACTATGATTAACAAAGGCGATTATCCGGCAGAATTAAATGTGCCGATTCCGTTTTGTTTAATCAGCAATGATACCAAGAACGATCAGCTTACCATCATGCCCGCCTATTGGTTCCTGTATAATATGTACGCACTGGCCCGCAATGCCGGCAAATACGGACAAAGAGACAAACGTCACGACAAAACACAGAAACTAGAATACGATTACCTGGCACCGGATAGTGTGAATGAAATTTTCACCGCACTTGAAAAGCTGGAACTCTATACAGGGCAAGCCTATCTGCGTTCTGAGAAAAAATCGGACCATGATACGGTAGAAGCAATAGCTGTTGGGAAACTACTTTTAAAGAGCAATAACAAACTGGTGGACACACTGGAAATTACTGCCAGCGACATAGAAAACAGCAAACGCAAGACCGTATTGGTTAAAGTGCGTCAGGCTTATAAAGTATTCGAAGATGTGTTGTTGTTTTATGGCGTTAAATCACTGCTATGTCTGATTGGTAAAAATACTCCCGATTCCATTGAATCATTAGCCAAACGTATTCCTAAAAAACTAAGCAGAACCCCATGGGTTAACCTGGGCGGTCAACTAATGCCCGCTGCTGACCTTGCTGAATTACGCAAAAAAATTACCACAGGAAAAATCAAAGGCTGGGACGATTTGCATGCGCAATATGCAGCCAAAGGAGAGTTATACGAAGAGCAGAAATGCCTTCATGGGCTTGCCACACTGAGTGAAATAACAGAACTCTCTTTGCATCAGTTAGACAAACACCAGGTTAATTATTTATTAAACAGCGCTGTTTCTACAATGGAATGGATGACCAAGGGCATTCATGATTCCAGAGCCAAAGACTATAGCAATCCATTCCGTAAAATGGTTTATGAAAGTTTTGCTGAAATGAATGAAGTGGTCGGGAAACTGGAAGACAACAGTTTCATTAAGGAACAAATAGGAGAACTGAAATCTTTTAAAAAAGAAATCAGTTCTCTCAAAAAACACCTGGGGGTATAAATATCGGGGGGTATTAAAATTTCAAACCAAGTCCTAGCTGAACCTGTTGGGTATTCCATTTTTGCTGGTCGGTAAAATCATTGATATTCTGCAAGCCAATATTGTATCGGCCATAAATACGCAATACTTTTAAATTCACCTGTGCACCCAGTACCATGGAGAAATCGCCGGATTTAAATGCCTGTTGTCCATTGCTTAATAAGTTTTCGTTCTTGTTAATAAGCACCCCGAACTGAGGACCTGCTACAAAACTCAACAAGCCAATTGGGCTGTATCGCAACAAAATAGGAACCATTAAATAATCCAGTTTTACATTGGTGGGCAAAGTGGTGTAAATGGCGTCCAGGTTGGTTGCGGGCTTGGTAGCTGTCTGACTCCAGATAACTTCGGGCTGTATTCCCCATCGCTTTGCAAAATCAATTTCTGCAAAAGCCCCGGCATGATAAGAAAAGTTAAATCCCTGATCAAAAGACTGACCATCTATCTTATTCAGGTTGGCACCTGCTTTAACCCCTAATCTGAATCCGGTTTGCGCGTGCAATAATGTTCCGGAAAATACCAGTAAGGCAACAAATAAAATCTTACGCATACATTTTGTTTAAGTGAATCAAAACAATTTATATGCCATAGACGCAGAAACCTGAACCAATGTTACACTTGAAATGTTAAAATAAAATGATACTGCTAAATGAAAAAGACAAGGACCGCATTATTGAAATGGCCTGGGAAGACCGTACCCCCTTTGAAGCCATTGAATTTCAGTTTGGATTGTCTGAAAAAGAAGTGATTGAATTCATGCGCCAGAACAGCAAAGCCTCCAGCTTCAGAATGTGGCGCAAACGCATGAATGGGCGTAGCACCAAACACCAGAACCTGCGCGAAAAAGGTATTAACCGCTTTAAATGCAGTATGCAGCGTGCGATATCAATGAATAAAATTTCGAAACGCTAAGCCCTGCTGAATTCTATCACAGTTATTTCCGGCATGATACCCACCCTGCCCGGATAACCGATGAATCCAAAACCACGGTTCACATATAATTTCTGAGCGCCATCTTCATACAAACCAGCCCACTGCTTATACATCCACTTTACCGGGCTCCACTTGAAATACGGATTCTCAAGGCCAAATTGCATTCCATGCGTATGTCCTGAAAACATGATATCAATATCGGGATATTGCTTTTTTACCTGTGCATCCCAATGGCTGGGATCGTGGCTGAGTAAGAGTTTAAAAGGAATATCTTCTGTTCCTGTCACGGCTTCCTCCATTTTTCCGTATTTGGGGAAACGGCCCTTGGCTCCCCAGTTTTCAATACCCAAGACCGCAATTTTTTCTCCGTTTCTTTCTAACACTTTATGTTCATTCATCAACAATTGCCAACCCATGTCTTTGTGCACCTGCATTAAGGCCTGCAAATTGGCTTGCTTTTCTGCAGCCGAAGGCCATTGCACATAATCACCGTAATCGTGGTTGCCCAATGAACTGTAAACACCCAATGGGGCTTGTAAACGGGCAAAACTGGTTTTCAGCGGATCCATCTCGGTAGCCCTATCATTCACCAGATCTCCTGTGAAAAAAATCAGATCAGGGTTCTGAGCCAGAATCAGATCAATCCCTTTATTCACTTCTTTCACGTCCTGCAAACTGCCACTGTGAACGTCACTAATTTGAACCAGTTTTAATCCCTCAAAAGCCGCAGGCAAATTCGGGAAAGACAATTTTAATTTTTTTACCTGGTAATTATACTTGTTTTTAAATCCCCAGAGCATGGTGCCAAACAGCGTGGAACCCAGTCCCAACCCTATCCAGCTAAGAAAAACAGAACGGGAAACCATAGATCCGTCTCCCAACGACTGTCCCCCGGTTTTTTTGTAGATATTAACCAGCGCCCACCAGCCTCCGCGGCGGATATCATCCACCAGAAAAATGGTTGCAGCAATTAATTTAGCAATGAACAAGCCCGCTAATACGGCAAAAACATAGTTCCGGAAGATTTTAGACTGCTGTAGGGCCGGAACAAAGGGAAATGCCAGCAGGGAAAAAATGGTAAGCACAGATACCAGCCAGAAACCAAAGTGGATATACATCCGGGCTCTTTCAGAAAGCGGCTGGGTTACGGTTTTAACCGCCTGATACACATAAAAGTCAAGCAAAACCATAATGGCCGCTATAAAAAACAAAGTCCCTGTACTGCGCATATTTTAATATAATAGGTAAAGATAAGCACCCTCCATAACAGCGATCGGATAATATTGTTTGAGAGCTGTATCCGATGCCGTATTTTTGACAACCGAGAAAAGGAAAAGCAACTATGGCAAGAATTATTGGCGTGGCCAATCAAAAAGGCGGAGTAGGTAAAACAACCACTGCAATTAACGTAGCAGCCAGTCTGGCTGTTTTGGAATACAAGACCCTGCTGGTGGATGCAGATCCCCAGGCCAACAGTACAACCGGAGTGGGCTTCGACCTGCACAATATCACCAATAGCTTATACGACTGCATGGTGAACAGTGTAACTGCCAATGAAGTGATTTTAAAAAGTGATATTCCCAATTTAGACCTGATTCCTTCTCATATTGATTTGGTGGGAGCGGAACTGGAAATGATCAATTACCCGAACCGGGAGAATGTGATGAAGAATATTCTGGATGCGGTTCGCGATCGTTACGATTTTATCATCATCGACTGCTCTCCTTCTTTAGGGTTGATTACAGTGAACTCTTTGGTTGCTTCCGACAGTGTAATTGTGCCTGTACAATGCGAATTCTTTGCATTGGAAGGTTTGGGCAAATTGCTGAACACCATTAAAATTGTACAAAACCGTTTGAATCCTGCTTTGCAGATCGAAGGTATTTTAATGACCATGTACGATGGTCGTTTGCGTTTGTGCAATCAGGTGGTAAGCGAAGTGCGTCGCCATTTTGACGATATGGTATTTGCTACCATCATCCATAGAAACACCCGTTTGAGCGAAGCCCCCAGCGTTGGGAAACCCGTGATTTTATACGATGCAGAAAGCAAGGGTGCCGTGAATTACCTGAACCTGACCAAGGAAATTCTACAGAACAACGGCATGACTAAAATTTCTAACCAGGAAAGAATTATTGAATAATTATGAGTAATCCAAAACCTAGTAAAGACTTGATTGGTAAAGGACTTAGGTCTTTACTGCAAAATATAGATACCGATTTAAAGAATACCTCTGGTAGTTTAAAGAGTGAAGTAGTTGAACAGGTAACTACCAGTGCGCGTATTCCTTTGGCGGATATTCAAATTAACCCAAAGAACCCCAGAAGAGATTTTGATGAGCAAGCCTTACAGGAATTGGCGAACTCAATTAAAATGCACGATATCATTCAGCCGCTTACCGTTAGCAAATTACCCAACGGAAAGTACCAGCTGATTGCAGGGGAAAGAAGATTCAGGGCTTCTAAATTAGCCGGATTAAAAGATGTTCCTGCCTATGTTAGACAGGCCAACGACCAGCAATTACTGGAACTGGCTTTACTGGAAAATATTCAGCGTGAGAACTTAAATGCCATTGAAACGGCTTTGAGTTTTAAACGCATGATGGAAGAACTGGATTATACCCAGGAACAAGTGGCAGAGAGAATGGGAAAGGAAAGAAGCACGGTTACCAATTATATCCGTTTGTTGAAATTACCACCGGATATTCAGGCAGCTGTTCGCAATGGCAGCATTACCATGGGTCATGCAAGAGCTTTGATTAATATTGATACCATTGACAAGCAATTGTATGTATTCAAGGAAATACAACAAAAGCAATTGAGTGTTCGTCAGACCGAAGAACTGGTTAGAAAATTATACAAGGGCGATAAATCTGGTGCTGCTGCTGGTAGTGGTGCAAAAAATGATTTGCCCCCTGCCTATCAGAAAATTGAAGACAACCTTGCTTCTCATTTTGGCACTAAAGTTAAAATGACGCATAACAAAAAGGGATACGGAAGTATCTCTGTAGAATACTACTCACTGGATGAGCTGAATAAGATTCTGGATTTGATGAATATAACCGTGGGTTAAACTGGCATGTTCAAGAAATTATTGATTGTTTTGGTTTTGGTTCTTGCAGGATCAAAAGGCGCTTTTGCACAAACGGTTACCGATAGTGCAAAGGTTGTTCTAGTGCCGGAACTGAGCCCTAAAGAACAATCAAAACTGAAGAAGAAAATAAGAGACTCTATCTGGCTATTGACCCATGTTCCGCAAAAAGCTACCCGCAGGTCGGCACTGATTCCTGGTTGGGGCCAGGCCTATAACCGCGAATACTGGAAGATACCGTTGGTATATGGGGTACTGGGCATACCGGCAGCTACATTTGTTTACAATAATTCTTATTACAATAAAACCAAGTTTGCTTACGAAGCTTTATTTAAAGCACAATCCGGAGACAGTTCTGATATTGCAGCCATTGATCCGGAGCTGAGAGGATTAACGATTGGTTCTATGCAGAACTATCGGAATGCATTTCGCCGCGACCGTGATTATTCCATTCTGTGGTTTTTGCTTGCATGGGGATTACAGGTGGTGGATGCCACGGTATTCGGGCACCTCAGACATTTTGATGTAAGCAATAGCTTGAGTATGCATATTCAACCCCAGTTGAATCCGGCTACACGAACACCGGGATTATCCTTACAATTCACTGTTAAAGAAAAAAGCAAGAAGCCTTTGGCCATTGCACGATAAAATAACTACTATGAAAATTGCATTAATTGGATACGGCAAAATGGGCAAAGCCATTGAAGCCATTGCACTTAGCCAGGGTCATGAAGTAGTACTGAGAATAGACCTGGACAATGCAGCAGATTTTACCAAAGAAAATCTAAGCAAAGCCGATGTTGCTATTGAATTCACCGGGCCACATAGTGCGGTAAATAATATTCGCAAATGCCTGGAGTTTGGCGTTCCCGTAGTAAGTGGTTCTACAGGATGGCTGGCAGAATGGGATTCAGTAGCCAACTATTGTACATCCGTTGATGGCACTTTAATTTATTCCAGCAATTTCAGCATTGGCGTGAATTTGTTTTTTGAACTGAATAAGTACCTGGCAACATTAATGGAGAACTATCCTGACTATGATGTAAGCCTGAAGGAAATACACCACACGCAGAAAAAGGATGCCCCCAGTGGAACCGCCATCAGTCTGGCAGAACAGATACTGGCCATGATTGAAAGAAAGCTTGAATGGACCAATGATATGGCCGCTAAAGAAACCCATCACCTCAATATTGTTTCTGAACGAATAGATCCTGCTCCGGGTACCCACCATGTAAAATACAGTTCGGCCATAGATGATATTGAAATCATCCATACAGCACACAACAGAACCGGATTTGCGGGAGGTGCCGTGAAAGCTGCAGAATATGCAGTTGGAAAGAAAGGTATTTTCACAATGAAGCAGGTATTGGGCTTATCTTAGGATATAAAATAATCCACTTATGCTATCAAAAAAGACGCAATATGCTTTTAAAGCACTTACCTTTATGGCAGAGCAACAGCATTCTGGCCCTTTTTTAATAGCAGAGATAGCAGACAAAAAGAAAATCCCCCTGAAATTTCTTGAGTCCATTCTGCTTGAATTAAAAAAAGCAGGCATACTGAACAGTAAGAAAGGAAAAGGGGGTGGTTATTTTTATAATGCAGCTCCGGACACCATTTCTCTGGCAACCATTATGCGACTGATGGAAGGTCCAATTGCTTTATTGCCCTGTGTTAGTTTGAATTTTTACCAAAAATGTGAAGATTGCAATGAGGAGAAATGCGGCTTGAATAAAACAATGGTTCAGGTAAGAGATCAAACACTTACAATTTTAGAAAACAAAAAAATTACAGACCTCGTTATTTCTTAAGTTAACCCACAAACAAACAAAATGAAAAAGTTACTTGTACTGGCCATGTTCCTGCCATTCCTGCAAGCAGATGCACAAAAATTAATTGGTGGTAAAAATATCATCAAATGGAATGTAGGTTCTATGGCTGCCAGAAATCTCCATTTTACCTATGAAAGAAGTTTAACGAAAAATATTTCTTTCTCGTTAAGTTACCGAACCATGAGCAAAGGCGCTCTTCCTTTTAAAGACCAGTTTAAAGAAGCCATTAACAGCAACGATATCAACCTGGATAATTTCCAGATTGGCAATACAGCTATCACTCCTGAATTGCGCTTTTATTTAAGCATGGGCAGAATGAAGGGATTTTATCTGGCTCCATATGTTCGTTTCGCAACTTTCGATTTAGGAGCACCCATTAAATACACGGCATCTACTTCACCATTGGTAGAGAAGGAAGCGGTATTTAACGGGAAAATTAAAAGTACCAGCGCAGGTTTAATGATTGGGTATCAGTTCCAGATTCCTACCAAGTTGGTATTCGATTTCCAGATTATTGGCGGTCACTACGGAACCAGCAAGGGTGATTTGAATTTTAATACCCCGCTTTCTCCTTTTGAGCAGACTGAACTGAAGAAGAACCTGGATGAAATTGATGCCAAGCCTTTCAAGTTTACCAATACCGTAAACAGCAATGGCGCTCAAATTCAATCTGACGGACCATGGGCAGGTATCAGAGCCATTAATATTGGTTTGGGAATTCGTTTCTAAGCAAACAACAC
>NZ_KI866530.1:503527-523522 GCF_000511175.1 Sediminibacterium salmoneum NBRC 103935 | reverse complement strand
TTTTCCAACATATCTTTCGTCATCAAAGACAAATCGTATTGGGGCTTCCAGCCCCAATCTTTATTTGCAACACTGTCATCAATGCTTTGTGGCCAGCTGTCGGCAATAGCTTGTCTTGAATCTGGCTTATAGCCCATTTCAAAATCGGATACCTGCGCTTTAATGCTCTCTGCAATTTCTTTGGGAGAAAAACTCATCCCTGCAACATTATAGGAAGTTCTTACCGAAATTTTATCTGCAGGCGCTTCCATTAACTCCATTGTTGCACGAATGGCATCGGGCATATACATCATGGGCAAGTAGGTATCTTCAGACAGGAAGCAGGTATATTTTTGCTTCTCAATGGCTTCCAGATAAATTTCTACTGCGTAATCGGTAGTACCACCTCCCGGTGCAGATTTATAACTGATTAATCCCGGGTAGCGAATACTTCTTACATCCACCCCATAACGCTGGTGATAATAATTGCACCAGAACTCACCTGCATACTTGCTGATTCCATATACCGTAGTAGGTTCAATAATGGTTTGTTGCGGACACAATTGCTTGGGAGAGGTTGGACCAAATACCGCAATACTGCTGGGCCAGTATACCTTGTGCAGTTTTTCCTCGCGGGCAATATCCAGTACATTCAGCAAGCCCTGCATATTCAGGTGCCAGGCCAGGTTGGGATTCTTCTCCCCTGTTGCTGATAAGATAGCTGCCAGCAAATAAATCTGGGTAATATTCTGACGAATTACCTGTACGTGCAGCATTTCCTTGTTCATCACATCCATACTCACATATGGACCTGTTCCTTTTAATAAGGGATTCTCTTCTCTTAAATCAGAGGCAATAACATTGTTATTTCCGTATTGCTTTCTTAAAGCCAGCGTTAATTCAACACCAATTTGTCCGCAGGCTCCTATCACTAAAATTTTATCTTTTCTGCTAGGCATGGCAATCAATTGAGGAGCAAAGAAACGAAAAAATGAATGACAATTCCGTTACTTTTGTTTTATTGAATCAAGTACAATCTTTATTATATGTTACCTAATTTTTTGCAGGATTTATTTAAAAATCAACAATACAATCCGGAATCTTTTTTTCTGATTGCAGGACCCTGTGTAGTAGAATCAGAAGAAATTGTAATGGAAATTGCAGATACTGTGAGTTCACATTGCAAAAGATTGGGTATTCCTTATGTGTTTAAAGCCAGCTACAGAAAAGCCAACAGAACCAGTGCAAGTTCATTTACCGGACTGGGCGATGAAACGGGTCTTTTCTTAATTAAAAAAGTAGGCGAAACCTATCAGTTACCCACCACATCAGATATTCATGCCCATGAAGAAGCTGCCATGGCAGCCCCCTTTATCGACATACTTCAGATCCCCGCATTTCTATGCAGACAAACAGACTTACTGGAAGCCGCAGCTCAAACACAAAAAATTGTAAATGTTAAAAAAGGACAATTCCTGAGCGGAGCTTCTATGAAATTTGCTGTAGAAAAAATTCAGCGTGCGGGTAATCAACAAATCATGCTTACCGAAAGAGGCAATACGTTTGGATACCAGGACCTGGTAGTAGACTATCGCAACATTCCTGTAATGCAAAGTCATGGAGTACCTGTGATTATGGATTGTACACATTCTTTGCAACAACCCAATCAGACTTCAGGAGTAACCGGCGGAAACCCTGAAATGATTGGCACCATTGCCAAAGCAGCCATTGCAACCGGAGCAAACGGTTTGTTCATTGAAACCCATCCTAATCCATCTATAGCCAAGAGTGATGGAGCCAATATGCTGGCATTGAATTTGCTACCTTCTCTGTTAGAACAGCTGGTAAAGCTGAGAGATGTTGTAGTAAAATTATAATGCATGAAAAAAAGAATTGTTTGGGCCTTGTTCCTTCTGTTGGGTCATCAGGTAGTGATTGCGCAGTTGGATATTGCAGCAGGATTAAAAGAAGCACTAACCATTGGCGCTACAAAAGGTGCTGCTGCCTTGTCTGCAACAGACGGATTTTTTAAAAATGCTGCGCTAAAAATTTTACTCCCCCCTGAAGCAGCTAAAATTGAAAGAACCCTTAGATCAGTAGGAATGGGCAAGCAGGTAGACGAAGCTATTTTAAGCATCAACAGGGCTGCAGAAGATGCCTGTAAAACGGCTGCACCTATTTTTACCAATGCCATCAAACAAATGACGGTAAACGATGCTATTGGCATATTAAGAGGAGCAGATACGGCAGCTACTGCCTATTTAAAAAGAACCACCAGTGCTCCATTAACCAGCGCATTCAAACCCGTGATAGACAGTTCGCTACAGAAAACCGATGCTACCAAACATTGGACCAGCTTAGTGAATGCTTATAATAAATTCAGTTTTCAAAAACTCAATCCTTCCCTGAGCGATTATGTTACTGAAAAAGCATTGGCCGGCATATATAGTCAGATTGCTTTGGAAGAAAAAAATATCCGTCAGAATCCAGCTGCAAGAGCAACTGATTTATTGAAGAAAGTTTTTGGGCAATAGTGTGAGTAAATAAGTGAAGCGTTAACCATTAGAAAAGATACCATCCAGGTTATTCGTCTTTTTAACGATACTTCTGATTTGCATGTCCAGTTCGTTTGCACTTTCAATAAGGTGATCAAAGATTTCTTTGTTCTGTACAGAGTTGCTGCTATTCAAAACTTCAATTACACCCAGAATATTGGCCAATGGCCTTCTTACTTCGTGTGACTGAATAAAAGCTATATCGCGCAATACCTTATTCTGCGTTTTCATTTTTTCCTGTACGGCAATATCATCGGTAATATTGCGGTTGGTACCAATTAAACGGATGGGCTTTCCATCAGCCGACTTCTGAACAATGGCATGTGCTTCAATGTAACGAATCTTACCATTAGGCATATTGATCCGATAGATAGCGGAGTCAATGGATTTTTTACCCTCTGCCAATCCAGCCAGAATCTTTTTCATCATCTCCTTATCTTCCGGATGCATCATTTTTTTGAAGATCTTATAAGGAGCGAAAGGCGTGTCTTTAGCAAAACCGTAGAGGTCATACATTTTCTCGTCCCAGAAAGTATTTCCATCAGCAAGGTCTACCTCCCAAACACCAATCTGTGCAGAATCGGTAGCCAGCGAAAGTCTTTCAAGGGTTTCCCTTTGTTCCTGTTCAGCATTCTTACGCTTGGTAATATCATTGTCCGTAGACATGAATCCAATATGATTATTCGCTTCATCGAACAGCGGCTTGCCATTCAGTTCAAGCCAGACTGATTTATTCCGTTTGTTAATCACTTTTACTTCTTCTGTAAAAGCCAATTTATTATCGAGAGAATAACGGATTCTTTTTTTGATTTTATCGCTTACTTCCGGGGCATTCTCCAGGAAGAAATAGATTTTTTTACCCTTTACTTCCGCTTCCGTGTAACCCATGATACGCACAAAGCCTTCATTCACCCAGGTAATATTTTCTTCCTTATCGGTAATAATTACCGCATTTGTAGTATTGTGAGCAACCAATGACAGCAAAGCCAGGTCTTCATCTTCGTGAGCAGACTCCCTTACATAAGCCCTGCTTTCAGAAAGTTCAGTTGCCTTTTCATTGTTAGTTTCGGTAGTGGTTACATCATGCCCTACAGACATTACCCCAATTATATTACCAGCATCGTCTTTTACAGCAGAGATTTCCCAGTGTGTCCAGAAAAACTCATCACCCTCACAGGCTTTTCGTACTGTGATGGAAACGGGTTGTAAAGGGTTCTTAATACAGGTTCGCGCCGCTTCATTACAGGCTTTTACATCCTCTGCATAAACGGTGTCGGCAAAATGATTTTGGGTAAGATCAGTAGAAATATGAGAGAACTTGTGCTGAAACAATGGATTCACATACAGGAACCTTCCTGATAAGTCGGTGATGACCACAGAAAAAATCAATGAATTCAATAATTGCGATGGTAGCAATTGATTTACTTTCAAAAGACTCATAGGTGTGTACGGTTGCGCTGAGTTAGTCTGGGGGTAAACCAGTCAGCAGGATTACAACACCAAGATACCAAGTTATCGGCAAAAAATATAGTAAAATTAATAAATACAAACTGGTTGGTAGAGATTGGGCTCAATGAAAAATCCCGGTCAAATGCTGACCGGGATTACTTAAAGCCCTCAGGCTTATTATTTTATGCGGCAATCTTTCAAATACCTGCTATTCATGCTTAGATATCGATGGCTTCACCGTAAGCTGCAGCAGTTGCTTCTTTCAAGCCCTCACTCATGGTTGGGTGCGGGTGAACTGCATTCAGAATTTCGTGAGCGGTGGTTTCCAACTTACGGGCAACAACTGCTTCTGCAATCATTTCAGTTACATTGGTTCCAATCATATGACAACCCAGGAATTCACCATACTTGGCATCGTAAATCACTTTAATGAACCCTTCAGTTGCACCGGCAGCACTAGCTTTACCGCTGGCCATGAAAGGGAACTTACCAACCTTGATTTCGTATCCTGCATCCTTTGCAGCTTTCTCGGTATATCCAACACTGGCAATTTCAGGAATACAGTAGGTACATCCAGGGATATTGTTGTAATCCATTGCTTCAGGTACATGATGGAATTTCTTCTCTGTGTAACCGATATGTTCTGCTGCGTTAATACCTTCTTTGGCAGCAACGTGAGCCAATGCCTGACCAGGAGAACAGTCCCCAATTGCATAAATACCGGGAACAGAAGTCTGCTGGAATTTATCTACAATGATTTTTCCTTTTTCGGTTTTGATACCGTTTTCTTCCAGACCAATATTCTCAATATTCGCAACCACCCCTACTGCACTTAATAACACATCTGCTTCTAATACAACAATAGAACCATCCTGTTTTTTCACAGTAGCTTTAACGCCGGCTCCATTCGTATCAACTGATTCTACAGAAGCATTGGTCATGATTTCTATGCCTTGCTTTTTGTATTGCTTCTCTAATTCCTTAGAAATATCTTCATCTTCAACAGGCACAATTCTTGGCATGAATTCAACAATGGTTACTTTGGTACCCATGCTATTGTATACATAAGCAAATTCAACACCGATGGCACCACTACCAACCACAATCATAGACTTGGGTTGCTCAGGTAATACCATGGCTTCGCGGTATCCAATTACTTTTTTACCATCCTGTGGTAAATTAGGTAACGCACGGCTTCTTCCACCAGTTGCAATAATGATATGCTTACCTTCTACAATTTGCTTGCTGCCATCTGCTGCAGTAACTTCTACCTGACCCTTGGCTTTGATTTTACCATAGCCCATGATCACATCAATCTTGTTCTTCTTCATTAAGAATTGAACACCCTTACTCATTTTATCTGCAACACCACGGCTTCTTTTTACTACTGCACCAAAATCGTGTTGAACACCTGTTGCATTGATACCGTAGCTGGCACTATGTTTCATGTACTCGTACACTTGTGCACTTTTAATCAGCGCTTTGGTTGGGATACAACCCCAGTTTAAACAAACGCCTCCTAAACTTTCCTTTTCAATGATCGCCACTTTAAATCCAAGCTGAGAAGCACGGATTGCTGCGGGGTATCCACCAGGACCACTTCCCAAGACAATTACATCATATGCCATGATAACAGTATTAATTAAAAATGATAAATTATGGTTTTGTGGATGCGAAAATACTATGTTTATTCAAAGAATACGCGAATGGTCTGGTAAAACCATTTATTTCCGTTGGAAACACCTGAACGTTGCATTTGTTCGTTGTATCCCTGAAGTCCGAACAAGCCAGCCATATTGCCGTTTCTAAGGGCTATTTCAAGGTATCCGGCCGAATTAAACCAGGCTATTTTGCCATGTTCGGGAACGGATGCATAGTTTTCGCTGATTTTTTCAATCACTTCCTGTCTTTTCACTTCTATTTTAAAGTTCCTTCCCTTCCGGTGCTCTTCAAAATCTTTTTGCGTAATATTAACCACCACATTCTCAAAATTGTCTATAAACAAAATCTGTCCCTCTATCCAATTCTCTCCAACGGTGGGTTTTAGCGGATACTTCTCTACCATTTGCTGGGTAACCGATCCCGCAGCCGTAACCCTTCCCTCCTTAAATATTTTGGCCAAGGCCATTGAAATTTCCTGAGTAATGAAAAGTAACCCCGCTTTCTGCTGAATGGGAACTCGAATGATTTGTGCAGGCTTTTCACCTGTCATCATTGTAATAAGGCCATTATCTGCACAAATAATATGCTGTCCCTGGTGATGGGCAATTAAAAAATGATCTACTTCATTTTCAAATACATTCATCAAAACCAGGTGAAAACTGCCCGTGGGATAAAAACGAAAAGCATTACTGCAGATATAAGCCGCTAAGGGCAGGTTTGTCTGAGATAAATCATGTGTGATATCCACCAGATTCAAATCGGGTATGGCTTGCAGGAATTGACCCTTGATGGCACCAACGATAAAATCACGCTGGCCAATATCAGAACTAAGGGTCAGTATAGGCATGCGCTATCGTAACGCTAAACCCTTAACATTTATTTTACCAATTGGCCATTTTTAAAGAAAAAATTACGCACCAGTCGGTCTGCCCATGAAGGGAAAAATTTATTTAGAAAAACCGTACGCTTTCCAGTGAAAGTAAGTACCAATGTGCGCTTCCTTTTTTCGATGGCTTTGGCTATATGTTGGGCACATTCCTCGGCAGACATCATTTTATCTTCATCCATTTTTGATTCTCCGTTAGGCATACCTGATTTATCCAATGCAGCATTGCGAATATTACTGGTAGTGAATCCAGGACAAACCCACATTACATTGGTACCGGAATCAAGCAACTCGGTGCGGAGACTTTCCAGCCATCCGTTCACAGCATATTTGGAAGCAGAGTAACCGCTTCTACCCGGAAGACCTCTGTATCCGGCAATGGAAGAAACCCCCACGATGGTTCCCTGATTTCGAAGGATATATGGCAAAGCCAGCTTAGTACAATAAACAGTTCCCCAGAAATTAATATCCATTACTTTTCGAATGGCATCAAAACTGGCATCTTCTACCAAGGAACGCATAGATACGCCCGCATTATTAATTAATATATCCACCGTACCAAACTGCTTAATTACAACTTGCATGAAATTGATACAGTCCTGCTCTTTACTTACATCTGCCGTATGAATCACCAACGGTTTTCCGGAATTAGCCGATTGCAACTGATAAAGCTTATCATAATTTCTACCGCAGGTAGCCACTTTAGCCCCTGCATCCAGAAATAAACTCACCAATGCTTTTCCTATCCCTTCTGAACCACCCGTAATAACCACCACTTTGTTTTGAAACACCGACATGACTTGATTTTGTTTAATTCCATCAAAAATACATCAAAGAAAACTGCAACCTTGCAAGAAAAAATCTAAAATTTTTCAATAAAAATTTGGCAGTGTTTTTATTTATCCTATTTTTGCAACCCAAATTAAAGATAACGGCAACGAAATCTTTAAGATTCTGTAGCTCAGTTGGTAGAGCAATACACTTTTAATGTATGGGTCCTGGGTTCGAGTCCCAGCGGGATCACAAAGCTCCGAAGAAATTCGGAGCTTTTTTTATGCAAAGAACCGAGTGAGGGGAAGCCTCCCATATGGCTCGAGAACGATCGAGCTTCAAAAGCCAAACGTAATGTGCGAGCGGAAGCTTTACAAGCTTGCTTGCTAAAGCTGTAGCAAGCACAGTACGACGAGCGAAGCGAGTGCTTTTGAAGCGAGAATATGAATTGCGTTATAAGAAGCGAAGCGAGCACTTCCTCGAAAGGGTTAAGCATAAAAAAGCCAGCCTTATTTTTCTAAGAGATTTGGGTAAGGTCAATCCGGAGGGAAGTCGGCGTAACGAAGCTAAGCCGACAATCCCAATTGTTGGAACAGCGAAGCTAAGCCGACAATCCCGGCGCATTGTAAATTTTAAAGCAGCTAATACGCAATTACCAACCCTAGCAAAAACCACTTTAACAATATCTTATACCACAGAAACACCAAAATAGGGTCTTGAAGAAAATAAAAGTTAATATCAAATGCTTATGAAAAGAAAAGTACTTTTTGTCTTTGCGCTTGTTTCATTTTACTTCTGCAATGGTCAACTTACACAAGGAAATTGGTTAGTAGGCGGCACAAGTCAATTTTCTTTATATCAAAATAAAAATACAAACCTGTATCCTACAGCATATGAACAAACATCACAAGGATTTAATATCACTGCTTCTCCGAATATAGGGTATTTTATAAAAGACAGATTTGCGCTGGGATTAAGGCCATCTTTAATTTGGGAGAAAGGAAAAGGAGGCGATGCCATAGCCCCGGATGGCACTGTATTTGGAAGCGGTGGCCGACTCACACAAATCAGATTTGTTGTGGGCCCCTTTGGAAGATATTATTTATTAGATGCCGAAAAAGACTATAATATTTTGGTTGAAGCAAGCTATCAATACGGAGTAGGATCCCCAAAACCTATTAATGAAAAGATAAGTATATTTTCGGCTAGCATTGGGCCGGTTATTTATTTAAACTCGGCAGTTGGAATTGAATTTCTTTTAGGATATCAGAACACAATAGTAAATGCACCTGATTATTATAGAAACAATAGGAATACCCTTCAATTAAACATTGGGCTTCAAATTCACCTTGAATAACAAACTAAGGCACCATCCACCGATACTCCCCTTTTACATAATCAAAGAAAGCCCTTCTATGTCCTGCATGATTTAACCACACCCAGTCAATTGACTCAACTTTAATCCCCACAACGCCAAAGTGCTCCTTCCCTGCTTCACTCTCTTCTACAGTAAATTCCTCCTGCTCAATATGCAGTGGCAATCCACTGGTAGGAATATCAGAAAAATCCGAAGGGGTAAAAGGAGTTAAATAACATCTTCTGCTCGAGAGATTGGTTTTATCCCAGGCATCTGCTGTAATAGCATCATTAAAATACAAGACCGCCTTCCCTTTCACTCTTAACTGAATTCGCGCGCTGGCATCATAAAACAAAGCACTGATGGCAGGATTCATTTGCAAAGATCTCCATTTGGGACTACGCGTATCGGTATGAAAACGCAATTCCCGCTCCTCGGGCAAGGCTTTGCGAAGTACAACAGTGCGCAATGAAATATCCCCATCAGAAAAATTGGCTACTGCAGGCAAATGAAAAGGGTCCCTGCCTTTTACTGCTCCATTTACCAAACGTATCCAGCAATCTTTTTCCAGATCGGCCAATCTATAGTGAATGTTGTTAATTACAACACTATCATTTGTTTTATCCATACATGGTAAACAACCATCTAAGCCGAAAGTTCCCTATGCTTTTTGTTTATTTAATTCCTTCAAATAAGGTTGATGATACAAACGTTTCCCTGTCGCTTTATACAAGGCATTGGCAACAGCTGCAAAAACAGGCGGAAACGGTGGTTCTCCCAACCCGGTTGGATCAATATTGTTCTGCACAAAATGCACTTCAATTTTCTTCGGTGCTTCTCTATGGCGGATAATTCTGTAATTATTCAGGTTCTTTTGAGCAGTATCACCTTTGTCAATTAGTAGCTCTCCATATAAAGCATTTCCAATCCCATCAATAACTGCTCCTTCCACCATATTCTTTGCGCCTTCCGGATTCACTACAAAACCACAGTCCATGGCTGTCACTACTTTCTCCACATATGGCTGGCCATTCTTCATGGTTACATCTACCACATGGGCTGCATAAGAGGCATGACAGAAATAAGCAGAAACCCCACGTTTAGCATTTTTAGTAGCAGGACTTCCCCAGTTTGATTTCTCCTTCAACAACTGCAATACACCCATATAACGGGATACATCATAATCGTTGTTTTTCCCTACCGGATTGGCTTTTGCTTTTTTCAATAATTCAATTCTGAAATCCAACGGATCCTTACCCACTGCTTCTGCCAATTCATCTAAGAAGGATTGTTCAGCACTGGCATTAAAATTAGAACGGGGAGCACGATACGCACCAATGGTGATATTGGTTGGCAACTCCCAACTCTCTGCTAAGTAGTTATCAATAGCCCCAGCCGGGAATCTGTTTTCATGTAAAGGACTTTCAGGAAAGCCACCTCCAATTACATGCAGTGCCGTTACATTATTGTTCTCATCAATGGCTGCTTTATACGTCATGATATAGGTTGGACGATAAATGCCATTGGTCATATCATCTTCGCGGGTGTAAATCAGTTTCACAGGCGCTTTCATTTTTTTAGATATATGCCCTGCCTCTACTATATAATGTCCATAAGCCCTTCGTCCGAAGCCTCCTCCCATTCTGGCCAGTTTCATTTCCAGTTGTTCGGGCTTGATATCCAGATTGGCCACAATATTTTGTTTCATCATTTCAGGGATCTGAATGGGGGCAACAAAAAAGGCTTTTTCGTCTGTAATATGCGCAAAACAGCTAATGGGCTCCATTGGGTTATGCGCTAAGAAGGGTGCAGTGTAGGTTCTTTCAATTACCCGCTTCGCATTTTTTAAATGCAGCTTCAGGATCTCCATCTTTGTACGTCGCAACAACGTCATTGGCTTCTTTTGACATTTCATGCATCTGCCGCGAAATGCTCATCCGTACTTTCCAGACCGGCGGGAATGACTTCATCTCTTCTGCCCCCTCTTGCCATAACAGGTTCCTTGGTGGTTTGTATGGGTTCCCATTCTGCCACTACTTTTTTCCGGGCATTTATCACTTCCCAGGTAGAATTGCCTACCACAGCAATCAGTCTATTGAATGTCCGCGTATCAAATCCTGCTTTTACATAACCATCTTTGTACACCTGAAACTCAAATACATCTTTAATGCCTGGCATTTTCAAGGCTTCAGATGCATCAAATGACTTGAGTTGCATACCAAAAGCAGGCGGATGAATCACCATGGCAATCAACATGCCCTCTACCTGATAGTCCATGGTAAAAAGCGATTGACCACTCACAATTTCTTTTCCAACTTTATTTTTCTGAGGAGTACCTAACAAGGTAAACTCTCCCGGCTTTTTTAATGCTACTTTTTCTGGCTTAGGGAGCTTAGCTGCTGCAGTAGCCAGTTCTCCGTAAGTGGCTGCTTTACCTGAGCCTTTATGCATTACAGTACCTTTAGATACAGACAATTCATTCACAGGTACTCCCCATTCATTAGCTGCAGCCTGCATCAACATCAATCGTGCAGTAGCACCGGCAGTTCTTAATGGCATCCAGGCCATCGCCATGGCGCGGCTTCCACCAGTAAACTGACTCTTGAATCTGGGCGTATCATAATCCCCCATTTCTACTTTTACCTTACTCCAATCTGCCTCTAATTCTTCATTCACCATCATGGGCAGTGAAGTCATTACATTGGTTCCAAATTCAGGATTGGGATTAAATATTTTCACCTGATTGTCAGGCGTAATTTTGATAAATCCATTAAGCTGCACCCAATTGTTGTTATCGGCAACATGAGCCATGGCTTCATTCGGAATTAAATTGGCAAACCAACTGATACCAATCATCATGCCGCCACCTGTTAAGGAGGTAACTTTCAGAAACGAACGTCTGCTTTGATTTTTATTTTCGCTTTTCATTTTTCTAAAAATTATTTAGTGGTGGATTTAGCGGCTTTTTGAATGGCGGCTTTAATTCTTATATAAGTTCCGCAACGGCAAATATTTCCTGTCATGGCAGCTTCTATTTCTGCTTCTGTGGGATTGGGATTGCGTTTTAGCAAAGCCACTGCAGACATGATCTGACCAGTCTGACAATAGCCGCATTGCGCCACATCCAGTTCCAGCCAGGCTTTTTGCACGGGATGCATTTCAGTTTCAGAAGTAGCAATTCCTTCAATTGTAGTGATGGCTTGTGTACCAACTGCGGAAACAGGCAATTGACAGGAACGCAAAGCATTCCCATTTAAATGGACGGTGCATGCTCCGCAGGCTCCGGCACCACAACCATACTTGGTACCCACCAGGTGTAAATGATCTCTTAACACCCAAAGCAAGGGCGTTGAAGGATCCACATCCACCGACAATTGTTTACCGTTAATTTTTAACTGAAACTTCGCCATGACACTATTATTTAAATAGTGAATCTACATTTTATTTTGCATTTTCCGTTTCATGGCTGCTTCATACGCTATTTTCTCCTCCTTTGATTGAGGCAATAACGCTGGCACTTTTTTCGGCTTCCCCTTTTTATCTATGGAAACAAAATGAAAATACCCGTCAGCAATCAGACTGCTTTTATCTCCATTAAAATTGATTCTATTTACAGAAACATATACTTCCATAGAAGTATTGAAAGCACGCGTAACAATAGATTTAATAACCAGCACATCTCCCACTTTGGCAGATTGAGAAAAACCCACTTTACTAATTTCTGCTGTTACACAAATATTTCCGGCATGCATTTGAGCGGTTATGGCAGCAGCAATGTCCATCCAGTTAACCAATTTCCCTCCCAGTAAAATGCCCATTGGGTTCGTATCATTGGAACAGACTATTTCTGTTTTAACAGTAACAGAATCTGCAGGCTTTTTATTGATTTGCTTCTTCATTTGCTATGCTTGTTTCCTGTTCAGCAATCTTAAGTTGAATGGAGTCCAGTATCTGCCCTGCCAATTCAATATCATAATCTTCGTGGTATTTTTTCTTTACCCCCAATGAAGACAGTTCCAGGTGTACAGTAGGAACAACGGAATGATTCTGAAGACAGGCTTTTGCACAGGCCAGCGGGCACCCGTCAATTGCAATAATTTTTCTCCCCGATACTGCCGTCCTTACCAAACTTTTTACATTTCCGCCAACACCTGCAATACAACTCATTTCAGCAATTCCCTTCCTGTCTAATTGTACGGCAATATAATTGCTCATTTGTGCAGCATTACTGCAGCCAGAACAGGAATATACCAACGGCAAACTTTTATTTCTAAGCATTGCAGAATATTTTCGCAAATATAATAATTAAAGATATTTTTGTCCTTAATTATTATTCAGGCATGGGATTCAATGAAAAAAATAAGATCCTGACAGCAGGCATACTTTTACTGACTTTCACTGTTTATAGTTTTCACCTATACAGTAGCCTGCCCCGGCAAAACCTGGCAAAGGCAGACGATTCCAATGGCAAATTGGTATGGCAAGAAAAAAACTGCATCAGCTGCCACCAGATTTATGGCTTAGGAGGATACTTAGGCCCTGACCTTACGAACGTTTACAGCACAAAAGGCCCGGAATACATCAAAGCTTTTTTAAAAAAAGGAACGGTGGTAATGCCCAATTTCAAACTATCAGATAAAGAAATACAGGAACTGCTTGGCTACTTAAAAAATATAGACCAGACAGGAAAAGCCGATCCAAGAACTTTTACAATTTCATACAATGGGACCATTAAGCAATAAGGAACATAAATTATTCAAAGCCTATTTACTTACTGCATTAATGCTACTGGTACTTGGCTTAAGCTGGGGGATTATCGGAAGCTTACAATACATAAGTCCGGGCTTACTAAAACAGCATTTTTCATTTGAAAAAATAAGGCCCCTGCATGTTAGCTCTGTTCTATTCTGGATAATCATAGCATCGGTGGGCATGGTGCTCACCTATTTACGAAGTGTAACAGGTAAAAAACTGTACTCATTTAAACTGGCTTATATACACTTGCTTGTATTTATCATTTCAACTTTAGGAATTTACTTTGCTTATATATCCGGCAATTTTGGAGGCAGGGAATATTGGGAGTTTCCTCCGTTTTTTGCAGTATTAATTATAGCTGGCTGGATATTATTTCTGATTAATTTCATCAGTTCCTTATCGTCTTTCAGAAATCAGCCCGTCTACATCTGGATGTGGATGACAGGTATAATCTTCTTTCTCTTTACTTACCTGGAATCTTATTTGTGGGTCATCCCCTATTTCAGGAAAAATTTAATCGGAGACATACTGATTCAATGGAAATCGAACGGTTCCATGGTTGGCTCATGGAATATGCTGATTTATGGTTCCAGCATTTTCCTGATGGAAAAAATAAGCGGCAATAAAGAAACAAGCCAATCTTCAATAGCATTTATATTATATTTCACTGGTCTTTTTAATCTAATGTTTAACTGGGGACATCATATTTATACGCTTCCGACAGCACCTTATGTTCAGTATATCAGTTATGCAGTCAGCATGACTGAATTGTTCATAATCGGTAGAATAATTTTCAACTGGAAAAAGACCCTGGATACTGCACAAAAAAACCTGCATATTTTATCGTATCGCTTGCTTTTATCTGCAGACATCTGGGTATTTCTCACTTTAGCATTAGCCATTCTCATGTCAATACCCGGAATCAATGTATATACGCATGGCACGCATATAACAGTAGCCCATACCATGGGGGCCACCATTGGTATCAATAGCTTTATTCTACTTGCTACTATTACTGATAACTCAGAAGATAATTGCAGCAATTTATTACACTATCACAAAATCATAAATAAAGGCATCTGGATCAGCAATATTTCATTACTGGTATTCTGGTGTAGTTTAATTGGAGCAGGAATAAAGAAAGCCATCTGGCAAACTGCTGAAGTTCAAAACAGTTTTAGCATGATGATGCAGGAATTGAAACCGTACTTTATTGTATTCATGGCTGCTGGAATTAGCCTGGCAATAGGATTATTCTGTATTATATTCCCGCTGATGAAAATGAAAATTAGCTGTATTTTCAAGAAATAAATTCATCAATAATTCTAACAATCTATGTTTTCTAAAAAAACAGAATATGCTTTAAGAGCAACCATCTATATTGCAAAACACAGTTCAGAAGAAAAGAAGCTTAGCATTGTTGATATTTCAAAAGCCATCAACTCACCTCAATCCTTTACTGCGAAAATCCTTCAGGTACTTACGAAGAAAAAACTGATTCACTCTTTGCCTGGGCCTAATGGTGGCTTTTATATAACTGAGCCTACTTTACAGGCACCCATATCCTGCATTATTGATGCCATGGGTGAGAATGAAGCATTGGATAAATGTGTTTTAGGGCTAAAAAAATGTTCAACAGCAAACCCTTGTCCGCTGCATGAGCAATACAAGAAAGTTAAGTTTCAGCTGAAAGAAATTTTTGAAGAAAAATCAATTAGCAAACTGGCAAAAGAATTAAAAAACAACAAGAGCCTACAATACTAATGCTTCATACAACACTTCCACCGGATGCAAAGCCACCACATTGGTGCCATCTTTTATCTGGTGCCTGCAGGATGTACCAGCCGCTGCTATGATTTTTTCATCTGCCATTTTTCTTACTGCAGGAAACAATACCAGCTCTCCTACTTTCTGTGAAACTTCATAGTGTTCTTTTTCGTACCCAAAGGATCCAGCCATACCACAACAACCACTCGGTATAATCTCTACCGAATAATTTTTAGGCAAGGACAACATGGTTACACTATGGTTTTGCGAGGACAACACTTTCTGATAACAATGTCCGTGCAAAGCAATCTGTCTGTGGTTTTCAGTAAATGCCTCTGCTTTAATATTTCCTGCTGTTATTTCACGCGCAAAAAATTCTTCAATAGTAAAAGTATGATTGGCCAGGTGGATCGCAGCTGCCTTGTTTTCCGGACTCGCGAGGTCTTTGTATTCATCTCTGAGAGTTAGCAAAGCGGAAGGCTCAATCCCAACAATCGGAACTTCCTTAGAAACCAGTGGAGATAAGTATTGAATATTCCGATTGGCAATGGCTGCAGCTTTACGCAACAAACCTTTGGACAAATAAGATCGGCCACTTTCTACATGTTCCGGAATTGCTACTTCGTATCCCAGTTTTTCCAATAAAAGAATCGCCTTCTGCCCGATAGAACTATCCAGAAAATTGGTAAACTCGTCACAGAAAAAATAGACTTTTCTTGCACGCTGCACTTTCCTTTTTTCATGCCATGCATGTAATTGTACATTACCCAACAAAGGCATGGTTCTTTCCGGATGAAACCCTACTATTCGATTCGCCAGTTTACGCAAGGCGGGCGTGCCAAAGATTAAATTATAGACAGGTCTGAATACAGCAGCCAGTTTCATTTGTGCGGCAAAATTACCAACCAGCTTAGATCGGAATGGGGTTCCATTGGCATCATAATAATGTTGCAGAAACTCTGCCTTCATCTTGGTGATATCTACACTGGACGGACATTCAATCTTGCACCCTTTACAACTTAAACAGAGATCCATGGCTTCCTTTATCTCTTCGTGATTATAGGGCTGCAGATCATGCGGATTACTTAAGAACTGACGCAAAATATTAGCCCTGGCACGGGTGGTATTTTTTTCGCTGCGGGTTGCCATAAAACTCGGACACATGAGTCCACCGGATATTTCAGATTTTCTGCAATCACCCGAACCCGAGCATTTTTCTGCCAATCTTAAAATACCATCGTCTGCACTAAAATCAAAAATGGTTTTGGTGGGAGTAGCCTGCTGATTCACCTGCATTCTGAAATGCGCATCCATCGGAGGCGTATCGGTTATTTTACCTTTATTGAAAATCCCCTTGGGGTCGAAAATGTTTTTTACCTGCTTGAACAAGCCATATACTTCTGCTCCTACCATTGCAGGAATAAACTCCCCTCTCAATCTTCCATCTCCGTGCTCACCCGAAAGTGACCCATTGTATTTTTTTACCAGTGCGGCTGTTTCTTTCAGAATATCGCGAAACTGTTTTACCCCTTCTTCCGTCTTCAGATTAATAATCGGCTCCACATGCAGCTCCCCCGCTCCTGCGTGCGCATAATAGGAAGCTTTTACTCCATGTTTTGCCAGCAACACTTGCAGCTCCTCAATATAATGAGGTAAATCATTGGTAGATACTGCACAATCTTCAATCAGATTTACTGGCTGTGCATCGCCCTTTAAATTGCGCAGCAAGCCTAATCCTGCTTTGCGTACATCCCAGGCAAACTTAGTATCGGCATTGTACAATACCGGATAGGCATAGCCCAGTTTGCTTTGTTGCAAAGCAGCAATGGTGGATTGCAATTTTTCATCCAAAGCAGCACGGCTTTCTTCCATAAACTCCACCATCAATAAAGCGGCAGGATCCCCTTCAATAAAAAAGCGGTTCTTCTGGTATTCCGGATGACCAATGGTAAAATCCATGATCATTTTATCTACCAGTTCCGATGCCATCGGCCCTTGTTTCAACACTTCAATATTCGCGTATAAAGACTCCACCAAATTAGAGCAATGCACAATCAATACCCCAACTTCTTTGGGAGGCAGTGGCAACAAACTCAATTTTAATTCTGTAATAAAACCCAGGGTTCCTTCAGACCCTGCGAGTAATTTACACAGATTGAATGCAGTTCCATTTTCTGTAAATGGCTGCATATCCAATAAAGAATCTAATGCGTACCCGGTATTTCTGCGGACTACTTCTTTAGCCGGAAACTGATCCCGAATCAATTGTTGACGATCATTGTTATTCAACAATGAAAACAAGTCCTGATAAATCTTTCCTTCTAAGCCCTGCATTGAATCAATTTCAGACCAATCTCTTTCCTTAAATACAGCTGTGCTTCCGTCGCTTAATAAAACTTTCGCTTCCATTAAGTGGTCACGGGCCGATCCCCAGACAATGCTATGCAAACCGCAGGAATTATTCCCAACCATCCCGCCTATCATGGCTCTGTTGGCGGTGGAAGTTTCCGGACCATACATCAGTCCAAATCCCTTCAGGTAACTGTTTAAATCGTCTCTGATTACACCGGGCTGCACACGGCACCATTTCTCTTCTACATTCACTTCAATCATTTGTGTGAAGTGTTTGGATATATCTACCACAATACCTGCGCCCACTACCTGACCAGCCAGTGATGTTCCAGCAGCGCGTGGGATTAAAGTAATACTATGTTGTTGTGCAAATGCAATTAAAATTTCCAGATCTCTTTCATCGGTTGGGATGGCAACCGCCAGGGGCATTTCCTGGTAAACAGAAGCGTCAGTTGCATAAGCGCGCAATTGCATCTGATGCTTTGCTTCTGTATCAAAATAAAACTCTCCGGATAGCTGTTGGGCTAATTCTTGCAGCGACTCTTTCATTAAAACCTAAATTGGGCAGAAATATACAAATTCCTTCCCAAACCATTGATGCCGCTCCCGTGCATACGATAGTCCTGATTAAAAATATTGGCCAAACCGGTGCGCAGCACTACAGAATTAAAATCAATGCTGGCGTGTATATTCAGGATATTCCAACCTGGCGTACCTCCTTTGGGAATGCGGTTGTCGTCCTTGTCTCCTTGCGCCAGTCTGGTCTGTGATCCGGCATATACATATTCCAACATATACATCATCTTACCTGGCTTCCACTGCAAATAGGATCTTCCATGAAATGGCGGAATTCTTCTCATAGGTTCTGCACGGGTAGTATTTTGTCCAAAGGAATAGGCACCGTTGCTATGCAATGACCATCCATTCTTCCATTGATATTGAAAACTGTATTCAAAGCCCCGGATAAAGGATTCCTGGTTATTTTCTTTGATATATACATTGTAACCGTTGATTTGCTGCCCGGGCAACTGTACCCTATTGATCAGATTGGTTAAATGCATATAATAAAAAGCAAGAGAGGCTTGCAATTGTTTTGTCTGCACTTTATAACCCAACTCCGTATTCATGGTCTTCTCTGGCCTTAAACCAAATGCAGGAATTTCATAACGAAAATCCACCAGACCCAGCGTACCCATATCATCTATATTCGGAGCACGATAACCCGTACTGTAGGATGCATAAAGGGATTGCTGTTTATTCAATTGATAAGAAATGGCTCCATTGAATACCAGTGAAGAAGGTTTCACCAGAGCAGTATCTACTTTTATATTGAGTGCATTGTAACGTAGTCCCGCTTCAATAGAAAAATTGCCCAATGCAATATGATGCATGCTATACAAGGAAAAATTTCCCATGCTTGCCCCATCCGGATAAAGTCCTCTTTGTTGTAAAACTGCACTATTGGCAATAGTAATTTGCTGCTTATTACTATGCACAAGATCAGCATAATATTCAATACCCGTATTGGCTGTCCAATTTGGAGAGAAAACAGAAAATACATCCGCTGTTAAGCCAATAGTTCTTACTTTTTCTTCTTCTACAAAACGATTGGCATTGCCGTTTCGTTGATACCTTCTCTGCTCGCTGTTATTTTGCAGGGAAGCAGTGAAGTTCATTTTGGAAAAAAGATTATGCCTTGAATTCCCTTCTAATCGCACATAACTGAGTTTGCGCACTTGTGGATCAAACACATAATAGGCAAAATTTTCCAGCGCTACCCGATGATAAAGGGGCACATTTTTTTGCTGGTTTTGCTGATGCATCGCCGTTAAAGTCCATTGCGAATTCAATTGCCATTTAAACTTCAGATCAATGGCTTGCTCTTTATAGCCACTCGGATTTTGAATACCCGTTGTATCACCTCCGGGCAAATTCCCGAATTTTCTGGAAGTGTATCCTACCTGAAAAGCAGTTTTACTACTGCGATACACCAATTCTGCTCTCCCCGTATATTCCACATCATTACTCAATACTCTTCCGGTAATATTGCCAGACCATTGAGGCTTTTCCGTAAACCCGGGGTCTTTGGTAAAAACCTGAATCACTCCTCCCATAGCATCAGAACCATATTGCACAGAGCCCGTTCCCCTGGCTACTTCTATAGCGCCAACTGAAAAAAGATCAATGGTATTAAAATATTGATTGGGTCCATATCTGTAAGTAGCATTATTTAAACGAATACCATCTAGCATCAAAAGATTCTGATTACCCGTTAAGGATCTTACAAATGGAGATCCTCCACCATGATTGGTTTTCTGAACAAAGACACCCATGGTTCCTACCAAAGCTTCCGGACTGGTCCGGGGTTGAAACCGTTCTACTACATTCAGATTAATTCGTGTAACAGAGTAAGGTGTATGCAGTGTATTTTGTTTTGTTCTTGTTGCCGTTACGGTTACCTC
>NZ_KI866530.1:460276-503109 GCF_000511175.1 Sediminibacterium salmoneum NBRC 103935 | reverse complement strand
CAAAAATAAAATACCAATCCCTTTTTTCATGTCCACTATTTAATAACGGTTCCTTCTTTTTGCTGACGATAATGATCGGCACGCATATCTTCCAGCTTATCCATTTCAGGACCTTTCAGAATCTTATTCCAATCAATTGTTGTCTTGTACTTTTTCATGGCTTTATTCACGTCAAATATACGACTGTCGTGCATTTCCAAAGTATAAGGGGTAAAATCGGGTTGGTCAGTAAAAAAGTCTTGCAACAAACTGGAAGTAACATCGTATTGATTTACGTATGGAACACCCGAAATATTGTAAATAGTTTTTAAAATGGCTCCGAAATTAGCGTGAGTTTTACTAATATGCCCCTTCTTTACATAAGGCCCGGCCATCATTAAAATAGAACGATGTGCATCCACATGATCTACTCCTCCCTGCGGATCATCTTCTGTAATGATCACCAGCATATTTTTCCAGTACTTCGTTCGAGATAAAAAATGCAGTATACGCCCCAGCGCTAAATCATTATCTGCCATGAAAGAATGCGCACTGGTATATCCATCTTCAGGTCTCGCTTTGGCAATATGGTCATTCGGCAATTGAATAGTAATAAGTGACGGCATTAACTCTTTACCAATTAGCCATTTACTCGTGAATTCTTTTTCAAACTGATTAGCCCGATACTGATCAGGAATATTGGTATTATAGCCGGGATACATTCTGCTTGTTTTGCTAAATAAAGCTTTCTGCATGGGTACCATCACCCCATGTCCTGCACCAGTTGCCGTGTCGTACCATTCTTCTCTTACGTGCGCTGTTTCGTTCGCTTCTCCAAAATTGTAAAATAATTTTTTCTTTCGTTCAAATGCTTCCCAGATTCCTCCTGCTTCTGCAAAATCTTCCGGATCCATACTTCCTGTTGATCCCGGAAATCTTCTTCCAGGAGCTGATGAAAACAATTTGGCTGTTTTACTTACACTGGAATTAGCCTCCACCCATTCATTCGGAATTACACCCATCATCCAATGATGCCCATGAATACTGGCATCACTATCACAATAAAAGTTATCGCTAAATGCAAATTGTCTTGCAATCTTGTGATGATTGGGTGTTACACGTAATCCTTTAAATCGCTCCCGCTGATTAGCCAATAAAGTATATTCATTATCAAGTCCGAATCTAGCTAAGCTACTGTCTCCCTTTGCTTCTTTAATTTGACCGAATACTTCATCGTATGTACGGTTTTCCTTTGTTATGTAAACGATATGCTTAATCGGGCTCTGATAAACACCTGGCAAAGGGGGCAATGGATTTTGGTTGATTTCAACTGTTGATTGAAAAAAAGTGTTAGACAAAGTGGTGGCCGTATACTTTGCCAGTTGAACAGAGTCTGGCATAGCCACTTTATGAAAAGAACCCAATTGCAGATCACTAATAAAAGTACCCTGTATGGGTTTTTTATACCCAATTCCACCGTTGGGACCCGCTCCTAAACCTCTAGCAGTAATGATATATAATTCTTTTTCGTCTTTGTTCAACATTACCCTGGATGGCCCCCAGCCTGTAGGTATTAAGCCAACTGTTTTCTCAGAAGCGATATCAATTACGGCAACTGCATTAAAACCCAATAACGCAACATATAATTTTTTCTCATCTTTACTAAGTGAAATTCCAAAAGGCAATAACCCCCTGTATTTATCAAGCAATGAACTTACTTTCACAGGAATGTGTTTCACTATTTTCTGCGTACGATAATCAATAACAGAAATATTATCATTCGTGGCATTTGTAATATAAGCAAATTGTTTGCCTACCGCAATTGAATTAGGACTGGCGCCTCCCACTACTTCAATATCTTCTATCAATTCCCCAACCTGATGACCGGTCTTTAATTTACTCAGCACTTTGTTGGTTGTTAGGTCAATTACGAATACACTCATTGCTTCCGGGGAAGCAGGACTTCCAACCCCAGGAATTTTTTTGCCGTCAATGATGGTTCCATTGATAGATTCCTTTGTATTGTCTCCATAAGGATGATGTGAAATAAGCATTGAATCATAATTTTGCTCGGTCATTCCCTCAATCAAAGGATAGGAATACATTCCAACGTTTGCAACAAAAGCATACTTTTTATCAGGGCTTAATGACAAACCGAAGGGCAATCTTCCACAGGGAATAGATGCTACAATTTGCTTGGTCAGCATATTAATTCTTACCATGCGAAAATTCGCGCGGTCCAAAACCAACAATTCTTTTTTATCTGAATTATACAATAGATCGGAAGTAAAACTGTCTTCAAATAAGATACTTCCCACTTTCCCGTTAAGAGAGATAGAATCAATCCTGCGCATTTGCTGAATATCATAAATTAACACAGAACCATTATCACCGCCGCTCAAATACACAATATGGGATTGTTCCCCAAAATCTACCCCAAGAAAAGAACCCTTAGAAAATGGAGAAGGTGTTTTTCCATCATATGATGGAACTCGAGTAGGCTTCATACTGATTAAGTCAATAATGGTAAATACTCCATTATGTAATGTAACCGCTTTAGTACCATCCGGAGATACCCGCATTCCGAAAGGATCATGGGTAATACGAATCATTTCTCCGGCAGGATTGATATATCTTCCGCTGGGCAATACCGATACCCCTTTTTCATCAATACGAGCATACTCAAACTTACCTGGCACTTCCAGCGCAGTCACCGTTTTTTTAGTTTGCGCATTCGCTAAGTTTAATAACAAAAGAAATAAACTGGTAATTATATAACGCATGATTTAAAGATAACTGATTAATGATAAAATGAGGTGAATACCTAAGCATCCACCCCATTCACTAAAACTAAATCGAAATATGAGAAAAACTTACTTAGCAATCCACATCAGGGTGTTGATATCATCTGTCCCTTGCCTGGTTACAGCAGCTGCTCTATTTGCTCCATTTAATGCTTGTTCTGCAACGGGGTAAATAAATCTAACTGGTACTTTATTGTTATTCAAATTGTCACGTCCAGGTAAAATTTCAGGCATACCTGTTCTTCTCCAGTCGAACCAACCTTCTAATCCTGTAAAGAATAATGCAACCCATTTTTGTAATGCAATTTTCTCTAGCTTTGCTTGTGTAGTTCCGGTATAAGCTACAGCTGGTTGCGTAAAATAATCGGCACCTGGTGTAACATTTATTCCGTAAGAGGCAGGAACCATTGAAGCATAATAGGAAAAATTAGCATTTATTCCATTAAGGTAATACGTATTTGCAGTTGTTGAAGTATTAATCATGCCTTTCTCAGCTGCTTCAGCTAAAATAAATTGTAGTTCTGCATAATTCATAATAATGCCTCTGGCTACATTCGGCAATGGTGGCGTTTGACCATTATCATTACAAACCAAACAGGCATAACTGTATCCAATTCTTGAAACACCTTGCGGTCCACCATTGTAATTTAATGCAGCAACATCGCCCAAACCATTGGGAATGCCTTCGATTTTTGGATTTCCAACAGCAACTGAATTTTGAGAAGGTCTTCCGAAAACAAAAAGTCTTGGGTCATTAATAGCTGATAACCGATCGCTCAATGTTTTACTAACCCTTATTTCATCAATAGAACCAACACGAGAACTGTACAAAGGCCATTGATTGGCAGGAACATCAGCCAGATATTTCATTTCTGCGTTGTCATCATTGGAAGTCATCAAAGGATATAAAGTGCTATTAGAAACAATGGTTTGCATTTCGGCATTTACAGACTTCTTTTTAGACAAGCGCATTAATAATCTTAATCGCAATGAGTTAGCCAATTTTTTCCACTTAAGCACTGAACCATTAAAAAGGATATCACCGGTAATAGCTTCATTACTTGTTCCGAGAATTTCATTCGCCTTTTTTAAATCGACCAATAACCCATTATAAATTTCTTCCTGTGTATCATATTTAGGCAAATACACTCCGTTTGTTTTTGCCTTAATAGCTTCGGAGTAAGGAATATCACCATAAGCATCTGTTGCTAATGAGAACAACCAACTTTTTAAAACTAAAGCAACACCCAAATAATTCTGCTGTACTGGAGTGCTTGAACCAGCCAGGTCTATAATGTTTTGAACATTACGCATATTACCATATACGTTAGACCAAATTCCATTTTTCTCACCCCACAAGTAACGGTCTTCATTTACAAACTGAATTTTAGCTGTATACTGCACCAATAAATTACCTGTACCCCAGGCTTGCCCAACTTGCTCGTTAACAGCACTTTTAATGATACCCGATAAAAGAAGGTTGGGGGTAACTTTAGTTGGGACATTCGGATTGGTATTTACCTCTGTAAAATCTTTTGTACAAGCATTTAAAAACAACAGGGAAAATGTTGTTAATGCTAGATATATTTTTTTCATGATTGTTCTTTTTTGTAATGATTAGAATTTCAAACTTAAATTAACACCAAAGCTTCTCGAAGAAGGAATAGACATGTATTCAATACCTGGCAAAGCTGTACCACCAGAATAAGACATCACTTCAGGATCAACATGTGGAACATTTGACCATACTGCTAAGTTTCTTCCAACCAAACTTAATGTTGCCGCTTTAAATGGTGTTTTTCTTAATACTTGTGCAGGAAAATTAAACCCAATTTGCAACTCTCTCAACTTTACAAATGAAGCATCATACATAACGCCCTCTGCAATTGCTCTTCCTGCTGTCCAGGCTGTATGCCATTCACGAGCAGTAATTTTTACATCGTTTGGCACTAATTGTCCATTAACCACTTTAACACCTTCGCCTATTACTCCATTACCTGGCTTTGTTAAATCGTAACCATCTGCTCTACCTTCAAGGGTTTCAACAATGATTCCCCCTTCTCTTCCTACTGTTTGTGTATGAGAGTACACCTGGCCACCCATTCTTACATCAAACAAAAATCCTAGTTTGAAATTGCCATAAGTGAACGTATTATTTATACCAGCCAGCCAATCAGGATTGTAGTTACCTAACTTAATTCTTTCGGTTGTTCTGATTGGTCTGCCATTATTATACACCATCTGACCCACAAATTTGCCAGTGCCATCATAATAAGCACCATTAGGATTAGTATTTTGTACACGAGCAAAACCAATACCATACATGTCTCCCATTCTTTCCCCAACCCTTGCTTCAACAGTTACACTTCTGCTGGCCATTACTAAATTGGTTAACCCGTCTGATAATTCAACCACTTTACTGCGATTAGTAGAAAAATTCAAATCAACAGTCCATTTAAATCCATTTTTCTTTCCAATTACTGGCACTAAATTCAACATAGCTTCAAAGCCATAGTTTCTGATAAGGCCTGCATTTATAGATCTGGTACTATAACCAGATGTTTGAGAAAGTGGGATATTAATAATCTGATTTTTGGTGTTACTCTGATAAAAAGTAAGATCTAACCCAACACGATTATTGAACATTTTAAGTTCAGTTCCAATTTCAAAGGCAGTACTAATTTCCGGCTTTAATGAAAGATTCGCTAAACGGTCTGTTTCTCCATAAATCTGTGCCGTTCCATATGCAGTGCTTGGGTTGTAAGCTTGCGTAAATGTAAAAGGATCTGTATCGTTACCTACTTGTGCAACACTTCCACGAACTTTAGCAAAGTTAATTGCAGATGGCAATTTAACCATATCACTAACAATAGCACTTACTGCTGCTGAAGTATAAAAGAAAGAATTCTTTTCAGAACCCAGCGCTTTTAATTCTGCTGGCAAAGTTAATGCGCTACTCCAGTCATTTCTACCGGTAACATCTAAAAATAAATAGTTTTTGTAAGCAACTTGAGCAGATCCATAAAGACTATTCACTCGCTTTTCAGTAGTGGTTTGTGCAACATCAACTGGTACGCGATTATTGGTAATTTTATAAATCCCCGGAATATTTAGCTGACCTGCATTTACTTCATTAAAATCAGCTTTTTGTCTGGTTTGGTTGCCACCGAATGTACCAGAAATAGTAAAATCATTATTCAGTTTTTTATTAGCGGAAAACAAGAAATCTGTATTTCTCTCTTCTGTAATTACTCGGGCCTCTCTGTATTGACCAAATGGAAAACGTTGAGTGCTGAATGCTCTTTTGTAGGAACGAACTTCCGAAGCATAATCAGTTGCAGCACGCAATTGCAAACTTAACCAACTAGCGATATCATATTTAAGTGTAATATTACCAATAATACGGTCAACTACCTGACCATTGGTATTTTCATATACAGTCAGGTAAGGATTATCATGATAATTGTAATTCCATCCAAATTGTCTTATTCCCTCTAATCCTGGCTGCCACAATCTTTTCATATCTTCTATTCTAACAGATCTGGGAAACCAGCTCGTAAATAAATACATTATACTCTCTGTCCCATAACTAATAGAGGGTCGGTTATCACTAGAACTCTTGATATAAGAAACAAAAGCACGGGCACTGAATTTATCAGATAAATTATATCCGCCACTAAAAGAAACCGTGTTTCGTTTTAAATCTGTATTAGGAACAATACCTGTTTGATCAAGATTGGTAAATGACAAACGAAAGTCACCATCCTTATTACTTCCAACCAATGCTACATTGTTTGTAAGCGTTCTTCCTGTTTGAAAGAATTTAGCTACTCCATCAACATCTGCCACCCATGGCGTGGGTGTAATTACACTTCCAGCCGGGGCATTTAAATCTCCCCCCAAGAAAGGTATTGGCTGTCCATTTAATGTTCTGGGCGAATTATATTGAGGATATAATTGTCCTTTAAAGGCAGGACCCCAACCTTCATCAGTACCATCCGTTAATCCTGCTCCGCCTCCGTTTACATAAGCAAAAGCACCTCCATTTCCATTACCCTGACCGTACACATTTTGAAATTCTGGCAACTTCAATGCATTTTCAAAAGTTAAGTTTGAGTTTACTTCAACCCCAATACCCTTGCTGCTTTTACCAGACTTTGTCTTAATTACAATAACGCCATTGGCAGCCCTGGAACCGTATAAAGCAGAGGCAGCAGGTCCTTTTAATACGTTCATGCTTTCAATATCATCTGGATTTACAAAGCCGGCACCATTACCAAAATCAACTTCAAGGTTTCCTCTGCCACTTCCTCCAACAATTGAATTAGAAATGGGTACACCGTCAATTACATACAAAGGCTGATTTTTATTCATATCTACTGAACGCTCCCCACGAATCGTAACTCTTGCAGAACCTCCAATACCTGAATTTCCTCCAATAACTGTAACTCCTGCAATTTTTCCCGCAAGCTGACTAACCACATTGGACTCTCTGGCTACCGTTAAATTATCCCCTTTTAATTCCTGGGAAGCATATCCCAATTTTTTCTTTTCTCTTTTAATGCCCAATGCAGTTACAACAACCTCATCTAATTCAGAAGAAGAAGCTTCTAAAACAATCTGCATGAAATCTGCTGAAGCTCTTACCGTTTTATCTTTAAATCCAATATTACTAATGATTAACTGATCTCCATTAGACGCATTGATTGAAAAATTCCCTTGTAAATCTGAAACTGAATTTGTTTTTGATTTTACAACTGTAATAGTAGCACCAGACAAGGGATTACCCGAAGCGGCATCAACTACTCTACCTTTAATAACTGTCTGCGCAGAAGCAGAAAAATGAAAAAGCAATATTGACAAACTGTACAATATTGCTTTCATTAAATGTTTTAACTTACTCATAATAGTTTTGCTGTTTGTTGCGCAAACCTATCATTGTAATGTTAACTCAATGTATTGTTAATGTTAACTGATTGTTGTCAATTAATCCAAGGCATCAATCAATTTTTTTGCGAGTCCAAAACTCAACGTCATGCCTGCACCACCCAAGCCATTTAAAATATAAACACGATTAATAGGAGAATAAAAAACCAAGATGACCCATCTGTCATCTTAGGGTATATGCCATGCCAGCTTGCAGAGATTTTCCAATCCGAAGCATTCATGAATCTATTTAAATATTGAATGATCAAATCATTAATATCGTATCTGTCAAAAGGATCAAAAATATTACCATACTCGTGTGAATCACCAACAGTTAGCTCTCCTTTTTCATGCTGAGACACCATTACATGTATTCCGTATTGCAAATTCAAAGGAAAATTTTCTTCTGCAAATTTTTTCAGCAAAGGCAATGATGAAGATTGCTTAAAGCTTCCGTAATGCAGCAAAGATAACCCGCCACAAACAGACGTACCTATTGTACCATGTGCAGGCATTTGAAAACGCATCATCTGTAATTTACATTTTGTAATGGGAGTCTCATTAAAAACAGCAGGGAATAAAGTTTCCATCTCATGACCAGAACAAATAAAAACATAATCAGCATGCAATATTTTATCGCTATTCTTTATATACCCTTCTCCAATTTCTGTTGCCGAAAAATTCCATAGAAACTGAACATTCATTAATTCACTTAAATAAGTACTTACATGAGCAGCAGCTATTCTTGGATCAACAATCAACTCATCAGACGAAAACAATCCACCCAATAGAGACTGTTGATTAATATATGGATAAAGCTTTGCAATTTCCCCTTTTGAAAGTAATTGAACAGGCCTACCCTCTTTATTAAAAATATCGTACAATTCATTTAAGACTGTCCATTCTATTTCATTGTTAGCCACATGCAAACTACCACTTTGATTATACCACATACCTGTACCATCACAAACCAGCTTCCATATCTCCGCTGATTTTCTTGCCAACTGATACAACTCCCCGGATGGCTGACCTATAGGCCAGACCATTCCGAAATTCCTGACAGATGCTCCTATTGCCTTAGCAGACTTATCTACTACCGTTACATTATATCCTTTGTCTGCCAATGCCCTGGCAACCGACAAACCAACAATTCCAGCACCTACAACTATTGCTTTATTTTTCATGAATAATATTTATACGTTTTATTAAACTAATATGTCCTCTAAGAGAAAATAAAATCAGAATAACACCCATTATAGAAACCCCAATAAAAAGGATAGAAAAAAAAGACACCCAGCTTATCTGAACCCGAATAAATTCTTTTAATAGCAACACAAAAACGGTTCCCAGATAGCCGAATGCATCTGCTATATACATTACAAAGCCAACATTCCCCTTTACTTCATAAGTAGAAATCATTCTTTCAAAATAAAGACAGTTAAAGGGCAAATATGCCAGGTATAATCCAGTTGTAGAAATCACCATCCATTGAAGGGGGGTTAGCTGCTGACCATTATAAAGTAACGTGGCAGCAAGGGTAATAATGAGACCTGCAATTACCAGCAAATGCGTGTAAATAAAAGCCTGTCTGTTAGATTTTATGGTAAAGAAAGAACCAATTACAATCAACACAAAAACAGCAACAATAGAACTGGTCTGAAAAAATATACCGGCATTCTCCTTATACCCGGTTTCTATCCATAATTCATTGGCAAAATCTTCACTAAAATCTCTTACAATAGTAAATAAAGTATAACTAATTACTACAGGTAACAGCAAATAACCGAACTGCATAATAAATGCGCTCCGATCCTTTTGATTCATCGGCTTTCTTTCGGATCTGTTTTGAATATCTTCCATATCCGGCAAGGGAGTATGATGCAAAAGCCAAAGTGAAATTAAAACCGGAATTACAAAAAAGGCACCTGCTATAAATGGCATCCAGAAATCATGAATATTAAAGTTTAGCAACAGCCATTTGCCAATTGATTTAGCTAGTCCGGAAGCAAAAATGAAACTACTCACCAATACCGCACCCATAATCTCTGTTGTTCTTCGTCCTTCCAAAAAACTAAAAACCATTCCAAAAACCATTCCCAGCGGTAACCCGTTTAAGAACATACAAATAATATTATACGGGGCCGGGATAATACCAAATAAAAAAAGAGAAAACCAGGCAAGGGCAATGCAACTAAAAATACCCTGAATTCTATATTGGGCATCCATAGTAGAAATAATACGGATACCTATAAACTTACTAATCATGTATCCGATAACCTGTGCAATTACAAGACTTACTTTATAAGACAACCCTAAAAAAGTCCATTGTTCATAAACACCAGCTGTATATGGCTTTCTGAATCCATACATACAAGTGTAAACTGTAAAAGAGGCGAATGAAACAACTAGTAGCAGAAATCCAGGTGATTGCCTCATTTTACTGTTAAGCCTGTGGCCTAGATGATAAGACACAGAAGAACGCATCATACAATCGATAATATTTTGTCCAACCCATGAATTACAAAATCAGGATCAGCCATTAACAACATTTCCTCGTTTTGTGCACCAGTTGTAATACCAATCGTTAATCCACAACCTGCATTCTTACCTTCCTCTATATCTGTTATGGAATCCCCTACTTTCACAACAAAAGCCGCATCCCTTATTGCCATATTTTGCATAGCAAGAAAAATCATCTCAGGATTTGGCCTGCTACTGACTACATCAGATGCTGTAATGACAGCGTCGACTGTTTGTCCAACATGCCAGTTCAACTTTTCCAAAAGCAAACTTGCTATATTAGCGTCATAGCCGGTATTTAAAACCACTTTAATATTTCTTTTCTTCAATTCATTGAAAATCCTTTCTGCATAGGGCATTGGTTTTACGTCCATAGACTGATACGCTTCAACTAGATTTAAATGAAAAGATTCATGCAGTCGCATAGCAATATTATCAGGAGCAAAAACGCCTAAGTCAATCAGCAGATCTTTAAAAGCCTGTCTTTTTTCTTTTCCAGCCCCCAATGCAAGAACCATCTCAAGTGTACAGTCATACCCATCGTTAACCAGCATCTGGTGCATGAGTTTGTACACTAGATTATCTTCGTTTACTGTAGTACCTGCCATATCAAATACCACCATAGAATATTTCTGAGCCATATGTTTTATGCGTTTTGATCTAAATGACGAATCATCATTTCCTTATAAAAATCAAGATTAGCCGGTAGTGGCTTATTGGCTATTTTGGCCTGCTCATCTATTTTCCGAATGGCAATAATGTCTTCAAAAAAAGGATTTTGTTCAAAACGGATTGCTTCATGATAGGTCATCACGCCCCCTTGCAATTTGAGTGTTTGCAGGCTTGCTTCAGATAATTGGGATAAATAAGAAGGATATTTATAACAGAGGTATCGCTTGGCAGGCACATGATTCTCAACAGCCTGAATTATTTTTTCGGAAAACCCTCTGTCTTTTAAAAATTGAGCCCCCAGATATTCATGATCAAGAAGTCCTAGCCCTTCCATATCATTTTCTGAAGTCAAGGGTTCGCATACATGGCCAATATCATGCAATAATGCTGCTAAAATCAGATCTTCAGAACATGCTTTTTCTTCTGCTATTTCAGCACTCTGGACCATATGCTCCAGCTTTGTAACCGGCTCACCAATATATTCAGAACCGCCCTTCGATAAAAGTAATTGTACAATCTCTTCTGCAATAACAGCAGTATTTCTTTTCTGCATAGATATGTTTTAACAAACCTATGCAAGAGAAACCGAGAGAAAATAATTCCTGGATTATCAAACTATGAAGGAATTGTTACCAAATTATTTCTGAATGGCATTCAACGCTTTTTCTACCAGTATATCGGCAACATTCGCCACTACAAAATACCCATTCGTTCTCCAGCGCTGACGGGCAATCAAAGCTTTGATGCGGTTCTCAATAAATGCTTTGCTTCTAACATCAATCGTATTGAAATTCAACCCTTCTTTGGCCGCATACTGAACAAAAGACTTCCATTGAGCCGGGCTTACCTGGTATTGCTGGTTAAAGTCTGTTGCTGTTTTAAACTGTGAGTATTGAGCCCGATTGGTAACAAAATCGTAATACACAAAATCATTCAGTGTACTGGTCATGAGTACCTGCAAAACAGAGCGGGTATATAAGGAAGAATCAAACAACACGGTTGAGTCCGGTGTAATTCCCCCGCCACCAAAAACTGTTTTACCTGCAGGGGTTTTGTATTTTTTTACAGAGCGGGCAACGGAATCTTTTTTAGATGCAGAATCGGTTGCATGAAAACGACCCATCAATTCTTCATTGTATTTATCGTAGCCTTCTGCATAGGATTTCTGAATATTCCTACCCAGGGGAGTAAAATACCGGGCTACCGTTAAACGAACTGCTGCCCCATCACTTAGCTGAAACTGCTGCTGTACCAGGCCCTTACCAAATGATCTTCTTCCCATGATTACTGCACGGTCCCAGTCTTGCAGAGCGCCTGCCAAAATTTCGCTGGCAGATGCAGAAGTCTCATCAATCAATACAATTAACTTACCTGTCTCGAACAATCCCGGACGCTTGGCAGTAAAATTGGTTCTGGGAGAATTATCGCCTTCTGTATAAACAATCAATTTATTATCCGACAAAAACTCATCTGCCATATCTACGGCTTCTTTCATTAACCCACCCGTATTGCCACGTAAATCCAGAATCAGGTTTTCCATTTTTTGTGCCTGCAGTTTTTCCAGTTCGGTCATGAACTCTTCATAGGTTCTTTCTGCAAACTTATTCAGGCGGATAAATCCGACTTTAGGTGCTATGATATATGCTGCGTCTACCGAACTTACCGGAATATTTCCACGGGTAATGGTGGTTTCGAGCATTTTACCCGCTCTCAGGTATTTTACTTTTACGGTTGAATTGGCCGGTCCTCTGAAGAGTTTCCGAATGGCATTCCCATCCAGTTTTTTACCGGCAATGGCAATGCTGTCATTTACAAAAATCAACTGATCTCCCGTTTGCAGCCCCACTTTCTCTGCAGGACCACCGGGCATAATATTCATCACATTCACGGTATCATTAATCTGTCGGAACTCAATACCAATGCCCTGAAAATTACCCATGATATCTTCATTGGCAGCCTGTAATTCTTCAGAAGGAATAAAAACAGAATGCGGATCAAGGTGCTTGAGCAATTCATTCGACACCAGTCCGTTAATACTGTCCTGAGAAACCTTGTCTACATACCGGGTTTTAATTAACTCTGTTAATTCCTGCAAAGAAGAACGACTGCCGGGGTTGAAAAACTGAGGAGAAAGGGTTTTCTCCTTC
Organism: Sediminibacterium salmoneum NBRC 103935; assembly: GCF_000511175.1. GTDB lineage: Bacteria > Bacteroidota > Bacteroidia > Chitinophagales > Chitinophagaceae > Sediminibacterium > Sediminibacterium salmoneum. The sequence goes on along the minus strand of NZ_KI866530.1, from coordinate 490,061 downwards.
AACTGGAATCCAATCATCATTCCCACAATCATTACTATAGCAAATAATAATGGTAACCAAACCTGCAATTTCTTAGGACCCATAAATGCGCATTAAATTATATGTCATGTAAGCATGCAAATATCTATATTTATTGCCGAATTAAACCTTTCCTATGCCTGCCATCTTAATTGCCGACAGCGGATCCACCAAATGTGAATGGTGTTTACTGGAAAACGGCAAGAAAAAAACAGTTTTGACCCCCGCAATGAGCCCCTATTTTGTTACAGGAGACGAAATGATTCAAATCCTGAACAAACAACTCATGCCCAAGATAAAGAACACAAAAGTGGACGCACTTCATTTTTATGGAACCGGACTGGGTAATCCTGCCAATGTTGCCATCATGAAAAAAGTGTTCAAACAACTTTTTCCAAAAACAAAAACCGAGATTAATACCGATTTACTGGGTATTGCCAGGGCATCCTGCGGCAAAAACAAAGGAATTGCCTGTATTTTAGGTACCGGTTCCAATGCCTGTTATTACAATGGTAAAAAAATTGTAAACATCAGCCCGGGACTGGGGTATGTATTGGGAGACGAAGGATCCGGTGCCTATTTGGGCAAAAAAGTGATTCAATACTTTCTCTACAAAACCTTTGATGAAGATCTGATGAATCGCTTCCAGAAAAAATATGGTGAAACCCACGCAAGTATTTTAGAAAACGTTTATAAAAAACCATTGGCCAACCGATACCTGGCCAATTTTGCCCTTTTTCTTGCTGAAAACAGGGGCCATTTCATGATAGAAAACATTATTGAAGACGGACTAAACGACTTTTTCTTTACACACTTGTATAAATTCAAGGAAAGCTGGACTCAGCCCATCCATTTTGTTGGAAGCGTTGGATTTGGATTTAGAGATGTTTTAAAGGAACTTTGTAACAGTTACGAATTAGAACTTGGAAAAGTATTAAAGACACCAATGCCCGGATTAGTGGCATATCATAATCAATAAAAGATGGGGAATTTTGTAAAAGTAACCGAGCAGTCTTCCAGATACAACAATCTGGAAAAAATGAGCATTCAGGAAATCTTAACCAATATCAATAAAGAAGATAAAACGGTTCCCGATGCCGTTGAAAAAGCCATACCTCAAATAGAAAAACTGGTAGCGGCTATTTCAGACAAAATGCTGCAGGGCGGACGTTTATTTTATATGGGTGCAGGCACAAGCGGCCGTTTAGGAATCCTGGACGCCAGCGAATGTCCACCTACTTATGGGGTACCTCATGGTTTGGTAATCGGGTTGATTGCCGGTGGCGAAAAAGCCATTACACAGGCGGTGGAATTTGCAGAAGACAGTGCAGATGAGGGCTGGAGCGATTTACAAAAACACTTTATTAACGATAAAGACGTGGTAATAGGACTGGCGGCCAGTGGCACTACTCCTTATGTAATTGGCGCACTAAAAGAGTGTCGCAAAAGAGGAATCATTACAGGCAGCATCAGTTGTAATCCCAACTCACCTGTATCTGAAGCCGCAGACTTTCCCGTAGAAGTGGTGGTAGGTCCTGAATTTGTTACCGGTAGTACCCGAATGAAAAGCGGAACGGCACAAAAACTGGTGCTGAATATGATTTCAACAGCGGTTATGATTCAACTAGGTCGCGTGGAAGACAACAAAATGGTCAATATGCAGTTAAGCAATATTAAACTGGTTGACCGTGGCGTTAAAATGCTGATGGATAATCTGGGACTGAATGATTATGAAAAAGCAAAAGACCTGCTGCTGAAATATGGAAGTGTAAAAAAAGCGGTGGAGTCTTTTGAGAGTGAATAGCCTATGCATGATATAGAACCTTTTTTTAACTGGCGTCATATTTATATTGCCGAAGAAGACAAGCGCTCTCCTTTCTTTGGCAGAACTTATTCTGAGTTTGAATTTTCGCAAACCGTCTACAATTATTTTATTCATCCCCAATGGGATGAATTCGGAAGCAGGACCCTCTACCTGAAAATCATTTACGTGGATTATGAATTGCATTTTGCCATCATTGAAATGATTGGGGAATGGAACGATGCCATTGAAAATGATATCATGGAACTGAAACGGGAAATTATTGACTTGCTGGAAAAAGAAGGCATTTATAAATATATTCTCATAACAGAAAATGTGCTTAACTTCCATAGTAGCGATAAGGAATATTATCAGGAATGGTTTGAAGAAGTAACAGATGAAAACGGATGGATTGTAGCCCTTAATATGCCACAAGCCACCCAACAGGATTTTAAAGGGAAGAAGTTGCATTATTATATTGAATTAATGGAACTGCCCGACTGGAGAATATATAAGCCTTATCATCTCTTTAAAAAAATTGACGACGAACTATCAAAACGCATTACACTATGAACCAGGAAATCATAGATCTTTACGACGAGTACACGCACAAGCCCTTGAGCAGACCCGAATTCTTAAGCAGATTGGCTTTGCTAACCGGAGGCATGGCAGCGGCATTAAGTGTTTTGCCAATGATTGAAGTAAACGCGGCCAACGCAAATATCACCGCCTCCGATGATCTGGAAACTGAAACCATAACTTACGAAGGTATTAATGGCACTATGAGTGCTTATGTAGCCAAACCCAAGAACGCAAAGAAACTGGCTGCAGTAATTGTGATTCACGAAAACAGGGGATTGAATGCACATATAGAAGATGTAGCCAGAAGGGCAGCAAAAGCGGGTTACCTGGCAATTGCTCCCAATATACTTTCTCCCTTGGGCGAACTCCCCAAAAATGACGATGAACTAAGGGCCAAATTTTCTACCCTGAAACCGGAAGAGAGCCTTGACAATTTTATTCGCGCTGTTGCTTATGCAAAAACCAGAAAGGATTGTAACGGTTCTGTTGGTTGCGTGGGATTTTGCTGGGGTGGTGCCATGGCCAATAACCTGGCGGTAAATATTCCCGATTTAAAAGCGGCTGTTGCCTATTATGGAAGACAACCTGAAACTGCTAAAGTTGCACAAATTAAAGCAGCAGTCATGTTGCATTACGGGGGATTAGACACGCGGGTAAACGAAGGGATTCCGGCCTATGAAGCAGCTTTAAAAGCGAGCAATGTTAAATACGAATTGTTTGTGTACGACAATGTTAACCACGCCTTTCACAACGATACAGCTCCGGCACGCTATAACGAGGCAGCAGCAAAATTATCCTGGGAAAGAACCCTGGGCTTTTTTGCCAAATACCTTAAAGCTTAAGCCGCACTGTTGCTGGCCACAAAAACAAATACAATATCTCCGGGATTGAATAAAAAAGATAGGGTATTTACTTTTAAGATAAATCCATCTACCAGTACTTCAATGGCATAGTAGGCGCCAAAGAATAGTACTTTCTGTACCACTCCTTCTACCCAATGTGGATGAGAAGGCTTTGTTACACTGATAGCCAGCTGCTCAGGTCTTATCAATGCTCTTTTGCCTCTGACGCCCTCTCCTAACATTTGTACAAATACTTCGTGGGTCTTGGTATTAATCAGATTGTATTCTCCCATTAAGGCAGCTACATATTCATTCACCGGATGATGATACAATTGTCTGGGGGTTCCCTGTTGAACCAACTGTCCGTCCTGCATAATTAATATGCGATCGGCCCAGGACAACAAATCGGTGGCATCATGAGAAACCAGCACACAGGTAACTTTTAGTTTGTCACTTATATCTTCAATTACGGATCGAATCAAAGCTTTGTGAACCCTGTCTAAATTGGAAAACGGCTCATCCAGCAATAAAAGTTTCGGATACGAAGTCAATTGCTTGGCAAGGGCAATCCGCTGTTTCTCTCCCCCGGATAATTCATCGGAACGACGCATCATCAGATGGGCAATTCTACAAACTTCGAATATTTGCTGCGCAGAACGATAGTCCAGCTGATTGGTCATTGATAACAGCTCATGCACTTTATAATTATTGCGCAGCTCATAATGCTGAGACAAATAGGCAATCTTAGGATGCCCGGGCAGCAACTGTTCATCAGGTCCCAATACCCGCATCCCTTCAAAATATACATTACCGCCTGTTGGCTGCGCCAGTCCTGCAATCAGCTTCAGTAGTGTGGATTTTCCAGACCCCGTTTCTCCGGCAATGGCCACCCGCTCTCCTTCCTGCATGGTAAAATGCAGAGGATACAATATCGTATTCTCGCCCTCCTGTTTAAATAGTTCCTGTAAGTCTAGAAAAACCATAACACAAATTACAAAATTGTACCTTCATGGTCTAATACAAATTCGTAAATGTTCAGACACCCTATTGGCAAGGAAAGTTTATTCACCAACCTTGCAGTAGCGTCTATCCTTTCCACTGTTGCGGGCATGGTAAACGTGGTAGGATTTCTGGCCATTCAGAAACTAACCACCAATGTTACCGGCCATTTCGCCTTCTTTATAGAAGCTTTTGATCGCTTTGAATTCTGGGAAGGCATCATATATCTCTATTACATTTTATTCTTTTTGCTGGGCGCATTCTGTTCTAATCTTTTGATTGAATGGTTAATTAGAACTGCCAGAAAATATGCTTTTTCTGTTCCCGTGCTTGTTGAAATTCTCTTGCTATCTGTTACGGGTTTATGGATGCCAGAACTGATGCAGAAAAACTCCGATGCCATTGCGTTTCTACTGCTTTTTTCAATGGGATTACAAAATGCAATGGTTACCAAAATATCCGCTGCCAACATACGTACAACCCATTTAACCGGGTTATTTACCGACCTTGGAATTGAGCTTTCCCAATGGTTTTTTTATCATAGTATTGAACAAAAAAAGAAACTGAGCAATTCCATTAAATTACGCTTTACCATCATTCTTTTTTTCTTTGCAGGAGGTGTAATTGCAGGACTTGTTTACAGTCGCTTACAGGGATTAACTTTATTACTGGCTGCCATTATTTTATTAATTGGCTTAGTTTGGAATAGAATTAAAAAAATGCTTTCATGATTACAGAACAATTACGCAATGAATTTCTGGTTCGCAAAGACCTTACTTTTTTAAACTTCGGATCCTTTGGTGCTTGCCCCAGACCCATTTTTGAGCGCTATCAACAATACCAGCTAGAGCTGGAACAGGAGCCTGTATTATTTATTGTAAAAACCGGATTGGAATACCTGCAACAGTCAAGAGAAGCATTGGCCGCTTTCCTGAATTGTTCTGCCGACGATATCGTTTATCTGATTAATCCATCTCATGCGGTAAACCTGGTTGCCAAAAACTTCCCTTTAAAAGCAGGAGACGAAGTACTAACTACCCATCTGGAATATGGCGCCTGCGACAGAACCTGGGAATACTATTGTGCGCAGGCTGGTGCCCATTATAAAAGACAACCCATTTCATTGCCTTTAACAACCAAAGAGCAATTCGTTGAAGAATTTTTCAAGGGCGTAAGCAACAGAACCCGTCTGATTTTCATCAGTCATATTACCAGTTCAACCGGTTTGCGATTCCCTATTGAAGCCATTTGTGCCAAAGCAAAAGAAATGGGCATCCCTACTTTTATAGATGGCGCACATGGTCCCGCACAAGCACCGATAAACCTGAATGAATTGGGTGCTGATATGTACACAGGAGCTTGTCATAAATGGATGATGACACCAAAGGGCAGTACGTTTCTGTATGTAAATAAAGCCTATCAGCGAATGCTGGATCCATTGGTAATCAGCTGGGGATTCAATAGCACAACGCCTTCCCACTCTTCTTTCTTAGACTATCATCAGACACAGGGAACCAGAGATTTCTCGGCCTTTCTTTGCATACCCAAAGCCATTGAATTCATGCAGCAATACAACTGGCACAATGTAGCTAAGGAATGCAGGCAATTGGTTCATGACAATGCACAACGTTTTTGTGAATTGGTAAACAGCCAAGCGCTTGCACCGGTAAACAAAGATTTTATTCTGCAATTATTCAGCATTCCTATTCGCACAAAGGATCCTGTTGCATTAAAAAATATGCTGTTTAATGAATATAAAATTGAAATACCTGTTATGCCTCATGGAGACCAGGTCTTCCTGCGATATTCCATTCAGGCATTTAATACACAGGCCCATCTGGACACTTTATACGCTGCAGTGAAAGACATTATTAAAACCACCGATTTAATTCAGGTAGATTAAAGCGTACTGATATAAAGGTCTTCAACTTTTTTTCGGGCCCAGGGAGTTTTACGCAAAAAGGTTAGCGAGGATTTAATACTCGGGTTGTTTTTAAAGCAATTGATATTGATGATTCTGGCCAGATCTTCCCAGCCAAAATGTTGCACTAAATAAGTTAAGATCCACTCCAGTGTTTTGCCATGGAGTGGATCTTTGGAAACAAAGTTTTCAGACATACTGCAAGTTAATTATAATGTCTGGACGCCCGGTTATCCTTGCCACGACCATTTCCATTTCCTCTGCCTCTTCCATTATTATTGAATTCCCTGCTACCCCTGCCGTGGGGCTCCTGACGCATTTCCCTGTTTGAAGGCATGGGGCGGGTTGGATAAACTGCAGGACGCATATTTACAGGAACCCTTTCTCTTGAAACCCGATAACCTACACTGAAACTTTGTGGACGGGAATAAGTGGTTCTGAAATATCCCTGCTGATATCGGTTCACATAAATGGGCGACCTGGATCTCCAGCCATTATTTCCGTAATGCCATTTATACCATCCAGGATTGCGATACACATTGGTTCTGCGGTAATACCCAAAATAAATATTGAAATAGTTGTAATGAAAACCGGCATACCAATGCCAGGAATAAGGCCTCCAGGGTCTCCACCATTGCGGATAACGGTTCCAGCCCCAGTTAGATACCCATGGATTATATGCAGGCACATATATATACTGCACAATAGGCCAGTTGGCTACCTCAACATAGGTAATATTGTTTTTTGCAGCAGGAATATATTCCTCTGCAAACTCAGACTGAAAGCCCGGATTCGGTCTTTCATTTCCTTCATAGTTGGGTTCAATGATATAGTTTTTCCCATACAGGTCTTCGTCGCCCACTACCTGAACGTATACTTTTTTTTCAGACTCACGTGTAACAACAAAAACGGCAATGTCCTGATCTTCGGACTTATCCAATCCCACTTTAAGAGTTATGCTGTGCACATTATCTTTCACCTTATCTTCTACCCTTATATAATCAATCTGATCGTCTCCATTTAAATCAAGGTTATTTATTTTTTCTCCGGATCATTAATGGCTCTTTCAAATGCCTCCAGTGTTTTGGATTCCTGAAATACTTTTAAGGCTGCATACAAATTAAAATTGTCGCCCGGGAATCCCAGCGACTTAGGAGTCTGTGACTGTGCCTGTACCTGTAAAACAGTGGCAAAGAGTAAGAGCATCCAGCTGGCTGTCTTTTTCATATTCCTGAGTTTTAGGTAGATAAAAACAAAATACATGCCAGTAAGATGGTAGTATTCTAATTTTGGCATTTATTTGCGTTTCATGAACCTACAAATCGCTTCACTGAATTCCGGCTCTAATGGCAATTGTTACTATATTGGCAATGAAGATGATGCGGTACTGATTGATATTGGGCTTTCGCTTAGAGAAACAGAAATCAGAATGAAACAAATGGGCTTATCACTTCAGAAAGTAAGGGCCATATTTATTTCACACGAGCATACCGACCATATCAGAGGCCTTTCAACTGTAGCGAATAAATACAAAATCCCCATTTACATTACACCTGAAACCGCAAAGGGTGGCCCTAAACTCATCAGACATTTATCTAACAGTTTCACAGAGAACCAACCCATTTATGTGGGCCGGCAAAATTCGGCCGACAACCAAATTATGGTTACCCCCTTTCGCAAGGAACACGATGCTGCAGACCCGCATAGTTTTGTAGTAAGTTATCAGGGCATTCATATTGGCGTAATCACCGATATTGGAATTGCCTGCGACCGGGTCTCCCATTATTTTCAGCAATGTCATGCTGCTTTTCTGGAATCGAATTATGATGAAGTGATGCTGCGCAATGGTCGTTATTCTCAGCCGCTGAAAGACAGGATTACCAACGGTCAGGGACATATATCGAACAGACAGGCATTGGAGCTATTCAGAAATTACAGGCCCAGAAACATGAGCCATTTATTGCTTTCCCACTTGTCAAAAGAAAATAACCACCCCGACCTGGCTTTGCAATCCTTCCTTCCCCATGCAAACGAAACGGAAGTATTAATTGCTTCCAGATATGGTCCAAGCCCCGTTATCACAATCAGCCCCGAAACAAGACACTCACTTGAACATTTAAAAACGAAGACCGCCACACCAAAAGCAACACAGGGCAGTCTGTTTGATTAGAATATCCTTACATTTAAGGAACAAATACGAATCATGAAAAAGTTCCTTTTTACCATTCTCTTTTTTGCAGCAAGTTTTGGTACAGCCTCGCCGCTTTTGGCACAACATAAAAGCCCCTACACCTTATTTGATGCGAATGGGAAAAAAGTTTCCTATGCAAAAATGATCCGCAAATTAAAGGAACAGGATATTGTTTTGTTCGGAGAGTACCACAACAATGCCATTGCACATTGGTTGCAACTGGCTGTTACCAAAGACCTGCATGCAGAAAGGCAAATGGTGCTGGGTGCTGAAATGTTCGAAGCCGACAACCAGGAACCTTTGAATCAATACCTGGCAGGCAAACTCTCTGCAAAAGGACTGGACTCCAACGCCAGACTTTGGAAAAATTATCCCACAGACTATGCTCCATTGGTGAATTATGCAAAGGCGAATGCCATTCCCTTCATTGCCACTAATATCCCAAGGAAATATGCGGCAATGGTAAACAAAGGAGGTTTCACCAAACTGGACAGCATTCCTGCAGAAGAAAAAAATGGATAGCACCTTTACCAATGGCATATGATGCCAATTTACCCGGCTATGTAAATATGATGAAAATGATGGGCGTTCACGCAACCGAAAATATGCCCAAAGCGCAAGCCAGCAAAGACGCAACCATGGCGCATTTCATATTACAAAATCACACACCCGGTTCCTTGTTTTTACATTATAACGGAGCCTATCATTCAGACAATTTTGATGGCATTAACTGGTACCTGAAACAACAAAAACCGAATATAAAAATTGGCACTATTTCTACGGTAAGTCAGGCCAATATAAAAAGTCTGCTTGCCGAGAACAAAGGCAAAGCAGACTTTATTATTTGTGTAGATACAGATATGACCAATACCTACTAAGGGTATAGCAAATATTTTTTACGCATGGATTTGTATTCAGACAACCCGGGTTCCCAGCTGGCATAAATTTCTTCCACAGATTTACCCTCTGCTACCTGCTTTCTGAATACATCGTTACCTATCAGTTTATTGATATCTCCAATTTGATTGCTCTGAGAACGATCAAAGAATTTGTCCTTTTCAGGAAACTTATTGTACAAATCAATCATCCACTGAATCTGGATCCTGTTCTTCTTTTTTAATTCAGCAAGATCTACCTTACGCAAATCAATTCCATAGCATACCTTGTCCATATGCAATGGCGTCTCAGCCATCCCTTTGATAGAGGTAGGTGTGTACGAAAAATCATAAATACCCTTGTACAAAGGACTACCAAAAATGGTAAAAGGATATTGTGTTCCTCTTCCGTGATTCAACACGGTACCTTCAAACAAACAGGTTGTAGGATAAAGTATGATGCTTTGTTGCGTATTCAGATTGGGAGATGGTTTTACCGGCAATACATAATCCATATCGTGTGCATAGTTCGCCACCTTAATGATTTTCAGTTTGGCCTGCATCTTATTGGGCAACCAACCTTCGCCATTAATCATCTGGGCAAATTCTGCAATGGTCATACCATGCGCAATCGGAATGGGGAACATCCCAATACCCGATTTGAATTTCATATCCAGAATAGGGCCATCCACCAGGTATCCGTTGGGATTGGGTCTGTCTAAAATCAACAACTCTTTCCCGTTTTCGGCACAGGCTTCCATGATATGGCTGAGCACATTAATATAAGTGTAGAAACGACAACCCACATCCTGAATATCAAAAATCATCAGGTCTACATCTGCCATGTCTTCTTTGGAAGGTTTGCGCTTAGGTCCATAAAGAGATACCACTTTAACACCTGTTGTCGGATCTACTTCATCGGCAACTTTAATTCCTGCACTGGCATTTCCTCTGAAGCCATGTTCAGGACCAAACACTTTTACAATGTTTACACCACGCTTTAACATGCTGTCTACAAAATGCTTGTCTCCTACAATGGTAGTTGGATTCGCCAGCAATGCCACTCTTTTCCCTTTTAAATAAGAGAGGTATTTATCGGTTTGATCAGCACCTGTTTTAATGGACTGATTTTTCATTGGAGCAGTTACGCGCAATTGACCGCCACGCATGGAATTGCCAGCTGCTGCTTTATTGCCTCCATTCTTATCAGCAACAAATGCAGAACCCAGCAACCCCAATCCAACCAGTATCCCAAAATATTTTTTCATTGTATATCTATTGTCTGAAATTAATTATCATAACCACCGGCACGCTTGGCCTTTGATTGTGCAGGCCATGTTTGCGGACCACGTGGACCTGCAGGCAATTCAGCCTTATCCGTTGGCAAACGCTCAGGATCTTCACAAGCCATGTATACCAAAATAGCTGTTAGAATAGCATTGTGTTTTACATCATCAAATACAATTTTATCGTAGGTATCACGATTGGTATGCCAGGTATAGTTGCCATAAGACCAGCCCAATGCACCTAAATTAAATGCAGGGGCACCCACTGCAATGAAAGAAGCATTGTCGGATCCACCACCCGCAGGAGAACCAGGGAAACTGGTCTTCACGGTATCTCTGATATAGGAAGGAGCGGCCGCTAACCAGCGTGTGATAAAGTCTTTGGCATATTTAAATCCGGCACCACCTAAATTAACCACACGACCTGTTCCATTGTCCTGATTAAATAAAGCCTGTAAATTTTTAACTACTTCCGGATGATCTTCCACAAAAGCACGTGAACCGTTTAAGCCCTGCTCTTCTGATCCCCAATGACCAACAAGGATTGTTCTCTTTGGATTGGGATAAACCGCTTTCAAAATGCGCATGGCTTCCATCATCACTAAAGTACCTGTACCGTTATCGGTAGCACCTGTTCCGCCATCCCATGAATCAAAGTGTGCAGACATCATTACATATTCATTGGGCTTTTCAGTGCCTTTAATTTCTGCAAGGGTATTGAATGTAGGAACCACACCTAACTCTTTGGATTGTGCAAACACATTCAGCTTAGGCGCTTGTCCTGATTCTGTTAAACGATATAACAATGCATAATCTTCCAGTGCAATATCAATAGTGGGTACTTTTTTGGTATTGGCTGCAAAAATTTTATTTACGCCAAAACCATTGCTCCACAAGCTTCCTATTACACCCACTGCACCTGCATTTTCCAAAGCCTGTGCTAGTTTGGCTGCATTTAATCCTGTTTTGCTGATACGTTTTCTCCATGCATCGGTAGCTTCCGCTCTCTCTTTGCGGATTTTATCAATGGATGCTTTGGTACCAAATTCATTCCAGTTATAGTCGGGTCTTCCGGTTGGTTGCGGCATGGCAATCAACACATATTTTCCTTTTACATTGGGCAACCATGCCTGAAAAGCAAGGGAGTCTGCTACATCCGCCAGGATGATGGTTTCTGCAGTTACCGGCTTTTTCATAGAAGGGCTGAATGCCAGCTGTGTTCCTTCCAGTGATTTGGTCCAGGGTGCTACCATATCAATATGGGTAACGCCACGATCCCAACCTCTCCAGGTACCATAGTTTTCTCTTTTTGCTTCTATACCCCAGTTCTTGTACTGTGCAATAGCCCAGTCACTGGCCTGCACCATTTTAGACGAACCCACTAATCTGGGTCCAATTCCGTCCATCAATTCATGACCCAGTCTTTTTAACTGAGAGTTGTCATTGGCTTCTTTAATGATGGCTTGAACAGTTGGATTCAATTGTTCCTGAGCCAGAACAGGCATCGAAATAAAACCAAGACCTACTGCCAGCAAGCCCAGTTTTTTGTTGAAAGTTTGTGGTATGTTTTTCATAAAGTAATAATACAAAACTTATGCATGTACCCATGCGGTTTTGCGGTTTTTATTATAAATGGATGAATATTATAAACCCAAATGATGTTTAGCTGCAGTGTCCTTGGCAATAGCATAACCCGCATCGGCATGTCTGATAACTCCAATGCCCGGATCGTTGCGTAAAACCCTTGCCAGTCTTGCTTCTGCGGCATCGGTTCCATCGGCAACAATCACCATGCCTGCATGAATGGAATAGCCCATTCCTACCCCGCCACCATGATGCAGGGATACCCAGCTGGCACCTCCGGCAGTGTTCATCAGCGCATTTAATATAGGCCAGTCTGCAACGGCATCAGAACCATCCATCATGGCTTCTGTTTCTCTGTTGGGAGAAGCAACAGAACCTGTATCCAAATGGTCTCTTCCAATAACAAGCGGGGCTTTTACTTTTCCGGTTCTTACCAGTTCATTAAATGCCAATCCTGCTTTTTCTCTTTCCCCCTGACCCAACCAGCAGATTCTGGCGGGCAATCCCTGGAAGGCAATTTTTTCTTTTGCCATTTTCATCCAGCGTTGCATGCTTTTGTTTTCGGGGAACAGGTCTTGTATTACCTGATCGGTCACTGCAATATCAGCAGGGTCTCCGCTTAAGGCAGCCCATCTGAAGGGCCCCTTTCCTTCACAGAATAAAGGACGGATATAGGCAGGCACAAATCCCGGAAAATCAAAAGATCTTCCGGCAGGTAGAGTAAGTATATTTCCCTTCGCTGATTGCTGTTCTTCGTATTCCTGAGCCCTTGCTCTGATATTGTTTCCATAATCAAAAGTAATGGCCCCCTTGTCCATTAAACGCAACATCAGTTGCACGTGCAGATACATGCTTTCATAGCTTCTGGCAATATATCCTTCGGGATCAGACACGCGCATTTTAGCAGCCGCTTCATTACTCATGTCATGCGGTGTATAACCAATCAAAGGATCGTGTGCAGATGTCTGGTCTGTTAAGGTATCCGGAATAATATTTCTGTTCAGCAATGCATTTAACAAATCCACCGCATTGCACAATACCCCAATACTTTTGGCTTCACCTCTTTCCTTATACATTAGCGCCTGATCAATGGCCTGATTGATGTCCGTGAATTTTTCATCAAGGTAACGAGTCTCAACTCTTTTGCAGATCCGCCATTCTTCTACTTCTGCAATCAATGCCACCCCTTCGTTCATGGTGATGGCCAGCGGTTGTGCTCCCCCCATACCTCCCAAGCCTGCCGTTACATTCAGCGTGCCTTTTAAGGTTCCGCCAAAATGTTTATCAGCAAGGGCTGCATAGGTTTCAAAAGTTCCCTGCACTATACCCTGCGAGCCAATATAAATCCAGCTGCCTGCGGTCATTTGACCATACATCATCAGTCCCTTCTGTTCCAGTTCGGTAAAGTGTTTCCAGTTGGCCCAGTTGGGAACCAGCTGCGAATTACTGATAAGTACACGAGGAGCATCTGCATGTGTGCGCATGATACCCACGGGCTTTCCGCTTTGAATCAACAAAGACTCATCGTTCTCCATTGATTTTAATGCAGCAATGATGGCGTCGAGGGCTTCAAAATTCCGGGCGGCTTTACCTCTTCCACCGTAAACAATTAAATCTTCCGGACGCTCTGCCACCGCAGGATCCAGGTTATTCAGCAACATGCGTAAAGCAGCTTCCTGAATCCAGCTTTTACAGGAAAGCTGAGTGCCTGTTGGGGTTTTGTACTTGTGGGTTTCGTAAGACATGGCAATCTTTTAGAAATCGTTAAAAATTATTTGTGCAATACAGCTTTGAAGATCGGTTTAATAAACCAGGTCTTCATAAGCAGCCTGTAATTCATTATAGGCATGCTGATCTTTGGCTTCCTTAGCCGCTGCCATCCCCTTTTCGTACCAGGATACAGCCAGTTCATTCTCCCCTGTTCTTTCCAATAATTTAGCCAGATGGTAATAAGATCCTACATAATCCGGGGCATCCGAAAGAATGGCTTCAAATAACAGACGGGCTTTGGCATCCTCCCCCACTTTAATCCACTCCAGTGCCAATGCATGTCTAAGAAACAGATCCGCAGGATTATCTTTCAGCATTTCTTGAATTCGCTCTATTCGGTTCATGCAACTAAAGTATGAAATTCCGTAGTTTTACAAGGTGGAAAAAGACCAATACAAAGAAGACGAAAAAGAATTAGACAAAGCCCTCTCCAACGAAGCCTTGTCTAAGATGGATAATTCATTAACGAATTCAGAATTGGCTGCCCTGGCGGCATTTTTTGCGAAAGAAAGCAAGAAAGAAGATGATAAGTCTTCAACTAAGGAATGATGCCTGAAACTTTTTGGTTATTTTTTGGTTAAATACAAACAGTTATTAGTTTCTCATAGTATATTTGCGATAGTTGCATAAACAACTATTTAATAGATAAATCATAACCATATGAAGATTTTAGTTTGTGTTAGCAAAACACCGGACACCACTGCCAAAATTGCCTTTACCGATGGCAATACCAAATTTGATGAAGCAGGTGTGCAATGGATTATTAATCCTTACGATGAATGGTATTCGTTGGTAAGAGCCATTGAATTAAAGGAAGCCAACCCGGCAGCTACCATTCACCTGGTAACTGTGGGCAATGCAGATGCAGAGCCCATCATCAGAAAAGCATTGGCCCTGGGTGGTGACGAAGCCATACGTGTGAATACCGACAGCAGTGATGCTTTCTATATTGCTGCACAAATTGCGGAAGTAGCCAAACAAGGCGGATATGATTTGGTTTTTACCGGAAAGGAAACCATTGACTACAACGGATCTTCTATTGGAGGTATGATTGCTGAATTGATAGATGCACCTTATATTTCCCTGGCCACCAAATTTGATTTGAATGGCACTACTGCAACAGTAGTTCGTGAAATTGAAGGCGGAGAAGAAACAGCAGAAGTAGCACTACCCTTGGTAGTAAGTTGTCAGAAAGGCGTGGCTGAACAGCGCATTCCCAATATGCGTGGTATCATGGCTGCCAGAACCAAGCCATTAAAAGTGGTTGAACCTGCTGCAGTGGATGCATTAACTACTGTAGTTGGATTTGAATTGCCGCCGGCAAAAGCGGGTGTAAAGCTGGTAGCACCAGACAACGTGGAAGAACTGGTAAGATTATTACACGAAGAAGCAAAAGCCATCTAAATTTTCAAAGCATGTAAATGCTTTTAACCATTCAAATTGTATAAAATGTCAGTTTTAATATTTATCGATCAAACAGAAGGTCATGTAAAAAAATCTTCTCTGGAAGCCATCACTTATGGTGCTGATCTTGCCAAACAATTGGGCACTACTGCAGAAGGTATTGTGTTGGGAACTGTTACCGAAGATCTTTCTGCATTGGGCAAATACGGCGTAACTAAAATTCATCATGTTGCCAATGAAACATTGAATCACCTGGATGCACAATTGTATGCTAGTGTAATCAGTGAAGCTGCTGCTGCAAGTGGCGCAAATGTGATTGTATTTTCTCACAACCAGACTGGTAAAGCTGTTGCTGCCCGTGTAGCTGCAAAACTAAAAGCAGGATTGGTAGCAGGTGCTTGTGCACTTCCTGATACCAGCAACGGTTTTGTGGTTAAGAAAACGGTTTTCTCCGGTAAGGCTTTTGCTAATATCAGCATTCAGTCTTCTGTAAAAGTAATTTCATTGAATCCGAATTCCTATAAAACAGTTGCAACTGAAGGAACCGCCTCAGTTGCTGATTTTGCTGCAACCGTTGGTCAGCCTCGTGTAAAAGTAACGGCAGTAAATAAAATTACGGGTGAAGTACCTTTAACTGAAGCAGATATTGTGGTAAGTGGAGGTCGCGGATTAAAAGGACCAGAGAACTGGGGTATTTTATTAGACCTTGCCAAAGAATTGGGAGCTGCTACTGCATGTAGCCGTCCTGTAGGCGATGCGCATTGGAGACCTCACCACGAACACGTTGGACAAACCGGTGTTCAGGTTGCTCCTAATTTATATATTGCCATCGGCATTTCCGGTGCCATCCAGCACCTGGCAGGTGTAAACCGCTCTAAAGTGATTGTTGTAATTAATAAAGACCCTGAAGCACCTTTCTTTAAAGCAGCTGACTACGGTATTGTAGGAGATGCTTTTGAAGTGGTTCCTCAGTTAACTGCAGCTATTCAAAAATTGAAAGCAGGCGCTTAATTCAAAAGGGTTTTATCCCAATTGAATCCCACCTTTTTCTCGATAGTCTTCACGCACAGGCGTGAAGACATCGAGTATAAAGCAATCTGTTATAGCTCTTCCACTGTGCAAAGCATTGGAAGGGATCACAAAAACCTGACCAGGGCTTAGTTCATATGGTACATCTTCAACGGTCAGTTCAAATTTTCCTTCCAGTATATAAGACACCTGTTCCTGCGGATGCGAATGTGTTGGCAGTACCGCACCTGCTTTGGCTTTCACGTGAGAGTAAGTAGCTTGTGCTGTATGTATAAACTGTGCATCATAACCCTCAATTAAGTTGCAAGAAGGTATCTCTTGAATATTGTATAAAGGCATAACTGGTATTTAGCTTCGTAATATGCATAAAAATTTGGGTAAATTTGCAGCCATGCAAAAAACAACAAAGCAAAACCATCCACTTTTCAGTGCAGTAGGTTATGTAGAAGGAATTTCTTTACTGGTTTTATTGGCTATTGCCATGCCCCTGAAATACCTGGCTGGTTTTCCCCTGGCAGTTAAATATACAGGCTGGGCTCACGGCCTTTTATTTGTTGTATATCTGGCTTTGGCACTTTGGGTAAAAGAACAGGAGAAATGGCCTTTCCGCTACCTGATCTACGCTTTTCTGGCGGCATTTTTCCCATTTGGAACTTTCTATTTTGATAAATGGCTGAAGAAACAGCAGCGGGCATAAATCATTCGCTTTTTTGAGTTAATTTAGCAACCACTATGAAGAAGATTGAACTGGAAATTGTTGCACTTTCACATAGCATTACACAGACACACTCTTATGCAGTTGTGCTGGGTGAAGTAAACGGACTTCGTCGTCTGCCCATTGTGATTGGAGGATTTGAAGCTCAGGCCATTGCAGTAGCGCTGGAAAATATGCATCCCAGCAGACCCCTGACCCACGACCTCATGAAAAACTTCATGAATGCCTTTGGCGTGGAATTACAGGAGATCATCATCAATGATTTACAGGAAGGAATTTTCTATTCAAAACTGGTTTGCTATACCGATAACGATACGGTTGAAATTGACAGCAGAACCAGCGATGCCCTGGCATTGGCGGTACGCTTTGGATGTCCCATATTTACCTATGATAATATTCTGGAATCTGCAGGCATTGCCCTGGAAGAAGGCGGAGCTGCCAAACCCAAAATGGAAGGGGTGGGTATGGAAGAGCCCGCAAGCAGCAGCGACCGTTCCGACTTAAGTTCCCTGAACATTGAAGAGCTCAACCATTTATTGAATGAAGTGCTGGAGCAGGAAGATTATATCAGAGCCATTGCCATTCGCGATGAATTGAAAAAAAGAAAATAGTGCCTTGCACTAAACCTTATGGTTGTTTTTCCCAATTGTAAAATAAATCTTGGATTACACATTACGGGTAAAAGACCGGATGGCTTTCATTCATTGGAAACTGTATTTTATCCTGTTGCCCTGACGGATATGCTGGAAATAATTACAGCTGATGCTGTTTCCTTTCACTCTACAGGACTCACCATTCCCGGCGCTACCGAAGGCAATCTTTGTTTGAAAGCCTACCATCTTTTAAAAAAAGACTTTCCAGATCTGCCACCTGTGCAAATGCATTTGCACAAAAACATTCCCATGGGCGCTGGTCTGGGTGGAGGAAGTGCTGATGGCGCATTTGCTTTGCAATTGTTAAATAACAAATACAAGCTGGAGCTAAGTTCCGAACAACTCATTGCTTACGCCGCCCAACTGGGCAGCGACTGTCCTTTTTTTATTCTCAATCAGGCTTGTTACGCAACGGGAAGAGGAGAAATACTGCAACCGGTTTCTCTTGATTTATCCAGTTGGCAGTTTGTGCTGGTGAACCCTGGCATTCATGTGAATACAAAATGGGCTTTTGAACAAATAACCCCTGGTCCATCGGGGAAAAATCTGGTATCGATTATTCAGTCTCCTGTTGAAGAATGGAAAGATTCATTGAGCAATGATTTTGAAGCGCCCATCGCTAAAGCTTACCCTGCCATTCAGGAAATCAAAGATCAGCTGTATGCATTAGGCGCAAGCTATGCGGCCATGAGTGGAAGCGGATCAACTTTGTTTGGACTATTCAATAAAAAGCCATCACCGGCAATAAGCGAATATTTCAAGGGAAACGTATACATTACATCTTAAATCTTTTCTAATCTAATTGTCTTTTTATTAGATTTTATTCACACTAACGCCAATTAGTTTAAATATTATTTTTTATTGAGGGCCTTTTTCTTTAATTTAGGTCAGATTGCCGCCATTATTAACCCACGTTTAAACTGGACTAAATGTTTAGTACCCAAAACAATGGAGGCCTCTACAATGCCGCATTTGAACACGATGCCTGCGGCATAGGATTCGTTGCCAATATCAACGGACACAAAAGTCACCAGCATATTTCAGATGCGTTAACGGTTTTAGAAAACATGGAACACCGTGGTGCCTGTGGTTGCGAAAACAATACAGGGGATGGAGCAGGCATTCTGATTCAGATTCCACATGAATTCTTTTTCGACGAATGCATTCAGTTGGATAAGCACTTGCCTGATGCTGGTAAATACGGTGTCGGCATGATTTTCTTTCCCAAATCTGTCGGCCTTCGTGAAGAGTGCAGAGACATTTTTAATCGCGCAGCAGAAAAACTGGGATTGGAAATCATTGCCTATCGCAAAGTTCCTGTTAACAAAGAAAATATTGGCCCTTCTGCCCTATCGGTTGAGCCCTGTATGGAACAGGTATTCATTGCCTGCCCCGACACTATTCAGGACCAAGAGGCATTCGAAAGAAAATTATTTATTCTTCGCAACTATGCTTCGCACACCATCAACAATACCATCAAGAAAGATGAGATTGGATTTTACATTGTCTCGCTTTCTTCCAGAACCATCATCTACAAAGGCCAGTTAACCAGCCATCAGGTTCGTCATTACTTTACCGACCTGAACAACAAAAGAATGGTATCGGCATTCGGACTGGTTCACTCCCGTTTTGCCACCAACACTTTTCCTTCCTGGAAACTGGCACAGCCTTTCCGATACATTGCACACAACGGCGAAATCAATACGCTTCAGGGTAATTTAAACTGGCTTCGATCCAGCGAGAAAGGATTTACGACTCCGGCTTTTACTAAGGAAGAACTGGATATGATTCTTCCCATTGTTACCAGTGGGCAATCGGATTCGGCCTGTTTGGATAATATGATTGAATTACTCACTTTAACAGGCCGTTCTCTACCACATGTAATGATGATGCTGATTCCGGAAGCCTGGGATGGCAACGATAGCATGGATCCGGTAAAGAAAGCATTTTATGAATACCATGCCTGTTTAATGGAGCCCTGGGATGGACCTGCTTCTATTTCTTTTACCAACGGACAAATGATTGGTGCCACATTAGATAGAAATGGTTTAAGGCCATCCCGTTATACCATCACATACGACAACAGAGTCATCATGGCTTCGGAAACAGGTGTGTTACCCATTGACCCGGCCAATGTAAAAGAGAAAGGAAGATTGCAACCGGGAAAAATGTTTGTGGTAGACATGAACGAAGGAAGAATCATTTCCGACGAAGAACTCAAACAAAAAATCTGTTCACAGAAACCCTATGCTGAGTGGCTGAATAAATACAAAATCCGATTAGAAGAACTACCCGAACCGCGTGTAATGTTCACGCATCTGGAGCACGATCAGGTATTCAAATACCAGAAAGCTTTTGGCTATACAACCGAAGACCTTGATACTATTATTGCTCCCATGGCCATTGATGGAAAAGAACCCATTGGATCCATGGGCAACGATGCACCGCTGGCAGTGCTTAGCAATAAGCCACAACACCTGAGTTCTTACTTTAAACAACTATTTGCACAGGTAACCAATCCCCCGATTGATCCTATTCGCGAAAAAATGGTGATGTCTCTGGCAACTTTTGCAGGAAGCAACGGAAACCTGTTGGTGGAAGAAGCAACGGCCTGCCATAGCGTGGCTTTGCAGCATCCGATTCTGAACAACCATGAACTGGAAAAAATCAGAAGCATCGATACGGGAGTATTTCAGGCCAAAACCCTGCAAATGTATTTCAGAGCAGATGGAAAGCCAGGCTCTTTAAAAGCGGGGATTGATCGTCTTTGCCGTTATGCAGTAGATGCAGTTCAGGATGGATTTGAAGTGATTATTTTAACCGACCGCGCCATTGATTCTGAACACGCTCCTATTCCTTCTTTACTCGCCACAGCAGCCGTGCATCATCACTTAATTAAAAAAGGCTACAGAGGTCAGGTTGGCATTATTGTAGAAGCCGGAGATGTGTGGGAAACGCATCACTTTGCCTGCCTGATTGGATTTGGCGCAACAGCTATCAATCCATACCTGGCATTGTCTTCTATCAGAGACATGAAAATGTCGCAGAAACTTTTAACCGATTTAGATGTAGAAAAACTCAAGAAAAATTATATCAAAGCCGTAAATGAAGGTTTGCTGAAAGTGTTTTCCAAAATGGGGATTTCCACTTTGCAGAGTTACCAGGGCGCACAGATTTTTGAAATCATTGGCATCAATAGTTCCGTTGTTGATTCCTATTTCACAGGAGCCACTTCCCGTATTGAAGGAATGGGACTGGATGAGATTGCCAGAGAAACTTTGGCCAAGCACTTCTTTGCTTTCAGCAAGAAAAATAAAGTAATTGACAGGCTTCCGCTAGGTGGCGTATATCAATGGAAAAGAGAAGGCGAATTTCATTTGTTCAATCCACAAACCATTCACTTATTACAAGATGCAACAAGGAAAAACGATTATAGCATTTTCAAAAAATATTCCTCGCTTATCAATAATCAGAGTGAACATGCATGTACTTTGAGAAGTCAGTTTGAATTTACTAGTCATCGCCCTTCTATTTCTATTGACGAAGTAGAACCCGCAGAAAATATCTATAAGCGATTTGCAACGGGTGCTATGTCTTTCGGCTCTGTTTCCTGGGAAGCCCATACCACACTGGCCATTGCCATGAACAGACTGGGAGGAAAAAGCAATACCGGAGAGGGTGGTGAAGATGAAATCCGTTATACACCATTACCCAACGGCGACTTCATGCGCTCTGCTATTAAACAGGTAGCTTCTGCCCGCTTTGGGGTTACTTCTTTGTATTTGTCTGAAGCAGATGAAATTCAGATTAAAATGGCTCAGGGGGCCAAGCCTGGAGAAGGCGGACAATTACCCGGACATAAGGTAGATGAATGGATTGGTAAAACCAGACATGCTACACCTGGTGTTGGTTTAATTTCCCCTCCACCCCATCACGATATTTATTCCATTGAAGATCTGGCACAGTTGATATTCGATTTAAAAAATGCCAACCGCGCCGCACGCATCAATGTGAAGCTCGTGTCTAAAGCAGGTGTGGGTACCATTGCAGCTGGTGTGGTTAAAGCCAAGGCAGATGTGGTATTGATAGCAGGGCACGACGGAGGAACAGGTGCTTCTCCGGTGAGTTCCGTGAAACATGCGGGATTGCCATGGGAAATAGGACTGGCAGAAACCCACCAGACACTGGTTAAAAACAAACTCCGTTCAAGGGTTGTGGTGCAGGCAGACGGGCAAATGAAAACAGGAAGAGATATTGCCATTGCTGCTTTACTGGGTGCGGAAGAATGGGGCGTTGCCACCGCAGCATTAATTGTAGAAGGATGTATCATGATGCGCAAATGCCATCTCAATACTTGTCCGGTTGGTGTAGCTACACAGGATGAAACCTTACGCAAACGCTTTACAGGTAATCCGGACCATGTGGTTAATTTCTTCCGTTTCATTACACAGGAACTGCGTGAAATTATGGCGGAGCTTGGCTTCCGTACGGTGAATGAAATGATTGGCCAATCCGCCTATTTACAACAGAGAACAGATGTTGAACATTGGAAATACACCCAATTGAATTTGTCTAAAATCTTATTTCAGGAACCCGCTAAAGATGGAACGGGTTTATTTGCATCAGAATTGCAGGACCATGGTTTAAGTGAAGTACTCGACTGGAAATTACTGGCTGCAGCAAAACCCGCAATTGAAAAGGGAGAAAAAGTACAGGCAGCTTTCCCGATTATCAATACAGACAGAACAGTAGGCACCCTTGTTTCCAATGAAATTACCAAAGTATACAAGAGTAAAGGATTGCCCGAAGACACCCTGCACTTCAGCTTCAAAGGCACAGCTGGTCAAAGTTTTGGCGCTTTCAACACCCATGGACTTACACTGGAACTGGAAGGAGATGCCAACGATTATTTCGGCAAAGGATTGAGTGGGGCCAAACTGATTGTGTATCCGGATGCCAAAGCAGGATTTGTTGCAGAACAAAACAGCATTATCGGCAATGTGGCTTTGTATGGTGCCACATCAGGAGAAGCCTTTATCAGAGGGAAAGCAGGAGAACGTTTTGCAGTAAGAAATTCAGGTGCTAAGGTTGTTGTGGAGGGAATTGGAGATCATGGTTGCGAATATATGACTGGAGGCATTGCTGTCATACTGGGTTCTGTCGGTAGAAATTTCGGGGCCGGCATGAGTGGCGGCATTGCATTTATGTATGACCCTGCTAAAACATTTGCCTCCAATTGCAATTTGGAAATGATAGAGTTGGATCCGCTGGATGAAGGGGATGCTGCTGTATTGAAAGAAATGATTGAAAAACATTACAGATATACAAAAAGCAGTGTTGCCGCATTCCTCTTAAAGGATTTTGAAAATCAGCTGACACAATTCATCAAAGTGTTTCCAACCGATTTTAAAAACGCACTGGCAAAGACAAAAGAAAACAGCACTGTATTAAAATAATTTGTTTCCACTTAGCATTTCGGGTAATTGAAAAATCATTTTATGGGCAAACCCACTGGATTTTTAGAATTTCACAGAACAGCTCCTGCAAAAGAGCCTGCATTAAGCAGAGTAAAACATTATAAAGAATTTGTTGCTCCCATGCCGGAAGAAATATTAAACCAGCAAAGTGCCCGGTGCATGAATTGCGGGGTTCCTTTTTGCCACAATGGTTGTCCGTTGGGCAATGTAATTCCGGAGTTTAACGATGCTGTATACCGGAAGAATTATGCAGAAGCCTATGAGATCCTTTCTTCTACAAATAACTTCCCAGAATTTACCGGACGCATCTGCCCTGCACCCTGTGAATCTGCTTGCGTACTGGGTATCAATCAACCTCCGGTTGCCATAGAAGAAATAGAAAAACATATTATTGAAATTGCGTTTGAAAAAGGATTTGTACAACCTTATAAACCCCTGTATCGTTCCGGCAAAACAGTGGCTGTGATTGGTTCCGGACCCGCAGGCCTGGCTGCAGCCGCACAACTGAATTACGCAGGCCATCAGGTTACTGTTTTTGAAAGAGACGATAAACCCGGCGGACTTTTGCGATACGGCATTCCCGATTTCAAACTGGAAAAATGGGTGGTGGAAAGAAGAATCGCCTTACTGGAACAGGAAGGCATTCAGTTTAAATGCAATGCCAATGTGGGTATAAACATCAGCATCAATGATCTCTTGAGAGAATACAATGCCATTATACTCGCTGGTGGTTCTACTATTCCCAGAGACTTGCCGATTGAAGGAAGAGAACTGAATGGGGTGCATTTTGCCATGGACTTTTTAAAACAGCAGAACAAGAGAGTGGCTGATATTGCTTTTGATGCTGCGCCAATTGTTGCCACAGGCAAACATGTAGTGGTGATTGGAGGTGGAGACACAGGAAGTGATTGTATTGGAACATCCAATCGTCAGCAAGCCGCCAGCGTAACGCAGTTTGAGTTGATGCCCAAACCACCGGAAAACAGAACCCCATACATGCCCTGGCCGCAATATCCCTTTATTTTAAAAACCACTTCTTCCCACGAAGAAGGTGCCAACAGGGAATGGGCCATCGCTACCAAAAAATTCATTGGCGACGAAAAAGGCAATTTAAAAGCATTGGTAACGGTGAGCCTGGAATGGAAAATAAATGAAGAAGGGAAAGCAGCAGGCTTTGTGGAAATAACCGGAACTGAAAAGGAAATACCCTGTGAACTGGCTTTACTGGCGATGGGATTTGTGAGCCCGCAAAAAGAAGGCTTGCTGGAAAAACTGGAAATTGAACTGGACACAAGAGGCAATGTGAATGCAACAGAAAAAACCTACCAGACCAATATTCAAAAAGTGTTTGCTGCCGGAGACATGCGCAGAGGACAAAGTTTAGTAGTATGGGCCATCAGCGAGGGAAGGGAATGTGCCAAAAAAGTAGATTCCTTTTTAACAGGGGCAGCGAATATTTGGTAATCCTTTGAGTGTTTTATATCTTTTGCCCTTATGGGACCCATTAAGAAAGGACTACTATTTGTATTTTCTATTTATGCCCTAATCACTTTTATCATTGTAATGCTGCTGGTATTCCCTTTTGCCATGCTGGCAGCAACGGCAGGTAAAATAAGAGGTGGAAATTTAGTATATCGTTGTTGCCGCGTTTGGGCGCAACTATGGTATTATACCATTGGCGTAGTACACGAAGAAATATATGAGCACCCCCACGATACCAGCAGGCAATATATTTTTGTTGCCAACCATATTTCCTACATGGACATCCCCCCTATTGTGCTGGCCATTCACCAGCCCATGCGCGCATTGGGTAAATATGAAATGGTTAAAGTTCCTGTATTCGGCTGGATCTATAAAGCAGCTGTTATCCTGGTAAACAGGCAAAACGCAACCAAAAGAGCACAAAGTGTAAGAGCTTTAAAAGCGGCCATCAAAAACAATATCTCTATTATCATTTTTCCTGAGGGTACTTTTAATGAAACCAGACAACCCCTGAAATCCTTCTTTGATGGTGCTTTCAGAATCGCCATAGAAACACAAACCCCTATTAAACCTATTTTGCTGGTAGACACATTAAAAAGATTGCACTATCGTTCTGTCTTTGAAATGACGCCAGGACAGAACAGGGTGGTTTATCTGGAAGAAGTTCCCGTAAAAGGACTAACCATGACAGACCTTCCTGCATTTAAAAACCATGTGTATAAAATCATGGAAGCTGGTTTAAAACGATATAACAGTTATCCAACACCATAGCTGTATTTTTGCTGTAATGAAGCCTTTGTTTGTTGAAGTCATTATTCCCCTTGCCCTGCCTAAAAATTATACATGGAAGGTGCCTGAGCAATTCCAGGATTCCATTGTACCGGGCATTCGGGTGGAAGTGGCACTCAGAAAAAACAAACGATACGCTGGTATTGTAAAAAAAGTATTGTCCGAAATTCCAGCCGGTTTAAATCCCGCCCCTATACTGAATATCCTGGATACCCAACCCGTTGTACATGCTGAACAATTACTGCTTTGGGAATGGATTGCCCAATACTATATGTGCTCCGAAGGAGAAGTGATGCAGTCTGCCATTCCTGCCAATTTAAAATTGTCCAGTGAAAGTATCTTACAGTGGAATGAAGAAAGAAGTCTTGATTTCAGCGACCTAACCGATGCAGAATTTATTGTGGCTGAAGCATTGGAAATTAAAGGCGAGTTAAAGATCAGTGAGGTTCAGCAATTACTGGATACGCATAACACATACCCGGTTGTAAAAAAGCTGATAGAGAAAGGAGTTTGCTTTGTTTGGGAGGAGCTTAAAGAAAAATACAAACAAAAAACAGAGACTTATATTTTATTGCATCCGCAATATGCAATAGAAGAGCAGCTGGAACAACTTTTAAACAACTGGAGCAGGGCACCCAAACAAATGGAATTGTTGCTGGCTTATTTGCATTTAAAGAATACAATCGGAATTGTAACTCAGCCAGAGTTGCTGAAAAAAGCCAGTGCAAGCGCGGCACAATTAAAAGGATTAATTGAGAAGGGAATATTGATTGCCGAAAAAAGAAATATTGACAGACTGCCTTCTCTTCCCAAACTATTGCAATTAGATTTTACGCTTTCCCCTGCGCAGGAAAAAGCACTGGAAGAAATCAGGAATAATTTTGAGAATAAATCTGTTTGTCTTTTACACGGCATAACTGCCAGTGGTAAAACTCAGATATACATGAAGCTGATTGAAGAGCAGATTCAACAGGGCAAGCAGGTATTATACTTATTACCTGAAATTGCACTTACTGCTCAGATGATCCGCAGATTGCAGAAAAGCCTGGGAGGGCATATTGCTATTTACCATTCCAAATTCAATCCCAACGAACGCGTTGAAATCTGGAATAAAATAAACTCAGGAGAAACCAAAGTAGTCTTGGGTGCCCGATCTGCTTTGTTTTTACCCTTTAACAACCTGGGTATGGTTATCTGCGACGAAGAGCACGATGCTTCTTACAAGCAACAGGATCCTGCACCCAGATACCATAGCAGAGATACGGCCATTTATTATGCATCCCTGTTTAAAGCAAAAGTATTGCTAGGCTCCGCTACCCCATCTATTGAAAGCTATTACAATGTGGAACAGAGGAAATATGGTCTGGTAACCTTAACTGAAAGATTTGCAGATGTAGCTCTTCCGGAAATTCAACTGATCAATTTAAAAAAGATACCTGCAAAAGAAAGAAGTGCCAAACCTCTTTCAGATGAATTACTGTCGGCAATTCAGGAAGCCCTAAACAATAAAAAACAAGTTATTCTTTTTCAGAACAGAAGAGGCTATGCGCCTTATCTGCTTTGCGATACCTGCGGATGGATACCCCATTGCAATCATTGCGATGTAACCCTGACTTTTCATAAGGCTAAACAGAAATTATCCTGTCATTACTGTGGCACCATCTATCCCCTGCTTCAAACCTGTCATGCTTGCGGCAGCCATCATTTTATTCAGAAAAATTTTGGTACAGAAAAAATAGAAGAACTGGTAGCCGAAGCTTTTCCGGAAGCCGTAATTGCCAGAATGGATTACGATAGTATCCGTGGCAAACACGACCATGATAATCTCATAAAACAATTTGAGCAACACAAGATAGATATCCTGGTGGGCACGCAGATGGTAGTGAAAGGACTGGATTTTGAAAAAGTAAATCTGGTAGGGATTGTAGACGCCGATGGTATATTAAATTTCACTGACTTCAGGGTTAATGAAAGAGCTTATCAGTTAATGGAACAGGTTAGCGGAAGAGCGGGCAGAAAAGATGGACTGGGCAAAGTATTGGTTCAGGTAAGTAATCTTCACCATCCGGTTCTCCCTTTTGTGCAGCAACACCACTATCAGGGATTGTATCAATTTGAAATTGCCAACAGAAAAGAATTCCATTACCCTCCTTTTACAAGATTGATACAGGTAATTTTTAAACACAAGGACAAACAGATTGCAGAAGAAGCTGCCAATATGATGAAGCAGGGACTATCGCCACTATTTGGTCAATATATCAACGGTCCTTCACAACCTGTTGTAGACAGAATCAGGAACCAATATCTTTGGGAGCTGCTGATAAAGCTACCCAAGGATGCAAAAACGGTTCAGTCCTGCAAAATAGCCATACAGCAACAAATGCTCATTCTGCATACGCATCAGCGATACAGATCTGTTCATATTATTCCAAACACCGACCCTGTTTATTAAAAATGAAAAAAATAGCACCTAATATTTCTTTGCAACCCTATAATAGCTTTGGGATTGATGTTTTGGCCAGACATTTTGTACCCGCTGATAGCCTGAACGAAGTAAAGGAAATATTGGAATGGAATAAAACCCAACAACAGCGATTGCTAATATTGGGTGGCGGAAGTAATGTATTATTTACGCACGACTACGACGGACTGGTTCTCCAGAATAATCTAAAGGGGATCAGCAAAATAAAAGAAGATGACCACTTCGTTTACATCAAAGCAATGGCAGGAGAAAACTGGCATTCCTTTGTACAGTTTTGTGTAGAAAACAAATACCAGGGAATTGAAAACCTGAGCCTTATACCGGGGAATGTGGGTGCTTCTCCTATGCAAAATATTGGCGCCTATGGTGTTGAAATCAAAGACGTTTTTGAAAGTTTGGATGCGTTGCACTTACCCGATGGAGAGATGGTTTCATTTACTCATGCCCAATGCAAATTCGGATACAGGGAAAGTATTTTTAAACAATCGCTTCGCAATCAGTTCCTGATTGTTTCGGTTACCTACAAATTAAGAAAGCAACCTAAGTTCACAGTTAATTATGGAAATATTGAACAGGCACTGGAACAAATGGGAGTGAAGGAATTGAGTATTGAAGCCATTGCCAATGCAGTCATTCAGATTCGGCAAAGCAAATTACCAGACCCAACTAAAATTGGAAATGCCGGCAGCTTTTTTAAAAACCCGGTCATTCATCAAACCTTTTACGAAGCACTACAGAAATTATATCCTGAAATTCCGGGTTTTCCGGGTAACGATAAGTTCATGACCAAAGTACCTGCTGCCTGGCTGATTGAACAAACAGGCTGGAAAGGATATCGAAAAGGAGATGCAGGATGCTATCCATTGCAACCATTGGTACTGGTGAATTACGGCAAGGCAAGCGGCACAGAAATCTATGCTTTATCCAGTGAAATCATTGAAAGCGTTCAGGAAAAATTCGGTATACTTTTAGAGAGAGAAGTAAATATTTACTAATCTAAAAATAAAAAACTAAGGCATTGGAATTATAGTTCAACAACTTGTGCTATTAAGGCTTCCATGGATAGTGCCCCTGCATTGAACCATACAAATTCCGGATCTTTTTTAAACCAGGTCATCTGGCGTTTGGCGTATTGTCGCGTATGAATCTTGATTTGCTCTATGGCCTGATCTCTGGATATTTTACCATCCATATAATCAAACACTTCTTTATACCCCACTGTCTGCAACGCAGTCTGGTTGCGATAAGCTATTACAGATGCGGCTTCTTCAAACAAACTAGCCGCTACCATTTCATCCACCCGTTGATGAATTCTTTTGGTCAATAATTCCATTGGCATTTCAAGCCCGATTTTTACAATGCGAAAAGGACGCTCTTTTTTTATTGCATTTCTGAAATGAAGAATGGACTTACCGGTTGCATTCAACACTTCCAAAGCCCGCATTAATCGCTGAGGATTCATTTGTTCCGCCACTTCCCAGAAGGCAGGATCTCTGTGTTTAATTTCAGATTGCAGCCATATCATGCCCTTAGCTTCATAGGAAGCAATGATGGCTTCTCGTATGGCAGGATCAATAGTGGGCATGGGATCAATTCCTTCGCAAAAAGCTTTGATATATAACCCGGTTCCGCCAACCATTACAAGTGATTCGTTTTGCGCCAATAACTCAGCTGTCTTTTGCAGTGCAAATTGTTCAAAATAAGCTGCATTAAGATTTTCACTGATGGAGTGGTCTGCAATAAAATAATGTTTAACTGCAGCTAGTTCAGTCTCACCGGGCCTTGCTACCCCAATGGCCAGTTCTTTAAAACATTGTCTGGAATCGGCAGAAATGATAGAAGTACCCAGGTGCCTGGCCAGTTCTATTGCAAAGGTAGTTTTGCC
>NZ_KI866530.1:459077-460205 GCF_000511175.1 Sediminibacterium salmoneum NBRC 103935 | reverse complement strand
TATATACAGTTGGCTTAGTCTTCAAAATCATCCCTTTGCTCTTCACCACCAAAACCATCATCATCTCCGTCTGCTTCACTGGCAGCTTCCTCCCCTTCTTCTCCAAAGCCATCCGCGGCTTCGTTCAGATCGTATTTCTCTTCAATATCGGCAAACTTGTCTCCCAGCAAACTCTTGGTGCCATATTGCTGAGGACCAATCCCCTCAATTCTTGAAACAGATGGATAAGTTAATTTGGGGTTTTCTTCTTTATTTACACTTATCAGGGCTACTAAGAATGTCCAGCCTTTGGCAAAATCATATTCATATATGAATTTCTGATTTACGTCCTGGATTTCAGAACCAATGGTTGTTTCTGCCATCAACAGGGGATCTACCCTATAGGCTTTATCGTATTTTTCAAAACTGATTTCCCTCCCCTTTAACCAGTTGTCATTGCTCCTGTAAAAAGTAGCCTGGTGTTTGGTATCAAATTCAAATGCCTTTAAAATAGCAAAATGCAAATCAAGAAAATACTGTGTATGCTTAATCACCACATCTCTGTAAACTGCATCATCCTCTTCCAGGTATATTCTAAATTTTAAAATTGCCATTCCGCCGGTTTTATTGATTAGTGCTTTTATGATCGATTGTAACAGGGTGCAAAATAGCGATTATTTAACGGGTTTTAAGTTCAGTTCTGCCCCTTTTTCTAACATAAATACATAGGCTGCTTCTTGTTGATTGGGGATGATTCCATCCAGAATGGCTTCTCTGATGGCATCCTTTAAAATACCTACCTGCTTACCGGGATTCAATCCAAACACCTCCATAATCAGTTCACCCGTAATGGGAGGCTGCCAGTTTCTCAGCTGATCCTTGGCTTCCACTTCTGCCATTCGTTCTTTTACCAACGCGAAATTCTGTAGATATCGCTGCACTTTTTGTTTGTTCTTGCTGGTAATATCAGCTGAACAAAGCTTCATTAAATCATCAATATCTTCACCCGCATCAAACAACAATCGCCTTACCGCACTGTCCGTAATATTTTCCTTGGTTAAACTGATGGGTCGCAAATGCAGCAACACCAGTTTCTGCACATATTTCATGGGTTCATGCAAAGGCAGCTTTAATTTGGAAAAAATTTTA
>NZ_KI866530.1:442248-457923 GCF_000511175.1 Sediminibacterium salmoneum NBRC 103935 | reverse complement strand
GCATTCAAGGCAATGGCCATTGCGTTGATGGTAAAATCCCTTCTGTTCTGATCGTCTTCCAAAGTCCCTTCTGAAACCTGTGGCTTCCGGCTGCTATGCTGGTAACTTTCCTTTCTTGCTCCTACAAATTCAATCTCAAAATCTTCCCACTTTACCTGTGCGGTTCCAAAATTTTTAAAAAACGCAACAGCGGGCTGAGGATTCAACCGGTTTGCAAATAAATGTGCCAGTTCAATTCCATCCCCCAGACAAACAATATCTGCATCCTTGGTATTTCTTCCAATTATCTTATCTCTTACAAAACCACCAATCAGGTAGCAGGGCATGCTCATTTGATCTGCAAGTGCACCTATTTGCCTGAATACAGCTTCCTCCTTTTCAGTAAACGAAATCATCATTGCTGCAAATGTACTATTGTTTAGTCAGGGCGGGAAGAGTGGCCATTAATTGTGCAATTTCAATTTGAAATCCGCAATTAAAATGCCCCTGAGGACAGGCAGTTTTCCCGTGTAATCCGCAAGGCCTGCAATCCAGGGCCTGCTTCACTTCTACAGTATAACTAAGAGTGCTTAACGGACCATATCCAAATCCGGGAACCGTAGAACAGTAAATGGCGGTTACAGGCGCATCTACTGAAGAGCAAAAATGCATGGGAGCCGAATCATTTACATAGTTCATCAAGGCATTTTTCATGAGGGCAGCAGATGACAGAAAATTCAATTTACCGGCAAGGTTAACGGCATTATTGGTGCTGCTGGCTTCAATAATTTCATTGCAGAGTAAAACATCACCGGGACCACCCAGCACATACACTTTAATGTTTTGGGGCAGTGCATCCAGAAAGGCAATCCATTTTTCCTTGGGGAACTGTTTGGTTGCCCATACCGAGGATGGGGCAATACAGATATAGGGTTGATGCTGATAGGGTAGCAATTTTTCCAGATCGGATGCAGTAGGATATAAAACAGGCTTTTTCAACTGCACCCCTTTCATATGCCCGATCAATTGAAAATTTCTGTTGATTTCATGACCCCCCTTTCCTGCATCCATACTATGCACAATGGTTCGGGTATAGCAAAACCGAAAGGGATTTTTATTGAATCCTATTTTTTCTCTGGCACCCGAAAAACAGGTAATCCATCCGGTTGCAGCATAGCGTTGCAGGTTGATAACCATATCATAAGATTCCTTCCTTACTGCTAAAGACAGCTGCATCAGATTCCTGTACTTGTGCTGTTTCTTTTGCCAAACAAGCACTTTATGAACAAAGGGATGGCCGGTGAATAATGACTCATTGCCGTTTCTAACCAATACATCTATCTGAGTCTGCGGATATGCTTCGTGAATGGACTCCAGTAATCCGGTTGCCAACACCACGTCTCCAATAAATGCGGTTTGAATAATCAGCAATTTTTGCATCCGGCAAAACTACACAAAACTGAAATACTGTACTTTTGCCCAAAATTGAAATATGCCTCAAGACTTAATATTAGCCGCCTGGAATGACAGATCCTTATTAAAGGATACCCAATACAGTGATGCCGTAAAACAGGTAATTGAAGCTGTTGATAAGGGACAGCTGAGAGTAGCCAGCCCGGGAGAAAATGGATGGGTAGTTAACGAATGGGTTAAAAAAGCCATACTCATGTATTTTGGCGTTCAGGAAATGCAAACCTGGGAAATGCCCCCCTTTGAGTTCTACGATAAAATGTTATTAAAGAAAAACTACAAGGAACTGGGTGTAAGAGCCGTTCCCCCTGCTACAGCAAGATACGGAGCCTATATTGCTCCGAATGTGGTATTGATGCCCAGCTATGTAAATATTGGTGCTTATGTTGATGAAGGAACGATGGTTGACACATGGGCTACCGTAGGCAGTTGCGCACAAATTGGCAAGCATGTACACCTGAGTGGCGGTGTTGGAATTGGTGGTGTACTGGAGCCTTTACAAGCCAGCCCGGTTATTATTGAAGATGGTTGCTTTATTGGAAGCAGGTGTATTGTGGTAGAAGGAGTAATTGTAGAAAAAGA
The DNA here is from genome assembly GCF_000511175.1 of Sediminibacterium salmoneum NBRC 103935. Taxonomy (GTDB): domain Bacteria; phylum Bacteroidota; class Bacteroidia; order Chitinophagales; family Chitinophagaceae; genus Sediminibacterium; species Sediminibacterium salmoneum. Next base: position 455,892 of record NZ_KI866530.1, on the reverse strand, counting down.
AGCTGTATTGGGGGCCAATGTGGTACTAACCCAATCCACCAAAATCATTGATGTAAGCGGACCTGAACCCATTGAGATGAAAGGAAGGGTTCCGGCCAGAAGCGTGGTAATTCCTGGTAGCTACACCAAGAAATTCAATGCAGGAGAATACCAGGTAAGCTGTGCACTAATCATTGGTCAAAGAAAAGCCAGTACCGACTTAAAGACCAGTCTTAATGATGCATTAAGAGATTTTAATGTAAGTGTTTAAAATGCCTCAGGAGAAGCAATCTAAATTGTTTCTGCAAGGCTTTTTAATAAGCATTGGCGGAGCCATTCTGTTTTCCACCAAAGCCATCTGGGTAAAACTCGCTTTTAAAAATACAGGGGTAGATGCAATTACATTGCTTACGTTAAGAATGTTATTGTCTCTACCCTTTTATATTGCCGCTGCCTGGCTGGCGGGCAAGAAAGAAAATGTACAACCGCTCAGCAAAAGAGATTTCCGCTGGATAATTTTGCTGGGAGTACTTGGATATTACCTGAGTAGTTTATTCGACTTCATTGGTCTTCAATACATTTCTGCCGGACTGGAAAGACTGATATTGTTTTTGTATCCCACATTTGCCGTTCTCCTGAACACTTACCTGTTCAAGCAAAAAATTACCCGCATTCAGTTACTGGCATTAGGTATTACCTATACAGGGATTGGAATTGCCTATTATGCTGAATTGGGTACGGTACAGCAGAATGATTCATTTTATTTTGGCTCTTTCATGGTTTTTTTATGTGCGGTTACCTATTCATTTTATTTGGTTGGAACCGGCAGAATGGTTACAAAAGCAGGAGCAACCCGCTATACCGCTTATGCAATGCTGGCCGCAACCGCGGGAATATTCCTCCATTTCTTAGTAAAAAAACAATGGCAAACAGTAACGATGAGCTGGGAATTGGGATGGTATAGTCTGGCATTGGCCATTATTGCCACGGTGATTCCCTCTTTTATGATCAGCTCAGGTATGAAAAGGATTGGCAGCAACAACACATCCATCATCACCAGCATCGGACCTGTTTCTACCATTATACAGGCATCCATATTTCTGAACGAACCCATTTTAATTACCCAAATACTGGGCACTGCACTGGTAATTGCAGGCGTAATTTTAATTGGATGGCAGAACAATCGCATTGAACACTAGTGCACCATCAAATGTTCCATTTCACTCAGTTTTTCAAACTGTTCAATCGTGAGTGGCTTGGTTATAAAATGGGTAACGTTTAAAAATTTCTTGGAACGTTCATAATCAACATGGTCAATGGAAGAAGTTAGAATAACAACCGGCCATGGATGACTTAGTTTTTCGTATTCATGAAGAAAATCCCAGCCCGACCTTCCGGAAAAATTCAAATCCAGAAATATCTTACGCTTGGTATTTGGATTCTCTTTTACATATTGCAATGCAGTATCTACCTGATCAAATGTGTGTACAGGCATGGTTGGCATTACGTTGCGGATAATCAGTTCATTCAGTTTATTTACCAGGTGATCATCATCTACCAGACAAATTTCTTCTATGGCCTGATTCAACAAATATTTATTCAGAGAAATACTGTTCGAAGAAGCAAAATTAATCTGATCATTCAGCTTGAATATTGCGTCATTCATCAGATTGGCTGAATGTTCAATATCAGTAAAAATCTGTGCATAGGTTGCCAGATTATGGTCCTGAAATTTAGCAGTCTGTAACAACTGCAAAATTTTGGAGAACTCATGTCTTAGTTCATGGGAAGTAATAAAAGAAATTTTCTTGAGATGACTCATTTGCTCAAGCACTTCCTTCTCTGATATTTTTTTAAGGGTAATGTCTTTCTGAATGGTTATATACCCTGTTATTACCCCGTCTTTGTCGAACAAGGATTCAATCATTAAATCTAGCCAGATACGGGCCCCACTCTTGGTGTAATATAAAATTTCTGTTCTGATTCCCTTACCCTGTTCAATTACCTTCCGGATTCTATCTAATGTCTCTTTACTTGTCTCAGGACCTTTTAAAAAACTTCCGGGTGTTTTTCCGGTAACTTCTTTCAAGGTATACCCGGTCGTTTTTACAAATGCATCATTTACCCAGGTAATCCGGTTATCCGCATTACACATGATAATAATGCTTCCGATTTTTTGAGCAATTTTTGTGAATTTGCCGAATTCAATTTTAGTGCTCTCCATTAATTCCTGCTGTCTTCTGATTTGAATCTGGGCTTCTTTTACAGCAGTAATATCCAGACACAAACCAGTATACCCAAGAAAAACTCCCTGTACATCATAAACAGGATTGCCTTTCATATTCATCCAGCGAAAATTACCATCCTGTTTTTTAAAGCGGTAAACCAGGTTATAAGGTTGCTGAATGGCAAAAGCTGATTTTCTGTCTGCAATTACTTTTTCAATATCTTCCGGATGAATCTGTTTCATCCAGCCTTCTCCCAATTGTTCTTCCTTATTTGTTCCGCAATATTGCTGCCAGGCCTTATTAATATGGGTAATCTGATGATGGTGGTTGGTCATCCACATTAAATCGGGCATAAACTCTGCCAATTCATTAAAACAATGCTCAACAGATCCTGATGATTGTCCCTTCCCTTCAGACACGCCTGTTTGGGGTACCAGAAGGGGTTTCCGGTTTTCAGGAGCCGGAACTTTTAAATCCCCCTTCAGCAAAACTCCTGTCATTTTACCTTTTTTATCTGTGATGGGCTGAACCGAAAAAAGAATAGTATTCCGCATCGGTGAACTTCCGGGATATTTGAGTTGCAGTTCTTTTGGCTTTGAAGCAGGCTGCAGCAGTTGCTGCATCGAATTCCTGATAAGACCTGCTTCCTGGTGATTGAACAATGCTTCAATAGAAATACCTACAACAGAAATCCCCTGCAATTGATACAATACCTGAAATGCATCATTGCAATACATAATTTCTCCGTTCGTATCAATAGCCAATACATATTGTCCGAACTTATTGTAATCCACAACCACAGTATCTTTTAACTCGTCGAACTGCATAAACTTGTATTTGGAAGTGGAGAAATGGATTGCAAAAAATTGTCGTTTGAAATATACTGGTGAATAATATCCGGCAACATCAGAAAATCTCTTGACTTATCCAGAAAAAAATGAGCTCCCTTTTTCAGACAGGCCTGACGATAAGTAGCATTAGGCATATTCGTTAAGAAAATCACCAGCGGCTGTCTGGAAGGAAAGGATAACTTAATCTGGTTCAGCAATTCAATTCCGCTCTGGCCTGGCAACTGTATGTCCAGAATAAATACATCCGGAAAATTTTCCTGCGCAATCCTCAAACCCTGCTCTGCGGTCTCCGCAAAATGCAATTCTAATCTGGATTCCTGATCCATTAATAGATGATTGAGTTGCTGAACAATAATTGCAGCATCTTCTACAATCAACACGTTGATAGAGGAAGTTCTCATAAAATGGTTATTAATCAAATGTACTCTATCAAAAAAGAAAGCTTTGTAGGGCTGGCCCACAAAGCTTTTGTAGTTAAGTTACTACAATTGGTTTTTCAGGAAATTGAATTTTAAACTGGATGCAAGCATCCTAAAATGCAATACTAAAAAACTAATTGGCAAATCATTGTAGTAGTAAATAGGGATTAAGACCTATAAAAAAACGACAACTTGTAGTGTTATCACTACAAATCAGAAATCTTGTGCTCAATCGCATACCTGATTAAATCAGCATTGCTTCTGAGTCCCATTTTATCGAGTATCCGGGCACGGTAGGTACTTATTGTATTAATATTCAAAGAGAGCATCTCGCTTATTTCAGAAACCGATTTACCTTCTACCAGCTTTTTCAACACTTCAAATTCACGGTCAGAAAGGTTTTCATGCGGCAACTTGGAAGAGTCGGTTTCCAGAGAACTGGCCAGTACTTCTGCCACCCGGTTGGTAATGTATTTTCTCCCGGCTAAAATTTGCTGTACGGCGGTAACCAGCTCATAAGGTGCACTTTCCTTGGTAAGATAGCCGGATGCACCTGCTTTAATAGCTCTTACAGCATATTGTTCAGGTGAATGCATGCTTAGCATTAATACAGGGGTATTGGGCACATGGGTTTTAATCTGCTTTAAAATCTCAATTCCGGAATAGCCGGGCATACTGATATCTGAAATAATAATATCCCAGGGCTCCTTGATGGACTTTTTAAATAATTCGGCAGAATCGGAGACATCATGAATTTCGGCAAATGGCAAAGACTCCAGTAAAATCTTTTTCAAACCCTCCCGGATTAATCCATGATCATCTGCAATAAGTATACGCATATGTTTCCAACTACCCTTTTGTCGGTAATACTGCGTTAAAGATAAGAAATTGAGCTTTACACTATCCTTGTTTTTCTTGCTGAAAAGATCTCAATTCTTCAAAAAAAGTCTTGATAAAATCAAAAGACAGGGGTTTGGTGATATAATCAATTACAGCAGAATAGCTTCTGGCTTTTTCTCTGTCCCGGTTATCAATGGAAGATGACAGCACAATTACGTTGGCTGCTTCGGAATGGGTGATGTATTCATCCAGAAAATCCCAGCCTCCCCTGCCTGGAAAATTAATATCCAGAAAAATCAGGGTTTGCTGGAGTTCCCCCGAAGTTTTTATAAAATCCAAGGCATCGTCTATGTCTATGAATACTTCTACCGGCATTTCAGGCATAAGTGCCTGCACAATTTTTCTATTCAGCACATTGGTTAATACATCGTCATCAATGAATATAATTTTCTTAAATGATTCATTCTCCTTATTCATATCAAAAGTTTCATCGTGTTGGTTAAAAGACAGTTTGTGATTCAATTTAAAAATGGCTGAGTTAATCAGTTGTATAGACTTCCTGGCCTCAGCTATTAATTCAATTCTTTCCGCGTCCGAAATAAACTGATTATCCATCAGATTAACAATGGATTGAATCTTAGCATATTCATGGCGCATTTCATGCGAGGTAATAAAGGATAATTCCTGTAAACGGTTTTTAAACAACTGGCTTTGCAGTTCAATTTTCTTTCGCTCGGTTATATTTTGTGCAATTCCAAGTATATAAAGTATGTCCTCCCCCTGTTTTTCAAATACGGACAATCTCGTATGAAAGAATTGATATTGCTGCATTTTGTCCATACACCTGCATTCCACTTCCACTACCGCCTGCTCTCCCGTTCCCACATTGGTAACCGCAGCCTGCACGCCTCTCCAATCTTCCGGATGTATCAGCGTTCTCAATGAAATGCAATTAATTTCCTGATCTTTCAGGTGTTCAAAACCCAACATATGATTCAGTGCCGGATTGCGCATGATGAATTTACGCTCCTTCACATCAAACAAAAAAACCATATCTGGCAACTTATTATAGATTTCTTCTAACAAAGAAGCCTGGGATACTTCAGCAGGCAACCAACCTGTATGTAAAGACTGCGGATTCATCGATAATATTTAAGTAGGACGTAGAAAATAATATGCCGATTATTAATATTATAATAATCAATCAGTTAGTATAAAAAAACGCTTAAAAATCTAATTTTTTTGAGACTGAATTTCCCTTTTTGGGAATAAAATCACTATTTCGGCAAGAAATTACACTAAATTGGAGGACCAAGAAAATCCAATGAGACCAACAAAACCACTCAAAATCTTCATTCTGGAAGATGACCTCTGGTATGGCACCATGCTGGAACATTATCTGTCTCTGAACCCTGATTACCAGGTTAGCAGATTTGAAACAGAAAAAGCATTTTTTCAACAACTACACGAACAACCAGATGTAGTAACACTGGACTACGCACTGGCAGAAGGAGACGCAGATGGCAGTAAGGTATTAAAAAAATAAAAGAGCGTTATCCGGAAACTGAAGTCATTATTATTTCCGGACAGGATCAGATTACCACTGCGGTGGAACTATTAAAATCAGGTGCATTCGATTATATTGTAAAAGACGAGGATACCAAAGACCGGTTATGGAATGTGTTGCTTCACCTGCAGGAAATCAAGGGGCTTAAAAAGGAAGTGGAACAACTGAAGAATGAATTGAAAAAAAATTATGATTTTTCAAAAGTAATCATTGGACAAAGTGATTCCATTCAAAGAGTTTTTGCACTGATAGACAAAGCAGCTAAAACAAATATTACGGTATCCCTAACCGGAGAAACCGGAACCGGAAAGGAAATGGTAGCCAAAGCCATTCACTATAACTCAACAAGACATAAATATCCTTTCGTTGCCATTAATGTTGCTGCCATTCCCCCGGATTTGCTGGAAAGTGAATTATTCGGACACGAGAAAGGTGCATTTACCGGTGCCCAGGGAAAACGGATAGGTAAATTTGAGGAAGCCAACAAAGGCACTCTATTCCTGGATGAAATTGCTGAAATGGACATTCATCTTCAGGCTAAACTTTTGAGGGTTTTACAGGAAAGGGAAATTACCAGAATTGGGGGCAACGCAGTAATTCCGATTGACGTTAGAATAATTGTAGCAACGCATAGAAACCTGCTGAAAGAAGTGCAGGAAAAAAAATTCAGAGAAGACCTGTATTACAGGCTTTTAGGTCTGCCCATAGAACTCCCCCCCTTAAGAGAAAGAGACAACGACTATTTAATTCTGGCCAAGCATTTTATTCAGAGTTTTTGCAGCGACAACCGACTTCCCCTGAAAACATTAACAGCGGAATCAATTGCAAAACTAAAACAATACGACTACCCCGGAAATATCAGAGAACTAAAATCTATTATTGAACTGGCAGTTGTAATGTCTGAATCGGACCTGATTTATCCAAGCGATATCAATATAGACGCCAGTGACCAGATGGGCAACCTGTTATTTAAGGAAACAACTTTAAAGGAATATGAAAAACAAATTATCCAGTATTTCCTTAATAAATACAACCAGGATGTAATTGCCGTTTCCAAAAAACTGGATATTGGCAAATCAACCATTTACAGAATGATGCAAAGAGGTGAATTAATTAAATAATTCGCATGGCAGACAATACAAATACCCCTTCTAAACTACTATCCATAGAGCTGGAAATGGAAAGAGCGGCAAGGTATGCTGCCGAAAAAAAATTATTGCAGAAAGAAAATGAGCTGCTGTTATTACAGAGAAAACTAAACAAGACAGAAAAAACAGAATATTCCTTTACAGGAACTGAAGTAATCAACAGTATCAATCAACATTTGCAGACGGGCATTTTAATTGAAAATGAATCAGGTTTGGTAATTAGCATCAATGAATCTTTTTGTCAGCTTTTCAACATCAGCGCTCCTATTCAAAATTTAATTGGCACAGACTTATATAGCAACCATCAGATTGATGAAACCCTTTTCTCTAATCCCTATCATTTTCATCAGCGAACAAATGAAATACTGAGTAACCGGATTCAGGTTAGAAATGATATATTGGAATTCAGAAATGGAATGATCATTGAAAGGGACTATATACCGCTGTTTCAGCAGGATATATATGCAGGTCATATCTGGTATTATACAGATGCGACATTAAAATATACACTTGAAAAAAAACTGGAGAAGCAAAAAAATATTTACGAAAAAATACTAAGCTACCTGCCTGCAGATATTGCCGTATTAAGTCCTGAATACGCCGACCTGTTTTTAAATCCTATTGCCATTAAGGATCCTGAATTAAGACAATGGATTATTGAATGGCTGATAGGAAAAAAAGGCGCAGGCAATTCCCTTCCTGAATTAAAAGATAATAAAGTATCTAATTATCAGGATCTTTTTGAGCAGGTAATTCACCATAAAAAAGGAGGTATTATAGAAGAGCGAAAGACGGATACAGATGGTGAAATCAGTTATATCTTAAGAAACCTTCATCCTGTACTGAATGAAGATGGCGAACTGGAAATGATTATAGGACTTCATACAGATATAACCGAAAGAGTTCAGATTGAAGACGAATTGATTCAGGCAAAAAAGAAAACAGATGAACTAGCCAGAGCAAAAGATTTATTTCTGGCAAATGTAAGCCATGAAATCAGAACTCCCATGAATGGAATTCTTGGGATTGCCGGGTTACTTGCCAAAACAAAACTGAATCAGAAACAACAAAAAATGACCGGCATGATTAAGGATGCCGCGAACAATTTACTGGTAATCGTCAATGATATTTTAAATTTCGAGAAAATATCTGCAGGCAAAATTGAACTGGAAAACATTCAATTTTTGCTGAATGAAAAACTTGCTTTACTAACAGAAAGCTTTCAATACAAAGCTAAAGAGAAAAATATCCAGCTTAGTTTTCACGATTCAATCGGACACCCCCTGGAAGTGGTTGGAGACCCCTATCGATTAAGTCAGATAGTTACCAATTTATTAGCCAATGCCATCAAGTTTACAGACAAGGGAAGTGTTGAAATAAAATTGCAGACCATAACGGAAACACCAGAAGATATATTTATTAGAATTGAAGTAAAAGATAGTGGAATAGGCATTCCGGAAGACAAGATTGAATCTTTATTTCAACCTTATCAGCAGGCAGATTCTGCCACATCCAGAAAATACGGTGGCACTGGATTAGGCTTAAGCATTGTTAAAAACCTCGTTAACCTGATGGGTGGCAGAATTGGTGTTGAAAGTAAAATAGATGCGGGCAGTATATTCAGTATTCAGCTGCCATTTAAATCAAGTGCGCAGGCAACCCAGCCTGCATTTGCCATTACAGACTATAATCAGCTAAAGGGATTACGTGTACTGCTGGCTGAAGATGTTGAAATGAACCAATTCATTGCCCGATCAATACTGGAAGAGAAGGGCGTTTATGTTACGGAAGCCATTGATGGAAGAGAAACAATAGAAAAAGTGCAAAACTTTTCCTTCGATTTAATTCTAATGGATATTTCCATGCCTTATATAGACGGAATTCAGGCTACATCCATAATCAGAAGCATGCAGGATTCTCCCAATAGCACCATCCCAATTATTGCCTTAACCGCAAATGCGTTGGAAGGCGATAAGCAAAAATACCTGAATGCAGGCATGAATGGCTATATCAGCAAACCCTTTCTGGAAGAGGAATTTCTGATGGTGATTTTACAATGCATGCAAAAAAATGATTTTTGTTTCAGCAGCGATAATGAACATTTGATAAACCCTACAAACGAAAAATTATATAGTGAGGCCCATTTAATGGGAATGGGTAAATACCAAAAAGCATTCATAGATAAAATGATTGGCCTGTTTTTACAAACGATGCCTGAGGATATTGAATTACTCCAGGAAACAGCCAGGAATAAAGACTGGAGACAAGTGGAGCGTACGGCTCACAGAATTAAATCTGCCATACGCAGTATGGGAATTCAATCTGCCATTCAAACCATTCGGTATATAGAGGAAGCAGCCCAAAAAAATCCACCTCCTGAAGACATTATACACAAAGCAAACTGGGTTTCACAAGCCATGATGATGGTGATTGATCAGATAAAAGCAGACTACCCCCATTTAGTTGTCTCAAAATAAGCCCTGATTCCCAAATCGGGAAAATCGGAAAGAAATATTGTATATCAATTATTTGAAAATCAATGATATACATCAGGAAAAGCTTTGGCATTGTATTGGCAACCTAAGGTTGAATCATTGTCATTACATATGGAATCTTTTATTCAACTACCTCAACAATACAAAAGCAAAAAAAACGAAGTACCGGTATTTGCCTTCATGGGCGAATTCGATTGCAAATCTTTTGGATTGGATATTATATTAAAAGCCTTTTCCGATTATAAAAACAAGTACCTGGAAAATGGAAGCCTTTGGCTGATTGGAGAAGGCAAGGATCAGGAGTTACTCTCAGGTTTAATAATGGAATATCATATTGAAGACTTTGTAAAAATTAAATCCATTCCTAATGGCAGGGCAAAATTTGACCTCCTGCATCAGGTTGATCTTTTCCTGAGACCATCGCGTAACGAATTTTTCCCATCTTCCGTTCTAGAAGCAGCATCAGTAGCTGTTCCATCTATTGTATCTGGTAATTTTCAGATAAGCCAGTATATACAAAACTACAATGCCGGCTATGTTTTAGAAGAGAACAACTATAAACAATTGGCAAAATTGATGCTAAAATGTCTTCAGGATATCAAATACAACAACTGGAATGTAAAAAGAAGAAATTCACTCCGCATGGTGAACGAACAATTTCACTGGAACAAAATTGCTGAAGCACATCAAAATCTTTTTGAACAGACAATTTAAAAGAATGGATACAGACAAGCAGATAGAAAACGTTTTCCATCAAATGAATAAAAGAGCATTACACGAACAATGCACCCATGAAATTATTCAAACAAAAGACCATACGCTGTTCCCTTTTCTTTATGGCAAATATGCATTAATGATTACTGATGCCGAACCAGAAAATGATATCCATATTGTATTTGAAAGTTTTATCAGATTAAATCAATACCCTATTGTGGCAGTGGCCAACTGGAAATCAACTGCCTATGGTCAGACTTTGTTAGACAGATATCAGAATAACTACCTGATTAAAATGCTTGACCCGCAAATTCAGCTTAGAACCTTAAATATGCTGAGGACCAATTGCTTTATTTTTATAGATGCCTACCGCCAGCCCGATGAAACCTATTCGATAGTAGAAGCCATGTACATGCAACTTCCCATTGTTGCCTACGATTCTGATTACAATAGAAAAATTACAAACAATGGCGCATTCTACTTTAAAACCATGATTGATTTACTCATTATTTTGCAGACATTACATCCCATGAAAGTTTATGCAAATGGTGCATTAATGAAAAAGACATTTAACTCCCAACTGGAGAAGCTTCATCCAATGCACTCAACTCCTCAAATTGCGGAACCGTAAGCGGCTTTGTTATAAAGTGGGTAACATTGGAATACTTTTTTGATTTCTCATAATCATTATGATCAATTGAAGAAGTTAAGATGATTACTGGCCAGGGTTGATTCATACGTTCATATTCCTCCAGAAAATCCCATCCGTTTCTTCCCATAAAGTTTAAGTCAAGGAATATTTTTCTTTTGTGGGTTGGATTATTCTTTAAGTATTCAAGCGCTTCATCAATATTATCAAAAACGGTTACCGTCATATTGGGAATCACATTGCGGATGATAACTGTATTCAGTTTGTTAATCATGTGGTCATCATCTATCAATATAATTTCTTCAATAGCCTGATTTAATAAGAATTTATTCAGTGCTAAATTACTTGAAGAAGCAAAACTTACTTCGTCTGAAATTTTCAGAATGGCATGATTCATTGTGTTCGCAGACGACTCAATATCTGCCAATATCTGCTGATAAGTTTCCAGACTGTTCTGTTGAAACTTAGCAGTCTGTAGTATTTGCAGAATTTTAGAAAATTCATGCCTTAGTTCAAAAGAAGCAATATCAGAAATTTGTTTCAAGTGGGTCATTTGCTCTTCCACATCTTTTTCCGTCATTTTCTTCTTAGTGATATCATTTTGAATCGTCAGATAACCCAGTACATTCCCTTCCTTATCAAATAAGGTTTCCAATTTTAAATCGAGCCAGATTTTATTGCCGTTCTTGGCATAAAATACAATTTCAGTTCTGAGGCTCTTTCCCTGTTCAATTGTTTTCTTCAACTTATCGGCTACAACAGGATCAGTATCCTGCCCCGAAAGAATAACCAGAGGGTCTTTACCATTTACTTCACGCAGAGGGAATCCGGTAAGCTTAACAAAGCTATCGTTTACCCAGGTAATTCTGTAACCCGGATCGCATAAAATAATTACCACATTAATACGCTGTGCAATTTTTGTAAACTTGGTAAACTCTATTTTGGATACTTCCAGCATTTCCTTTTGCCGGTTCAGCTGAAGTTGCAGCTCTTTAATATGCGTGATATCCTGTAATGTTCCTGTATAACCAATAAAATCACCCAGATTACTGAACATCGGACTCCCCTGCATTTCTACCCATCGGTAACTACCATCGTATTTTTTAATTCTGAACTGCCCTGTAAAAGGCTTTCTGCCCGCAAAAGAGGTAGTTAAAGATTGCTCCAGTTGAAAACGGTCTTCAGCATAAACCGACTCCATCCATCCATTCCCCATTTCCTGATCCATCACGGTTCCCCGGTATTTTAGCCATGCTTTGTTTACAAAAACAAGTTGTTGCTGATAATCACTCATCCAAACCATTTCCTGCATACAATCAGCCACTTCCCGGAACCATTCGCGATTCTGTCCACTGAGTCCTGAACCCTGGCTTGTTGATGCTGCAGTTGATTTACTATTGCTTCCTGCTGCAACCATTTTCCCAATTAACAAAAAAGCAATTGGAAAAGATCGTCTGTCTTGAACCGGACTTACTTCATAATGAATATCCCCGGTCAATGCTGCATTTGCAGGATTGGACAACCGGATTATGGAAGGCACCAGCGACTTTGAAAGTAAGGCCTGATGCACAACATCTTTAATAGCGATGGCATCTTTTGAATGTAATAAAGAATCAATAGATACTCCTTCTACCGACTCTCCCACAATCAGATAAATCCGTTGAAAAGCATCATTACAGAAAGTTATATTGGCATCCAGATCTATGGTAAAAACAAAATAATCAGGAGATGCAATCTGATCTAATAACTTTCTATCAACTGAATATGGATAGCGCATTTTTTAGCATTTAATGACCAAACTGTTTTAGAGTTCCCAACCAGGTTTTAATGTAATTGTATAACCAAAGAATAAGATAAGCGTATATAACGAGCTTCAGCAGGAACCATTTAATATTGTGTACTGAAAAAATTCGTCCCATCCAATATAAAAACTGGCCCCAAAGCAACAATAAGTAAGCAAAAGATATAGATTTTGAAGTCAGTTCTTTCCAGCTCATAAGTAATTAAAAATCTAAAATAAATATACTGTATTTTCATTCCAGAATTATCAAATGCCGTTTTTCTTATGGAAATTATACACGTGGTATTTATAAGAAATACCAGGTCGAAAAACAACCCGATAGCTGATATCGTAAATCAACTGGCTACAGAACAGATTAAGCTGGGATTGAAAGCCGGCATTTGGGAAATAAGCAGACGATCTACAGAGCAGTTTCAAAATAAAGCTTACCCTGTAAAGCATTTCTCTCATCATTTATTTATCTGGAATACCATGAAGGAAATCCGGAAACATTTAATGAAAACCGGCACCAACAGCATTTTTCATTTTCACGGAGGCATTGTTCCGGTATATTATCCAATTGCTTTTTATCTGCAGGAAAACAAAATACCATTTATTCTATCGCCGCATGGGAGATACAATTTACACACTATGGGCCAAGCGTCTTACCTGAAGAAAAAACATTTGGAAAACTTTGATCAGAATTTAATTAACTGGTCTTCTGCACTGCATTTCAACAGCGAACAGGAAAGAAAAGAGTTGCTTTCTTTATTTCCTTTTTATCTGCAAAAATCCTATATCTGTCCCAACGGTTTAATCAATAACAACCTGAATATTGCACCTAAAATAATGAAGCACGATGAAATTATTTATTGCTTCAATGGAGAACTGAATAACACCGAAATGGGCATTGATATTTTACTGCATGGATTTGCAAAATTCAAGAAAAACCATGCCAACAATGCCATATTATG
>NZ_KI866530.1:419916-442223 GCF_000511175.1 Sediminibacterium salmoneum NBRC 103935 | reverse complement strand
AATGCCATATTATGGATCATAGGAAACGGCCCCGACAGAAACCTGATTCTGAAATCCATTAAAAAACTGGGGCTCCACAAATATGTGTTTGTGAAACCAGCTGTATTTGGCGCATTAAAGTTTGAACAGCTGAGTAAGATTGATGTAATGGTAAGAACTCCGCGAGTTGATTTTTATCCTTCTGTTGTAATGGAGTCTGCTGCCATGTCAATACCCGGTATTGTTTCCAAAACAACTTATTTAGCAGAAATAATCCAAACAGACAATGCAGGTTATGTGCTACCGGAAAACAATTCCGAAGAGTTACAGAAAGCGCTTAAACAAAGTATCACAGACATGGAAACAGTTCAATGGAATCGAAAAAAAATGAATGCACACCAAATGGTGGCGCGCCATTTTAACTGGACCAGCATTGCCAGAACGCATATTGAGGTTTATCAGGGATTAACAGCTACTTAAACCACCAACAGACTACATCCGCGCAGGTCAGAATAATCCATTCTGCCAATCACTTCAAAGCTTCCGTCCGGGTAAAGCTTTCCAATATCCTGAGTGGCAATAAAAGCACAACTGTAAATATTCGCCAGGTCAATTATCTGAAGCAATCCGGTGCCCTCCTGCATAATTTCAAGGGGGTCGTCTTCTTTTCTAAGTAATACTTTCATCCAGGGTGGACAATGAAAACGCCCCCCACCCATTGAGTAAGCCTGACTCAGCAATTCTGTCATCCCATACTCGGCGTGAATAACAGACAACCCTGTTCTGCTACAAAGCAAATGATGCAATTCTTCTCTGGTTAGTTCTTTCCCCCTGCCTTTCATACCTCCAGTTTCCATAATAAGGGTATGGTTTAGCTGCATGGGGAATTTTTCTGTAAAATCCAGTAAGGCAAAAGTAACCCCCAATAAAAGGGTTTTCTGTCCTGCAGCTTCCAGCTCCACCAGTTTTTTGTGTAATTCCGCAAAATCGTACAAATAAAATCCGCTGGATGGATGGCCACTACGTTCAATAAAATGGTTGGCCATATAAACCAAAGAAGAATTTTCCCTTTCCAGATAAGCGGGCAATAAAGCCAGCACACACCAATCCCCCAGTTTACCATACCGTTGCTCAAACCCCAGCACAGACCCTTTTTCGTACCCCGCCGGATTGGGAACATAATGCTTGCTGGATACCATTCCAGTGGTTCTGCTGCTTTCAAAAACGCAGGCAGCTGCATGATCCCCGGCTAGCACGGTATGCGTTTTAAAAAAAGAATAGGCAACGCAGGAATGCTGGCAAGTGTCTTTACGTTATGGGGATTTTCTGTTATTAAACTGACCCATTTACGATAAACAGAATTATTCCTGTATTGCCATTGATACAGTTCAATGGCTAAATCAGCAAAATTGGAATCGCTTACAGAAAAAATATTGTTAATATCAATGGGTGGTTCCAACCTTGTATGTATTGTTTTAACTAAATTTGAATAGAAAGTAAAATGATGAGAGCAAAATTATTAATCCTGTTGACAATTACGGCCTTTTTTTATGGTTGCAGTAAAGATGAATTCAATACCAGACCCGGTTTATCTTTTGCTGAAGCCAATGCCACTGAACTCAGACAGGGGAACCTTCTCATTTTTTCTTTGGACTTTACCGACAAGGAGGGTGATATTCAGGACACATTATGGGTGCAGAAAATTTCCAAAACCTGCCCAAATACGCCTGGCGTTCAATTTATCAGTCCTTACCGGGTGCCTAACTTCACCGGCACTGCCAATTTAAAAGGCAAGCTGGAAATTACGCTTGTTTACAATGCCAATGTTCCGGGAACCCCTTCAATAGTGGGTTGCACCAACAGAAACGATACTTCTTACTTTAGATTCTGGTTAAAAGACAAAGCCAACAACAGAAGTGATACCGTAAGATCGCCTGATATTGTTTTAATCAGATGATAGCCGGGCATAACTGGACAAAGCGTTTTTTTTACGGAAATTATTTTTATGGAATTTGCGCAGTAGCCTTGTCTGTGGAGTGCTCACTTCAGCTTCAATTACCCCTGAATTCAATTTTATTTTATCTGGCTTTGTTTTGCGCAACTGTGCTTTATTATACCCATGCTTATTATGTTGAGACCCAACAACAACTCGAACACCGGAATGACAGAGCCTTCTGGTACAAAACACATCAAAAACAGATTACCCAATCGCAGCTGGGCTTAACCTTTATCCTGGGCCTGCTTTTGCTATTGCTCTTCAACGGACTTCAGCCCCTGTTTGCACAACTGCCGTTCTATAACTGGATTATTCTGCTGATTTTTGGTTTGATTGGAGCTGCCTATTACAAGAGCCTCTACCCTGGCTGGGGAAACTGGGGATTAAGAAATAATGGGCTGATAAAACCTTTCCTGATTGGCTGTGTATGGGCAGGTGCAGTTTCTTTTGCCCCTGTGCTTTTTTACGATCTGTCCCATCCGGGCGCAGCACATACTGCGGAAATCATAACCTGGTTATTGTTCCTTAAAAACTGGTTGTTCATTAGCCTGCTCTGCATTTTGTTCGACATAAAAGACTATGCAACCGATGCCAATCAACCCCTTAAAACCTGGGTAGTGAAAATGGGTTTACGCAAAACGCTTTTTGGATTGATTATTCCAATTGCATTTATCAGTCTTGGGATTTACTGGCTGCTTGCCTGGTTGGAAGATTTTTCTATTAGCAGAATAATATTCAACACAATCCCCTACATTTTGTTAATAACTGTTAGCACCCAAATGCATCGCCGTAAAAGCATTCTCTATTATCTTGCAATCATTGACGGCCTTATGCTTGTGAAAGCAATTTGTGGTGCAATGGGCATGTTAGGAATTTAAAAATTACCCTTATGGCAAAGACAAAAATAACCAAGAGCAAATCAGCAAAGACAAAATCTTTGGTAACTCCCCAGTCCATGGATTTTTTAAAGCAATACATTAATACCCCCTCTCCCGTTGGATTTGAAAGTGGCGGACAAAAGTTGTGGATGGAGTATATTAAACCTTATGTTGATACCATTTTTACAGATCCTTATGGAACAGCCGTTGGGGTAATCAACCCTACAGCCCCTTTTAAAATTGTTATTGAAGCACATTGTGACGAAATCAGCTGGTTTGTAAATTACATCAACGATCAGGGACTGATTTATTTAAAACGCAATGGAGGTGTAGACCATCAGATTGCACCCGCTAAGCGAGTAATTATTCATGGGAAAAACGGACCAGTTAAAGCTGTTTTTGGCTGGCCTGCCATACATACCCGCTTAAGCAATCCGGAACAAAAAGAACCCGCTCCAAAAATTGAGAATCTTTGCCTGGACTGTGGTGCCAGAACCAAAAAAGAAGTGGAAGCACTGGGAATCCGAATTGGTTCAGTTGTTACTTACGAAGAAGGATACGATGAACTGGCTTACGATTTTATCATAGGCAGGGCTTTTGATAACAGAGTGGGTGGATTCATGATTGCAGAAGTAGCCAGATTGCTGAAAGAAAACAAAAAACAATTGCCATACGGCTTATACGTAGTGAATGCAGTACAGGAAGAAATAGGATTAAGAGGGGCTGAAATGATCGCACGCAGAATTAAACCCAATATTGCCATTATTACAGATGTAACACACGATACAAGCACTCCCATGATCAGCAAAATCATTGAAGGAGATATTCAGTGTGGCAAGGGACCTTCGCTTGCGTTTGCACCTGCTATTCACAATAAATTATTGTCTTTGGTAGAATCAGTTGCTGAAAAGAATAAGATTCCAGTACAAATGCGAACGCTAAGCAGAAGTACCGGAACCGATACCGACAGTTTTGCCTATGCAAACGACGGCTGTCCTTCTGTTTTAATTTCAATCCCTTTGCGTTACATGCATACCACCGTTGAAATGCTGCACAAAAAAGACATTGAAGATACCATCCGACTTATGTATGAAACTTTGTTGACGCTAACCCCTAAAACCAATCTGAGTTATCTGTAAGCATGGAAAGCACCGAAAACAATACCATAAAAGTTGCAATCCTTGACTTATATGAAGGGCAGGCCAACGAG
This sequence comes from Sediminibacterium salmoneum NBRC 103935, assembly GCF_000511175.1. Taxonomy (GTDB): domain Bacteria; phylum Bacteroidota; class Bacteroidia; order Chitinophagales; family Chitinophagaceae; genus Sediminibacterium; species Sediminibacterium salmoneum. The sequence continues at coordinate 438,160 of NZ_KI866530.1, read as the reverse complement.
GGAATGCGTTGTATCAGAACCATTCTTTCCGATTGGAGCAAAGCCAACCATCAACCCATCGTTGTAAAGGAATTTGATGTTCGTTTAAATAAAGAAGTACCAGGCCTTGACTTTGACATTTACATTTCAAGCGGAGGACCGGGATCACCTTTGGAAACAGAAGGCAGTGCATGGGAAGAAAAATATTTTGGCTGGGTGGAGCAATTGAGCGCATGGAATGACGGATCCAATTTCCCCAAAAAACATGCATTTTTCATTTGTCATAGTTTTCAATTGTTCTGCAGGTATTTTCAACTGGGTAACGTATGCAAAAGAAAATCAACCTCCTTTGGCGTATTTCCTGTACATCAAATGGAAGACGGACATGCAGAAAAGGTTTTTGCCGGCCTGAACGACCCTTTCTATTGTGTAGACAGCAGAGATTATCAAGTTATTGAACCCAACCATGAAAAAATAAATGAGATGGGGGGAGCCATACTGGCTATAGAAAAAAACCGCCCGCATATTCCATTGGAACGCGCTGTAATGGCAATCCGATTCAGCGAGTATTTCATTGGCACACAATTTCATCCGGAAGCAGATGCACATGGGATGGCCATGTATTTACAAAGAGAAGATAAAAAGAAAGTGGTGATTGATGCACATGGAGAAGAAAAATGGAAAAGCATGGTGGAACAATTACTCGATCCGGGAAAAATCATGTGGACATACCAGCATATTCTTCCTAACTTCCTTACGGAAGCTTCCAGAGAATTGATTCTTCATTAAAATACAAGTTATGGTATCAGCCATCAGAAAACAATTCAATGAACAATTCAGCAATGAAAAATACCAGCTGTTTCTGGAAACATTAAACGAGCGTTTTCCGGGAGCCATTGAATTCAGGGTTGCAGAAACGCCAGTCTTTATAAATAAGGAATTAAAACATAAAATTCTTTCAGCTTGCGAGTCTATTGTTGATATTATTATTGATCCTGATTTTAAAGAAAAAAGCCAGAGAGCCATTCCGGAAAATCTTCGTGTACCCAACGAAAATGAACATACCCATTTTATAGCTTTCGACTTTGGCATTTGTGAGAATGAAAAGGGAGAAATAGAACCCCAGCTAATTGAAATGCAGGGATTCCCTACCCTGTTTGGATACCAGGTATGGCACGATCAGGTGATGCGGAAATGTTATGAGATACCGGAAAATTACAGTTCTTACTTTAATCAATTGAATGCAGACACTTACACGCAATTGCTAAAAGAAATTATCATAGGTAATTGCAAACCGGAAGAAGTGGTATTACTGGAAATTCTTCCTCACGAGCAGAAAACAAAAATTGACTTCTATTTTACAGAAGCATTAACAGGAATATCTGTGGTATGCCTTACGGAATTAATAAAGGAAGGCAATCAACTGTATTACCTGAAAAACAATAAAAAAATTCAAATCAAACGTATCTATAACCGTATCATATTCGATGATTTACAACAACAGGAACCTTCCATTCAAGAAAAGGGAAAGATATTGTTTGAAGAATTGGATGTACAATGGATCCCACACCCCAACTGGTTTTACAGAATCAGTAAGTATACATTACCATTTATCCATCACCCATATGTACCCCAAACCTGGTTTCTGAATGAGGTAAAACAAGTTCCGGAAGACCTTGAAAATTATGTTTTGAAACCCTTGTTCTCTTTTGCTGGACAAGGGGTAGTGATTGATGTAACACCTGAAGATATTGCTTCCGTAAAAGATCCGGAAAACTGGATATTACAAAAGAAAGTAAACTACGCAGCGCTGATAGAAACTCCTAATGAACCTGCAAAAGCAGAAATCAGAATTTTTTACTTTTGGAAAGAGGGAGAGAAACGTCCGATTGCCACCAATAACCTGGCAAGGTTAAGCAAGGGTAAAATGATTGGGGTTAGATACAATCAGGACAAGGATTGGGTTGGCGGAAGCCTTGCCTATTTTGAAGAAGACGCGATATAATATTGAAATGGAAAAGAGTTTATCAGAACATACCAGAAATATTCTGGGATTACAATTACCCACAGATCCAAGATGGGTAAACCTGGCTGAAATTTCGCTGGAAGCTATATTAACCGATCATGCCTACTGTGAACAGAAAGCCGCTTTAACCTGTATCTCTTACATACAACGGTATTCAGATAAAAAGGAATTAGTGGAAGCACTATCCCCCATTGTTACAGAGGAATGGGGTCATTTCAGAGCCGTACTTGCTGAAATTAACAAGCGAGGTTTAACCTTGGGTAAGCAAAGAAAAGATGAATATGTAAATCAGTTATTAATATTTCAGAAAAAGGGAGGCCATATTGAAGACCGGCTTTTAGATCAGCTATTAACCATGGCTTTAATTGAAGCCAGAAGCTGTGAACGATTCAAGCGATTGAGTGAAGGTTTAGACGACGCTTACATGCGCAAGTTTTACCGCAGATTCATGGAAAGCGAAGCTGGCCACTATACCTTATTTATTAAGCTGGCAGAACTGTATCTTCCTAAAGCCAAAGTAAGGGCCAGATGGAAAGAATGGCTGGCCCATGAAATTGAAATTATGAAACACTTGGAAATCAGGGGAGATCGGATACACTAACTTCCGTTTTTTTTCTTTAAGTCTACTCAATAAAAAACTCCCGATTTACATCGGGAGTTTTTTATAGAAACAGGATTAATTAGCATTACTCCTGTACTTTAAAGTCTACTCTTCTGTTCAATGCCTTACCTTTTGCAGTTTTATTATCGGCAATTGGCTGGCTGCTTCCGAATCCTTCAGCAGTTAATCTTGAAGCATCCACTTTTTGAGCTACAAGGTAAGCTTTCACTGCGTTTGCACGCTTCAATGAAAGTGGCTGATTAATTTTATCGCTACCAGTAGCATCGGTATGACCTTCTACCAACAATTTCAATGTTGGATTTTCATTCAACGCTTTTACTACTTTATTCAATTCAACCTTAGAAACTTTGGTTAATACCGCAGAACCAGATAAGAATTGTACTTTCTTATTATCAAAATTGTAAGTAGCTTTTAATTCAGGACAACCGTTGTTATCACGAGAACCTTTGATAGTAGGACACTTGTCTTCTTCATCGTTAACACCATCTCCATCAGTATCCGGAATTGGACAACCCTGGTAGCGTGCTAGACCTGGAACAGAAGGACATTTATCTTCTTCATCATTAACACCATCTTTATCTGTATCAGGCACAGGACAACCATTGTATTTGGCTACACCTGCTACAGTAGGACACTTGTCATTTTCATCATTAATACCATCTTTATCAGTATCAGGTACAGGACAACCATTGTATTTAGCTACACCAGCTACAGTAGGACATTTGTCATCCTTATCGTTAATACCATCTTTATCAGTATCCACAGGAGCCGGTGCCGGAGCTGGCGGCGGTGGAGGTGTTGCTTTAACAGGTTCAGGCTTTTCCCCGCCAATTGGAGAGGCAATACCTATTGTGTATGCAGTGTGATTGTATGATAATTCAGAGATTGACGGACGATACAACATTTGTGTATTTAAAAAGGTTCCGCTACCTAGGTTAACCTGTAAACCTACACCAGTATTACCCTGTGCAGCAAAATAAGTTCCGCCGTACATAGAAGCACCTACACCCAAAGTCATGTAAGGAACAACTGTATATTTATCGGTCAATAGTTTAATATTCACATTTGCATCTGCTTCCAATAAGAACAAGGATCTATCTGAGCTAGGAATACCAGATCTTGTATAGAAAGGATACTTGGTAAAAGTTCCGTACAATCCGGCCATGAAATCAACGTGCTCTGAGATACCTTCAAAATATTGCACATTTAATCCCATTGACATTTGACTAATTGGCGTAAACCCTCCACTCTGCATTACTCTTGAAAGAGAGGTTCTGCTAATTTTGTCAGCGGTGTACATATCATTTAAGAAAAGACCAAATCCAAGGCTAGGTCTCTTCTTATAGCTAACAGGTGTTTGAGCAAAAGAAGCAGTTGCCAAACCAACAGCTATCAAAGAAAATAGAAATTTCTTCATAAACAGGTTTTTGTTAATTTATCGCAAAAATACAAGCAGAAATTGGTTTTCTAAAATTAAGATTCGTTTATCTTTTAATTATTTTTAGGAACAGGCGGTTCAATTACTTCCAGCTTTACCTTAGTGATACCACGATGTAAAAATTCCAATTTTTGAGCAGCAATGCGGGAAACATCAATCACCCTTCCCTTTTTTTTCATTCTGGGATGCATTTTATCATTAATCCGAACCACTACCCATTTTCCGTTGTGCAAATTGGTTACTTTAACCCAGGTACCCAACGGCAGATTATTACTTGCCCCTGTAAAGGATTTACTACTGAATCTTTCTCCAGTTGCTGTTTTTATTCCATCAAAACGGGTGCTGTAATAACTGGCTTTCCCTGTTACTGTTTTACCAGTGTAAACCAAATTGGCATTGGCTTTCAGGGTACTGTCCACAGCCCAGAGAAGGCTGTCCGGAAGGGAGGGATTAAAAAGTACACTGTCCTGCACGGTCTGTGCATTCAGTGGGCCAAGCAACCCAACACTTAATATTATAAGAAAAAATAGACGCATTCATTGGTTTTACATGAACAATTGCGCAACTATAAGGTAAGCAATTTTACCGGAAGCTGCATTTGCTGCCACTATTGCCAAATAATGTGCCGAAGAGCTATTCAAATAAAAAAAATCAATCATACAAAATCCAATTGATTGATTTTCAAATAATTATAATTAAACAGGTGTAACAGCGACTACTGCATCCAAATTCAATTGTCCATGAATATGTGGAAATAATTCATCAATGGAACCAGCCAGTTCAAATACAAGGGGTCTTTCCACCTTGTCTTTCTGAATGGTCAATTTAACCAATCCTGTTTTACCCACGTAATAACGGGACAGTACTCCGGGCACCTGATCTTCTGTGCTGCAATGCATAAATCCTTCAGAAGCCAGCGTATCTGCTTCGTAATATCCCTTTTGCATGGCTTCCTCCCATTGAGTCTGGGTAGTAATATGATAGATAAATTCTCCGTTCATCAGATTGTTCTTTTCATTTTTTGTTCTAAAAGCATCAGATCAGTAAGTACCATGGCCGTAACGGCTTCCAATACAACCGGCACCCTGAGTGCTATGCATAAATCGTGCCTTCCCTTTATAGAAAATGCTTCCATTTCATTGGTCTCCCAATTGAGTGAATATTGTTCTTTAGGAGTAGAAGAGGTTGGCTTTACTGCTATTCTGAAAATTAAATCATTTCCATTGGTAATACCTCCTACTACCCCACCGGCATAATTGGTTTTTGTTTTACCTGCAGCATCCATTATAGCATCATTGTGTTCGGTTCCAAACATATTGGCAGCGGCGAAGCCTGCTCCAAACTCTATGCCCTTTACTGCAGGAATGGCAAAAACAGCATGACTGATTAAAGACTCAACTGAGTCAAAGAAATGCTCTCCCAATCCAATCGGCAACCCTGTTGCACAACAGGCAACAATCCCCCCTACGCTGTCTTTTGCGTCAATTGCTTTTTGCAAACCTGCATCTATATCAGGAACCCCGGCAATGCTTTCAATATGGGCGGATACCTGAATTCCATGATGAGCCAGTAGCTTTTTGGCAATTACACCCGCTGCTACCATACAAACCGTTAAGCGACCACTGAAATGCCCGCCACCTCTGAAATCTTCATGCCCCCCATATTTATGATGAGCCGTAAAATCTGCATGACCGGGCCTTGGAACAGCACGATGCTTTTCATAATCCTGGCTTTTGGTATTATTGTTTTCAAAAAAAACAGCAATGGGTGCTCCGGTTGTTTTTCCATTGAAAATGCCGGATTTAAAAATGGGCAGGTCGTCTTCTTTCCGCGGTGTAGTACCTTTCTGAACTCCTCCTTTTCTTCTCTCAATATCAATAATAAAGTCTTCCGGAGATAAGGCTAAGCCAGCCGGACACCCGTCAATTACCAAACCTACAGAAGCCCCATGGGACTCTCCGAAAATCTGCATTGTAAAGATTCTGCCAAAAGCGTTCACGTTTCTATTAGTTTACTCTAGTTATTGGTTATGTTTAAATCTACACCTAATTGTTGCAAGTGCATGAAAAAATCGGGATAAGATTTATTGATGGCATCTGCTTCTTCTATTACAACCGGACCGGTTGCCCTTAGTGCAGCAACTGCTGTGGCCATAGCAATCCGATGATCATGATGTGAATGAACGGTGGCAGCTTTTAATAAAGGGAATTGATTTCCTTCCTTCATCCCCTTAACAATCATTAAATCGTCCTGCAGCTGAACTTCTACTCCCAGTTTGGCAAATTCCGATTGAAGACTGATTGCCCTGTTGCTTTCCTTATGTTGAAGACGACTTACCCCTTCAATAACAGTTGTACCTTCACAATAAGCTGCCAGCGCAACCAGGGGAGGAAATAAATCCGGGCAATCCGTTGCATCAAAATGAAAGGCCTTCATTGGCAGTGGTCTCACTTCAATTTGTTTTTCCTGTATGGATAATCCAGCACCCGCATCGGAAAGTGCCTGTAATATTTTTTTATCTGCCTGAGTAGAAAACACATTCAGCCCTTTAACGGTAATGCCACCGGCAATGGCACCGGCAACCAATAAAAATGCAGCTCCGCTCCAATCACCTTCTACGGTATATTGTATTTCGTTTCCTTCCTTTGAAAATCCTTTTTCGGTAAATTCAAAGTGCTGATAATGATGGTTGATAATTTTAACGCCAAAAGCTTCCAGCACTTCAAGCGTAAGATCTATATAAGGCTTACTCTTTAAATCTAATACAGTAATGCCGTAATCCTTAGCGTTTGTTGCCGCAAATGCCATCAACAATCCGGTTAAAAACTGGGAGCTCAAGGAACCATCAATGGTAATATTGGCCGGTTGTAATGGGCCATTGATTTGCAAAGGCAAGTAACCCTCATTGGATTTTGTGCTAACACCCAGCTGAGGCATTACTTCATCAAAAAAATGCATAGGACGTTTTAACAAACTACCTGAACCATCAATGGTAAGTTGTTGCTTACACAAAGCAGCAATTGGCGTAAACATGCGTATGCTCAAACCGCTTTCTCCGCAATGAATGGAATTCGATAAAGGATTTACTCCCCTTGATTCAACTAACATGGTTCCATTTTCCAACCAGCTGACTTTAGCACCCAATTTCTGAATGATATCTATGGCGGCTAAATCGTCAAAACTATTTCCCGGATTAATAATTAGGGTTCTGCCTTTATGTAACAAGGAAGCTGCGCAAGCGCGTTGCATGCAACTCTTACTTGCATTAGCCTGAATATTGCCCTGAACAGCAGATGGATGAACCGTTACAATCATCTTCGCCTTTCACATTAAAATTGTTTAAAAATAGCTTTCAACTGTTCAATAGGTATGGGTTGTACAACCCCTTTGCCGATTTTTCCGAGTAATATATACTGAATAGCATCCTCTGCTCTTTTCTTATCCTTCAACATAATTTTAAAAGCCTTATCAGCATCGAAACCGGCAACTGTTGGCAAGCCATAACGCTTCAACAGCTTAATAATATCTTCTCCTGATTTAAGTAACAGTAACTGTTGCGACATAAGCGTTGCATAGGTCATTCCGATACTGATGGCTTCACCATGACTTAACTCATACATGTTTTCAATGGCATGACCCAGGGTATGACCAAAATTCAAAAGCTTTCTCTCCCCGGTTTCAAACTCATCCTGCTGAACCACTTTTATTTTAATACCAGCATTGCGTTTTATTAGCTCAGCAAGTAAGTTGGGCTGCTTTCTGTATTTGGGTATGCTATTCGCGGAAAGTTCTGCAAACATTTTCGCATCTTTAATGCAGGCATGTTTTATAATTTCAGCAAATCCGTTCTGCCACTCTTTTAAGGGCAGGGTTTTTAAAAGGCTGTAATCATAAATTAAAAATGAGGGCTGTCGGATTAGCCCCACCATATTCTTATAAACGCCTACATCAATTCCATTCTTTCCGCCAATAGCAGCATCAACCATTGCCAGTAATGTGCTGGGGATATATCCCACTTTTACGCCACGCATGAATATTCCAGCCACGTATCCGGTTATATCAGTGATAACCCCACCTCCAAATCCAACCAATATGGTCTGACGATTGGCACCCATTGCAATCAGCTGATCTATAATTACATCAACCGTTTGTTGCACTTTGTATTGCTCACCTGATTTTAATACAATGGTATTGTAACCTTTCAGTTTTCGCTGATGTGCTTTTAACACATTCTCGTCCGTTATGATGACCGCCTTCTCTTTGGATACAATTTTTTCCAAAACATCAAAGGACGCATCAAAATAAAAGTCGGTCCGACTTCCGGAAAAAAGTACACGCTTTTTTTGCATACTATGCGTTCATGATTTTATTCTGGTGATTGATACTTTCCATATGTACGGCATCAAAATACTTGGTAATAAATTCCTGACTCAAACCCAGCTGAGCACCCTTTACAAATGCTCTTTCCAGAATAGCATTCCAGCGATTAGTCTGTAAAATGGTGATATTGTTATCTTTCTTATACTGACCAATTTTATCTGCTACTTTCATTCTTTGTCCCAACAATTGCAAAAGCTCGTCATCCAGCTGGTTAATCTGGGCCCTCATCTTATCCATCTGAACATGCAGTTCTTCGGAAATGATATCTTCTTTTCTCCAGATCATCTGATCAATCATCTGACTTAAAACCTCAGGTGTAATTTGCTGCTTTGCATCGCTCCATGCATTATCCGGATCAATATGACTTTCTACAATCAATCCATCAAAGTCAAGATCTATGGCTTTCTGCGCAACTTCCTGCAAAATGTCACGACGTCCGCAAATATGGGAAGGATCATTAATCATGAGCATTTCCGGGAAACGTCTTTTCATCTCAATGGCCAGATGCCACATGGGTGCATTGCGGTATTCAGTATTACCATAAGAACTAAACCCTCTGTGAATCAAACCAATTTTATCAATACCAGCTTTGGAAACTCTCTCTGCAGCTCCTATCCACAATTCCAAATCCGGATTAATCGGATTCTTTATCAATACAGGTACATCCACTCCCTTCAATGCATCAGCCACATCCTGCACACTGAATGGATTAACCGTTGTTCTGGCTCCGATCCACAATACATCTACTCCAAAATGCAATGCATCTTCTACCTGCTTTCCCGTAGCTACTTCAACAGCAACAGGCAAGCCTGTTAACTCCTTTGCTTTTTGCAACCAGGGCAATCCCTTGGTACCCACTCCTTCAAAACTTCCCGGACGGGTTCTGGGCTTCCAAATGCCGGCTCTTAGAATATCTACTTTGCCGGTAGCTGCCAGCCTGCTGGCAGTTGTTAATACCTGTTCTTCTGTTTCTGCACTGCAGGGTCCGGAAATGATTAAAGGGCGCTTAGCTAAAACAGTCTGAATATTGGTTTCTTGTTGTAATGTCTGTTCCATAATCATTGGTCAGTTAAGTAATTTATCTTCTGCCTCCGCTATCCGCGTCATTCATACGGATACTTCTGCCTTTGTATTTTTTTCCATCGAGTGAACGAATCATTTGCTGAGCAGCAGATTTTTCAATCTCAATCCAGCTATTCATATCTTTCATATCAATTCTTCCCAACACTTCTTTTTTCAAATCACTCATATCTAAAATAAACTGCAGGAAGCTGGCTTTGTAAAAACCATCTTTGGTTCCGAGATTAACGAATAATCTGCTGTAACCGCCGCCTGAACGGTACTCTTTGCGACTATCCCCCTTAGCGGTATCTCTTACACTTTCTCTGCGAGTAGCTCTATTTTCGCCGCGATCATTTCCTTCTCTTCTGGCCGATTTATCTCTTTCGCGAACATTTAAATCTTCTGAGTTTTCATAATACTTAAGAAAACGATCAAATTCCATTGCAGCCACTCTTTTCAATACATCTTCCTTGCTAACTTCTGCAAATTTTTCTGCCAGCATAGGAACATAGGTTTCATAATCCCCATGACTGATATCTGCAGATAACAATTTATCCATGAAAGCAAAGAATTGTTTTCTGCAAACATCTTTTCCTGAAGGAATATCCAGTTTACTGAATTTGCAATTATTGATTCTTTCAATTTGTTTTAACTTATACGTTTCCTTAGCATGAACTATTGAAATACAAATTCCATGATGCCCCGCTCTTCCGGTTCTTCCGCTTCTGTGAGTATACACTTCCACATCATCTGGCAATTCAAAATTGATAACATGGGTAATCCCCTGTACATCAATACCACGAGCTGCCACATCAGTTGCAATTAACAATTGCAGACTTTTATCTCTGAATTGACCCATCACCTTGTCTCTTTGTCCCTGAGTAAGATCACCATGCAAAGCATCAATATCGTATCCTTCTCTGGTTAATCGTTCAGATATTTCCTGTGCATCAACTTTGGTTCGGGTAAATATGATACCGTAAATACCAGGATTAAAATCAATAATACGCTTCAGTGTTTCATAGCGATGATGCGCAGTAGTTACATAATATTGGTGATCAATACTTTTATTAGCTGTATTCACTTTACCCACTGTTACTTCCTTGGGATCATTCATGTAACGCTTACTTACTTTTCTGATTTCTGGAGGCATAGTGGCACTGAATAACCAGGTGCTATTGCGCTTGGGCGTATTTTTCAGAATAAACTCAATGTCTTCCTGAAAACCCATGTTCAGCATTTCATCTGCTTCATCTAGCACTACATAACTGATTTGCTCCAGGTTAATGGCTTTGCGCTCAATCAAATCAATCAGTCTGCCAGGTGTTGCTACAACAATCTGTACTCCTTTTTTCAAATCACGGATTTGTAAGCCGATGGAAGCACCTCCATATACTGCTACAACCGATACTCCGGTCATATATTTCTTAAACAACTCAATTTCCTTCACAATCTGAAGGCATAACTCTCTGGTAGGACATACTACCAATGCCTGTGGATATTTTGCTGCTGCGTCTATAATGTGTAACAAAGGGAGACCAAATGCGGCTGTTTTCCCTGTGCCGGTTTGCGCCAAACCGATAAAATCAGTAGTCCCGCTTAATAAAACTGGGATTGCCTGTTCCTGAATTGCCGTTGGGTTCACATACCCCAACTCTGTGGTTGCTCGAATTAAACGCTCGTCAATTCCCAACCCTTCAAATGTAATCATGTAATCTAAAATTTGTGCAAAGGTACTCTATATATAGGGCTTTGCGGTGTTTTACTTAAGTATTCTCCTTATTCCATTGGCATTTTCAATCAATTCCTGCAAATAATCGTAATTCTCTTTTTCCAGACAGGACTTGAATTTCCTAAGCTGGCTGATATGTTCATTCAACACATCCAGGACATTGTCACGGTTTTGCATAAATATAGGCACCCACATGGCGGCATTGCTTTTCGCAAGTCTTACCGTACTCTCAAATCCCCCACTCGCTAGTTCAAATATGGCGTCTTCCTCCCTTTCCTTTTCAAGGACCGTATTGGCCAACGCAAATGAAGTGATATGCGAAATATGACTGATATAGGCCACGTGCATATCATGCGCATCTGCCTCCATGTATACCAGGTGCATTTCCAGCAATGCATATATGTCTTTTACCAACTGTAAAGCATCTAAGTCGGATTCATCCGCATTACAGATAACCGTAGCTTTTTGTGCAAACGCATGCTTTACAGCAGCATCAGGTCCACTGTTTTCTGTACCCCACATAGGATGTGTTGCTACGAATCTTCCCCGTTTGGGATGTTGGGCAACCAGCCGACACATTATCGACTTAGTGGAACCCACATCAAATATGACTTGTTTTTCTACCCGATCCAGTACTAGCGGTAATATTTTTTCCGTTGCGTTAATGGGGGTTGCAATGATGATTAAATCTGATTCAGCAACAGCTTCATCCAGTGGCAGACAAATATCTGCTAGCCCCAACTCCACGGCACGTGCAGCGTGTTCCGGTTTGGATTCCACTCCAATCACTCTGGATGCAAATCCCTTTCCTTGTAAAGCAAGAGACATTGATCCGCCGATTAATCCCAGTCCTATTATTGATACAACCATTGTTAATTTGCTTTGATACTGATATAATTATTTCCGGCAATTCGCTGAATAGCCTGATTAAATTTTTCAACAGAACCGCACAAGCTGACTCTTACAAAACGATTTCCAGCTGAGCCAAATATGCCACCAGGTGTGATAAATATACCCTTATCGTAGAGCACTTTATCACTCAATTCATAACCGTCTTTCATTGCTTCAGGGATGCTTGCCCATACAAACATTCCTGCCTGCTCTTTACTGTATTTACAACCTAAATGATCCAATAATTCAAAAACCTTTTTTCTTCTTTCAGCATAAATACCATTGATTTCATCGTACCATTCCTTTCCCAAAGACAATGCAGTTGCCGCTGCAAATTGAACGGGCAGAAACATTCCACTGTCCATATTGCTTTTAAAAGTAAGCACTTCATTAATTCTTTCGGATGCCCCGCACAACATACCTACCCTCCATCCTGCCATATTCTGACTCTTGCTTAATGAATTTAGTTCGAGCGCAATTTCCAAAGCACCGGGAGCCTGTAAAATACTGAGTGGTTTTTCATTCAGGATAAAACTGTAAGGATTGTCGTGGCATATGAGGATTTGATTGCGTTTTCCAAAATCTATAATATCCTTAAATAGCTGTTCATTTGCCTGCTGGCCAGTTGGCATATGGGGGTAATTCACCCACATTAATTTCACCTTACTCAGCTCTGTTTTTTCCAGTTGCGCAAAATCAGGGGCCCATTGATTGCTTTCGTTTAATTCATAGTAAATGGGCGTGGCACCCGCCAATTTCACCGCACTGGTATAAGTTGGATAACCCGGATTTGGAACCAGTGCTTCATCTCCCTCCCCTAAATAAGTCATACAGATATGCATGATTCCTTCCTTACTTCCCAACAGTGGAAGCACTTCTGTATCCGGGTTCAAGGTAACCTGATACCAGTTTTTATACCAGGCAGCAATTGCATTTCTTAGAACAGGTAATCCCTTGTAAGACTGATAGGCGTGCGAATCGGGCAATTGGGCTTTGGCCTGTAAAGCTTCTATTACACTGGAGTGTGGAGGTAAATCGGGACTTCCGATTCCCAGGTTAATGATATTTTTACCTGCTTTGTTCAATTGGTCAATTTCTCTCAATTTCTGAGAGAAATAATATTCTCCTATGCCATTCAGCCGCTTTGCTACTGTTCCTTTCATGGTATTATTCCAATTTATCCTTTAATTAATTTTCCTTTCTTGTATATACCAAACACTTTTACGTTATTGGTTAGATCTTGAATTTTCAAGAGCATTTTTTCGAACTGCTTGATTTGCTCAAACTCCATATCAGCATAAAACCCATATTTAAAATGACTACCTGGTATAGGCATGCTTTGAAGCTTACTTAAGTTAATTCCTGTAGAAGCAACCTGGGTTAAGACTTTTGACAACACCCCCTTTGTATGATTGGTCTGAAAATAAATAGAGGCTTTATTCGCATCTGTCACCGGCATTGCTTCCTTTGTTCTTTTCAATATGAGGAACCTAGTAATATTATTTCGCTGAGTTTGAATATCGGGAGCCAGTATCTGAAGTCCATAAATATCTGCCGCAAGTTTACTGGCAATGGCTGCCACATGTTTGCTGTGATGCTGTTTAACGAATTGTGCACTCAATGCCGTATCTTCTGTTTCAATCAGTTTATAGGGATATTGTTCAAGAAAGTCCAGACATTGCAATAAAGCCATTGGGTGACTATGCACTTCTTTAATGTCCGATAGTTTCACTCCCTTATTAGCCAACAAATTCTGACTGATAGACAAATATACCTCTCCTACAATGGTTAAACTGGATTTGTGTAATAGGGAATAATTGGGTAGAATACTACCGGCTATTGAGTTCTCTATAGCCATTACGGCACCATCAGACTTTTTACTATCCAAAGCCAATTTTACCAGTTCCCGGAATGACCCGCAAGGAATCACTGAAACAGTTTTGCCAAAAAATTGCCTTGCAGCAACCTGATGAAAACTTCCTTCATACCCTTGAATGCAAATACCTTTTTGCAAATCCGGAGTTGATATTTTTTTATTGGAGGAGGACATTTATTGTTCGTGTTTTGATGATTGTCTTGGGTATATTGAAAAAAAATCCCGGCTATTTGCCGGGACCTATATTTTGAGTTTACAACTTTACGCGATAACAAAACGGACCCGGCTCCTTTTTCCAAAGTAGAAATAAAAGAAAAAATAAAACCAGTTGTTAAATGCCGTTTGCATGTATCAAATATAAACATTCAGCTGAATGCAAAAAAAGATTTTCAAAAAAATAAACGATGGTTAGTTAGTTTTTGACTGAAAGACACTTAAAAAAATAAGCCCCTCCGTGGAAACGGAGCGGCTTCTAACGATTGCTTGCCATATGAAATTCTTAGATCTGTTGTTCCTGATCTGCAAGCCAGATACACAGGATCTCTTCACCAACAGACGATTCAATTACTTCTTAGCAGTTGTGTCTACAGTTGCAGCAGTTGTATCAACAGTTGCAGCAGTTGTGTCTACAGTTGCAGCAGCAGTGTCTACAGTTGTTGCAGTAGTGTCAGCAGCAGCTTCTTTGTTTTCTCCAGCGCAAGATGCGAATACGCCTAAAGCCAAAACGAATAATAATTTTTTCATTTTTTTTCTTTTTAAGTTTGAATGATTACTGATTAATACCTCAATGCATAAAAGGTAACCCCGAAAATGCATTTTTTTATAAAAAAAATTAAAAAGTACTATGGCGTCTGCTGACTTCTGTCAAACCAATGATGTATCACTACAAAATCTTGTTCCTTAGGGAGTCGCTCCTCCAGCCGGCAACAGTGTGACAGATCTCCCCGGGTAAGAACGTGAACTTTCTCTCCATATACCTGTCGAATATACAGCGGGATGTTTCGGATAGTTTTGGGCTTTGTCTTGTTATGCAGACTCACCCACATCCAACTGCCTAATTCGCTTCCTGTACCTCAGGCCAGAGATTTACCGCCGGCTTCCTTCAGATTCCTCCTCACGGAGGACACCCTTGCCTTAAGTTAACGTTTCCCACTATCAAGGCACGTTCGGGACTCACACCCTAGAGTTCACGCCCATGCCGGGCGCACATAAATAAAGCCGAAGGTAATTCTTCGGCTTTATAGAAATAAAAATCAAAGTTCTACAATCGGAAAAATTTGGAGATTTTCTGCAAAATAGTAGATTTTTGACTTTCTTGAATAACTGGTTCTTCTTTTGGAATATCCGGCATGTCAAAATACTCCGTCTTACGTTCTAAGTCATTTTCTCTATCTAGACGGATTTCCTTTTCTGTCCAATGACCAGCAAACTCAACGTTATTGTTCCTTATCCAATAATGAGACTGACATTCAAAATTCCAATTCCCTATAGACGGATAAAGCGTAATTGATTTGCCATTAAATGTCAACCTCCAATCTGTCGGAGACAATGGAGTTACCACTTCGTTACCACAACCACATACACATTTATGTATTGCAGTGCAGTATTCGATTGAGACGTATAAAATACCTTCTTCAACCTTTTCGGGAATGAACTCAACGAACTTATACTGTAACGACATCTTCATTAAAAATTTTAGATGTGCTAATAGCATATGAGCTGTGATGCTCATTTTCCAAATCAACATAAATTCCAGATAGCTTCTTCCATTTCAGGATAGCAAAAATTGCATTCAATGCATTCAATTCCGCAATTTGAATATTAGTAGCATATTCATTATTATCGGAATCTTCTGAAAAAATACGAAGAGGTAAATGGTCATTTTTGTCACGGGTGGCAGAAGTAACTCTTACAGCACCCGTAAGCTTGTTCTCAACGACATTGACACCCAAACCTACATCAGAAAACGGAATACCTGCGCTAGCCAAATAATCTGTTACCATCTTCCTGACAGCATTTTTATCAACACATATAAATACATAATCCATTTTATCTAACTCTAATAGATTCTCTTTCTTCACATAGTAGTCATGGACATAAATGTATTTGTGCATGTTAGAATACAACTTTTGATAATATGCAGCCTTTCTCGGATTTTCATCAAGGTCACTCATTGATGCAGCACCAGGCGAACGGAATGCATTGTGTTGGTCAAAGCTATCCCCATCAAAAAGATGGATTTCCTTTACCGGTGTTTTGGCCACCATATCCAAAATATATGCTCCAGTTCCTCCTAAACCAACAATTGCTATTTTCTGATTTTCCAATTTCGAATTAATAGCTTCTATGTTAGCACGGCTTGAATTAGTATCAATGTATTGGAATACTGTTTCATTAGAGCTGTCTGCTATCAGCTTAAAAGTCTTTTCCGTAACTAACGGATACAAATATTTGGCGGGAGCGGAAATGATATCTGCATACCTCTTGACCTTTTCGTAATAGTTAGGATATCCACCAGTAGGCTTATTAGAAAATGATCTATTTACGGTAATCTGATTGTTTAATACAGAATTACTGTTGCCATGTTGAATAGCGGTAATAACGTTGCCGTCGATTTCACAGGGATTATCTCCTATAAAAAAAATAACATGGTTTTGAATATCATGTAATGTAGTTACCAATATACCGTATTGTAGATTTTTGTTTTGATCAACAAAGGGTATATGGTGGATAAGTAAATATCCACCACGTACCTCGATCTCATAACCTTCGTCTCTTAGACGTTTAAGGTCGGGACTATGATTTATCAGTTGCTGTGACATCGAAGATCATTTTATTTTTGACACGAACAACTGAACCTTTAACCATAGTGCCTTCTGGTTTAGGTTCCCAACCTCTACTGTAAGTAACTGTATAACCTTTGTTTGGGTTATTATCATATGATCCAAAGGCTAAAACAACCAATTGCTCAAAAGAAATGTTTATTTCTTTCCATATGTGCGGACGTGCATTCACAATGATGGTTACTTCAGTTGGTCTTGGCTTAGAAAAGAATCTCTCTTTACCCGGACGAGCTAAATCAACTACTTCATCATCGAATATTTGATCGTCTTGCCAGCCTTCCTTGATGTCAAGGAAGATATCATCTTCCGCAGGTATGTTGCCCAGCTCTCTGATTTGAGCCCCTCTGATGTATTGCTTATACCAAGTAAAAGGCTTGTCGTTAATGAAAAACTGGAGTTTTTTCTTTACAAAGAAATATTCAGTTTCTGGCCGAGCCAGATTTACCTGCTTTTCATTTTCAATAAGCTCATCCTGATAAGGTTTACTAATTGATAAAAATAACTCGGTATCTAAAGGTATCCCAGCAAGTTGTTTTAATTCTGCCCCTGTTTTGTATTGGTCAAAAGTCTCATATTCTTTGCCTTCTATTACAAATTTTAGGGGTATTTCTGGGCTATGGGAATGCAAATCCCCTTGATGATTATCTAACTTCATCGTAAATTAAATTTTGATATTAACTAATAAATAATTGCTTATTGCCTATCATTTCAGCAATAAATAAGGGCTTGCCCTACGATAGTTTTAATCCTGATGCAATTGAAATTTTATACTATTAATACCAAGCCCTACTGCCTGAATTACAATGACAGCAGGTTAAAATCACGAAAAGCTTGTTTATTACAAATAAAGGAAGTAGTTTTGAAGTGCAAAAACATTACTACCAAGAGCCTTGCAAGGGCTTTTGTTTCCTTTAAGGAATCAAGCCAGGTGATTTTCGCCTGGTTTTTTATTTTCTTACCTGCCTTTTTTCATTAAAATTTTGTGTCTGTTATTGATTTCGGATCGTTTCCGGGTTTAACAGTATCGCTATCTCTAATAGGTCCACCATTCGGGCGATGTATTCTAACTTCTCCTCCGCCATTATTTGATGAAAATTGCTTTGCAAGTTGTTCAGCTTGCTTTTGAGTACTGACAATTGCTGATGCTTTCTTGCCGCCTTCCTTTTGGACGTTCCACCCGTCTTGTCCTTTTTTCTGTGTTACATGATAATTTGCCATAATTATAATTTTTATATTGTTTTTATTTACTAGCAATTGAACTTACCTAACTACTATACGTTCATCTACCTTCACATTCTCATGTAGGAAATTGTATTGATTCAGGAGCTGGGTTACTTCGTTATATACTTTTCCCTTTTTCTTGTATCTCTTATAGTAATGATGGCGACAAATTCC
>NZ_KI866530.1:298911-419891 GCF_000511175.1 Sediminibacterium salmoneum NBRC 103935 | reverse complement strand
TCCTTTTTTCTTGTATCTCTTATAGTAATGATGGCGACAAATTCCTGGCTAATATCTCTACTATCTTTCACTCGTAATTCGTAATTGTTTCGATATGAAGCTTTAAGTTGCAAAAACCAAAGTCTATCCATATCTAAACACGTTCGCTTATGGCTTTCTTGTAGCTCTTCAAGATCTATACACCACTTTTTCACTGGTAAAAATAATTCTGTGTGACCAACGCTATAACTATGCAGAAAGCGTTCAGTTTTAAAAGTAGGAGATGCCGCTTTTTGCTTTCGGCTACTATATCTTGAAGGAACGAGAAGATTTTGAGCATCGTCCATATCAATTGGGTTTCTCTTTATTTTACTATCTATAACTTCTATCTTTTTATTATAAGTACCAAAAGATGCATCTACGTCACTTTGAATATATTCTGCCCCATGATATGAATTTATTTCTGGCGAGGTTACCAAAGTTATTTTCACTTGTCCATAAAAATGACCGTCTTCAACTAAACATTTGGGAAACGGAAAATCCATTATCTTAATGTTAGACCCCTTGTCCACAGAATCCATTAGAATTAAAGTTACCTCATCTAGATCGTTAAACAGAATATCATTTACTCTTGATGGCAACCCAAATCCTATCTGATTGATGCGATCAAAGAAATTTTCATCAAATTCCTCTGGATGCTTTGCGGAGTGTATCAATAGTGCTTTAATAAAATCCGGGTTAAACTCATCTTTTATAGAGCCGGCAAGTTCAGCAGCAAGAGCAGTAACCCTTGGAGCACTATAGCTTGTCCCCACTGCCTTGCATACTTTCCCGTTCTCTGCGAAAGAACGTACGCCATTTATATCTAATTTGCCATTTAAGAATCCGACATTTCCTCCGTAATGGACTAAGTCTGGTTTTATTACATCTGAACAGCCGGGGCCTACCATTGAAAAAGGAGATGGATGGTTGAGGGGGGAAAGATCGTGTTCTCTTTTATCATGAGTAATAGATCCTACTACCAAAGTTTTTACACTCTCAGATGCCTCTGTGATTCTCCCACGAGGAGCCGCTTTTAAAAAATTGGAACAATTGCCCGCAGCTTTTACAATCAAAATATTATATTCAGATTGTAAATCATCCAAATACTTCGCAAAGTCTGAATATTTATTGTCTTCAATTGCAGTTTCATTACCAATTGAGAAATTCCATACCTTTACATCAGGATGCTTTTTAACCGCTTCTCGCATAAACTCCACCATCATAGGTTCATCTATGTAACCAAAATTACCGTTTGGAAAAATTACTGCCTCTGTAATTTTAAACGGCTTTGTACCTGTCCAGTCTTTGTTTTCTAATATATCTCCATAATTAATTATTCCAGCGACAAATGTACCATGCGATTTATCAAATTCATCAGATCCAAAAGCAACAAAGGTTCCTTCTTTCCATGGTTTTAAATGGTCAATATCACTTATGCCTTCATCAAAAACTCCTACTTTAAAATAATCAATGCCCTCTTCTGGTAGTTTAACTTCAATTATATCTTCTTCTATAAGGCCGCTTTTGGTCAAAGAAATAATAGGCACCTTGCTAATAGAGAAAATACTTTCACTTTCATTAAAATTTATCAAAGATTGCGGCTTAACTGATCTTACTCTATAAAGTATAAGATCCTTGGAGTATTGCAATTTTTGATACTCAATGTTGAGTTTTTCACAAAGATTTTCAAAGCTCCTTTCTGCTATTTCATTAAGCTTATAATCTCCATAGTTTATTAGCTTAATCTTTAAATCATTTTCTTCAGACTCTTCAAGATCAATTGTAGGAGCAAAGTCTTCAGCCGCTTCTATAGCGGAAATACCAACAATGTTTTTATCCACATCCTGTATTTTTTTCTCTATATCAACGATATCTTCAGGTCCATCAATTTTAACTAGTAATTCATCATCACCAACCATACCTATAATATTAACCTTCTTACCTTTATTGAAAATTTTTCCAATGGAACTCCTGTGTGTTTTGGCAAGGGCATCTTCATTTACTTTTAATCTGATTACAGTTGGCAAATAATTATCACTGGCGGCTTTTTGAGCTACCTTGGATTTTAACTGTCCAAAATATCCTTTGAAATAGTTTACTCTTTCGGTTAGTTCATCACCTTCCAAACGAAACTTTGCACCTTGGTTGTCAAAACCGGCTGGAAGATTATTTAAAGCTTTATCATTATCTCTTTTTTTAAATAGCTTTATTGGCAAGTTCTTTCCCATAACACTAATCTTTTAAATTGTTTCTAATCTGACGAATGGATACACTCAATAATTCGGCAATTTGCATTTGAGGAATGCCGTTGTCATTCAAATATTTTACTAATTCATCAGTTGTGTAGCTGCCATGTTTTTCAAATTGAAAAATCTCTATCAACAAGTCCTCTAAAGTTAATGCGGTTCTTTCTTGGACAATTGCATGTGTGAGAGCATTATTTATAATAGTCCTGATATCTGACGGCGTTTTTTGTGAAAGAAGTTGAACAAGTTTATCAGTCTTCTTCTTGTCGATGATTAAATCCTTTCCAAATTCTCCTGCATAAAGACTTATAATTTTGGATATATTTTCAACACTTGGTTGAGTTACCTCAATCACGCTATTGAATCTTCTCCAGATGGCTTTATCCAATAATTCAGGATGATTGGTCGCTGCTATTAAAACATTATTCTGCGAAAATTCATCAATGTTTTGCAACAGGCTATTTATAACCCTTTTTAGTTCTCCCATTTCATGTTGATCGTCACGTGCCTTAGCAATTGCATCAAATTCGTCTAAAAACAATATACATGGCTTACTATCAGCAAATTCAAATACTTTTCTAATATTTTTTGAAGTATTTCCCAATAGAGAGGATATTAATGCATCAAGTCTGGCTGTAACTAAAGGTAAACCCGTTTGTGCAGCAACATATTTAGCAATAGTTGTCTTTCCTACACCCGGAATACCATAAAGCAATAAAGTACATTGCAATGGCAGTCCGTGAGATTTGATCTTATCCTTATTATTTATGATTTTTATGAAATCTGCTACATTTCTATCAATAGTTTCAGGGAGAACAATATCTAATTTTACCGTAGCAGGATTGAATATATCTACAATGCTCATCCTTGTTTCAGAATCAACAGGTGCCGAAGTGATCAATTGCTCCATAGCCAATGTAGTAGTTCCTTTATTCTCCAATATGTTTTTTATACCCTTAGCCAATTGAAGATTTCCCTCCTCAGTTAGCTTCTCCATAAGCTTTTTAGCGTATTGAATTACTTTAGCCGGCTCTTTTTTTAAACCCCCTTCAATTATCTTAATTATCTCCGTGTACATTTCTTTTATAGTTTACGTGCTACAAACGTACACAAAAATAGAATACAAAGCAATAAAATCGTTATAAAAATCAAATAAATCGTTTCAAAAATTACAAACTATGTTATTTTTATACTTATAATCGTTATTAAAAGACAAGAAATAATCTTTTTACATCATATTAAAACTTGAAATAATTTCAAATAAAATAAGGGAGTTCGCTCACACAAACTCCCCAATGTCAAAATCACCCAAATCACTTTTCCGCAAGGTGGAAGAACCGTCGTCGCTTTCAGATGAAAGTGTGCTATCCAAAAGCTCAGCAATTTTTCGGGAAGCACCTTCAATGGAATTTTCCAGTAGGCTGAATAATTCGGTTCCCTGTAATTTCTGAACTATGGCTACCGCTGTTTCCTTTTGAGCCTGTTCCAAATTTTCTTTTTGCAGCAACGCCCCTACGGAGCTTAGTTCGTCATAGGTAACCCCTTGGGCAAAACCGTTATCGCCATCTGATATTCCGTACCTGTTCCATTCTTCTTCCTCTTCTTCCAAATCAGGCATATTGCTGAAAACTTCGTCCAGTTCTTCCTGCGGAATTTGAATGCTGACGTTTTCGTTTTCGTCGTATTCGATGTCTAAATTATCAGGGTTTACCTCCGGTTCCGTCATTTGGCTTTCATTGGCAGTGTTTGGCAGAGAAAGGCTTCTTGCTGGCTTCGGCTGCCCCATAATATGAGGCAGGTTCGGGTTAACTTTTTCCTGTGCGGGCTTTTGCTCCGACCTTTTATGAATGACAATCTTATCCTGCAAAAGCAGGACAATTACAATGAGCAGGCAAATCACAATTACTATTTCCATAATCAGATGCTTTAAAAAATGGGTTTAAACTTTTCGTTGAAATCATCGGTAATGGCTTTTTCAAATATTTCAAAATGATGCTCCAGTATGTTATCGAGATAGGCATACAGGGGTATGGCATCTTTACCGATTACCTGTACAATACGGGATAGCCGTTCGTGGTATTCCTGCCGGATATAAATGCTTTTATCGCCTCGCTTTGTCATCGAGTGGGTTTTCAAAAAGTGTTCGCCGTAGCTGCCGTCAAGATTTTTCTTGGTGCGGTTACGTTCCTTCTGTACAGGTTTGCTATGTGATAAATCATCCTGCTTTACCTCATCTTTAGTCGCCTCCTTTTCCGGCTCTTCATTAGGTTCGGGCGGTAAACGCAAACCCTCCTTTTTAACGCCGTCCACCATCAAGTTCATCATCAACTCTTCGTTGATGTCCGGCGTGGCTTTCCTTTTATTATCTTTTTCCATAAGGCTATAATTGAACGATTTTTAAAAATTCGTTGATGAACAGGTCTAACTGGCAGGCTTTCATTAAACGTTCATCAGGCGGCATTACGGTAGAACGGAAAACCGTTTTACTGTCGGCTTCGCTTTCTTTGCGAAAGCGGGTACTGTTCTTCACTTGGCTCTGCATCAGGCTTAATCCCAGTTGCTGAATAAGCTGATTGTAAACGTCATATAAGGGAGTGCTTTCCCTGCCGTCCACCTGGTTCCAAAACAGGTTAATGGTCTGTATGGAAGTTTCGCCCTTTTTCATAATCACGTCCTGTAAAAGCTGCGTAAAGATGAGCGTACCTTCCATTACCACACGGTCTGCCGTGATAGGCGTAAATATGTGGTGCATTCCCGCCAATGCTTTCAGTATGCCGGGCGTGTTCACGGTTCCCGGCAGGTCGAAGAACAGCACATCAAGCGGAACGGGAGAACTGTTTACAAATTCGTGCGCCGCATCGAGTACGCTATCCGCTTTGTGCTGCATAATGGGATAGGCTTTTTTGTTGATGGTGGTAAACTGCTTATACGCCAGTTTTTTCAACGCCTCATTTTCCATTACCATTGCCAAATCACGGGTTTTCATTTTCATCAAGCTGTGCTGCGGAAAATCCGCATCAAATACGGCTACGTTGTAGCCCAACCGATAGTGCATCGTGCTTGCAACAAGCGTGGTAAATGTGCTTTTGCCAACACCGCCTTTTTGAGAAGAAAAGGCAACGAACAGAGGTTTCTTTTTTGTGTCCATATTTTTAAAATTTAAAGTTTACATCTTGCTGTTTTCAGTCTTGCAGGCTTGCACCCGTGCAGTCCTGATTTCGTGCTGTCTTTCTTGCAGGATAGCCATCGGGCTTGCCTGCGGGGATTGCTGATTACCTGCTTGCCTGCCGTACAGCAGCAATGCTTTCATTCAGGCATCTTATCAGGCGGGATTGCGTTCTTGCATTCGTTTCGTTCGTCATTCCATCCGTCACTCAGGCGTGATTGTCTGATAGCAGGCTGTCACGCTTTCCGTCATTCCTGCGCTCTTGCTTTCTTGCATTCCTGCAATCTTGCTGGCAGGATAACCTGCCATCTTGAATGTGTGCCGTCAGCTCGTCCTGAAGCACGGGCAGTCTGCCTGCCTGCCAACATTCATGGGCAAAGAACTCATCAAATTCATTTAGTTGTATAGTGGTGGCAGTGTTTGGCGTTCAGAGGCAGCATTTGGCACTGTGGTACAGTGCAACGCTATCGTAAACAGGGCTTTACTTTGTATTGTGATTTTTATTAACGGATTTATGCAAAAGTCTTTTGACATATCAGGGGGTAACGGGAACGGCATCGAGCCGTTTTTCCCTGTTACATTCAATCCGTCCCGCAGGGCGGATTTTTGTGTTCACCGGAACACGGCAAGTTGTGTTTTGAGCATCTCGGAATGATTTCCGATGCTCAAAACAACTTGCCCTTTGCAGGGGGCAGAAAATACCTTCCGAAGTCAGGGTTTTGTATGGATTTTAAAATGGATTAGTGATGAACGATAACAACAAAAAGCAATTGAAAAAGACCGGACGCCGCCCCAAAGAAGATCCGGCGACAATCCGCTATACAATTTCCTTTAACGAGCAGGAACACGCCCGTTTTCTTGCCCTTTTTGATAAATCAGGTATGCAGGTAAAGGCGCACTTTATAACGTCCTGCATCTTTGACAAGACTATAAAGACCATCCAGATTGACAAGGGAACGGTTGATTTTTATATGCGGCTGACCTCTTTTCACAGCCAGTTCCGTTCCATAGGTGTGAACTATAACCAAATTGTAAAGCTGCTGTACAAGAATTTTTCCGAGAAAAAGGCGGCTGCGTTTCTGTACAAACTGGAAAAACAGACGGCTGAAATGGCAATGCTGTGTCAGAAAATCATTCAGATTACCGAAAAATTTGAGGAAGAACACCTAAAAAAATAATGTAATAGTGATAGCGAAAATCGGAAGAAGCGGAAATTTATATGGTGCATTGGCATACAATCAGCTCAAAGTGGAGAATGAAAACGGGCAGATTTTGTTTGCCAATAAGATGATTGAAACCGCAAGCGGTCATTATTCCGTAGCACAATTAGCCCAGTCTTTTGCCCCTTACCTGATAGCCAACCGCAACACCGAAAAACATACGTTGCATATTTCGCTCAATCCTGACCCGAACGATAAGGTAAGCGATGATAAGTTTAGGGAAATGGCAGAACAGTATATGCGGGAAATGGGTTATGGCGAACAGCCTTTTATCGTATTCAAACATACCGATATTGACCGCAGCCATATACACATTGTATCGGTTTGCGTGGACGAGCAGGGCAAAAAGATTTCGGACAAATTCGAGAAAATGCGGTCTATGAACATATGCCGTGAACTGGAAAGAAAGTACCGATTGATACCCGCAACGGACAAGGAGCGCAAACAGACAGATAAGGTTTTCCGTCCGGTAGATTATCGGGCGGGCGATGTAAAAAGCCAAATCGCTTCGGTTGTTCGCCACCTGCCGAACTACTACCAGTACCAAACGTTGGGCGAATACAACGCCCTGCTTTCCCTGTTCAATATAACCGCCGAGAAAATCGAGGGCGAATTGCAGGGGAAAATGCAGCAGGGCTTATTGTATATTCCGCTAAACGAAAAAGGCGATAGAGCAGGGCATCCGTTCAAGGCTTCGCTGTTCGGAAAGAGCGCAGGGCTTCCGGCTTTGGAATTGCATTTTGCGAAATGCAAAACAGCTTTGAAAGACAGCCCGACCAAACAGACCCTAAAATCTGCCGTTACCATTGCCCTGAAAACCACAAACGATGAACAGGCTTTTAAAAAGCAGTTAGCAGCACAGGGCATTAACGTAGTCGTGCGCCGGAATGATACAGGGCGTATTTATGGCATCACATTTATTGACCACAATTCCAAAGCAGTTTGGAACGGTTCACGTTTGGCAACAGAACTTTCTGCCAACACCTTTAATGATTATTGGAACAATAACATCAAACCGGATATTAAAGAACCTGCCGTTTTACAACCCAAACTATCCACATCAAATGATGCGGATCTTCCTGCGGAAGAACCACACCATTTGTTCGACTTCTTAACTACTGACAAGCACGAAGACGGTTTGATTGAAGCATTGGGCGGTTTATTACCCGAAGCCCAGGGCGAAGATTACGAGGAACAGGACTTTGCCAATAAGATGAAGAAGAAGCGCAAACGCCAAAGACGGCAGAAATAATATTTAGCCAAACACTGCCACAGAACGCCACTGGCTGCCACATTTTTAGAGCCACTGCATAGAGCCTTTAAATTCACGCCCGAACATTAAAACTTAAAATAATGCAGGGAGAAGACGATTTAAGAGGACTTGCCAAGATAATGGCTTTTATGCGGGCAGTCAGTATTCTTTTGGTGCTGATGCACCTTTATTGGTTCTGCTACGGTTTCTTTTTAGAACGTGGCTGGACGTTGGAAGTAATCAACAAGATATTAGGCAATTTCGACCGGACAACAGGTTTATTTTCACATACCCTTTATACCAAAGCATTTGCTTTGGTTTTACTTGCTTTGAGTTGCTTAGGCACAAAGGGCGTAAAGAATGAGAAGATAACCTGGTCTAAAATTTACGTGGCTTTGGGCGTTGGCTTTGTGCTGTTCTTCCTGAACACACCATTGCTGAAGCTATCTCCGGCAACAGGCACATTCCTGTATATCCTTACTATCTCTTTAGGCTATATCGCTTTGCTGATGGCGGGGGTATGGATGAGCCGATTACTCCGTACTACCCTGATGGACGATGTTTTCAACAATGAGAACGAGAGCTTTCAGCAGGAAACCAAGCTGATGGAAAACGAGTATTCCGTTAACCTGCCCACCAAATTTTACTACAAAGACAAATGGAACAACGGTTGGATAAACATTGTAAATCCGTTCAGGGCATCAATAGTTTTGGGTACTCCGGGTTCAGGCAAATCTTATGCTATCGTAAACAACTACATCAAGCAGCAGATTGAGAAAGGCTTTAGTATGTACATCTACGATTTCAAGTTCGACGACCTTTCCACCATTGCCTACAATCATTTGCTGAAGCACAGGGATAAGTACAAAGTTCAGCCGAAATTTTACGTGATAAATTTCGACGACCCACGCAAGAGCCACCGTTGCAACCCGCTCAATCCCGACTTTATGACGGATATTTCAGATGCCTACGAAGCCGCATATACCATAATGCTGAACCTTAACAGGTCGTGGATACAGAAGCAAGGGGATTTTTTCGTGGAAAGCCCAATTATCTTATTGGCTGCTATTATTTGGTATCTGAAAATCTATGAGGATGGCAAGTATTGTACATTCCCACACGCTATTGAATTACTCAATAAAAAGTATTCGGACGTATTCACGATTTTAACTTCATACCCGGATTTGGAAAATTATTTGTCGCCCTTTATGGATGCGTGGCAAGGTGGAGCGCAAGACCAGTTACAAGGACAAATCGCATCGGCAAAAATTCCGCTATCAAGGATGATTAGCCCACAACTTTACTGGGTAATGACGGGCGATGATTTTACGCTTGACATCAACAACCCGAAAGAACCTAAAATTTTGTGCGTGGGTAACAATCCCGACCGTCAAAATATTTATTCCGCAGCTTTGGGTTTATACAATTCGAGGATTGTAAAGCTGATAAACAAAAAGGGACAGCTAAAGA
This sequence comes from Sediminibacterium salmoneum NBRC 103935, assembly GCF_000511175.1. Lineage (GTDB taxonomy): Bacteria > Bacteroidota > Bacteroidia > Chitinophagales > Chitinophagaceae > Sediminibacterium > Sediminibacterium salmoneum. The sequence goes on along the minus strand of NZ_KI866530.1, from coordinate 410,516 downwards.
GTTCCGTTATCATAGATGAGTTGCCCACAATTTATTTCAGGGGACTGGACAATCTTATCGCAACGGCGAGAAGTAATAAGGTAGCGGTATGTTTGGGCTTTCAGGATTTTTCGCAATTAACAAGGGATTACGGCGACAAGGAAAGCAAGGTAATACAGAATACTGTCGGTAATATATTCAGTGGTCAGGTGGTTGGCGAAACAGCAAAAAGCCTTTCGGAACGTTTCGGTAAAGTATTACAGAAACGCCAAAGTATGACCATTAACCGCAATGATAAATCTACCTCTATTTCGACACAGTTAGACAGCCTTATTCCGGCTTCCAAAATCTCAACACTTACACAAGGTTTGTTTGTTGGTTCTGTATCAGATAACTTTGATGAACGTATCGAGCAGAAGATATTTCACGCCGAAATTGTAGTGGACAATGAAAAGGTAGCGGCAGAAAGCAAAGCCTATCAGCAAATACCGCAAATCTTATCTTTTGTAAATGAGCAGGGCGAGGATAAGATGAAGCAGGAAATAGAAAACAATTACAAGCAGATAAAATCAGACATTCTGAATATTGTTGTTAGTGAAATGGAGCGTATCAAGAATGACCCTAACTTACAGCATTTGGTGCAGAAAGAATGATTATACTAAATATTTTTGTGATTTTTCTATTAATATATTGTTAGAAGAATTAAAAGTAACAGCACCATTACGTCAACATATAAAATGCCAAATTTTAATACTCATAATTTAGCATTTGCTTAAATAAACAAATTAGTTACATTTGCATTATGGATAATACTTCTTGTACACGACAACAGGCAGACATTAAACAAATCAATCGCTGTAAAGAAAGAGTTTCGGAACTCCACAGTTCGTTTGACTATTTGTCGAACGCACTTGAATTGACTGGAAACAATGTAAGACTGAAAATTCTGTTTCTTCTTTATGAAGAAAAACGACTTTGTGTTTGTGATGTGAGTGAAATTCTTGGAATGACAATTTCAGCGATTTCTCAGCACTTGAGAAAACTTAAAGACCGAAAGCTTATTGAAACCGAAAGAGAGGCGCAAACCATTTTTTACTCATTGACAAAAGAGTATGAGAAAATGTTGGACCCATTTTTTAAAATACTTGACGATAAAAAAAATTTAGAAACAATATGGTAACGGACGGAAAACTAATTGGGACTGGACTTTTGACAGCAATAGCAGCTTCATTATGTTGCATTACACCTGTTTTGGCTCTCATAGCAGGAACAAGTGGACTTGCTTCAACTTTCTCTTGGCTCGAACCTTTTCGTCCATATTTTATCGGGTTAACTATTTTAGTGCTTGCTTTTGCTTGGTATCAAAAATTGAAACCACAAAAGAAAATTGACTGTAAATGTGAAACAACTGAAAAACCAAATTTTATGCAAACAAAATCATTTTTAGGAATTATTACCATTATGACGGCTTTACTTTTATCATTTCCAATTTATGCCCACATCTTTTTTCCAAAGACTGAAAGTAAAGCAATTATTACCCAAACTTCAAAACTTCAAAAAGTTGAGTTTACAATTAAAGGAATGACTTGTTCAGGTTGTGAACACCACGTTAAAACAGAGATTAGCAAACTAAAAGGAATTGTCGAAGTTGTGGTTTCCTATGAGAAAGGCAATGCTATTGTTAAGTTTGACAACAAACAAACAAGTATAACAGAAATAGAAAAAGCTATCAATTCGACAGGATACAAATCACTAAAAAGTAAAATTATATCATAATGGAAATTAAATTACAATCAGTAATAACTTGTCCAAACTGCGGATACAAAAAAGAGGAAACAATGCCGACAGATGCTTGCCAATATTTTTATGAATGTGAAAATTGCAAGACGAGATTAAAACCATTGCAAGGCGATTGTTGTGTGTATTGCAGTTACGGGACTGTTCCTTGTCCTCCAATACAACAAGACAAAAAATGCTGTTGACAAACTGGAAGCAACCTCGTCCGAGAGAATGCAGATTTCTCTGGATATTTAATAAATAATTGGATATGTTTTGGTGAAAATAAATGACAATGACTGAATTAGAAAATGTTTTACAACAAAGAAATATAAAACCTACAGCAATGCGTTTGTTGGTGGTAGAAAAATTATTGCAACAAAAATATGCCATCAGTCATAAGGAATTAGCAGAACAGTTTGAAAATGCAGATAATGTAACGCTATTCAGAACGCTGAAAACTTTTTTAGAGCACAAACTTATCCATACTATTGACGACGGAACAGGAGTTGTAAAATATGCACTTTGTCAATCGGGTTGCAATTGCAAACCTTCAGAACAGCATACGCATTTTCATTGCTCCCAGTGCCAGCGAACTTTTTGTCTTACCGATACCGAAATTCCAAACATCAATATTCCACAAAATTTTAAATTAGAAGGCATCAATTTGGTACTTAAAGGACGATGTGACAGATGCAACTAACATGCTATGAAACTTTGCAATCGGATTGCAAGGATTATTTTTCTATATTTGTACTATAAATGAGATGGATAATCACAATATTGACTTTTTACCTGATGGTACTTTCTTCATTGCCTTGTAGCGATGGAAGTAATCAGTGTGAGGATACCATTCCTAAAATTGAAACCGTTCAATCTCACGACCACAATCAAGATAGCGATGACAATTGCAGTCCTTTTTGTTATTGCAATTGTTGTAGTATAAGTATTGCTACTTACCATTTCAAACCTTTTGAAATCAAGCAACCTAAACCCACTCTTGTTGTTAAAAAAATTACACTTCGTGATTTTACTTTAATTTCCTTCTACTCAGGAAGTATTTGGCATCCTCCCAAATTTACTGTTTAATTTTTTCAGATTTTCTTAATGCTATTGATGGTTTGTTGCAAGCCTCAGTAATTGTATGCCTTTTATTAGCTTTACGGTACTGTTAGCGTGATCGTGTTATGTATTTTCTATGAATGTTTGTTTATAGAAATAATTACAGGCATTATCCACTTCATCCAATAGTTATTTGATTATCTGTTGGCTTCTTATGGCAAGAGGCAATAATTTATTTATCAAAAAATTAAACAGATACACGTGTTAGATAACATTATAAAATTCAGCATCAAAAACAAGCTCGTCATTGGGATAATGACCTTGTTACTCATCATTTGGGGAGTGTGGAGTGCCACAAAACTACCCATTGATGCCGTACCCGATATTACTAATAATCAGGTGCAAATAATTACGGTTTGCCCTACATTGGCAGGGCAAGAAGTAGAACAATTAGTAACCTTCCCTATTGAGCAAAGCATTGCCAATATTCCAGATATAGAAGAAACAAGGAGTATTTCAAGATTTGGCTTATCGGTAATTACAGTAGTATTTAAAGATAAAGTAGACATTTATTTTGCCCGTCAGCTTATCAATGAAAAACTAAAAGAAGCAGAGGAAAATATACCTAAAGGTATTGGCAAGCCAGAACTTGCACCAGTAAGTACCGGATTGGGAGAAGTCTATCAATACATCATCCATCCGAAAAAAGGCAGTGAAAAAAAATACAATGCAAAAGACCTACGCACAATGCAGGATTGGATTGTAGCTCGTCAGCTTTTCGGTACACCCGGAATTGCTGAAGTAAATAGTTTTGGAGGCGAACTGAAACAATACGAAGTAGCCGTAAATCCAAATCGCTTAAAAGCAATGGGTGTAAGCGTTACCGATATTTTTACCGCATTAGAAAAAAACAACCAAAATACTGGCGGTGCTTATATTGATAAGAAACCAAATGCTTATTTCATTAGGGGGATTGGCTTGGTTACTTCATTAGATGATGTAAAAAATATCAGTGTAAAAAATAATGTAGGCAGTATCCCAATTTTTATTAAAGATGTAGCAGATGTACGTTTTGGAAATGCGGTAAGATATGGAGCAATGACCTACAATGGCGAAGTGGATGCCGTAGGTGGTGTAGTGATGATGCTTAAGGGGTCAAACAGCAACGAGGTTGTTAACCGTATCAAAGAAAAATTGCCTATTATTCAAAAATCCTTACCCGAAGATATTATTATTGAACCTTATTTAGACCGTACAGAATTAGTTGGCCGAGCAATAAGTACTGTAGAAAAAAACTTGATAGAAGGTGCATTGATTGTCATTTTTGTTTTGGTTCTTTTCTTGGGGAATTTTAGAGCGGGATTGATAGTAGCATCCGCTATTCCTTTGGCAATGCTATTTGCTTTGGCTTTAATGAATGTGTTTGGCGTAAGTGCCAATTTAATGAGTTTGGGAGCAATAGATTTTGGATTAATTGTAGATGGTGCGGTAATTATTGTAGAAGCCACATTGCATCATTTAGGTTTAAGGAAATCTACACAAAGGCTCACACAGCAAGAAATGGATAATGAAGTATTTACCTCAGCTTCCAAAATTCGTAATAGTGCAGCCTTTGGTGAAATCATTATCCTTATAGTTTACATTCCTATCCTTACGTTGGTTGGTGTAGAAGGTAAAATGTTTAGACCAATGGCACAAACAGTAGGTTTTGCAATCTTTGGAGCGTTGATTTTGTCTTTGACCTACATCCCGATGATGTGTGCTTTGTTTCTATCAAAAAATCCTACGCATAAAGAAACTATTTCAGATCGAATGATGAATTGGCTACAAAGAAAATACCAGCCATTGTTAGAAAAAGCCATCAGAATAAAATATTGGCTAGTAGGTATAACCGTTGCCATATTTGCTTTTAGCCTTTTTTTATTCAGCCGAATGGGTGGCGAATTTATACCACAGTTACAGGAAGGAGATTTTGCCTTTCATTGCATTTTGCCACAAGGAAGTTCATTGAGCCAGAGTATAGAAACCTCAATGCAAGCTTCAAGAATTATTAAAGAATTTGACGAAGTAAAAATGGTAGTAGGCAAAACCGGAGCCGCAGAAGTACCAACCGACCCAATGCCACCTGAAGCGACAGATTTAATGGTTATTTTAAAACCGCAAAGTGAATGGAAATCACATAGAACTTATGATGAATTAGCTGATGCTATTAATGAAAAACTGGAAGCAATACCTGGTGTATTTTTCGAAAAGAACCAGCCAATACAAATGCGTTTCAATGAGTTGATGACAGGTATTAGGCAAGATGTTGCAGTAAAAATATTTGGAGAAAATTTAGATACGCTTGCCTTGAATGCTGATAAGGTTAGTAAGGTTATACAAACAGTAGAAGGCGCTACATCTCCACAAGTAGAACGTGTGAGTGGCTTACCGCAAATAAATGTGGAATATGACCGTACTCGCTTAGCCAATTATGGGATAACGGTAGAAGATGTAAACAATGTAGTAAGCACTGCATTTGCAGGAAAAAGTGCTGGTGTAGTATATGAAAACGAAAGAAGATTTGAATTAGTCGTTCGGCTGGATAGTGTTTACCGTAACAGTATCGAAGATGTAAACAATTTGATGATACCAACTTCAACTGGTAATCAAATTCCGCTTTCGCAAGTAGCAACTATTGATTACAAATTAGGACCGGCACAGATAAGCCGTGAAGCAGGAAAACGTAGAATTGTAATCGGGTTCAACGTTGCAGGCAGGGATGTACAAAGTGTGGTAGAAGAAATTCAGCAAAAATTAAATACACAGGTAAAATTACCATCGGGCTACTATTTCACGTATGGCGGTCAATTTGAAAACTTGCAGGAAGCCAGTAACCGATTAATGATAGCCGTTCCAGTTTCTTTGTTATTGATTTTTGTATTGCTCTATTTCACGTTCCGTTCCTTTAAACAGGCAGGCTTAATATTTACAGCTATCCCAATGAGTGCGATCGGTGGTATATTGGCTTTATTACTTCGTGGTATGCCATTCAGCATCAGTGCAGGAATTGGATTTATTGCTTTGTTTGGTGTAGCAGTACTCAATGGAATTGTATTGATAGGCACTTTCAACCAATTAGAAAAAGAAGGTGTAAGAGATGTTTTCAAACGAGTAATAGAAGGAACTAAAATCCGACTGCGACCAGTATTGATGACAGCAACTGTAGCCAGTTTAGGATTTTTACCAATGGCATTAAGCAGTAGTGCTGGTGCAGAAGTACAAAAGCCTTTAGCCACGGTAGTAATTGGCGGATTAGTTACAGCAACATTCCTTACCCTATTTGTACTGCCATTACTCTATATCATTTTCAATTCAAAAATTAAATTAAAAAGAAAGCCACAAGTGAAACCCATTGTAACCATAATTGTATTGCTTTTATCAATGGTAGGCTTTACAGCAAATGCACAGACAAAAAGTTTAACTAACGTTGACGATGCGATAAATATTGCACTTCAAAATAATCAAACCATAAAAGCTTCAGATTTAGAAATTGATGCCAGCAAAGCCTTAAAAAAAACTGCTGGAGAATTACCCAAACTTGATTTTAATGCACAGTTGGGGCAGTACAACAGTATCAAATTCGACCAGTCTTTTCAGGTGTCGCAAACCATTCCATTTCCATCATTATTTGGAGCAAAAAAACAATTGATTAATGCCGAAATAAAAGGTAAAGAATTACAGAAAAATCTTTCAGTGTTGGAGTTGAAAAATCAAGTACGTACTTATTATTATCAAATTTTGTACTTGCAACACAATGAAAAACAGTTACAGCAATTGGATAGTTTGTACAACGATTTTATTAAAATAGCCCAGCTTCGCTATAAAACGGGAGATACCAAAAAAGTGGACATCAGCACCTCGGAAGCTAAGAAAGGCGAAATCAATTTATTGTTAAAACAAAATGGAGTGTTCTTATCCAATGCTGTTGCCAATCTGAAAACATTGATGAACACAAAAGACGATTTTACCATTGCAGAAAACGGAATATTTCAGCCTCTACAAATCAGTAATTTGTTGGATAATGAAGCCGTAGCAAATCATCCTGCCATTCAATCTTTGTATCAGGATGCCATTATTGCCGAGCAAACCAAAAAGGTAGAACGTTCGCAAGGTTTACCAGATTTTACGATTGGCTACGTCAATCAGTCTTTAATTGGTTTTCAAAATGTAAACGGATCCGAACAATTTTTCAATGGTGGAAACCGATTTAGTTCTGTAAACATTGGTATTGCTATTCCCATCACTTATGGTGCTACCAAAGCCAGAATAAAATCTTTAGATTACAGAAAACAAGCAGCCGAAGCCAATGCACAGCAACAGCAAAAAACATTAGCTACGCAAATGCAAAATGCCTTGCAACAATACCAGCAAGACTTACAGCAGTTCAATTATTTTGAGAAAGAAGCATTGCCCAATGCCAAGGAAATTGTATCAGCAGCACAATTGGGTTACAGAACAGGCGAAATCAGTTATGTAGAATATCTTTTTGCACTGCAAACTGCCACCGATATTCAGTTGAATTACCTCAAAAGTATTCAGCAAGTAAACCAATCTGTAATCACTATTTATTCATTCATCAATCAATAAGAAAAAATGAAATTCAATATAAATAAAATCACGTTTATAGCAACGATAGTTGTTTTAATATTTAGCTTTTCGGCTTGTAAGAACGATAAGCAAAACGAAGGTCAATCTACAGAAGCAGCAGCAACCGAAAAAGCTGAAGCTCCTCACGAGGAAGAAGCACCAACCATTGCCACACTAACTGAAGAACAAATAAAAACGGTAGGCATACAATTGGGCGTAGTAGAGCAAAAAGAATTAACGGCAACCATCCGAGCAAATGGTTTGCTGAAAGTTCCCAATAACAACAAAGCCAACGCAACTTCTTTGTATGGTGGTGTAATAAAAACACTGAACGTACAAATTGGAGATTATGTGAAAAAAGGACAAGTAATAGCCACTATTGCCAATCCGCAGTTTATACAATTGCAGGAAGAATACTTGAGTACAGCAAGCAGAATAACTTTTGCTGAACAAGAATTGGCAAGGCAAAAAGAACTAAACCAAGGCAATGCAGGAGCGAAAAAAAATCTACAAAGTGCCACAGCCGAACTCAATAGCTTACGAACCAGAAGAGCTTCCTTACAACAACAGATACAATTAATGGGCATCAATCCAGGTTCTGTTTCAAATGGTAATCTAAAATCGGCATTGGTTGTAACCAGTCCTTTGAATGGTACGGTTAGCAACGTTTTTGCCAAGATAGGAAGTTATGCAGATGTATCTTCGCCTGTGATAGAAATTGTAGATAACAGTTCATTACATTTGGATTTACAGGTTTTTGAAAAGGATTTACCACAGGTAAAAGTGGGGCAAACCATTCACTTTACTATAACAAACAACCCATCAACCAAATATGATGCTACTGTTTTTAGTATTGGTTCATCATTTGAAAATGATAGTAAAACCATAGCCGTACACTGCCGTGTAAATGGCAATAAAAAGGGTTTAATTGACGGAATGAACATCACTGGTATTGTCAGTCTTAGCAATGTAACAACTCCAGCTGTACCCAATGATGCTATTGTAAATGCCGACGGAAAATATTATATTTTTGTGCAAACCGATAAAAAAGCAGAAGAACATCACGAAGAAGGCGAAGAAGAAGGAAGTCAAAAAGAGGGCGAAGAAAAAAAACATAAAAACAGTAAGAATTTTGAAAAAGTAGAAGTACTGAAAGGCGTGTCTGATATGGGTTATACCGCAGTAACTTTTGTAAACGAAATTCCTGCAAATGCAAAAATTGTAACAAAAGGAGCATTCTTTGTAAATGCAAAATTGAGCAATACTGGTGGTCACGAACATTAATTTTTTTGTTATGAAAAATATTGAACAGAAACTTTTAAAAAAAACACCAACCCTACCAGTATGCGGATTTTGGTGTATGACTTTTTGGAAGAACAACAGATAGCGATGTCATTATCTGAAATAGAAAGTCATTTTTATAAAGCAGATAGAATTACTATTTATAGAACCCTGAAAACTTTCGAGGAAAAAGGTATTGTACATAGTATTCAAGACAATAACACGAGTAAGTATATTTTATGTGACGATGGGTGCGATGAGAAAACTCATAAAGATTGGCATCTGCACTTCTACTGTAAAATTTGTAAACAGACAACCTGTAAAGAAGATTTTACAATACCACAGGAAATTAACTATGAGTTTAGAATTGACGAGATAAAACTATTTGGCAAGGGTATTTGCGAGAAGTGCTTAAAGGAGAGTTTGCAATAGCATTGAAGGCTCTCTATAATTAACTTTGATATTAAAAAGAAAGATATGGAACATAAACATAAATATGATGCACAAGGTAAACAGCTTTGTTGCACAGCACAAGAACAAAAAATATATACCGATGCCAACGCTAAAAAGCTATTGGGAAAGCATCACAACGAAGATGGTCACAATCACGAACACAGCGATGATGGCGGTCACAATCACGGAAGTACCGATAAATCTACCTTTCAACTATTTTTACCAGCCATTATCAGTTTCGCATTATTGATGATAGCCATCGCTTTCGATAATTGGGTGCCGCAATCTTGGTTTACAGGTTGGGTAAGAATTGTTTGGTATGTAGTAGCGTATGCACCAGTTGGATTACCCGTAATTAAAGAAGCATTTGAAAGCATCAGAAAAGGCGATGTATTTTCAGAGTTTTTATTAATGAGTATTGCAACCATCGGAGCTTTTGTCATTGGCGAATACCCTGAGGGTGTTGCTGTAATGTTGTTTTATGCCGTTGGTGAAGTATTCCAGACTTTGGCAATAACAAGAGCGAAAGCTAACATTAAAACGTTGCTCGATCAAAGACCAGATGAAGTAACTATTTTAGAAAATAATCAAGCTAAGACCATAAAAGCAGAAACCGCAAGTATTGGCAATATAATTCAATTAAAACCCGGAGAAAAATTAGGACTAGATGGAGAATTATTATCCGAAACCGCTTCATTCAATACAGCAGCACTAACAGGAGAAAGTAAGCCCGACACCAAAACCAAAGGTGAAACCGTATTGGCGGGAATGATAAATTTAACGACCGTTGCACAGGTAAAAGTAACGACTGCTTATACTGATAGCAAACTTTCTAAAATTTTGGAATTGGTACAAAATGCCACTGCACAAAAAGCACCAACAGAATTATTCATTCGAAAATTCGCAAAAATATACACACCGATTGTTGTATTGTTGGCAGTGCTAATTACCATAATTCCTTATTTTTTTGTGAGCGATTATGTATTTAGTCAGTGGTTGTACAGAGCATTGGTGTTTTTGGTTATTTCTTGTCCTTGTGCTTTGGTTATCAGTATTCCTTTGGGTTATTTTGGTGGAATTGGAGCAGCTTCCAAAAATGGAATTTTGTTTAAAGGAAGCAACTTTTTAGATGCCATTGCCGATATTAAAAACGTAGTGATGGACAAAACGGGTACAATGACCGAGGGCGTTTTCAAGGTACAAGAAGTGGTATTAAAATCTGAATTTAATAAAGATGAAATCCTGAAAATGGTCAACGCTTTAGAAAGCCAAAGTACACATCCGGTCGCGACCGCTATTCATCAATACGTAGGCGAAATTGATAACTCAATAAGGTTAGATAATACCGAAGAAATTGCAGGTCACGGTTTGAAAGCCAATGTAAACGGAAAAGAATTATTGGTCGGAAATTTTAAGTTGATGGATCAATTTAACATCAAATATGATTTAGACCCAACCACAATTGTGTACACCCTAATTGCCATTGCTTACGATGGAAAATTTGCAGGATATATTACCATTGCGGACAGCATAAAAGAAGACGCACAGGAAACCATAAATCTATTGCATAAGCTCAATGTTAAAGCTACTATGCTTAGCGGAGATAAAAGTACGGTTGTAAAGTATGTAGCGGAACAGTTGGGGATAGATAATGCTTTCGGAGATTTATTGCCTGAAGATAAAGTAAACAGAGTTAAAGAAATTAAAGCCAAAGGCGGAAGCGTTGCTTTTGTTGGCGACGGTGTAAACGATGCGCCTGTTGTGGCTTTGAGCGATGCGGGTATTGCAATGGGCGGTTTGGGAAGCGATGCGACCATTGAAACGGCAGATGTGGTAATACAAGACGACAAACCGAGTAAAATACCTATGGCAATCAATATAGGCAAGCAGACAAAGAAAATCGTTTGGCAAAATATAGCTTTAGCATTCGGAGTAAAAGCTATTGTACTAGTTTTGGGAGCTGGGGGCTTAGCGACTATGTGGGAAGCTGTTTTTGCCGATGTTGGGGTTGCCTTATTAGCTATACTAAACGCAGTAAGGATACAGCGGATGAAATTTTAAGATTAGAACATCCTAATGATGAATAAAACAGACAATTCGTAAGAAAGGCAAAAGTTATCAAATGTCAATTTGTCGAAGGAGAAGAAGAAGAAGAAAAGACCTTCGCTCTTTATGATACTTTTTGGGATATTTTTTAGCTCTGTGTCTTATTGCTTTGATATACATAAAATTAGACACTATTATATCTATCCCTATCACTAAAAATGGACTTATTAGTTCTGTATCGAGCAAAAACCAAAGTTCCAAAAGAGAAACCCGAAAATGCAAATTTCTTTCAAATATGACAGTATTTGGGCTTCTCTATTATTGTTTAAAAAATAGATTTAGGATAACGGATGGATAAATTTTATAACGAAACGCTGGCTAAGCTGGAAAACGAAATCAAAGAATTTGAGATTGAAGCAGACTGTTCGATAGAACGCATTGAAGCAGTTATACAACTTATTATCAAATGTTTATTCGACGTAAAAAAATATATTTTAAAAAGAGGATTTAAGAATGTTGATGAAGAAATTCGCTTTTTTAAATATCAAAAGCCAATTATCGTTTCAAAGCTCATCTATTATAATGCCATCTATAAAATCGAAACGAGAAGACCGTATGGAAATAAGCGTACCAAGAAATATTTTGTCAAAGAACTGAAAAAGCTAAAAAGGTTCTTTGAAAATAACCTTGATTTTTATAAGTATTACCGTAGCAATAATTCTTTCTTTGACGAACAATTTTTTGTACGTGGCAAGCACGATATAAGACTATGGTTAGACACTTTTTATTTTGAGGCAGACCATCGCTTTTCTACTTCGCACGATTATAAGGTTGCCAAGATAATTGCTAATGACCTGATACAGGTATATTTGGAAGACAGGTTAAATAACATCAACGTTAAAAAGGTTTCAGATAATTCGTTGATATGGACAGCAAGCAAAACTGCACTCACGGAACTCATTTATGCACTGTACTCCCACGGTGCATTTAACAATGGGAATACAGAAATAAAATTGATAGCCAAAACGTTTGAAGATGCCTTCAATATTGAGTTAGGCGACTTTTACCATACGTTTATGGAACTTAAAGCCCGCAAAATAAACCGAACGAAATTCCTCGACAGGCTGTGTGAAGCACTGATAAAGAAAATGGACGAACAAGATGAAAAACAGTAAGTATATATGTACACAGGCTTTATTCCTCTTGGCAAGAAGTCAGAGTAATTAAACTTAAATTGTAAATTTGTTTATTGCTTATGTATTAAATACTAAACGTAGTCAGTAAATAAATATGAATACAATCTTTATTAAAAATATGGTTTGCGACCGTTGCATTATGGTGGTACAAAACGAATTGGAAAAACTGGGATTAGATGCTAAAAATATAAAACTGGGCGAAGTTATTCTTTCCAAAGAAATAACATCTCTGGAAAAAGAGAATTTGTCCAAAACTTTAGAGCCATTAGGATTTGAAGTAATTGACGATAAAAAAGGCAGGATAATAGAAAAGATAAAGAACATTATCATTGACCTGGTACACCATCAGGATAGTGATGTAAAAACCAACCTTTCCGATGTATTGAGTGACAAATTGCATCACGATTACAATTACCTGTCCAATCTGTTTTCAGAGGTAGAGGGTACAACCATTGAAAAATACTTTATCGCCCAAAAGGTGGAGAAAGTCAAAGAATTGTTGGTGTATGATGAGTTGTCATTAAGTGAGATTGCGAACCGCCTAAATTATTCGAGCGTGGCATATTTGAGTAACCAGTTTAAAAAAGTTACCGGGCTAACACCAAGCCATTTCAAACAGATTAAAGAGGATAAAAGAAAACCGTTGGATAAAGTGTAAGTAAATCTTACAAATCAAATCCAAAATTTCACAACAGTACCCATAAATATAATAGCCAATTTTGTATTGTAAATTAAAGCAGGCAAATATGGCGACAAACAGAGAAAATATATACATTCCATTGGAGGATGTAGAAAGCGAACACTGTGCACTTATCGTTGATAAGGGGTTGGCACAGGTAAAAGGAATTGAAAGCCACAATGTAGAGTTGAACAACGGTAGGGCTGCCATTACCGTAAAGGACAATGCCGTTATAGGCGAAGCCGTGAAAGCTATCAAGGATCTCGGATATGGAGTTCCAACCGTTAAAAACACATTACCTGTACTTGGAATGACCTGTGCATCCTGTGCGGGCAGTGTGGAAACGTCCGTAAAAAACACACCGGGCGTATTGGCTGCATCCGTGAATTTTGCTACCAGCAATCTTTCGGTTGAATACCTGCCCAACATGACGAATGCTTCTTCGCTTCAAAAAATTGTTCAGTCATCCGGTTATGACCTGTTGGTCGAAGATGAGACCAAGCAGCAGGAAACACTGGAAGCAATCCATGCACAGAAATTCAAGGCACTGAAGAACAAGACCATCTGGGCGATAATTTTGTCACTTCCCGTTGTGGTAATCGGTATGTTCTTTATGGATATGCCTTATGCGAACCCGATCATGTTCGCATTCTCTACCCCGGTGCTTATATGGTTGGGAAAAGACTTTTTTATCAACGCATGGAAACAGGCAAAACACCGTTCTGCCAATATGGATACATTGGTGGCATTGAGTACGGGTATTGCATACCTGTTCAGTGTCTTCAATATGCTGTTTCCGGAGTTTTGGCACAACAGGGGGCTACATGCCCATGTTTACTTTGAAGCGGCAGCAGTTATCATTGCATTCATTCTACTCGGAAAACTGTTGGAAGAAAAAGCCAAGGGCAACACTTCGTCTGCCATCAAGAAACTGATGGGACTACAGCCCAAAACGGTTATCATCATCCAAGCTGACGGAACAGAAAAGCAGACCGCCATTGACGATGTGAATGCAGGCGATATAATTCTTGTTAAGCCCGGTGAAAAGATTGCGGTTGATGGTATCGTCACTTCCGGTACTTCGTATGTGGACGAAAGTATGCTGAGCGGAGAACCTGTGCCGGTGATGAAAAAAGAAAACGAAAAAGTTTTTGCCGGAACGATCAACCAAAAAGGAAGTTTCCAGTTCAAAGCCGTTAAGGTCGGCAAGGAAACCATGTTATCTCAGATTATAAAAATGGTGCAGGATGCACAGGGAAGCAAGGCACCCGTACAGAAACTCGTGGATAAGATCGCAGGGATCTTTGTTCCGGTAGTGATGGGAATTGCCGTTCTAACCTTTATTATCTGGTTGGTATTAGGTGGAGATAACGGTATCGTTCAGGGGCTACTTGCAGCCGTTACCGTGCTCGTTATTGCCTGTCCGTGTGCCCTGGGACTTGCCACGCCTACTGCAATCATGGTGGGCGTTGGAAAGGGAGCGGAAAAAGGTATTCTTATCAAAGATGCCGAAAGCCTTGAACTGGCAAAAAAAGTAAACGCAATAATCTTAGATAAAACAGGAACCATTACCGAGGGAAGACCAGAAGTAACCGGTATCCAGTGGCTCAATGATGACGACAGAGCAAAAGACATCCTGTTAAGTATCGAAAAACAATCCGAGCATCCATTGGCTGAAGCCGTAGTAAAACATCTCGACGGAGTACAGCCTACAACACTGTCACTGTTCGACAGTATAACCGGTAAAGGGGCAAAAGCAGATTATAATAATGAAACCTATTTTGTAGGCAATAAAAAGCTATTGGCTGAAAACAACATCACTATCGCTGAGGTATTGCTACAGCAGGCTGTCGAATGGGGCAATCAGTCCAAAACGGTCGTATGGTTTGCCAGCAGCAAAGAGGCACTTGCAGTCATTGCCATTGCCGATAAGATCAAGGAAACTTCCGTTCAGGCAATCCGTGAAATGCAGGAAATGGGCATTGACCTATATATGCTTACCGGAGATAACGAGGCTACGGCGAAAGCCATTGCCCAGCAAACAGGTATCAAACATTACAAGGCAGAGGTTTTGCCACAGCATAAGGCAGACTTTGTAAAAGAACTGCAACAGCAGGGAAAAGTAGTCGCAATGGTTGGGGATGGTATCAACGACAGTACAGCATTGGCAACAGCCGATGTAAGTATAGCAATGGGCAAAGGTTCGGACATTGCGATGGACGTAGCCAAAATGACTATCATCTCTTCTGACCTGACCAAGATACCTATGGCAATGAGATTATCAAAACAAACCGTGGCTACCATAAAGCAGAACCTGTTTTGGGCATTTATCTACAACCTGATCGGTATTCCCATCGCTGCGGGTATCCTTTATCCTATAAACGGTTTCCTGTTGAACCCGATGATTGCAGGTGCGGCAATGGCGCTGAGCAGTGTGAGTGTGGTGAGCAATAGCCTGTTACTGAAATGGAGAAGATAAAACAGTAAATATCACAAATCAAACAAAGAATATCGCAAGGGTTTCGACCTGATTAATGGCGACCTTTACACTATAAAATAACAATACAATGAAACAGTTTAAAATAAGCGTTCCCGACATGCAAAGTACACATTGCCAAACAAGGGTAAGCAACGCAGTCAAGGATATCAACGGTGTACAGATAGACAATTTGCAGGCAGGTGAAATAACAGTTTCGGTTGCATCCGAGGACACAAAGGAGGAAGTCGTAAAAGCCATCGAAAAAGCAGGTTATTCCGTTTCCGGTAAAGAAAATTGCGACACTTCGGAAAAGTCCAAGGGAGGCTGTTGCAGTAAATAAGAATTAATCACTATAAAAAATTAAGACAATGGAAAATAAAGCAATTCAATTCAAAACCAACATCAACTGCGGTGGTTGTGTGGCATCGGTAAAACCTCATTTGGATAAGACCGTAGGTTCGGGGCAATGGCAGGTAGATACCGCCAATAAAGATAAGATACTTACAGTTACATCCGAAGCCGTAACGGAAAACGAAGTGATCGAGACCGTGAAAAAAGCAGGATTTAAAATAGAGGCTTTGTAAGCGTTAACAATCCTCTAAATATAGAATGCCCACTGTTAAAGGATGTAAATCTTTTAGACAGGGGCATTCGTTTTTTATTACCAATGCAAATTATTAAATAATATTTTGGCAAATATTCATTCCACAATCTTCAAAAATGATAAATAAATGGATAAACTTCTGTAAGTGAATAATTTTATTTCTAAATTTGCCGAGTTGAAAAATGTGAGCATACATATCGGGATTATTACGTTGTTCTGTTTGGGCTTCTTTATGATGCCCAGCCAAAGTTTTGCATGCTCCAAACATTCTGCTAAAACAGAACAGAAGTCCTGTCATAAAGAGAAATCTAAAGATAATAAAGAGAAAGATTGCTGCAAGACCAAATCCTGCAAAAAAAGCAAGAAGGAAAACGGACATTGCAGCGGTAATTGCAACGACAAATCCTGCAACAGTACGTCCTATTCTTCAATGGGGCTTCCTATATTCCTTGAGATCAAAACAAAAAGCTATTTTGCAGATGCAAAAAAGCAAAAATTCGGATTCAAAGAAGCCTACTATTCTTCAGGCTATTCCTCTATCTGGCTACCGCCTAAAATAAGCTAAAAACCACCCTGTATAGCCAATGGTGTGACCTGTCGTATCTACACGCTATACCTTCCAATTACTTTTCCGGTAGTGGTGCATAGCTTTTTAGTTTCGTAAATGTTTAGCTACTGCTTTCTTGGCGTTTAATATACTTTAGAAATGTGTTTCTAAAGTATTGCTGTCCGTCATTGTTTTAACAGAACAGAGATGGCGTACGGCCATCAACCTACAAAGAATTTTACCGGACCAACCCGCACAGATACAGCATTGCCGTATCTGATACGACATATTGCTTAGTCAAATCAATTTAAAACATTCAAAATTATCATACAATGAAAAATAGATATATCTCAGGCCTGATGGCTTTATTCACTCTTTTTATGGCAGCATGTAATCAGAACACGGGAAATAAATCGGAACAGGCAAAACAGGACGATCCGGCCAATGTTTCAGCTACACCTGCATCCCAACAGGAAAACCAAGCTGCTAAAAAAGACAATTTTGCAGAACTCTTTTCACATTATCAACATCTTGCCTTAGCCCTATCTTCCGATGACGACAAGGAAGCCGCACTTGCTTCCAAAGGAATTTTAGAAGCTATACCAAATATAAATACCGGGAATTTTACTGCCGAGCAAAATTCCAAGTACGATGAAATCATAGCAGATGTAAAGGAACACGCAGAACATATACAGGAAAACATCGGAAACATTGCACACCAGAGGGAACACCTGGTCGGACTAAGCGACGACCTGTACGACATTACCAAAACCTTCGGTTCGGAAAAGACCATCTATAAAGTCTATTGTCCGATGTACAACGACGGAAAAGGTGCTTTCTGGCTGAGCAGCATCAAAGAGATCAAGAACCCGTACCACGGTCAGGAGATGCTGGGTTGTGGCGAGATTCAGGAAGAGTTAAAATAGTACCAACAAAATTCCCCGGCATACAGGGCGGAACCTGTATGCCGATTGTAAAACTGAATATGTTATGCTTAATAAAATAATCAAGTATTTTCTTGAAAACAGGGTAATAACATTGTTATTGCTTGTAGCGCTGATTATATGGGGACTATCAACAGCTCCATTTAATTGGCAGGCAGGGGTACTACCGAGAGATCCGGTACCTGTCGATGCCATTCCCGATTATGGGGAAAACCAACAGATCGTTGCCACAGAATGGATGGGGCGTTCTCCCAAAGACATACAGGATCAGATAACCTATCCGCTCACCACCTCACTTTTGGGTATTTCGGGAGTGAAAACCATTCGTAGTACATCGATGTTCGGTATGTCTTTCATCTACATCATTTTTGAAGAGGATGTAGAGTTCTATTGGAGCAGGTCAAGGATTTTGGAAAAACTGAATTCCTTACCGCCCGGCACCTTGCCCGAAGGCGTTCAGCCAGGTCTTGGACCCGATGCTACCGCACTTGGACAGATATTCTGGTACACACTGGAAGGACGAAATCCCAAGACCGGGGAACCTGCTGGAGGATGGAATCCCGATGAGCTCAGGACGGTTCAGGATTTTTATGTCCGCTATTCGGTTTCGTCCGCTGATGGCGTTTCCGAGGTTGCTTCCGTTGGAGGTTTTGTAAAGGAATATCAGGTAGAGATTAATCCCAATGCCATGCGGGCTTTCAACGTTTCCATTATGGATGTGATGGGAGCCATTCAAAAAAGCAACCTGGATATCGGTGCAGAAACGGTCGAGATCAATAAAGCAGAATATCTTGTCAGAGGATTGGGATATATCAAGAACGTATCCGATCTGGAAGAGGCTGTGGTCGGTATTCAGAACGGAGTGCCCGTAAAAATAAAAGATGTAGCATTTGTCAATCTCGGGCCTGCTACCCGCAGGGGCGGATTGGACAAAGAAGGTATCGAAGCGGTGGGTGGCGTTGTTGTAGCCAGATATGGTTCAAATCCACTGCATGTTATTGAAAACGTCAAGGAAAAAATAAAGGAGATAGAAGCGGGTCTTCCGGAAAAGGTACTACCCGACGGTACTGTTTCCAAAGTAACGGTCGTTCCGTTCTATGACCGCTCCGGTCTGATTATGGAAACCATAGGAACGCTTGAAACAGACCTTTCTCACGAGATACTGATCAGCATCATCGTCATCATTATCATTATTGTCAATCTACGTGCATCTGTAGTCATATCGAGTTTGCTCCCCATAGCGGTGCTGACCACATTTATAGTCATGCGGCTGTTGAATATCGATGCCAATATTGTTGCTCTTTCCGGTATTGCCATAGCCGTTGGGGTTATGGTCGATATAGGTGTGGTCTTTGTCGAAAATGTCATACAGCACATGGAAAAACCGGAGAATAAAGGAGTTACCAAAGGAAAGGCATTTGTGGATCTCATATTCAGAAGTGTGAGTGAGGTGTCTACACCTACAATCGTTGCGATGCTGACCACTATTATCAGCTTCCTGCCGGTATTCTTCTTGGAAGCACAGGAAGGTAAACTTTTCAAACCATTGGCCTATACCAAAACAATTACCCTGATATCGGCTCTTGTACTTGGGATGATGATCGTTCCAACACTAACGTATTATTTCTTTTCGATAAAGGTATCTTCAAAAAAAATCCGTAAAATACTGAACATATTGCTTGTCGCCGGAGGAATTATACTATTTCTGGCAACAGGTACCTATATCGCTCTGATCCTGCCATTATTTGGATTGAATAACCTGTTCGCCCATAAATGGAAGGATGAAAAGATCCCGAACTATATCAATGCCGGAATTGCAATATTGGGAGCAGTGTCATTCCTCACTTCCGAATGGCTCCCGGTCGGTCCGCAGGCAGGGTTCATTTCCAACCTGCTTGTTGTAGCGACCTGTATCGCATTGATATTGGGCTTCTTCTCATTGCTTATTGCTAATTATGAACGCCTGATAAGATGGTGCCTGGACAATCGTCTTAAATTTATGATGATCCCTGTCCTGACCCTATTGTTCGGTATTACCATCTGGCTTGGTTTCAATACCGTTTTCGGCTTTGCCGCCAAAGGCTTTGAAACATTGGGATGGAAAAATTTCAGGCAGACCGCCTTCTGGGAAAGTGCATCCGGCAAATTCCCCGGTATCGGACAGGAGTTCATGCCGAGCCTGAACGAAGGTTCATTCCTGTTGATGCCAACAAGTATGCCCCACACAGGCATTGAGCAGAACCTTCAGTTCATAGGAGCGTTGGACAAACGGATCAGCAGCATTCCCGAAGTGGTCACTACAGTTGGAAAATGGGGACGGGCAAATTCGGCCCTCGATCCGGCACCGACCCAGATGTTTGAGAATGTGATCAATTACAGACCTGAATTTATCGTGAATGAAGACGGGCACCGTATGAGGTTCAAGGTGAATAATAAGGATGAGTTCATACTTAAAAATGGAGGCATCTACAATCCCGAAAACGGATTCCGTCTGATTCCTGCCGACAGTTTGATCATTGATGAAAAAGGCGATTATTTCAGGCAATGGAGACCTCACATCAAGACAAGCGATGATATCTGGCAGGAAATAGTTAACGTATCCCATATGCCAGGACTGACCTCTGCACCCAAATTACAGCCTATAGAAGCAAGACTGGTTATGCTTTCTACAGGTATGCGGGCTCCGATGGGGCTAAAGGTGTCGGGTCCTGACCTTGAATCCATTGAAGCGGGTGGAAAATTACTGGAAGCTGCTTTAAAGGAAGTTCCGTCCGTACTTCCTTCAACGGTCTTTTATGACCGGGCTGTTGGTGCACCGTATATAGAAATCAAGCTCAACAGACAGAACATGGCCCGTTACGGCATCACTGTGGCTGATTTGCAGGAAGTCATCAGTGCTGCTGTCGGAGGTATGCCACTTACCACTACGGTTGAAGGTCGTGAACGGTTCCCTGTAAGATTAAGGTATCCAAGGGAATTACGGGAGAATCCAGAAGAACTCTCCAAACTGCTTATTCCTACAGCCATCGGAGCACAGATACCGATGAAAGAGGTTGCCGATATCCAATACACCAAGGGGGCACAGATGATACAGAGTGAAAATACCTTCTTACTCGGCTATGTCATCTTTGACAAGGTAGCGAATGCCGCAGAGGTTGATGTGGTCAGGGAAGCCGACAATCTGCTGAAGCAAAAAATAAGCTCGGGAGAGATAAAACTACCTAAAGGAGTCACCTATAAGTTCGCAGGAAACTATGAACAGCAACAAAGAGCCAGCGACCGTCTGATGATATTGATACCATTATCACTTATCCTTATACTGGTCATCCTCTATTTTCAGTTCAAGAGCGTTACGGCATCCCTGATACATTTTTCGGGCGTATTCGTGGCATTCGCCGGAGGTTTTATCTTCCTGTGGCTCTATGGGGAACCTTGGTTCCTCAACTTTTCGATTGGCGATGTGCAGATGCGGGAGCTGTTCCAAATACACCAGATCAATCTAAGTATAGCCGTTTGGGTGGGCTTCATCGCCTTATTTGGCATATCTACGAGTGATGGTGTGCTGATGGGCTCATTCATACACGACACCTTTGTCGAGCGTAATCCACGTACCAGGGAATCCATCAGGGAAGCTGTTGTTTATGCAGGTAGAAGACGTGTCAGACCAGCTGCCATGACCACCGGAGTTACCCTTATAGCCCTTTTGCCTATTCTGACCTCTGTCGGTAAGGGTTCCGATATTATGGTTCCCATGGCCATACCAACTTTTGGCGGTATGCTGATCCAATCCATGACCATGTTTGTCGTACCTGTACTGCAATGCTGGTGGCGTGAATGGGTCATTAAAAAAGAGGGGCATATTAACGAATAAAACGAAATAAATTATGTCAAAAAATAAGATCAAATATTTAATAACGATGCTTCTGTGTTCGGTCATAACGGGCGTTACGTTTGGGCAGACCGATTCATTGAGCCACTACCTGGAAGTAGCCGCCCGAAACAATCCGGGTGTAAAAGCCAGCTTTTCGGCCTATCAGGCATCGTTACAAAAAATCCCGCAGGCAGGAGCCATTCCCGATCCCCAATTGGATATGGGATTTTTCCTTCAGCCAATGGAGATTATAGATGGAAGACAATACGGGAATGTACAGGTGATGCAGATGTTCCCTTGGTTCGGTACACGAAAAGCAGCCCGTACCGAAATGACACATATGTCCAAAATGGCTTTCGAAGAGTTCCGGCAAAGCAGGGATAATCTTTACCTACAGGTATATACACAATGGTTTATACTATGCCGTTTGCAGGAACAGCTGAACAACAACCGTGAAAATAAAAAATACCTTGAACAGTTGGAACAGCTTGCATTGAGAAAGTTTTCGGCATCGGGAGGAAAAGGCACTACCAATACACCGGTGCCGTCTCCACAGCCTGTAATCACCTCTCAGGGTAGTTCTAACAGTGGTATGTCCGGCATGGGTGGTATGGGAGCTAAAAGCAATCAGCCCGGCAACCGTAACCAGCCCGCAATGGCTCCGATGGGCGGTGGTATGGGAGATAATATGCCCGCATCTTCCGGTATGTCGGATGTACTTCGAATCCAACTGGAAATAGCAGAGATCGACAATAACATAGAAAGTTATCTTTCGGAAATTAAAGCAGCGGAAGCAGCTTTTAATGCCATAATGAACCGTCCTGCACACCATGAGGTCATTTTGCCCGATAGCCTTACCCAAATTCCATTTTCGCTCGATATTGCATCCGCAATGGATCAGATAACTGAGCAGAACCCCATGCTGGGGATGCTGGTCGAAAAAGGAGAAGCTTTTAAGGCCAAAGCCGAAATGGACAAAAAAATGAGCTATCCCATGATTGGCGTAGGGCTTCAGTACATGATGATCGGAAAGCGTAAGCCGATGGGAATGGGTATGGGAATGGATGAGTTACCTATCACCAGTATGAACGGAAAGGATATGATTATGCCAATGGTTTCTTTAACGATACCTATTTATCGTGGCAAGTACAGGGCACAGCAACAGGAAAGTAAATATTGGTGGCAGGCCAGCCGTGATGAATACGACAATACACGGAACTCTTTGGAAGCAGAACTATATCAATCCAAACATCTTTTGGATAATGCTTCACGAAAAATAGAGCTCTATGCAAAGCAGTCCCAGCTTGCCCAGGCTACCTATAATTTAATAACCCAGGAGTTTATTACAGGTAAAAGCGACCTGAGCGATGTGATACAGGTACAACGTCAGTTATTGGACTATCAGTTGAAAAAAGCAGAGGCTATAGCTGAGTATAACACAATGGTTGCAGGTATCCAAAAACTGATTTCATTCAAAGACGATGAACAAGCAAAAACAAATTAGATTATGAAAACCAAGATAATGAACATCATACAAAACAGGTATTTAAAATACGGTACGATCCTTTTGGTCGGCCTGCTGCTGGGCTGGCTGATTTTTGGTGGCTCATCAGGTGAAGTAGATCATTCTACGCACGACCATTCAAAGGAAGGAGCGGAAAAAGAAGTCTGGACCTGCTCCATGCACCCACAGATAAAAATGGATAAACCGGGGAAATGTCCCATCTGTGCAATGGATCTGATTCCATTAAAAACGTCGGGGGGTGGTGATGAGGCCATAGACCATAATGCTATCCAGCTTTCAAAAGAAGCAGTAGCATTGGCTAATATCCAGACATCCGTGGTCAGTCGCCAAAATCCCATTAAAGAAGTACGGCTGTATGGTACGATACAGGAAGATGAACGTCTTTCGCAATCCCAGACATCACACGTAAACGGAAGGATAGAAAAACTGTTCATCAATTTCACGGGAGAAACCATACGTGAAGGACAGACCATTGCCACAATATATTCACCTGAACTACTTAGTGCACAGCAGGAACTATTGGAAGCCGTAAAAATGCAGGGATATCAACCTGCATTATTGGCCGCCGCAAAGGAAAAACTTCGTTTGTGGAAATTGACGGATAGACAGATTGCTGCAATAGAAAAATCAGGGGTAGTGAATCCCCTTGTTGAGATCAAAGCTACTTCAAGCGGGATTGTTACAAGTAAGAAAGTAAACCAGGGAGACTACATTGGTCAGGGTAGCGTATTGTTCAGCGTAGCAAACCTTTCAAGGGTTTGGGCAATGTTTGAAGCTTATGAAACTGATCTTCCATTCTTAAAGGTCGGAGAGAAATTGGAGTTTACCTTACAGGCCATGCCGGGAAAATCTTTCTCAGGTACAATATCCTTCGTTGACCCATTGCTCGACCCCACAACACGTACTTCAAAAGTTAGGGTGGAAACTGCCAATCCGGGAATGCAGCTAAAACCGGGGATGTATGCCAATGCTATCGTAACTGCCGCATTGAAGCAGTTCAATAACGAAATCGTTATTCCAAAATCGGCTGTTCTATGGACAGGGAAACGTTCCATCGTTTATGTCAAACAACCCAATGTTGAATCTCCTGCATTTTTATTGAGAGAAGTAGATTTAGGACCTTCCCTTGGGGATAGCTATGTCGTTACCGGAGGGATCAATGACGGAGATGAAATCGTAACCAACGGTGCTTTCACCATAGACGCAAGTGCGCAGCTGGAAGGCAAACAGAGTATGATGAACAATGACGGCTCTTCGGTAGCAAGTACAGGGCACAATCATGGCACTGCCGAACACAAAGAGCACAAAGGCGAGAAATCCCATGAAATGTTTAAGGTTTCGGGATTATGCGAGATGTGTAAAAGCCGTATAGAGAAAGCCGCAAAAGGAGTGAAAGGTGTAATCAACGCAAATTGGGATATGAAAGCTAAGGTCATACATCTTGATTTTGATCCAAAACAGACATCAAAAAGTAAGATAAGTAAAGCTATTGCCGGAGCAGGACACGATACGGAATTGGATAAAGCCCCAAAATCTGTTTACGATGCTTTACCAAGTTGCTGTCACTATGACCGATAAGCGTAAAACGCAAAGCGTAATTTTTGTAAAACAAACAAAGAAAAACGCAACTTGTAAAATCAAGGATATGCCAACTTTGTACTGTTAGAAAGTAAGAACAAAGATTTTGAATGCCCTTTGTTGGAAGATGAAAATCTTTTTAACGGGGCATTCAATTTTTAAAACAATTAATAAGAATGAATATGATATTGCTAATATTTTATCATATACGCCTGTAAAACGGCAAAAAAAAGATACAAACTACTGTAACAGAATAATTTTATTTTTAACTTTGTCATGTTGAAAAATTTGAGCATACATATTGGCATAATTATTTTTTTCTGCTTAGGTTTCTTTTTGATCCCTAACCAGTCCTATGCCTGTGCCAAACATTCAGCAAAAACCGAAAAGACATCCTGCTCAAAAACAAAATCCAAGGATTCCAGGGAAAAAGATTGCTGTAAAACCAAGTCCTGCAAAAAAAGCAGGGAAGACAAAGGGCATTGCAGCGGAAACTGTAAAGACCAATCATGTCATAACAGTAATTCCTATTCTTCCATGGGGCTGCCCGTAGTTTTGGAAATCAGAGACAAGAGCTATTTTGCGGAAGCAAAAAAACAAAAATTCGGATTCAAGGAAACCTACTATTCTTCAGGCTATTCCTCTATCTGGCTCCCCCCTAAAATAAGCTAAAATGGTGGCTGTATAGCCAAAAGTACGTCCTTTCATATCTTTTTTGAAAGAATAGACTATCAACATTTTATCTAATTCAGTAATTTTTATTTTAATGAAATCCATAAATAAAATATTTATGGCGATGGTACTATCGCTATATTCAGTTGTCAGTTTTGCCCAGATCAAAAATGCCAAAACAGAAACCCTACACATCTATGGCGAATGCGAGATGTGCAGGGCAAGAATCGCAAAAGCAGGCAATGTTAAAAATATTGCACTGGTAAATTGGGATGAAAAGACCAAGAAAGCCGAAATTACCTATGACAGTGAAAAGACCAATACCGACGAGATCCTCAAACGCATTGCGCTGGCAGGTCATGATAACGAAAAATTCTTAGCTCCGGACGATGCCTATGCTAAGCTGCATGGCTGTTGCCAATATGAGCGGACACTAAAAGCTTATGTCAACAAAGAGCAACAGAAAGCTTCTGTACCGGATGAGCATATAGGCCATCATGCCAACCAGGCAAGTAATGCCGAACCTGCACAGGACATCCCACAGTTAAAACAGGTATTCGATCACTATTTTTCCCTGAAAGATGCGCTGGTAAAAACCGATGGAAATACGGCAAAGACAAACGCTACAGAGCTTTCCAAAGCGATCAAGGCTGTGGATATAGCGAAGCTTTCTGCCGAAGAACGTACAATATGGGAAAAGTATGTAAAGGATTTTGGCGCAAGCGTGGATAAGATTATTGCTGCAAAAGATATTTCGGGACAAAGAAAATCTTTCTCTGAACTTTCAAAAACCGTTTATGAGCTTGCTAAGGTTTCCAAGCAGGACAGCCCTGTTTACTATCAGCACTGTCCGATGTTCAATGGTGGTGCTAACTGGCTCAGTAAAGAAAATACGGTCAAGAATCCTTACTATGGTTCCCAGATGCTTACCTGCGGAAGTATTGTTGAAACCATAAAATAACACGCCCGTTACATGAAGAACAATACAAATTGGTACGTCATTACCGGAGGACCTTCTACAGGAAAAACTACGGTAGTGAACCTCTTATCCGAAAAGGGATATAATACGGCAATTGAACACGCAAGACATTACATCGATACGATGGCCGTCGGTGGTAAAACCGTAGAGGAAATAAGGGAAAATAAGCTGGAATTTCAGCAGGGTGTACTCAGGATGCAGATTGAACAGGAAGCAGATCTTGATCCAAAAGAAACCGTGTTTCTGGACAGGGCAATTCCCGATGCCCTTGCCTATTATCGTTTTTTGGGTCTGCAACCCGACGACCTTATAAATGATGCCTTAACAAAAGTTGATTACAAAAAAGTATTCATACTTGAAAGGCTACCTTTTATCAAGGATTACGCACGTACGGAAAATGAAAGTGAACAGCTTCACATACATTCACTGATCATAGAGGTCTATGAATCCCTGTCCCTGCCCGTAGTCCACGTTCCCGTACTTCCGCCGGAAGAACGGGTTCAGTTTATTCTTAACAATCTTTAATTTTCAATCGATCATGAAAAAATATACGTGCCCGATGCACCCACAGGTGATAAAAGACGAACCCGGCAAATGTCCGCTCTGCGGAATGGACCTGGTGCCAATGGGTGCAGGCAATCACCACGATGATACCGCTCACCACGGGCATCATCATGGACATGACCATCATCATGACCACGATAACCATAGCGATTACAACAAACATGCGGGCCACCATACAGGCGATTTCCTGAAAAGGTTCTGGGTCAGTCTGGTCATTACGGTTCCTATCCTGCTGTTATCGCACATGATACAGCACTGGCTTGGTTTTAACCTGAAATTTACGGGCGACAACTATGTGCTGCTTGCCCTGGGAACAATAATCTATGTGTATGGCGGTATGCCTTTCCTAAAAGGCATGGTCGGAGAAATCAGAGCCAAAGCTATCGGCATGATGACTCTGGTAGCCATCGCTATTACCGTTGCCTATGTATATTCGGTAGCCGTGGCACTGGGATTGAAAGGTATGGATTTCTTTTGGGAGCTGGCTACCCTTATAGATATCATGCTCTTGGGACATTGGCTGGAAATGCGTTCCCAAATGGCGGCATCCAAAGCATTGCAATCATTGGTCGCATTGCTTCCCAACAGTGTTACCGTAGAGCGAAACGGTGAAGCTGTAAAGATAAAACTGGAAGAACTGCAAAACGGAGAAACGGTTATTATCAAACCGGGTGAAAAGACTCCTGCCGATGGGCTGGTTACCGAAGGGCTTTCTTATATCAACGAAAGTATGCTTACCGGAGAAAGCGTTCCCGTTAAGAAAGAGGTAAATGATAAAGTAATAGCAGGTTCCATCAATGGTGACGGTGCCGTTAAGATCAAGGTAACGGGAGTTGGTAAAGACAGTTACCTGAATAAGGTCATCAACCTTGTACAGGAAGCCCAGGCAACAAAATCAAATACCCAGAACCTTGCAGATAAGGTAGCGAAATGGCTGACCTTTATTGCCATAGCCGTCGGGATCATTACATTCGTTTACTGGTTCTCCAGCACGGGCGATATGGCTTTTGCCCTGGAAAGAATGGTAACGGTAATGGTAACAGCCTGTCCGCACGCTTTAGGGGTAGCTATACCTTTGGTAGTCGCTATTTCCACGACCCTATCGGCCACAAACGGACTGTTGATCAGAAACCGTACTGCATTTGAAACCACAAGAAAGCTTTCCACCATTATTTTTGATAAAACGGGAACACTTACCAAAGGCTCCCATGCGGTAGAAAAGGTTATTCCTTTAACGGACGAGTACAGTGTGGACGAAGTGATCCAATACGCTGCCGCTGTACAGCAAAACTCTGAGCATCACATCGCTAAAGGTATGATCGCTAAACTGAAGGAAAAAGGACTTGCTTTATGGAAATCCGAGAACTTCAGCTATATGCAGGGTATTGGCGTACGGGGAACTGTCAACGGTAAGAATGTCGTGGCGGCAGGTCCGAACTATTTTAGCGAAAACAAGCTTTCATTGCCCGAAATCCCAGCTGAGATCAACCAGGAGGCAGAAACCGTAAATTTCGTACTGATCGAAAACAAAGTTATCGGAATCATTACCCTCGCCGACAGTATCCGTGAGGGTTCACAGGCTGCGATTGATGAGCTGAAAAAAATGGACATCAAATCATTTCTCCTGACAGGGGACAATGAGAAAATTGCTGCCGCCGTAGCCGGAAAATTAGGTATGGATGGCTATCTGGCAAATGTGCTTCCGCACAACAAGCAGGAAAAGGTAAAGGAGTTTCAGGCAAAAGGAGAAATCGTAGCCATGACCGGTGATGGTGTGAACGACGCTCCCGCACTTGCACAGGCTGACGTGGGGATCGCAGTTGGTTCAGGAACCGATGTAGCGGCAGAAACGGCTGACATTATACTGGTCGATAGCGACCCGAAAGACATCGTGAAACTGATAGACTTTGGAAAACTTACCTACAAGAAAATGGTTCAGAATCTGATATGGGCCGTTGGCTACAACGTGGTAGCCATCCCCCTTGCAGCAGGTCTGCTTTACCCGAATTTTGTTTTAAGCCCTGCTATGGGTGCTGTACTGATGAGTGTGAGCACAATTGTTGTGGCTATCAATGCAAGTTTATTAAAAATCAAAAAGTAACAGAAAATGAAAAATATAACACTATCCATATCCGCTGCTGTACTGATGACAATAGCAGTATCTTGTAACCAGTCGTCCAATAAAAATTCGGAAAAATCTGAAAACGGTTCAACGGCTGTAGCAGAAGATCAATCTACACAACAGTCAGAAAAGAAAGCAACCGATTCAGCTACTATTGAAGACGGGACATCAACAGCACAGGGCGATAACAATAGCTTTTCCATTGCACCTATCGTAACAGATTACCTGTCATTGAAGAATGCTCTGGTATCGGATAATGACAAAGCTGCCGCAAGTGCGGGCAAAAAACTGTTGGCGACTTTAAACAAAGTGGACATGCAGTCCGTACCTGCCGATAAACATCAAAAATATATGGATATAGCTGATGACGCCAAGGAACATGCAGAACATATCGGTGAGAATGCAGGCAACATTCACCACCAGCGTGAACATCTTTCATCCCTTAGTGAAGACCTGAAAGACCTGATAGCATTGTTCGGTGCGTCCCAGATCTTATATCAGGATCATTGCCCCATGTTCAATGATAATAAGGGAGCGATATGGCTGAGTGAAAGCAAGGACATCAAGAATCCATATTATGGATCAGAAATGTTGACTTGTGGTAATGTGCAGAAGACCATTGCTGCCAAGTAAACCCAATATGGATCACATTGCCGGTAGTATAGCTTGAATTTGCAGATGGGCTTAATTGTGTGAGATTTACTGAGAAATCAGTAAATCTCACAAATCTAACAAGAAAAATCACAATAGCCGGGTCTGTTAGAATCCTCAATTTTGTACTGTTGCCCGGTAATGGATAAGCAATGTAATAATGGGTCTAAAAAAGAAAATTATTTTGGGGGTGGCTGTCATCCTGATCGGTATACAGTTCTTCCAGCCGTTGCGAAACCAGTCGGAGGAAGTAACTGAAGCTCATTTTGAAAAAGTATATGCCGTACCCCAAAATATAAAGGCAATCCTTGTTCGATCCTGTTATGACTGCCATAGCAATAATACCCGGTATCCATGGTATGGTCGCATCCAGCCGGGAGCATGGTATATGGCAGACCATATCCGTAAAGGGAAACAGGAACTGAATTTCAGCGAGTTTGGCGATTATTCTCAACGTAGGAAACGCAGCAAACTGAGATCTATAGCCGGACAGATAAAAGATGGAGAAATGCCACTGTCGTCTTACACCCTGATCCACCGTGATGCCGCTATTTCAGAGGAAGACAGACGGACTTTAACGCAGTGGTTCGAAGCTATGGAAGACAGCGATAAATAAAATTTGGAACAATGTACAAACATCAAAATATAATTATAAAAACAGTACAGACAGTATTTATGCTACTGTTTACACATACACTATTCGCCCAGAAAGTAGTGCATTACGATCTTTATGTTAAGGATACCCTTGTGAATTATGCAGGTAAGGAAAAAAGGGCCATTGCGGTAAACGGGCAGATCCCGATGCCGACATTAACCTTTACGGAGGGCGATACTGCCGAGATAGTCGTGCACAACCTGCTGAAGGAAAGCACATCACTACATTGGCACGGCGTATTTTTGCCCAATAAAGAAGATGGTGTGCCCCATCTTACCCAACAGCCTATTCCCCCCGGTTCTACCTATACATATCGTTTTCCCATTATCCAGAACGGTACCCATTGGTATCATTCCCATTCAGGATTGCAGGAACAGATCGGGATGTACGGAAATTTTGTCATGAAGAAACGTGAAGATGACAAAACCTTCAGGAAAGGGATCGATGATCTGCCAACGGTACCTATTATCCTTAGTGAATGGACAAATTTGAACCCGAACAACATCAACCGGATGCTGCACAACGCCAACGATTGGGCCGCTATCAAAAAAGGGGCTACGCAATCCTATGGTGAGGCTATCAGTGAAGGTCAGTTTGGCACAAAGGTGAAAAATGAATGGAAGCGAATGCTTGCAATGGATGTAAGTGATGTGTACTATGACAAGATACTTATCAACGGAAGCAACTCGCCCCAGCTGAAGTCCGTGGACGGCAAGCCGCTCAAAGCAGGCGATAAAGTACGCTTACGTATTTCAAATGGTGGCGCTTCCTCTTATTTCTGGTTACGCTATGCAGGCGGTAAGATAACCGTGGTAGCCAGTGACGGAAATGATGTGGAACCGGTTGAAGTAGACAGATTGATCATAGCCGTATCGGAAACCTATGATATTGTGGTTACGATTCCTAATGAAGGAACTGCGTACGAATTATTGGCTACTACGGAAGACAGAACGCAATCGGCAAGCTATTACATTGGAAATGGCGTAAAACAACTGATTGCCCCCTTACCAAAATTGAAATATTTTGAAGGGATGAAGATGATGAACGACATGATGAAGATGAACGGCGACCTGGATGATATGGGAATGAACATGAGCCTGAACCAGATGGATATGAATGTGGTGATGTATCCCGAAATTACAGGAGAGGCAGGAAAAAAAGCTGACCATAGCAAACACGGCGGTATGGATATGAGCAATGACCCCAACCGCTATAACGCCAATGCACTTGGCGATATCGTTACCCTGAACTATGCGATGCTAAAATCTCCACAAAACACTACACTTAAAAAAGATGCCCCTGTCAGGGAACTGAAATTTACACTTAGCGGCAATATGAACCGCTACGTGTGGAGCATGGACAACAAAGTACTTTCAGAAGTTGACAAAATTCCGGTAAAGAAAGGTGAGATATTGCGTATCACGCTCCATAATAATTCCATGATGCGCCATCCGATGCACCTGCACGGTTTCGACTTCAGGTTATTGAATGGCAAGGGTGATAATTCGCCTATGAAGAACATCATAGATATTATGCCGATGGAAACCGATACGATAGAGTTTGCGGCAAACGAGGAAGGCGACTGGTTCTTTCACTGCCATATCCTTTACCACATGATGGCGGGCATGAACCGTGTTTTTGCTGTGGGCGATTATGAAAACCCTTATCTCCCTGATAAGCAAAAAGCATACAGGGCATTGCAGAAAGAGGCCAATATGCCGCACTTCATGGCACAGAATGATTTTGCGACCAATGGTAATGATGGTGAAGCCATGCTTCAGAATGCCAGATGGAGCCTGGGAACGGAGTGGCGATTAGGGTATAACGATATGCACGGATACGAAGTGGAGACCCATTTGGGAAGATACATCGGCAAGATGCAATGGCTGATGCCTTTCATCGGATTTGACTGGCGTTACCGTAAAATGGGTATTGATGAGCACGAAAAAAATATTTTTGGGCAGACCAACAAAAAAGACAACCGGAGTGCCGTTAGCCTTGGGGTAATGTACACCTTGCCCATGCTGGTAAACTTCCAGGCCGAGGTGTATCATGACGGGATTGTCCGGCTATCATTGATGCGGGAGGATATCCCGATATCCAAACGCTTGCGTGCAGGATTTATGGTCAATACCGATCTGGAATATATGGGTGAACTCAGGTATATTTTTACCAAGAATATCGGCCTGAGGGCACATTACGACAGCGATATGGGATTTGGTGCAGGGATCGCATTGACATACTGATAATTTAAAATTTATAAACAATGAAATTTTTAAAATGGATCTATAATACATTCTTCAAAAAGAAATGCTGCCGTTAAAAACGGTCAAAAGAACAGTTGAAAAAAAGCAAATAATTTAAACGAACAGATATGATCACAACAGAGAAAACTTTATCGGAAGTTATGGAGATCCTCAGACAGCGGGGTTATACCGAAGACTTCAACCTATTGGAAGTTTCCGCATCCTATACGCCGGAAAAACATTGCATCAACATCAATGATCTGGTCATTGATAAGATCTACCGTTTTACCGGGCAGAATGATCTGGATGACGAAGCCATCCTTTACGCTATGCACAATAAGAGCGATGGGGCAAAAGGCGTTTTTGTAAACGGTTACGGGACTTACACGGACACTGAAGCAGACGAGATCATCAGTAAAATTTCCGTACATGAAAATGATGCGGATGATTGGACAATTGATTGCTCAGGTAACTGCTAAAAATGTATAATTAACTGTAATTTTTATTAAATTTGCATAATAATTCATGAAAAAACTATTCGTCATATTCCTTTCCATGTTATATCTGGTATTGTCTACGGGCTTTATCCAGTACTCACATATGTGCAAGGGAATGGCTGTAAAACTTTACAGTCTGACGAATAGTAATACCCATGCCGATTCGGACAAACCCTGTCCGATATGTTCTAACAAGAATAAAGAACTAAAGGAAAAAAAGAAAGGCTGCTGTAAGCACGAAACCAAAATCGTTAAGGTAGATAATGCAGCACATAAGTATTCAGGATTTGACCTGTCGGTTAAATTCTGGGGCGAAGCGATCCCGAATGAAACATTGGGAGCCTTGTTTGAATTTTCAGGAATATACCCTGAACCTTCCAAACCGACCTACCTTTCTACCAAGATCCCGATAAGGGGCAATCCACTCTACATACTTCACTGCGTTTATAGAATTTAGGATCTGACGTTCCGAAACTAAGAATTGCATGCCCATACTTAGGGTTATGCCTTAATTCGTTATGTCTAATTTCTAATTTTTATAACAATGAACATAAAGATCATTGCATCTGTTGGTGTAGTGCTCCTGTGCAGTCTTAATGGCTATGCACAGGTACTGCATCTGGACAATGCACTCCAACGTTCCGCTGAAAACTATGACAGGATAAAATCCAAAAAATCGATAGTTTCTGCGTTTGAACAAAATACCGTTTTTCAAAAACAACAATACCTGCCTGATGTAACCCTTGCAGCACAACAGAGTTTCGGAACCATCAATATGGTACACGGTTCCATGTACGCCTACGGAGGTCTGGCTTCTGCATCCACTTCGCTGCCACTGGCGGAACAGAACTGGAATGCCGCTTTTGGGTCACTCTATTTTGCCAATGTAAACTGGAACCTGTTCACTTTCGGCAGGATAAAGAATGAGGTAAAACTGGGACAGTCCAAAGAAAAGACTGCCATTGCAGATCTTGAACAGGAGATTTTCCAGCTTCAGGTGAAAACGAGTGCTGCCTATCTGAACTTATTGGCCAGCCAGCGCCTACAGTTTGTGCAGGAAAAAAACCTCGAACGGGCACAGGTATTTTTTGAAATGACCGACTCCCGTGCAAAAAGCGGCCTGATCCCTGAAGTAGATGCTTCATTGGCCAAAGCGGAAGTTTCCAACGCAAAATCCTTGCAGATTAAATCTTATGATAAGGTATTGGAATACTCGAAGCAGCTTGCCGTATTCTTGGGTGAAGAATTTCAGACCTATCAGCTTGATAGCCTATACAGTACAACCATACCAAAAAATATACTCAGCCCTGAAAATAGTGATGTCAGCAAACATCCTCTGCTTCAATTACAGCAAAGCAAGGTAGACCAGAGCCTTCAATCCGAATCCTTGGTAAAGACCCAAAGGCTTCCCAATTTGTCTGCCTTTGGCGTACTTCAGGGACGTGGATCAGGTTTTGAATCCAATTATATGCAGGATAACAGTGCCTATTCAGGCTCGTACCTGAAAGGTGTCGGTATTGACAGGGGAAATTACCTGCTCGGTTTTACGTTAAGCTGGAACATTACCAATCTTTACCGTTTCAACAGTAAGGTAAAGGAACAGCAGTATTTTACCCAATCATTGAAGCAGGATTATGATCTCCTGCACAAGGAGCTTAACGCCCAGTCCAAGCTTGCCCAGTCACAGCTGGCCAATGCTTACGAAAACTTTGAGGAAACCAAAGTGCAGTTATCCGCTGCACAATTGGCCTACAGACAGCACACGGCATTGTACGAAAACGGACTGACCACGTTAGTGGATTATACGCAGGCATTATACGCACTGAACCGTGCCGAGATTGACTACGAGATTGCCCAGAACAATGTATGGCAGGCACTCTTGCTGTTGGCATCATCACAGGGCGATCTTGAAATATTGACCCAAAAACATTAACTAAATAATTTAATCAATGAATTTGATAAGTTTTGCTTTAAAAAAGCCACTTTCCATATTAGTCATTGTACTTGGCTTACTGTTCTTTGGGATCAAAGCGACCAGAGATGTGAAAGTGGACATCTTGCCGGAGATGAACCTGCCGGTAGTTTATATAGCCCATTCCTTTAACGGTTACACACCGCAACAGATGGAGGGGTATTTTACAAAAATGTACGTGAACATGATGCTGTTTGCCAACGGTATCAAATCCATCGAAAGTAAGAATACACAGGGACTTACCCTGATGAAGATTACTTTCTATGAAGGTACCGAAATGGGTGAAGCGATAGCCAGTATCAATGCACTGTCCAACCGTTCTCAGGTATTCCTGCCACCGGGCGCTCCGCCGCCGTTTATCATCCGTTTTGATGCTTCATCACAACCGGTTGGGCAGTTGGTATTCCGCAGTAACACAAAAACAAATAACCAGTTACAGGATATTGCAAACTTCAACGCCCGTCCGTTCCTGATTAAGATACCCGGTTTGACAACAGCCCCACCTTTTGGAGGGAGCCCCCGTACCATTGAGATCAATATCGATCCCTACAAGTTGCGTTCACATAATCTATCTCCGGAACAGGTTGTTGAAGCCATCAGCAGGAACAATATAACATCCCCTTCAGGGAATATCTATATTGGGGATAAAAATTATCTGACCCCGACCAATAATACGGTAAAGAATATTGAAGAACTGGGTGATGTGCCGATCTTCAAGGGTACAGTGGATAATGTGTATATCCGTGACGTAGCAACCGTTAAGGACGGTGCGGATATTGCGACGGGCTATGCCCTTATTGACGGAAAACGTTCCGTATATATCAATATTGCAAAGGCCGGTAATGCTTCTACACTCGATGTGGTCAACACACTGAAGAAACAGTTGCCGGACATTCAGCGTAATATGCCTGATGACGTGAAGATATCCTACGAATTTGACCAATCGGTGTATATTTCCAACGCCTTGAAAAGTCTTGTCGTAGAGGGCGTACTGGGAGCTTTGCTGACCGGATTGATGGTATTGTTGTTCCTGAATGACCGCAGGGCGGCACTGATCGTGATTATGACCATTCCGATCTCTATTATCTCTGCTGTCCTGTTCCTTAAACTTTTCGGACAGACCATCAATATCATGTCGCTTTCAGGCCTTGCACTTGCAATTGGTATATTAGTGGACGAGAGTACGGTAACCATCGAGAATATCCACCAGCACTTTGCCATGGGTAAAACAAAGGCACAGGCAATATGGGATGCGTGTAAGGAGATTGCTTTTCCAAAACTGCTCATCATGCTCTGTATCCTTGCCGTATTTGCTCCGGCCTTTATGATGACAGGCATACCAGGGTCGCTGTTTATGCCATTGGCAATGGCTATTGGTTTTTCGATGATTATTTCCTTCCTTTTATCACAGACTTTCGTTCCGGTGATGGCCAATTGGATGATGAAACATAATATTGAAAACTGCGAAAACCCTGCACATAAAGAAGACAGGTTTACAAAGTTCAGGGAGAAATTTGCAAACTTCCTTTCGGGTCTGATGAAATTCAGAAAACCTGTTGTGGGAATTAGCCTGATTGCCGTTATCCTTGCCGGAGCCGGTCTTTACCTGATTACCGGAAAAGACGTACTTCCTGCCTCTAATTCCAAACAATTTCAAGTAAGGCTTAAAGCTGCCGACGGAACCCGCATAGAAGTAACCGAGAAAAAGGTGAAGAATTTCCTTGAACTGCTAAAAGCCAAGGTCGGTAAGGATAATGTTGCCATATCATCGGTTTTTATCGGACAGCACCCTTCAACATTTGCCGTGAGCCCGATCTATCTGTACAATGCGGGACCGCATGAAGCCCTGATGCAGGTTGCCCTTAAAGAATTTAACGGTAATTCAGATGAGCTGAAAGATGAACTTCGTCAATATTACAAAGAAAAAATGCCCGATCTGCAACTGTCATTTGAACCAATTGAACTGACAGAAAAAATCCTGAGCCAGGGAGCTAATAATCCTGTTGAGATCCGTGTTTCGGGGATGATGAAGAAAATGAACATGATGACGGCAAATAAGCTTCTTGCAAAACTGAAGGAACTTGACTACATGCGTGATCAGCAGATCCCACAATCCATGAACTATCCGGCAATGCAGATCAATATTGACCGGACAAGGGCTGCCCAGTTGGGACTGGACGCACAGGATATCGCTAAATCACTGGTTGCCGCAACAGCTTCGACACGTTATACCAATAAAAACTTTTGGGTTGGAGGTATGATGGGTATTGCATACGATGTACAGGTTCAGACCCCTCAGAATATACTGAACAGCAAAGAGGAACTGGAAAATCTTCCCCTGACCAAAAATCAGGACAGACCTGTATTAAGCGATGTTGCTACGGTAATGCCTACCAAGGAAATGGGAGAAAGTTATAACCTTGGAACAATGGGCTATACAACGGTAACAGCCAACTTGCATAAAAAAGACCTTGAACAGGCATCCAAAGACGTAAAAGCAGCAATAGCTTCTCTTGGTGAATTGCCAAAGGGTATCAATATTGAGGTTGCAGGACTTGCTCCTGTTCTGGACGAGACATTAGGAAGCCTTGCTTCAGGACTATTGATCGCTGTCGTAGTCATATTTCTGATGCTTTCTGCCACATTCCAATCCTTCAGGGTTTCGTGGGTAATTTTATCAACTGTTCCTTTTGTAATCGTGGGTGCGTTGGTTGCCCTGAACCTGACAGGTTCTACGCTGAACCTTCAATCCTATATGGGAATGATCATGTCGGTCGGGGTATCGATTGCAAATGCAGTGTTATTGATTTCAAATGCCGAAACGATACGCAAATCTTCAAATGATGCACTTGGAGCCGCAATAGAAGCAGCCAAATTACGTATCCGTCCGATTGTCATGACCACATTGGCAATGGTAGCCGGTATGTTACCGATGGCCATCGGATTTGGAGAAGGCGGAGATCAGGTATCTCCGTTGGGACGTGCCGTGATTGGTGGTTTGATTTTCTCTACTTTTTCGGTATTGATCGTTCTCCCACTTGTATTCGGTTGGGTTCAGAAAAAAGCATCCATCGTATCCAATTCGCTGCATCCAGAAGATGAGGAAAGTATTCACTTTGTAAACCTAAAAAAATAAAGAAATGAAATATATAAAAATATTGGCAGCTTCATTTATAGTGTTGCTGACCGCCTGCAACAACGAAACAAAAGAAGCAGCAAAGGAAGAACCTAAAAAAGGCGGCATGCCTGGTATGGGAATGGGAATGGGAATGATGATGAACCCATGGGAAACTGTTGAAATATCAAAGTCCAACCCTAAGGTTATGCTGAAATTAGCCGGTGAGCTAAAACCCGACCAACAGACGGCCCTGTTTGCAAAAGTAAACAGTTATGTAAAAAGTATCCGTGTAGATATCGGAGATAAAGTATCGGCAGGTCAGGTTCTGGCGGTATTGGAAGCACCTGAAATCCAGTCGCAGGTAGCAAGTGCCAAAGCGAAATTGGAAGCTCAGGAAGCCATCTATTTCTCGACCAAAGCTACTTACGATAGAACGATGAAGGCCAACGAGACACAGGGAGCTATTGCAAAAGATGCACTTGACCAGATCAAGGCCCGTAAACTTTCCGATGAGGCTCAGTTGAATGCAGCAAGATCTGCCTATAATGAGATCAAGGATATCAACAATTACCTGGTGATCAAAGCTCCGTTCAGCGGAACAATTACAGATAGAAACGTGGATCTGGGTGCCTATGTAGGACCAATGAACAAAGAGCCTTTGTTGGTGGTCGAGAACAACCAGAAATTACGTTTAAATCTTTCCGTTCCGGAAGCCAATACCCCTTATCTAAAATTGGGTGACACCATCCGTTTCCACGTGAGATCACAGCCCCAGCAAAAGCATATCGCACTGGTTAGCAGAAAATCGGGAAGCCTTGATTTAAAACTCCGTTCTGAAAAGATAGAAGCGGATTTCATCAACAAGAATAATATCCTGAAACCGTATATGGTTGCTGAAACGACTATCCCTTTACAAAATACGGAGCCTACATTTTTTGTTCCTAAAACGGCAGTTGTTGAAAGCGGAATGGGTGTATACGTGATACGTGTTGAGAACGGGAAGACCAAAAATGTCCCGGTGAGCAAAGGACGTATAATGCCGGAGCAGGTAGAGGTTTTTGGAGAACTTAATCAGGGAGACAAAATATTAAAAATGGGATCAGAAGAAGTTCAGGAAGGTACTGAAGTTCCGAACAAACCAAATAATCCTAATAAAAAATAATCAAAATGAAAGTACAGTTCAAATTTTTGAGTATCGTGGCACTTGCCACGTTACTTTTCATCGGATGTAGCCAGAACAAAAGTAATGAAGCAACTTCCACTAATGAAGTTTCAACAGCTACGCAAACAAGCAACGTAAAAACTAACGAACCTAAAAAAGGCGACCATGTTCCAAGCAATCTTGTCTGTATGGTAAATGATGCCTACATGGGAAAACAGCAATTGGAAGTTCCCTTTGATGGAAAGACCTATTATGGATGTTGTGAAATGTGCAAGAAACGTATTCCACAGGATGAAAGTGTGCGCTATGCCATAGACCCACAGAGCATGAAAAAAGTGGATAAGGCAACAGCATATATCGTCCTGATTGCAGATGGTGGTGAGGTCGCCTACTTTGAAAATGAGCAAAATTATACGGCATTTAAAAATGGGGCGAAATAACACGAGGTTATTGGTCATATCGTCTGTCCAACATTTGGGCAGACGATTTCTATTATAATCATCAAATCATACAATCCTTATGAAAAAGATTCTGAATATAGTTCAAGATGTGGAAGATGAGATAAATTCCATTATACTGGAAGCGAAGTACCCCGTGCATCAGGTAGAAGATACAATCAATATTATTTTACGTCATTTGACCACCTTACGGAAATATGTTCAGGAAAATGGCTTTAAATCTGAGGAAGATGAAATCCACTTTTTCAAAAACGTAAAACCAAAGGTAGTTTCAAGGCTTATATTTTTTAATTCTGTTTTTAAGATCGAGACAAAAAGGCCAAATGGAGGTAGAAAGATAATCAGAAAATATCTGAATGCGGAACTTCATAAACTGCAACGCTTTTTCGAGAACAATCTCGAATTTTATAAGTATTACCGAACCAACAATACTTTTTTAGACCGTAAGTTGTTCTTAAGAGGTAATGCCGATGTAAAACTAAACCTTGATACATTCTTCTTTGAGGCAGATCCTACCTTCTCAACTTCACATGATTATAAGGTTGCCAAAATCATCGCCAATGATATGATCCAGGTTTATCTGGAACATCAACATGATCTGAATGAAAAGGGAACCAATATATTACCAAGCCCGGCATCAGTTAATTGGACAGGTAGTAAAACTTCACTCATTGAATTGATATACGCTTTACATCACAGCGGGACTTTTGACAATGGTAATGTCGAAATAAAGGTGATTGCAAAGGCTATGGAAAATGCTTTCAATATTGACTTGGGAGATTTTTACCACTCTTACTTGGAGATCAGGAATAGAAAAGTCAACCGAACCAAGTTTTTGGACACCCTGAAAGATACCATGCTATCAGCGATGGATGAACAGGATGAGAAGTAAATTTTGAAGAAGTAATGATCTAAATTTATAAAACAATATCATGGCAATAGATACAAAAGTTAAAGTAGGTGTTGTACAGGCAACTCCGGTGCTGTTTGATATAGAAAAAACAGTCGAAAAAGTAATCCAATGGATACAGAAAGCAAAAGCCGAAAATTGTAAGTTACTGCTTTTTCCCGAAGCATTCATACCTGCTTACCCACGTGGGCTCTCTTATGATGCCGTAGTCGGTAAAAGAACAGAAAGAGGACGGGAACTGTGGCTGGACTATTGGAACAACAGCATTGAGGAAAATTCCGGGTATGTTAAGCTAATCCAGGAAGCTGTCAAAGAGGCCGGTATATTTGTTGCCCTTGGTGGGCACGGAACGCAGGTTGTACGAATAAATAACACATACTATGTAGCAGCTGGATGTGCACATCGTGGCGGGTCACCTGAATTAAATGATATTGAGGTAATATCCTTAGACGATAA
Source organism: Sediminibacterium salmoneum NBRC 103935 (assembly GCF_000511175.1). Lineage (GTDB taxonomy): Bacteria > Bacteroidota > Bacteroidia > Chitinophagales > Chitinophagaceae > Sediminibacterium > Sediminibacterium salmoneum. Next base: position 369,405 of record NZ_KI866530.1, on the reverse strand, counting down.
AAATTGATGGTGCTTTTCAAATTTATCCACGTAAAAAATGGGCAGATAAACTAAAATTATCTGCCCATTTTTTTATCTTTGTCTTTAGATTTACAAGGAAAGTTAGTGAGAATGAATGCATTAAGCACCATTACCAAATCGTTACCGATTGCAATTCAATCCATCGTAAACTACTCACGATAAACCTACTTGTCTTTTTTAAAGTTTTTCTCAAAAAAAATTTTTAGGCCTATTTTGGGTTACTTTTAATAGACAAACGTATTAAAGACACAGACAGTGAAAGGAGATACGAACGAACAAGCATTACTGAAAGGTCTGGCTCACAACGACTCTAAAGCAATTGAGATCATATATAAAGATAATTTTAATATGATTCAGGCTTTTATTCTGAATAACAATGGGAGCTACGACGAGGCTAGGGATATTTTTCAGGAAGCAATGATTGCTTTATACGAAAAGTCCCAAACAGATTCTTTTGTATTGACTTGTCAGATTAAAACCTATCTCTATTCCATTTGCCGGAGATTATGGTTAAAAAGATTACAGCAAATGGGAAGATATACTGGCTCAATTGACGGATTTGAAGAAACGGTAGCTGTTGAAGAGGACTGGGAAAACCATGAGAAGAGAAATGCAGAGTTTGCTATAATGGATAGGGCTTTGAATAGTTTGGGGGAACCCTGTAAGAGTTTATTGCAAGGTTACTACCTGAAAAAAATGGACATGAATGCACTGGCAGCTGAATTTGGCTACACCAATGCAGACAATGCCAAAAACCAGAAGTACAAATGCCTGATGCGATTGAAGAAACTTTTCTTTTCACAATATAATATTGGTGAATAGGCCTTAATAGAAGATTTACCAGATAAAAGAATAGAACCTTGATGGATGATATTTTATTACTAGACGCAATTGAACGATATCTCAGCGGTGAAATGAGTGCTGAAGAGCGCAGCTATTTTGAGAACCTGAGAAAAACAACACCTGAAATTGATCAGATGGTGGTTGAGCACAATATGTTCCTTCATCAAATTGCGGACTATGCCGCCAATATTCAGATCAAACAAACTTTGCATGAAGTTCACCAATACCTGTTAGAAAGAGGTGATCTAAATGAAGGTGGAGCCATAAGCACAAAGGGAAAAGTAATTCAATTCTGGAATAAATATAAAAGAGTTACCGCTATTGCTGCCTCTGTAGGCGGTGTTATTGCGCTGTTTATTAGTGGGCTGGCCATGTATTTTTCTACTTCGGTAAATGATCCAAAATTAGAACAGTTAGGTAAAGACCTGGAAGTGGTAAAAAAGAATCAGCAGGCACAGGTAAATATAATTAACGAAGTGACTTCCAAAATTCCAACCAACGCAAGATTATTAAGCGGAGGTTCAGGATTTCTGGTTGATCCCAAAGGCTATATCGTTACCAATGCGCATATCCTTAAAGGAACAGGAGCCATTGTAGTAAACAGCAAAGGCGCTGAATTTAAATCTTCAATTGTATTAATTGACCACGATAAAGACCTGGCCATTTTAAAAATCAATGATGAAGAATATGAATCTGTAAAGTCCATTCCTTACAGCATTCAGAAAACCAACTCTTCTTTAGGAGAGGAAATATTTACTCTGGGTTACCCAAGAAATGAAATCGTTTACGGAATGGGGTATCTGAGTGCTAAAACAGGCTTTAACGGTGATTCATTGTCTTACCAGATTCAGATAAGTGCAAACCCTGGCAACTCCGGAGCACCTGTATTTAATAAAAACGGAGAAGTAATTGGCGTACTAAGTACCAGACAGGCACAGGCAGACGGAGTGGCATTCGCTGTAAAATCAAAAAATATTCATTCCATCATTGAAGACCTGAAGAAATCGGATACAGCATTCAGGAAAGTAAAACTTCCATCCAAGTCGGCGCTTAAGGGCGTTGAGAGAAAAACACAGATTACCAAAGTAGAAGATTGTGTGTTCTTTGTAAAAGCCTACACCAAATAAACCCACCATTTAGGGTATTCAATTCAGCCAGAAAGTACACAAAGAGTCTTCATATCTTAAACTCATAAACACAAAAAACCCGATCAAATTTTGATCGGGTTTTTAAATATTGCGTGTTGTTATTTCCAGAGTGAAGCAGGATATACTTTAGCATCCACTAGCGCATTAATTGCCGCCTGAACACCGGGAGCATCTTCCTTATAGGTAACACCGAACCATTGCGCTGATGTAGGAAGTACTTTTAAAACGCCTTTTCCGGATTGTATGAACTCATTGGCTGCATAAGGAATAAAGAATTCTGACTTTAGTTCCTGACCCTTCGCCTGAAGAAATGCAGTAAACATATCTTCGCACATATCAATAAAATCTGGTGAAAAACAGAAGTAATTCATGCTTACTAGACTATTTCCTGGCAATGGGTGCTTACCGGCTTCATCTTCGTAAACTATTTCTCCATTCTCCCGGTAAATTTTAGTTCGCTCGTTAATTTCTGTCAGGTTATCATTGGCATCCGCAGTGCAAACCCCACGACTGACGCTTCCGTTTTCACTAAGCGTTTTCTGTAACTCATAACCCACCAAAGCAAAAGTGGATGCGTTGCATTGGTTATTTAAGAAGTGAACTGCCTTATCAAAAGCATCCCTTCCATAATAATCATCTGCATTAATTACAGCAAAAGGCTCGTTTACCTTACCCTTACAGCATAATACTGCATGAGCTGTACCCCAAGGCTTAGCCCTGTCTGCAGGGATGGTATAGCCCTTGGTATAATCTTCTAGATGCTGGTATACATAGTCGGTTGCAATTTTCCCAGCAAGCTTGGGTTCAAAGATGGCTTTGAATTGTTCGGCAAATTCTTCACGAATGATAAATACAACTTTACCAAAACCCGCTTTGATGGCATCATAAATGGAATAATCCATTATGGTCTCTCCATCCGGGCCAAAAGACTGAATTTGTTTCATACTTCCGTAGCGACTGGCCATACCAGCAGCGAGAATAACTAGGGTAGGTTTCATAGTTTTATTTTACCTATCAAAGTTAAAACAATTAACATTGCAACAATTCATTATAATATGTTTCCTGACATAAATCATATACGGTTAGACAGATTGGGTAATTTAAACGGCAGTAAGATTGCAATGTCTGTATTGAGAACCGACCTGATTCACCCTATTATAAGTGGAAATAAGTGGTTCAAGCTTCGGTTTTACTTGGAAGAAGCGGTAAAACAAGGCTACAAAACAATTGGAAGTTTTGGTGGGGCTTACTCCAACCATATTGTGGCATTGGCTGCCGCAGCCAACCTGAATGGGCTGGCATCTGTTGGTATTATCCGGGGCGAAGCAGACGACTCCCCTACTTTACAGGAAGCCAGAGAATGGGGAATGAAAATCATACCAGTATCCAGACAATCCTTTAAAGTAAGAGAAGAAATCATAGAATCATATCCCAACCACCATGAAATTTATTGGGTGGATGAAGGGGGCTATGGAATGCAAGGGGCAAAGGGAGCAGCCACCATCTTATCTGCAAAGGATTGTAATGAGTTCACCCATATTCTCTGTGCCTGCGGAACAGGTACAATGGCAGCCGGGTTGATAATGGGAGCTGCTGAATATCAGAAAATTATTGGGATCAGTGTGTTAAAAAATAATACAGCACTGGAAGACAGTATTGCCGGATTGTTACCGGAAACCCTTCATAATAAGATTACTTGTCTGCACGATTATCATTTTGGTGGTTATGCCAAGCATCCCAAAGAGTTAATTGCCTACATGAATGATTTTTACCAAAGAACCCAGATTCCTACAGATATTGTTTACACTTCTAAACTTTTCTATACCGCAGAAGAGCTAATACCAAAAGGGTATTTTGAAGAGAATGCAAACCTATTGTTAATACATAGCGGCGGATTACAGGGCAATAGAAGCTTATCTAAAAACACCCTTTGCTTCTAAAGACTTCAAATTATATTTGCATTCGTATGAAAGTCTTGTATTTAATTCTCTTCCTTTTTTTGTGCACTCAAACAGCAACAGCTCAAAAAAGAGGCAAATTAAAGCGTAATACCAAGTCAGATACACAAAAGGTTTTATTAAACAATAAACTCTTTAAGGAGCTAAAACAGCAAGACTACAAGAAATTCAGAGACTCTATCTTTAATTTTACAAAAGACAGTTTAAGTCGCATCAATAAAAATACAGTTGCTTATTTTCCTGCCAAATCTGATAGCCTTGCCGTAAGCTGGACTCCTTCCCCATATGTATATACCAACAACTTTGGCAATTTAGTAATCAGCCTGAATAATACCCAACATAAAAGATACAGTTTGTTTATCTACAGCGGGATGAAACTTTTAATCAACCTTACCAATATTAAGGAAGACAAAATCATTCTGGAAAAAAGCAATTTTTACCACAGCGGATGGTATCAGTTTGAACTGTATTGCGATGGTATCATACTGGAAAAAAATAAATTCCTGTTACAATAACTATACCCAGCTTTATGAATTGATTTGTAGGTTTTACTGAGACTAAACCAACTTACAATTGAAGAGCTTTTCGAAATGCTTTTTCACCCTGTATTTAACTTCTGACAAGTCTACTACCTTTCCTAATTCTTGTGCCAATGAAGTAACTTGTTTATGCTGAATACCACAGGGGACAATATGACTAAAATAACTTAAATCGGTATTTACATTAAAGGCAAAACCGTGCATGGTAATCCATCGGCTACATTTGATTCCCATGGCACATATTTTCCTTTCTTTTCCTTTTATATGAGCATCCAGCCATACACCGGTCTCTCCAACACTTCTCTCTCCTTTTAATCCATAATCGGCCAATGTATTGATAAATACTTCTTCCAATGTTCTTAAATACCAGCCGAGGTCTGTTTTAAACCTTTCCAGATCCAGGATCGGATATCCCACCAATTGACCGGGACCATGAAAAGTAATATCCCCCCCACGGTTAATATGAAAATATTCTATGCCCTTTTTCATTCTTTCTGCCTCAGAAATTAATACATGCTCTTCCTTCCCATTCTTACCCAATGTATAAACGGGTGGATGCTCTACGAACAACAGGTGATGAGTTGTTGGAATTTGATCTGGCCTTGTTTGGGCTGCTTCCCCGAATTTAAAATTCATCTTAATATCAGCATTGGCCTTCAACAGCTTCTCCTGATTATCCCAGACTTCTTTGTATGGCTTTACACCCAAATCTTCAAAAAGGACTTCTTGTAGCATACCGCAAAAATAAAGCTAATTTTGCCCTATGCACGTAGATACAGAATTAATTTCAGAAGAACAGTCTGATGCATTATATGAACGTAAGGCCTTTATTGTAGATAAAGGTCAGGAACCTTATAGAATTGACAAATGGGTCCAGATGCACATGGAAGGATCTACCCGTAATAAGGTGCAACAAGGCATTGAATCAGGATTTTTAACCGTTAATGGCAAAACAGTTAAAAGCAATTATAAAATAAAACCAGGTGATGAGATAGTGCTGATGAGTCTGGTAAATCCGGAACATACCGTCTTAAAAGAAGAGCCCATACCCCTGAATATTGTTTATGAAGACGATGCATTGATGGTGATTAATAAGCCAGCCAATATGGTTGTTCACCCGGGAGTGGGGAATTTTAGCGGGACTTTATTAAACGGTGTTGCCTATTATCTGCGTCAGCAAAATCCAAATATCAGCGAAGAAAGTTTACCCAGGTTTGGGTTGGTACACCGAATAGACAAGAATACAACTGGTTTGATTGTACTAGCCAAAACAGGAGAAGTTGCCGCGAAATTAGCAAAGCAATTTTTTAATCATACTGTTAAAAGGAAGTATACTGCACTGGTTTGGGGAAATATGGAAGCCGAAGAAGGAACTATCAACGCCCATATTGCACGGCACAAACAACACCGTAAAATGTTTGATGCTTACCCAGACGGTGAAACCGGTAAACATGCCATTACCCACTATAAAGTAATGGAAAGATTTAATTATGTTACACTGGTTGAATGTCATCTGGAAACAGGCAGAACCCACCAGATCAGGGTCCACATGAAACATATTGGTCATACCCTATTTAATGATTTTGAGTATGGGGGGGATAAAATTTTAAAAGGCACTATTTATGCCCGGTATAAACAATTTGTAGACAACTGTTTTGACATTTGTAATAGGTGCGCATTACATGCAACTACGCTGGGATTTGTGCACCCGATTACCGGCAAGGAAATTTTCTTTGAATCTGAACTTCCACAAGACATGAAGCAGGTAATAGAAAAATGGAGGTCGTACAGTAAGGTTTAACATTTTATTAGCAGCCGCTTCATTGAACAGCTCCTTAATGAATTGATAAATAAAACCGGAAGCTGAAAAAAATCCGTAGTATTACGCAAATTTGTACGGAGAGAAAATTTACACTACATGATTCGCGGAAATGTGCTTGCCACCGTTATAGGGATGTGCTTTACGTATGCTACTTATGCTCAAACGGAAACACCTAAGGGTTGGCATCTAATGGATTGGGAAACCAGTAAGTTGCATGGGATTAGTTTGAAAAAAGCTTACGATTTATTGCAGCAAAAAAACAAGAAAGCACAACAGGTAATTGTTGCAGTGCTAGACTCTGGCGTTGACACCACACACGAAGACTTGAAAGATATTTTATGGAAAAACCCAAAAGAAATTCCGGGCAACGGTATAGACGATGATAAAAACGGATACATCGATGATATTTATGGCTGGAATTTTTTAGGAGGTCCAAATGGCAAGAGCCTGAAAAAAGCAGGAGACGAAAGGGCACGTGTTTACCACAGATGGAAAGAACAGTTTTTAGGAAAATACATTGACACTGCTCAATTGGATCTTCAGCAAAAATTAAATTACAGAATGTGGCTGAAAGCAGCCAATGAACTCAATTTCAGTCAGGAGGAAATGACCGAGCTTATGTTCATTGAAGTTACTGCGAAAGCATTGAAAAGACACGATAAGGTTTTAAGGCAGGAAATGGGGGTTGAAGAATATAGTTGTGAAAAATTGGAAAAATTTGATCCCATTACTAAAACAGCAAGGGATGCCAAACTTGGCTTTTTAACAGTGATGAAAATGTTGCAAATGGATCCTGAAGAAAAAAACACGCTTGCGCTGAAGGAACTAGATGAATACATTGAAGGGAAAAAATTGGCATTTGAATCAAAGGAAGTGGCCCCTTATAATTTCAGAGCTGAAATTGTAGGTGATAATTATTTTGATTTCAACGATCGATATTATGGCAATAACGACGTAATGGGACCAGGCCCTACACATGGTACACACGTTTCAGGAATCATTGCTGCAAAAAGAAATAATATTGGAATTGATGGAGTTGCAGACCAGGTTAAGCTCATGACATTAAGAATAGTTCCGGATGGTGACGAATATGACAAAGATGTAGCATTGGCTATTCGTTATGCGGTAGACAATGGCGCAAAAATTATCAATATGAGTTTTGGTAAATCTTTCTCTCCAGAAAAATCCTGGGTAGACAGCGCCATTAAGTACGCAGAACAAAAAGATGTATTACTGATTCACGCTTCTGGTAACGATGCAGAAAATATTGATTCGGTTGAAAATTTTCCCAACCCATGGCTAAGTCCTTGGAAAGTATTTGCTAAAAATTATGTTACAGTAGGTGCAAGCAGCGATTTAACCTTGGGACCTAGCATAGCTGCTGATTTCAGCAGTTATGGAAAAACACAGGTAGATTTATTTGCTCCTGGAGTTAAAATTTACTCAACCATGCCAGGTGGAAATAACTATGGAAATCTGAAAGGTACCAGTATGGCAACTCCTATTGTTACAGGAATCGCAGCTATTTTAAAATCCTATATCCCTCATCTGTCGGCTATAGAAATAAAAAATATTCTAGAGCAATCTGTATTTAAACCAGAAGCCGATATCGCTTGCATTAAACCTGGATCTGACCAGGAAAAAGTCTCTTTTGCAAACCTCTCTAAGACTGGAGGTATTGTAAACGCCTACAATGCTGTTAGAACAGCACTAGAATATAAACCTGTTATACCAGCAAAAAATAATAACAACACAAAAAAGTAAAATGGCCAAACCTCAATCGGGAGATTACCCCTCCTACTTCAACGGTTATATCCAAAAAGTTGAACAGGACAATGTTCAGGAATTGGTGAATACCTTATCGCACCCATTAACCTATTTCTTTTTAAATTTAGCAGACGAAAAAGCCGATTACCGGTATGCTGAAAACAAATGGACATTGAAAGATATGTTACAACATATCATTGATACAGAAAGAATCATGCAATACAGGCTGTTGCGAATTTCCAGAAATGACCAGACCCCTTTGCCAGGTTTTGACGAAAACCAATATGCAGCTTCAGCTGAAGCCAATAGCAGAACATTTATTGAACTGAAAGAAGAATTTAAGGCGTTGAGAAAATCAACCGATTTGTTGCTGAAATCATTAAAAGAGTCGCAATTACAGCAGTCAGGGATTGCGAGCAATCTTCCGGTAACCGCAACTGCAATTGCCTTTATCATATTCGGTCACTTGCTTCATCACAAACAAATAATTGAGGAAAGATACCAATAGCTTAATTGCTTAAAACCAACCGACTTATAAAAATAAAACCCGGATCAAAATGATCCGGGTTTTTCACATAGTCTTTTTCACTTATCTAGTTGGGGTATATACCTTCATTATTTAGTAGCGAACAAGTGTACTGCTACCTGTACTTCTTTAGCGATATTACCAATTCCGTAGTTGATACCGAATAAAGTTCTGTCCATTGAGAAGAAAGCTTCGGCAAACAAACCCTTATCATCAGCACTTCTGATAACCGCATTAAAACTTACTGGTAAGCTTGCGCCTTTTAAATTCAATGTACCGTTGATGGTTGCATTGTTCTCATCAGCGTAGGTTACAGTATTGATCTTGTAAGTAGCTTCTCCGAATTTAGCAACTTCAAAGAAATCAGCAGCCTTTAAGTGACCCTCCAGTTTTGCTCCTGCAGCATCCGTAACTTTTAAGTTTGCCAAATCAATTACAAACTCACCTCCGGTAACTTTACCATTGTTAACCTGAACCGCTCCGCTCTTTACAGTGAAGTATCCTGTATGAAAATCATTTTTCTTAGAGCCTACCCAGTCTACTCTGCTTTTACCTGCTTCTACTTTGTAAGTAACTACATCCATTGTTTTATTCACTGTAGTAAATGAATAAACACCCGCTAAAAAAGCTGTACCTAACAGCGCTAATGCAATTTTTTTCATGTTGATTTTGTTTAATGTTTCAAAAATAGTGAAATTTAATGTTACAACAACAAATTTTTTAAAAGGTTTAAAATCTGCATGTTGGATTATCTTATCTTCGCAAAAATTGTTCCATATGAATCTTCATGAGTACCAGGCAAAAGAATTACTCAAAAAATACCAAGTTCCAGTGCAGGAAGGTATTGCAGTAGATACGGTGATGGCTGCAGAGGAAGCTTACCGTCAAATTAAAACCCAGACTGGCAATAATTTTGCAGTTGTGAAAGCCCAGATTCATGCTGGCGGACGCGGGAAGGGTAAAATTGTGGGAACCGAACAAAGAGGGGTTGCCGTTGCAAAAAGCGCTGAAGATGTAACCAATATTGCAAAAAATATTCTTGGAGGCACATTGGTTACCATCCAAACAGGTGAAGCAGGTAAGAAAGTAAACAAAATACTGGTTGCCCAGGATGTTTATTATTCTGGCCCCAATCCTGTTAAGGAATTTTATTTGTCTATCCTGCTGGACAGGGCTACTGGAATGAATGTGGTAATGTACAGTACAGAAGGGGGAATGGATATTGAAGAAGTGGCACACAATACTCCTGAAAAGATTTTTAAAGAGTGGGTTCACCCTGGAGGCGGTTTACAAGGTTTCCAGGCAAGAAAAATAGCCTTCAATCTTGGCTTAAGCGGAGAAGCTTTCAAGAACTGCGTAAAGTTTGTAACCAACCTGTACAATGCATATGTTGGTTTAGACTGTGGTATGTTAGAAATTAATCCACTGTTTAAAACAAGTGATGAAAAAATCATTGCAGTAGACTGTAAAATGAATATTGACGATAACGCATTGATGCGTCATCCTGATGTTGCTGCGCTAAGAGATGTAACAGAAGAAGATCCTACTGAAGTTGAAGCAGGTCAGTACAACCTTAACTTTGTAAAATTAGATGGCAACGTAGGTTGTATGGTAAATGGTGCAGGTCTTGCTATGGCTACCATGGACATGATTAAATTAAGTGGAGGAGAACCCGCCAATTTCCTTGACGTGGGTGGTACAGCGAATGCCCAAACCGTTGAGGCTGGATTCAGAATCATCATGAAAGACCCTAACGTAAAAGCAATCCTTATCAATATCTTTGGTGGTATCGTAAGATGTGATCGTGTTGCTGCGGGGGTAATTGAAGCCTATAACAAATTAGGTAACATTAATATCCCGATTATTGTAAGATTGCAAGGAACCAACGCTGTTGAAGCTAAAAAATTAATTGACGAAAGCGGACTTAAAGTACAATCTGCTATCCAGTTAAGCGAAGCAGCTGCCTTAGTAAAGCAAGCAGTAGCCTAATTTCAATTAGCTAAATATATCAAAGCCATAGAAAAATCCTCTATGGCTTTTTTATTACCCCTTATTTTCCGGAATGGGCTTAACTTCAGTGATGGCGCTAATGGTGTACAATAGCCCTGTCTTTAATTCTGCGCAAACATATCTTTTTCTGCGAAGCTCCCCTTTTTGAAAAATTTTTCCATTAGAGATCATGAAAACCGTACCAAGGGGAACATCACAAAGCAAGCAAATGCCTTCGGGTTTATGGGGATTATACTTACGAAGCACTTTTAGTAATTCTGTTTCCCCGTTGGCAGTTGCCGCAGGAGAAATGATGGATTTTTCCAGGGCTTTTACTATATCATCGGGAAATACTTTCAGCTGTACAAAATGTACCAGCAACTGACTGTATAGTTTTTTCCACTCTGTTCCATGCGCAGGAACGGTATTCCTATACTGTTCAAAAGTTAATAAATGTGCCAGTTCATGAAGGAGTGTAATCAGAAATTCATACTTATTCAGATTCCCGTTAACGCTGATTCGGTGATTGTTTCCACGAAATGCATGCCTGTAATCCCCAAGTACCGTTTTACGGCTTCTTGCAACAGTAAGATGTACTTTATATTGATACAGGTATTGAACTACGTGATCAAAACTGCCTTCAGGCAAAAACTCAGCTAGGTCTTTCAGCGGATGTTCAGTTGCCGCCATCTTTACTTGAATGATTTATTTTCAGTGAAAGTTTAACTTCCAGCCATGTATACATAATATATAAAGCCATTCCTAAAAAAATGGCATTCACACTTTTATTTTCTCCTGCATTGTAGAGGTAAACAATAGCAGCAGATCCCAGCACAAACAATTTAAGTACTACCGTACTCATTACACCTCTTACCATGGCATGAGGATTGGTATCTTTCGACTGTTTCAATTGTTGTTGCAAACTAAACATGCTGATGGCAAACAACAACAAATTTGTAGAAGCAACTACCCAGGGATTAATATCCTGCTTTTTAAAAAAAACGCCGAGAAACAAACACAATAGATTTACCAGAATAAATAAATAAAGTACAGGTCGGAATGGCTTTATGAAAATTGACGACATAGTAATAAATTAATCATTTGAAGCTTCCACTTTTGGCAGGGCCAGCGGAACAGTATCCAGTGTTGCAGGCTTATCCCCTGCCAATACTTTCTTAATGCCCTCTAGGTATTGTTCCTTGTATCGTATTTCATTTTCCAAGGAATCTGTCCTGATCTTTAAAAGCTGAAGTGCGGTTCTGCTTTCCTTGGTTCCATAACCAGGGATATAGTATTTTAAAGGAGAAAAGGCAATTAATGCTATGGTGAGGCCAATTAACAATACAAAAACAGTACTCAAACCTATGTAAACACTTAATCTGGATAATCGAAACGCAATCATTTCCTCATAGGTATCATCGTTCATGATAACCAGCCGATAGGTATTGCGCAACCTTTTAAAAGTACTTTCTTTATTTATTTTGTCCATACTATAAAAACTGGGTTAAAGGTACGGATTGGTATGGTTTTATATGGGTATGCTAAAGAAATAACTGTAATTTTAATGGATTTTATGCACTATCGGAAATTTAGACATAACTGGATCCTGACAGGTATTTTACTATTTTGTTGCTCACTGATTAATGCGCAACCCAATACTTCCGTTGAAATACCCAAGCAGGAGAAATACCAGAACAGGGTATTGGCTTCTGAAAAAACGGGGAACAAAAAATTTACCATACCCAAAAGGCTGTACAATAATACTGTAAGTCACTACAATTATTATTTTAATGCCAACAGCAAATTAAATGACATCATAAGCACTGCAAAATTGCAGCATAAAGAAAACTACAGGGAACTTTTACCTTTCTATAATTATTCCCTGAATGAAACTTCAAAAGGGCAAATAGACAGCATTATTTATAAATGTACTGCGGGTATCCTTTTACATGACCTCAGAAGCGACTGGGTTGATCAGTTTTATTTATTAATGGGTAATGCTTATTTGCATCGCAAAGATTTTGACTCTGCTACTTACGTATTCAATTACATCAATTATGCTTTTGCAAACAAAGAAGATGGATATGATATTCCCATAGGAAGCAACGTAAGCAGCAAAGGAGGTTCCTTCTCTGTGAGTACGGATGAAAAACGCAATTTCTGGAAGAAAATATCATCTCCTGCTCCGGCCAGAAACGAAAGCTTTCTTATGCAGGCCAGAAATTTTATTGAGCAGGAAAAACTGGATGATGCAGAATCTCTTTTACAAATTCTGGCAGCAGACCGTTTTTTCCTGAAAGACTAAAAACACAGTGGCATGAACAATATGCCTATTTATTATACAAGGATAAAAAATACGATAGCGCAGCCTTTCATTTAACCAAAGCACTCCCCAATGCTACCAATAATCAGGAAATGGCAAGATGGGAATACCTGGCTGCACAACTCTATAGCTTGGCCAATAAAGATTCAATGGCCATTGTATGGTTCGAGAAAGCCATCAAACAAACCACCGATCCTTTTTTAGATGTATTTGCCCGTTTAAACATAGCTGCCTTATCTGCGGATGGTAAAAAAGACGCAGTTAATTTTCATCTCAGCCAATTATTGCAGATGGCCAAAAGAGAGAAGTATCAGGCATTCAGAGATTTAATTTATTATGCAGCAGCGGAACTGGCCATGTCTCAGAAAAACTATCTGATGGCAAGCAACTATCTGAACAAAAGCATTGAATTCAATGAAAAAAATGCTGAGCAAAAGGCAAGGTCATTTTTCCTTTTGTCTGAAGCCAATTATTTACAAAAAAAATACATTGAAGCTTCTTCAGCAATGGACAGCGTGAATGCTCAATTACTTACCGAAAAGGAAACCGCAAAAGCCAATAGCATCAAGGGCCCTTTACAAAAAATTGCAAAGGGTTTCATCACGGTAAACAGAGAAGATAGTTTGCAAAAAATTGCTGCCTTGCCCTCCGCTGAAAGAGAAGCCTATTTAACCAGTTTATTGAAGAAACTAAGAAAAGAACGGGGGATTAAAGAAAGCGAAGCAGAACAAGGAAGCAGCTTTGGAGGGAATTTGAACTCAGGTGCGGACTTATTTGGAACCGCAGGTGCAACAGGGTTTTATTTCGCCAATAATTCCTTAAAAACCAAAGGACTTTCCGACTTTAAAGCTAAATGGGGCAACCGCCCAAATATTGATAACTGGAGAAGACAATCGGCAGTAGACAGAAACTTCAGTGTAGCTGCTATAGACACAGACGAAAAAAACAACAAATCTGCCAATACAGCCCCAGCTGTACTGAGTTTTACTTCGCTGGAAGATAGTCTGCCACTTACACCGGAAAAATTATTGCAATCCAATAATGCCATCACAGAATCACTATTAAATAATGCAAATGGATTTCAATACGAGCTTAATGATGCAGCCGCTTCAATAGAAACCTACGAATTGCTAGCCAAACGATTCCCGGAAAGTGCTGTACTGGAAGATATTTGGTTTCAATTAAACAATGCTTATAAAAAAACAAATCAATACGGAAAAGCAGATTCAGTTAAACAACTGCTTCAGTCATTTTATCCCAAAGGAAAGAACAACCAGATTTTACTCAATATGGGTAAAGAACAAACTGATCCTGCTATTGGCCTGTATCAGGATATTTACAACCAGTTTATCAGTGGCGATTTTGAAAAAGCACTGTTAAAAAAACAAAATGCTGACAAACAACTGGGTAGTTCTTACTGGACCCCGCAACTGCTCTATATAGAATCGGTTTACTTCTTAAAAAATCAGCAGGATAGCATTGCTAAAATTAAACTGAATACGCTGGCCAGTATGTTTAAAGAACATCCGTTGGCCGAAAGAGCCAAAACATTTTTGGATGTTATTAACAGAAGAAAGGAAATTGAAACCTATCTGTCCCAGCTTTCTGTTGAGAGACCGGTAGAAATACCAGATAAGAAAATTGATCTCAATAGCACAAAGGCAGAAGATCTTCCCCTAACAGTTAAAGCCCCTGTTAAAGTTACCGTACCAGTAAGCGCACCAACTATGCCAGGCAACATAAAAGCTGCTCCTATAGAAAAAGCACTTGCTCCTGAAACCTATCAGTTTAATGCTTCCGATTCTCAGTTTGTAGCCATCGCACTTTATAAGGTAGATCCGGTTTTTGTAAGTGAAGCCAGAAATGCCTGGAATCGTTTTAACCAGGAAAGGTATTATAATCAGAAACTACCCATTAATGTAATCAGGGTAAATGATTCAGAACAAATTTTAATTATGGGTCCCTTTGCTAATGCAGCAGAGGCAAGCACTTATACAGATAGAAACAGGCCACAGGCAAGCTCCAGAGTAACACCCTGGCTGGATTCATCCAAATTTAGTTTTGCCATCATCAGCAGAGAGAATCTGAATTTATTGCTAAAAAAAGGAGAAACAGGTACCTACTGGCAAATGTTGCGAAATCTGTTCCCTGATAAATATTAATTTTACCCTTCAAACATAGAACAAAAGATGAGTAAACCGGTTCGCATATTCTGGCGTATTTTTTTGGGTGGTTTTGCATTTGTCATCATTCTGCTGGCCATGTTGAATTTTGGATGGATTGGCAGTATGCCCGACCTGGATGACATTGAAAATCCATCTGCTTCTCTGGCTTCTCAGGTTTACGCGGAAGACGGAACCTTAATGGGCAAATATTATATTGAAGACAGAATCAATGTTCAGTATAAAGATATTAGCAAACATATTATTGAGGCTTTAATTGCCACTGAGGATGAACGCTTTTATGAGCACAGCGGAATAGATGCCCGTTCATTGGGGAGGGCTATTTTTTATCTGGGTAGTGAAGGGGGAGCCAGTACCATTACCATGCAAACAGCTAAAAACCTTTTTACAGAAAACTGGAGCACTAAAAATTTCATCTTAAGGGCTCTGCAGAAAATTAAAGAAGGGATTATTGCTGTAAAACTGGAAAGAAATTTTACCAAAGAAGAAATTATTACTCTTTACCTGAATACTGTTGCCTACAGCGATAATGTGTATGGAATCAGAAACGCTTCCAAAACATTTTTTCAGAAAGAGCCCGACCGGGTGAATGTAGAGGAAGCCGCCGTGTTGATAGGTATGCTGAAAGGTGCAACATTGTATAATCCCAGAAGAAATCCAAAATTATCTTTGGACAGAAGAAATACCGTACTGAGCCAGATGGTCAGAAACAATTACCTGGATCCCCAACAGGCAGAGATTCTGAAGAGACAGCCCATTGAGCTCAATTACAAAAAACTCGATGAAACAACAGGACTTGGACCCTATTTCAGAATGATTCTGGGCGAAGAGATGAAAAAGTGGTGTAAGGAAAACACCAAGAACAATGGTGACCAGTACGATTTATACAGAGACGGATTAAAAATATATACCACTATTAACCCGCGTATGCAATTGTATGCAGAGGAAGCAGTAGCCAAACATATGAGCTACATGCAAAAATTATTCAACACACAGGAAAATATCAGAACAGGAAGTATCTGGAAAGGATTTGAACCCATTCTGGAACAGGCCATCAAGCAAACTGACCGCTGGAAAAATTTAAAACGTGAAGGATTAACAGATGAAGAAAACCTTCGCACTTTTCAGGAGAAAGTACCCATGCGCGTTTTTGCATGGAACAACAACAGAGGAATAGATACAGTAATGACTCCTTTTGACTCTATCAAATACCACAAACAAATGTTGCAGGCTGGCTTTATGGTAATGGATCCGCTGAACGGACAAATTAAAGCCTGGGTAGGAGGAATTGATTTCAAAACCTTTAAATACGACCACGCTAATATCAATACCAAAAGACAGGTAGGTAGTACCATTAAACCATTATTGTACAGCTTAGCTATTGAAGAAGCCGGACTGAATCCCAATTCACCGGTACAAGACGTTCAGCAGAATTTTGGACAATATGGTCTGGTACCTGCTACTTCCAAAACCTGTACAGGAGCTACCATCCCCATGGCAATTGCGCTGGCTAAATCCAGGAACTGTGCTTCTGCTTATATCATGAAGCAACTGGACAATACAGCAAACAATGGAGCAAAAAGATTCGTTGAATTTTTAGAGAAGTGTGAACTTAAAACCAAGATAGATCCATACCCTTCCATTGCCCTTGGCGCTTGCGAAATATCCTTGATTGAAATGATGCAGGCATACAGTATGTTCCCTGGCAGAGGCTTCAATGCAAAGCCCATGTATATTACCCGAATTGAAGATCGCAATGGAAATGTATTGGCCACGTTTACTCCACAGAGAAAAGAAGTTATCAATGACGTTACCGCTTATTCCGTAATTAAAATGATGCAGGGGGTTTTAACCAATGGTACGGGTGCCGGCATATGGGGCTATGGATTACCTGCGGGATTACAGATGGCTGGTAAAACAGGAACCACCAACAACAACAGTGACGCCTGGTTTATGGGCTATACCCCACAATACCTTGCAGGCGGATGGGTTGGTTGTGATGATCGTTTTATTCGCTTCAACAGTAAGAATGGTGAGGGTGGCAGAGCCGCCATGCCAATCTGGGCTTACTTTTTCAATAAAGCCGCTGCAGATCCCAATTGTGGCATCGACACCAAACTAAGTTTTGTTAAGCCGGAAGTGATGAGCAACGATATCATTATTGATTATATCAATGGCACCAACCAAATTTTAGGAGGAGAAGGTGAAGATATGGGAGCAGGCACTTCAGAAGATTATGAAATACCCAAAAACATTAAACCAGAAGACCTGGGTGCAGAATCTGATTTGATTATTGACAATAAGAAACCTGCAACCCCTCCTGCAGTTCCAGCTAATAACCAACCCAAGCCTGCAGATAAACCCAAAGCAGTTTTACCACCTCCCGTTAAAAAACCGGGTGGGAACAGATAATGGAATAAAAAGTCTTGTTTTTATTCCATCAATGTTTTTGCTTTTAAAAAGCGAAATAGCTAGGACTGTAATTTAATTAATCCGAATGCCGGATTAATATCACCAGATGATTGATAAATCATATCAATAACTGAACTACCATATCTGGCGTAAAAGGAAGCCAGGTTCTCCTGTCTTTCCTGTAAACTATTGCCAGGGAATAAAGCTTGTTTAATGGATTGAATTTGATTTGCTGCAGTAGAAAATTTTCTTTTCTCGGCCCGTTTCATTTTTTTCTCGAGTTCATCCACTTTTTTCAGTGATTGATGAGACAATGCAGTCACGTGATCTCGCAGACTGGGATCAATCTGTGTTGCCAATCTACTCATCTGATCATAATAGGCCTGCAATGCTGCTTTTTCTTTATCCAGATTAAGCTGATGTTCGGTATGCTTCTCTACATACTGACCAATTAACAAATGTTCCGGAAGAAATAAATCTGCATCCGTCAGTTGCAAACTCATCTGCTTTTGTGCAAGCTTGGCTGAAGAAATAGAAAATGAATTTCTCAGCATCAGTAAGGGATAGGCAACCCCCGCATTTTCAAAAACTGTTTTCAGTTCCAGCCAATAAGCCAGTTCACCTCCCCCACCAACAAAGATGATATTGGGTAAAATGGTTTCCTGAAAAGCACCCCTTAAAATCACATTCGGACTAAACCGTTCCGGATGTTCATCCAGTTCCTGCAAAATGGCTTCTTCAGTAAAGCGCAAACCAAGGGAAGGAACTGTATACGCATTACCTTCCTTTTCAATTCTCTCCCGCTTATCGTCAATTAAATAAAAAAGATTGATGGGCCTGCCTGCAGCCTGTACTTTGTAAAATTGTTGCAGACTTTGAATGGTATCTGTTACCGCTTTATGAGAGAACTGTTCGGTAAGTTCTTTCGCCATTACAGGAGCAAACAACTTTTTTAATGCAGGTTGATCCGGAATTAATACAACCAAACCATAATGCCCGAACAGCGTGTGCACCAATGATAAGGTAGCTTCCTGAATGGTCTTCCCATTAACATAGCAATTACGTAATAATTCTACCCATTCATTTCCATTCGGTAATACGCCTAACTGACCTGCAATGGATTCAATCAACGAAACCAATTGCTTGTCAACCTTCATTCTTCCTACCGCACCTGTTTGCTTTGTATCCCAGCTCCATTTAGCACCTTCAATATTAACAAACCCCAACTCATCCAGATCCGCATCCTCACTTCCCATGTAAAAAACAGGTACGAAATTTTTATCAGGATATTTTGCTGAAAGGGATTCTGCCAGTTTAATCACATGAAGTATTTTGTAAACAAAATACATGGGGCCAGTAAATAAATTGGGCTGATGCGCAGTGGTAATGGTATAGGTAGCCGAGTCGTTAAGCAATGAAATATTGCTGAAAACTGCTTCCGTATTTTTCTGACCCATATATTGCTGTTGCAATACTTCAGTAAGCACTTTCCGGTTTACCGGATGACTATCCCTAGACTGAATAGAGGTTTTAATCCCCTCCCAATTGGGCTCATGCAAATAAAAGGGTCTGATATTTTCGTGTTGCTGAAGATAGGCTTCTACAATCTTTGAAAAATAACCGGTACTCTCAAATGGCAAATACGTCGTGCTACAATCCATATCGGTTGTAAAAATACAAATGTTTTAAGCAAATCGGTCAGGACTGAATGGAGTAATATCCATACTAAGAGAATTCCCGTTAATGATTTCACTAACCAGTTTTCCGGTGCCTGCCCCCAGGCTTAGTCCAATCATAGAGTGTCCGGTTGCAAGGGTCAGATTCTCCCATTTCCGGGTTCTGCCAATATAAGGTAGACCGTCTGCAGAACAGGGTCTGTAACCATACCAGATATTTTCAACAGGAGGCATGTCTATTTTAAAATCAGTATACACTGATTGCACTGCAGAAAGTATCCCTTTTACGCGATTCATTCTGGGAGGCGTATTGGTTGATGTAATTTCCATTGTACCACCAAATCGGATTTTATTTCCGTCCATCGGGGTCAATGCCACCCTACCCTCTACCAATACACTAGGATGATTAATCCGATAAGGTGAATTTTCCAGCGTAACAGAATACCCTCTTCCGGGCATCAATAAAAGATTTATATTTAATTGACTGGCCAGCTCTCTGCTCCAGGAACCGGAAGCCAACACCACTTCATCCGTTTGATAATTTCCTTTTTCTGTTTTTACTCCAATAATTTTTTTACCCGCTGTTTCAAATCCGCTTACTGCTTCGTTTTTAATCAGGTTCACACCCTTTTCTTGAAGCAGGTTTAATAATTGCTGCATCAGCTGATTCGGATACAGATGCGCATCACATTTAAAATACAATGCACCCAATGCATCCAGCGGAGTATGTGATTCCATCTCCTGCAGCTGTGTACGATCCAGCATTACCGTATCAGACAAGCCCAAAGCCTGCGCTTTCTTACATAGGTGTTCACATTTTTCCTTCCCCTTCTCTGTCTTGAATATTTCCAATAAACCTTTTTGCTCATAGGCAAATGAAAAATTGGGCAGCCTGTCCCATTGTTCATACCAATGCTTACTTAAAAACGCAACATCCCTCAAGGGAATAGCCGCCGCTTCTACCTGTTTTTCATTGGCCATTTGCATGAACTTCCAGCCCCATTGTACAAGTGACCAGTCTGGTCTTGGCTGAACATAAAAAGGACTTTCCGGATTCCACATCCACTTTAAACCCTGCTTAACTATTCCTGGTGTGGCCAGCGGAACAAAATGGCTGGGACAAACATATCCTGCATTTCCATAAGAACAGTTATTCTGCATATCTGTCCGGTCAATTACCGTTACTTCATGTCCCGCTTCACTTAAAAACCATGCGCTGCTCAAACCAATAATTCCACCTCCGATTATCGTTACTTTCATTTAACTTGGGTATAATTTTGAGACAATAATTATGGAAACTTACGGAAAAATATTGCTCATTGCGATGCCCGCATTTTTAGTTTTGATTTTACTTGAAAAATGGTGGGGGGTCTATAAAGGAAATGATACCATACGGACTATGGATATGGTGTCTAGTTTAACTTCTGGCATCACCAATTCTACCAAAGATGTGTTGGGATTAAGCATTGCAGTAATCAGTTATAACTGGATGGTTTCGCATTGGGCCATCTTTCAGATTGAATCATCCGTATGGTTATACATAATTGCATTCCTGGCGCTGGATTTAACCGGCTACCTGGTTCACAGGATTGATCATGAGTTTAATTTTTTCTGGAATGCCCATATTATTCATCATAGTAGCGAAGATTTTAATCTGGCTTGTGCGTTGCGTCAGAGCATTTCAACCTTTGTAAGATTATTTACCATTTTTCTTTTACCGGCAGCATTGTTGGGCGTTCCCACTCAGATTATTGCCGTTGTTGCCCCTTTGCATTTATTTGCTCAGTTCTGGTACCATACCCAACATATTGACCGTATGGGTTGGCTGGAGAAAATTATTGTTACTCCGTCTCATCACCGGGTGCATCATGCCATTAATCCGGAATACCTCGATAAAAACTACGGACAAATTTTTATTTTCTGGGACAAATGGTTTGGCACATTTCAGGAAGAATTACCGAATGTTAAACCGGTGTACGGAATCACGAGACCTGTAAGAACCTGGAACCCCATCAAAATCAACTTCATGCACTTGTGGCTGTTGATAAAAGATGCCTGGCATGCACAAAACTGGTCCGACAAATTAAAGATCTGGTTCATGCCCACCGGATGGAGACCAGCAGATGTTGCAGAAAAATATCCCGTATTTAAAATTGAGGATCCATATCATTTTGAAAAATATGAAACAAGGGCTGGAAAAGCATTTAACATTTGGGTATGGGCACAATTGGCCATCCTGTTACTGATGATCAGCTATTTATTCGGAAACATAGCCAGCATAGGAAGCCCGGGTATATTTTACTATGGGTTGTTTATTTATATCTATGTGTATGCTTTTACCGAGCTGATGGATGGAAATACCAATGCATGGGCCTGGGACTTGCTGAAATTATCCATTGGAGGATGGTTAATGTGGAATACCAGGGGATGGTTCGGCATTGAACAACTGCATCCAATACTACCCTATATTATTGGCATTTATCTGTTTGTTTCTTTTCTGCTTAGCATCTATTTCAGAAAAGAAAGCAACCGTGTTCCTGCAACAGCATAATACTATTGCATATCATTGGCAGTAAAACTCAAAGGCAACAAACTGGTAGCATCTTCAATAATATAAATAGGACCTTCCTGACCACTTAATATCAATCGGATGCGTTGCTGCTGTCTTAATGTTTGTTCCAGTAAACTTTGTCTGCAAATACCACATGGGCTCACAGGATTATTACTTTTCCCGTTTTCATTGTGATAGCTGATGGCTATGGTTTTAATAGCCTGGTTCCTGTGTAAGGAAGCTATGGCAGACAATAAAACGCGCTCGGCACAAATACCCACAGGGTAACTTGCATTCTCCTGATTGGTGCCTTCTACCCTGCTTCCATCGTTTAGTAAGGCAATGGCACCAACTTTAAAATGAGAATAAGGGGCATAGGCATGAGAGGTAATGGCTCTTGCCTGTAGCAATAATGATGCATCTTCCGGAGAAAGCGACGATTCCTTATCAAAAACCTGGTACTGAAATGGTATTTCTTTCATGAAATCTATTCAATGACTTTAAAAATTCTGTTCCATCTGGGTCCTTTATTCCAGCTGAACCAAATTAAGGAGGCCTTTCCAACTATATGGGTTTCGGGCACAAAACCCCAGAAACGACTATCCTGACTTCTATGTCTGTTATCCCCCATCATCCAGTAATAATTGTATTTAGGGATATACTGATTGGTTACTTGTCCATTAATAATGATTTGTCCGTTTTTCTCTTCCAGCGTATTCTGTTCATAAACCGTAATTAACCTGCGATATAAGGCAATATTATTGGGCGCCAATGCAATCGCTTTCCCTTTTTGCGGAATGGTCAAGGGCCCGTAATTATCCAGTGTCCATGGAAAATTGGCTTCATCATTTGGAAAAAACATGCCCACATTGGTATCAACATATTTAACTACAGAAACCACTCCGGGATACTTTTTTACTTTCTCTGCTTCTGTAGCCGTTATATTGAAAATATAAGTTTTGCTATCCGGGCCTGGAGAAAAATTTCCATTGTTATTCTCCAAATCAATTCCTATTTCGTCCTGCAGGAATTCATCAGAAAATCCGGAACCTGAAGTGGTAACAATATAATCAGTTTGGGCTCCCTCCGGAATATCGGCTAGCTTGCCATTTACAAAAAGGTCAGCATTTTTAATTTCAAGCACATCTCCGGGCATGGCAACACATCTTTTGATATAGTTGTCTGTTTTATCCATTGGATGCACCAGAATTGGGTATTCAGCCAGCAATGCTTCCCTGTTGCCTTTGAACTGACTACTTCTTAAAACTTCATAATAGGTTACCTTACTGCCAAATTCGGGCAGATTGATAATGGTATCTCCGGCCGGAAAATTAAATACAACCGCATCATTCCTTTTGATAGCACTGGTTGCTGGCAATCGTTTGTAAGGCAACTGCACTTCCTTAATATAGGAAGGCGTTGTTAAGCTGAAAGGCATGATATTATGTACAAATGGAAAAGATACAGGTGTCTGAGGTATTCTTGGACCGTAACTCATTTTGCTAACAAACAAAAAGTCGTTTACGAGCAAACTCTTTTCCATACTTTCTGTAGGAATTACATAGGCTTCAAAAACAAAAGTCCGGATAATGGTAGCTGCCACAACAGCAAAAACACCTGCGTCTATCCATTCTCTTGAAGCAGGCTTATGGTAATGTTGCAAGGCAGAAGGACCGTGCCATTTTTCTTTCTCAGAAAAACCCAGGTAAGGAAAATATATGAAGGGGAAAAACACTACAGCCGCATGGGCAGGTACAGATACCTTTTTAAAATTCATTACAAAAATGATGGTAATCCAGATAGTAATAAACTGACCGGCTATAGGAATCAATTGCAGCCAGAACCAAAATCTTTTAATATGGGCAACCCGAACAATTTCCCAAGTGTTGTAAAATGGCACCAGGGCTTTCCAGGGTTCAATACCTGCTTTCTTAAACATTCCATACATGCCTGCATGCCATCCGACTAATCCAATTAAAAAAATCGCAATACCCATAAACTGTTTTTAATGTAAACAAATGTATCCAATTAAATATAACTTTTAACATCGGTAGCCTGTATCTCCTTACCGGATAAAATAATTAACCTTTCCACTACATTTCTTAATTCACGAATATTCCCCGTCCAGTTATGTTTTTTAAGCAAATCCACTGCCCCTGAGGCAATTGCCTTGGGTGCCTGTCCATACTCATTGGCAATTTCTTCTAAAAAATGTTGAACCAGCAAAGGAATATCTTCCCTTCTTTCATTCAAAGAGGGCACATGAATTAAAATAACACCCAGGCGGTGATATAAATCGAGTCTGAAGTTTTTGGCTTCTACTTCTTTCATCAAATCCTTATTGGTTGCAGCTACAACCCTCACATCTACAGCAATCTCCTTATCACCGCCAACACGGGTAATTTTACCTTCCTGCAAGGCACGTAAAACTTTTGCCTGCGCAGGTAAACTCATGTCTCCTATTTCATCCAGAAACAATGTTCCTCCATGTGCCTGCTCAAATTTACCTATGCGTTGTTTTACCGCAGAAGTAAAAGAGCCCTTTTCATGTCCGAACAATTCGCTTTCAATTAATTCTGCTGGTATAGCAGCGCAGTTTACTTCTACTATTGGTCCCTGCGAACGGTTACTTTTCTCGTGCAGCCATTTGGCAACCAGTTCCTTGCCACTGCCATTTTCCCCGGTTACCAATACCCGGGCATCTGTTGCAGCAACCTTATCAATAGTCTCTTTAATTTTTTGTATTGGGGCCGATTCACCAATGATTTCCTGAATACGTGAAACTTTTTTACGCAACACTTTTGTCTCTTTAACCAGAGTAGTCTTATCCATGGCATTGCGAATGGTAATCAGCAAACGGTTCAGATCGGGCGGTTTCGATATAAAATCAAATGCCCCTTTCTTAACTGCATCCACAGCTGTCTCAATATTTCCATGCCCGCTAATCATAATCACAGGTACATCCGGATTCAATTCTTTTGCTTTTTGCAGAAATTCAATACCGTCAATTTTTGGCATTTTAATATCACAAAGTACCAGGTCAAAATTACCTGCTGAAAACTGTGCCAACCCTGCTTCACCGTCACCTGCTTCCACGGTTGTATATCCCTCATTGTTCAGAATATCCTTTAATACATTGCGGATTGCCCTTTCATCATCTATAACTAAAATAGAAGCCATATATTAAGTTTATTTACGAAGTTAATCATTGAAAACTGATTCTGAATCCTGCATAAAAATTACGCCCGGCTGCAGTATTGAAATACCGATTACCTACTGCGTTAATATCATTACCCAAACTATATACCTGATTAAGTAAATTATCAATACCTGTAAAAAGCTGAATACCTGTATTGCCTTTCTTTAATTGTTGGCTCAGCTTAACCTGTACCAGCTGATAAGGATCCGCAAAAACAGTGGCTGCATCATTCAGAGAAATTTTTCCGGTAAAATTAACATTACAGAAAATGGCCAGCCCCGATTTTGTTTTAAAATCAAGTCCTGTAACCCAAACAGAAGTTGGTACCCCTGTTAAGGGATTATTATTTAGCTGCAATGAACCTTGCTGAATATTAGTGAACCGATAAGGCTGATAACTGAATGCTCCCTTGTATTCCAAATCGAATGACTGTCCTTTTACCATTTGCATTATCCTGTAACGAATATTCAATTCAGCACCATGTTGTCTGGTTCCGCCTGCATTAACAAAATATTCATTCCCACCTGCATCCGTTCTTCTTACAATGGTGTTCTGCAGGTTAAAGCGATAATAGGAAATATCAAAAACAAAATGGTCATCGCCAAGAACTCCTTTTATGCCAGCTTCCATATTCCATCCCTGTTCCGCATTCAGTAAGGGATAAAATTGTCCGTCCGATGGTCTGATTTCTGCAAGCGTAGGGGCTGAAAATCCCCTTGAAACCACACCATACAAATTCAATTTGGGAGACACGGTATAATTGAATGAAAACCTCGGACTTATTGGAGAAGCAATCTTTCTGTAATTGAACAACTCGGATGCTCTTTGCATAGACTTGTACATATAATCCTGCTGACTAATACTTACCCCTCCCTGAAGAAACAATCCCTTAAAGGGTTTCCATTTTATCTGTGTAAATACAAAAGCCTGCTGACTGTAAATAATATCATCAGCAAAAAGATTGGCAGGTGTTCCTTTGTTGTTTGCATAATTTTTTATGCCAGCCTCATTGGCCATATATTCTGCACCGGTAGTCCACTGAAACTGATCGGAATTTTCAGTGGGGGATACTATCCACTGTATCCCCGTCATCAGATTCCTCTCCCTCCGTTTTTCATAATTGGTAATAAACGGATTTTCAAAACGGGTATTGGAGTATCCAATAAAAGCATGAATGGCATGCCGTTTATTAATCTGATAAATATCCTGCAAACCTATCCAGCATGTAGCATTACGAATGGATGCATTCTGCTCAATTGCCCCAGGTAAAACAGGCGTAGCCTGTCTGGACAATCTGGGATTCATGGCTACCTGTGCAGCAGTAATACCCCCCGGAGTCTGATAAAATAAATTGGTAAAAAGCAATCCAGACTTAATCTGATGTTTGTTAATCTGAACTGTATTCTGCCAGAAAATTCCAGATCGGTTCATTGCTGAGTGATCTCTGTACCCATCCTGCGCCAACCGATGCATTTGCAAGGTTGAACTCCATTGACGGGAATGATACTGCTGGGTTACCTGTTGCTGATTGTATCCATATGATCCTGCACTTATATCAATCTGCGTTTTATACTTTGGCTTATCTGCAAATGAAGCATTTTGCTTCAATAATAATATTCCTCCGGTACCTGCACCATACATGCTGGATGCAGGCCCTTTGGCCACTTCAATCTGGTCAAGCTGGGTAAGATCTATCAGATTCAGATAAGTATTTCCGGTAGCATCTGTAAATGGAATCTGATTCCAGTACACTTTAATATTTCTTATTCCGAAGGGTGATCTCAGTAAACTACCTCTTACCGATAAACGATAACTTCCCGGTGAACGTTCTTCCATTCTGATACCCGGGACCCGGTTTAATGCCGGCAATGCAGATGCGGCGGAAAAGGATTGAAAATCTTTTTGTCCAATAAGGGCAACAGCCGCAGGTGCTTCCTTCCACTTTACCCTACTGTTAAAAACAGTAACCATCACATCCTCTAAGGGCTTTTCTGCCGAAATAGTTGAATCCTGAGCAAATGCCAGATGACAAAACAAAAAGAATAAACCGGCTAGTGTAGATTTTTTTAAGATCATCATGAGGATAGCTATCAAATAACAAAGCCCGAAATGAATCGGGCTTTATCAGTTCATATGTTATTTTATTTCTTCATGTACATTACTTCTTTTACCAGCTTAACCGTTCTGGTTACATCCGGCACTGCCAATGCAGTCAGATTCGGCGCATAGTGCATAGGAGCATCTGCGCTGGTAATTCTTCTTATTGGCGCATCCAGGTAATCAAAACCTTCTTTCTGAATGCGATAACTAACTTCAGAAGATACAGAAGCAAAAGGCCATTGTTCTTCTACAATCACCAATCTGTTGGTCTTTTTTACACTTTCTAATATGGTCATCCAGTCTAGTGGTCGGATGGTTCTCAAATCAATTACTTCTGCACTTACGCCTTCTTTTGCCAACTCATCAGCCGCTCCCAAAGCCACTTTCATCATTTTATTAAACGAGACAATGGTAACATCTGTACCCTGTCTTTTAACATCCGCTTTTCCTAACGGTATATAATATTCTTCATCAGGCACTTCACACTTATCACCATACATAACTTCACTTTCCATGAACATAACGGGATCTTCTTCAAATCGGATGGCCTGCTTTAATAAACCTTTTGCATCATACCCATTTGATGGAGATACCACTTTTAAACCGGGAATATTTGCGTAGTAGCTTTCAAAAGCCGTTGAGTGTTGTGCCCCTAACTGACCAGCACTTCCGTTCGGGCCTCTGAAAACAATAGGACAACCAATTTGTCCGCCACTCATGGCAAGCATTTTTGATGCAGTATTCAGTATCTGATCCATGGCCAAAACTGCAAAGTTCCAGGTCATGAATTCAACGATGGGTCTTAACCCATTCTGAGCAGCACCCACCCCTACAGCAGCAAAACCCAACTCAGCAATGGGAGTGTCAATAACACGTTTATCGCCAAATTCAGCCAGCATTCCCTGACTTACTTTATATGCTCCATTGTACTGTGCTACCTCTTCCCCCATTAGGAATACTCTATCATCTCTTCTCATTTCTTCACTCATCGCTTCCCGAAGGGCTTCTCTAAATGCTATTGAACGCATAGTTGCTTATTTTAAAATGTGCACAAAAATAGAATTTAAACCTATACAAAAGCAAAAAACCCCTCCTGAGTTTTCACCAGGAAGGGTTTTTTATAACTTGTTAAACGTTTATTAGAATACGTTCCAGCCAAAGCTTACATAATATAAACCTCCGATCTGTACGTTTCCAAAACCGTTGTAGTAGTATTTGTTGAAAATATTGGTACCACCTACTTTAATCAACGACTTAATGCTTGGTAGTTTATAGCTAACCATTGCGTCAACAGTTGAGTAAGAAGGAACCTGACCTACAGCAAATGTACCTTCGTAATTGAAGGAATCCACCCATCTGTAAGTTACATTGAAGCCATAACGGTTGTCTTTTCCAAATCCGCTATTAGAGAACCCTGCATTAAAGCGGTACTTAGGCGTATTGAAATAAGATACAAAACCCGCTGGCAAATCACCAATTACATCAGAATATAAGTTGGCGTTTACAGAGAAGTTTTTAGGCATCAGATATTCCAAAGAAGCACCCCATCCTTTTACATCAACAGAACCTGGTGCATTGGTAGAAATGCTGTAAGCAATTCTTCTGTTTGCATCTAACAGGTTCAATGGACTTGGAGGTAATCCAGCTCTTGCCTGAATTACGGTTACACCACTTAAGAAGTCTCTGTAACGGGCAGTATATGCGTAAACGTCAATCAACAAACGCTTTCCAATTAAACCCTTGTAACCTACTTCAAATGAAGTGGTAGATTCAGGTTTAAATTCTCCAAATTGTTGTTGTTGAAGTAAACCAGGATTTGGAGCACCCGCTAAAGCACTTGCACCAAAAGCCTGCACACTTGCTAATGTATACGCAGGGTTGCCATTGAAATTGTAGAAATCTCTCAACTGAGGCAAACCTCCCATTAAACGGGTACCACCACCTACAAGAAGGTTGATCCACTGATTCTGTGTAGTTGGGAAACGGTAAGCAGTCTGATAAGAGAAACGTAAATTATGATCCTGTGCCAACTTAATAACTGCAGAAACTCTTGGAGTAAAGCGGCCTTTGAAATTGGTGTTCTTGTCGTAACGACCAGAAGCAGTAATTTTTAAACGATCTCCGAACATTTTCTGAGAAATCTGCAAGTATGCACCTGTTTCAGTAATATTAATATTACCTGCAGTGTCAGCAAATAAAGTTCCCAGAGAATTCAGGCTGAACTGACGGATATTACCTCCAATCATTAAATCAGTTCCTTTTTCAGTTAAGCCAAGGTCATCTGATAAATTATACTGTGCTTCCAAACTTTTTAAAGTTGTTCTGTCTACAAATAAACCACCTCCCTGAGAAATTGGAGTGTTGGCAATTTGCTGGAACAATGGATTGTTTCCAATAAATCCGCTTGGTCTTCCCTGATCAGCTACATTTCTTGCAGCATTCAGGATATTCATTCTGTTGGCAGCAACTACTCCAGGTGCAGCAGTTTGTGCAGCAGCCAAAGCAGCAGTTGGAGTTAAACCAGCACCTAAACCAGCAGCATAACCACCAGCCAATGCAGCAATATAAGTTCCTACAGCACCGCTGGAAGCAGACCCTACAGTTGCACCCACAAATTGTGGGAACCACTGAGTTGCACTTGGTTTCCAGGCTTCATTAAATAAACGGGTTGCAATGGTAGAGTTGAAAGAACCACCGGAATTTTCACGTGTTGTGTAAGCTCTTACATACCAGTTCTTTGCTTTCAATTCAAATTTGTATTGACCCATTTTTAAATCCTTCAGAGAATAACGGTCGCTACCGGTGTATACGGTGTTACCCATACCCCAGTAACCAGCAAAAATGGCTTCAATTTTGTCGCTGATTTTATAATGTAAAGCACCACTTAATTTAACATTCAGTGTTGTTGGATTTACCACCTGACTTTCATCGTAACCAGTTCTGGAAACGTATAAAGGTGAATTGGCAAATGATCCTAAAACAGCAGAAGAAGGAATTGGTGTTGGAGTAGTGATACCAGGGAAAGTTCCCGCTGGCAACAATGCCAGGAATGGATTACCGGCAATTACACCTGCAAAAGCAGAACGCAAATCAGCATTGGTTTCATCACCATAAGTATTAACACCATCGTAATTTGGATCTGTTAAACGGTTTCCGGGAACCACATTACCATTCGGGTTGGCAGACAATGGAGAGCGCAGATAGTTGCCATTGTTATTGGCTAACCAATCCTGAGCCTGTACAAACTGAAGATTCATTTTGTATGCCCACTTCTCATTGATTTTTTTCGCGAAACGAACGCTCCAGTCGTAATAAGGAGATCTTGGACGCTGCTTATTATCAACATGGTTAACCCCAGACTTAATCTGGAAACTCAAGCCCTGATATTTGAAAGGACTTTTACTGTTAATCAACAAAGTACCGTTGGTACCACCCGGGCCATACAATGCAGAAGATGCACCTTGTAAAAGCTCCATGTTCTCAACGTCTAATTCTGTTAAGCCAATGATATTTCCCACAGAGAAATTCAATCCAGGTGCCTGGTTGTCCATACCATCCACAATCTGGTTCAAACGCGTGTTACCACTGCTATTGAAACCACGTGTACCCACACTGGTAAAAGTTAAACTGGCAGATACAACGTCTACTCCTTTCAAAGTAGCAATCATATCATAATAGTTGGCAGCAGGAGTATTTCTGATGGCAGCTGGTCCGATTCTTTCAATAGAAACCGGCGATTCAAGAATACGCTCAGGTACTCTTGATGCAGAAACAACAATCTCATCGCCCAATGTGAAAGCTGTTTCCAGCTCAACAACAATATCCTGATTGTTATCCTTTACAACAACTTCCTTGGCTGCATAACCTACAGAAGAAATCACAAGGGTAAAAGGTAATTTTTGAACAGTGGAAAATTTAAAACTTCCTTTGTCATCGGTATAGGTACCTGCAGTACCTCCTTTAACTGAAATTGAAACCGCAGAAAGGAGTTCTTTGGTCTTTCCATTTTTTACACTGCCGGAAACGGTTGTCTGCTGAGCCATTACTGAAATACTCAATAAAAGCGCAAAGATAGACAGGCCGAAATGGGTTAATAGTCTTCTCATATTGGCAATTTTAGTTTGAATTGTAAGGCAAAATAATGTATGTTCCCCTCACATAAAAATTTAATTTGTACAATAAATCAGCTGTTTGTGGACAAATTTTGATGGAGTGGGTAGGTTTTAGAAAAATAGCAGTCTAATTTTGGGAAATGGCACAGTATAATTTCCCCGACCAAACCGGTTTTTACAGAGGCAAAGTAAGAGATGTTTATTCCATTGGCAGCCAGTGGCTGGTGATGGTAGCAAGTGACCGGATTTCAGCATTTGATGTTATTTTACCCAGGACCATTCCCTACAAAGGTCAGGTACTGAATCAGATAGCTGCATACATGCTTCAACAGACCACTGATATCTGTCCTAACTGGTTAATGGATTCACCGGCCCCCCATGTTTCCATAGGCAGAAGATGTGAACCCTTTAAAATTGAAATGGTAGTAAGGGGAAACCTGGTAGGCCATGCCTGGCGAACTTACCAGTCAGGAAACCGAACCATTTGCGGGGTTACCATGCCGGAAGGATTAAAGGAAAATGACTTTTTCCCGACACCCTTAATTACCCCGTCTACAAAAGCAGCAGAAGGTCACGATGAAGATATTTCTAAAGAAGCCATTATTGCGGGGGGATTGGCAACTGCTGAAGAATGGAATGTACTGGCTCAATACGCGCTGGCCTTATTTCAAAGAGGAAAAGAAATTGCGGCCAAAAGAGGATTGATTCTGGCCGACACCAAATATGAATTTGGCAAATTAGGAGATACCATTTACCTGATGGATGAAATTCACACACCGGATTCATCCAGGTATTTTTATGCAGATCAGTTCGAAGAAAAACAGATCAGCGGCGAAAGACAAATTCAATTGAGTAAGGAATTTGTAAGAGAGTGGTTAATCGCCAATCATTTTATGGGCAAGGAAGGACAAAACGTACCTGAAATGAGCGATGAATGGGTAAACACCATCAGCAAAAGATACATTGAATTATACGAAAAAGTAATTGGGGAAACCTTCCTGCCGCAGAACTTTACTGAAGACGAAACTTACCGCGCTGTTGTGCAATCACTAGAAAAAATACAATAAGGAAAATGAGGCAGGATTAAATCTCCTGCCCCATTTCTTTTTTTGCCTGTATTATTTCATCCAGCCTGGGTCTGATCCTGGCCTGGCTTTTATTAAAAATATTACGCCCCTTATCAATGCCTTTTCTAATTTCAGCCTGTCTTTCAGCAGGCATATGAATGGTGTCTTTACACTCTTTACTGCAACATCCTTCATATTTTTCTGCACAGGAAGTACATTGTATAAAAAGTAAATGGCAACCATCATTCTTACAGTTGGTATGGCTATCACATACAGCTCCACACTGATGACAATGTGCAATAATATCCTCGGTAATCCGCTCTCCCAGCCTGTCATCAAAAACAAAGTTCTTCCCAATGAATTTGGGCTCCAGTTCCTGACGCTTGATTTCATTGGCGTAATGAATAATGCCCCCTTCCAAATGATACACTTTTTCAAATCCTTTGTGTAACATGTAAGCACTGGCTTTCTCACATCTGATTCCTCCCGTACAATACATCACTACGTTTTTATCTTCCTTACCCTGCAACATTTCCACTGCCATGGGCAACTGTTCCCTGAATGTGTCGGAAGGAATTTCAACCGCATTGGCAAAATGTCCCACTTCATATTCGTAGTGATTGCGCATATCAATCACAATGGTATTGGGATCGTTCAGCATTTCGTTCATCTGGGCTGCATTTAAATACTTGCCTTTACGCTCCATAGAAAATGCAGGATCATCAATGCCGTCCGCCACAATTTTATCTCTGACTTTTATTTTGAGCACCCAGAAACTTTTCCCTTGTGTTAATGGATCATTTAAACCAGAAGGATCTTCTACAGCAATATTCAATCGCAAATCTTCCAGTCCGGGAATGGAGTTCATGATGCTTTTAAATTCATCCATATGATGTTCCGGAACGCTGATCTGTGCATTGATTCCTTCTTTGGCAATATATACCC
Organism: Sediminibacterium salmoneum NBRC 103935; assembly: GCF_000511175.1. Classification (GTDB taxonomy): domain Bacteria; phylum Bacteroidota; class Bacteroidia; order Chitinophagales; family Chitinophagaceae; genus Sediminibacterium; species Sediminibacterium salmoneum. The sequence continues at coordinate 336,224 of NZ_KI866530.1, read as the reverse complement.
TTCCAAACACCGAAATGGCATTGTACATTTTGTACAGCTGGTCCCTGAACTCCTGTGGATTCTGAACTGGGAAATAACGATAAAAACTAATCGTAATTCTTTTGAACGTTTCTTGCATCAAACGTTCCTTTAGCTCCTTATTGGAGACACGATTATGTAGTACTGCCATAAATAAATTTTAGACATAGCTGCTGCTATGTTCCGTTAAACAATGGAGCTGCTTGCAGGGCAGCCAAAATTCACAGCAAAAGTACAAATTATCTTCCAACAGGCAATGCAATCCGGATACCCGAACGCTGAGCGCCCCCCAGTTCAACAGAGCGTATATAATCCACCCGAATAACCTTGAAGATATTTTCCAGACCAGCAAAATATTCTACATAATAATTCCCCTTCTCCAGCATCAATGCATTGGCACCGGTAACCAGAAACCAATTCAGCTTCTTAAAGCCCGGAATTTTATTGGTTAATAAACCATTCAAATGGTATTCAATATGACCTGTTCCATACAATGCTGCAGTGTTGCTGAACCTATAATAAGGAGCCAGCTGAAAAGAACTGGTGAAAGGGCTGGCCAGAATAACCTGGTTGCCAATAAAATGAATCTGATCGGGTTCAAATACTTTTGTTTTTGTAAAAATCCACCTGTGGAAAATGCATATTTCAATTCACCGGCAAGTCCCAGATTCATTTCATCAGAAATATTCAATCGCCATTTGGTATAATCTGCGTCGGCACCCAAAATACCTGAAATGGCTTTGGTAACAGATAAATTAAATGTGGGATAACCGGAACCAATATTCACTTTGCGATCAGGGTATTCAATATACCTTGCACCTGGAATCCAGGTCAGGCTGGCATTCAGCAGCAATGCCTGATTAGGCTGCATGGGTCCTGCCCCCATTTCAGAAGGATAATTACCCGTAAAAGATCTGTTGGGAAAATCTTTCCAGAAAGCAATATCAGGAAGATTATTCAAAGGTCTTCTATTCTGGTATTGAAGAGAACCCGAAAAGTTCAACCCATTTCCAATACCCGCATTATAATTGATTCGGAAAAAATCCGCCTCATAAATTTTCATGAAATTCTGTTCTCGCAAAAGCGTATAAATAGAGTTAATGGGTTCAGAAATAGGAGCAGCATTGTTAAACTGAAAAACCTTTTTACCCCCCGCAATCTGCAAAGACTGAAAATACTTTTTCCCAAAACTATAATTCAAGGCAAGTGAAGGATTAAAATGCCTGTTCGCAAATCCATACCGGAATTCAGGCGTAATGGTTAATGATTTTCTACCCTCGTATTGTTTTCTCCACTGAGGTGCCACCAATAAAACACCTCCTTCCACTGTATTAAAGTTTAAAGAATTAATAAGCGGATCAATACGAAAAGTTGTTTTTTCTTTTCTTTTAGAAAAGGTTTTGCCAGTAAGCAAAACAGACCCGATACTTATCTTGTTTCTTATTTTATCCAGTGAATCCAGGTAGGCCGGGGATTCCCTTACTTTCTCCAGGCTGTCTTTTTTCTGATAATCCCTTACTTCTTCAGCCAACAAGGGTAATGGACGGATACTATCCCAATAAGTCATTGGTTTTTTATTGGCACTATCTTCATAACGGCGAATTACATTATTAAAAAACCGGGGTTTAAAAACAGGCGTAATATCAAACTGATTGTATACCTGCAGGAAATTTCCGAAAAAATCGAAACCAAAGAATTTACCATAAGGATAAATCATTTGTTGTTTAATTACCCAAAACGATTTTAAAGGAACATATTGTTGCTGAATAACCAATGAATCCAGCAGTTGCATCTGTTGCTCTCTCACCAGTTTAAGATCAACACTCTGTATATGCCAGTCGTTTTCTGTTATATGAATATACCCTGTAAATAAGGGCTCGTAGTTTCTTCTGGGTATTACACGTATGCGGTTGATTTCTTTTCCTGACTCATAAAATGTACCTTCAAATTTATACTTGTAAAAATTCAAGGCATTATCGGATATGGGGGATATAAACCCTCTTGGATTCAATCCATCTCCCAGGGAAACCATATTGTCGTAGAAAGAAATAATCTGTGGATTGCCAAAACCAAATCCATTACTTCTGCCACTTACTTTTGTTGAAACAATCTCTACTTTTTTCTGATTGGGTTCACTTACCGAATACTTCGCAATTGTTTCTGATAGAAACAACATTTTCCTTTTACTGGTATCCCCGTCTTCAAAATCTACTTTCTGACCCAGAAAACTTTTGGGATAATCACGAAGCTGCATTTGTCCTTTTATATAAACTTCAGCAGAAAACTGCTTAATTTCTGTTGCATTAGCTTTTCTGCTGGCAATGGCATTTCTTATTATACCATAAGCAGGATCTTCTCCGCCGGTTTTTACAATTACTTCATTTAACTGGTAGGTTTGGTTTACCAGAAAAATATCAAGCTTGATTGGCTGATTGCCAACTACAATATTTTTTTCCTGCGATTGATATCCAATATATTGAAACACCAGTGTGTACTTTCCCGGACTAAGTAACAAACTATAAAATCCATTGCTATTGGCGGTTGCCCCACTGGTTGTTCCTTTCACCAGAACCGAAGAAAAAGGCAGGGGAGACTGATTGGAAGCAGAACTTATGATTCCTGAAACGGTATTGGCCCATACAGGCATCTGAGCAAGAAAGAATAATAACAGAACTGCTGCCTTTTTACACATAAAAATAATTTGAATACAAAAAAAGCCCCAATACCTGATAATACAGGTTGGGGCTCTATAAATTGATGTTAATTTATTAACCTTTTATGCGATCCTGCCAGGCTAGCATCCCACCTGTTACATTAATCAGGTTAGAGAAGCCTGCTGTTTCCAGAATCAGACAAGCCTGTCCACTTCTGTTTCCGCTTCTGCAATACATGTAGACAGGTTCGTTTTTCAGGTGTTCTATTTCATCCAACTGCATGGTTTGAATATGACCCAGTGGTATATGCATTCCACCAATATTAAAATCGGCTCTTTCGTGGGGTTCTCTTACATCTACCAGATTAATTGGCTCTCCACTATCTAGTTTGGCTTTTAATTCTTCTACAGTTATTGTTTGCATATATTATTATTAAGGATGATGATTTACGGTATCTTTTACCGGTGCCTGTTCACTTATGTAAAGGTCGATTAATTGACCGGATCTTATTTTATTTTTTGCAGGATTGCCATCTATCCCCGGAACATCACTCCAAAGAGGAGGATTTTGCCGGATAACAAAAGCAGTGGAAGAGTCTCTTACTGAACCGGCTGCTATAATTGAGCCTATATTAATATTCATACCGGTAAGCGTTGCTCTTGCCTGATCAAGCGTAAGTCCAACCAAATCAGGAACATCCAATTCATCTCCGCCAATACCGCTCCCCAACACCAGGTTAATAATTGTACCAATTGGAACTTTCTGTCCGGGTTTAACCGGAGTTCCATTAATCAATTGCTCCAAAACGGCATTACGGGCTATATCCGGTTTATAGGTAACAAAGCCCAGCTTTAAACCAAGGCTTTGCAAATACATTTCTGCACTTCTGATTGAGAAACCAGTAAGATTGGGCATTTCCACTTGTGGCGGAATGGTTCTGTTCAGCGTTAAATAAATCCTTCTGCCTGTTTTTACAATGGCATCTGCTTCAGGAGACTGTCTAATTACAGCCTGCTTGGCGATGGTGTCAATATAAACTGAATCCTGAATAACTACTTCAAAACCCTGATCTTCCAGTAATTTTTGTGCAGCAATAATATGCTGTCCGGCAACATTGGGCACTTTCTCAAACTTGCCATATCCGGTTATCCAGTCAAGTGATCCAAAAAATAAAAGTATTAACAGAAGAATAATTCCTATCCCTGTTAAGATGTTTACCCAAAGTGGTTTATCTGTAATGAATTTGAACACTTGCTATTATTAATTTAGGAAATAATTTAGTGAAATGCCTGCTCAATTACCGCTGAATAAAAATCAGTCAGACTCATCCCCATTGCCCTCACCTGCTGAGGGATTACAGAAGCATCGCTTTGTCCGGGCACCGTATTTACTTCCAGCATAAACGGTTTCTGTTGCTTTGTGTCGTAAATAAAATCTACCCTTACTACTCCTCTGCAATTGAAGATTTCATAGACCCTTTTTGCTGCAGCTTCCAGAGAAGCTTTCATTTTTTCATCAATAACCGCCGGCGTTGTTTCAATGCTTTTTCCCTGATACTTGGCTTCAAAATCGAAGAACTCATTCTGGGTTGTTATTTCAGTAATAGGTAAAACCTTAATTATACCATCCTGCTTAAATACTCCAATGGTAAATTCTCTGCCACCAATAAATTCTTCTACCAGAATCTGGTGATCTTCCCTGAAAGCTTTAACTATAGCGGGTTCCAGTTCTTCTGCGCTGTTCACTTTACTCATACCTATACTACTGCCCCCATTATTGGGTTTTACAAACAAGGGCAATTGCAGTTGGGAAAGTATTTCGCTTGCGGGAACAGGTGTATGACTGAACAAATGCATAGACTTAGCTACTGCAATACCTCCAAACGAAGCAACCGCAACGGTATATCGTTTGTTCATGGTTAATGCTGAAGTGGCCGCGTCACAGCTGGTATAAGGCAATCCAATCAAATCAAAATATCCCTGCAATTTTCCATCTTCACCCGGTGTACCATGAATGCACATCAATGCCACGTCAAAAACAATATTTTCATTGTTCTCCACAATGGAAAAATCTGCTTTATCCACGGGTAGTTTTTCACCTGAAGCTGCTTCATACCACCAACCAGAGGCATTGATATCAATTTTATAAACGGTATACTTATTCCGGTCAACATGATTGCCAACCGTTAAAGCACTCTTGTAACTGATTTGCGCTTCTCCGCTCAACCCTCCTGTAACCAATGCAACTTTTCGCTTCATTTGATAATTTGTGCAATTAAATATGCATTTTAGCCTTCTTAGCCATTAATTCATCAATCGTTTCCTGATACATTTCATCAGGAACACAACAATCTACCGGACAAACTGCCGCACACTGTGGTTCTTCATGAAATCCCTGACACTCAGTACACTTATTGGGAACAATAAAATAAGTATCCAGACTAATAGGAGCAAAACGCTGGTCTGCATCAACCGTTGACCCGTCCATTAACTGAAAACTCCCCTTGATGGTAGTACCGTCGGCAATAGCCCACTCTACTCCGCCTTCATAAATTGCATTATTAGGACATTCTGGCTCACAGGCCCCACAATTGATACACTCTTCTGTTATTTTGATTGCCATACGAAATGGGTTTGTTAGGTTTGTAAAATTACTTTTGCAGTACCAAAAATACGGTTGACAAATGATTTTACAAGAACGAATTGGATTATTATCCCGATTAGGTCAATATATTCTGTCGAATACCCCCGACTGGCAGGAAGTAAAAGAAAGAGCATATCGTGAAAACCAATGGTTTGTTCCGGAGTTCATTAATAAAGCCAGCGAACAAATTGCCCAAAGCTTTCTTGATGAAGATAATTTAACGGCATGGGCCAATCAATATCAGATTCCGGACGCTTTATCCCATCCGAAGCAGGTCGGCATTGTAATGGCTGGCAATATCCCGTTGGTGGGTTTCCACGACTTCCTTTGTGTATTTGTTTCAGGAAATATCAGTGTAATTAAACCCTCATCAAAAGACGAGGTACTTATCAAGCACCTGATAGCCAAATTGTACGAATGGGACGTAAGAATACAGAACTGGGTTTCTTTTGCTGATAAGCTAAAAGGCCTGGACGCCTATATTGCTACAGGAAGTAATAATTCCAGCCGCTATTTTGATTATTATTTTGGCAAATACCCCCATATCATCCGAAAAAACAGAACTTCTGTTGCCATTCTGGATGGATCAGAATCGCAGGAAACGCTTTCCTTGCTGGCAGATGACGTGTTACAGTATTTTGGCTTAGGCTGCAGAAATGTTACACAAGTGTATGTGCCGGAAAATTATGATTTTCAACCTTTGCTAGCTGCGTTGAAGAAGTATCCTGAATTTATTGACTATCACAAGTACAAACACAATTATGACTATCACCTGGCTTTACTGATAATGGGGGGAAAGTACTATATGAACAATGACCTGATGGTGCTTACAGAAAATGCTTCTCCCTTTTCACCGGTAAGTCAACTGCATTTTGCCTACTATCAGAACAGACAAATGCTGATAGAGCAGTTGCAAAAAGACGAAGCCATTCAATGTATCGTTGGGATGGGATTAATCCCATTTGGCCATGCCCAAACCCCCGGACTGAGCGACTATGCAGATGGAATAGATACCATGGAATTCTTAACAGGCTTGTAAAGATGACATTTTTTCGGAAAAATTTGTTAAATGGTGTCATTGGTCAACTGTCAATTAAACAGCTTTGTTTATTTGCTATTGAATAGGCACATTAATTGATTAAATTTATTAAAACAAACAGCGCATATGAATTGGAAAAATGGTTTACTGATCGTAGGCATTAGTGCCTCTACCGCCCTAGCTAGTGTTTGGGGCTACGGTAAATATATGGAGAACCAACAGGCTGGAATTCAGGAACAAGGGAAATTACCAGTGAATTATGCTGGATTTATGAGTGGTGCTAATAATGCGGCAAACAATGCAATTGATTTTACTGCAGCCGCCACCACGGGAACCCCTGCCGTTGTGCACATTAAAACCAGAACCAAGGCCAAACAAATCAGCAGTTCGCAACGCCAGCGTAATCCGTTTTCGGATATGTTCGGTGATGATTTCGGCGATTTCTTCGGAGGCCCCAGAATACAGCCTGAACAAAGAGCCAGCGGAAGTGGTGTCATCATAACAGAAGATGGATATATCGTCACCAATAACCACGTGATTGACGGAGCGGATGAAATTAATGTTACGCTTGCCAATAAAAAATCCTACAAAGCCACATTAATTGGGCAGGACCCAAACAGCGATCTGGCTGTAATTAAAATTGAAGGAAAGGCATTCCCTTATATTGTTTACGGCAATAGCGATGACGCCAAATTAGGCCAATGGGTATTGGCCATCGGCTATCCTTTTAGTCTGGACGTAACCGTAACTGCAGGCATTATCAGTGCAAAAGCAAGATCAATTGATATCAATGGAAGACAGGGAGCCAACCCAATTGAATCCTTTATTCAAACCGATGCCGCAGTAAATCCGGGCAATAGCGGTGGCGCGCTTATCAATACCAATGGAGAATTAATTGGCATCAACTCTGCCATTGCTTCTCCTACCGGATCTTATGCAGGTTACTCTTATGCCATCCCAGTAAATATGGTTAAGAAAATAGTAACCGATATAGTTAAATTCGGTACGGTTCAAAGAGCGTATATCGGAATCAGTTATCCAAAGGAAAACTTATCTGATGAAGCCAAGAGAGAACTGGAAAAAGAGTTAGGCACTGCCTACAAAGAAGGAGAAGGTGTTTATATTACAGATACTCCTGAAGGGGGTGCTGCTGCAAGTGCAGGATTAAAAAAAGGAGATATTATCACGAAGATTCAGGGTGTTAACATTACCAGTGGTCCTGAATTACAGGAACAAGTAGCCCGCTACAAACCCGGCGATAAGGTTACAGTACAATACAAGCGTGGTGGAAAGGAAAATTCTGTAACAATTACGCTGAAAAATAAAGCAGGAAATACCGATTTGGTTAGACGCAGCAGTGTGATTGAAAAACTGGGAGGAGAACTGGTAAACCTAGACAAGAAAGTGGCCACTGCTAATGATGTTCCGGGTGGTGTATTAGTTAAGAAAGTAGGAAATGGCTTACTAAGCAAGAGCCGCATGGAAGACGGCTTTGTTATTACTGGTATCAACGGAAAAGAAATTGTAAATCTCGACGAACTGAAGATTGCACTGGGAAATATAAAAACCGGAACCATCCGCATAGATGGATTCTATCCCGGATTTGAAGGAAGATATACTTACCCGCTGCAGATCACTGAAGAATAACAAAAAGATTTTCTTGCCTTAATAAGGTAACTAGTAAAATAAAATCCCCGCATAATTGATGCGGGGATTTTTGTTAAGAAGCAATCAATCAATTATTTTCTCATACACCAGGTACTCCCCTGCCTGCAATTCAAAGCTTTCAGCTTGCTTAAATTGAAATATCAAATCTGAAAATACATTCCGGAAACTTCCCTTTAACCAGTCATGGTCAATAGAAATTCGCAATCTGTTATGCTTTGAAACATTCAACAATACCAAAACTATTTCTTTGCCGCTTCTTCTGAAAAATGCCATCAATGAGTGATCCTGATCGGAAGGAAGTATATGCGTTTCGCCTTTGTAAATGGCAGCATTTCTCATTCTCAGGCTGGTAAGCTTCTGATAAAAAGTATGCAGGGAAGGCTGTTCCTTCCATTCAATTAAATCCTTATCAAAAAAAGCCAAACGTTTCAGCATTGGATTTTCCTGACCGCTGTAAATTAAGGGCATGCCTGCCCATGTAAAAGAAAATACCGACCATGCAAGCGCCGCTGAACCATATTTCTCGTATTCGGTACCATTCCAGCTATTCTCATCATGATTCGAGGTAAAAAATAATTTAATCGCATGTCTTGGGTATTGCGAATAAGCATGTAATACATTTCTTATTTCATGTAAACTGCTATTCCCTTCTGCATATCTTCCTGTTTCATGCATCCACCACCAGGCATAAGTGGCATCAAAAACCTGATGATAGTCCTGCACTTCACATTCTGCCAACCAGAAAAGGGGCTTGGTTAATTCACAACTCAATCTTGCCTGCTGCCAAAAATCAATTGGCACCAAATGAGCCATATCACAACGGAAACCGTCAATATCAAATTCACTTACCCAATAGCGCATGGCTTTAATGAGTTCATGTCTCATTTCCGGAACGGCAAAATTCAAATCAATCACATCTTTCCAGCCATTTTTTTCAGTGAAGTTTCCCTCTTCGTCCTGCATAATCCAGTCGGGATGGTCCAATGTCCAGTGATGATCACAACCAGTGTGATTGGCCACCCAGTCAATAATCACTTTCAATCCCAGGGAATGGGCTTTATCAACCAATGCTTTAAAATCTTCTTTATTACCAAATTCCGGATTGATATCTGTGTAACTGCTACAGGCATAATAACTTCCTAAACTCCCCTGTCTGTTAGCCATACTTATAGGGGTAATTGGCATCAGCCATAGTATGGTAACCCCCATTTCCTTTAGCCTTGGCAGATGTTTTGCAAATGCAGCAAAACTACCTTCTGGTGTATATTGTCGAATATTAACTTCATATAAAGTAGCAGTATGCGCCCATGGCACTACGTGAAAAGATGACTTCATGTTTACCCAATCTTATACGGTAAGATAAGTGTTTATCGTTTTAAAAAACCTAAAACAACACTAAAAGCTATTACAGCCAATGCACCGGCTACATTCAACCATAAAAAGCCCAACCCAATTACATTGTATTTATCCAGCAGGAATAATGCTACCACTAACAACTCGCCAATAACCGCTGCCCAAAATACAGCCGTGCCTCCGATTTTTTTAAGATAAAATGCCACTAAAAAAATCCCGAGAATAACACCGTAAAACAGCGACCCTAAAACATTTACAGCTTCAATTAAACTGCCCATGCCTGTGGCAAACTGTGCGGTGATAATGCAGAATATACCCCAGAAAAAAGTATACCATTTAGAGAGCTGATAATCTTTCAACGATTGCGTTGCATGATCTGTTTCAGGTTTTTGCTTTAAAAACCGCTTATGAAAATCTACCATCGTGCAGGATGCCAGCGAATTCAGCGCAGCAGCAATGGACCCCCAGGCAGCCAGAAAAATAATGGCAATCAATAGTCCCACCAACCCTGCTGGCAAGAAGTCTACCACAAATCTTAAAAAAATATAGTTGGTATCATTGGTATCTGCAGCAGGCACTGCTTTTTTAATGACGGTTTTATACTCTTTTTTAAGGGTGGCCAATTTTTCAGCCCCCAACGCCACACTATCTTTTAATGCGGGTGTAGATTTCAATATGTACAATTTGCTATTCGCCTGCTGATTAAATTGCTGCTCCTCAAACTGATATCTTATTTGAAGCAATGAATCCCTGTAAGAGGTCTGCATAGCTTTATCCTCCGCAGCTCTGTTAAAGAAAATAGGTGAAGGATTAAACTGATAAAAGGTAAATAACAGTGCCCCAAGCAAAAGAATAAAAAACTGCATCGGTACTTTTACCAATCCATTCATGAGTAATCCTAACTTACTTTCTGATTCACTTTTGGCTGTCAGGTATCTACCCACCTGTGACTGATCTGTACCAAAATAAGAGAGAGCCAGAAAAAAACCACCAATAATACCACTGATAATATTATATCTGTCTTTCCAGTCAAACCCGTTTTCAGTAAACCCGGTTGTAATCACATTCATTTTCCCGGCTGCACCACTAACTGCCAGCGCTTCACTAAATCCTACATTTTCCGGCAAATGTTTTACAATCAGATAACCTGCAATAAACATCCCGATAAAAATGATGATTAGCTGTATCTGCTGAGTGTAGGCCACCGCTTTTGCACCACCGGTAACTGTATACACAATTAACAATCCACCCATTACAATATTGGTATAATAAATATCCCAACCCATTAGGGAAGACAAGATGATGGAAGGCGCGTAAATACTGATTCCTGTAGACAATCCTCTTGACAATAAAAAAAGTGCTGATGTAAAGGTTCTTGTTTTAACATCAAAGCGTTGTTCAAGATATTCATAGGCAGTAATCACTTTCAATTTGCTGAATAGCGGAACGAATGTGATACACAATACCACCATTGCTATGGGGATACCAAAATAATACTGAACAAAACGCATCCCATCGGTAAATGCCTGCCCGGGAGCTGAGAGAAAAGTAATGGCACTGGCTTGTGTACCCATGATACTCAGCAGCACAATATACCAGGGCATATTTCGGTTACTCAGAAAATAACCTTCCATGTCTTTACTGGTCTTACTTTTGTAAACACCATAAGCAATAATGCCAGTAAGCGTAATAATTAAAACAATCCAGTCTGTAAGTCTCATTTAAATAAGTTTGTCATCCATTCAAATAAAACAATCTGACACAGCAATACAACCAGTATGAAAATATACCAGCTGCGCCAGGATTTAAACAAGGGTATTTTCTCTTTCATTTTCTTGATCTTGAATTAAGTAGTCCTCCCCCCAATAATCCCAATGCCAGTCCAATCAACAGTCCCGCTTTAACATTTTTCAGAAACAGTCCAACAACTACCCCAATAATAACAAGCAAAAAAAACTTATTTTCTTTCTAGGTTGCATAGTTATTTATTATCAGTAGCGGCAATTAAGTTAGCCAATAATTTATAACTACCCGGCACTCCGGCTGGTAATTGCCGGAATAATACCAGGCTAACATAGGTAAAATACCCTTTCCCATATTTGGCCGTCACAAGACTACCCTTTGTAGGTGCATCGTTGCTATCCTTCATTTGAAAGAAAGCTTCATAAGGTGCTTTCACCGGCTCCATCTGATAAGTACTTCTTTCCTGAATCCAGTTATCAAAATCCTTCTCGCCAATCCGGTTGGGAAAATTCATAAAAGGGTGTTTTGCATTCAGCAATTCTACAGACGCTTTCTCTTCTGTTACCCTTACATTTGAAACAGAAAAATCGTAAGGCCCAACTTTTACCCGCTTATTTCCTATTAAATTATTCTTGAGGTATTGCACAATTAAGTGGCCGCCATTTTCTATGTATTGATTTAGCACATCGTTCTTATTGGTAAGCCACTCATGAATATTATACGCACGAATTCCAACCACAACAGCTGCATATTGTTCCAGCTTCGATGCAGCAATATCAGACTCATGTAAAATATCAACAGTGTGACCCAGTTGCATTAATGCTTCCGGCACCTTATCGCCGGCTCCAACTATATATCCTACTTTTTTTGGCGTTGAAAAAACAGGCTCATCAATCAATTGAATCTGATCTTTGTATAAGTAATTGATAGCAGGAATATGGTCATATCGAATGGACTTTAATTGCTGATCAAAAGAAAAAGATTGCTCGTTGCGCTTTAGCTGAACCTCTCCTGTTATGGTATTCCCTTTTTTCTTTTTAAGTACTTCAGACAGCGAAAGTGAATAGGGATAGATATTTCCCGCAATTAAATTATAACTGGTGTCTTTGGATACAAGTAAGTTTTTCTCGTCTTTTAAACCCAGCTTTACGGGAACAGCAGCAGCAGTAAAATTAGACTTGAACTGAAGTAGAATATCGGGTTGTACTATTGCCTTATTGTCCGGTGTTTTTAAATCTGAAAAAATTACTTTTTTGTTCAGAGAAACCAAAACGGGTGGAATCACCGTAAGAGGCTCGTACAATTCGCCTCTTACAAGGTCTACATATTTATATTGTACCGGTGACCTAAGATTCATTTTTTCTCCGTTAATACTAAAGGTAAAAATGACTTCAAAGTCTGGCAAGGAATTGGCAAGCCCAATCAAATCCTGATTGGTTACATTAAATGTACCCATGTCTTTCATAGGAGATGCCAGCCAATAAGGCTGACTAAGAGGCTGATTCGTAGGAACCGTATACTGATAGGTTAAATTGAAATTGATATTATTTTGTAAAGCCAGCTGTATGGACGAATCAAAAGCTGCTTTACCCTTCGACATCAATTGTATCTGCATCAAATTAATATTTGCATCCGTTCTTTTATTTATCTGGAATTGAATACCCAGTTTTTCTCCGGGAACAGCGAATTCCATTTCAGTAGTTGCTTCGGCCACCAATCCGGCGCTAGCTGCAATTAATCGCGTTATATCCGATAATTTCTGATCCTTCCATGTTGCATTCATCTGAATCATTTGAACCTGCCGATACAATTCAACTAATTTTGCAACTGCATTCTCAGGTTTTACAAATTGAAAATCATGAATCAATTCATCTATTTTCTGTTCAACTATTTTGCCTGAATGTCCAAATCTGCTCCAATCTGTTGTTACCCCATCCATTAACTGAGTTTTAGCAGAATCTCCCGCAATCGTTACAAAATATTCATAAAGAGGACCTTTTCTTCTGGGCCTTCCCTCTCCCTGACTTTTGTGCATTGATCTGGCTTCTCCTCCTACCTCACCATAACTCTGACCCAGAAATGGATTATAAACGCCTGCATTGATTTTTAACTGATTTTCACTGGTTGTATTGGCTCCTCCAAAATTGAAAGTATTCCACAACAAACGTTTGGCCTGCCATACACTTACTCCTTTTTTTAACTGTTCGGGAAATTGATTCGGATCTCCGGCAGCTTTAAAAGCTTGTATGGATAAAATGGCAGAAGATGCATGATGACCATGTCCGGCTCTTGCATCGGGAGGAAAACGGTTGATAATAATATCGGGCTGAAACTTTCTGATTACCCATACCATATCAGCCAGCACTTTTTGCTGATCCCATATAGAAAGTGTCTCATTAGAGGTTTTACTGAACCCAAACTCATAGGCACTGGTAAAATATTGTTCTGAACCATCAATTTTTCTTGCTGCCAGTAATTCCTGGGTTCGGATAAGACCCAGATCAATCCCCTGCTCAGAACCAATCAGGTTTTGTCCCCCATCTCCTCTGGTTAAACTGAGATAGGCAGTCCTGTACTTTTTTTCTTTTGCCAGATAAGGCAAAAGACTGTTGTTTTCATCGTCCGGATGCGCAGCAATATATAATACACTACCTGCTACTTTCAATTTTTGCAACTCCTGAAAAATGGCAGCACTTCCCATCGGTTCCGGCAATTGTGCATTCAGACTGGAAACGCCCATGCCACAGGCTGCAAAAAAGACCAAGACTAAGTATCTATTCACTACATTCGAAAGCATAGTATAAAATTGGTGTTTAAACGAAGATAACCATAGTTATCACTCTTGCTTACCCATTCAAATAAAAATATGATGAGTATCATAATTGAGAGTAATGCAGGTCATATTTCGCTCAGTATTAGCCACTTAGCTTCGCATAAAATTATTGTTTATGAAAAAATTAATGACAGCTTTATTGCTTATTGTTGTTAGCCTTGGAGCTAACGCTCAGAAGAAAGGATTACAGGGAGTTAGTTTTGCCACTTCTCAGTTTGGCTACACACAAACAAAAACCGGAACCAACAAGAGTACCAATTTAACGGTGTTACCAATTGTAGGAACTTTTGTATCTCCATCCGTAGCCATTGGTGCTGGTATTGGAACAGTTAATATAAAATCAGTTACCGGTGCTACTACGAATGCCAATACCAGTTTATTTGTATTCCAGCCATTGGTAAGAAAATACTGGAATGTTGCGGGCAGCATGTATTTCTTTGGTCAGTTGGCTGCACCCATCATCAGCGGTAAGGAAAAGCAAAGCGAACTGAAAGTAACACAGATAGGATTAGCAGCATCCGGTGGCTTAGATATGATTCTGGGTAAACATTTCAGTGTTGAGTTTTCTTACAACCTTGCCAATCTGTCCTTTACTACCTTGACTCCAAAAACAGGTAATAAAACAACCATTACCGATTTCTCTCTGGCTCATGTAGCCAATGTAGAAAGCGCATACAATAGTGCTTTAGGTGGAAGCAATCCAACATTGACTACCCCACTTTCATTTGGATTTAAATTTTTGTTTTAGTTTAGAAAAATTGGATTCTTTAACCGGTCAATCTTTTTTGACCGGTTTTTTGTTTTTATACCCCTGCTGTACAACATTCAACCAGTGAAATGACTCTAAGAAACAGAAACCTGTTTATTTTGCATAAACAAAGTGCATTCTTTTATTTATTTCAATATGAGCAAACCAATTTCAGTTTTAATATTTAGTTTCCTGCTTACGCATTTTTCATTTGCTCAGTCGAGTCAGAAAATACCATTGGATGGAAATAGATGGTATCAGTTAACCAATGCAGAAAAAGGTCTACAGCAATTAACAGACGGTGATTTATATACCCCTGTAGATGCCCAGTACGATAAAATTATACCACTGCACGAATCTTATTACCCTTTACTGAAGGGAGAATCGATGGTAATTCAAAGCATTCGATTCTACGATTGGGTAGGAATGAGTTCGCAGCCCTTTGTGCTGTACATTATAGACAGCAACTGGACAAGAAAACCCATCGCTTCATTCGATGGCAGTAAATACGACAGATGGGTTGGCCCTTATCCAAACAGACCCGATATTATTCAGCTGGATACACCTGCTACCAATATCATGTATCTGATGCTGGTATCGCAAAATGATTATCCTTCTGAAATGGAATTGTACGGAACCTACAATGCACCATTACCCGTAAATCCGGTCATCAAAAAGAAAAATCCGATTTCAGGATTACTGGGAATTAATGGGTATGAGTGGAACTTTTCAGACGCAAGAACAGACCCATTTGGCATTGACCCAAAAAGATTAAATACAGTAAAGCAGTTTGGAGGATTCAGACACTATATGGATTGGCAGAAACTCGAATACAGGCAGGGCAGTTACACCTATAGTCCTACCCGAAGTGGTAGCTGGAATTACGATGCAATTTATGAAGCCTGTAAAAAAGAGGGCATTCCTGTATTAGCCTGCTTAAAAACATTACCAGACTGGATGCTGGCATCCTATCCGGATAATTTGAAAGACAATGAAAACAATCCGGTATTCTATGGCAAAGACCTTAGTGATCCAGCCTCTTATATTGAACAGGCTAAACTGGGTTTTCAGTATGTGGCACGTTATGGTAAAAACAAGAATATTAATCCGGGCTTATTGTCGGTATTCGATTCCTCCAGATTTACAGGTGATGAAATCAATACCGTAAAAATCGGACTGGGACTGATTGAATACATAGAATGCGAAAATGAAAGAGACAAGTGGTGGAAGGGAAGAAAAGCTTATCAGACCGGAAGAGAGTATGCGGCCAATTTATCTGCTTTCTACGACGGGCATAAAAAAACACTAGGAATAAATGTTGGAGTAAAAAATGCTGATAGCACCATCCAAGTTGTAATGGCAGGCGTTGCGTTGGCTTCAACAGACTATTTCAGAGGTATGATAGACTGGTGCAAAGAGTTCAGAGGCTTTCATCCCGACGGATCCGTAAATATTTGCTGGGACATCATCAATTATCATCTTTACACCAATGACACAAAAACGCAGCGTGGTATTGCACCTGAACTAAAATCGGCAAACGCCAATGCTGATTCAACAGCAAAAGCATTCCTGCTTAATTCAGCTATTTATCTAAACAATATGCCTGTTTGGGTTACAGAAACAGGTTATGATATCAACCCCGGAAGTCCTAATAAAGCCATTGCCGTAGGGAATAAAACTGTATTACAAACACAGGCAGACTGGCTGCTCAGAACTGCTCTTTTATATGCCAGAAATGGAATTGAAAAGCAGTTTTTTTACCAACTGGAAGATGATAATTCAGGGTCACCCCAACTATATGCAACCAGCGGTTTATTGGGTGACGCATTGAATAACAGGCCTGCTGCAGATTATGTAAACCAGACAAAAAAGCTGTTTGGAAATTATGTATTTAATCAATCCCTTAACGCAGACCCCACGGTGGATGAATATTTACTTAACGATACAGGCAAAATGTATGTGGTATATATTCCTGATGAAAAAGGCAGAACCGGAGTTTATACCTTACAGCTGGGCAATGCCGATTCAGCCTACATCTATACCCCCACAGCAGGTGCCAGTGAAATGGCTGTGATTAAATTAAAAGTGAACAATGGAAATATCATCGTAAATGCCTCTGAAACACCCGTTTTTGTGAAACCGGTTGGCCGAACCGGAGTTAATCCTACAACTGTTACTGGTATTCAGCTATTTCCTAATCCTGTAAAACATACTATTACCATTCAGGGATTACAAAATGGGAAACAACAGCATTTAACGGTATATAACAGCATCGGGAAGAGGGTTTCACAGTCCGTAACCACAAGTAATACTTTTCAGTTGAATATGGCTTCTCTTCCAACCGGCATCTACTACCTGGAAATAAGAAACAGCAATCAGAAACAAACCCTGAGTTTTATAAAGAGTAACTAAAATGCAAAAAGCCACTCAAATGAGTGGCTTTTGCGGACCGGACGGGACTCGAACCCGCGACCTCCGCCGTGACAGGGCGGCATTCTAACCAACTGAACTACCGATCCATTCCTTTCCGACAGGTTATGTCGTTTTTGGGATTGCAAAGATAAGGGGAAAAGAGTTTTTCAAACAAATCTTTTCAAAAAAAAAGCAATGCCTATTTTTACCGCCAAATCATATAATATGCCTCAATACCCCAATAGACAATTTCTTGATTTTGAAACCCCCATCAAAGAGTTGTATGAACAAATTGATGCTACAAAAAAATTAGCAGAGAAGAATCCTAAAATAGACTATACCCTAACCCTTCAACAACTGGAAGCTTCTATTCTTGAAAAAAGAAAAGAAATAACTGCACATTTAACTCCCTGGCAAAGGGTACAACTGAGCCGTCATCCCGACAGACCTTATACCCTGAAATATATTGATAAGATGTGCACTAATTTTGTGGAATTGCACGGAGACAGGAATGTAAAGGACGACAAAGCCATGGTTGGCGGATTTGCACAATTAGACGGAGAAACCGTAATGATTCTGGGGCAGCAAAAAGGTGTGAATACCAAAATGAGACAGATGAGGAACTTTGGTATGGCCAACCCGGAAGGATATAGAAAAGCACTTCGGTTAATGAAGCTTGCAGAAAAATTCAATAAGCCGGTTATTGCCCTGATTGATACTCCCGGTGCTTTCCCTGGTTTGGAAGCTGAAGAAAGAGGACAGGGCGAAGCCATTGCCCGCAATATTTACGAGATGATGAGACTGAAAGTGCCCATTGTTATTGTAATAATTGGCGAAGGGGCCAGCGGCGGCGCCTTGGGAATTGGTGTGGGTGATAAAACCCTGATGATGGAGAATACCTGGTATACTGTAATTTCTCCTGAAAGCTGCAGCTCTATTTTATGGAGAAGCTGGGATAAGAAAGAAACAGCAGCTGAACAATTAAAACTAACGGCATCAGATATGAAAGGATTTGGACTGGTAGATGAAATTGTGCCGGAACCATTGGGTGGTGCACACTGGGACTACCAGGAAGCAGCTGATATATTGAAGAAAAATATAAAACAGGCATTAGCTGAATTTAAAAACGTTGATCCTGCTGAAAGAATCAATAATAGAATTAATAAGTATTGTAAAATGGGATTCTGGGAAGAATCTGCTATTTAAGATTTATGCAAGTTCAAAATCAATTTAAAGGAACAGGTGTTGCGGTTATCACCCCATTTACTAAAGAGAATGCTATAGATTTCCCTGCATTGGGTAAAGTCATAGAATTTTTAATTTCCAATCGTGTGGAGTACCTGGTTCTATTGGGTACAACAGGAGAAACACCTGTCCTAAGTACTTCAGAAAAAACAGAGATTCTGCAGTATTCCTATGAAAAAATAGCTGGAAGGGTACCTGTAGTTGTAGGAATCGGCGGGAATGACACCATGCATTTACTGGAAGACTTTAAATTGCTACCTCTTGAAAAAGCTGCAGCCGTATTAAGTGCAGCACCATATTACAACAAACCATCACAGGAAGGGATTTTTCAGCATTACAAAATGGTTGCTGAATCTTCTCCCAAACCCACTATTCTGTATAATGTGCCAGGCAGAACGGGTAGAAATATGTCTGCCGGAACAACCCTTCGATTGGCCAATGAAGTTCCCAATATCATAGGAATTAAAGAAGCCAGCGGAGACATGGCACAGTGCATGCAAATTCTGAGAGATCGTCCTGAAGGATTTCTGGTATTAAGTGGAGACGACGCCCTGGCATTGCCTCAGATGGCTTGTGGAATGGAAGGCGTAATCAGTGTTGCCGCCAATGCATTTCCGCTTGAATTCGGGGATATGGTCAGAGCTTGCTTAACAAATAACTTTAAAGAAGCCAAAGCAATCAATGATAAATTAATTCCAACTTATGATTTAATGTTTGCAGAGAACAATCCTGCAGGTGTTAAAGCATTTATGTATAAAATGGGATTAATAAACAACCAATTACGATTGCCTAATGTACCATTAAGTCATCCTGTATTCAGCGCTATAGAAGCATGGATGGCCAATAACCGCTAGCAGCCGGAGCGAAAAGAGACAGATTAAAAGAATTGCTGAACGAATTCGTTTTCTTTTAACTCAGCAAGATTTTCAACACTTAATGGCTTACTCACAAACTGAGCAACAACAGGGAATTTTTTTGCCCTGGAGAAGTCTTCCGGATCAATTGTAGAGGATAGGATAATTACTTTAGTCTGGGTCAATTTTTCTGCAAACAGAGGAATATAAGCTTCCAGAAATTCCCAACCATTCATTACCGGCATATTAATGTCCAGTAAAATCAGAGAGGGCGCGTCTGCCACAGGATCTGAACTGGTAGCAAATAAATCTTTAAAATAATCCAATGCATCGCTACCGTCAACTGCAGTTACCACATCATTGGTAAAACCTGTCCTTTTCAAAAGTAATTTTGAAATAGTAAGCGAGATACTGTCGTCGTCAACACAAAGAATTTTATTAATCATCTATCTGAAGATTCTTTTACTGATTATCCTATTATATTGGAAGGTACGGCGAAAACTTTAAAAACAAATCATTTTCGTTTCGCTTTTTCCCATAAAACAGACTGTTCTGTAAAACAATATCTGAGCAATCCTGCTACTACAGCGTAATTCATCAAACAAAAATAATAGGGAACAAAAAACACTTTCACTTTTAACTGCCTTTGTTCCAGTATCCACCCAAGCAATGCCGCCAGATAAAAAAACAATTGTCCTGCCAGCATCAAACCATAAATATTGCTCCAGCCGCTGGAATAAACAATTATACTATTCAGAATAAGTGCCAGAATCATCATATAAGGGGTAACCATCCAACGTAATATCCGATGACTGATATATTCAAAACTTAAAACAGGTTGTCTGAATGGCCATAAAAGAGATTTAAGTCGGATGGTAGATTGTACCCCACCAGCTGCAATTCTTATTTTCCGCTTTAATTCTTCACCGGTATTTGCAGATGCCAACTCAGAAGCATAAGCATCAGGCTCATACACAATTCTATATCCTTTTAAAGCAATATGCATTGAAATCATAAAATCGTCCAGAATGGTATCAGGTTCTACAGGAGTATAAAGACTGGTACGAATACTGAACAGTTCGCCTGCTGCACCCACTACCGAATACAACTCAGAATCCCATTTCTTCAATTTTGATTCATATTTCCAATAGAATCCCTCCCCTGCGGTTGCATCTGCAGTATCGTCAATTTGAACTCTTTTTTCCCCTGCAATTGCACCTACTGATGGATCAATATAATGCCTGCACATTAGCATCAATGCCTCTTTGTTTAACATGGTATTGGCATCTGTAAATACAACTACTTCTGAACTCACTTGCTCCATTGCACGATGCACTGCTGCAATTTTACCGCTTCTTCCTGGCTGGTGCATCCCTTTTATTTGAGAATACTTCGCTACAATTGAAGGTGTTTCATCCGTAGACCCATCTGTTATAAAAATAAAAGTGACTTTTTCAGCCGGATAATTTAATGCCAGCGTATTTAGTATTTTATCTTCTATGCAGTAAGCTTCATTATAAGCAGCAACTATAACGGTTAAGGAAGGCGTGTATCCTGGTTCAGGATTCTGCTTCTTCCCCTTAATGATTGCTTTTAATTTTAGAATTAAATACAGTAACAATCCATATCCGATATAGGTGTAAAGGATAATGAAAACAGATATCCAGAAAATTATATGCATATTTTAAATTAAGGCTTGAATCCTAATTGTTTACTATTTACCCCATTGGTTAAATTCCACCATATAGCATTGAATAGCTGTTTAATGAAGTTATAATTTTTCTCCCTGATATAAGCAAGCAGGTTTCTTGGGGTAACTATTAGCAGAAAATAAAAATAAAAACAAACTGCTTTTAAAAAAGGAGCATTTCTTCTGATAAACAGGATGCGGTTGCGATTCATATAATACTCTTTCAAGGCACTCTTTTTCCCGACAGAAATAGATTCTTTATGGTAGATGGTCGCTTTCATATTTACCCAGATGTCAAAGCCATTCCTTCTGATCCGGTCTGCCCAATCGAGCTCTTCATAATAGAGAAAGAAGTTTTCTGCCATTGGTCCTGACTTTTGTATTGCCTCTCTGGTAACCATCATTGCTGCCCCGTGTGCAAATCCGGTGGGCCCAACCAATTGATCGTATTGTCCGTTATCGGTTTCAAACTGTCCAATACAGGCATTTCTGGCCGTGAAATAATTCATAGGCGTATATCCTGCATATTGAAGCATGCCTGGCTGGTCAAAATAAAGCAGTTTAGGTGAAACAACACCCACACCGGGATGATGGTCAAGCGTTTCAACCAATGTATCAATCAGACCTTTGGTAAATTCTGTATCATTGTTAACGAAGAATAAAAAATCACCAGTAGCAGAATGCAGACCAAGATTATTTCCCCCGGCAAAACCCAGATTCACTTCAGAGCGAATAAAATGAACTTCCGGATATTTAGTCTTCCAAACGGGAACAGGATTCTCCTTGCTTCCGTTGTCAACTACAATAATTTCTATGTTTTCATAGGTATTCCTGGCACGGATAGAGTCCAGTAATTCATCCGTTACATGACTATGATTAAAATTGACTGTAATAATGGATACTTTTTTCATGAATCTTATCCGGCAATTAGTTCCGTAATTTATTTAAATTAGCGCACAAAGTGAAATAATAGGTGTTTATGGCCACAGACAACAGTCAGGTTTTAAAAATAGAAAAGGTTTTTGCAGAGTTCATTGAAGAACTCGAAAAACAGCCTGTAAGCAAGCAAAAAGCTATAGAAATGCAACACCTGTTTTTACACACCATGGAAAAAACATACAAGGTTGGAGATCATTCTCACGCTGATGATGCAAGAGGCAGCGAAGAAATTGTTTTAGACATGGATAAGCTATTAAGACAACACCGTTCATTTAGCGTAAAAAATCTGCCTGACAAAGCAATCAACTGGGCAGCAGGATTGGCATATTCAGGTGTTGGCTTGTTATTTATTACAGTTGGCTTTTTAACCATTGTTACTCCAGCAACGGCAGAATTTGAAATAGCCACATTATTTTATTTTAATGAGCACGATGGCTTCACTGTTCTGGATGCGTTTGCTTTGGTTGTAATTTTTATTGGGATATTTTTCTTTATCAAAGCCTTTGTTGCTCAGGATAAAAAGGAATAAGCTAGCCTATTTCTGCATCTATCATTGAAAGTACATCGTCGTTTTCTGCGAACTTTCTGGCGAAGAAATGCCCGGACTTCATCATAGCTGAAAAGTCATCTTTGGTGAGCATTTTGGGGTTTTTTAACCCTTCGGACCAATCAATATACCTGAGATTGTTATTCACTATATCAAACTTGAAAGTGGAATTATACAACAAGGTCTGAAAAATAATTTCATCCGGTGCCCACGAGTATGAAAAGAATTTAGAAAAAGCGGGGTTAGCCTCCAGCCTTTTAATTATAAAGACTACATGTTTTAATGAAATAGTAAACCATTGAGACCTGCCTACCGGAATAAGATTCTCAGGCAAATTTCGCTTTGGCAAAAGAAAATTTATGATTTTCTGAATCTTGTATTTACCAGGTACTGTCCAATGTGTAAAGTGATAAGATCTTACTCTGCTAATAGCTTCTGTCCATTCTGTTTCAATATCCAGACACTGCATAAATGCTTTACCGGGATTCATTCTTAGAAAATCATGAAATTTAGAAACAGGTTGTATTGGATAATCCTGACCACTCAACAGGTTTACATAATCAATAGCTAATCCAGAAGCAACAATGGCCTCAAACCCATTTACAGTTGCTTCTACCATACTATAGGTTGCCCATTGAATATCCACCCTTTTATCAACGAAATAAACATTGTTTATTCCTTTTAATGCTGCCCTGAATAACTCTATATTGGCTTTGGCATCTACGTGTATGAAAAAAATAGCCTTGTTGTGCACAAGCCTATTTACCAGCCTCTTCAGCTGATCAGGTTTGGAATGAACCAGGATTAAGTGAGCTACAACCATTTGTTCTAGTTTTTAACCAGGTATTTTCTAAGCATTTTTCTGATATTAATGTATCCTGATACAAAAATATTTGACAATTTAAATGGTATATGCTGATTAAAACGATAATAACCGTAAAAAATTCCAACTATTAAGGGTAAAGACGTTGCTAATGCCGCTCCATATAAATTTCCCGTTAAATATATACCCACAAAATCGCCAATTACATTTACCAGCAACATTAAAAGTACTTTAACAAAGTTGGCTTTGGGTTGATGAATGATATCCAGGGAAACGGCTATGAAACGATCAATTGGATAGAATATCGCCAGCAACATCATAATTCTCAACAGATTGGCTGCTTCGGAATCAACATATTTCCCACCCCCTAACAACCCTGTTGCAATATCCGCAAACAAAATAGCACCTATTGCCAATGGAACAAAAGCTACAGTTAAAGTACCAGCATACTTTTGCAGAATATATGCCACTTCACGTTTGTTTCCTGTATTAAAAGCTTTGGCCAGTGATGACATAGCTGTTGCCAGTGTACTTCTTAAAGGAATTTCAATAATCTCCATGAGTCTGCCAGGCAAATTATAAATAGCAACGGCAGCGGGCCCAAGCATATAAGCAACTATGAATGTATCTGCACTTCTGAGCATATTGGCACTAATGGTAGTTCCTACACTATACTTCCCAAAGTGATAAATTTCCTTTACACAGGAAGCGGTTTTAGCCCCTAGTGTTTTAATGCCCGACCATCCTGAAAGAACTGCAATTAAACTGGCAAGTGATGCTGATGCAATATTTGCAATGAATACATTCTGTAATTGCATCAAATCAAAAACAATTAAAAGAATAACTGAAAGGATAAAGCTACCCTGTGTAACAATTCTTAAAATCAATAATCTGTCAAAGCGCTGATCGGCCTGCAGTATCCATGAAGCAATACCTGAAGGAAGGGTTGATAAAAAACTCCAGCCAAACCACTGAATTATTACTAATATGGCAGGATTATCAAAGTAGGACTTAAAAGGAACAAACAAAAGATTTATTAATCCCAGTACAGCAGTAATAACTATGGCCAAAAACCAAACTGAACCCAGTACTTCCTTTGCCCGCTCATTCTGAGTTCCTGTATAAAATTTCACCAATGCAACCTGCAGGAATCCAGTCCTGAATGTATCCAGTAAAACAGCTACAGTTTGAAAAAAAACCCAATATCCTATTTCTTCTACAGTTAGTGCTCTGTATAAAACTGCAACTGTTATCATTGCTAATACCGACATAGCACCATTACCTGCTAAAGACAAAAAGTGCTTATTATTCAATTGCCGTACCAGCTTCTTAATCATAAAGGTCTTAGATAATCTATTTGAATTTACAATAATAATTAATTTGAATGCTTTTCAATGGCTTTATAAATTTCTGCCACACTGTTTTCCCATGTATGCTCAGCTGCAAATTCTTTTCTTTCCAATTGCTTTTGCTTACTATCTTCCTGTAAAGCAAGCTCAATTAAACTAATATAATCAGCTGCATTTTTTGCCAGATAGGTATAACCAGAAAAAACAGCTTCCATAAATGGAGTACTCGTTGCAACTACTGGTTTACCCATAGCCAAGTACTCATCTATTTTTCTGGGATAATTACCAATAGTCACCTGACTAATTACTTGCGGATTCAGACAAATATCAAAGGAATGAATATATGAGGGTAAATCATTGGGTGACCTGGATCCCAGAAAATGTACATTAGAGAATTGATGAAGCTCGCTTCCTTTAAAAAGTTCATCCTCAGGACCCACCAATATCAGTTGCCATTGAGGTCTGCTTCTGGCAATCTCGGTTAGAATCTCAATATCCAGACGAAGTCCCAGCAATGCTCCTACATATCCTATTTTAATTCCTTCTATTGCTTTAATTTCAGCGGGTGAATCCCCTTTGAAATCCATGAATAAATCCAATTCACACCCCTGCCCTACATAGTAAGAATTAGGATTGTATTGTCTGCAATAATCAGCCAGATAGGTAGAATTAGCCACACAGATATCGGAAGATGCAATCAACTGAGGTTCAAGTTTTTCACCATGTCTTTTCCAATAATCAACAGCAAGCATATAGTCCCTTGAATAATAAATTGACAAAGCGGGCTTCAGCAATTCTTTCAAATGGAAACTTCTGAAAATATCATTGTCATTGAATAAAATAAAATCTTTAAATCCCAATTTACTGACTGCTTTTTGTATACTGCCGGCAAAACGTCTGTTATTTATTTTATTCAATACTTTAAAAACAGGGTGAATAGAAATCCAGTTGATTGATTCAATCATGGCATCCGGATATAAATTCCAAAGACTATCACTTATTTGTAGTAAACCAGATGTTTTACCTTCAACAATCTCTTTCCGCTTCCTGATTTTTGCATCATTCCCATTTCTCATTAATGTAATGCGATCCAGCGGAGAATTGACATAGAGAACTCTGTTGTATTTACTAAATTCAACGGCAATATTCTTGCAATTACTGCCAATCTCAATATCCCAGGGTTGCTGACCAACTATAATGATGTCTTTGCCTTTTATCATACTTTATTATTGAATGCTTGCATTGAGTTGTTTTGTGAATCAAGACGTTTAGTTATTACAATGAGAGCCGCAACCAAATAAAACAATGTATTGGAGGGGAACTGAACAATTGCTTCCTGGGGGTAATTTCCAATATGATAGGCAAAAATGACCAGTATCATTGCCAAACAAATAGATTTTAAAGTAGGGTCTTTTATGGTATAATAATTATTAATCCCAACCTTGAGAATGATAAACATTAATGTACAAAAAATCAGAAGCCCAACCCAGCCTGTTTCAACTGCTACCCTTACATAGCCACTATCTGGCGGAAAATTGGCAAGAAAAGAATTGGGCGCAAATCTTTTACCCCACATACCAGTAGCACCCAGGCCTCCACCCAATGGGTGACTCTGAATAAATGGCTGTATTCGTTTCTGATTCAACTTCCTAACGTTAAAAGAAGCATCATCCGAAGGTTTAAATGCGGTTTGAAAACGATAGATGGTTGGATTGGTTGTTGGTACAAAAATTAAGGCTGCAAATCCCAATGCGCCGATAATGGCTCCAACCATTACTTTTTTATTGAACTTTAAAATGGCATAAAGAGCCATTGCTGCAGGGGGCAAAACATAAGCTCCCCTGGTTCCTGAAAATAACATAGAAGTCAAACATAAAAAGGCACTGATCATTAAAAGAATTTTAGTTCTTCTGGAAAAAGGCCCTGTTAACAGACCAATACAAAGCAGTGCACTTACCACCATATTATAGGAAAAAGCTACCGGGTCAGTAAATATGGAAAACTTCCTCCATTGGCCTCCAATAAATAATAGTCCGGCTATCTCAGGATCTGAGTATAAATATGCTTCTTCAAATGCGGTGAAGCCTATATACTGCTGTTTGTACCCATACAATGCTGCAAATACCGAAAGTCCAATCCAGATTTTTAATATTAACTTAATAAAATCAAGTGTTCTGATATTATATAAAAAAACAAAGAACATCATCATAATTACAGCCACAGATCTAACCGTATATACCCATGCAAGTCTTGACTCTGCTGTTGGGTTAATAACCTGAATTAAATTATAACAGATCCAGACAAGAATAATAACACTGATTGGACTTTTAAAAAGCGCCCAGTTTGATTCTGTTTTTTGCTGAACAAAAATTCCTAAAAACAAGAGCAACTCCATTCCATCCATTAATGTACCTAAAGGGAAATCAGTTATATTCATCCTGCCCACATACATTATTAAATATGCAGCAACTATAAAAGTAACAACCCCGAACTTTGGATAAAATATCAGGGCCAGTACAACCGGCAACCCAATTAGCATTAATAAAATAAGAATCCCCGGAACCAATCCGAGTTTACTTACCACAAGTGAAAAAAATATTGCTGCTGCACCAAAAAAGAACAGTCCCCAAATACCCCCCATCTTTCTTACGATAAAAAAATCATGCAAAAGAGTAAAAAAGCCTTTGCGATTATTTTTTTCACCAAGTGGTATTTGGAATGGTTCTTCCATTAAAGAAATAGTAATTTGATAAAAAAGTAATATACACTTGCTCCGGCAAATACCAATGCTGCCAACCTGGTTAAGCGATCTAGCTTTTGCTGATCAAATATTGCCTGCTCTTCTTTAGTTAGCCTCTTAGATGAAGGTTTTACTCTCATTTACAAACATTATTTTATTCCGCTTCAGTGGAATCTGGTATAAAAAAATAGTTTAGAGAAGATTGTCCCTGGTATTTAACCAACTCCTTGTTCTTTATTACAAATGTTTTATATCCCAGTTCCTGCATCAATTGAATACAGGAGTTCCTGCGAGCATTGTCCCATAATTCTGCCATTACAATTGGTCGAAACTTCATAACCAGATTTCTGGCACCCTTCAAAACAAAATACTCAAAATTCTCTACGTCTACCTTGATACCTGAAATTGGAGGATTGATATGATTTCCCCAATCACTATCCAGGGTAACCATATCTACTTCTTCAGCAATACTAGACTTAATAAGCTCTATATCTTCCCGATCTACTTCCTTATCAATATAACTAAGGCCTTGCTTTTTAACACCTTGTATAACGGGTGTTTTAATCATCACTGTTTCTAAAGAGTCACCCAAAGCTTTTTGTCTTACTTCAATATTATTGACTCTAAAAAAACGAACGACTCTATAAATAATTTGAGACAATAGCCTTACAGGCTCGTAAGAAATAATAGAACTGGAAGGAAATGCTTTTGCAAAAATAACACTCGTGTACCCCACATTTGCTCCCGCATCAATCACAACTCCCTGCTTTTGCTTTTTAACCAACTCAATAAAAAAAGTGATATCAATATCATCTTTCATGAATTGATACCGTAGCACTCTATAAATACTAAACCAGTATAGATAGTTGGAATATCCAATGATTCTCTGAATCAGAAACTGAACTGAATTTTTTATTTTTTGCATCATTGATTCAACTACTCAGTTTTTTTATCAGCATGAAAATGTTTAGTTGCCACCGACCTCTTATTAGCGGAACGAACACTCATTAAAGACATAACCTGATAAAATATAAATTTAGGAATGCCCCAGAGTGATTTATAAATTTTCGGATTCGTATTACTCATTATCAGAGACATCATAAAGCCTCCGATAAAAATAACATAACCGAGTACCCAAAGCAAGGCAGCAAAAGGATTTAAAATCAAATTCAGTAACAAACAAAACAATCCAAGTAATAGAAAAATAAACAAAGGAGGTCTAAGCAAAATCAAACCAAATAAAAACTGATTCCAGTTTAGCCTGAGTATTCCACTGGCAGTTATCCCGAATCCAAACTTAAAATACCTAAACCAGGTATTAATCCATCTGGCACGCTGATTTACCAATTGATCACTTTTTGATGTCTTCTCATCATAAACAATAGCATGTTCAGAAAATGCAATCCTGTTTCCCCTGCCTACAATTTCCTTCTGTAAAACTTTATCAAAACCTGCACCTGTTATATCTAAACGTCCCAGACATTCTTTATATAAGGAGGTAGTAAATGCCATTCCCGATCCTGAAAGCGTAGCAGAAGACCCTACATTAAATAAGACTTTACCGTCATAAAAATGATAATAGATATCTCTTGCCCCATCCAATGCAGCATACAATGTATCCAGGTTCTTTGCATCTCTTACTCCCTGAACGGCTTTATAACCTAAATCAAAATATTCATTCAATGCTAATAGATAATCGGGATCAACTAAATTGTCACTATCAATAATAGTTAACCTTTCATGTGGCCTCTTAAATCTCTCAATTGCATAAAAATGCGAACGGGTATTACTCGAAAGCGTATGTTCAGGACGAAGGACAATCACCCTTTCGTCTTCAAAATGAAGCCCTGATACATCACATTTATCGGCTACAATATAAATAAGGTAGTTACTGTAATTTAACTTTAAAAGAGAAGCAACAACAGAAGGTATTAATGTAGTTTGTTCGTATGCGGTAACAATAATAGCATAGTCCGCTTCTTTTTTTTCAGATTGAATTACTCTTTTTCTATTACCAATTATTGCATATAATAAAAGTAAAAAGAAAGGTAGAACTAAATTATAACCAATAGCAATCTGAATAAAAACCCAGGCAAATTCGAGAATGAATTGGAAAGTCATTTTGTAGCAATTAATTTATTTAGGAATCTTGTTAAGGCGATTGATAATTACTTTGTTCAATGCCCAGCCTGCAAACTGATCGCCCAAATCGTAGAGATATTGAACACTTTGCTTTTTACCATTCTTTATTGTTGTACCAGCTGCATAAATAGCAACTACTTTTTCTGCCAGTACCACCCACTCTCTTGACTTATTGAGTTTATCCATGGATGGTGCTTCAATAATTATAATATCAAATACATCTCGCAGATAAGTAAGCTTTGGCTTTACAATAGATTCATCACAAAATTCAAAAATTGAAGTATCACCGCCACGGTTACCAAGAACACTTATTTTTCCTTCTTTAACAATTTCGCCCAGCGTTATTCTGTTTTTAAGATAGTCTTCTAAATAAGTATTGGCGCCTGTTGTTTCGCTTATAGTAGGTTGATCAAAATTTCCATCTATTACAAGAACCCGCTTGTTTACCATTGAATAAGCATAGGCAAGTCCTAATGATATTAAGGTCTTTCCTTCGCCGTCAGTTAAGCTGGTAACAACCAGCAACTTTTTATTCCCCATTTCTCTCTCAACTTCAAATCGAAGAGAACGAAGCAGATTCTTAAAAGCAATTGTTATTCTGTTTCCTTCCCCATTCTTCCACAAGTTGGTTAAATCGAGCATGGATGTATTGATATAAGGCAGATAAGCCAGAACAGGAAGATTGGTTTTATTAGCCAATTCGGTAGCATTCTGAATGCTGTCATCCAGATAGAATATTACAAATAATGCTGCCAAACAGAAAACAAAACTAATTATACCTGCCAGTGCTACTAGCAATAATTTTTTTGAAGGCTGAGCCGGACCGGGCATGGCCATTTCAATTTGCCGAAGCTGAACGGTCATACTCGATTCCAGAGAAGTCTGGTTAAACCGATTCTGTATATCCAGGTATTCCTTTCCTGCAACATCAACCGAACCTTCATAGCTTTGAATCAATGCCTCGTGCGGAACCAGCATATCAAACTTTTCATTCAGTCTTCTAAGTTCAGAGGTAAGCGGATCAATACTGCTTCTGGCCTGATCCAGCGCAATTTCCAGATTTAGTTTTTGCTGAACCAACAATTGTTTATTTGCCAATGGACTAACCAAAAGCCGGTCAGTAGATTCTAAAACTTTGCTTTCCAATTCATTTCTCAATGAATCTTGTTTCTCTTTTATTCTGGGATCAAAATTACTCTTAACCAAATCATTGGTCACCTGCCTCAATCTGTCTCTTGTTGCGATAACCGACTGATTCACGTCAACTACAACACTTTCCAGGTATCGCCTGTCTTGTGGACTAAACTTTTTCTCTATTCCCCTGATAGCCCCCTGATAGGCTTCCACGTCTTTCAAGGCAACTTGCAACCTTGACTCATAATCAGCAATTTGATTGTATAAACTTTTTGCCTGTTCATTCAGATTCAAAACCCTGTTACGAATTTTATAATCTCTCAGTAATCGCATTTTAGCGGTCATTGAGTCGTACTTTTTCTTCATCAGCATATCCAAAAAATTCACCGCTTTCTGCTGATTCCCTTTAATGTAATTACTGTAGAAGTCTACAAATTCTGAGATTAAAGTATTAATTACAAATGCCGATAAAAAAGGATTTTCCGACTCGTATTCAAAATCTATAAAGTCACTGTTATTAACCCGATAGATGATAATTTTTTTCTGAAGTGTAGGTTCATCATAACCCATTGAAATGAGTAGTTGATTAATTCCAAACTGATCTTTATCAAAAAGAGAAAGGGGCTCTTTTGAAACAATATGTTTTTTAAAAACTTCTAGTGCATGTGCTCTTGCTTCAGGACCAATTTCGTTAAGTAGTTTACTTGGAGGTCTGAATGGCTTGTCACTGGTTAAATCATGAACCATTAACTGAAAGGAAACCTGATCAAAAATTCGCTTCAGCCTGTTCATCTCAATCAGGTTGCTGAATTGCTGGGAGATTTTATTTTCGTCCTGCGTTTTGTTGGTTTCAAGAAATTGCTGGGATTGATCTACCAGTCCGGTTGAAATTCTGGACCTTGACTTAAATGTATCCGGAAGCTTTCGTACAAGAAAATAGGTTATAAATACGGCAATCATTGGAACAATGAGCAGTATATATTTCCTCTTGTATAACAGTAAAAAAAACTTCTGTAATTCCATTTACTTTATCTCTTCCAGTTTTTTTCCTACTAATTCTTCCAATGCGTTTTTAGCAATCAAGGCAGCACTTTCAGCATCAATAATTTTTTGTCTTTGATCGGCATTCTGTATCATTACTTTAGTAAAGTTTTCTAAAGTTTCTTCTCCTCTTTCGTACCGAAACTTCAATTGCTTATATAATGCTTCAATGTCTATTGCATTCTGATTCTGAACTTTTAACACAGAAAGTGTTTGCATATACCTGAAATAACGGTTCTTAACATCTGTCTCAAGCGTTATTGCATACTGATCTGCTGTTAATTGTGCTATAGCCAGCTCTTCCCGGGTTTGTCGAATTACGGTTGGTTTTTGAATGATATTGCTAAAATTGATAAATAACCCAATCTGCACACCCGTTAATGTAGCATTGGTTAATGTTACGGATGTACTGGGGCTATAAAATGCAGATAAAGTAAAAAAATCGAACCAGGAAAGCCTTGCTTTTTGAAGATTATAATTGGCCACATTTACCCTTCTTAAATTGGCTTTCATGAGGGGATAATTTTGCTTGGCAGAAAAAATCAATTTCTCCAGAAAAGGATAAGACAATTCAGGAATCATAGATTCCTGGGCCTGGATTTCCCTGGATGATCCCAACAAAAAAGCACAGGAAAAAAGCAAAAAAAACAGCTTTTTCCTGACAAAGGAAATACTCACTTTTGACAGAAGGCAGGATTTAGGGTAATTTATATCTAAACCAATGATTCTCATAAAGATTAAAGATAAATAATATAGTTAAAACCAATGGTTTAGATATCCCCACTTTATTCAAATGTCAGGAATGAAGCAATTAATTAAAGAAAAATCAGCAGGATTATACAGATTCTTTTTGTAAAAGTGCAGGTATGGTTCTGAGAATCAACTTGATATCGTACCAGAAACTATGGTTTTCGGCGTATTTATTGTCGAGCATAAGCCTTTCCTCTTCGGACATTTCGCCCTTCCCTCTTTTCTCTACCTGCCAAAGGCCTGTTATACCTGCTGGTGCCATAAAACGCATGGCATATTTATCGGTTGTTAATTTCTCAGCCTCATACAACGGCAAAGGGCGGTTTCCCACAATACTCATATCACCAATAATCACATTCCAAAGTTGCGGAAGTTCATCAATACTGCTGTTTCGGATGAATTTACCCACTTTGGTGATTCTGGGATCATCTTTTAGTTTAAAGAAAGCAGATCCTGCTTTGGCTTTTTTACTTTCACTGTATTGCTTTTCGCACCATTGAATGGTATCTGAATAAATAGGGAATTTACAACCCGTTCCCGCTGCTTTACATTCATCACATAAGTACTCTTCCTCTGCTTTATTGGTAGTGGCTTCATCCGCTGCAGGTGCATATTGGTTCAGGTGTTTTAAATCTTTCAGGCGCTTATCTGCATTCACATACATAGACCTGAATTTATAAAACTTAAACGTTCTATACCCCGACCCAACTCTGAGTGCGTAATAAAATATGGGGCCCCGGGATTCCAGTTTCAGCAATATACAAACTGTAATTAAAAGTGGCGATAATAGTAACAAAGCCAAACTGGCAAAGAATATATCAAATACCCGCTTAATAAAGGGGGTTTTATATTTATGAAAATCCAATACGGTGTTAGCGTGCTTTAAGTCATTCCACTTTTCTATTAAAAATGGAATCCTGATTTCCAGATTCTCTTTTTGTATTGGAAGCTTAAAAACATCAGCAACCCCTGATTTAAGTGTCATCCTAACGGTACTTTCACTCAACTGCTGACTTACCAGAAAAAAAGGCACATTGATATTTTTCTTATTTACCAGTGTTTCAAGCAGCGAAATACCTCCAATACCTAACACTTCACTTTGTGAAACGATAGCGACCAGATTAAACTTGCTTTTTTCCCATTCGGCAAAAAAAAGCAGCGGATTGGCAAAACGTTTCAGACTTCGTCCTCCTAAATTGGCCGACGAAAAAGTTTCAAAAATATTGTCATCACAATTAAGAAAAACGATGATCTGCTCCTGGGGGGGTAGTATTGTATTCATTGGCCCTTTTAATGAAATTATTTTCTGATTCTGCGTAAAACCACTCTAAGCCTAGCTTCCAGCTCTTTGGGATTAAATGGTTTTACCAGATAATCATCTGCTCCTGCCTCAAGACATTGAATAATCATTTCTGAACTCTCTTCCCCGGATAAAATGATAATAGGAATAGCATTGAAGAAATCACTTGCTCTTAATTGCCTGGTTAACTCAAGGCCTCCCATCACAGGTGTATTCAGGTCAGATATAATAAGATCCGGAACATTTCCTTGCTGTAAAAAAGCCATTGCATCAACCCCGTCTTTAAAAATTTCTACCTGATATAGCGTACTTAAGTACTTTTTTAAAATCAGCTGCATGGTCATCTCGTCTTCAACCACTACGATTTTTAAAGTATCAGAATTTGAGAATGCCATATTTTTAAAATTTTGCTAATGTAAGAAATCTAAATATATTTAAATATATAAGTAATGAAGTTAATAGAATTTAAATCAATCTAAGTACAATTATACCCCCTCATGAGACCCATTTCAATCCCCACTTATATAGAACAATTATTCAGGACCAATCCCAAAGAGATTGCTACAACCGCACTGATAAGAGAAAGATACGGCAAAATTGCCAATCAACCACCTGTAGTATCCATTGTAATTCCGGCTTACAATGAAGAAGAAAATATTCTTCAAACCCTGCTGTCCTTAAGCAATAATGAAACCCAATGGCCTGTTGAAATAATTGTTGTAAACAACAATTCAAAAGACAGAACTGCCGAAATGGTTATTGCCACAGGCATACCTTGTGTGAATGAGCCCAAACAAGGTATTACCAATGCCAGAAATGCAGGACTGGCCATTGCCAAGGGCAAGTATATATTAAACGCAGACGCAGACACCATCTACCCCAAAGATTGGATACAGGAAATGATTAATCCCTTGGCTACCAATAAAAAGCTATGCTCTGTTTACGGGAGATTTTCCTTTATTCCTATAGGAAGTACCGGCAGGTTTACCTATTTTTTCTATGAGTATTTTGCAGATTTTATGAGATGGCTGAATAAAATGTTCAGGGATGAAGCCATGAATGCCTATGGTTTCAATTCCGGCTTCAGAAGGGAGCAGGGACTGGAAGTGGATGGATTTAACCATCCTCCAGGAACCAATGAAGACGGATGGCTGGCACTCAAACTGAGAGAGAAGGGATTTGGGAAATTGCACTATGTTACTAATATCAAAGCTCTTGTGTGGACCACGGACAGGAGAATTCAGTTAGATGGAGGGCTTTGGAAAGGAACCTGGAAACGACTAAAAAGAATGATTGGATGGTAAATAAACTGGCAATAGAGCATAAAAACGATTTAATCAATTATAAAGGGGCCCTGATTGGACCCGGCGAATGGATTACCATTAACGAAAAGATGATTTTTGATTTTGCCGCACTAACCGGTGACAATCAGTGGGTACATACCGACACAGAAAGAGCAAAAAAGTGGCTTCCCGACGGAAAAATCATTGCTCACGGTTATTTAACGCTTTCGCTTTTATCTAATCTGCTCTACAAACTAGTTGAAATAAAAGGCATACAATCCTTTGTGAATTATGGGATGAATAAACTAAGATTTGTCCATCCCGTAACTGTTGACAGCAGGGTCAGGCTAAAAGCCAAATTAGAAGAAGTTACGCTGATGGAAAACAATACGATACAAATCTTACTTGACTGCACCCTGGAAATTGAGGGAAAGGATAAACCAGCCTATGTTGCAGAACTGATTGCATTAATACAATAATATGTTGCCTTATACCAGTATGGAATTGTTGAAATTCCTGTTATTCCATGTTCATCCATTGGAAAAACTTTTCAGTTACGAAAGATTTGCCCACCTGAATAAAGAACAGGCCTGGATGATGATTGAGTCTGCTAAATTACTGGCAGACCAGGAAATGGCTCCTTATTTCAAGGCAATGGACGAAAAGCCTGCCTATTATGATGGTAATGGAAAAGTAATTACCCATCCTGCCTTAAAAAAAATAATAACAGCAGCAGCAGAGCAAGGTTGGATTGCAGGAAGTGCCATTTTTGAACACGGAGGCATGCAGTTACCTGAGTTGATTTTTGGAACTGCTCATCATATTTTTCAGGCAGCAAATAATGGTGTGCAGGGCTATCTGGGCCTATCGGTAGGAGCTGCTGCATTAATTACCAGCTTTGGTACAATTGAACAACTAACACAGTATGTTCCCAAAATTTATTCCGGTGAATGGCAGGGCACTATGGCATTAACAGAACCACAGGCCGGTAGTTCACTCTCAGATATTACAACGAGCGCACAAAAAAAATCTGAATCAGAATACTTAATTAAAGGACAAAAAGTATTCATCTCAGCAGGACAGCACGAAGCTTGTGAAAATTTTGTGCATCTAACACTGGCAAGAATAGAAGGGGCACCTGCAGGAATCAAAGGGATTTCGCTGTTTATTATTCCAAAGTTCAGACCTGACCCGGAAGGAAACTTGACTTATAATGATGTCTATTGTGCAGGGGATTTTCAAAAAATGGGACAACGTGGATACGCCACAACCCAATTATCATTCGGAGATAACGATAATTGTATCGGATATCTGGTTGGCGAACCCAATAAGGGTTTACATTATATGTTTCAAATGATGAATGGAGCCAGGATCAGTGTTGGCCTTTCAGCTGCATCTGTTGCAATGGCGGCCTATCAGTATGCACTGCAATACGCAAATGAACGTTCACAGGGAAGAAAGGCAGGAGAAAAAAACCCGGAAGCCGCTCCGGTAAAGATCATTCACCATGCAGACATTCAAAGAATGTTGCTAACGCAAAAAGCCATAGCAGAAGGTTCCCTTTCTCTTGGACTTGAATGCAATTTATTATACGACTTATGGCATGCCAGTAAAGGAGAAGAAAAGAAGTCCTATCAATTGTTACTTGAAATTCTTACCCCTATAGCCAAAACTTACCCTTCAGAACAAGGTAGCAGATCAGCTGCCCTGGCCATTCAAACTTTGGGAGGATATGGATTCACAACAGACTTTCCTGTTCAACAGCACTATCGCGATTTAAAAATCATGTCTTTATACGAAGGCACAACCGGAATTCAGTCTATTGATCTTTTAGGCAGAAAAGTTAATTTGGAAAATGGTCAGGCCCTAGAATTGTTAATTGCAGAATTCAGAAAGGAAATTGCAATAGCACAAATATCCGAAGAATTGTCAGCAGAAGCTGAACTACTCGACCAGGAAGTAGCCAGAATCAGATGGGTACTAAATAAACTGAAACGTTTTGCAACTGATGGAGATACAGCCAGGTATCTTTCTGATGCATCGGTTTTTCTTGAAATGATGGGTTATGCAGTAATTGGATGGCAGTGGCTTAAAATGGCCAGCAAATCATTGGAAATGCTGTCATCCGAAAACCTGTCTGCGGAGCAAAAAGCCTTTTATGAGGGCAAAATTCACGTTTGCCGGTTTTACTTTAAATACGAAATGCCTCATTCTGCTGCCTGTGCTGCAATATTAACCAATGAATCAGCATTGACATCCATTCAAAATTTCAACCTGTTCAATTGATTGGCTATATTTACGCATTATATTATTAAATTATGTTGAAAGTAGGCGTATTTGGTGTTGGGCATCTTGGTAAATTTCA
>NZ_KI866530.1:288463-298398 GCF_000511175.1 Sediminibacterium salmoneum NBRC 103935 | reverse complement strand
GGAAAGAAATTGAGGGCGTTAAAATTGTGGGCTTTTTTGACCCTAATAATGACAATGCCAGGGAAGTAATTGAGAAGTACGGTATCAAAAGATTTATGGATGAAGATAAATTAATTGATGCCTGTGATGCAATAGACGTAATAACTCCTACTACCCTACATTATGATATATGCATGAAGGCGGTAAGAAAAGGCAAACATGTATTTGTTGAGAAGCCAATTACCCATACATTACAGGAAGGCAAAGACCTGGTAAACATGGTGCGGGAAGCGAATGTGAAATTACAGGTGGGTCATGTAGAAAGATTCAATCCGGCTTATCTGGCCATTAAAGATTTACACTTGAATCCCATGTTTATTGAAGTGCATCGCCTTGCACAATTTAATCCCCGTGGAACTGAGGTAAGTGTAATACTTGACCTGATGATACACGACATTGATATTATTCTGAGTCTTGTAAAAAGTGATGTAAAAAATATTGCCGCAAGCGGCGTTGCAGTAATGACTGATACGCCAGATATTGCAAACGTCAGAATAGAGTTCAACAATGGTTGTGTTGCTAATTTAACAAGCAGCAGAATCAGTATGAAAAAGATGCGCAAAATCAGACTGTTTCAGAAAGACGCTTATATTGGAATTGATTTTTTGGAAAAGAAAACCGAGATAATCAAGTTAAAACAACCAGAAGATGAAAAGGCTTTTTCATTTGACATAGAAACGCCAAATGGCAAAAAAACAATTGCCATTGCAACTCCTTCAATTGAGCCTTTAAATGCTATTAAACTGGAACTGACCTCATTTGTAGACGCTATTGTTAACAACAAACCTACTCAGGTAAACGAAATAGACGGATATCTGGCTATGGAAGTAGCACATCAGATTCTGGACAAGATCAACAATACCAGCATATTGGTTTAAAACAATTATATCAATATGCAAAACAGGAAAAGAAACATTAATTTATATATAGTAAGTGATTTTATTTTTTCTCTTGTTACGCTAATTATTTTTTTCCAGATTTATCCTGAACAAACCACTAGTACCGTTCAGCTTTTAAAAATTGATATTGAAGGCCTCGAAACAATTCTGACATTCCTGTTTATTCCTGTATACTGGATTGCATTCTATTTTATCACGGGTAGTTATAGCAGATCCCTGTACGATAAATCGAGACTCAGTGAACTTACTGCCAGTTTATTGCACTCACTTTTTGGCGTCTTTCTTTTATACATAATTCCCGGGTTTCAACTAATACATCAGGCTAATCAGTTTTTTCTTTATTTCATCGTTCAATTTATACTTGTTGCCGGAGGAAGAACCATGCTTCTTTTTCAGACAAAAAAAACGCTTAAAAGAGGAGAAGTTTTTTTTAAAACTATTATCGTTGGAAACAATACCAATGCAATCAAAGTATATGAAGCCCTTAATAGAAACTTTAAATACCTCGGATTTAAAACAATCGGATTTGTTTCTGTTCATCCGGAAGAAACCAAAAATGGTTTATCTAAATGGATGCCTCATTTAGGTTCAACTCACCAGATAAAAAAAATTGTAGAAGATCAGGAAATTGAGAGAGTAATTATTTCAATTGATAAAAAAGAGCAAGAACTAATTGAAGAGATTGTTCGTATTCTAACAGAGAAAGATATTGATATCAAACTGGTACCAGACACAATTGATATTTTAGCAGGTTCAGTTAAAACCAGTAATATTCTGGGAGCCCTTCTCATGGATATTCAAACTGCAACCATGTCTCCTGAGGAACAGCATATAAAGAGAATGATAGATATCCTGGTTGCTCTCACAGGGTTAATTATACTGAGTCCATTCATGTTTTACATTGCTATCAGAACCCTTTTGAGTTCACCAGGTGGAGCCATATACAAACAGGAAAGAATTGGATATAAAGGGAAGCCGTTCTTTATTTATAAATTCAGGAGCATGTACCAGGATGCTGAAAAAGAAGGTCCTGCCTTGTCCAGTGACGAGGATAAAAGAATTACTCCCTGGGGCAAAATAATGCGAAAATGGAGGCTGGATGAATTGCCTCAGCTCTGGAATATTATAAAAGGTGATATGAGCCTTGTAGGTCCCAGACCCGAACGTGAAATTTATATCAATCAGCTGTTACAGGTATCCCCGTTTTACAGATACTTATTAAAAGTAAAGCCAGGGCTTACATCCTGGGGAATGGTACAATTTGGATATGCATCTAATTTAGATGAGATGATTGAAAGAATGCAGTACGATTTAATTTATGTTGAAAATGCATCTCTGTTATTAGACTTTAAAATCATGATGCATACACTTCGTATTATTTTATCAGGAAAAGGTAAATAAGCAGTCCATTGAAAAAAAACATTGAAATATTGTCATCTCATGAAATTGACAAAATTAAATGGAACACGCTTGTTAACGATAGTAAGAACGGATTAGTTTATGCACAATCCGATTTCCTGGATCGTATGGCAGATAACTGGGCTGCTGTTATTGTTGGGGATTATGAATCCATACTTCCCATACCCTACAGAAAAAAATGGGGGATCAGTTATTCCTACTCAGTTCCTTTTGTTCAGCAACTGGGATTAATTGGGAAAGTGGAAGATGCAAAAGCCGCAAAAATTAAATCCGAAATACAGAAAAAATTCAAGTATGGAACTATCCAGTTAAATTCAGGCAATGCTGCGCTGGCCGCTCATTTAGGAGCAAGCCCAATGCCTAATATGTATATATCCCTGCAAGAACCATTTTCTGTTTTGGAAAAAAACTTTAAAAAGAAGTTTTCAGGGTAAGCGAAAAACTCATTAAAGATAACTGGCTATACAATAGTTCAATTCATGCAGAAGAATGCATCAATTTATACCGCCGGATGCAAGGGCATAAAATGAAACATATTAGGGTATATGATTTTGAGAGACTGATACAGTTTTGCAATGAAAATAAAAATACTACTCTGCAATATTTTGCCAGAGCGGTACAAAATCGGGCAGGAGAAATATGTTCTGTTGTCTTACTCTTGAAAGACCGTAAAAGAATTTATAATATCATTAATGCGTCAACAACTCAAGGCAGAAAAGCCGGTACAAATTATATGCTGTACTATGAATGCCTGAAGGAATTCAGTCAACAGCCGATACTTTTTGATTTTGAAGGATCAGCCATTCCTGGTGTTGCCGGCTTCTATAATAAATTTAACCCGCGAAAAGAGTTTTACCATATCTGGCATTATAATGCATTGCCTTTCCCGCTTTCTATGTTCCCTTAATATTGATTTCTTTTTTGCAAAATAGATTCCGCCACCAGTAAATCAACGGGTCTGGTAATTTTAAGATTATCATAATCACCATCAATGAGAAAGGTTTTTTCCCCGGAATACTCTACAACTGTGGCTTCATCGGTAAAAGATTCCTGATAGGGCATATTAAAAGCCCTGATTAATAATTCACTTTTAAAAGTCTGGGGAGTTTGAACAATCTTAACCAGATTCCTATCAATGGCAGAATGACCGGAATGTACATCGGCAATTCTGATACTATCGGTAGCACTAACGGCAGGTATTGCAGAGCCTAAACGTTTGGCCTGTTCATAACAAGCCCTTATTAAGTTGGGTGTAACCAAACATCTGACACCATCATGAACAAAAACAATCGATTCCTTATCCAGTAAGTCAATCCCGTTTTTTACAGAATGAAATCTTGTCTGTCCACCGGCAATTAGGGTTACGCTACTTTCTTTTCCCATATCAGCAACCAGCATTTTGCCCTGACTTATATAATCAGATGGTAAAACCAGGGTTATAGAAATATCGTCGAATGCTTCAAAAAAGGCTTTCAAAGTATACCACAGCAGAGGCTTATTGTTCAATAAGAGAAACTGTTTAGGAGTGGTAGCTCCCATTCGGGTACCCGATCCTCCGGCCGTAATAATTGCAACTTTTTTAGCCATGTTTTATTTATAAATAGCTACCAGGTTTTCACCCTTACTGCTTTTTAGCCCCCGATACATACCTGCACTGTTGAACACCATTGCTGCATTGCCATGTATGTCAATTCCAATCATTCCTCCTTCCCCATTCATGCTTACCAGTTTCTCGTTCACAACCCTATGCATTGCTTCTTGCAGACTTAATCCTTTGTACTCCATCAAACAACTTACATCATAGGAAGCCACTGCTCGTATAAACATTTCACCATGACCAGTACAACTGATGGCACAGGTTTTATTATTGGCATAGGTACCCGCCCCTATTACCGGACTATCACCTATTCTGCCATATTTTTTATTCGTCATTCCTCCGGTTGAGGTAGCTGCTGCAATATTCCCTGCGGCATCCATTGCAACGGCTCCAACCGTACCAAACTTTCTATCCCGAAGCAACTCTTCCAGATGGTGATTGGTGTGATCCAGTGAATAGGTATCAGAGTCGCGTATGGCTTTCCATTGGTCGTATCTGAATTGAGAAAAGAAATAATCGTCCGGCTCCAGCTTAATCCCCTGTTGAATTGCGAAATCATTTGCCCCCTTACCACTTAAAAACACATGATTACTATTGGTCATTACTTCTGCTGCCAATTCAATAGGATTCCTCACATTTCTTACCCCACAGATGGCTCCTGCAGATAAATCAGCCCCACTCATGATTGCAGCATCCATTTCCTGAACTCCCTTCTTGGTAAATACAGAACCCTTCCCTGCATTGAACAGAACATTGTCTTCCAAAACAATGATGGCAGCCTTAACCGCATCAATGGCTGTACCTCCCTTCTCAAGTGAAGCATAACCACTATCCAACGCGTCCTGTAAAACACCAGAATAAGCATGCTCCAGTTCGGGTGACATATCTTTTTTAAGTATGGTTCCGGCACCACCGTGAACCACTATGGTAAAGTTTGACATTTCGCTAATTTTCAACGAAAGTAAAAATTATGTTATCGCAAAGATTCTAAATAATTAAGTTGCCTGTTAGAAAGCATTGAATAAAAATATCAAATTTCTAATGAATCACTAATCAAGAAGGAACTACCTGATTGTTCAATAATCTTTTACATTCCACAAGTAATTTCTGTTTTTCAATGGCTACAGTACCTACCGATTCACAAACAAGCCCTCCTGCAATATTAGCCATTTCAGCAGCCAGTTGAATTTGCCTGGTAACAGCCATCACCAGGGATACAACTGCAATAACCGTATCGCCGGCTCCACTTACATCCGCAATCTTTCTTACATGCGTAGGTATAATGGAACTATTCTGTTGATCCTGATAAAAAACTCCTTTTTCAGACAGAGTAATTAAAGAAATCTGATGCTGCAATACCTCATGTAAAACGTGGTGTATATGTTGCATTTTCTTCAGATCAACTTCTTCAACAACCATGTTCAACCCTTCTTTCACTTCTTTCAGATTGGGTTTAAAAAGGGTAACATTCTTATAGGCTAAAAAGTTTTTCTTTTTGGGATCAACCGCAGAAACAATCTGATGTTGATTACATAGATTAATCAGTTTTTCAATAAGCTTACTGGTTAATACCCCTTTATTATAATCTTCAAATATTACAACAGAAGGACGATACGTATTAATATAGGCTTCTACATTCTTAATCAAGACTTCTTCAAGAGTAGAATCAATATCAGTGGTAATTTCAGAATCCAATCGCATCATCTGCTGATTCCGCGCCATTACCCGCATTTTATTGGTAGTAATTCTATCCCCGGACTGTATTACAAAAGAAGTATCAATCGACTGCTCGTTCATTAAGTTTAATAAGGTCTCGCCGTCATTATCGTTTCCAATAACAGAAATGATTCCGGTTTTAGCACCCAGAGAGGCAGTGTTTAAAGCTACATTGGCTGCTCCTCCTACCCTGCACTCTTTGTGACGAACTTCAACAACAGGCACCGGTGCTTCCGGAGAAATCCTTTCCACATTTCCCCACCAATAAGTATCTAACATTACATCCCCGATAATCAACACATGCGTGTTTCTGAAACTCTCAAAAAGCTGATCAAAATTCATGGAATTATTTTTTTGCATTCCTGACTGCTATAAAATACAAAGGTATACCCAACAGTGTAATGATTAATCCTGGCCAGGTAAACTGAGGTTTATAAATAATTAACAAAACACAGAAACTGATACCCATCAACATATAAATGGCAGGAAGTACAGGATAGCCAACCGCCTTATAGGGTCTGGGCAATTCTGGTCTTTTCCTACGCAGAATAAATATACCTGCAATTGTCAGTACATAAAAAATTACAACTATAAAGGAAACCATATCTAAAAGGTCTCCATATTTACCACTTAAACAAAGCAGACTGGCAACAACACACTGTGCCCATAATGCCCATTCCGGCACTGAGTTTTTATTCAGCTTACCTGCATTCTTAAAGAACAGTCCATCCTGGGCCATTGTATAATATACCCTTGCACCGGCCAGTATTAAACCATTGTTACAGCCAAAAGTAGAAATCATAATCATGGCAGCAATTATATAGGTGCCCATGCCCCCGAATATTACATTGGAGGCGGTTACCGCAACCCTGTCCGATTCTGCAAATGCAATCTGATCTAATGGCAAAACACTTAAATACATCAAATTAGCTGAAACATAAATAAGGGTTACAATCAATGTACC
Source organism: Sediminibacterium salmoneum NBRC 103935 (assembly GCF_000511175.1). Classification (GTDB taxonomy): domain Bacteria; phylum Bacteroidota; class Bacteroidia; order Chitinophagales; family Chitinophagaceae; genus Sediminibacterium; species Sediminibacterium salmoneum. The sequence goes on along the minus strand of NZ_KI866530.1, from coordinate 291,764 downwards.
CAGAAATAAACTGAGTCCAATATTCTTTTGCGGATTCTTAATTTCACCTGCAATAAAAGTAACATTGTTCCAGGCATCACTGCTAAAAATAGACCCTACCATGGAAGCAGCAATGGCACCTAATGCACCCGCACCCAATACTGGGGCAATAATGGCGGCAGACATTTCACCCGTGCCTTTCGTCATCGACTTCATGGTAAAAGCATCAGACCAGTTTGCATTCCAGACTTCAGCATCAGCAGCCAATATAAAACCAAAGACAATTAATCCGAATAAGGATAATAATTTCGTTACTGTAAATATGGTCTGAATCATTTTACCTCCCTGAACACCCTTGGTATTGATATAGGTTAACAGAATGATGATAAAAATAGACACAAACTGTGCTGGATAAATTTTAAAAGGCCCTAACAAAAACAGCACATCTGCTTCATTCATTTCCAGTGCCGGAATAAAATAGGCAGCGAATTTGCAGAAAGCAACCCCTACTGCGGCAATGGTACCTGTCTGGATAACAGAGAAGAAACTCCAGCCATATAAAAAGCCGGTAAGTTTATTATAAGACTCTTTTAAATATACATACTGGCCACCAGCTTTAGGGAACATGGCACTTAACTCACCATAGCTTAATGCAGCTGTTAAAGTCATAAACCCCGTAAGCAACCAAACTACAATTAACCAACCCGCACTTCCTACATTGCGGGTAATATCTGCACTTACAATAAAAATTCCGGATCCAATCATGCTGCCGGCTACAATCATTGTTGCATCCAGCAAACCCAATGTGGGTTTAAAAGAAGGGGTAGTTTCTGACATAAAAAATCCCGCCCATTTTTAAAAGGGCGGGAATGAAGATAACAAATATGATTGAACGATTATTGCTTCTTTGGATACAACTTATTTAACCCTTTCACTAAATCGTCAGTAATATTATAGGCACTATCTTTTAAATACATGAACTCAGGTGCACTGGAAAATACATATGCATAACCCTTGTCCTTATTGTATTCTTTCAGGTAATCTTCAATTTTCTTTTTTACATCCTGTAGCTTTTTAAAGCTTTCATCCTGCATTTCCTGAGCCATCATCTGCTCTTTACCCTGATAGGTTCTTTCCATCTGTACCAGCTCCTGCTGCTTATTTGCCAATTCAGCCTGAGACAGACTTTGGCCCACACGCTGTAGCTCCTGGTATTTATTGGTAAATACATTCTTCAATTCGTTCAATTGTTTAGCATTTGCCTGATCTTTCAACTGTAATGAAGCACGCACTTCTTTAAAATATTCAAAATTGTTCTGGATAGAATCAGACTCAAAATAAGCAATTTTAAATCCGCCTGCGCCTGCGCTAACAGCGCTTCCACCTGCAACAGCAGAAACAGATTTAGCACTGGAAAAATGCAAATAAAACAAAACAGCTACACCAATTGCAGTAGCGATAGAAAGTCCGGTAATAAAATTTTTCATACAGTAATTATTTTCCTAAAATAAGTCAATTTTTAATTTCACAGAAGACGATTCTTACAAAGGGCTATTCAGTAAAAAAGTAGGAAGCCTGGGCTTCCTACTTTTACTTATACTTTCAGTATCTGATTACTCTTCTTCGTCAAAGCTCATTGCTTCTCTGGTAGTAGCCAGCACTTCATATTCTTCCTTACTTCCTACAATCATGTTCTCAAACTCTTTCTGTCCGGAACCTGCAGGAATCAGATGTCCTGTAATAACGTTCTCTTTCAGACCCAACATAGCATCAGTCTTACCTTGAATTGCGGCCTGACTTAATACTTTGGTTGTCTCCTGGAACGAAGCAGCTGAAATCCAGCTTTGAACACCCAATGAAGCTTTGGTAATACCCAGTAATACCGGACGGGCAGTAGCAGGCTTGGCATCTCTTACTTCAACCAGTTTCTTGTCTGAACGACGTAAGATAGAATTCTCTTCTCTTAACTCGCGTAAAGTAATGATCTGACCCGCTCTCATTTTAGTACTTTCACCAGCGTTGGTTACTACTTTCTTATCAAAGATTCTATCGTTCTCTTCAATAAAGTCGAAGCGATCTTCTAAATCCTCCTCTAAGAACTTGGTATCTCCTGCGTCTACAATTTCCACTTTCTTCATCATCTGACGTACAATCACTTCTACGTGTTTGTCGTTAATTTTAACCCCTTGTAAACGGTATACTTCCTGAATTTCATTTACTACGTATTCCTGCACAGCAAATGGACCTTTGATAGCCAGGATGTCAGCAGGAGCAATCTGTCCGTCAGACATTGGCGTACCAGCTTTCACGAAATCACCATCCTGTACAAGGATCTGACGGGTAAGCGGAACAAGGTATTTCTTAATCATTCCATCACGTGATTCAACAATAATCTCACGATTACCACGCTTCACGTTACCGAAGGAAACAACACCATCAATTTCACATACAATAGCCGGGTTTCCTGGGTTACGGGCTTCAAACAATTCAGTTACACGTGGAAGACCTCCGGTGATATCTCTTAGTTTTCCTAAGATACGTGGAATCTTCACCAATACCTGACCTGCTTTTACTTCATCGCCTTCTTCTACACCAATATGTGAACCAACTGGTAAGTTGTATTGCTTAATATCTTTTCCTTCAACAATAATAGTAGGAATCTTAGTCTTGTCCTTGGTTTCAATTACCACTTTCTCGCGGTGACCAGTTTGCTCATCAGACTCATCACGGTAAGTGATACCATCAAGAATGTTTTCAAACTTGATAGAACCGTTTGTTTCAGCAACAATTACGTTATTGAACGGATCCCATGTACAGATAACATCACCTTTCTTAACCTGAGCACCATCTTTAACATTTAAAGTAGCACCGTAAGGAACGTTATTGGTTATCATTAAACGATCGTTCTTCACGTCCATGATTCTAACTTCACCCGTACGTCCGATTACAATCTTAGACTTGGTTCCGTCATTACCAACTGTATCAACGGTTCTTAAGCCGTCAAACTGAATGGTACCATCAAATTTGGCTTGTAAAGTAGATTCAATGGATGCAGATCCGGCAACACCACCCACGTGGAAAGTACGTAGAGTAAGCTGTGTACCAGGCTCACCAATGGATTGTGCGGCAATAATACCTACTGCATCACCTCTCTGAGCAAGATAACCTGTTGCAAGGTTCTTACCATAACACTTCACACAAACTCCACGCTTGCTTTCGCAGGTAAGAACAGAACGAATTTCAACTGTTTCAATACCTACTTCTTCAATTTGCTTAGCCACATCAGAAGAAATTTCTTCACCTGCAAGGATGATTAATTCTT
>NZ_KI866530.1:286492-287953 GCF_000511175.1 Sediminibacterium salmoneum NBRC 103935 | reverse complement strand
AATAACTTCGTTATAGCATACATTATACGAAGTTATAACGAGGTAAACATTATGTAATGAAGTACGTCCTTCAATTCTATCTGCCAATGGTTCAATTACATCTTCATTGTCTTTCAATGCAGAAGTTGCAATTCCGCGTAAGGTTCCGCAATCCTCTTCAGAAATAACCACATCCTGAGAAACGTCCACCAAACGACGGGTCAAGTAACCAGCATCCGCTGTTTTAAGGGCCGTATCTGCAAGACCTTTACGGGCACCGTGGGTAGAGATAAAGTAATCCAATACGTTCAATCCACCTTTAAAGTTAGAAAGGATCGGATTCTCAATTACTTCTGAACCTGAGCTACCACTCTTACGAGGTTTAGCCATCAGACCACGAATACCTACCAGCTGCTTAACCTGTGTTTTACTACCACGGGCACCGGAATCCAACATCATGAATACAGAGTTGAATCCCTGGTTATCGATCGTCATTTCGCGTATCAAAGATTCGGTAATCTTCATATCGACTCTACCCCAGATATCAATTACCTGGTTGTAACGCTCGTTATTGGTAATAAGACCCATATTGTAGCTATCCCATACTTCTTCCACTTCTGATTTTGCACTTTCCAATAATTCATTTCTGATTTCAGGAACAATCAGGTCATTCACACTGAAGCTCAATCCACCACGGAATGCCATACGGAATCCAAGTGTTTTGATATCATCCAGGAATTTAGCTGTCTTAGGAACGTCAGTGATTTTAATAATATCACCGATGATTTCTCTTAGGCTTTTCTTGGTTAACAATGCATTTACAAAACCTACTTCCTGTGGAACGTGCTGATTAAACAATACACGACCAACAGTAGTATCAATTAATTTCTTCACCAGAACACCTTTCTCACGAACGTTGGTTCTGACTCTGATATTCGCATGCAAGTCTACTCTGCCTTCGTTATAAGCAATAATCACTTCATCCATGCTGTAGAAAGCCATTCCCTGTCCCTTGATGGTTTCAGTTTCTGTAGACTTTCTGCCCTTGGTAATATAATACAATCCAAGTACCATGTCCTGAGAAGGAAGGGTAATAGGAGTACCATTCTGAGGGTTTAGAATATTGTGAGAAGACAACATCAACAACTGTGCTTCCAGAATAGCAGCATTGCTCAATGGAACGTGCACGGCCATCTGGTCACCATCGAAATCCGCGTTGAACGAAGAAGTAACCAATGGGTGAAGTTGAATGGCTTTACCTTCTACCAACTTAGGCTGGAACGCCTGAATAGACAGACGGTGAAGTGTTGGGGCACGGTTTAACAATACCGGGTGACCCTTTAAGATATTTTCAAGAATATCCCAGATAACCGCTTCTTTGCGGTCTACTAATTTCTTAGCAGACTTCACGGTTTTAACGATACCTCTTTCAATTAATTTACGAATAACAAATGGCTTGAACAATTCAGCAGCCATGTCTTT
>NZ_KI866530.1:281498-283941 GCF_000511175.1 Sediminibacterium salmoneum NBRC 103935 | reverse complement strand
ATCTACCTCCATCCAATGGAACCAATGGACGCAATTCCGGCGGTATAACAGGAATATACTGCATTACCATCCATTCCGGGCGATTGGTAATTCTGGTGCTGGCATCACGGAAAGATTCAACTACGCTCAAACGCTTAAGTGCATCTGCTTTACGCTGCTGAGAAGTTTCAGTTGCGGCTGCATTTCTTAAAGAGAAACTTAATTCATCTAAATCAATGCGCTCCAATAAAGCATGAACTGCTTCAGCTCCCATTTTCGCGATGAACTTTTGAGGATCATCATCTGGAAGGAACTGGTTGTCTTTTGGTAAGCCATCAATCAGGTCTAAGTATTCTTCTTCGGTTAAAAGATCACCCATGCTTAGGTTCTCTTTAATACCACCCTGAATAACTACATAGCGCTCATAATAAATAATGGTTTCCAGTTTCTTGGAACTCATTCCAAGCAAGTAACCAATTTTATTAGGCAAGCTCTTGAAGTACCAGATATGTACTACAGGAACTACCAGTTTAATATGTCCCATGCGTTCACGACGCACTTTCTTTTCTGTAACTTCCACACCACAACGGTCACATACGATACCCTTGTAACGGATACGCTTATACTTTCCACAAGCACACTCGTAGTCCTTTACAGGTCCGAAGATTCTTTCGCAGAATAAGCCATCACGTTCAGGCTTATAGGTACGATAGTTGATGGTTTCAGGTTTCAGTACTTCGCCAAAACTTCTTTCCAGGATACTGTCCGGAGATGCCAGACTAATCGTGATCTGTGAAAAGGTTGGACGTTGTTTGTTTTCTCTTTTGATTGCCATATCGCGGTTGAGAATTTGAATTTTTTTTAATCGAACTTAAGATCTAAACCTAGACCTCTTAATTCGTGCACCAATACGTTGAATGATTCAGGAACGCCTGCTCTTGGAATATTTTCCCCTTTCACAATTGCCTCATAGGTTTTTGCACGTCCAATGATATCATCAGACTTAAGGGTTAATAGTTCCTGAAGAATGTTGGCAGCACCATATGCTTCCAGTGCCCAAACCTCCATTTCACCAAAACGCTGACCACCGAACTGTGCCTTACCACCCAACGGTTGTTGAGTAATCAAGCTGTATGGCCCAATAGAACGCGCGTGCATTTTATCGTCTACCATGTGGTGTAATTTAATCATATAGATTACCCCTACAGTTGCTTTCTGGTGGAAACGTTCTCCGGTTTCACCATCATACAGGTAAGTATGACCGTTTCTCGGAATGCCCGCATCTTTACAGTATTGTTCAATTTGATCCGTAGATGCACCATCAAAAATTGGTGTTGCAAAACGAACCCCTAAACGTTTACCAGTCCATCCTAAGATGGTTTCATAAATCTGTCCAAGGTTCATACGGGAAGGTACCCCAAGTGGATTCAATACGATATCTACCGGTGTTCCGTCTTCCATAAATGGCATGTCTTCGGCACGTACAATTTTGGCAACGATACCCTTGTTTCCGTGACGGCCTGCCATCTTATCCCCTACTTTCAATTTACGCTTAACAGCTAAGTAAACTTTAGCCAGTTTCAATACACCTGCAGGTAATTCATCACCAATAGAGATGTTGAACTTCTCACGCTTGTATCTACCCAACTCTTCATTGAATTTAATGCTGTAGTTGTGTAAAAGGGTATTGATCTGATCGTCTGTTTTTGCATCACCAGTCCAGCCCAATGGATTCACGTTCTGGTAATCGATCGTGCTCAGATTCTTCTGATTGAATTTTGCACCCTTACCAATCAACATTTCACCGAAGTTATTGCTAACACCTGCAGAAGCTTTGTCTTTCAACAAAGTCTGTAGTTTCTCTAACAACAATTCTTTAATGGCTTCAACATTTTGCTGATGTACTTTCTCAACTTTTTCCAATAACGCTTTTTCACGAATCTTGCCGTTCTTATCTTTCTTGGCGCGCTGGAATAATTTTTTATCAATTACTACACCTTCTGTACCATTTGGAGCTTTTAAAGAAGCATCTTTTGCATCACCGGCTTTGTCACCAAAGATGGCACGCAATAGTTTTTCTTCAGGGGTTGGATCAGACTCGCCTTTTGGCGTGATCTTACCAATCAGAATATCACCCTCTTTAATGGTAGCACCAATTCTGATAATACCATTTTCATCCAGATCCTTGGTTGCTTCTTCAGAAACGTTTGGAATATCCGGGGTTAATTCTTCTTCACCTAATTTGGTGTCACGAACTTCCAATTCGTACTCATCAATATGTACAGAAGTAAATAAATCTTCTCTAACTACTTTTTCACTAATTACAATCGCATCTTCAAAGTTGTATCCTTTCCAAGGCATGAAAGCAACCTGAAGGTTACGGCCTAAAGCCAGTTCACCATCTTTTGTTGCATACCCTTCGGTTAGGAAATCACCCTTCTTAACCACCTGACCTTTCTTAACC
>NZ_KI866530.1:275596-277952 GCF_000511175.1 Sediminibacterium salmoneum NBRC 103935 | reverse complement strand
TACGCATACATTACGTTATTGATATCTGTGGCAAACTCCATCCAGGCTCCTTTAAAAGGAATTACCCTGGCAGAGTAAATTTTTGTACCGTTGGGGTGAACAGACTGTCCAAAGAACACGCCTGGAGAACGATGTAGCTGGGAAACTACCACACGTTCTGCACCGTTAATTACAAAAGTACCACGTGGAGTCATGTAAGGTATATTTCCTAAGAAAACGTCCTGTACAATGGTCTGGAAATCTACGTGTTCCTCATCGTTACAACTTAAACGCAATTTAGCTTTTAAGGGTACGGCATAAGTTAATCCACGCTCCATACACTCTTCAATAGTGTAACGGGGAGGATCAATAAAATAATCCAGGAATTCCAGCACGAAAATGTTGCGCGTGTCTGTAATAGGAAAGTTTTCCTTAAACACACGGAACAACCCTTCCACATTACGCTTGTCGGGTGTAGTCTCTAACTGAAAAAACTCTTTAAAAGATTCTAACTGGATGTCGAGCAGGTCTGGGGCATCAGCCAAATGTTTAGTTTTACCGAAGCCGACCCTGTTGTTCATTGATGTAGTAGACATATGTATGTAAAACCGGTTTTTGTACAAAATAATTGGGGAGAATGGTAAGATCCTCTTAACGTACAATCGGCGCATTCATCACACAAAATCTGTGATAAAAATGTCCACCCGCTAAATTGCCCAAATTTAAGGATGGCAAAGGTAAGGAATGAATTAGAACCGCAAAAACAAATTTTGCGCCAAACTGCCATTTGGGAATAAATTAACTCAAAAAAAAACCTTCCCGCCTGAATGTCAGGGGGAAGGTTCCAAATTATGTTGAAGTGGATTACTTAATTTCTACTTCAGCACCAGCTTCTTTCAACTTAGCAGCTAAATCGTCTGCTTCAGCCTTAGATACGCCTTCTTTAACTGGCTTTGGAGCTCCGTCAACTAGGTCTTTAGCTTCTTTCAAACCTAAACCGGTTAATTCTTTAACAATCTTAACCACACCTAATTTGCTTGCACCACCAGAAACAAGAATTACATCAAAAGATGTTTTCTCTTCAGCAGCAGCAGCGCCACCACCGTCTCCTGCAGCAACTACAACTGCAGCAGCAGCTGGTTCAATACCGTAATCAGCTTTTAATACATCAGCTAATTCCTGAACTTCTTTTACTGTTAAGCCTACTAGTTGTTCGGCTAATGCTTTTACGTCTGCCATTTTTTTACTTTTTAACCGCTTTCAAAGCGTTTGCTCCAGCGGATGGTTATAAATAGTGCCCCATTTGAACCTCAGGGGCGTTGGGATTTACACAATAATTATTCAGCAGCAGCAGCTTCTGCCTGCTTCTCGTGGTGTTGTAACAAACCAGCCAAAACACGCTTGGCAGGAGACTGTAACAATCCAATTACTTCACCAATCAATTCATTCTTAGTCTTGATTTGGGTAAGTGCTTTCAGGTTGTTATCACCACTGTAAATTTCACCGTTAATGAAAGCTGCTTTTAAAACAGGCTTTTCCATATTTCCCTTAGAGCGGAAAGAACTGATAATCAAAGCTGGTTCTTTTGGATTCTCAGAGAACATCAATGCAGTTACATTGTGTAAAGAATCAAAAACACCCGCATATTTTTCAGCATCCAATGCTTCTAGGGCTTTGCGGATCAAAGTGTTTTTAGCCACTTTCATCTCAACATTCTTGTCGAAACAAGTTCTTCTAAGGTTAGAAACCTGCTCTACAGTCAGGGATTCAGTATCTGTGATATAGAAGTTGTTATACTGAGCGAATTTTTCCTTCAGTATTTCAATTACTTCATTTTTTTGGTCTTTGTTCATAACTAATTTTTTTAAAACCCGGGTCATTTCCAGCTAAGCAGGATCGCCAGGATTAGTTCATTAATGATTTGGTGTCTAATGCAATACCAGGGCTCATTGTGCTGGCCATGCTAGCTCCTTTAAGGTAGGTTCCTTTAGCAGTAGAAGGCTTCAACTTAATGATGGCATTGATTAATTCGGTGCTGTTTTCAGCTAATTTTTCAGGAGAGAAAGAAATTCTTCCGATAGAAGCGTGAACAATACCGGTTTTATCTACTTTGAAAGCGATTTTACCACCTTTTACTTCATTAACAGCGGCAGCAACGTCGTTGGTTACAGTACCAGTCTTAGGGTTTGGCATCAAGTTACGAGGACCTAATACTTTACCTAATTTACCAATCTTAGGCATAACCGCAGGAGTAGCGATGATTACATCGATATCTACCCAACCACCTTCAATTTTAGTAATGAATTCGTCCAATCCAACATAATCAGCACCTGCTTCGTTTGCAGCAGCTTCTTTATCAGGCGTACATAAAACCAAT
>NZ_KI866530.1:178093-272546 GCF_000511175.1 Sediminibacterium salmoneum NBRC 103935 | reverse complement strand
ATAGGAAGAATGAAATCATCTTTCAGCTGTTCCAGGTACATGGCAGCCAGCTTACGTTTGTGATCATTGATTTTATCCAGATAAGGCAGTTTCACTTCCAGAAACAGTGCCTGTATTTCATCGAGACGACTATTGTATCCTACTACTTCATTGTAATATTTTCCATGTGATCCATAATTGCGAATCATTTTCAGTTCTTCACAGAGTTCCGGATCATTGGTCAGAATGGCACCCGCATCACCCAGTGCACCCAGGTTTTTGCTGGGATAGAAACTGAATCCACTCATAATGCCAAAAGTACCGGCCATTCTACCTTTGTATTTGGCACCATGGGCCTGAGCACAATCCTCAATTACATGCAGTCCATGTTTATCCGCAATGGACAAAATGGGGTCCATTTCGCAGCATTTGCCATAAAGATGTACCACCATTATGGCTTTGGTCTTGGGCGTTATGGCTTCTTCAATTTTCTGCGGATCAATATTGTAAGTAGTAATATCAGGTTCTACCAGTACGGGTTTGCAGTGGGCATGTATAATGGAAATAATAGAAGCTATATAGGTATTGGAAGGGACGATTATTTCAGATCCCTTGGGCAATTTCAAGGCCCAGATGGCCAGAATCAATGCATCCAGTCCGTTTGCAACCCCAACGCAGTGATTCATTTGATTGTATCGGGCAAAATCATCCTGAAATTTCTTAACCTCGTCCCCTAATATATACCAGCCTTTGTCCAGGAACTGGCTAAACCTTTTTTCGAATAAAAGGGTATAAGGCTCATTAACTTTGGAAAGACAATCGTACGGTATCATTTTTTTTCAGGATAAGGCTCGTAAATATAATCGGAAGAATTAAAAGTGGTAGAAGCAAAAACAAGGAGTACTGCATCTTTCGAGAAGTCATACATTTTATGCCAGTCTTTGGTTTCCAGAATAAGGCACTTGGAAGGATTATCTAACAGAAACTCCTCTACTTGCTCCCCATCATTGTTCCAGACTTTACAGGAACCATGAATACAGATGGCAGCTTGCACTGTTTCGTGATGCCTATGTCCTCCCCTGGCTGTTTCATCTACATTATAAATATAGAATACACGTTTGATTTTAAAAGGGAGTAATCGTTCGGCATTGTCCAGTACTGTCAACTCACCACGGGTATCTTTAAAATTAACCAGATTCAGTATATACGCCATAAGAAACTAAGGTATGAATAATATTAATCAAGTGATTCTGTAGCCAGAAATTTATCAATTTTATCTAATAATTCCGGCGCTTTTACCATGTCGAATTTCCTGGCATATAAACGGTCCGAAGCAATGATATCTGCAAAATCAGAAATGTCAAAAGTTTTGGGACTTGGGGTATTCGGGGGATGTTTATAATAATGGCAATTTTCGTTGATAACCTTACTTGCAAAGGGAGAGTTTAGTAAAATAGTTTGAAATAAAAATTCATCAGGCGCCCATGAATACCTGAAAAAACGACGCATTTTAAGATTCCTGTCTACTGTTTGTAATACATATTCTGCAGCTTCCGGACTGATTGCCCAGAACATGGAACTACCATAAAATTTCATCCCTTTGGGCTGGTTGGTTCTTTTAAAAAGTGTATTGATTATTCTCTCCAGAAAAAATTGTCCACGAAATCTAAAATCGGTCAAATGATATTTGTTAACTCTTTGCATCCCCTCTTCCCATTCTCCGCTGAAAGCCCTGTATTTTAACAATAATTTCCCCTTTCTTTCTTCAAAGAAGGATTGCATTTGAGCCGCAGTTTTAATCGGGTAATCCTGGCCACTCATCAAACTGATAAAATCATAGGTTCTGGCTGAATCCAGAATTTCCTGCAGTCCATTGAATTCAGCCTGAATGGTACTATATGCAGCCCACTGAACATCTACCCTGTTCTGAATAAAATATACGTTTGAATATTGATTCAGATTACTATGTGATTCTAGTGTAAATTTTGCATCAACATGAATATAGAAATCAAAATCCGGATGTTGCATCTGCTGAATCATTCGCTCCGTTTGAAGCGGATTTGTGTAGGTGATGATCAGGTGTGCAACTTTCATAATTCTTTGATGGCCGTAAAAGTATTAAATATTAATTAAAAAGCCACTACATTTTGTAGTGGCTTTAAAAAATATATTAAGAAAAATTATGCAATTTTCTCTACCTGCATATAGCTCAGTTCTACAGGTGTTGATCGTCCGAAGATTTTCACTGTAACTTTCAGTTTCTTCTTCTCATCGTTTACTTCTTCAATTACGCCGTTGAAATCGTTGAAAGGTCCTTCAATAATTTTAATGGTTTCGCCAACGATGAATGGCTCACTCATGGTAACACCCATATCATTCATTTCATCCACCTTACCCAGCATCTTATTAACTTCAGACTTACGCAGGGAAATAATCATACCCTTGGAGCCTTTGCCATCCGTTAAGAAATGCATGACGTTGCTGATATTGCTGATATGCTGAACCATATCATCATTCAACTTGCCATCTAAAACTTCCATCATTACATAGCCAGGAAAATAGTTCTTCTCACGCATTACCTTCTTGCCGTTCTGAACCTTGTATACCTTTTCCATTGGTAGGAATATCTGCTTAATAATATCCTGCCAACCGTTTCTGATTACATCTTTGTCAAGGTATTCCTTCACTTTTCTTTCCTTACCGCTTACTACGCGCAATACGTACCATTTGGTCTCTTGCTGAGGTAATTCGCCGGTCTGCATTTTTTCTGCTGCTTCCATGATGGGACTACTTGAATAATGAGTAAACTAACTTTAATAATTGGTTGCTTGAAAAATCCATTATCCAAACCATGGCAGTAATAATTACTGTAGCTACCAACACAATAACTGTGCTCTGTTGCAATTGTAACCAGGTAGGCCAGGTTACTTTCTCAAGTAACTCCTGGTAGCTTTCTTTAAAGTATAATGCTATCTTATTCATTTCCGTGTTTGATCGTTTGTTCAGTGAACGATTTTTTGCACGGGCACTAGGATTCGAACCCAGATCAAAGGTTTTGGAGACCCGTATGCTACCGTTGCACCATGCCCGTTTTTAGACTTCTTTTTACAAACAAAGTACCTAGCGGATGCTAAGTACTTTGTTCTGTAAAGATATAGTTTTTTGCTGAAAGCCCCTAAGGCTTATTTGCAAATTACTCGATGATTTCAGTAACCTGACCAGCACCTACGGTACGGCCACCTTCACGGATCGCGAATTTCAAACCTTTTTCCATTGCGATTGGCTGAATCAATTTAACGCTTAGGTTGATATTATCACCAGGCATTACCATTTCAGTTCCTTCTGGTAAAGTAACTTCACCAGTTACGTCAGTTGTTCTGAAGTAGAACTGAGGACGGTATTTGTTAAAGAATGGAGTGTGACGTCCACCTTCTTCTTTGCTTAGTACGTAAACTTCACCTTTGAAATCAGTGTGAGGAGTAATTGAACCTGGCTTACAGATAACCATACCACGACGGATATCTTTCTTTTCAATACCACGTAACAATAAACCTGCGTTGTCACCAGCTTGACCTTCGTCCAATAATTTCTTGAACATTTCAACACCAGTTACAGTAGAAGATAATGGAGATTCCATTAAACCTACGATTTCAACAGCTTCACCTACTTTGATGATACCACGCTCAATACGACCGGTAGCAACAGTACCACGACCAGTGATAGAGAACACGTCTTCTACAGACATCAAGAAAGGCATATCGATTGGACGAGGAGGCAATGGAATGTAAGTATCTACAGCAGCCATTAATTCGTCAATCTTACCAACCCACTTTGGATCTTCAGCCAAAGCACCGGTTGCAGAACCCTGAATGATTGGGGTATTATCTCCGTCGAATCCATAAGAAGTTAACAACTCACGGATTTCCATTTCTACTAGTTCAAGTAATTCAGGATCATCAACAAGGTCAACCTTGTTCATGAATACCACGATACGAGGTACACCTACCTGACGAGCCAACAAGATATGCTCTTTGGTTTGAGGCATAGGACCATCTGTAGCAGCCACAACTAAAATAGCACCGTCCATTTGAGCAGCACCAGTAATCATGTTCTTCACATAGTCAGCGTGACCAGGACAGTCAACGTGCGCATAGTGACGATTTTCTGTTTGATACTCAACGTGAGCAGTATTGATGGTAATACCACGCTCTCTTTCTTCCGGAGCACCGTCGATTTCATCATATTTCTTAGCAACGTTACCCATACCTTTCTTAGATAAGGTAATAGTAATAGCTGCAGTTAAAGTAGTTTTACCATGGTCAACGTGACCAATGGTACCTACGTTTACGTGAGGTTTCTCCCTCTTAAAGGTCTCTTTTGCCATTTGTATCGGTTTTTAGTTGTGTTTTTAAAAATTTATATCGCTGCCCTCCCTCAGGCATTGTTTTATCTTCTTTCTCACCTATCCCATTCTTTCCTGACAAATCCAGTTAAACGGGATATCACCAGGGAAATCAATCTGAGCCTTTCAATCTGAGTGCAGAGCCGTTAGTGAGAATCGAACTCACGACCTTCCCGACAAGTCGAGATGCTCTACCACTGAGCTATTTGCTTGAGCACTGAGCCGTTAGTGAGAATCGAACTCACGACCTTCCCGACAAGTCGGGATGCTCTACCACTGAGCTATTTGCTTGAGCACTGAGCCGTTAGTGAGAATCGAACTCACGACCTCTTCCCTACCAAGGAAGTGCTCTACCACTGAGCTACAACGGCAGACTCAAAAAAATGGAGCGGAAGACGAGGGTCGAACTCGCGACCTATAGCTTGGAAGGCTATCGCTCTACCAATTGAGCTACTTCCGCTTAACCATAAAAAAAGAACTATCATCCGAAGATGAAATGTGGGCAGAGTAGGGTTCGAACCTACGTACACGTGAGTGAACAGATTTACAGTCTGTCGCCTTTAACCACTCGGCCATCTGCCCGTGTTTATTTTACCTGTTTCAGCAGGGCTGAACCAGGATTCAATGAGAGCCGAAGATGGGACTCGAACCCGCGACCTGCTGATTACAAATCAGCTGCTCTACCAACTGAGCTACTTCGGCAAAAAAAAAGAACTTCCCTATTTTTTGGGATGGCAAAGGTAATGGAAATCTTTATTTGGCAAAATTTTGCAAAGATTTTTTTTAATGATTTTACTGCATTTTTTTCAACAACGATAAAAACGGGGCTTTTCGGGCCATTTGCCCGGCTGATTAAAGAGATGAAGCCAGCAAAATTGCAGCGGGTTTTGAACTGTCTCAGGGAAATTAAAAATCATATTACGGTATAAAACAAAAAAGCTCCCCATTGGGGAGCTTGGTTTTAGGCGGCTAATTTTTCTTTTTTACGTTTAATTTGATTGATTAATGAATCTAAAGCACTTTCAAATGATTCCTCAAAAGACTTGGAAGAAGATTTTACAAAGAATTCATGCTTGGGTACATGTACTTTAATCTCAGCCACTTTGTCTTTGATGTTGTGAACCACATTATCCAGTTTCAGGAACACATCCACTTTGAGAATCTTATCGTGAAACGTAGGCAGCTTGGCCAGTTTCTTTCTTACGAACTCTACTAGTTTTTCATCTGCGTCAAAATGGACAGTTTGAATGTTAACGTTCATGGTTAAACATTTAATCGGTGAAACAATAAATTAAAAAGAACTGCCTGTTAAAAACTACCCTTTAACAGGACCATTAAGTTAATCAGAATTCTTCAGGAAAACAAGAGCCTGACGATAATTTTACTGGAATTTTAACAGCTAGGCTTTAGGATGCGCTTTCTGGTATACTTTCTTCAATTGCTCGATGGTATTGTGGGTATAAACCTGCGTGGCCGCCAGACTGCTATGTCCCAGCAAAGACTTAACTGCATTGATATCCGCTCCGTTATTCATTAAATGAGTGGCAAAACTATGGCGTAACACGTGAGGGCTTTTTTTATCAATGGTGGTAACCTGTTTCAAACGGGCATTAACCCATCCGTATACGGTTCGGCTATGCAGCGGCTTTCCGGCTTCATTCACAAAAAGCGGACTGCCCGCAATAGAGGCTGCAGGCCTTTCAGCTATATAATTTTTCAGCTGTTCCATCAGGTCTTCAGCAGCGGGTATAATCCGCTCCTTATTGCCCTTCCCTAACACTTTTATCTGTGAATTGGCAAAATCAATCTGCCCCGGTTTCAAGTTCATCAATTCACTTAAACGCATACCGGTACTATAAAAAAGCAATAGAATCAGTCTTTCCGTTTTTCCCTTCCAATCATCCGAAAAAGGCATGTATAAAACAAATCTTCCATCTGCTTTTTCTCTACATACACAGGCAATCTTTTCTGTGTTTTTGGAGAAACAACGGCCGTCATAGGGGTTGCTTTTAATACCCCCGTTTTCAACAAATACTTAAAAAATGATTTTAAACTCGAAATTTTCCGGTTGATCGTCCGGGATGAAATCTGATCAGACTTTAACTCTGCCAGCCAGGAACGAACCATGGATGAACTGATAACACTTAAACCGGGGGCATCAAACTGGCTGGCCAGAAACTGGAAAAACTGTTCCAGATCGAGCTGATAGGCTTCCAGGGTATGAAAGGAATACCTCCGTTCGAACCTGAGATAGTTCAAAAACTCCTGTATTTCGGGATATTGAGGTAAGGGCATAAAAAAAGTAGTCCAGATTACAACGAATCTACACTACTTAATCGTATGATAGAAGGGAAATATTATCCCTCGATCTTTCCGCTAGCGATCTGCTGCTTGTAGATAGCTTTCAACACTTGACCACGACGTACAACTGACGGCTTGGTGAATGCCTGACGCTCTCTTAACTGCAACAAAGTCTTACTTTTCTCGAATTTCTTCTTGTACTTTTTCAGTGCCTTGTCGATGTTTTCGCAGTCTTTAGAATCGATAATTAACATAGCTTATATACCTCCTCAGGTTATTTTTAGGCGGCGAAGATAAGTCGCCGGAATTAATTGACAAAATATTTATCGTTTTTTACGGCAATGGCCCTTTGTACATATTTACCCAATATATCAAACTCAATATTAACCCTATCTCCCACTGCAATTTCCTGAATACTTGTATGTTCGTAGGTATAGGGGATTATAGCCACCGTAAAAGCGTTATTGCTTACCTGAAAGCAGGTCAGGCTGGTGCCATTTACCGCAATGGATCCCTTTTCAATTACCAGGGCTGCAAATGCAGAATCAAATTCAAAGCGGTATTCCCAGCTACCGTCTAGGGCTTTAACCTCCCTGCAAATTGCGGTACAATCCACATGCCCTTGCACAATATGGCCATCCAGGCGGCCATTCATAATCATACAGCGCTCCAGGTTTACTTTTCTCCCAACTTTCCACTGAGACAAATTGGTTTTGCGAATGGTTTCTTCAATAGCAGTTACCTGATAGCTATTACCTTCAATCTTCTCTACAGTTAAGCAAACCCCGTCATGGGCCAGGCTTTGATCTACTTTTAATTCAGGAGCAATGGATGCACGCAATGTAAAACTTACATTGGTTCCATTTTGCTGAATGGATTCCACAAGGCCCAGTGTTTCTATGATTCCAGTGAACATATATTAAAGAATTATACCTGTTTTCCCTTTAAAGCACCACTCACCGCCTGATCCATAGCCCTTTCCGCAAAGGGTCTGCTGATTTCATTCAGCTCTTCAATCTTGGTCTGAATCAGGTTTTTATCGTTCATAGTTAATGCCATCTGCAAATTCTGCATGGCACTGGCTGTGGCAATCATTTCTTCTTTCGTTAACAGCTCCGCATTTTTTGCAATGAACTTTTCGGTTACAGAAAGAATTTGTTCTGCCTCTGTTCTGGCTTCCACCAATGCACGGGTTTGCATATCATCTTTGGCATGCGTAATGCTGTCCATGAGCATTTGCTCTACTTCTGCATCGGTTAACCCATATTGCGGTTTTACTTCTATACTTTGCTCTACCCCACTTCTTAATTCTTTGGCAGTAACAGATAAAATTCCATCTGCGTTAATCAGAAAACTCACTTCTACTTTCGGCATTCCTGCCGGCATTCCTGGAATCCCCTTAAAATTAAATTCAGCAAGTTTACGGTTGTGTTGCACCAGATCTCTTTCTCCCTGGAAAACAGAAATCCGCATAGACCCTTGCCCATCTTTTTGTGTAGTGTACTGACGTGCAGCCCTGTTGGGAATTTTAGCGTTTCTCGGAATTAAGACATCCATTAATCCCCCCATGGTCTCAATACCCAAACTCAATGGCGTAATATCCAGCAATAAAAAATCTTTGTTGTTACCCGCTAAAATGTCGGCCTGAACAGCAGCACCAATGGCCACTACTTCATCCGGATTCACAGAATCGTTCACGGGTTTACCAAAATAAGCACTTACTTTTTCTTTAACCAGCGGTACACGGGTACTTCCCCCAACCATAATCACTGAATCAATATCAGAAGTCTGCAAACCCGCATCAGACAAAGCTTTGGAGCAACATTTAATTGTTTTATTTACCAGGGGGATTAAACACGCATCAAATTCGGAACGGCTAATATTTACTTTATAACCATTCCAATCAGCAGCAAATTCTGTTTGCTGACTCAGGGATTTCTTGGCTTCTTCAGCTAATAAGCGCAGAGACTGTAAAACAGCTTTATCGTTTTGAACAGCACTGAATGGAACATCGATTTGCTTGAGCCAGAACTCCATGATGGCCCTGTCAAAATCATCTCCGCCCAAATACGTATCTCCATTGGTGCTCAGTACTTCAAAAATGCCGTTATTGATTTGCAAAATAGAAACATCAAAAGTTCCGCCTCCTAAATCGTATACAGCAATGGTTTTATTTTCGTCCTTGTGAACGCCTAAACCATAGGCCAGACTGGCTGCAGTAGGTTCGTTCACAATTCGCAACACGTCTAATCCTGCCAGCTTACCCGCATCTCTTGTTGCCTGACGCTGGGCATCATTAAAATAAGCCGGAACCGTAATTACCGCTTTGTTTACAGGTGTTTTCAGAATATGTTCAGCCCTGTTTTTCAGTTCCTTTAAAATGAAAGAACTCAATTCAATGGGAGAATAAAAACGATCTCCTATCTGCACTTTTACCAGGCTATCCGTATCATCATCAATCACTTTATACGTAAAGAATCCGGCATTTTCTTTTACGTCCTTATAGCTTTTCCCCATCAATCTTTTTGCCGAAAAAATGGTATTGGCAGGATCGGTTTCCAGGTAGGTTTTAGCCTGTTCTCCTACTTCGGCATTCCCGAATGCATCAAAGTGTACCACACTGGGTACCAGACTGCTGCTGTTGTGTTCACGCAAGGCAACCGGTTGTTTGCTTTCCGGATGAATAATCGCCACCAGACTATTGGTGGTGCCAAGGTCTATACCAACAATCACTTCCTCCTGCTGTAAACTGCCTGTTGCAATATTAATTCCAATCTTTGCCATAGGTACTATTCAAATTGAACTGCGAAGGTATTACAATTGAACAGCCTTGTTGTTGCGATTTACGAAATCAATTATTTCGCCGGATCCTGCACCACGGTGGTAGCGCTGGCAAAATCGTGCAGGGGACCTCCCAGAAAAGGACTGAAAAAAAGATCAATTAAAGTGAGGCGGAGCAGGCTTCTGAAGCCAATCATATACCAGTTGGGGCGCTTCCCGTTTTTAGCCACCACACGAGAATAAGTAAGCCATTTACCCGGTGTTTTCAGAAAGAAAAGTTCAAAAAGGAAATAATAGGTAAACAGTACCGGAAAGAAAAACCAGCCAAAATGAAAAGGGGTATAGCGCCAGTACATCACATAAAAATTATACCACTTGAACAGCACGATAGCCAGAATAGTAACAAGTATGGTATCTATAAAAAAATTCAATGCCCGGGTTCCGTCGCCTACACTTTTCATGTTTGATGTTTATGAAGCAAAGGTAGCGCATTGCCCAATTGCGGCTAACTTTTGTACATTTGCCCCCACAAATACGTTTCAAATGAACTTAGTGGAAGAATTACGCTGGAGAGGCATGTTGCAGGATATTATGCCAGGCACGGAAGAATTATTGAGTAAGGAAATGGTTTCCGGCTATATAGGATTTGATCCTACTTCCGACAGTTTACATATTGGAAGCCTGGTTCCCATTTTATTATTGGTGCATTTACAAAAAGCAGGACATAAGCCCTTTGCACTGGTGGGTGGTGCAACTGGAATGATAGGTGATCCCAGTTTTAAAAGTGAAGAAAGAAATTTATTGAGTGAGGAAACTTTGCAACACAATCTGGAGGGCATTAAAAAGCAGCTGAGTAAGTTTTTAGATTTTAGTTCAGACGCCCCCAATAAAGCTGAAATGGTAAACAACTATGATTGGTTCAAAGACTTCAGCTTCCTGAATTTTATCAGAGACGTAGGTAAGCATATCACGGTTAACTACATGATGAGCAAAGACAGTGTGCGCAAACGGCTGGAAGGCAATAATGGTATGAGTTTTACTGAGTTCACTTACCAGTTAATTCAGGGATACGATTTCTACTGGTTGTACCAGCATAAAAACTGTAAACTCCAGATGGGCGGAAGTGACCAGTGGGGCAATATTGTAACCGGTACTGAAATCATACGCAGGAAAGCGGGTGGAGAAGCATTTGCATTTACCTGTCCTTTGCTAACCAAGGCAGACGGTGGAAAATTCGGAAAAACAGAAAAAGGCAATGTGTGGCTCGATCCGGAGAAGACTTCTCCTTATCAGTTTTATCAGTTCTGGCTGAATGCAAGCGATGAAGATGCCACCAAGTGGATTAAAATTTTCACCCTATTACCAAAGGAAGAAATTGATCAGCTGATTACAGATCATGCTGCTGCTCCGCACGCAAGAGCATTACAG
The DNA here is from genome assembly GCF_000511175.1 of Sediminibacterium salmoneum NBRC 103935. Taxonomy (GTDB): domain Bacteria; phylum Bacteroidota; class Bacteroidia; order Chitinophagales; family Chitinophagaceae; genus Sediminibacterium; species Sediminibacterium salmoneum. The sequence goes on along the minus strand of NZ_KI866530.1, from coordinate 261,655 downwards.
AAAAAACTGGCCGAAGAAATTACCTGTTTTGTGCATAGCCGTGAAGATTTTGAATTTGCAGTAAAAGCTTCAGAAATCCTGTTTGGCAACGCATCCACTGAGGCATTGGCTTCTTTAAATGAAAAGCAATTGCTACAAGTAATGGAAGGCGTACCTACTGCAGAAATCACCCGCAATCAAATAGAAGCCGGCTACGACTTAATCAGCTTACTGGCCGATACCGGTGTAACACCCAGCAAGGGAGAAGCGAAAAAATTATTAGCAGCAGGCGGTGTTGCCATCAATAAAGAAAAGATTGCTCCTGAAAAAACAGCAGTAAGCACAGCAGATTTACTGCAAAACAAATATTTACTATTACAGAAAGGAAAGAAAAACTATTTTCTGGTAAGGGTTACTGAATAGTTTTCAACGTATTCCAGATCGTCTTTGCTACAAATTCATTACCGGCTGCGTTTAAATGAACACGGTCGGTAGTGAGTAATCCTTTCTCTGCATTCTTCGGGTTATTGGCAATCAAATAATTCTGAAATTCGGTTCTCAGGTCTGCGCAAGGAATTTCTTTATCTTTTGCATATTGTCTTAACCAATTGCTATACATATTCAACTCTCCATCCTGTTCGTTAGAATTGTCTTTTCTTTCTCCAATAACAGAGGGAGTGCAAACCACTACTTTAGCACCCGCCGATTGTAATTTCTTTACAATTGCATCGTAAAACTCAGTGTATTTAACATAGTCGGTACCCGTACCAGCCAGGCGCTTATGCCAGACATCATTAATACCCACATAAATGACTACAATATCCGGCTGTTTGCTCAGCACGTCTCTTTCCAATCGCAAATACAAATCTGTCACTTTGTTCCCACTGATGCCTGCGCCTACCAATTCATACTGATTATTCATTCCTTCCCCGGCAATCATTTTCTCCATCTGACGGATATAACCACCCGGGTCAGCCCCCATCTGGGTAATGGAGTCACCAAAGAAAACTACTTTCTTTCTTTTCTGAAGGGTAAAACTCATGGTAATTACTGCGGTGCAAATCAACAGGAAAAGGATGGATTTTTGTAACATAGATGGGTAATTGGGTTCTGAAATTCAATTATTTAAATAAAAGACCTCTTAAAGGTAAGAATTGAGGATTCATTTTCACTTTTTGAATGAAAAAATTTGGAACAATTGAATACTCGTCTTATTTTTGCAGCCCATTCCAAAAGAATGGTCGGATTGCCTGATAGTATAAGGGTAGTACAACTGATTTTGGTTCAGTATGTCTTGGTTCGAATCCAGGTCGGGCAACAAGGAACCCGCAGCATAAGCTGCGGGTTTTGTTTTTTATGCGAGCACCATGAGCTTGCTCAATGGGGCGAGTAAAAAACAAAACGAGCGCCGCGTTTACGCGGTGCGTAGTTTCTTGGGTAATGCAAAGCGGGAAGGATCAGCGAAGCTAATCCGACCGTGTGGCGAATGTATTCGCCTAAGAGACTAAAATAAAACAGCCGAGTTGCCAAAGGCAACGAAAGGCGTTTGGGTAATTCCCGATATTAGAAATGGTTTTCCCAATCCGTCACCATACTGCTCTTTTAAAAATGATTCTTTGCAAAAAGAAATTATGCAATCATTATTAAAACAACAAACTTCAGAAAAACACAGAATAAAGCAACAATCACTTAGACGTACTTATTATTTCAGCATCATAATAACAAACATATAAATAATTGGGCTATAAACTACTAAATATTAATACGTGCATTTGCGTGATTATTCAATAAAAAAAGTACTTCATGAAATAAACATTACCCTTTATGAAATAAAACTATTGTTTCATGAATAATATGGTTTAGAATGAACTGTATTCGATAGTTTGTAATATAAAAATGATATTCTAATTGTTGAAACATGACCAAGCCAAGAGAGCGAAAGAAAAATGGTCAATGAATACAAAAACTATTAAATACCATTTTAACAATACATCAAAATCCATATTACTGAAAAACCCAAAAAACATGAAACTAAAATTAAAAGGTACATTTTTTGTAGCGACACTGTTAGTATTCTTAACAGCATGTCAAAAAAATGAAATTGAAAATAACAGTTTGCTTAATAAAATTGAAAGATATACAGAAACAATTTCAACTTCACCTAAAAACTTAAAGTCTGATTTAAAGGTTTTAATTGAAATAAGAAACCATGTAGCAAAAAATGTATTAAACAAAGGAATTGAAAAGAAAGAATTGATTAATTCAATTAGGAGTAAGAATATTGACAATATTCTAGAACGCTCAGGAATATCAAAGGAAGAAAATGATATTATTTCATCGAAATTAGAGAATTTAAAAAATATATTAATAAACAAATATCCAGAATTAGAGGAGTATATGATTTCTATGAATAAGAATTGCTTTACTTGTGATGTAGAAAAACAAATTGCTTACATTAACAAAATTGCAAATTCATCAAATTCAAGTAGTGATTTAATTAGTTACAACACTGCAACTGAACTTAGCCCAGAAATTGAAGACATTGGTGCTGATTGCAGATGGGTTGCTTATACAGCCTGCTTACTAGTATGTACAACAACTGGACCAGTTATCTATTGGATTTGTGCCGCACTTTGTGTAGATACATATTGTACTTTTAATTAGATAAAATGATAACTTATTCTATTATCATTTCTGCTTTTTTATTGATACTGATAGGAATTTGGAACAGTATATCTAAAAATAAAAATCCTATCCTGGAATTAATCCTAGCATTGATCTCTCTAGTAATCTTATTTATCGATATGATAATTTTAAAGAAGAGCAATGCATACTTTTTATTAATTATTTCTGCCATCTGGGTATACAAATCGTATTATTCAATAAAAAAGACAAACATAAAGTAATCTTAATATCAAGACAGATGGACTATTGAATTCCATCTGTCTTTTACATAGATTTCAAGGATTTAAAATCTTCTGCTGAATTTTCACGTTCAATATATAATTTTCGTCTTTTCTAGAATTAACAACAACCCGTTCCCATCAGATTTATTACTGAAGTAATCTACCATCATCAATAAAAGAACCAGTGGGTAAAACAGAACAAGACAAATACCAGCAATAATTTTAAGCAGATAATTACCGGAAACAATCAGTGTGATACAACTATTCAATAACTCATGACTTAGTTTTCCGGCAGTACCATAGGTATATACTTTTTGGGTAATAATAAAACCGGAATTTTCACATTTGGCAATAATTTCCTTTTCAGTATAAACCCTCTTCCGATTGTTCACACTCTCATACTGTTCAAAGCGTTCAAAAATAGATTTGTAAATAGTAGTAAGGAACTGCCCGTTGATAGGCACATACAGAAGCAATTGACCATTCTTGCGCAAACTCTTGAACATATTATCCAAGGCAAGCTGATCATTATCAATATACTGCAATACGCCTATGCATAATGCCAAATCTGCCTCCTCCTTCAACTGATCAGATTCCAGGTTCAATATTCTGCCGGAAAGATTAGGAATGGAGAATAAATCCATCAGCTCAACTGATGGCTGATGATAATCGGCTCCAATAAAAGTGGAACTTGCAAACTGTTGGGTTAATGGAACAATATACTGACCCTCTCCGCATCCAAAATCAACAACTGTAAAAGGGGAAGGCATAGACGATAAAACAGACTTCCACTCGCGCATTACATACCATTTGCGCAATTGGGTAAGATAATTCAGACCGTACACCCACTTCAATAAAGCCGGAAATTTTCTTATAAAAGAAGGATATTGATATTGAAGCGTAACAGATTTTAGCTTAGTCATGTAATAGCTGCATACACTTTCTCAGACTATTCTTCCATTCTTTCAATTCAAGCCCGAAAACAGTAGCAATGTCCTGTAAATCCATTACAGAATAGGCTGGTCTTTTTGCAGGTGTAGGAAATGCTTCGGTAGGAATAGGTAAAACAGAACAAGTAAGTCCTGCCATTTCTTTAATTGCAGTTGCAAAATTAAACCAGGTTGTTGTTCCTGTGTTGCTGTAATGAAAAATACCAGAACGATTATTGCCCTTTACCGAGGCATTTACAATCTGCATGATGGCTTCTGCTAAATCAGCAGCATATGTAGGGCAACCCTGCTGGTCGGCCACCACTTTAATTTCGGGACGTTCCTTCATTAGACGAAGCATGGTCTTCACAAAATTATTACCGTGGGTACTGTAAACCCAGGAAGTTCTAATGATGACTGTATTGGGATTATTCTCTAAAGCCTTTTGCTCACCAATTGCTTTGGTGTATCCATAATAGTTAACAGGATTGGTTGGAGTATCAGTAGCATAGGGTGCTTTTCCCTGACCATCAAAAACATAGTCCGTAGAAATTGTAATCAAACGGGTTTGATATTTAGCGCAGCTGGCAGCAATTTCACTTACCGATGTAGCATTGATGGTGAGAGCCAGCTCTTTTTCTGTTTCAGCTTTATCTACAGCAGTATAGGCTGCACAGTTAATAAAGAACTGAGGCTTAACGGAATTAAAAAATGGAGCTATACTTTCAGGTGCTCCTAAATCTAACATGGTTCTGTCTGTAAAAACAAACTCATATTGGTCCTGAAAGGAAGAAGCCAACTGTTGCAATTCCCATCCAAGCTGACCATTCTTACCTGTAACAACAACAATTGGCTTCATATAAAATGCAATAACTATTTTCCTGAATTAAACTCCTTGGGTTGCTTTGACCACTCTTCTTTTGGAAGTGACTTGAAGTATTCATAGGTTTTCTTCAGCCCCTCTGCACGATCTACTTTGGGCTCCCAACCTAAAATAGTTTTGGCCTTGGTAATATCCGGCTTTCTTTGCTTGGGATCATCCACTGGCAAAGGTTTGTATACAATCTTTACTGATGAACCTGTCAATTTCAAAACTTCTTCGGCAAAATCCTTTAAAGTAATTTCATGAGGATTACCAACATTTACGGGCATGGTATAATCACTCATCAATAAGCGATAGATACCTTCAATTAAATCGTCCACATAACAGAAAGAACGGGTTTGGCTACCGTCTCCAAAAACGGTCAGGTCTTCTCCCCTTAATGCCTGACCAATAAATGCAGGTAAGGCACGACCATCATTCAATCGCATTCTGGGACCATAGGTATTAAAGATTCGCACAATTCTGGTTTCCACTCCGTGGAAGGTATAGTACGCCCTGGTAATAGATTCCATGAAACGCTTGGCTTCATCATAAACACCTCTGGGACCTACCGGGTTTACATTACCCCAGTATTCTTCGGTTTGCGGATGCACCAATGGATCTCCATATACTTCACTCGTAGAAGCAACCAGCATGCGTGCTCCTTTTGCTTTGGCAAGACCCAGACAATTATGCGTTCCCAGTGCACCCACTTTTAAAGTTTGAATAGGGATTTTCAAATAATCGATAGGACTGGCAGGTGAAGCAAAGTGCAGGATATAGTCGATAGGACCAGGCACATGAATAAACTTGGTTACATCATGATGATAAAACTCAAAATCGGGCAGCTTAAAAAGGTGCTCAATATTTCTTAAATCACCTGTAATCAGGTTATCCATTCCAACCACTTTATACCCTTCTTTAATAAAGCGGTCGCACAAATGAGAACCAAGAAATCCGGCAGCGCCGGTGATTAATACGCGTTTCTGAGACATAATATTTTTTTTATGGTCTACCAATACTTTCGTAGTGATAACCCATGTCAGTAATATATTTTACTTCAAATAAGTTTCTTCCATCAAAAATGGCTTTGCCCTTCAATAAACTATCAATCACTTCAAAGTCAGGCGTTCTGAACTCACTCCACTCTGTTGCAATAATTAATGCATCTGCATTTTTAAGCGCACCGTATTGGCTATCGGCATATTTAATTTTATCGCCAATGGTATTTTTTACATTCGGCATGGCTTCCGGATCATAGGCGGTTACCGTTGCACCTGCAGCTACCAATGCGTCAATTAAGTACAAAGCCGGAGCTTCGCGTATATCATCCGTATTGGGTTTAAATGCCAATCCCCAGAGGGCAAAATGCTTTCCTTTTAGGTCGCCTTTGAAGTAACGTTCAATTTTGGGCATCAGGTGTAATTTCTGCGCTTCGTTTACTTCTTCTACCGCTTTCAGAATCTTGAAATCATAGTTTACTTCTTCAGAAGACATAATTAAAGCCTGCACATCTTTAGGGAAACAACTACCACCATATCCAATACCGGGGAAAAGGAAACGCTTTCCAATCCGGTCATCAGATCCAATTCCCCTTCTTACCATGTCTACATCGGCACCCACTTTCTCACATAGCTGTGCAATTTCATTCATGAATGAAATTTTCGTTGCTAAGAAAGAATTGGCAGCATACTTGGTTAACTCAGCTGATTTTTCGTCCATGAAAATTACCGGGTTACCCTGACGCACAAATGGTGCATATAAATCGGACATTAACTTTTTAGCTCTTTCAGAACGGGTACCCACAACAACTCTGTCGGGTTTCATAAAATCATCCACCGCAACCCCTTCTCTTAAGAATTCCGGATTACTTACCACATCAAACTCTCCCTTGTAATTTTCTGCAACAGCGGCATGCACTTTTTCTGCAGTGCCCACTGGAACCGTACTTTTATCAACCAATACTTTATAGTCGGTCATGATTTTACCCAGGTCTTTAGCAACGCCTAGTACATAACGTAAATCCGCCGCTCCACCTTCTCCCGGAGGAGTGGGCAATGCAAGAAAAACAATCTCTGCGTCTTTAACTCCTTCTGCCAGGTTGGTGGTAAAAGTTAGTCTTCCTTCTCTTAAATTTCTCAGAAAGATTTTTTCCAGACCAGGTTCATAAATGGTGATCTCACCATTAGATAGCTTATTTACTTTGTTTTGGTCTATGTCTATACAGGTTACTTTGTTTCCTGTTTCAGAGAAACAGGTACCGGTAACCAAACCAACATACCCTGTTCCTACAACGGCAATTTTCATAAAAATTATTTATTGATAAAGTTTAATACATGTGTTGTGATAAAATTCAACTGCTCTTCATCTATTTCAGTATGAATCGGAAGAGAAATTACGGAATTTGTTAATGCATCCGTCACCGGCATGGAAATTTCTTTTAATCCAAAGCTGGCAAACATATCCTGTCTGTGACCAGGTACCGGATAATAAATCATGGAAGGTATTTTTTGTTCTGCCAGGTAAGCAACCAGCGCATCCCTGTCAACCCCATTCAATTGAAGGGTATATTGGTGATACACATGGGTACTGTAGGAAGCCACAAAAGGTGTTGTTATTGCAGGGTTGCCTGCAAATGCTTTATTATAATTTGCCGCAACAGCCTGTCGGGCTGCATTGTACTGGTCCAGTTTTTTCAGTTTGATATTCAACACGGCAGCCTGAATAGAATCCAGCCTTGAATTACAACCCACCACTTCGTGGTAGTATCTTTTTTGCTGACCATGATTGGCAATCATTTTCATCTGCTGAGCCAGAGAATCGTCATTGGTAAAAATAGCCCCCCCGTCTCCATATGCTCCCAGATTTTTTGAGGGATAAAAACTGGTGGCTCCAATTGTTCCGATGGTTCCGGTTTTCTTTTTGGTACCGTCAGAAAAAGTATAGTCGCAGCCAATTGCCTGCGCATTGTCTTCAATCACAAACAGACCAAATTCTTTGGCAATCGCCATAATTTCTTCCATAGGGGCCGCATGTCCATACAAATGGACGGGAACAATGGCTTTTGTTCTGGGGGTTATTGCTTTTCTAACCGAAGCGGGATTAATACAAAAAGTTTTGGGGTCTACTTCAACAAAAACAGGAGTAAGCTTCAACAATGCCACTACTTCAGTAGTAGCGATATAAGTGAAAGAAGGAGTAATTACCTCATCTCCGGGCTGCAAACCCAGTGCCATCATGGCAATCTGAAGGGCATCGGTTCCATTGGCACAGGGAATGGTATGCTTTACATTCAGATAATTACCCAGTTCACGGGTAAATTCCTGTACTGCTTTTCCGTTAATATAGGCAGCAGCATCTAACACTTCATGGATGGCAGCATCCACCTCGTTTTTTATTGCTAAATACTGAGAATGGGTATCCACCATCTGTATAGGACGCATATATAAAATTTAAACGCAAAATTACTATAAAATCAACAACAAAGATTTGAGTTACTTTTGTTCCACTATGAAATGGGCATACCTTTTATTTATCCGACTCTACCCGCTGATTGCCTGGTTGATTTCACCATTCAACCGCAAAGCAGCCCTATGGGTAAATGGCAGGAAAAATTTGCCCGAAAAAATCAGAATTGCATTCGCGGGTAATCAGGATCCGGTTATATGGATGCACGCGGCATCATTGGGAGAATTTGAGCAGGGATTACCCATTGCAGAACAACTCAAAAAAGAATACCCTGGTCATCGGTTGCTTGTTACGTTTTTTTCTCCTTCCGGATACGAGAACAGAAAAAATCACCCGATAGCAGATTGGGTATTTTATCTTCCTATGGACAGTGCTGTTCATGCACAAAAACTTATTGAATATGTTCAACCCCAAATGGCCATTTTCATTAAATATGAATTCTGGTATTATTATTTAAGAACTTTACATCAGCAAAATATACCGGTTCTGCTGGTATCAGGCATCTTCCGTTCCAATCATCTTTTCTTTAAACCCTTTGGGGGATTTTACCGGTCGCTTCTGCAATATTTTACGCATTTCTTTTTACAGGACGAAGGCTCGGCCAACTTATTAAAGCCCTATGTTTCAACCGAACGGATCAGCGTATCCGGCGATACCAGGTTCGACAGAGTAATTGCCATTGCCGCAGCTGCAAATACCTTTCCGGCGGTGGCCAATTTTGCCAACGGACATCCATTAATCATCGCCGGTAGTACTTGGAGTGAAGACGACAAAGTATTGCATCATTTTGCCATCAGTAACCCGGAAGTAAAATGGATTATCGCACCCCATCATATTGAAGAAGACAGGCTTCATGAATGTTTGCAATTCTATCCCTCCTCTATTTTATATTCAACTTTTATTTCGGCAAGCGAGGAAGTTCAAAAAAAGGCAAGCACCCTGATTATTGACAATATTGGTATTTTAAGTCAATTGTACCAGTATGCAACCATTGCTTTTATTGGAGGAGGCTTTACCAGTCAGGGAATTCACAATACCATTGAAGCAGCCGTATTTGGCAAACCTGTTGTGTTTGGACCTGTATATGACAAATACCTGGAAGCTGTGGAGTTAATTGAAACCGGAGGAGCGGCAACGGTAGAAACCATTTTAACTTTGGAAGAAAGTTTCAATGCCATATTACAGAATAAAGAAAAACAAGACAAAATGGGAAAAGCAGCCAAGAATTTTGTAGCTGCAAAAGCAGGTGCCACACAAAAAATCCTGCATTATATTCAGGCGAATCGTCTCTTAACCAACTGATCAAATAATTTCACTGTTGGATTGTCCTCGAGCCATCCCAGCTTTACCTTTAACTCACGCTGAATCCAGTACTGGGCTTCCGGGTAAATATTAAACCCGTTAATGGTTTTAATGCTCCTTTCGTACATATTTTCATCGCCCCTGAAAAGATGATTGATAAACAGGTATCTGTCGTTGATACTGATTGCTTTTTTAAGATCTCTAACAGGTGTTTCATCCAGTAGATTGGCCACTTCAACAGTATATTCCTTTAATTGCTCATTCATTTCAGGAATATCGTTTATTAAAAGCTCATTTATTTCCTTTACCTGCAATTCTTCTTTAGAAACCGGAGCGGGTTGATGAATCAAAGTAGGTATTTCTATTTCAGTAAAGGGTTCAAACAGGGATTGGGTTATTTTGTCTTCTTTAGTATTTTGCTTTGATGAAACAGTTGACAGTTCAGGTTCTGTTTCAATTGCAGACTTTGCTATGGCAATGGAAGGCATAACTACCGCCACTTTTGAAGAAGTAATATTGGCTGGTTTGTGCATTTGCAACTCAGCCAATAACAGCTGAGCTGTAATAGACAATTTGTCAGCCGCTTCCTCACGGCTAAATTGTTCTTGTAATTTATTAATTAAAGTGCCTACTCTTTCCATAGGAAGCAATACTTTTGGGTTATCCAAAGAAGCAACTTATTAGTCTAAAACGAATTTTAAGCTATTTTATTGTTACATGTTTATTGAACCCAATTTATCAGGAGAAAGAAGAGGCTGGATCGAAGTGGTCTGTGGCAGTATGTTTAGTGGCAAAACAGAGGAATTAATCAGAAGATTAAAAAGAGCCAAAATTGCCAATTTAAAGGTTGAAATTTTCAAACCAGCTGTAGACAAGCGATACGACGAAAATGACGTGGTTAGCCATGATTCCAATACCATTACCTCAACTCCCATTGAAAATTCTCAGACCATACTATTAATGGCACAGGATGTAGATGTAGTAGGCATTGATGAAGCACAGTTTTTTGATGCGGAAATAGTAGATGTATGTGAAAAACTGGCATTAAGGGGTGTTCGTGTAATTGTTGCCGGCCTCGACATGGATTATCTGGGTAAACCATTCGGACAGATGCCTAATTTACTTGCTACCGCAGACTATATTACCAAGCTTCACGCCATTTGCATGAAATGTGGCAATATTGCCAATATCTCTTATCGTAAAAACCAGTGATGAAGGACAGGTTTTATTAGGAGAGAAAGAAACCTACGAACCTCGTTGCAGAAAATGTTTCCATGAATAATTTTCGCCTGATATCAGCCCTTCTAAAAAAGACATATTACTGGAAACCCGACAGCAATATAGTTTTTATGGCGTTCTTCTATACATTGCTTCCAGCACATTCGTAGTATACCTAACCATGGGGCAACCCGAAGAAAAAGTCTGGAACGGACTTTTCTGGGTATTGCAATTGTTCATCTGCATTAATGCGGTGGCCAAAAGCTTTTTACAGGAGAACAGGGGGCGGATGCTCTACTATTACAGTTTATCTTCACCCATCCATTTTGTGCTGGCTAAACTATTGTTCAATGCCATCCTCATGCTTTTCATGACTTTAATAAGCATTTGCATATTTAGTTTATTACTGGGTAACCCAACTGTCCGTTTCATAGAATTCATACTGGTAAGCCTGTTGGGCGGAATCAGTTTAAGTATGGTATTCACTTTTTTGGCTGCAATTGCAGCCAAGGCTCAGCAGCAGGCGGCTATGATGGCCATTATGGGGTTCCCCATAATCATTCCCCAATTGCTATTGCTCATGAAAGTTTCAGGGGCAGCATTTACATCCGCCATTCAAAACGGCTGGTGGCAAATGGTGGCCATGCTATTCGTCCTTGACCTGTTGGTTTTGGCCCTGGCAGTAATTTTATTTCCTTTTCTTTGGAGGGATTAAAACCGCAGATGCCTTACAGTTAATCCATTATTAATTAGCTGCTTTAAAGAATCGATGCCAATTTTCAGGTGTTTGTCTACAAACTGCGCAGTTACTTTTGAATCACTGGCTTCCGTTTTTACCCCTTCCGGTATCATAGGCTGATCGCTCACCAGCAACAAAGCTCCAGTTGGAATTTTATTGAAGAAACCAACCGTAAAAATGGTAGCTGTTTCCATATCAATGGCATAGGCTCTTACTTTCTGCAGATAGGTTTTAAATTCTTCATCGTGCTCCCATACCCTTCTGTTGGTAGTATAAACAGTACCTGTCCAATAGTCCACTTCATAATCTCTTATGGTTGTTGAAATTGCTTTCTGCAATGCGAAAGCAGGCATTGCAGGAACTTCCGGAGGGAAATAGTCATTGGATGTACCCTCCCCGCGGATTGCCGCAATTGGCAATATCAGATCACCGATTTTATTTCTTCTTTTTAACCCTCCGCATTTGCCTAAAAACAATACAGCTTCCGGCTCAATAGCGGTCAGCAAATCCATAATCGTTGCTGCACCCGGGCTACCCATTCCGAAATTGATAATGGTAATTCCATCAGCAGTGGCACATTGCATCGGACGGTCTAATCCAACAATCGGAACATTATTCCATTCTGCGAACATTTTTACATAATTGCTGAAATTGGTTAGCAGAATATATTTTCCAAAATTTTCCAGTTTTTCTCCGGTATAACGTGGCAGCCAGTTGTCTACAATTTCCTCTCTAGTTTTCATATGAAATAATTTAACTTGTAAATATACAAATTAGCCCTGATTTATGCAGTAATCTTAAATTGCATCCATGAATATCCTGTTCCCCAATTTTGAGCCCAGGTTACAAAAAACAGACGACCAGCTTTTCATCTGGTGTTTAATCAGAAAAAAATGGGTGCTATTTACCAAAGAAGAATGGGTGAGGCAAAACTGGCTGAATTATTTATTGAACCAGTTACAGGTTCCTTCATCCGTGATTGCAGTAGAAAGAGGCATCCAGGTAGGAGAACTAAAAAAGCGAATCGACATATTGGTATTCAAAGAAAGCTTACCCTGGCTGTTAATTGAATGCAAGGAACAGGATATACCCTTATCAGAAAAAACGGTTCAGCAAATTTTAAGTTACCAGTCTGTATTGCAAACAGGGTATTTAATCATCAGCAATGGAAATGATTCCAGAGGTTTCGAGGTAAAGGGGGTATCTGTTACGGAAATAGCTACCATCCCCTCCTATTCCCGATAAAAAAAAATCCCGGCCTGTAAAGGACCGGGATTCAATATAAAGTAAACAACCGATTAAGGGAAAATTCCTAATTCAGTATAAGAAGTACCTACTTTGTTGATGGCACAAACATAAGCAGCAGTTCTCATATCAGGAATGGCAGGATTCTCTTTCCAGATAGCCATGATTTCTCTGGTTGCAGCAATCATAGATTCTTCCAGACCACTGTGTACCAGATCCACTTCTTCCGGACCGTGTAAAATAATATTACGCTCTGCTGTACTAACTGTTTTACCTGTTAGCTCTTCCAGCTGAGTAAGGATTTTGGTGTTCAGATTTTCTGTAAATCTTTTTTCCATTCTACCATATCTAACGTGGCTAAGATTTTTTAACCACTCAAAATAAGAAACGGTTACTCCACCTGCGTTCAGGTACATATCTGGAACAACTAAAATTCCTTTTTTAGCAAAAACCTCATCTGCCTCGGGAGTCAAAGGACCATTGGCTGCTTCGCCAATAATTTTTGCTTTTACGCGAGGTGCGTTTTCGCCATTGATTACATTTTCCAGTGCTGCAGGAATCAGAATATCACATTCCATTTCAAGCGCATCTCCGCTTTTTGCAATATTGGTTGCACCAGGGAAATTCAGAATAGAACCTGTAGCTTTTCTATGCTGGAATACCTCTTCTTCATTCAATCCGTTTGCATTGTATATAGCACCTTCATATTCAGCAATAGCAATTACTTTGGAACCGTTCTCACGGAAGAACTTAGCAGTATGATAACCCACATTACCTAATCCCTGAACAATCACTGTTTTACCCACTACGCCAGTAGATAATCCTAATTTCTCCATCACATCCTGCATATTGCAAACTTCGCGGATACCATAAAACACTCCCAATCCGGTAGCTTCTTTTCTTCCGCGAACCCCGCCTTGAGTTACCGGCTTACCAGTAACGCAACCAGCTGCATCTATTTCTCCTGGCTTCAATGAAGCATAGGTATCTACAATCCACGACATTTCACGCTCACCGGTTCCATAATCAGGAGCAGGAACATCAATGCCAGGTCCAATAAAATTTTTCTTAACCAATTCACTGGTATAACGACGGGTAATTTTTTCCAGTTCGTATACTGAGTATTTTTTAGGATTAATTTTAATTCCACCTTTACCGCCGCCAAAAGGAACATTCACAATTGCGCATTTGTAGGTCATTAATGAGGCAAGTGCCATTACTTCATCCTGATTAACTTCATCACTAAAGCGAATTCCTCCTTTACATGGAGACTTGTGCTGAGAGTGTTGTACCCTGTATGCTTCAATCACTTCAATTCTTCCGTCGTCCATTTTTACTGGAAAACGCATGCTGTAAATACTGTTACAAGCTTTAATTTGTTCTAACAACCCTTTTTCCCACTTGGTAAAACTGGCTGCTTTATCAAAGCTTCTTTCAACACTTTGAAAAAAGCTGTACGGTTGATGATTCGACATGGCAATCGTTTTATTGGTTAAAATCGAAAATGTAAAATTACTTTTTAAACCCCTCTTTTTCAAGACGGGCAATCTTTTTATCTAAACTAATCAGGTAGGCAAATAATCCAGCTAAAATGGTAAGTACTACTGCCATTACCACAAAGATTTTTCCATTGCTTCTCATTAGGCCCTGGTCTGTATCCTGTGCCATCAATTGGGAAGATAGCAGAAAAGAAGTAAGTAGCAACAAGCAAAATTTTAGTTTAGTCATTATTCTCCAGTTTATCTTTTAAGAGAGAAAATCGTATTTGCAGGGTACTTATCCAGGTACCCAGTAAAGTCCATCCAATTACAGCGGGATAAAAAACAATTCTCATCTGAGCATCCATATCCTTCCCGTTTATACCTGGATTTCCTTCCGCCCCTTGCCCTCCGGGATGCAAAGATTCCGTAAGTCTTGGTAAAATCCACAATGTCGGGAAAAGCATAAAAAATGCAAATATGTTGTATACAGCCCCTATCCGGCCTTTTTTATCGTCTTCTTTTAAACTACCCCTTAGCACAAAATAAGCCAGGTAAATCAACATTGCTATGGCAGCACCGTTTTGCTTGGGATCTCCGCTCCAAGGGCTACCCCACTGATAATTGGCCCAGATGGCTCCGGTTACAAGCCCCAGCATTCCATAAATAACACCTGTAACGGCAAAAGCCACTGCATTGTGGTCATTTTTAGCTATTGGATTTCTTAAATACCTGATGGAGTAAATTAATGATACCAATAATAATATCATCATAGTGAACCACATGGGAACATGGAAGAAAAAGTTCCGTATAGATTCCTTCATTCGGTCATCCAGCCTGGGCACTTTTACGTAAAATCCGTATGTACACGTGTATACCAACAAAAGAATTGACAATATTTTCCACCAGTATTTCCGAATCATTGAATACGATTTTACCCGAAGTTCCCCCCTAGGTTTGAATAGCTGCAAAATTAGGTGAAAGCAACTCAATAAACCTTGTGATTGTGTAAAATTTACCTATCCTTAGCATTCTACCCTGCCGCAGAGCAAAAACAGGTACACAAATCCGGCTAACTGAACAAAAATGGAAAAACCGCCGATTTTCATTAGTTTTGCACACTTTCAAATTCATGCCGTAACATGAAGTTATCCTATTCCGCCCTGGCGGATTGAACAACTTGCTGTGGCTATCATCTTAAAAGATTAGTTACATGAAATTATCCCAGTTCAAGTTTGACCTGCCGTTAAACTTAATTGCACAGAATCCAACCAAAAAAAGAGAAGACAGCCGCCTGATGGTGGTAGACCGCAAGAGCGGGCACATGGAAAACAGACATTTCAAAGACATCCTTGACTATTATGATGACAAAGATGTTTTTGTAGTAAACAACACCAAGGTTTTTCCTGCCAGAATGTATGGCAGAAAAGAGAAAACAGGTGCCAAGATTGAAGTTTTTCTTTTACGTGAACTGAATAAGCCAAACCGACTTTGGGATGTAATTGTTGATCCCGCAAGAAAAATCAGAGTCGGGAACAAACTCTATTTCGGAGACAACGAGGAATTGGTTGCAGAAGTAATTGACAACACAACCAGCCGTGGAAGAACCATCCGTTTTCTATGGGACGATGATGATGAGAGCTTCAAAAAAATGCTTGAGTTCTTAGGTGAAACACCACTTCCCAAATACATTAAACGCAAACCTGACGAAGAAGACAAGGAAAGATATCAGACGGTCTATGCAAAGCATGAAGGTGCTGTTGCTGCTCCAACAGCTGGTCTGCATTTTAGCAAAGAGCTCATTAAAAGATGTGAAATACAGGGTATTCGTTTTGCAGAAGTTACTTTACACACAGGTCTGGGAACTTTCAGACCCATTGAAGTAGAAGACCTCAGCAAACATAAAATGGATGCAGAATATTATCAGATTGACGAACAAGCCTGCGCTATTGTAAACAAGGCAAAAGAAAATGGCAAAAGAATCTGCTCTATCGGCACCACTACAATGAGAGCGATGGAAAGCAGTTTTACTGCTCAACAAATGCTTAAGCCAAGTGAAGGATGGACTAACCACTTTATTCATCCTCCTTATACTTTCAATGTTGCAGATAGCCTGGTAACCAATTTTCATCTGCCTAAAACCAGCTTGCTTATTATGACCTGCGCATTTGCAGGGTATGATTTAGCAATGGAAGCTTACAAAAAAGCAATCAAAGACAAGTACAGATTCTTCAGTTATGGTGACGCGCTCTTGATTATTTAATCAAGCCGATTTAAGAACAAAGCTGAAAATACAATTTAAAAAGCCAGGACATTTTACAATTCCTGGCTTTTTTATTACTTATTTCTTTCTGGCATTTTTATACTGGGTTTCATACAACTGAATCCATTCTTCCGGAGTCATTTTCTTCACCAGTTCTCCTATTAACGCATAGGGAACATTCGCATTTTTTTTAAATCGCAAGCAACTTTTACCTATATCTAATTTTGTAGGAGTTGCCAAAAGATATGATTTAGTAAACCAATCGTATAAGGCTGGCTTGGCGTAAATACCCATATGATAAAGGGCAATAAAATTCTTTTGCGCTGCCAATGCCATGAATGGCAAGGGCAATTTGGGATTGCAGTGATAGCCATCTTTATACAGACTATGCGGCACAACATAACCAATCATACCATAGCTCATTACTTCTTCAAATCCTTCAGGTAAATTGGTTACAATACAATCACGAAGCTGATTGAACATCTCTTTTTGTTCTTCAGGAATCTGTTTCAGGTATTCCTTAACTGTTTTGGCATCGCTGGTCATTTAAAATGCATATTTAAAATTTGAAATCTCTTATTGGCAATTTTACTCAACAACAGGGAGAGAAAGGTGAAAATCAATAGCACTATTAAACTATTTCCCAGCGCCTGTAAAAAACTAATTTTATTCAGATCTAAAAAAGGATATGGATAAAAACCAGACAAACTCCCTCTTAATATAGTATATAAGAAATAGACTGCAGGATAAATTAACCAGTAGGGAATAGTTGCATATTCTACAGTGCGTTTTGAAGTAAATAAAACCCAATACAGCATCACAAGTATTGGCGAAAAACTATGCAATCCATGATCTGCCCAAAATGCCAGACCAACCGGATTATGTAATTGACTAAGTATAGCATGATAAACTATACCTACAACTGATATATATACCGTAATTGCTGTTCCGGTTTCAGCCTTCTTCCAGAATTTTCCGACTGATTCGTTCTTTAGTATCAGATTCAAAAAATAAACCAATACCAAACAATTACTCAGGATGGTGAAATAGCTAAAGAACTGAACAAGAATTCTCAGGAAATCCTGCTTTGCAGGATTTTTAAGCATAACAGAAAACTGAAGAATTAAACTTAACAGAACAATTACAACAATGAGGAGCTCCAACAATTTTTTAAGTCTAAGGGGCATATCATCTGATTATCCCCTGAATTTAATCAAAAAAATGTTAATGGCCTACACCCCGCCTTTTAATCATTCCCCCCTTTGTATCTTTTATACTACTCATTACTACAAATGCATTAGGATCAATTTTCTCCAATTCGGTATTTAATTTATTAATCTCCAGACGGGTAATAACGGTATACACAATATCCATGTCTTTAACATCTCCGCTTTTACCATATCCCCTCTTTCCTTTGTAAACCGTAACTCCCCTACCAAGAACATTAATGATCATTGCCCTTACTTCATCATTATGAACTGAAATAATGGTAACACCTGTATACTCTTCCAGACCTTCAATAATAAAGTCAAGCGTTTTGGATGCACTCAGATAAGTCAGCAATGAATACATGGCAATTTCAATGGATAGAAAATAGGCCGCCGTAGAGAAAATGATAACATTTATAATGATAATCACGTCACCAATTGTCATGCCCGATTTACGGCTAATAGCAATGGCCAATACTTCAGTTCCATCTAAAACACCACCCCCTCTGATAGATAGCCCTATTCCCGCACCTAAAAAAAAACCCCAAATACCGAAACCAATAAATTATCTTTTGTAATATCCGGGAATTCTATAAAGTGAACCGTTAATGATAATAATAAAATGGCAATGGCAGATTTAATGGCAAATTGTGTTCCCAGTATCCGATAAGCAAAAATCAGGAAAGGAATATTCACCAACAAAATCAGTAAGCCAACAGGCACACCAGACAATGCAGAAATCAACAGCGAAATACCAGTTGCCCCACCATCTATAAAATGATTGGTCAATAAGAACCCTTTTAAACCCAATGCTGCAGAAAGCACTCCAATACAAATCAGTAAAGCATCTTTCAAACCTGCAAAAACAGTCACTCTGAAAATTCGGAGCCCTTTTGCAATCTGATAAGCACTATACACACTTTCCTGATCTTTATTTTTCTTGTCAGGATTTAAAACACTACGAACAATTAAATTTTTGAGAAATCGATGCATAATTGCAATTTACAAAAAAGCAACGGCAAGGAGGAGTTAATGCGGAATTGAATCGTTTTAAACCCTGAATTTAACAGAATAATTAAATTTTTTATTGTGGATAACGGTACTCCAACGGCAGTAAATTAGACAACTTTTCAGACCAGGCCCAATAGTCCAGCGTAAGAATATCCCTACCAAAAAAATAACTCCCATTGGCTAGTACCGATAAAGTTTTAGTTGCATCAGGCATAAATAATTTGGCAGTTATTGGATCTCCCAGTGCAATATTCCTTTTTGTTCTTACATACAAAGGCGACATTACTTTGTTTTTGTATACAATCTGGAGATAATCCTTGAACTGCAGTCCGGCTGTATTGTCATCAATTGCAAAGGCAATGCTGTCACCAGTTAATGGTTTATCAATCAACACATCAATTTCTTCTTCCAATGGCAAACCATTTATTTTAATAGATGCACTTGATGTTTTCTGCTTTATTATCTTCTTTATTTCAAAACCCTCCTCAATAATCTTGTTTCGAAACAGGCTTCGCATAAAATGCATTAGTGACCCTTTATAGGTTTCCTTTCTATTGGAAATCCATTTTTGATATTGCCTGTTGTTTCTGGGCTTTTTTTCTGAAAACAAAGGATACCCCTGATAATAAAATATTCTGGTTTTATAATTGTGTTCAAATTGGGTGAGTGAATAGGTCAAATCAAAACCCAATGCATTATTTTCTATTCGTAAGGGCTCAGTTGCAAAGGCACGAAGAATATTTTCTTTTTTGCTGAAAGTAAATTTAACAGCCTCCTTGTTTAGTAATTTACAGTTCAATGCATTGGGGGTATTGCCAATTAGCATTTCCATAAAAAATTCACCCCATTTCTCCCAGCCGTTTTTATCGTAATTCCCAACAACTACTTCCGCTAATTCAGCAACTTGGGGCTTCAATTCTATTTTTATTCCGGTTATATTTTCCTGTACGCTTACTTCAGTGGCATAAGTTTCATAGCCAATCAAAGCAACAACCAGGTTAAAGCGACCGGGGCCAGCTATTTCCAGTTTAAATTCACCTGCACTATTTGCATTCGTACCCACAGATGTATTCGCAAGAAAAACACTGGCAGAAGCCAGTGCCTGCTTGGTATTAACATCAATGATTTTTCCTGAAATTGTTCTCTGGGCTTGTACAAGCTGTGCAAATGCTATCCAGAGAACAATTAAAAGGATTTTTTTTAACATGATGCTATTTTTTACAAACCAAATAACCCTGTATTCAACAACTGCAAGGTTTTGGTTTTATAGGTCTGAGGCACGAGTAAAGAAATATTATGCGGACTACCTCCATAGCTAACCATTGTTGTAGGCACTTCGCTCAGCGAATCAAAGAGTTTTTGCAACACATGATCGGTCTGAGCAATTTCGTTTCCAACGATAGATACAATGGTTTGCCCTTTTTCAACATCTACGCTTCCAAATGGTTCAAGTTCCCTTACAATTTCATTTAAGTAGGTATCTGAGTCAATGGTAACAGAAACAGCCACTTCAGAAGTGGTAATCATATCAATAGAAGTTTTATACTTTTCAAACACTTCAAAAACTTTACGCAAGAAACCATAAGCCAATAACATCCGGCTACTTTTAATTTTAATTGCAGTAATGCCATCTTTTGCTGCTACTGCCTTTACCCCAACACTGCCGGCTTCCTTTGTTATAACGGTTCCGGGCGCATCCGGCTGCATTGTATTCAATAATCTTACAGGAACATTTTCCTGCTGAGCGGGCCATATACAGGTAGGATGTAAAATTTTTGCACCAAAATAGGCAAGCTCTGCAGCTTCATCAAAACTCAATTGCTCAATTGCAACTGTTTTATTTACTATTCGCGGATCATTATTATGCATCCCGTCAATATCAGTCCAGATTTCGCAAACAG
This sequence comes from Sediminibacterium salmoneum NBRC 103935, assembly GCF_000511175.1. Taxonomy (GTDB): domain Bacteria; phylum Bacteroidota; class Bacteroidia; order Chitinophagales; family Chitinophagaceae; genus Sediminibacterium; species Sediminibacterium salmoneum. Next base: position 241,146 of record NZ_KI866530.1, on the reverse strand, counting down.
TAGCATTGCAGGCTGCTGCAATTAATGATGCAGTATAATCACTTCCTCCGCGCTTTAAATTATCCACTTCACCTTTCGCATTTTTACAGATATACCCCTGGGTAATAAAAATACCTGTTCCTTTATGCTTTTCAAGTAAATCATTCAGCTTTTTCCTGATTGCAAGAAGCTGTGGCTCTTCATTGGCATCAATACTCATGAATTCCAATGCGGGAAATAATTCATGTTGAACACCTATTTCAGACAAGTATACAGAAAACAACTTGGTACTCATTAGTTCACCCTGAGCAAGAATATCCTTGTTCAAGGCTTCACTGAAAGAGATACGCAATATGATGTTTAGGAATTCAAAATGTTCTGCTATTATTACACGTGCTTTTTCCTGATTCTCTGGTTTTGAAACCAATTGATTAATAAACCCCAAATAATGTTGGTGTAATTGCTGAATAGTATCCTTGGCTGATTCTCTTTCTCCCTTTGCCAGTAAATCACTAATCTGAACCAGCGTATTCGTTGTACCGCTAAGCGCACTTAATACAACAATTTTATTATCTGAATCCCTGGTTATTAATTTTGCTACTTCGTGCATTCTTTCCGGCTTACCCACACTGGTGCCTCCGAATTTCATTATTTTCATTGCTGCCTAATTTACAGCAAATGTAATGCTAACAAGTGAATCACATGCCATACGGCTTTTGAGTTTCACAACCCAGATTCTCTCCGGGATCCACTCCCAGCTTTTTACAAAAAGCAAGATAATATTGCAACCTGAATTTGTTTCTGCCGGAAACGACTCCCCCGCATTCCAGTCCACCGTTTACAATATTCATGACTGCCCCAAAACCAGGTCTTCTGCCCGCAAGGGAATCCTGCTTTGTAGGAATCCATTTGCCGGCCATCACTTCGTGACAGGAGGGTTTGGGGTCTTGTGGTGTAATCCAGAACCAGATGGCAGAAGCAAAACTCAACTCAGCATTCTTTACCAACAATTCAGGATTCTTTAACAAACTATCTTTATTGCCTAAGACCTGCTCACTAAATAATCCATAATTATAATTCCAGCTCAATTGAATGGGCCCTCTGCCATGATAGGATTTGCCTTTAACGGGTGGATAATAAGGATGAGTTGTATCGCTGTAATGGTCACATCCATTTAAACAAGTCAACTCTTCTTTATAGTACAACCCAAAATCATAAAAACTATTCATATCCATTTCACTTCCGCCACCTGTTTCATGCGAGATGGTTGCCAGAAATGCAGCAAGTTCTCTTCGCTGAATATCCGCTGTTGTACTGGATAGGAATTCCGGAAAACGTTTTGTAGCTGCAACAAAAGCTTCATAGGTATAGAAAGGTATAGCGACACTGTCCCCACCATTAATATGGGGGAAAATAGAATCCCATTCTGCTTTACTTAAAACTGAGAAAGAATCAAAGTGATGTTTTTTTGCAGAATAACAAGAAGGCAAAAGAAAGAGTATTGCCATCCAAATAATAAGAGGTACAAGTAAACGCATAATTGTGAAATTGAATAATTCTACAAACGAATTCCAAACAAATCACCGGTAGCTACTAAATCTTCAACCACTACTGGCAATAGTGGGATTCCATTTTTCAACCTTTCAGCTTCTATTATTCTTTCGGGGTCGCCAGGAATTAAAACAGGAATGGACGGGTCAATGGGTTCAGCATTACGAAAACGTCTTATCCAGTTATCCACATGACTTTTAAATATTTCTGCAGGACGGAAAGCATCAATACGCATGGCACCAAGAAAATGGCCTAGTCCATTTCCCGGCATATTTTCAGGCATTGGTATATAAGCTGGGAAAGGCGGTGCCCAGGGACCATAAGATGCTCCGCTCAGAACTGCGGAAAAAATATCAACAATACTACCCAACGCATACCCTTTATGACTACCATGTGTTTTGTCGGATCCAAGAGGAAGCAGGGATCCGTTTTTCTTCAAAATATTAGCATCAATAGAAGCCTCCCCGTTTTCATCCTGCACCCAACCCTCAGGTGTATGCTGTTGCTTTCTTTGTAATATTTCCAATTTACCATTCGCTGCAGTTGTTGTTGCAAAATCAGCAACAAAAGCTGGTTCAGTTCCGGCTGGAATAGCAACTGCAATAGGATTGGTCCCTAACATTTTTTCCTTGGAGAAAGTGGGTGCTACCAGTGCGCTGGCATTGGTCATAGCCATGCCAATCATATCGTTCGATAAAGCCATCATGGCATGATATCCTGCAATTCCAAAATGATTGGAATTTTGTACCGAAACCCATCCTGTTCCAACTTGCTCCGCCTTTTTCATTGCCAGTTTCATTGCATAGGGAGCCACAACCAAACCTAGCCCCTGATCACCATCCACTACAGCCGTAGAGGGTGTTTCATGAATTACTTTAATGGCAGGAGTCGGATTAATTCTTTTAGCTTGCCACAATCGAATGTATCCACTTAACCTGGCTACTCCATGACTGTCAATACCTCTTAAATCTGCTGAAAGCAAAACTTCTGCTGCAACAGCAGCATCTTCCTCAGCACATCCCATCTGCTGAAATACTTTTTTCGTAAAAGAGAGCAAGTGAGAATAAGGGATAATCTTTTCCATACCTGCAATGTACGAAGCAAAATGATTAATTCTCAACCCACTTTTTAAAGGCATAAACCCTCTCCCGACTTACAACTGCTTCGTATGAATAATTACCTGCTGTTAATATAATTTTGAGGCGGCTATTGATATACTTTTTTATTTCCTTAATAAACCCTGCATTGCAAATCATGTATCGGTTGATTCGAAAAAAATATTGAGGATCTAAAATTTGCTGTAATTTTTCCAATGAAAAATCAATTGGATATTTTATGCCTTCTTTATTTAGAACATATACTGTTTTATCACTCACAAAAAAGCAGGCGATATCAGTTGTATTTATAAAAAACATTCTTGAGCCCAGCTTTATCAAAAATCTGGATTTAAATAATTTTCTGCTGTTAGCTAAACTTGAATTTTCCTGCATTTTCACTATCTCAGGGTAGTGATATTTAATACGTTCAAATTTTAGTAAGGCCCTAACCATATCAGCAGAACTGACTGGCTTATCAATTACATAAATACTAAAAAAATGATTGGGAAGTTTAACATCGCTCTCTTTTACTATAACAACAGGCACTTCCAGCTTTAATCCGGATTCCCACTTAATGAATTCCAGATTCTGTTCATTCATATCTACAAAAACCAAATCAAAATCAAAATTCAGTTTCCATTTGGCTCTGACTTCTGAAAGTTCATTCAGCTGACTAATTACTACCTCATCCGGTACATACTCCTGCATAAAATTGGAGAGGGTCTCTACAATCATTAAGTCTCTGGATACAACGAGTATTTTCATAGTTCAGTCTGAAACAATGGATTTTAGAAAAAAGTTGCAATAATTCGCCAAAAAAATATAATTGCTGGCTATAAATAAATAATCCGGCCGCAGAAGGGGCCGGATTATTTAAACTTTGCAATAATAAGTTTTTATGGAAGCAACACTCGGTTAATTAAGTGTACAACCCCATTGGTTGCAACTATATTAACTCCTCCTTCCAGAATAATATTGGATGCTGGATTAGAGCTGGTGGTAATTTTAACAGATGGAGGATTTAGTCCAATTGTTAAAGTACTTCCCTGTAATGTTGGAGCAGTTGCCCCATTAATTAAATCGCTGGCAAATACATTGGTTCCAATAACATGATAACTTACTACTGTATTAATTAAACTGGTGGATGCTGCATCAATATCAGCTGCTGTATTAAAACCTGCTGCATTAAATGCTGCGTTGGTTGGAGCAAATACAGTCAGTTTACCTTCGGCACCTATTGCATTTAATAAACCCGCTTTGGAAACTGCAGCTACCAGTAAACTTAAGTTAGGATTACCTGCTGCAATCTGTTGTATGGTTTGTGTAGGTGGCATCAGCACATTTTCAATTACGTGGATGATTCCATTGCTGGCCTGAACATCAGCTGATTTTACTTTGATACCATTTACAAAAACTCCGTTTGCATTTCTGGAAGCAAATATTTTCTGTCCCTGAAGACTACCTACTGCATCACTGGCAGGAACTTCCGAAGAACTTACGCGTGAACCTAACACGTGATAGGTCAGGATATTGGCAACCTGTGCTGCTGTTAAAGACTGTAGGGTTGACGCTGAAATACCTGCTGCTGCGAAAGCGGCATTATCGGGTGCAAATACGGTCAGGGTTCCGCCAGACAAAGTGCTTCCGATACCGGCTTTTTCAACCGCAGCTTTTAAGACACTAAAATTGGCATTTGAATTTACAATGTCTGCAATCGTTTGTGCTGCAGGCGTTTCTTCTTTTTTGCAACTTGTACCTAGCATAAGGATTAAAGACAATCCTACCATCATTTTCTGTAAAAACTGTTTACTTTTCATATATTGAAGTTTAAACAATAAGAACAGGGTGAATGAATAAACGTTGCCCTGCTACAGCTCAACTGTAGAAAATGAACACTGAACTGTAAAAAAAGGGACTGAATGGTATAAATGAAAAAGGGCAATACACTGGTATTGCCCTTTTTCTGAATCAGATTATCCTAGAATGGCAAATCATCAAAAGCTTCTGTTATATCAGAAGAAGGTGCCATGGGTGAAGCGCTTGGAGAAGGAGCAGGCTGATATCCCCCGCCGGTATATCCACCAGTACCGGGAGAAGATTCCCCGCTTCTGCTACCTAACAACTGAACACTACTAACCCTTAAAGTAAGGGTAGCCCCGTTTGTACCGTCTTTTGTTGTATAAGTTCTAACATCGGGCTGACCTTCTACATATACTTGCGTACCCTTCTTTAAATAGGGGGCAATGCCCGTTCTTTCTGTCCAATAAGCGCAATCAACCCAGGTGGTTTTGTCTTTCTGATTACCCTGAGCATCCTTGTACCGTTCCGTATGGGCAACGGTAAAATTGATTACATTTTTACCATTTACATTATTCAACATGGCATCTTTTCCCAGATTTCCAATAGCTGTCAGTTTAATCATAGTGTGTTTTTTTATCAATTTCTAAAAAATGAAATTAAGTAAAATGCGTAATTCCCGCATTGCCAATTTGATTTTAACGGTTCTCGAAAGTCCAAATCGACCTTATTTGCCCCCATTGTTCTAATTTTGCAGAAATTATTGGCAATTATGAGTCGTAAGGGGAAAGTTCTGGTTGCAATGAGCGGGGGTATTGATAGTACCGTTACTGCACTTATGTTGCACCATGAGGGGTATGAAGTGATTGGAATCACAATGAAAACCTGGGATTATGCCAGCAGTGGAACCAGTACCAAAGAAACGGGTTGCTGCAATATAGATTCTTTCAACGATGCCAGGCAGGCTGCGGTTCATCATGGATTTCCGCATTTTATTCTGGATATAAGAGATGAATTTGGCGATTTTGTAATTGAAAACTTCGTAGAAGAATACCTGGCCGGAAGAACGCCTAATCCTTGTGTGATGTGCAATACACATATTAAATGGAGGGCATTGTTAAAAAGGGCCAATGCTTTGGAATGCGATTATATAGCAACCGGCCATTATGCATCTATCAGACAACATACCAATGGCCGATATGTAATCAGTAAAGGTTTAGATGAAACAAAAGACCAGAGTTATGTTCTGTGGGGGTTAGATCAGGAACTCTTAAGCAGAACCATTATGCCATTGGGAGGTTACCGCAAATCTGCCATCAGACAAATGGCCATGGATATGGGCTACCCGGAATTAGCTAAGAAAAGTGAGAGTTATGAAATCTGTTTTGTACCGGACAATGATTACCGCGGATTTCTGAAAAGAAGAGTGGATGGATTGGAAGATAAAGTAGCTGGTGGCTGGTTTGTAGATAAAACAGGTAAAAAACTCGGAAAGCATAAAGGGTATCCCTTTTATACTATCGGACAAAGAAAGGGATTAGAGATTGCAATGGGACATCCTGTTTATGTAACATCCATTGATCCAGATAATAATATTGTTGTATTAGGAGATGAAGCAGATCTGGAGCAAAACGACATGATGGTAGGAAAGATTAACTGGATTAAATACGATGGAATTACAGATGGCATGGAAGCCATTACCCGGATCCGATATAAAGACAAAGGTGCTCTTAGCAATTTATATAACGAACCTAATGGCGTAATCAGGGCTCGTTTTTATGAGAATGTAAAAAGCATTGCACCCGGACAGAGTGCCGTTTTTTATGAAGACAATGATGTTATTGGAGGAGGTATCATTCAGAGAGGCGAGTTAATACTCAATCCTTAATCAGGCATTCTAAATAAAGCTGCAAACATAGAATCTGCCCTTTTTCCAAATCCGGCAATTAACTGTTGACTAAGCAGTTCAGCATTCGGAAATGTTTGTGAAATATAATTAACCATTGCCTCATTTTCTGCTTCAAAAACAGAACAGGTAATATAAAGAAAGAATGCGCCGGGTCTTAACTTGGGAAATACAGATTTTACTATCGCCTGTTGCGTTTGCTGATAGTCTTGAATGCTTTCCGTCTTAAAGAACAATAGCTGTTCCGGGGTTCTGCCCCATGTACCGCTTCCGGTACAAGGTGCGTCACATATAATCAGGTCAAAAGTCTTATGCTGCAATTCGGAAGATTGAAGCGGCTCACTCAGGTTCACGATTACAGAATCAAACTGACGTATCCCTGCTCTCTGAAATCTGCTGATTAAATTTTGAATGATTGTTTTTCTTACATCTGAAACGGTCAGATTCATATTACCCAAAACATCCCTTGCTAAAATTGATTTTCCTCCGCTGGCTGCACAGGAGTCCCAGACATCAATGGAAGCATCTTTCCCCTTGCGCAGTTTTTTTGCAGGCTCCATTAATGCTGCAGTTTGTTGAGAACTATAGTCCTGCACTACGAAATCTTTATCTATCTCACCTATGCCTTCCAGTTTTGTTCCATTGGCCAATGCCAGACAATTTTCACTGATGGTGGTGTAAGCGATATTAGCCTTATCAAGGGCTTTTAAAACATTTTGTTGCCTTCCCGGGCGTATGCGAAGGAATAGATAAGGTTGAATTAAATGTGATTCATTAAATAAGCTGAAATCAATTGATTTACTTATCCATTTTTCAAAAGGAAAAATCATTTCTACTTTAAAGGCAGGAATTTCCTTTTGAATAAAAGCAATTCGCTCAGACAACGCTGGCGACCATGCTTCTATCCATACTTCATTGAATAATACACCCCAATCACTGGGTTGTTCATTACATAAAAAGCAAGCAACCCTTATAGCTTCTTCCGTCGGCAAATCAGTTAAGGATTTGCCGGTTCTAAAATACTGATAGCAAAGCTGACCAATGAATTTACGATCCTTGGAACCGAACTTTTTGTTCGCAGCAAAGTAGGCTTTCAGATAAATCGAAAAAGGCGATTCGTTTTTAAATGAGCTTAGTATTGCAGCAGCAGATTTTACATAATTGGCTGCGTACTTCACTATAATTCCAATAAAGCTTTAACTGGATCTTTTCCTATCAGCAACAATGCTGGATTCTCTAAAAGCTCTTTCACTCGCACAAGGAAGCTAACACTTTCTCTTCCGTCAATGATACGGTGGTCGTAACTTAATGCCAGATACATCATCGGACGAATTACAACCTGACCATTGATGGCCATTGGACGTTCCTGAATTTTGTGCATTCCCAAAATAGCACTTTGAGGAATATTAATAATTGGCGTGCTCATTAAACTCCCAAACACACCACCATTGGTTATGGTAAAAGTTCCACCCTGTAATTCTTCAGCAGTTAATTTGCTGTCTCTTGCTTTTGCAGCCAGTTCCACTACTTTCTTTTCAATATCTGCCATGCTAAGACTCTCTACATTTCTCATAACCGGAACAGTAAGTCCTCTTGGGGTACTCACTGCAATACTGATGTCGGCATAATCGTGATAAACAATCTGATCTCCGTCAATATAGGCATTTACAGAAGGCCATTCTGCCAGAGCAATTGCACAGGCTTTCGCAAAGAAACTCATGAAACCCAAATTAACCCCATGCCCTTCTTTAAATTTATCCTTGTACTGCTTTCTGATCTCCATAATCTGCGTCATGTCTACTTCATTGAAAGTAGTGAGCATGGCAGTTGTATTTTTAGACTCCACCAATCTTCTGCTGATGGTTCTTCTTAGCGCACTCATTTTTTCCTGACGCACATTTCTGCTAAATAATGCTCCATCTGATGCAAATGATTTTTTTCCTGGGTTATTTAAAGCGTCTAGTACATCCTGCTTCATGATCTTACCTCCAGTTCCGGAAGGCGTAATGGATTTAGTATCCACTTTTTTATCTGCAATAATTGCAGAAGCAACGGGACTGGCTTTAATATCGTTGGAAACAGTTGTTACAGGTGCTTGATTAGTTGCAACAGGCGCAGCAGCAGCTGGCGCTGGCTCAGGTGCAGTAACCCCTTCAGGCTTTGCTGCCGTATCATCAATATTGGCCAAAACATCTCCAATATTTAAAGTATCTCCCTCTTTACCAACAGTCTTCAGAATACCTGCCTTTTCAGCATTCACTTCAAAAGTGGCTTTTTCGCTTTCTAGCTCTGCAATCACTTCATCACGTTCCACCCATTCCCCATCTTTTTTAGTCCACTTTAGAAGTGTTACTTCATTGATTGATTCGCCTACTGTTGGTACTTTTATTTCGATCATAACGAGAGATTAATTAGGTATATAGATTGACTATTAAATATTAAATGCTGTTTCAATAATTTCCAATTGTTCCTGTGCATGCACTTTAGCATAACCAGTTGCGGTTGCAGCACTTGCATTTCTGCTGATTACCCCAAAATTGATGGTTTTCAGATTGGTTTGAAGGAAAGTAGCCGCTCCCATATTCAATGGCTCTTCCTGAACCCAGAACCAGGTAGCTTTATTGTACTTTTTGTATAAGGTATCCAGTTGCTGAACCGGCATTGGATAAATCTGCTCCAGTCTTACAATAGCAATATCCTGTCTGTTTTCCTTTGCCTGTTTATCTGCCAGTTCAAAATACAATTTACCAGAACAGAATAAAACTTTTTTAACAGCAGCAGGATCCTGAACAAAAACATCATCAATTACTTCTTTAAATCCACCAGTAAGGAATTCTTCCTTCCTGCTATATGTACCAGGATTACGTAGGTTTGCCTTTGGTGAGAAATTAATTAAAGGCTTACGGAAATTCCAGGTAATCTGTCTTCTGAATGCATGGAATAAATTAGCTGCGCTTGTAATATTGGTAATCACCATATTCATTTCAGCACACATTTGAAGAAAGCGCTCCATTCTTGCACTGCTATGTTCAGGGCCTTGTCCTTCGTAACCATGTGGCAACAACATCACCAGCCCATTTTGTCTTTGCCATTTTTGTTCGCCGGCTGCAATAAACTGGTCAATCATAGTTTGTGCTCCGTTACAGAAATCACCAAACTGTGCTTCCCAGATTACCAGGGCATTGGGGTTAGCCATTGCATAGCCGTATTCAAAACCCAATACACCATATTCGCTTAGCAAAGAGTTATATATTCTGAATTGCTCCTGATTTTCCTGAAAATGGTTCAGACGATTGTATTCAGCATTGGTTTCTTCATCCCTGATAACAGCATGGCGATGACTAAAAGTTCCCCTCTTCACATCCTGACCACTCATTCTAACCACATTACCCTCAGTAAGTATGGATCCATACGCCATCAGCTCAGCTGTAGCCCAATCTACTTTGCCCTCAGTCTCGAATAGTTTAACCTTATCCTGAATTAACTTCTCTATTTTCTTCAATGGCTTAAAATTATCCGGCCACTTCATGAGTCCATTAAAAAGCAAATTAAACTTAGCATCATCAATGGTTGTAACAGGAGAAGCTTCAAAATTTTCGGTTGATGCCTTCACAAATGACTTCCAGATTAATTCAGGAGGCTGGTGTTTATATGGAAGTGGATTTTGCTTTACTTCATCCAGACGTTCCTGTAAATCGCTCCAGAATTTCTTCTCCATTGATTTAGCAAGCTCCTGTGCATCATGGGTTCCATTCTGAATCAGGAACTGCGTATAAATTTCTCTCGGATTCTGATGCTTATCAATTAAAGCATATAACTGAGGCTGGGTATACTTTGGATCATCCCCTTCATTATGACCATGTTTGCGGTAGCAAACCATGTCTATAAAGATATCTGAATTAAATTCCTGTCTGTAACGGGTTGCAATTTCCGCGCACTTTACAACTGCTTCTGCATCATCTCCATTCACATGCAACACAGGAGCCTGTACCATGGCAGCAACAGAAGTTGAATAATCTGCACTACGGGCATCTTCAAAATCGGTAGTAAATCCAATCTGATTATTGATAACAAAATGAATTGTACCACCTGTATAGTACCCGCGAAGTTTGCTCATCTGTAGAACCTCATACACTATACCCTGACCTGCAACAGAAGCATCCCCGTGTATCAATATGGGTAAAATCTTTTCAAAATGACTTTCAGAAATCAAATCTGCTTTTGCTCTTGCAAAACCAACCACAACCGGATCAACTGCTTCCAGGTGTGAAGGGTTCGGCATCAGCTTAAGGTGTATGGTTTTATCATCCATGGTTTTCACTTCGCTTCCATACCCCATATGGTATTTCACATCTCCGCTACCCATGGTCTGATCAATGGTTGCCGTCCCTTCAAATTCACTGAAAATCTGTTCATAGGTTTTTCCCATGATATTGGCCAGTACATTCAGTCTTCCTCTGTGGGCCATTCCAATTACAACTTCCTTTACTTCCTGATTGGCCGCAGTATTGATAATGGCATCCAGCGCAGCAATGGTGGTCTCTCCCCCTTCCAGTGAAAATCTTTTTTGTCCTATGTATTTAGTGTGCAGGAATTTCTCGAACATTACACCCTGATTAAGTTTCTCAAGGATGCGCTGCTTCTTCTGCAATGGCAGCGGTTGAGCAAAATGCTTCTCCATTTCTGCTGTCAGAAAGTCTACTTTTTTCTGATCACTGATATACTTAAATTCAATGCCTACATGATTTGCGTAGGCATTTTGCAAATGCGCCAGAATCTGCTTCAGCGGAGCAGGTCCTAAACCAATCAGATTACCCGCCTGGAAAACCGTATTAAGGTCTGCTTCTGACAATCCAAAAAAACCAAGGTCCAGATTAGCTCCTCTGTCCTTTCTTGTACGAATCGGGTTGGTTTTGGCAACCAAATGGCCTTTATTCCTATATCCCAGAATTAATCTGTAGACTTTAATTTCCTGCATCCAATCTATGGATCCGGTATCAACGGATCCCGGCGCAGCCTGGCCTGCCCTATAATTTCCATTGACAGCAAAGTCAAATCCTTCAAAAAACTTTCTTAAATCGGGGTCAACCAGCGATGGATCAGTCAAAAAGTCTTTATAAAGACTCTCAATGAATGCCGGATGTGAATGGGTGATGTACGAAAAATCCTTCATTTGGCTTAATTATGCAGCTTTTCAATCTAAATTGGGGCAAATATCGGGCATTGGAGGCAGATAATAAACCAAAAAATAAGCTAAACCTAGGTTAATTATACACAGGCCGATTTTGAACCCATTTGGCTTTTTTTGAATTTTTTTATTTAAAATTTTCAAATTTGCCTGAAAGCTATTACCTTTGCCGTCCCGAAAAAATTAGAAAATGGCAAATCACTCAGCTACAAAGAAAGACGTTAGACAAGCCGCTAAGCGCCGTGACCGTAACCGTTACTATGGTAAAACCACCCGTAACGCTATCCGTGACTTAAAAACAAGCGCAGAGAAAAAAGGATACGAAGAAAAGCTTCCTGATGTTATTTCAATGATTGACAAATTGGCTAAGCGTGGAATTATCCATAAAAACAAAGCAGCCAATCTGAAGAGCAAATTAGTGAAGAAAGCAGCAAACTTAGCTTAACTGAGACTGCTCTCCTGAACATATCTTAAGCCAATCAATTTTGATTGGCTTTTTTTATTTTGAATCAGTCTGTAAAAACAATCTAACCTAAGCCTGTGATCCGGCGGGGAAATCAACCTGAAACTGATTCAAATTGTCACCTTTGGCATGGTAATGCAACCTGCCTTTATGTATCTGTATAATCCGGTCAATGATGGCAAGGCCAAGTCCAAATCCTTTTTTGGTACCGGCATTCGCCCCCCTGAAAAAGGGCAGAAACATTTTAGCAACTTCCTCTGATTTAAGCTGTTTGCCTTTATTCTGAAATATAATTGAAAGCTGCTGATTCCCGGTTTTAATAATTATCTGCACTGCTTTGTCTTCTGAATACAGGTAGGCATTTTTAATAAGATTAACAAATGCAGCCCTTAGCAAAGACTCATTTCCTTTTACAATTAGCTCTTCGTCGTCATTGGGCAAATTATCATAACTGATCTCAATTTTCCCATCGGGAAAACTCTTATTAAAATAAGCAGCAGTATCATACAACAACTCATCAACTCTGAAGAGTGGCCAGTTCTCAACAAACTCAAGCTGTTCGTTTTGAGACATCTGTAATAAAGCGTTTGTTAATTCAATCAGTTGCTGCTGATCTTCCTTTAAAGAAAGCAGCACTTTACGAAATCCTTCTACATCATTCACATTGTTCAAGGCTGCTTCGGTTTGAGAAAGCATAACCGCAAGCGGGGTTCTTAATTCATGGGAACTATGCTGCACAAAACTTTTCCGGTACTCAAAACCTGTGCGGATTCTTTCCAGCATGGCATTGAAATTTTTTGCAATGGCATTAATTTCATCTTTTGCAGGCTTAACCGTAATCCTTTCAGATAAGTTAAAAACATTAGTCCGCTGCATTTGATCACTCAATTCAACTATGGGTTTAATGGCCTGGCGAACAAATAGAAAAGAAATAACTGCTGTAAGCAGTAATGAACCGGCAAATACCCCCGAAAGAATAATACTCATTGTTTTTACTTTCTTTAACCCTACCCTGTCGTAAGCTTCAGTAACCAGATATTGATTCTGTGCTGGCTTATAAACAGAAACAATCTGATTCTGAGCTGAATCTGTAATCTGAAGCTTGCCTTCTTCTCTAACTTTTTTAAAATCAATCCTCGGCACATCTATGGCGCTATTATTTCCCAGACTAAAAACCACAGATAAATTTGAATCCAAAACAAAAAGATGCTCGTTAATTAATGCAATTCTATGCACTTCCAGCACATCATCCTGCTGAACAATTATGTTTTTCTTTGAAATGGATTGATAAATTTCATACAGGTCTTCGCCTTCCAGTTCTACACGACTGTAATAATCTTCTTCCCGGTAAGATGCATAGAGAAAATAAATACTGGTACAGGCAATCAAAAGAATCCCGGCAACAAAACTGGTAAATAATAAAGCAAATCTGAGCTTTAAATTCATCTGCTATTTAATATAGTAACCAAAACCTGGTTTGGTATGAATCAATTTTTTATCAAAGGGCTTGTCAATTTTATTTCTTAAAAAACTGATATACACTTCAATCGTGTTGGTTCCCGTGTCAAAACTCAGGTCCCAGACCTTTTCAAGTATTTCCTGCTTGGAAATAACACGCTCTGGTGTTCTTGCCAACAAGGTTAGCAGTGTAAATTCCTTGGAAGTCAGATTAATGGTTATTCCTGACCTGCTTACACTTTTTTGTTTAAAATCAATTTCCAGATCTTCGTACACCAGCTTCTCCTCTTTGTCTGTAATGTCTGTCCTTTTAAATAGCACTTTCAATCTTGCGAAAAGCTCATCGAAATGAAAGGGTTTTACCAGGTAATCATCGGCACCCACATCAAATGCCTCTACTTTATCATGGATTTCTCCCATGGCAGTTAACATTACAATCGGTAGTCTGACACTGCTCTTCCGGAAAATCCTGCACAATTCTATTCCGGATTTTCCGGGCATATTAATATCCAGTAATGCAAGAGAATAATTGTTCTCCTGAAATAACCTTTCTGCAGATTCACCGTCTTTGGCAACATCCACATCATAACCAACACGGGTTAACTCCTCTTTAATGGCCGTAGCCAGTTTAGCCTCATCTTCAGCCAAAAGAATTCTGTATTTTTTTTCCATTAATCTAACTTTTTAACATTGCCAGCACCAACAATTTTTTGACTGACTTCTGCATTTCCTTTGTAAAAAACATCTCCGGATCCCATAATTTTTATATCGAGCTGAACATCTGCAAATACTTTAACATTACCGTTACCAGCAATTTTTATAGAGGAATGTTCAGACTTTAATGCTTCAGCATTACAATCTCCGGTACCTGCAATATCGAAATTAGCTTTCTTTGTTTCACCTGCTAATGTAACATTACCTGACCCAGCAATATCCACATCAATCTTAGGGGTATTTACTTCCAGATTTACATCTCCCTGTCCGGCAATGTCTATCTTTAATTCATTGGCCCCGCTAAATTTCCCCTTACCTGTTATATTACCTGAGCCAGCCAGGTGAATACCAGACAATTTAGGGGTAGTAATGGTAATTTTTATTCCATGGTCAGACTTAATATTGAATTTTCGCTTGGTTTTAAAAACCAATTCATCATTGCTTTCCGACATCAGTACTAGGTGCTGTAAATTCTCGTCCGTTTCTACCACAACAGAGGTTTCCGCTCCGGGAATCAGCACAATGTCGAAGTTTCCTTTTATAACTATTTTCTCAGCTTTTTTTACACTTCTCTTTTCAGAAACAATGTTTCCGTCACCGTAAACGGTTTTACCGATCCAGTTACAGGAACTAATGATAACTACCATTAGCATAAAAGCAAATGCCCGAAGTTTCATATACGAATAATTTACGTATGTGAAAGGTAGCAAAAAATGGCATAAATAGCAGCAGAAGTAAATTTGAATTAACTTTGCCACATGACAGAAAAAATTCTTATTCTCGATTTTGGCAGTCAGTATACACAGCTAATTGCCAGAGCAGTCCGCGAGGCAAATATTTACTGTGAAATCATTCCTTTTCACAAGGAATTTACCATAGATGCTACTTTAAAAGGAATCATCCTGAGCGGTTCCCCTTTTAGTGTGAATGAAGAAAATGCACCTTCCGTTGATATTGCAGCTTTCAACGCCAAACTTCCCGTATTGGGAGTTTGCTATGGAGCACAGCTTACAGCAAAAGTATTTGGTGGCAGAGTAGACAAGTCTAACAAGAGAGAATACGGCAGAGCACAACTGGAAATTACAAAAGCAGACTCGCTTTTCAATGGCATCCCTGCCAAATCACAGGTATGGATGAGCCACAGCGACTCCATCAAGAATTTACCAGAAGGATACAGCATTCTGGCCACAACAGAAAGCATTCCGGTAGCTGCTTTTAAGAAAGATGATTCCAACGGTTTCCCCCTATATGGTTTCCAGTTTCATCCGGAAGTATACCATTCAACTGAAGGCAAGAAAATGATCCGCAACTTCCTGGTAGATATCTGTGGTTGCGCCCAAAACTGGACTCCTGCCTCCTTTGTAGAGGAAACAGTTGCCAGATTAAAGGAAGAAATCGGAGATAAGGAAGTAATCATGGCTTTAAGCGGTGGCGTAGACAGCACTGTTGCGGCTACATTGATTGCCCGTGCCATCGGATCCAGATTACACGGCATTTTTGTGGATAACGGGGTTTTAAGAAAAGACGAATTTGAGCAGGTTTTAACTACCTATAATGCAATTGGATTAAATGTAAAAGGAGTAGATGCCAAAGAAATATTTTATGCGGCATTAAAAGACCAGACAGATCCGGAAGCCAAGAGAAAAGCCATTGGCAAATTATTCATTGATGTTTTCCAGTCAGAAGCACAAAAACTCAATAATATTTCTTTTTTAGGTCAGGGCACTATTTATCCGGATGTGATTGAAAGTGTAAGTGTTCACGGACCGTCGCAAACTATTAAGAGCCACCACAATGTGGGAGGCCTTCCCGATACCATGCACCTTTCCTTGGTAGAGCCTCTCCGCTATTTGTTTAAAGACGAAGTAAGAAAAGTAGGGCTTGAGCTGGGTATACCGGCGGATATGATCAACCGACACCCCTTCCCTGGTCCTGGATTGGCTATCAGGATCCTGGGCGAAGTGAACGCAGAAAGAGTAGATCTTTTGCAAAAAGCAGATGCCATTTTTATCAATGGACTAAAAAAAGCCGGGCTCTATACACAGGTATGGCAGGCAGGCACCATTTTACTTCCTGTTAAAAGTGTGGGGGTTATGGGGGATGAAAGAACTTACGAATTCACGGTTGCGCTTAGGGCAGTTACTTCTGTTGACGGCATGACTGCAGACTGGGCACATTTACCTTATGAATTTTTAGCGGACATCTCTAACGAAATCATTAATAATGTAAGAGGTATTAACAGGGTAGTTTACGATATCAGCAGTAAACCACCAGCTACCATAGAATGGGAGTAAACTTTAAATTGTATGAAACAACTGTTTGTTATATCGCTATGGGTCTTAGTGACATCGCTAACCGGAAGCTCTTATGCACAAACGGCTGAGCCTCTCAAAATTGCGGTATTTGCCCCTGTTTACATAGACGATGCATTTGCCAATGGAAATTATTCGCTGGGCAATAACAACATTCCCAAAAATATTCTCCCAGGCCTGGATTTTTATAATGGCATTCAGCTGGCCATCGACTCATTACAGGCAGAGGGCCATCAGCTGGAAGTTTTATTTTTCGATTTAAAAAACAAACAGGAAACCCTGGAACAGCTTATTCAAAGTGGCAAACTAAATGGCATAGCTTTATTGATTGCTTCTTTTAATAACAGAACCGATATCAAGCCCCTGGCAGACTTTGCAAAGTCTAAACAGATTCCATTGATATCAGCGACATATCCCAATGATGCCGGCATTCGTTCCAATCCTTTCTTTGCATTGGTCAATCCCACTTTAATAACGCATTTAGAAGGGCTGTTTAAATACTTACAGAAGAACTATCCTACTGACCCTATTATTTATGTAAAAAAATCCGGGGGGCTGGAAGACATGATTGAACAGACCTTTCTGGAATTAAACAAGAAGACTCCTGCATTGCCATTAAAACTGAAAGCCATTTCAGTTACTGACAGCATTAATATTGCACAATACAATTCTTTGTTAGACAGTACCCGAACCAATATTATTTTATGTGGCACTGTTAACGAAGGTTTTGGAATGAATCTGGTAAAATCTGTAGCCGCCAACAAAAGTTATAAATCAATAGTGCTGGGAATGCCCACCTGGGATGCCATTAAAGACCTGGGCAAGGGAACAGAAATCATTTACTCCACTCCTTTTAATTACAATAGGGCCGACAAACTGTTGCAAAGAATATCAACCCTTTACAGGAATAAATTGCAAGGAAGGCCATCAGATATGGTTTTCAAGGGTTTTGAATCCTTGTATCATTTTGGAAAACTTTTATTAAAGTATCCCAACAATTTAGCAACTCAGCTTTCTGAGAATAGTTATAAAATATTTAACGAGTTCGACTTTGTACCTGTTTTACAAAACGGAGAAATCAGTTATCTAGAAAATAAAAAACTCTATTTCGTCAGGAAATCAGATGGTATAATTAAATTGGTGCAGTAAACCCTTTTACTTCGGGGTTGTTTTAACTTCATGTATAACCACAAAGGGAACAAATCGTATTTACCACAAAAAAACTGCACCACCTGCGGCAAGCCTTTTTCCTGGAGAAAAAAATGGGCTAAGAACTGGGAAGAAGTAAAATACTGCAGCGATAAATGCAGAAATGCAAAGAAAACCCATGCAAGCCAGTAAAGGATTTCAAATTGTAACCCATTGGCTGCAGCAACAGCAACTTCATCCCTTCCCTTTTCAGGAACAAACCTGGCTGGCAATTCTGTCCGGAGAAAGCGGTTTGGTAAATGCCCCTACAGGATGTGGTAAAACCTATTCGGTATTTCTGGGAGCCTTGATGCAGTTTATCAACGAGCATCCTGCTGATTGGGCAAAGCAAAAAAACAATGGCTTACAATTACTATGGATAACCCCTTTGCGCGCGCTGGCAAAAGACATAGGCAGAGCCATGCAAGAAGTAATTGAAAGTTTGGGAATGCAATGGAAAGTGGCCATCAGAAACGGAGATACTAGTACTGCCGATCGGGCCAGGCAGAAAAAACAAATGCCGGAAATTCTAATCATTACTCCGGAAAGTCTGCAGCTGTTGCTGACGCAAAAAAATTATCCCAACTACTTTTCTTCTCTTAAAATACTGGCTGTAGATGAATGGCATGAATTGCTGGGAAGTAAGCGTGGCGTACAAACAGAACTGGCCGTTAGCAGACTGGTAAATTGCAGCGAATCTTTACAGGTATGGGGCATCAGTGCTACTATTGGTAATCTGGAAGAAGCAAGAGAAGTACTCTTAAGCCCATTAAAAAAACCGGGCATTACTATACAGGCTTCTATTCACAAGCCACTGGAAATTCATACCATCATCCCTAACGAAATTGATTCTTATCCATGGGCCGGACACCTGGGGATTAAGCTGGCGCATACCCTGATACCTATTATTGAAAACAGTAACACTACACTGATCTTTATTAACACCAGGGGAATGAGCGAAACCTGGTACCAGACGCTGTTAACGCTGGCACCCTCTTTAGCAGGAGCCATTGCGCTGCACCATGGTAGTATAGAACAGGAACTAAGGCTTTGGGTAGAAGAAGCACTGCATACACAAAAACTGAAAGCAGTGGTTTGCACAGCCAGTCTGGACCTGGGCGTAGACTTTCGACCTGTGGATACCGTTATACAGGTGGGTTCTCCCAAAGGAATTGCACGGTTTTTACAAAGAGCCGGAAGAAGCGGACATCGGCCCGGAGAAATCAGCAAGATTTATTTTTTACCAACACATAGCCTGGAACTGGTGGAAGCCGCTGCGTTAAAAACCGCAGTTACAGAAAGAGCCATTGAAAGTAAAGACCCATTGGTCTTGTGTTTTGATGTGCTACTCCAGTACTTATGTACGCTGGCCTGTGGAGAAGGTTTTGATCCAAAAAAAATACATGCCGAAATAAAATCCACGTATTGCTTTGCAGATATGCAGGAAGATGAATGGCAGGAAATTTTAAAACAAATTACCACAGGTGGACAGGCATTGCAAGTGTATGATGAATTCAGGAAAGTAGAGATTGAAAATGGTATCTACAAAATCAATAGCCGAAAAATAGCTATGCGACATCGCATGCATATTGGGACCATAGTGAGTGATGCTATGCTGAAAGTAAAATTTTTGAGCGGAGGCTACGTAGGAGTAATTGAAGAATATTTTATCAGCAAACTGGAACCTGGTGATGTGTTTACACTGGCGGGTAAAAACCTGGAGCTCATCATGATTAAAGACATGAATGTACTGGTTAAAAAATCAACCGCTAAAAAGTCACTGATTCCTTCCTGGCTGGGAGGCAGAATGAGTTTAACTGCTAACCTGGGAGAAGTATTAAGAAGAACTTTTTCAAAAGCACTGCAACCCAATGCAGGCATTGAAATGGACAGTTTGCATCATTTATTTAGTATACAGAAAAATTTATCACATATCCCTCAACCCAATGAATTACTCATAGAGCAGATAGAAAGCAAAGATGGCTATCACTTGCTGGTGTACCCATTTGAGGGAAGACAGGTACATGAAGCATTAAGCGCTATACTGGCATTCAGAATATCACGGATACAACCCATGAGTTTTTCTATTTCTATGAACGATTATGGCTTTGAATTATTAAGCGATACTCCCATACCCGTTGACGACAGCAATGTGTATGAACTATTAAGTGATAACAATTTGCTGACAGATATACAGCAGAGTGTAAACAATACAGAAATGGCCAAAAGAAAGTTCAGGGATATTGCAGTAATTGGAGGTTTGATTTTTCAGGGCATGCCGGGTGAAAAAACCAAAGCCAGGCACTTGCAATCATCCGCTTCTCTCCTCTTTAAAGTATTTGAAGAATATGACCCTGGCAATCTTTTGTTAAAGCAAGCTTACAACGAAGTGCTGACTCAACAAATGGATGAAGTTCGTCTCAGACTGGCACTTCAACGCATTGCCAAAAGCAAAATCTTATTAACCTATCCGGATAAATTAACACCACTTTCCTTCCCGATAGTAGTGGATGGTTTAAACAGGAATAACCTGAGTTCAGAAAGACTGGAAGATCGTGTGAAAAAAATGCAACAACAATTATCTTAGCATTTATGAACGAAGATCAATTGTTAATCTGCAGGGGACAGCATTTGTGGCTCTCACCTGAAAGAACGGTATTCTGGGAAGAGGAAAAAACAATGATTCTTTCAGACACCCATTTCGGAAAAACAGGACACTTCAGAAAAAACGGAATCGCCATTCCTCAAACTATTTACAAAGAAGACCTTCTACGTTTTTTTAGCATCATTCAATTTTATAAAGCTCAGCGAGTGCTGGTAGTGGGTGACTTTTTTCATAGCCACGTTAATGAAGAACTGGATTGGTTTCTGAAATGGAAAAGAGATTTCAGTCAATTACAGATAACCATGGTAAAGGGAAATCATGATATTTTACCAGCATCCTGGTATGAGGCTGCAGCTATTGAAATTATTCAGGAAACGCTGCTTTCAGGTCCATTTCAGTTTCAGCACGACTACGATGAAAAGGCCCAAAAAAATAAAAACAACATTGAACAAGCAACTGATACAAACCACCCGGCTTATATTTTCTCCGGACATATTCATCCGGGAATCACTATTAAAGGCCTAAGTAAACAAAGCTTGCGTTTACCCTGTTTTTATTTTGGTAAGCATCACTGCATCCTCCCTGCATTCAGTAAATTCAGTGGATTGGCTACTATCAAACCCAAAAAAGAAGACCAGATATTTGCCATTGTTAACAATCAGTTGATCCAGACAAAATGATACAAATTGCATTTGACCCCATATATGCACATCCCTTACCGGAGAACCATCGTTTCCCCATGCTCAAGTATCAATTGATTCCGGAACAACTGATGCATGAAGGAACTTATTCCGCATCAAACTTTTTTAGTCCCTCAACCTGTTCAACCGAAACCGTTTTAAGAACACATGATGCCGCATACCTGGATAAACTGCTTCATCAAACCCTCTCCGCATCGGAGCAAAGAAAAATTGGCTTTCCCCAATCTCCTGAATTAACCCAACGTGAATTAATCATCACGCAGGGAACCATCGACTGTGCTATTTCTGCACAAAAAAATGGAGTTTCACTTAACGTTGCAGGTGGCACCCACCATGCGTTTGGAGTTAGAGGAGAAGGATTTTGCCTGCTCAACGATATGGCAGTCGCATCTAACTATTTACTGGATAAAAATTTAGCTGCTAAAATACTGATAATTGACCTGGACGTACACCAGGGAAACGGTACTGCCCAACTCATGGAAAAGGAAGCCAGGGTTTTTACGTTCAGCATGCATGGGGCACATAATTATCCTTTTCACAAAGAAAAATCAGACCTAGATATTGGTTTGCTGGATGGAACAGACGGACCAACCTACCTGAAACTATTATCAGAAACCTTACCCAAATTAGTAGATGATTTTCAACCCGACTTTGCTTTCTATTTATCGGGGGTAGATGTATTGGATACCGATAAATTCGGAAAATTAAAACTCAGCCTTGCTGATTGCAAACAAAGGGATCAAATGGTATTTGAAACATTGAAGAAGAACCAAATTCCGGTTGCTGTTGCATTGGGAGGTGGCTATTCACCCGATATCAGAACCATTGTGGAAGCACACTGCAATACTTTCAGATTAGCGGCAGACATTTTTGGTTAGCCATTTAAAAGGCTACTGACTTCCTCATTCACTAACCAATGCTATATACCGCCTGGTGCTTTACAGGAAAATTACAACTACGTGCAATGAAACAATAAGCATGGGCTTTTTCATGCAAGGTATTGGCCTGATCCATCATCTGCATATTGGCCAGAGATATTCTGGGCCTGAGCGTAACTTCTGTAAACTGACCCGCTCCTGATGTTTCAACAGTCATAATCCCTTCGGCATCGTCCTGATAAGAAGTAACAATGATTCCGGCATCCGCACACAAATGCAAGTACCAAAGCATATGACAGGAAGATAAGGAAGCCACCAGCATTTCTTCCGGATTGTAACGATTGGGGTCTCCTCTGAACAAAGGATCTGAGCTGGATTCAACAGGCACTTTACCTTCCACCTGAACCAGGTGATTTCTGGAATAGGCTTTGTAATTACTGGTTCCGGTTCCCAAATTCCCCGTCCATTTAATTCCTACTTTATATAAATGCTGGTGAGCCATTCTTCTTTCAATAAATTGATCTGATCATTAATTCAGTTTCTTTTTCAGGCTACTCACTTGTTCCTGCAGATTATTCACCATACCCGCCAATTGATTTACGTCCCAAACAGGAGCAGCATTGGCTTTCTGTAAAATATAAACTGCTTTCCAGATTTCCAGCACATCTTCAGCGCTTACATGATAAGGTTCGTATTGAGGGTTATCGCTGATTAAAGTAATCTTATTTTTCAGGCGGTTGTTCTTCACTACCCGCTTGTAGGCCACCCCTTCATTTTTGGAAAGAACAATATAGGTATTGCTGTTTTTTAAATCATCCAGGTCTTCCACTTTTTCGCCAACGATTACACTGCCACTGGGTGTAGGCAACATAGAGTCTCCCATAATTTCGAAAGCCCGGTATTGGCCAGGTGCCAGCATAGGCAAAGTGAATGTATTCAACTCGTCTACAAATTCCGGATCGGCATAACCTGTCATATAACCCGCAGCAGCTTTCACTGGAACGAATCTGATTTCAGCAGATTCACTGATCATTTTTAACTGACGTCTTCTGTCTAAATAAGAACCGCCTTTGCTTTCAGATAAATCTTTAAACAAAAAATCTTCCAGACTTAATTTGAAAATAGAACAAACCTGCTCCATTACTTCGAGCTTGGGTTCTGCCCTCTCTTCTTCATAAGCCCCCACCAGGGAACGTTTGATTTTTAGCTTGTTGGCAAACTCTTCCTGGGTCCAGCCCCGCAGTTTGCGCAGATACTTCAGATTTCTTCCAGCGTTTGACATAACTAATTCTTTTAGCGCAATTTACTAAACTTTTTAGTTTTTCCAAATTTATTTTGAATTTTATTTCAGCGGGCCAATTCTACGACCCGATTGAAGTACTTTTCAGCTGTAATATTAAGCCATGAAAAAACTATTGTTATTTGCCTTAATGGGTTCTATATCTCAGATCAGCGCCCAGTCTCCTGCAAGTTTTCCAGCTTCACTTCAGTTAACGCCGGAAAAATCCAATTTTGAAAAGACTTCTTCCCATGCCGATGTGATGCAGTTTTTACAAACGATTAAAACGATGAGTCCGTATATCCAAATAGGTTCCATCGGAAAAAGCACATTAGGGAAAGACATACCTTATGCAGTGTTGGCCAATCCAGCAGTTAGCAGTCCGGAAGAAGCCAGGAAATCAGGAAAGCCGGTTGTTTATATTCAGGGAAATATTCACGGCGGTGAAGTGGAAGGAAAAGAAGTATCCATGATGTTGATGCGCGATATTTTATTAGGCAATTTATCTAATCTGCTAAGTAATCAGATTATCGTATTTGTGCCTATTTACAATACAGATGGGAATGACCAGTTTGCAAAGGGATTAAGACCGTCGCAAGAGAACAGCCCGCTGGAAACCGGCATCAGGGAAAACGGTCAGGGACTTGACCTGAACAGAGATGGCATTAAGATGGAAACACCGGAAACCAGAGCTATGGTAGCCAATATCCTGAATAGCTGGGATCCACAGATGGTAGTGGATTTACATACCACCAATGGCACCTGGCATGGTTATGATTTAACCTGGGCACCTGGTTATTTATCTGCAGGAGAACCCGGCCCTTATCATTATACCAACAGCACCATACTACCTTATATTACCGATAAAGTAAAAAAGGAAAATGATTTATTGTTTGGACCCTTTGGTGATTTCTATACAAGAGAAGGCTGGCCGGTAAAAAACTTTTACACCTACAATCATCACCCAAGGTATATCATCAATCAGATTGGCCTGCGCAACAGAATGTCTATTCTGAGTGAGTCATTTGCCCACGAACGTTTTTATCAGCGCATCAACAGCACTTATCACTTTGTAAAAGAAATCCTTTCTTATTGCAATGGCAATGCGACAGAAATTATGCAGATCAATCAACAGGCAGAAAAGAATGCAATTGAACAGGTAAAAAACAATGCAGGAAAAATCAGCAAGGGAGTGCGATTCAAAATGGTCCCCACTGCCAATGGTATTCGCGATTTCAGAACCTATGATTATATACCATTCAAAAAAGAAGATGGCAGTACTACCCTGGCCAAAACCGGGAGGATCATCCACGTAGACAAAGTAAACTACTACGCAGATTTTAAAGATACCGTAAATGCAACCTTACCCAGAGGATACATCATTCCAGCTGCATTGGATAGCATAGCGGAACATTTAAAACGCATGGGTGCAAAGGTAGAGAAGCTGGATAAAAAAACAGAGTTCCAGGGAGAGGGTTTTCTCATAGAAAAATTCACCAAAGCCAACAGAAAATTCGAAGGTCACCAGATGGCATCTGCAGAAGGAAAATTTGTTGCTAAAACATTTACTGCAGAAAAAGGGGACTACCTGATTGATCTGGCGCAACCTTTGGCTAACTTAATTTTCTATGCACTGGAGCCACAATCGGATGATGGTTTACTTACCTGGAATTTCTTTGATCAGTATTTAACGGAAAAAGGAATCAGCAATCAGGCCGTGGAGTATCCGGTTTTGAAATTTTTTAGCACAAATACAACACCCAAAAAGAAAAGATAGGCCCGGTCTTATCGTACATTGCAATATGGCAAAAGTGAAAGCAAAATCAAGCAAGAAGAAAGAAGAGCCCATTATACTCGTAACCAACGACGATAGTTATACCGCGCCAGGCATACACGCATTGGTGGAAGCGGTGAAAGGGCTGGGCAAAGTAGTGGTAGTATCTCCCGATAAACCACAAAGCGGAATGGGCCATGCCATTACCATTGGAGAACCTTTGCGTTTACACAGAGTGCACAATTTTGGAGATGTTGAAGCTTATAGTTGTAGCGGTACTCCGGTAGATTGTGTAAAATTAGCTGTAGATAAAGTATTGCATAGAAAACCCGATATCTGTATCAGCGGAATCAATCATGGCGCCAATCATTCCATTAATGTAATTTATTCAGGCACCATGAGTGCTGCATTGGAAGCTTCCATTGAAAGCATTCCAAGTATAGGATTCAGCTTATTGGATTTGAGTATAGAAGCCGACTTTACCGGAGCCAAGCAATATGCACGCATCATCGTAGAGCAATTGCTGGCAAGCAAAAATTTAGACAAGCATATTTGTTTAAATGTGAACATTCCAAAAGTAAAAGCTGAACTGATTAAGGGTATCAAGATCTGTTCTCAGGCTTATGCCAAGTACCAGGAAAAATTTGACGAAAGAAAAGACCCGCATGGCAGAAAATACTATTGGCTGACTGGTGAGTTTGTCAATTTTGACAAGAGCAAGGAAAGCGATGTATGGGCGTTAAAGAACAATTATGTAAGTGTGGTTCCGGTTCAATTTGACCTGACCAACTATACCCTGAAAAAGCAACTGGAAAAGAACTGGAAGTTCTGATTATACATAAAGCAAAACCATGTTACTGAATAAAGATTCCATTCCATTTGGCCTGCTATTAGGTTTCATTGCTCCTGTTTTTGGGCTATTCGGTTATTACTACTGGAAGTTCAGTCTATTCAGCCTGAATGAATTCTTTCAGGTATTGCTAATGCAGAAATCTTTATTGAGCGGCATTATTGCCATTGCCCTAATTGCCAATGCCATTGTATTCACAGTATATATCAACAAGCAAAAAGATAAAACAGCCAAGGGAGTATTCATTGCAACCTGTATTTATGCATTGATCTCCCTTGGTATTAAGTGGTTTGTTTAATTAATTATAGAGGTTCATATTTATTGGGATCTAACTTAGCCGGAGCTGGAGTAGGTGGTGGCGGAGGAGCAGGAATTGGAAGTTTTCCATACTTGGCTTCAGCTCTTCTCATACTCGTTTGATTATTGAGAATATATTTTTCTTCAGTACCATCTTTAAGCTTGATTTCCATGGTTTTGTACTGATGATTCCATGAAACATTTGAGACATCTTTATTGCGCCGCATAAATGATTTTATTCCAGACCTATCATTATTATCTTCTTCCTGAATTGGTTTAATGCTTTTTAGATTAGCATCTTTTGTTACAACTTCTAATACACCATTACCACCTTCAGCCCCATATTTTGAAATAGCTGCCTCATTTTTCAGCACAGTAATTGATACAATTTCATTGGGATTCATCTCATTCAAAATTTCATATTCTACTTGTTTCCCATTTAAAACAACTAGCGGCTTTTGTCCGTTTTTTGCAAATAATTTTAAGCCACTACCCAAACCTTCAGCACTTTTACTAAAAGAAAATGACCTCACTGAATCAAAAGACAATTTACCTGCCTCAGATTCAACTTTCTTAACTAGTAGTTTAAGGGTATCCTTTCCGGAATTGTTAAAATCATCATTTTGTGTTGCTACAGCCAAGGTTAGATTGTTCTCCTTATCCGCCAGATATTTCTGAACACCATTCAAAATGGCAACTGCCAATGACTCTCTGAAACTGGTGGAAGTAATTTTTTCCAAATCCTTGGGATTACTCATATATCCTGCTTCAATAAGAATGCTGGGACAACTGATGTTTTGTAACACGTATATCCCATCTTTCCTGCTCTTGATTCCATTAAAAGGCAAACTCAAATCATCCACTTGATTGGCCACCTGATTGGCAAACTGTAAATGACTATTGTAACGATCGGTTTTACCCGGACTGGCAATATAAATTTCGGTTCCGGAAAGGTTTGCATTCTTGGCTGCATTATAGTGCAGTGACAAAAACAAATCCGGGTTTGATTTATTGGCTTTTTGAGCAATTTCCATTAAGGACTGTGTTTCATCTTCTGTTCTTGTTAAAAACAGATTCAAACGACTATTTTGGTTCAGGGATTGGATGGTTTTGGCCAGTTCAAGTGTCAATTGAGATTCAACTGATTTACCATCAACCCCAACACTACCTTTATCTGCCCCACCATGTCCTGCATTGATGACAATGGTGTAATCGTTTTTCAAATTAACAGCCATGGGTGAGATGGCCGCAACAGGCCTGCCGGCAACATCTTTATAAATGGTTTTTACAACTGTTTCAACTGATATGGGTTCTGTGGGAAGTGCATTTCTGAAAGCCACCAATACTACAATAATGGCCAATAAGGGCAATACAATTAGTCTTCTTAGGTAGCTGAATCTTGTGTTGGATTTACTTAACATGGCAATACGTCTTTTGATAGGTGAAAAAAAGAAGGGGTTGGTTAACTTGAAGGTTTGTTGAGGATAGGCAGTAGTCAATAACATTTGAGCCAAGGATGCAGTATCTCCACTCTCAACAGATTTTTTATCCGCAATAAACTCATGAATCATGTGTAATTCTTTTTTAATTAGCCAGAAAACCGGATTCATCCAGCCTGCAATCAAAATGCATTGCATCAATAGCTTATCAAAAGAGTGCTTTTCTTTTACGTGTGTAATTTCATGCTGCAAAATTTGCTGACCCGTTGCACTGCTTAAATCAATGGCTTCGTTCCAGAATATAAATTGGAAGAATGAGTAAGGTGTTCCTTTAGCATTGGTCATGATTAAATCAATCGTACCCAGTTTTTTTGCACTACTCTGCTTTAGTAGCTGAAAAATGCGAATCAATGAAATCATCAGACTGACAAACAAAACAGATACGCCTCCGATATACAGCAGTTGTAATCCCCTCTGCCAGGTAATAGAATACCAATGCTGACTGAAACTAGATTCGAGTTCGGTATTGTTAGATGCTACAGCTGAAAGCAAATAATAAATATTGTCATCCCCTGTGAAAGTGCTTTCGTTCCATTGAATTTTAATTAAAGGTATCAGCCAGGATAGTACAGCAATCGCCAACAAATAGAATCTATTGTATTGATGGAATTTATTATCGCGCAACACAAGCCAGTAATACCCCATCATAATGGCAGAGCAAAAAACTACCTGAAGAAAATAATAAATGGTGGTTTGCATAGTATTATTTTTTAGATTTTTTCATTTCCTGCAATAACAACTCCAGCTCTTTTACACTGATGTCTTTTTGTTTTACCATAAAGGAAACCGCATCGGCAAAAGACCCTTCAAAATACCCTTCCACTAAATTACGAATGGTACTGGAAGAATATTCCTCTTTGGTTACAATTGGAAAATATTGATGCACCCTTCCAATTTGATTCACACCAACAAATCCTTTATCTACTAAGATCTTTGCAATCGTAGCAATGGTATTGCTATGCGGCTTTGGTTCGGGTTGTGCATCAATAATGTCTTTCAGGAAAGCGCTTTCCAGCTTCCAGATGGTTTGCATTATTTGCTCTTCTGCTTTGGTTAATGGTTTCATGATGTACATTTACAGGAGTAAACTTATAACTAAATATTTAGTTTAACAACTAATTTTTTAGTTATTTAACTATTTTTTTAGTTATTCGCCATGAAATACTATGTAATTGCAGGAGAAGCCAGTGGGGATTTGCACGGGAGTAATCTGATAAAACAGTTGCAACTATCCAATCCGGCTGCCCATATCCGTTGCTGGGGAGGAGATTTGATGCAAGCTACCGGAGCTTATCTGGTAAAGCATTACAGAGATCTGGCATTCATGGGTTTTACTGAAGTAATCAGGAACCTGCCTACTATTCTGGGCAATCTGAAATTCTGCAAAGAGGACATCTTGAACTATCAACCCGATGTTTTAATCTTAATTGACTATCCTGGATTTAATTTAAGAATTGCCGAATGGGCCAAGAAAAAAGGCATTAAAGTGGTATACTATATTGCACCACAGGTTTGGGCCTGGAAAGCCAACAGAGTAAAAAAAATGAAGACCTGCATCGATCTGATGCTTTGCATTTTACCTTTTGAAAAAAACTATTTCGCCCAACAATGGAACTGGGATGTGCATTATGTAGGGCATCCGCTCATTGAAGTCATTGAAAAATTCAAATCGGCCAATCAGTCTGATATAAAACCAATTATCGCTTTATTGCCAGGAAGCCGCAAACAGGAAATTGCCAAAAAACTGCCTATCATGTTGAGTGTTGCAGATAAGTTTCCACAATATGAATTTGTGGTAGCGCAGGCACCGGGCCAGGATGATGCATTTTACGAACCGTTCTTAGAGGGGCAGCAAAACGTAAAAGTGGTAAAAGACAGTACCTATTCTTTGTTATCACAGTCAACTGCTGCATTGGTTACCAGCGGCACGGCCACACTTGAGACTGCTTTGTTCGGTGTGCCGGAAATCGTATGCTACAAAGGCAGTTCCATCAGTTACCAGATTGCCAAGAGATTGGTAAAAATTAAATTCATTTCATTGGTGAATTTAATCATGGACAAAGAGATTGTAAAGGAATTGATTCAGGATGAGCTAAACACTGCTAACCTGGTGAGGGAGTTGCAATTTATCACCAGCAATCCCGAAAAAATCAGCGAACTAAAATCGGAGTACCAAGAGCTTTACACCAAATTGGCGGGAGGTGGTCATGCATCCAAAAATGCAGCCCATTTGATAATGGAATTTCTGCAAAAGATGTAATGAATAATCAGCTTTAACGCAAATGAAAACTTAGCGTAACATCGGTATAATGACCTGCTTTACCAGAATGAAAATCACCGCCAGTAAAAACATAACCAAGGAAACACGGTTCATTCCGTGCATGTATTTCATCCACTGAGATTTGGGAGCGTCAGGGTCTGCTTTCTTGATAAATAAGTATTGCTGAATTTGATTCCAGATGCCCATGATGTAAAATTTGTACAAAGATAACAGGAGCAAACCAATTTAGTTCAATCAACCTTATCCCCTTAGTTTTGTTAAGAACAAAAAACATTTTATGCGTCGCATTGTATTTTTTCTAATTTGTATTATTGGTTCATACCCTCTTCAGGCCCAGATTAATTTAGAATTAGAAAGACCAATAAACCCCAATCAAATCGATATTATTCGTGATAAATGGGGCGTGCCGCATATTTTCGGAAAGACAGATGCATCCGTTGCCTACGGACTTGCCTGGGCACATGCAGAAGATGATTTTGCTACGATACAACAATCCTTAATGGCTGGGAAAGGCATGCTGGCCCAGTACAAAGGAAAGGAAGGGGCACAAGTGGATTATATCGTGCGCTTACTCAGAATTCCTGAGCTGGTGGATGACCGTTTTGACACAGACCTCTCAGCCGATTTTAAAAAAGTATTACAGGGATATTGTGAGGGTTTGAATGCCTACGCAGAAAAGCATAAGAAAGAAGTCTTATTAAAAAATCTTTTCCCGGTTACGCCCAAAGACATGATCCGGTATTCGGTTTTGCAATTGTGTATTTTATCAGGAGCCGACAAAGCTTTGTCATCCATTTTCGGGGGGACAGTTCCTTTACTGGAAAATTTTAAAACGCAGGGGAGCAATGCATTCGCCTTCAATAGCAAAAAAACAACCGACGGCAATGTGTATCTGGCCATCAATGCTCACCAGCCATTGGAAGGACCGGTTGCCTTTTACGAAGCACATTTAAATAGTGAAGAGGGGTGGAATATTTTAGGTGCCAATTTCCCCGGCGCTCCCAGTATTTTACATGGCGTGAATGAGCATCTGGGCTGGGCACACACAGTAAATGAACCTGACAAATTAGATGTATATCAATTGGAAATGCATGCTAAAAACAAGAACCAATATTTATTTGATGGAAACTGGGAAAGTCTGGAAGAAAAAAAGGCAGTTTTTAAAGTGAAACTGAAGCTATTAAAAGTTAATATTTCCAGACCTGTTTACTGGAGCAAATATGGTCCAACTATAAAAACAGATCGAGGAACTTTCTCTATCCGTATGCCGGCGCAAATGGATATCCGTGGGCTGGAGCAATGGTATCGTTTTAACAAGGCCAGAAACTTTTCAGAATTCAAAGCAGCCCTGGAAATGCGAGCCATACCCGGCTACAACATTGTATATGCTGACAAATACGACACTATTTATTATATCAGCAACGGCAGAATACCAGTCCGCAATAAAGGGTATAACTGGAAGTCTACTTTGCCCGGCAATACCAGCAAAACCTTATGGAATGAATTACATCCCATCAGCGCTTTACCTCAGGTTTTGCAACCAACAACTGGTTTTGTGTACAATACCAACCACTCTCCTTTTCATTCTACAGAGGGAAAGGAAAACCCTGTGGTTACCGACATTACGATGGGATATGAAACCCTGGAAAACAACCGCAGCAAGCGTTTTGAAGCTTTATTGCAACCCCTGAATAAAGTGAGCTATGAAGATTTTAAGCGAATCAAGTTTGACCGGCAGTTCCCCTCCACCTTTTACTTCCCCTATAATATTGATAGCTTATTTCTATTAGATGAAACAAAATATCCTGACATAGCAGATTTAGTAGTGCAACTTAAAAACTGGGACAAAAAAGGCGACGCCACTAATATTGGGGCAGGTACTTTCTTTATGGTGTATCATGATATTGTTCCCAAGCGCAGCAAGTACATGAAACAAGGTTTCATATCATTGGAAGATGCAGCTGAAATCCTCAGATCTGCGAAAGCCACTATGCTGCAGCAATTCAGCAGAACCAATTTACAATTGGGTGATGTACAGAAACTGGTTCGAGGAAATCTAGCCCTTCCGCTACCAGGATTGCCTGATCAGTTAGCTCCCATGTACTCCATTCCATATAAAGACGGCCTATACAAAGGCAATCAGGGAGATGCTTACATTGAACTGGTGAAATTTACGAAAGATGGACCCATCATTGAATCGCTGAACGTTTATGGTGCTTCCGCAAGAAAAGATTCGCCCCACTATACCGATCAGATGCAAATGTTTGTGGAACAGAAAACCAAACCCATGACTTTAAACAAAGAATTGGTTTATCAGCAGGCTGTAAAAAAATATCACCCGCTATAGCCCATTCACAAAGGGAGCCAGCAAGGAAGTGATTTGCTGTGTTTCAATGATGAATCCATCGTGTCCATAAGTAGAGTCAATAATATGCAACTGCGCATCCGGCATATGATTGGCCATGAATTCCTGTTCTGCTATTGGGCAAAGAATATCAGAATCAATTCCAATAATCAAAGTAGGTTGTTGAATCTGGCTTAATGCCTTAGCTAAGTCGCCCCCTCTGCCCCTTGCCAGGTGATGACTGTCCATGGCTTTGGTAAGCAACCAATAACTGTAGGCATTGAATCGGTTCACCAGTTTGTCGCCCTGATAATTGATATAGGAGGAAGCTTTGAATCCATCAATCTTTTCAGGATCGGGATCGGTTTGTCTTTCCTGAAAGGTAGCATAGTTCCGATAGGTAAGCATGCCAATGGCTCTGGCTGCTTTTAGTCCGGCAGCACCCGCGATTGTAGTATGGTCTTTCCAGGTACCGTCTGCTTCTATGGCCAGGCGTTGTGCTGTATGCACCGCAACACCCCAGGCAGATTCAGAAGGAGAAGTAGCAATTAAAAAAAGCTTCTTGATTAATTCCGGTTCCATCAAAGCCCATTCAAGCACCTGATAGCCACCCATGCTTCCACCCATCAATAAATTAATCTGATCAATACCCAAATGCACCCTTAATGCCATATGGGCTTTTACCATATCTCTGATGGTCACCATCGGGAAATCAGAATAATAGGGAGTCTGCGTCGCAGGATTCATACTCAAAGGACCCGTAGACCCATAACAGGAACCGATGATATTGGCACAAACAATAAAATAATCAGAAGGATTAATTAAAAAATCATTGCCAACCAATCCCTTCCACCAATCTGCTGCATCCGCATTGGCTGTTAATGCATGACAGATCCACACCACTTTGGATGTACCTGAAACGTAGTTGCCGTATGTATAATAGGCAATCTTTAGCTCCGGGATGCTGGAACCACTCTCTAACACAAAAGGGGCTGTATGGGTAAAAGTCTGTAATGCCATTGGCTGGAATTCTTACGCAAAATAAAGACAACTGAAGCGTACCTTTATGTAAATTTTTAAAAGCAGCGGCAACAGATGAAAAAAGAAACAAAAGCCATCCGAATTCAGACAGAGCGAACCAGTGAAATGGAACACTCCACTCCTATGTTTTTAACCAGCAGCTTTTGTTTTGATAATGCAGAAGAAATGAGAGCCGCATTTGCTGATGAATCGGATGATAATATTTATTCCAGATTCAGCAATCCTTCTGTTCAGGAGTTCATTGATAAACTAGTTGCGCTGGAAGGTGCAGAAGCCGGTTATGCAACTGCTTCCGGCATGAGTGCTGTATTCGGATCCTTTATGGCCCTGTTGAAACAAGGCGACCGACTACTATCCTGTAATTCTATATTCGGAAGCACTCATACGGTTATTTCCAAATACCTGCCCAAATATGGAATTGAATACGGATACATAGACGCCAATGCAACTGCTGAAGACTGGGAAGCAGCCATTACCCCCAATACCAAAATGATTTACCTGGAAACCCCAACCAATCCCGGACTGGAAGTATTAGACCTGGA
The DNA here is from genome assembly GCF_000511175.1 of Sediminibacterium salmoneum NBRC 103935. Lineage (GTDB taxonomy): Bacteria > Bacteroidota > Bacteroidia > Chitinophagales > Chitinophagaceae > Sediminibacterium > Sediminibacterium salmoneum. The sequence continues at coordinate 207,402 of NZ_KI866530.1, read as the reverse complement.
AATGATTGGTAAGATTGCCAGAAAACACAATATCATACTAAATGTAGACAACTGCTTTGCTACGCCTGTAAACCAGACGCCCATTGATTTTGGAGCCGACCTGGTAGTTCATTCTGCCACCAAATGGCTCGACGGACAGGGCCGTGTTTTAGGGGGAGCGGTAGTAGGTAAAAAAGAATTGATCAAAGAAATTTATCTGTTCTGCCGAAGTACAGGACCTGCATTGTCTCCTTTTAATGCCTGGGTATTGAGCAAGAGTTTAGAAACCCTGGATGTAAGAATGGAAAGGCATGCAGCCAATGCCTTGTATCTGGCAAGGGCATTAGAAAACCATCCTGCTATTGCACAATTGAAATATCCATTCCTGCCTTCGCATCCGCATCATCCTATTGCTGTGAAGCAAATGAAAAATGGTGGCGGTATTGTTTGCTTTGAATTAAAGGGGGGGATTGAAGCCGGCAGAAAATTTTTAGACCAACTGCAAATGCTCTCACTAACTGCTAATTTGGGAGACACCAGAAGCATTGCTTCTCACCCGGCCAGCACTACACATGCGAAATTAACAGAAGCGGAAAGGCAGGCTGTAAACATTACGCCTGGCCTTATCCGAATCAGTGTAGGCCTGGAAAATAAAGAAGATATTCTGGCCGATATTTTACAGGCTTTGGCTTAAGCAGATTTTTTGGTTCTGATAAAAATCATGGCGATCGCTGTTGTCAATAGCCCCATAACAAATGCAGCAATGGTACCCTGTATTGCATAATTCTTGTAATTAAAATTAGCAACAGCTTCTTCCGTTGTTTTATAGTACCCAATTTCAACCGATCGTTTAATAACGTTGGGGAAATACTCAGGAGTAATTACATAAGTAGTAATCCATTGAGTTAAAGGTGTTAAAGCCGCAATAATCAATGAAAGGTAAATCCCTGAAACCAATCCCTGTACATAAGTAATATCACCAGCATAATCCAGTTTCTTTTTTTCTTTCAAAGCCAGTACCATCATCCAGATAGCGGGGATAGCAAATAAATTGGTGAGGTATAAATGGTAATCGATATACTTACCATGTAAACCCGAAACCTTCTCCATTACCATCCAGAGCAAGGTCATGATAGAAAATAGAATAGCCCATTTTACTTCAATTTTAATAGGTTTCATTGTTGGGGAGGTTTATTATTAAGAAATGAATCATCAGCTTCTTTGTCGTGAACAGATTTTAATACAGGTAAATGAATATGAAACTGAATGGCAATCAATCTTACCAGCATCACAATGATTGCAGCAAGAGGCGCAGCCAAATCTTTCGTCATATTTATTTCCAATAACAAAAAATATGACAGACCACCAATCACACATGCCATTGCATAGATATCTTTTTGTAATAGTAAGGGAACTTCATTTAACAGAACATCTCTTAATACGCCTCCTATAGAACCAGTGATGGTTCCCATAACAATACAAACCCAGAAAGGAAAGCCGGCATCCATACATTTGGAAATACCGATAATCGTAACCAATCCCAATCCTATGGTATCAAATAAAAAAAGGGTATTGGTCCAGCGCATCAGTTTTTCCTTAAAAACCAAAGTTGCCAGCAAAGCAACACCGGTAGTAATAAAATAGCGGCTATCAAGCATCCAGAAAGGAGTTACATCTAACAATAAATCCCTCACTGTTCCTCCACCAATGGCAGTAACTAGTCCAATCATAAATGCCCCAAACCAGTCAACATTTTTTCGGGAAGCCATTTTAATGCCACTCATGGCAAAGGCAAAAGTCCCAATCAGGTCGGGAAGAATGGTGAAGAAATTATTCAAGACTTGTGCAGATTTTAATGTGAACTGTAGGTAAACTCAATTAAATTTAAACAAAAAACCATTAAAATACTTCGCGCTCGTCTATTCTGACAATATCTAAATAAGCTATGCAATAGAAAGCAATTCAGCAAAACTTTGTTCTTTCAGAATGATATCTGCATGATGATTCAATAATTCATCCTGTGAACAGAAAGCAATTCCCAGACCCGCTTCTTTAATCATGCAAAGATCATTCATACTATCCCCTATGGCAATACAATTTTCTTTGGGAATCTGATATTTTTCCAATAAGCTAAGTACTGCATTGGTCTTACAAAGTGAATGCCGGCATACACTTTTTCCATTGTTAAATAAAAAAGAGGGAATTTTCACTTCTCCTGTACAAACACCTTTAGAAAACTCAAGTTCATTCGACAATGAAAAATCCATTCCCAATTTATTTTTTACATGATGGGTAATACAATCATAACTATCAGAGATAATACCAATAATATATCCTCTGTCTTTCAGTTCCTTTATTATTTCAGCTGTTCCATCTACAACGGGAATCTGGTCGGCAAGCTCAATTAATTCCTGGTGAGTCTTTCCCCTTAAAAGGGTAGCAATATGTTTGGTAAGCAAAATCGGATTACTCTCAGAGGACCTGATATTCATCAGTGATGTTTTAAAATCGAATCTTTCAGCACAGGCATCTATAAATCTGCCTCGCAACAAAGTATTGTCCATATCAAATACAATCAGTTTTTCCATAGAACCCAGATTGGCGCTTAACGCCAGTTCCATTTGGGTTCTGATTTCATTTAGCACACCCAGTTCTTCAAAATTATACCTGGGATTATTAGAATTGGCCGCTTTAACAATAATAGTCTGAGCTACTTCTTTACTCATTTTTCCTAAAGCCTGCCAGGGTTTACTTTTATTTTCTATGTATCCAATTTCTACTTCTTTCATTTTTGCATTCATCAGATACATGTCTATTAAAATACCAATATCCACCCCGTAATCCTCACGAAAATCCAGTTGTTCCAGCAACTTTTTCTTACCTGCTATCATTCCGCTTAGTGGCTGACTGAACCTTAATAATTCAGGAAAAAAAATACTCAACAGTGGTTTGGCGGCCAATTCAGTTACCCTGCCGGCATTTCTGCTGAAGGAGGATTTTACAAAATCAACTTCCCCATTTAAAATAGGATCAGTTAACAATTTAATAGTATAATGCGGATAAGGATCTATATCACCATCCAGAAATGCAACGATAGGATTAGAGGCAAACAAAACCCCGTCTTTCATAGAAGACCCTTTACCCAATTTTGTACTGGTTATTACTTTAGCACCGTTAGCTACAGCAATGGCAACAGTTGCATCAATAGACTTATCATCAACCACTACCACTTCGGTTACCTGGGGTTGCGACCATGCAAACTGAATAACACTTTGTATAGTCTCTTCTTCATTTAATGTGGGAATAATTACAGTTATCATAAGGCTCGTTTTGGATGAATACAAAAAAGTATCAACTCAGGAGCCAATATTGTGCCAATTTAAAACATATGAAAAAGAATGATTCCTTTATTACTAGGAATCAATCTAATAAAGACAAATATTTGTTTTTATTCTCTATCATAATCCAGCCAAGAATACAAGATAAACCAATTGCCAATGGCAAACCACTTGGTGCAACAGTGGCATGAATCAACAAAATACCGCACATGATTGGGAAAATTACTAATGCGCCAATTGCCCTTGTCTTTCTGAATATTAAAAGCAACCCACCCAAAATTTCTATAACAGCCACTAAAGGCATCAGCCACTCTATTTCCATGAATGCAGCATTGTCAGCCACCAAAGCAGGGGGCAAATCTGTAGGTACGGGGATGTAATTAAACAACTTATTAAAGCCCCCGTTCAGAAACAATAAGGCACAAAGTATTGATAGTATATTTAGAATTTTATGCTTCATAAAAGTAATTTTACTAAATATACCCCGTCTAAATGATTTTGTCAAGTATGTTGTACAACAAAAAAGTACAGGGGCATCCCTATCGTTATGTTTACAGGAAAGGTAACCGCCAATGCCATTGGTAAAAACAAACCAGGATTTGCCTTAGGAACGGAAATTTTCATGGCAGCCGGAACCGCAATATAAGATGCACTTGCAGCTAGTATGGCAATCACAAAACGATTACTGATATCATCTGTAACCAGTGAACTAATATAGGCAAAAACAACCCCATTCATTAATGGAATCAGGAAGGCGAATAAAAAGGGAAATAATCCAAATGAAAAGAAAGCCTTTAATTTCTTACCACTGGTTATACCCATATCCAATAAAAAAATAGCCAGAAATCCTTTAAATAAATCATTGGTAAAAGGCTTAATACCTTCAGCCTGTTTGGCATCAGCTACAAATCCAATAAACAAACTACCTAGTATCAGTAATACAGATCCATTGGTAAAAGAATGCTTAAAAACTTCTCTCTTTTTAATTGTACTTGCCTCTTCAGTGTTAAAGAAATTGATTAATAAAAGCCCCACAATAATAGCAGGCGATTCCATTAATGCCATAATGGCCACCATATGACCATGCAGATTTAATTGATGTGCTTCCAAATAAGAAACTGCCGTTACAAAAGTAACAGCACTTACAGAACCGTAAGACGCTGAAATAGCACCTGCATTAAAAATACCTAACCGCTTTTTTAAAATAAAGAAAGTATAAGCCGGAATAAATACAGAAATGGCAACCCCCATTAACATGGTTCCCAATATTTCAAGATTGAATTGTTCATGAGACAATTCCTGACCACCTTTGAATCCAATGGCGAATAACAAATAGAGAGAAATAAATTTGGAAGAATTGTTGGGAATTTCCAGATCACTTTTAACACAAACAGCAACAATTCCAAGTATAAAAAACAACAAAGCCGGATTGGTTAGGTTTTCCAGCAGTAAATTAAAGTCCATAAGCAATTTTATAGCGATTCATTTTCTTCAGCTCTTTTAAGAATCCAGCTTCTTTAGATAGTACAATACCCCTTACTGTTAAGGACTGAGCAGATTCAACATTTATAGAAACCAGAGAAGACTGCAGCGATTCTACAGAAAGTTCAACAATCAGTTCAGCCATTTTAAGAATCTGCTGCCTGGGTGTTAAACCCGCAAATCTCTCCATCCAGAATTCCTCTTTTAAATCAGCAACCGGGTTTAAAAATGCTATATCACGCTTATAGGTATCATTCATTACAGAGAGCACAAAACTGTTAGACACTTCATTGGTTACGTAAATTTCACTGATACTATTTGCAGTAGTAACCCTTTTCAGATTATCCAGAAAAATGTTATCGTTCGCTGAAATGAGCCCTGCAGGTACTGAAAGGAAATGCGAATCCTGACCGTATTGTTTCTTAAGGGTGTATTCTAAATTAGAAAACGGGCAAACAATAAAAAGGCGATTATTCATGCGTATTTTCATTTTTAGGCGAACTTACCTGGTGATGAATAGTAAAAACAGCGGTAATAACTGAAAGCGAAGACCATAATTGACTGTTGATAGGATTATCCGATTTAAATGAAATCAGAATAGTACTTAAGAACACAATCAATCCAACCATTATTTGCCAATCCCTCTTTTTCATAAATATTCAATTATTTAACGGTGCAAATTTGAGGAGAAGTAATCTATATTTTTTATTTATCTTTATAATGCTTATCATAAGTTATTTTTATGAATTATACCTTAAATCAACTACAGATATTTTTAAAGATTGTAGAAACGGAAAGTATAACCAAGGCAGCGGAAGAACTCCATTTAACACAACCTGCTGTTTCCATTCAGTTAAAAAACTTCCAGGATCAGTTTGATATTCCCTTAACAGAAGTGCTGGGCAGAAAAATACACATTACTGATTTTGGCAGAGAAATTGCCGTTTCTGCAGAAAATATTATTTATCAGGTTAATGCCATAAATAACAAAACACTGGCTTATAAAGGGCAAATGACCGGGAAACTAAAAATCGCGGTTGTGTCCACAGGCAAATATGTAATGCCCTATTTTCTATCCGGATTCATGCATAAAAATAACGGCGTCCAGTTGAATATGGATGTAACCAATAAATCGAAAGTGATTGAAAGCCTTGAGAAAAACGAAATAGATTTTGCATTAGTATCCATTTTACCAGCAGCCATTAACATTGAAAAGATAGATTTACTCCCCAATAAATTGTTCCTGATAGGTAATGAAAAAACAAACAGTAATATTGAAGACCTGCCATTGATTTTTCGGGAAAAGGGATCCGGAACCCGACAAGCAATGGAACAGTTTATCCAGAAGAAAAAACTTTCCGTCCTAAAAAAAATGGAATTGAGCACTAATGAAGCTGTAAAACAAGCTATTATTGCAGGATTAGGATATTCCATCATGCCAATTATTGGAATAAAAAATGAACTGATGAATAAACAGCTATTCATCATTCCCGTAAAAGGCATGCCGGTTAAGACTACCTGGAGTTTGATTTGGCTAAAAGGTAAAAAACACTCCCCGGTTGCTGAAGCTTATCTGCATTATCTTAAGCAGGAGAAAAACCAAATTGCTAGAGAAATATTCAGCTGGAGTGAAAAGTATTAAGGCTCAAAAAACAATAAATAAACATAGTACTTATCGTTTTTTTCATCGATTGGCTTTATCAATACTCTTATTCTAAGATTGTTAACATACTTACTAGCAATTGTTCTATCATAAGCATAATTGGTATCAAAATCGGTTGAATGGGCAAAATAATACTGTGTTACATATTTGCCTAGAACAGCCTCCTTCCCTTTCAACTCCTTTTCACCCTCCACTTTAATTTCCGGTTTTCTGGTCACACTAAACCCATCCATACCCGCAAAATGATTATTACGAATAAGGATATAAAAAAGGTCACTTGAAATATCTTTACACTGCTGAAACGAAAGACCTGTATCCTTGTAAGGAGACATATAAGCCCAATAAGATATTTTACCTGTTTTTTCATTTATCAAGAGCGTATCTGTTCCGTATTCGCCAATTTGATCGTTCCAGTAAATCTCCCTAACTGTTCCATCCGTGATTTTAGAAATAATTCCTCCCTTTCCATAATTTTGAAACTGATTTACGTAATCCTGAATTAATATAGAGAATTTGCCTCTTTTTGAGGGAGGGATAGAAAATACAGTGTGTTTATTAGTCGTCGGTTTCTTCAATTTTGACACATCTATCCGATCATATTTTAAAGCAGTATCACCCAGTGGATATAAGACTTTAATTGTCCCAAATACGCCTTTATTGGGACTTACGGCAACTATTCCCTTGAATTGAGGATTTTCCTTTTCGGGGATATAATAATAGATTGTCTTTTCAATCTTATGTTCATCCTTTGTAAGATCGTACTCATAGCCTGAAATTTCTGAAGACAGTTCCAGAATGTTCAATGAATTCAAAAAATCCGTGCTACTCCAACTCAAGCCCATTGGGTAATTCTTTTCCCGGGAAAATTCCACTAAATAATATGGATTAATACTAGTACCCTTAACTATTTTGCGGGCTTCCAAAATACTTATACCATCCCGTAAAAATTTATGCCCTGCAATTGTTTCAGCCGAATAATGAAAAATCCAATTGGATTTTGCTTTCCAATTTAAAGGTTTGACGTTTTTATATTTCGTCATTAATTCTTCGTGCCATCGGGCAATATTGGCCTGATTGATTGTAGAACTATTATCTGTCTTTGGATTAATTTCGTCAAAATTATATTGGTTATCTACTTTAAAATAGAATGTCTCTTTAAACTTATATTTCTCAGGTAATTGAAAATTCAAATCAGGATGAAATGCTATTAGTACATCATTATTGTAATATTTGTAATTAGACAACAATACCCCAACCAATTGTTTAAAAATTAGCTCCTCTGTATCATCAATGCCATCTTTTATCCATGCAGGCCAATCATTTCGCGAAACCATTTTAGCGATATCTTTAGCCAATCCCTTGGATAACTTTTCATAATCAGTTAGCTTATCCAGAAACTTCTGATCCTTTTCCAGCTGATACACATGCTTCATTAAAAAGGATGAAGAAGTCATCCTCACCATCTGTAAAGGATTATAGCTATTAAGGCGATCCGTTATTTTAGAATAATTTTGTGCATTGAGTGTAAAGAAACAACCCAGAACTATAAATAATAAAATTTTCCGCATTTTTTATAGCTTTATGCTATAAATATAAGAAAACCAAGAATATTCTTTTCCATTTTAAGCCTTATTCATTTTGATAATTCTATACCCGTAATAAATAAGTATCAGTCCTATAAATTCTGTTACATATAAAACTTCAACATATCCGGCTCGGGTAAAAGATCCTCCTATACCCGGCAACAACCCACCTACAGCAATAAAAATATTACCCCGAAAAGGGGCTTCTTTTATCCCCTGCCGATAGTATCTAATAGCAGAATAAAAAGCTCCTCCTACCAGGAATAAAAACGCATAAATATTAATTAAGGGAGAAAAATATCGAACCCATTTCCATTCAAATACTTTTCCGGTTAACTTATAATTGAAATTGTCTGGAATTGAAACAGGAGTTAAGACAACAAATACCGATGCAACAACAATCAATATCACAATTAAAATACTGGAAATATCAGCGAATCTTCTCTTCATTAACAAGTAGACACTCCCCTGAGCCAAGGGAAAGCCTCCTAATAATGCACCCACAATGTACCAATAACGAACGTTTGAGATACTCCATCCAATCAGCATATTAATACTCTCTGCCAAAGTTCCCAAACCGAACGTCAAAACACCTAAAGACCACCATAACAAATACGTAGTTTTCCGATATTGATAATGACTGAATATTTCTTTGAAAAAGTAAACTGAAAAAATTGTTGTAAAAATGGGGATGTATTCAATGTAATTTTTCATAGTGCAATTCTGTAAAACAAAATTGAATTATACAGACGAATCATCCGTCAGCCAACTGTAAAATCTACTTACGCTGTCTCTTTTCCATTTTTAACCCGTAAACAATACCACCAACTAAACTGACAACAAATCCGATTGGACCCGTGAAAAAAATTCCAAGCAGTGGCCCTTGAGGTGATTCCGGCCTTAAAATAATGGGGCCCAAAAAACCTCCAATAAATCCTATGCTTCCCACTACAAAAGCTCCAATTACTCCATAAGTAGCAACCGGAGATTTAACCCGCTCGGTAGGTATCCATATTATTTTGGCTACTCCAACTGCAATAGCAAAAGCAAGAAATGGCTTCATCTTATCACTTAATGATTGGAAATGGCAAAACAACTTGAATTATTATATTCATGAAAAAGAAAACACCTAAAAAAACAAGCCCTGTCAACACAAATCGGAATATTTATGATAAAGTATATTACGCATAGAACACAGGAATTATATAAAAATAATTAAAAACCACCTCCAACGATCTACGATGGAGGTAGTTACCCAAAAAAACACTAATTCCAGCCTCCCCCCAAAGACTTATATAAATTAAGTTTTGTTAATTTTTGCTTCAACTGTATTTCGTTCAAATCAATCTTAGACTCAATGGCTTCTTTCTGTGTAAGTAAAACTTCAGCATAATCGGCCCTGGCGGCTCTGTACAAATTATTAGAGATGGCAATAGAATTACTTAGAATATTGACTTCCCTTTCTTTAGTCTGATAACTCTTAGTATAGTTATCAATCCCATTCAATTGGTTCAATACTTCTATATATGCTTTCAATATTGCTCTTTCATAATTATATACGGCCTGAATTTGCTTGGCACTGGCATTCTGGTAAATAGCCTGAATGGCATTCCTATTAATTACAGGCATCGTTATATCTCCTGCCAGATTGTATAAAACCGAAGCCGGGCTAAGCAAGAATACAGGATTAAAAGATTGAAAACCGAGTCCGGCTGTTAAACGGAAAGATGGATAAAAATTGGCTTTGGCTACTTCAATATTCAGTTTGGAAGCCTCTAATTCCAAAGCTGCTTGTTTCAAATCAGGTCGGTTTTGCAAGAGTTGGGAAGGAATCCCTGCAGTAAAAGGCTCAGGTAAAAGGGGATTATCTGTCATTACTGATCTTTGAATTTTTGACAAATATTTCCCCGATAAAAAATGAATCCGGTTCTCTGTTTCCACAATCTGTTGGCGTATGGAATATTGAAGGTTTTGGGTATTTAACAATTGTGCTTCAAAACGATTCACTGCCAATTGCGAAACCTTTGCAGCATCTTTTTCTTTTCGAATTACAGAGAGAGTATTACTTTGAATCTCAATACTACTATTTAAGATATTGAGTAAATTATCAAATGTCTGTAGTTCATAATAGGCACTGGCTATTTCTGAAACCAATTGAGTCACCATAAAATTTTTACCCTCAATGGATGCTAAATAACTTAAAACAGCAGATTTTTTGGCATTTCGTAATTTTTTCCAGACATCTAGTTCCCAACTGGCATTAGCAGCCAAAAGAACATCTGGTAATGGTTTGGGGAATTTGTGCCCCTCCTTGATTTCTAATGCTTCTTCAACTGCACCATTTCTTGTGTATTGCCCACTTTTTTCAAATCCCGTAGTAAAACCGGCATTTACAAAAGGCAGGTACTCTCCTCTCCTTGCTTTTACTTCATTTTTACCAACTTCAATTTCCTGCAAAATAATTCGCAATTCCTGGTTATTCTGTAATGCAGTATCAATCAGACTAATCAGAAACGGATCATTAAAATACTTTCGCCAGGCTATTGTACCGGCCAATGAAGTATCAGTAGTGGCTGTGCCTGTATAAAAAAGGGGCAAAGATATATTTGTATCTTTTATACTGATAACAGGCAATTTACAAGCATTTAAAATGAGCCCTGCCGACAATACCGTCAACAGACTCAGGATATTATTGTTCTTCATGCTTTTTCTTATTTCGTTTTAATAATTTCTTGAGCTTATGCAAAAGTTTGGAGTCATTATAACTATTTACATAATGTTCTGACAGTGGACTTTCATCTTCATCCCTGATTAGATGCTTTCCTTCAGCCATTTTACCCATAATAAAATATAAACCAGGTATAATAATCACACCGAAAACAGTTCCAAATAGCATTCCACCTAAAGAAGAAGAACCAATGGTTCTATTACCATCTGCACCGGGGCCATGAGCTACAACTAGTGGAATCAACCCTGCAACAAATGCAAATGATGTCATTAAGATAGGACGAAATCTAACTTTAGCACCTTCAATAGTTGCGTCTAAAACAGTGGCTCCTTGCTGGTGTTTTTGAACAGCAAATTCAACAATCAGAATTGCGTTTTTTCCTAGTAGTCCAATTAGCATAATTAATCCCATCTGTGCATAAATATCATTTGCAAGACCCATTAATTTTAATAAAACGAAAGATCCGAAGATGCCAACGGGCAAAGAAAAAATTACAGCAAGTGGTATTATAAAGCTTTCGTATTGTGCTGCTAGAAGTAAATAAACAAATATTAATACCACGATAAAAATATACAAAGCTTCATTCCCTCTATCTGCCTCGTCAAAAGAAAGTCCCTCCCATGCAATATCATATCCTTGAGGCAGAGTCTCTTTTGCTACCTCCCGAATGGCATTAATTGCATCTCCGCTTGTATATCCTTTTGCCGGTACTCCTTTAATTGAGGAAGAAGTATACAAATTGAATCTAGTAATTTCATTAGGTCCTTGCCGTTTGTTTAATGTCATAAAAGAAGAATAAGGAACCATCTCATCCTTGTTGTTCTTTATAAAAAGATTCAAAACGTCACTTGGGAGTCTTCTATATTCCGGGGCTGACTGTGTATATACTTTAAAGAAAGTATTGAAACGCACAAATCCTTGTTCGTAAGTACTGCCAAGAAGTATATCTAGGTTATCCATGGCTTTCCCAATAGAAACGCCTTTTTGCATGGCTAATTCATTATCTATAATCAACTCATATTGGGGATAATTAGCTGCGAAAAAAGTAAATAAACCGGTTAGCTCTTTACGCTTGTAAAGAGCGGCCATAAAATCTTTATTTACTTTATCAAATTCTTCATAATCAACCGTTGCATTTTTATCGAGTAATCGCAAAGAAAAGCCATCTGAAGAACCATAACCGGGAACGGCAGGTGGTTCAAAATACTCAATAACAGCACCGAAATCTTTTGATTTTTCCTCCAACTCTTCAATAATCTCTTTTACTGAATGATGGCGCAATGACCAATCTTTTAAATTTATCAGACATGTCCCTGCGTTTGACCCGCGTCCTTCTGTTAAAATCTCGTAACCTGCTAAAGACGAAACTGACTGTATCCCTTCTACTTCTTCCGCTAATTTCTGAAGCTTTCTGGCAACATCATTTGTAGTTTCTAAAGTAGAACCTGGAGGAGTTTGAATAATGGCATAAATCATACCTTGATCCTCATTAGGTATAAAGCCAGATGGTAAGGTTTTATCTACAAAAAAGATACCTGCACAAAAGATTAGCAGAATTAAAAAAGTAACAACTCTTCTATTAGCAATTAAATTAAGAAGTCTGGTATATTTTTCCGTTAATATATCAAAACGCTTATTAAACCAATCAATAAACAATGTAATAGGCGATTTGCTAATACCTTTATCATGATTACTTTTTAAAATTATAGCACAAAGAACAGGCGTTAATGTTAAAGCAACAATCCCAGAAAGTATAATGGCACTTGACATCGTTATAGAAAATTGTCTATAAAATATCCCTACAGGTCCAGTCATGAAAGCAACAGGGACAAAAACAGCCGACATAAATAAAGTAATCGCAATAATCGCCCCACTAATTTCTCCCAAGACTTTTTTTACTGCCGAAAAAGGTGATAAATGCTCTTCATGCATTTTAGCATGAACTGCTTCTACAACAACAATGGCGTCATCTACAACTATCCCAATTGCCAAAACAAGTGCAAACAGGGTTACTAGATTAATAGTAAGACCAAAAATTTGCATAAAAAAGAAAGTGCCAATTAAAGAAACTGGTACTGCAATAATTGGTATTAAGGTAGACCTCCAATCTCCCAGAAATATAAAAACAACTAACGCAACAAGAAGAAAGGCTTCAACTAGTGTATGTAAAACTTTATCTATAGAAGCATTAACAAATTTTGAAACGTCATAGTTAATTTCATACTCCATTCCAGGAGGAAAATCCTTTTTTAACTCCTCCAGCTTCACTTTTACCTGCTCAATTACTTTACTTGCATTACTTCCAAAGTTTTGTTTCAAAACAATAGATGCAGCAGGATATCCGTCTTTATTAGAATAAATATCAAAAAATTCACTTCCTAATTCTACTTCCGCAATATCTTTTAACTTAATATTCTCCCCGCTTGCATTTGCCCGTACAATAATATTTTCATATTCCTCAGGCTTATTATACCGTCCTTTATATATCAATACATATTCTAGCGATTGTGCAGTTTTACCTGAAGCCTGCCCAATTCGACCAGGTCTACCGATTACACTCTGATCTTTCATTGCCTCCATTACTTCTTCAGTAGAAATATTATAAGCGCGCATCCTGTCAGGCTTCAGCCAAATCCTCATTGCAAATTGCCTGCTCCCTAATATTTGTGCTCTTCCCATTCCCTTTATTCTCTGTAACTCTGGTAAAACGCTAACGTTTGCATAATTGTATAGAAACTTTTCATCTGCATTTTTATCTTTACTATACAAATTCACATACATCAGCATACTTGGCTGAATAGGAGTTATCACTACCCCTTCTCTTTGAATAAGAGGAGGTAAATTATTCATCACCTGATCTACGCGGGTTTTTACATTTACTACAGCTGCATTAGGGTCTGTTCCGGGCTCAAATACAATTTGAATGGTTGCCTCTCCTGCACTTGTGGCATCTGAAATTATATATTGCATCCCCTGAACTCCATTAATGGCTCTTTCCAATGGAATAAGGGCAGATTTAACAAGCACATCGGCACTAGATCCCGGATAAGCAATAAATACCATTACACGGGGAGGTGCAATATCCGGAAACTGGGATACAGGTCTGGTGACCATTGCCATTACACCCAAAAAAATGATTGCCAACGAGATCACAATCGCCAGCACTGGTCGTTTTATAAATTTTTGAAACATATGTCTTAATTTAATGGGAGATTATTCTGCATGCAATTCATGCAATTCAGCAAAGACTTTCTTAGGTGATGCAAACTGAGTAGTAATCTTATCTCCGTTTTTTACTTTGCGCAAACCATCTAATAAAATCTTGTCACTGCTTTTCAATCCTGCAGATACAACATACAAATGGGGCATTTCTGCCTCCACGGTAATTTGTTGAGAATGAATAATATTGTCCTTATCTACTACAAACACATACTTTTTATCCAATACTTCAAAAGATGCTTTTTGTGGAATTAAAATAGCATTCCTGAGTGGAACAGGCATTAAAATATTGCCTGTTTCTCCATGTCGCAAGAGTCTTTTGGGATTAGGGAATGTAGCTCTGAAAGCAATATTACCTGTTTCATTATTAAAATCAGCCTCAATTGTTTCAACTATGCCTTCCTGATCAAAAATGGCTTTATTAGCCATCTGTAATTGTAATTTAACAGAATTAACTCTCTTATTTTTTTGGATATAATTGAGGTACTCGGCTTCCGGCACATTAAAATACACCCACATTTTATTGTTATCAGAAAGTGTAGTTAACAATTCACCTTCATCAATTAAACTCCCCAATCTTGTATGGAAGCGATCCATGATTCCACCAAATGGTGCTTTAATTTCAGTGAAATCTAGATGTGTTTGAGCCAAAGCCAGTTCTGCCCTTGCCTTATTTAACTTTGCCTTAGATAGAGCAAGCTCATTGGGAGATACAATATTGTTTTCAGCAAGACTTCTGGTATTATTGTATTCAATTTCAGCAAAATTCAATTCCGCTTTTGCCTTTTGCATTTCAGCCTGATAAAGATTGGGCATAATCTGAAACATCAACTGTCCTTTCTTTACAAACTGACCTTCATCCACAAATATCTTTTGCAGGTATCCTCTTTCCTGAGATCGCAACTCAATATGATTTACAGACTGAATTTGAGCTACATATTCTTTTAAGATCAAAGTATCTGTTTGTACAGGACTGGTAACTTGAAAAACGGAGATTTCTTTTTTAGCTTCTTCCTTGGTATTGCATGCAATAATAATAGCTGCACCCATTAATAGGGTGGCATGTATAAAACGTTTCATTCACGAAAATTTAGTTAATCCAAAAAAATGAAAAACAGGCAGCAATTACTGCCTTAGTGTAAAATGGAATTAACTAAGATGGCTTTTCCAGCAATGGTACAATACAAAAAATTGTAGCCGGGGTCTTCTATTTATATCATTACTTAGGGCAAGTAATCGCTTGGCAAGATTATTGGAATAATCAGCCTCTATATTAGAAAAAAGAAATAACGCAGTATAATCGTAATTAATATAATCCGCCTTATCTTCTTCAACTGACTCTGCCTCTGTAATTACATTTAAATTAGCTTGAGAAGAAGCCTCTGCTTTGATAATTGTGGAATGACGTCCATTATCTAGAGAGGCATTTGCAAAAGCCGGGAAAAAAGAAGAAAAACTAAAAACCAGAATTAATATAGAAACAGGCATTCTGCAGATATAATAATGCAGCTGGCTAGAACCATAATGGAAGAATGTTACGATGTCTTGCTTCTTACTCATAGTAATGAGTGTAAAAGTAACACCAAATTTCTTAATGAATTGAAAAGAAAAAAACAGGCACAAAATAAAATCTAACGAACTGAATCTCACTTAGTTCTGGAGGTCATTAATCCAATCATCATAACCAAAGCAGAAAGAATAATAACCTGAATTACCAACGCATTGTCTACCAATGAAATAGAATTCTCCGGCAAAATTGATAAAAACAAAAGAATAGTGATAAGTCCCCTTGGGGCAATAAACAGCAATGGTTTTAAGGGCACATTAAACAATTTTAAAGACACTGCCCTGAATACAACAATAGAAAAAACAATAATGAATGCCCATCCTAAACTCTGCGTATTCAGAATATCAGCCGTATTTATCAAGAATCCGAATAATAAAAAAAACAGGGCTCGAATAATAAAAGCAAACTCTGCAATATTTTCTTTGAATTTATGAACTTCTTTATTGAGTTCATCAGGTTTGAATTTATCAATCCAGGCAAATCTTCTGAGTTCATCCAGATTCCCAATGAACAAACCAAACAGCATGATAAAAATTAATCCGGGTAAATGATAGATTTTTGAAACAGAATAAATTAAGATAATCAGTATGATAATTGGAACAAACTTAACGTGATGTTCTATTCTATTAAGCAGAAAAGCAAGAAAAATGGTGCAAACAAAAGAACCAATAAGCACAATTATTATTTGAATAAAAAAAGTTGAAACTGCGCTGAAATTAATTACTGCATTGAATGCAACAAAATTAAAAAGCACAACTCCAAGTATATCAGACATACTACTTTCATAGATCACAAATTCCTTTTTATACTTATCAAGTGAACTAACACTTGGTATTGCAATTGCACTGCTAATTACACAAAAAGGGACTGCATTTATAAAAGCATCTTTAAAACTTACACCCTGAAAATAATAAAAGAGAAAAGCCAGGAAAAAAGAAAGGCCAATCATGGGAATAAAGGCAACCAGTACCGACTTTTTTACCAGATTAAACTTCGACTTATTTAATTCCAGCTCAAGTGCTCCCTCCAGAACTATCATAATTAAACCAACAGTCCCCAGTATTGGTAACAACGGAGCAAAATTGGGCATTGTAATATCAACCGAATTTAATATTTGCTTAACCATCCACCCAGACAACAACAATAAAATAACAGATGGCACTTTTGTTTTGGACGCGCTCAGGTCAAACAAATATGCCATTAGCAATAAAACACACAAGCTAATAATGATGGTTGTAGTCATAATCTGCAATAAATTTAATTCAGAATGTCTATCTCTCGGGCAAATATAAAATCCAACTCAGTTAAACAACCCAAATCATTCGTGTTTAGCTTAATAATAACAGTATTGTAATTGTTTGTCCAATCCGGATGATGATTTAATTTCTCGGCAATGGCTGCAACTGCAGACATAAAAGAAAATGCATTTTTAAAATCTTTAAAAACAAATTTTCTTTGAATTGCATTTACATGAAGTTCCCATGAAGGGTCCAGAACTGTCATATGTTTAATAACTTCATCTGCATTCAAACACTTCATATTTTAAAACAATTAATCAATTAATTAATAATAAGTAGATAATCACTATTTAAAATGCCAATTTGAGAAATCTCCCTGCATATCAACAACCAGTGTTTTATTTTCATTGGTCTTCAATTTTAACCATGGTGCATTTACTCTAGGGACACCTGAAAAATGGGCATCTCCTTTAATAAAATCCACTTCGGCAAGCAGCTGTTTATCCTGAATAAACGATTTACTGAACCCTGTTATTGACCAGGTAGTAACAATTAGTTCATTGGGGGTATTTTGCACAATCTTCAGAACATACCGCCCGCTTAACCATACCATTGCCACCAGCATAGCATTGCCTGCAATCAGAAAAAAGGTTAAAGCTATATATCCGTAAACGGGATTACTATATTCCATAAAAAAACCGTCCAGATCATGAAAAATTATATAGAAAACAAAAATGGAAAGCCCCAAACAGATCATGCCTACCGCATTAAGGGTGTACTTTCTGTTATTCTGATAAACCAGAACCGGGAAATCTGTTTGCTTTTTCATTTGCTGAAATTAGGTTAGCTGTATTAATAACAGTTGAATCTGCCAGTGTTTTCAAAAGAATTAATAACAATCCTACCACCATAAAATTATTATTAAATACAAAGAATAAAATTCCTCCGACTATTACCATTAATTGCTGAACAAAAATCCGCATCCACGGCTGAACAAATACGGGAATAATGGTTTGAGATTTATACGACTGATTCAATAAAAACTGCTTAACAAAGTCAGCTGTATGCCAAACAATAATGCCAGAGAAGGCCGCAATGAAGTCTTTTTGCAGAAAGAGATATGAGAAATTTTTCCCAATTGCAGATGGGCCATCCAGAAAATGATGATCCTGGTGCGACAACATACTAAAAATAAATACGGCCTGACCCTGTATGAAAAGGAAATAAACAACACCGAACATCCCCAATACAAAAAAACCAAACAATGCTGCAATCCATCCTTTTTGATTCGCAGGCAAATCATTATTCGAATAATGACTTTCCTTTCTTTTCAGCAATAATGTTTGGGTTTCTTTTTTCTGTGCATCACTAAATAAGAGTATCAGCAGCATTTTAGCTAATGCAATCAATCCAATAACTATTGTTTCAAAAACATATGCCAGAATAATAAAAACAGGCTCCCAGTTAAAAACAAATAAGCCCGCAACAAACCAGATGGCATTTAACCAAACCAACAGGTTCCAAGTAAATTGATATGTAACCCTTTTTTCCAAGGAATCGTTTAGTATACAATATACTAAAAATTAACCTGAGCCTGAATTCTTAACAGATTTCCTTTTTGAAGATTATTCTGAAGTATATAATCTTCATAACGCCGGTTCGATAAGGTGTAATTAACAACCAGTTCAAAATTTTTATTTATTTGCCATTCTGCTCCAAATTCCAATTCCCGTACATTATAACTTCTGGCATCTCTTTCATGTTTTTTACCACCATTGTATTGCTGATAACGTATAAAAGGAATAAGGATTTGCTTTGAAAACTTCTTCAGATAACTAAGTGTAATATATCCTCCATTTAAGGATTGTACTTCAATTGAATCAGTCTGCTTATTAAATGCAGGTCCTCTTCCAACATTGTATTCAGCCTGTATTCCAAATGGTTTTGGATAAAGAATAACGCTTGCCGCTAATCTTTCATCAGTGTAATTTAAATCTGGCTTGTATTTTACTCCAGCGGATAAATTAGATCTGGGAATTACAAACTGGCCTTTATAAGCTTGGATTCCCATTTCCATAATCTGATTTCCAAGCAACATCGGGTAAGAAAATCTGGTTACAGCATGAAGCTTGTTATTTAACTCCGGACTATTGGCTGTCTGACCATTGTAAAGGCCAAAGGCAAACATTCCATAATCACCGCTACCTTTTAAACCATCACTAACTAAACTTGAAAACAGCTTTCTCTTTTCTTTAGGTGCCCAATAAAAGAACACACCAATATCGCGCTCATTGGCTACAGCACTGTTCAATGCATCATTCCGGTCTAAAGGAATTCTGTTCTGGCTGGATTGCATATTCTCAAATCCATAGGGAACTTTACTTTGTCCAATTCTTAATCTGAATTCATTTTCGTTATCCAGTCCAATGTCAAAATAAGCATCTCTGATCTGACCAAAATGCAACCTGTCAGAAGCTGCGCTACTCGCAAAATCGGGTTGAATATAGAAATAGACTTTCGGGCCAATCTGACCAAAGAAAATAACCCGCATTCTTCTCATGAAAAAACCACCATTATCGCCCCAGGATCTGTCACACTGCTCACAATTAAGATTTGGATTGGTTTCGAGTAACCTGTTATATCGTATTTGACTATAGCCCCTTATGGAAATTGATTCATACCATTTTACTGACTTTGGCAGTTCTTTGGTCTTCTCAATGGTTTGAGCGGTTGCAAAAAAAGGCAGCAATAAAATGATACATGCAAACAGGCGCATCAGGAAAATTTCGGCAATGTTACATATATCTTCTCTGAAAGATTATCAAATTGTTATTTTTTTTAAAAACTGATTTTAATTGAAAATAAAATAGTATTAACTGTTGCTAATATATTTCAAGCCCAAAATGGACCCAATCAAGGTTGCAATAAAAAATAATCTCCAGAAACTGGCAGGTTCATGAAAAATAACAATTCCTACTATTACTGTCCCCACAGCACCGATCCCCGTCCATACAGCATAGGCCGTGCCAATGGGTAAAGTTTGGGTGGCCTTGATCAAGAGCAACATGCTCATTGTTAGCGCAATAAGAAAGCCGGTATACCAACCATACATTGCTAAACCGGTTGAACCTTTTGCTTTACCCAGACAGAAAGCAAAAGTTACTTCAAACAAACCTGCAATAATTAGTATAATCCAGTTCATAAATTAAAAGTATCAATAAAAAGCCGAAGTTAATTCAAGGGTTACAACGATGACAATACATGGGATCTTCTTTTTGCTTCCCGGAGGGGAACCTAATTTCCAGCATATGTTGACAGTATTTACAAGAATATATATGTGATATAACGGATTGTGTAGGCGATCCGCAAAGTTCACAAGGCAATCCCGTTTTATCCGATGTAACAATAAAACCCGGCATGGAACAGGATGGGCAGGTAGACAGAATTGCATTAACTAATTTCTGAGCAGCTTTTTTAATCACTGCCATACGAGTAGGATTATGCATCGCTCTCATATCTGTTTCAATCCAGAAACGGGAATCTATTCTATTCAACTTATTCATTGCATTTGCTAAATCCTCCCGGCTCTGAATTCCCTTAATCCATTCATTTGAATTCTCTAAGGATCGTATCATTACAGCATGCTGCGGAAATTTTGCCCTATCCAAAAACTCCTCCAATTCAATACTGGTTCCTACCTCCCTACCCTGAAAATTGGTTTCAAAAGAAAGCTCTCTCACAAGAATCTCAATATTATTTTTTTGGTCAATAAAAATTAACCATTCGTCGTCTGCCTGTAAAAATGGAATACCCGGATGAGGTCCAAAAGATCCTTCACTGGCAATTCCCAAATCATAACCCGACAATTCCATCGCCATCAGGCATTTCTTCCTTACTGTTTCTACCGGCCCCATTTCCCTTGCAATTTCACCTGAGAATGTACCGAGCATATCCGTATTAAATTCAGCCGGAGTGTAGCATTTTACTCCTATTGCAGATTCCAGAACCGGAGCAATCACCTGCTCTTTGTAATGCATAGTCCCTATAATTAATGACCTCCCCTGAAACATCTTTATTTACTAATTTACTTCTTCTGCTCTTTGTTTTTCAACCTGTAAAATATTGTTCTGTATATCCTGCATAATCCATCTGGCCCACCAGCTTGCATAAAAATTAAATGTAGTATTCATTTTAAAAAAACTGTACAAATGCAACCGATAAAATCCATCTTTCAATTTTTCCAGTTCATAAGTGCCATTTAAAACATCAAAGAACTGACCGCCAACAACAACATGCTGATCCAGCGTGGTGGATGGTATTTCATGTGGATTTGCCTTAATAGTAAAGACCATTTTCTTCTGGTGCTCATATTCTGTAACCGTTTCATGAAATACAAGACCATTGGTAAATTCTGCTTTCCTGTAAGCACCAACTCCTTCATAATTTAGTTCTGCCTTAACTGGTCTTGGGAACCCCAGCAATTTGGTAAGCCAGCCTTTATCCTGATCAGTTGCAATCCCCTTAACCCTTGTAACATTGGACCATATTTTTTCAGGACTGGATTGTATATCAATATAGGTATATGCCTGATAAGTGCCGGGAATGGAACCAATTGATTGTTCAAGCGGAGAAATAAAAAAGGAAAGAGCATCAGTAGTGATATTTGCATTTTCGATTGCTTTTTTCTTGATTTTAAATACCCTCCGAAAATACCCCCCAAAGATGCAGCGGCCAGAAATAATGGCAATACCATAAGCCAGCAAGCCCATCCTTCCCAGGCAAGTAGTAAGGTAATCATCAGGAATAGAAATACAGGAAGCCAGGGAATAAATATTTTATAGAGCACATTCTCTGCACTAGCATCGCTTGAAAAATAAACAGAAAGGGTCCCTACTATAAAAGGAAGTAAAAGCAAAAAAGAAACGGACATTACCGAAAAAATGCTTTCCCAATCTTTTACACCGAAAAATAAACGAAGTATAATGGCATATAATGTTGGTACTACTAATATTTTTATAATCAGAGAAACTTTAGGATTCATTATTGTACTTTTTCACTTTAATAGTTAAAATAATAATCATCTTTTCCGCCAAGAGAAAGCGCCAATTTAAGCTTACCCTTTCGCCTCAACTCTTCCCCATCTCTATCAAGATAATAACACTTGATTAATTGGGTCTCAAACTAAAATCAATTCTTCTAAATTCATATACGTAAAATGGTATATTTTTCCTGAGAGAAAGCATGCGCTAACCCCTCAGGAATCCCAAATAATAATTATATTGTCCATTCAAAATTTGCTATATGAATTTAACCACAGGAATCAAGTTATCCTTGATGATGTTTCTTCAGTATTTTATCTGGAGTGCCTGGTATGTAACCATGGGCACTTATATGAGTGAACCACCCTTACAAGCTACCGGAATTCAGATTGGAGCTACTTATGGAGCGCTGGCTATTGCTACCATGATTTCTCCTTTTTTTGTAGGCTTAATTGCTGACCGCTTTTTTGCTGCACAAAAAATCATGGGTGTACTTCATATTTTAGGTGCAGGTCTGTTGTTTATGGCTACCAAGATAACAGACAATAATATTTTCTACTGGGTCATCCTTTGTTATTCACTGGTTTATATGCCCACGATTGCCCTTAGTAACAGTGTTGCCTTTTCTCAAATGACCGACCCGGGTAAACAATTTCCATGGATTCGCGTATTTGGAACCATTGGCTGGATTGTGGCTGGTGTAATCATTGGCCAGATGGGGATTGAAAAATCAGCTGATACATTTTATGTTGCTGCAGCTGTTTCGGGGGGATTAGGACTGTTGAGCTTTATATTACCCAATACACCTCCGAAGGCTCAGACTGCAGATGCTTCTTCTGCTTTGGGCACTGAAGCATTCGTTTTATTCAAAGACAAATCTTACCTGGTATTCTTTATTGCAGCCATCCTGATTTGTATACCGCTTTCTTTCTATTATGGCTTTGCCAATCCATTCCTGAATGAATTAGGTTTCCCGAATGCAGCATCCAAAATGACACTCGGTCAGGTTTCTGAAGCCGTATTCATTCTGGCCATTCCTTTACTATTCAACAGAATCGGCGTAAAAAACATGCTAATCTTTGGTATGCTGGCCTGGGTACTTCGCTATGTATGCTTTGCTTATGGCAATGTGGGTGACGCTTCCTGGATGTTGTATGCAGGTATTGTATTACACGGTATTTGTTACGATTTCTTCTTTGTTACTGGCTATATGTACACGGAAAAGAAAGCCGGCGAAAAAATCAAAAATGCCGCACAGGGTCTGTTCACTTTTGCCACTTATGGATTAGGCATGGTGATTGGTACAGGCTACTCTGGTTTTGTGGTAGAAGGTGCTAAAGTAGGTGAAGGACACAATTGGATGAGTATCTGGATGGTGCCTGCTTATATTGCTGCAGCGGTTTTGGTATTGTTTATCATTTTCTTTAAAGAGAAAAAAACAGTTACTAGTAATTAATTATTTCACTCAAATAAATTTTCATGCAACGCATTGCCATGTTAGGTTCCGGCTTCATTGGCCGTTTTTATGC
Organism: Sediminibacterium salmoneum NBRC 103935; assembly: GCF_000511175.1. Taxonomy (GTDB): domain Bacteria; phylum Bacteroidota; class Bacteroidia; order Chitinophagales; family Chitinophagaceae; genus Sediminibacterium; species Sediminibacterium salmoneum. The sequence goes on along the minus strand of NZ_KI866530.1, from coordinate 184,037 downwards.
AGATTCCCTGCAGGGTTACAGAAGCAAGGATAAAATTGTAAGTATCTATTCAAGAAGAGAAGAGAGCGCAAAAAAGTTTGCGGAAGATTATCAGTGTCATCATTATACAACGGTAATGGAAGAAGCCATTGCCAGAGAAGATGTAGACATCGTTTGTATTTCATTACCTAATCATTTACATGAAGAAGCAGTGATGCTTTGTTGTAAGCATAAAAAAGCGGTAATGACCACCAAACCGCTGGGGAGAAATGCAGCAGAAGCCAAGCGCATGCTGGAAGCGGTAGAAGCTGCAGGAATTTTCAACGGATACCTGGAAGACCTGGTGTATACTCCTAAATTTATCAAAGCCAGTCAGAGTGTTCACGAAGGTGCTTTGGGAAGAGTACTTTGGGCAAAAAGCCGTGAAACGCACCCTGGCCCGCACAGCGAATGGTTCTGGGATATTGAACAAGCTGGTGGAGGATGTATTCTGGACCTGGGTTGTCATTGTGTTGAAATCACCAGAAGTTATATTGGCAAAGACATCAAGCCGGTTGAAGTAATGTGCTGGGCCGATACGCAGGTAAAGCCCATTGAAGCAGAAGACCACGCCATTGGTCTTGTTCGCTACGAAAACGGGGCTATTGGCCAGTTCGAAGTTAGCTGGACTTTCAGAGGCGGATTAGACTTACGTGATGAAGTGATGGGCACAGAAGGCACCATCTGGATCAACTCTTTTTTAAGAACCGGATTCGACATGTTTACGACCGGTAAAGGAGGAGACTATATTGCAGAAAAAGCTGAAAGCAATAGCGGATGGCTATTCCCGGTAGGAGATGAATTAAATGAACTGGGATATAACCATATGTTCATGGACATGTTCAATGCATTGGAAAAAGGAACAGCACCCAAAGAAACTTTCTACGATGGCTATGTTGTGAATGCCATATTAGATGCAGCATATAAAAGTGCTAAATCCAAAGCATGGGAACCTGTGAAGCTGGATATCTGGCGCGGTAAAACAGGACTTACCAAAGAATCGCATTTGGTTTCCTACGATGAGAATCATTATCTGGTTAAGGAAGAAACCACTCACTATGGTGCAAAGAAATTAATTCTGAAGCACAAGACTACAGGAAAAATTACAGAACAGGTACTGAACTAATTTTATCATTTGCCCACTGAAGAGCGGTTTTTAACTGCTCTTCACGGGTTAAATGACTATTATCTAGCAAAATTGCATCGTCTGCTTTTCTTAACGGACTGAATTCCCTGGTACTATCAATCTGGTCTCGCATAAACAGGTTTGCCCGAACTTCATCCTTGGTGATACCAGGGTTCTTGGCAGACAATTCCAGGTACCTTCTGGCCACCCTGATTTCAGGATCAGCAGTAACAAATATTTTTAATTCCGCATTGGGAAATACAGTGGTACCAATATCTCTGCCATCCATAACAATCCCTTTCTGCAATCCCATTTTCTGTTGCTGAGCAACACCAAATTCTCTTACATATGGATTGGCTGCCACATCACTAACAAGACTACTAACCCGCATTTCACGTATTTCCTGCTCTACATTCTTTCCATTCAATAATATATCGCTGGATCCCTTCTCGGCATTATAATCAAAAGCGAGGCTTATATTTTTTAGTGCTTCCTGAACAGCCAGATCATTTGTATAATCAATATCATGCTGAATAAAGTATAAAGTAATGGCACGATACATGGCGCCACTATCAATGAAGATATAATTAAGTGCCCTGGCCATTTGCTTAGCCAGGGTACTTTTTCCACAAGATGAATATCCGTCCAGGGTAATAATAATTTTTTTCATATTGCTAACTTACCCCAAAGGTAATTAAGAAGGCAATACCACTGTGTCTACAACATGAATCACTCCATTACTTTGGTAGACATTGGCAATGGTCACTTCAGCCATACCACCTTTTTCGTCAGTAAGAATCAATTTCTTCCCTTTCATGCTGGCTTTTAAAATGCCACCAGAAACAGTTTTTAATTCGGCAGTTCCTTTGCCTTCTTTTATTAAAGCGGCAATAGCTGCTGCATCCAACTTACCAGCTACTACATGATAAGTAAGAATTTTAGTTAGGGTAGCTTTGTTTTCAGGTTTAATCAGGGACTCAACTGTACCTGCCGGTAGTTTTCCAAATGCTGTATTGGTGGGAGCAAAAACGGTGAAAGGTCCTGCACTCTGTAAGGTCTCAACCAATCCTGCTGCTTTTACAGCTGCAACCAAAGTGGTATGATCTGCAGAGTTCACTGCATTCGCAACAATGTTTTTAGAAGGATACATGGGAGCTCCACCTACTTCAACTGTTTTCTCACTCATCTGAGCAGAGAGGGCATTCACAAAAAAAGCAGAAGCCATTACAAATAGAATCTTTTTCATACTGTAGTTTTTAATTTTTTAAAAATGATACAGTATCTACGAAAGTAGATTCAATTTGGATTGTTAAGGAAAATAAAAAAGATTGGGATAGTCTGAGATGATTCCATTTACACCCAGTTCTCTCAACCTTTTCATCTCATTCAGATTATTGACCGTCCAGGGTATCAGTTGCATATTATGTTTTTTACAGGCTGCTACCATCGCTTCATTTACCAGAGAGAAATGCGGACTATAAGCAAAAGGCGTAAAACCCAATTCTGATAACTGTTGATCCAGGCTTCTTTTATCCTCCCCTTCAATTAATAAAACCGCAGGAATGGATGGATATTGCTGGTGCAAATATTGGAGTGTTCTAATATCAAAAGACTGAATCGTTACCCGATTTGTTATCTTTTTATTTTGAATAACCGACACCAATAAATCAATAAAGGTTTTGGGATCGGGATGAAAAATGCCGTCAGTAGAGGGCTGCGTCTTGGTTTCTATATTATAATGTGGCAATGCTTTTTTCTGTTGCTTGGCATAAGCATCTGCCGAATCAATCACTTGTAATAACAGCGGTTTGGTGATGGCCATTTTCTGTTGTTGTGGAAATCTTGTATTGCCCCTGAGTCCTACATCGTAACGTTGGGTAGCAGCATAACTCATCTGAAAAATATTCAGTTGCTTTTCATCCTGAATAGTAACAGCAGTACCGTCCGGATTAGTGGTGATTTCATGATTAAAAAAAGGTTCATGACTCAATAGTACCTGCTTGTCTTTGGTAATGACCACATCCATTTCAAGTGTTGTTGCGCCCAGATCAATGGCTTTATACATGGCAGGAATGGTATTTTCCGGAACCAGTCCTCTTGCACCTCTGTGACCCTGCCAATCAAATGAGTATTGACGATTCATTGTATTTTGTTTGCTACTGGTACAGGAAAATACAACGAATCCGGCAAATACGATGCCTAGTAAATTACGATATGCTAAGTTGTGACTCATGATACTGTTACTTTTTCTTTAATCGCATGCGCATTTCTTCTGCTGCTAATTGTTCCTGAAGAGATCCTTGATGAAGGGATTGTAATATAGCATGCTGTGTTTCCACTGGCTTATTCTGGCTCCATTTAAATACATGATTCAATTCAAGTACTTCTATTTCAATAGCTTCTATGGCCTGCATATTTGAGTGCATATATGTTTCTTCCATATGATGCACTAAAGAAGGCGACATAGGATTATTCTCAAAATGAGCTGTTAGTTTATTAAGGTGTGCAAATAAAGCATGCTGATCTAAAAAAGAAATAATTCCTTTAGCCTGGGCAGTTGAATAGTTCCAGGTACTTGCCGTATTCTGTGGAGAATAATGCCGGGCACTAATATAAGCATGAGGTCCCTGAAAAAGGACCAGTACCTGCTGATGGTTTTCGAATGCCACCGTGTGATTTTGCTTACGCATAATATGACCTTGCAAGAATATTTTAGCATGCCTGATTTCCAGTAAAAGAGGAATTTGAGTAGCAACAGGAAAGCCATCCTTTCCAATGCCACATACTGTTGCAAAGGCATTCTCTTTCATAAATGCGATTACTTCGTCGTTACTGGCAGAAGAGAAATAAGAAGTTTGATACATTGTACCTGCAATGTACCATTAATTTGAAAAATCAGAAACTGAATGCCAGCGCAGTGATTGCAGAAAACAAACTGAAGGATGGCATGCTGTTATGATTAGTGAAAATGGCATCCTTACTGTTTAATTGCTTGAGCTCAACCCGCCAGAGCAATTTCCTGGCAATGCTGTAATCTGCATTCACAGAAAATCCATGTAAAACAAACTGGTTAGGCGTTCCTGTAAAAACAAGGATTCCATGTGGATCCCTGAATGACTCAGCCCTAAAAGCCATTTTTAATTGTTCATTGAAAATATACTGAACCATCATTACAGGCGTGTGCCATGATTTCGAATGGGTTAAGCCAGCCATTTTTTGAAAGCCAATATCGAGGCCAGCTGTGAACCCCAGCTGATTATTCAATTGATATTGTGCATATAAATTATGAAAGAAACGTCCCTCGCCAATGAAAGAACTTGAATTCAGGACCCATTTACTATCAGGCCGGAATTGAATCTGATGGCCAAAGGAAGGTGCTTTTGTTCCTGTAGAAATACCAATCGTTTGCCATCCGGTTAATATCAATCCACTAAACAGCCATTGATTATTGGAACTGATATACGTTGTTTTAACGCCTGTTTCAAAATAAGGTGAATTATCAGCAGCCAGGCTTCTGCTAAGCGTCCAGCAATCTTTACCAATTGCACTTTCAAAACCTATATGGGAATTTAAAACACCTATATCCAGCCACCAATTTTTACGAGCACTTAATTTCCAACCAAAATTAGATTCCAATATATGCTTTGAAACGCCTTTTTCATTTGCATAGTTTGACCTCATATAACTACCAGCCCCCAATGCAAGGTTTGCTCTGAAGCGTTCCTTATTCAGGCTTGCTTTAATAAATAAAAGATTTACCGCAGGCTTTTTGCTGACTGCATGGTTATAAGCATATACTCCACCATTGCCTGTAGTTGGGCCGTTCTCATTTTGGTGGTAATACAATTCAGCGTATCCGCTTAAATTAATCAGCTTTGTTTGAAGTTGATCAGCCCTTTTGGTATTTACAGATTCATGTAAGCTATCCGGATTTTGCCCATATATACACTTGGCTAAAATGCAAAAAAATATGGTAACCCGGTAGTACATTTATACAACTTCTATCAGTGCAGTCTGCGGCAAATTAGCATTGCGCAAAGCAATATTTCTGACTGACTGAGCTGTAAAATTACGGAAAGCATTTTTGGTTATTTCATCAGAACCTACCATGGCAGGCACACCCTCATCTCCTCCTTCACGAATGGTTTGAACCAATGGTATTTGTCCTAAGAAAGAGAGATCATATTCTTCAGCAAGGTTTTTACCTCCCTCTTTTCCAAACAAATAATATTTGTTATTGGGTAATTCAGCCGGAGTAAAATAGGCCATATTCTCTACAAGCCCAATAATGGGTACATTAATCTGAGCCTGTCCAAACATGGCAATACCTTTTTTAGCATCTGCCAGTGCCACATTCTGAGGTGTTGTAACAATAATTGCACCGGTAACAGGAACGGTCTGCATTAGTGTTAAATGAATATCTCCGGTTCCAGGAGGCATATCAATCACTAAATAATCCAACTCGCCCCAATCTACATCCGTAACAAATTGTCTGATAGCAGAACTTGCCATAGGTCCTCTCCAGACAACAGCATTCTTTTCATCTACCAGTAAACCAATACTCATTAATTTAATTCCAAATTTTTCCAAAGGAACAATCATTCCCTTTCCCTCTACTTCCTTCATCATCGGGCGTGCTCCTCTAACCCCGAACATTATAGGAACACTGGGTCCATATATATCCGCGTCCATCAATCCCACAGATGCACCTCCTTCAGCCAATGCTAAAGCCAGATTGGCAGAAATGGTACTTTTTCCCACGCCTCCCTTTCCGCTAACAACAGCAATAATATTCTTAAC
>NZ_KI866530.1:149438-177404 GCF_000511175.1 Sediminibacterium salmoneum NBRC 103935 | reverse complement strand
CAATAATATTCTTAACTCCCCCCAGCACTTTCTGATCATCTTTTCGGGTGCTGGTAGTATTGGCAGTAAAATTAACAGTCACTTTTGCCTGCTTATTAACCAGCAGTTTAATGGCATTTTTCACTTGCCGTGCGCATCATGTCTTTCATGGGACAGGCAGGCGTAGTTAAAACGATGGTGAAGCTTACGGCGTCTCCGTCAATCACAATATCTTTTACCATGTTCAGGGTTACCAGGTCCTTTCCTAAATCTGGTTCCTGTACATTACTCAATGCCTGTAATACTGCTTCGTTTGTCATGGTTAACGCAAGTTTTTGTTAAAATCAATGATAAGGTGCAAAGTTAACAACCTAGCACTTTACTTTGTTGTGAAATGCGGAGAACAAATCAAAATAGTACCTTTGTATCCCTTTAAACCAGTGCTGCCTATATGAATAAAATTACATTAGCCTTTTTTTTGATACTGACAGGGTTGGGTTGGACGAATAAGGCGGTTGCACAGCAAACAAATCCCTACAGAGATTCCATTGTGCAATTGTATGGCGTTATCATGACAGCAGACAGTTTAAGAGGCATTCCCTCTGCATCTGTAATAGTGGAAGGCAAAGGAAGAGGAACCATTACCAGCTACGACGGGGTCTTTTCAATTGCCGTAATGAAGGGAGACCGGATTACATTCAGCAGTATTGGTTTTAAAAATAATAGCATACAGATTCCCCTTAACCTCGAAAGCAATCAATACAGTGTTATTCAACTACTGGTAAGCGATACTGCCTATTTACCAGCAACCATATTAAAACCAAGGCCTACCCGGGAGCAATTTGAAAGAGACTTCCTGAACAATCGATTCCCGGATGATGCTTACGAAATTGCCAGAAAGAATACCGATGAAGCCACACGCAGAATTATGCTGAACAGCTTACCGGCTGATGGCAGGGAAGCGGTGAATTTTCAGCTGAGACAGCAAACCAACAAATATTATTATGCTGGTCAGATTCCACCAATGAATATCATGAATCCGGCCGCCTGGGCAGATTTTATTACTTCCTGGAAAAGAGGAGATTTCAAACGAAAAAAATAATAACCGATGTCTGTATTTAATGTAACGGTAATTGGTGCAGGAACCATGGGAAATGGAATTGCACATGTATTTGCACAAAAAGGGTTTAAAGTGGTGCTGGTAGATGTACAGCAAGCACAGTTGGATAAAGCACTGCAAACCATTGGTAAGAACCTCGACAGAATGATCAGTAAGGGCTCTATCACTGATGCAGAAAAAGAAGAAACCATCAACAATATTGTTACAGATACCAAAATCAGTACTGGTGTTAGCAAAGCTGATTTGGTTGTGGAAGCTGCAACAGAAAACGAAGAATTGAAATTAAAAATATTTGCTGAAATAGACTCAGCAGCACCAGCCAATGCTATCCTGGCCAGTAATACTTCTTCTATTTCAATTACTAAAATAGCTTCAGCCACCAATCGCCCCAATAAAGTGATTGGTATGCATTTCATGAACCCGGTTCCTGTAATGAAACTGGTTGAAATCATCAATGGGTACGCAACAGACAAAGAGGTTACAGAAACCATTGTTACCTTAAGCAAACAACTGAATAAAGTACCTTCTGTTGTGAATGACTATCCCGGCTTTATAGCCAACAAGGTATTGATGCCCATGATTAATGAAGCCATCTACTCCTTATACGAAGGCATTGCCGATGTGGAATCCATTGATACTATTATGAAGCTGGGAATGGCCCATCCAATGGGACCATTGCAATTGGCTGACTTTATTGGACTGGATGTTTGCCTGAGCATTATGAATGTATTGTACAAAGGATATGGCAATCCCAAATATGCACCCTGCCCATTATTGGTAAATATGGTAACAGCCAAAAAACTGGGCGTAAAATCAGGAGAGGGATTTTACGTATATACGCCAGGCTCTAAGGAACTGGTGGTAAGCCCCCGTTTTTTATAATGCATTGCCAAAAGCAATCAGATAAATTGCAATAGCAGATAAAACAATGCCTGCCCAATTGATGGCAGATAGTTTTTCTTTAAAAAGAATAGCGGCAACCAGTGTACTGAATAATACTATTCCCATATTGTTAACGGGTATACTGGCACTGGTTTCCCATGGACTGTTCTGCAGAAAATGAACCAGGCACCAGATAGAAAAATAATTGGGTATACCAATGCAGATACCTGCAAGGATCTGATTTCTGTGAAATATCAGCTTCCGGGTTTTATATTGATACATCAGTACCACAAAGCCAATGGATGCTGCAGATAAAAAGCCTGAAATTAAAAAGGCATTATTGGTTTCCTTGGTAACATAGCTTTGTTGAACATGATTGATGAGCGCATCCAGAAAACCGCTCCCAATAAAAACCAATGCAGGCAAGCCTATTTTTTGAAACATAGAAAGATTGGCTGTTACACTTCCATCTCCTGATTGCGGATAACAGGTAAATACAACCGCAACCATCGCAAGCAAGATGCCGACAATTTCCCAACCCACCACCTTTTCACCATACAATACTACCGACAATATTACTGGAATAATCAAGGATAATTTATTGGCAACCGAAGCTACCGATACACCAATTTTCTGAGCCGTAATTCCTATTAAATTAAAACTGGTAATAAAAAGAGTACCCATCACCATGGCCCATTGAAACCAGGGCTGGCTAATTGAATTGGCATGAATGGGAAAGGAACCGTTAACTACAGAACCAGTTACAACACAAGTAATATAGTTGAAAACGATGGCGGGAAAAACGGGTATATTTAATCTGCCACATACTTTGAAAGAGAGCAGCAGATAGCTGGTTAATACAATGCTTCCGATTAAAAATATCATAGATCTTTTCTTTTAAAATATAGAACTGAATTATTCCCAACTGATTCTATTGAATCCGGAAGAAGGCCTTTCAGAACAGGCGCTTTTACTCCAACATCACTGGTCAGTTTAATAGCATCTGCACTTTTTATTACCCTGATTTCGTCCCAGCAATCTGCATCCAGAAAGCTTTGTAACAGGGATGCTCCACCCTCCACTAAAATACTTTGTATCTGTTGTTGATAGGCAAAATCCAGAATAGCATCAACCCAGCTATTCGCTTGAGGTAATTGAACATATTGAACAGCTCCTTCCTGTTTTGAAACTTTTTCATTAAAAACAATTGTGGGCTTCCCATCACTTAATAAATTGGATTGTTTCAACAAAGTCCCCTTACGGTCAATTACCATCCTGATTGGGCTGGGACCGGGAAAATATCGATTGTCCAATCTTGGATTATCGGTTAAAGCAGTTTGCGTTCCCACCAGTATGGCAGCTTCTTCCATTCGCCATCTATGAACCAGTTTTTGAGTGAATGAATTACTGATTGAAATTTCTGCATCTTTTCTTCCTATCCATCCATCGGCAGATTCTGCCCATTTTAGGATAATATTAGGTCGCTTTTTCTTATGAAAAAGAATGAAACGTCGGTTCAACCAGTTGGCTTCATCCTCCAGCACAGGTCCAATTACTTCCACACCGTTTTGGCGAAGCATGGCTATCCCCTTTCCATTTACTTCTTTAAAAGGATCCATACTTCCAATTACCACTCTCGGTATCTTGTTAGCTAAAATCAGGTTGGTGCAGGGGGGCGTTTTTCCGAAATGAGAACATGGCTCCAGGCTTACATATAAAGTGGAGTCTGATATTAAATGCTGCTCTGCTTCTGCAACACTATTAATACAATTCACTTCTGCATGCGCCTGCCCATATATTTCATGGTAACCTTCTCCGATAATTTTATCCTTATACACCAACACAGCCCCTACCATCGGGTTAGGGGCAACATTACCCACCCCTTTTAGGGCCAGGTCTAAACAACGCTGCATGAATTTTTGGTGAGGGATCAACATTAGCCTGTAAAAATAATCAAATGATGGTTACTTTGCAGCATGACTATTCTGGAAGCAAAGCAGTATATTATCCAGTCGATTCAATCGGTATACGGTGAAAGAGAAGCTGGCAATATTGCTGTTTTACTCATTGAGTATTTTACCGGATACAGCAGAATGAATCAGTTTCTTGAAAAAGATACAGGCTGGCCTGAACAGTCTGCTGAGTCACTTGAAGCAGCTGTTCTTCGTTTACAAAAAGGCGAACCCATTCAATATATCATGGGCAAAACCTGGTTTTACGGCCTTGAGCTAAAAGTGAATCATCACACTTTAATACCCCGGCCAGAAACAGAAGAACTGGTGGAGTTAGCAATTCAATACCTGTCTACATTATCAATAGCTCATCCCCGTATTCTGGAAGTTGGTACGGGTTCCGGTTGCATATCACTGGCTATTGCATCCCGTATGCCCAAAGCTTTAATAACTGCTATTGATATCAGCGAAGAAGCACTAAAGGTTGCGAAAGAAAATGCCAAACAGATCCAACACAATATTCATTTTAAACAGTTGGATTTTCTAAACAAAAGCAAATGGGCATCCCTTGGACAATTTGATATCATCATCAGCAATCCCCCTTATATTAAACAAACAGAAGCGAGCAGCATGCACAACAATGTGCTTGCCTATGAACCCCATACTGCTTTATTTGTAGCTGATAATGATCCGCTAATTTTCTATCAGGCAATAGCTGAATTCAGCAAGGCATTTCTGAAAAAACCCGGAGCCATTTTTGTAGAAATTAATGAACAACTGGGGAAAGAAACAAAAGCTGTTTTTGAACCTGGCTATCCCGTTACATTACACAAAGACATGCAGGGTAAAGAAAGAATGATTGCAGCGTATCAAAATTAATTTTCATTAGTTTTGGTCAACTGCCATAACCGGTGTTGCACCCAGCTTCTTAATAATCTGCATTACTTTGATGGAAGTACCTAAATGAGAAGTACTGTCACCATTGATAACCACAGTTGGTTTTTCATTTTCCTTAGATAAATACTCCTGTAATCTGGATTCAAGGGTTTCCAATGCAACCGGCTCAGCGCCTATAAATAACTGCTGGTTCTTGTCTACACTTATGACCACAGTTTGCTTGGCCTTGGTATCTGATTTGGCTTTAGGATTGGCCACTTTAATTACATTCGGATTCGCCAGCGTAGATACAATCAGAAAAAATAGCAATAAAATAAACAATATATCATTCAACGCACCCGTGTGCATTTCCGGACTTGACTTATATCTTTTACGGATGTTCATATTATCTGGTTGGCTCCTGTAAAATATCCATGAAGTCTGCACTGGCAGCTTCCATTTTATTGGCTGTTTTGTCTATTTGAGTGCTCAGAAAATTATGTCCTACATAAGCAATTAAGCCAATAATTAAACCAGTAGCCGAAGTAATCATTTTGGTATAAATGCCACCGGCAATGGTATTCAATGTGTATTCTCCGGTTGAAGCAATTCCATAAAACAACTGAACCATACCAATAATTGTTCCCAGGAATCCAAACATAGGTGCAATACCTGCAATTAATGATAAAATATTCAGGTTCTTCTCCATATTATACATTTCCAGCTTACCCACATTCTCCATACTTTTCTCAATGGCATCAATCGGCTTCCCTATTCTTTGCAATCCTTTATCTATCATTTTAGCTACCGGATTCTGATGAGAACGGGCATAGGTTTTGGCCGCCTGTACATTACCTGAAAGGATATGATCTCTTATAATTACCATGAACTGAGGATCAATCAAACCCGCCCTTCTGATGGCCAAGAGTCTTTCTGTAAAAACATAGATGGCAAGTATCAGCAAAAGGTACAAGGGATACATAATCCAGCCCCCCTTGTCGAGCAAAGTCCAAAGGGAAACCTTTTCGGCAGTTGCCATAGCAGCGCCGGCAATATTCTGAGCAGTATCAGTTTGTAATAAGTAAAACATGAAAATGGTTTAAAATGCGAATCTAAAAGGTTCTGCAAAAGAACAATGAATCGTGTATAAATAATGAGCCATTTTGTTAATTAGGAAAGCTTTTACACATCTTTTAAAATGACTAGCCCTTTGTTTCCTTCATTTTCATCATTGCCATAATCTGGCGCATATTGTCCTGCATGCCTTCCGGACTTCCATCCAGGAATATCACATTCCCCTTACCAATCTCGGCAAAGTTTTTAATGGCTTCTGTCCACATGCTGAATAAAATTACATTGGTATCCAGATTGGCCTGTTTCATTTCTTCTGCCGCCTGACTCATCCCCTTGGCTACTTCCTGTCTGAATAAAGCAACTCCCATCCCTCTTAACCGTGCTGCTTCCCTTTCTGCTTCCGCTGCAATTTTTATGGCATTCCCTTCTGCTTCTGCACCTTTGGTCTTCGTAATTAACAAAGCCTGTCCTTCATTCTCCGCAGCAGCTTTTAAATTATTACTGGCCACTACCCTGCTCATACTCTCCATAATTACCTGGTCAAAAGTAATATCATTAATCTGCAGATCTTGTAAATGATAACCCCACTCTTCCAAAGACTTATCAATCTGTTGCTTCACATCTTCCACAATTTCTCTTCTCAACAGCAGAATTTCAGCCTGTCTTTTGGTTGCAACAAAAGCCCGGATGGATCCCTCAACGGTTCTGATTAATGCCTGCATCAGGTCTTTTTCTGATATGAATTTAAAAGCAACGTTCTTAATGGTTTGCTCATCCTGGTTAATCACCGAATAGAGCAACATACTTTTGAAATAGACATTGGCCTGGTCTACCGTAACTGCCTGAAATTCCAATTCAACAGAACGGTTTTGAATACTTACAGTTTTATAAACCTGCTCTAATAGAGGAATTTTAAAATTTAATCCTGGCATTAGGATTCTGCGGTATTTTCCAAACATGGTAATTACCGCAATGGTACCCTGATTTACTGTTACCAAACCGGTAAAGACAATAATGATTGCCAACAGAAGCCACCAGTAATTCATTAAAAATTGCATAGTATAAAGTTTTAATAAAGATAGGGGCTATTTGTGCAGATTTTCACCCTTTTCTTCCCACACTTTTACCAGGTTCACCAATACTTCTACCGCTTTTTCCATATCATATACCCCAACCCACTCTTTTTTGCTGTGAATGGCCTGCATTCCCGTAAAAATATTAGGACAGGGCAAACCCATGAAACTCAACCTGCTTCCGTCGGTTCCCCCACGAATGGGCTCTTTTACAAAAGGCAGACGGGCATTGGTATAGGCTTCTTTTGCAAACTCAGTAATATAGGGATACCGGTCAATTACTTCCTTCATATTGCGGTATTGTTCCTCCTCTGCAAAATGGATATTCACTCCTGGATAATTCCCGCTAATCTCATGGGCAATCCGGATTATTTCGGCCTGATGATGCTTGAGTTGATTAGTATCAAAATCCCTGATGATAAAATCAATTCTTGCTTTCTCAGCAGTTCCCTCTACCTGTACGGGATGCACAAACCCCTGCTTTTTATCTGTTACCTCTGGTGCCAGTCTGTCTTTTGGCAAAGCAGCAATAATTTCTGCTGCCAGTTTAATGGCATTCACCATCCTTCCCTTTGCATACCCCGGATGTGCAATAACACCTTCTATATTTACCGAGAACCCATTGGCGCTGAAGGTTTCATCCTCAAATGTTCCCAGTTCGCCACCATCAAGGGTATACGCGAAATCTGCTCCCAGCAATTCCATATCGAGGTGATTGGTTCCCCTTCCTACTTCTTCATCAGGCGTAAATAAAATTTTTATTTCACCATGCAGAATGGAATCATCACTACATACTATTTCAGCAAAAGTCATTATGATGGCCACACCGGCTTTATCATCTGCCCCCAATAAAGTAGTTCCACTTGCGCTAATAATATCTTTCCCAATATGTTGATTTAAATAAGGCATTTTTTCCGGATCAAGCACAATACCGGTATCCTCTGGCAAAACAATGGATTGACCCTGATAATTTTTATGCAGGATGGGCTTAACATGGGTTCCTGAACAATCCGGAGCTGTGTCAATATGGGCACAAAAACAAAGTACAGGAAGGTCTTTGGAACTATTAGACGGAATGGTGGCATAAACATATCCATACTCATTAACCATTACATCCTTTACCCCTATTTGCTTTAGCTGCTCAGCCAGGAGGCTGCTTAAATTTCTTTGTTTTTCAGTAGTGGGTACTGTATTACTCTGCGGATTACTCTGCGTGTCTATCTGCACGTACTGCATAAATCGGTCTGCTACACTAACGGATGGCATTATTTCAGTTTTTCTGCAAAGTAAGAATAGTTGATTCAACTATTGCATTTGTAAAAAGAGATAGGTATTTTGGAGTAAACAAATTACCCCTCAATGAAAAAAACAATTATTGCCTCACTTGTAGGAGGAATCCTGCTGTTTATGTGGCAGTTTCTTTCCTGGACTGCTATCAATCTGCACAGCCCCTCGCAACAATATAGCCCTAAGCAGGACAGTATTCTTGCCATGCTAAAAACCCATTTAGACAAAGAAGGAGGTTATTATCTGCCCTCCGCACCTGCAGGCACTTCTTTTGAAGAAATGGAAAAACTGGCGCAGGACCAGATTGGCAAACCCTGGGCCAGTATACAATACCATGCAGCAATGGAATATAATATGGGATTAAATATGTTACGTGGGCTTTTAGCGAACATCTTTATTATCTGGCTGCTCTGCTGGATTCTGGGAAAGATAAATGCCAATAATTTCAACACCACATTTACTGCTTCTTTACTGGTTGGTATTATAGTATACCTCAACAGTAGCTACACGGGACATATCTGGTATCCTATGTTCGATATAAGGGCTTATTTAATAGATGCTTTGGTAAGCTGGGCATTGGTAGGCATCTGGTTAGGCTGGTGGCTGAACAGAAAAAAAGCTGCTTAATTTAAGTTCAATAAAACAATTGCACTTACTTAAAACAAGTATCTTCTAAAATAAAAGAGAGCGGAATCCGCTCTCTTTTATTTATAGCTTAAAGCATTACACCTTTTCAATTACTCTATGATTCATTTCATTAAGGAAATGAAAATTAAGGAGTGATGATGATAGACTTAGGACCATCAATGGCTACTAATTCCAAATCAAAAATCAACTCTTCACCTGCTAAAGGATGATTGGCATCCAATACCACTACCGCATCTTTTACTTCTACAATCATTACAGGAAAATTTTGTCCTGAACCATTGCTCATATTCAATTGCATGCCTACTTCAGGTACCATGTCTGCAGGAAATCTGTCTTTAGGAAATTCCATAATCATTTCCTCCTGTTTTGGACCATATGCCTGATCTGCCGGAATACTGATTGTCTTTTTTTCACCAATAATCATACCTGTAACACCATCATCAAAACCGGCAATTACCATACCGCTTCCAATTTCAAATTCCAATGGTTCTCTTCCCTCTGAGGAATCGAATGTGTTGCCATTGGTTAACTTTCCGTGATAATGTACTTTAACCTTATCACCTTTTTTTGCTTGTTGCATAAATAAATATTAAGCTGCAAAAATACTATCCTTCCCCAACCTGACGAAGTATTTTTAGTTAAGATTCAATGGAAACCTAACTTTGCAGCCTAAAAACTGGATATGCGTATTGTTTTTATGGGAACCCCGGATTTTGCAGTTGCCTCTTTGGATGCCTTGATTTCCAATGGTTTCAATGTAGTTGCTGTTGTAACCGCACCGGATAAACCTGCTGGCAGAGGTCTGAAAATGAACCAAAGTGCAGTAAAACAATTTGCTGTACAGCACAATATTCCCGTTCTACAGCCACTGAAATTAAAAGATCCGGAATTTATTGATTCACTTAAAAAGCTGGCGGCTGACCTTCAGGTTGTAGTAGCTTTCAGAATGTTGCCTGAAATGGTATGGAATATGCCTCCCAAAGGCACTATTAATGTTCATGGCTCCTTGTTGCCGCAATACAGAGGCGCCGCTCCCATTAATTGGGCGGTGATAAATGGAGAAAAAACAACAGGTGTAACTACTTTCAAATTAAAACATGAGATTGATACCGGAGATATTCTGCTGCAGGAATCCATGGAAATTGGCGAGGATGAAACGGCCACAGAAGTACACGACCGGATGAAAATAACAGGGGCTCAATTATTGGTAAAAACGCTCCTACAACTGGAAGAAGGAATCATTCTGGAACAACCGCAGCAATTAACAGCAGAAAACAAGCATGCTCCTAAAATTTTCACTGCAGATTGCGTTATTAATTGGAACAACCCGGTTGAAAAACTGCACAATCTGGTAAGAGGCCTTTCACAATTTCCCGGTGCCATAACCTACTTAGACGGAAAAATATTAAAAGTTTACCGCAGCAAAAAAGAACAAGCACAACACCCATTTGAAACCGGAAAAGTATTCACCGACAATAAAAGTTTTCTAAAATTCAGTTGCGCCAACGGATATCTTCATCTTCTGGAAATTCAGCTGGAAGGGAAAAAGCGCATGCCTGTTACTGATTTTCTAAGAGGCTATAACTTACAGGAAAACAGCGAAACAAAGGATTAAGGGGTTTTGGATTATTCCAATATTTGATTATACTTCAATCTTCTGCTATTCAATGGCTTTGCTTAGCGTTGGCAAATCTACCAATCCCTGCTTGCGCCATACTTCCTTTCCATTCTTAAATACTATAAATGTGGGAAGACCTTCTGATCGCAATTCTTTCATCACGGTAATATCAATTCCCCCATCTACTTTTACTAAATTAAACTGGGCTCCTTTTTCTTTTTGTAACTGCTGAAGCACTGGTTCCATTTTTACACAGGGAGGACACCATTCTGCTCCAATATCCACTAAAATGGTTCCTGTTTTGGTACTTGCCTTAAAAGCAGCAATACTTATTTCCGCTCTTGCGGCCTTCGTTTCCAGTGGCATTCCTTCCATACGCCAAGCCGACAAGCCTCCTTTTAAATTATTTACATCCTGAAACCCGTTTTGCTTCATCCAGTTCATTGCCTCTTCACTTCTTACGCCTGATGCACAATAGACCAATACGGGTTTAGCCTTATCAATGTATTGCACTCTTTCAGCAAACTCCCCCTCGTTTAGCCAGTTGGCTTGTAAAGCATTTTTAAAATGGCCTCCCTGAAATTCACCTGCAGTTCTTACATCTAAAATCTGAACACCCGGCAACTTCATTTTCAGATCGAATGCTTTTACAGTAATAGAACCGCCTGATTGAACTACAACTTCAGACGTTTCAGCAGCAACCTGATTTTCACTGGTTGTAGAATTGCAGGAGATAACAGCAAATAATAATAGAGAAGAAAGGATTTGCATTTTCATATTATTGTAAATAAGTAATCGTTACAGGAAAATAATTGTCGGCCTTACCCAATGCGGCCGCAGTAGCATTGCTTAACCGAATAATTAATGCGGGTGCTCCCTTAATTTCTGGTACAGGCCCCAGAACCCTGGCGCATACCGATTTATTATCTGCAGTTGAAATGCGCACAATTGTACCAGGCAAAACATCATTCATTAACACATAGAATTTCCGATCCGAAAATCCACTTAAAGATTTGAACGTGCCCGCATCACCTGCTTTATTAATCTTGTTTTTTGTGGGTTCATCCATTGCATAAATAAGACCGAAGTACCCTTCATCACCTTGCTTAGGCGTGTATCTTAATTCTTCCTCACTGATTTTATATTCAGAAGGCGATACTTTATTTGCTTCTTTAAATTGCTCAAGTGGAACAGGAGGAGGAACAATATTGGCAGCGGCTTCTGCCTCTTTTTTGGCCTTGTCTGCAGCTGCTTTGGCAAAAAACTTATCTGTTTCTGTCAACGGTTTCATTTCACCTTTCTTCATTTCTCTGGTACCATCTACGGAAGCATCCATCACATTCGGATCTTTTAGTGGCTGAGGTTCAACAGGGGCACCTATCACCGGAGGCTTCACAAAAACCTGCGCATTGGCCGCCGGAGCATCGGCTTTCATTGCCGCCAGTTTTGCTCCCCCAATAAATCCTATAACAATTGCCTGACCCTTTTTTAGAACATCTGTTTTTAAGTCGTTCCATTCGCGCAGTTTAGCCAGTGGAACTTTGAAGTACCGCTGACTGAGTCTAAAAAGATTTTCACCATTACCGGCAATATGAAAAACAGGTTCGCTGGTTGCGAACTCCTGTTCCTGAACCAGGTTTTCTTCCGATAATGGAATTTTCAATTTTACACCCGGAGAAAGCACAGCACTCACATTAATATTGTTATATGCCGCAATTTGTCTGGGAGTGGCTCCATAAATTCTGCTCAGTACAGATAAGGTTTCCTTGCCTTTTAGTTGATGTATAATGTGCAGGTCTCCGATTGCCCCGGCTGCAATTAATTTATCCTGTGCATTGGCAAATGCAGAGAGAAAAAGGAAGGTGAAAAATATATAATTTCTTAGGTACATAATCAATTAAATGGTCTGCAAAGTTAATCTTTTAATATTCTCCATTCGGATGGATAATAATTATTGATTCGGTTGGGCAAAACTTTAACCAAACCCAGTGTTACTTCCTGAAAAGCAACCCAATTCCATCCGGGATTGGCAGCTTCAACAGAGAAATTACCCCTTTTTAAAAACTGAATGGCCGATTCCTTATCGAGCTGTAGGGAAGGAATTCCGCTTTTGGGCAATACCGAGACCGCCCATTCGTGGGAAGGTATCCAGGATTTCCCCTTGAACTCCCCCATTTCAATACCTGCTTTTTTAATGTACAACCTCGACGACAATGCCTGAAGGTCATTCACAAAAGCAGGCGGTAAAAAGCGGATGCTATTGTTCTGTTTAAAATAAAAAGCTTCGGAAATGTCCGTAACAAATGGAGTAAGCCCTTCTAATTCGGATTTACTGGGTTTAACAAGCAGTGCCTCTCGCAATTGGTCCGGTAAGGATGCAGATGTTTTCTGAAAAACGGCAAGATAAAAACCCTCTCCCTTCAGCTTATTTGGATAAAAGCGGTATCCGTATGCATTTGTCTGGATAGAAATAGTTTCTACAATATTCCACTGACTTTCTATACTGATTTTACAGGATGCCAGTTTCATTTCACTTACCAGCCAGTCAGCTATTTTTTCATCTTCTTCCAATGAATAGGAACAAGTAGAGTATACCAGCAAACCATTCTCTTTTAAACAGGGAACAATATTAGCCAATATACGTTCCTGTCTCTGACTGCAGTGAATTACATTTTGTTCGCTCCACTCGTTAATTGCAGCAGGATCTTTCCGGAACATGCCACTACCACTGCAGGGAGCGTCTACAACTATAATATCAAAGTAACCAGCAAAGTCTTTAAAATGCTCCGGATCATTATTGGTTACTACCATATTGGGCATCCCCCATTTAGTAGTATTTTCCACTAATATGGCAGCCCGGGATTTAATCACTTCATTACTTATAATCAGCGCATCCGGATAAAGGCTTGCCAGCAGCGTTGATTTTCCGCCAGGCGCTGCACATAAATCCAATATTCTCAAACCCTTTCCTGTTCCCTGTATCCTGTTTTGCAAAGCATGTTCCAAAAACATAGAACTGGCTTCCTGAACATAATAGGCACCTGCATGAAACAAGGGGTCATGTGTAAATGAAGGGCGCAGTTTTAAATAGTATCCCTGGCTGCTCCAGGGAACTTTACCATCGAGCAAATCAGGTTGAACATTTGCTTTTTTCTGAGGATGCAATCGTATGCTGGTAATCTGTTCTCCTGTTTGGTGAACTGCTTCAAAACTTTCCCGATCAAAGCCATTAACTCCTGTCAGCGACTCTATAAATAATTTAGGTAAATTCACCTTACACAGATTTTATCTCTGCAACCAGTTTCTGCAATGCAGCTTTGGCATCACCAAATAACATGGATGTTTTAGGCTGGAAAAATAAAGCATTTTCAATTCCCGCATATCCGGGTTTCATACTCCGCTTGTTTACAATAACTGTTTTAGCCTGTTCTACTTCTAAAATAGGCATGCCATATATGGGGGATGCCGGATCGGTTTTGGCTGCCGGGTTTACCACATCATTTGCACCCAATATCAAAACTACATCTGTGGATTTAAATTCATTATTGGCATCTTCCATTTCCAGAAGGGCATCATAGTTTACATCTGCTTCTGCCAGCAACACATTCATATGTCCTGGCATTCTGCCTGCTACGGGATGAATGGCATACTTTACTTCTACGCCTTTTTCTTCCAGTAATTGTTCCAGTTCATGACAAATATGTTGTGCCTGTGCAACCGCCAAGCCATACCCGGGAACAATCATGACTTTACTGGCATAGCTCATACAAATAGCAGCATCACTAAGTGATATTTCTTTATAAGTTCCAGTAACAGCTTGTTGCTCTCCTTTTACTGAGCCACCAAAAGAACCAAGCAGCACATTGGTTAAACTTCTGTTCATGGCTTTACACATGAGTATGGTAAGCAATGTTCCTGCTGCCCCCACCAGAATCCCCCCCGTTAGCATAACCTGATTATCATATAAAAATCCGCCACATGCAGCTGCCACACCTGTGAATGAATTCAGCAAAGAAATCACTACAGGCATATCTGCTCCCCCAATGGGTAAAACAAACAGCACTCCATACAGAACAGCAGCAAAAGCAATGAGATAAAACCAGAAAAAGTTGGTATTAGAAATATTATAAGTCAGGTATGCTGCAAAAGCAAGGATCCCAATTAAAAGCACATTATTGGCCATTTGCTGACCATTGAATGCCAGGTCTTTTACCTTTCCGTTTAACTTCCCCCAGGCAATCATGCTTCCTGAAAAAGAAATAGTTCCAATAATCAGTCCGGCAAAAATAATTAGAAGTGTTACTGTATCTATACTTAGCTTGATTTCGGAACTATCCAAGCCTAATTGGGCAGTGTGTATCAGATGTCTGAATTCAACAATAGAAATAAGTGCAGCACAAGCACCTCCCATGCCATTGAAAAGACTAACCATTTCGGGCATGGCAGTCATTTTTACTTTCTGTGCTGCCAATGTTCCAATGATAGTTCCTACAGCTAGCCCGGCAAATATCCATGGATAATTCCCCAGCTTAACTCCATCTTCATTATACAGAAAAATGGTTCCGAATATAGCAATGGCCATACCTGCCGCTGCTACCCAATTACCCTTGCGTGCAGTATCAGGATGGGAAAGCATTTTAAGTCCAATAATAAAACTTAAAGAACCCAGCAGATAACAAAGTGTAAGCAGATTTAATTCCATCTTATTTTTTCTTCTTAAACATTTCCAACATTCTGTCTGTCACCACAAATCCACCTACCACATTCAGTGTACCCAAAACAACGGCTAAAAAACCAATACTCAAAGCAAGCCAATCGTCTGCTTCAACTTGTCCCATCACAATAATGGCTCCGATAATTACCACACCATGTATGGCATTGGCTCCACTCATTAGTGGCGTGTGCAATACACTTGGCACTCTGCCTATTACTTCTATCCCCAGGAATATCGAAAGCAGCACTATATATACCATCTCTATATGTTCCTGCAGAAATACCAAAAATGTATTCATGATGTCCAATTAACTATTTAACAATGCCAGAATTCTTTCATGCACTACTGCACCATTGTGCAGAATACAACAACCTTTAACAATATCGTCTTCAAAGTTGAGTTGAATGTTGCCTTCCTTGGAAACAATCAACTTTAGGAAATTATAAATATTCTTACCATACACTTTGCTTGCATCCACCGGCATATCAGCAGCAAGATGGCTGTTGCCATACAATGTTATTCCGTTAATATGATTGATGGTGTTTTGCTGAACTCCAAAAACATTACCTCCTGTTGAAGCTGCCAAATCAATTACTACTGAGCCAGGTTTCATTAGCTTCAGCATGGTTTCATCAATCAGTAAAGGTGCTTTCTTGCCTTGAATTTGCGCGGCAGCAATAATTACATCCGATTTGGCAACGGATGCGGCCAATCTTTCTTTTTGCTTCTGTTTAAATTCATCTGATTGTTCTACGGCATATCCTCCGGCAGCAGAAGCATCAGCTGCCCCCTCCACTTCAATAAATTTTGCACCCAGACTCATCACTTCTTCTTTTACAGCAGGCCTTGTGTCTGAAACTTCCACAACAGCACCTAGTCTCTTAGCAGTTGCAATAGCCTGCAAGCCTGCCACACCTGCACCCAGTATCAACACTTTTGCCGGAGGGATACTTCCTGCTGCTGTCATGAACATAGGAAAATAATGGGGCAATAAATCAGCCGCTTTCAGAACAGCTTTATAACCTGCAATATTTGCCTGACTACTTAAAACGTCCATCGACTGAGCCCTGGTAGTACGGGGTATCATATCTAAGCTAAAAGCAGTGCAACCCAAAGCAGCCCAGTCTTTCATTTGCGAATAATTGAAGAGTGGCTGCAAAACGCCAATAAATATAATATTAGACTTCGCCTGTTTCAGCTCTGAGGATTCAATTCCCCAGAATCCAACAATAATATCAGCACTTTGAATAAGATTTGTGCGAGTGGCTATTTTGGCTCCCACTAATTCATAGTCTGAATCGGAAGCAAATGACAAAACACCAGCTTCTGTTTCAACCAATACTTCAACCCCTGACTGCAGTAATGGGGTTAACTGAGCAGGAAGCAAGGCTACCCTTTTTTCACCAACGGGTTCTTTTAAAATCCCTATTATCATGTATGTAAGTTAACGCTTTAATAGCGAACAGAGAAATGCTGCTTTTCTTTGTTTTCCTTTCTGAAAAAAACCAATCCAATAAAAAATAAATCAATGGTAAGGGTTACCATTTCATCGGCTTGAATTAGCTTCCAGGCCATCTCCATTTCCTTACTCCGGTGAATATCATCAAATACCAAAACTGAATATTCGTGCAACTGTGGCTTTAGCCACTCAAAGTAACGAAGCTTGGGTTCCATGCGATAATTTCCATCAATTAATACAAAGTCGAGGTGTGGATTTTGAGACAATACTACTGGCAAGGTTTCATCTAAATTACCCGTTACCTGTACTATATTTTTCAGCCCCAGATATTGAAAATGTTTTTTAGCAATTGCTGCAATTTCGGTTGATTCTTCTACAGTGATTATACTGGCATTGGAATTGGCCGCTGCCAGATAGCTGGTAGAAATTCCCAGAGAAGTTCCTAATTCCAGAATAGTAGATGACCCAAAATAATTCACCATTCTAAATAAGAGCTGCGAATATTTTTTAGATTTCAGCTTTGATTTTGCAATAGAGGAAATTGATCTTGTATTGGAAGCATTCAATCTTGAGCCGGCACCAAAATCTGTAATATTCAAAACTGTATGATCTTGCAAGTAAGATTCCCTGGCAGCTTCTATCAATGGAAAATAATAAAAGTCGCGGTCATCATTGAGTACTCGTTCTATTAATTCAAATACAAACGGAGAATGAACGCCATGTCCTTTTGCATTTGCTGCAAATAGCCAATACTGAAAGTACTTTGCACTTAATTTGATTGGGCTGTACATCATTTTTTTATTTGTAATGAGTGGAGCCTGATCCATCTGCCACCTGCCAGAAAAGCAAACCAACTAAAAATAATCGCTATGTTTTTAAACCATTCCCAGCTTGAGTAGTCTGGCCATTCAGCAATATCCATATACAATATCATCATTGCCAAACTAAACCATTTGCTTTTATTAAAAGTAGTCAAAAGAAATAAAAAAGGTAAAAACACAGATGCAATCAACTTTATAGTACTGAAATCAAGGTAATCCTGCCAATGAAAATTTTTAGGTGCAGCTGCAGAAATAGATCTCAAAAATTGAATTAATCCAACAATTATTCTGAGTTGATATGCCGCATATACCAACAGGATCCAATTGAATATTGGCAAAAGAGAATGAACCCAGCTATTAACAAGCTTCTCTTTCCTAACAACAATAATAATAATTAAAAAAGGAATTAGCCACACATATAGAAAAGGATACAATGCCATATTAGCTTTTCTTTATCCACT
Source organism: Sediminibacterium salmoneum NBRC 103935 (assembly GCF_000511175.1). Lineage (GTDB taxonomy): Bacteria > Bacteroidota > Bacteroidia > Chitinophagales > Chitinophagaceae > Sediminibacterium > Sediminibacterium salmoneum. The sequence continues at coordinate 159,440 of NZ_KI866530.1, read as the reverse complement.
TTTGAAACCGATAAGGATAGGCATGTTTATCATCGGCCGGATGCGCATCTTCCATTACCATTTTCCATTGACCTTCATTAATTGCCGGGAAAAATGTGTCGCCATCAATTACAGTTTCCACCCTGGTTAAATAAATAGTATGGGCAAGTGGAAGTGATGCAGCATATAACTCTCCTCCTCCAATAATAAAAGATTCTTTATAATGATGGGCTGCAGCAATTGCTATGGCTTCATCCAGTGAAGCAGCCTTTTGTACGCCTTCCGAATACCAGTCTGCCTGTCTGCTAATAACTATATTCAGTCTGCCATTCAGGGGTTTGCCAGCCAGTGATTCAAAAGTTTTTCTTCCCATAATAACTGGCATAGCCCAGGTGGTTTGCTTGAAAAACTTAAGGTCGTTGGGCAAACGCCACAAGAGCTGATTATTCAACCCAATAGCATTGTTTTCTGAAGCCGCAACAATTATTGATAAAATCATATTATACTGCAACCGGTGCTTTAATGGCCGGATGACATTGGTAATTCTCTAATGTAAAATCTTCAAACTTAAATGCAAACAAATCTTTCACTTCAGGATTCAGGCGCATCTGAGGAAGGGGGAAAGGTTCTCTGCTCAGCTGTAGTTCTACCTGTGAAAGATGGTTATTATAAATATGCACATCCCCAAAACTATGGATAAAGTCTCCTGCCTTTAGCCCGGTTACCTGGGCCATCATCATGGTTAATAAAGCGTAGGAAGCAATATTGAATGGCACACCCAAAAAAACATCGGCACTTCGCTGATACAACTGACAACTTAATTTGCCGTCAGCAACATAAAACTGAAATAAACTATGACAGGGCATCAATGCCATTTTAGAAAGCTCTCCTACATTCCATGCACTCACAATCATCCTTCGGCTATCCGGCTGATTTTTAATCTGATTCAACACATCTGCAATCTGGTCAATCACTTTACCGTCTGCTCCCTCCCAGCTTCTCCATTGCTTTCCATAAACAGGTCCCAGATCGCCATTGGCATCAGCCCATTCATTCCAGATACTGACACCGTTATCTTTTAAATATTGAATATTGGTATCTCCGTTCAGGAACCAAAGCAATTCGTAAATAATGCTCTTTAAATGTAATTTTTTAGTGGTAACCAGGGGGAATCCCTTGGAAAGATCAAATCGCATCTGGTAGCCAAAACAGCTAATAGTACCTGTACCTGTACGATCGGTTTTCTGCGCACCGTTATCTAAAATATGTTTTAGCAGATTATGGTATTGTTGCATACACAAATTAACAACAGAATGACCGCATTTAGCAGTCATTCAGAAATCTGTGAAGAAATTGTGATTATTGAAAATTACTTTTTTTGCAGCAATTTATTGAAGCTTAAAAACCAGCCCATATTGCTCACATGAGTATCAAAACTCCCCATTCTGCCTTGCACACTAAGTCCAAAACCAATACTGCCCCTTAGCGTAAACTCACTGGACTGGTTAGAAAACCGATCCGCACCTCCCGTAACATACTTATAGGTAGTTGTATTGGTGTACTTTGAGTAAACAGCCGGCAATCCAGCCTGCAGGAAAATGGCAAAGCTGTTTCTCCTGTTTAAATTAAAATAATAACGGGTCATTGGGACCAACCCAAGATCTAAATGATTATTTACATCTTTCGTTTCTACGTTAGGGAAAAAAGGTGGAATACCATTCGTTACCGGATAGGTCATGTACTTTCTCTGTTCGGTATGAAATCCGGCAATTCCCATTACCCCTACCATTAAATTCTGCTCAATAAATTTTCCGTACATGGGGGCAAGCAATAAACCCAGATTGGTGTTGTTCTTACGAATAGACACATCCGTGTAAGATCCAATCATATCTGAATAAACCGGAGAAAAGCCAATACCCAGAAAGGATTTACCCTTTGAAAAATGCTGAAATACAGGTTTATCCACCTGAGCATACCCGCTGCTAATAAGCAGAAAGGAAAATACAAGAATCACTAATGGTTTCATCAATTATCATTTTCAGTAAGACGCATTCAGCATATATTTTGCTGCACCGTTTATACTGTTATGAAACCTTTCGTCGTGCTATTTCTTTCCTTATCAACGACAACTCCCTTCCGGTTTGTCCGGCAACACTGGAGTTTTCCTTTGCCCTTCTCATTAAATATGGAATTACATCTTTGATAGGTCCGAATGGCAAATACTTGCTTACTTTAAAACCTTCCTTGGCAAGATTAAAAGTAATATTATCGCTCATTCCGTATAACTGAGAAAAGTGAACATGTGGATGATCGTGAGCTAAATTGCGTTCATGCATTATCTGCGCAGCCAGTAAATTACTGGCTTCATTGTGAGAAGCAATTATTACAGAAATATCTTCCAGATGATCAAAGCAAAACTGCACTGCTTTATTAAAATCAGCATCCGTTGCTTCTTTGTTAGGCTGAATGGGTGAACCATATCCCATTTCCAAAGCTCTCTCTCTTTCTTTCTCCATATAGGCACCCCTAACCAGCTTAATTCCCAACTTGAATTGCTGCTGTTTGGCAATCTTGTAGGAAAGCTGTAAAAAATGCAAACGGTCGTGTCTGTATAGCTGAATAGTATTGTAAACAATCACTTTTTCTTTGTTGAACACTTCCATCATCTCCATGCAAAGACGGTCAATAGGATCCTGAATCCAACTTTCTTCTGCATCAATCAAAACTCCTATGTTTTTTTCTGCTGCCAGTTCACAGATAGTGTACATGCGATCTCTTACTCTGTCCCATTCTGCAATTTCCTCTTCATGATCGTGTACCCCGCTTCTTAGTCTGGGTGCTTCGTTTAATGTTTGTAACAATCCGAATCTGGCCAGTCCGGTAACTTTTATACTGATGAAAGGAATATTGGTTTGGGTAGCAGCGTAATTAATAACACGAAGAAACTCCTCTGTAGCATGATCAAAACTTGCTTCTGATTCTTTTCCTTCTACGCCATAATCTAAAATTACCTGAATGCCATATTTGCCTAATAAATTACCAACATTGGCCGTTTCTTCCAAGGTTTCGCCACCCACAAATTGCTTGAAAATCGTTTTACGAATCAAACCATTTACCAACGGCATTCCTGATTTCATTACATAAGGAGTAAGCGTGGTTCCAAGCTTTACAAACCAGGGGTACTCCATGGTTTTAAATAAAAACTTAGCCCCGTTTAATTCCTTATCCGTCTTATAAGCAAAGGCATTCTCCGTATTATCAAAGGAAATATTCATACTAACAGATGTTCGTAGTACAAATATCGGTACTAGTTCTATAAGAAAGATTTATTTGTTCAAAAAACAGGAAAAATTCATCAGATTGCCTGGTGATTGAAAGGCTGCAAAACCATTTCACTTACCACCCCACTGGAAGGTTGCTGGCAAAGGAACCAGATGGCTTTTGCTGCTTCTTCTGCAATAATCATTTTATCGCGCTGAACCCTCAGGTCTATGGTATCCCAGAAAGCAGAATCAATCCCGCCAAGGAATATATTGGTAATACGGATTTCCGTTCTTTTCAGTTCTTCCCTAATACTTTGCATCATGCCAACCAGTCCATATTTACTGGCACTATAGGCTGCTGCGCCAGCCATGGGAACTTTTCCCAAAACTCCTGGAATATTTATAATAAGGCCTTTTTTTTGTTCTTTCATATTTGGCAAAACGGCTTTTACCAGATAAAAAGCGCCAATCAGGTTCACCTGCAGCACTTTTTCAAAGGAAGCCGAATCGAGCGTATCCATGGTTTTTATAATTCCAATTCCAGTGGCATTGATAAGGGTATGAATGAATGGGGTTTGGCCCAATACCTGCGCCACTACCTGGTTAACAGAAGCTTCACTGGTTATATCCATTTGAAAAGTTCTGCTGGATGGAATTCCTGCAAGCTTTGCAACTTCTTCCAATTTCTGACTATCTCTGCCGGTAATGTATACGATGGCGCCGCTGGCACTTAATTGCCTGGCAACCTGTGACCCAACTCCACCTGTGGCACCTGCCAATAATACAACCCTTCCTTTCAATGATTCCATTTTACTGTTTTGTTATACAACAAAGCGATTATGAATTTGTTGTAAAGGCTTAATATGAAAACAATATCCCTGGTTTTCCCTCACCAGCTTTTTAAACAGAATAAAGCATTAGATAAAAAATATCCGGTCTTTCTGATTGAAGAATTTCTCTTTTTCAACCAGTTTTCATTTCATTTTCAAAAACTTTTGTTGCATCGGGCAAGCATGAAAGCATACGAAGCCTATTTAAAAGAGAAAGGACTTGAAGTTCAATATATTGAAGCCAATCAGCCCATCTCTGATATTCGTCAGCTGATTCCGTTTCTGGTTCAACAGGGAATTGATCATATTCAGGTTGCTGATCCTGCAGATAATTGGTTATCCAGGAGGTTAAAAAGGGCCTGTAGGGACCAGGGGATTGAATTACAGGTATTTAACAACCCTGGCTTTTTAAACACCCTGGAAAACTGTGATGGCTTTTTCGAAAAGAAGAAAACATTCTTTCAAACCGACTTCTATACCTGGCAACGAAAACAAAGAAAAATACTGGTTAATGAAAAGGAACAACCTTTGGGGGGCAAATGGACTTTTGATTCCGAAAACAGGGAAAAGTATCCTAAAAATGCTGTTCCCCCGTCATTTACCCTTTCAAGTGAGAACGCATTTATTATTGAAGCAACCAATTATGTAAAAAAACAATTTCCCAAAAGTCCGGGGGTGAAAAGTGCACCGTTTGGAGACTCATCCAGGCCACAATACTATCCGGTAGACTTTACCTCAGCTGAAGCATGGTTTGATCAGTTCCTGCAACAACGTTTTCATGATTTCGGGAAATACGAAGATGCTATGGTTGCAGGAGAAGCTGTATTAAACCATAGTGTTTTAAGTCCATTGATGAATATAGGCTTATTAACCCCTGAATGGATTGTTAGCAAAACACTGGCTTTTGCTCAAAAACAGGAAATTCCAATGAATTCGCTAGAAGGTTTTATTCGTCAGATAATTGGATGGAGAGAATTTATTTATCAGGTATATGGCAGAATTGGTTCCAAACAGAGAACTAAGAATTTCTGGGGTTTCAGCAGAAAAATTCCGGCATCTTTTTATTCCGGAGAAACCGGGATTGTACCTGTAGATGAAGTTATTAACAAGCTAAATAAATCGGGCTATAATCATCATATAGAAAGATTAATGGTATTAGGCAATTTCATGCTGCTCTGCGAATTTGATCCCGATGAAGTTTATAAGTGGTTCATGGAAATGTATGTTGATGCTTATGATTGGGTAATGGTACCCAATATTTATGGAATGACACAATTTGCAGATGGAGGTATGATGACTACAAAACCCTATATCAGTGGCAGTAACTATATTCTTAAAATGAGTAATTATCCCAAAGGTAAATGGCAGGAAATATGGGATGCACTTTTCTGGCGGTTCATGCATGTACACAGGGATTTTTTCTTAAAAAATCCAAGACTGGGTATGCTGATAAAAACCTTCGATAAAATGCCGGAACAAAAAAGACAGGCCCATTTACAGATTGCAGAAAACTATTTAAATACAATTACAAAATGATTTCCTTACCTACTCAATACAATGAAATTGTTTCCCGCATTGAACAAATAGATGCCCGAAAATATGAGAAGACAAGAAATTTCATCAATGGTGCAGTAACCTACCTCTCCCCCTATATTGCCAGAGGAGTGATTCAGCTGCCTCAAATAAAAGAAATAGTAGTACCTAAATTCGGAAAATATATTTCTGAAAAACTGGTTCAGGAACTGGCATGGAGAGAGTTTTTCCAAAGAGTGTGGCAACACAAACATGCTGCCATCTTAAGTGATTTAAAACAGGATCAGGAAAAGGTAAAGCACAGGCAGATTCCTTCTAGTATTATTACAGCCAGTACGGGCATTGAGTCAATAGATCAAGCCATACAGCAACTCTATCAAACGGGCTATATGCATAATCATTCCAGAATGTATACAGCCATGCTTACCTGCAATATTGCAGGGTCACACTGGCTTATGCCTGCAAAATGGATGTACTATCATTTACTGGATGGCGATCTGGCCAGTAATATGCTAAGCTGGCAATGGGTTGCAGGATCATTCAGCAGCAAAAAGTATTATGCAAATCAGGAAAACATAAATAAGTATACCGGAACGAATCAACATGGAACTTTTCTGGATTGCCCTTATGAAGCATTTCCAGCTGCACAGATACCAGCAGAACTTTATGAAACGGAAGTATTTAATTTAACCACACCATTACATGAGAAAAATACGCCTGTTATAGACTCATCTTTACCTACTCTTATTTATAACTCTTATAATCTGGACCCCAACTGGCACAAAGAAATCAATGCCAACAGAATATTGCTTTTAGAACCAGACCATTTTGAGAAGTTTCCGATAAGTGAGAAAGTAATGCAGTTTATTTTGAATTTAGCCAAAGACAATATATCGGATATTCAGGTATTTGCCGGCACATTTCAAGAACTGGAAACGATAGTTGGTAAAAACAAAATCTTCTTTAAAGAACATCCAATTGCTTCTCAATACAAAGGAATTCAGGAAGAGAGATCCTGGTTGTTTCCAGCAGTAAATCAATACTTCGGAAGCTTCTTCTCGTATTGGAAAAAATGTGAACGCTATTACCAGGAAAAATAGACATTTGCTTATGCAAATCACATCCATAAACATTTACAAGTATTCAATTCCAATGGTGCCATTTACCATTGCAACAGGTACCATGCATTATGCACAGAACCTTTTGATTCAGGTTCAAACAAACGAAGGAATTACAGGTACCGGAGAATGCTCAGCATTCCCTATGATTGTTGGTGAAACACAGGCTACTTGTTTTGAAATGGCGAAGGAGTTTGCAGACATCTGGAAAAATAAAGACCCGCTGGATATAAATACCCGGATGAAGGAACTGGATTTATTTACTGCCGGAAATTATACAGCCAAAAGTGCATTTGATTTGGCATTACACGATATAGCTTCTCAAAATGCAGGCCAACCATTGTATGCTTTTCTGGGAGGATCCCGTAAACCAATCATCAGTGATTTAACCATTGGGATAGACAGCCCTGAAGCCATGGCAAAACAGGCGGTAAGTTTTGTTGAAAATGGCGTTGCAACCATCAAGGTAAAATTGGGAAAGAATGCGGTTGATGATATTGAGAGAATCAGAGCCATCCGGAATGCAATTGGCTATACAACAGCCCTTAGAATTGATGCCAATCAGGGTTGGACATACGATGATGCGGCAACCGCTTTAACTGCGTTGGGAACTTACCAGATAGAGTTTTGCGAACAACCCATGCGCACGTATAATGATGAATTATTGCCGGAACTTTGCAAAATCTCTCCTATAAAGTTAATGGCGGACGAATCAGTCTACACCCATCACGATGCGGAAAGAATCATCAGAAATAAAGCCTGCCACTATATCAATATTAAGTTTGCCAAAAGCGGAGGTATTGCTGAAGCTTCCAGAATTAACGAAGTAGCTGAAAAAAATAATATCCCTTGTATGATGGGCGGAATGCTTGAAAGCAGACTGGCATTAACTGCTAAAGTTCATTTTGCCATGTCCAGGAAGAATATTGTATTCTATGATTTAGACACTTGCTTGCTAGGACATAAAGTAGATCCTGTTATCCAGGGTGTTCAATACAAGGGATTAGAACTGATATTATCCGATCAACCCGGCATTGGCGCAACAGTTGACCCTGATTTTCTATCCAGCCTGGAAAGTATATCCATTTAACCATTGCTGGATTAGCTAACCTATATTTGCATTTGAAATTACTGTTATGGAGGCGAAAAAGTCTAGTGAAAGTTTTACAATTATGAATGAGTTGGTATTGCCCAACGATACCAATACATTTGGAAATTTAATGGGGGGGCGTTTGATGTATTGGATGGATATTGCTGCTGGCATTGCTGCCGGTAAGCATTCCAACACACCCGGTATGACCGCATCAGTTGACAATTTAAGTTTTAAGAACCCAATCAAATTGGGAAATGTTGTTCATATCGAGGCAAAAGTTTGCCGCGCATTCAATACTTCCATGGAAGTACACCTTAAAGTCTGGGGTGAAGATTTGCTTCACCAGTATAAATACGAAAGCAATGAAGCATTTTTCACTTTTGTTGCTTTGGATCCTAACGGAAAACCCAGACCTGTTCCACAATTAATTCCAGAGACAGAAGATGAGCAAAGGCTGTTCGATGGTGCTTTAAGAAGAAGACAACTCAGACTAATTCTGGCCGGCAAAATGAAACCGGATGATGCCAGTGAACTGAAAGCGTTGTTTGTAAAATAAACCGATTATTTATCGAGCTTACTCATTAAATGGTGCTTCCCTTTGAGCATATAATTCTTGCTTTGCTCAATGGCTTCCATTACCTGGTCTAAGATTTCATCTACAGACTGCGTATAATCAATAACCATGGGCTCTTTAAATCTTACTGACAAAAGAGAGCCTTTCTTTTTAAATGAAAGTCCTTTTTTTGTGAAAGCTCTCCAGAAACCATTTATTACAACTGGAACTACTACAGGCTGATTGTTTTTAATGATATGTGCTGTACCTTTTCTGCCCGGAGCAAAAGGTTTGGTTGTACCCTGAGGAAAAGTAATCACCCAGCTCTTATTCAATGCCTGATCAATTTTCTGTGTGTCAGATTCATCTCTGGATCTGCTAACATCTTTACCCTCCGCCCTCCAGGTTCTTTTTACAGTTAATGCACCAGCCAGTTTAAACATACGGCTGATTAAACTACCATTCATGGTTTCTTCTGCTGCAACAAAATAAATATTCGTAAAAGGATTCAGTAGATAATAAGGTAATCCCAGCTTGTTTTCCTTTCTCCATTTAACAGCACAGAAAATATGAATGAACGTAATAACATCAGCAAAATAGGTCTGGTGGTTGCTTACGAAGAGTACATTGTTTTTAGGCAACTTTTTTAGATGCTCTGTACCTTCTATTTTAATACTATTGATAACAGTAAGACCAGGATAAGTAGCCATTCCTACAAAACCATAAACGAATGATCTTACTAAACGAATATTTTTTAGTCTTTCCACTAAATTCATGTCGATAATAATTGGCCAGCAGTGCAAAATAAGGAATAGATTATACATTTGCAGCAGAAAAAATAACAGATGGCATTAACAACCGTAATTTTTGACATTGATGGCTTATTGATCGACAGTGAGCCACTTTGGCATGAAGCTGCAACAGATACATTTAAATCGTATGGTGTACAATTATCCAATGCCATGTATGCAAGCACCACAGGACTCAGAACTAAAGAGTTTGTAGATTGGTGGTTTCATTTTTTTAAAATAGATATGAAGCATGCTCCCGATGCAGAAAAGGAAATTGTAAAGGGTGTACTGAAAAAAATTGAAGAAAAAGCAAGCATTATGCCGGGTGTGCCGCATATATTTGACTTTTTTGCAAACAAACAATTTAAAATAGGACTGGCAACCTCTTCTCCCCCTGAATTAATAGATCTGGTAGTTAATATGACGGGTATTGGTCCTTATTTAAGCGCCACTGCCTCTGCTGAGTTTCTCCCTTTTGGTAAACCCCACCCTCAGGTTTATCTGAATTGTGCAGAATCCATGAATAGCAAGCCAACCGAGTGTGTTTGTTTTGAAGATTCCTTCAATGGTATGATAGCAACCAAAGCTGCCAGAATGAAATGCGTGGTAATTCCTCACCATTCCCAAACAAAAGAAGAAAAATGGGGAGCAGCTGATTTAAAATTGAGCTCTCTGCAAAATTTTGGCGAATTGCACTTCGACAGACTGTTTAACAGCTAATATTACTTAATCAATTTTACATCATTAGATAAAGATGCATATACAATTATATGCATCTTTTTTTTGGATAACCCAACAAAAAAGCCCCGGGTAAAACCCGGGGCCTTTTTTATTTAGAAGCT
>NZ_KI866530.1:146190-148439 GCF_000511175.1 Sediminibacterium salmoneum NBRC 103935 | reverse complement strand
CAAGAAAGTGATTTTTATATAACAACAAAAGACCACATCTAGCACTTCAAATGAAAACGCCAGATCAGGTCTACAACAAAAAAATCCCGGCTACCTGAGGCAACCGGGACTTATTTTAAAACTGTCAACCTATTTCAGGACAATTCAAGCTTTTATTAATTTCTGCTTTTCAAGTTTGGATGTGGAGCAGGAACGCTGTTTGGACCTTCTTCAGTAGTACCTTGTAAGTCTACAGAACCAGCCTTGCCTTCCTGAGCATACACGAATAACAATCTGCTTTCAGCAATACCTTGCTTTTCAACCAGGTACTTGATAACCGCGTTTACTCTTTCCCAGCTTTGCTGTTGAGCAGCTTTGCTGGTAGCACCGTATCCAATAACTTTTACGTTACAAGTTGGGTTTGCTTTCAATTGAGCAGCAGCTGCGCTAAGAACAGTCATTGCATCTTTGCTTAACTTGGTAGTAGTTCCTTTGAACTGTACGCTTGGTAGAGCACCGATAGAGCAAGAAGCTTTAGTAGCTTGCATGTTGCTAACCATTTCTCTGATTTCCTTGCAACAAGCGTTCTCAGGACAAGTTCCGATACCGTCATTATTAACAGGGAAACATTTTTGAGAAGTTAACAATTCCTTATCTCTGTAATCAGGAACACCATCTCCATCTGTATCTTTAGATACACCATGAGAATCTACTGGAGCACCAGCAGGAGTGTTAGGTTCCATATCGAACTGATCAGTTACACCATCTTTATCTGCATCTGGTAACACCACTTTAGGCATTTTCATATGCTGAGGAGCGTTTAACTCGCTATAGATAAAGTTGTTAGGATTGATCCAGTATAGAGGCTGAACTTTCTTGCTGTTATCGCCAATGTTGATATTAACTCTGGCAGTAGTCATGCTGAAGTAATCGTTGTTCTCGTTTCTAACATCTTTCCAGGTATCCAGGTAGTCATATCCTTTAGTAGTGAAAATGAATTTTTGCTCAATACCGATGTTCACTTTATCACTTACCTTGAAAGCTGCACCAAAACCTAGGTTCCATGCATGCATTAAAGCCCATGCTTGTCTGTTATTAACAGTAGCACCAAACATAGTAGTGATTAAACCATCTTGTGTGAAAGCTTGTCCAGGACGCTGACCATAGAAGATATTGTATCCACCAGGCTGAGCACCAGGTGCACCTTGATATTGTGCTTTAGCACCTAGTAAGCTATAACCAGCCAACACATATAAGTTTGTTTTAGGATTTCCTCTGTAATAGCTAGGTGTGTTTAAGGATGCAATGAAATCAACTCCAAGAGCCCACATAGAGTTTTTATAGGCAGTTTGACCTACAGCCACACCATATGCGTTAGGCGCACCTGATGTGCTAGCACCAGTTAAAGAACCTCTAACAGAAAGAATATGGCCCAATGATTTTCTTAAAGAAACCCCGTAGCCGATACCTGTTTTGCTTTTAATATCACCAGTTAACCAAGTTGGTCCTAAGTTAAATCCTAATTCCCACTGGCTTCTTGGCTTTGCAGGGTAAGGATACTGGTTATTCATGAATTCGTTGTGCTGGGGCAGATTCTTTACTGCAATTTTGGAAGTGTCTTTCCAATCCCAACCCCAGTTTGTCTGTGCGCTAGCTGCGAACTGTGCGAACACAAATAATGCAACTAAAAAAAGGAGCTTCTTGCTTGCCATAATCGATATTTGATTTAAAATTAAATTATAATCGCTGTAAAAGTACTTAATTTTTAATATAAATACTTTAAAAATACTATCTGGGGGGATAATTGATAGTTATGACTGCGAATATAGTATAAACGCTGCATTTTGCATATTATTTTGTCATTTTCCTGGGTATATTGCAGCATAATTATAACATGAACTTAGCAAAAAAGGTGATTTCGGCCGAATTGGCTCAATTTGAAGTCCATTTTAGAGAGGCCGTTAAGAGCAGAGTGGCGTTGTTAGATCGGATCATGCAATACATTGTTAAGCGAAAAGGAAAGCAACTTCGCCCGATGTTTGTATTGTTAAGTGCACGATTAGGGGGTGAAATTAACGAAAGCACTTTTCGGGCTGCATCGCTGGTAGAATTATTGCATACAGCCACATTGGTTCACGACGATGTAGTGGATGAATCCATGGAAAGAAGAGGCTTTTTTTCTATTAATGCCCTATGGAAAAACAAAATTGCCGTTCTGGTTGGGGATTATCTTTTATCGAAGGGATTATTGCTTTCATTAAACAACAAAG
>NZ_KI866530.1:143955-144818 GCF_000511175.1 Sediminibacterium salmoneum NBRC 103935 | reverse complement strand
TTCTAAATAATTGTACTCCTGAAATCAGGAAGAAAATTATTTACATCATAAAAACCAGAATACGCAAAAGGATAAAGTGGCTTTTGTAATAAGTCAGGTAGAAGAGCTTGGCGGCATTGCCTATGCAACCCGGAAAATGTTTGCCTACAGAGATGAAGCATTGGAAATCCTGTATCAGTTTCCTCCTTCTGAAGTTAGAGATGCTTTGGAAGAATTGGTACGTTACACTACAGACAGGGCTTATTAATGCAGAAAAGGTGGAACATATTACCTCAGAACGAAGATGCAACGCGTTCCTTACAAGCCGTCATTAAAATCAATCCAATCATCTGTAGCATTTTAGTACAGCGGGGTATAACCAATTATGAATTGGCAAAAGAATTCTTCAGACCCGAACTTTCACACTTACACAGTCCATGGTTAATGAAAGACATGGACAAAGCAGTGAATAGAATCATCAGCGCCATAAATCAGAATGAAAAAATAATGGTTTATGGCGATTATGATGTAGATGGAACCACATCGGTAGCATCGATGTTTCAGTTTATACAATCGCTGCATGAATCGGTTGAGTTTTATATTCCACATCGTTACAAGGAAGGATACGGGGTTTCAAAAATTGGAATAGACTACGCAAAAGAACAGGGACACAGTTTAATTATATCACTGGATTGCGGAATTAAATCTGCAGACTTAATTGCTTATGCAGCTTCTCTTGGGATAGATTTTATTGTTTGTGACCACCATCTGCCGGATGAAATAATTCCGAAAGCGGTTGCTATTCTAAATCCAAAACAAAAGGACTGTCCGTATCCATATAAAGAACTCTGTGGTTGCGGAGTTGGATTTAAATTAATGACTGC
>NZ_KI866530.1:92653-143177 GCF_000511175.1 Sediminibacterium salmoneum NBRC 103935 | reverse complement strand
AACTTGGTTTACCTGAAGAGCAGTACCTGCAATACCTGGATTTGGTTTCCATTGCCATAGCAGCAGATATTGTTCCGGTAACCGGCGAAAACAGAACACTTGCCTACTGGGGTTTACAAAAAGTAAATAGCAACCCCTCTATAGGCATCAAAGCATTGATGGAACTGGCCAATGCAAAAACACCTATGAGTTTAACAAATCTTGTTTTTGTTATTGCACCAAGGGTAAATGCAGCAGGCAGAATGGATGATGCTAAAAAAGCAGTTCAGTTATTTATAGAGAAAGATTCCGCACAGGCAACTGCATTAGCACAACTATTACATAGTGACAATTCAGACAGAAGAGAAGCAGATGCATCCATTACCATAGATGCAATGGAAATGCTAAAGGCAGATCCTTTAAACGACCAAAAAAAGACAACGGTATTATACAATGAAAAATGGCATAAAGGGGTTGTAGGAATTGTAGCAAGCAGATTAATTGAAACCTATTACCGACCCACCATCATCCTTACCCGTAGTGGTGAATATGCAGCAGGAAGTGCAAGAAGTGTTGCGGGTTTTAATTTGTACGAGGCAGTACATGCCTGCAGACAATACCTGTTAGGATATGGCGGACATTTTGCAGCAGCAGGCATGACGCTTGCAATTGATCAGATTGAAAATTTCAAGAAGGCATTTGAAGAGGTGGTTGCAAACACTATAACACCAGAACTGCTCATCCCGGAAATTGTTATCAATGCTGAGATTCAATTTGCAGACATTACAGAAAAATTTCACAATATCATCAGGCAGATGGAGCCCTTTGGACCCGATAATATGAAACCTGTATTCATTGCCAGAAATGTAAAAGATGCAGGCTATTCCAAAGTGGTAAAAGACCTGCATCTTCGTGTTGTAGTGAAACAAGGTGATAAAATTTTATCCGGGATTGGATTCAATCTGGGAGAAAAAATGATACACCTACAAAATAATCAGCCTGTTGATCTGGTATTTACCATTGATGAAAATGAATGGCAAGGAAATACCAGTTTGCAACTAAAAGTTATTGACCTCCTCCCTGCATCATCTGTACAGAACGATTAATAAAATTCGTCAGTTCTGCTCCCTTCAGTAACCCCTGAGACAACAAAGCCAGATCTGCCAGGTTTCTTACCTGATTGGTCTTAACAGCTTCATTGGATTCTTTCAGGATCGTCTGAAACACCGGATGGTTTCCGTTCACCGTTAAAGTTACTTCATCGGGCATTTGGGCATAAAAAGCAGTCATGCCGCCACCTGCAGCACCCATATCTTTCATACGTCGCATAAACTCTGGTCTGGTAGCAATCACCGGAGGAGTATCTGTACTTAATCCTTTTACTTCCGTGGTTACGTGTAGTTCAGGAATCTGAAGCGTGAATAAATTCTTTAGCTGTTCGGTTTCCTCTTTAGACAAAACAGACTCATTGCTTTCCTGCTTGTCTATCAGATTGTCTACAATATCCGCATCTACTCTTACGAAACTGATGTTCTCCCATTTCATTTCCATGGTATTCAGGAATGCGGCATCTACAAGGGTTTCCATTTTAACTACTTCATATCCTTTGGCCTTACATGCCTGCACATAGGCGTCCTGCTGAACCGGATTGGTAGTGTACAATACAATATGTTTACCTTCTTTGTTTTTCTGAGTGGCTTCTGTAGCTGCTTTGTATTCATCCAAAGTGAAGAACTTGCCATCTACATTTTCCATTACCAGAAACTTGTTTGCCTTTTCCAGAAACTTGTCATCGGTCATCATACCATACTTAACAAACAAGCCCAGGCTCTCCCATTTTTGTTCGAATTCAGCACGTTCGTTTCTGAAAATTTCTTCCAGTTTGTCGGCTACTTTCTTGGTGATATGTGCATTGATTTTTCTAACATTAGGATCACCCTGTAAGTAACTTCTGCTCACGTTCAACGGAATATCCGGGCTGTCAATTACACCATGTAACAACATCAGAAATTCTGGCACTATGTCTTTTACTTCATCCGTTACAAAAACCTGGTTGCAATACAACTGAATTTTGTCCTTCTGAATTTCGTAGCTCTGCTTGATTTTAGGGAAATATAAAACGCCTGTAAGATTGAATGGATAATCCACATTCAGGTGAATCCAGAATAATGGTGTTTCGCCAAATGGATACAATTCACGATAGAATTTTTCGTAATCCTCCTTGGTTAATTCATTAGGCTTCTTAACCCAGATTGGGTTGGTATTGTTTATGGATTTTTCTTCTGTTATTTCATCTTCCTTTTTTACTTCTTCATTTTGATCTTTGAAGTAAATAGGAACAGGAAGGAACTTACAGAATTTTTCAAGGATACCTTTTAATTTAAACGCATCCAGAAATTCTGCACTCTCTTCATTTACGTGCAAAATAATCCGTGTGCCTCTTTGCTTTTTTTCAACTTCGTACAATTCAAATTCAGGGCTGCCATCGCAACTCCAGTAAACAGTAGCAGCATCATCCTGATAACTCTGGGTAATTACCTCTACTTTGGAAGCCACCATAAAAGCACTATAGAAACCCAATCCAAAATGTCCGATAATATTGGCATCCTTGTACTTGGTCAAAAATTCTTCCGCACCACTAAAAGCCACCTGATTCAGGTATTTGTCAACTTCTTCTTTGGTCATTCCCACCCCACGGTCTTCAATGGTGATGGTTTTCTCTTTTGCATCCAATATAACATCAATGCGCAAATCCCCTAATTCACCCTTTGCTTCTCCAATGGAAGAAAGGGTCTTGATTTTCTGGGTAGCATCGGTAGCATTACTTACCAGTTCTCTTAGGAAGATTTCGTGATCACTGTAAAGAAATTTCTTAATAATCGGGAAGATGTTTTCCGTTTGTACGCGTATCTGTCCTTTTTGCATATCAATGTTTTTTCCATGAATTAGCAAAGAAAGTACCAAATGAAGAACCGCTGACAGGATGTCAAATAAAGGAGTTCCCGTGTTTTAAAAAGGAAAATTTTGACAGATTTTGTCTATTTAAGGACTGGGATATAAAAACAAGCCCCGGTTAATCCATATTTCCCGTAATGTACTTCCCTTACCGGGGTATGGTCTAGCCAGATATTCCAATTGACTTCAATATCGGTATAGCCCTGTTGTTTCAGAAATTGAATAATCTGGGCTTTAATGGCTTCCGTTCCTTCTGTAGGTCTGTTATAAGTAACAAACTGAATGGTGGTTTTTTTATAAGGAAACTGACGCATAAATTCTTCCAGTTCATCGCGGGTAATCATTACGGAAGAGAAATCATTTTTGGGTTGTGCTAAGGGTTTAGGCTCTGCTTTTACCGCATTCCGCTCCGATCGCGAATCCGTTCTTTCTGACTTATCATATCTGGATTCCTGATAAGCAGCATTCTTATCAATTGGTTCTGAATAATTATACTGATTGGCAGGTCTGCGATTGTTGGTTGGGGGAATACTGCCGTTATAGGTTTGCTGAATAGTCTGCTCGTCCCAGTATTGAACAGCAGACTTATTCCTGACATTGTCGTCTACTTTTCTTTCTGTTTTTCTTCGCGGAGCTTCTACCCTTTCACTATTTTCAGAGGGATAAGATTCTCTGATACGAGTGGGCTTGGGTTCTGCAGGTCTGGGCTCCAGGGCTTTGGTTACTGTTGGCTTTACCACGGAAGGTTCAACCATAGCGGGTTTGGTTACTGTTGGTCTTGCCGCTGCGGGTTCAACTGCAGCTGGTTTTGTAATTGAAGGTTTCGCAATTGCTGGCGCTACTTCCGGAGTCCGTTCTCTAATATCAATCGGTTCTGCCTTTGCTGTACTTGCTTCAATTGCAACAGAATCACTCTGCGGAACAGATGCTTGTAGAGTAGAGTCATTATTATTGGCTGAATCTGTAAGCGGCGCAATATTCATCTGTGCTTCCATCAACTTACGCTGTTCTTCGTACCAGGCCTGAGCAGACTCATCTACCACCTGTTCCTCTTTAACTATTGGGACAATTTTTTCTTTCTGTTGGATCCACCAGAACGCAGCATACCCAATACCGGCCATGATAAATAGCGCCAGCATGAGCAGGAGGAATCTTGGATTTTTTTTGTCTTGCGTTTCCTCTCCCGTTAAATCGGTTGCGGTTAACATAGTACTAAGTTAACAAAAATCCATATACAATAAGGGTTTCAGCTAATAAAGGCTTTATTGACCTGAAATTTTAACATCATCTACCCAGAAGTTGGTATTTCTTTTCCCTGTTGAACTGGCCGGATCAGAACCGGTATAACGAAATCCAATATAAACCTGCCCCTTAAAACCATGCAAAGAAATATTACCCGATTTAACCCAGCTGGCACCTATTCCGTTTCTGGCCCCATTGGCAATATTGGCTTTCAATGGCTGCCATTTGGCTTTCCAGGGCTGACCCTTACCGTCGTAATTGGCAGATAACAATACTTCCAGGGATGCTCCATTGTCAAATGCATCCCTTGTTAAAAAGCTTAGTTGCTCATTGGTACTATTATTCAATTGCAGAGGGGGTAATATGAGCCAGCTGCAAATGGCTGATTCCTGTGAACCCAGGGCGGTTACCGAAGCAAATGAATTTTGCTGAAATTGCTGAATCTGAAAATCCTGTTTAGCCAGTTCAGGAATATTCTGCCAAAGCGGAATGGATACGGTGGATTGAATGGGATACTGCTCAAAATCTTCAAAAAATAAATTGTTTCCATTATTGCTATTGCATCTACTAACTACAAAAAACATATCACTTGTATCTCGTATCATCAATTGACGCTGCGAGCCAAACTCAGAATAAATTCCAATGATGCTTCCACTTCCCTTAGGGGATTTTTGTTTTGCAAATTTGGCGAAGCCACTGGTTCTTAAATAAACGGTTCCACCGGTACAATATTTAAGCGACAAACTATTGGTGGCTTTATTAATCCAATCACCCAGATAAGAAGCAGTATCATTCTCTGCAAACTGAATCTGATTAAGCTTAACCAGTCTGCTGTGCAGCGAATCATGTAACTGATCATAACCAACCTCTAAAGGTTCAGGCATTTTCTGAATATCCACAGGAACAATATGCTTCTGAAACAATGACGCTGGCAATGGAAGAATAGAGGGGAACTGGGGATCGGACCTGTCTATTCCACCACCCAGTTGCAACATGCCACCATACTCTCCCATCCACATTCCATTCAACTTAACAACAACCCTCAAACCAATTGGATATAAGGCTGACAAACTGAAGCCATCCAGTTTAATCGTAACGGCTGCGGTACTATCCTGAATAACAATGGACTTATAAAAATTGTCCGTAGCATCGTTTGCAGTTACAATTCCTGTAATGACTTCATTGTTAATAAACTGCTCTGCATTTCCTGCAATATGGGTATTGTAAATACCCTTTAATGAAGTATTCACAAGCTCGGTAGCCCTAACAGAAGAGGGAGGCACTTCCCTGTTTCTGGTGCAGGCCCAGCAGCAAACAAACAAAAAGAAAAACAGCTGATTCATTTTTTGTACATAACCCTGATTCATAATTTCCATTTTAAACTCAATGAATAAAGAGGCCCTTGCCGGTAATAATATTTATTGGGAAACCGATTCAGATCCTGTCCGGTTAAATCCATCCTTAGTTGTTCAAATCCGCCTGTGATGAAAGTTTGATTTAAACAATTGTTTACGCCCAAAAAACATTGCAAAACATAAGACTTGCCCTTGCTGTTTTTGTAAAGCCTGAAACTGTATCCCAGAGACAGATCAGAAATGTAAACGGAAGGGAGAACAGAGGGATTTGTCCAGCTATCTATTTCAGCAGCAGTCATGCTGTTGATTGCAGAGGAAGAACGTCGCAAGGGATTCAGCGCCAGAAATTGTGGCCCCAGGAATGAACCACTGATATTTAAAAATACATTTCCATTTAACCGATACGATAGCCCATGATAAAATGCCAAAGCCGGCATTCCTGCCAGTGGATAGCCCTTGATGAAAAGCATTCCTTTCTCTGTTTCAAATACAGCATTGTCAGGCATGATTCGATACATTGGGCGCTCTCTATAGGTAAACTTTCCCAGGCTGATAGCTGAGTTTAGTGAAAATCCTCCCCGCAATTCAAGGGATGCGCTCAACTCAAGCCCCAATGCTTTTGTACTGATGTTTGATAAGGCATAGTTAACCAGGTTTCTGTATCCATCGTGATAAAAACTCATCACATCCATGGCATTACCTGTTTGATGATAATAACCGTTGAACTGTATTCTGAGAGAAGGAGCATTGAGTATATATCCCAGTTCCAACATTTGAAAAGATTCATTTTCAATAGCAGGATGTTTGAGTGCACTTACTCTGGGTGAAAGATAGATATCATTGGCTAGCGGTGGTTTAGAAGCCAGCATTACATGTAAATACGCATAGTTTCTTCCATTGAGTTTATAAGTGAGTCCCGACTTAATTTGCCAGTTCTTAAAACCCTCTTTTTCGGAGGGACCATAGGAGCGCATGGGAAACAATCCGTTTCTATACAGCCCTTCCCGCTGATATTGTGTGCTACTGTATTCAACAGCAGTAAAAAAATCCCATTTAGGTAAGATATATACCAGCTGTGCCAGCCCTACCCATTGCTGCAAATGCATTTTGTAATTGTATCCCCATTGATCACCCTCCTGAAGCAATTGATCAGGATGATTCAAATTATTCTGTATGGCCACTCCTGCATTGGGATCGTCTTCGGCAAACTGATTCCAGTTAACCGAATAAGCAGCGCCCATTAAATCGTGCATGCGTTTAAAATAATGATAACGCTCCCACTTATACTGAGATTGAAAAAGCAGTTTAAGGGAAGAACTATAATCTATCTGATAACGGATATTAAAAGCCAGTTTGGTGGACCGCTCAACTTTATCATCTATAAAATACCTGGCCCTTTTTTCTGCTGTACTTTGCTGATTCGCTTGATACATGGTTTCCCAATTCAATTGTAATTGCTCAGGATGGCTTTGCAAATGATGAGTAATCTGATTTTGCATAACAGAATCCTTATAAAAAGAGGGCAGGTAACGGTAATAATCCGGTCTGGGATCCGGAGCATTGTACCAATCCAGTCCCCTGTTGAATTTCTCTCCACTGCTAAACAGAAAGGAACTCACTCGCTTAACAATCGGACTAATCTGATAAGATTGTGATAATACTACAACAGGTTGATGCTGAAACTGCCAGTTGGCTTGCTTTATATTACCCTGGTACCAACCCCATCCAGGCTGATACAATTTATTCCCTGTTAATTGTATCAATTCCTCAGTAACTGCAGAAGTTCTTGTATTCAACTGCCGGTTACCGAACAAAATCAAAGACCAGTTTTGATTTTTAAACTGTTTATCAATGGCAAGAAAATAGGAAATCCCTTCAAAAGAATTAGCCGGATACAGCCCGCCCTTTCCCGATTTAAAAGAAAAGGAATGCGCAATCGTCCATCCAGTTTTAGTTGTATTCCACACTTTGGTAAAGGCAAACCGATGATGATAATTTCGATTAGAGATATTGTGCGTAAAAGTTGTCTGAGGAAATAATTTTGCTGCATTCAGCTGCATAAAAACAGCATTCCCCGCAGCGCCAAACTGATATTCATTATTTCGCAGGCCAGCAAACAGTTGTTGGTTTCCTGTTACTTCATTGAGTCCTCCCCAGCTTGCCCAGGGGATACTACCGTCGGACAGTTGACTGATATTAATATCCTGTACAAACTGTAAAAAATGTCTGTTGGAAAGCCCTTTGGGTTTAAATCTCCGCACACTGAAACTGAACCCTGTTAATGCACTGAATACATCTTTACCCGATTGAAGTAAAGAAGGAACAGCTGTGGGCAAAGATTCTCCCTCTTCTTCTGTAAAATCCTGCACATACTGATCCTTAAAATATTTCCACCCCTCTTTATCCAGAGAACTGTCTACCCACTGATTCTTTTTTACAAAAGGGGCTTCAGCAGGTTTAACCTGTGCCTTGATTTCAGGCCGTACGAATGCTTGGAAATTGATCCAGAAAACAATGAAAGTGAACAACCCTTTCCGCATACTGAAATACTTGCGGAATTACAAACAGCCTAAAACTAATATGTCTGAGTGAGACCATAAAGCCTTCTGAAAAAATTGAGCGAACTACCTGAAAACAACAGTTGTAATCCCCCCTGAAAAAAGCGTATTCATACGGTTCTTATTTGATTCGTTTTACTACAAATTGTTGGATGAAATGGATTAATATAATTGTTGTAATCTTACTCTTATACCGTCAACCTAAAAAGCCAGTTGAAAAAGCGGTGATTGGTTTTTACAACCTTGAAAATTTATACGATACGATTGATAATCCATTGGTGAACGACGATGAATTTACACCTATGGGAACTAAAAATTATTCAGGCAGCATTTACCAGAATAAACTATTTAAACTTGCCTATGTACTCAATCAATTGGGAACAGCCGATCACCCGCGGGGAGCGGCCATTATTGGGGTTGCAGAACTGGAAAACGACACCGTACTCAATCACCTGGTGAATCATTTTATGTTGCGCAACAAACAATTTCATTTTATTCATTTTGATTCCAGGGATGCCAGGGGGATTGATGTTGGCTTATTATACCAGCCAGATTTTTTCCATCCCTACACCGCTCAAACCTTACAGGTGAATTTGCCCGGAAGCAGCAAGGACGCTTATTACACACGCGACATTCTATATGTGAAAGGACAACTGAGCGGAGAGACCATTCATATTTATGTAAATCACTGGCCCAGCAGAAGAGGTGGTGAAGAAAGAAGTGCACCGGCAAGAGCAGCTGCTGCCAATACCTGCAGACAACATATGGATTCAATTCGTTTTCATGACCCATTAGCCAAAATTATTGTTATGGGTGATCTGAATGATAACCCGACTGACCCTAGTATACTGAATGTATTGGGTGCAACCGGCAATCAAAAACTTGCTAATAACCAGGTTTTATATAACCCTTGGATTGCTTTTTATCAAAAGGGTTTCGGGACCCTTGCCAACAGAGATGTATGGGGTCTGTTCGACCAGATATTAGTTTCAAAACCATGGTTAGTTCCAGAAGATAGCTCAAGCAAAAAATGGGAATATGTAAAAGCCGTCATTTTTCAACAACCTTATATGTTAGAAAATACGGGCAAGTACAAAGGTTATCCCATGCGCACCTGGGATGGGAACCAATACAGAGGTGGTTTCAGTGATCACTTTCCAACCTATATTGTTATTCGAAGAAGATGATGAACAGGTAAATACGTATTTATTCGTATTGATTATCCAGAAATAGTACATGAGTTTTGAATCATTAAAATGAAACTCATGAAAAGAATTATGCTATTGCTGATTTTTGGCATTGCCTGCTCTGTTATACAGGCACAGGAAGTCAATTTGAAAAATTTTGAAAAAGCTTATATCGCACAGGATTATAAAAATCCATTTAAAAGAGCCAAGAAGATTTGTTTTTTAGGTGTAAACCTGGGCATCAGAACACAATCATTTACTTCAAAAAACCAGAAAGGGACCAATACATTACATACTTATTTAGGAAACTTAACTATGGATGTAGGATATGAACTGGCGGACTTGTTCAGAAAAAAACTGGAAGACAAATTCGCAGAACTGGGATATACGATAGTAGATCCAAATTCACTAACAGAAAACGACTTGTACAAAAAACTGATGGAGAATACAACCAAAAAACAAGATGAGGAATTTTTCTCAAAAGATTTCGGAGTTGCTATCAGAACCTTCCCTTCCGGCAAACGCCCGGTGTTTAAATTCCCCAAATTCAATGGTGGAGCACACGCCAGACTGGCCAATCAGGAAGACATGATTGTGGTGAATATTTCTCCGGTATTGGAACCCTATTTTATAAACTGGGACAGAAAGTATAAATACACAACTGAATACACCGACAATTTTGACTTTGATCCTATCATGAGATTCACTACTTATGCCAATCCTTTCTGGTATGATGTACCTAATCAGATTGCGGGTCCGGATTATGGATACATCAATTTTGAGTTATACGTAGGAAAAGATGCAGACAAACTGATTTACTCAAAAACCAACGACTACATTACAGATTTAACCAATGGCATCATGATTGATGGTAAGCTAAAACAAAATGCCATAAGCAAACTTACCTATTCATATGGTATCAATATGGACGTTCCCAAATTCAAGGAAGCTGCCAGTGTTGCATTGGATGCTTATGTAGCTCATTTGGCTGCCTATGCAGCTGATAAAAGAAATTAAGTCATTGGTTTACAATATATATTAATATTTAACATTTGATGATTGATTAAATGAGTAACTTATAACCTCATTTAATCAATCATTTATGTTTAGAGTCTTCCGATTATTTGCACTGCTTCTTTTTACCCAAGCAGTAGTTGCGCAAAATTTTACGTACCAGCCGCAAAATCCACAGCCTGGTCAAAGCGTACGATTTACCTACAATGCAAAAGGCACTGACTTGCCGGGTAAAACTGAACCGAAGTTGGCCATTTTCCATTTTAACTTTCTGGACAATAAAAACGGTGTGATAGAAATAAAACCTATCGTCGGAAAAAATGGACTGTATACAGGCTCTTTTGTGGTACCAAAAACTGCCAAAGCACTGGCATTTATGGTGAAAGAAGGTTCTGTCTTTGAGAGCAACAGAAAAAAGGGGTATATCATCTCTATTAAAGATAAAACGGGTAAGCCTGTATTGGGTGCCAAACATGCACTGGCCAGTGTGTACAGTGGATTGGGAGAATACTACCTGGGTATAGAACCCAACCCTGACAAAGCCAGTGCGTTAATTAATCAGGAGTGGGCTGCATTTCCGAAGCACCGTAATCAGCTATTCAATCAATATTTCAATGTTAACTATCAAGCCAACCGTAAAATGCTGGACAGTAGTTTTGAAGATTTAGCCAAACAAATTCGTAATCATCCTTCTGTAAAAGAAGAAGATTATTACAATTTATCCTTGTTTGCCAATGCAATTAAAAAGAATGACTTGGGCAAGGAAATTACCAGTCAGATGAAAACCAAGTATCCAAATGGAAATTGGAAGGTCAGGGAGGCGCTAATGACATTGAATACCATTAAAGACCTGGATAACAAAAAGCAGACGCTGGATAAAATTGTCACTGATTTTCCAGCGAAAGACGAAAGAACCAAGAACCAATATAATTGGGGTTATCAGTCCATTGCGCAAAGCTATGCCAACCAGGCAAAATCATTCAATATGGAAAAATTTCTGCAGTATTGTGCACCACTGTCACAGGAAGACAAAGCTTCTCTTTTCAATAATACTGCCTGGGATTGGGCTTATAAGAAAGATACATTGATTGCGGAAGCCGCACAGCTTTCCAAAGAATCCATAGTATGGGCAGAGAACGAACTTAAAAATCCAACACAGCCCAAACCGGACTTTTACACCAATGATCTTTGGTTAGAAAGCAGAAAGTCTACTTTCGGAATGTATGCAGATACTTACGCCTATGTTTTATTCAAAAAGAAAGATTATACAACGGCTCTGAAATATGCTATGGAAGGCTGCGAAATCAATAATTGGGCTAACAGTGAGTACAATGACCGTTATGCGGAAATTGCTGAAAAGGTATTGAGCAATTCCAAATTAATTACCGACCTGAGTCCGTTGGTAGAAAAAAATACAGCGGGTAGCAAAACAAGAGAAGTTCTAAAATCGGCATTGATTAAAGAACTGGGCTCTGAAACGGCAGCCAATGACAAGTTGCAAACATTGGGCAAAGCAGCTTCTTTAAAAGCAAGAGAAGAAATGCTGAAGAAAATAATTGATCAGCCTTCCGTTGATTTTAAACTGAAAAATCTGGAAGGCAAGGAAGTGCAATTGGCCAATTTAAAAGGGAAAGTAGTAGTAATTGACTTCTGGGCAACCTGGTGTGGACCTTGTATCGCGTCTTTCCCAGGTATGCAAAAAGCACTTGATAAGTATAAGAATGATCCTAATGTGGCCTTTTTATTCATAGACACCTGGGAAAGCCAGGAAACCATGGAACAAAGAACAAAGGAAGTTTCTGAATTTATTGCCAAAAACAAATACAGTTTCAATGTATTGTATGACGAAAAAGATGCATCTGACACCTATAAAGTGGTTTCTGCCTATAAAGTAGACGGGATACCTACCAAGTTTATTCTGGATAAAACGGGGAAAATCAGGTTTAAAAGCGTGGGCGGAGACTCCAATATCGACAAATTAGTGTCAGAATTGAGCACCATGATTGAATTGGCAGGCCGTTAATTTGGTTAAAAAGGTTATTCTTCCTACTTTTGCAGCCCCAAATCTGTATTTGGCAGATTTTCCTGCTTGCAGGAATCCACTGGGAAAAAACCAATTTTTAACCAAAAAAATTCAAGTAATGAACAATTACGAATTGATGGTGATTTTTACTCCGGTTCTTTCTGAAGACGAATTTAAGTCTGCTCAGAAGAAATACCAGGACATTATCACTGAACTGGGCGGTGCTACCGTTCACAGCAATCCTTGGGGTTTAAAGTCTTTGGCTTACCCAATTCAAAAGAAAACCACAGGTATCTACTGGGTTTTAGAATTTACTCTTCCTGCTGAAGGAATTGAAAAGTTGAAGATTCAGCTTTTACGTGACGAGCAAGTTATGCGTCACATGGTAACCCGTCTTGACAAATACGCCGTCGAGTACAACTATACCAAGAGAAATGGCGGATTTCCTAAAATTGAAAAAACCGAAGCATAATCATGGCAAAGAATGAAATCAAATACCTTACCGCGATTAAGCAGGAGAAGCCTAAGAAGAAATTCTGTCGTTTCAAGAAGTACGGTATTAAATATGTAGACTATAAGGATATTGAGTTTTTAAAGAAGTTCATTAACGAACAAGGTAAATTATTACCTCGTCGTTTATCAGGTAACTCTTTAAAGTACCAGCGTAAAGTAACTGATGCTGTTAAAAAAGCTCGTCAGATGTCTTTATTGCCTTATGTTACTGACTTATTAAAATAGAAATATTAGTTAACCATCCCTAATCGTTTAGCAATAATCGAGACAGTCAAATCAACTATCATTGATTGGGCGCTGGGACTAAATCAAAACAAGATGCAAGTAATCTTAATTCAGGACGTAGACAATTTAGGTGGCAAAAACGAACTAGTTACCGTTAAGAACGGTTACGCTCGTAACTACTTAATTCCTCAAAAGTTTGCTGTTGAAGCAAGCCCTTCTAATTTGAAGCAATTAGAAGAAAAGTTAAAGGTAAAAGCTAAGAAAGAAGCTGCTATGCTGGCTGAAATCAACAAAGTAGTAGAAGTATTAAAATCTTCTCCTGTTAAAGTTGGTGCTAAAACCGGTACAAGTGGCAAAATCTTCGGTGCTGTTACTTCTTTACAAATTGCACGTGCTATTCGTGACCAGAAAGGTTATGAAATTGACCGTAAGCGTATCAACATTGTTGATGAAGTTAAAGAGTTGGGAAGCTACAAAGCAACTATCGACTTCGGTAACGGAAACAACACTGAAATTGACTTTGAAGTAGTAGAAGGATAATCTTTCTAATACCTACAAATAGAACGGCCCGATTTTCATCGGGCCGTTTTGCTTTTACCCCCCGATAAAAGCAAGTATTTTATTAAGTGCCCGGTCGAACGGGCGGAAGCAATTTTTCAAGTATAGCTTCACTTGCTTCCGCATCAGGAATTCTTTTTCCAGCTGTATTAATGTAAAACCATTCAGCACCTTTCTTAACAAGAGCCGTTCCATTGGTACCAAAAGCGCTTGCAAAATCATATTCAAAAGGAATGGCAACTTTTCCAGATTTATCTACATATCCCCATTTCTGGCTTTTGGCAATATTCAATAAACCAAGATTAAAACTAGGAAATAACAACCGATAGACTTGTTTGGGTTTACCAGCCAATCTTGCAGAATCAAAAATAAACCCATCATAATTACTTAAATTGGTCATTAGCCTTTTACTCATATCAAAAAGAGAGTAAAACTTGAGCTCTCTTAGTTCACCATCCTTCTTTCGCTGTTCAATGTTTAATATATTTGGATCACTGGAAACAAGTATGTTATTGGCGTCATTCAATGGAATCAAAACCTCAGCCTTTGGACCCAGTAATCCCCATTTACGATTTTCTTTAATATACATTCCTTCCAAAAACTTATTCCATGAATCGGTTTGATTTAAATCATTGGTCTTAATTAAATCATTTTCAAAGGGGTCATCTCCTTCTGCTACTACATAATTTTTACCTGCAGAATAAATAGTAGAATATTTAAATGGTATGATCTCTTTTCCTGTCTGATCAATAACTCCGTAAACCAATCGTTTACTATCTCCTGGCTTAACAATCGAAGCAATATAGTATTGATTGGTATCAGCATTGGAAAGAGTAAGATATTTGGGGAGCAAAGCCCAGTTGCCTTTAAAATCCATTAATCCCATTTTTCCTCCATCACCAGGCTTGGCTTTAACAGGTACCTTCCCGTTTTTAGCAAGAACAGGGTTTCGAAAACTTTTCTTTTCGAATTCCTGATTATCATCAAATATTCCAGGAGTAAATTGAGGTATCCCGCTTAAATCAATTACGCCCCAGCCATTGTATTGTTTAGCATAGAGGTAACCATCAGAGATTACATCCAGATAAGAATATATCAAAGGCAGAATGGTCTTACCATGCTGATCGATCAATCCACGAAATCCATTTTCTGTTTCACAAATAAAATACATAGCTCCTTTAAACTTAGTTGCAGCAATACTTTTCATTATTGGCTGAATAATGGTATTTCCTTTTAAATCATAAACGCCAGTACTATATGCCTTTTCTAATCCTGCAATCAAAAAATCATCTTCTATATATACACTTTTAAAAACAGGATCAACAATACGATATCCTTCTTTATCCTTGATTCCGTAGAAACCCCTGAATTTATTATCAACTACTCTAAATGATTCAGGCTTTTTTGAGATAGTTGGTATTGGCCTGGAAGCTACAGGGAATAGTATCATTGGCGAATACCCTGGTTTAATAAAGCCAACTAAATCCGGACGATCCAACCACTGATTAATTTCAAAACTCTCCAACGCAACCTTCATCCCGCCATTCGACAAAATGCCAAAATTAGGAGTAAACTTATTCAAGTTGATCATTGCAGATTTTACAGAAACCCCATTTACAAAGAACTCATAATTCTTACCCTTTTTCTCAACTGCCAAATCGTTGATTACATTAAATCCTGTTTTTATTAATGAAGATTTTACCCAGCCATTGGAAAGATTGGTAGTAATACCGGCAATTCTATAAACAATAATGTAGTATCCGTTAGCTGACACAGAGAAAGTGATAGAATTTTCCCAATTTTCAGCATTGAATACAATCCCATATCCATAATTATCCAATCCGGATAACTGAACCAATGATGCTTTATAACTGGTATTTGCAGCACTACTTAGGCCATAGTTATAAGTGACCCAGCGAATAGACCCATTTTTACGACTAAAATTCTCATAAATAAATTTACCGTTCTCAAAACCATAATCGATAGAATCTTTGTTCATTTTATTACTATAAGCAATTCGCCCAATATTATTGTTGTCGAAAGTTTCCTTAATAATACTTATGCCCTGCCCTATTGACTGGCCAATAAACAATAAAAAGAAAAATAACATTAAGACGTACCTCATAAACAGATTTTCGCTAAAAATAGCTATTCATCAAAATCCTTACAATACTACAAATGCTGTATTTTTCTATACCCCCCTAACGAATAGGTGGCAGCTCTTTGTCTGAATATGTTTTTTGAATTTCTGTATCTGGCATTCGCTTACCAGTTCTATCTATATAATACCAATCTTTGTTCTTTTTAACCATGGCTTTGCCATTACTGAAGCCTGTAGCAAAATCGAATTGAAAAGGTATCTGGATTTTGCCAGACTTATCCAGAAATCC
This sequence comes from Sediminibacterium salmoneum NBRC 103935, assembly GCF_000511175.1. GTDB lineage: Bacteria > Bacteroidota > Bacteroidia > Chitinophagales > Chitinophagaceae > Sediminibacterium > Sediminibacterium salmoneum. Next base: position 127,178 of record NZ_KI866530.1, on the reverse strand, counting down.
CCACTTACCTAGTTTAGCCACATTAATCAGACCATCCGCATAAAAACTATAATTACGTCTGTAGTCTTTCCTGGGCTTTTCTTTCAATAAAATGCTGTCCACATTGTCAATTTCATAGGCAGCAAGATTCAGGATTGATTTATTGGATTGATCAAAAAGTGAAAGGGTGTGCTTTTTTGCACCGGTAACCATTTGTTTTAATTGTAAGACATTGACATCCGCACTCATTGTAATATCTGAATATTTTAATGGCACAAGCTCATTTCCTGAAGCACTAATTACTCCCCACTTCCGATTATCCTCTACCTCCTCTTCGTCCATTTCATCCAGATAATCAAGTAGATCTTCTACTTCATCAGTCTCAATTTTATCATCACCTAAAGGATCATCCCCTTCTGCCACTATATAATTTTTACCTACAGCAATCAAGGTTGAATATTTTGCAGGTATGATTTCCCTGCCATTTTTATCAATGACGCCTTTCACCAATCGATTGGGGTCTTTAGGTTTGGGTAAAATCACAATGTATGACTGATTGGTATCCACGTAATCAATATCAAAATACTTAGGCATTACAACCCATTTGCCCTGTACATCCATTACACCTTTCTTGCCTCCATCTCCACGACTGGCTTTTGCAATAAACTGACCTTGACGAACTCTGACTGGAAACCGAAATGACCTCTTGGCTGCTTCATCTGCATCATCTATGCTTCCGGGATTAACCTTAATGGCTCCTGTTAAATCAGCAACACCCCATCCTTTTGAATTTTTCATGTAAACATATCCTTCAGAAACCAGGTCTATATAACTATACACAAAAGGCAGGAGTGTTTTTCCATTCTGATCCATTAAACCCCAGAGTCCGGACGCTGAACGGCAGGAGAAATAGGCAGTCCCATTGTAAATGGTAGAATTTATTTTTTGCATGATGGGAGGTATAATAATATTTCCCTGCCAATCAAATACACCTACTGTATTAGTTGCTTCAACTCCCCCCACAACCCAATCGCCTTGTTGATAAGCATACCTAAAAACCGGATCCGTCACCCGATAACCATCTTTGTCAATAATACCATACCAATATTCAAATGCCCCATGATTAACACTATATAGTTCGCTTTTTTTAGAGCTGGTTGGATAAAGCTTTGAGGATATTGGGAACTTATTGGATGGGCTATATCCGGGAACTATTTTTCCATATACCTGCTTCTGGTCTACCCATTGATCCACTTCCAACTTATCAAATGCAACTTTCATATTGCTGCTGGCAAAAATGCCCACTTTAGGAGAAAACTTGGAGAGACTTATCTCATAACTGATAACAGGAACATCATTCAAAAAAAACTGATACTGATTCCCTTTTTTTCTACATACAAATCATTTAACACATTGTAGCCTGATTTAACCACAGAAGATTTAACCCAGCCTTTAGAAACTTTTGTTGAAACACCATTATTCATGCTCTCAATAATGTAGTAACCACTGCTAGCAATACCAAATAGAATATAGTTCGACCCATTTTCCACATTCAAAGCCATCCCATAAGAATAATCCTGCGAACCTTCCAACTGCATAACAGAGGCTTTATAACTGGTATTGGCATTACTGTTCATGCCAAAACTGTTCGTCACCCAATTGGAATGACCAGGCTTCTTGTGATAATTAGCGAAAATATATTTTCCGTTCTCAATGCCGAAGCCTGTGGAATCTGCATTAATGACATTCGTAAACTTAGACAAACCAAACCGGTCATCTTCATAAATGTAGGAAACTACATTAACTTTTTGGGCATTTGCAAAAATGCAAAGGCAAAGAAGAACGGATAAATACCCACCTTTCATCATAAATATATTTAGGGGTGAAAGTATCTTTAGTCCCAAATGCCCACAATACCGCGTTCGCGGTATTTTTGCCGAATTTGATATAGAATTGTCATTTTTTTGGAAAAATGCTGCTAATTCAGTAAAAACCCTATCTTTAATTGTCCAAATGCGGAAGTTCCAGGTCTCAGAACGTTTTTACGTAAATGTTTCAGGGTTTTTGGTTACTATTTTTGCTTTGGTTTTTTGATCACTTAATTTCTAAAAAATGAACATTTACGTTGGAAATCTTAACTGGAACATGTCTAGTGAAGACCTTCAGAATCTGTTTGCTCCCTATGGTGAAGTAAGCAGTGCCAAAATCGTTACCGACAAATTTAACAACGACCGTAGTAAAGGCTTTGGTTTCGTTGAAATGGCTGATGATGATGCTGCCCGTGCAGCTATCGCAGCATTACACGATACTGATGTTATGGATCGTAAAATTGTTGTAAACGAATCAACACCACGCCCAGAAGGCGAAAGAGGCGGATTTAAGAAGAAGCCTTATGGTGGCGGCGGCGGTAATCGCGGCGGCTTTGGCGGTGGTGGTAATCGCGGCGGCGGTGGATACGGTGGCGGTAATCGCGATCGTGGAAACGGCGGCGGTGGCGGATACAACAGATATTAATCTAACAATCCTACCGATTTATAAAACTCGTTCTGCAGTCAGAACGAGTTTTTTTTATTTTTATATTTAAGTATGGAAAATAATATGACACTAAGCAGTCCTGTTGCAGGCTGCATGCGTTGGGGAAAATGGGGTGCCAATTTTACTACATACGATTATCGCCAGATGATTGATCAGTGTTTATTAATTGGCGTAAATAGTTTTGATCACGCAGATATTTACGGAGATTATACAACGGAAGAAGAATTCGGAGAAGCTTTAAAAGAGGACAAGACCATCCGTCCGCAAATTAAACTGATTACCAAATGTGGCATTCAGATGCTTACTGAAAACCGACCCGAACATAGTATCAAATCGTATAACACCAGTAAAAAACATATTATTCGCTCAGCGGAGCAATCCCTGAAAAATTTTGGAACAGACTACCTGGATGTATTATTAATTCACAGGCCCGATCCACTATTAGATCCGGAAGAAGTTGCTGAAGCTATTCAGTCATTGAAAATACAAGGGAAAGTCCGTTCTTTTGGTGTCTCTAATTTTCTACCCCATCAGGTAAATATGCTGAGAAAATGGGTTCAGATAGATTATAATCAAATAGAAGTGTCCATTATCCGGACATCTCCGTTCAGCAATGGCATTTTAGACAATTGTATTGAGAATAATATAGTGCCAATGGCATGGGCACCTTTGGGTGGAGGCTTATTAACGGATGATCTGCATCCCCACTTCAGAAGCATTTCACATGCGGCACATTTACTGTCTGAAAAATATGCCATGGGATTGAATGAAATGCTGATTGCCTGGCTGAATACGCACCCGGCAGGTATTCTTCCTGTTATCGGCACAACCAAGGCAGAAAGACTGGAACAGGCGAAAAAAGCAGCTTCCATCAAACTAACCAGAGAAGACTGGTTCTTTTTAATGAAAGCTGCTACGGGTGAAGATGTTGCTTAATTAGCTATTGGATATGGCAGCAATGCCTGGTAATACTTTACCTTCAAAATATTCCAGCATCGCTCCTCCTCCTGTACTTACATAACTTACCTGATCGGCAAAACCAAACTGATTAACCGCAGCTACACTATCTCCGCCTCCTACTAAGCTATAAGCTCCGTTAGCGGTAGCATGGGCAACTGCAACAGCAATTGCTTTGGTGCCTGCCTGGAATTTTTCCATTTCAAAAACTCCCATGGGGCCGTTCCACAAAATGGTTTTTGAGCGGGTGATGGCAGCAGTGAATGCTTCAATTGCTTTCGGACCAATATCCAGACCCATCCAGCCATCGGGAACCTGATTGCTGTCTGCTACCTGCGTATTTGCATCAGCAGCAAAATTATCCGCCACCAAACTGTCTACCGGCAAATGAATGTTTACTCCTTTTGCAGCAGCTTTATCTAATATTTCAAGTGCCGTATTCAAACGATCATCTTCGCATAAACTTTTACCGATGGCACCACCTTTTGCTTTCATGAAAGTGTATGCCATTCCTCCGCCAATGATTATATCAGTTGCTCTTTCCAATAAGTTTTCAATGATGAGAATTTTATCACTCACTTTGGCACCACCAATTATGGCGGTAAAAGGTTTTTCTGCTTTGTGCAAAACCAATTCTGCCGCTTTTACCTCTCCCTCCATCAATAAGCCAAACATTTTATTTTCGGGAGCAAAAAATTGTGCAATAACTGCTGTTGAAGCATGGGCTCTATGTGCTGTACCAAAAGCATCATTCACATATACATCACCCAACTTACTCAGCTTCTCTGCAAATTCAGCATCCCCTTTTTCTTCCTCTTTGTAAAAACGAAGGTTTTCTAATAATAAAACTTCGCCAGCATTTAATGCTGCTGATTTATCAATGGCTTCCTGTCCAATGCAATCATTGGCAAATTGCACCAGCACTTCCTTTCCCATTGCTTTAGTAAGAAGGGATTGTAAGTGGCCGGTAATATGAATTAAAGAACTTTTGGTTTCAGGACCTTCCTTGGGACGCCCCAGGTGGCTCATTAAGATAACAGAACCTCCATCATTTAATATTTTAACGATTGTAGGAACCGCTGCACGCATGCGATTATCATCGCCTATTGCATAAGTTTGTTTATCTAAAGGGACATTAAAGTCTACACGGATTAATGCTTTCTTTCCAGCAAAATGAAACGATTCAAAAGGACTTGCCATAAAAATTATTTGTTGGCAATTTAACCAAAAAACAAAAGCCGTCCTGAATTATCAGAACGGCTTTTGGTAGAATTTAAAATAATTTATTTGCTAATTAAGCCTGCAAAATAATTTACAGTTCTTACCAGCTGACTTACGTAGCTCATTTCATTATCGTACCAGCTTACGGTTTTCACAATTTGTGCATCACCTACGGTCATTACTTTGGTTTGTGTTGCATCGAATAATGAACCAAAATGAGTACCAATGATATCGGTGCTTACAATTTCGTCTTCGTTGTATCCGAAGCTTTCGTTAGCAGCCGCTTTCATAGCAGCATTTACTTCTTCAGCTGTTACTTTCTTACCTAAGATAGAAACCAGTTCAGTTAAAGAACCAGTAATGGTTGGAACACGCTGCGCGCTTCCGTCTAATTTTCCCTTCAACTCTGGTAAAACTAAACCAATTGCTTTAGCAGCACCAGTACTATTAGGAACTATATTAGAAGCCGCTGCTCTTGCTCTTCTTAAATCGCCTTTAGGATGTGGAGCATCCAAGGTATTCTGGTCGTTGGTATATGCGTGAATGGTTGTCATGATACCAGTCTGGATACCAAACTGATCATTCAACACTTTAGCCATTGGAGCTAAACAGTTGGTTGTACAAGAAGCGCAGGAAATAATGGTTTCAGAACCATCTAAAATGGCGTGGTTTACATTGTATACAACTGTTTTTAAATCTCCTGTTGCTGGTGCAGAAATTACAACACGCTTAGCACCTGCAGTCAGATGCGCAGCAGCTTTATCCTTATCAGTAAAGAATCCGGTTGACTCAATTACTACATCTACTCCGTGGGCTCCCCAAGGAATTTGAGAAGGATCTTTCTGAGCGTATATTTTAACGGTTTCACCATTAACTATAATAGAATCTTCGGTAGAAGTAACAGTTGCATCAAAACGACCCTGTGCACTATCGTACTTCAATAAATGAGCTAATACCGCTGGACTAGTAAGGTCGTTAATAGCAACCACATCAATTCCCTTCATATTGTAAATCTGACGAAATACCAGACGACCGATTCTTCCAAAACCGTTAATAGCCACTTTTACTGTACTCATTGATAAATGTTTTTATGTAAATAATTGCGTTAGAGGGACAAATTTACAGTTTATCAAATGATTTTGGGTATTTTGATAAAAAAGTTTGGCAGAAAAGAAATTGCCTCTTATTTTTGCAACCCGAAAGACAAAAACCATGGCCGGTTCGTCTATCGGCTAGGACAGCCCCCTTTCACGGGGCAAAGACGGGTTCGATTCCCGTACCGGCTACAAACGCCTTTTCAACGAAGTTGAAGAGGCGTTCTTCATTTGGGGACAACCCAAGCTTGCTTGAGGGCGTAAACAAATGGAGAACTACTGCAACAGCGAGGCTGGCAATCCCGTTAGATTTGCGAAGCAATCCCGAAGCAGCGCTCTACCCAACTAAAGCGTCTTATTGAAAAAATTAATCATGAGAATTTTTATTATAGGTATTATAGCATTCAGCTTTCTACAACTCTCCTGTACCAAAAATGATAATTTAACCAATACCACATTCCGCGTAAAAATTATCAAAGAAGTTTGCAATGACGCCATCGTTCAGCTGGTAGACAAACAATCTTCAGAAATAGCCGAAAATGGTTTTGCATTCGAGGGCAAAACCTACAACAACGTTTTCTTTACCACTTTCAGTTGTGCAGACAGAAACAAAATGCAAACACTAACCAGTGATTTAACCGGATTGGTTATTACCGTTAAATTACTGAGTGCTCCAAAAGATGAACCTAATTGTGGCAGATGTCGTGCTACCGTAGGCAGCAGGCCTGGCAAATCCAATTATATAGAAGTGATTGGATTATAAAAAAAGAGGCCACATAATGTGACCTCCTTGTTATAAATAATCAATCCCCCAAATATTATCCACCCGCGTATAAATCCCAGTTAATTTCTGCCTGAGGGCGAGGGAATTGTCTGAAGATGGTTCCTAAATCAAAGGAAGTAGGAATGGTATTTAGTCTATCGTATCTGCGGGCATCAATCCATCTGTGTCCCCATGGCTCAGCCCATAATGAATAACGACGCTGATACAGTATCTCATTAATCAATGCCGCCTGTGTGGTAGCACCAGTGTAGTTACCAATATTGGCCGCAGTGCGGATGATATTAATTGCATTAACTGCATCAGTGGTTTGATTCAACTGCGCATGCGCTTCTGCCTTAATTAAAATCAATTCCTCATTTTTAATGAATGGCATGGGTGCCGTATTGGTTGCCCATCTTTTATCCTGGTGAGTACCAACAAGAGGAGTAGCATCTGTGGTAACGGTTACAGGCGTTGCGCGCTGATGAAACTTCGCTGCTACTCTGGCATCGCCTGGTGTGGCATCCGCCAGCACAGAAGGATGTACAACAATAATGGTATTGATATTGGCATCCAGCACATAGAACATAGGATTGAACCCATCCGGCGGCGCTCCAAAAGTGTGTGCGGGACCTGCTGTTAATGAACCTGTCAAATTCATAAAGGAAAGATTCAGGGCAGTCAAAGCACCCTGCCAGTCTCTGCGATAAATGGCTACACGAGCAGTAATGGCTTTATTCAACCGCTTTAATCCATCAATATTATTAAAGCCATTAAATCCTGATGTTAGCGTAAATGGAAACACAGAACCGGCATTATTTAAATCTTCATATCCTGCGGTTAACAATGAATCAATAAAACCAAGTGCAGCAGTGTAAGATCTTACAGGTCCGGGCTTCAAAGGGTCGCTGATATCGGTTCTGATTCCGTTTTCATACAACCAGTTCGCTGGTATCAGATACTGATATGCCATAATGGTTTTGGCAAAACCCGCTACTGCTTTCTTCTCCTGTGCAGTAAGTACACCTGAATTATTGGCTGCATCAATTAATACCAAGCCTTGCTTAATAGCCTGATAAGGAGACGCGTAGGAACCACCTCCTGTTGCACCAAATCCAAAATAGGCCGCATCAGGTAACCGACCCGCTTGTCCAAGCCAATCAGTTTGGAAACGGGGATCGGATGCATTCAGATACCAGATCTCTCTGCCAAAAGTATTCCAGGCCTGACAAATATTGGTAACATAACCCTTGTGTCTTTGTTCCAATCCTGTTACCAGAAACTGAATCTGTCTTCTGGATGCATTGTTGGTAACACTTGCTTCACTCGGATTATTGGGATCCGTTAATTCTTTTACTTTAAGTGGATTACAACCAAAGAGGGTTGCTATCACACCGGTTGCAAATAGTATTTTAAACTTTTTCATATGCCTAGGTATTAGAAATCAATTTGTAGGTGAAAAAATAATCTTCTGGAAGTAGGATAAGGAGCCACATCCACGTTATTGGCAATTGCCTGTGCACCAAATGTGGAAGTTTCCGGATCGTATCCTACGTATTTGGTAGCCATGAAAACATTGTTACCTGAAACACCAATTCTTGCACGCTGAATAATATTTCCGAATGTACGGCTCAATGTTTCTTTTGGCAGTGTGTAGTACAAACCAATTTCACGGATTTTCAGGAAGGTAGCATCCTGCACCCAACGACCTGCGTTGTTGAATGGCGCTGGTGGACGCTGACGACCATCTGGAATTCCATCCCGGTTGCTATCATCAAACCAGCCCCTTGTTGTACCACCTCCATCGGTTAAGAATGAAGTAAGATTGATATTATCTCCGCCTTTTCTGTACTCAGTTAAAATACTTAAGTCAAAGTTTTTAAGGAAAGTGATATTGTTAGACCAGGAAGTAGTCCAATCGGGTTGTGCATTACCCCAAACAGTAAACACTCCCGGAGATATGGCAGGAGTTCCCACAATTGTTGTTGGAGGCAGACCCTGTTGAATCAGGAAGGTTCCCAAGGCAGTACCGAATGCACCAGTTGTGTAAGATGGAATACCCAATCTGGTAATCAACACATCATTCTTCCACCATAACAAACGAGAGAACCACCTGAAATTGGGTTTCTGAATAATTGTACCGGATAATCCCAATTCAATACCCTTGTTTCTCATCTCTGCTTCGTTACTGATGGTACTTACCACACCCGTTGCAGGAGACAATGTCAATGGCTGCAAATTGTTCTTGGTTGTCTTAATATAATAAGTGGCTTCGAACAAGATTTTATTATTTAAAAATCCTGCATCAATACCAAACTCTAATTCCTCTGCACGTTCAGGTAAAATATTGGTATTGCCCACGCTGGTTGCCACAGTTGAACCTAGTAAGCCACCAATATTTACGCCACCCAAAGAAGTAAATGTAGCACCGAAAGGCACAGGCCCTGCTGTTTGACCATAAGCAATTCTGGGTTTGAACTGAGAAATAGCATTGATTTTCCAGAAATCAAAATTGGTTAAGTTTACAGCCAATGAAGCTTTAGGGAAAGCATAGAATCTGTTTACATTTCCATTGGTATTCGATTTATCCCAACGCATACCAACTGTTCCTATGATTTTATCTTCAAAGTTCATTTGCTGTTGCAAAAACACACCCACATCGCTTTGTGTACTTTCAAACTGAGATTCTACTTCCTGTACTGTGGCCTGCTTAATATTCGATTGGCCTGGAGCTAAACCACGACCTCTGTTAAATAATCCGCTGTTTTTAAAGTCTAAACGCACAATACCGGCCTGTGTACTGAAGTTCACACGCTTCACCTGCCAGTCGTACACCAAAGCTGCCTGGATATTGGTATTCATGGTTTCCTGTCTTCCAATTAATACATCTCCGGGATTTGCCTGACCTCTCTGGAATTGCAGATCATCGGGCAGATACACTTTGGTAGAATTCTGTAAATAATCCAGTCCTCCGTTCAATCTGAACTTCAACTGAGAATTTTCTTTTTTGAAAAGATTAATGTCTAATCCAAAAGACTGAATAAAACGATTTACAAGAGAGTTATTAATTCCCTTATCAGTTACAGCAACAGGGTTCTCTGCGAAATAAGGGTTATCAGGATACACTCCATTTACCGGTCTTAAATCAAAGTAATTAGGAACGTACGCAATATTATATCCAATACTTGCACCTGAGTTATTCTGGTTACCAGTAAACCCTCTGTCGGTATTGGTTCTGATATAATTTGAATTTACAGTAAGCACAATGTCTTTAGACAACTTGTGCTCAATATTAGCACGAATGGATTGTCTTTCAAATCCTGTTCTTCTTACAATACCGCCCTCATCGGTTAAGGACCCGGAAACAAAAAATTTTGTTTTTTCATCTCCTCCACGAATACTTAAACGGGAGTTAAGTAAAGTTGCTGTATTGCCATAAAAATAATCTTCGTAATTCACGAAATTATTATTGGCAACTGCATTCTGAAATCTGGTTAATTCAATAGGTCTTCTGGCAGCTGGAAAGAAGCTGTTAATTTTTGCTTCACTCCAATTGTCTACCCCCATCACTCTTAAAGGAGTAGCCATCCCTATATCCTGTCCAAAACTAATGGTGGTTTTTCCTGCAGCACCTTTCTTGGTGGTTATCACCAATACGCCGGCATTTGCACGGGTACCATAAATAGCAGCTGCTGAAGGCCCTTTTAGCACTTCAATGTTTTCTATGTCTGCTGGATTGATATCTGCCAAACGATTGGCCCCGTCATCCTGACTGGCGGCACCAGCTCCGGTAACAGAAGCTCTACCCGAACGCTGAAAATCATTGCTGATATATACTCCATCCAAAACAATCAATGGAGCTGAAGCCTGTGTTAAACTGGATAAACCGCGCAACTGAATATTGATACCCCCACCCGGCGCACCTGAATTCATACGGATATTGGCACCGGAAACTTTTCCGTATAATGCACCATCGGCCGTTTGTATCTGCGTAGTTCCTGTTAAATCTTTGGCAGAAACAGTGGTAATGGCATTTGCCAGATTCGATCTTTTAATTGAAGAAGCCAGACCGGTAATAACAACTTCTTTCAGGGCACTTACTTCTTCTTCCATAGAAAACTGTGCTACGGGTTTGCTATCGGACACTGTAACTTCCATTGTTTTAAAACCAACATACTTCAAAACCAGTACGGCTGACTTTGCATTGGTTTTAATGGAGAAATTTCCCTTTGCATCGGTGGTAGTTACCAGGCTGGTACCTTTTACTGCAACAGAAACTCCCGTCAGCGGATTACCCGTGACTGCTTCTTTTACAGTACCTGATGCCGTAAAGCCCTGTGCCTCTGCAAAAGAGCCCTTCAGCACAAACAGCATTACTAAAAAAACTTTGAATAGATAAAGTTTCTTCATGCGAATTAGTTTTTGGTTAATGAATAAAAATCGTGAGGCATTAAATTAACAAACAAACCAAAAAATCTGGTGGTAAGGAAAAGCCAGTTTATAACCATTAGTTATATTCTATAAATTTTGCGAATTTCACGCTAGATTTATCCCCTATGTGTTATTATAACTCATTGAAATTACCTGCCAAAAAAGAGATCAAACTCAAAGGAAAAACAAAATCAATTCCGGCAACCGATATTACGGTGCAGTCTGGATTTGCATATCAATCCTGGCCTATTATTATTGAAAACAATGCTGGTGAATGGGAGCCGGAACTGGCACATTGGGAATTCATACCCTGGTTTATTAAAAATCTGGGAGAGTTACAAGAGAGCAGAAAAAAATACAACACGCTCAATGCCACTGCAGAAAAACTGTTGGAAAGCAAAGTTTATCAGGCAGCAGCAAAAGCCAGAAGATGCCTGGTCTTAAGTACGGGTTTCTTTGAATGGAGACATTACCAGCGACCAGAAGATAAAAAGCCGATTGCTTATCCCTATTATATTCACAGTGCAAATAAACAGGAAGACCTGCTATTCATGGCGGGCATCTGGCAGCCCTGGACCGATCAATTATCCGGTGAAATGGTGCACAGTTTTGCCATTGTTACCACAGAGGCAAATGGCTTCATGGAAAAAATTCACAACACGAAAAAAAGAATGCCCACCATACTACCCACTGCACTGGCAGAAGAGTGGATTAGTCCCATCAGAGAAAACAGGATACAGGAAATTGCCAGTTATCAGGCAGAAGAAGCATCCTTAACTGCCTATCCGCTTGCCAAAGATTTTAACAGGGGCATATTCAATCCTTTGGAAGAAGTGGAGTATGCTCATTTGCCAGCATTATAAAGTATGGCGGCTCCCTTTTATTACCTCAAATACATGTAGTATCTGGGGGAACAAAGCTGCCATGTATTCGCTGGCCCCCGAAAGGGATCCGGGAAAGCTCATCACCAGGGTATTATCAATCAACCCTGCCACGCTTCTGGATAACATTGCATAGGGCATACGATCCTGTCCATAATTTCTGGCAGCTTCCATAATGCCCGGCAGTTCCTTCTGCAGCATTGACTGAATAATATCCGGCGTTATATCTCTGGGAGACACACCTGTACCTCCCACTAAAATCAATAAATGATTTCCCTCTTGCGTATTTGTTTCTACTACTTTTCTGATTGCGTCTGCTTCATCTGGTATAACGCCATAAACAGGAACGGCTACACCCAATGCTTTCAGGGCTTCCACTACTGCTTTCCCCGCACTGTCCTCCCCCTTGCCCGCAGCAATAGTATCTGAACAAACAACAACAGCTGCAATCAATCCTTTATCTGCATACTTCTTTTTATCTGACTTGCCTCCGGTTTTAGACTGCAGTTTAATTTCCTGAATGCTTACATTTTTATCTATGGGCTTCAGCATATCGTATAAAGTAAGTGCTGCCACAGATGCTCCATGCATGGCTTCCACTTCCACACCCGTTTTGTAAATGGTATGAACTTCTACTTCTATTACAACCTTCAGATCTTTAATGGTAAAACGAACATCTGTATACTCAACAGGAAGCGGATGACAATCTGGTATTAGCTCACTTGTCTTTTTTACCCCAAACAATGCCGCCACTTTAGCAAAGGAAAAAACATCCCCCTTGGGAACTTTCTGCTGAACAATCGCATCAATGGTATCCTGACCGGATACCAATACCGAAGCTTCGGCAATGGCTTTACGTAGCGTATTGGATTTATGGGTGATATTGACCATTCGTTTTAATTATTTTGTTTCCAAACTGATGATTGGTTGGTGCAGATTTCTTTGCCCCAGATAGGTAGCTCTTTTTTTATGGTTTCTACCATTTCATTACAGGCATCAATAGCATCTCTTCTATGAGCAGAAGAAGTAAATACAAACAAACAGATTTCTCCCACTGCTACCCTTCCCAGGCTATGATGTATATGCATGCAGGTAAGTGCATATTTTTCAAAAAACTGTTCTCTTATTACAGCCATTTTTTCTTCAACCATCAATTCGTAAGCAGTGTACTCTATGGCAACCACTTTTTCACCATTCTTTTCATCTTGCCGTACCTGCCCCAGGAATATACTATGTGCACCAATATTTGTTTTAGCCGAATGCTTCTGAATATCATCTGCTATTTTCTGTGCAGGAATGGGTCCCTGATAAAAGATACTATGCTGTTTTTTACTACTCATGGTCTACTGCATTAAAATACGCGGTTAATCCTCCCTTTACACTAAAGGTTTCTACCCCCTTATGCAATTTAATGTATTGTGCTGCATAAACACTTCTGATACCCTGGTGACAAATAATATAAACAGGCTGCTGTGGCAGCTGATCCAGGGATTCCTTCAATACAGACATAGGAATCCGGGCATGAACAAAATCGAGACTTGGATATTCATGCAACTCTCTAACATCTAATATAAAATGGCCGGGTTCTTCCTGAATTTTAAGTAACTGCCGAACGTCTATCTCAGTAATATCAATGTCTTCCATTTCTTCTTCCTCATTCGCACATTCCATGTTGTAATTCATTTTATTAAAAAAAGACTCATCAATAACAGGGGTTTCCGGATTCGGGGTCAACGCTATTTCATACCAGCTACCCGATAAAAAATGATAATTGAGTAACAATCCATTTTGCAACTTGCCTAAACCAGTTATCCATTTAATTACTTCAGCGGCCTGCATGGTACCGATAATACCAGGCAAAACACCTATCACGCCTGTCTCCTCACAGCTGGCGAACTCATTGCGCAAGGGTTGTTGAGGAAACAAATGGCGGTAGTGAACAGGATCCGGAATATGGATATTATTCATAACAGCCACCTGACCTTCATAACCGGAAACAGCCCCATACACCCATGCTTTTTTCAGCAATACACATGTATCGTTAATCAGGTATTTGGCACTGAAATTATCGGTAGCATCCACCACACAATCAAATTGCTCAATAATGGCAAAAGCATTTTCTTTATTCAACTGAAAAGGAAATTCTATAAGCTGAATCCCGGAATTCAGTTTTGTTATTTTTCTGGCTGCCACACTTACTTTCAGTTGACCTATATCGAACTCATCAAATAAAACCTGACGATGCAGATTGCTTAAGCTAACCTCGTCGGCATCCATGATTCCAATGGAGCCAATACCCGCCCCGGCCAGATACTGCAGTGCAGGACATCCCAATCCCCCCATACCCACAATCAACACTTTCGCTTCCGCTAATTTTCGCTGGGCATCTGCACCAAATCCGGGCAGTATCAATTGTCTGATATATCGTTTAAAATCTGGCATTTTATCCTCCGGAAAAAGGTGGCATTAAAGCAACAATATCGCCCTGCTTCAATGGGCAATTTTCATGAATCACCTGTTGATTCAAGGCAAGGAAATATTTTTTATTGGCCAAAGCAGGAAATTGCTTCAACAATTCTTTTTCTAATGTATCCGTATCAGCACAATCTTCCCGGGACAGCTCTGACACTATCGTAATATCTGTTACTGAACCAAAAAACAATACTTTAATACCCATACACTCAATTTACAAACAACAATTTAGAAACAGCCAATATCAATACAACTGCTAAAATAAATTTAAGCTGTGTATTCTTGAATCTGGATGAGCCAAAATAAGCACCCAGCCAGCCTCCTACCAAAACAAAACCAATAATCATATACATTGAAGGTGCCAGATCAAATCCTTTTTTCATTTGTCCCAACATTCCCGATGCCGAATTCAAAAATATAAAAATAGCGCTGATGGCTGCTGTTTGTTGTATGGTTGCCCAACCCATCATCAATAAAAGCGGAGACAATAAAATACCTCCTCCCATGCCTATCATCCCGGAGAGCAAGCCTATAACTGCTCCCGCCACACTCAGCCAATACCATTTAGGGCTGGAAATATTTTCAACAGCCGGCGGCTTTATTAGCATTCTAACAACTGCTATCAACAAAACAATGGCCAGTATTTTTTTGTAAAGGGGTTCCGAAACCGGCACAATACTACCGAGATAGGCCGCTGGTATAGAAGTAATCACCAAAGGCCATAACAAAGTAGATTTAAAATGCCGGGCTTTATAAAAAGAGAGAAATGAAACCAGTGAAACAATCAAGTTGAGGATTAAAGCAGTTGGTTTCATTACTAGTGGACTCATATTCAAAAGCGCCATCAGGGCCAGATAACCACTGGCACCGCCATGACCAACAGATGCATACAAAAATGCGATTATCAAAAATGCAATTCCCACTATCCATGCTTGTTCCATATCGCAATGTTAGAATAAATAAACGGTTACCAGCTGACCTTTGGAAAACCTGAATTCGTTAGCAGGCAATTCAACCCAGCAATTGGCTTCAGAAAAAGCACTAACCTGATAAGATGCCTGCGCAGCCGAAATAGTTACTTCTCTATTTAGCAGTGAGGCTTTTACAAAAAAATCAAGTGGGGTATTTTTCTCATAGTCGTGCGCCAACCTTGCTTGTATAGATGGGGTAGGCTGCATACCCATTGTTAACTGTATTACGGGCTTTACATATTGTTGAAAACAATGTAATACCGAACCGGGATTTCCAGGCAATCCTATTACCAGTTTTTGTTTGTATTGTCCTGCAAACAAAGGCTTTCCTGGTTTCTGTTTCACACCATGAAAGATTGTTTCTACACCTGCCTGTTGGGCTGCTGCCGCTACAAAATCATAGTCTCCCACACTTACCCCTCCGGTTAACAATACCAGATCTGCCCAAAGCAGTGCTTTGTCTATAGCCGCTTTTGTTTCCGCTAAATTATCTTTTACCCATTGCAGCTGACATTGATTTATACCCAACTGCTTCAATGCTGCAGTTAAACCGATTGAATTAGATTCATAGACCTGACCATATTCAAGTATATCCCCTGGCTTAACCAACTCATTTCCCGTAATGATCAATGCAATTTTCGGTGCCGGAAAAACAGCAATATGCGTTAAACCCAGATTTGCCAGCATGGCAATTTGGTAAGCATGCAAACAAGTTCCCCTGGTAATTACCACAGCATCTTTCTGAACAGAAGATCCGGGCATTCTGATATTCAACCCTGTTTCGGGTTTAGCTTGCCGGATAATAATTCCATCGGCTTTTTCTTCCACCCATTCTTTCTGCACCACCCAGCTGGCTCCCTCCGGAACAGGACCGCCAGTGAAAACTTTAATGGCTTTCCCCTCTTGCAAAGTTAAAGACCGATTGCTGCCGGCTGGCAATTCATCCTGCAAAGGAAGAAACAAATCAGTAGCAAAACTATTCACTGCATAGCCATCCATGGAGGACTGCAGAAATCCAGGCATATTAATCGGACTCTTGATATCTTCTGCAGCCACCTTTCCGGCAGACTCCGTTAATGGATGGATTTCCGGATTCAAAGTCCTGACTTTGCTGAACAATAATTGTTTTGCTTCACTAACTGTTATCATAGTCATTAACCGCCAATTGCAATCATACTTCTGTTATGCAAGAGTTCGGCATTTATTTTCTCAAATTCTTTTGAAAACTGGCCACCCAGCTCCCTGTGCTTTTTAAAAAATGGAATCCTCAATTAATGGTAGGATGTTTTCACCTGAACGCAATGCTGTTAACAAATCTGTTTCATCAGAAGAAAACAAACAATTCTTTATTTTACCATCTGCAGTTAAACGGATGCGGTTACAGGTATTGCAAAATGGAGCACTCATGGTACTGATTACAGCAAAGCTTCCTGCATGATTCTCTATTGCATATTGTTTGCTCGTATCATTGGGTTCATTCACTAAAGGAGCAATCGTATACTTTTTCCCAATTAGCTCCAACATCTCCTGCAAGGTTACCAGTTTATCACTGTTCCATTTATTTCCATCAAAAGGCATGAATTCAATAAACCTTATTTGAATGGGTGTGTCTTTAGTCCATGCAATAAAATCCAATACTTCCTGATTATTCATTCCTTTCACAACCACCACATTAATTTTCAGCTTAAACCCATTGGCAAGTAATAAATCAATATTGCTCTTCACCTGATTAAACTGATCTCTTCTGGTCAGGAGTTGAAACTTCTCCTTTTGTAAAGTATCTAAACTGATATTGAGAGAGCGAATACCTGCTTCTTTTAACTCATTTATAAATAAATGAATCCGGGTAGCATTGGTAGTCATGGTTAAGTTAACACCCAGTTTTCCTAATTCTTTTATAATGGCAGCCGCATCTTTTCTAACCAGGGGTTCTCCTCCGGTTAACCTGATTTTCTTTACGCCATTCTGCACAAACAAAGTAGCCAGTTGTACAATCTCGTCTTTCTGCATCAATCGCTGATTGGGCATGAATGCATAGTCTTCTTCCGGCATACAATAAAAGCAACGCAGATTGCAATTATCCGTTAATGAAATTCGCAGGTAATCGTGTACCCTATTGTATTGATCAATCAGCATTTCCTTTGTTTAATAATTCACAAAACCGCTCATAATCAGCTGCGGTATCTATATCCAGCCACCCCAATTCAAAATCAATCGTTTCCAAATCGGATGGATGCCGATGTAATATAGCCCTTGCCCCCTTGTCCCCTTTCAATTGATTCAACTCATTAAAATATTTTGCCGTTAACAAAAGTGGCGTCCCTGCTACATCCTGGTAACAGGCTGCTACCAGCCCCTTCTTTGTTCCTGTATGTAGCAGAATCATTTTTTGCAAAAGGGCACTATTTAAAAATGGCTGATCGGCTACAAGAATAAACATCAATTGCATATTGGGACATTGTTGCTGCATGGCAGTTAGCCCCATTTGTATGGAACTACTCATTCCCATATTGTAGTTATTATTCCGAACCAGATTAACTTGTTCATTTTTAATAACAGAACTTATCTCCTGGTGATAATGACCTGTTACGATCGTTACTACACTGGGATCTAAAATTAAAACCTCATCCACAATTTTTTCCAATATCGTTTTGTCTTTGCAGGGCAATAACATTTTGGCTTTTCCCATACGGGAAGCTTCGCCCGCTGCTAATATCATTACTCCCCAATTCATGATTTACTATGAATGGGTGTTAACTGATTTCTCAAATGAAGGGGTGTTTGGTTTTCCATTACGGCCATGATTTCCGCACAAACAGAAAGGGCAATTTCTGCAGAAGTTTCTGCTCCCAGTGACAATCCGGTGGGCCCGTATATATTCCTCATCTGTGTTTCAGAAAACAAAATTCCCTGTTCCTTCAAATCTTTCAACAGACGATCGCGCTTGGCAGCCGGTCCCAGTAAACCAATATAACGGAAGGTATGCGATTGCATACCCTGTAAAAAAGACAAATCATAATTGTAATTATGCGTCATTAATACAATGGCAGTACGATCATCCATATTCAACTGGGGTAGTATAGAATCGGGTTTACCAACCAGGATGCGGCTGGCTTTAGCAAATCGCTGTGCATTCGCATGCGTAGGTCTTCCATCCACAACAGTAGTACTCCATCCAATTAATCTGGCCAATGATTCCAGCGGCATGGTATCGTTTCCTGCTCCTACTATGATTAAAGAGACAGCAGGCATAATGTACTCAACAAATACCTCCTGTTGAGCAGTTCCTGCATCAATAACGATATACTCCGATTTTTTTTGTGCATGTACCCTTTGCACGGCTTCACTTAAAAGCGGCGACCCGTGTTTTGCAATTTGATTATGCAATAAAGTTCCCCAATGCTCATGTTGATTACGGCTAAAACCGGTAACCAATACCTGAGGATTCCTTGACTGCAGCATTTCCTGCAATCCCTTTATTAAATCGGTGCAATCAAAATTCAATGGCTCAAACAATATACTAACGATGCCATTGCATCCCAACTGTACTCCCAGCTTGGCATCGTCTTCATCGGTGGTATCGTAAACTACTAATTTTTTTTGCCCTGCGTAATAGCCAGCGCTGCTTTTCGTAATGCATCTCCTTCCAGGCATCCGCCGCTAATAGCTCCAATGTATCTTCCATCTTCACTCACCAGCATGCGGGCTCCAGGCCTTCTGTAGGAAGACCCCTCTACATGCACAACAGTGGCCAGCGCCATGCGTTGCTTTTCCTCTGCCATTTGTTCAAATGCATGAACAATATCCGCTAATTCCTTCATGAAATATTGGCTTATGGTCTTCTCTTCTTCACCTGTCCGGGTAGTATGGGCTTGGTATTTTTGTTGCCCCAGCTATTCTGTATATAATTCAGCACATCCGCAATCTCCTGATCAGAAAGATACTCTACACTGGGCATTACCCCATTATAGGTTACTCCGTTTACTTTTACTTCACCAGATTGGCCCTTGATTAAAACATCTATGATATCATTCGGATTTTTCTTTAAAAAATCAGATTGGGCAACAGGGGGGAATACTCCCTCTAAACCTTTCCCATCCTGCATATGACAGTTCATGCAACTGGTTTCATAAACGGTCTTCCCTGCCACAATGCTTTTTTTCAAATCAAAAGGCTGTACAAAGGCAAGAGAAAGAAAACCACCTACCATCAATGCCGTCAATGTCTTTATCCCAGCTTTCATTTATATCTGATTAAGATTTATCAATTATACAATTTCAACCACCTGTTTATACAATTTTATTCATGTCAAAAGGCAGTTTACGTATCCGCTTGCCGGTAGCAGCAAATATGGCATTACATAAAGCAGGTGCAAACGGAGGCAAACCTGGTTCACCCACTCCTTTTATTTTATTTCCACCGTCGGCTAAAATATGTACTTCCACCTTTGGCATTTCATTGATCCGAACCAACGGATTATTATGGAAATTGGATTGAACCGTTGCTCCCTTGTCAAAAGTAATACCCCCTTTAATGGCAGCAGTTAAAGCCATTACAGCAGAGCCCTCAACCTGTGCTCTGGTATTATCCGGATTTACTACTGTACCCAGATCAATTACGGCAATTACTTTTTCTATTTTAACACCTGTTCCTTTTTTGGATACCTCAATTACAAAACCGGCCTGACCTGCAAAGAATTCGTATTGTGCCACACCACGCCCCCAACCTGCCGGAAGAGGTTTATCCCAGTTGGAAACTTCTTTAAGTTTATTTAAGATTTTCTTTGTGTCTGATTCCTTGGTTAGCATTCCCAGACGGAATTGCATAGGATCTTTTTTGGCAGCCACCGCCATTTCATCTATAAAGCACTCATGCGCAAAAGCAAGGGTGGTGCTGGTTACTGCTCTCCAGGCTGCCAATGGCACATGCAGATAATGATGAACATACAAATTCTTCATATGTTCAATTTCATATTTCTGCTCACTGATACCTTCGGTCATAGTACCATCTGCCTTGGTAATATCGTAATCCTTTTTCATGTCAAGGGTACCGGATATTACTTTATGCTGAAACGCAATCGCTTTACCACTGGCATCCAATGCACCTTTCATAGCAGAGAAGGTCATGGGTCTGAATGGCCCCTGCTGGGTATCGTCTTCTCGTGTCCATATGGATTTTACCGGCTTACCAATTTTCTTACTCAACTGAACCGCCTCATGAATATAATCCGGATAGAGTCTTCTTCCGAAACCCCCTCCATTAAACAAGACATGTAATTTTAAATCTTCCTGTTTTACGCCGTAAGTTTTGGAAAACTCGTTCACTACACTGCTTGGCACTTGCGTGGATGTCCATATTTCCAGTTTATTTCCTTCTGTCCAGGATGCCAGACAGTTCATAGGTTCTATGGGAGAATGTGAAACAACAGGTGTTTCATAAAAAACTTCCAGTTTAACGGGTGCACCGGTAAAAGCCTGATCAAAATTACCTTGCTGATGTTCCACTGCACCTTCTTTTTTGGCAGCTTCGCGCATACTTTGTTCGTAGTCCTTTGAATTAAACTGCTCATTACCCTGATGATCCCATTTAATTACCAATGCTTTTCTTCCCTGAACAGCAGCCCAGTAATTTTCAGCAATCACTGCCACTCCTTCCGATTTATAAATTCCGTGAATGCGTTCACAGGTTTCCACTGCAATTACCCCTTTTACTTTTTTAGCAGCAGTGGCATCAAAGCTAACCAGTTTACTGCCAAACACTTTGCATCGTTCAATAGATGCATATACCATCCCGGGAACAGAAGCATCAATACCGAACTTGGCGGTACCATTTACTTTCATAGGGATATCCATTCGGGGTGCAGATTTGCCTAATATTTTAAAATCCTTTGAATTCTTTAAAACGGGATTCTTAGGCGCTTCCAGTTTAGAAGCGGCTTCAGCCAATTCGCCATAGCCTAATTTTTTACCACTTGGGCGATGAATAACGGTTGCGTTTTCAGCATAACATTCTGCTACAGGCACATCCCATTGTTTACTGGCCGCAGTCAGCAACATTTCTTTAGCAGCCGCACCTACTTTTCTTAAGCTGGTATAATTGGTTCTTACAGAGGAGCTACCTCCTACAAACTGTGCAGGACCATATTTCTTTTCCCCTCCGGTTTGTTTAATAACCAGTTTGTCCATAGGCACTTCCAGTTCTTCCGCTATTAAAGCAGGAATGGACTGATAAGTACCCTGACCAATTTCAGGTTTGGTATTGAATATAGTAACCACTCCTGCCTGATCAATCATAACCAGTGGAGACAATTCAAAAGCATTACCGGCGGCTGTTATATTTTCAATTATTGCAGAGCCATCGGCTTTTACACCCATACCCATAATTAAACCGGCACCGGTTAAACCAGTAAGGCGTAAAAAGTTTCTGCGATCGATAGAAGATTTTTGCTGAGTCATTTTTTTAATTTTTTGGAATTACTTAATCATTTCAGCAGCACGATGAATAGCACTGCGAATCCTTTGATAAGTTCCACACCTGCATAAATTACCCTGCATGGCAGCATCTATATCTGCATCTGTTGGCTTGGGCTTGGTTTTCAATAAAGCGGTTGCACTCATGATTTGACCAGATTGACAATATCCACATTGTGGAACCTGTAATTCTACCCAGGCATTCTGAACAGCTTCAGCAATTTTATCTTTCATTCCTTCAATAGTCGTAATTTTTTTACCTACCGCAGCAGCTACAGGAAAACTGCAGGAACGAACAGGTTTCCCATCCACATGTACCGTACAGGCACCACACTGTGCAATACCACATCCAAACTTGGTTCCGGTTAATCCAACCATATCACGGATTGCCCAAAGCAAGGGCATTTCGGCACTGGCTTCCACCTGATAATTAGTGTTGTTAATATTCAATGTTATCATGGTAAATAATTTCAGCTTAAAGTTAACAAAATAAATCAGGGTTCAATTTCAATTTACCGATTAATCCAGCAAATGCGTTTCGTGCATATCCGGAATCACCACTTCTTTGAAATGTTTTCTGCGCAATCGGGCTGCAAAATCAATCTGCACGTCGTATTCACCGTGTACCAGAAATAGTTTTCTGACCAATTCAGGATTTTGACAAGCCAGAAACTGGCATAAATCTTCATAGTCTCCATGGGCACTCATGCTCCTCATGACCCCCACTTCTGCCTTCACCTGATACAATTCACCGAAAATTTTTACTTCTTTCTTACCGGCTGTTAACTGCCCACCCAAACTGTAAGGATCGCAATAGCCAACAATTAAAATGGTATTGCGTTCCTTTTCAATATTGTTCATGATATGATGCTTTACCCTACCTGCATCCGCCATACCACTGGCAGAAATAATTACACAGGGGCGCCCGTCTGCGTTCAGGGCCTTGCTTTCATCCACAGTTTTAATAAACTTGAGTTGCTTAAAATCAAAGGGATCATTATCCTGTTCCATTATTTTACGTACCCTTCTGTTAAAGTTTTCCGGATACTGTTTCAATAACTGGGTTGCTTCCCTGCTAAGTGGACTATCTACATATACTGGAATGGGGGGCAGTCGCTTCTCCAGATCCAGCTGGTTTAATGCGTACAACAATTCCTGGGTTCTACCCACACTGAAAGCAGGAATAATCAGTTTCCCTTTTTTTTCCAGACAGGTACTTACAATCCATTTTAATAAAGTATCGGCTATCCCAAAAACTTCATCGTGCAATTTATTCCCATAGGTACTTTCCAAAACTATATAATCTGCCTGATCATAGGTTTCAGGTGATTTAAGAATGGCATCATTATACCTGCCTACATCGCCACTAAAAGTAATTTTATTGGTTTTCCCGTCTTCAATAATTCTTAAATGAACAGCTGCAGATCCAATGATATGCCCGGCATCTGTAAAACAAACAGCAATATCTTCATCTATTTTTACCCATTCCCTGTAAGGGACAAATTTAAAAAGCTGAATGGCTTTGGCTGCATCTTCCAAATCGTACAAAGGTTCATAGGGAGGAAGTCCTTTCTTGGCTCTTCGCT
This sequence comes from Sediminibacterium salmoneum NBRC 103935, assembly GCF_000511175.1. GTDB lineage: Bacteria > Bacteroidota > Bacteroidia > Chitinophagales > Chitinophagaceae > Sediminibacterium > Sediminibacterium salmoneum. The sequence goes on along the minus strand of NZ_KI866530.1, from coordinate 103,818 downwards.
TATTAATGAATTTAGTATCGTCTCTTTGTATTTCTGCAGAATCTTCCAGCAATATCTCTGCCAATGCCTCTGTAGCTTCCGTTGAATAAATAGTCCCCTGAAATCCTTCCTTAACCAACTTTGGAATTAATCCGGAATGGTCAATATGCGCATGTGATAAAATCAGGTAATCAATGGTAGAAGGATCAAAACCAAAATGAGCATTCAGTTCTTCTGTATGTTTGCCCATACCCTGGAACAAGCCACAATCCAATAAAATTTGCTTCCCATTTTTCAGGGTAATCAAGTGCTTGGAGCCTGTTACCGTTCGGGCAGCTCCATGAAAGGAAATCTTCATAGTTATTTAGATTTAAAACTCCAGGTAATATTAAATTCGGCTACTATTTCCCCCTGCTCATTGGTACCAACAGAGGTACAAACAAGGGTTCTTCCTTCCTTGGTAGCAATGGCTTCCTCAATCAACTGAGCCACTTTGAGTCCATCGTTACAGGTAAAGGCAATAAGGCCTGTTGCTTTTTTTACAAATCTGGCTTCAAGGCCAACAACCAGCATACTAACTGGCGGATTTCTTTTATAGGTTTGTCCAACCGGAAAAAGTCCGGTACTCATTTCAGCAGCCATTGCCTGTACAGCAAAATACATGGACTTAAATGGGTTTTGATTGAGCCATCCATGCTTCACCAATATAACCGTTTTTTGCTCGTCTATATAGCCAACTTTCAAACCTGCAATAAATGCAGCAGGTAATTTAATCAGCTTAAAAAAAGCAAACCGAACCGGATGAGTAATGAGTTTTTTAAAAGCAGGAAACTGAGGATTCATCTCTCAATTTAACCATAATTTGGTTTATAACAAGAGAGCAGCAAGTAAATAATCTGCCAATAAAATCAGAATACAACTCACCACTACGGCACTGGTACTTGCCCTTCCGATTTCCAGAGATCCTCCTTTTACATAATATCCGTAATAAGCAGGAATACTGCTGATAATGAAGGCAAATGTGTACGCCTTGTAAAGTGCAAAATTGATGTTGTAGAAATTCAGGTTTTGTCTTAAACCAATGTCAAAAGTATCAGGTGCTAATATTCCGGCCATTGACCCTGCCATTCTTCCTCCCCAGATTCCCAGCACAGCAGAAATAACAATTAAGCAGGGTACTACAATCAGTGCTCCTAAAATTTTGGGGAATACCAGATAGGCTTTGGTATTGATTCCCATAATTTCGAGTGCATCAATCTGTTCCGTTACTCGCATATTGCCCAGCTCACTGGAAATCTTACTGCCAATTACTCCGGCCAATACAATACTCAAAACGGTTGGAGACAATTCCAGTATCATACTGTCTCTTACAATCTGAGCAATGGTACTTTGCGGAACCAATGGACTCACTAACTGATACGCTGTTTGAATAGTGGTAACCGCTCCAAGAAAAAGGGAAATGATTATTACAATGGGCAATGCCCCCATTCCTATTTCCACACATTGGTGCATGAATTCTTTCCAGTACATTCTGAAATTTTCCGGTTTGGAAAACATGCCCTTCAGCATCAACAGGAACCTTCCTAAATGAGTGAAAAAATTCATACGCCAAAAGTATAATTAAACTTTAGTTATTTGTTTTCTTGTTTTTCTTCTGCTTTTCCACCAGGAACTTCTCTGAACTTCTTCAGCAGTATCTACCCTGGATTTCATTTGAGCATCCACTACCGCTACCAGTGCCATATTAATGATATTGCGTACACTGCTACCCAGCTGAAGAACGTGCACCGGCTTCTTTAAGCCTAACAATATAGGCCCAATGGCATCTGCACCACCTAATTCTTTTAATAAATTATACGCTACATTTCCTGCTGTTAAATTAGGGAACATCAACACATTCACTTCCTGATCTACCAGATCACTAAACGGATAATTATCTCCTAAGATTTCCTGATTAAATGCAAGACTTCCCTGCATTTCACCATCCACAATTAAGTTAGGATCTCTCTGCTTTAAAATTCTGGTTGCTTCGGCCACCAGTTTCGCTTCCGGAGAATCACTGCTTCCAAAATTACTATAACTCAACATGGCTATGCGGGGTGTAAGATTAAAGCTTCTTACTTCCTTAGCAACCATTTGTGTAATATCTGCCAGCTCTTCTGCAGTTGGATGGAAATTCACGGTGGTATCTGCCAGAAACATAGGCCCCTTTTTGGTTAGCAACAGATACATGCCTGCAATTTTTTTAACACCAGGCTCGGTACCAATAATCTGTAATGCCGGACGAATGGCTTCCGCATAATTCTTCGTTAATCCTGAAAGCATGGCATCTGCATCTCCTGTTTCCACCATCATACAACCAAAATGATTCCGGTCTTTCATCACTTTTAAACTTTCGTGATGATTGAATCCTTTGCGCTGACGTTTTTTAAAGAAGAGTTCACCATAGAACTCTCTTTTTTGTTCCATTGCATCGCTTCTTGGATCTACAATTGGAATATCAGACAAGTCGATGCTATTGGTTTCTGCAATTCGGTTAATTTTTTCCGGATCACCCAATAAAATTGGATAGGCAATGCCTTCATCATAAATGATGGTAGCCGCTTTTAATATTTTTAAATTGTCTGCTTCAGCAAATACCAGGCGTTTTGGATCTCTTCGGGCCTTGTTACTTACGACCCTGAATAACTGATTGTCGAGACCCAGTCTTTTATTCAACTCCAGCACATACCCATCCCAGTTAGTGATTTTTTTCTGTGCCACACCACTCTCAATAGCCGCTTTTGCTACTGCAGGTGCAATAGTACTCAACAATCGGGGGTCTAATGGTTTTGGAATAATATACAAAGGTCCAAAACTCATATTGTTTTGGTTGTAGGCCAGGTTAACAATATCTGGCACTGGTGTTTTAGTTAATTCTGCCAATGCACGAACAGCCGCCAGTTTCATGGCTTCATTAATTTGAGTTGCCCTAACATCCAGTGCTCCACGAAAAATATAGGGAAAGCCCAATACATTGTTTACCTGATTGGGATAATCGGACCTGCCTGTTGCCATGATGATATCCTTTCTAACCGCAACTGCATCTTCATATGTAATTTCAGGATCCGGATTGGCCATGGCAAATACAATTGGATTTCTGGCCATTGATTTAACCATTTCCTGTGTTACTACATTGCCAACACTCAAGCCAAGAAATACATCTGCATCCTTCATTGCTTTAGCAAGGGTCCAATCATCTTTTTTAACAGCAAATTTCATCCGATCGGGTCCCAGATCTGTTCTTCCTACATGCAATACCCCATCTTTATCAAACACAATAAAATTCTCGTACCTGGCACCCAATGCAACGTATAGATTAATGCAGGCCATGGCGGCTGCCCCTGCTCCATTAATTACAAACCGAACTTTATCAATTCTTTTCTTCTGCAGTTCTAATGCATTCAGCATGGCAGCACTACTGATAATTGCTGTTCCGTGCTGATCGTCGTGCATTACCGGAATATTCATCTGTTCCTTCAGCTGCTGTTCAATATAAAAGCATTCAGGAGCTTTAATGTCTTCCAGGTTAATCCCTCCGAAAGTAGGTTCCAGAGATTTTACAATTTGTACAAATTTCTCCGGATCTTTTTCATTGATCTCAATATCAAATACATCTATATCCGCAAAGATTTTAAACAATACCCCCTTCCCTTCCATAACCGGCTTACTGGCTTCCGCACCTATATCGCCCAAACCCAGCACAGCTGTACCATTGGTAATAACCCCAACCAGGTTACCCTTTGCTGTGTATTTATAAATATTTTCAGGATTCTCTTTAATTTCCTTACATGGTTCCGCTACACCCGGACTATAAGCCAAAGAAAGATCGCGTTGTGTCTTTGCTTCTTTGGTAGGTACCACTTCAATCTTCCCTGGTCTTCCACTGGCATGGTATTCCAAAGCCTGTTCCTTTCTTAAATTAGATTGTTTATCTGTAGACATATTTTTAATTAATACAATTCAAAATTATTTTAGCGCAATTCCTAAATAGGCCATCATACCGGCTCCAATTTCAATAGCAGATTCATCAATATCAAATTTGGGCGTATGCACCTGATGAACAATTCCTTTGGATTCATTGCGAACTCCCAGGCGGAAGAAACATCCGGGTATTACCTGGGTGTAATATCCAAAATCCTCGGCACCCATTCGCAATTCCGTTTCTTCAACATTGGTCTGACCCATGAATTCATTGGCCAATTCCCAGGCAGCTGTAGTAAATATTGGATCATTGTCAACCGTTGGATACCCAATATCAATATGCAAATCAATTTCTGCGCCCATACTTTCCACCAGGCCTACTGCCTGTTTTCTGATGAGTTCATGCGCTTTATAACGCCATTCCTCATCCATGGCTCTGAAAGTTCCCATCAATTTTACTTCACTGGGAATTACATTGGTGGTATTTCCACCCTGCACAGAACAGATAGATAAAACCGAAGGAGAAATTGGACTATTGTTTCTTGATATAATTTGCTGAAGGGACACAATTAAATTGGCTGCTATTAAAACCGTATCCGCAGTTAAATGAGGAGCCGCTGCATGCCCTCCCTTACTTCTGATGGTTATATAAATTTCATCAGCACTTGCCATTACCCTACCCTTTCGAAAACTAAGCTTTCCCACATCCAGTCCGGGATGTACATGTAAAGCAACAATACCTCCGGGCCTGGGATTTTCCAACACCCCTTCTTTAATCATATAACTGGCACCACCCGGATTTCTTTCTTCACCAGGTTGAAAAATCAATTGAATAGTGCCCTCCCATTCTTCTTTTAAATTTTCTAAAATTCTGGCCGCACCCAATAATACGGTGGTATGCACATCATGTCCGCAAGCATGCATCACGCCTTCATTCACAGATTTATAAGAAACATTATTTTCTTCCAGAATGGGCAGCGCATCCATATCCGCCCTCAAGGCAATCACTTTTGCATCCGGGTTCTTTCCCTTAATGGTTGCCAGTATACCGGTAGTGGCTTTTATTTCAAAAGGAATACCCAATGTGCGAAGTTGTTCCTGCACATACTTTGATGTGGCAAATTCCTGGTAACTCAATTCCGGATTGGCGTGTAAATGCCTGCGTATATCAATCAACGCAGGAGCAAAATCTTTAGCCAATATTTTTATTTTCTCTTTTAGCATGTATTCTGCTTAACTAAAATAATTCTTCTTCTACAGGTATATATTCAATTGTATCCTCAACAATATAAATTCCTTTAGGGAAGAACTTACTGATTTGCGCTCTGAATTTTTCTGCCTCTTCTCTTTTCAGAAAATTACCCATTCTTACTTTAAAATTGGGTGACTGAAAAAGCGTGTAGGTTTTCTGATCCGGAAATCGGTTTAAGAGTTCCGATTTCATTTGCGTGGCATCGTCTCTTCTCGGCGTACTGATCATTTGTAAACGAAACCCTTTATAGAGTCCTGTACTCGTCATCATGGCAGTACGTTTGTTGGCCTGTGCCTGTTTTTGCACCAAAATATCCAGGCGGGAATCTTTCTTAAAAATCACCGTATCAACCGGATTGGCCATGCCTTTTAAAAGGAAGCCAATGCTGGTAAGTACTATGAGTATAACAGGTTTCATTTAATAAATATACGGTTAATATCCAGCGGGTTGCTGATTAGACTCTCCATTTACAATTGCCACGCTGGCACTGCATCCCAGCCTGGTGGCTCCTGCTGCAACCAGTTCCGCAGCAAATGCATAATCCCTGATGCCACCGGATGCTTTAATCTGAACAGCCTCAGGTAAATGTAACCGGAATAATTTAACGGCTTCTACGGATGCCCCCTTTTCGGCATAGCCTGTGGACGTTTTTAAGTAATCAATACCAGCCACCCCATACAACTCACAGCATTTAATAATTTCATCATTGGTTAGAATGCCACTTTCAATAATCACTTTAATGGTTTTGTTTTTAGACTTCACCACAGGCATAATATGATTGAGTTCATTGGCCAGGTAAACCCAGTCTCCGTTTTTGATAGCGCTGATATTGGCCACTACATCCAGTTCATCTACCCCATCTACCATAGCCAAAACAATTTCAGCCAGCTTGGCTTCCACAGCGGAATAGCCAAACGGGAATCCGATCACGGTGGCCACTTTTACCTTTGATCCCTCCAGAAAAGCTTTGGCTGTTTTAACAAAATTGGGAGGAACACAAACTGCAGCAAAGCCATATTCTCTGGCTTCCGTACAAAGTTTTTCTACATCCGAAATTAAAGTAGTCGGCTTTAAAATGGTATGATCAATATATGGGGCTAAATGCATTCAATCTTATTTTGGCAAAGATAACGAATACCGTCACTACGGTATAGGAGCGTCTGTTAAAATAGTATTCATTCGCATAAAATAAATCATCATGAATAAGTGCTTACTAACCTTATGTTTTATTACTGCTTTGTTTACTTCCAAAGCACAGGATGGAATGAAACCGCGATTGGGTTTTTATCTGGGTTTAGCCAGCCCTAAGGCAACGGAAGTTTTTGGACAGTTTTATAAGTCAAAAGGTATTCAACCCAGGCTTACGGCAGAATACAATTTTTTAAACCTGGGATATACCAAAAAAATGTTTGTAAAAGTGGCTGCTATTGCAGGATTAGAACCGCAGAATTTCAGGAACCAGACAACTTACCTTACCAATGTTACCATGACGCAAAAACCGCTTGGGGCAAGAATTTATCCATTCGCATTTAAAGATGGATTTAACCCTGACGATCAAAAAGAAATATTTAAAAACGCCGGATTCACCAATTTATTTATCATAGCCGGAACCTGGGCCATCAGTGGTTTATATGTAGAAGGCGGAATTTCTCCGGGCGTAAAAATGAAAGAGGAAGGGTATGCAGATGTAACCCGTTCGCCACAGTTTTTTGGATGGGGTGTTTCTTTTACAGATTTTGAAGACGAAGACAATAAAGTAAAATTCAAATTCAATATTGGTACCAGAAAATATACCTGGACCAATGCCAGCAATACCACTTCTCAAATCAAATCCTTTTGCATGGATTTTGGCATTGCGGTGGCTTTAAATTAATCCGGACAAGCCAATATGCCATGAAGAACAATGCCCCAAAGAAAATACTCTTTGGGGCATTTATATTTCTTTTATACTATCACCTTATGCATCTTTACCATGGCAGGATTTAAACTTCTTGCCGCTACCGCAAGGACAGGGATCGTTTCTGCCAATCTTTGGTCCTACTTTAACCGGCTCCTGTTTTACAGGGGTTGGATCATAGTAATCGTTTTCATTGGCACCATACTCCTGACCTGCTGCATCTACCTGGTCTTTGTTGGCGCTTAATTTACTCATATCTGTTTTTTCCTGACGACCTTCCTGCAATTCTTCTCCATTTGCTAAAGGAATGGAGGAATGACAAAGAAACTGAACAATTTCCCTGTTTACTTCATTGTCCATTTTGCGGAACAATTCAAATGCTTCCATCTTATAAATCACCAATGGATCTTTCTGTTCATAAGTAGCCGTTTGCACACTCTGCTTTAAATCGTCCATGGCGCGTAAATGCTCTTTCCATGCATTGTCTATAAAAGCAAGGGTAACTGTTCTTTCCAACGAATTCAACAATTCAGCACCATTGGTCTTTAAGGTTTTTTCCATATTGGCCAATGACTGAATCTGACGCTTGCCATCTGTAAAAGGAACAATTACATTGTCAATATGGGAACCTTGTTCCAATTGAATATTCTTAAATACCGGAACCGCCTGCGCCATCATGTCCTGCTTGCGCTTTTCATATTGAGACACCGCTTCAGTATATAATTTTTCAGCTACCTGTTGCTGGCTGCCTCGGTTAAACTCATCTTCTGTAATAGCCGTATCAATACCAAAATGAAGAATTGCGGCTAACTTAAATTGTTCAAAATCGTTCTGGTCTCTGAAGTTCACCACCAGTGATTCTGCCACCGCATACATAGCATTGTCTAAATCCAATGCCAGTCTCTCTCCAAACAGGGCATGGTTACGCTTGGTATAAATAACCGTACGCTGCTTGTTCATTACATCATCATATTCAAGCAAACGTTTACGGATACCAAAGTTGTTCTCCTCTACTTTTCTTTGCGCTCTTTCAATAGATTTGGTAATCATGCCTGCCTGAATTACTTCGCCTTCCTTGTATCCGGCAAAGTCCATCACTTTGGCAATTCTTTCACTGCCAAACATGCGCATCAGGTCGTCTTCCAAAGAAACAAAGAACAAAGAAGAACCCGGATCACCCTGACGACCCGCACGACCTCTTAACTGACGGTCTACTCTTCGCGACTCGTGTCTTTCTGTACCCAATATGGCCAAACCGCCAGCTTCCTTCACCCCTGGTCCTAATTTAATATCGGTACCTCTACCTGCCATATTCGTAGCAATGGTAACTGCTCCGGCCAAACCGGCTTCTGCTACAATCTGTGCTTCACGGGAGTGTTGTTTCGCATTCAATACATTGTGCGGAATCTGTTTCTGACGCAACATTCTGCTCAGCAATTCACTCACTTCAACTGAAGTGGTACCCACCAGTACCGGACGACCGGCTTCACGCAAGGCCACGATCTCATCAATCACTGCCCCGAATTTCTCACGCTTGGTTTTAAAAATTTTATCTTCTTCGTCTTTTCTGATGGCAGGCACATTAGTAGGAATGCTAACCACATCCAACTTGTAAATGTCCCATAGTTCTGCAGCTTCCGTTTCGGCTGTACCGGTCATACCAGCCAGCTTATGGTACATTCTGAAATAGTTCTGTAAGGTAACGGTAGCATAGGTTTGCGTAGCCGCTTCAATCTTCACGTTTTCCTTCGCTTCAATCGCCTGATGCAATCCATCAGAATATCTTCTGCCATCCAGAATACGGCCTGTTTGTTCGTCAACAATTTTAACCGAACCATCCATCACCACATATTCTACATCCTTATCGAATAAAGTATAAGCTTTCAGTAATTGCTGAACCGTATGAATACGATCTGCTTTTACAGAGTATTCATTTATCAATTGCTCTTTTCTGGCCAATTTCTGATCGGCAGGCAAAGATGTATCGTTGTCAATGGCAGCCAACCCTAAACTGATATCGGGCAAAACAAAGAAATGTGGATCTTCTCCCTGACCGGTTATCAATTGAATCCCTTTATCGGTTAATTCAACCGAGTTGTTTTTTTCATCAATATAGAAGTAAAGTTCTTCATCTGCCTTCGGCATTTCACGTTGCTGATCGGCCAGATAATAATTCTCCGCCTTCTGCAATTTCACACGGTTACCTGGCTCACTTAAAAACTTAATTAATGCACTGTTCTTTGGCAAACCGCGGTGAGCTCTGAACAAAGCCAGACCCCCATCTTTCGGATCATCGTTTCCTTCTGCAATTTTTTTCTTGGCTTCTGTTAAAAACTGAAGGGTAGCTCTTTTCTGTGCTTCCACCAGTTTTTCAATTCTGGGTTTCAACGCGAAGAATTGCTGTTCTCCGGTCTGGTATCCGATAGGACCAGAAATAATCAACGGCGTTCTGGCATCGTCAATTAATACGGAGTCCACCTCATCCACCATGGCAAAATGGTGTTTGCGCTGAACCATTTCTTCCGGACTATGCACCATATTGTCGCGCAGATAGTCAAAGCCGAATTCATTATTGGTACCATAGGTAATATCGGCCAGGTAAGCTTTTCTTCTTGATTCACTGTTGGGCTCATGCTTGTCAATACAATCAACGGTTAATCCCAACCACTCAAACAAAGTACCATTCCACTCGCTGTCTCGTTTGGCCAGGTAATCGTTTACAGTAACTACGTGAACCCCTTCGCCTGCAAGGGCATTTAAATAAGCGGGCAAAGTAGATACCAGGGTCTTACCCTCACCCGTAGCCATTTCAGCAATTTTTCCGGAATGCAAAACAGAACCCCCGATTAACTGCACATCGTAATGCACCATGTTCCAGGTAACTTTTGCACCGGCTGCTGTCCAGGAATTATTGAAAACCGATTCGTTCCCACGAATGGTTACATAGTCTTTTTTAACACTCAGGTCTCTGTCTAAAGGAGTAGCCGTAGACACCAGCTCTTCGTTCTCTTTAAATCTTCTGGCTGCTTCCTTGATAACTGCAAAAGCCTCCGGCTGAATAATCGCAAGGGCTTCTTCAATTTTTTTATCGCGGTCTTTCTTTAATTTATCTATCTGCTTGTACAGTGCATCCCTGCCATGAATATCCGATTCGGGCAAGGCTTCTGCATTGGCTTTTTCTGCAGCAATGGCTGCATCTACTTCTTTCAAATGCTCCTGAATACGGGCTTTGAATTCAACCGTTTTGTTTCTAAGCTCATCATTGGTTAATGACTGATATTGCTGAAAAAACTGATTGGTCTTCTGAATGATGGGCATAATCTGCTGCACATCTTTTTCACTCTTACTACCTCCGAATAACTTAGAAATAAACTTCAACATATTTTTAAAAATGCTCTGGTACAAAATTTTAACAGTCAAACAGCGTGCAAGAATTAATTTTTAGTCAATTTGGCACCCTGATTTAGAGCCGCCAAAGGTAAGGTTTTGATTTAAGAAGCAAATGAAGCAGATAACTATTCTATCAATGGTCATTATTTTAGGGTTAATGGTACCCTTTACAGGGGGAGCACAAACGGCTGAAAACCAGGACCCGCCTAAAGACAGCAGCATGGTTCTGAACAAGCAACGGCTGCAACAATGGAGCGATTCCATTGCCACCGACAGATACAATCAAAATAAAACGAATATGACCATTCTGGCAGCCTGGGCCGGGGTCAATATTATTCAGGGCAGTATTTCGGCTACCAATGCCACGGGTTCGGGCCCTCACTTCTTTCGAATGAATGCATACTGGAACCTGGTAAACCTGGGTATAGCCAGTGTGGGTTTAATGCAGCTTCGCAAAGAAATGAACCGGAAGTATACCTTAACCCAAAATCACCTTGCCCAGCAAAAACTGGAAAAAATCCTGTTGTTGAATACAGGGCTCGATCTGGCCTATATAGCTACAGGCTTTTTACTTAAAGAAAACGGCAACAGAACCGGCAACCTCCGGAACACGGGATTTGGCAATAGTTTGCTTTTGCAGGGTGCTTTTTTGCTGGTTTTCGACCTGGTTCAGTACGGAAACCA
>NZ_KI866530.1:87277-91865 GCF_000511175.1 Sediminibacterium salmoneum NBRC 103935 | reverse complement strand
GCCAAATTGCGCCGTGCACAGGATGCCATTACCCAAATGCGTCCTTACGCCCAGAAATTGCAGGAAATGCTGAGCAATATTGTAAGCAATATTGAAGGTGGTGCAACGCTTGCGTTGGCAGAAGAAAGACCTGTTGAAAAAGTATTGTTGATTGTAATTACATCCGACAGAGGCTTGTGTGGTGGTTACAACGCCAACCTGGTTAAACTGGCCAAGAATACCGTATCTGAAAAATACGCCAGCCAGTTTAGCAAAGGCAATGTAACCGTATGGAATATTGGAAAGAAGGGCTGGGAAAGTTTAACCAAAGCAGGTTACAAAACAAACGATCAGTTCAAGGATATTTACCTGAATCTGAATTTTGAAGCGGTACAGGCTGCTGCACAAGCTGCAATGAAAGGATTTGAGCAGAAGGAGTTTGATGCAGTGGAAATTATTTACAGTGAATTCAAAAATGCTGCTACACAGGTATTCGTAGCTGAGCAATTTTTGCCGATTCCTAAAATGGCTCCAAAAGCCGGAAGCAAAAAAGCAGACTTTATTTTTGAGCCAGCCAAGGATGTGTTGATTGCTGAATTAATGCCAAAGATTTTAAATACCCAATTATTCAAAGCGGTATTAGACGGAAACGCCAGTGAACATGGTGCCCGTATGACTGCAATGGATAAGGCAAGTGAGAACGCCAACGAATTACTGAAGTCTTTAAAAATCAGTTACAACCGTGCGCGTCAGGCTGCCATTACAACAGAGTTAACAGAAATCGTGAGCGGAGCCGCTGCATTACAAGGATAATTCTACACAATCATTATGGAATTAAGCGAGATCATACCGCATATTGAAGTACTTATTTTTGCCAGTGAAAAACCGTTGACTTCACTGGATATTGTAGAACTCATCAACAACAGTTTTGGGTTTCTGGAAGAAAGAATTTCATTGGACCAGGTAGAGACCGCTGTAGAAGGCATTCGTGAAAAATACGCCGCCGAATTTTATCCTTTCGAAGTAAGGGAAAGTGGCGGTGGGTGGCAATTCCTCACAAAGAAAGATTACCACAAAACCATAGCACAGCTAAATGGCGACAAATTCCTGAAACGCCTGTCCAATGCAGCTTTGGAAACATTAGCCATTATTGCATACAAGCAACCGATTACCAAGGGTGAAATTGAAGCCATCCGTGGTGTAAACAGCGATTACTCTATTCAGAAACTACTGGAAAAGGAATTGATCCTAATCAGTGGCAGAAACGAACAATTACCTGGCAAACCATTGGTATACGCAACATCCAAGACTTTCATGGATTACTTTGGCATTAACACTGCCGCAGATCTGCCAAAGATTAAGGAAGTGCTGGCTGACCAGATTGTGGAAGGTACCATCATTAAACCTGAAGACTTTACAGATGCCAATGTGAGTGCTTCCATTTCAGAAGCGTTCCCGACCGACGAAGCCATTATCGACGGTGATGTTTCTTCCCTAACTGTAAACGAAGACGGCACGCTAATGGTTGCCAGCGAAGAAACCACATACGAATCAACAGATGACGCTGAAGAAGCAGATTTGAATCAGGAAGATTCAGCTGACGCCGATTCCGAAAACGAAAGCGATTCCGAAAACGATTCTGAAAGCGATTCTGAAGAAGGCGATGCTGACGAAAATACAACCGGGGAAAATCCAACCGAATAAGATTGATGAACGGACTGTTAAAACAGCAATAATCCGCCCTTCTTGGATTATCTTTGAACCATGTCTTTACGCATTTCGAATGAACAACTCCTGGCGGCGGCCAATGAGTTTGGAACTCCCCTGTATGTATATCATGCAGAAAAAATAACAGCACAATACCAAACACTACAAACTGCATTTAACGGTGTATATGCCCGTTTCTTTTATGCATGTAAGGCCTTAACCAATATTGCCGTTTTAAAACATATACACAGTATTGGATGCAATATTGACTGCAGTTCTATCAATGAAGTTTACATTGCGTTAAAAGCAGGGTTTGCTCCGGAGCAAATTTTATATACCAGCAATGGAATTGCTTTTGATGAAATTGCTGCAGCTGTGGAAGCAGGTGTTTCAGTAAATATTGACAGTTTAAGTAATCTGGAAAAATTCGGAAAAGCATACGGGAACAGGTATCCGGTAGGCATCAGAATCAGGCCCAATATTATGGCCGGAGGAAACTTAAAAATTTCAACCGGACACGATAACAGCAAATTCGGTATTCCACTGGAACAGCTTTCAGCAATCCTTGCGTTGAAAGACCAATACAAAATGCGCATCAACTGTTTGCATGTGCATACGGGTAGCGAAATCAAAGACGTTGAGGTATTTATACAGGTAGCCGATTTATTTTTTGAGTTGGTACCTTCTTTTCCCGATTTACAGGTACTCGATATGGGTGGAGGATTTAAAGTGCCTTACCAGGAAGGTGAAAAAGGAACCGATATATCCTTATTGGCACAAAAAGTAGGAGAAGCCCTGGATCGCTTTGAAAAAACCTATCAGAAAAAATTTCAGGTTTGGTTTGAACCAGGAAAATATATGGTTAGTGAATGTGGCTATTTTTTAACCACCGTGAACGTGCTTAAAGACACTGGAACCGTTTGTTTTGCAGGAGTTAACAGTGGATTCAATCATTTGATTCGTCCCATGTTTTACGAAGCCTATCACCATATCCGCAATATCAGCAATCCCAACGGAAGCATTAAAACCTATGCGGTTACCGGCAATATTTGTGAAACAGACAATTTTGCCTGGGACAGACCTATTGCCGAAATTAGAGAAAATGATGTGCTGGTAATGGAAAATGCGGGCGCATACGGTTTTGAAATGGGAAGCAATTACAACGCCAGATTTTTGCCGGCACAGGTTTTGTTTATCAATAATCAGATGCAGTTGATTCGCAGAAGAGACAGCCTGGATGATGTAATTAAAAATCAAATCTTCTAGGAATTTAGTAGCTTACCAAAACAGGAACGCAAAACCATGATAGTAATAAAGAATATCAGTAAAAGCTTTGATGACAGAGTCATTATTCAGGGTATTGATGCTGTTATGGAGAGTGGCAAATGCAACCTGATTATTGGCAGCAGCGGGAGCGGCAAAACAGTACTCACCAAATGCATCGTTGGACTTATTCAACCCGATGAAGGAGGCAGTATTGAATACAATGGCACCGATTTGATTAGGATGGATGATAAAACCAGAAAAGAGTTAAGACAGCAGATTGGCATGTTATTTCAGGGGAACGCGCTATTTGATTCCATGACGGTGCAGGAAAATATCAAGTTTCCGCTTGATATGTTTACCAAATTAACACATGGAGAAAAATTAAAGAAAGTAGACGAAGTACTTGACCGGGTAAACCTGAGCAACGCGCATAAAAGATTTCCTGCTGAAATAAGTGGAGGTATGAAAAAAAGAGTGGGTATTGCCCGATCCATTGTGCTAAATCCCAAATACCTTTTTTGCGACGAACCCAATTCTGGTCTGGACCCTTTAACTTCCATGGTAATTGACAAATTGATCCGGGAAATTACCATCGACTACCAAATGACTACTGTAGTAGTAACCCACGATATGAATAGTGTAATGGAAATTGGCGATCATATACTTTATCTCTACAATGGAAAAAAACAATGGGAAGGATCTAACAAAGACATTATTTTCAGCAAAGACCAGCTGCTGAATGATTTTATTTTTGCTTCTGAATTTCTACAAGACGCTAAACAAATGCGCATGCAGGAAGCCGGAAAAAAATAGCTATTTATATACCATCAAACTGTTATTAACATGAACTGGAAAAGAGGATTACTGATTTGCACTTTGTTACTGACTTTTGGTTTAGTAAATGCACAAAGCCCGATTGACAACCGGCCCAACTATGAAAAGAATCCGGCTATACCTGCCTTTAAACTGGTTTTAACCGACAGTAGTCTTTTTACACATACCATGATACCGGCAGCAGATTATACCTGTATTGTGTATTTCAGTCCGGATTGCGGACATTGCCAGTACGAAGCGGAACAGATGATACGCAATATGGATAGCCTGAAAAATATTCAGTTTGTCTGGGTCAGCTACAGAGACTTTAATGACATTAAGGCCTTCGCCAGAAAATATCAGTTTGACCTTTACCCCAATATTATTACCGGAAGAGACCCTGAATATGCTGTACCTAGTTTTTACCAGGTAAAATTCACCCCATTTGTGGCGCTATACAACAAACAGAAGCAATTTCTGAAAGTATGGGACAAGGGTGTAGAAATACCTGAATTATTGCAATTTATTCACAAAAAATAAGCGGTACCCACGTACCTTTGCACCACTCATTTTAACCACTTTAAATCATACCGATTATGAAAGTTACTGTAGTAGGTGCCGGTGCCGTTGGAGCAACCTGTGCCGACAATATTGCCCGTAAGGAATTATGTACTGAACTGGTATTGTTAGACATCAAGGAAGGTTTTGCGGAAGGTAAAGCACAAGACATGATGCAAACCGCAGCTTTGCTGGATTTTGATACCAAAATTACCGGAAGCACCAACGACTACAGTAAAACTGCTGGTAGTGATGTAGTAGTTAT
>NZ_KI866530.1:4894-87046 GCF_000511175.1 Sediminibacterium salmoneum NBRC 103935 | reverse complement strand
AGTAGTTATTACTTCAGGCTTGCCACGTAAACCAGGAATGACCCGTGAAGAATTAATTGGTACCAACGCAGGTATTGTAAAAGGGGTTTGCGAAAATATTTTAAAGTACTCTCCTGATGCTATCATCATTGTGATCAGCAACCCAATGGACACCATGACTTACCTGGCGCTAACTGCAACAGGTCTTCCAAAGAACAGAATCATTGGTATGGGTGGAACTTTAGACAGCAGCCGTTTCAAGTATCAGTTAAGCCAGCATTTAGGCTGCAGCCCATCCGACCTGAATGCGCTTGTTGTGGGCGGTCATGGAGACACTACCATGATTCCATTAATTCGTTATGCAACCTGGAACAGTGCACCTGTAACTGATTTCCTAAGTGCAGAACAACAACATCAGATCATCAACGATACTATGGTGGGGGGTGCTACTTTAACCAAACTAATTGGTACTTCTGCATGGTATGCACCAGGTGCTGCCGGAGCTGCATTGGTAGAAAGCATTGTACGCGACGAGAAGAAATTGTTTACCTGCTGCGTTAGCCTGGAAGGCGAATACGGTCAGAAAGATATCTGCTTGGGGGTTCCTGTAACCATTGGCAGAAATGGCTGGGAAAAAATCATCGACTTGAAATTGAATGCAGAAGAGCAAGCCGCATTCAACAAAAGTGCTGATGCCGTTAGAAGCATGAACGACGTGTTGAAAACATTATAAAGACTGAACCCATTGCATGGCCATACCAGCTATGCGATGGGTATCTTGTAGTAACATACATTTAAAATGCCCTCTGGGGCATTTTTTTGTGCCGTAATTGCTGCAGGGTTGACAAGACAAATCAGGCACCAGAAAATTATGATAGGCAATACCATTGGGATGCTGTAGCAATTGATCAGCACCATAATAGGGTTCTACCGCTAATTTTGGAGATGTACCTCCCCAGATAGCCAGTACTTTTTTATTGAAGGCGCAGGCAATGTATTGCAAGCCTGTATCGTGCGAAATCACCAATTTGGATTGTCTAACGATGTCTGCTGACTCATGTAAACTAAATTTTCCGCAGGCATTATAGATTTTAATAGCATCTGTAAGGGCTATTGCTTCTCCTTCTTGCTGATCATCTTTCCCTCCTACCAACACAATCGGATAATCAATTAACTTACAAAGCTCCTGCAATTTTTGAACAGGCAACTTTTTGGTAGCATAAGATGCTCCAATAACAATAGCTATGTATCCAAAACGGTGGGAGACTGGTAAATCCTCTAATGAAATCCCTTTGCCCTCAGGAATAAAATAATCCAACCCTTTTTCATCATTTACAACACCCAATGGAGCAACTGCGGCTAAACTGCGCAGTGTAATATGATTAGCAGGCATGCGATTAATTCCCGTTTTAGTGAGCAACCATTTTTGCCAGCTTAGTTTCTGAAAAGCATATACCGGCACTTTCAACTGGTATTGCACCATCCAGGATCGGAAGTTCTTATGCAGATCTATAATGTAATCAAACTGTTGACTCATCAGTTTAGGAATCAGGTCCTGCAAACTTTTATCGAGATAATGAAACTGATCTATATAAGGATTGGCTTCTGTAACCGCTTTCATGGAGCGCTTGGTTAAGAAGTGAATTTCAACATTGGGAAGCTGCTGCTTTAAGCACCTGAATACAGGAGATGCCAGCACAATATCACCGATAGAAGAAAAACGAATGACCAATATTTTTTTACCCTTTCTTCCATGCAGCAATTCGGAATAGGTTATGAATGTCTTTCCACAAAGTCCAGGTCTTTATGAAAAGTTTCTTCGGTAAAATAAAACGCAACAAACGTAATGACCATGATTACTATTCCGGTAATGATTCCACTTTGAATAAGAGACCATCCCCAGGATTTCTGGAATAAATTCAGGAACATTAGATTAATCAGCGGTAATGCTCCCCTTACCATATTGGGAATAGTAGTAGCTGCAGTAGCTCTTAAGTTAGTACCAAATTGTTCTGCTCCCATAGTAATAAAAATGGCCCAGAACCCAGTACTGAATCCCAGCATCCCACAGATAAAATACATGGTTGAATCATTGTTATTGATGCTGCTGAAAAACAAAACCAGAAATAACATGCATAAAACATAAAAACTCAACAGCGCTTTTTTACGACTTTTAAAATACTGACTCACCAATCCAATTAATATATCTCCAATGGCAATGCCAACATAGGCGTACATAATTGCTCTTCCGCTTTCAATAGCATTCTCTCCGTATAAGGCACCCGCAAAACGATTGCTGAGATTTACCAGAATACCTATCACATACCAGGTAGGCAATCCAATTAAAATGGCCAGGATATATTTTTTAAATCGCTTGCCATTATTAAAGAACATAAAAAAGTTTCCCTTCTGTATGCCTACCTGTTCTTTCAGGCTATGAAACATACCGCTCTCTGTTACAGAGATGCGTAGCAATAACAACCCAATCCCCAGACCACCACCAATCATATAACACAATCTCCAGTCGTTGGTAAACTTATAAACGAAGTAAGCAAATACGGCACCGAACAATCCTACTCCAGCTACCAGTGAAGTACCCACACCTCTTTTGTCTTTGGGTAATAATTCACTAACCAAGGTAATGCCAGCTCCCAGCTCTCCAGCCAAACCAATTCCGGCAATGAAACGAGCCCATGCATATTGATCTACTGTTTGCACAAATCCGGTAGCAAAATTAGCAACAGAATACAAAGCGATAGAACCAAACAAAACACTGAGTCTTCCTTTTTTATCTCCGATGGTTCCCCAAAGCACACCTCCTATCAGGAGTCCGACCATTTGCCAATTGATGATTTTGGTACTGGCAGCAATTACCTGTGGGGTATCAGACAATACTACACCAATGCCGGCCAAACTGGGTTCGCGTACAATAGTGAACAACAGTAAATCGTAGATGTCTACAAAATATCCTAATGCGGCAACAATGACTGGTACAGAGAATATGCCATATTTTTTAGCCGTCATAGTATTACTTCTTTTTATTGAATACCAGTTTCATAATAACCGGTGCAGTAGTTACTGCTACAATGCCTAACACAATTACTTCCAGGTGATCTTTTAAATCGAACCCAAACTGTGCCAATATCCATTTCTGCAGAAAATGACCCGCAAACAACATGCTACCTACCCAGGCAAAACAACCCACGACATTGAAGAAACCGAATTTCTTTTTATCCATCTGCACAATACCTGCAACAATGGGAGCAAAGGTTCTTACAATAGGAATAAAACGGGCAACAATGATAGCACCACCTCCATGCTTTTCATAAAACTCATGTGCCTGCTGTAAATAACGTTGTTTAAAAAACATATTCTCCTTCCAGGAATACATGGCGGGGCCTACTTTTTTTCCAAACCAGTATCCGGTAGTATTACCCAGAATACCCGCCATAGAAATCAGTAACATAATTAAAAGCAAATCAAAAACTTCATTACCAGTTGGAATAAATTCATTGGCCAGGTTGGTACTATAAATACCTGCTACAAACAAAAGACTGTCACCTGGTAAAAAGAAACCAGCAAACAATCCGGTCTCCGCAAATACTACAAATAAAATCAACCATAATCCACCGTGCTCAATATAAAACTGAGGCTGCAATAAATTTGTCCAATGAAACTCCAGCAAAATCTGCATTAACATGATTCAATATTAATTAGGTTTAAGACTCTAGTTCAACCACACCTTCTTCCTGTAATTCACCTTCCCATTTACTAACTACGGTAGTAGCCAGTGCATTTCCCAATACATTGGTACCAGTTCTGAACATATCGCAAAAATGGTCAATCGGCAAAATCAATGCAACCCCTTCCGGTGGTATTTTAAACATGGCACAGGTAGCCAATACAATAATCAAGGAAGCCCTTGGTACTCCTGCAATACCCTTACTGGTAAGCATCAGTACCAATAACATGGTTATCTGTTCTCCAACGGGCATATGAATTCCGTAAGCCTGTGCAATGGCTAAGCTGGCGAATGTCATATACATCATGCTTCCATCTAAATTGAAGGAATAACCCAATGGAAGAATAAAAGAAACAATACTTTTTTTACACCCGAATCTTTCCAGCTCTTCGGTTAGTTTTGGAAAAACGGCTTCACTACTGGTGGTGCTGAAAGCAACCAGTAAAGGATTGGCAATTGTTTTTAAAAGCCCCTTCATTCGTTTACCCAATATTAAAAACCCAACTGAACAAAGCAATACCCATAATACTGCAATACCCAATACGAAATAGCCAAAATAAATCAGATAAAAACTAAAAATACCTAGTCCCTTATCGGCTACAACTGCAGCCAGAGTACCAAATACTCCGAATGGGGCGAAGTTCATTACATAACCAACAATCTTTAAAATGATATGGGCAACAATATCCAATGCATTGATCACTGGTTTGGAATAAGGCCCCAGATTGGCAGCCGCTACTCCAAAGAAAATGGAGAAAACTACAATTTGTAATATTTCGTTAGTGGCCATGGCTTCGAAAACACTAGCTGGCACTACGTGCTCAATGAATTTCTGCAGAGAAAATTCAGAAGTTTTTCCCATCAGGTCTTTTAATCCTGCATTGTCTGCCTGAGACAAATCAATATAAGAACCCGGTTGAAAATAATTCACCAGTATCATCCCCACCAATAAACTAACCAGGGATGCAGAAATAAACCATAACATGGCTTTCCCACCCACACGACCTACGGTTTTTAAATCTCCCAGTTTGGCAATTCCAACTACGAGGGTAGAAAATACAAGCGGAGCAATAATGGTTTTTACCAGGCGAATAAATATGGTACCTAATAATTTGATGTTTTTAGAAAAGCCGCTGATGGTTTCTGGTGCAGCATTTTCATGTACAATATACCCTGTAATAATCCCCAGGACCATGGCAATCAGGATATAAATCGTTAGTTTATTCTTCATCCGGCAAAATTTGAGTTGGCAATATACCCGTAAATTGAATATAATGCCTATTTTGCCAGATAATTTAAAACCAGAACCCAATTAATAAAACTATGAGTTTATTTAGAAAGAAATCGCTTTCAGCGATGCTTGCCAATGCGGAGGACTCTACCAACGGTTTGCAAAGAACCCTTGGTGCCGGTAATCTAATTGCATTAGGTATCGGGGCCATTATTGGCGCCGGTTTGTTTGTAAGAACTGCTGCTGCTGCCGGACAATCTGCCGGACCAGCCGTTACTATTTCTTTCGTGATTGCAGCCATTGGATGTGCTTTCGCAGGATTGTGTTATGCTGAGTTTGCTGCCATGATTCCCATTGCAGGTAGTGCTTATGCATATTCTTATGTTACGTTAGGAGAATTGGTTGCTTGGATTATTGGATGGGCATTGATTATGGAATACGCATTGGGAGCTGCAACTGTTTCCATTGCATGGAGCGAATATTTAAACAAGCTGCTGGGAGGAAGCATTCCTTATGAATGGTGCCACTCGCCTTTTGAAAGCTTTACCGACTCTGCCGGTGTTTTACACCAGGGCATGATTAATGCACCAGCATTAATGATACTTTTCCTAATCACTTTATTGCTGATTAAAGGAACACAAGAATCTGCCATTGTAAATGCAATCATTGTATTCATTAAAGTGGGTATTGTTTTATTATTCATTGCCATTGGCTGGCAGTTTATCAAACCAGAAAATCATACTCCGTACATGATTCCGGAAGGAACTGCTGCAGTAGTAGACAATGCCGGTAAAGTAATTGCCGATTACTCTCCATTCAACAAGCACGGATGGGGTGGTGTATTAGGTGGTGCTGCTGTGGTATTCTTTGCTTTCATTGGATTTGATGCCGTATCAACTGCTGCGCAGGAAGCCAAGAACCCAAAAAGAGATATGCCAATTGGTATTCTAGGTTCATTGGTGGTATGTACCATTTTATACATCTTATTCGGACACGTATTAACAGGTGTAGCTAACTGGAAGGAATTCGTTGATCCTGAAAAAGGCCGTGAAGCTTCAGTTGCTTATGCTATTTCCGCATATATGACAGGTTATGGCTGGTTAGCGCAGGCGGTTACCATTGCTATCTTAGCTGGTTTCTCTTCTGTTATCCTGGTAATGTTGATGGGACAAAGCCGTATTTTCTATTCTATGAGTAACGACGGATTAATCCCTAAAGCTTTTGGTGATCTGCATCCTAAATACCGCACTCCTTACAAAGCCAATATCATTTTATTTGTATTCGTAGGTTTATTTGCGGCATTTGTTCCCGGACACGTAGCGGGCGACTTAACGTCGTTCGGAACCTTATTCGCTTTTGTTCTGGTTTGTATTGGCGTTTGGGTATTGAGAGTAAAATCACCTGAACTGGATCGTCCTTTTAAAACACCGATGGTTCCATTAGTGTCTACCTTAGGTGTAATCGTTTGTACTTCCATGATCTTTGTGTTAGATGCCACTACCCTTAAAGTAGCTTTTGGCTGGATGGCACTGGGATTGATTGTGTACTTTATTTACAGTAAGAAAAGAAGCAAACTGAACGGATAATCCCGTTATAGTTTCAATATATTTTTCCTTCAAAGCCCGGCTACCACAAATAGCCGGGCTTTTTTTGGGCATCTTTGGCTACTAGCAGGTTAAACGTTAAATTTGCTCTCCGAAAACGAATACTATGGGAAGGATTTTTGAAGTACGTAAAGCCAGCATGTTTGCTCGTTGGGATAAAATGGCTAAGAACTTTACCCGTATCGGTAAAGAGATTGTCATTGCAGTTAAAGCTGGTGGACCCGATATGGCCACCAACCCGGCACTTAGAAGGTGTTTTCAAAACGCCAAAAGTGTAGGCATGCCCAAAGATCGAGTGGAAGCTGCGATAAAGCGTGCAATGGGAAAAGACACCAGCAACTACGAAGAAATTTTATATGAAGGATATGCGCCACATGGGGTAGCATTATTGGTTGAAACAGCAACCGATAACCATGTAAGAACCGTTGCCAATGTTAAGAGTCATTTTAACAAAGGGAATGGTGCCATGGGTACCAATGGCAGCGTGAGTTTCCAGTTTAAAAAAATGGGGGTATTCAAATTAAAGGCAGAGGGACAGGATCTAGAAGAAATGGAATTGGAATTGATTGACCATGGTTTAGAAGAGCTGGGAGAGAGCGATGACGATAATGGCAACCCGATTATTGTTTTGCGTTGTGCATTCACCGATTTCGGTAAACTTCAGAAGGCATTGGAAGACAAAAATATCACACCCATCAGTGCAGAATTAGAATGGATTCCAACCAATACGGTTCCTGTAACAGATGAACAGGCAGAAGATGTTTCTAAACTCATTGAACGCCTAGAACAAGACGAAGACGTAAACAAGGTTTTTCATAATATGGGATAATCATACATTTATGGAATCAACGATACCTACAAACCCCGTTATTTTATTTGACGGGGTTTGTAATTTATGCAATGGCAGTGTGCAGAAAATTATTGCAGCAGATCCTCAACAACAGTTTCGATTTGCCTCGCTGCAAGGCAGTTTTGGCCAGCAGATTTTAAAGCAATTCCATTTACCACCCAGCGAACTCAGTTCCTTTATTTTACTGGAGAACAATCAGATTTTCACTAAATCGACTGGCGCATTAAAAGTAGCCAGAAAATTATCCGGCGCCTGGCCCCTGCTCTATGCATTGATCCTTGTACCCCGATTCATTAGGGATGGGGTGTACAGTATCATTGCTCGGAACCGATACAAATGGTTCGGGAAAAAAGAAAGCTGCATGGTACCCCACGCAGCTCTGCAAAATTTATTCTATCCTTAAAGCGAAAAGATTTTCATTCTGTTTACCCTGTAAATATTATTTGGCCAGGTATTCTACTTTTAAGGTAATGGATGCCGTTTTTTCTTTGGAACTGGTATTGAAGGAACCTCCGTAACTGTAATCTTCATTGTCATTTTTCCCGGTAATCTGAAATACACCCATATTGGCTTTCTTCAATGAGCCCAAGCCTACATCAGAACTCTTTGCAATGGTCTCTGCTCTTAATTTAGCATCTTCTGCCGCTTTGGCCAGTAAATCAATTTTCAATTCATTTAGTTTGCTGTAATAATAACTGGGCTTGTTAGAACTGAATTCAATTCCTTTCTGCAAGAGTTCGGTTACTTCTCTGGACACTTTTTCTACCAACTGAATCTGACGGGAATCTACTTTTACCCCACCCGTTAAAGTGTAACCGCTAAATACAGATTTGGATGTTCCGTTGGGGCCATTTTCATAATTAAAATTCTTAACCACATCAACGGCTAAAAAAACCATATTGGAATCGGGAATTCCTTTCTCCTTCAGATACGCTTTAATAACAGCCTCATCCGATTTTATCTGCGTATAGGCTTCTTTCAGGTCAAAGCCAGTTCTGCTATACTGACCTTTCCAAACAATCTGATCACTGGTAAAGTCCTTCTCGGCCAACCCTGTAACCACAATGGTTTCGGAGCTAATGAATTTATACTTATAGGCACTTCCAATTACGAATGCACCTACTACAATAGCGAGGGCTATTATAATAGCATTACTATATGATTTCATACAAAAAAATTACTCGCTAATCATTTCCCTTACCACCCTTATCACATCTTCTGCATTGGGCTTACTGAAATAATCTCCATCACTTCCGTAACTGGGACGGTGCGCCTGAGCCGTTAAAGTTCTCGGACTCACATCCAGCCACTGGAATGCTTTCTGTTCTTCAATAACCTGATTATACATATAAGCGGCTGCGCCACCTGGTACGTCTTCGTCTACAAACAAAATACGATTTGTCTTTTTTAATGATTCTAGAATCATATGGTTGATATCGAATGGAAGTAAAGTCTGAACGTCAATTACTTCACAACTGATTCCTTCAGCAGCAAGACGCTCAGTAGCGTCCTGAATAATCCGCAAGGTTGAACCATATGAAACAATGGTAATGTCCTCCCCGGTTCTGATCACTTCAGGGATACCCAATGGCACCGTATACTCCAGCAAGTTCGCAGGCAATTTTTCTTTCAGACGATAACCATTCAAACACTCAATCACCAATGCAGGGTCGTTTGATGACAATAAAGTATTGTACATACCAACTGCCTGTACCATATTTCTTGGCACACAAACATACATGCCTCTCAACGAATTAATGATCATACCCATGGGTGATCCGCTATGCCAGATACCTTCCAAACGATGACCCCTGGTTCTTACGATAACCGGACAACATTGCTGCCCCTTGGTTCTGAAATGAGTTGTAGCCACATCATCACTCAAAATTTGCAAGCCGTACAACAGATAATCTAAATATTGAATTTCCGCAATAGGTCTTAATCCGCGCAAAGCCATACCCACAGCCTGTCCCATGATGGTCAGCTCTCGTATACCTGTATCAAAAATGCGGTCTCTTCCGTGCTTTTCCTGCAAACCAGCAAAGCCTTGATTAACGTCTCCGATATATCCAACGTCTTCACCGAATGCATATACTTTCGGATTCTGTGTAAAGAGTGCATCAAAATATTTGTTCAGCACTTCAAATCCATTTACTGTAGGCGCATCAAAAGAAATCAGGGGTTTTATTTCGGGCACTTTTAAAGCACTCTTAATGGTTTGATTGTATAAATGGGTATTGTACAATCCTTTGTTAAGGTTAAGTAGTTCCTGATAATACAATTGCACATCCTGAATAGAGGGAGATTCCGGAGCCAGTTCAATGGCCAACGATAATGTCCTCAACACATCTCTGCGTAGAGGCTCTTTGCTCTGCAATAATTCATTGGCCATTTGCTGTAAACGATTGTACTTATCCATATCGCTTACCATCATTTCCTTTAATAAAGTACCCGCATTGGCCGCTTGATCTTTAATAGGATTGATGTATTTATCCCATGCACGCTGACGGCTTTCCCTTACATAATCCTTGGCCTGTGCTTCTATATCCGATAATTCAGATTCATTGCTTAGGTTATTGGCCAACATCCACTCTTTCATTTTCTTAATGCAATCCCATTCCTTTTCCCAGGCGAGTCTTTCGGGCGTCTTATACCTTTCATGGCTTCCGCTGGTAGAATGTCCCTGTGGTTGTGTTACTTCTTCCACATGAAACAACACTGGCACGTGGGTATCCCTGATTCGCTGGATTCCTTCTTCAAAAGCTTGACAAAGACCAGCATAATCCCATGCCTTTAATTTATAAATACGGATACCATTGGTATCTTCCATTTTCTCTAGTCCTCTTAGGGCTTCCGATATTGAACCCTTCGTGGTTTGGAAATTCTTGGGAACAGAAATGCCATATCCATCATCCCAAACAAAAACCGCTAATGGAACCTGTAATACAGCAGCCGCATTCATGGTTTCCCAGAAATGTCCTTCACTGGTACTGGCATCTCCAATGGTAGTAAAACAAACTTCATTTCCATTATGGCTCAGATGATCCATTTCTCTTAAATGGGCATTCTGTCTGAAGCATTTGGAAGCAAAGGCCAATCCTAATCCCCGGGGCATCTGAGAAGCAGTAGGTGCCATATCTGCCGACACATTTTTGCGGTTGGCAAGGTCTAACCAGTTTCCGTTCTCGTCTACCAGTTTGGTAGCAAAATGGGCATTCATCTGACGACCTGCACTAAAAGGATCATTCTTTACGTCCGGATCGGCATACAATTGAGCAAAATATTGCTCAACACTTGCCAGACCAGCTGCAAACATGAATGTCTGATCACGGTAGTAACCGCTTCTGAAATCACCTGGCTGAAAAAACTTGGCCATGGCCAGTTGAGGGACTTCTTTACCATCTCCGAAAATTCCGAATTTGGCTTTGCCGGTTAATACTTCTCTTCGGCCTAAGAGGCTTACTTCTCTACTGATTACGGCGGTTCTATAATCTTCCAGAACGGTTTGTCTAAAACCTTCGAAAGACAACATATCGTCTTTGTATTGTAATGAAGCGGTTGATTCCATACAACAAAAATAGGATTAGGAATGGAATAGACTAACAATAATTAGTTTAATTGGAAATTAACGGGTTAATAACTCAACCAATCAACAATAAGCGGTCAATTTTAGTACTTTTACCACCTAATTGCACAAGTATGAGAATTTGGATTGTATTATTAGGATTCCTGGGTTTTTCATTGGGCACCATGGCCCAGTCTTCGGACGCTAAAGTGTCTATTAAAAACGAAACCTACGAAATGGGTAAAGTTAAATTTGGTCAACCGGTATCTTACTGGTTAGAAGTAACCAATACCAGTAAAGAAGACCTGAAACTGGAAGGCGTTAGAGCGGGTTGCGGTTGCACCACACCGGATTTTACCCCCAACCAGGTATTTAAACCCGGAGAAACCATTAAAATCAAAATTGAATTCAATGGCTCAGTAATGGGCAAATTCACCAGATTCACTGACATCATTATTTCGGGTGGAATAATTAAACAAACCAAATTCAGCGGAGAAGGTATTCAGTAATTTAAAAATCTAACCAGCATATGAAGTCTTTATTTTTATCTGCATTATTATTTTGTTCTGTTGCAGTATTTGCACAAAACGATATCAAGTTCAGCAAGACCTTACACCAATTCGGTAAAATAAAAAAAGGTGTACCTGCAACTTATGTATTTACCTATACCAATAATGCAGCAAAACCCGTAGTGATTGAATTTGCCAATGCAGAATGCGGTTGCACCAAACCTGTATATAGCCAGGCCCCAACCGTAAAAGGAAAATCAGGTACCATTAAGGTAACTTATAACGCAGAAGCAGTAGGCGTATTCAAGAAAAGAGTGGATGTAAAATTTGCACATTCCAATCAACCTTATATTTTAACCATCGAAGGAGAAGTAGTAGAAAACCTTAAATAGGAATATGTTAAGTATCAGTAATCGTGGTAATGCCATGCCGGCATCACCCATCAGAAAATTAGTACCCTACGCAGAAGCCGCTAAAAAAAGAGGCACGAAAGTATATCATCTGAATATCGGGCAACCCGATATTGAAACACCTAAAATGGTGCTGGATGCAGTAAGGAACAGTGACTTCAAAGTTTTGGAATACAGCCATAGTGCAGGAAATGAAAGTTATAGAAGAAAACTGGTTGATTACTATGCATCTGTTGGCATTCAGGTAAATCACCAGCAAATCATTATTACCACAGGTGGAAGCGAAGCCATTCAGTTTGGATTCATGGCCTGTCTGGATGCGGGAGATGAAGTAATTATACCGGAGCCTTTCTATGCCAACTACAATGGTTTTGCCGTAGCAGCCGGTGTAAAAGTAGTACCTGTTACCTCCTCTATCAGAAACGGATTTGCCCTACCACCCATTGCTGATTTTGAAAGCAAGATTACAGCCCGCACCAAAGCCATTGTAATCTGCAATCCTAATAATCCAACCGGATATTTATACAGCAAGGCAGAGATGGAACAGTTGAAAGAACTGATTCTGAAACATAACCTTTATTTGTTTTCTGATGAAGCATACAGAGAGTTCTGCTATGAGGGAGAACAAACCAGCGCCATGCATTTAACCGGTGTTGACGACCATGTTATTATTATGGATACCATCAGTAAAAGATACAGTGCCTGCGGAGGAAGAATCGGAGCACTGGTAACCAAAAACCAACAGGTGCTGGATGCGGTAATGAAATTTGCACAGGCCAGGTTAAGCCCGCCCAGTTTTGCGCAGATTGCAGGTGAAGCGGCCATAGATTTACCAGCTAATTATTTTGACACAACTAAGGCAGAGTATAAAAAAAGAAGGGATTTAATTATAGAACGACTCAATAAAATGGAAGGCGTTTTTTGCCCGAATCCAGGTGGGGCTTTCTATGCCATTGCCGAATTACCCATAGACGATGCCGACCAGTTTTGTCAATGGCTGCTTGAATCTTTCAGCCATGAACAGCAAACCGTGATGCTGGCCCCTGCTACCGGATTTTACGGCACTCCGGGATTAGGAAAAAAAGAAGTAAGACTGGCTTATGTGCTAAATCTGGAAGACATCAATAAAGCCATGGATTGCCTGGAAGTGGCACTGAAAGTGTATCCTGGCAGAACAATTTAATTATTAAAATAATTTGCAATATTAAATAATTGTAAATTATTACTATTTAAATAGCTTAAAAGGGCAAATATTAATTAAATATAATTTTTTACTATTTGTTATTTAAACAAGTTTTTGTATCTTAGCCGAAACATTAATACAAAGAGTCTCTATATTGGCAAGCAATCGAAAACCCTTCGTTTCTACGAGGGGTTTATTTTTGTAGGCTGCTAAGGGAATAATTAAACGCTCTATACGTTTATAACACATGCTACAAAGCAAGCTATTTCTTACCGTTTTTGTTTATCCATCACGGTTATCGGGGGGATTAAAAACGCCGCGACAGCACAGCAGTATCTGGCCAGGCATGGGTCATCCTATGCAGGTGTTAGCAGCATTTTCAATAACCCGGCCTCAATTGGTAATAGTGTGCACAGATGGGATCTTCAACTCTTCTCTGGCCCAGACCGCTTTTTATACAAATACCCTGTATGCAAGAACCCTGAATATTACCAATCTGGGGGCAGACAAACAATATATGACCAATGGGTTTCAGGATAGAAGACTAGACCAGAACTCAGATCTGAGTTTACTATCCGCCATGTATCGCATCAACAAAAAACATGCAGTTGCTATTGCATTCAGAGGAAAATTTTATCAGCATATTCAAACCAATGCATTTCATTATCAGGACTCAGCATCCAGCTTACAAAGCTTTTTTAAGCTGAACAGGAATATCCCTTTTTTGCAGGGCAGAAGTGAACACAGCGGATGGGGTGAACTCAACCTGAGTTATGCAGGAGCCATTGCGGAAACAGAAAACAGCCGACTCACTGTGGGAGCCACCCTACAGATTTCCAAAAGCCTGGGGGGAGCATACATGCGAATGAACGGAGCAAAGTTCAGAGAAGATATCAATGGCATCGACACCAGTTATACGGCTTATTCAGGAGTTGGAGAGTATGCTTATTCTGCCAATATTGATGTGTTGCAGCAATTCGGCATAACCAGCAACAGTGTCCGTGATTTTGTAAAACAATCCAAAACGAGTATGGGCATTAGTGCAGGTTTGGAATACATAGTTTACAACGACGAATCCTATAAAGATAACCGGCTATCAGAAGGGAGACCCTATTCGTATAAAATAGGATTCAGCTTAATGGATATTGGAGCGCAGCGTTATACCAACAGTGAATATACAGGCAGATTTACCCGGGACAATGATGATGTTTCCGATAGCAGAATTGCCAATATCATGCGCAATGTAAATAACACAAGAGATTTTAAAGACTCAATGACGGCCTTGTTCGACTCAATACAAACCCTGCCTGCCAGTTTTAATATGGTTAATCCGGCAAGGGCCATTGTAAATGTAGACAAGTGGATGGGTGGTTCTTTTTTTATTAATGCACAGCTCATTATTCACCTGAACAGCAGAGCCAGTGCAACAAAGCTGAACACAAATGAAATGGGCTTTTTAGCCGTAACACCCAGATGGGAGACCCTGAACTGGGGTGTGTTTCTTCCCATGCAACTTACCAGAGATGGACAATTCTGGACAGGTCTTGCATTTAAAGCAGGCCCGTTGATTGCCGGCATTCATAATATTGGCATCGTGAAGCAGTGGGCCCTGTTAAACGGAGGCGGCTATATCATGCTGAACTTACATCCTTTCAGAAAAAAGATCAGCAAAACCAGAATGGACTGTTTTGAATAAGGAACAAAACCCTTAAAAGTATTACTGAGGCAAAGTCACCGTAAATCTGGTACCCTTCCCTTTTTCTGATTGAATATCCAGGGAACCATGTAATTCGTCTATCAATCTTTTTACCAGCGACAAACCAAAACCATATCCTTTTTCTCCGGTAGTACCACTGGAAGAGGTTTTCATTCCTTTTAAAATGGCATCCATTTCTTCATTGGTTAACCCTACCCCACTGTCTGCTACAAGAATTTCAAGTGTTTGACCCGATCCTGTAATGGAATGGATATTCAACTCAACTTTAATGGTTCCTTCCGGATCAGTAAACTTAATGGCATTGGTAATTAAATTACCAGCAATCTGCAACAATTTATTTTTGGGAATTGCTTTTTGCTCCTGTCCAACTTTAATTTGAAAACTTAAATTGATCTGCTTGTTGGCAGCCTGAGGGGTGTACAATTTTTCCAGTTTTTCCTTAAAGGCTTTTAAGGTAAACCCATCTGTTTTTACAACTCCCTTGGCTTGCTGATCTTCCGCATTTAAAATTTCGGTTGCCAGATCCAGCAGTGAATTTCCAGCACGCTGAATAAGCTTCATGATTTCCAGAATATCATCCAGTTTTTGTGATTGTCCATGCTCCGTAACCATTTGAGCCAAGCCAATAATACCAGACAATGGACCTCTGATATCGTGAGCTACTTTCTTATTGTTCTCATTTACCTCAACCACTTTAGACTTCAGGTTCTGAATATACTTGATAGTAGTCAGGCGGTTCACCACTTCTTTGGCTACAATTTTTAATAGTTCTACTTTTTCCGGACTAAGGGTTTTTACTGAAGTATCCAACACACACAAAGCGCCTAGATTCAGGCCATCCTGAGTTGCCAGCGGAATACCGAAATAATATTCCAGATTCGGATCGTCTACAACGTAAAACTTATCCTTGAATCTTTCATCTGCAGAAAGGCTTTTTACTTCAAAACTACCATCCTGTGTAATGGTATATTGACACACTGAATCTTCGCGCTTAATCTGATCAATGGGTAATCCAAAATTGGCAACTGTCCATTGAGTATAGGTATCAATTAAATTAATCAGAGAAATTTTGGTGCCAGCAATTTTTGCAGCCAGTTCAACCAGGTCTTTTAACAAATCAGAAGTATCTGAATAATCAATATCGAATTCAGTTAAAGCCCAGACACGTTCGTCTTCATTATGTGGGATAGGAGCCTGCATATACAATAAAATAATTTATTGCAAAAATACGTCATGGCCACTAGGAATCTGTAGTGATAGTTCTATATTAACAGGCTTTAAGGTCTTATTAACCGATTTAAAAGAAAACTTACGGTTTTGTGACAATCCATGAGGCATCTTCTATGATTTCACTTCAAAAGCAAGCTGACGTCCGGCTAGTTTTGCTTTATTGTCTAAACTGGAGCCAACCCCTATACCAATCGCCATCCCAATTGGAAGGCCTATCCCCAGCATACCCAAATTGCCAATGGACATACCAAAAGCTACTCCAATAGGTAAACCAAAAGCGGACATACCAACTACCATCCAAAGTTTTCTATAATGATGTACAGAAACTATTTTTCTTCTTTCTCCAATATTTTCAATATCTGTGCTTGCGCCTTTTTAATAGTCTTTTGAAGATTATCATGGTTATCTGGAAATATATTAACAAGAGATAATTCCTCAGCAATTTTTACTGCTGTTCTATCTGAGATGCTATGCAGTTCAATTGCCTTTGACAAGCTTTCTAATTGTTGAAAGTCTTTTTGTAACTTACTGGAGTCGGGCAGATTGGGTCTTGAAACTAATTTTATTAAATTCATATGATAAATATAAAATATTTCAACTTATCCTTATGCAAATATTCTTATTGTTATCCACCCTTTGGCTTGGAATAACAGATACAGCACCTGCACCCAAATTCAAATTGCTCCCAGCCCCAAAAGTGGTATTCAATTCTTTTGTGGATTGCAATATGGCCGAAGTATGGGTGGGAGATACCTTCCGTATTTTTCCGGGCAAGTATGGAGAAGATCCGCTCTGGGGTTATGCCAAAGATTTAAAATATTCAGACGGACCCAATGCAAGTGTGGTTTTCCAGAATCCTGCGGAGAAATTCATCAATCCTGTTATGCCTCCCAATGTTCCGATTGGTAAAAAAGGTTTACATGGTGCTGTTTGGTTCGAGACTGTTTATCAGGATAAAAAGGATGCTACCGGAAAAACATTGTATGCATTGTATCACAATGAAAATTATCCTATCACATTGCCCTATAATCCTAAAACCAAAGAGGGTTATACGAATAGCAAACTATGGCCGCAGGGATTAACAGGACCGGAAAGTCCGGCCGCAGTCTGCAGAATCGGAATTATGAAATCATTAGACGGAGGAAAATCCTGGGAAAACAAAGGCATTATTTTGGAGGATCTGGATGCAAGAATGATATTGAAACCCCACAATACCTCCAACACGTTTGCCGGAGGAGTAGGCGATCCTTCCGCTGTTGCCAGTGGGGATTACCTCTATGTGTTTTATGGAGAGTATGGATATCCCGGCGTGTATAATCCCTCTACCTATAACCCTTCAGTGGAAGCAGCAGGACAATGTATCAGCATCGCAAGGATAGCTTTAAAAGATTTAGACAATCCGGCAGGTAAAGCCAAACGCTGGGATGGCAAGGGATTCACGATTGCGCATAATAGTTTTGGGAAGCCCGTACAATCTTTACAAATACCATTGTTAGAAAAAGGAGGACCGGCCTCCTCTCCTTCCGGAGGATTTCACTGGGGCCCATCTGTAAGCTGGAACACTTATTTAAATTGCTGGGTTATGTTAATGGGAAGAGTAGAAGGCAAATCCTGGATTGGTGATAAAATTTATATTTCCTTCAATCCCAATAAGGATCTTGGTGTTGGCAACAACAGTCATCAATGGTCTAAACCTGAATTATTGTTTCAGAAACCTGGTTATATTTTATGGTATCCTTCTTTACAACCACTCGATACGGAAGAAGATATCAAAGAAAAATACACATCCACCCGTTTAGGAAAACGTGCCCGTTTCTTTGTAAAAAGAATTAAACCGGAAGATGACTCCTATGCGTCAGAGCATATTATTGAATTTGAGAAATAAAGCCAGGTAATTTGAGAACAACAACAATAGATTTAAAAACACTCCGATGTTTGATCATTTTCTTTCTGATAGTAATATCCGCTTGCAAAAAAGAAATATCGGTAGACGAAAATGCGCAGTCTGTTAATCAGATAAAAAGTATCGCAGACTCTATCATCCAAAATACAAAAGTACCAGGACTTGTTGCAATCATTATTGATAAGAAAAAAAACATCAATCTTTCCTATGCAGTTGGCCTATCAGATATTCCCAACAAAATTCCAATTACAAAAGAAAACACTTTCAGAATAGGGAGCAATACCAAAACATTCACCGGAACCATTTTATTGCAATTGGTAGAAGAGGGTAAAGTTTTACTGGAAGATCCTTTGTCTACATATTTTCCCAACTATCCCAAATCAAATAATATAACCATCCGGATGCTATGCAATATGACTACTGGAATTCCGGATTATACTTTAATCCAGGGCTGGATGGATGCTATGGAACAAAATCCGGCAAAGAAATGGGATCCAACAGAATTGGTTAACTGGGCTTTTACTGAAAATTTCTTATTTGAACCAGGGACCCAATTCAATTATTCCAATACGAATACCGTTTTATTAGGAATGATAATAGAGAAAGTGACTGGCAATACATTGGAAAAAGAAATCAACAATAGAATAGTGCAGCCACTTCAGCTAAGCCGGACTGGATTAATAACCAGTGGTATAAGTTTTCCCGGACCTTTTAGCAAAGGCTATTATCTTGGGTCTTATGTTGCCGGGGACGAGCAAACAGAAGTGTTTGACTACTCTTATATCTGGGCCGCCGGTTCTGTTTATTCAACACCAAAAGAATTACAGCACTATGCGGAAGCATTGGTTGAGGGCTCATTGTTATCTCCGAAAATGCAACTAAAAAGATTAACCGAAGTCAATGTAATTGCACCCAATGCTGCTTATGGTTATTGCTTACTAAAAAGGGGCAGTTTTTATGGTCATAATGGAACTGTGTTTGGGTATACCTCCTCTATGTACCATAGCAAAGAAAGGGCATCTACCATAATCATCTATTTCAATGGTATGCTGGAAATTCATCCTGATTATTTGTTTAACAGGATTGTGAACCTATTATATGGAAAAGACTATTAATGGTTTTTATTTATAGTTAAGGGTTCCGAGTAACATATTATTGGGGTCAACCACCAACTTTTCAACCGGCGTCTTTATATCAAATTCGAAAGTCTGTTGTTGTTTGTTGAATGTTACTTTCAGTATGTTGGCTTTTGCATTATCTTTTGTGTAATAAGCAATCTCTAAAGGAAGGTCAAAAATGATATCGCCCGATTGGGTTTGACTCAATACAACTTTCAATTTCTTTTGATTGGCATCATACTGCCAGCCAGCCTGAATAACAGGGTTTGTGGGCTGATACAACCATTGCTTAAAAAAGGGTTCCAGATTTTTACCAGATGCTTTTTCCATTTCAATTCTAAAAAGTTGGGTTGTTGCATTTGCGTTGTAATACTTTTTATAATAAGACTGAATTCCTTTTTGAAAAGCGGCGTCACCTATCAGCATCCTTAGCATATGCAAGATCCAGGCTCCTTTCTGATAGGTTAAATTATTGGTTACGGGTTCTTTTTCGGCAGTTCTGTCCGCCACAATACTATATTTAGGCCATTTGGGTGATATATCCAATACCGTCTTCTTTGCCTTCTGTAATCCTTTCAGAAATTCTTCCTTTCCATATGCATGTTCAATAAAGAGCAAGGTAAAATAAGTGGCAAAGCCTTCACTTAGCCAGGCGTCGTCCCAGGTAGACTCTGTAACTGCATTGCCAAACCATTGATGCGCTATTTCATGAATTACCACATTCCTGGTTCGTTCATCTCTTTTGCCATTTACCAAATCCTCTCCGTAAAAAATGGCAGATGAGGTTTCCATACCACCATTCACACTTGGCGTTTGAATATTAGCCAGCTTTTCATACGCGAACGGGCCTACGTAATTGGTATAGTATTCCAACACTTGTTTGGTAGGTGCGGCAAAATCATAAAATCCTGCTTCCCTGTTTTTTGAATAGACCCAGGTCTGAATAGACTTACCTTCAAA
This sequence comes from Sediminibacterium salmoneum NBRC 103935, assembly GCF_000511175.1. Taxonomy (GTDB): domain Bacteria; phylum Bacteroidota; class Bacteroidia; order Chitinophagales; family Chitinophagaceae; genus Sediminibacterium; species Sediminibacterium salmoneum. The sequence continues at coordinate 67,045 of NZ_KI866530.1, read as the reverse complement.
CTGATCCACATACTGAACAGCAAATTCTGCCACTCCTAACACAAATAACCAGCTGGAAACAGGTATTGATTGCTTCCAATGTGTAAGCCTTTTATTGTTCCCTAAATCGGATTCTTCCAGCAACAATCCATTAGATACCACTTTATATTTAGCAGGTGCGGTAACTATAAATTCAGAAGTAGCTTTGTCGTAAGGATGATCAATGGTGGGCAACCAGTGTCTGGTTCGGTTGGGCCAGTTTTCATTAAAGAAACTACGGTCACCAAATTTAGTGGCCCCAATCCTGAGCCCATCAAAAGGAACTCCATGGTATTGTATGGTAAAAACCAACTCTTCCCCTTTCATAACAGGCTTAGCCAACTGAATCAGCAATTCATCTTTTTCATGGGTATAGGAAACAGAATTAGCGCCTACCCATATGGCGTCCACCTTCATTCCTTTATCTTGTCGGTGAACAGTAGCGTTAACAAGGTCTAAACGAAACTGTGTTATCCCCTCTTTGTCAAAACGAACTTTCACTTGAGTCTTACCCTTTAATTCATTGGTACTATCCGACAAGTGCAATTCAAAAGAATAATGCAATACATCAATATGCTTATTGATTGGATAATGGTCTGCCCACATGAAAAGTGGCAGGAACAATGCTACTATTAGAGAGCTAAACAGTTTATTCATATTAAGGAGTTGATATCAGGTAATTTACTGATTTTATATTTAACTTCAGAGCAATAATGATATGATGAAACAAGCATTTACGCTAGTATTTATGTTCTTTATGGCAAGTAGCTGGGCACAAAATGAAATACCATTATACAAAGGGAAAATACCCAAATCAAAAGAATGCAGTCTGGAAAATAAAACACAGATAAATCAATGGGGACAGGAAGTGTACACAAAAGTTAACAACCCTACCCTTACCATTTATAAAGCCCCTGAATTGAATACCAACCAAACTGCGGTTTTAATTTTACCGGGAGGTGGATATACTATTTTAGCAGCCAATCACGAAGGTCATGATGTGGCCAAAGCTTTCAATTTAATCGGGGTTACCGCTTTCGTGTTAAAATACAGATTGCCCAACGACACCTGCATGTTTAATAAAGAGTGGGTGCCATTTATTGATGCACAAGCTGCAATGAAATATATCAGAGACAATGCCGGCATGTATGGAATAAATCCCGATAAAATTGGGGTTATTGGATTTTCTGCAGGCGGACATTTAGCCAGTACACTTGCAACCCAATATCAACTCAACCTGAATGACCAGGGATCACGCACAAATGCAAGACCCAATTTTGCCATACTAGCTTACCCTGTTATCAGCATGGAGGATGGCATTGGCCATGAAGGTTCCAGAAATAAACTGATAGGGAAAGATGCTACTGCGGCAACAAGAGATCAATTTTCTTCGCAACTGCAGGTAAACAGATTTACTCCTCCAACCTTTCTATTTCATGCAAAGGACGATAAAACGGTTCCGGTAGAAAATAGTTTACAAATGAAGGCAGCACTCGATGCACTGAAAGTTCCTTCAGAATTATTACTAATGGAGAAAGGCGGTCACGGATTTGGACTGAACAACAAACAGGAGCCTACCGACTGGTTCAAGTCTTTACAGGTTTGGATGAAAGCGCAGGGTGTTTTATAATATTTCATTTGCTCTGAACAGCACCATCTCTGTAATTAATGAAAGAGGAAGTGGCTGATCTAAGGGAAACTGAACGGCACCTTTTGACGTTTTATAGGAAGCCAGTTCTTTGGCAAAATGCAGAATGGGGTTGGGAGTTGGATAAAAGCCAATATGATTTTTATTCACCGCATAATAAGCCAGCGGCTTTTTTAATTTAAAGGCAGGCATACCATAACTGATTCCTTCAGTAGCCTGAGGAGCCGCTTTTTGAATTGCCATTCTGAGTTGCTGCAATTTTTTCTGAATGGCCGCATCAAAACATTGATGGTATTCATCAATGGTATGGTATTGTAATTGGCGTTTATTCATTCTTGTAAAGTTATTTAACCCAATAGTCTACAACCGTTACTTTATCTAAAATATTCGGCAATAATTTTGTGAACGCCTGATGTATGGGGTGAATTAAATACGCATCTCTGTCTTTCTCACAGGAGAATGTCAACAAAAAGCAATGTGTTAAACCCTGATTCAGATTTTCCGGACTATTGTTTACTCCCCATTCAAATTTTTTAATCAAATTAATTTGCCCGGGTAAAGCCTCAAATGCCCTGATGGCCGCCGCAACGGAATCCTTATTGGCATTTGCTTTCCATCCAAATAAAACCACATGACGCAATGCTTTTTCTACATTCAGTTCCTTCGCCATCTTGATAGAATTGCTTAAAGAATTAATATCCCGCCAGTCACTATGGGTAGTAATGATAAAATTAGGATTGGGATATTTCTTTTGAACTTTAAGAAGTGTATTTGCATATTCCTGTGTATTCCCGTCCCCGAGAAATCCCAGGTTATCATCCTTCGCCCCTTTGATTAAACAGCCTCCCAGTAAAATCCTTTCTTTGGGAAACCAGATAACTATATTATCCTGTGTATGCCCTTCGCCAGGATAATAAAGTTCGAATTTGTATTGATCAATGGTAAAACTGGTGTCTTTCTGCATTAGAAATTCTGCTCTTTTAGCATTGTTCTTTTTACTCAACAAATCAGTAAGTGCAGTTGTGTAGGTTGCAATACCAGCTTTGCGATAATATTCCAATCCAGCTGTTTTATCGCTATGCCAATGGGTAGCCAATGCCATCAATACTTTCTTTTGATGTCTTTTATAAATACTATCGAGCAAGGGCTGAAACTGAGTAGTATCCCAGGGCGTATCAAATAGCACTACTCCTTTTTTGGTAACCAGGTAAACACCGTTTGCCCTTACTTTACTATCCTGATAAGTATTGTAAGTTGTGTACACGTAAAAATCACCCTTCAGCTGTTCAATATGCAGCTTTTGATTAGACTGTGCGTTTGACGAAAAGGACTGACCCGCTAAAAAAAGAATCAAAGCAAAGCAGCTTTTCAGAACCTGGTTATTGAAGAACATAGATTTTTTTATTTTATCGAACTATTTAGACTTTATTGCCTTGATTAATTTTGCATTTCGCTTATCTGCTCTGGCATTCTGCAAAGAGATAACAGCCCAGATTGCCGCAGGTATCCATCCTATTAAAGTAATCTGAAGAATAAAACAGATAAAGGCTGTAAATATCCTCCCTCTCAGAAAAAAGGAAAGCGCGGGAAAGAAAATAGCAATGAGTGTCATAAACAGTATTCTTCCATTGTTAATGGATTGAATATACCGATAATTAACAAATCAACACACCCCTTTGCGAATCATTTAATATCATTTTATATCTAATTCAAACACACCATCTGTTATTTTTCTTATGCTCGTTGCATTGAAGGTCCCATCTGACTTTTTCAGAACTGCATCAAAATAGAAACTCCCTTTAATTTTAGTGCCTGTATTAGACTCAATAATGATTTTACCATTCTTTACATGATCCCAACTGGTAAACCATTGATCATAACCATTGCCATTCCATTTATTGTATTCGGCACTTGCCAGGTATTCCTTATTGGAAACATGTACAGGATCAAAATCATAAGTACCCGGTTTCCAATCTGCCGCAGTAAGAACTTTACCACTAAAGGGCATTAATGTCAATATAATTGTCTCTTTCCTGTCGGCAGGCTGGCCAACAACCTGTAACATCTTGGTAGAACTTATATACTTTACCATTGTATATTCTAATGCCGCTTTTGGAAATGCCTGGTTATCAATTTTAGCTGAAAACGGACTGGTTTCTGCATTGATATTGTTGGACGTGCCACTGTTGCTTTTTGTACATGCACCTAAAAAAATAAAAAAGCCAAAAGAAATCAGGCAAGCTTTAAGATAATTGTATTTCATTTGTAAACATTTAATATTCTGGCAAAATACCTTCATTAAAAAACGTCGGACAATGGGCTGTTCAGCCCATTTTTCATAAGACTGAAAATTGTATTTTGCAACTATCAAAAAGTCAACCTTTTCCCTTTATTCGGCAGTCAATTTTTTCTTTGCTGTCTTATTGCCAGGCTATAGTTTATTAATAGGCGACAGTACCATATTTTACCTGATTTACCTGTATTGGTGGCAAGAGCTATTAGCATCGGCCATTGAAGGGATTTATTATGCAAAAAACCGGGAAGCCTATCCGGAAATTTCAACCAATCCGTTTTGGGCCAGACTATTTCTGTTATTCGTGTACTTTGTATTCATCATTATATTCTTTGGCCTGGTAAGTGATTGGGGAAACGACCAGCGCATCAAAAAAAATCTGGAAATCTTTTTCTTCAGAGATATTTTTTTTATGATAAATCTGGTAGGATTGGTATTGAATGACTGGTTGCATAAAAAGACTGCTGCACAAAAACTTATCATCAGCAACGATCCGTTCAAGGGGAGAATGATGGTGATGCATATCTCCATTATTTTAGGAGGCTCTACCTTATTTATAGGTAATACTGCATGGGCGGGATTCCCTTTTCTTTTAATAAAAGCCTATCTGGACTACAAACAAAATAAAATGAATATACAGGAAGGAAGCAATTAAATCCACCCCTTGTGTTTGGCTTTTGACAATAGCTCGGTCCGGTTTTGAGCCTGTAATTTTCTGTAAATATTTTCAATATGTCTTTTTACCGTAAATGCAGAGATAAACAAGAGTTCAGCAATTTGTTTATTCGTTAGCCCGGTACTTAAATTTTCCAAAATTTCCTTTTCTCTCAAAGAAAGCACATCTTCTTCGGGTTTCAACTGATTTGCTGGCACCGCATTGCTGTATTCTTTAAGTACGCGCAAGGCTTTTGCCGCAATAGAAGGCGACATGACTGCTCCCCCGTTCATGGTATCAATAATTGTTTCGTAAACCTTATCGGCCTTGGTCTCTTTTAAAATATAACTATCCGCTCCTGCTTTAATGGCATTGAAAATTGAATCATCATCTTCGTAAATGGTAATCATCACAATCTTAATATGAGGATACTCGTTTTTTATCAGTCGTGTTGCTTCAATTCCATTCATGACTGGCATTTCAATGTCCATCAATATCATATTAACAGAAGCATCTGACTGAAGCAGCTGAAGCATTTCAAAACCATTAGCAGCAACGAATTGAATACCAATATCAGGGAAATCATTCAGTTTCTCCTTTAAAGCTCTTTGAGCCGACACATTATCTTCTACAATAGCTAATTTAATTATTTCCATGATACCTGTATTTGAAAGGAAGTCCCCTCCCCATTATTAGAAATCATTTTATAAGTGCCATTCAAGTTTTGAATTCTCTGTTTTACACCTGCAATACCATAGGATTCATTCCCTTCGGAATCATTATCAAAACCCTTTCCATTATCTTTTACCAAAAGGCACATACGCTTATCGTTGCACTCAATATCAATCCAGATATCAGTAGCTTCTGCATATTTTATTGCATTATTTATTAGTTCCTGTATTACCCGGAAAACATTAACGGCAATATTAGAATCAATCACTTCGTTGTTGCTGTAACGGCAATCAAAATGAAAACGGATCAAGTCTTTAGCTTCCCCGGCTGCGTTTATGAAATTCAATACCTTATTTCTGAAATCAGACAGTTGAATTTCATCCGTATGAAGCATCCAAAGGGCGTTCCTTAGTTCCAATAAAGCATTGTCTGTATATTCAGAAAGCGAATCTATCCTTAACTTTTTGTCCTCCTCCAAACCAGAAGCAGATGCTTTAAGCTGATCGGAAACAGAGGAAATTAAAGTGAGGTGTGCGCCAAGACTATCGTGCAGGTCTCTGGCAATGGAAAGTCGCTGCTCCTGCATCGTTTTTTGAATCCCGATTTTAGACAACACAAACTGGTGTTCAAATTCCTTGTACATCATGGCACTCCTAACGGCTACCAATCCATAAACAAAAATCATGAAAACAGGCATAACGATTAAATCCAAGGAAATTTGAGAAATATCAAAAAAGCTATGGGATATAATCAGGATCAATAAAAAAAGCAATACATTAATAAATATTAAAGCAACAAATTCTTTTGCCCAGGCTTTTTTAATCCGGGTTTGTTGATAAAAAGGATCGCCGGAATCTAACTGAAGCTTGCTGGCAAACAACCAGGCTTTTGTACAATAAATCAATGTATTGATTAAGGTAAAAAGGTTGATTAAATTAAAAATCAGAAAATTCCCCTGATTAATCTGCTTAATCACAACAGCATTATCATACTCACCTGAAAAAACATAATAAATACCAAATAAAAAGGAAAACAAAGCAGGAATCTGACTCAGGTATATCCCTTTTGTTACGTTATATCCCAATAAGTTTTTTACATAATAGTATACAAGGGGAGCAAACAAATGCGGTATAAAAAAAGTAAAAAAGATAACAGGAACCAGCTTTTCATTTTCCGGATAAAAAATAAACAGATTAATAAAAAAAGTGGCAATTACTGAAAAGAAAATCATGAAGTAAGCAAGTCTTACTTTAAACACTTCTCTTTTATTCAACAGCGTAGGTAATGCCAGTAAAAACAAGATAATGGCTGCTGAAATATTAAGATAATAAACAAAGGGATCCTGATAATGCATCTTGTAAAATACAAATAGTTTTATTGAAACAGGATTACGGCAGAACTACCATCCAGTAACAGTTGATTTCCTTTCAGGGAAGACCTATTGCGCATTGAGGCAATTTTCCACTCACCTGCAGGCAGTTCAATTGTTTTGGCGGTTACATTCCCATTGTAACCCACCCAGATTTTTTTCCAGCTATCCCCCACGGCTGCTCCGTTTATTGTATAGCCAATAACCCCTTCAGGCAAATATTCCTGAAATACCAGGTGCTGTGCAATTTGCTGAGCAGAAGTCATTCTGAATGCAGGATGCGCTTTTCTCAATTGAATCAAAGACTGAATGTATTGATAGCTTGCGTAGTTCCTGGTCTTAAGATTCCAGTTAATGGCATTAATACTATCTCCGCTATTAAATGAATTCTCAACCCCATATTTGGTTCTTAAAAACTCGGAACCTGCCGTTAAAAAAGGAGTACCCTGTGCAGTTAATACTATCGCATAGGCCAATCCGTGCATTTTTACCCTTTGCTGCTCTGAAGCTTCTTTATAAGATAGAGCAATTTTATCCCAGAGAATATGATTGTCGTGACAGTCAGCATAATTTATTAATCCTGCAGGACCGGAAGTATAGGGTCCTTTGGAATAATTCACCAGGTTATAATTTATTTGTGGGTGCTGACCCGCAGCAACTACCCCAAATTTTACAGATTCTGCATTGGTTAATTTTCCCGTTGCAAAACCCCTGTCGTCAATATTGAATACACTGCCTTTTATACCATCTCGCATATCGTCGCTAAAAACTGCTACGCCATTCAGCCTGGCTGCATTTTGCTTCAAGGCTTTTAAACTGTCGGGCAGTGGCGATCCCCCCGCTGTCCAACCTTCTCCATATAAAACAATAGAAGGTGTTAACTTTCTTAAGGTATCTGCAATCAGATTCATCGTTTCAATATCGTGAATACCCATAAGATCAAATCTAAAACCATCCACATGATATTCCTTTACCCAATACAATACACTTTCAAGCATAAATTTTCGAAACATGGCTCTATCACTGGCTGTTTCATTGCCACAGGCACTGGCATCCGAAAAACTTCCGTCGGGTCGTTTGCGGTAATAATAGTCAGGAACAAAGACATTAAAATGGGATTGCTGGGTTAAAGCTGTATGATTGTACACTACATCCATAATAACCCTTAATCCATTCAGGTGAATCGTTTGAATGGTATGCTTTAATTCTTTAATACGTTGCTTACCATCCGAAGCACTGGTACCATAAGAACCTTCCGGAATATTATAATTAACGGGATCATATCCCCAGTTGTATTGGTTGTTCTTTGTTTCGTCAACACTGTTGTAATCGTAAAAGGGCAACAAATGAATATGGGTTACGCCTAATTCTTTAATATGTGAAAGTCCGGTTGATAAACCTGCAGCATTTTTTGTTCCGGTTTCTGCCAGCCCCAGAAACTTGCCTTTGTTTTTGATGCCACTATTCGGATGAATGCTGGCATCGCGCACATGCAATTCATAAATAATGGCATCGGTCTGTGCATTTTTAGCAGAGAACCGGGGGGATTGATCCTTTGCCCAACCTACCGGGTTGGTTTCTTTTAAATCAACCACCTGTGCACGCAATCCATTGGTACCACAGGCTTTGGCATAGGGATCAAGGGCTTCTGCACTCCAGACTCCATTCATGTTTACCTGAAAAGTATAATAATGGTCTTTGATGTTTTCGGCGACGGTGATTTGCCAAACGCCGTTCAATTTTTTTTCCAGTGCTGCTGTGCGATAAGAGTCGCCGCCTGAATCCGTTTTATAAAAATTGATTCGGACCGCTGATGCTGTTGGGGACCACACTTTAAAAGTAGAAGCCTTAGCTGTATAAGTCAGGCCTAAATCGTTTCCGTTGTAAACAGGATAATTGGCAGTAGGGTACTGTGCCACTATTCGCGTAGCTATAATCAGTAGAAAGAAAAGCAAATGGTTTTTCATAAACGAAATTGAATAGATCAACTTTGACCCGATTGTTTGGTTTTACGGTAATTAGAAAAATTACCGTAGGTATAAATGATTGAGAAAAGCAATAACCATCCACGCATTAAAATATTCTGGTTATCATTTTTTTGATATGCATACACAATGCCAACAACAAAAGTTATTACTAAGATGCAGCCTAAGATAATTCCAATCAGAGGTTTGCGGGTATTGGTATTTGAGTTCATACTGAGTTATTTGGCTGTATTTGTACAAATGAAACTTTAAAATAGGCATTATTCATAAAAAATATTCGATTTAGGTGCAGCTTTCACTCTTGGTTTAGCTTGAATGGTTTTAGTGGCAGTCTCAATAAAAGCCAGCAAATCAGACGGATTGATTCCATTCACTTTATGGTAGGTTTTACAGTACTCGTCTATTTCAACCGTTATGGTTTTATGGCCGAATTGAAATTGCACGACTGTCATTAATTTGGGGATACCCGGACATTCATCTTTTATTACAAGATGATTCGGCAAACTGGTATCTGACAAGTAGCGGGTTAAATTAAGCATCTCCCACTTTTCATTTATATTCTGAATTTCAGATTTAGTTAGTTCAAACTGAATCTGCTGTTTTGTATTGTTCATAAAAAAAACCGTGTAGGTTTTATTACCAAGATCATATTTATAACTATCAGCATATTGAATGCTGATTAATGGGATTTTATTACTGGAATCCTGAGCATGAATATCAGGATAAAATAACAGACTAATCAGAATAACTATACGAGTATATATCATGCTCTAAATGCTATTGTTTTAAATCTTATTCTTTTTCCTGGGAATTGACAAAGACTCCCAATTAGCATCACATAGCATATTGCCAACCACATGCCACACAATCGTGGCAATGGAATTGCTTTCCTCATTGTACTTCCAATTCAATTGTTCATCGGAGAGTCTATCAAAAATTTTCTCCGCTAATTGTTTGTAATATTCAAACTGATGTTTGGCGCTATGAATAAAATCGTCATGCATGATAAATGACTTTTGAATTGAAATTATACTGCATCGGGCTTGGGTCCTTTAGCAAGTATTTTCCTTGTTAAACCAGGGAACCAGCGTTGCAAACCAACAATAATTCTGCCATGGGTTGTGAAAACATAATTGCGCTTTCGCTTCAGAATAGCCCATACCATTGCTTTGGCGGCTTTATTGGTTGGCCACATTAAATTAGAGGGACGCGGATCGGGCCGATCCGGATGCCAGACGCCTTCATTGTCAACACGTGCAATTTCAGATACTACGAACCCCGGATGTAAAACAGTACAACTCACCCCTGTTCCCATTAATTCCAATTGCAGAGTAAGACCAATAGAATTTACCGCTGCTTTAGACGCACCGTAAGCACCTATATGAGGATTGGGAAGAAACGCTCCTACGCTACCCACCAATCCGATTCTACCTTGTGTTTTCTTTAAATGAGGTAGTGCATATTTAACTGTTAAAGCCAATCCCGTAACATTCCCTTGTAATTGCCTGCTCCAATCGGCTGCAGTTAATTGTTCAATACTTCCAAATACACCAAAGCCCGCATTAGCAACTGCAATATCCATTCTGCCCCATTGTTCTATAATAGATGCAACAGCTTCTTCAATTGATTTTTCATCCATAATATCTACCGGAACTACGAGGGCTTCTCCGCCCTTTTGACGAATTTCCTGAGCAACGGCTTCCAGCAATTCTTTGCGTCTTGCAGATAAAACCACTTTAAATCCTTGTGCTACCCATTCAAATGCCATTGCTTTACCTATACCAGAAGATGCTCCGGTAATCCAGACTACTTTGTTTTGGGAATTAGTCATAATGATGACAATTTTTACTTTTTAGGTAAGGTTGGATAGGGTACAAATTCGGTTTCATCACCCTTTACTTTTTCAAATAACTGATCTTTCCATTTTTGTTTTGCTTCAGCTATCAGTTCCCGGCTGGTTGCAACAAAGTTCCAGTCGATGAATCTTTCTTCAGGAAAAGGCTCTCCTCCAAAAATATAAATAGTGCTATTGGCTTCTATTGTAAAAGTGCATAATTGACTGTCCTTCGTAACTAGCATTTGCCTGGGCCCATAGATATTGCCATCACTTTCAATAGCCCCTTCCAGTATATACAAACCAGACTCTCCATATAAATGTTTGCCAATGATCAGCTCCTGTTTTTGTGAGCTTTTAATTTCGATCATATACATTGGACTGTATACAGGCACCCCCGATTTTCTATTAAAAGCTTCACCAGCTATTAGCTTATACTGAATACCATCCGTTTCCCAAGAAGGAATTCCGCTTTCAGGAATATGATAAAACGATGGTTCCATTTGCTCCAGCTCTTTAGGAAGCGCTACCCAGATTTGCAGGCCATGCATATTCTTTTCAGAATGCCTTAAATAGGCTGGGGTTCGCTCACTGTGCACGATTCCTCTACCTGCTGTCATCCAGTTAACCGCACCAGGCTTTATTTCAACCTCCGTGCCAATTGAATCACGGTGCATGATGCTGCCTTCAAATAAGAATGTAAGCGTAGAAAGTCCAATATGTGGATGAGGTAATACATCAAAATTATTACGCTCATTTAATTTTACTGGCCCCATGTGGTCAATGTAAATAAAGGGGCCAACCATTCGCTTCTGACGAAAGGGAAGCAATCTGCCTACCAGGAATTTACCTATATCAGCTGCTCGTTCTTCTATGATTAAATTGATGTTGGACATAGTTATAAAGAATTGCCTTTGTAACGGGGATCAAAATCCACCATCCACTCAATTCCAAATTTATCCCTGAACATACCAAAGTAAGAACCCCAGGGGCTATCCCCAATGGGCATTTCAATTTGTCCACCAGTGGAAAGGCTATTAAACAAGTGATCTGCTTCTTCCTTTGATTCGGCCCCAATAGAAATTTTACTTCTGGTTTCGTTTAAATTGTGAACGCCCAATGCTTCCGGGGTATCACTTCCCATTAAAATATTGTTCTTACCAACAGGTAGTGCAATATGCATGATTTTGTTAGCTTCAGTTTCTTTGGCTATGCTTCCTTCAAATTCCATATCCTTGAAGCGCATAACCATTGCAAACTCACCTCCAAAAGCGGAACGGTAAAACTCAAAAGCTTCTTCTGCATTTCCATTAAAATGGATGTAAGGGTTTATTTGTGCCATGATATTGTTGTTTGTTCATGAGGGAGGGTTATTCAATTATTTCTTTCAACTTCGCCAATGCTCGTGGATAGTGATTATTAAAATAATCCAGGTATTCATCTATAACATCTATATCAACGGTTACAGTTGTAATGCCGTCTGTTTCATGGAAAGAATAATTTTCATGACCACCTGCCCACTTTTCAACCATCTCGCCAGATGTCACTTCTTTATCACCGTCTATAAATCCATAGTGTCGTATAGAAACAAATTCCGCCGGAAGGTGTTCCCTGATTTCCGAAACCATCCCACCTCGCTTTCCGTTTTCATCAACCCCTACAAAATAAATCTTACTTCCCTTTTCCCAGTTACCTTCAAAAGTAGAAGTTGGATTAAAAACAGAGGTCCATCCCTGATAGGTGGAAGCCTCTTTTAAGCCCAGCATTGTTTCGTACACTTTGTGTGCTGATGCATGAATCTGTTGTTTAAATTGTAGTTTTTGCATGGCAAAGGGAGTATTGAACTTAAATGTACAATTCAAATGGGAGAATGTCAATACAGAATACAGGAGCGGCTTCTATTTATTGGGTTTCAGAATAAGCCTGAGTGAACTGTTTTTGGTCAGGTAAGACCAGGCCCAGTTAATAAAGATGATCAGTTTGTTTCTGACCGTTAGAATTAACATAAGATGCAAAAACATCCATACCAGCCATGCAATATATCCTTTGAATTGCATGAAAGGTAAATCTACTACTGCTTTGTTTCGACCAATAGTAGCCATGGCACCTAAGTCTTTGTATTCATAATCCAAAAGGGGCTTATTCAGGTATTCGTTTTTAAGATTACGGCTCAGCAGTCTTGCCTGGTTGATGGCCACATTTGCTACCTGTGGATGTCCTTTGGGATAAACGGGGGTAGCCATTATTGAAATATCACCAACTGCATACAAATTTGTGTACCCGAGTATTTTATTTTGTCTGTTTACCTGTATTCTGGAATTGGCAATCCATACTTTTTCATCCAACCCTTCAATACGATTTCCTTTGATGCCAGCCGCCCAGATTAATGTTGATGCAGGAATGATATTTCCATCAGACAGCGTTACCATTGTTCCATCATATGATTTTACAAAAGTTTCTGTAATCAACCGAACACCTAATTGAGCTAAATATTTACCAGATGCCTCACTGGCCTTGGCGCTCATAGCTGTTAATGTTTTATTACTTCCTTCAATTAAATAAATACTGAATTGGGAAAAATCAATACCCGGATAATCTTTCGGCAAGATGTATTTTTTTATTTCAGCGAAAGCGCCGGCCAACTCTACACCAGTTGGCCCTGCACCTACGATGACCAGATTGAGCAAGGCTTTCCTACTCTCTGCATCTGCGCTAAGAATGCTTTCAAATACTGTTATGATATGATTTCTAATAGCAATGGCATCATAAGTAGACTTGAGCGTAAACGCATTTTGTTCAATAGAAGTATTGTTGAAAAAATTGGTAGTGCACCCTGTAGCAATCACCAGATAATCATAATGAAAGTCGCCAATTGTTGTAGCAATTTTATTATCTTCAGGATACAGCTTAGTTACTTCCGCCAACCTTATCTGAATGTTTGAATTACCCTTGAATACAAAGCGCAAGGGAAAGGAAATACTGGAAGGTTCAATTTGAGAAGTAGCTACCTGATAAAACAGGGGCTGAAACTGGTGATGATTTAGCTTGTCGATTAAGGTAATATCAAAATATTTTTTATCTGCTTTTTTAGCAAGTTCAAGACCAGCAAATCCAGCACCTAATATGACGAGTTTCTTTTTCAACTATGGAAAAGTTAATCATTTATTTTATAAACGTTAACCACAACCTGTTTTAATTATTAAATCCATTTACCCATGAGAAATCAATTTCGTTTTTTAGCTATAACTTTTTGTTTTACCCTATTGACTATTTCTCTTCAGGCACAGAACAAAGAACCCAACTTGAAATTTGGCAAGTATGGATGTACAGCCACCAAATACATTAATGGATTTTACCAGTACTCACCCAAGGGGTCTTTTATTATAAATAAAAATGGCAGTTACACGTATTTAGGATTTGAAAAACCTAGTACCGGCAAATTCACTGTTGATGAAAAAGGGAATCTTCAATTTAAGGGTGGTTATTTTGATGGCGGCAAAGCAGAAAAAATTGACACATCTAACCGATTCTTTTTAGTTTTTCCATCCAATCCTGACAATCGATGGACTTGTTCCTTAACAGATAAGCAATAAAAGATAATGTAATTTAATAAAGCTATTTATTAATCTTTTGGTATTGAGTTATACTATAATAAATACTCCCACCCGTTGCCAGAATTGCTATGGCAATACTCCCTTTAAAACCAAAAGCCTTTGCAAAAAGTATTAGCAGGTCTTGTTTTCCAGGCTGTGTGCTGGATGGACCAATAGCTATTCCCTGCTCAATATCATGAGCATAAACAACCAATAAGGCCGAAAAAATAATAATTGCAAGAGTGTATAAAACGGGCTTCCACATCATGCTAAACTTTGAGTGGTACTACTTATTCAAAATGTTCTTATACACCACCCCGTCTTTCATGATAATCAAAAAATTGGCATCCGGGTTCTCAACCAGCTTAATATTTTCTAATGGGCTGCCATTCACTAAAATTAAATCAGCATAAGCTCCCACTGAAATTTCACCCAACTTGCCTTTTTGATACGGGTCTCTTTTACCACTCATTCTTAACAATTCTGCATTGGAAGAGGTTGCCATTTTCAAAATTTCATACGGTGTGTACCAACGAGTTAATGCTGAAAGTTTCGAACCTTGCTTTGTTGCCTCTTTGGCATCAAATAAAATGTCGGTCCCCCATGCTGTTTTAATATTATACTTTTTAGCAAATGAATAAGCAATATCCGTTCCCTGACGCATTTCATCCTGCTTCAAGCGATTAGGGCTTCCTTCAGGAAATCTGGATTCCCCGTTATCTATAAAAGGCTGTAAGCTCCACCAGATTCCTTTTTCTGCCATTAATTTTGCCGTTTCTTCATCTGCCAATTGTCCATGATCAATGCACTTTACTCCAGCTTTTATTGCAGTCTTAATAGCATCAGGTGTATAGGCGTGAACTGTTACATATGTCCCCCAATTTTCAGCCGCCGAAACCGCTGCTTTAAATTCAGCTTCTGTATACTGTGTAACATCCAAAGGATCATAATTAGAAGACACTCCTCCACCTGCCATCAATTTAATTTGTGTTGCGCCCTGACGTAATTGCTCTCTTGTACGCATCAAAACATTATCGGCCCCATCTGCAACTGCCACCATCCCATTTCTTTCAGGATAGGAAAGCTCTCCTATTTTACGTGGCACATCGGTTGGCAAACCAAAATCTCCGTGGCCACCTGTCTGTGAAATAAATGCTCCACTTGAATAAACTCTTGGACCTGAAGCTAACCCCATATCAATCGCTTTGGCCAAGGTCAAAGATCCACCTCCTAAATCTCTTACGGTAGTGAATCCTCTTAATAACTGCTTCTCTGCGGCTTTAGCTGCAATTAAATTAAGCATTGCAAAATCGCTCATCATAGCCTGCATTTGCGGAATGCTTTCAAATAATAAATGGACATGTGCATCAATCATGCCAGGCATAAGAAATTTACCCTTTCCGTCAATTATCTGGGTGAACCCACTTCGGTCAGTTATAATCCCTTCGGTAGAAATCTTTGTAATAATATTATTCTCAATCAATACATTTCCTTTGATGGTCTTGGCATCCTTTCCGTTGAAAATTTCAACATTATTAATAAGAATTTTGGTTGGTTTGGAACTTTGCGCAACTATTATGTTGCTGAATAAAAGTAATAATGCTAAAACGGATTGGAATAATCTCATATCTCAAAAAAATTGATTTGGAATGACTAGTAAAATAATAAAAAATATTAATTTATTAACTTTTTGTTGAACCCGCTTAACGCAAATTTACTTTTGCTTTAAAATGGAAAGTTGTTGCACTTGAGTACCTGCTTTCCTTCCTTGTACGGCTAGATATATAATACCTGACAGGTATTTGATTTTAATCACTTCTCCGAACTTTAGAAAATTATCACTCCCCACCAGGGTTTGACTACCAGTAGAAATTTTATAAATAGAAATGCCTTGTTTATTAGCCCCATTGTTGGCATATCCTGTATAATACATGTTTCCATGCTCATCAAAGGCAATATCACTATCCGTTTCACTACCATACAAAAGACTGGCACCATCCAATACTTTCCGGAGTTCTTTAGTCTGGAAATTGTATACAAACGAAAAGTATTTTTTTGTGTCTTGATGATACACAAAAAGTCCCATTTGCTTACCGTCTTTGCTGTAATGACGATATGTTTTCGCAGTACCGGTAAAACTGGGATAATATGGAATATAGGGAACGGAAGCGACCACTGTAGCAGGGGTTTCTTTAAAGACAGGTACGGGCAAATCGGTAGGAACATATTCTGCAACAATCAAATTATTGTCTCTGGTAGTAGCAAACAAAGTACTCTTTCCTCGTTCTGCTTCCGTAAACAAGGGACGAATATTATTGCCATTGTTAAACATATATGAACCAATAGTATTAAAGCCCCCCCCAGAGCAAGTTTAACCCCGATAAGAGATAAGGATTAGGATTGGGGTTTAAACCAACAAATGAATAAACCATATTGGGATAAAGATAAATACTCAGATTGCGATACCCCATCTCCATAAAATACCCTTCAAACTCTCCCAGATGACCTTGACCAACTACACCTCCAAGTCCGTTATATCCAGCATCTCCAGACACATGCAGATAGGTACTCCCTCTAGGGCCAGCATAGGTCATCAGTGCCATTATATATTGGTTGGTATAGGGGCGAAATTCATGAACCTGTAATTGCTGACGCAAATCTCCACTTCCAGTTACGAAATTTTTAAAATCCGGAAATTGTTTTGCATCCTTCGGCAAGGGAATTACTTTTTTACTATTAAGGTCAACTGTATTTCTATAAAAGCTCTCATAGCCATTTACCCCTCCAATGGCATTTTGAATGTATACAAAATGAAACAAGTGATCGTTTTCTATTGTCATATCACTCATCCCATATTTTCCGAATGTCTGCATCAACATAGTGGTGTCCCATACATGTTCAAAGGCTGAATTGGCATTTAAAACAGAAATTGGTTCATAAGGATTTGAGGGATTACCGGTGTTATTGGTTTCTTTTTTGCAAGAGGTTGTTGCAAGCAGCGTAAACAATAAAATGGCCGCAATTATTTGTTTCATTTACTAATCTTAACGTGAAGAAAAAACGATTTGATTCTTCGCCGAAAGTATTTAATAAAAGATTTCTGCCTATGGGCCGCACAGCCCATTCTTATATTCCCAATTAAATAAAACCCGCCCCCAAAGCAAGGGAGAGTATAATCAACATAATAGCCACTGTTACCTGTAAAAACTTAAGAGTTACTTTCTTTAAAAGTTTGTTGCCAATATAAGCACCGATAATAGCTGAAAAAGTAGCAAAGACCACCAGATTCAGGTTATCCGTAAGACCCGCACTGTTAAACCTGGTAGCGTAAACACTCAATCTGGTAAAGTCCACAAAAGTAGAAACCACTACTGCTGTTGCTACAAATGCTTCTTTAGAGAGACCTGCTTTAATTAGAAAGGCACTTCGCAACGCTCCCTGGTTGCCGGAAAGCCCCCCGAAAAATCCACTTAATGCACCACCGACCGGAAGTTTATCCTTGCCGAATTGCAGATTGCTGAAATAAGGAATTAAATCGATGCTTGCAAAGAGAATGAGCAAAACAGAAATGATAAACTTTACCGGGAACACCTGAAAAGTTTTTCCAAATAGTTGATATGTAAAAAGCGGTTGCCAATTAGTGATGTTCAGCAACAACCAGGACCCTAGTAAAGCAGCCAACACTGCAGGAATTCCAAAACGCAATACCACTTGCCTGTCTGCTGCTCGTCCAACCAACACTAATTTGAAGATATTATTAAAAAAATGGACAACCCCTGTAAGAGCAATGGCTAAGTCTACAGGGAAGAAAATCATAAATACGGGTGTAAGAATAGTCCCTAAACCAAAACCGGAAAAGAATGTCAGGATGGCTACAAGAAAGGCAGTCAGAGATATGATTATGATTTCCATTTCTGTGGTATAATATTATTTTATGGCACTTCCTTTCGCTGCAATTTAGCAAGAACAGCTAACTCTTTACGATTGGCCTTGTAAATGAACCAGGCAAGTACCCCAAGGCTACCAAAACCTGAAAAAACCAGGTACAGGTAAATTCCGTTGGAAAATTCCTGCTTAAATACGGGAAGCAATAGTACAAACCCAATTATATACGTAGCGTAAAGCAAAGGAGTAAATATCAGATGCAATAAGCGACGTTTCCGATAAAATGCAGTTGACTGCTTCAGAAAAGTGTTAAAATCGGTTAATCGATCCAGCCGCTGAAATTGCAAAGTGCTTATCCACTCCAGTACAATACGAATCGTAAGCGAACCAATCATCAGCAATAAGCCATTAGAAAACGAAGTAAACCTGAAGTCAGCGTATGTTGCGAAGTACGCGATGAGGATGAATACCACAAAAGACAGTAAGCCAATTGTCCAGCGAAATTTAGCTTTCACTTGCTTTGTTTGTTCTACGGACAACTGCATCAGTTGTTCCGGCATTGGGCGTTGTAACCCCGGATTGGCTTGATGTTGCCATGCTTGTTCCAAATTGGCAAATGGTTTCATATCTGTACACAGTTTGATAATTGTTGTTTAATACGGTGAATGCGAACCCGGAGGGTTTCTTCCCTCAAGCCTACTACTTCAGCAATTGAGCTATATTCCAATCCCTCCAAAACCATCAGAATAATAATCTTACCTGTTTCATCCAGCTGCTGAATGCAGCCATACATTTTCTTAAGGCGTTCTTCCATCACAGGATTGTAAGCTTCGGCCGCCATTTCGGGTAACTGATCGGTTTTAATTTCTTTTTTCACAGAAGCTTTACGCAAATATGTAAGACAGGTATTCACGGCAATTCGATAGAGCCAGGTACTGATTTTTGCTTCGGCACGGAATTTAGACAGGTGTTGCCAAACTTTCATGAACACTTCCTGAGTGGCATCCGCAGCCAGGCTTTCTTCTCCACTGAAATACCCTATACACAGACGGAAAATAGCGGTATAATGCTCTTCATAAATGCGTGTAAACAATTGCTGATCGGCCACTTTACTGAATATTTTCTTTGATTTTATTGATATACCATTCTGGCTGATCATACATTACAAAATGAGCTGCTTTATCTGCATAATGAATGACTTTATTGCCCAATTTTGCATATTGTTCGTTATATGTTTTTTCAACCATGGCTTTATTGGGATGGGTGGCGGCCAATACCACAACTGGTAGCTGAATGCCGGCAATATCGTTTCTTAAATCCAATTTAAGCAAATCAACATAACCATATACATAGGTTTTACGATCTGCCTGCAACATCATGTCTACCACTTTGGCCTGTTTTTCCTTGTTCAACATCATAAATCCAACCTGTTGCAGCGCCTGTTTACGAAAACTTGCCGTATCCTGCTGCAACATTTGCTTGCTGTATGGACTTTCATACACAATGGTGGATGCATCATAATTTGGCATCATCACTGCACCATTACAGGGCAATGCATCCACAGCAATTACTTTTTTAAACAAGGATTGATCGGTAGCCGCCAACCATAAACCTAAGGTTCCACCCAAGCTATGACCAATGATTACAGGCTTATTTAATTTTTTACTTTTAACATAGGTCACAACCTGATCCTTAATCTTTGGTAACCAGGGCATTTCAATAGCAGGAACACCTCCAAAACCAGCAAATGTGAATACATGGCATTCATTATTGGTCGACAAAGCTTTTACGGTTTCTTCAAAGATTTCACCAGTGCAGCCAAAACCGGGGAAAAGCAGTACAGGATTTCCTTTACCAATTACTTTAACCTGAAAAGCTTCCTGTGCGTGTGCAGAAAACCAAATACTTACCATACTGAATACGAAAACCAATAGCTTCTTTTTCATTGTTATTGTTTTTTATTTTCAGTTTGGATGCATAGGCAAATGATTTGTTACAGGATATGGAATATTTTTTTAAAAAAAGGGGAAGGCTGTGTTAATGAAAAGAATTAAGGCTATTAAAGTTCAACAAAATCGCCTCCTCGTTCATTTTTAATTCAACCAATTTTTCTAAGTGGTAGGCCTCTTCCGCCTTTTCAACAAGCGTTGCCAAATCAAAAAAATGATCCCCCTCATCGTTTTTACCCTTGAACAGCAAAGCATGTAAGTCAGTAAAGCTTTCCGTTTGTTCAGTTTCTATATCATCAATTCGCGTTCTTAACAGAGCAATAAAGACCTCAAAGTTGTATTTTAGGTTGTCTCTCATTGCAGGAGACTTAATTTCATTATAAAGCTCTTTAAAAGTTATACCCAGGTTTTTAAGCCCCTGGTAAGCGAAGTGAATGGTCCCTGTTCCTGTAGAACCTGTTTCCCAACCCGGATCAAAAAGCACTTTCCTGAAATAGTCTCTCCCCGCATTTCCACAAAGAGAAAAACCATAAACAATTCCTGCATTACAATCGGTTGAAGCATATTCAGAACCTAATATATATAGATTCCGGAGAAGCTTATGATTATGGTGTACCTTGGAAACCAATGCGGGAATAAATTCCGGAAACAGATTTTTTCCATAACAGTTTTCAATTGCTGTCTTAATTTTCTCCTGGTATTCTGTACAATCAAAATGAAGCAAGCCGAGGATGGCGTACTTTGAAATATAATAATCCGATTCTTCCGGGGATTCAAAAATATAATCCACCAAAACCTGCTTAACAGGAGCATATTTCAGATAGCCGAGTAATTCTAATACTTCAGGACTATTGGCATCTAACAACCTATTATTACTTATTGCTACCTCAAAAATTTGTGCAGCCACCTTTTCATCTCCCCACTTTTTAAAAAGGGGAAATAGGTACGAGTAATGAAAATCGAAGGGATTATTCAGGAATTGAACAAAAATGGCATCCATATCCATCTTGTTCCCGCACTTCAATATAGCGTTAACCAGACACTGAATGATGGTTACATCTCTTTCTGATTTTTCAAGTTTCAAATAGGCAATTAGCTCGGTAGTTGTCCTTAACATTTAGAATATGTTTTTACAGGTGTAAGTTAACTTTCATCCCCACTTCTATATTCCAATATATCGGCTGGCTGACAATCCAGGGCTTTACAAATGGATTCTAAAGTACTAAAACGTATGGCTTTTGCTTTTCCAGTTTTTAAAATGGAAAGATTAGACAATGTAAGGTCAACTTTTTCTGATAACTCATTCAGTGACATTTTACGCTTTGCCATCATCACATCTAAGTTTACAATTATGGGCATAGCTTAAACAGTTAAATCGTTTTCGGTTTGAATTTCTACTCCCTTTTTAAAAATCGTTGCAATAATATAAACCACAGCCCCCATTAAAATGAATGCCTGACTATCTACCCAGAATTGGTCTAAGTGACTGGTTGTAAATCCATAATAGTTAAGACTAGCCGTAATCTTTTTCGCTATATACCCCAGCAAGCCGATGGACAGGGTAAGATAACTCACTCTTGATATCTGTTTTGAAACAAAGGAGCTAAATGGTTTTTTCATATCCATTTTATGCATCAGCACAATTATTATATAAAACAATATGGCTTTTAATAAACCAATCGCCAACAAAAAACCATAAAGCCCGAAGAAAGCCCATTTGCTCTCTTTATAGATTGGCATCAGATCTAATTTCTGATACAGATTCACCACCACTTCCGGTTTGTACAAACTGAAAAAGAAATTCACGATCAGGCCTCCGGTTTCAATGGACAAGCCAACAAAAATGAGCCAGGCAATGGTATATAGGCTCCAGTATACAAAATTGTTTGTTTTTGACATAATAGGATGTTTTAATTATGCCGCAAAATAGTAAATATTTATTGATAAACAATAAATATTTATTTTTTAATAAAAATTATTTTTTTACTCGCTTATAAGTCAAAAAATTACCCCGACCCATATAACTTAAAACCAGATTGTCTTTGTCTACTTCTTCTACAAACCAGCACAGGTTGGATTGTGCACAACTAATATAGTATCCCTTTTCAGTGGTCGCCTCAGCCCCTTTATCTGATTCATTAAGACATTTATCAGATAGAATAAATGCTTCAGAATCCCACTCTGACATACCCCCTGCTATTTCCTTTCGAAGATTTTTCTCGAAAACCAAATAATTAGTGGGGTCTTCTACATGTTGCCAGGTACCTTGTAGCAATTCCATTGTTGCTGTCTGAACTTGGTTGCAAGCCAAACTCAAAAGAGCAACTAACAAAAAATACAATCGCATTTAAAATAAATTTAGTCAACCGGTAAAGCCTCCTCTTCACCAAAAATATATTTATTAAACCATTGCCAGTTATGCCATATGGCAGCCAAGCGCTCTTTGGGTTTATTGATGCCATGGCCAAAACCTTTGTAAACAACCAACTTAGAAGGGATGCCCCTGTCTTGTAAGCCACGGTACAATTCATAGGCATTGGAAATAGGAACGCGCTTATCAAATTCACCATGTTGAATTAAGGTAGGCGTACTTGCCTTACTAATATTGGTCATAGGTGAGGTCTTAAGATAAATGTCCATATCACTCCAGGGCGTAGCTTTAAGGTATTGCTGGGTGAAAGGCGTGATATCAGTGCTCACATAATAAGTTACCCAATTGGAAATACCTGCACCTACAGAAATGGCTTTGAACATATTGGTATTGGTGGTAAGAAAAGCAGAGATATATCCTCCCTGACTCCATCCCATACTCCCCATTCTTGAGGTATCTATAAAGCCCTTGCTATTGAGAAATTCAACCCCACTAACTACATCCCACATATCACCTACTCCCAGGTTGCGAACATTTAAAGACCGGAATTTCTCGCCGTATCCTGCACTACCGCGGTAATTTACCCTTAGCACCACGGCCCCTTTTTCTATCCATTGCATCACCGGATATACATTCGTTGGAAGCGGTTCCGGAAAATCAATTGCAGTAGGCCCACCATGAATTACAACCAATAAGGGATACTTTTTTGCAGGATCAAAGTTTCTGGGTTTCAATAAAACGCCTTCGATGGAAGCACCATCTTTACTCTTCCATTGAATTACTTCATTAACCGGAGTATTCCAGCTGGAAATTTGAGCTGCATTATTACTAATCAACTTTACCGGTCCATTCATGCGCCATAGATACACATCGCTCAGTCCTTCATAGTTTCTACCCAATAATGCAATTGCATCACTATTCTTACTGAAAGACAATGCCGCAACCAAATCAAGTGGAAGTGACACTGGTTTGCTGGTGCCCGTTTTGGTATCTACTGTATACAACTTCTGTTTGGTTCTTTCCAGGGCCAAAATAAATAGCCCTTTGGCATTCCAGTCAATTACATTTTTATTCTCATCAATATCGGTAGCAATCTCCCGGCTCTTTCTACTTGCCATATCATAAATAAAAAGCCGGTTGTTCTTATAAAACTGAGAAACAGAATCAGTCACGGTACTGTTATAGACAAATTCGGTTCCCTCCGGGTTCCAACGAATAAATCCATCAGCAGCAGGATTGGCAACCAAGGAGGTGCTTTTTTTGTCGCTTGTATTGATCATAACAATATCTGCGCTGATGCCAGAATTAATCAGCGGATCTTTCTGGCGATTAAAAACAATGCTCTTCCCATCCGGGCTCCAATCAAACCCACTCACATTAAAATTGCCCTCAGTTAACCTTTTGGAAGCTTGAATTTTTACACTGTCCTGGTTAAAGTTTAGTATCCATAAATGTGTCTGCTTGTACTCTTCTCCTTCTACACCAAAACTACCATAGCGCTCTTTGATGGTTTTATCTCTCTTCGTATCTGCTTCGGTTTTAGTGATGGCAATTTGTAATCCATCCGGACTCCACTTATACGCACTTACCCCTTCCTCCTCTTTGCTGATTTGTATGGCTTCCCCTCCATTCACTTGAATAACATGCAATTGGGTTTTCTCTCCCCTGTCTGCGAGAAATGATACGAAGCGTCCATCCGGAGAAAATTGCACCGCTGTGCTGCTTGACTTATTGGTTCGGGTGAGTTGGAAAGGTTCTCCTCCCTCCTTATACATCCATATTTCTGAGTCGTAACTATTCGCTGCCCAATCGGTTGAAGTTACTGTATATACAATTGTTTTTCCGTCAGGGGAAATAACCGGGGAATTGGAGCTTTTTAAACTGACCCATTTTTCAAATGAGACGGATGCATTTTTTTGGGAAAAAACAAAATTAGCAAGGCATACCAGGATGCCGGTGTAAAGGATTCGCATATTGAAGGATTGTACTTAAATATACTTATTTACTAGTCTTTGTTTCTAAAGAATTTATAAAAGCCCTAATAGCTTTCAAATCAGCCGCGGTATTGTCATTCATGACCGAATGACCGGCATTATTAATTACCACAAATTGCGCATTGGGGGTAAGGCTTTGAAACTTCTTTACCGTTTCAGGCATAGCAATATCAAACTCTCCTGTTGTATATAATACCGGAACTTTAATGTTCTTTAGTTCTCCAATCAAATTCATGTCTTTTAGATTTCCACCTACCAAAAATTCATTAGCACCGTTCATTTGTAAACCGAGCAACTTTCCGCTATGTACTATGGATGAATCAAGGTATCTATTCATTTTCCGGTTATAAAACAAAGAATAATATTTATTCAAAGCCTTTGCGTAATTAGCTGTGTCCGTATACTTTCCTGCAATGAAATTCAATAAAGGAATACGATCAATGGAATCCATAGCATTAACTCTCTTGTAACTATCAGCCACCCAGGTTCTTGCGTCGAAGAAGGGACTCTCTAAAATCATAGCACTTGGCTTATATTCTCCTCGTAAATAATGGCTTACAGCCAGCATTGATCCATAAGAGTGGCCATATAGATAAAACTCTTTGAGATTTAACTCTTTTAAAAGTGTATTTAAGTGTTCCAGCTGAGTTTCAAGATTCATTAAACTGGTATCTACTGAATTGGATGAGCGTCCGGAACTTAATTGGTCGTAGACAATGATTTGACGGTCTTTGGCTAATTCGAAAAGCGGGGTTAAATAGTAACTCGGAAACCCTGGTCCACCGTGCAACATTACAATTGGAGTTTTTGTACCGGATCCAATTACTTTATACCATAGCTTCCCACCTTTTACTGCTAACTCGTATTCGCCTTCTTTGGGATTCTCTGACTTGCAGGAAAAGAGAAGACAAAAACAAAGTGTAAGAATCAGGAAGTTGTTGAATATTGATTTTAACTTATCCATTTACAGTAGGTTTTTACTTCAGTCCATTTACCTTTCTCATTTCTATATAATTTTAAATGACCTTCCCCGCATTCATAACCACAATGATTGTCTGAATAAAAAAGGCAATAGGTATCGTTTTTCAGAAAAATGGGTACTGAAAAAGAGTAATAGCCTTTTCTCCGCCTGTCTTTAAAAAATTCATTAGTAGCATTTTTACTCATAATTCTTACTGAGTTAAAAATATCACTAGTCCAAACAAAAGAAGTGGGTTTGATTTTGTCTTTGATGAATTCATAGTCTTCTTTTGTATAGAAGGAAGAATCACTAAACAATTCTTGCAGACAATAAATATTGTCAAGAATATATGGCTCTTGAATCAGGATAAAATTGGTGTCTGCCAATTCTGTCTGGTGTATTTGCTTGATGAAAGAAATAAATTTTTCCTTAAGAGGTACTGAAAGAGAATCCTTGGGTAGTATAAATCCTAATCTTGAATTTTTGGCTTCCAGAGAAGTAGCAAAAAATAAAAAAGCAAAAACAAAGAAATACCCCTTAACAATGATGAAAATCTCATGCGCTATTGAAGGTTAGAAATGTATCAAAACTGTTTATTCAAATTGTGGTATTCAACTTTGGCCATATAAGGATAGTAAGGCAGGATTTCAATTAGTTCCTTTGTTTTTGCCTCATCCACATTTTGAAAGATCAAGACTGCTTCTTTTTTGGAAACCGAAATAAAGAAGCTTTCCAATATTCCTTCCTGTTTCCATTGATTTACAAATTCCATTTCTCTTTTGGGCAAATCCGGAGTGGAAATAATGGTTTGAATTCCGCTATCGGATAAACTGATTAGAACGAGTATTCGGTTCATAAATATATATTTAATATTAAAGCTTCACGTTGTCATTTTCGTCAAGTTCCCAGAATGGATTAAAAGCAACTTCAAATAAATGACCATCCAGGTCTTTAAAGTACCCACTGTACCCACCCCAATAAACCTTCTGCGCTGGTTTTACAATAGTAGCACCAAGTGCTGCCACTTTTTCCAAAATTTCGTCTACTTCTTTCTCCGATCTTGTATTATGAGAGATTGTCAGACCAGAAAAGGAGCTTGATTGGTAGGGCAAGGTTGTGTCTTCCGCCAGGTCCTTTCTTGGATGCAATGCCAAAATAATTCCGCCCAGATCAAACAAAGCCAAGCCATCCAAACTTTTATCTGATTTTTTCCAACCCAGACCTTTTTCATAAAAGTTGAGTGATTTTTCAAATTCATCCGTTCCGAGTGTTATTAAGTTTAGTTTTTGTCTCATTTTCTATCTTTTATTTAGTTCCCATTTCCAGATAAGTCCATCTTCGGGATCATTGATTATTTCCATTTTCATAAATAAGCAAACAAATGATAGCAATCATGGCTGGCAAGGCCTGAACAAAGAAGATTTTCTTACTGGCAGTTATTGCCCCATAAACTCCGGCTACAGCCACACAAACCAGAAAGAAGAGCGCAATATTTTTTGACCAAACTGCATCAGTAATAAAAAATGTCCAAATTAATCCTGCTGCCAGAAAACCATTGTATAGTCCCTGGTTAGCGGCTAAAGCCTTGGTTGGCGTAAACAAGTGTGCTGGCAAAGATTTAAATGTCTTTTTACCAATTGTTTCCCAGGCAAACATTTCAAAATAAAGGAAATAAAGATGCTCAAGCGCAACAAGGGCAATTAGTATTTTGGCAAGAATGACCATAGTTTATGTATTTAATCTTTTTATTAACTTATCAATTCTCCTTTTATTTTGCTGCTGCAACAAAGAGGGATTTAAATTCATCCATATATTCACTACTAACATGATGCCTGCCCCCAGGTATTTCTGATTCATCAACTGAATAAGTACAAAAATCAGTACAAATACAAAGGCAAACAAATGATCAATTTCCGCCTTGGTCATTTCTTTTCGAATACGTTGCAAATCAGCTATATTCATTTTCCTGTCGCATTTCAGGGAAGGATTTAAATACCTAAATACTGTATTCTTTACCACCCACTTCACCAATTCAACTCCGAATAGCTTATTAACCCAATCGCTTTTGATAAAATTAAGTGAGGAAAGCTTTTCCGAATAAAGGTTTGAGTTTTTAATTATAGCGGTCGTAATCATCCCAACAATAAAAGAAATGAATACAATAGAGATGCTGAAGGTTATATATTTAAATATCATTCTTTACCAATTGTATTTTTTTGAATTTCAGCTCTATATTGGGATTTGATTCGGAACACTGTTCATTGCATTCAGTTTCAAGTGCCTTATTACAATATTGTAAACTTCATTTTCGTAAAGTCTATTACGATTATTTTGTCTTCGAAATAAGCATTACCGATAAGACCATATGCTCCCGCTTCCTTAAAAATATTTGTATGATAAAGTTCCGGATCAGGATGAACATAAATTTTAGGACTGCCAATCTTTAGATTACCCAGTTTAACTTTTTTCCTGATTTTTCCTCCGGGAACGTCATAGGATTTTCCCCAGGTAGTAATATTAAATAAGGTATCGGTGTAACTAACCATATTACTTAAATCAGGAAATGCGGCTGTTGTTTTCAAAGGAAATAAACTGGCGCCACTATCATAAAAGAAGGGAAAAAATGCATTACCAATTCTAATCGGTAATATGATTCTATTTTGATACAGTGTAAAGTCAATTGTGTTCATCTTGTTCGCATAAAATTGCGCCGACAATTGATCTGCGTATCCTATTTTATTCTTTTTGAAATCAATAATTAAAACTCCATTTCTAAACAGGTCAATTCCCATTGTACCAAGGGTTGTAGAGGAACCCAGGTTTTCCATAATTACCTCTTTGTCTATATTATTCCCATAATTGGGCAAAAAACCAATGATGTTTTTGGGGAGCTTATTTCCTGAAATTACAATACCGCCATTTTTAAGATTGATGAATCCATCTGCCTTTAGTGTATCAACTTTAAAGAATAATTTATCCAGATAAGGAAATGCCCTTGTAAAAGAGTTCCAAACATTGCCATATACAAATGTTCTGGGTGAACCGGTATCGAACTGCCAGCGCAAATTAAAATTAACTGTGTCAATGGTTGATCTTAACATCATGGCTTCTTTGGGATTAGCACTATCCCCAGCCCAATAGAAATTGAACCATCTTAGTTTTTCATTATCCAGATTCTGGCCAAAAACAAAAAAGCCATTGATTGACAGTAGAATTGCTATGAATACTGATCTCATTCTTTAATTTTTTCAAATTCAAAAGGAATCTCTAGTGAATCATTGGAAATCACCGCTTTGATCTTTCCCCTTTCTAACCAATATTTGATCTTTTTGGGGAATTCGTTCGCTTCATTTGTAAAAACAAATGCATTGGGTGTAAGCTCTGTCAACACAAACTCGGTAGCTTTTTCTTCATCGGGCATTTTTACGAATAAAGCCCCTTTGCCTCCGGATAGAAAAATGTCCATTTTCTCCTGAAATATGGTATCGCCTTTTTGAATGGTTAAACCAATACCAGAATAGCTACTGTCATTGGGTTTTCCCCAATTTTCATAGGTCTCTTTTCCCGCTTCTTCATTGGTTCTTTTCCAGTTACCCAGTAACCAATCCAGATTGGGATCTGTATTTTTAGTGGATTCAGAATGGGTACTACAGGATAGAATAAAAAATCCTAAAAAGACAATTATTATAGGCTTCATATAATCAAATTTAATAATGATTATATAATTACCTATAAAAAATGACTCTTATCTTTTATTTGTTCCGAGCGGTACAGGTTCATTGCCTGCCAATCCTCCCGCACAAGCTGTACAACGGCTCGTACGGGAAGTGGTAACTGGTGCGGTGGTGCTTTTGGTGGTCTTTTCCCAAACGATATAACCTGTGGGTCCTGTCTGATAGGTTTTCTCTGTTTTGGTTACCCCGGAAAAGACAGTATTGGTTGTAGGCTTTAGATAGCCGGTTCCATTGCAAATAAGGCAGGCTTTTGCCCGAAGAGAACGTTCACCGGTTAGCGTTAGATCAGCCTTGGTAGAAACCGAACTGCCATCATCGAGCAAAAACATTCCATTGCCTTTTTTCATGATCACATATTTTTTACCCCGGTAAAGCACTACCGCACCCGGATAGTACCTGTCGTCATAAATCTTATCGGTAATGCTATTGCCAGATACGAAGGATCCCTTTTCAAATATGCCAACCAACGACTTGTTGTTGTCATAAACACTTCCTGCACCGTGCAGTTGTCCATCCTTAAAACTACCCTCTGCTACGTCACCAACCCCATCGCTCCGTGACCAGATGCGAATGCCCGTCCCGTTTAGCTCACCCAATCTGAAATCGCCATGGGTAGCATATGAACCGTTACCATTTACTGCACTGGTATATTTAGTGCCATAAACCAATTGGTTTCCTACATGCAAACCTCTGCTGCTATAGATTTCTTCGGGCTTATCCAGCTTAAAATTGTTTCGTATACCTAAACCGTCGGGCATTCCATTGGTAAACTGTCCCAGAAAATATTCGTCGTCTGTGTTAGCGGCGTACATAATCCCCCAGCCATGCGGAACGCCCTCCTTATTATACGTGCCTTTGTAAATGTATTTGACAGGCTTACCAAAAACGGTCTTTCGGGTTTCATCAATCCATTCATATTCATCTAGCTTATTAAAATTGACAAAGAATTGCCCAAGCAGTTCTTTATTTTCTACAGGCTCTCTACCAAGTTTCTGATTAATTTCTTCCAGCAAATTAAGATCGGTTTTGAGATCGCGAATAGCAGCCGGCCATTTTTCTTTCACCCCTGCCGGAATGCCAAGCCCTCCTTTAAAATAAACTTTACCACTGTCCATGTACATCCCGATGATATCGTTAAAATTCACTTCCTTTAGTTTTCCATTTTCATCCAGCTTTTCCGTTCGGTACACAGGAAGGATCGCTCCACCCTCTTTAGTTATGTAATCGATGGTGCCAGATACCATGCCACTGGAATGATAATTCACCAGCTTGGCAGATTCAAAAGTTTTTTTGCGCAGCAGTTCGGGCTTATACTGAAATAACTTTCCAATAATGACTGGAGATTTGGTGGGATGAAAACTGTTTACATCATAGATATAAGTGGTAGTTCCAAAAGCCTTTTTTTTAGGGCCACTGTCTCCTTCATAATAAAGGTCTACTTCCACAAAAACATCAGGCTGGGTTTCTGCCAATACAATTGGATTGTTGTCAATATCGGCAACTATCTCCTTCTCATTAGCTGTCCTGGTATCATTTGCCCACCTTTGTTTTTCTCTGATATTATGATCTGAAAAAAACAACCTTAATTGCTCTTTTTTATTCCCACTGGCATCAGGGTCCATTTCTATATACGCCAAATAGAGATAGGTTTTTCTCTCAACAGTATACGATTTAATATAATCTCCAAAGAGATAAACTTTATTGTACTGCTTATTTCTGCTCCTTACTTCAATTCCAAATGAGCTTGTCTTAGCCCAACCGATATCCTGGGTATACAACCGGCTGTATATTAAATCGTACTGTGACCTGCCAATTGTATTCTTTTGAGGATCATAGGCGTTGCGGCTGGAGAATATGGGTGACTGTGCATAGGCCGCTACAACAACGTACAAAAAAGTTATAATAATTGAAAGAATCCTTAATGACTTCATGTTTGGCAATTTAGCAAAAAAGCAAAATGTAGGAAATACGGAGAAATACGTATTTAGCTATTGTTTTGATTTAAGAGGAAACTGGGGTTATTCAATTCTTTGAATTATCTGAAACTTCTCTTTTAATGGTAATAAAGGGACTTTTCATTAGATAGAGAAAGGACTGCTGCTTCTCCTCCTCAAATTCAACCAAGCCATACTTCATCTGATTCACAGGAATTAACTTAAATGTTCCAAAAAGCCTGTCCCAAATAATGAAAATATCGGCAAAATTGGAATCCGTGTACACCTGCTCCTGGTGATGGTGTACCCGATGATGGTCTGGCATCACAAAAAGCAGTCCTAATGTTCTGTTCAAACAATTAGGGTAATTCAGGTTAGAATGTTCTATAAAGAAGAAAATGTAAACAATGAAATAATATAGTGCCAATGATGTTACATCCAGTCCAAATATTCCTGCCGCAACTATATTACCAGCCTGATATACAATAGCCAATTCAATGGGATGAAATCTAAAGGTGGTAGAAGAATCCATTTGGGTATCGCTATGATGCACTCTATGCAATCTCCACAACAAAGGAATTTTATGCGAAGCCCTATGGAGCCAATAGGTTGCAAAATCAAAAAGCATCACACTCAAAATCAACCTTATCCAAAAGGGTAATTTTATAAGATAAAGCAGCCCTATTTTTTTAGTATTGAGCCACTCAATACAGTTGACCAGTATAGTAAAGAAAAATAAGTTTAAAGCAAGGAATACTATTTGAAAAAGAATGTTTTGAAACAAATGCTTCCCTCTTTGCTTGAAAGCGAATGGATTATCAAACACCTGCTCCAAGGTATAGAAAAATGCCAGTAACCCAATAATGATATAATTAGGATCAATACCAAGGATATAGTTTAATATTTCCATCATTTAAAATTAGGACATGTAAATAAACTACACTTTATTATACACTATTACTCCCTTCTTTCTATTTAGCAATGGCAATCATCATCATAATCGTTAAAAGCAATATAACAAAAAACAAAAGGGTGGTAAGCATTGCTTTAATAAATAAAACCAACTTTGATTTAATATAGGGTTGAAACGTCAGGTATAATACCCGAATAAAGCTCAATATTCCCAAATACACAAAAAAGGCACTGGTGTTTTCACTGATTTCAAAATTTAAAAAGGCCGATAGAAAGTAAATAATATTAGATACTAAGGCAAATAACAGGAAATAGAAAACATTGACGACTGCAATAATGCTAAACTCTGAAATATTGAAATTTAGTTTGCGGTATATCATTTTTAAACTAAAAACTATCATTGGAATAAAAAGTAAAAAAATAGCTTTTAAATTCTTCTGGGCGAAATTAATTCCATTCTGATATTCAGATTGAATAGGAGCAGAATCATCAATATAATTGCTTTTATACAATCCTTTAGTTGTCAAAATCAACCCTATCATAATCAGTATCAAATAAAAAAGTTGTAATAACTTATCCGTTTACCTTGAATATAATTTCTCGCAACTTTTCCTGGTCTTACAATTAATTCTTTTACAGTAAGTGGTAATCCTTTATCAAAATGAAATACTCCATGAATCAGATCATGACTTATGAAATGTATAAAATCTAACCTTTTAGTATCTGTTTTTTGACCGCAGTTATGGCAATATTTTCCTATGGTTTGAGATTCACAATTAAGACATTTTGTATTATTCTTTTTCATTCTTATCGCTAATTATATTGGCTTATTTAACTTTTTCATTGGGTCTTAATGGGTATCCAAATTTCTTCTTCTGAATCCGGGTCATTGTTTTTGTATTTCTCACCCAATACCTCAAAATGAGGTCTGTCGTCTAAAAGGTAACCAGAACTCGGCAACCAAGTTCCCAAAATAAATTGAAAAATGCCCGGATCGTTACTTGAACCTTTATAGTCAAAAACGGCATAAAGACCTCCTGCTAAGGTAAAGGTTTCCATTGCTGCTGGTACTTTTTCAAAATTGGCCACTTCAACAGATGCCCATTTTTCAAATTCATTGGAAGGTTTAAAATCTGAAAAATAGGTAGGTGCATACACTTGCATAGAAATTAAATCATTGTTTATATGATTTGAGATTTCTCTGCGTTTTGGTAAGAATTGCTGCCATAGTTCGCCTGTTTTATTATTGGCCAAACTCATAGCAAGGCGTTTACCAACCAGTTTTTTCTCCTTTAAATATTCAATTCTTGGTGTCATTTAGTTAGTTATTATCGGAATGTGAAGGCCAATTACTGAAATACTTCTTTCAATCTACGCATTAACAACCTTACCCCTTGTTGTGTATTGTTATTGAATGAATTGGTAAAAATTATGTATCCAATTCCTTTCTTACGATCAATCTGCACAGTAGTATAATAGGTTCCAACTGTACCAGAATGAGTAGAGTACTCATTTTCATTCTCGTAAACATTATACCAACCCATAGCATAATTCTTTAATCCATTATGCAGGAATGAATAAGTGCTTGCTTTCAAATAATTATTCTTCCCTTGTAACCCTTCCAGATTCAATTGAATAAACTTAGCAAAATCTTTAATTTTCATATTTAAATCACCGGCAGGTTCGGTATAATCCAACCGAAAGTCGGTATTTGAAGGAACAGGAATTAAAGTGCCTTTTTCAAAACTATGCCCCCAGGTATCTTTGCGTTTTTGGTTTTCAGGCCATGAAAATGCCACCTCCCATTTCAAATCTTCGTTAAATACTTTAATAACCAGCTCTTCCCAGGATTGATTAGCTACTTTCTCTAACATCAAAGTAGCCAAAGTATATCCTGCATTTGAATATATAAAGGGCCGCAGACTATCCGTCTTTAATGGCTCAATTGTTAACACGAACCTCCCAAATGCCTTTCGTTTTTCCACTTTGGTTCCATTAAAAGAAGGGACTTCCGGATCAGTACTATCCCCTTGCAGTGTATGAATCCCTGCTCTATGAGAAAGCAAATCCTTTAAAGTAATATTTGCGTATTCTGCCTTACTTTCCTTTTTCCATTCTGGAAACAAATCAAAGAACTTGCTTGACCAACTTAGTTTTCCACTTTCCACAAACTTTGCAATTATAAAAGCGGTCATAGCTTTTGTATTCGATGCAATATGGAAACGATCGTTTAAAGTAGCCGTGTCTGGGAGATGAACAGCATGCTTACCTAATGCACTCATTTCCAAAATCTTCTTCGAGTTTAAAACAGCATAAGACAATTCAGGAATCTGATAATGGTTTCTAATAGAATCTGCATATACAAGTACTCGCTGACTGTAACTTTTTACAGAAAAAAACTAAAGAAAATAGCTATCAAAAGTAATTTACCTCTTTTCATAATGATTAAATCTACTATTTAAAAGTACAATTAATCAAGACTGAAATATTTGACTAAAGTCAACTTTTATAACTTCGTCTAATCCTGCTTAAACGTTCTTTAGTAATACCTAAATAAGAAGCAATAAGACTTAATGGAATACTCTTGATTATTAAAGGGTTATTTTCTAATAAATAATTATACCGATCCTCGGCAGTGAGAGAAATAGCTTCTATAACCCTATTCTCCAGAATACGAATATAGTTAGCCATTATATTGTTGGTAATACTGTTGAATTTTTCTGGACTGCAAATATTTTTAAAATCCTTAAAATCACAAATAAGAACATCACTATCAGAAATGGCTTCAATTGAAAAATTATTTTTAATATTCTTTAAAAGCGAAGAAGGGCAACAATCAATATCTCCATTTAAGGTAAAACCAAGAATATAAGATTTATCATTTCTAACAATAGAAGTTTTAAACGCTCCAGATTTAATATAAAAAAAGAAAGTTGAACATTTGCCTTCTCGAATTAATACTTCACCCTTCTTGACAATCCTGGGCTTACCGATTCTTTCTATAACAGAAAGAAAATAAGCAGATTGTTTTTCAGAAATATTTACATACAGAAATTCTGGTGAAATCATAAAAGAAAAAGATAAGATATTAAATCAATTTATCAATAAATGTACCTGTTAGGTTTTGTATATTTCTGGTAATTTTATCGATATCCCAGTCCCACCATTTAATATCTAGTAGTTTAGATATTGTTTCATCATCAAAACGCTTTTTAATTTCTTTTGCTGGATTACCCCCTACAATGGAGTAAGGTTCAACATCCCTAATTACAGTAGAATTTGTTGCAATGATGGCGCCGTCACCAATAGTTACACCTGCCATAATTGTAGCGTTATAACCAATCCAGACATCATTACCTATAATAATGTCGCCCTTATTGGGGTAAGATTTATCCTCCATTGCATTTTCCCAACCATTTCCAAAAATGGCGAACGGATAAGACGAAATTGCATTTGACAAATGGTTAGCGCCGTTCATTATGAACTTTACATCAGATGCAATCATAGAAAATTTACCAATTATCAACTTGTCTCCAACAAAATCAAAATGATACTTTACATTTTTCTCAAAGTTCTCAACATTGTCAAAATCGTCATAATAGGTATAGTCACCAACAATGATATTAGGGTTCTTGACGGCATTCTTTAAAAAGCAAAGTCTGTTATAATTTGCAAGAGGAAACTGGATATCTTTATTCGGGCCTGTCATTTGCATTATTTAATACTTAATAGATTAAATAATATTATCAAAAAGTTTGAATACATCCAAAGTTTTCCATTTCCCATCATCCTCTTGTTCAATTAAACTTATTGACTGAAACGTCAATTTAGCAGGCAACAAATATTTTTGAATCTGATAAAAAATAGTGTCTGTGCACAAAGAATTTCTTGGATGCATTAAAGTTATGTGTGGAAAATGGATTCTTGGCGGGTTAAAAAGTCCATTTAATATGCTTGCCCGTAATCCATAAAATTCTGCATTATCTTTTAATGCTGGAATTAGAACACCTTTCCCTTCTTCAAAACGAACAACCTTGCCAAAATTTACAGTAAAAGACTTTTTACTGATATTATACAAATTTGCCAAAACTCTATCCTGATCAATAATTTCATCTTCTCTACAAAGGGTAACATGTGCCTTAATTAAATCGAATTGTACTAGATTATACATTCGTCTAATTTTTTCAATATTAATGGCATCATTAGGGTTAACAAATAATGTAAGTTGTCGCCTGACTTTTTTTTGCACTCTAGTTAATTATTGTATAGGATTAACATTTCGTATTTGGGGATCATCCGACCAATCTACCTGCCAAGTTTTACCAGTAATATGATCTAAAAGAATAAAAGTAAAGAAAAGCTGGGTAGGGATCAGTGTAAATCGATCATTTCCGTCTAAAGTATTCTTAACTAAAGGTTGTTCATTTAGGTTATTGATAAATCTTTGACTATTATCTTGTCCAAAATGTATTTGCCACATTTGTCCAGTACGGGTATCCAGCTTTATACAAACTTTTGCACTTTGAGTTTGAAAAATCCTATAGGGAACTGTCTTTTGATTTTGTCCTAGCTGAAATGTACTAGGTCTAATATCTGCTTGTGCATAGTTTGTAAGGGCAATTACAAATAAAAGAGAAAATGAAAGGAATGCTTTTTTCATAATGTTTTTTTTAATTGTCTTTAATCATTCTACTTATTAAACTAGGAGTTGGTATTAAACAAATAGTTTTACGCCTTCCTAAAAAAAACGATATTTTGAAAATAAATCATAAAACCAATCACGAATTGGCTTTGGTATAAATCTAAGCAATGACAGATATCTGGGAAATCCACTCAATCTTTTAGCAATTTCAATAATAGCCGAAGATTTTGTAAACACCTTACCGTTATGAATCAAGTATATAGTAGTAAGGGACTCATCTTTGTAATTATACTTACTTAATAAATTCTGTGCAACTTTACTTTGCTGTGATCCAAAATAAAACATTTCATCTCTATCATACTTTAAAATAAACATTAAAGTCCGATTGCAAAAATTACATTCACCATCAATCAAAACAATTGGATTAGCGTCTAAAGTGAAGGGTATCACCATCGTATTGTAATATAGTATTCAACAATTCTCAATAAAACAAAAAGCATTATAGAAACTAAAAGAATATAGAGCTTCTTCTTCAAATCATCATGATTTACATTGGCTTGTATCAATTTTTTCCAAACACCAATAACGATCTGTTTGTTAAGGATAAAAATTATGAAAATGGTAATTTGATATAAGATTGCAGCCCTAAGCGCACCAATATTTACATTATAAAAAATATCCTGTAAAATAACATTAATTAAAATTGTAGAGACCAATAAACAGCCAATTAATCTATAGCGCTTTACTAAAACCAGCAGGCCGCCAATAATCTCTAATACACCAAGCGTTAATACAAAAGGCCTGGAATATCCATAAAATGCCCACATTAATTGCATGCCAGACAATTCAGAAACAGGTGTAGATACATGCTGCGCATGCTTAAACTGAACCAGTTTACCAACCCCATAAGCCAACATTGCTAAAACTATTATATAGGCTAAAGCATTTTCTAAAATCTGCAACCAATCTCTTCTTGTTAAATACATTTTTGTCAGTTTGTATGCTCTTGTAAGCAGATTAATTACTAAATCCCAGTTTGATTTTATATCTATAAAATGTGCCATTAATCTCCTGTTCAAGCTTCAATACTTCTTTGGTCTTTTTACTTACCCAGAACACTTCTTTATTGCCAGGGCTTTGATGTACCAATAACCAACAATCAATCACCTGATCATTATATCCACTCAATGAAGCAGATCCATCTACTTTGTAATGTGCTTTAGTTAATCCGGCACCAGTTCCAGGGTCATAAAATGGAATCTCAAAAACCACCTTGTCTTTATATGGTAAAACCGGAAAAGTTTCAAGATCAGAATGCCAATTTAAATGGAACTGCTTCTCAGCAGATTTAAAGGCCATCCATATAGGCCTGATTCGCTTAGATGTATCTGTTTCTCCTAATTGCTTACCATCCATTTCAACTGTATTATTTATAAAATCAACAATGGTAGAACTAACTACTTTAATTGGATTGGCAGACCTTTGCACTTTCCACCAGGTATGATGATATAGAGGCTGCATTGTTTTAGCATCGGAAAGAGACTTGACAATATGCATAATACTATCTTTGTCTTCCCAAGATTGATTAATTTCTATGACATCTCTACCCTGATACTTAGAACGCTTAATATCTCTTGTCCAATATTGTGTTTGTGTTCTCACCGAGTCTTTTTTCATTTTCATGTACACTAAATAACGGTGAGTCCCTTCTTTCAATACACTGGTATTAATGCTAGAAGCACTAATCTTTATTGTATCTGCCATTTCAGCTTTTACATAAAAAATCAGACCACAAAAAAGCAGTAGAACTAAAGCAAATTTCTTTTTCATATAATTTTTAATTTCAGTCAGCAAGTAAATACTAAATGAAATAGAAGAAATTAACTTTAGTTAACTAATTATCAATTAGGTAGAAGCCAGCCTTTTTCTGATTCTACTCAGGGATTGAGGGGTAATGCCTAAAAAACTGGCTATTTGATGTTGAGGTGCTCTTTGAATTAAATCGGGTCTTTGTTCGAGCATGTGAAGATACCGCTGCTCCGGTGTATGAGTTTTAAAACTGTCCAAATTAAATTGCACTTTAACCAATAATTCTTCTGATAAAATTCTGCACATATTGGCAAAACGGGGAAACTCTGTAAACAATTTTTTCTCAGTATCCGGATTAGCAATTACCAAAATACTGTTCTCCAAACAATCTACATTGAATTCTGATGGCTCATTATTTTTACTGCACAAAGGAACACAAGTCTCCATTTCAGTAAAAAAAGCAGTTGTTTTTTCTTCTCCATCAATTAAATA
Source organism: Sediminibacterium salmoneum NBRC 103935 (assembly GCF_000511175.1). Classification (GTDB taxonomy): domain Bacteria; phylum Bacteroidota; class Bacteroidia; order Chitinophagales; family Chitinophagaceae; genus Sediminibacterium; species Sediminibacterium salmoneum. The sequence continues at coordinate 28,295 of NZ_KI866530.1, read as the reverse complement.
ATAAGATCTTATACAGCCTTGCAAAACAAAATAGCTATCTAAAGAATATTGTCCTTCTTTCAATAAAACATCTCCTTTTTTATAATACTTAAACACCTGCATATCAAGAATCGCTTCTTTCTCCTCCTCGGTTAAAACCATGTACTTTTCAATAAACTCGAATAATACCTTTTCCATAGAGTTACTTATTAATTAACCTTTTTCATTGAAATTAAGCGAGATTATTAAAAAAAGCATTTTATAGACTGTTAATTTATAGAAGAGGTAAAAATCCATCAAATGCAGTAAGCCTGTGTCCACCAATGGTAGAACTATAAAGTGTATCGACCCCTTAATTTTTGGACAAAAAGGGTTAAAAATTTGAGACAATTTCGGTTATTTCTTTTGTTTTTTGGGTTAAAGTGTTTTGGTTAAATAATTGCAGGAACTGTTCTGGTGATTTTCTACCCAATGAGCCGTGTTTCCGGTGATTATTGTACCAGTTGTAATAGCGTTCAAAAGTCATTTTAGCGTGATAAATGGATTCAAACTCAAAGCGTTCCACTACTTCTCGTTGGATATTGCTGTGAAGTGATTCTATGTAGGCATTTTCTTCTGGAGTGGCAACATGGGTAAATTCCTGGTTAACTCCTTTTTCTTTTAAAAACTGCCTAACTACTGTCGCAATAAATTGAGCTCCATTATCATTTCTGATTGTTACGTTTTCAATTTTGTAATCCATTAGCAGTAAAGAAAGCAGGATAATCACGTCCCCTTTTTTGATATTAAACCGAAGCATATGGGTCAATACTTTTCGGCTAAAAGCATCAATTACGGTAAGTAATAGTGCATTGCGCTGTGCTCCATGAATATGGATATACTTGATATCCATACAAAGGTGTTCTAGCGGCCTCGTTGCTATTATTTTCCGGAACCGAACAAACGATCTGGGTACACCTATCGAACCAATTTTACGGTTAAATAAAAGATGATTGACTTTCATTAGCCGGTATACTTTCTTGTGATTAATGATGTATCCCTTCACTTTTAATTCATCCCAGACATTTTTGTAACCGTAACAACAGAACTCTTGTTGAAGAATTTTCTCCACATGCTCAATAACCACCTTGTTTTCAACCAGTTCTCCGTCTTGGGTAATGGTCATTTGGCTTGGTTTACGACCACGTATACCATCTCCACGCTTGTAGTAAAAACTACTGCGAGGAACACCTGACCATGACAAAAGATCCTGTTTACTAACCATTGGATGTGATTGAAAACTTTGCATTACTTCGACCGACGCTGTTCGTGGAATTGACTTTTTTTTAAAAGCTCAGTCTTGAACTCCAGTTCAATCTGCTGCTTCGCAACAATATTCTTAAGTAAACGAATCTGCTCTTCCAGACCTTCTACTTCAGGATTGCGAACCTTGACATACGATTGAAGATTGGCAACACCCCCTTCATTAAAGTTGTCCTTCCAACGCCTAAATACAGTCGGTGAAAGATTGTGCTTACGTAGTGTTGCACTAACACCATACTGGTCTGCTTCATTAATAATTGACAGTTTCTCAGAAGCAGAGAAACTCCTTCTTGTTTTTGACATGTTTCCTAAATTTAGTGACTTAATTGTTTAGTACAATTCTGTCCAGCTATTTAGGGGGTCAATACACCAATTTTATATCAAACTCAATTTTAGGCTGCATTATTTCAACTGCTTTTTGAGCAGATAATACATTAATTACAACAAAAAATTGAATCAACGTAAATACAATATATTTGATATACATACTACGAAATTAGAAATCGCATTGTTGAACCAAATTAACTTATGTTAATTAACATCTAATCAGCCCATTGAACTCGAATCAATGGGCTATTAAATAGACTAAAAAACAACTTAACATTGATATGAAAACTGGATGACGCATTTGTAGTAAAAGCTTTGAGCTCCTCCAATTTTTTAGCATCATAATAAAGACCGTTAAATAATACACCAAAAACATTTTTTGTATTTTCTATATTATCTAAGGGATTCTTCGTCAAAATGATCATATCAGCTATTTTACCACTATTAATTGAACCATAAAGGCTATCATTACCGATAAACTTAGCAGGATTGATTGTTGCAGCCTGCAGGGCGCTCAAAGAACTCATTCCACAACTCCTCAGATCTTGTAATTCCTTATGTAAACTAAACCCTGGAAAAATATAGGAATCTGAAACATCTGTTCCTGACATAATTCTAACTCCAATTGAATCAGCAATTTTAATATGCTTTTTAGCAGTATTGTAAAATATAGTACTCAAACCCTTTCCATCTTTTGACAAATTCCGCTTCCGATTAGCATTAACATCAGGCGCCCACCACAATGCACGCTGAATCCAGGTAATATATCTTAAATTTGGATTGTTGGTAAAGGCAGGTATATGAGCACTTGCTTCAAACTTGAGTGTTTGTAAAGTAGGTACCCAATAAGTATTATTTGTATTCATAAGCTGCAAAAGACTAACAATAGTATCCTGAGATGATTCATTCAAAAAAAGTCGCCCATGCTCAAAACTCTTTTGGCCGAGAACAATAGCTTTTTTTAAACTTACTTCAGCAGGCTTATGACCTGCAATATGCATTCCATACTTCGGGGCTTTACTTAGGAGTTTCTCATAGGATTTAGCTGGTATACGATTGTAGACCTTAATAAAGTCTACTTTAGCTTGACTGTAAAATTGTAATAAGGAATCTACATCTTCAATTTGCTGAAGCTTGAAAAAGCTCGGATAACCATCAGGAACCGAAAATCTCCCATCAATCTGATAACTACTTTGTAATACATATCGTGGAGAGATTCGTTTATTCTCAAGAATCTCTGAATTCCAACCTAAACGTTCCTGACTACCAACCCAATAAGAGTCATCCCTTCCAAGCTGACCGGACATATCTCTAATCCCAGTTACTCCATTGGCAATATATAAGGGATGATGTAACCACTCAGAAAATTGATTAGAATGCGTATGCATGTCCCATAAACCGGGAATTAAAAACTTATTACTTCCATTAACAACTAAAGCATTTAAGGGTATTTTTAAATTTCCGCTTGTATCAATCTTACTAATCGTATTGCCCCTAATCAGTATATCTCTCTTATTCAAAGTTTTTCCAGATACTACATCAACTATATTAATAGATTTAATAAAAACGTATCGATATTTAACAGGAAGGGCCAGTTTCGGCATTGGCCAAAACAATGCGCAAGAAAGTACTAAAGCAATTGAAAATACAAAAGCACAAGCCATTAAAATAAACCTAGTAATATTTTTTTTCATCTTGATTTATAAGCATGCTAATTTTCAATCTAGCTGTCAGGTTGTTATAATTCGATAAATAATAATAAAAAGAAAAATTAAAATTCCCAGAAATGACCAAACTTTCAATTTTGAAAAAGACGTTGACTGATCAATATAAATACCAGGATTTGAAAGAAATATGAACTTCAACTTATTCCAATCCCATAGCAATAAACATATGTTAGCAAAAAGCATAGATGAAGTCAATATCCAAAAGAAAGATGCACCAAAAGAAGTTGTAAGAATGAAAATACTTAAAATAATAGGAAAATAAACAATAGCGCCGAGGGTACTAAAAATCTGAGACATCAATAAGAATCCTGCTATTAATTGTCCCCAGCCAATAAAATTCCAATAAAAACCAGAACGATAAATTGCTTCTAAAAGGTGTGATATACTATTAATAGGTGCAGTTTCTCCTGATTCCGGTTCAAATCGAATTCCCTTAATTTTTAAAATACTTGCCCATACAAATGCTGTACCCAATGCATATCGAATAAATATCACAAATAACTGAAATATTATTCTTGATTTTATCTTCGCCAAAATATTTTCCATTAGATAAATAATTTATAAATCTTTCATTAATAGTATTGCTCTCTCAAAACCAGGATCTTTTTGGATTATCTGTTGTAGCAAAGTTCTTGCCATTGCTTTGTTATTTAATTGCTTATATCCTTTTGCCATCTCGAACAAAAGAACTTTATTATATGTTAGACCACTGACCAATCCTGATAAAAAGAGGCCTTCTTTAATTTCATCAGCATTTCCCTTAGCATTCATGAGTTTAAAAATCCCGTATCCACCAATGATTTGTGTATCGAATAAAGCCGCATTTGTAGTTAATTCTTTTTTTGCCCAAACAGTATCACCACTCAAAGCTTTTTTTACAAGATAAATACTTCGTTCATCCGGGAATATATCTCTTTTCACTGGTTGAATACCTAATAAACTTACAACTTCTTCTGCCAGCAATGAAGTAGAAAAAGGATTCTGTCCCGTAACAATCCTTCTATCAACAGTTACTTGCGGGAGCATGGGTTCACTGCTTTCATATTCTACCCCTCTTAGTTTCAGTTTATCTTCAAGTAAAAAAGGAAATTCAGATTTCCACTTTTGACCAAAGTTAACTTCTTCCTCATTTGAAAATCCAGTCATTCTCTTCCCTGCCACCAAGAATGTTGAATCATTAAGCTTTACATTAACTAAAGCAGCAGGCCCATGACAAACAGCAGCAACAATACTATTTTGCTTCTTATACACCTCACTAAGTAGTTCAAGAAGAGATGGATCAAACGGTAAATCAAACATCGCTCCCTTACCCCCAACAATATATACTGCATCATAATCTTCTGGTTTAAGCTGAACTGTGGCTTTTGTATTTTTTAACAAAGACATTGCTTTCGTATCTTCTAAGACTAATTTATTATAAGGTTTAGCCGTATTAAATTTATCTGGTTCAACATTACCTCCTTTAGGACTAGCAACATCAATATCTAACCCATTGTCTTTAAAAATTATATATGCTTTAGAAAATTCCTCAAACTCGTATCCTGGTCTTTGAACACCTTCCTCTTTTCCATAACTACTTACTATAATCAGTACTTTCTTTTTCTCTGGACTAAAAGAACTAAACAAAAAGAAACCGGAAAAAAACATTTGCAAAACAATAATCTGGAAGTTCATATAGAATTAAATAGCTGAGTTCAACAGATAAGTGCAATTTTTAAACAAAAGGCAAAAAAGCTTTTGAGGGCTTTTTGCCTTTTGACCAAGTAGTGCGACCTTTTGGTTACTATGACAAAAAATTACACTCAACTTAGTTTGATACAAAGATATCAGATTGAATCGTTCATTACTTCTGGAATGAAACAAAATTGGATAGCGGAGCAACTTGGGGTAAATCCATCTACCATAAGTAGAGAGATCCGCAGGAATACTGCCCAACGCGGAAGGACAGCAGGAACGTATTTGGCGGCCAATGCACAACGCAGAACAGAACAAAGACATCAGCATAAACCCAAGCTGGTGAAGTTTGATTTGTCTATGAAAAAACAAGCTGTTCAATGGTTGTCTGTTGAAAAGTGGAGCCCTGAGTTGATTAGTGTTAAAGGCAAAGAGACAGGCAAATGTCCTTTGAGTATTGAATGGCTTTACCAATGGATTTGGCAATCGAAGCATGGTAATAAGGCGGCAGATAAACCCTACAAAAGAATATATCTGCACCTGAAACACGGTAGACGAAGAAGAAAGCGGGGCAATCAAAAAGATAGCCGTGGTATTATTCCTAACCGAGTGCCTATAGATAAGCGACCTAAAATCGTCAGCAAAAGAATTAGGCCAGGTGATATTGAAGTTGATTTTATGATGGGTAAGAACCATAAAGGTGCATTATTGGTTATGACAGATAGAGCTACTTTACATACTAGTCTTCACAAGCTTCGTAACAGGCGCAGTGAAACAGTGAGTAAAGTCATTATTAAAAAACTTGAGCAAGCAGCTTATCCAATGCATACAGTAACTTTTGATAATGATCTAGGATTTGCTAATCATACAGAAGTTGCAGAAGCGTTGAATGTTGACACCTATTTTACCAGACCTTATACCAGTCAAGATAAAGGAACGGTAGAAAATAGAATCGGACAGATCAGAAGGTTTTTCCCTAAAAAGCTGACCTTAGTATGGTATCAAATTATCAAATAAAACGTGTTGAACAATTATTGAATGATAGACCAGTTAGAAAATTTAATTACTTAACCCCTAATCAAGTGCTGCAACAAAAAATTGCACTTATTACTTGAACTTAGAATATTTATAAGTTTCAAGTAAAAATATTAAGCTTGAAAACATGAAATATGAACTTATGTTAAGAAAAGAAGTCAAAATACTGTAAGTCAATCTTTATAAAATACCAGGTAAAATCCAATGATTAGTTTCCAACTTACAATTCCAAAAGTGAAAGCAGCAAATCCTATAAGGCTCGTAAAATTAAAGTTCCACAAAATGGCAAAACCAATAACTGAAAAGATAAGCAGGCCATAATAACCAATCCAAATTGGCATTTTCTTATTACAAATAATAAGTAATGACCAAATCATAAAGCACATCTGACAAACCCCAAAATCCAAATGCAATAAAAGGCAAACAAAAAATAGCCATCCCATGTGAAAAATTAAATGCCGATTTCATATGAGCAATATCGCCTAAACTTCCACCAACAGGATGTATAAGCATTGTTAGTGTTGCCAATAATGACCCAAAAAACAAACATATTCCAGAAAGATTTTTAAAACTCAGCTCCATAAAGAATGAATTGTGAGCAAATGTCATAAGAACAGTTGGCATGATTGCTTGATATAAATCAATTTTTTCCTACTTATCGTACATTTCGTATTCTGCTTAAAGTTTCAGGAGATATCTTCAAATAAGAAGCTATCATTTTTAAAGGAAAAGATTGAAACAACTGTGGCTTTGATGAAAATAAATGATTATACCTTTCAAGCGCTGTAATCTTAGATTCAATAAAATCATTATTAAATTTAATAGCCAATAAACTACCTAATTGAAAAAAGGAAGGAGATTGTAATATCAATTCATGTAAACTAGCAACACTAATTTCCAAAATCACCAAATCTGAATATGCTTTAATAATTGTTTGTGATGGCTTTTTGGTTACAAAGCTCAAATAATCAAAGCACCAATCACCTTCTAAATATAATTCATGGATAACTTCATCAACATCTTTACATGAAAACTGATAAGAAAATCCAGAAACAACATAAAATAAACTATTACAGAATTCACCATACTTAAGAAGTATATCGTTCTTAGAAAAATGCTTTACAGAACATTTAGACTCAAATAATGAAATGTCATCACTTGAAAAATTACCGATTGATTCTAAAATTTTTTTTTCGATTTCATTTAAAGATATTTCTATAAACTTCTATAAATACTACTATTTAATAAAGCTTTCTCGAACTGGCCACTTCCAGGCACAACCAATAATTACAAAAAGAATAAAAACTTCAATGAATGCAGCAAACACCATATGAATCCAAACCATTCCTGACAAATTAAATAAAGTGAAAGGAATATAAAAGGTAGCAACTATTAAATTTACAATACGATTTAGCCTGGCAGGTAGTGCAACCGAAAAATAAATCATAAGAATAGGCAATGATAATAATAAAAGAGCAGAGACTATGAAAGTCTGATTAATGTCAAAAATATAGGCTTTACCTGCTAACAAATCCTTCACCATGCCTGGCATATATAAATGAAAATAATCAACATAGATATATAAAAACATGAAACTTGCCCAAAGAGCAGCAAGTTTCAGTTTAACATTTACCTTAGTATCAATAAAAGAAGTTGCGGACATTCCGAATTATTTTAAATTAACAATTTAGAAATTAAAACCAAAATGCAATCCTGGCTCAGGAGTATATTTTGCCCACTTATCGTCTTTTTGTTTAAAACCATCAGGCATTTTACTATGATAAGGACGACCAGCAATTCCAATAGACGGTTCAATAAAGAATTTATTGTTAAAGAACTTAAAGTGATAACCAATTCGATTGGTATTAAATATATGGAAACCATTATCCACTTTAACACCATTTTCATTTACGAAAGATTGAATCATTGGCATTACATGCACAGAAGCATAAAGACCTTTCCAGATAAATCTCTGGTAAACCAAACCAATCCCAAATTCGCGAATATAGCCAGGAAACTTCTCCTCTGTTTTTCCATATGACTTATTAAAAATGGGATTAATGCCTAGAGGCCATGCATACTTCCAAGTAATAAATTCTAATGAAACTACATCCTTACTTGTTATTCGATAACCAAAATTTAGCTGACCAAAATTAGGTGGATTAACTTGATCGAAATTACCCAAAAGAAACATTGTACTACCAAGAAACCACTTTTTGTGAACTGAATCCCGCATATCATTTTGCGCATTCAGATGTACACAAAATGAAAACATAAAGAATAAACCAATTAAAACTTTTTTCGTTTGCATATCTTATTTTTATTTTAGATACTGCAAATTTGAATAGTTGATATGAGCCTTTAATTCACTTAAGTGAAGAAATAAAACTTATATATTAGCGACATTACACTTTCAGTTTTGTAACTAAACATATTTTTAATCCAAGATTTGGGTTGTGTTAGTCTATCCAATATCAGAAAAAGTGCAAATCCCTCATCCTGAGACCACCAATTTCTTCCTCGTCTTACACCAACTATTGCTTTTGTCCTACTTATATTACCTCCTTGGGGATGCACTAACCATAAAAACATCGAGTATTGACCCAGCCCTTCCATTGTTAGAAATAATTCATCAATCTCAGCTAGTTGCTCAAATTCACCCTTGAAATAGTTTTCATGTCTTTGCTTAAATAAACTTAACCCCTTATGCAATAAGGTATTGTTTAATTGATTATTCTCTATAGATTGGAATAAAACACTATTCTCTTCGAAATATAATTTTGAATAAATTGAATCCTTGGAAAAATCTGCTGAATAATATCATCACTAAAATCAAAATTAAATTTATTGGCTTTGTCAAAATAAGTTATACGTTTCCCAAAATTCTGCATTTGCTGAGAATGAGTAAACTCATGTATAAAAATACTTGTAATCAAATTATCTAGACCTAAATCGTTGCTTGACACCCCAGCCTGTTGCCAAAAATCAGGCAAAGGCATTACAAAATATGATTTATCCTGATTAGGTATTTCAGCTGCAAAAGAGAGTAAGCTTATAGATATTATAGAATTATCTGGCAAAGTGATTGAATCATTATGCAATTTCCTTTTCCAATCGAAAGTCAAATTCAGAAAATTATTCCCATCGATTATTTCCCCCCATTTTATAGTAACATCTGAAGTTGAGTAAACATAATATTTATCAAAGAATATAAGTTCCACCGGTCTAATACTATCGATATTGTAAACTTCCTTACTTAGCAATTCCCATGCAGAAAACCACTTTTGTGTAGCTTTTAAAAATAAATTATAACTATTCTTCTCTTTATTATCAATTTGTCCATAAACTGAAGGATAAAAAAGCAACAAGATGAAAAATGAAATAACTTTTTTCATAAATGCTAATTAATGACAAATTACAACATTACCCCGCTTATGCCCTTGCTCTACGTATTCATGTGCTTCAACCATCTGAACAAAAGAATAGGTTCTATCAATTACTATTTTTAACTTTTGCTCGTCAATCATATTCAATAGTTCATTTAAATAACTAAGTCTCTCACTAACAAGTGAATTAACAGAACACGCTTTCCCCTTAGCGTGTAAAATTAAAGGAGTAAGCTGATGTGGCAATTTTCCAACAGCATCAAAAACCAAATCGAACTTTTCTCTACAAAGAATATCATGATTAACCGTATAGTCAATTACTTCATCTGCTCCCAATGACTTTACCAGAGATAAATTCCGCGTACTACAAACGGCAGTTACATGTGCACCATAATATTTCGCAATCTGAATAGCATAAGTACCAACACTACCTGATGCACCATAAATCAGCACCTTATGCTCTTTTTCAACTTTAGCCTTATTCAGTATACAAAAAGCTGTCATCCCACCAACTGGCAATGCAGCAGCTTCCTCCATAGTCAACCCCTCTGGAATTCTTGCAATTACATTTTGACGTCCCTTTTCGGGCACACATATATATTCTGCATACGTTCCATTATATAAGCCAGTAGTTGTTCCAAAGACTTTATCCCCTTTTTTAAAAGTATGCACACCAGTTCCAACAGATTCAACAACTCCAGCATACTCAATACCTAACATATTGACTCTAGGCTTAGAAATGCCGAAATATAATCTTAACATGAAAGAAATTAACCTAGAATTCGGATACTCGCCTTTTCTTAACCATATTACCCCAGCAGAAACTGTTGAAGCTTTTACTCTAATAAGCAATTCATTCTTTTTTGGAACAGGCTTTGAAACGTCCTCATATTCCAAAACATCTGGAGCACCATATTTTTTATACAAGAAAGCTTTCATTTATCATCAAATCTGGTTAAGATAATAATCCAGACCAACGCAGTCTGAATATTGACACTTCAAATTTGATAAAGCGTATATTAAATCTGCTTAACCTTTGTTAAGAAATTCAACCCAATCATTATTAATCAAGATTAATCTCTCGAATAATTTCACTCAGGGCTTTTTTAGACTCTGGCATAATGGGTAAAAAAGGCCATATATGCGGCATGCCATGTCCAATAAAAATCTTGTGTTCAACCTGTGCAAAAACAAGCTTGTTGGCAACTAATATCTGATCTGGAAATGTGATATCATGCTCGGCTAAAAACATAATAGTTTTGGGGAAATATCTAAATGATCCATTTACCGGAGAAATAATACTATTCTCCAATTTAGTGTGGCCTGCAGACATTTTTTTGGCACTTTTAACACCTTTCAAAGACAACATAATATCTTTTGATTCAAAAACTGGTATAGAAGGATTTGAAAATGTAGCATCACAAACCGGTGAAATCAGTATAATTTTCTTAGGAATTGGCATATTTTTAAATAATAATCTTTGAACAAGTGCCATAACCAAGGTTCCACCAACAGAATCACCTATCAAAGTAATATTCTCGGATTTATATTCTTTAAGGGCTTTTTCATATACCAAATCTATATTTCGGGAAATTTCATCAATCTTATATTCAGGAGATTTTGGATAATCACAAAGCCATATTGCATGTCTTGTTAAGCTGGATAACTTTTTAACAACATCCCAATGAAGCTTAGTTGGTCCGGATACAAAGGCCCCTCCGTGAATCAATACCACCAGCCTCCTTGCTTTCTCGTCTTTTTTACATTCAGTTATACGGGTATTGGCTACGGATATTACTTTTACCGATTTTGAACTAAAAAACTTGCTTTTGGGATGATGAATATCCGATTCCCTAATTCTGACAAAATCAATTGGATCACAATCAAAGCTTTCCTTGATTCCTTTGATAAGTATAATTACTTTAAGTAAATAATATTGCAAACTATTCTCCATACCGCTTTATAAAAAAGCGAAAAAAAATAATAAATCTGCGCAAGTACTTAACTTAAGGTAACTTATTACGCAGATTGTATTTTTTTAATGTAGACTCTTCTTCTTTTTCAATTACCAGTCACTGTAGATATACTTTTGCATTCTCTCTTTATCGTGGATTGACCGTGACAAGAAGAATACACTATTTTACTTCACCTCCTTCCCTGTTTTATCAATATAGAAAATTCTCTTATCCTTATACACTTTGGCCTTCCCATTCATAAACATCCACCCATCCGACATATTTGTATCAAAAACAAAAGGATACAAATGTGGAATAACCAGTTTTCCTGTCTTGTCGATAAACCCATAAAAAGCATCCCAGGTTTTACCAAGCGGTCTTGCCGCGGCCAGTCCCTCTGAAAAGGGAAGCGCATCTCCGTATATAAAAGCTGTAATCTCTTTTCCGCTTTCATTAATATATCCCCATTTCTCCGTCCCATCTTCCATTATACATACCGCAGCCATTCCTTCTGAAAAATCCTTTACTTTATGATATTTAGGGCTTACTATTTCTTCTCCTTTTGGGTCTTTAAATCCATATTTCCCATTTGTGCCTTTAAAGGATGTTAGGTTTTTACTCACCTTCTCTGCTTTTTCATCCTCTTCAATGATTCGCAAAGCTTCCTTTGCTTCTTTATACCCTTTATCAGCGGCTTTTTGAAACTGCAATTTACCTTTGGCATAATCCTTTTCTATTTCATAATAAATTGCTCCAAGAGAAAACGAACTGGCTAAATGCCCCTTTTGCTCTGCTGTCAGAAAAAACACTTTTGCTTTTTCATAATTCCCTGCTCTAAAGAAAGCGCTACCGTCAATGAATTCAGCATTACCGTTGCTCATTTGATTAACCATATCTTTATAAACCTGGTCTTTCGGATTTGCTTGTAATGCTTTTTGATACCAACTGAGGGCCGTAGTAAAGCTTTTTTCTACACCAGAACCTTCTAAATACAAAAGTCCAACACTTTCCATGCCGTTCGCATTCCCTTTTTCAGCTGATTTTATAAACCAATGCATTGCTTCTGCATATTTCTGAGCTTTATAAGCACTATATCCTTTATTAAATTCGTCTAAGCCACTGACAGTTACATTCACACTATTCTGCCAATTTCCCTTTACCCCTTTTCCTGGTGGTGGTACGTTTGAAGGATAGGCAGGTCCATTCATGGTATTGGCATATAAAGTCGTGTGCCTAGCCATTGCTTTGACAAGGGTTTGCTCATCTTTTGACAGGTATTTGTTCATAAACATTGTCATATCATCCTGGTTATTGACTCTCATTAAAAACTTATATGCAGCCAAAAAATCGTAATCCATTAACTGACGGAAGTACGGAACTGTTTCCAGTACAGCTTTTTCCTTACTGACTTCTGCTATACGACTGTCAAAGAACTTAGCAAGTGCTTTTCCTCTTTCATCAGATTTTGCTTTGCTTTCAGCCTGAGTTTCCAGTGTTTTTATAGCTGCCTGATAATTCTGTAATGCCTGTTGCGTCTGTGCAAATATTCCTGCCAGTAAAAAGCATAGGGTAATGGTGGCTTGTTTCATAAATCACAAATTCAAATACGTTTACAATTAGCGGAATTTTAGCCATATTAACAATACGGAATTTGTAGTATTAACTAATTTGGGGGATTGGAACTGTAGAGAGTTGGGATTGGGGAAAGCTTGGAATCTATCTGCAAATATTACTCCGCTTAGTTCTAAGATTCTCAAAAAAAAATTTCTATCCCTAAAAACACCATTCTATCCCAGAAATTTTAAGTTTAAAAACTACACGGGTTTCTTTGTCCCTTTTAAAGGTAGAAAACTGAAATCTGTATGAAAAAAATCAAAATCTTTTACTTAACCCTGGTATTTACGGCTGCGGGTATTACATCGTCGTATGCGCAATCTACTGTTAAGGATATTGACGGGAATGTTTACAATACCGTGAAAATTGGCAATCAACGATGGCTAAAGGAGAATCTGAAAGTAACTAAGCTGAATGACGGAACGCCCATTTCTAACTCGAAGGAGACACAAAAATTAGTGTACCCTGATTTTATAGATATAGAGGAACCACGAGGGTGGATCTACAAAGAGGATCCTAAAAACAATGAGAAATATGGTAAACTATACAACTGGTATGCGGTAAAAACCGGAAAGCTTTGTCCCAAAGGCTGGCGGATCCCCACGATAGAAGAGTGGCAAGACCTTCAGCAATTTCTGGGTTGGAAAAATGCAAGCAAAATGATGCGAACATCCGACTGGAAAAACGTTAAAACCATTGGTACCAACCAAAGCGGATTCAGCGCTTTACCCGCAGGATTAGCACAAAGCGGAGGAAATTATTATTCTCTAGGCGAACAAGCTTATTTCTGGTCAAGTTCACCGGGCTTAACAACGGAGAATTACCCCAAAGAGAGTGGCGCTGCTATCTATCTTTTTACAGACAATGAAGACGCCTGTCCTAAGTCGGGAAGCATTATGGCTGTAAACCGATTTCAACGCAGCGGACTTTCCTGTCGGTGTATAGAAGATGAACCCACCACTGCCAGCTGCGAAGCCAAGGAGGCTGTTATGAAATACACCGCCAGTATGATAGGCGGAGATCGTTTGTCAGCAAATGAAAAGTTACTATCAGTGAATGGTCGCTTTCAGTTGCGGGTTACAACCGATGGCAATTTTGTTATAGAAGAAATTCTGAATAACAACGATTGTGAGTTCGAGGAAATCTATCGTTTCCCATTAACCAATGGTGGTTCCAAGCCTAAAGAAAGCTTTTTCTCTTTTAATCCGGATGGAAATATTTGTATGGACAGCAAACAAGGCAAAACCTATTGTGCTACCACAGGCAGGGATACTAAAGCCGCAGCTATACTTTCTAAAGACCTGAAGTTATTAGAATTGACCAATGATGGACAACTGAGACTTGTAAACGGAAATGGAAAGCCAATATGGTCTGCTAATTAATCATTGTAAAAAACGAATACTAAATAAACAATACAACATGAGTGTAAAACAATTATTCCTTGCAGTCTTAATCTGCATTATGAGTGCAACAAGCAATTCAGCGATGGCACAGCAGGGTACCAATACCCTTTCAGCCGGACAAAAACTAACAGAAGGCCAACGCCTTATTTCTGCCAATAAAATGTATTACTTAGCCATGCAAGCCGATGGCAACCTTAGTCTAAAAAAAACAAATGGGGATGGGTTAGTATGGTCTAGTATGGTCGACTTAGGTAGTAGACATTCTCTTACTTTACAGTCAGACGGGAACCTGGTAATTTATAACAAGGACAATAAGTCTGTTTGGAATAGCATGACACAAGCATTCTATGATGCTAAATTCGCAACAGCCGACAACAAACCGGTGCGAGCCGTATTAGAAGATAACGGAACACTTACCCTCTATTCTGCCACGAATAAGAAGGTATGGGAAAGCAACTATAAAGGAGAGCAACCAACAGTTCCACCCACAGAAGGATATGTTGGCGTAACTACCAAAAAGCAAATCAAAGTAAAACTTCCCAACGCTAAATCTTCCAAAGATGCTGTGGTGCAAATAACCAATACAGGGCAGGTGTTTTATGATGGAGACATCAACTTAGGAACGCTGGACAAAGTAACGCAACAAGCTGCTGACCCTTCTGTGAATGATGCCAGATGGCCCAATTCTACCATACCGTATGTGCTTCCAAGAAACCACCCTCGTTATGACGTAATTAAAAAGGGTATTGAAGAAATGAATAAGAAAACAAATATTTGTTTAGTACCTCGTACTACTCAAACAGACTATGTTGAATTTGTGAGTAAAGTTGGAAACTGGTCTAATATGGGGAGAGTAGGCGGTCGTCAGGAAATTTCGATTGAAAATACGGTAGTTGGTACGGTATGTCATGAGATCATGCATGCTTTGGGCTTCTACCACACACAAAGCCGTGAAGACCGAGACAACTATGTGAGCATTGATGTAAGAAATGTACAGAAAGGATTCGAGAGTAACTTTCAAAAAGAATCAGATAAAGCATCTAATCTTGGTTCCTATGATTATGGTTCTTGCATGCACTATCATTCTAAATCCTTTGCGATAGATATTAATAAAAATACCATAAGCCCTAAAAATACAAATGGAGCAGGAGATGCCATTATGGGACAACGCGATAGTTTGAGCCACAGGGATATCCTTAATATAAACGAGATCTATCCGCCGTGTCAAGCTGATAAAAAGCCTTATGTAACTAAGACAACAGCCACAACTCCTGCCCCTTCTGCAGCATCCGCAACATCCCTATGTGATGCCAATACTGCCATAAAAAAATATCAAACCTCAATGAAACCAGGTGATCGTTTGGCAGAAAAAGAAAAATTAGTATCTGCCAATGGTCGTTATCACTTTCGGGTGACCACAGATGGTAATTTTGTGATAGAAGAAATTTTAACCAGTGGTGCCTGCCCATTCCAAGAAATCTATCGTTTCCCAATAAACAATAGTGGCAACAAACCTAGCGTCAGCATTTTCTCTTACAATCCGGACGGAAATATCTGTATGGATAGCAAACAAGGAAAATCCTATTGTATAACCACAGGAAGAGATGCTGCTGCGGCTTTAATTCTTCTAAAAAGCGTAAGATTAGAAATGACCAACGACGGACGACTCGTACTTATAAACAAAGATGGACAGGAAATATGGACAACGCCCAATGCTCCAAAGAAAAACAATGTTACTCAACCTGCTACTCAAACACCAGCACCGACTCAAACACCAACTAACAACACAGCTTGCGGACTTACTATAAAATATAAGGGCCATATGACACCAGGCAACAGTTTATTGGAAAATGAAATTCTGGTGTCAGCCGATGGTCGCTATCAGCTTAGACATAAAGAGGAGCAATATGTGGTAGAAGAAGTGCTAAACCGCAATAATTGTCAGTTTAAAACAATTGAAGTGGTATCAACAGCCATTCCACGCAGAATATTAACAAGCGGCATGAAAGACATGGAAATAGTGTTTAAATACGAATCGAATGGTGATATTGTAATGAATTCTAAGAGGTCTCAGGGTGATTTTAGTCGTTGGAATGCAATTAAAGCCCCCAAAGGTGATATGAGATGGAATATAGTCAATAAAAGCACAAAACTTGAACTTACCAATAATGGAATCTTAAGACTTGTGAATGGTAGTGGGCAAGTGATATGGGAACCAAGCATAACAAAACAGCTCGAAAAATAACCGTTGAACATCTGTTTATGTATTATTCTATTAATACATAAACAGATTGTTTCTCTACATTTGCGATTGCATCAAAGAAAGTTTGAACTAATGGAATATAAAAATGTAAAAAACACCATTTTACTAGTGTTTTTTTTACCGTATACACACCCCTCTTTGCTCAACAAGTGTATCTTTTCCAGGGAAGGATTGTAACGGTAGATAGTTTAATGTATCATTACGAAACAGAAGATGCCATTAAAAAGATAGAGCGTTTGGCAGAACAGCCAGATAAAAACCTATCGCAGAAAGAACAAAGCCAATATAAATTGGGGTTAGCGTTACTGAAAGCAAAGATATATGACAGGAATTTTGAGCAAGGCAAAGCACTGGTCGTTTTACTGGATATACTTGAAAAATCAACTGCGGAAGAATTTCATAAAATTACAGCAGAAACCTTTTTGCTGATGGCCCAAGTAAAACGCAACGGAAACGATTTAAAAGAAGACGAAAAATTCCTGAACCTTGCACAAAAGGCAATAGAAGAACATAAGTTCGATGAGCTTTACAGTAATTACTACTATCAAAAAGCTAGCTCGCTTAGAATGAAAAGTGATTTTACAGGTGTAATTGAGAACGCCGGAAAAGCATTAAAATACGGAGAGAAATACCAGAATGCGGAAGACATTGCCAATGCCTGTACGATGCTGGGTGGTGGGTATGCCGGTAAAGGAGACAAGCAGCAAGCAATCAGGAATTTTAAGCGGGTAATTCCTCATTACCAAAAAACAAACAATTACACCTTTGTGGCAATGATGTACCGCAATATTGCACGTGAATATTTTAAGCAAAGTGAATTTAAGGATGCCCATACTTACATTGATTCTGCTTATTTGTATTATGATAAAATGAGCTATTTCTACAAGGAATTTTTGCCTTTAATGCGCTTGGATTTATACGCTGAAGAGAAAAAATGGGATTCCGCTTTTGCCTACATGAAAGATTTTCACAACCTGAGTTTTCAAAACTTACAAATCCGCGAAGCAAGTAAGATTAAGGATGTTACTGAAAAATATGACAATGACACAAAAGCCACTGAAATAAAAGAGAAAAACCGCCAAATGATTTGGATTGGTACTTTGTTAGCAGTAATTGCCATTGCATCCGTATTACTATTCCGTAAAAACAGGGAAATAAGCCGTAAAAACAAAGTAATCAACAAACAATTAGCCGAACTTTCTAAAACTTTAGACCAGAAACAAATGCTCTTATCTGAGTTGCAACACCGTGTAAAAAATAACTTGCAGCACGTCATCAGCATCTTGGAAATTCAAAAAGAAAGTGTTGACTTTAATAATATTGATGAGCTGATCAGAGAAAACCAAAACCGTATTCATTCAATGGCTTTGCTTCATAAAAAGCTGAATGTATCGGACAATGTAAACGATGTAGATGTAAAAAGATACGTAACCGAACTTTCTGAATTAGTGAAAGAATCATATGACAATCACAAAAAGAAAATAAATCTGTATGTAAAATGTGAGTTGCAAACAATGTCTATTGAAAAAGCATTGCCGATCGGTTTAATTATTACAGAATTAGTTAGTAATAGTATGAAACACGCTTTCAAAAAAAGAAGTGTCGGTATTATTAATATTGAACTTACCAAGAACGAAGAAACAGGCAATAAAGAACTCTACTACGCTGATAACGGAGAAGGGTTTGATTTTAATGCAAAAAATGAAAAAGGGCTAGGACAGGAAATTATCAAAGGACTGATAGATCAATTAAACGGAAAAATAGAACTGAAAAGCCATAATGGATTTGAATTGAGGATGTATTTTATTTAGGCCGGAAAAAGAAGAATCATGGAAAAAACAATACTGCTTGTAGAAGACAATTTTCTGAACCGGAGACTCTGTAAAAAAGCATTGGCAGAAAATGGCTATACGGTTTTGGAAGCTAAAAATGCAAAAGAAGCATTAGAAATCCTGAGAAAAGAACCGGTAACCTTAGTAATTCTCGACATCAATCTCGGTGAAAACGAGCAAAATGGAATTTTGCTTGGACAGCAAATCAAAGAAAAATATTCGATTCCATTTATTTATCTTACCGCTTACGAAAATACCGAAATGATTGGGCAGGCTGTTTCAACTTCGCCATATTCGTATATCACCAAACCTTTCAAAAACAGCGACCTAATTGCATCCGTAGAAATTGCCATCCGGCAATCGCAAAACGATAAAAAATACAAACCGGAAATTCTGGTAAAGGACGGCGAATTCAATATACTCCTTCCGGTGGATGAGATTAATTATATTGAATCAGACGGCAATTATCTGCTCTTCCATACCGATAATAAAATCTATAAAACCCGCTCTACCATCAAAAAGATACTGGAAGATCTTTCCGAAAACGCTTTTGTGCAAACGCACAGAGCGTATATAGTCAATAGAAATAAGATTGTTAAATTCAGCAGTAAAAACATAATGATCGGCGAAACAGCTATTCCTGTTTCGGATCATTTTTTAGAGAATATTAGAAGATAAATCTTATCTGTCCTATTTGTTTGCTACCAATTTCAATGTATCCCCGTCAAATTTGATACTGTTTTTATCCTTAAAGCTACCTTTCGAATAATCGGAATTGTATTGATAGTTGCTTTCTAGAAAAATATCATTGGTCAAAATATAACTATCTCCTTTTTTTAGAAAAGCAATTTCACATTCAGACTCATTTCCCTCTTGCATAGATGTATACATAGCAAATAGCGTATCTCCTTTTATTTGCACATCTGCAAGTACCCCTATCCTACTATCTTTCTGAAATGGTAAAATGTCTAATTTACCTGAAGTGGGATTTCCAGCAATTTCTAATATTAAGCGCGTTGTGTCTCTATTTTGTGCATATAGATAAACTTGCTTGTTACCAACTGCTATATTTTCATTAGTGACAGTTTCATTTGTTGGATTTTCATTTGCTGTATTTTCTGTTGTTGGACTTTCTGTTTTTGTTTGTTGATTACAAGAGAACAGTATGGTTGTTGCCAATGCAAGTGCTGTGATTGTTAGTTTCATTGTCTGCAAATTTATACAATTCCCTACTATTTTAATCAATGAAAACGAATTGCTGTAATACTACCTTCTAACAAACCGCCTTGTACAATTCCAATGCCGCTGAATTTATCAAGTGGCCTTCCGGAAGCTTGTATAATTTGGGTAAACAAAGGTTTGTCATTAACAAAAATCGTTATTGCATCACCAGCTTTTGTCAGGCGTAGTTTATTCGTTGAAATGCCTGATGCAGCGAACCCATTTACGGCAGATGAGTGCACCCATCCCCCATTCGCATTTGGACTTGTTAGCGATGTCCATTCCCTTTTGGCATCATTATACATACCTAAATAGTAGGTTTGAACATCTGGCTGAATCATGTACAAAAGTTTGGAATAGTTTGGTGCATTCCCTTCATCTATTTCTATTAATATACCGCCCTGCCCATTTTTGAACCCCTCCTTTTTTATTTCATAAACCAGTTCGTATTCATAGTTTTCTGGCTTGGCTTTATCCAGGTCGGTCCATCCCCAGAAATAGTTGCCTGTTTTGGTTTTAAACTTTAGTTGCCCATCCTGTAAGCTGCGTTGAATATTGATATCGGTTTCCGGCACACGCAATGCAGTCCAGTTTTCTTTTGCCGCAGTTTCCCAGTTAGAAATGGAAACATTTTCTCGTATTTTCTTTCCATCTTTCCAAAACCCTTGCTCTACCCTGCCGTCGGCGTAGGTCTTTTTACCCAAGCCAGAAGGATTGTTTTTTATCCATTCTCCATTGTATATATCGCCATTCGACCAACGCATTATTCCTTTCCCCTCTTTTTGATTATCCTTCCATTCACCTTCATATACGCTTCCATCGGGCCACCGGTAAGTTCCTGTTCCGTTTCTTTTGTTCATTAAGTATGACCCTTCATATACTTCTCCATTATAGAATTTCATGATACCCTTCCCTTGAATGGCATCATAAAAAAAATCACCGGTGTAACTACCCCCTTTATCAAATTCAATGGTGCCCTTGCCATGCATATTGTAATTTCTAAACTCGCCTTTGTATACACCGCCGAGCCCAGGAATGCGTCCTTTACCTTGGCCTGACCGCCGACGGCCTTCTATTTCTTTTTTACTTAGGTCTTTCCCGGCTATATCAGAAGCAATTGGCGGCTCATCGCCGGTAAAAACACCGTCACTCCAAAAGCCCTCCTGTACTTTGCCATCAGCATTCACTAAACGCCCGAAACCGTGGTAAAGGCCACGTTCAAATTGTCCCTCATAAACATCTCCGTTTCTTCTTTTAAACTTACCATATCCATGATAGGCATCTTTTCTCCACTCTCCGCTATACATTTCCCCATCAGGCCAATGCATTATACCATATTCCCACTTATATGATATTCCATAGTGTTGTGCAAAACTACCCACATATACGCCACCATCCGTATGCGTCATTTTTCCGCTAACCAATGTCATAAATAAGGGATCTGTATCATTAAGTCTTTTTCCATAATAAAAGCCTTCGAAAATTCTACCATCTCGAAAGGTAAGTTTTCGTACCGCCGATAGGCCAATATTCCGCGCACGAGCTTCTTCAGCTGCATTATCCGCCTTAATTTTAGCATCGATTTTATCCATTTCCATTTGTTGACGAATGGCCTTTTTTTCCTCTTCTGTTTCAACTACTTTATTGCCCTGATTGCGCCTCCTGATCAATTCAAAAAAATCATCCGTCGCCTTCTTATCAAGTGAGTAATTAAAATTGGTTTTAATCGATCCTGCCATGCCCTTGCTACCGGTGGTTTCCATATATTTCTTAAACTGCTGATCGCGCTGATACTGGTAATAATCCGCAGTGGTAGTACCTTGTCCGAAGGCAGCGGCAGCCAAAAAGAAAATTGACAAACAGAATATTAAACGCATTGTATACAATTTCTGGTAAAGTAACAAATTAATTGGCAGGAGGCAATACCGTGAATTACGTATTTTTTTTGGGAGGGATAGGATCTGAGAAGGAATAAGAAAGCCGAGGCCAGATGGGAAGATGACTCCTGTACCTCAGATGAAGTACAATTTTAAGGCGGATTTATTGTTATTCTATCTATAGTAGGAAATTGAAACTCTAACATTATTCAAGAAATTAGTTATTCTTTATTTTGCTAGCTGCCCTGTTTTGTCAATATAAAGTTCAGTTGCATATTGTTTGCTATACACTTTTGCTTTTCCATTTTTGAAATTTTCTGCAGAGTCATACTTCAGGGCAATAACCTCTTTTCCAGTTTTATCTACGAAGCCCCACTTCTCGTTAAGTTTTACAGCTTTGAAGGGAATTAGCTCTTGTCCGTGAACAAAGCCACCTATCATCAGGATAAAAATTGCAATTAATGTTGTCTTCATATACATTTATTTTTTTAAATTATCCTAGTCGTTTGGCTTTTCGGTTTCGCCCCGTTTTTGAAATGGTTGCTAGTCTCCATTATTTTTACTGTAAAGGAAATAATTTTACACTCAGTGGTCAATACTATTTTTGTCTTAAAATTTTAGTTAGATTCTTGAGTCTGCGAATGTATTGCCCATAACGGCCGAGGCTTTACGCAGGGTGGGGAAAAAGAATTCCGTCCGCCGGAACTGCTGCCTTGCTTTTTGATAAAGTTAAATATTAAGAACTAAAGCTGGGCTTTATTCGTCTAGCCCCGAACCGCAGTACAGCAGAATTACTGGTGCTGATTGTTTCAATGTCAAGCCCCACTATTGGCAATACCAATGTTATGGGCTGGTGTTCTTGGTTTCAGAATTCACTTTTTATCCATTTAAACCCATGCATATTTCCTAAATTAATTCTCATAATGTATTCATCTTCGTGAAGCAAATACTGTGTTTGCAGAAACCATCATCAACAGAGCACATAGAATAAAAGTTCTTCCTCTAACATTATCATATTTATACTTAATTGTACTCATTTCTATTGGTGATTGGCAATTCTTAAAATTGATGCCTATAGTTAAATTTACGCCACTCCAAAAAGAGAACAAGGGAATAAGCTAATATAGATTCGGCTTGGGGATGAAATTAATGCGGTCATGAGTTTCTTTGGGGTGGATAACTGGGGTACTTTTGTTAGGTGGATTGGGGCTGTGGAGGAAGCGTTCTTATTGTTGGTTGGAATTGATGAAGGTGAAGGTGGAAATTCCTAGAAGAGTTGTTGCTTTTAAGCAGACACATTATTGGGAGAACTTCAAAAAATGATTAAACCCTACGAACTGACTGCTTGATTATTGGTCCTCTTACTCGTTTACTAAAATTGTACAAAACTGATGTTTGCGAAATCAATCATCATATTAAGAACAGTAGATTCCTAATAAGGCTGAGTCAAACTTTGACTCAGCCGTACTAATAGGATAAATTGCTAAAACCAATTTTTTATTAAAACAAAATCAAAAAAATATTTCCCGTAATCTTTTTTAATATAAAAAATGTCATACAATGCTATTAAACTATAAATCAGAAACAAAATTAAATAAGGAATATTTAATTTTCCTGTGAAATCACCCACATTTCTCCATTCATAAAAAATTGCAATAGAAATAAATACCTGAAATCGGTTCATTACTGATTTGTTCCTTAATATAGATAAGAAATACAAACTAATTACAGTAATCAACATAAATACGTTTAAAAGTCTTGCATCAATTATTGTTTCAAATAATAGTGGAAACAAATGGAGGAATT
>NZ_KI866530.1:0-3563 GCF_000511175.1 Sediminibacterium salmoneum NBRC 103935 | reverse complement strand
AAATAATAATTTCATATTTATTTACATTTTTTATAAGCTCTTTCTGCAGCAAGATTACACTTAGTTTGGTCAGCAATTGAATCAAAATGACAACCTGATACAATTCCCCAAAATCCTTGAAAAAAACAATTTGCTTCATCCACAAGAAAATCAGTGAAGCAGGCATTCGTAGCGTCTTGATACTCTTTTTGACAACTTGCTGCACTTGTAGCTTGTACTAAATTGTTATTTACTTGAAGTCCAGAATCAAAATAGTCCATAAAAATGTCTCTCCAATCTTCATTTGTTAATTTCGACAAGCTTTTTTTCCATAAAGTTGAGACAACTGACTCAATAGTTTACCTTTTTGGTTATGTATAAGATTTAATTTATCAAATAGAGGTTTGTTTTTTGTTTCAAGTGTTTGCAAAGTACTTCGGTTTTCTGCAATAACTAAAACAGTTTCCGATTTTGACAAACTCACAAACTCACTAATTATAGAAGATTTTGAAATATTCCGCTTTAATAAATCTTTTTGTGAATCTTCACTAAATTCGTTCTTTTCACAAGAGAAAGATAGACAAATCAAGATAAAACCAAACACAAACTTTTTCATTTTTAAAATTTAATTTTATCAATTGGGAAATTCCTGACGTTCATTGATTTAGAACGACATTCATACTTTTTGAAAATGAATGTGAAAACAATCAAATAATGTAAAATATTCTCTTAATCACTTTCTCGAACTCATTTAACCTTTTGTCGTTTTTAAGATTAATTAAAACATCAATTTGATTTTACAAAATTAAATAGCTAAAAATGCCATGCAACAACCTACAGGTTGTTTTTCTTTTCAACATAATCTGGATTACCCACATCAACTAAAAAGGATAAACTAACAGACAAACAAGTTGCAATCTTATTTAGAGTTTCAATTTTTGTCTTTAAAGCCCTTCTTTCAATTTTACTATACGCCTGAGGAGATATGTTAATCTTATAAGCAACTTCAGCTTGTGTATATCCGTAAGATTCTCTTATCATTCGAATTCTGTTTGCAAGTTCCATACTTTATAATCAATAGTTTTTATACTTTTTTGTGTCACTAAAGAAATAATATCTGAGTACTAGACATAAAAGTCATAGATCAGTGTTTACTAACAACCGTATTAATTCAGGAGAAATATTTAGTGTAACAATTGGGGTAGCACGAATATAGTAGAATAAATTAAAATATAATATTTGAAGCAATGTTTGATTGTCTACAACTGGCTTTTCCGAAAAAATACCGTGAAAACACGGTCTAAAATCCGGTACAAGAGAAAGTAAAACAGGGAGGTATACAATTTTACGAGAAGTCTTTCCCCATGGACTTTAACCTACAACCCCATCAACTCCTTCGCCAACTTCTCGGGCATGGAGAAAAAGGGAGAATGACCCGACTTCAGCTTAATTACATTTTCGCAGGGTACCCTGGTTGGCAAAATGGATTTATCCAAGTCCTTGCTTTCAGTACAGAGTATATACACTTTGGGAATGGCTCCATAGATATTGTCTGATACTTTCACCGGGGTTCCCAGCGGAGCAAATGACTGACGGTTTAAATTCTGGTGGGCAAAAGCCTTATCGGCTTCACTGCAGTCATGATAAAATAGGATATCGGCTATTTCGGGTTTGAAAGTACTGGTCTTCCGATCAGCGGCTACAATCAACCCACGCCCGATGGTGATTCGCGTTGAGTCCTTGGGTAACTTCGGTTACCTTGTTTACATAATCAGCAAAACCGACTGTGGCTGGATGGGTGGTATCTTTACCGTGTCCGGGTAAATCAATAGCGATTACCTTATATCCCTTGCTGGTCATGAATGGCACTACTTTATCCCAGCACCATGCTCCATGCCAGGCTCCATGTACCAGTAGATAGGTTTTCTGTTTGTTCTGGGCGGATAGGGTTGCTGTGATGATTAGGAGGAAAATGAAGGGGAGGATCTTTTTCATGCTAACGAGTTGGGTGTGCTAGCTGAATTTAAGAAAAATTTGAATGTGTGGGGAATGTTTTGCTTGGGGGATTGGAACTGTTGAGATTGGGGGTTGGGGTGGGATTTGGAATGGCTGGTACAATTTCGTAAATTGTAGGATGGAGAAAGAAGAAGAAAAAAAGCCGATGAAGAAACTTGCAGCACTGTTGGAGTTTCTTAAAGAGGAAGGTGAGAAAGAGTTAGCTGCTTTAAGGGAAAGACAGAAACCAGGGCCTGATGGGAAGATGACTCCTTTTCCGCAGGAGAAGTATAGTTTTGAGGCGGATTTGGATTAGGGGGTGGATTGGGACTGGCTGAGAGTTGGAAAGAAAGTTGTTGCTAACGGTATGCAGCTTGCCGAAGATGGGGCTTTCGGATCACAAAACTGTCGGCAGGCATAAAGGTGAAACAGAAGTAAAGTACTTCAATTAACCACTGCCCACCCGCTATCGCAAAGCCCATTGTTAATGGCTTGCTGTCTCGTGTCGTTAAGTCCTAGTCATAATTTTAGGTCGTAAAAACGTTTGTTATCGCTTTTTAGAAATCCGACAGGAATTAAATAGCTAAGAATTAAAACAGAAGCAAGTGAAATTATTACTTGTAAAAGTGTCGAAAAGCAACAACAATTATATGAGTAGTCACTAAACAGTTTGTTGATTACAATAAAGCCCCAAACTGTCGAGATAATAAAAGAGAAAAGGATGGCGATCTTAGAGGTCGAGATATTTGCCCCAGACAGAGGACTAAAATAATTGTTTTGTGTTTCTTTGTTTGCGAATACAAAATATACTCTCTCTTTCTCGTCAAACTTTAGTAGGGTCTCCTCATAGTAGTTTATCAAATTTATAAAGTTAATGTTCCAGTAATAGTATCCCTTAGCTGACCAATACCATAATAAACTTACTATGAAACCTAAAATTGAAAGCAAATACTCAACCTGTGGTAGAGATTTGTCAGAGGATATTATTGTGCAGTAACCGACAAATAATGCACCAATGGCAACATAAAAATATGTCATCCATTTATTGAAGTTGTCATAATGAAAATTACGAGCTTCAATTAAAGTTTTGTAGCGGTCTTCTAAAGTCATTTCTTTCATGTGTTGTGGTTATTGAATGCTATCTGCCTCAGGCAATGAAACGCCACGGTCACTTACTTTCCTTAAAACTATTCTCTCTCGAAGTTTAAATTCAAAATCTTCAACCTCAATAGTATGAATTGTCTTACCATCCTTTTTTTCGGTTGATGCTTTTGGAAAATATTTTTCAATTGCATTGTCAAAGTCAGTCAAGGATTTCCAAATACCAACGTTGATGTAGGTCGTGTAGTTAGGGTTTTCAAGTGTGAAAGTTTGAAATTTCGGGTCAAACGTATTTTTGTCTGGCGTCGTAAGTATTTCTCTATAAAGTCCGTTGTCTTCTTCAATTGACATTTTCTTCCAATGATTTTCAAAGTCAATTTCTCGTCCTTTTTTGATTAACCAGTGAACTAAAACTATTTCCATATTTTTTGTCTTTTGTTAAGTCGTCTTTTTATTGTCTTACGGTCGTTCGCTACACTTGCAACTAA